>CAVYHJ010000004.1:0-58983 GCA_963768165.1 uncultured bacterium | reverse complement strand
GGCCAAGGGGAATTGGCTAAGCCTGTACTACTACAATACAAGGCATAAAGATTTTGATCCCAAGACCCGATATACAATGTCCCATCCGACCCAATAGCCGGACTGGAAGAGATTACATCACCTGTCTGATATTTCCAGCGTAATGTCCCATCAGGATTCAGGGCATAAATATAATCATCATAACTCCCAAAATAAATTACGCTATCATTCCCGACAGTGGGAGATCCCGCAATTAATCCACCTGTTAAATATTTCCATTTTAATGTCCCGTCGGGATTTAAAGCATATAAGTTCCCATCCTCCGACCCCAAATATATTGTTCCATCCTCACCAAATACTGGATAATTATCAACTTGCCCATTAGTTTGGTAAAACCATTTAAGAGAACTATCAGGATAAAAACAATAAAGTTTTTTATCACCACTACCAACATATATATTTCCAAGATAATCAAGGCTGATCGCATTAAATGTCATATAAGAATCTATTTTCCATGCAATGGAACCGTTAGGATTGATTGCATACAATGCCGCGGTAGTAAAAGAGTAAGTAGTTACATAAATAGTCCCATTATGGCTGTTTATAGCCCCTACACCAACATATTCATAAAGTGTAATTTCCCATTGTTGATTTCCTTGAGTATCAAAAGCACGAAGAGTGGCGTCATCCCCCGCCAGATAGATTGTTCCATCCGGTCCTAAAGCAATATTACTTCCATCAAACTCTGTATAAGTATAAACACTATTTGACCATTTTACGGTACTATCGGGATTATAAGCAACAAGATTGAGTCCGTGGTTCATATAAACTGTTCCGTCCAGGGAAACTACAGGATTAGTATTAAAAACTCCTGAATCATAGTAAGCCCAATACAAGGTGCTATTTGGATGGAGAGCGTTTAAAGCAACATCTGTATTGAAATAGATACTACTATCAATGCCGATAACAGGGTTATTGGATACATGCTCACCAGCAGAATATTTCCATTTTAAAGTACCCTCTTGGGCACTGGAAATTTGTACCCAAGAGAGAATTATCCAAAATAAACATTTAACGATTTTTTGATTCATGATTTAATCCGGTTTATTCCACCAGACCCCAACACCTCCGCTAACTTGAGTCCCCACATCCAAACCAGTAATTACATTTAAGACTTTGCCATCAGACTGTCTCAGCCGATACATTAGCTCAGGGGTACTGGCGTCTGAATAGGTGGCGATAAATTCATTGGGGTGGGTACTATCCCAACGCGGATCTGGAATAGGCCATGCCCAATAGGTAGAATTACTCATTATCATGGCAATAACTCATCAGGAAATAAAGGGGTGGAGGTAAATTGAGGACCGCTTAAGTTTGTATTTTGGTTATCATGACCAGCTCTGGGCCAGGTGGAATTGGCTAGTCCGGTACTACTGCAATGGATGGCATAGAGGTAACCGTCTTCGCAACCGATATATAAAGTCCCATCAGTGCCTATGCATGGACATGAGGATGTATAACTCGCTTGATATTTCCAACGCAAGGTGCCATCTGGATTCAATGCATAGGTATATCCGTCATAACTGCCAAAATAAATGATGCCGTCATTGCCAACCGTTGCTGCGGCATCAATAATACCACCAGTTAAATAGGTCCATTTGAGAGTACCATCAGGATTAATCGCATAAAAATAATTATCAAAAGAACCCACATAAATCGTTCCGTCTATTCCAGTGACGGGACACACGACAACTTCTCCTCCTGTTGCATAAGTCCATTTCACAATTCCATTGGGATAGATGCAGTAAAGATTTCCATTAATATTTCCAGCGTAGATCATACCGTTATCATCAATAGCTATATTATTTCCAAAGGGATTATCTGTATTAATCTGCCAGGCAATCGTACTATTAGGATTAATAGCATATAAAGAACCGGTAGTAAAATAGGAACTTGCGTAAATTGTCCCGTACTTTTGATTTACTGCGACTGCAACAGTAATTGCTTGTAATTTTATTGTCCATTTAGGATTTCCTTGAGTATCAAAAGCACGAAGAGTGGTATCTCCTCCACCTAGATAAATGGTACCATCTGGACCCAAGGCAATTCCAACAGCGGCATCAAAAACAGAACTATAAACCGGGGTTGACCATTTCAATATTCCATTTGGCTTATATGCTTTTAAACTTGTATTAGTAATATAAATAGTACTATCCGTACCTACAACAGGTGCTACATCAAAATAACTGGTACTCCATTGAATCGTACCATCAGGATTTAAGGCATAAAATCCAGGTGGAGGCGTGTAAATGCTTCCATCATATCCAAGGCATACATCTTCCCGAAGCTCGTCACTATATTGAGTGTTGAATTTCCATCGTAGGGTTCCTTCCTGTGCATGGCACAGGAAGGAACTTAAAACAAAGTACACAAACAAACTTATCTTGAAAAATATTTTCATAGTCTAATCCGGTTTATTCCAGAACACCGCACCCCACGGGTCTCCATTGTCTCCAATTTCACCTGTAATTTTATTTTGGTTGACCTTCTGCGTACTTTTATCAATCCAGTAAATGGAGTTATGCCAGTAACCAGTTATTCCTGTGGATTCATTACTCATATAACTCGCCATAAATTGGTTGGGATAAGCCCAACGTGGGTCAGGTGATGGACAATCCCAATAAATAGAATTACTCAAATTCATGGATATAGCTCATCAGGAAACAAGGGTGCGGAGGTTGGAGGAAGACTGCTTAAATTAGTATTCTGATTATCATGCCCTCCACGGGGCCAGGGGGAATTGGCGAGTCCGGTACTACTGCAATAGAGCGCATAAAAGTTATTATCCCAACTCCCGATATAAAGTGTTCCATCAGAGCCTATCGCCGGGCAAGAACCAACTGTATATCCTGTTTGATATCTCCAGCGTAAAGTCCCATCAGGATTTAAGGCATAGATATACCCATCGTAACTTCCAAAATAGATGACCCCATCATTTCCTATTGCGCGACCTCCATAGATAGGTCCTCCTGTAAGATACCGCCATTTCAACATACCATTAGGATTCAAGGCATAAAGATAACCGTCCGCTGAACCAAAATAAATTGCACCATCTTCCCCAAAAACAGCCTGAGAAGATACTTCACCGTTTGTTAGAAAATTCCATTGAATAGACCCATTGGGATTCAAGCAATAAAGGTTATTTCCACTCCCCACATAAATATTCCCTTGACTGTCTAAACTGATTCTGTCATACCCTACCGTTGTACTTATTGTCCAAGCTAAGGTTCCATTAGGATAAATGGCATAAAAAGAAGTGATATTGGAAACTGTATAAATCATTCCATCTCTATGATTTACTGCAACACCGCCAGCCAAATCACTGATTTTATATTCCCATTTCTGCACTCCTTGTGGAGTAAATGCGCATAGACCACCATCCCCGGCTAGATAAAGAGTTCCATCAGGTCCTAGTCCGAAGGTATTGCCGTAAATGAAGTTCAAAGAATAATATATTGTTGTAGACCATTGTAAAGTCCCGTTGGGATTATAAGCTTGCATAGAAGGTCCGAAGTTTAGATATATGGTACCATCAGGACCCACCATCGGGGAGGTCTCATAATAACTTCCTGAAGTATCAATCATCCATTGAATAGTGCTATTCGGATAAAACGCAATAAACTTGACATAACTGTAAGGAGAGATATAAATCGTACTATTTTGACCAATGGCTGGAGAATTTATAAAATAATCTCCCAAATTGTATTTCCACTTTAAAGTGCCCTCTTGGGCACAGAGAATCTGTGCCCAAGAGAGAAGAATAACAAATAATATTTTATTTAACAACTTCATATGTTAATCTGAAGGTTTATTCCACCATAATCCATTGGACGCCCCGCTTTGACTTCCTGTAGGACCAGTAATTTCATGTACCACTTGTCCTTCAAAAGGGAATCCATCTCTGGATGTCTTTTTAACAAAATAAATGTGACCTTGATAACCAGGATCGCCATAGGTCATCAAGACTTGGTCATTATAGGTGGTATCCCATCGCGGGTCAGGTGCCGGCCAGTCCCAGTCACCAAGATATGAAGTATATGGAGGGTTTATATCCATCATAATGGTGAATTGGGAATAGTTTCCATTACGCATATCCCAACCCCAGAGGGATGTAGGAGAATAGTTCCAAGGTGATCCATCATAAGGACCAAACCCTGCAATCCACATTTTTTGCATCCCCCAGTCCCATTGTTGGGGACATGTTTGAAAACCGCACCAGTTGGTTGAATAAATTGAAAGGGGGGTAGTGGAGATCGTTAAAAGTCCATATCCGATAAAGACTCCATTATTTACATTGAAAGGACTTTGGGCGTATAAGTGGTCATTTTGGGCAAGGGGACTCATTAACCATTCGTCATACACGGTAACATAATCCCCTTGATTCCCGCGCGGGACTTGGACAGGATTTTGTCCGGACATGCGAGTGCTCAAATGATTCAAGAAACTTCCAAGTGGGAGAATAGTTCCAAGGTGAACCATCATAAGGACCAAACCCAGCTATCCACATTTTTTGCATCCCCCAGTCCCATTGTTGGGGACATGTTTGAAAACCACACCAGTTGGTTGAATAAATTGAAAGGGGGGTAGTGGAGATCGTTAAAAGTCCATATCCGATAAAGACTCCATTATTTTCATTGAAAGGACTTTGGGCGTATAAATGGTCATTTTGGGCAAGGGGACTCATTAACCATTCGTCATACACGGTAACATAATCCCCTTGATTCCCGCGCGGGACTTGGACAGGATTTTGTCCGGACATACGGGTATGGAAATGGTTCAAGAAACTTCCATCCGGGGAGATCATGGAAATAACTCATCAGAAAACAAGGGTGCGGAGGTTGGAGGAAGACTGCTTAAATTAGTATTCTGATTATCATGCCCTCCTCGGGGCCATGCAGAATTGGCTAAGCCGGTACTACTGCAATGAAGGGCATAAAAGTTATCATCCCAAGAACCAATATAAAGTGTACCATCAGAGCCAATAGCAGGACAGGAACCAACTGTATATCCTGTTTGATATCTCCAGCGCAATGTCCCATTAGGATTTAAGGCATAAATATATCCATCATAACTTCCAAAATAAATCACTCCATCATTACCGATCGCAGGAGAACCATCTATTAGATTATCTGTTTGATATTTCCATTTTAGTGTTCCAGAAGGGTACAAAGCATAAAGATTACCATCCTCTGAACCAAAATAGATAGTTCCATCTTCACCAAATACTGGAGAAGATACTATCCATCCACTTAAAGTTGGATATGTCCATTTAATTAGTTCCGTTGGGGTAAAAACAGTAAAGTTTACTATCACTAGCTCCAACATAAATCATCCCCTGAGCATCCAGTGCAATACCCCCTATAAAAAGAAGGGCAGTTGTAGTTATTTTCCAATTCAGTGTCCCACTAGGATAAAGAGCAAAAAAAGCATTAGAAGTCGTATTGGATAATGTATATATCATTCCATCTCTTCGATTCACTGCAATTTTAATTGCTCTATCATTAATCATATACTCCCATTTCTGCACTCCTTGTGGAGTAAATGCGCGTAGACCACCATCCCCGGCTAGATAAAGAGTTCCATCAGGTTCTAATCCAAAGGTATATCCATTATCAAGATCAATATACACCGTGGTGGACCATTGTAAAGTTCCATCAGGATTAAAAGCTTGTATAGCTCGCCCGAAGTTGGTATAAATGGTTCCATTGGATCCCACCATAGGAGAGGTATTAAAATATGCTCCTGTTGTATCAATCATCCATTGAATCGCGCTATTCGGATAAAAGGCAATGAACTTGACATAACTGTAAGGAGAGATATAAATCGTACTATTTTGACCAATGGCTGGAGAATTTATAAAATAATCTCCCAAATTGTATTTCCACTTTAAAGTGCCCTCTTGGGCACAGAGAATCTGTGCCCAAGAGAGAAGAATAACAAATAATATTTTATTTAACAACTTCATATGTTAATCTGAAGGTTTATTCCACCATAATCCATTGGACGCCCCGCTTTGACTTCCTGTAGGACCAGTAATTTCATGTACCACTTGTCCTTCAAAAGGGAATCCATCTCTGGATGTCTTTTTAACAAAATAAATGTGACCTTGATAACCAGGATCGCCATAGGTCATCAAGACTTGGTCATTATAGGTGGTATCCCATCGCGGGTCAGGTGCCGGCCAGTCCCAGTCACCAAGATATGAAGTATATGGAGGGTTTATATCCATCATAATGGTGAATTGGGAATAGTTTCCATTACGCATATCCCAACCCCAGAGGGATGTAGGAGAATAGTTCCAAGGTGATCCATCATAAGGACCAAACCCTGCAATCCACATTTTTTGCATCCCCCAGTCCCATTGTTGGGGACATGTTTGAAAACCGCACCAGTTGGTTGAATAAATTGAAAGGGGGGTAGTGGAGATCGTTAAAAGTCCATATCCGATAAAGACTCCATTATTTACATTGAAAGGACTTTGGGCGTATAAGTGGTCATTTTGGGCAAGGGGACTCATTAACCATTCGTCATACACGGTAACATAATCCCCTTGATTCCCGCGCGGGACTTGGACAGGATTTTGTCCGGACATGCGAGTGCTCAAATGATTCAAGAAACTTCCATCCGGGGAGATAATGGGATTTCAAACCTGTTAAATACTTCCACTTATAAGTTCCGTCATTTCAACATATAAATCCCAGCCTTGTACGAAATATATGCCCATCGGCACCATCAATGGGATAAGCATCACTTCTCCACCTGTTTGTCGTGAGGTCCCCGGGTCTGTCCCTCGCTCCTTTGTTTCCGTCCCATTCCTTCCTGTGCCCCTTCCGCTTGTCCTGGTTTGCTCTGTGTTGTTGGTCTTGTCCTTCTTTTCCGTGTCCTGTTTCTTCTTTTTTGTCCTTCTGTTCCTTTTCCGCCGGGCGTTCGCCCCTTTGTACCATCCGCCCCCACAGCCTGTCTCCCTGTCTTTTGTCTCCCATTTTAGTTCCTTGGGTATCGGCTGACAGAGTATTACTGTCATTGATATAATTTGTGCTATCTGGAGCTTCAACTGGAGACGTTAAAAAACAGCGTCAGAGTGTTTGACCTTCGTCCATTGGGATATAATGCGTAAAAATCATCTCTCGAAAATAAATACTGCTATCATACCTATGCAGGGCACTTATAATATACCTCCATCTGATAAATATTTCCATTTCAAAGAGCCTCCTGGCATAAATCATTGCGTACCCAAGAGGGTCATGATAAAGAGGATTTTGATTATTATTTTCATAAATTTTTTATTAAGTAGGGGTTCAACAACTTGAACCCCTACTAATAAGATGTTCCTTTCTTAATCTGGTTTATTCCACCACAATCCATTAAATGCACCCCAGTAGCTATCATTTCTTGTAAGGTATGTTGGATTAACTTTTCCAACAAAAGGGTTACTTGGACTATTAGGTTGTTTACTGATGAAGTAAAGAGTCCCAACTTCAGTAGTTGTATCTTCGTAATTCGCTAAAAGCTGATTAGGGGCTATTTCCCGTCCAGCGAGGGTCCGGTACAGGCCATGCCCAATATCCGGAATAAATTATTTCCTTTAAATCTATCAAATTCGTGAACTGAGAATAAGTTCCATTACGAAAATTACAAGATGTTATCGGAGTCGGTGAAAGAGTATTCGGTGCTCCCGCATAAGGACCATATTGTTCCCAGTAACATTTTTCCATGCCCCATTCCCACATTTGAGGGTTGATCTCTGCACCAGCAGCAGACCAACCAAAACCATTTTGGACATAGGTTAAATTGCAGCTTGCCCAGGAATAATCATGCTGTCCTAAACCGTTCATCAACCATTCATCGTAGACATCCATCCAGATACCGGTTCCTAATTCGTTAATCGTATCCAAGCTGGTTCCGTTGGAAGTATATTGGTAATGCATATGATTGATATAACTCCCGTCCGGGGAAACAATTGGTCCCGAAAAAGGTGGCGCGTCGTATACCGGTTGGTTGACGGTCATTATCGGTGAATAAATCCCGTATCCTGAGTCCGGCAGGGTTAATCGTCCAATACTGGTGGATTGCGACATATACGCAAATCCATCCACTCCAATAGACTCCAATTCTTGAAAGTATGCGTCGTTATAGCAGGTTGAACTCCCTGTCGTGATGGCATCCCATATCAGATGCATATTACTCCCATCACAACTACTCATGGCAAAGGCTGTTGACCCATAAGTTGGAGCAGTTGTAGGAGTGGAAAGTGCGTACACGATGTGGTCTCCAAAAGGTGTGGGAATACCATATCCGCCATAGATTGAATAATTGGTCACCCAAGGTGTAGTTGAGGTCAACGCACTAACAGTACTATCTGCCATGATTATAGTCCCGGTATCATCGCCAACCGTAGTCGGATTTACATACGCCTCATTATTGGTATAACTCGATCCATTTACCTGCCAATACAAAATCTCCCATTGTCCCTGCACCTGCACATCCAAGCGTTCATAGTAAAAGTAGGCGGCATCGTTATTGGCACGAAATCCTACTCCTCCAATGGGGATAGTAGAAGTGGTGTCTACGGTCATATTGATAATCGGGGTAGTGGCGGTACTGAGATAGACCTGAATATTATTCCCTGAGATGTCAAAATGAACATAGAACCATTCAAAGGGATTAATGGAGGTCATAGTGGATACGGTAGTGACCACAGTAAAGTTGGTGGAGGTAATTTTGGTATAGGTACCTCCCACAATTTCACTCAATTTGACCAAGCCGGTACTAGAAGAATTGGCTCCGATTACTAGGGAATAACCGTATTCCTTCCCACTGGTATCCAGACTAAACCGCACCAAGCTTTCCGATATATTGCCTGGCGTGGGAACCCGTGTGAAATATTGAAAACTATAATTCGCCAGACGAGTCGAATGGTAATATAACACTTCCTTTGTGGTGGAATAGGACGCCATCACCAGACAGGTTGTAATCGAAGAATACACCGTCGTATCCGTGTTCTTGGTTAAGAAAACCGTACTGTTAGTCGCATTGCTACTGAGACAGAAAGGAAGCAAGGGACAGGTTGTCGTGGTATAAGGATACAAAGCCGTATAATCTGAAAATTCATCCAAGGCATTCATGGGGATAGCTCATCAGGAAACAAGGGCGTGGAGGTAGGTAAAGGACCACTTAATCCGGTATTTTGGTTATCATGTCTAGCTTTGGACCAGGGGGAGTTAGCTAAGCCTGTGCTGCTACAATAAAGTGCATAGAAATATCCATTCCAGCAACCAATATACAATGTACCATCAGAACCAATGGCAGGACTGGAAGCAATGGCATCTCCAAGATCATATCTCCAGCGTAAGGTTCCATTCGGATTTAAGGCATAGACATAGTCATCATAACTTCCAAAATAAATAACGCCATCATTTCCAACTGCTGGGGAGTCCTCAATTCCTGAACCTGTTTGATATCTCCATTTAAACGTACCATTCTGAGTTTAGAGCATACAAGTAGCTATCTTCCGATCCGAAATAGATTGTACCATCAGCCCCAAAAACAGGATCTGCAATCACATCTCCACCTGTTAGATATTTCCATTTTAGAGTTCCCCAAGGAGTAAAACAGTAAAGATTTCCATCCCAACTTCCAATATAGATATTTCCTCGTTTGTCTAATGATATTCCATATCCAAATGGATAAAAAGAACCAACTTTCCACGCTATTGTTCCATTCGGATTTATTGCATAAAGAAAATCTGTGTCATAAGAATTTGAGGCTACGTAAATAGTTCCATTACTACGAGTTACAGCAAGACCAATGTTTTCTATTAATAAGTTTATTTTCCATTTTTGATTTCCTGATGAATCAAACGCACGTAAGGTTGTATCCAAACCACTCATATAGATTGTACCATCCGCTCCCAAAGCTATTTGATCTCCGAGTTCTTCTGAATATGAATAAACCGAGGTAGACCATTTTACAGTTCCATTGGGGTTAAAGGCAGCCAGACTATAATCAACATTTTCATAAATTGTGCCGTCGGGTGCTACAACAGGAGTTGTCATAAAAACATTGTCAGGAGTTATCATTGACCAATTCATAGTCCCATTGGGATATAATGCATAAAAATTTTCGTTTATGAAATAAATACTGCTATCATTACCGATAGCAGGGTCATTTATAATAGAGCCGCCAGTATTATATTTCCATCTTAAAGTACCCTCTTGGGCACAAACCCATTGCGTGCCCAAGAGGGTAATAATAAAGAGGATTTTAATTATTATTTTCATAAGTTTTTATTAAGTAGGGGTTCAACAGGTTGAACCCCTACAAAAGGATATTCTTCTTTTACTCCGGCATATTCCACCACATACCCCAAAATGCACCCCAACCACTATCATTTCTTGTAAGGCTTGGGTAAAGGACATTTCCAACAAATGGGTTACTTGAACTCTTGGGTTGTTTACTGATGTAGTGAATACCGCTTAGCGTACTACCCGAGGTAACATCTTCGTAATTTGCTATAAGCTGATTGGGGCTATTTCCCGCCCAACGAGGGTCCGGTACAGGCCATGCCCAATAGCCGGGATAACCTTGTCCATTGCTATCTACAAAATTCGTGAACTGAGAATAGGTTCCATTACGAAAATTACAAGATGTTATCGGAGCCGGTGAAAGATTATTCGGTGCATCCGCAAAGGGACCGTATTGCTCCCAGTAACATTTCTCCATGCCCCATTCCCACATTTGAGGGTTGATCTCTGCCCCAGCGGCAGACCAGGCAAAACCATCCTGTACATAGGTTAAATTGCAGCTTGCCCAGGAATAATCATGCTGACCTAAACCGTTCATCAACCATTCATCGTAGACATCCATCCAGATGCCGGTTCCTAATTCGTTAATCGTATCCAAGCTCGTTCCATTGGAAGTATATTGGTAGTGCATATGATTGATAAAACTGCCATCCGGGGAAACAATAGGTCCCGAAAAAGGAGGCGCGTCGTATACCGGTTGGTTGACGGTCATTATCGGTGAATAAATCCCGTATCCTGAGTCCGGCAGGGTTAATCGTCCAATACTGGTGGATTGCGACATATACGCATAATTATCCACCCCAATAGACTCCAATTCCTGAAATACATTCCAAGTATTGGGCGCACTTCCTGTGGTGATAGCATCCCATATCAGATGCATATTACTCCCATCACAACTGCTCATAGCAAAAGCTGATGATCCGTAGGTCGGGGCCGTTATGGGAGTGGAAAGTTCGTACACGATGTGGTCTCCAAAAGGTGTGGGTATTCCATATATAATTGTATAACTGGACACCCACGGTGTAGACGAAGTCAAAGCACTAACAGTACTATCTGCCATGATTATAGTCCCGGTATCATCGCCAACCGTAGTCGGATTTACATACGCCTCATTATTGGTATAACTCGATCCATTTACCTGCCAATACAAAATCTCCCATTGTCCCTGCACCTGCACATCCAAGCGTTCATAGTAAAAGTAGGCGGCATCGTAATTAGCACGAAATCCTACTCCTCCAATGGGGATGGTGGAAGTGGTGTCTACGGTCATATTGATAATCGGGGTAGTGGCGGTACTGAGATAGACTTGAATGTTATTTCCCGAAATGTCATAATGCACATAGAACCATTCAAAGGGATTAATCGCGGTCATATTGGATAAAGAGGTGGTAATCGTAAAGTTGACCGAAGTCAGGTTGGAGTAATTGCTGGCGACGATTTCATACAACTTCACTTTCCCGTTGTTAATCCCGCCGGAGGTGGAGGCGCAAATGTTCAACGCATAGCCGTATTCCTTCCCCGCGGTATCTATATTGAACCGCACGAGCGCTCCCGATATGTTGCCGGGGGTAGGGACGCGAGTGTAATATTGTAAACTGTAATTCGCCAAACGGGTCACATGGTAATATAACACTTCCTGAGTCGTACCATAGGAAGCCACTACCAGACAGGTATTGATGGAAGGATACACAGCTGTATCCGTATTATGGGTTAAGAAAATTGTACTGTTGGTCGCATTGCTGCTTAAACAAAAAGGGAGCAAGGGACAGCCTATCGTGGAAGAGCTATACAAAGCCGTATAATCTGAAAAGTCATCCAAATACACCGTCCAAGCATTAAGTGGCGGTGTGGCTTGTGCTCCTTGGTGTGCGTTTATAAATAAACTTAAACTCAGCATAATCGCTGCAATCCATTTCCATTGCAAGATATATCGTTTCATAAAGTTTCCTCCATTTTCATGGTTTCGTCAATTAATTTATATACTGATATCACGGATTTCATAGATTTCACAGGTTTCTCCCTATGGGGACAGACCATCTGAATCCGTTCCGGGACTAGTGGCAACGGTTCCATCTAGATAGACGGGTTGACCGGCCACCATCATGGGTTGGTCCCACGGAAGGGCATAGCATTGCCAGAAAATAATCCGTGCGGCTTGGGCTTCCTGCGTATAAGGATATTGCGCCATCAATTGGGTAGCGACTTGTTGCGCTGTGGAATTCTGACCCAACTTTCTCAAACACCATGCCTGACCGAATAGAGTCGAGCGCAGAATCATGGGATACATATCCGCTGTTTGGTTTTGATAAGTATTGAGAATTGCAGTATACCCTTGTAATGCCGCGGCATAATTCTTCTGATCCGACAACATCTGGTTCTGCCAATATTGGGCATAGGCACAGTTCACCGAACTGACGGGGTATTGATTTAATAAGTTATTGAACACGGTACTGGCTTGGGTATAATTCTTTTGGTAATAATAAGTCTCTCCAATCATTAATTGAGTCTGTGCCAATATCCCGGAATCGGTTGTGGGATAAGTATTACCCACCATCGCCAGCGCACTGCGTACAGAATCATAAGTAATTTCATTCAGCAAGGCTTGTTGCATCATACAACCTGCCAATTGCAATTGGGTTTGAGCGAGGAGAGTCGTATTCCCGCTGTTGGCAAGCAGGGTAACGGCGGTTTGGAACCCGGTGACCGTATCATTCAAGGTCTGTGTCGAATTGATGCTAAAAGGTTGCAACGCATTCAGGCAATAGGCCAACTGTAATTGTGCCAGAGGAGTAATGGTGTCCGTGGCATAATTCGTGACCACATTCTGCAAGACCTGCATTGCCGCTCTCAGATTATTCCATTGGTCATCGGTATTGGAACTTTGAGTATAGCTGGTATAATAGGTGACGCCTAATTGGTATTTGGAGGCAGCATTGTTCAGGGTGATTGCATTGTTCGCAGTGGCTTGCTCGTACAATGAAGGTTGATAACTGAATCCCGCATTGGCGGCATCGCTGGCATTCAGAGTCACTTCTACGACCGAAGCGTTATATCCTTGGGCTCTTACCAAAATTAAGGCGATCCTGGGTGAATTCGGAATGTCCCAGCACTATTTCTGTTATGTTGAACAAACGATTATCTAGCACTTTACTTTAAATAGGGTATAAAACTGGATCCTTGATCGGGGTTGAGGAAGATAAGTTGGGGTGTGCCATTTTGGCATAGCTAGAAATGCGATTTAAGGGGCTTAAAATGTCTCAAAATTGGGTCTGAGTTATCTCCCTATTTTCTCCGTATTATCTCCGTATTGTCTCCCATTGAAAAAGAGTGAGGATTTGGTTCGGGACCTGATTTAAGATTCTTTTAGGTGGGTTCGTTGTTTCTACGTCAATTTTGAGAGGTTTCTGAAGGTTTTAAAAGAGAAGGCGATAATTCCAGATTTTATAGGGAAGATATGGGGAGGGATACCCAAGAGGGTAAGACTCTCCTAGGTATCCCTCTGTAATCAAACAGGTTCTTCGGGTCAGAAATATCTCCCAAAATGGTTAACCGAAGGAGCACGTTTTACGTTTTGCTTATGAGAAATATAAAGCTGTCACAGGAGGAAGATCATGTAATAGGAAATTCTCCATAATTTTACACAAAGAGAAATCTATCGCCAATTGGATACCCGCTAATTCTGATAGGGGAAAGTTGACTAAACTTAGGCTAGTGTACAGCGGATTTTTTCAGCCTGTTTACCAAATTCCTCATCTGACAGAACCGGCTTGGCACCGGTTGTAGAAAGTTCTTCGGCAAGCGTGACCCAGGAAGTGCAACCGGAGTAGCTATCATTCCACGGCAGAGTATGTATTTGGGGAAGTTTATAGACACGAAGAGTCAAAAGATATAGTATTCTGTCTTTGTTCCAATTAAACCGCATGGCAATGGAATCATGTGTCCAGATATAATAATCCTGCAATGCTTCCAATTTCGTCAAATCATGGATTTTATAAATATCTTCGACGACCGCATAACCGGGTAAACTCAATCGCCGGTCAGACGGTTTTTCATTCATCGTATCCATTAAATCAGGTTGATATTGGGGAAGAATAGCATCAATCTGTTGATGTTCAAATGTCGGGTAAAGAAAGAATTCCTTCTCCTGCACTTCAAAGCGGTTATCCACTTCCACAATCCCACCCTTACGAGCAACCAAGATTTGTTTGCCCTCGGTCAACATTTTGACAATCACCGCCCATTCTTTGAGCGCTTTATTATTATTGAGTTTGATTTGTTTTTCAGATATTATAGTCGCCATATTTTTTCAACTGTTAATGTTTCCCCTTGGCATCCAAATCGTCTTGTTTATAAATCACATCTTTCCATGACCCGCCCGGCGGAACAATCGGCAACACTTTTTGTTTCGGGTCCACACACACTTCCAACACATACGGGCCCTTGAATTCCACCATTTCTTCCAACGCTTTTTGCACTTCCTCCGGTTTGCGAATTCGTTTACTGGGAATACCGAATGCTTCCGCCACACCGGCAAAGTTTGGATAATCGTGTTCCGTTGCTTTTCCGAGAAACACGGAAGAATAGTTTTGCGCGTAGAAATCATCCTGCCATTGCCGCACCATTCCAAGATGATGATTATTTAACAGTAACACTTTAACAGGCAAAGCTTCCCGGCCAATCGTACATAATTCATGGCACGTCATCAGGAACGACCCGTCTCCGTCAACGTCAATCACCAAATCATTTGGTTTCGCCAATTGCGCGCCAATGGCCGCAGGCAATCCATAACCCATCGTCGCTAATCCCAATGAGGAGACATATGTACGCGGTTTGGTAAAGGTATAAAATTGCGCCGCCCACATTTGATGCTGTCCCACGCCGGTCGTCAAAATCGCTTTTCCTTCCGTCACTTCATATAATTTTTCAATCACCCATTGCGGCGTGATAATGCCTTCTCTCTGGGTGTAATAGAACGGGAAATCCCTTTTCCATTTGGCGATTTGTTCATGCCATGCTTTATAATCGCCCGGTTCAATAATAGACATCAACGCGTGCAAGGCGTCTTTCACATCCCCTTGAATGGGAATATCCGCCGGTTTGTTCTTGTTGATTTCCGAGGCGTCAATATCAATATGAATAATCGTCGCTCCCTGCACGAATTCCGACAGTTTTCCCGTCACACGGTCATCAAACCTTGCACCAATAGCAATCAATACATCCGCTTCATTCATGGCGTAGGTCGCATAAATCGAACCGTGCATTCCGGGGAATTTAAGAGACAAGGGATCATTTTCTGGAAACACACCGATTCCCATCAACGTCGTGGTAATAGGAATTTTTGTCTTTCGTACAAATTTGGTTAATTCTTCCGAAGCATTACTGGTAATCACGCCACCGCCCGCGTAAATACAAGGCCTTTTAGCATGTTTAATGGCCTCCGCCGCCCGTTCAATCTGGCTGAAATCCACTTTCACATCGGGATTATAACCCCGCATGGACACTTTCTCAGGAAATTCCGGCACAATCTCGATTTGCTGAATATCTTTTGGAATATCCACCAACACCGGTCCCGGTCTCCCCGTCCCCGCCAGATAAAACGCTTCTTTTATCACGCGGGTAAGGTCATGCGTATCTTTCACAAGATAATTATGCTTTGTAATCGAACGGGTCACACCCACTATATCGGTTTCCTGGAAGGCATCAGACCCGATTAGTTTCGACCCAACCTGTGCCGTCACGGCCACAAGTGGAGTGGAATCCATCTTCGCATCCGCAATCCCGGTCACCAAATTGGTACCGCCTGGGCCGGATGTTGCAAAACAAACACCCACTTTCCCGCTGGCTCGGGCATAGCCTTCCGCCGCGTGTGCTCCACCCTGTTCATGCGCTACAAGCACATGGCGTAATAATTTACTATATTTCGGCAAGGCATCATAGGTTGGTAAAAATGCTCCACCCGGAATTCCAAAGACGACCTCTACATTTTCCCGCAATAACGCTTCAATTAGAATCTCGCCGCCGGTTCGGGTGGTTTTCTTTTCCGCGGACTCTTTCACCGCGGTAGGTCTTTGCGTTTTTGTGGTCGCCATATATGTTTCCTCTAAATATATAGATTTCCCCGCTCTTTGGGGATTTGGTAACAATCTATTTTATCGCGAGACAAGCTGGAAAGGCAAGTGAACTCAATGTACATCAATGACAATACTGGTCGCGGGAATGGCGTTTTTTGTGTGCCATTCAATATTTCCCATCATGTGATAGGGAATTGTCTCCGGATTGGAACGAACGTAAATAATGACATAATACAACCCCGGTTTCGCATTTTCAAAAGAAATCGGAATGGAAAAACGCTGGGATTGAATATCATATCTTGTTTGCCAGGAAGGGATTTTTAAATATGTTTCCTGCCCAAAATCGGGATACCTATCGGGTTGCTTTGTCAGGGAAGGCAACGGTTTGACCGGCGGCTCATAATAAACCATGGCACCATATTCACCAAAAATAGGATTTAAAACAGTGCCGCTTAATTCGATTTCGTCCCCCTGCATTACATACTTCTTGATGGGGTCCATACTTACATACCGGTCAAGAAATTCTTGGGTATACCGAAACCCTGACTGCCCCATCGCATATCCGATACCCACATGCGTATGAATGGGACTTAAAATTTGTTGCCGATGACCATCATGGGGAGGTTGTTCCGACATAAATCCATTCTCTGCTTTTTTTAGGTATTCCATCAGTTTATCCTCTTCTGCAGGTTGCATGGTTTCTCGACCACCCACCGTCTCGAAAAACTGCAAAATATAAATATTCTCTATAACATGATCTGTTCCCCCGCTCAACCCATACTGTTGGTATGGTTTCCGGCCTAGACTGTCCCAATGTCCTCCGTAATTATGGGTTATCATGTCCATGCAATGCATATTCGCCATCCGGGATGCAAACAAATCAAGCATTATTGGTTTTAGCCCATATTGCCGGCGGTCCCGGTTAATCTCTTGAAGACTCGCCAATTTGAAATGCAGTGATGTCTCGGTATCCTTAAACCCCTCCAACCCTTGTAGACGATTGTTTTCAGAGATTAATTGGGGTAGTGTTTGCCCCTGTAACAAACCTCGAACACAACCCGATATCAATAGGACAAAAATAACTTTACCAAAATATTTCATTCCAATAGAATATCCCATTTAATCAAAAAAGAAAAACCGTCCCGTATATTCTCGGAACGGTCTACTTTAACTCTAAACGCCAAACCCTAAACTCCAAACCGTTTTCTTACTTCGTATCGCTTTTCATTTCTTTAGAATCGTCTGAATCCGTCTTCTTGGTAGTCACTGCTTTCGCTTCCGCTATCTTGGATACCGTAATAAAGTTACTCCCGCCTTTTACTGCGACTTTTCCCGTAACCGTCACTTGTTTTCCTTCAAATCCTTTTACCACATCCGCTGGGGATTTATGATTTTCCCCTAGGACAACATATAATTTCCCGGATGATGTCACTATTCCTGCCGGAATGCCGCTTTGAATACACATTTTGGCACAAGCCGCATGGTCTTCTCCTTTGGCATCATGTCCTACATAACATCCGGTATCTACCACTTCTCCGGTGATAGTCAAGGTTTTTGAACTGGATTTCGCTACTGTCTTATTTTCATGGGACATACCCGGCATATTTGACATATCGTCCGCTATCCCCAATCCCGCAAATACCATCATTGCCGTTAAAGACAATACCAAGCTCCCAGTTTTTAAAGTTCTATTCATAATATATCAGCACCTCCTTTCCTTTGAATAAAATCAATGAAATTTTACGACCTACTCGCTCAAATTTATTATACGACTTCTATAGCCACATTACAATAGGTTTTGATTTTCGGTACACTTTGCAAAGAGAGATACTTTATTCTATAATTTATATATCCCACGAAAGAGGAAGGTAAATTAAAATGGCTGTAACTTTGTCTGAAAATGTTGAGCAATTGGCTCAGGAGTTCGAAAAAAAGTCCGCCCAACAAGTCTTGGAATGGGTACTGGGGAAATATCCTGATAGTGTCGCCTTGGCGTGCAGTTTTGCAGAAGATGTTGCCGTCGTTGATATGATGGCTAAAATTAATCCCCAAGCCCGTATTTTCTGTTTGGATACCGGGCGGTTAAACCAAGAAACCTATAACTTGATGGATGAGGTTAAAGAGAAATATAAAATTAATATTGAAGTGATGTTTCCCAATACCCAAAAGACAGAAGAAATGGTTCGGAAACATGGTATGAATCTCTTCTATCACAGTATTGAAAATCGTAAATTGTGCTGTGGTGTTCGTAAAGTTGAACCTTTGAACCGGGAGCTAAGCACGTTGAAGGGCTGGGTTACGGGATTACGCCGGGACCAGGCGGTCACTCGAACCCAAATGCACAAAATCGAATTGGATAAAGACCATGGGAATATTCTCAAGATTAATCCCCTTCTTGATTGGACCTACGATCAGGTCATGGACTATATCAAGAAAAATGGTGTCCCCTATAACAAATTACATGATATGGGGTATCCGAGTATCGGATGCGAATGCTGTACCCGTCCTGTGAAAGCAGGAGAAGACCCGCGCGCTGGCCGGTGGTGGTGGGAAATGGACCCCGTTCAAAAGGAATGTGGGTTGCATTCCGGCCAAAAAGTTCAGTAAGTCAAACCTCTCTGGGAATTTTATGATACAAGCCGCCATCTTTGATATGGATGGAATTATTATTGATAGCGAACCTTTGCAAATGGTAGCTATCAACCAGGTCATGGCACAATGGGATATCCATCTGTCGGAAGAAGATTTTCTCCCGATGATAGGGCGGAGGTTATCGGATGACTTTGTGGATTTAAAGAATAAATTCCCTGTTCCGGTGGAGTATCCCGAATTCGCTAAGATGAAAAATCAGGCGTATCAAGACCTGATTCGCGATTCCATTCAAGAAATGACTGGGTTAAGCCGGTTGTTGAAAGAACTCAAAAAAGCGCATATCTTGTTGGCGGTAGCCTCCGGGTCAGGACGTTGGGATATTGATTTGGTATTGAAAGGATTGGGATTATCCTTCATGTTTGATGTAATTACCTCCGGCAATGAAGTGACTCATGGAAAACCGCATCCTGAAATTTATCTTCTGACAGCCAGTCGGTTACAGATTGCACCTCCGTTCTGCGTGGCTTTTGAAGACACATCCTATGGTCTAACATCCGCCAAGTCTGCTGGTATGAAATGTATCGCCATCCCGCATAAATATACCATAACCCATGATTTTCATGAGGCCGACATGGTAGTGGATTCATTACAGAAAATTACTGTTGCTTTATTGCAAAAATTATAAGAATCCATGAAATGCACGGCTAGTTCGTAGGAAATTTGTCTACAATCGCTTGCATTTCAAAATAGACTGTAGTATGCTAATTTTGTGATTTTGCTTTCGTTAGAACATATATATTCAACGAGAGGGGGGAAATAAATAATGAATAAGGCTGTTAAAGCCATAATTGCAGTAATCTTAATTGGTGGAGCATTATACTATATGTACGGACAGATGCAAAAACTGGGTTATTTTCGTGGTGCGCCACCACCTCGGCAACAAACGGCACCGGGGCGTCCGCAACCTGCTCCGGCAGCTCCAAATGCGGCTCCGGAACAACCAGCTCCTTCTACCGATACGGCTGCTGCATCTCAATAAATATCAAAAAGATTATTTACAGGAGTTAAAGGCTGAGAAAACTTTAAGTTCAGTATTTTAACTCCTGTTTTATTCTTATTAAACACATTCTTTTCTTTCCAATAGGATGCAATAGTTCATTTTCCTCTCGGCGGCATAGCCAAGTGGCTAAGGCGGAGGTCTGCAAAACCTCTATTCCTCGGTTCAAATCCGAGTGCCGCCTCCATCCCTCTTATACCCCCCACTTTTCCCAATAACACTTTTCTATATAAGACACTTGAATTAATTTGAGATGAGTGTTTCTTGTGAAAAGAGTATGGGTAACGTAATCGCTGTTATTGAAAAGAAAGGATAGTTTATGCGGTTTGCGATGAAAGATCATGTTCTGCAAGATATTCCTGCAGTAGAATCCACCCAACAGAAGCAAAAAGTCCAAGCAACCCTGCTAACAAAGTAATGAGTGTACGTTTTGGCCAGACCGGTGTTTGAGGTACAACCGCATTGGCAACGATTTTAATATCTTCCAGCCGTTCCGCTTTGGCGATTTTTGCTTGTTCCTGTTTATCTGCCAGCATGACATATGTCGAACTATAAGTATAAACGGTTCTATCCAATTGCTTTAATTGCATTTCTCCTTGATAGACTTCAGATTGCATCCTCTGAACATCATTGGTTAACGACTTGATGGTCAATTCCGTTTCTTTGACCCTGGAACGTAAAATGTCCACCTGGGATTGTGCTGTTTGTAACGAGTTCTTTAACGTTAAATATCTATTGGCACTTGAATCATAATTCCTTTTGGCAATCTCCAATTGACTTTCCAACCGGTCTTTCTGATATTCATCATCCGTAAGTTCTGTATCCAGTTTGCGAACTGTGCTGTCAATAGCTACGGTTTTTACTTTTAATCCTTCAATTTTTGGTTTCAATGTATTTAATTCAACTTGTAAATCCACCGACTGCCGGACTAATCCCAAGTACACAGGACTTACTTCTTGTGATTCTAATTTAAGGCCTTGCAATTTTTTCAAGTCATCCGGACCGCTGGTCTCATTTAAAACGTGGTTCCATAATGCCTGATCCGTTATGGATTTCTTCAAAACAATATATTCATCCTGTGACTCCAGTTGTGTATGAATGGCCGCCACGGAGGCTACCAGGGAATCAAGCCGTACTTCATCGCGTGCCAATTCATTTTGTGCATCCGATAATTCCTGGTTTCGGTCCGTAAATTGGCGCTTCACGATTTCAATCTTGTACGTATCCAGAAACTCCCTTAACTGCGCCTGTGCCAGAATAAGATTTTTCTTGGTTAATAGGACATCGTCGCGAATGGCAACCACAGAAGTATCCATGACGTGACTCTCGATTTCCGCGGCTTGTTTGGCAAAATCGTCCATCGTCATATCCGATTCCACGAATCCAATCCACGAACCTTTATATTCCTGGACTTCAACCTGTTTTTTCAACTGGACCATTTCAGCCATTTTGGTATCCAACTCATACTTTAAATCCCGGTATGTCACCAAGTATCCTGTTGATGAGTCATCCAGTTTATGTTGTAAAGCGGACAATTGGTCTTTTACCAAATCCAATTTATGGGAATCTTGAAATTGTCTTAAATCTTCTTCCGCGTTCTGCAGAGATGTGGTGGTAAGAGAAAATTGATTGGTGAGAAAATCATAGGATAATTCCGTCTCCCGATTCGTTAAACGACCGTTCTGCGCTATGAATAAATCGGCCCAGGTGCTGGCTATGGATGCGGCTAGTTGGGGAGTTTTTGCCAGTGCTGTTAATTTGATAACCGGGGCGTAGGATCTTTGATTAGTGCCTTTATCTTCAATCACCAATTCCGTTTTCATATTCTTTTTGAGATTTTCTATCTTGGTGTCTTGGAGATGTAATGAGTTGATGATGTGATTTACCAAATCATCACTTTCCAGAATACTTTGATAGGTGGGTGTGGAAAGTACGCTGGGTTGTAATTCTGTCTGAAATTTGGGCGGGATAACCAATAAGGTCGTTGAAGACTCATATTTTCTGGGAATAATCAAACTAATGATCGCCGCTACCACGGCGCAAAGCAACGTCCCCAAAATAATTTGAGAACGTCTTTTCCAAAGTACCGCGATAAAAGATTTCAGTTCAATTTGAGAATTCTCATTCATGGAATACAGTTACGCCTTTGGTTACGAGTCTACGTGGATTCATGCTGATAGGTTGGAACAATCTCTTTAAATTTCTTGAATATTTCAGTCCGATTTCCCTCCCGCGCAATCGCTTCAAGTTCTGTGATATCCTTACTTAATTTTTTAAAATCAATATCTTGATGTTTGGCTACAAAAATACTCCTATGTTCACTGATTGTAACATCCTCGGATTTGAAATGCAATTCCTCGTATAGTTTTTCACCCGGACGCAATCCAATAAACTCAATCGAAATATCCTCCTGGGGTTTATATCCGGAGAGTACAATTAATTGTTTTGCGAATTCATAAATATTGATCGGTTCACCCATATCCAGAACGAAAATATCTCCTTGTTGTCCCATAGCTCCGGTTTGGATCACCAGCTTGACCGCCTCCGGAATGGTCATGAAATATCGCGTGACAGAAGGGTCTGTAATGGTTAAGGGACCGCCCCGGGCAATCTGTCTTTGGAAAATTGGGGCGACGCTTCCGCGGCTTCCCAGAACATTTCCAAACCTTACGGTGATGAATAGGGTACTACTTTGTTTGGAAAATCCCTGTATATATAATTCGGCAATACGTTTGGAGACTCCCATGACACTGGTTGGATTTACCGCTTTGTCGGTAGATATATTAATCATCTTGAGCACACCTATCGCATGGCAGGAATCCACCACATTTTTCGTCCCAATAATATTATTCTTGATAGCTTCTTCCGGATACATTTCCATGATGGGAACATGTTTATGGGCGGCAGTGTGAAAAACAATATCCGGACGATATTTTTCAAAAACCTGTTGGATTTTTCTTTGGTCCTGAATATTGGCAAGAACCAACGATTGCTTCAATGGAGGATACTCCCATTTCAAAGAATTATAAATCTCAAACAAACTGTTTTCCCCAGCCCCCAATAAAATCAGTTCTTTGGGTTTAAATCGGGAAATTTGGCTGCAAAGTTCAGACCCGATGGATCCGCCCGCTCCTGTAACAAGGATTGTATGCTGGGAAATATAGGATGAAATTTCTTCTAGATTAATTTTGGTTTCCTTCCGGCCCAATAAGTCTTCCATATGTATTTCCGGAAACTGCTTGATTGGAATTTTCCCCTCAATGACATTGCTGATAGATGGAAAAGTTCTGAAGTGGACTTTTAATTGGTCACATAACGAAATAATACGACGAATTTGAGAACCCGAATGAGGCGGAAGAGCTATCAGAATTTCCTCGACATTTTCTCTTTTTACAATGGAAGGAATCTCTTCTACGGTTCCAATCACTTTGACACCATGAATTTGCAGACCTTTTCTGGCAACATTATCATCTATTAATCCGACCGGGTAATAGGGTAAGTTGGGATTCCTGCGTAGTTCCCGTAGAGTAACTTCACTTTCATCACCTGTTCCAACAATCAATAATCTTTTCATAGAAAGGGATTGTTCTTTACGGCGTAATTCAACCCAGAGCCGTGCTCCCAGTCTTTCACCGGCGATAAAAAGGGTACTTCCTAACAAATTGATGATAAAAATGGCATAAGGAATTTCCAATTGTTTGGGATCAAAACCAATAAAAACAACATAGGTTATTGTGCCAATCAAGGGATGAATCAATTCCTGCAGTCGGGGAGAAACAAGATAAGTACGTAAAAGAATCTGTCCGAGTGCCAGTAAAAAGGTATAGGATACGGTAGCTTTAATGATGAGAAGCAAATCGCTCGCACCGGAATACCGCCAAATTCCTTTATAAACACTAAATCCTGCTAAAAATATTATTTCCAAAAGCACAAAAATAGGGAGAATATGAAGGAATTGGTCAATATGATCCTGGGTAAGGGAAAAATCGTAACGGATTAGATAAGAGAACAATAAGGATGCGATTAATAAAAAGATATCGGCAATAATTAGTCTTATTTTTTCAATTGAAATTCGCACCTGTTAATTCTACAGTAATTCAACATTTTATCACAAACCAAAGCTTAAAACCTTGTATTTTAGGCTTCCTTTCAATTACAATAAGACCACATGAAAAACAAATTTGTCGGGAAATTATTACTCCTGCTTGGAGACTTAATCGTTTTATACTTATGTCTATGGCTAACTCTAATTTTCCGTTACAATTCCTTCCCTACGTATCCCGACTGGAGAACAGATATAGGCCCATTTACGGGAATGTTTGTTCTCTGGATTATTTCTTTTTTTATTGCCAATCTTTATGATGATTTCTGGGGAACTCCGGAGGTCTTCATCACCCGAATCGTCAGAGTTTTATTTATCAATCTTATTGCTTCTATTGTCTATTTTTATTTCTTAAGCAATTGGTTTGTATTATTGAAACCGCAAACTATCCTTTTTCTTTTTACATTGTTATTTTTTCCTCTTTTTCTGGGTTGGCGGAATATCTATACCATTGTTTTAACATCCGACCGATTTTCAACAAATTTGGGGATTATCGTAACGAGAGACCAAAACCCTCTCATTGAGGACATTCTCAAGAGTGGACATTCCTTGGGATATCGCGTAGTTTTATTATTGGGTTTCTCCGAAAAGGATTTCTCTCCAACCCAGAATATACCCAAAGAAATTATTACCCAACCTGAAAAACTACCGGAAATATTGAATAAGTACAAGGTGAATTCTCTCGTTACCAACTTGAGTTCCTTACGATATCCGGATTTAATTAAAGCCTTTATATCCTGTCTTTCATTAAAAATTGGCTTTATTGATTTTTCTCATTTTTATGAAGCCCATACCGGGAAAGTCCCGTTGACCGCCATAGATCATATATGGTTTTTACAAAATTTTAGTGAGGACCAGAAAAAATTGTACGAAGTTTTCAAGCGTTCCATGGACATTATTGTGGGAATATTCATAGGGATAATAACTCTTCCTATCATGTTTGTTATTATGATTGTCATTAAACTGGAAAGCAAGGGGCCGGTCTTGTTTTCACAAGAAAGAGTGGGTAAAGACGGCCAAAATTACCGTCTTTTTAAGTTTCGTACAATGAAACCGGATGCCGAAATTGATGGACCTCAATGGGCACAAGAACGCGATCCTCGAATTACCCGAATTGGTCGAATACTCCGGAAGGTACGATTGGATGAATTGCCGCAAATTTATAATGTTCTCCGTGGAGAAATGAGTCTTGTGGGTCCCCGCCGGAGAGACCGGAATTTGTTGAACATCTTCAAAAGGATATTCCTTTTTACCGGGAGCGATTATTAATCAAGCCGGGACTCACAGGATGGGCTCAAATCAATTTTCCCTATGGGGCGTCCAAAGAGGATACGTTTGAAAAATTACAATATGATATTTATTACATCAAACACCGGTCTATTCCGCTGGATCTAAGTATTTTATTAAAAACTGTCCGGATTTTACTGGGCGCCAAGGGTCGATAATAAACTTTGGTAAAGCCTGTCGGTCTTTTCCACCATATTTTGTAAAGAATAATCGGGAGCAACTTTTTTTCTTCCTTGTTCCCCCATTTCCTTTGCTTTTTCTTTGTTTTCCAATAAAAAGAGAACTTTTTCTGCCAATAAATCAACATTACGGGGTTCCACAAGATATCCGGTTACCCCGTCTTCAATGACTTCGAGCGCCCCATCAATTTTAGTTGCCACAATGGGTTTTCCTGCCGCCATAGACATGGGAAATACTTTTGGCAATCCCTCCCATAGAGAAGTTAACATAAAAATATCTATTACCGGGATAATTTCAAATATATTTCCGGGATAATATCCGGTCAAAATAACATTTTTCTCCAGTTTTAATTCTTTAATCATGGATTGAATTTTAGAATATAAGGGACCTTCACCGATTAACAAAAAGGCGGTTTGCGGATGTTTTTTTACAACTTTTGCGGCAACTCTAACAAAATCATCGGGAGCTTTTTGTTCTGAAAGGCGACCTATCATGCAGACTATATCCATACCGGGTTCGACTCCAAGACTCTTTTTCTTTTCCTTTAGGTCAACACGTAAGTCTTCAAATCTTTTCAACTCCACACCGGGATGGATGACAGTGTATTTTTCTGAAGTGCCAATTCCTTCCTGTAATCCCTTTTGGATATCAAATTTAGTAACGACAATCAGTGAATCGGTATATCGGCCTGACCAGCGTTCCATCGCGACATACATTTTTTTTCTTAAAGGACTCATACGGTCGTTAAAACTCCATCCATGCACCGTATGAAGAACTATAGGAGCCTTTGCATAACCTGCGGCAAGTCTGCCTATGATCCCTGCTTTGGAAGAATTGGTATGGATAACCTGATATTTATTTTTTTTCAGGAACCGATATATTTTCCAGAGCGCAATGAAATCTTTAACCGGATTTGCCGGTACTACCAATTCAGGAATTTGCCAATAGGTAATATTCGAAGAAGGGGTAACACTATTTACGTACATCCTCGCCTTCTCTACGGGAGTCCCGCTCAATAAATGGATTTCATACTTGTCTTTGGGAAAGTGCGTCATGAGATAAGCAACATGTTCGGAGGCTCCCCCGACCACCATTTGAGTGATAATCTGTAAGACACGGACTTGCAACATAAGTAGATGGTATTTTATAGAGATTGGATTCAATACTCAAGAGAAAAATAAGATTGATTTAATTTTATCCGGTCTTATGATATTTTTATAAGCACATATAGGGAGCGATATTTTATCTCATTGCGAATCTAATCGTTTCGTTTTAGATTACATTTTATACAGCATGATTCGGATAATAACCCATCCATTACCTTGCAAGTTTATCTAATATACGTATAATTATTGCATGATAAATCGAAAAGAAATGGTTGCACAACTTAACAATATTTCTAATATAAAACACGTATAGGATATGTCGAACACCTCATTTTTCTCTAAAGATTATCAAGTCGTCTTCATACTGTGGCTGGTGATCATGTTGATTTTTATTGGATTTATCATCTGGGGCCGACCCTTGTTGATGAAAGTAGAAGAAACCAATCCCCAGGGATATCCTCCGACTTTAGCCAAAAACTGGGAAAAGAAAGGGAGAATGGATATGGCACATCTCTATCGAGGTTTCGGTTATGCCCAGGATAAAAAATGGAAAGAAGCCGTTATGGAATATGACGCGGCTTGGAAAGCTGGATTAAAGACTAACGATATCCCGAAACATATCCATCCGGTAGAGGGATATTTCCAATATGGATTGGAATTATTTAATGCCAAAGATTGGAAAAATGCCCAATATCCCCTTCAAAGGGCTATAGAAATCAATCCTGAAAATCATCAAGCCGTATTTTACTTATCTCAAACCTATCAACAACTGGGAGATAATACGACGGCGCTGCGGTATCTTTTAGAAGCCTATAAAATAAACCCCAAAGAACCTTTTTATCCTCAAGCAATTGCTACCTTGTATTATGAGACTAAACAATATAAAGAAGCTATTCAATATTCTGAAGAGGCCATGAAACTTGATCCTTCTTCGGCAGGACCTTATCATATTGCAGGATTGTCCTATTTTGATTCCGGAAATCCTCAAAAAGCGATTGAAACCTATCAAAAGGGATTGACATTGGATCCCAAAAATCCGGATATTTTACGCTCGCTGGGGTGGGCTTACAAGGCACAAAATAATCTAGAACTGGCTTATCAACAATGGAAAAAAACAGCGGAACTTTATCCCAATGATTGGGAAACGCATCTGTATCTTGGACAATATTGGATGGAAAAAAAAGAGTGGAATAAGGCAATTTCGGAATTTCAAACCACACAAAAACTTAGTCAAGACCCGCGAGCTCCAAAACTGATCCTTGAATGTCAGCAAAATTTGAAGGAATAATTTAGTATCCAATAATTTAGTATCCATTTTAAAAATCTTTTTATGACTCTTGTTTTTCTTCGGCCCTATTTAACAAAACCTGTTTATTTTTATCTTTTTCTAACCGTTCTCACTCTCGCCTTAATGACTTTATTAGCCTTTAGTAGTCTTTTTCTCTATTTGATAATGGCAATGTTTGGTTTCATCGTATTACTTTCATTAATCTATAAATATCCATTTCCTTTCACCTGTTTATGGATTTTCTTTTCCCCTTTATTAATCATTGCGATTCCTTCCCCGGAAGGATTACCCACGTTTTATCTGACCCAATATTTTTTCTTTTTATTAATAGGAATCTTTATTATAAAATCCATCCTTCGTAAAGAAGGTGCTCTTTCCCACGATATAACTGATTTTTCTTTACTCATGATATTTCCTTGGGCTATTTTTTCAACTTTTTTTAATATATCTCGTATGTATGCAATTGATTTTGAAGTTGTTAAATTAAATGGTTGGGGATTAGTCATAGTTATTTTGATGATGATGATTTATTTGTTTTTTTCCCGGCAAATCTTTAATAAAGTACAGTTGAAATGGTTTTTTGGAATGATGTTTTTTTCTGGTACACTTGTCTCCATCATGGCCATCTATGGTATTGTCCAGACCGGATCTCCTGCCGACATCTCCAACCGGGCAGCAACCGATGTGTTGCCAAATCCAGGATTCTTGGGAAACTTTATAGGAATCTTAATTCCCGTCGTATTTGCTTTTATCATGTATGTTCGTAAAAAGCTGTATCGTCTCATCTTGGTGGTGATATTTTTTCTTTTAATAACAGGATTGGTACTCTCTTTCTCGCGGAGCGCCTGGATTGGAATAGCGGTTGGTATTTCTTTTGTCATCTTTATGCGCAGCAGGAAATGGACAGTTCTTTTCATTCTGGTAGGAATGTCCAGTATTCTTTTATCTCCGACAGTTCTAAATATTATTGAAAATTTCATTCGAAAATATTATACGAGCGAAGGCATATGGTACACTAACGACCGGCTGGTTCTCTGGAAATATGCCTTGGGCATTATCAAAGAGCATTGGATTATTGGGCATGGAATGGGCGGTTTTGCCTATGCGAGTACTACACTATATCTTGAAGGCGATAAATTAGGGGTGGCACATAATAATTATCTGGAAATGATGGTAGAAACCGGTGTTTTCGGTTTGTCCTTATTTTTACTTTTCCTGGTGACTTCAGTAATCCATGGAATCCGTATTTTTCTTCATGATACCGACCCTTTTTACCGTACCGTGGCTGTTGGAATTGTTGCTTCTCTACTTAACAGTATGTGTGCCATGGGATTTCAGGAGTACCTTTTTGTGAATGCGGCAAACGGAGGACTCAGGGTTCTTCTTGGCATCTCCTACAGTTGGATATTATTGGGATTATTAGCAAATATCTACCGCCAACGCAAACCTCTGTATGTACAGAAAGAAGAAGGGTCAATAACGAGGAAAACATCTCTTGATTTTCCTTCTTCTGCTATATGAATACATCTCGTATCGTTTTTAGAAACCTCACGGCACAGACACTGTCTCAATTTATCAGCATGGCTCTCTCGTTTGTTTTTGTAATTTGTGTGGCCAATGCATTGGGAGTATTCGGATTTGGACAGTATTCTTTTGCCATGGGTTTTATAGTGGTCTTTCAACAGATAGCCAATCTTGGACTGGATTTTATATGTATTCGGGATGTTGCAAAAGACCGCACTAAAGCACAAGAATTATTTTCAATCAATCTAGGGTTAAAGCTCATACTTTCGATCATCTCCTTTTTATTATTAATCCTGGTTGTAGCCCTTTGGAAAATGCCCATGGATACCAAGCAAGTGACCATTTTATTAGGATTTAGTTTAATCCCTTTCTCTATTAATATGACTGTTACTGACATATTTCAGGGCTTTGAGAAAACACATTATAATTCCATTACAACAACTCTCATAAATGCAATTCGGGTAGGTGCCAGTTTTTTGGTTCTTATTTTAGGTGGTGGATTGTTTGGCATTATAGTGGTGCAAGTAATTGTTACCATCCTGCAACTTGTTATAAATTATCCCTTGCTCCGAAAACTCAATTTGTTTTTTCAAATGAAATTTGATCCCATCCGTATGAAAGAATTAATCCAAGTTGCAATCCCTCTGGCTATTTCCGGATTTTTAGGAACAGTTTGTTCCCGGTCTGCAGTTTTTGCGCTGCAGGTTTATCCAGGACTAAAAGCCGTAGGCATCTATAGTGCGGCAGGTCGGTACACAGACCTTCTTTATAATTTACTCTCGGTTTGTATCATGGCCTTATTCCCGACACTTGCCCGATTGAGTGAATCTTCCAACCGATACGAATTTGTTTTTCAGAAAATTCTCGGTTATCTTATTGCCGGAGCTTTTCTGGTCGCTGTGATGGTTACTTTTACCACCCGCCAAATTATTGGAGTTACTTTTAAACCAGAATATCGGGAATCAGCGTTTGTTTTACAGGTTATCATTTGGTCTCTTGCTTTTGCTTTTATCTATGAATTTCTCGTGGTACGACTTATTATTGAACATAAGCAAAAATGGGTTGCATGGGTCAATGCCATTGCTTTAATGTCATATTTTCTTCTCTATCCTGTGATGATTTGGAAATATCAGATTATGGGTGCCGCCTATACGAACCTGATCGTTGGATTTCTTATTCTACTGATTCATCTAAAGTTGGGTTGGAAATATATCTCGAAAGCAAATATCGGTATTGTATGGAAACCAGCAGTAGTCGGCGGCCTTCTGGCACTTTTTCTCTATTATTTACCTCCCATGAACTTCTTTATCACGGGTACTTTAGGAACCCTATTCTTTATAATCCTGCTTTTCGCCATTAAAGCCGTGGGGACCGACGAATTTACTCTCTTACGCCAACTCTTCAAAAATCAATAACTTACCATACGGGTATATGAACGAAACTTCTGTTCGGGCTCGATGGCACCATAACTTTAACGTTGCCCCGCATGGTACAGTCTTCTGTAGTTGAGTCGCACTCAAAAGAAATAGATCGTGCTCAGCGCCAGTTATTTAACCTAACGAATGTAGGCTTATTCAAACCAGCGCATATAGTATAAAAAACGATTTGTCAATAGTTGTTTTCAAGATTTTTGATATTAATAACCATTCCTAATGTGAGGGGAAAAAACTGTAAATTCAGCTACACACTGTCTCCGTATCAAGACCGTATTTGCACCGTCACTTATTCACCTCTCCTTTTAATCTCTTTCAGGGCTTTTAGGAAGAGGGGGGGATTTTTTTCAGGGTTTTTATGAATCTGTCCTCTTAACTTTGGGCTTTTTGCGGACACAGAGTCTCTGTATCAAGAAATGGGTTAGTGAAGTGTATAAAGTAAGGGAAGACAATCCAATTATAATTTATGGGGTTTGCTATCTGCGACTTGGGGTGTTGTATCATTTATATCGCTAGAATAGAACATCCAATCTTCTACGGCGGGCAAAGGAAACACAATAATATAATTTGGCATGGTGGTCGTACTGGCGCCAAAATTTGTGGTCACAATCAATTGCACGGTATAGGCCGTCACGGAGGATACGGGCGCATAAATATGGACAGGATTTTGAAGGTTGCTAGTGGACCCATCGCCAAAAGTCCAATGCCAACTGGTACTATTGCCATATAAACTATCCGACCCGTCAAAGAAATAAACGGTCAATGAACCATATCCATATAGCGGTGCACCCGATAAATATGAATTCGGTCCCGGCTCGGTAACACTGATATAATTGAACATTGTAGAAGTAGTCGTTCCATAAGAATTGCTGACAATCATTTGAACGTTGTAAGTCGTTGGGGCGGCTACTATTCCATAGATATGAGTCGTTGTAGATGACAAGGTAAAGCCGGTGGTTACCCCGTCTCCCAAATTCCAGTTCCAACTGGTTGGCTTAAGTTTTGAAGTATCTACAAAACTAACCTGCAATGGTCCTATACCTGTGGTCGGGGTGCCATAGAAACCAGGTTCCGGCGCACTCAAACCATTGGGACTGCTCAGAACCCACACATCATTACATTCCTGATTAGGGTCAGTGTTAGTATATCCACAAACACCACCAAAAATTATCATTCGATTATTAGCAATGTCATAGAGGGCAGTATGATTGGCGCGGGTTGTCGGGAGTCCGTATATTGGATCAGGAGTTGGAATTAACTGTATCCAAGCGGGAACTGTAGTATCCAGTCCATTGGCATTGGTAAGCACCCACACATCGTTTAGAAAAATTTGAGTGGTCCAATCATACCAACCTCCAAAGATTGTCATCCGGTTGTTTATGCTATCGTAAATCGCCTTATGATAGTCTCGTGTTGCCGGAAATCCGTAGACAGGGTCAGAAAGTGGGGTCAGTTGTGTCCAATTAGAATTTTCTCTGTTATCGGAATTATTAAGCACCCACACATCGTTTAGCCAGCCTGTATTATTACCTCCTGCAAAAACGGTCATAATATTATTAGCATCATCATAGACAGCCGTATGGGCAAAACGTACCAATGTGGAGGCGGTATCTACAGAGGTATTGCGTTCCCAAGCGGGAATTGTAGTATCCAGACCATTGGCATTGCTGAGAATCCACACATGAAACAGATAATTATTGAAAGGTCCCGATCCCGGGGCTGCCGTATTTCCCCCAAAAAGTATCATGCTATTATTATTCCTATTATAGACAACCGAAGGATAGTCACGGTTTGACGGGAAACCATAAGTGGAATCCGCTAGAGGGGTAAGTTGTGTCCAAGCGGGAATTGTAGTATCCAGACCATTGGCATTACTGAGCACCCACACATCATTAAGAGTATTTTCATTAATATCCAATCCCCCGAAGATAATTAACCGATTATCGGTATTATCATAGACTTCCTTATGACCCCATCGCGTTGACGGGAACTCATAGAGCGGATCAGGAGATGGATTGAGTTGTGTCCAAGCGGGAGTTGTACTATCCAGACCATTGGCATTGCTGAGGACCCATACATCATTATAAAGATTGCCGTAATAATCTATACCCCCAAAAATAATCATCCGATTATTGGTACTATCGTAGCTGGCGGAAAAAGAATCACGCCCTATCGGAAGCTCCCCGGTAGGATTGAGTTTCGTCCAAGTTTGTGCACAAGCCAGGTTGGTTAATGAGAAAAAAACAAGGGATATGGTTAAATAAATACCTGTAAGCTTGACCGACATTAAATACTCCTAAATTTCTTGTAGAAAACTATCTATAATAACAGAATCATTTCGTAGTAAATATATTACACTTACTTTTTAACTTAAGTAAATTAATATTATATAGATTATTCTTTCATATTTCAATTTGTATTGTTACCGGTTTATTCACTCTGGGACACCAAATTCCCGAACGGAATCAGCCATCCATAATCGCTCTCCCATGTCGTATACATAATCCCGCTGGCTCCGGGAGTTATCTTTAACGCCTCCAACCATCCCTTCGGATTGTCCAAATTGTGCCCGTCATAATATGCTGCCGCTAACGTATGAAATCCCAGCCGCGAAAAATGTTGCAGGCTTTCCTTCCGAGTATCATAATTCCAGCAGACTATGTTCAAATCCTTGGGTATGTATTTCCAGGAACCGGTCAGATCCCCGTCTACCAAATAATAGTTGTCCCGCGCATTTTGATTGGGATCCAGCATATCCGACCAAACGAAAATTTCCGCTTTGGGATTGATCTCTTTCAAAATGTTGCATTGCCGGGTTATACAATCGCCCAAAATCTGCGCCATTGTTATCCCCCTTTGTTTGCATGCCTCGCACGTCCCACCGGCGCGAATCTCGTCTATGTCTAAAAAATATTTATTAGGCGAAAGAATCGTCTGGAGAATTTGCGCCTGTGTCTGCCAGATGTCATATATCTGCGGCTCCGACATACAAACCGGTACTTGGTCACGGAACAACGCCATCCCGTGATAATAGCTTACGTTTAATAATTCCCCTTCTTGAATACGGCCTCCTTTTAAAATAGTCAATTGAGGACCCTCGTGGTCGAAACGAAAATTCAATACGGGGTCTGAAAGTACATCATAGTCTTTGAATTCTTCATAAATAATTCCTGTGGTTGCACCCTGTACCTTTAATGGGGTTCCCGTTCTTCGGAGTATATTCGTGAATGCCACCTCTTCCAATTTCAGGTCATTCACCCAGCATTTTCCGCCAGTACATCTCTTAATCCCCACCATTACTTTCACGGTGATATTGTTCCCGCTGTTAAATCCCATTGTAAGTTTTCGCCAATCATTATTGAACGGCAACGGATAATCGCTCTCTTGCAAGAATCCGCCTTTTAAAGTATTAACCCTAAAAACAAAATTACCTCTGGTCGTCAGATTTAATCGTTCGGTTTTAATCCAACAACTGAGACGATAACAGCGATACGGCTTCACGGCAATTTCTTGTGTAATATGATTAAATCCCGCCGGGTCTTTTTCGAAATTGTCAAACCGCAATGCCATACCCCCTCTATGAAACACCTGATTGTCCACAAAAGTCATTTCGCCGGGTTTGGTTTGTTCGATATATCCGTCCGCGGTATCCTCGTGATATTGTTCAAACCCGCCATTGACGATGTGTATTTGCGGGTCTGGAACCAATTGTGCCGCTCTGTCTTTCACGATAAAGGATTGACTTATGACCGGATATCCCTCTGCAAAATTCGGGTTATGTGCGATTACCGCATGTCCATAGCCTACAGAGAAAATATCGGGAATAATTTCTAGATGGTTTTCATCACAAATTCGTTTTACTTCTTTTAACCGCCGGATATAATCGGAAGACATGAACTCCAGATTATCAAGATTACTCGCCAAAACAATCCCATTAAACCCATGCTTGGAAGCCAAGCGCACAATCGTTTGTATCCGGCTTACATTCGATTCATGCGGCAGGTTCTCATTGACATATACCCAACGATAAGGATATTGTTCAATCGCAGATAGATTGGAATCTACAAAAATTGAATAGACAAAAAGGCATAAAAATAACAACCTTTTCTCCCTACTCATATTAAAGGGAAATTTTTTCTCTGCTGAAGACAATGGTTCCAAACTGATTCACATACTAAATCTGGTAGCGCTACACTTGTCTGGATTATCTTTTATATTTTACCAAATTCAAAAAAACAGAATATTGGGGAACATTTTTGAACTCAATGGCACTTTTCATTTAGAAGCTCTTTGCTATTATATCATGACATATTTAACCTTTTTCGGTCGAATCGAAGAAAACCATGAAACTAAGTTGGAATGTAATTTCTTGCTCATTTTATGAAAGTATATTAGTCTGATATATTAATTATGCGTATTGGGTTCATAAGTTCAACATTAGGATATTTAACGGGCGGCAGTGAAACAATTATTCGGGAATTCGCCCGGGGGCTGAGTCGGAATCATGAAGTTCTTCTTTTTACAGGAAAACCGGTTTGGAATAAGACTTTGCAACCGCAGTTATCCGATATCCAGGCACAAACTTATTATCTTCCTTTTTTAAACCGGTATAGTTTCATAAACAGGTCTTTGGGGTATCTCTTATATAAAACCAATCTTCCAGGAATTAAAATTTATCAAGGAACATTCGGAATTGAAAGCCTAAGTTTCTGGTTCAATTTCCGATGTAATAGGAAGATTCAAGAGATCGTAAGAACATGTGATGTAATTTCAGTGCATTATGTAACTGACAGCCTATTATATTCCAATTATTGTAAGGACTATGGGATTCCTGTGGTATTTCATATTCCGGGAGACGTGATAATTGACAATTTCTTTAAAAAAGATAAATCGGTTTTGTATATAGCGAACAGTGAGGCGACCCGGGAATTTATTGAAACTACATATCACTTGAAATTAGACGGCGTAGTAACTCCGGGAATTCCGAAAGCCATCTATGATTCATACCTTCCCCACCGTACGGTAAAGAATAACAAAATCATGTTGTACATCGGCAGAATTGAAAAATCAAAAGGAATAGAGAGATTGGTTACAATCTTTAAAGAACTCCGAAAAAAATATTCATCCCTTCGGTTGATTATTGTCGGAAAAGGGAATTATGAAAACAAATTGCGGCAAAGAATCAGCGAAAATAATTTGGCGGATGCCGTGGAGATTATTGGGGAGGTGCATCATACACAGGTTTTTGATTATTACCGGAAAGCGGATGTTTTTGTGCATTCTTCCGAGATCGACAGTTTCGCAATCACACTGGCGGAAGCCATGGCGGTAGGGGTTCCTATTGTATGCTCCGATATTCCTGCTCTTCGAGCAACAACAGCAAACACTTCTATCCTCTTGGATTGGAGAGATATTTCGAAATGGGTAGAAGCTATTGACCACGTTTTATTAGATGAAGATTTTGCACAACAGATTATTCAAAATCAAAGAAAACGAGCGACTGATTTCTTCTGGGAAAATAAATCTCTGGAATACGAAAGATTTTTAAAAATAGCTATCGAGAAAAATAGGAAATCATGAAACTTTCGGTGATCGTAGCTTCTTATAAAAGACCCGACTTTCTGGTAAAGTGTATCGATTCTTTTTCTGCGCAGACGCGGAAACCGGATGAGTTCATTGTAGTCATTCGCCCGGAGGACACAGAATCGGAAAAAGTGATTAATGAGCGATTATCCAATGTCAAAAAAGTTTATGTACGAGAACCGGGAGTGGTGCTAGCGGAAAATGCCGGATTACAAGCGGCTAGTGGAGATATTATTTGTTTTATTGACGATGATGCGATTGCCGAGTCACATTGGTTGGAACGAATTGAACAACGGTATCAGGATAAAACTATTGGAGCGGTTGGTGGTCCTGTCATTAGGATGGTTAATGATCAACCGATTATTAAATATTGCCGACATTGGAGAAAAATATTTTGGTTTGGACTAAATGTTGGAGATAGTGAAAGTATACCAAAAAATCTACAAGAGGTTCATGCTTTACGTGGTTGTAACATGTCTTTTCGCAAGGAATTGATGAAGCCGTTTGACACGAATCTTAGGGGATATTGGCGATTTGAAGATGATGAAACGATGATCGTTATCGAAAAAGGATATAAAGCAGTTTGTGATCCGGACATTTTAGTTTACCATTATGCTGCTCCCGTGCAAGTGGAATACCGCCGGTCTTCGCTCGATAAAACTTCAATTATTTGTGCCGAGCATAATAACACGTATGTATTTTTAAAACACCGTAGATTATTCCATTCCATTCCTTTTCTGCTGTTTACCTTTCTCTGCGGTGATATCCATAATGTTGGTTTCTTCATGTTGATAGCTCATTTTATACACCGCCCGAGATTCGCCGTATTTACAAACTGGCTTCCCTGGGCATTTCAGGGCAAATGGCAGGGAATTCAAACCTATTTTAGAACTCAACAATGAATAAAAATAAAATCCAATCAATTTTAGTTTTCCTTTGCGGAGAAGTTGGCGATATGCTGGTGAGTGTACCCGCACTGGCAGCACTACGACAGGCGTTCTCCTCCGCAAAGATTACTTTATTGACTTCCGAAACTGGAAGAATAATTTTGCAAGGTTGTTGCCATGTGGACGAATTTATTCTCTATCAAAAGAATATTCCCAAACTCCTTTCATTATTAAAATGGATAAAAAAACAGAAATTCGACTTGTTTATCAATTTGCATATGGACCCCTATCGCACGACTCCTTATATGCTCTGGCGGGATTCGTTTATCCTGTCAACGCTAACCGGTATATCCCAATCCATACAATATCCTTTAAAAAGTTCTTTGTTTTCCCCGTTGGCAGATTCGAAATCCAACCCATTAAAAAATCCTCGACACATGGCTGAGTATATGTTGGAAATTATCAGTCAGGTGATTGATGATGGCAAACCTACCCGAATGCAGCTGTGGCTTACAGAAGAAGAACAGGAATACGCCCATCTCTTTTTGAAAAACCAGAATGTATTGGAGAGTGATTTTTTGATAGCTATTCATCCGGGTGCGAAGCGTTGGTTCCACCGGTGGCCGGTAGAAAATTATGCGCAACTTATGGATTTTTTGGTGGAACAATTTCATGCCAAATTAATCGTAACAGGAAATCAGGAAGAAATGAGATTGGTAGAAAATATCCGCCAACAAACAAAATATTCATTTATTTCTATTGCCGGAAAAACAAATCTTCGTCAATTAGCAGCCCTTTTATCAAAATGTAAATTACTAATCTGTAATAATACCGGACCATTGCACCTTTCGGTGGCATTGGGTGTTCCGACAATATCCTTTACGGGACCCGCTTCTTCCGTTCTCTGGGGGCCTTATCAGGATAAAGAGAAACATCAAATCATTTATAAACCTTATCCCTGTTCCCCTTGTGAAAAGGATAATTGTTTTATGGGACAACCGTATTGCCTTCATCAAATCTCCGTGGAAGATGTGATTAGGGAAACTAAACCGTTTTTAGAAAAATTGTCTAAATTTTCTGAGATTTAATTATATTCACTATAAATTGGAAAGCCTAGCATGAAAAAAGTCAAAAAAAGTGCCGAAATGTTTTACAATGTTTGCAGAGGACTGGCTTTTAATAATTTGGAACTATCCAACGAACGAAGATATTAACCATGTGCGGAATTAGCGGTATATTTAATTTTGGATTGAACAAAAAGGTCAATCCTACTTTGGTTAAAGCGATGTGTGACATCATTCCCCATCGCGGACCGGACGACGAGGGATATTACCATGACGATATCGTGGGTCTGGGGATGCGGCGATTAAGTATTATTGATTTATCCACCGGACATCAACCGATTGCCAATGAGGACAAAACCATTTGGATTGTATTCAACGGGGAAATCTATAACTATCAGGAATTACGCAATGAATTAATTCAGCAGGGACATCAATTTCAAACCCATAGCGATACCGAAACCCTCATCCATTTGTATGAACAACACGGGACGGACATGTTTTCCCGCTTGCGGGGAATGTTCGCCTTTGCTATTTGGGATTCAAAAAGGAAAGAATTACTTTTGGCCCGTGACCGTCTGGGAATTAAACCTCTCAATTATGCCATTGTCGGTAACACGATTTACTTCTCATCAGAAATAAAAAGTCTATTACGAGTTCCGGAAATCACCAAAGAAATTAATCCTTCAGCCATTGATTATTATCTGACATTCAATTATGTTCCCGCACCCATGTCCATGTTTAAATCCGTTCAAAAATTATTGCCCGGACATTATATTCAATGTTCCATGAAGGGTGTAAGTATTCAATCATATTGGGAGTTGGAACTAAATCAAACCGAATCAATTTTGTCTGAAAAGGACTCTCTTCAGCAATTAAAAGAAATATTTCAAGAAACTGTGAGTTTGCATTTAATCAGTGACGTTCCACTAGGTGTATTCTTGAGTGGAGGAATTGATTCCAGCGCTATTGTGGCAATGATGAGTAAAGTAACCCACCAGCCGGTAAAAACTTTTGCAGCGGTATTTCCGGGAATGGGTCAATATAATGAACAATCCTACGCTCACCGGGTTGCCCTACAGTATCACACTGAACATCATGAAATCCCGATTGAACCGAATATGTTTGATGTGTTGCCATTGTTGATCTGGCATCTGGACGATCCTATTACGGATGCGGCCATTCTCCCCCTATACCATATCTGTAAAAAAGCACGGGAGACCGTAAAAGTCATATTGGCAGGGGATGGAGGAGATGAATTATTCGGTGGCTATGACCGATACCAATGGGATGGAATGGGAAACACCTGGAATCGAAACGTACCTTATCCTCTTCGTAAGATCATTCATGGGTTGACTCAATTGGGATGCCACGTAGGACAGGGGATTCCCAACACAACGTTGCGTTATAAGTTGGATAAACTATCCAGGTTTAATAATGCTCTTCAGGAATCGGATAGTCTAAGATACCTTTCCTGGCTGATTATCTGTTCCCGGGAAAAAAGAAGTTATTTATATAATCCTTCCTTTCAGGAAAGATTACAAAAAGAAAATTCTACTCCTGAAACATTCTTCTCCGGCATCTATGAACATGTCCTGCATCGAGATTTATTGAAAAGACTCAGTTATGTTGATATGAAAACTTATCTACCCTATGATTTACTTGAAAAGGGCGACAGGATTACCATGAGTTGCTCCTTGGAAGGCAGAGTGCCTTTTGTAGATCATAAATTAGTGGAATTTGCTTTTCAAACTCCCTCAAAATACCTGATTCAGGGTCGGAAAACCAAATATTTATTGCGAAAAGCTTTTGATAAAGAATTGCCAGAAGATATCCTTTGGAGACCTAAACATGGTTTTGCCATTCCCATATCTCATTGGTTATCCCACGAATTATATGATGTCACCCGTAATATCTTGTTAAATGAACGCTCCCTGCAAAGAGGTTATTTTAATAAAAAAAGTGTTGAATCCATGTTGGAAAAACATCGTGCAAAAAAAGAAAATAATGGTTTTGTCTTATGGAGTTTATTAATGTTGGAATTGTGGCACCGCATATTTATCGATTCGGATTCTTCCTCCCCGCCTTCGTTCACCTTGACTCAAATCAATCATTAAACAATTTTTCTATGACAAAAAAGCCGATTCCAATCCTTGAATTTACCACCGGGTTAACCTTGGGCGGGACAGAAAAAATGCTGTTGTCTCTGGTAACCCGTTTATCCAAGGAAAAATATCAAGTCATAGTGGCTTGCCTGGTGTATGATATGGAAATTGGCAAAGCAATGCGGGAGCAAGGAATCGAAGTCATTTGTTTAAATGCACGGAATAAACTGGATCTTCGCGTTATTTGGAGACTTTATCGTCTCCTAAAAGAAAGAAAAATCCAATTAATTCATTCCTATTTATTCCATTCGAGTTTTGTCGCAAGAATTGCCGGGAAAATGGCTCGTGTACCCATTCGCATTTCCGGTCAACGGGATATTGACCTTTGGATGAAAGGGTATCATCGTCTCTGGGAAAGAGTCAGCTTACGGTGGGTAGATAAAATTATTACTCTTTCTGAAGCAGGGAAAAGATTTCTTTTAGAAGCGATTCATGTTTCTCAGGAAAAAATTGTAGTGGTTTATAATGGGATTGAACCCTTTCCTAACTCGCATACCGTGGATATTGCCGCCCAAAAAAAAGAACTGGGGATTCCTGAGGGAAAAATCGTGATAGGAAGTATTGGACGTCTTCACGAGAAAAAGGGATATAATTATTTCATTGAAGCCATTAATATACTAAAACCCAAATGGGGAAATATTATTTATTGTCCGCTGATTGGCAAGGGTGCGGAGAAAGAGAAACTGGAAAAACAAATCCACCAATTGGGTTTGGGAGAAATCGTCTCACTAAAAGGACCCCGGCTGGATGTATTCGAATGCGATGCCACGTTTGACATCTTTGTTGCCCCTTCGTTATATGAAGGATTTGGGATTGTTCTTTTAGAAGCGATGTCCATGAAAAAACCTATTGTGGCAAGCCGGGTGGACGGGATTATGGAAGTTGTCAAAGATGGACATACGGGCATATTGGTACCGCCCGCGGACCCTAAATCTTTGGCGAAAGCAATTGAATACTTATTGGAAAATAAAACCATCGCCTATCAGATGGGTATACAAGGTCGACAACGGTTGGAAGAATATTTTACCGTGGATAAAATGGTCAAAGGGGTTGAAGCGGTATATGATAAGTTGATTAAAGAAAAATTAGGTGTTGAAGTGTGATCGTCGGTAGTGTTCTAATTTGCCTTCTTCTTCCTATTCTTGTGACAGCTATAGAGTATATACTTATGTTCTTGTTTTGTATAGTGTGGTTTGGGAGACATTTTTCATCAGAGACTACTGTCTTTCCGTAGAGCGATGAAAAAATATCCATTGATTGATACGAAGACTCCTTGAGCGCAAAAAGCCCAAAGGTAAATGACAGCGAAACGCCCTGAAAAAACCAAAAAAACACCGAAATAGGTACGTCAAATTGGCGTGGGAGATAAATGGGAGTTAAAACGGAGACAGTGTGTAGCCAACCTTACACTTTTTACCACCTTTTTAACCCCATAATAGGAATATATTAACTTTAAAAATCTTTCAAAATAAACTTGCCATTCCTTCAATACCTGTTATACTTAGAATTGATTGGAGACGTCTCTATGTTAGGGAGTTTTCCACAGACAAGCAAAAGGTTCATTTTCTTCACCTCTTCTCTTTTAGTTTTTTATTCTACTTTCAATTTTAGTTGGGCGACCAGTCCTTGTGCAATGGACACCGTTCATCAGGTAGATATCACATACTACTTACCATTTTATGGTTCTTTTTCCAGTGGAACAACGGGGTGGACATGTTCTTCCACCGGAGGAGGGTCGGTTAATTCTTATTCTGCTTCTAGTCAAGGGTGGGTAGGCTTACAGGTTACTTCCTCCGGGGGAACGGCGACGATTGGTACTTACGATGGAACGACCAACTCTTATTTGGATATCTCGAATAGTACAACGATTATCGATCAATTCAAAGTCTGTGTGCAGATGCGGATGAATCAGGTTTTGGCGGGAACTTTTCAAGTCACCTTATATAGTCCCAATACCGCCCAACCGTTAACCTTGCAAGCGACCTTGCAATCCGATACAGGCGATGCTAATAGCTTCTCAACGTATTCTACTTATTTCGAACAGATAAGTTTTCTTCTGGAACCCATATCTATTGATTATACTCGTGTTAAAAATTTTGAATTGAGTTATTCTGTTCCTCCGGGTGCTACCAATCAAACAACCGAGGTAATTATTGATCAAGTCTATTTTACAGCCGTACGGGTAACTCCATGAAAGTATATTATAAATTATTGATTTTGATTTTTTTCATTGGTTGGATTCACCACTCCTATGCTTATACGATATCAACTGTTACGTGTACCAATTTGATTTACAATAACAATTTTGATTCCGGTTTATCAGGATGGACGGCGATAACCACAAAAGGGGTGACCGATGCGATAACTGGAGTATCAACCGATGGACGAACAGTGATCCGCTTACGCTCATTATACACCAATGGGAGTATTATGGCACAATCGGCCATTCAAACATGGGATGGAACTGGAACGACCTCGAATTACCACGCCATTGATTTTAGTACGACTTCGCCTCCTACCGTACGGGATGGGATTATTGTCAAAGTCTGGGCGAAGGGTTCTGGCATAGCCCCCTTTAGCAACGGAACGGTTACGGGATATTTTTCAGTGTTCATCCAGAGTGCCTTATCTAACATATCGTTTTCAACTAGTACTACGATTTCTACAGCTACTCCTTCCGGGGATACCGATACGAGAATTTTAGAGAGTGAAGGATTTAACGCGATCAGTACGGATTCAATTTTCGGGGTGATGTCTACGTGGAATGTTTTTACGTTTACTTTTACTCCGCAAGGGGAATGCGACTGGTGGCAGATACGCAATTTGCAAATCTCTTATACGGCGGCACCCCATCAAGCGGTAGAGACGGAACTGGTCATTGATAGAGTTGAACTCTATACCCTTCAAATTAATGACCAATGAAATATTATGAGGTGAATTATATGAAACGGTATATACTTATTATGTGTTGTATTTGGCTTGGGTTGTGGAGTTTTTCTATGGCGAGTGAAGACACAGTGGATATCAGTTATATCTTACCGGATGGTGGATATTTCAACAGTGAAACGGCTAAATGGAATGTTATTTCTTTTACTAATGCAACAGCTTATTTTGGCACTTTAGGAAATGATACTTTTGTAGGATTGAGATGCTCCGCTTCAACCGCAAGTTTTGTACAATTCGGCATTGTGTCACTAGGTACAGCAATACTTGATATTTCCACGGTGAAACGACAGGAAATCATAATGACCATCATTGCGCGGGGCAATCCCATTGCTCAATATGGTGGGGGGACGATTTTCGGTTATATACAACCTCAAACGAATAGTGCTTATTGGGGTTATTTTGCGGGGTATTTAACCCCTGGAATATCCCCGGGTTATTTACAATCAGGAGGACTTAAAGCCGAATGTGCGGATACTACCGTTCCTAATACACCAAAATGGAGTTATGCGACTTTTGCCATTTCTACAGTATGGAATGCCTACTCTTGTAGATTTACCCCCATTCATCAGAATTTCTTTAAAGTAGGATTTGTCGGGGTTAATTATATGGGAAACAACTCTAAAGGTTTTAGCCCAAACCCCAACCCAAGTACCCCTTTTGCAACAGAAGTGCAAATTAAACAAATTATATTACAGGCTATACGGTTTTATTAAAAAGGAGAACCGTTCTATGAAAAACTTTATCTTTAGAAAAGTGTTATTAGTAATAACACTCTTATTGGGAGTGATTTTTTCTAACTATCCACCGGCACACGCCTCTGCCGAAGGATGGAGACTTATGTCACCATGTCCGGGGAATGCCAACCTTTCACCCACTGTTACTCGAAATGGTTATTTTTATATATTACAACCAGGTGGATATGAAATGTCATTAATTCAACTGGATGGGACATTGAGTAATTGGACCGTAGCTACTTGGCCAAATAACGATGGTTTGCCGTATGCCGGGGACGCGGTATCTACCACCGCTAACCTGATTTATGTTTCCGGAGGAGGAAGTCAAAATGTTTTTTATCCACCGGGTGGTCAACTCGGCTATGTTGGATTTAATCCTGATGGGACTTTGACTAATCCGGTAGTGAATGTTGCGGTCATGAAAAGTGCCAGGGAAAACCTTGCTTCCCTAATTCTGAATGGGAATTTATATTTATTTGGAGGGTATAGTACGAATTTACCACCGAATGGTGCTTTATCCAGTGTAGAGTTTGGACCGATTAATGCGGATAGTTCAGTGGGTCCTTTCCAATATACCAGTTCTTTTAGTCAAATCAACGGTGCCGTATCTCTGGCATGGAATTCGGGAAATGTTGTGTATTGTCTGGGAACAGACCCAGGCCAGTCTACTACCTATTTGGAAAAGGCAACCCTTCAAACCAATGGTACTCTGAGTCCTTGGGTAATAGTGGGTGCACCTTCTTCCTTTGCTGGTCAGGTGGTATTAACCAGTCGTACCACCTTATTTCTGATACAGAATTATACGGGTCCAATTGCCAATAATACCTTTCAGTCTACTTTTTTGCCAACGACTCAAACGATTAGTAATTGGATGCCTGCACCGCCTTCTTTAGTTTCTCAACCGGAAGGTTCCATTGGCACTTGGGATCGATTTGTCTATTGGCTAGGTGGATATAATAATGGCGCCATTCATACAGCCGAAATCTACGACCCCGATTTGGCGGATACAGGTTTGTTCCCTGATACAAATTCCATCTCCTCTGATTCGTTACAGATTCAAGAAATATCATTAGAGGGAGAGAAAAGGTGAGTAAAAATAATCCTGTAATAAAAATTGTATTATTGATTTGCTTTTCTATCTTTTTTCTTACACAGAGTAAGACCGCGAATATCCCAGACTCGGAAATTTGGCATTTTAGTGGTGGCTCAAATCCAATTCATCCAACTATGGGTTCCTTTGAATTTTCTTCTCTTTTTCCAGAGAATGGTCAATTTGATAATGGGATTGGTCTGGCAGGAAATCCGCATTGGACAGTAGACACTAGCGGCTTTGGAATAGTGACTTCCTATTCTAATGCTACGGAAGGTTGGGTAGGTATACGTTGTGCCGCAGGTCAATCCGCCGCTATTGAATTTGGTCATATCAGTATGTCCACTGTTACCACATTTAGTGGGAATACTGCCCGACCGGGTTATCATTGGGATCAATATGATTCTTGCCTGCATTTTCGCGGGAATCCCGTGAGTCCTTATAACAGCAAACTTGGTGGAAAAGTGGAATGTGATTTCTATGATGCCAGTGGGAGTCTAGCTTACGAAGCCATTGCGTTTGATGCTAGTTCCTCAGCAGTGAATAATAACTATTACCCTGTAGTTGGATTGGATAGTACGGGTAAACCAAATTCATTGGCTTGGGCATCCTTTTCATGGCAAGTTACTCCGCCTCATCAAAACTGGTATCGAATTTCCAAAGTGCGGATTAGTTATACTGTCCCTTACGGGGTATCATCCACAACAGAAGTTCAGTTTGACCAGTTTTATATTGTAACTTCTTGGTTTCAAAGCAATCCTAATCAATAGTGAAACATTTTATGCTGTCCTCTTTAACTTTGGCTTTTTGCAATTCGTCTTCTTATCCGAGTGTTTCTGACCGAGGAAAGATGGCTCGGGGAGACACCTTCACTTAAGGCTGGAACCTGCAAAATATTGAAGTAAGCACAGTATCATCATAAAAATATATGATATTATAGAATATAAAGTGAGTTTAATTCATAAGGATTGTTCCTAAAATTTATACCCGCTTGATTAAATCTTAATGAATCAATGAAAGTAATATTTAGGTAGGAAGTCTTTTATGCAGAGAAAATTTAGTGGTTCAATCCGTTTCATAGTAGTGGCGGTCTTCTTATTTCTCGTGACTTCCATCTCGACAGGGGAACAATCTCCTACCCCGGAAATCCTCTTCTATGCGAATTTTGACAGTACGCTTAATGCCGCGATTGCCAAAGGGGATACTAAAGCCTATACCAATTCCGCGATTTCTCTTACCGAGGGGAAATTTGGCAATGGCGTGGAATTAAAAGATGGACAGGTTCTGAAATATAAAGTGGATAAAAATCTTTCCAAGGACGGAGGAACTTTTTCCATCTGGTTTAAACCGGATTTTGTGCTCCCGGATAGTTATTATGAAGAAAATAAAATTGTCTATTTATTTTCTGTTCTAGGTGATAATTGGAACAACCGGATGGATTTCCGAACGGGTAGTTTCCATTATTTTTTTGTTAAACGAGACGGCGGATTAAATCAAGAGTGTCTTTGGACAATGTTTCGGGCTATATGGGATAATTCGGATTGGCATCTTGCGACAATAACGTGGGACAGTACTGTCATTAAGGAATATTTTGACGGTGAACTCAAAGATTATCTCTATCACACCGGGTTGCCCAGCAATCTAAAAGGTTATTTTAATATCGGTTCCTCGCAAGACGGAAAATTGCAAATGACAGGAGTCCTCGATGATGCCGTTATCTTGAACGCCCCCTTAACAGAAAAAGAAATTTCTCAATATTATCTTTCAAGGAAACCCTTTTTAACTTTTTGGGATCAATGGCTCCGCTCCGGCAAAACTTCTACAACCACCTCCTCTGAAACCCCTAATTTGATTTCTCTTGTCAAAGACCATTCTTTGAATGGTGTGAGAATTTACACATCAAAAGAAGGGGTATATAAAGTTTCTTATGATGCCTTGAAAAAACAGTCCGTTCCCGTGGAAAAAATTGATTCTCGCCATATTCAAATTACCCTCCAAGAAAAAGATATTCCCTTTATCATCCATAGCTCAGATACCACCCGATTTCAGCCGGGTGACTGGATAGAATTTGTGGCCTCCGACTATTCAGATGAATACCAGAAGGAAAATGTATATCAATTAACCTGGGATAAAAAGAATAATGAGGATTTATCTCATTATAAAGTTCTTTCAATATCTCCAACACAAACAAATGCCGGAACCAAAAATCTTATACAGAATTTCCAAAATTCTCTCCATTTGGAAGAAAACTATTACTTTAAAGATTTTATCTATCGGCCTGATACAGCCACCGACGTATGGTTTTGGCTTAATTTAACGGCCCCATCCAAGCAAGATATTCAATTCAACCTACCCCAATTGGTCAGTGATACTTCTCACATGGCTCAATTCCAAATTTGTTTGCAAGGATATTCCTATCCCAATGTCCATCCCAATCATCATGTTCTGGTACATCTCAATAGAACTCTAATTGGAGATATACGGTGGGATGGTCAAAAACAATATATCTTTGAAAACTTTCAAGTCCCTACGTCCTGTTTAAGTACCGGTAAAAATACCATGACCTTTGAAGCACCGGGAGATATTGACTCCAAGAAAACTCTTTCCAATCCCCTGGATGTAAGTTTTTTAAATTGGGTAAATATTCGTTATTGGCAACAACTTGAACCTTCCCAAGGTTCTTTGATTTTCACATTGGCTTCTACAGATAATAATTCTGATGCAACCATCTCATTACAAGGTTTGGCAAAGTCGAATTATCGCATTTTTAATCCGGATGAAAAAATCGTTGCAAAAATTGCAGCATCGACGGATGACGAACCGAACCCTGTGCTAAATATTCCTGTCCGATCATTTTCAGCCTCCACCGGTCAGACGGAAAGATATATCCTTCTCTCCGACCAAACACCGTTGCTGGAACCCACTACCATTGAACCGATGTGGAAATTTGACCTGTATAATACCGCTAATGCCGCGGATTATTTGATTATTACCCATCGTAATTTTTATGATGTGATCAAGCCTTTGGCACAATACCGGGAAAAACAAGGATTAAAAACAAAAATTGTTACGGTGGATGCAGTCTATGATGAATTTAATCATGGATTTTTTTCTCCACAAGCCATCCGTGACTTCATCGAATATACTGAAAAATATTGGCATACTCCTCCTCGCTACGTCCTGCTGGTCGGAGACGCCTCTTTTGATTATTTGGATAATAGCCGAAAACATGTTCCTTGTTATATACCGACTTACGATTGGCATCGCCAGAATTCTTATAGAAGTGGACAGGATAATTGGTTTATTGAAAAATATGCCAATGATTCTTCAAAACCTCTGCTCAGTATTGGTCGGTTCCCGGTAAACGAACCGGAAGAAGTGACCCGCATGACTCAAAGAATCATGGACTATGAAAGTGACTCAACCGATGCACCATGGAAACATAATGTCTTGATGATTGCCGGGATTGAACCCATGTTTCACCAAAATAGCGATGAATTAATACAAAAATTTCCCTCCAGTTTAAATCCCTATAAACTCTATATGGACGGAAATACTGTGACAAAAGCCATTGATACGGCTAAACGGGAACGTGTGCTTAATGAGCTCAATGATGGACGGGTCATGGTTCATTTTACAGGTCATGGAGGAGGAGGGATTTGGGCGGATAAAGAATTGTTTCTTCTAGAAGACATTAAAAAACTTACCAATGACCATAAATTGCCTTTGATATTCAGTCTCACCTGTTATAGTGCTGATTTTGATTCTCCCTTCACCAATTGCCTTGGAGAAGAAATGGTGCGGAGTAAAACTGGAGGAGCTATTGCTTTTTATGGTGCCAGTACCTTAAGTATGGCCTATGATAATTTTTCGATTAGCCGGACACTGTTTGACGTGCTGTTTAATGAAAAAGAACGGACCTTGGGTGATATTATTCAGAAAACCCGGCGGAAACTAAAATCACAAGGAATGAGTATGGATAATGTGGATATTTATAATCTTCTGGGAGACCCTGCCCTGCGCGTACAACTACCGAGTTCTTGACACGCCATATCTCTCAAGATAAACTAAGTCATTCGAAATATATTAATCATCTATAGAATCGTAAAAAATCTTCAATTTTAAAGTCTCAAATTATGTTCATACAAAATAAAAGAAAAAGAACAAAGTTGTCTAAAGCAAGTACGACAGATTTGGAAAAAAAGATTTTATCACGCACGATTAAATCCGCTATAGTTGGGATGGGGTATGTCGGATTGCCATTGGCCGTCGAATTTGCCAAAGCCGGGTTAACCGTGACAGGAATTGATTTAAACTCGGGAAAGATTAAACAATTGAATGCTGGGAAATCCTATATCCCGGATATTCCGTCAGAAGATATCCGAACTCTCGTGAAGCAAAAGAAACTCAAAGGAACCACGGATTTTTCTGTCCTTGCGAAAATGGATGCCGTGAACATCTGTGTCCCAACGCCTTTGAGCAAAACCAAAGACCCGGACGTTTCCTATATCATGGAATCAGCGCGGCAGATTGCCCAATATCTCCACAAAGACCAATTGATTATCCTGGAAAGCACCACCTATCCGGGTACCACCGACGAATTATTATTACCTTTATTTGAAGAAACCGGATTGAAAGCGGGAAAAGATTTTTACCTTGCTTTTTCACCGGAACGCATTGACCCGGGAAATAAAAAATATACCACCAAAAATATACCTAAAATCGTTGGTGGAATAACTTCGGAATGTACCCGGATGGCGGTTGCCTTTTATCAAATCGCCCTGGATAAAGTAATTCCCGTTTCTTCATCCCAAGTGGCGGAAACGGTCAAACTTTTGGAAAACACGTTTCGCAGTACCAATATCGGATTGGTCAATGAACTGGCTTTGATGTGTGATAAATTAAAAATAGATGTTTGGGAAGTGATTGATGCCGCCGCCACAAAACCGTTTGGCTATATGCCCTTTTATCCGGGACCTGGATTGGGGGGACATTGCATACCGATTGATCCTTTTTACCTGTCCTGGCGGGCAAAATCTGTCGGGTTTGAACCCCGGATTATCGAGTTGGCAGGTCAAATTAATGCCGGTATGCCGGAATATGTTGTTACCAAAATCGCGGATGCCTTGAACGCCCATAAAAAACCGATTAAAGGGTCTTCCATTCTAGTGATTGGAGTAGCCTATAAAAGTAATGTGGATGATATTCGCGAATCCCCCGCGTTAGATATTTTGCGACTCTTGCAAAGTAAAGGTGCTAAAATCAGTTATTCCGACCCGTATATCCCTTCTCTACAACCGGAGGGAATCAATCTGAAATCTGTATATCTGACACCCGCTTGTTTGGGAAAAGTGGATTGTGCCGTGATTGTCACCGCCCATTCAGTTTTTAATTATCCTTTGATTGTAAAACACGCGCCTTTGATTGTTGACACGCGAAATGCGTTGAAAGGCAATAAAAGTCCTCACATTGTCAGGTTATAACCCCAACTTACGATTGATCCAATAATTCCCAAATTCCTTTGGGAATGGAAGTGGGAATACCATTTGCATGGCTGAGACCCACACATCATTTAGGCAAATTATATTGGCTTAAGAAGTATCCCCAAAGATAGTCATCCGACAAATGTCAAATAATTCTTTCGCAATTGCGGAAGAATTTAGATCTTTGATTTCATTAGAGATAAATTGTTAACAAATGTTAACAATTATTTCATCATTCCCATGAAATGATAGGCGGGTCATTTTGGCATTGTAATGAACGAGACGGGTCTCGTTCATTACAAGAAGCGGAATTGAAAATAGGAATTCCACTCATGCCACGGATGTAATGGATTAGGAGAGAATATATTTTATACACGTTTTTCTTGACATTTAAGTCATAGAATGGTAAAAGATTCACATGAGATTTTTTGGCAAGAAATCGAAAAAAACGTCTGTACCGCAGAAAAAGACTCCCCATAAAATAAACCGACAAAAGATTATTTGGACTTTCATACTCCTGGCCGTTCCTCTAGGTTTTCTCTTAAAAGAATCATTGAAATGGTATGCTATAAAGGAACGGATGGTTCTGCAGAGTCGGGAAAACGCGCGGGTTCAACAACAGATTGTTCAATTGGAACAAGAAAAAGAAAAGTTAAAAAAAGCCGACCCGGAAACCATTGAAAAACAGGCGCGCGAAAAACTGAATTTTACACGGCCCGGGGAAGTCGTTTATGTTCCATCCACCACCCAATAATCCCTCCCTATTCCCTATTACCAATCCTACTTTTAAGTAAAATATTTTTCTTGACTTTTGGTTTTGGGAGGCGTAAAATTTTTTATAGTATTGAACTGAGACGAACGATTCCTTCAACGGACAATCTCAGACCGACCTTGCCCGCTGACCGAATCCAAGGCCTTGAATATCATTGATAGGAGCGAAAAAGATGCTTCTAAAAGTGTCCAATGAAATAGTAGATTTCTTCGGTTTTAACCTGTTTTTCCAAACTAATCCACCTTGTTTTTATCTCCCAGGGAGGTTTCTATGATTTATATCGGCAAAGATCAAAAAATCGAATTTATTTTCGATCATCCTTGTTACGAGCAGGTTTATTTAGTGGGTGATTTCAATGAGTGGAATGAGAAGTCGCATCCGATGGAATGCGCCAATGGAAAATGGAAATTGGCAGTGGAATTACCTCCCGGAGAATACGAATTCAAATATTTAGCAGGAAAGCAATGGTATAACGATTATGCCGCACATAAATATGTGCCAAATTGTTGGGACAGTGAAAACTCTGTTGTCGTCGTAGGCGATTTACAATGTGTTTCCTGAACCATCCTTACCGGGCGGGAGCCAAGAATATTTTTTCATCTTCTTTGCGATCAATAAGGTTGCACCAGGCACGGAACTGGGAGTAATTTTCGGGTGACAATTCTGTCGTTGTCAACTGGATTTCTTCAGAATAAGTCAATTGGTTTTTATTCATCGTATACTCCGAAGAAAAATATCCAAAAGGGTATTTCTTTTCTGTTTTCGCGGGAAGGTAATCTACTTTATATCCGTCGGGAATTTGATAGACAGTATCAATTTTCCGAGTCCAGACCAACGGGAAACTCATGGGATGAATCCGTTCGGATCTACGGGCATAATTATCCGTCATACGGGTGGGAAAAACAGCCCCGTTGATTTGCAACTTATCCCCTGTTTTTGAAGCCATCTGCGGAATGCTGAAATTAAAGGAGAGATGGGGAGGTTGGTTTAATTCATTGAAATCGGAATGTTCAATATCGCCAATTTGGGTTCCCGGGAACATGGAATTAAATTGGCGTTCGACGTCCTGTTTGATTTTCGCCGGGTTGGCAAAATAATACCGCATGGAAGGCGCAAATTGGCCTGCCACACGAGTAGTCCGTGTCCCCGTAGCACTGCCGTCAGAAGATAAATTGATTTCTGTCTTATACGAAGCGACCGACTGGTCGGCGGTATAAGTCGTGGTGGTTTCAAAATGTCCTCCGGAGGAATTAATACAAAAAACCTGAATGCCCTGGTCGCCCGAAGGGAATTCACTCAGCGCGCAATACATGGCAGTTCCGTCCAACCAGACTTCATGCCCATCCACACCCATTTCATGGGGTCTCTCAGGCACATGGGCGATGGCATGATCAAACAAACCCAAGCTGGGTAACGAATAATCCACTTTCCCCAAATCTCTGGTACGGACTAAAACAATATCCGCCGGTATCCCGATTTCTTTTAACATCGTAATTAACAAGGTCGCTTTGTCTTTGCAATCCCCGTATCGTGAACGGAAAATATCCATTGCCTTATGGGGGACATATCCACTGGCGCCAAATTCCAATCCCAAATAACGGACATCCGTCACCGTGAAATCATACAACGCTTTGATTTTATCCATGTTGGTCTTTTTATCCTGGGTCAGGGATAGAACGAATTGTTTTAAATCATCCGGACAAGTAAACTGGTCTTGAATTAAATTCCAATACCATTTGGCGACTTCATCCCATTTGGAAAAGGAAGAGACTTTGATATAAGGCAATGTCTCACTGTAAGACGGCATATAGGGTTCTTGTTCCACATAGGGCAGATTCGCGAACCGCCAGATATAGGTCAGTGTAGGCGCTGTTGGAGAATCTTCAATGACAGGTTTAATATCCGTCCGGTCTTGATAAAAATAGAATTTCCGGGAAGCTGGCATAATCAGCACATAATCGCTTTTTACTGTTGGGTCATAATTGCCGACGATAAACATATCTCCAAAATAATCGGCATAAAGATTATTATGCGTTTCATCCACTTTGTATTCGAAATTGATGTACCCGCCTTTTTCGAGACCGGGGAAGGAATATTGTTTCACAACATAATCATAATAAAGGCGGGAACCAACATCCGAGGCGGAAAATTCACCGGCTTCTTTTCCGTCCACGACCGTCCCATCGGGTTTGATGACCTGACATTTGATAAGTTCCACTTTTTCCCGATTGGGACTGTAGGAGATCGTTTGAGAGACCAACTGGCGTACACCATCTTCCGATAGGGCTTTGATAACTTGATGATGATAATGGCTGGCGTTCCCGTCGTCATAAACTTTATTGACTTGTTGATCCAGGAGATACACCATATTCGCCTGGGAGATATCTACGGAAGTAAGACTAAAGGATTTGGCCTGGTCAAAAGTGACTCTGAAAGGATAATAATATTTCTCGGACTCGGGTGCCAGAAATGACAAATATTCAGTTAACCAAACATCATTGGGTTTTGCTTTTAATCCCAACTCCCACATTTTTTTAGCGACATCGGTCTTTCCCAGTTTATGATAAATCAATCCTTTTTCTTTCAACAGGGAAGAGTCCATGGGAGCAATCGCCAATCCCTTATTACACTCTTGCATGGCGTTTTCGAAATCGTCTTTTTGATACGCGATATTGGCCAACTTTTGATACACGGACAGGTCGAATGGATTTAATGCCAATTTAAGATTTGCCAATTCGTTAAATTTCTTATAGTCTCCTTCATTCAAATAAAACTCCATAAGTTGATCCAGTGCCGGGTCATAAAATCCATCCGCCGCCAAGGCTTGTTCCAACAACTGGATTTTTTTCTCACGGGATAATTCAGCCAACGGGAGATTCGCCAGTTGATAATAAGAATCCGGTAAAAATGGGTATACTGCCGTGGCTTTGGAAAAATAACCAGCCGCTTCCTCATTCCAACCCCTGCCTCGAGATTCATTTCCCAAATTGTAATCTCCCATCCCGAAATCGGAATTGAGTTCCAAGGTTTTTTGATATTTCTTCACAGCACTTTCCGAAAGTCCGGCTTTGGTATCCATATCCCCCAACCGATTAAGCAATTCAACATCCGTTGAATCGATATCCCAGGCAGATTCAATTTTCTGCCGGCGCAGGTTATCGTCCGGCTGGCAATCCGCGTAGACTTTCGCAAAATAGGTAGACTTGGGATAAAAGGATAAAGAAGTTTCAATGTCTAATATATTTTCCTGAGAATTTTCGTCATGGACTTTGCGGAGGGTATACAAGTATGCCAAATCCGCGTACGCCATTGCATCGTCCGGATTGTCTTTACATTCTTTTTCAAGGGTAAGAATGGTCCCAATATCAATGGCCGATTTGGAGACCGTTTCATCTATCTCCGGCTTATGATAAGAAGCAATCATTCCCGTATCCACGGAATATTTTAATCCGGGAATAGAATTTCCATGGGGATCGGTGATTCGGATAAAAACATCCCAACCATCTGTCTGGGTACCGGATTTAATGAGGATTTGATTCCATCCTTGCGCCAGAGCGATGGAGATATGTTCCTGGTCGAATTTCCCTTGGCGGATGGCAGGATTACTTAAAACTTCTTCTTCATTTACCCATACTTTCAGAGCACTTCCTCCCAATCGAAGCGCCGCTTGTTGCAATGATGAGCTATAGACATAGGTTAATATGTATCCGGTTACTTTTTCTTGCGGACGTAAAATATTGCTCAAATTGATAATTCCCCAATCCGGTTTAGCGGTTGGTTGAAACCATTTTGTGTCCACCAATTTCCCCGGATAGGACGTATCCAGAGAAATCTCTTTTTCCGGCGGATAGACAGTATTGAATCCCGCTTTCCCCTCATTATCAAAGGGACCAATCACCAGATAATCCGTGACAAAACCCAATTGCTGAATTTCTTTTCGCGCCAAATCCAGGTGTCCTTCCTCACGATACAGGAAAGATAAATACCAATGCGTCACCGAACAGAAATAAGGAGTACAATTGGAATCGTTAACAATGGATTCGCACAACGTGGTCAACTGTTTTGGATTATGACAATAAAATTTTAATTCAAATGCACGGGAGAGATAGACTTCCGCCAGCGGGTCATAGCGTCCATTATCCAAAGCGGAGACTACGTCCGTAAACGCTGCGTCATAATTTCCCAGCGCCTTCTCCGTGACTGCCAATCCCCACCAGAGCTGCGGATTTTTATTGTCTGTTTGGAGAGCCTTTTTAAACCGCAGTTCCGCGTCTTTGGCATTGGGTTGGGTTAAATAATTCTGCCACGCCTCCGGCAATGATGTTGCGGAATAAACGAACGATTGTAATAGAACAACAACTATTACAAAGATTTGACCACATAATAACCGACGAGTATACTTTTTCATTCCTTATTCTAATCTACGCTAGAATCGAAATGATAGCAAGTGGGCGCTCTATATCTATCTGACTCATGCTTGACCCTACTACAGAAAAGCAGTACAATCTCCTACATTATAATGACTATCTGAACATAAGGTAGAAAGTAATTTTTAGTAGGTTTGTTCAACTGAGAATAAAGATATACATTTGATAAGAAAGCTTGATTAAATTAGCCTAATATCACAATATCAAATTTTATTAGAAGATGTTTCATCTTAAGTTACGATCCATTTTATAAGAACATGATAAACGAATGTTCAATTCAATTTGTTATTTAAGGAGAAGGTGCTATGAAAAAAAGTAATTATCATTCTGTTGTAGATGAAATTCATACGCAACTTGAAATTCTTAAATATATTGGAGGAAAGGATAAAAATGATCGTCCTACTGGTGAAGGAATATCAATAAATATTGTAACTCTACCTGATATTATAATGGATATTAGGGAATACAATATTAAGAGCAATAACATGAAGGATAGAGTATGTACTATAGGAGGACGATCAGCAAGAGTGTCCAGTATTTTAGCACACTTAATAGATGAATATGATGGTATTTACAATCCGTATTTGATCACAAAAACAGGTAATTTAGGTAGACTTTTATTAGAAAACGAGTTTTTTTATGATGGACAACATGGACAACAAAATTCCATCGATGTATTAAAGCAAAAGAAATTAAGAAAATATATTATCGAAAGAGAAGGCGAACCGAGATGTACAATATGGCATAAACCACAAGGACCTTTTACAGGCAGGCCACTTTTTTCTAAATTTGAACTCTCCGATCAAGATATTAAAAATAATTCAGAAATTAAAAATATATTAAATAATGCAAATGCTATATATTTGTCTTCCATTAAAACACCCTACTTTAAAAATATTTTTAAATTTATATGTGACAAAGCATTAATTTCCTCTGAAAAAAAAATATTTATCGATTGTACTAGATGTAAGAGAGAACCTATACATATAGATAATTTCTTAAAACTACTTAATGAAAAATCTAGAAGATCTATAAATATTGCAGGTATATTTATTTCCGAAGATGAAGTTGATATCTTGCATCACCAAATTCCTAAAGGTTATAAAAAATATTTCAGTGAGAAAAATATACCTATTATATTTTACTCACCAAAAAATATTTTCTACTGTGATGAAGAAGGTTCGGAATTATTCAATCTAAATTTAACTGGCAATCTAATACCTTTTCAAAATGAAGATATTCCTGAAAGATTTAAAGCCGGTTTTTTACTTTCATTTGCTCTTTATAAAGCCATAAGTAATATAGTCATCAATAAAAATACTATCTATGGAAATTATTACGAAGAAGCATATGATATTTTTAATAAGTATTGGAAAGATAAACCATGGGAAAAGATAATAGAATACGGAATAGCTCTAGCTATTTCAAAAAATAATCTAGATGGATTTTGTAGCTTAAAAAACCTTTTAAAAGAATCAAATATCCATAAACAAATAGATAATAAATTTAACCTCTTGGAACTTCACCAATATCAATCTTCAGAAAGGTCAAATCATCTTAAAATTGAACAAACAAATATATTAGATTTAGTGCAATTAGCAGCATATCGAAGAAACAATAAAATTCATGAATTGGAAAAAATATTTTTAGGTCATAATGAATATAATACTGAAAAGAATAAAAATAAAGTACTCGATGAAATCGTACCGAAATATGCCATTCTACTTGATCTTGATGGAACCCTTCTAAACTCAAAATCAGAAAGAGATAGGGGCTTGGAATATGCCTTAAATTGGCTCCATAATAAAAGTGATAGTCCTTCAAAACATCCTAGTCAAAGTATAAACCCTTTTATAAATAAAGATGCGAGTTTCGATCCTTTGCGGTTTTTTGAAAAGTACGTTTACAAGATTTGGCCTTTCTATAAACATTTAAAATTGGGTGATTTTCGGCAGGAATGGAATCATCCCGGCTGGTACGCAGTATATATGATATTGTATTTAAAACAAGGTTTAGCAGAAGATATATATCAAGGATTTAAAAAAGTTGTTAACCCTAAAGAGAATATCAATTCTAAAAATAATATCCTAGCGATTGAAGTATATTTATCAACAGTTAATTGGAAAAAGGATTTTATATCATCCTATAAAACAATGATTGAAAAAGATATCGAGTTAATTAATTTACTCAGATATAAATTTCTCTCTGTAGATAGATACCCATTTAAAGAAGCTTTCGATTTTATAAAATCACTTAAAGACACAGGAATGTATGATTTATATATTGTTACAGAAGGCCATCCCGAAACTCAATGGATGAAAATTAAATCAATAGGATTATCAGAATATTTTAAAAGAGAACATGTTTTGACAACTGAAGATGCGGCCAATCCCTTTAATGAACTCGAAATTCTGAAAAAAGAAAATGAATTTATAAATAATGAACTAAATGAGTTGGAAAGTAAGGTTAATAGTTATAAAGATGTTAATTTAAAATTTAGTGACTGTGAACAAAATATAAGGGTAAATTTAATAAATAAATTTAATTCCCAGGGTATTGATGTTAAAGAGCAGTTAATTCCTATTATTGTTGGTATATATGGTAACTATCAAACAGAATTTGTTAATAAGAGTGACTAGCCCCCGATTACTGTACCACTCGTAATGTTAGTATACTCCAAGTTATGATGATTGTGGCAACTCGTAGGGAGCGTAGCGACCGAAGAGTTGCCACAGATTTCTTTAAATTCCTTGGGTGTCAAATAAGCCAAGGAACTATGGGGTCGGGTTTGATTGTACTCCTTTCTCCAATCTTCAATGATGATTTGAGCTTCCAACAGACTGGTAAATAAT
>CAVYHJ010000003.1:0-666285 GCA_963768165.1 uncultured bacterium | reverse complement strand
AACACTTTAAATGTCAAGGGGTCTGGTAAACTTTTTAATGCCAGCTTTAATAATCAATATGGTTATAATTATAATAATCTATCTTTAAACGTCAATAGGTCTATTAGGGTTTTTCCGAATAGCTCCAAGATATATGGCTTTTGACAATACCATAATTAGTTATTATAATTTCCATTGAAAGGTAATTTATGAAAAGACATTTATTATTTATTATGCTCATATTCCTAACCGCCTGTGGGAATAAAAACAATGTCCCAAAAGAATCAGATACGGTTGAATTGAAGGTTACTACTCAGTTTTTTTGGAATGGTAGTAAGGAGTATTTTGAAAAGAAATTATCAAATTTTGGACTAGACAAGCTCCTTAAAAGTATTCATATTCAAAAGAATGTGGACAAGGGTGAGTTAATAATTTACTCGGATTTCGACCCAACCAGTGTACCTGAATATACATCAGAGAAAATACACCTCAATATTTGGTTAATAAATCTTTATGATAAAAATGGGCAATATTTGATGAATATGACTTGGAAAATACCCCTATATGAATTCGGCACAAAACCGGAAAAACAAAAGGCTCTATTCAAAGAAGGGAAATCTGGACTTATATTTGATATAAACATCCGTGACTTAAGAGATGTGGCAATGGCACGTGTGAATATTATTCCTTAAACAATAGTCATTTCACACGAAGTGCCCCACTACCAGGCATACGTTCGTACTGGTTATTGGAGTCCTCATCCCTTTCTTTCTGCTGGGTTGTACCTTATACGATTCAAAAACTTCACGTTCTTCTTCAGAGAGAAATTAGCCTTCATTTTATTTGGGAACACTCCTTTATAATCTATAACAAAATCAAAGATTTAGGGGATAATTCAGAGAGTCTTTAATGGTTTAGGATGAAAATATCACTAAAGACTATAAGTTTTATAATGTAAATCTTTTTCCAGATAAATTCGTCATTGAAATAATATCTGTTTTCTGAAACTTTTTTTTGAAAAAAACGTAGTAATAAGTAGTTTTGATTTCAAAAGGAGGAATTATGAAAAAGTTGGGCATTATTACAGTAGTTCTGGTGTTAATGATTGGAGGGTATTGGGTCTATCAGAATTATTATGCTGCACCCGGTTTTATGAGTCCGACGGGGAAATGGCTGGTCGCACAAGAACCGCAATGGGTAGACCAGGGAGACCTTCCCGTTATCGGGATGCAACTCCAGACGACCCGGAAAAATTGTATCATGGAAATAAACAATGCGTTTGGGGAGTTGATGAAACGTGCCGATGAGATTCAAGGGAGAATTGATAACAAGGTGCTTTTCGGGGTCTATGATTATATGGACCGCACTGGATTCAATGAGAACACGCCGTTTACGTATATGATTTGCATGGGAGTCAATAATACAGATTCGGTTCCCCAGGGGATGACGGGGAAGACCATTCCGGCAGTGAAATACGCGGTATTTACGCATAAAGGTCCGTACAGTAATATCGGGAATTCTTATTCCTATATTTATCAAGTGTGGCTGCCCAAATCCGGAAAGAAGGTGAAACAAGCAGAATCTTTCGAGTCTTATGACGACCGCTTCAAGAAACCGAACGATCCGGATTCGCAGGTAGATATCTATATTCCGGTGGAAGGATAGAACGCGACTGATTTTTAATCAAAATCCATTCTTTGAAACTTTCTTCGGGAAAAGAACGTAGTGATAAGTAGTATGGAACTCAAAAAGGAGGAGTTATGAAAAAGCTGGGTATTATTATTATTGTTCTTACCATCATTGTTTATGGTGGGGCATATCTATTTAAGTCTTCCATCTCTACCCAAGATACCAAGTCTGTTCAGGATGTTGCCACCAATTTTTTTCAAGCCTGTTCTGCGGGGGATGAGGCGAAAGCCAAAGTTTATTGCCCTTATTATGACAATTTAAAAGACTATGCCAAAAAGAATTTAGTCGGTTTGGAAATTATCTATATTGGGAAACCGTACAAGCCTTTTTGGATCGAGGGATTGTGTGTGCCGTATAAAATCAAACTTAAATCAGGAGAGATCAAGAAATTCCGTCTGCAAATCCATAATGACAACCCTGCCCATGTCTGGCAAGTGGATGGCGGGATATAATTAAAAACTGGTATTAGAAATTCTAATTCTAGCTCTACCATGTATATTCCTCACGTTTAGAAAATCTTACCTACAACTTACAACCCTATAGTAAAACCAAGGATTTATGGGATAATTTGGTGGTTTTACAAAGTTTAGGATGAAAACCGCGCTATGGGTTACCTATATAGCGAGAGAGATAGATGAATTGTGAATCAGAGTATAGACAATCGAACAGATGAAGAAATTATTCAAGCGGTTATACATGGAGACAAGGAAATGTATGGTCAATTAATGGAGCGGTATCAGAATTTGGTCAAGGGGTATGCGTTTCATTTATGCAGGAATAGGGAAGTGGCGATGGATTTGGCACAAGATACGTTTATTACAGGGTATCAACATTTGGGACGGTTAAAGGAGCCGAAGGCATTTCCGGGATGGCTTTTGGGAATTTTGAAAAACAAATGGCGGAATCTGGGGAGAGAAAACAAAATCCCAACTATCTCTCTCGGTGAATTGGGATATGATCCCCCGGATTCCGGCCAACGGTCTTCTTATTCAGAAGAGCAGTTGGAAAAAATCTCCAATTATGTGTACTCGCTGCCGGAGAATTATCGAGAGGTTATTTTGTTAAGGTATCTCCATGATTCCTCTTATAAGGAGATTGCGCAGGTATTGGGGATTCCGGTAAGCACGGTGACCAAGCGTTTGTTTCATGCACGGGAGTTCTTATTGAAAAAAGCACAGGGGGATGGGCTGTTATGATGTTTCATCCTTCGTTAAAAAAAATCTCCGTTTACCTGGATCATCAGTTAACACCAACCGGTCAAGACAGTGTTAGGAAACATCTGGATGGATGTGAGAAGTGCCGGAAAAAAGTTGAGATACTTGAGTTGTCCGGATCCTTCCTGCGGGTCCCAGAGAAGATGAAAGCAGCAGATTCTCCGATATTCCTGGATGGAATTAAGACGGAGAAAATGGATACACAGGGTGAGATTGTTGGAGAAATCAATTCCGTTGTTGGAACAGTAATCATCCGCACAGGTACAAAGGGAGATGAACTCGAGGCATTTCCCGGTTGTGCCTTACGCAAGGGGGATACGTTACTGACCGTCGGTGAAAGTAAAGCGCTGGTACTTTGGAAAGATGGAAGCCAAATTTATATTAACAAGAATACCGAATTGGATTTCCAGACATCGGCGTACCCTCTGACACTGCGGTTGGGTGAAATTTTTTCCATGATGAATCCGCAGAGGGAAAGGTTTGAGATACAAACGCCTTCGGCGGTGCTGAGCGTCATAGGGACAGATTTTGATACAGAAGTAAATAAAGAGAAGCAGACGATTTTGAAAGTGTTAAAAGGGAAAGTGGCATTTAAGAACAAGACCGGCGAGGTCGTAGTCAAAAAAAATAAACAAACTGGAGCGGCGGAGTATACCAAACCGGCGGTAATGCCGATTCAACATAAGCAAAAGGTTGGAAATTGGATTGATCCGATGAAACCTATACAAAATAAAACAGGAGCAATTATGAAAAAGTTAGTCATTTTAATCTTGGTCATTGCGATAGGTGTTGGCGGATATTTCACGTATCAATACTTCACAGGAACCGAAAGGAAAATGACCGCACCACCGGTCAAAGCGCCGGAACTTCCGGCGACTACGGAGTCTGTGTCAAAGGAACCATTGAATTTTCGGAGGAAATGGAATGTGGGAGAAAAGAGAGTGCTCCGGATAGAAATAAATTCGGAAACACCTGACATCCAACATTCCGCAGAAACCAACACACACATTACAGAAGATATTGCCTTAACTACGGTATCCTCACGACCGGAAGGTGGATATGCAATTGATTTACAAATTGATTCATTTAAGATGGAAATAGATAGTAAAGATGGCAAAATGGTATTGGATAGCAATTCGGAATCAACATCTTTACTGGATAAACATATGGAAGACACTTTTAGAGCTATTTTGGGGGAGAAAATAACCATGATGTTGGGAGCCGACGGGAAGGTGGAATCAATGTCCGGAAATACAGAGTTAGAGGAGAAACTCAAGGGCAGTTTTAATACACCGATAGGTCAAGTATTCATCAGCACGTTAAATCCAGATTATTATAAGAACATCTTAGAAGGTTTCAGTTCCATAAGCTCTATACCGGAACGGCCAATTCAGATTGGGGAAACCTGGCCATTTAATATAGAACAGGATGTTCCCATAATTGGGAAAATGAAAATAGATGTGAACTGTACCTTTACCGGTTGGAGAGAATATGAAGGTGTGACCTGTGCCTTATTGAACTATAGCGGGACTATGAAAGCCGTATCACCCTCCACTTTACCTCAATCAAATATACCGATCCATATAGACATGAAGGATTTGCAATTCGCGGGGTACTCCTTCGAGGATCCAGCCAAGGGAGTGACGACTGAATCCTCACAAAACCAAAATATGGTTTTTGAAATAACGATGAACCTACCGGGAAAAGGCGGTTCCAAAGAACAAAAACACACAATGACTGAAAAGCAACAGGTTAAATGTAAAATAATCAGTGTAGAACAGGTTGGCGAGGAGACATCCTCCCAGTTTTTGGAGGATACTACCTCACCCGCAGTGTCAGATACAACATCCAAACTTTAATGATATTATACACTCCGTATTACTAAATAAGTCAAAAAGATTTTCCCGCTTCATCAATTCGTCTATAATTGAGCCATGGGTTACAATACGGATTTATATGCCAAATTAACCGCGGACGGATATGTCCTATTGCCGGAATATAATTTTGTCTGTTCGGTGGATCATCCGTTTCCCGAAGATTCCATGCTAGATTTGGAAATGGCGATCCAGCAAAAATATCCTGACGCGGAGATTGAGATTGTTCATTCCGGATTCGACGGCAACCGCCAACTCAACGGGGTCAGTGCCTGGATTAAACCCAAAATTAAAACTCCTCCGAATTGGCAGAACTAAAATTTGCCTATCATCTCATGGAAATCCTAGACGTGTCCGGTTTGCCTCAACTGAGAATAAAACTGCTCTTCATCACCGACCAAATACGGAGTGGGAGCGGAATTGAAAATCTCAATTCCGCTTACAAGACGGTAGAAGAGTGGATGGTCAGGTGGTAAAGGACTTTTTAGGATGGGATTTGTCGTGCTTGATTCGGGCGGATTGGACTTCAGAGAGATGGGTTTCCGCCCATTTGCAGATGGCTTTCAAGGGTTCGACGAGGGTTTTACCGAGCGGAGTGAGGGAATATTCCACCATCGGGGGGACAACCGGGTATACTTTCCGTTCCACAATCCCATCCCGTTCCAGATTCCGCAGGGTCTGGGTTAACATTTTCTGGGATACCCCGTCAATCTCCCGCAATAATTCGCTATACCGTTTGGTGCCTTTGGCGAGAATATAGATAATAATCGCCGTCCATTTATCGGCAATTAAATCAAGAACTTCCCTCGTCCCGCATTGTTGGTTCAAAATATTGGGTTTGGTCTTGTCCATACTGTTCCTTACTTTAGTATAGCATCAAGACTCCGCCAATACAATCTATTTAAACGAGTATCATACTAAGAAGTAAGTATATAACTATTAAGTATGTACTTGATTTATAGAAAGTAAAGTAGTAGAATAATAAAAAGGGAGGAGGTAGGAAGAAAGATTATGTTGGAATTTGTGTCTACAGACGAATTGGTAAAAGAGCAGGAAAATAGTGTAAAGCCAATTTCTGACGGGCTATTATTGGATACGTATTCGCAGGCAGTAACGGGTGTTTCAAAATTGGTCAGCCCGTCGGTGGTGAATATTGAAGTTCGGCACAAGGTGAAGAATTCCCAAAGAAATCCTCAACGCACACCCGAAGAAAGAGGCGGGAGCGGCTCGGGATTTATTTTCACGCCGGACGGATTTATCCTGACCAACAGTCACGTGGTGCATAGCGCGGATAAGATAGATGTGAGTTTGCCAGATGGACGGAAATTTCCTGCGGTCTTGATGGGGGATGACCCGGACACGGATTTGGCGGTCATTCGCATCGGCGGGACGGAATTGGTGCCGGTGAAACTGGGCGATTCCAAAGAGATACAAGTGGGACAGATGGCGATTGCGATTGGCAACCCCTACGGGTTTCAATGCACCTTGACGGCGGGTGTGGTAAGCGCGCTCGGCAGGACCTTGCGGGGACAATCGGGAAGATTGATTGATAATGTGATTCAAACCGACGCGGCGCTCAATCCGGGCAATTCCGGCGGACCGCTGGTGAATTCCCGGGGCGAAGTTATCGGTGTCAACACGGCGGTGATTTTACCGGCGCAGGGGATTTGTTTTGCCATTGCGATTAATACGGCAAAATTTGTTGCCGGGCGGTTGATTAAAGACGGGAAAATCCGCCGGGGATATATTGGATTGGCGGGACAGAACGTACCCATTCTCCGAAAAATTGTGCGATATTACAACTTGCCGGTCGAAAACGCGATATGGATTATTTCGATTGAAAAATCTAGTCCGGCGGAACGGGCGGGTGTGCGCGAAGGGGATTTGATTATCGGATTCAATGACCAACCCGTCAGCGGAATTGATGATTTGCATCGTCTCTTGACCGAAAATCAAGTCGGTGTGAAATCCGTTTTGACAATCATCCGTGGGACGGAATTAAAGAAATTGGATATCTATCCGGAGTTTAGGGTTTAAGAAGATTGCAATTATTTGATCATTCCGATAAATTTTAGAAGGCAATAACCAAACCAATAAAGTGATGGTATAAATACAATAAAAAGCGAAAATCCAATTCCCAATTTGAACAACTGTGGTCCTAATTTATTGGACTTATTATGTAAAACTATGCGAGCAAAGATTTCGGTAACCCAACCTACGGTATAACAGATATTTATTAAAATAGGTCCTACTATTGCACCAAAAAGTAATCCAAGCGGCTCTTCAGCGTCTTCCCCCGGCTGTAAGACATTTGCCGATAATATAAAAACATAAAATAGAACCAGACTAATGATAGCTCCTGATCCAACAATGATATTGTATGGAATACGACGCTTTTCCCACCATACTATAACTGAACTTGGAGTACCAATATCCTCGGGTACTTTAAATAACCAACGTACAAATCTAGAACCAAATTTCATATTGTGTATACTATGCCATATTTTGTTACTTTCACAAAATAAAGATATTGGATTCCCGGTTCGATAAAAAGAATCAGGACTCAAGACTTGTACAGGGATAACAAAGAGAGGGATAAGGAATGACGGAGGGGAGAGGTGTCATTCCCCTGAAAAGGGAAATCCAGTGTCTTTATTTTGACGCAATTGAATTAGGTATTCTCCAAAGGCAAGCCCATTTTCTGCAGGAGGATGTTTTGGAAATTGGCGTTAACGCCGGTGGTTATCCTGAAGGGCGATTTCTTTTTCTTGTTTTGCAACGTTATAAGTAATCGTAGCATTTGCGGAAGAATTCGCACACCCAATTAAGTATAAGATATATACTACGAAAGGGATATCAAGAATATCAAATCCTCCCCAGCCCCTTGAGAAATAAGGATAGGGACTAATTGCTTTTTCTAAATTCTGATCCAAGTGGTAGCAGTAAATGACAAGCAGTAGAAAAGGGATGGCTATGAAAAACCAGGAAATCCCTTCAACAAATTGAGTTGCGTAGATATGACCCAATCCGGGAATTATAAAAGATAGAATCCTAGCCACCAGCGGTGATTTGCGACCTTTTCCTTGTCCCCATGCCATAAGAGTATTGTACTATATTTAAAGATTTATTTGATTTTGGATTTGATTTATGGTACAAGATAGAGTAGAAAAATTGAGGACTGGTATTCTCTCCAGGGAGGAGGTGAATACGAATGTTTGGCTTTGGTCATAAATACAAGAAGACGGCCGTACTGATAATTCCTTCCAAACAGTGCGACGAAACGGAAGTCCATACTCTCGAAAAAGTATTCAAACAAAATCAGATCAAGCCAGTTCGCGCGGTATCTTCCATAGTTGCTCCGATTACCGGAATGCATAATGAAACCTTGAAACCGGAAATCAAGGCCTCTGATATTAATTTCGATGAGTGTGATGCAGTTATCTTGATTGGTGGAACCGGTGCACGGGACCATTATAATGACGCGAATCTCCATAGGGTTTTACAAAAAGCAAACCAGAAGGGAAAAATTATAGGAGCGATTGATTATGCCCCGATGATCCTGGCTCATGCGGAAATGCTCCATCATAAATGTGCGACGGTATTGGCAACGGAAGAAACGAAGCTGCAGGCGTCGGGCGCGCATTATACGGGAACGGCTGTTGAAATTGACGGAAATATAATAACCGCTCAAAGTTCGGCCCAGACAGAAGAATTCGCCGAAGCGATAGCACGTTTAGTAAACGCAGAATCCGTTGTTTCACACGAAACGGGAGTATGATCTTAAAATGGGATAATGGGGTTCATCAGAATTTTCGTCCATTCTGAGATGGTGAAAAGTATACTTCAGTTTATATAATATTTATTCCGACAAATATTGTAATCATTCGACTTCACTGCTGTCCAAGATAAATTCTATTCTCTATAAATATCCTTCCAAATCACGGTTTTAGACAAGCAAATGCCATTTTGATAAACCAGGTTGTCTCCTCTAGGCATCTCTGCTGTCCAATTAAATAATCCCCAGAGAAAGTTGCTGGGCCCCCAAGGGTTCCGGGGGTGGGATTAATGGATTTTCAAGCCATTCCCATAAGTCCCGATAGACAAACAGGTTAAAACGCAAAAGAGCCAACAGGTTGCTGAAGGACCAGCCATGGGTGGAGCGCGTTTTCAGGTATTTGAGCAACAACAGGGCAATCAGTGCTGTCCAAATCTGAATCTTGAGAGCATTGGCCGAGGTTCCCACAAAGCTTTTCACCCGTAGTTTCTGTTTGAGGGTCTTAAAAAAGATCTCAATCTGCCAGCGGTCTTTATAAATAGCGGCAATCGTGGTGGCTCCAAAGTTCATATGGTTGGTCAGGAATACGATCCCTTCATTGGATTGGGGATCTTTTACCTCGATCCGCCGTAAGGGATCGGGATAATTATGTAAGGCATATTGACCCGTCAGATAGATGATCTCATCCTTTAGAATCATCCGATTCTGGGGGACTTCCTTCTCTTCCACCACCTCATAGCGGGCATTGCTTTTTTGCCGGGTCACAAAATAGATGCCTTCTTCATTCCAGTCTCCCAACATCTGATAATCCACACAACCCATATCGATCACCACGATACTGCCAGCGCTAAAACGCAGGCTGCGTAAGACATTCACCTCATGTACTTTCGCTTCGGTCACACAGGCAAAGGTCGGCAGATATCCTTCATGATCCAACACCAAAGGCAACTTGATGGCCCCTTTGGTCCGTCGGAACTTCGCCCAGTCAAACACCTTGGCGCATAGATCAATGACCGTCGTATCAAAACTCACCAACTGGTTCTTGAACCGAAACTTTTTCTTCCCCACAAACTCTCCTTGGTAGCGTTGCAATAGCAAATAAAACGTCTGGCGGTATAACTCCCAGGTTCGGTGCTCATTGGCATAGGCTAAGGTGGAACGTTTCGGCGCTTCCTCCATCCCTAGATGCCTCACTCTCCCGAGCATACTGGATAATCCTTGCGTAATCTCACGTAACGTACAGGCTTGTCCGATATGGCAAAACAGCATCCCTACTAATTGCTCCCAACTACTAAATCCCTTGGCCCCTTTCTCCGATTTCGTTTCCTGTACCAACCCCTCAAATCCTATCCGTGGGAGGAGGGATAGAATCTGTCCAAAAATACTGCTACACTTATTCATAGTATTACCTCCGGTCTAAGATTTTGTTTTTCGCAAACTACAATTTTACTTCGACCGGAGTTCTTTTTAAATCCCTATTTTGGACAAGTCTGATTCGACTTTAAAAAGTTCGTTTTTGCATGCCCTTGCCATTTTCGCTATACTATAACGTATCACCCTTACACCATTTAGCGGAGGAATATTTTTGTGTTACATGATACGCAAAGTGAGAAAGATAAACGTGGTGTCCCTATAGACCAAGTGGGTGTAAAGAAAGTTAGTTATCCCATCACGGTTTTAGACAAAAAGAATAAGAAACAATCTACCATAGCCCTATTCAATATGTATGTAAACCTGCCGCATGATTTTCGCGGGACGCACATGAGCCGATTCATTGAAGTATTGGAAAATCACCGGGGACAGATTTCTTTGCATACAATTGAAGATATTTTAGTGGAAATGAAAAAGAAATTGAAAGCGGAATCTTCGTATATTGAGATTGAATTTCCTTATTTTATTGAGAAACACGCACCCGTTAGCCATGCCAAATCTCTGATGGAATACCGCTGTAAATTCATCGGCGAACACAATGCCAAGTTAGATTTGATGTTGCAATTGGATATTCCGGTTACAACATTGTGTCCGTGTTCCAAAGCCATTAGTACGCGAGGCGCGCATAATCAGAGGGGAATTGTGACCTTGAAAGTGAAAATGAAAAAATTGATTTGGATTGAAGATTTGGTGAAAATTGTGGAACATTGCGCCAGCAGCCCGTTGTACACTTTGCTAAAACGACCGGATGAGCGGTTTGTGACGGAATACGCCTATGATCATCCGGCGTTTGTGGAAGATGTCGTGCGGGAAGTATCTGTGAAGTTAAAGAAGATTAAAGAAATAAAATGGTTTTCCGTGGAAGCGGAGAACTTCGAGTCCATTCATAATCATAATGCGTATGCCCTGATTCAATCGGCGAACGGGCGAAAAGAAAAAAAATAACTTCAACTTACACGATAGGTTTGAATTGCGCCCCTTCGACGAAGATATCAAAGAAATCGGATTCCTGTTCCAGTTCAATATGTTCAATACGTTTAACCAGTGATTCTACTTCCATGCGTTTTTGTTTGTTTAAAAGAATGGCTTTGGTTCCTTCCAAAGAAGCGTTGCCCAGTTTGAAGATTTTGTCATTGGGAAATGGTGGAATGAGTCCCACCCATTTGGCATTATCAGAATTAATATACCAGGCAAAACCACCCGCAAGATAATAATTTTTAATTTGGTCAAGGGTAACACCATAGCGCCGCATGATGAGTTTTTGCCCGGCGACATTGGCGGATTTGGCTTGCGCCAATTCCGAAATATCGGCGCGGGAGAAGGTAATATGGCGATCGGGCACAACGACAAATTCATCTACTCCCTCCTGTAAACGGCCTAATTCATCCATTTTCCCGGTGCGTAAAAGTTCGGCGAGCAAATCAATTAGTCCTGACCCGCAAATTCCTTTGGGTTCCAAATCTCCAATGACATGAAATTCTACATGATTATTTTGTAGAGCGATGCGTTCTATCGCGCCTTCGATTCCCGGCATCCCGAATTTAATTTTTCCACCTTCAAAAGCCGGACCCGCGGGACAGGAAGCCGCCATGATTTTATTTTTATTTCCCAGGACAACCTCGGTGTTCGTTCCGATATCAATCATCATCACGGGTTCATCTTCTTTATCAATTCCAATGACCATCAAAGCGGCGGCGGTATCGGCGCCGACATGTGACCCAATGAGAGGAAGTCCGTAAATTATGCCTTTAGGATGAATCTGAATTTTCAAATCGCTAGCCTTACACATTAGAGAAGTCGTGGTGCGTTTTCCTTCTTCCAATTCGAATTGAGTCATGGATTTATAAGGGCTGGTACCGAGAGTTTCGACATTCAGATTAAAGAAAATGTCTCGCATAGTGGCATTACCTGCCATGACGACTTCATAAATCTGCCGACGGTTGACTGGCAGGGCACGGATTTCTTTATTGAAAAAGGAAATGATAGTATCGTGTAACTGCCCGTGTTTTTGCGGGTCGGAATCATAGGATATTCGATTGAGAATATCTGACCCGCCGTATTTCTGGGGATTTTCAAGAGACGAGGTATAGATTAATTTACCCGATTCGAGATCTACCAAATTAAATACAATAGTCGTTGTTCCGACATCCATCGCGATTCCGTAGATATGTCCACGATAAGTATCCAATTCCGTGTTATCAAAATAAACCTTGCTGTTTTTTTGATAGGTCATCGGATCAAGCGCGACATCCACGCCCGTTCCAGTTTTGACAATTTGTAAGGTTCGTTTAAAGGTCTCGCAGAGAATATCTTGATCGTCTTTTTGGACAATTGCCTGGCAGGATAAACGGAACTCTCCCAAGGAGGGGTCACTGGAATGATAGAGCAGGAAATTTTCCTTTTCGGTTCGAGGCGCGAGAAATTCGAAACCACTTTTAATTTCAATGATACATTCCCTGCATGTTCCGTTTCTACCGCAGGATGTGGCGATTTCATGAATCGCTTTTTGCGTTTTATCGGCATGAGAAAAAATAGTTTCTCCGACATGCAAATCTACTGCTTCATCATTGATAATGAGTTTTGCCATAACAGATTGAGCCCGTTGGAAAATTTAGGGACACACAAACCAATAAAAATACATTATATCATACGTAGAAAAGTCGTTTAGGATAAAGGGAGACGGGATATATATGGGGATTTAACCGACATGACTCGTTTCTCTCATATTCATCTCCGTACAAAATGGATTTATTGAATCGTTTGTTTCACAATCAAATCCAGTAATTGTCCGGCCATGTCAGGATTAATGGCATTTAAAAGTTTATATTCTTCGAGGGCATTTTGGCGTTGCCCCTGTTTGGCATAAACTGCTCCCAACATCAAATATCCGCGCGCATAGTTCGGATTAATTTGTATCGCTTGCTGGAGATTGGTTATCGCTTTGGCATATTCTTCCAATTCTGCGTATGCCAGTCCCAAATTACTATACGCCGCCAGATAATCGGGACTCAGCGCGATTGCCTGCTGGTAATGTTCTATGGCTGTCGCAGTTTTCTCCTGTTTAAATAAAACATTCGCTAAATCGAAATGGGTCACGGCATGTTTGGGATTAAGTTTCAAGGCGGTTTCATACTCGGTAATGGCGAAATCATACGATTGAATCCGGTCATATTCCGCGCCGAGATTGATGTGGGCATCCAAACATCCCGGGTCGGCTTGAATCGCCGATAAATACTCAGAAATTGCTTCGTCATGCATTTCGAAATGCACTAATATATTTCCCAACCGCGTACGGGCAGCAGCATTTTTTCGGTTAAGTTGCAGAGCGGTCCGGTAATGCAGCATCGCCTGTTCCGACCGAAACCCTTTCCCGTAATGTATTCCTTCCGCGTTATACTCGTAACAAATCCCCAACGCATAATGGGCTTCTTGAAATGTCGGGTCGGCTTCGATAGCTTTTTTAAACTCGGTAATGGCCTTTTCCCATTGGGATTTCCGGGAGTATTCTACTCCCAAATCGTAATATTCCGTAGCTTTTAGATTGGAAGACATGATGTCTCATTATCTCTGAAATTTATTGTTTCTGGCAATATTTCTCAAAAATAAAAAAGGCGAAACTGAAAAAGCCCGCCTTTTTTCTCTTTTTTTAAATCAAGATTTGTATATTATCGTCGAGATTTCTTTTTTTCGGAAGACCGGCTTTTTCCCCGTGAAACATATTTTTTCGTTCTTTTTTCAGCCCATTTTTTTTGTTTTCCTACCAATTCTTCCAAGTTGCGGTATAACAAAGGATTGGCTTCGGTACGTGCAGTCTCCACCCATGTTTTCACACGCTCCCATACCCGCGCAAATTCTCCAGTCGTCTGGAAAAACAGGTCCTCGTTTAATATCCCGTTATTGACCAATGCTGCCACCATATCCCAATAACTAATGACCATCCGGGAATATCTTTCCTCCTCTGAACCAGTCGGATATTTGCGGATTTTATCTTCCCAATTATACGCTTGAAATTGGGTCAGAAACCATATCCGTGCTTTGCGTAATAAAGCTTCCCGCCGGATGTCGTAAATCTTTAACAACAATTCTGCGTCTTCATACTTAGGTTTTGCCATATGGCATGATACCCCTCTTTCGTAAGATTTTTTGAAATCATTGTTCTTTATTTCCCTTTTTAAAATAACTATCGAGAGTCTTTTGCATGGCCGTCAGATTGGCCACAGGAGTTTGGGTCGGTACGGCGCATCCGGGACCTAGGATTAATTTTCGTTTTCCCGCTTGCTGAAGCGTTTCCAAAACTTGTGCTTTCACATCATCCGGGTGGACGGAATTAGTATTGGTTTCATCTACCCCGACTATAATACATCCGTCATATAACTTTCTCGCTTGGATGATATTCGGCGAACTATGCCGGTGAGACCAGTTGATCGCCTGAACAGGATAATCCAATAATGACTTGAAATGGATATTTGTTCCATGAATATGCAACACATTAAATGGCGCGCCCTTGACGGCTTCCAAGACCATTAAATCAAAAGGCCTGCCGAATTTAGCATATTCCGCTTCGCTCATAATGTCATAACTGGCGCCGCCCAGCGATAGAAAAATACCACTCAATCCTTCGTTGACTGCTGCTTCACAATACGCCGCAAAACTTTTGGCAATCACCTTTAATGCCTTGAGCAATTCGTCCGGAGATTCTTTCATAAACCGGGTCAATTTCTCGCCGCAGAGTTTATGCGCGGTCGACCATGGACTAAAGATCGTATCAATGTAATACGCTTTCCCCTGGAGTTCTTTCCCGATAATTTTCAAAGCACGCAATTGTTCCTTGAATCCGCCTTCATTATATTTCAAAGGTTTTAATTTCAACCAGTCTTCCCTTTTGGTGATTTCCGTTAATCCTTCCGGAGGAGGGTACGGGTAATCGTGCATCACTTTCAGAAAATCCAAATCATAGGTTTTGTAAAAATCCAACTCTGCTTCCGCAAATACCTCACCGGGTTTGTGATGTAATCCAAAGTGATACCAGAAACTAAACGGCACCCTGTCCACTTCTTTGCCTTTGACTGCCGCGTTCACCCGTTCAATTTTAGTCATTTTTTTCATTCTTATCTTACCTCTTTATTTTTAATTCAATCCTTCCAGTTTCAACAATTTTCTTTTATTATGAAGTCCTGCTGAATATCCACCCAATCCCCCGTCCGAGGAGACCACCCGATGACATGGAATGATGATTGGGATCGGATTTTTGCCATTGGCGTTTCCAACAGCGCGGGTTGCTTTCGGTTTTCTGATTTGCCTAGCAACCCATTTATAGGATTCGGTTTTTCCATATGGAATTTCCAACAAGGTTTTCCAAACTTTCTGTTGGAATAATGTTCCGCTGGATAAATCCAAAGGGATATTGAATTTTTTCCGCTTACCGGAAAAATATTCTTGAAGTTGTTTGATAATTTTTTTAAATGGTTGGGAAGATTTGATGGGAATAGTATTATAATCAGCATGAATGGATTCTATAAAAGATTTTTCGGATTTTACTGTAAAGTCTATACGACACAATCCTGTCTTACCACCAGCTAAGTATAATATTCCCAGTGGTGTAACCATTGAAATATAATAAATAGAACTCTTAACCACCTGTTTCCCTTCCTGCAATTCAAATCTCCTTGCGTATATTACATCATTTTTTACTCAATTGCAATAGGAAAGTTAATTTTTCTGAAAAATTATATATTATTGGCCGCAAATACTGTATTATAATACAGTATTTGCGGCATTTTAATAGATATTTTGTTGTTTTTATCGTATATTAATCTTAAAATAAGGTGGTAACTATGGAAAATTCGAGCTGTGGAATTTGTAAAACGATTGCAAGTTGTCAGGCTCACTCCAATCCGGATTTTATTTGCGAATTACCCAATTCCTATGTTGTTTTGGGAAACAGGCAATATCAATACTATAAAAGATATTGTATCGTCCTGTTCAAACAACATAAAACTGAATTATTTGACATGACATCCGACGAACGGAAAAATTATTTTGACGAAATTTCTTTGGTAGCGAAAGCGATTTGGAACTTATCTCATCCTGATAAATTGAATTATGAAATCCTGGGAAACCAGGAACCCCATCTCCATTGTCATATCTTCCCGCGCAAAAAATCTGATGAATTTTTCCGGTTACCCATTTGGTCAAGACCGGAAGACAAAATTCCTAAAATCCAATTGACCCCGCAGGAATTGCAACATATCATTTCAGATTTGCGAAATGAAATAGATAAATTAAGGTCGAATATCTCCTGAACTTACTGTACCGTTGGTTGGATCGTAAACGATTTTAGCAGAATTATCTTTAAAATCCGGACCGACACTATAGGCAAAAGGTCCCGTAGAATCCTGTGACCAGAGAAACGGTTTCTTGGTAAAGGGGTCGAGAGGAATGGTTGCCAAATAATCCGGCTTTAACTCTTCCAACGATTTGGACCATTTCTTTTTCTGCAAATGATACATTTGAATGGCAGATTGGATTTCGGCGAGACGTAGCCGCGATAACATGTCCATTTGTCGGGTAAAAGATTGTTTTAATACATACCATGCATTCGATGAGCGGTGAGCGAAATCTTTGGGGACTTTTTTATCCCAATCAATCTGCATAAATTCTTGATATGTTTTGGTTGTGGCAGCATCAACTAATTCCTTCCGAAAATTAGTATCATTCCGCAATACTCTTCCATAATTAAACATCATATATCCGCCAAAAGTTATTTCATCAAAAACTGATTTGTATCCACCCGGAGTCTGAGATAGGTGATAAACGGACTGAGCATACTCTTTGAAATACTCATTTTGATGGTTTAGGTAATAATAGGAATAAGCATAACTCCTTCGATTGGATTCATCTAAGAACTTACCAAAACTTATTTGTTGCCGGTCAATTCGATTTAAGTCTTGGATTATATTCAAATACTGTTTTTCATTTAATTTGTTGGTTGATAGTAGAGAATAAATCGGTACAAGTTCATTTTTAATGTTCATTGCACCCAAAAGTAAGCTAATCTCAGTGCCCTTCAATTCCATATCTTGTGCAAATTGAACTCCATCCAAATAATAATCCAAAGCATCATTGATTCTATTATCTCGTTCCAACCTTCTTCCGGCTAATGCAATATATTTTCCTAAAACTTGTGCCTTCAAAAAGCTTCTGAAAATAGGTGCGCCTTCCCCATACGGTTGAGGTGGGAATTCACAATTGTGTATCTGAGCACCTTTAATGATTTCATCAAGGGTAGTTTGGTTTAATTGTAGAATATTATCAACTTCGGGGAAATCTTGAAACCACCCTCTTTTTAGGATTGCAGATATATCGTCTATATGTTTGAAGTTGGTCGTTGCCGCAGAAAACGCAATTAAATAATGCTCCAAGGCATTGGGTTTATTTTGCTTTTTTATAAAGTCTTGCGCATATTGTTCCCAAGTTTGTCCGGGCGTGTAAGCAGGTGAAGACCACGTTGGAGGAGGAGGAACCAGAGAACGATCATATAATATATACAGATATGGAAGCAGAAATACGAGAACCAAAATAATCAAGACAATTTTCAATCCACGATGTCGGTTCATATCCATTCCCTGAGACCAAATTGCCTTATTCTCTTACGCGTTTACTTTACATGAGAATATGCCTTTTTAGCAAGTTCAGTTTGCTTCAACTTCGTATAGAGATCCCCTAATCGCTTCCAACCATCGGAATAGGTGGAATTAATGGATAAAGATGTCTGATAGGCAGAAAGAGCTTCGGGATACATCTCCTTTTTTTCATACGCCTGTCCCAGCAAATCATAATTAAAATAATTTTGCGGGGTCAGGGGAATAATTTTGTCTAATAACAGGATAGCAGTATTATAATTTTTTAATTGTAATTGCATATATGCAAGGTTGGAAATAATTTTGGGGTCTGCGGGGGAAAGGTCATGTGCCTGTATCAGGTAGTCGCTGGCTTTGTCATAATCATTTTGCAAAGCATAGGCATTCCCCAAATTCGAGTAAATGGACGATTCTGTGGATTCGCAGGATAAGGCTTGTTCGTAATATGAAATCGCACCGGTGGAGTTTCCTTTGCGGAATTCGACATTACCCAGTTCCATCCACCCACGCGACGAAAGGGGAGAATCCCGGGTCATTTTGGTATAGAAGATATGATCATTTCTCCAATCTAGATTACGGACAACGGTACGCGTTGAGTAAAGCACAAAAATAAGTACAATAAAAACAATGGATTTTCTATTTTGAATTCTGAATTTCATTCCCAGATTCTCTGCAATAACCGGGATTAATAAACAAAAACCCACCGATGGAATATAAAGAAACCGTTCCGCTTCAATACGCAAGGAATCACGAATGGGTAAAATATTCGATACCGGTAATAAGGTAATAAAAATCCAAAATCCAAAAAAGAAAATCAAAGGATTGGATTTTCGCTGTTTGACAAATAGATATATTATCGCAATCAAAATCAACAGCGGAAAAATCACACGCATATCAAACAACTGTGTCACCGGCAGTGTAATGTAATCCGCACTCAGATTGGTGGGAAAGAGGAGTAACCGGAAATAATCCATCCAGACCCCAAGAATAGTCAATAACCTCACCCATAAACTGGTTTGTGTAAAATTTGTGCCAAATGTCGAACCGATGGCATACTTGCGAATCAGTAGATAATTGACAAGAATCAAAAAATAACCAAAGTAGGCTGCGATACATTTGTTGGGTGGATAGTTCTCTTCTTTTTTGGGCGGGAAAGTGAAATCGTAAAAGAGTATGAGAAACGGTAGTGTAATGGCCATTTCTTTTCCCAAAAGACCGAGTAAATAACAACAGAGAGAACCGATAAAAAGTATCGGAGAATGCCATTCATCACAGCGGTACTTTAAATAAAAATAAAAACTCAAGAGCAATCCAAGACAAGCGAGAACATCCGCCCGGCCCGAAATCCATGCCACCGATTCCACATGAACGGGATGTACCGCGTAAAGCAACCCCGCAAAAAACGCACTCAAAGTATTGGGAAGAAGGCGGAGACCGAGTCGAAATACCATGAGTGTGACAAGAATATGTAGTAGAATATTTATTAGACGATAACCCCATGGATGCAATTTCCAGATTTGATATTCCAATTGGAGTGTTGCGGAAAATAACGGACGGTAATAAGTGGTCGGATAACTGACCGCGTAAGAAGTCATGAAGATTTTTGGGAGATAACCCAAATTACTGATAATTGGATTTTGTGGAATAATCAATTTGTCGTCTATAACAAATTCGTTGGGCAGAGAATTGAGATAAACTACTATGCACGCCAAAACCAATAAAAAGGTATACAACAGATGCCTGTTTTGATTATTCAATTTTGAATTCATTGTCGGTTGTCCATTGTAAAATGGAGACTGAAAATAAGCAATCGGTTGACCCTTTGGCGGGTCTCATGGTAACTTTCGATAATGAATTATTTTGTGTTTATACCCACATATAATGAAAAAGAAAATATAGAATCTTTGATTCGGGAGATTCTAAAATTTCCGGAAGGGTTCCATGTTCTGATCGTGGATGATTTATCTCCCGACGGGACGGGTGACATCGCCGACCGGCTGGCGAAAGAAAATCCCGGGCGCGTGAAGGTCATTCATCGTCAGGGACAAAGAGGACGCGGACCCGCGGGTATTGTTGGATTTCAGGAAGCAATCAAACAAGGCGCCGATGTCGTTATTGAAATGGATGCCGATTTTTCTCATCAACCACAGTATCTACCGGAGTTCGTGAAAGCGATGACATACGCGGATGTGGTCATTGGATCGCGATATATCCAGGGCGGGAAAGTCGAGGGATGGGCATGGAATCGCAAACTCAACAGCTGGGTTTCCCGGACCCTGGCGCGGCTTGTTCTAGGTCTTAAATTTCATGACAATAATTCCGGTTACCGTGCCTTCCGTAAAGAAGTATTGCAATCTCTCCCCTGGGATAAATTCATTTCTCCCGGCCCTTCCATCCTGCAGGAAATGATGTGGCATGCCCTCAAAATCAACCCTCAACTCCACGTCAAAGAAATCCCCATCACCTTCATTGACCGCACCGTTGGCACCTCCAAAGTCTCCCTTTCCGTCATTCTCAAATGGTTGAAATCTCTCCTAAAAATCCGCTTTTCATAATTTCTCGACTTTTTCACAAACATCAAAAATTGGATGAATTCATTCATTTAATATTCTTGTGCAATTGAGACTTCTGAAAAAGTTCCCCTAGTGGCGAAAATAATTATTGATCCAATGGTCAAAAATTAAACTATTGATTTTATTAAAGATAACTTTTTGATATTTGTCAAAAGGTTTCAAAGGTGTCCTTGCCACCTCTGCTTATCTCCATGAAATGGTACACAAAGTGGACAGTGTCTATTTTGAAAATTGTTTACGATGAAGACAAATTTATCCTCAATGAAATCAATCTTCTAAATAAGTGTCGCCACTGTCGACACTTATTTCCATCAAATTTCTCTTAAATCCTTATCCGTCTTTGGAGTGGAATTGAAAATAACAATTCCACTCACAACCCGGTTCGGGAAAAGATTTAAGGGTAATTTTAATTAAACTTGCCCCGAAAGTTCTTGTCGAGAAGGAGTCTTCTAAACAATTCATCCCCCAAATGGTAAATAATTCTAAAGAATTGATTTTACTGGAGATAAAATTTGTAACATTTATTACTAATTATTTTATAACTACTGATTCAGAGGTTTCAATTGGTATATTTGTGCAATTGCGCAAGAATTATTAATTGATTTTATTGAAAATAACCTTATACATTTGTTAAAAGTTTTTTTCCAAACATGAGTTTGTTGTATTAATCAAAACTTTTCATAAAGGTAGACACGGGTGGATAAACAATTCCTCCTATGACAGCTATAGTATTATATTCTTATGTTACTGTTTATAATAGTGGTTTAGGTATAAGCATAAATCACCTTTAATCTCCGTCTAAAAAGCAGACTCCGATAGGAGAACAGGTGATTTATGCCCATTTCTTGATACGAAGACTCCTTGCAAAAAGCCAAAGTTAAGATGACAGCCCTCAAAACCCTGAAAAAAAATCCCCTGCCTTCCTAAAAGCCCTGAAAATACCCTGAAAAAGCTCCAAATGACCCTGATGATAAAATGGGAGACAAATGGGAGTTAAAACGGAGACAGTGTGTAGCTGGATTTACAATTTTTAACCTCATATTAGGAATGGTTATTAAGATGAATAATTCTTTAAATTACCCCTTGACAAGTAGGTTATCGTATGTTAGGCTAATAGTTGTTGGGTTAATCTGCAGAAGAGAAACCTGACAGCGAGCTCGATATATTCCTTAGGAGTTTAACTCCTCTAGAGAAGACTGAGCCTTGCGGGTCGACGTTAAAGTTATGGTGCCTTGGAGCCCGAATAGGAGTTTCGTTCATTTACCCGCGTGGTAAATAGAACCAATAGATTTAGGTGACTTTACGTATGACGCATGTTGAGAGTTTTCTTTTGACTGGTTTAAATCGAAGCTGATTTTATTGGAGGTTTTGTGCCTAAAGTTAACTCCAAAGTAAAAATTGGAGTACAATCATACGAGCAATATAGAAAAGAAGCTGAATTAATAGCTCAAATACCTAATGCCGAGTTTGAGCAATTCAAGCCAGAAAAAATAATCTTACCCTACGGCATCGGGATCGATACGCATTTTCGCTTTATCCAAGTCTGTGTCTTGTTCACCACACCTTCCGCTATGGGGCTGTCATCTTAACTTTGGCTTTTTGCAATCCGTCTTCTCGATCTTTTGGTTCAAGACATCCTGTTCTTGAATCCAAGGCATCCACAAGGGTATCGTCGCTTTTTGAACCACGCACTCCACGGAATATCACCTAGAAAGTTCACTTGTCATTTAAAAACTCCTTGTGATATAATTCACATGCTAGATTTTTAGGAGAAATGGTGGCAATTTGTTCGTGATAAAAGTGTGGATTTATCCGATATAATCGCCTCTTGAATTCTTCCAAGAAAATCCGATCAAATCATAATCTCATTATAAAGAAGGAGTTTTTTTATGCCACGGCTAGAAGTGTTGTCCGGTTTAATCGCCATACTCTCATTGGGGTATGTTGCTTATCTTATATCCTGGTTGAATAAGCAGGATATTGGAACTAAAGAAATGCAGGCTATTTCCGATGCCATTCGGGAAGGGGCTAATGCTTTTGTGAAGGTGCAATATCGCACTATTGCGATGTTGGCAGTTGTTTTTGGCGCTTTATTGTTGGTAGCTTATGGGATGTTTAAAGGGGATTGGACGATGGGAATCCAGACCGCTGTTGCTTTCTGGTTCGGGTCTGTTTGTTCTGGAATAGCCGGCATCATCGGGATGAAGATTGCAGTCAAAACCAATATTCGTGCCGCTGCTGCCGCGAAAAAAGGTCTTGGACCGGCATTAACTACTGCTTTACGGGGTGGTTCAGTTTCAGGAATTACCGTGGTATCCATGAGTTTGATTGGCATCTCCCTCCTCTATTTTATTTATGACGCTCTCTTACATTATCCCATTGAGAAAATTCCTTCCATTATTATCGGTTATGGATTTGGTGCGAGTTTCGTCGCTTTGTTTGCTCAACTAGGCGGCGGTATCTATACCAAAGCTGCGGACGTTGGCGCTGACCTGGTCGGAAAAGTCGAAGCAGGCATTCCCGAAGATGACCCTCGTAACCCTGCGGTAATCGCTGATCTAGTAGGTGATAATGTGGGTGATTGCGCGGGCCGTGGCGCGGACTTGTTTGAATCTACCGCTGCAGAAAATATCGGTGCCATGATCCTAGGCGTTGCTTTATATTTAGCTGACCCGGCAAAGAATATCGGGTGGATATTATTTCCTCTAATCGCACGGGCCTTCGGATTAATCGCCGCTATTATAGGTTTGGAATGTGTCAAACCCAAAGAACATGAAGACCCTATGGCATCCTTGAATCGTGGATACTACGTAACTTGCTTCCTCGCTTTAGTAGGTTTCTATTTTGCCTCCCGCTGGTTATTAGGTGAACAATATCTCTGGTTCTTTGCCTGTGGAGTTATAGGTGTCGTGTTAAGTATTGTCTTTGTATTTGTGACAACCTATTACACCGATTATAAATATCGTCCCGTCAAAGAAATAGCCAAAGCCTCCTTAACGGGTCACGGAACCAATATTATTGCCGGACTTGCCGTGGCGTTTGAATGTACCGCAGTTCCAATCGTAGCCATTGCAGCGGCATTATGGGGTTCATTTTGGTGTGGCCAACAAACGGGGATTATGAACGCTGCCGGACACAATATCGGCGGGTTATTTGGTACTGCCGTCGCCACCATGGGTATGTTAGCCACTTGCGCTTATATCCTAGCGATGGACACGTTTGGTCCGATTACTGATAACGCTGGCGGGATTGTCGAAATGTCTGGCGCGCCGGAAGAAATTCGCCGTAACACTGACCGATTGGATGCTGTTGGAAACACCACCAAAGCCCTCACCAAAGGGTATGCCGTAGGTTCTGCGGCGTTGGCAGCATTCCTTCTCTTCAGCGCATTTTTGGAAGATACCAATAAACTCTTAATTGAAGCTGGGAAACACACCATTGACTCCGTCAACTTGTCAAATATACCGACCTTCTTGGGTGCCATGTTTGGCGGGATGTTGGTATTTCTTTTCAGTTCCTTTGCCATTCGTGCGGTAGGGAAAGCAGCGCAATATATCATTCTCGAAGTTCGTCGGCAGTTTAATGAAAATCCTGGTATTATGAAAGGGACTTCCAAACCGGATTATGCTCAATGCGTGGGTATTGCTACACACGGTGCCTTGAAAGAAATGATATTGCCGGGGATTACAGCCGTAGCCGTGCCGATTGCCGTGGGTATCGTATTAAAAGCCGAAGCGGTGGCGTCCATGTTGATGGTGGGTACGATTGTCGGAGTGTTAATGGGCTTGGTCATGAATAACGGTGGTGGCGCATGGGACAATGCCAAAAAATATATCGAAGCCGGAAATTATGGCGGTAAAGGCAGTTTCGCACATCAAGCCTCAGTTACCGGGGACACCGTCGGTGATCCATTCAAAGATACCGCGGGTCCGTCATTGCACGTGTTGATTAAATTATTAAGCACGCTGACTCTGGCATTAGCCGCTCTATTCATATAATTAGATTTCAATTCAGCTGCCGACTTTCAGTTATCAGCTTACTGGTGTTAATATTAAGTAAGCAAAATTTGATAACTGCGAGTCGGTAGCTTTTTTATTTATGGCTAAAGGTTTTTGGAAAGAACCCGTTACAACGTTTACCGCTACGATACTGGTGGTAATGGCAATCGTTGCCGGTTTTATGGGTGGGATTGTCTATTCCGACCGCGTATACCGCAAATTGGGGATACAGGGCATGGGTTCTCAAGAACAAATGCCTGCAGGTCAAATGCCACCGGCGACCATGAATGGTGAATTACCTGAAGGGCATCCACCGATTAATAATAACGGTCAACTCCCCTCGGGTCATCCCGAAGTTGCCAATATGGGTCAAGGGCAAACCCCCACTTCCCTGGCTGATACGCAAAAACAAATTGACTCACTAGAAGCCTCCCTTAAACAAGACCCCAACAATGTGGACCTTTGGGTTCATCTGGGGAACCTGTATTATGATGCCAATCAATCCGCGCAGGCCATTGAACATTATGAAGCTGCCTTAAAATTAAAACCGGATATGCCCGATGTCTGGACGGATTGCGGGGTTATGTATCGCGAAGGGGGAAATTACAACAAAGCCATTGAATATTTTAATAAAGCCTTGAAACATAATCCCAATTTTGCACAAAGCTATTTCAATTTGGGGGTAGTGTATGCCATGGATTTAAAGGACTATTCCAAAGCCATTGAGGTGTGGAACAAATTCCTACAATTAAATCCAACCTACGAAAATGCCAATGATATTCGCCAGCAAATCGCCCAAATGGAAACTCAAGTCAAAACCGGGAAAAATGTCATGGGCGCCAACGCCTCCAATATTATGGATCAGCAGGGTTCCTCTTCCCATAACGACCCCGTTTTAGTACGGGGAAAAGAATTGTATGACCAATTGGGATGCCGCGTGTGTCATTCCATCAATGGAATCGGCGGAAAAACAGCACCGGATTTGATCCATGTCTCTGCGAAACGCACCGATAAATATCTCGTAAAAGTTCTCACGGCACCCAAATCCGTCGCACCCAATTCCAACATGCCGCCCGTCAAACTCTCTCAAAAAGACCTGGATGCACTCGTGAAATTTCTCCAAAGCCTTAAATAACCCTCTCTTCTATTGTGCTTTAGCCAAAGGTTCAATGCGCCATTAATTTGAATGTTCTTTACAATCTTCCGACGCTTCCTTTATTTTGAAAAGAGAAAAATGATGACATCGGGAATAGATGGATACTCTATCAGGTTGAGGATAACCAGTTTCCACAATACTTCTTAAATAATAAAGGCTCTGCTGTGATCGGCAGAGCCTTAGTTTGTTAGTAATTCAAAATCAGAAAATGTTAAGCAACTGTGACGTCTTTGCAGAGATAGACATCTTGAATAGCGTTGAGAATAGCGATACCATCTTTCATAGGTTTCTGGAAGGCTTTACGACCGGAAATCAAGCCCATCCCGCCTGCACGTTTGTTAATGACGGCTGTGGCAACAGCTTCGGCGACATCGTTCTTGCCGGAGGCTCCACCGGAATTAATGAGACCGATACGTCCCATGTATTGATTGACCACTTGATAGCGGGTCAAATCAATCGGATGGTCGGAATTCAAATCGGTATACATTTTTTCGCTGAATTTACCGTAATTTTTCTTTTCACCACCGACGGCTTTAAACCCACCGTTATTTTCGGGCAACTTTTGCTTAATGATATCTGCTTCGATGGTAACGCCGAGATGATTTGCCTGACCCGTTAAATCAGAAGCGACATGATAATCCTTATCCCCGATTTTGAAACCGGGGTTACGGAGATAACACCAGAGAATTGTTATCAAACCGAATTCGTGGGCATGTTGAAACAGTTTACTGATTTCAACGATTTGGCGGGCCGATTGATCCGAACCAAAGTATATCGTCGCACCGACCCCGACGGCACCCATATCGAACGCTTGTTTAACACTGGCAAAGAGAATCTGGTCGAATTTATTGGGCAAGGTCATCAGTTCGTTGTGATTGACTTTAAGAATAAAGGGGATTTTGTGGGCATATTTGCGGGAGATACTTCCGAGAACTCCGAGAGTCGAAGCGACTCCATTGCATCCGCCTTCCATCGCTAGTTTAATGATATTTTCGCTATCGAAATAAATTGGGTTGGGAGCAAATGAGGCCCCGGCAGAATGTTCGATACCCTGATCTACGGGTAGAATCGAAACGTATCCTGTTCCCGCCAACCGCCCATGACTTAACAAGGCCTGGTAACTCCGCAAAACATTGGGAGATCGATCAGATTGAATTAAAATGCGGTCCACGTAATCCGGACCGGGTAAATGTAAAAGATCTTTGGAAATTTTTGGGGTGGAATAATTTAGTAAATTATCCGCATTCGCACCCAACAATTCCCTTATTTTTTTTATATCCATAAGAACTCCTTCTGGGTTATGAAATTAGTAGATTTATATAAATGTAAAGATATTTATATATGCTTATATTTTACTACATTTACCCTTATTATTCAAAGCCCCAAAACCGAGATAGGAATGTAAGGAATAAAAGAAAGCCTCGATGGTATAATGTTTTTGCGAAAAAACGATACTCACCCAACGGGTGAGAACCAAGGAGGCTTGAGAGAGATGATAGCACAAGAAAAAGTAGAATATAAACTGGGAGGGACACAGGAGAGTTTGACAGGACATGCGGGGTTAGGATTGTTTTATGAAACGGCCGTACGCTTAGGGATAGTGGAGAGTGTGCGGGAGCATTTTCCGGTACCGGGATCGAATCGAGGGTATGCGCCGGAACAGTATGTCTTTCCATTGGTCCTGATGTTCTGTGGAGGAGGAAAACATCTGGAGGATATTCGAGAGCTTCAGCGGGATGCGGGATTAGTGCATCTATGCGGGTGGAAACAAATCCCCACCTCGGATGCGATCCGTCTGTGGCTACGACGAGAGACATGGATACCCGCTTTAAAGGCGGTGAATGAGGCGTTAGCCGGGAAGGTCATTGCGAAGAGTTCCTGGAAAGAATTTACCTTGGATGTGGATGCCACCTTGATTCAAAGTGAGAAAGAGGGAACGCCGTGGACCTATGCGGGTTTTCCTGGATATTCAGCCCTGCTGGGCTATTTGGCGGAATTGGATCTATGTGTCACCGCCGATTACCGCCCAGGGAATACTTCCCCGGCAGTAGGGATTCTAGAACAGATTCAGAGAACCCGAACTTTATTGAAGCGCCGGAAGAAGAAGCTGGGGGCTTTCCGCAGTGACTCCGCCGCCTATCGCTCAGAGATTCTCAATTACTGTGAGACCGAACAGATTACTTTTAGTATTACCGCGGATTTGGATTCGGCGGTGCGAGCCACCCTTGCCGCCATTCCCGAGGAGGACTGGAAACCGCTCTTGAATGAACAAAACCAACCGACGGGTCGAGAGTATGCTGTCACGGTGCATTGCATGGAGAAGACGCCCCAGTCGTTTACTCTGGTGGTGCAACGTTGGGTCAATCCCCAACCGGAGTTATTTGATTCTTCCCGGTATCTCTACCATGCCCTTGCAACCAATCAAACCCAGCAGACCGGAGTGCAGATGATCGCCTTTCATCGTCAGCGGGGACAGTCGGAGAATTATCATAAAGAAATCAAGAATGGGTTTGGGATGGAGTATGTTCCCTGTCAGGATTTCACCGCCAATGCCGTCTTTTTTCATTTGGGGGTGTTGGCCTACAATCTCACCATCGCCATCAAGCGCTTGATTCTGGGGAAGGGCTGGTGGGGAAAAACCATTGCCACCTTGCGTTGGGAACTCCTAGGGATTGCCGGTAAGGTGGTACGGCATGCACGAGAAACCCTCCTCAAAATTCCCATTCCCTACTTACACTTGTTTCAACGATTCCGTCAACGCTTGCAATCGGTCTGAATAACCGACTAATTCGCTTTCACTATTCTCAATGACACTACCCCTCTGTCCCCAATTGCCCAAGAGTGATGTTTGAATCATCTTTTTATCCTCTCAGCGTGTTAAGGAAGAGAGAATAACCCGTTTTCTAACGGAGTTACACTCTTTAGAACAGTCCTTTCATGATTTCAATTCTCTATTTCGGTTTTTGGGGTTAAAGGGGTTTTGTTGACAAAAAGGAATCCTGATGAAATAATCGTTTTGAATCGAGAGAGATAAATCCTATGGCACAAAAAATCCTAATTACAAAAAAAATGACCGTGAAAGAAATAATTAAAATTCAACCTAAGGCAAAGGAATCCCTTACCTATTTTCATATTGGCGGCTGCGCGAATTGTGCCTACGATTCCCGAGAAACCTTGGAATTTGTCGCTCGCCAATTTAACGTTCCAGTAGATTTGCTTGTTAAAGTCCTAAACGAACTCGATTAAATTTCACTTTTTAAAATAATTCTTTCCCCGGCTATTTGCTACTTGACAAATTAGATTTGGCTCATTTATAATTTAGTCTTAACTAAATTATAAATGAGGCCATACAAACTAGCATATTTTAAAAAAATAATTACCTATGAGACTTTTCGTATCAAAAATTCAACGGAATAAAATAGCCTTGTACTTTATAAGTTGCAGTGCAATTTTAGTATTAACGAATCGGTGTAACGCGGAAGATTCGCAAGATACAACCGAGTTAAACCCAAGTGCATCCCATGCGGATAAATCAAGCTATACCCTGTTCAATCCAACACCACGGTCGCAGATGCGGGAGTTTAATACTGACCGTCCTGATGTAACCGAGAGTCCATTCACAGTAGATGCGGGACATTTTCAAGCGGAATTCAGTTTTGTCGAGTATACCTATGACCATGACCAGGGCGTACGATTCGATGGTTTCTCTGTACTCCCGATGAATCTCAAAGTCGGTCTTTTGAACAATCTCGATCTGCAATTGATACTGAATCCTTACGAGAATATTTTGATTCATGGAAATGGAGTTTCCAATCACGCTGCCGGTTTCGGAGACACAGAAATTCGGACGAAGCTTAATTTATGGGGGAACGATGGAGGAGTCACTGCCGGCGGTGTCATGCCGTTTATTCAATTGCCAACAGGCACCGGTGGATTAAGCGATCACCACGTAGAGGGCGGACTGATTCTCCCATTGAATGCCCAACTTCCTGAAGGATTTGAAATGGGAACTATGGCAGAATTTGATATTAACCGTAACGATGAAAATGATGGGTATGGCGTGGATTTCGTTCATACGATTACTTTTGACCACGAACTTTTTGAGAAAGTGGAAGGATATGTTGAATATGTGGGAATTTCACCGATGGGCACGTCTCATAATTATCTTGCTTATTTCGACACGGGAGTTACCTATGCGATTACCAAAGAAATACAACTGGATGGAGGAATTAATATCGGTCTATCAGGAGATACGGATGCTTTCACAGTATTTTCTGGACTTTCATTGAGATACTAAAAAAAGGAGAAATATTATGCCCAAGGAAAATTTAGGAGAAGCAATATGGACGACGAAAAAATAAAAAAGGATACCCAACCCGATGAGAAGGCACCCGGCAGCCATGTCTCGCTGGAGGGGTTGCATAGCACCGTGGCACTACCACCCCCCCAGGCTGGTTTTTGGAACCATTGGCGAGCCTTCGTGGGTCCGGCTATCCTGGTGAGTGTGGGTTATATGGATCCCGGCAATTGGGGAACGGACTTGCAAGGTGGAGCACAATTCAAATATGGTTTGCTCTGGGTCGTTGGAGTTGCCAGCATCATGGCGATCTTTTTGCAGGTCATTTCAGCTCGGTTGGGAGTCGCCACCGGTAAAGACTTGGCGCAATGTTCCCGAGACTGGTACCCGCGCTGGACACGCATTCCCAATTGGATATCTATGGAAATAGCGATTGGTATGACAGACTTGGCGGAAGCGTTGGGTAGTGCGGTAGCCCTTAACCTGTTGTTCCACATCCCCATGGCGTGGGCAATTGTAATCACTGCCTTCGACGTATTGCTTCTTTTAGGACTGCAAGGGATGGGAATGAGAATGATTGAAGCTGTCATCGCAGTTTTTGTGGCAACCATTGGCGTATGCTACGCCATCGAGATTTTCGTATTTTCGCAAACATCCCCCAGCTTCTTGGAGATGGGTCATGCCATGATTAGTCCCAATTTTCGGGAAAACGGCATGATCGTAGTGGCTATTGGCATGATCGGCGCGACGGTTATGCCGCATAATCTTTATTTACATTCAGCATTAGTCCAAAGCCGGAAACTGCAAAAAGACGATGCTTCTATTAAATCTGCCATCAAATTTAATACCATTGATTCGACAGCGGCTCTCACGATTGCATTTTTTGTCAATGCCGCAATTCTCGTATTAGCCGCGATCGTCTTTTTTGGCAAGACCAGCGTAACGGTGGCGGGTGGACAAGTGGTTACGTTCAGTCCCGACAGCGATTGGATTCGCATCGCCTATTTGACGCTGGCTCCCCTGCTTGGAACTGTATTGGCCAGCACACTCTTCGCCGTGGCGTTACTAGCCAGCGGACAAAGCAGTACCATTACCGGCACCCTCGCCGGGCAGGTGGTTATGGAAGGATTTATGCACTGGCGTATTCGTCCTTGGGTGCGGCGGATTATCACTCGTGCCCTTGCCATAGTACCGGCAATCTTTATTATCAGCATACGTGGGAATGGCAGCGTCACTGATTTGGTCAATCTCAGCCAGGTAGTGCTGTGTTTAGAATTGCCCTTTGCCATGTTCCCGTTACTCCATTTCACCTCTTCCCGTAAGAGAATGGGCAAATGGAGAAACGGCTGGTTCCTTATGATTACCGGATGGACTACTGTTATACTGATAACCGTTATGGATATTTACAGTTTACCAGACGCACTCAAGGATGCTTGGCGGGTGATTATCGGTGGATAAAAATGCTATACTACTAGGTAAGGAGCAGAAATGTACAAAACCATTCTGATGACATTAGATAACACCCCGACAGACCGGGCGATTATCGAACATATCAAACTACTAGCGAAATGTATGCAGAGCCGTGTGATATTACTGCATGTGGCGACCGGTGTCCCGGCACAAGTAATTGGAGCCGACGCGGCAGGCCAAGAAATTGAAGAAGATCAATCGTATTTGGCTCAAATAGAGCGCGAGTTCACGGCGCTTGGTATTCCAGCGGAAAAGGTACTGTTATATGGCGACCCGGTCACAGAGATTATAAAATGGGTGGGCGCTAATAAATGTGATTTAGTGGCTATGAGTACCCATGGACACAAATTATTGGAAGATATAATACTGGGAACAACCGCCATCAAGGTACAGCATAATGTTTCTGTGCCGGTTTTGTTACTAAGGTCGCGTTAAAAAATAGAAAATCAAAGTATATTGATAATTTAACACGCAAAATATATTTATCCTTCTGCATGATCTTAAAAAGTAACCATGCTCACAAAGGTGTTAGAATTGAAATCATCACAGTCCTTTGGATGACTGTCGAAGCGGTTGTTTCTATTGGAGCTGGAATCGTTGCGGGAAGCGCTTTACTTACCGCTTTTGGCATAGACAGTATAATTGAATTGGTCACGGGTGGTGTGCTCTTATGGCGATTGTCGGTGGAATCCAGCGGCAAGCACATAGAACAGGTTGAGCAAGCAGAAAAGCGTGCCAACTGGATAGTTGCAATCTCCTTGGGTCTTCTTTGTCTATATATTTTAGTTACCTCGGTCTACGGTCTGGTTGTACGGAGACTGCCAGAAGGGTCTCTTGCGGGAATCGGTATCACATTAATCGCCGTCGTGGGTATGCCCTTTCTCGCGTGGGAAAAGAAACGAATTGCCAAAGAAATCAACAGTCCTGCTCTTGCGGGAGATGCTTCGTGTTCCATTGTCTGCGCTTACATGGCAGGGGCGGTCTTGGTTGGTTTGTTATTGAATACACTTTTCCATTGGTGGTGGGCGGAACACGTGGCAGGCCTTTTATTTCTTTATTGGCTTTTTGGGGAGACCCAGGAATCATTTGAAACAATTCGCACAGGCAAATGTTGTTGTAAATAAAACAATCCTATTGTTTACTTGCTACTCTGTTCATACTCAATTATAATTTAGTGCTATTAATCTATGCCTTAATTAAATAAATTATGAAATCCACACCTGCTGTTGAAGATTATTTAAAAAGTATCTATAAATTACAACAATTGTTGGAGACCGTAACGACCTCGGATATTGCCAAAGGAATGAAAGTTTCCATGGCATCCACTAGCAATATGGTCAAACGGCTGGCACGGGAAGGAATGGTCAGCCATGCACCCTATAAAGGTGTCCGTCTCACACCGAAAGGTGAAAAATTTATTTTAAAACTCGTCCGGCGCCATCGGTTGTTGGAATTATTCCTTACCCAGGTACTCAAAATGGATTGGGATAAAGTGGACGCGGAAGCCGAACGATTGGAGCATGTTATCTCCGATGAATTGGAACAACGCATTGACGATTTATTGGGACGTCCGGAAACCGATCCGCATGGCGATCCTATCCCCAAAAGCGACGGGACACTCCATAAAGGATTTGGCAAAAATCTCTCCACGCTCAAACCCGGACAGACCGCTACCATCAGCCGGGTGAGTGATTCCAATCCCGAGATTCTGCGGTATTTGAATCAATTGGGAATGGTCCCAAAAGCGGGTATCGAAGTGGTCAGACGAGAACCGTTTAACGGCCCAACCCTGATCAAAGTCGCCGGCAAACAACATCATATCGGACAGGAAGTTGCTGATTCGGTATTCGTCGAAATCGGCAAAAGTAAAACTTAATTTCCTTCAAGCACTGCAATAATATTACAAATTTAATTAACTTGCCAAAATATCTACCCTAAAATCGTTTGTTTCTATAGTATTGGCATTATCTTTTTTTTACACGCCGGGAAACTCCATCATTATCTCCTATGGACCATCTTTGATTTTCAGCGATGACGGAATATCTCAAGGAAGAAAGGACTTGCGGTCAAGAAATTTTGAGACATAAAATAAGATGATTATATCTCTACTTTTATATTAATAAAGTCAAAGGTATAACGGCTAGAATGTCCAGCCAAGATAGAAATGTCCTATAGATTTGGAAAGGAGTAAATCTTCATTTACTTGGGATTACATAATAATCACAGAAAACTTTCTGCGATTGCAGAAAGTTTATCTCCAACAAAATCAATGGTTTAAAAAGTTTTGTAAGGAATCGCCTTCGAAAACCTACTGCTTTGTATAGATATATGCTACAATTTTGCGAAATGGAGGTTCATTATGAACCCTATTCAAATACTTTATAAGGCGATTACAAGACGTCCACTCTTAACTCTATTTCTTCTTTTCCCGGGATATTCTTCTTCCATTGCTCAATCTTCGACGACTTATAACATTAGCGGGTATTGTTCAGGAATTGAAATGGTGGGGCAATATAATTGGATAACTGTGGATGTGGGATATCTTTTAACAGATATGGCTGGGATATATAATATCGTAGTGGATGGGAATACGGCTTATCTTGCAGAAGGATGGGCAGGATTGAATATTTTGGACGTTAGTGATCCATCATATCCCTTTCAGCTTGGAGGATTCTCACATCCTTGTCCTCCTGCTAATCCTTCTTATGAATCTTATTACAATTATGGAGTTGCGAAACAAGGAAACTTAATATACTTGACGGGAATTTGTACGGGCAACTATGGTGTTCTGGATATTTTAGATCTTAGTTATTCTACAACGTCTGCCATTGGTTCAGTGGATTTGGGATCTTACGCTGGTAATGATATCGCTGTTCAAGGAAATTATGCTTATATAATAACTACCGACGGCGCATTATGGATTTTTGACGTGACTACAGCATCAAATCCAATTCAAATTGGATATGTTAGCAGTACAACTGGAAATGGATATAAAGTAAGGCTTGCCAATAATTATGCGTATCTGGCAGAGGGCAATGCTGGTATTAAAGTCATTGATATCACCAATCCAGCGAATCCTGTCGAGATAAGTCAGATTAATACTCCAGGAATTGCTTATTCCCTTGCGATAAACGGACAATATTTATATGTGGCAGATGGCAGTCCCATACCACAAGTCACTGCTCATCCTCTTGTTGTAAACGGACAATATGTACATGTAGAAGATAGCAGTTCCGAACTACAAATCATAGATATTTCCGATGTGTCCAACCCCATTGAAGTAGGTTCATTAAGTTTCATTTTTTCCGATCCGGAAGATGTTGCAATTTCAGGAAATTTTGCTTATGTGTCAAATGCGGATGTGTCTGGGGGAGTATATGCCGATTCTTCTTCAGGATTGTATGTTGTAGATATTAGTGATCCCACCAACCCAACTTTGGCTGGATTCCATGCTGGAGATTTTTCAACTTTAGCGCTGGATGATAATTATGTGTATGCCAGTATTGGTAATGAAGTCAGTGATTGGTATCCAGAATTACGCATTATCAATATCAATAAACCTATTCCTAATGTTAACATGACTCTCACGGGAGATACCACTCTAACGACTTTGACAGATACAACGGGATATTATCGATTTTCTCAAATAACTAATGGGAATTATACTGTCACGCCGAATATAGATTATTTATTATTTTCTCCAGCATCAACAAAGTATTCTACATTATCAACCAACCAATCCAGTCAAAACTTTACAGGCACATTAAACGTTCCTATAACCATTGCCAGTAACCCGTCAGGTCAGATAGTCTCTGCAAACGGGATTACAACCACCACACCTTTTAGTTTTGTCGTCTATGGAGGAGTAGCCCTTGGAATAAGTGCAAGCTCCAGTATATCCATTGATAATGAAATACAAATAGTTTTTAACTCATGGAGTGATGGTGGGGCTCTTAGCCATACGGTTTATCCGACAATCAGCACTACCTTTACTGTGAGTTACGATACTCAATATTTTTTTGTTACGACTCAATATACACCAAACAATGGCGGTGAAATCACTCCCTTTAGTGGCTGGGTATTCAATGGAACGCTTCTCTCCTGTACTGCCATTCCTAATAATGGATTTCAATTTGTAAATTGGACGGGAGATATAAGTAGTGACAGTAATCCAGTATCCCTTTTGATAAATGAACCCAAAATCGTAAATGCTAATTTTAGCCTAATCTCCAGTGGAAATTTCAAAATTGGTGGATATTGTGTGCGTCCTGATTTTTCGGGAGATTTCTATGAAGTGGGAAATAGTCCCTCCCAAAACGAATCCTTATTTGTTAAAGTCAATGGGAATTTAGCTTTTCTAGCGGATGGTACTGCGGGATTGCGAATTATTGATATTAGCAATCTTTCTAATCCTGTTACCCTGGGTAGTTATACCACAACAGATGTTATAGATGGCGTGGACGTGCAAGGAAATTATGCCTATGTGGCTGCCGGAAGCGCAGGGTTACAAATTTTGGATATTAGCAATCCCTCTAATCCAGTGGAAGTAGGTAGTTTTGATACATCCGGTTATTATGCTGTTAGAGTTGCAGTTCAAGGTAATTATGCATATATTGCTTTTGATATGGCTGGATTATGTATCATTGATATCAGTAATCCATCTAGTCCGTATTTGGTAAGTGCGATACCAACTAGCGGAGATGTCCTCCGCATAGCAGTTTCTGGGAATTACGCTTATGCGATTGAATACGTCACGACAACAGTTGGATGGTTCATTTATTATTATAGCAATTTATGGATTGTAGATATACGAAACCCATCTCAACCGCAAATTGTAGGAGGTTTTACATATGGTGGTTTGGGACCCTATTTATCCTTGAATGGTGTAGACGTGAAAGGAAATTATGCGTATCTTTTATTGCATATATACGATACTGGGGAATTAGAAATTGTGGATATAACGCAACCTACGAATCCAGTGGAAATATCGGGCACTACAATTCCCGGCAATCCACATGGAATTAGTGTGCGAGGGGATTTTGCCTATCTTGCTTCAGAAGGTTCAGGACTTCAGGTAGTGAATGTAGCCAATCCCTATAGCCCTTATGTGATGGGCTCCTACCAGACTCCAAGTATCGTACAGGATATTAGTGTTAGCGGAGATTATGCTTATATTGCCGATGATACATCTGGTTTACGCATTATCCATGTCGCCTATCCCATTCCCAATACGGCAATGACTTTATCGGGAACTACTAATCAGTTTACGTACACAGATTCGTCCGGATATTATGAATTTGATAATCTACCTTTTGGGAATTATACGGTTTTTCCTTACAACAGTCTTTTTGGAAGTTTTTCACCGTCCACAAACACGTATACCGGCTTGGATTATAATCAGCTCAATGAAGATTATGTGGGAACATACTCCGCATGGACCAATTCCAATGGAGATTTTGCTAATGCGTCAGATACAGAGAATTGGGCATTCCAGCCTGCGCCGAATTTATCGAACCAACCCACAATAACCTGGGTACCTACCTACCAAGGGAATACCGGCGTATTACAGTTGACGTTTTCCTCGCAAACACAGGGAATAAAAATGACCAGCTTTACACGCTTTACGCCAGATACAACTAACCCGTGGTATCGGTTGCGAGTAACCTATTACAGCGATTCGATATTTAATGGATATATCATTCCAGTCATTCTGACCTATCACGATAATCTGTCCGAGGTGATTCAAGAACTAGGTGCTTCGTTTACCGGGGATTCATTGATTCAACCGGGTACATGGTATACCTTGGACGCATATTTGTGTTGTCATGACACCTCCGGTCAAATTCAGATCATTGTAGATAACAATGGGAGTGCGGCGAATGTGTATATTGATTCGATTGACTTGGAGAACGTGCCTCCTCCGGGATTTACTAATTCAACCTATGTGACCCTCCCTTGGGGTGGGTTTGAGATGTCCACAGAGACCTCATACTGGGGACTTGAACCTGCGCCCGGTGCTCCCAATGGTCAGCCGACTTTGGGCTGGGAATCCAGTGCCATGTCTTACAGTTTCACGACATCCTCTCAAGGACAGAAGATGACCTCACGAAATACTTTTTATATTCCCGTGAATTCCAATGCAGTTATGTCGTTTAATGTATTATCCGATTCACCGACTCCCACGGGATTAAGTGTGATTGGGTATTTGTTTGCGGAAAAGGATGTAAAGAATTATATCTGGGATGTGGCAGGAGTCGGGAATATCGGGATTCTGTCCGCGGATACCTGGAATACGATTTATGTACCTTTAACATCCGTGTCAGAGCAAACCTCCTACCGGTTACAATTGTTTATTCGGAATACGAATCAGTATCCTGAAAATGTGTATTTGGATGATATCGAGTTATTTTATGGCTCAATCCTATCCAACAATCAGAGCGAATTAGTGTTTGCTTCTATACCTAGAGAACTCATGGATTAAGATCTGCAATGTAGAAAGTTATTTTTTCAACGGCATTTAAGTGCACGGTTAACAAGGTTTTAGACCGTATTCCTTTACTCACCCTTTTCCACCTTTCTGCCTACCCATAAAACCCATATTTATATTGAATCGGTAACGGAGGGGGACTGGAGTTGCTATTAGCAATTCCAGTCCCCCTCCACTAGTCATTCGGTGTTAGTTTTGTTATTCTGCACTTAGATACTGGAAAACTTATTCATACCGGAGAGCGTCGGAGGGGTTGAGTCTGGAAGCACGGATGGCAGGGTAAAGACCAAAGATAATGCCCACAGCGGCAGCAAAGAAGAAAGCTACCATTACGATTTTTAAAGAAAAGACCGAAACCCAAGGTTTGCTGAGAGGAAGATAGAGTGCCAAGGTTTTGGCGACGCCGGAACCCAAGAGAAAACCTAATCCGATTCCCAGTGTACCGCCGAGTACGGAAATCAACACAGATTCGGCTAAAAACTGTCCCAAAATATCGTTCTGTTTGGCGCCCACGGCTTTACGGATACCGATTTCACGGATACGTTGATGAACAGCGGCCAGCATAATATTCATAATCCCAATCCCGCCGACCAGCAGGGAAATAATGGCGAGACTCCCCATGAGAATTTGAAAGGCATAAAGTATTTTTTCACGTTGGTGGAGATATTCGTCCTGTGACCAAACTGTGAAATTTTCAGTTCCATGCGTCCGGCGGAGACTGGCAACGACTTCTTTTGATAATTCAGGAATTATATCTGAAGACGTACCGGCAATCACCAGTGAATCCAATCCATCTCGTGTACTGGAACGCTGTTGCGCGGTAGTCAGGGGAATAATCACCCGGTCGTCGTAGTCTATATTGAATACATTTCCTTTGGGTTCCAAAACACCCACGACCGAATAGGGCGAATCTTCCAGAGTGATTGTCTGCCCCACCGGATTCTCCGAACCGAACAAGATTCGTGCTAATTTTGCGCCCAGAACACAGACTTTGTGATGTTCATCCAGGTCTCTTTGCCAGAGATACCGCCCTTGTAAAATTTTCCAATTTCGGATAGCCGCGGATTCCGGAGTTGTCCCTTCTAGATTGGTGGAAACAGATATCGCTTTGTACCCCACGGTAATCCGGTCAAGGATTTGCGCGGAGATATTGCGTATTTCAGAACAATCCTCTTTGAGAATCGGAATATCATCTGTGGTCAATCCACGGATTTTCTCAACATGTTTGGTATGCGGGTCAAGTAAGGTAAATTGTCCGCGAACAAACACCAGATTGGTACCGAGTGCTTCAATATCACGCAAAACTTGACGTTTTACGCCTTCCCCGATTGAAAGGGTTGCAATCAAGGTAGCACTGCCGACGATGACACCGAGAGTCGCCAAACTGCCGTGTAGCTTGTTATCGCGGAAGTGGGATAAAGCGACTCCAAAGATTTTGGAAATTTGAAAAATCATTTAATTTATTTTACTTGCTCTGCGATGACCCGGTCGCCGATGGATAATCCTTTGACTATTTCGATATATTTTCCGTCATCCAGTCCGGTGGTTACGTTTACAAATTCACGTTTCTCTCCATGCAAGACAGTGACCCGCAGATTCCCGTTATCTTCCTGAATACAGCGTAACGGAATCGCCGGGACAGACTTCCGTTCTCCGGTAATTAATTTCACCTCAACACTGGTTCCGGGTTTGAATTCCACATTGTCAGAATTGACTTTAATGCTGATAGGAAATTTCCGCAGATTTCCCACAGGAACCGCAAACGAACCAATCTCATCCACAACTCCATGAAACTCTTTTTTACCCAGAGTATCCGAAGTAATAATAGTCCTCTGCCCACGCGACACTTTCCCAATTTCGCTTTCAAAAATATCGAGGTGAATCATGGCTTGTTTGGGATCTCCGAGCCGAACAACAGCATTACCTTGTGCTAGTGGGACTCCGTCAGGGTGAATTTCCCAATCAAATGGTTTAATAAAACAATCCAAAATAACCGCATTAAAAGGAGCTTTGTATTCACAGAGATCCAATTGGTCCTGAATCTTTTTTAAATCCTGTTTCGCTTTTTCGACATCGGTTTCCGCTTTGCTAATATCTTCCTTGGGTGGAACCTCCGTGGCTTTGTCATACGCCTGACGGGCAAGGTCTAATTTACGTTTGGCAATATCCCAATCGTCTTTGGATTGTTGATACGCGACTTGTGAAATGAAACTTTCTTTAAATAATTGTTCGTTGGTTTTCATGGTTTGTTGCGCGTCAAGAAAATTGGTACTGGCTTGTATATATGCCGTTTCCGCCTGACCCACATCATTTGCCTCCGGTTGCTTGTTCAATTTATCCAAATCGGTTTTCGCTTTATCCCTGATCGATTGGGCTTCTTTTTCCTCGGTCAATAATTCGGATTTATCCAGAAGAAATAACACTTGTCCCTTTTGTACTTTATCCCCTTGTTTCACATGAATCTTGATTAATTTGGTGGCAACAGGAGCACTGGCGATAACCATCTTACCAATATCCACTGTACCGATTTCACGAATGGTATCCTGAATATCCCGTGTTTGCACAGGGACAACTTCGGTTCTCGTAGTAGGCGAGCTGGAGGGCGCTTGATTGACCCAGGTAAAATAAATTATAACAACTGCCAAAAATATCAGCGCCATTGTCCAGGTAGATATGCGTCTTGATCGCCTCATTCATTAACCTTATTTAGCATTTATCTTTAGAATTTCCATACCGGTGGAGTGCTGCAATTCTGCTTGCGCGAGAACTACATTGTTTTCGGCATCTGTTTTTTGCAACTCGGATTTTTCCAATTCTTGTTTTGCTTGTTGGTACTCAAATCCCGATATTTCACCGCCATAAAACCGAATTTCCGATTTCCGCAAGTTGCTCTTTGCTAGTATTGTTCTTTGACCGGCCAATTCAACTGCCTGTTGGGATTCTATCACGGCATCGTATGCTTTTTGAATATCCGTAACCACCTTGGTTTTTAATACCTGGAGAGCGGTCTGAACGGAATACAAATTTTGTTTGGCATATTCAATTTGAAAATGGACATTTCCGGCATCGAAAATTTGCCAATAGAGGTTGGGTGTCAGAGTGAAACTGGCGTTATTGTTTGCGCCGGTAATCGGGACATTGCCTGTAGTAAACAGTTCTATTTGAGGTAATTTTTCCAACTTGGTGTATTTAAGAGTCAATTCGGCAATCTTCAGATTTTGTTCTGCGATTTGTAAATCCAGCCGATGGGTTTGAGCAAAATCAATATATTCTTGAATTGGTTTCAGGACGATGGGGTCTATTTGCGCAGGAATCAAATCTAGAGAACCATTCGATTGGATACCCAATATTCGGAAGAGTTCGCTTTGAGATCGTTCCACGGCATGCGTAGCCGATATTAAATCAGATTCACTTTCCTGCAAAGTTAATTTCGCATAAGAAAAATCAGTCGAATCCACCTGACCGGTTTGGAGTCGTAGTTCGGTCTGACGAAGATTCTTCTTAGCATTATCCACAGATTGTTGAGCCAGTTCCAAGCGATGACGGTATTTCAAAATGTCATAGAAGGTTTTTACCACTGAACCGGTCAGTTCGATCTCGCTTTGTTTTTTTTGTAAAATAGCCATCTGATAGGCCACTTTAGCGCGTTCAACATTTGCTTTCCGATAAAATCCGCCAAAGAGGTCATAATTTATGTAAACCCCGCCGGATACATCACCGGTGGAAAATCCTCCATTTTGATCAACATTGATTCCATAAGAAAGATTCAGACCTAATGTAGGAAGATATTGCGCTTTGGCTTGTTGTAATGCCAATTTGGCTAATTCCACCCCTTGAACTGCATTTGCCATATCTGGCGATTGTTCCAAAGCAGTGGTAATGCAATCGGTAAGAGAGAGTCGTATGACATTCTGAGAAGAGGAGTTATCAAATTTTTGGCATACTGCAAACGAAGATAATGAAATGACCATTATTATAAATCCAAACAAATTGGAACAAGTGCCGTGTTTTTTCATAGAATAATTATACTTTTTATTGAGGATAACAGATAGACTTAACTTTTAAATTCCTATAAAATTAAGATGGATCGAGTATCTTTTTTATCAAGATTTTCTTACAAAGAGATACACTTCGACTTTATAAGGTTGGAGTATTTCTTTTTGAACAGGTTTTTCAACAACACTAATAAAATAATTTAACATATTGTCTGCTTCTGCATTTGAAACAGATCCCCTATCCAGAGCCAACCAGACACGAGACTTTTTTAAACTGGCATCTTTTAAAGCGTTATCCCAATTATTCGTTTCTGCCATTTGAATATGTCCATGGTAATAATATAGAAAGGATTCCTGATGATACGCGGGAATAAAGTAGATATAATCGGAAGGTTGAGAATTTTTTTCCATATATTCAGACACGGATTTCATTCCCACTTTTTGTGGGACACTATAATTTCGTAAATCGGAAATAAAGCATAGGCTAGGTAATAGTATCAGCACAAGAATACGCATTGGTCGCCAAGATATTTGGGAGAGTCCATGTGTCATTAACAATAAAAATCCCGGTAATGTGATAATTAAATAGCGCCAGGGAACATAGATTTGGTGAATGGTTAAAGAAATGATTGTAAAAATAAGGACAGGGCCAAAAAATAATATCCAACCCAATAAGCCTGTTAGATACATATTCGGAAATTTTAAGTTTAACGATTTGTTTTGTAGCTGGGTAACAACGAGATGATAAAGAGAAACCATAAAACATACAGTAATACTACTCATCCCTGCAATATACATAACATGAGTATAAGTCTTTAAAAAGCCGAATACTAAATTGATTAGTGTTTGCCTATAAAAGGACAACTTAAAAGGCTCTACCCAGTTAATTAAATCGGGAGAATAATATATAATTTTCTCAATTAACAATAATAGTATTCCAATAAGGATAATCCATTGTGAAAATAATCCTTTAATAATTTTGGGTAATGCTATTTTCTTATTCCATAAATAAATAAAATGAAATAAAAATAAGCCAAACCATACAAATGATGAAAAAACATGAATATAAATGGCAACTATGATAGTTGCGGCATAACTCCACCACCAGCCCTTATGGTTTTTTTCCAAAGCCAGAATGAAAAAATAAATTGCCATACAAAGCAGCAATACTTGCAGAGCATAGCCTCGAGTTTCTTGGGAATAATAGATATCCATAGGTGATACGGCCATCAGCAGACCCATATATAAGCCCAACGATTCATTGAATAATTTTCTCCCTATCCCATAAATCGCCAAGACTGTGAATATTCCACAAATAGCCGATGACAGTCGTACTGCCGCCGGGGAGTTCCCAAACAGATTAATCCACCCTTTCATCAAGAGATAATAAATCGGCGGGAAACCCGTTTCATGGGAACCACTGTGAGTAAAATTAATCATATCCCGCAGTGACATTTCCGCCACTTTAATGGTAATCGCCTCATCGTACCAAATGTCCTCTTTGGTCAGACAATAAAGGCGTAAGCCTATGCCGAGCAGAAGGATGGTAAATAACAAGAACTGGTATTTTGTTGTGTTAGAAAATTTCATATATTTTATTTTTTCTCAAAAAGGCATACTTTGATACCATGCGGGGGAAGGTACTCGGTTCGAACGGGGTTGCCATATTTATTGACGATATTGCTGTACACCCATTGTAATTCATTTGGAGTTAATGACCATTTATCTTGAACCACCCAGATTCTTTTGGTTGGAGGATTTTCTTTTGAATCGTCATTATACCGAATTTGGCCCTTAAAATAATATTGGAAAGAGCCTGCATGATAACCAGGAAAAAAAAGAATAACATCATTTTTGTTTCCATTTATTTGAATAAATTGGGCAATACTTTTCATTCCAATTTTGCCATACCAAAGATGATTATGTTTAACAGATATTAAGGATAGGATAACCAGAACAGACAATATAGCCATCCCGATAGTTCGCCATGGAATCAAAAATAATACTTGGGTTAACAACAATAAAAATCCCGGCAAAACAATGATCAAATAGCGATTCGGAACGTATATCGGCGTAACAGTTAAGGAAACAATGGTGAAAATAATAACGGGACATAGAAATAGTATCCAACACAATATACCGGTGGAAAATAAATCTAATTTCCCAGTTGAGGATTTTTCATAGTTTTTCCTCCAATACTTCAATAAATAATAAATGGAAATGAAACTGGATAGCACAAAAATTGCGATTCCCAGACTGTATACTAATTTTGAGTAAGGATGTGTATTTCCAAATAGCAATTGCATCAAGGTGTGCCGATAAAAAGGCACTTCAAATGGGGGTACCCAGGAAATAAGTTTAGGAAAATAATGTGTTATCCGTATAATTAAAATTGGGAAAAGTCCAATTAGAACAATGCCATGTCCGAGTGAATGTTTTAGAATTTGGTTAAGAGAAAAGGATTTTCGCCAGGCATAAATCGCGTGAAAGAAAATCAAACTAAACCAAATAAAGGTTGAAAAGAAATGAACATAAATGGCGAATAATTGAATAATTCCATACAACAACCACAGATTTTTTTTGTCTTCCAGTAATGCCTGGATAAAAAAGTAGACGGATATACACAATAACAAAACTTGTAAAGCATAAGCTCTAGTTTCCTGGGAATAATAAATATCAAAGGGAGAGACCGCCATCAATAAAGCAACTACTAACCCATACTTTTCATTAAACAAAAGCTTTCCGATACCAAATATCGCCACAATAGTCAGTACTCCAAAAAGAACCGACGACATCCGAACCGCCGCAGGGGAATCTCCAAACAAATCAATCCAACCCTTCATTAAGATAAAATAAACAGGTGGGAAATTTGTGACATCTATGGTACCAAGGGTAAAGCGAACCATGTCCGGCAAGGTCATTTTTGCCTCCATAATGGTAACTGACTCATCATACCAGATATCATCTTTGGTAAGACAATAAAGACGTAATCCAAGACCCACAAAGATAATGCCCAAAAGAAGAAGAGGGATTGATAGGCGTTTAAATTGCATGAAAGAATTCTATGCAATAACGGGGATTTAAGCAATATTTTCGGTATTGTGCTAACTCTACAGTAAAGAAAATATATGCTTTTACAGGAAAGTTTTAAATCACGTTGGGGACGGGGAGGGTGTCCGTCCCCAACATTCGCTAATCGTGCAGCGATCAGCGGTTATAAGATGGAGGTTATCATCTCATAAACCTTTTACAATATAACAGAGACATCCCGATAGGGTAATATTACACTTAATTTTAATTTTTTATACTTTTTTTATAAATTATTGATAAATAGTAGGTTATGAAAACAGTATTGGTAAGCTAATCAAGGTATAGAATTTAAAAAGAGGCTGGTATGCTAATTCTCTAATAAGGACTCAATTGAGTAAGCCTATCTTTAGCTTCCTGTGCAAAACAACCTTTCGGGTCAATCTTAAGATAATTTTGCCATGCTGATTTTTCATCATCCGGGTTAGCCTTATCCCGGTAAATCCAAGCCGCTTCCGCATACACTAAACTGGGGACAGCTTGCGATTGAAGGGCTTTGGTAATCTCATAAAGGGATGTTTTATAATCACCCCGTTGGCGGGCAATTTCTGCCAATCCCCCGTAAATCTGAGACCCCCATTCCGGAAATGTTTCAGCACCCAATTTTTGGGCCTGTCGAAACGCCTGCTCCGCTTTATCTGTTTGATGATCCAAGAGATAGGCATTGCCCAAATAAACCCATTCCGTATGGCTCAATGGCCGTTTATTTATGGCGTGAAGGAGTATTTGCTGAGCCGCTTGATACTGTTTTAATTCCAACAAACACAAACTGTATTGATAAATAACGGCGTATTCATCCGGTTTTAAGCTAAGGACTCGTAAATAGGTCGCTGTAGCTAACCCGAACTGGCCTAACTCACGATAGGACCTACCTATTCCATAATATGGAACATAATCATTGGGGTCTAAAAAGATCGCCTCCTGATAATGTTCCAGCGCGTCCGTATACTTTTTATTATCAAATAATAAATCTCCTTGCTCAACAAAAGACTTATGCAACTGTTTTCGTTCATTGTCTGGTAATCGAGTTAACTGATCAAATTGTGTTTTCCAATAAGCAATTTGAGCGAGGTCCACCAAACTGGGGATGGTGGGTTGATTTTCTGCTGCGCTTATTGTCTGATACCCTATTGGAAGAACCACCCGTCCCCGCGGATTGTCAAAATAAACCGTGTTCTCAAAACAAGCCACCTTGGTACTCCTCGCGGTCGTGTCCACCATAATTTGAAATTCAGTTCCGTAGACTTGAACCAGACCTTGTGGCGTTTTTACTTGAAATAACCTGTGATAATGATTCAGTGCAACATAAACTTCACCATGTGTTATTTCAAAAATGGTGGTGGTGGTATTTAATATTCTAATCTCCGTGGAATGATTCAACCAGACCTGGCCAACTTTTCCAAAGGTGATTAATCCTTGACCATAGTTATCCGCGCGAATCCGGTCGCCAGATTGTAACTCATCATTTATCTTTAATCTCTGCCAACCGGTCTCGCCCTGCGTTTGCACCCATAGCCCTTCTCCTAATGACTTGGACACATTATAGGGTGTTAACGGAACAAACGAATAATAAAATATCAAAAATACTAAAATAATCAATGCAACGATTGACGTGGCAAAACTGGTTGGTAATTTCCAATCCCAGAATCGCCATTCCAATATTCGATATTTCGACCGTTGCTCCTCTCTATGAAATGAACCAGCATAATGGGGTAACTCTTTCAGCCGATTTTGGGTACGTCCCCACGCCGAATCCAACAATGTTTTGGTAGAATAAATTTCTTGATTGAATTTTTTTTCTTCTGCAAGCAATTCCCGGCATTGGGGGCATTGTTCCAGATGTAATTCAAAAGCCCTTCGTCGGGGGGCGGACAATCCTCCGGCCAAGTACAGCACTACCATCTTTTTTCTTCGCCAATGAAGTAAAAAATTAGTCATCAAAGGATTCCTCCCAAAATTTCCTTCAACTTTTTTCTAGCCCGGTATAACCGGATATCCGTCGCCCGCCGACTTAAAAAAAGTCTTTTGCTGATTTGTTTAAAATCCAATTCCTCCAGATAATACAGCACCATAACTTCCCGATATTTATTTGAAAGTTGTGAAATTCCTTTCATAATCGTCTCTTTTTTATGAGACAAATTTATCGTTTCCTCTGATTTCTCGCGGATTTTCCTTATTTCTTCATTTTCAGCGTATTGCATCATAACCTTCGATTCACGAGATATATTTTTAATAGCCCGAATGGATTTCCTACGGATAATGGTATACGCCCAAGAACTGAACTGTTCCGGATTCCGCAAGGTTCCCAATTCTTTATGAATCGTCATTAATCCATCCTGTACAATATCCTCGGCACGACCCATATCATGCACATACCGTAATGCTAGTGCGAAAAAAATCGCGTAATGTTCTTTAACCAACTCTGTGAATGCTTCATTATTTCCTGCTAGAATTTTCTCTACCAATTCTGCATTTATTTTCCGTCGGTCTGACTGTACCCGTGTATTATCTCTCATTATAGCAGTGTCATCTCAAGCGATTTTTACTACACTTTTAGTGTTAACTCATTATTTTTCAACACTTTATAAATTCCCCTTTTTTCTTTTAAATCTGCCTAAAATCGGGAAACTTTAAAACATTTCTCTACTATAGCAGTGTCATCTCGAAGGCATTTTCTTACACTTTTTTAAAAAAATGTATAACCAGCGTAAATTCAATATTATATATTTATACCAAATTCCAACCACTTTGGGTAATAAAAATGCTGCATTCAAATTTGAAGTGCACCATTAGTGTATAATGTAATCACTTATTTATTTACTCCTGCTATAATCATTAAATATGGATTTGACGAAAAATTCAAATACTCCTCATCGTGCATATTTATGGCTGTTATTGATATTTAGTGGAATCATATTATTTTACCGTCTAGGAACTATGCCGTTATTGGATCGGGATGAAACGCGATACGCCATCATGGCACGAGGGATGATTGACCGACATGATTGGGTGATTCCCTATCTCAATAACGAACCGCATCCTGACAAACCGCCATTGTTCATGTGGCTGGTGGCGACCTCGTTTAAATTATTTGGTGTCAGTGAATTTTCTGCACGACTCGTCCCGGCACTCATGGGATTGGGAACACTATTCACTGTTTATTATCTGGGAACCATCCTGTGGAATCCACGTACAGGATTTCTCGCAGGTTTAATTTTGTTAACCAGTCCGGGATTTTTCATACCTGCACGATTCGTGATTACGGATATGACCCTGACCTTTTTTACCACTCTTGGAATAACGTTGATTCTTACTGGATTACAATATAAAAAGCCCTTGTATTATTATCTGAGTTATCTTGCTTTCAGTGGCGCCATGATAACCAAAGGACCCGTGGGGATCGCCCTACCCGCTATTATTTTATTCATCTATCTCTGGAAACAAAAACAGATTTCCCGTATTAAAGAAATGCAATTAGGCTGGGGGATTCTAATTATTCTGATTTTAACCCTACCCTGGTATTTACTCGCGAATTACCGTCTTCCGGGTTATCTTTATTTCTTTTTTATTAAAGAAAACATATTGCGGTTCTTGACCACCACGCATCAACGTTCCGGCCCTTTGTATTATTATATTCCAGTAGCGGTTCTCGGTTTATTTCCCTGGATTTGGTTTTTACCGGTTTCTCTAAAAAGGATAAAATTAAATGACCGCGGGGTTGCGTGGTTCGAAGACGCACCCCGATTTTTCTGCTTTGTTTGGTTTGCAGTAGGATTTATTTTCTTTTCTTTGTCCAGTTCCAAATTACCGACCTATTTATTGCCATATATTGCGCCAGTAGCACTACTCATCGCAAATTATTGGGATAGAGAATTTTCGGAACCCTGTTCAAAAATACTTTTTACAATCTTAATGGTTTTTCTGTGTATCCCAGGAATTTTCCTGTTAATTTTAGGAATGGAGTTTGTCAAATTTGACCCGCAAGTACATATGGTTTTCAGCGGACCGATGTATGCGGAAGGAATTTTACTTCTTCTCATGGGGATTTTACCTTTTGTGTTTGTCAAATGGAAGAAGGTATACTGGTCGTTTGTCACGATTGCATTGTGCAATATTTTATTAATTATTCAACTCGCTCTTTTTAATATAGGACCTAAATTCGCAGAAAACCATTCCACTCGTGCTCTTTGTCAAAAATTAAATCTCCTTCTTCAAAAAAATGATTATGTGGTAGTGTATCACCCCAACCGGTGGTCGATTTCATTTTATTTAAAACCCGGATACCCGGTGGATTATATTGACACACTGGATGAAATCGCTATTATACTAAATCAACCCGGAAAAACGTATGTCATTTTACAAAACGAATCAGACTTTGGCTATCTTCAAAAAAAGGTTTCCAAACACCTGTATTTCATAGCAAACGAAGGATCTCAAGAATTAATTTCCAATGAACTTTGGAATAAATAAAAAAAGGTGGACGAACTTGTCAATTAGTTGTGTATGCTGCTTCGTTGCATCCGAATAATATCGCCGTTGGAAAGAATACCATTGGTTGGGTCGTAGAAGACCAAATTATCGGGAGTCGTTCCCCAGGAATCATACCGTCCGTTGGGACCGACGGAAGCTAATTGCCATTCCTGACCATATTGCGGATAAGCGGGATAGGTCAATCGATTTGAACCCTGAGTATTGCGATAGGCAAACCCGGCATTGATATGTCCATATCTCCCATATCCCTGATCAAAGGTAGGGGGGATAGGTTTTTCTGCGAAGGGATCTTCTGGAATCCGAGTGACATAAGCGATCGGAGTGGTTAATGGTTTTAGGGTGAAATAGCTGGTATGGCTTGATCCGCCGTCATCCGCCACTGTCGGTACAACAGGATTGGTATAGGCGGTTAAAGGATAGGACTGGTAATCCATATAATAGGATTCTAGAGCCAGCGCAATAACATTCAATTGTCCCAGAGCCAAGGCTTCTTTGGATTTAATCGTCGCTAAACGAAAATTCGGCACAGCGATAGCGACAAGAAGTGCAACAATAACCAATAATATTGCTACTTCTGTCAAAGTAAAACCATGTGATTTCACAATAGCACCCTCTTTAAATCTCTTTTTATCTACCTCGTGACCTCTTAAAAAATTATATCACGAATAAAATAAACCTCAAGTAAAAATTATTCATCGCCAGTGGCCCGTCTTTCGATCTCTCTAACCGTAGATAAAATTTCATGAAAACCCATAACAACCGCATCGGGCCGTTGATGAAACGGGGGAGGTATTTTTAAAGATTTTGCACGGTCAAAGGGGGATTGGACAGGGTTTATTTCCGACGGAATTTCGACAGGTATCCATACAGCATGAAACCCCAAATCTTTTGGCCATTCGACATCAGCGTCATAACGATCACCAATGGTAATGCCCACTTTGGTTCCGTCCAAGGTATGTTGGTAGAACCGTTTTTCTCCCTTAATACAACTCATTAAATCGGGTGTCAGGATATAATCGAAATAATCACGCAATCCCAACGCTTTTACCGTTGGCTCTTGATATTTCCAGAAGCCGTTGGTGGTTATGGCAAGAATTCGCTGTTTGTCTTCACGCAATTCCTGCAGAGTTGGAATTACATGCTCATACACGCGAATATAGGGAGGCTTGGCGTATTCCTTAATCAATTGTTCAATGGAGACACGAACGGGGATATTGTATTTGAGGGCAACCATATATACTAATTCGTCCCAATCGAAAGCGTCTACCCGTTTATCCACGTAACGGGATTCCAGAATACTAATAAGTTCATTGATAAGAGTTTTATCATCTAATTCCGGGCGATATTTACGAAATTCATTAAAAACAAACGGAAACACGCCAGAGGATAAAGGACCCTGCATAATTGTTTCATCTAAATCTATGAAAATGATGGAGCGCATGGTATTAGATATTTTATCATTTTAAAGGAGGGGTGGGTAGGATAGTTTTAATGAAACATTGAATATTCCGGCCAACGTTCAGTAAAAGAAAAGCGGGTATGGAAATTTCCACACCCGCTTAATTATCCTATTCACTGTTTACTAGATTTAAGGATAAGGATAGAGCGAAGAGTCTCCGTAATTAGGATCGTTCACATCCCGGTCAAAATCCACATTACTGACATCCAGGATGCCTGGTTCATCACTGCGCAACCCAAACTGGAATTGATAATATCCATTTAGGGCTGTCCCTACGGTCCGATACTCTCCTTCTGCCAACGCACCCACTCCCGCCTCCGCTACCAAATTGCTCGGCGGTACTCCAAAACCATATTGACCGCTGCTCTGTACCCCTATCGCCGTTAATACCACCAACAATAAGGAATCGAAACTCCCTGTCTCCTTGGTCAAGGTCAACTGTGCCCCAATCTGTCTGCCGGGAGTCGCCTCCGGTGTCACAAGCCCATTTCCGCTACCGGTTGTACTGGCCGTCCATTTAAACCCTTTCTGACCGCTCCCCGAAGTTGCCCCGGAAAAATCTACCCGTAAATATCCACTGCTCACCGAAAATACCGGCGCACCGGAAGAACCTAAATACACTTCCTGTCCCCAATCCGCCGTGTCTGACGCTTGATTAAATTCTCCATGAATATACTTGTACCGCGTACTGGCCCGGTTCGCATCTATCAACGTCGGGGTCGCTTTGATAAATTGCAACTCGTCTACATAAATCGAACCCGCTCCGCCCGCCTTCAACTCAAACTGCGGAAACGCCGACGTACTCGCAACATGCAGTAGGAAGGGAGCTTCCAACCAGGTCCACGTCGTCGGTGTCCCGAATAATACATTCGCCCCAACATTCGTTCCTACCCCGACATTTATTAAATTGCTAAAGGAGAATAATAACGTCGTGTGTGTGTTGTTCGGCGTATCCGATACTACATGCATCCGCGCGATATACCAGGCGCCTTGCGTCGTGTATACCGATAGCCAATTATACGGGAATGGCGTTACTTTCACTCCGCTGGAGGCATCATTAAAGGTAAATTTCCACACTCCATCCGCTTGAGTCCCCGCCAAATCCGTATAACTCGATATCCACGAATGCGTCGCCAAGTTAGGTCGGCCAGGTGCTACTTCCAACCCATAGTTGGTCGTGTCATTTGCTGTGCTGAATGTCCCGTTCGATAACAAATTGGTAAATACCGCAATCCGTTCCTTGTCTATATCCACGCCATACGGCGGGGCCGCTACCGGCGCCGCTATCACATCCACATCCACTTCCCCAAAGAAGGGACTCAAAGAGGTGACTACTACTGCCGTATCCCCACTCCAGTATGCCGTGACCCGGGTAAAGTCACTCACTGTAATCGAACTCGGATTCCCAAACGACGGCGGCGGTAACGATGCCCCGTCACTCAAGGTATAATTCGCTACATTGATCACATACGACTCACCTGGATTTAATCCAATCTTCGGTAACTCCTGTATCTTGTAGGTCGAATATTTCACCAGGTTCGTTACCGTATTGGTACTCAACCCATTGGACGCTCCATAGGCATTTAATCCTACTGTCGGACTACCGTAACTTAATTCGTTCACCGTACTGTTACTCAAAGATGTCAACTCTAGGAAATTCGTAATCACTGAATAGCTATTCGCTGATCCTGGCGTAATGAAATCATTGATATCAAACGCCAACGGAAGCGATTGTCCAGGGAATAATTTCAAGTCCGGTAACTGCGTCTCATATGGCGGTGGAGGCACCAAAACAGTAATTAAATTGGATTGAATCGCCGTGCTCGTCCCGAAAACGTTGCTGGCGATTAACGTCACCGTATATGAGATATTTCCTGTCACTGAAGAATACGCATGCGTCGGGTTCTCGCTGGTACTGGTGCCACCGTCCCCAAAATCCCAACTCCAACTCGTCGGATTATTTGCCGAGGTATCTGTGAAATTCACGGTCAACGGACCTGAACCGCTCGTCGGATTCGCATAGAATCCTGCTACAGGTGCTGGTTCAGCCACAGTAATATAGTTGATATATGTGACGGTTGCCGTCCCAAAGGTATTACTCAGAATCAGGGTGACCGTGTAAGACGTCGGCGCGCTCACTGTCTGATACACATGACTCGTGCTCAATCCACTACCCGTATTCCCGTCTCCAAAATTCCAACTCCACGATGTCGGATTACCACCCGTCGTATCCGTGAAGTAGACCGTCAAGGCGCCATAGCCACTCGTCGGACTACCCGTAAAGCCTAAACCCGTCCCATTGCCTCCAGGCGCAGGTTCCGTTACAGAAATTGCATTGCTTTGAACTGCACTGCTGCTGCCAAATGGATTGGTTATTGTCATCACTACGGTGTAACTTGTCGGAACAGACACGGTGGCATACACATGAGTGGTTGTTGCCCCACTGCCAGTGTTCCCATCGCCAAAGTTCCATGACCATATACCATTCCCGTACAAGCTCGAGGACTGGTCGTTAAATTGTGTCGTTAATGGACCATACCCGCTTAATGGTGAGGCGCCAAACCCAGCCACTGGACCGGGCTCAGTCACTGAAATATAATTCGTCTGGGTGGCAGTATTGTTTCCAAAGGCATTGCCTGTGATTAATTGAACCGTATAACTGGTCGGGTTTCCTACCACGCTATAGATATATTGTGGGTTCTCGGTTGTGCTGGTTCCGCCATCCCCAAAACTCCATGACCAACTCGTCGGCAAGGTCGGGCTAACTTCTGAATTCCCGTGAACTAGAGGAACCGATTCATCGGTGAAATTCACCGTCAAGGCACCATATCCACTGGTCGGATTTCCACTGAAATTAGCTCCCGGTGGTGGTTCGGTGACAGATATATAATTGATTTGAGTCGCTGTGCTGGTACCATAGGCATTACTTAAGATCAATTGCACAGTATAAGTAGTTGGTGCGGATACAAACCCATAAAGATGGGATGGATTCTGATCTACAGTATCAGTACTACCGTCACCGAAGTCCCATGCCCATGAAGTTGGATTTCCACCGGTTGTATCAGTGAAGAACACTTCCAAGGGTCCATAACCGGAAGTAGGTGTGCCATAAAATCCAAGACCACTACCATTTCCCCCGGGTGCAGGTTCCGTCACAAATATATTATTGGATGTGGTACTTGTCCCATCACTATTAGTGACAATTAATTGAACGATATATGTCGTGGGTGCCGCAACTGCACTATAGACATGGTTTGGATTTTGGGTGGTATCTGTATTTCCGTCACCAAAATCCCAATTCCATGTAACGGGATAATTCGCTGACGTATCTGTGAAATTCACCGTTAAAGCACCGTATCCACTAGACGGACTTGCATAGAATCCGGCTATCGGCGGTGTCGGCGGTATCGCATAGATATAATCTGTTTGTATCGTTGTGCTGGTCCCAGAACTGTTCACCACGATCAGTTCCACTGTGTAAGCCGTAGACGCCGAAACCGTACCATAGGTATGAGTCGGATTCTGCGTCGTATCGGTATTCCCGTCACCGAAATCCCAGAACCAAGTGACCGGATAGTTTGCTGATGTATCTATAAAATTCACATTGAACTGTGTAGCCCCTGCCGTCGGACTCCCATAGAATCCAGATACCGGTGCGGTTGGTGGTATCGCATAAATATAATTAACACGTACGGATGTGCTGCTCCCCGTACTGTTGGTCACTAGTAATTGCACCGTATAAGTCGTCGGCGCACTTACTACCCCATAGGTGTGCACGGGGTTCTGGGTCGTATCCGTATTCCCATCCCCGAAATCCCAATTCCATGTAACGGGATAATTCGCCGAAGTATCCACAAAACTCACATTGAATGGACTGGAACCCGCTGTTGGATTTCCATAGAATCCAGCTATCGGCAAGGTCGGTGGAATCGCATAAATATAATTGTTGTATATCGCGGTACTGCTGCCAAAAACATTGCTCACAATCAGTTGAACCGTATAGGTAGTCGGCGCACCCACTGTTCCATACGTATGAACGGGATTTTGGGTAGTATCTGTATTACCGTCTCCGAAATTCCATAACCAACTGGTTGGATTGTTAGCAGAAGTATCTACAAAAGTCACATTAAACGGTGTAGAACCTGCTGTCGGTGTTCCGTAAAATCCTGCGCTAAGAGTATCCGGCTCTGTTACATAGATATAGTTCACATAGCTTACCGTGGTTGTCCCATATGCATTACCTAGGATCAACGTCACAGTATAAAAGGTTGGTGCAACTACAGGCGCATATTGATGGGAAGGTGAAGGATTATTGGTCGTATCCATTCCACCATCACCAAAGTCCCAAGCCCATGAAGTTGGGGCTCCACCTGTGGTATCCTGGAAATTTACATTTAATGGACCAATACCACTAGTGGGTGAACCTGTAAATCCTAATCCGGTACCATTTCCTCCCGGTACTGGCTCGGTCACAGTAATGTAATTAGGATAGCTGATGGTATTAGAACCAAAAGTGTTTCCAACTATCAGGGTAACTGTATAGGATGTCGGTGTCGTTACCGCGGCATATTGATATGAAGGAGCAGGGTTATTGGTTGTATCCGTTCCACCATCACCAAAATCCCATGACCACGAGGTTGGACTACCGCCTGTGGTATCCTGGAAATTCACAGTTAATGGACCAATACCAGTGGTGGGTGAACCCGTAAATCCTAATCCGGTCCCATTTCCACCTGGAGCCGGTTCGGTAATATATATGTAATTGGTATTAATAATCGTCGTACTGCCATAGGCGTTACTAACAACCAATGTGACTGTATAGGTTGTTGGTGTTGCTACCGCGGCATATTGATATGATGGAGCAGGATTATTGGTTGTATCTGTTCCACCATCACCAAAATCCCATGACCAAGAGGTCGGATTACCGCCTGTCGTATCCTGGAAATTCACGGTCAACGGTCCATATCCACTGGTCGGGGTTCCATAGAAACCTAATCCCGTTCCGTTTTGACCCGGTGCAGGCTCTGTCACATAAATATAATTGACATAAATGGCGGTCGTTGTTCCAAAAGAATTACTGGCTATTAACTGCACACTATATGAAGTTGGTGCTGATACTGTACCATATATATGTGTTGGATTTTGAGTCGTATCTGTATTTCCGTCACCAAAGTCCCACGCCCATGAAGTTGGCGCATTCGCTGAGGTATCTACGAAATTGACGGTTAATACCCCATACCCACTGGTTGGACTGCCATAGAAGCCAGCATTGGGTGCTGGAGGTGTAATTTGACAGGGGTTATAAAAAGACTGCGCGTAAATGTCATGGTTTCCTGAACGCTGGTCATCCCATACAAAAATAGCATTACCATTACCTGTATCAATAATTTGAGCATTATCATGGGCGCCGACTGTTGAAATAGATATTCCATTGTCACCACAAGAGGCAAATCCGGTACTGTCAAAACTCTGGCAATAAATCCATTCTTGTCCGGTAACCCGGTGATCATCCCACACAAAGGTTGCTCCATTCGATCCGTTAGGAGCTGATTTATGTTCATGCTGAAGACCTGTTGTACTCACTACGACGTTGCCATTGACTGTCCATAATGTACTTCCTGCAGAATTGACTCTTTGAGCGTATAAATCAACTGAGTTTGCTGCATTCCGACTATCTTCCCAAGAAATGATGGCTCCGCCCAACCCATCCGTACAAATCTCCGGTACATCTTGAGCTCCTGTAGCCGTACAAATAGCGACTCCATTTATTGTCCAAAGAACGGTTCCAGTATTATCTATTTGTTGTGCGTAAATATCATTGTTAGTGCCTGCATTTCGAGAGTCTTGCCAGGTGAGAACCGCCCCATTGGCTCCATTGGATACCAATTGAACCACCGTCTGGTTACCACTGGCGGTACAAATAGCCACACCATTGAGAGTCCATAATGTCGCACCATTTCCATTCACATCTTGAGCATAAATATCACTATTAGTAGCTCCATTTCGAGTATCCTGCCAAGCAATAATCGCTCCGCCGTTTCCATCGGCAATAATCTGAGGAATAGTTTGATTTGAAGCAGCTGTACAAATAGCCACTCCATTTACAGTCCATAAAGTATTGCCATTACCGTCTACTCGTTGGGCATAAATATCATTAGTACCCCGGGCGTCCTGCCAGGTAATAATGGCTCCCCCTGACCCGTCTGTGGCAATTTGTGGAACCGTCTGATTTCCACTAGCGGTACAGATAGCAACTCCATTGAGTGTCCATAATGTCGAACCGTTTCCATCTACTCTTTGGGCATAAATATCGTTACTCGATCCCCTGTCATCCTGCCAAACAATAATGGCTCCACCACTTCCATCGGAGACTAACTGCGGTACAGTCTGGTTTCCACCCACTGTACAAATCGCATTCCCGTTTAATGTCCAAAGATTGTTTCCATTGAGATCCACCCGTTGCGCGTAAATATCATCATTCGATCCGCGTGCATCCTGCCACGTAATAATCGCGCCTTGAGCACCATCCCCAACCAACTGAGGATACATTTGATTTCCACTGGCGGTACATATCGCCACCCCATTAATCGTATCCCAAGCGAACAACCTCGCACTTTGAATCGTAAAAACAAACAAAAACAACAGACACATTTTCACAAGAAAACGGTCAATAAATCTCCAACAAAAATAGTTATTGCTGTACATACACGGACTCCTCCCTTTCATGGGTTAAAACAGTTTTACTCTTATTTTTGGGGATTAAAAAACCTCAATAATTAATTTATACCATTTTTTTCTTGTTGTCAAGTTTTTCTATTTTAAAATAATTTTAAAGTAGTAACCGTTCCGATTATGGGTCTATTTAACTCCCTATTGTCTCCCTTTCAACGCCGTACTAACTCTCATTGAACTATGTTGGTATCTTTGCTATCCCAAATTTATGAAATATCATATTTTTTCTGGGATTTTTCAATGTTTTGCTGTTATCTTGATTTTGATCTCTGGTATCTTACGTAGTCTCCGTATAAATCAATAAAGCAGTTATATATACATAAGGTTATATATATATATACATAAGATTCCCTCAATATAGAGTATATAAAGTTGCCACAGGTAGTATATTCTGGCAGTTCTTGACGTTTTTTTAAAAAAGTGAAACTATTATCACCAGATAAACGTAGTATGGATTGGAATGAGACAATGCAGATTGAAACGAATGGAGTGGAGTTAAATGATACAGATATTATCAAGCAATGCTTGTCTGGAGAGTCCAACTCCTATGAAATACTGGTCAATCGTTATCAAAAACCCATCTATAACCTTGCTTATCGCTTATCGGGAAATGCTGAAGATGCCCAAGACATTGCCCAGGAGGCTTTCGTGAAAGCGTATCAATCATTACAAAGTTTTAATCCGCAATATTCTTTTAAATCCTGGCTATTCCGGATTGCCCAAAATCTGAGCATTGACCAATTGAGGAAAAAATCGCGACATCCCCAGATTTCCATGAATCAGGAAATCGAAGATGATTCGGGAGACAGCCTGCAAAGAGAATGGGCAGATCCTTCCCCCAACGCACGAACTCTACTAATAGAAAAACAAAAAGGGGAACGGATTGAGCAAATGATTCAAAGTTTACCGGAACCCTATAAAACAGTTATTGTCTTGCGGCATATCGAAGAATTGCAATTGGAAGAAATCGCGCAAATATTGCGTATGCCCCTCGGTACGGTCAAGACGAATTTATACCGTGCGCGCAACATAATGAAAGACAAATTAAAGGAGTTTGCCTCATGACGCATGAGGAAATCAAAAGCAAGTTACAGGATTTTCTGGAAGGTCTAGTGACTTCATCCGAGAAGAACGAAATTCAGTCCCATCTCACGAAGTGCGTTGTTTGTGCCAATGAATTGAAGGAACTCAACGAATTGGTTTCCGCATTACAATCCATTCCCGAACTCGACCCGCCCGTAGATTTTACATCTCAAGTCATGAACCGGGTGCAGACACAATCTTCTCCCGTTACATTATGGGATATGCTGCGACATTGGATTCCGGAACTTGGATTCGCTTATGCGCTAGGGTCCATTTTGATTGGCGGAAGCGGGTATTATCTTTATTTATTATACGAAGGGAGTGACTGGGCGACTATTCACTGGACAGAAAAACTCTCCAATACCCTAATTTTTATGACCACTGGATTGATAAAAATATGTGAATGGGCTTCGGAATTATGGATTGTCGCAGATTTATTTATAAAATATAGTTTACCCACTCTCTGGAATATTTGGATGATTGAAATCATATTAATTCTAGCTGGAACAATGTACTGGTACGTACGTAAACAAAAATCAAACAATCTATTATTCGCATAACAGAAAAGGAGAAAATTATGAATAAACAACATTTCGATATAAAACTCTGGTTGGTCATGGGAATCGTGTTATTTTTTGCGATTCTCTTGCAAGTCAATGCCAAACAAGTTGCGCCCGCGATATCTACTCAATCGACTGCGCTGGCGACAACTATAACACCTGCAACACCCCAATCCCCGGCTCTTTCGGGAAATAAAGATTCGTTGTCTTTGGAAGGAAAATGGAAATTCCAGATTGATCCGGAAAACAATGGCTTGAACAAAAAATGGAATGAAGCAAAGTTTAATGATTCCAAATGGAAAGAAATTAATGTGCCCTCCTACTGGGAAGACCAGGGAATTACAACCAATAATCCAAACTGGACGAGGGATGATTTTAACAATCCTTATAGCGGCTATGCCTGGTATCGGAAGACTATCAAAATACCTGCGACTTGGACAAATAATACAGTTTTTCTGCAATTGGGTAAAGTAGACGATCTGGATTGGACTTATTGGAATGGTGAATTGGTGGGACATATTGGGGAGGAAAATGAAGGTGAAAATAATATACCTTATACTTCCTATAATGAAAATCGGCTCTATGCCATTCCCCCACAAAAAATAAAAGCCAGTAAAGAAAATGTGTTGGCAGTGCGGGTGTGCGATATTCGTGGCAAAGGCGGGATTTATGAAGGACCTGTCGAATTAAGTTATGGTGTGAAACCTGGAAATATTCGTGATGAAGCCAGCTATACGAATCACCAACGAGATAGGGTACAAATAGGCCAGAGTATTTATATACATACCAACGAATCTGTAGATGGGGATGCGGTATCCATTGGAGGAAATATTACCGTGGACGGACGAGTTACGGGTGATGTGGTCTCTATCGGTGGTACCGTCACGCTCAGTAGTACCGCTCAGGTCAACGGGGACGTGGTCACTGTCGGGGGAAGTGAGGATATCGATCCGAGTGCCATTGTTAAAGGTCAAAGGGTTTCTGTTGCCTCAGGATTTCATCCGAATTTTGGTAATTTGTTTGGGAGATCCTATACACATAACCATAACTTAATTCGAGGGTTTGGTTTGTTTCCCTTGGTTGCAATTCTTGGATTGATGTCCTTGGTTTTATTTATATGTCTTGCGATATTAATTGCGGTATTGGTACCCGACCGTATTCAACGTATTGCTAATACTATCAATGATACCCCCGGACAATCTTTTGGAATAGGATGTCTGGGGTTGATATTGACAATACCGATAGGCCTGTTGCTCTTGTTTACTTGTATCGGTATTCCATTAATTCCCGTGTGGATAGTCCTCGTGATTATTGCCTGGTTGGTAGGACACACGGCTATTGGATTACTGCTGGGAACCAAAATCAATCATTCTTTTAACTGGAATATCAAATCCATTGTTGCCCTGGTTGTTCTTGGAGTTGTTGTTATAGGACTGGTGAGATTAATTCCATTCCTAGGTTTTATTGTTGCGTTTGTTTTAGTAACCGCGGGGTTTGGTGCTGTAATTATGACAAAATTTGGGAAGGCCAATGGTCCGCATGTACCTACAATTCCCCCTACACCCTCACCGGTTCCGCCAAATCCTCCAACGCCACCTCCAACTACACCCTCGATAACGTAATAAAAAAAGCGTCAGGAATAGTAAAGAATACTATTCCTGATGCTTTCAAAATAAATTATTTATAGTTTTTTAATTATAGAAATTATTTTCAGATTTCGTTGCTTCAAGTTCCCACAATTCCACCGGAGTTAATCCCCGTAGAGAATTTATCCAAGTTGTATTAGCTCCGCCATTGGGGAGAGCGGGAGTGGAACCCGAAGAATCGGTACCTTTGACCCAATTGGAACCAATCGTAGCACCTGAAACCGTATTACCCGTATAGGCGGAATATTGTGCGGCACCCGGATAAGCCGATGACGGGAATAAGAAGACTTGGTTGTTAAAGGCATCATACAATTGTGGCCCATCGGTATTCGTAGTGTTACCAAACGCACCGGTTGTATTAGTCCATCCAGTAGTTCTGGTAAGCGCATAAGTTCCACTATTGTTGAGAGAAGAGATTTGTAAAGTCCAGTCGGAAGTACCGTTATAAGTTAAATCTGGCGTTATTCCAGCGTCTACATCTCCCCCATTGTATAAAACAATCAAAGAGCCTGCTTGCATGGTAGTAAATCCGCTCCCGGAAAGAGTGATGGATAAGGAACCATTGCCGTCCGTCATTTTATAACCCTGCAAATTAAAATTATTTTGGGTTACCAAGAGTTCTACCCATTCTTTAGCACCAGATGCCCCTTGAGAAAATTCATTTACGATGACGGGAAGGGATAACGTAGTGGCATAAGAAGTGGGAATGACCGCTGTCGTTAGGTAATTATAGGTATCAGGATTAGTGCCGTCATAGTTAAACGGCATTATAGAAAAATAATAAAGCGTTTCGGAAATCAGACCTATAATGGATTGAGTCGAAGTACTCCCATTGGTAATCACCGCCGCGACCTGGGCATCTCCGATGCTATCCCCCACACCATACGAATTACCGTCGGTAGGTGTTACTGTCGGACTGGAAACAGTTTTTTGAAGAATAAGATAACCGCTGGAAGCCGTGGTTGTCCACGAGAGATTAATCTGGGATTGGGAAATAGCTGTGGCGATAAATGAGGATACATGGTTTACCGGTTCATTGGCCAAGGTGTAGAAATTGACTTCATTCCCATAACTGGTGCCGACGGTATTGATGGCATAGGCCCGAAGATAATAAAGGGTTTGGGGAGACAAGCCAGTGATTGAACTGGTAAACACCCCGACAGTGGAGACAGGCCCATCCTGAGTTTGGGTTATTAAACCAACCGTTGGCCCTGAATTGGTATCCCAGACAAACCCATGTTGCGTCGGATTCGGGTCTCCCAAGTAGACAATTTGAGCATTTCCTGTGGCATAGGATACTGTAATATTAGTCGGGTCAAAGGTTAGTACATTCGGTGATAATTGAGTGATCCCAAATGTATAAGGTACTATTCCATCGGTTTTATAATTTGTCTGAGTCGTGAGCCCGTTATAGGAATAGAGCTTGAAATAATAATTGGTGTTGGAAGATAATCCCGAAAAGGTAAAAGCGCCAGAGGATGGATAGGAAATATTAATTACGGCATTCCCATTTGCCAGATTGGAGTTGTCTGAATAAGTAAGTCCATCTATGGGGTCTGTAAATAAATCGTTATTGTTAGCCAGTAAAAGATACCCGGAAGGGGCTTGAGCGCCTGCCGCCGCATCCGTCCAACTTAACGAGAGGGAAGAGTTGGACACAGAATAGATGCTGAAATTCGTCGCGTAATTTGTAGGTTCGGTTGCCAGTGTCCCGATACTGGTGGTGACCACAGCGGAGGGGATTGTTCCGGTAATCAAATAATTAATCGTGGTATTTGTCCCGTTATAGGAATAAACCCGGAAGTAATAAGGCGAACCGGGATTAAGTCCGGTAAAGGTATAACTGGTGGTAGGATAGGAAATATTAATTAAGGTCGTCCCTGTGGAAAGATTGCTGCTATCCGAATAGGTTACTCCATCCATTGGAATAATATAATCGTTAAAATTGTATCCTATCAAGAGATAACCGGATGGGAGTTGGGAACCGGTCGCGTTGGTCCAGGTCAATTGAATGGAATTATTAGTAACCGCACCCGCACCAAAGTTGGTTACGGAATTACTGGGTTCCGCCGCAAACACGGGATTTAACGCGCTCAAATTCCAAAAATTAATATAATTAACATATTCCGGATGGTCTACAAAAGGATTGCGATTTAATTGTGTAGATTGTACATACGTATTTCTGTCCACTTCCCATTTATCAGGAGGGTCTTGTTTATGCCATTGGATTAATTGCTCTACGCTTTCCGGCCCTTCCGAATGAGTCACCAAATATGTACTCAATGCGGTGAATGTCCAGTCATACCCGTTCACCCCGTTATATCGGACTGACATATACAGCAAGGCTCTGGCAGAATCCCCTTTTTGCCGGTCACGGGGTTCAAACACGGTGATGCCGGACGAATCCGTTCCCAATTTACAATCCATAAATGTTTTGGTGATATTAACCACTTTACCCAGGGGATGATTACTCCGGGTATCGTTCGCGTTAGGTTGATTGACCGGAAATAAATGATGCTGGTCGGAATAATTGTCCGCGCTCGTGGGTGCTCCGTCGGGCATCCAACTTTGACACCAAGTATGTTCCCGACTCATGATGCTCCCCCAAGCAAAGGGTGGGGTATAGGTATAAATATAACTGGAATACACACATTGGACAGCCCTTTGGGTACTGCTGATCTGATAGGATTCATAATACGGAATCATCGTATTTTGATAATCGCCGTAGGTTATTCGGTTATACGGACTGCGGATTAAGGTTTGCAAATCAGAAATAAAGGTGGGGCTGGAGGTGGAAATATTGTCATAATAGGTTCCTTGACCCCATCCAATCGAAATAGATATGATAGATAAAATTAGAAATAGATAAAATTGTTTTTTTGTCATATCTCGCCCTCAAAAAACTTTCTATGCATTAGGATTCAAAATATTTACATGAGTCTTTCTTCTCAATCTTTTCAAGGATTCTAGCACATTAATTATCTATTGTCATTTTGTCTTACGATTCAAATAAAAAGGCAGGTGATAAATATTCATCACCTGCCTTGAGAGAGTAGTAACAATAATGAATGAAATTACGGGAATAGCGCAGCGTCCCCAAAGTTGGGGTCGTCCTGGTCATGATCAAAATCCACTCCACTGATGGCTAAGACGCCTGGAACATCGGAACGAACACCAAATTGGAATTGATAATAGGGACTTATTCCAGCTCCCACCGTCTGATATAATCCGGGAGTGAGAATGCCAACTCCAGCCGCCGCTACCAAATCGCTGGGTGCCAAGGCAATGGCTTGCTGTCCATTCGATTGCACTCCATACGCCGCTACCAAGACAATCCCCAAGGAATCAAATGACCCTGAAACGATACTCAAGGTTGCTCGCACACCCACCTGTTTCCCTACTGTCACGGGATAAGTATAGGCATTCCCCGGCCCTTGAACTCCGTTATTCGCCGTCCATTTAATCCCTTTTTGGCCAAAACTGCCGGACGATGCTCCGGAAAAATTCAATTCCAAGGAAATATTCGATACGGAAACTGTAGGAGCACTTCCCGAACCCGCATAGAGCTCCTGACCCCACCCAGTAGTCTCTGTAGCCAAATCAAACACCCCATAGGGATAAAATATCCGGGTATTGCTACGGGCATTTACCAAAGCCGGTGCCGCATTTATTATTTGAATCTCATCCACATACACATTTCCGGCACTATTCGCTTTAATTTGGAACTGCGGATAACCTGTCGACGAAGTCCCATGAACCAACATAGGAGTTTCCTGCCAGGTCCATACCGTGGGAATCCCAAATAATATATTCGCCGCAATATCCGTTTGTACACCCCCGCCAGGGTAATTCGTATATCCAAATAACAACGATTGGTCCGTATTGTTCGGAGTATCGTCGACAATCCTCATTCGCAGGATATACCACTGACCGGCTGTTACATGTATCCAATTGGCAATCGTCGGCGTAGATTTCACGCCTGAGCTAGCGTCCGGGAAATTAAATTGCCAGACTCCTGTGGCTTGTGTCCCGGCAATGTCGGTATAGGTACTCACCCAGCTTTGCGCCGCAAGAACAGATCTTCCCGGAGCCATTTCCAAGGGAGACCATGAAGTTGTATCATTAGCAGTGCTAAAAGTGCTATGCGCCAACAAGTTTGGATAAACCAGTATTTGTTCTTTATCCAAATCACTCCCAAATGGAGACCCGGAATTGGGGGAGGCGATTACATAGACACTCACAGGTCCGCTGGTAAATCCACTCAAGGCTTGAACCTGTAAGATACTGTCATTCAACCAGGATGCTGATATATGTGTTGGGTCGGACACCGAGATGGATTGATTATTCCCATACGACTGGGCAATAACTCCTGCTGATGTTGCAAGACTATTGGTATATCCGGCAATATTAATTTTATAGGAGGAACCGATATTTAATCCTATCTTGGGTAATTTATTGATGCGATAGGTGGAATATTTGGTGATTGAAGTTGTCGTACTAAAGGAATTGGCAACAAATAATATAGTGTCCTCACCAACAAATCCGGGTGTTCGGGTAGTAGTATAATCCACCGTATTATCGAGATTAATCGTCAATCGGGATTGATCTAAAAAGGGATCCGGTTGGTCTGTCCAAGAGGCAACGGAATCAATGGAATACTTTTTCAAATCCAATACATCTGAAATAATCTCCCCTGCCAATAATTTTACTGCTGGTAATGGCTGTGCTGCTAAGGGATTACTGCTTAACCAATCGGAGTAATCAATATAATCCGTGACGGCATTTCCCAATCCTGTGGGATTGTATAATCCAATGGTTGAACCATCATAAGGTCCAGAGGTATCTCCCCACCAATTCAGTTTGGCATCTACGATCTTGGTTGTAATAATATTTTGACCACCTGAATTGCTATTTCCTGATATATTGTTATCTCGCAAGATTCCCACGACACCGGCATCCGCGTAAAACCCAATCGGGTTATTCGTGAGATTATTATATTCCATAGCTGAGGGAAGGATACTTCCATCAAACTTAATACCATTGGTTTGATTATTTGTTATAGAGTTGCTTTGAATATAGGCATTTCCATTACTGGAATAAATACCACTCCCGGATGAATTGATGATTTGGCATCGGCGAATTAATGGCTGTCCACCAGTACAATAAATATTCGCAGCATACGTTTGTCCGCCATATTCAATAATACAATAATCCAGAATTGTGCTTGGTGTTGTTCCGCTATTAAATATTAAACATCCCCAATCTCCGGGTAACGGAACTGTCGCCCCTCCGTCTCCATTGGAATCCCCGCCCACGGAATCATCTTTCACCGAAGTGAAATAAATAGGTGTGTTACCGGAGCCTTGCGCTATTAATCCACCCTGATAAGTATTGTAACCTCCTCCGATATACAAATACGAACTGGGGTCAAATTTCATAACCACACCGGGACTCAAAGTCAATGTACAGCTTCCGCTACTTTGATAAATCTGAACCGTTCCATTGATCACATAGGGAATACTTTGGTTAGCCCATGTAGCTGTCGTTGACAAAGTCCCTGACCGAATTTCAAATCCTGATTTAAGCAATTGTGAAAAACTATTATTGCTCAAATTAACAACAGCATTGGGTAGACAACTGATTGGATAACTGCTGATATTGGAGAATGTACAATTCTGTACCGTTGGTAAGGTGGCATAAACACCTTCATTTCCAATATTTTGAAAAACACAATTGGTAACTATAGGATTTTCTGCAGGACCATCAATCCCATATCCCGTGAAATTCTGGATAGTGCAACTACTGACACTAAGTAAAGGAATAGTTCCACCGGCTATAATTGCATCCCCGCTGCCATTGCGCATTATCGTATGACGTAAATCTAATGATCCATTACTTACATAAAGGCAATATTGATTGGCGTATCCACCATATTCCATAACACAATTATCGAATAAGGCTGTACTCGTTCCTCCATACAAAAATATTGCCCATTGTCCGGGACTCTTGGTGTTTCCGGTAAATATGATGGGATTCCCCGGGTTTCCTACCGCTATGATTCCACCTGCCCCACCATTTCCAACATCAATATTTTGTCCTGAGGCAAATGTGATTGTCTGTCCGGAAAGGAAGGTTAAGATAGGAGCATTTACTCCATCCACATTAAATGAATTCGTAATAACATAAGGCATATTGTTAAAGTCTAGCCACGTGCCGGTATTGGCAACTGTCCCTCCGCGTATCTCAATCCCCGGCTTGGTAGTAATATTCGTCAAGGTCACCGTGGTCAAGCTGGAAATCACAGAAGCATCCAGGGATAAAGGATAGTTCCCTGTATTGCTAATCGTACAATTTGTTATTGTTGCAATACCACTGAAAATCCCATAACTAGTTATATTGGAAAGCGTACAATTGGTAATATTCCCAGTACCCGATGCCAAATAAATTCCATTTCCACCCAGGCTCTGAAATAAACAGTTGGTAATCGTTGGATTAGCGGCACTCGCATTTACTCCATTCCCGGTATAATTTTGAACCGTGCAACTGCTGATATTGAATAATGGCAACGTACCACTGGCATAAATCGCATCCCCATTCCCATTCTGTATCAAGGTATGTCTTACATCCAGTGACCCGCTGTTCGCATACAAGGTATAGGCACCCGCTTCTCCCCCATATTGCATAAGACAATTGTCAAACAGCGCTGCTGTCGAGATGGTTTGACTATTAAAAAAGATTGCCCACTGTCCGGGACTCTTGGTATTTCCGGTAAAGACAATCGAGTTACCGGGATTTGCTGCGGCTATTAATCCCCCCGGATTTCCATTCCCTACCTGGATATATTGTCCGTTGGCAAATGTGATGGTCTGTCCGGAAAGGAAGGTTAAGATAGGTGCATTCACTCCATCCACAAAAAAAGCATTTGTAATAACATAAGGCATATTGTTAAAGTTGAGCCAAGTGCCAGAATTTAATACCGTTCCCCCGCGTACTTCAATCCCCGGCTTGGTAGTGATATTTGTCAAGGTCACCGTGGTCAAGCTGGAAATCACAGAGGCGTCCAGAGATAAGGGATAGTTCCCAGTATTGTTAATCGAACAATTCGATATTGTTGCTATACCACTGAAAATCCCGTAACTAGTTATATTGGAAAGAGTACAATTGGTAATATTCCCGGTACCCGCAGCCAAATAAATCCCATATGCTCCCAAGCCTTGAAATAAACAATTGGTAATCGTTGGATTAGCGGCACTCGCATTTACTCCATTCCCGGTATAATTTTGAACCGTGCAACTAGTAATACTAAATAGTGGGAGAGTCCCAGCGGCATAAATAGCATCTCCGGCACCATTTTCAATCAAGGTATGTCTCACGTCCAGAGACCCGCTATTCGCATAGAGGGTATAGGCACCCGCTTCTCCACCGTATTGCATAAGACAATTGTCGAACAGCGCCGCTGTCGAGATCGTCTGACTATTAAAAAAGATTGCCCACTGTCCGGGAGAAGGAGTTGTCCCTGTGAAAACTACCGGACTGCCAGAAGCTCCTACTGCTATAACTCCACCCGGATTTCCATTCCCTACCTGAAAATAAGCGCCACTATTAAATTGTACAGTAACACCCGATTGAATCGTTAAAATCGGTGATGACGCTGATGCAATATACAATGGACCCGTTATAATATATGGACTTCCCGCTAAATTCCAAGTCGCACTTGTAGAAATAGTTGTCCCTGATGCCAAAGTTGTTGACCCAAAGACAGGACTACTTCCCAACACAATCATAATAATAACTATTACTAACCAAACACGTGAAACAGTCATATTTGCCACTCCTTTAAAGGTTTTTTTGTGAAATTTTTTAATAAAGTACTCAGACTTGAGAATTTATTAAATCATACCGACAATACACTTACTATAAAAATAAAGAGTAAAAAGAAATTGTATTCCACTATTAAAGAATTGTCAAGTAAATTTTCTGGTAAATAAATATTTTGAACCGTTGGAGAAAGGATCGTGAAAATTAATAATGGGACACAAAAAAATAGTTCATGTGGAAAGTGAAATAAGGAAAAGTTGTATCATTTCTGATTAATAATAACAGGTGAAAATTCTACTTTATCTGCCTCCCAAATAAAATGTACCAGGTTGAATAAAGTCATTTTCATGGAATAGATACTTACGCTTTATCTATCGGATATCATCCTTGGTCAAACGATAAAATAAGGGCTTATTTGCGATTTAATTTCATTAGGCATTTAAGCAACTTTTCTAATAAAATCAAATGCTGTTTGACCATAGAGTTGTCTAAAATCATATTCCTCGTTATACTAAAAAGCCCGTCGAGAAAATCTGACGGCCTTTTTTTCATTATGAAATGTTATGTGACCGGTGGAACCGGATTTGTCGGTAAAAACTTAATCAAGTATCTTCTGTCGCAAAAGCATTCCGTGCGAGCGCTGGTACGGAAAACCAGCCGGGTGGAAGATTTAAAATCCTTGGGCGTGGAATTGGTGTATGGAGATATTGCCGATCCCGATATAATTAAAGAAACCATTCGCGGGTCGGAGTGGGTTTTTCATACGGCGGCAATGGTAAAAATTTGGTCCGACAATCCCAAAGAATATTACCGGGTCAATGTAGATGGAATGAGAAATATTGTAGATATGGCCAGTCTTTCCGCCTGTAAAAAAATTATTTATACGTCCTCGTTTATCGCACTGGGTCCGACAGATGGAGTTGTCGCTGATGAGAAATATCGTTGTAAGCGAACCCGCTTTTACAATTTATATCAGGAGACCAAATTTCTTGCCCACAGGGAAGCCGCACGATACTGCGGCGGGGGTCTGCCTTTTATCCCGGTTTATCCGGGAATCATTTATGGTCCCGGGGAATTGACAGAAGGAAACATTATTGCTCATTCCATGCTGGATTTTATACAAGGTAAATTTCCCGGAATCCTGGGAACGGGTAATCAACTCTGGAATTATGTTTACGTGGATGATGTTATTCGCGGGCATGTTCTTGCCGCAGAAAAAGGGATGATTAGTCACCCTTATATCTTGGGTGGAGAAAATGTTACATTGAATAATTTCGTCGGAACTATGGCGGAGATAACCGGAAAACCCCTACCTACACGACATATTCCGTTTGGACTTGCGAAAACGGTGGGTACGATTGAAGAATTCCTTGCGTATCTGATTAACCGAACCCCCAAGGCGACGCGCGGCACTGTGGATATATTCAAACACGATTGGGCGTTTACATCCGAGAAGGCACAAAAGGAATTGGGTTATACGTATATTTTATTACGTGAAGGATTGCAAAAAACTTATAACTGGCTTAAAGAACAATATAAATTTTAAGAAAGGAATTAACTATGGCCGAATTAAAGGAAGGGCAAAAAGCACCGGAGTTTTCTCTGGAATCCACAGAAGGCAGGAAAATTTTATTAAAAGATTTTAAGGGAAAGAAAAATGTTGTGCTCTATTTTTATCCCAAAGATATGACACCGGGCTGCACCACGGAAGCCTGCAGTTTCCGGGATAATTTCGCACGGGTTGAGAAGGTCGGTGCTGTGATCCTTGGTGTCAGCACAGACAATGTTACCTCCCATCAAAAATTCACCGAAAAATATCAATTGAATTTCCCCTTATTGGCGGATATTGAAAAAGAAGTTGTCAACGCGTACGGTGTCTGGAAAAAGAAAAGTATGTATGGCAGGGAATACATGGGCATTGAACGTACCACCGTCATCATTGATAAACAAGGTAAAATTGCCAAAATTTTCCCCAAAGTAAAAGTGGCCGGGCACACGGAAGAAGTCTTGAAGGTATTAAGCGAATTGAAATAAAAAAGCATCGAGTCTTTTAATTCCCGATGCTTTTTCTGTTTTTTAAATACCGCTTTATTTTTGTTTAACAGCTTCGACTTCTAATTCGATCTTTACTTCATTAGCAACGACCAATCCGCCATTATCCAAAACTTTGTTGTAATTAATACCATAGTCTTTACGATTTACTTTGAGACTGGCTTCAGTTCCCATCCGGGTACTTCCCCACGGGTCTTTGGTAATGCCAATAATAGTGAAGGGAAATGAAATCTCTTTGGAAACCCCATGCATGGTAAAAGTTCCGGTCAAAATATATTCGTCCCCGCTCTTTTTAACTGATTTGCTAACAAAGGTAATTTCTGGATACTTATCTACTTCAAAGAAATTGGCACTTCGTAAATCCTTGTCCCGCATGTCATTATCTGTATTAATACTGGCGGCTTTGATCGTCACGTTGACCGAAGATTTGGCAATATTCTTGTCATCATAAACAATGGTTCCGGAGACATCTCCGAATTTCCCTTTCACGTTTGTAATACCCATATGCCGCACTGAAAACCCTATATTAGTATGTACCGGATCAATCTTATAGATATCCGCGCCAAAGGCAATACTCGCTAACAATAAACCACCGGCCAAACCGGCAAATACTTTTTTAATACTCATCTTTTATTCCTCCTTTTCATAAAAGGATTTTATCCCTGTCCATACCAATAACTAAAACTATCCACATCCTCTTCAGAAGAGGACGATACATACGTCCGTACATATTTTTCAATAACTGCATGGTCCACATGATTATAAAATATCTCCTGCTCCTGTTCCGCCAGCCGGTCTTTTTCAATGTCCCCTACAAATTCCACGATGGATTTATCCGATTTTCTTGGCCGGCCTACTTTCCCTTTCTCCTTTTTGTTTTCTTTTTTCATACACTACTCCTGTCTCATAATTGGGTATGGTTCGCTTTTACCTTTATTTACCGACATTTCGGAGTAAATGTATCATCCCTGTTTTCTTTTGTCAACTTAAAATTACAGGACAAATGGTTCTATCTTCCATAGTGAATACTAAATCAGCGCATCTTCTTTGAGATTGCCCTCAAACACCAACCGCGCGTCGCCTTCCAGAAAAACGTTATAAATTTTCTTTTCATCACTATCGAACGAGATAACCAATTCCTGCCCACCTCGTGTCAATACAGTGACCGGTGACATTACTTTCCGTTGACGAAAGAGAATCACAGCACTGGCGATAGAACCTGTCCCACAAGCCAGCGTCTCATTTTCTACCCCTCGTTCATAAGTCCGAATACAAATTTTCTTGGAACCGATTGCCGTGGCAAAATTAACATTGGTCCCGGCAGGAGAGAACTCTTTGTGATACCGAATTTCACGGCCTACATTAAACACATCCAAACTTTCCAAATCTTCCACTAAAATCACGACATGCGGAACACCGGTATTAATAAAATGTCCTTCGAATTTCCCCTTGGATATTTCGATTGGAATATGAAAACGAGGCGGACCCGGATCGCTCATTTGCACTTTAACGGTTCCACTTTTCATAACATGCGCCTTATAAATTCCCGCCAGGGTTTCAAATTTCATGGTCGATTTGACAATACCTTTTAAATGAGCAAACCGTGCTACACACCGCGCCCCATTCCCGCAAGTTTCGGCTTCACCGCCATCGGCATTAAAATAGCGCATTTTAAAATCGGCTTTTTCAGAAGGTTCCACCAATATCACGCCATCCGCGCCAACACTCAACCCGCGCCGACAGACTTTCTGTACCCATTCATGCAGATTCCCATTCACGGACAGTTGCCGGTTGTCAATCAATATAAAATCGTTTCCGGCACCGCTCAATTTGCTAAATTGTATTTCTGCATTTTGCATTGTATTTTCCTTTATTTCTATTATCTTACAATGATTCTCCGCGAATCAAGTCTTTCACCGTTTCTCGTTTTTTGGTAATTTTAAATTTCTTTCCATCCACCAACACCTCTGGTGAGCGGGGACGAGAATTGTAATTGGACGCCATCACGAATCCATAGGCTCCGGCAGTCATAATCGCCAATAACTCCCCGGATTTCACCTCCGGCAACGGTCTTCCTTTGGCAAAAAAGTCCGTGGATTCACAAATCGGTCCGACGACATCTACTTCCGTGACCGTTCTTTTTCCATCCACATGCACAGATTTGATCTCATGATATGCGTCATACAATGGCGGACGAATTAAATCATTCATCGCCGCATCCACAATAACGAATTTCTTACCGGATGTCTTTTTAATATAGGTTACGCGGGCAACTAAAATTCCGGCATTCCCAACAATCTGCTTGCCGGGTTCCAGCACGAGCTTGCAATGTAAATTGCGGATTAATGGAATCACCGCTTCTCCAAACTCTTTCGCGGTCATGGGATGCTCGTCCTTATAAATAATTCCCATGCCACCACCGATATTGATGACGGTCAAATGAATCCCTACATCGCGAAGTTTATGAATTAAGGAAATTCCCCGGTGAATCGTATCAATATACGGCCCGGGAGACATAATCTGCGAACCGATATGCGAATGAATTCCGATTACATTCAGCCAGGAAAACTTGCTCAATGTTTGATAAAACTCCACCGCCTCATGGAAATTAATACCAAATTTGTTTTCCTTTCTCCCCGTCGTAATATACGCATGGGTATGTGGGTTCACGTCCGGATTAACACGGATGGAGACGCACGCTTTTTTCTTTAGCCGCTGGCTGACCTGGTTAATCATTTCGGCTTCCGGCATGGATTCCACATTGAACATGAAGATCCCCGTCTTGAGAGCGTATTTGATTTCTTCTTCGGTTTTTCCGACTCCCGCGAAAACAATATCCTGTGGTTTAAAGCCTGCCTTTAACGCCCGGTAAAGTTCTCCCCCGGAGACGATATCCGCCCCGCACCCCTCTTTCCTCAATGCCTCACACAAGGCCAGATTGGAATTGGCTTTAATGGAATAACAAATTAAATGGTCCACACTTGCAAAAGCCGCCTGAAATTTCTTTAAATGTTCCACGGCGGTTCTCTTGCTGTAAATATAAACCGGTGTCCCGGTTTTCTTCACAATATCCGCCACCTTGACGTCTTCACAATATAAATCATTTTTTTTAAATTCGAAATAGTGCACGACTAAATCCTCGCTAACTCCAGAGATTGGCTATGCTGCCATTTTTCGTGTTGGGCTTTTCTATGATTCTCCAGCCATTTGGTCCATTTGGACGGAGTTTCTAAATGATAACCCAACCAGATAGGATATTTTATCACATCCCCGTTTTTCTGCGTAAATACCAGGTATTGGCTCAACCATCGGTTCCGTGAATCTACCGCGCCCGGCATGGCCACGTTACCCGTATACCCATGCATCAATAAACATTTCTGAACCAGGATGGAATGCAATTCCGTCCCCCGCAAATACATGGCGTAAGGCACCGACATCAACGTCGGGAGATACAGGCAAACTCCCTTGGTTTTCTTATATAAATTCACCATTTTATGAAACGCAATATCCACCGACCAGGGGTCAATAAATAACGCCCGAACCGTATCCGTAAAGAAACTGGCGCGGTATTCGGTTGTAATTGCCGGTTTATTCTGACCGGCCAGCGACCCGGTGATTTCCTGCGTAAAAAACTTTTTTTCCTTGGAGACATGCTGATTAAATTGATCCAGCATGGTAAATAAAATCATCACGGCTTCCCGAACCAATTGCTTGATATCTTGATACCTTCCCAGATTCATGGAAAACCAATGTCTTCCCAATTCATGGCTTTTTTTGATAAATTCCTGCCACTCCACCGAAACTTTTCCTGTGGCTTTTTGATAATGACTGATGAGTTCAATCGTTGACTCAATCCCTTGCCAGGCAGTCTTTACGGAAATCACACCGTCCACCAGCATGGGCAAAAGTTGCGTTAACGGCGACATCAACAATTGATCGTTAAACGCCAATAGATAAGCAAAATTTCGGTCTTCCCCGGTCAGTGTTGCAAACCGGATTTCCGAGCCGAATTCCGTCTTGAAATAGGATATCGGTGAGAGTTGGTCAATATGTTGAAACACCGTTTGTGGATAAAATTGAACGGTGTCCAAAACCGTGGTTTCCAATTTGATTTTATTTAATGTCGGAATCAACCCTTTGCGTAAAGCATTATCATCCACCGTATCACTCACCACGTAACACAATTTCAATTTCCCTAATCCCGGATAGATTTCTTTATTCAGAGAATAAATCGCAACCAATCCCGCGAACCGGGAAGTCTGTTGGATAATTTTTGACAACAGATTGTCATAATCCACCCGGTCCATAGGCACGGGATTATCCGTAAATTCATACGCCGGTAATTGTATTTCCTGTAACAATTCTTTCATCATGATAAGGTCATTTCGCTAAACGAGAGAATGGGGTAAAACTATGATAATATACCATAATTCTGTTTTTCACGCAGGGAGGATAAACAGTACAATGGCAACCATTGGATTTACAGAAAGAGTGAAAAAAATAATTACCCATATTGCTAAGGAGGAAGCGGTTCGATTAGGGCATGATTACGTTGGGACAGAACATATTTTATTAGCTTTAATTCAAGAGGGAAGTGGCGTAGCCGTAGAAACTATTCAACAGTTAAATGTATCGCTAGAAGCATTAAAAACAGAAGTTGAAAGACTAGCAAAAGGTGCTACTGGTAATGTAACTCTTGGTGAAATTCGTTATACACCACGTGCCCACAAAGTTATTGATTATACGCGAGAAGAAGCACAATTGATGGGTCATACTTATGTTGGCATAGAACATCTATTACTGGGACTTATTCACGAAGGGGAAGGAATTGCGGCGCGGGCATTGGATAATTTGGGTATCAGATTGGAACTTGCTCGAAGTAAAGTGCTGGAACTTTTAAGTCAGAACAAAGAGAAAAAGACTAAACTGCTTACCAAGATTCATTTCAAAGTGAATGACGATATTGAGCTCCGCATGTTAGATCAGAGTTATTCAAAGAAATTATTTTCTCTAATCGAGGGAAATCGTTCCTATCTGCGACAATGGTTACCCTGGTTGGATAAAAATAAAACGATTGAAGATACCTACGGATTTAGAAAAAAGTCTTTGGAAAATTTCGAAAAAGACTTGGGATTGAGTTTATGGATATTTTATAAAGGCGTGTTAGCGGGAGTAATTGCTTTTAATACCTTAGATTGGGAAAATCACAATGCAAGCATCGGTTATTGGTTGTCCGAGTTGTATCAGGGAAAAGGAATTATGACTGAATCTTGCAGGACACTGATTGATTATGCTTTCAAAGAACTCCAATTAAACCGCATGGAAATCCGCTGCGCGGAAGGAAATAAAAAGAGCCGGGCAATCCCCGAACGATTGGGATTCAAACAAGAAGGCATCCTTCGTGAAGGCGAATGGTTATATGACCACTATGTAGACCTGGTGGTCTATGGTCTCCTCTCTTCCGAATGGTCAATTTTGAAATGATCAAGCTCCAGACTTATGCAAAGGTGTCTCACCGAGCCAATTCCCCTCGGTCGGAGACCTTCGGATAAGCCGAACTTGATGTTCTTAGGATAGTTTCAAGTTTAAGGTTTTTATTGTAGAATTATGTAACAAAATAGCGCTTAGGAAAGTTGAACGCAGCGAAATCCTGAGTCTGCGAAGGAACTTTATGAAATTGTTTTGGGGAAATATTCTTGTAGTAATATTGGTAGTTTTGGTGAGTTCCCCGTTATACGCCTGGGATACAGTGAATGGGATTGCCATCAGCACCTTGTCAACTGACATATCTCCGGTGTTGGCAAGCGATAGTGCCGGGGGTGCCATTATCGTCTGGAACGACCAACGCAATGGAGAATCTAATTCCGATATCTATGCCCAGCGGATTAGTGCGGCAGGAACGACCCTTTGGGTTACCAATGGAGTCGCCATTTGCACCGCCGCCAATGACCAACAATTTCCTGCAATCATCAGCGATGATTCAGGAGGTGCTATTATCACTTGGGAAGATTACCGCAGTGGGTCGGATTATCATATCTATGCCCAGCATGTGAATTCCCAAGGTTCTACTCTCTGGACTAACAATGGAATTGCCATCTGCAATGCCTCCAATAATCAAGAATATCCCCAATTAGTAGGTGACGGTTCCGGGGGTGCCATTATCGTTTGGTCTGATTTCCGCGGAGGTTCAACGGGGGATATCTACGCACAACGAGTCAATTCTGCAGGGTCAACACTCTGGACAAATAACGGAATTGCCATTTGTGCTGCTACCAATGATCAAGAATTCCCATTAGTAGTCAGCGATGATTCAGGAGGCGCCATTATTATCTGGCAGGATAAGCGCAACGGGAGCAAATATAATATTTATTCCCAGAGAGTCAACAGCAATGGGACTACGTTATGGACCAGCAATGGCGTGGAGATTTGCGCCTCCGCCGATGAATCTCTTGAAGAAGAAACTCTTTACGCTATCACGAAAGACGGGTCCAGTGGCGCCATTATTAGCTGGCAAGATTACCGTTCCAATGGAACCACTGGTCATGTATATGCCCAACGAGTTAATTCCAGCGGATCAGTCTTATGGACCGCCAACGGTGTGGGGATTTGTACCGCCGTATCCTTCCAAGATGAAATTCAAATCCTTGGGGATGGAGCCGGGGATGCCATTATCGCGTGGTCGGATGCTCGCAATGGAAGTTCTAATACTGATATCTATGCCCAACGCGTCAATTCGCAGGGGTCTACTCTCTGGAGTCTCAATGGTGTAGTCATCTGTGCTGCCATTCAAGAACAACAATATCCCATGATTGCCAGTGATGGCTCCGGGGGTGCGATTATCAGTTGGACAGACTTTCGGAACGACCTCAGCAATACTTATTTTCCAAATATTTATGCCCAACGGGTCAATTCTCAAGGATCCACCTTGTGGACTAGCGATGGGATAACTATTTGCGACGCCTATAATGTATATATTGATACCCAAGAAGGCCAATTTGCACCCTATCCTCCGGCTACAATCAGCGATGGAAACGGCGGTGCCATCATGACTTGGTATGATGGTCGTAACACGGATACTATTTCAGGCTATACCTATAATATTTACGCCCAATCCGTGTATTCCGATGGTAATATCGCTCCTGTCTCAGTCAATGATTGGTTCAACTACGCCAGTCCTCTTTCCCATTTTTAACCTTACATCTAAAACCTTGAATCATGTTCTCCCCTTCATGATGAAACAAAGATGAAGCGGAATTGAAATTCTTAATTCCGCTTGCAAACCACTTCGATAATGTGTTTTATTGTAACTTTAATAAAATAAGTCTCCTAGAGAAATATTTCGCGATTGATGAATATCAAAGTCGCCTGGGGCGACTCTGATATCCCCTTTAAAATCAATATTCTATTTTTGTAGTAGTTACTCACTTATCGGCTATAAGTAAAGTCGGGTCTCCCGACCCGACATTCAATAAGATGCATTGGGAATTTATGTTCCATCTATTCCCGATGCTACCACATTTATCTAGCTGAAATAGATGAATCGGTCAGAAATACCGTGAAGAGTACTCAAATTCTCGGTGCATTAAATCTTCCAGATAGATATTCCACGATGAAAGAATTTCAATGTTGCCCGTGGCAACTCTGAACAGTATCCAGAGTTTTATTAATTTAGCCAATAGATAGATATGGGGGTACTAATCATAGGACATTTTTAAAACCAGTTATTTATAAAGATATAAATTAATGTAATGGGGTGGAAATGATTTCATCAGAAGAGGTTGAGAATAGATTTGCTCTAATCGTTTGGTTACTTGTGGAGAGGGAGGGGTATAAGGAATTGTAATCAGCCATAAACGGGGGTACTCATTTTTATTCTTGACATCCTTTTCTGAGTTGAGCTGAATTCTTGGTTGTACACTGTTGTCATAATAATCATAATTAATTTGCCAATATCCCGGGGAAAAGGCAATTACATCTGTGGGGGGAACATTTTGCTGAATATATTGTGCCACTTCCCGTAAATGGACTTTTGGGATTTGATAGGTTACCCGAATGGATTGGCTTAATCCAATCAATAACAATAATAATAATCCAATTCCGATTCCCGCCCATCTCTTTTGGGTAAGTAAGAAAGATAATCCTCCACCGATTACAATTAAATATCCCGGTAAACAGATAATGCCATACCGGTCAGGCATATAAATGGGTTTGAAAAGGGAAAAAAGATAAAATAAAATTAATGGAGTAAATAATACAATCAATCCAATTTTCAGATAATTGTTATCCAATTGTTTTTGTGTACGAATCCCTCCTATAACTCCTAATAGAAATCCTACCAGTAATATAGGTCCTGCATACGCAAGGGATTCTTTGGGATATTTTATCTCCACTCCAAGTCCAAGTTTCAGTAAAGTATCTATCCAAATATTGGATTGATATGAGAGACTCGTTAATCCTTGTCCTTGCAATCCTAAATTAAGAAATAAATATATCAGGTAGGGCACGGTGAGAATAGCAATGCAAATTTGACTAAGTATCCATGACATGAGAAAAGTATTTTTTGAAGATAGTAATTTTTGATATTCAAAATAATACCATCCCACGATCCCATTAAACGCCACCAACCAGAAGACTGCCCAGAGAGAGGTATAAAAACTAATTACACTGATAAATAGAAATCCACAAAGATAACCTGCCGTGGATTGTTTTATCCATCCTCCAAGAAAATAAAGTGCGATAACAAGGAAAAATAATAAAATCGCATAACTACGCGCTTCCTGAGCATAATAAATATGTGCTGGAGAAATAGCCAATAAAAAAGCGATTAACATAGCGGCAGTACGGGGTGCATCCCATTTTTTCATGGCCAAATAAATGAAGGGTATGGTAAAAGTCGATGCCAATACTGAAGGTAACCGAAGAGCCATTGGTGAGCTTCCGAATAACTTAATCCAGAAATGCATGAGTAGGAGATAGAAAGGTGCATTTTGTATATCTCCATGAGGAATGGTGAATTGCCATTGATTCAAATCCAAAGAAGCATTGTAGAAAGTAAAGGTTTCATCCAGCCAAATTCCACAATGAGTCAATCGAATGAGGCGTAATATTAAACCGGTCAATGTGACCCAGAATACTAATAATCCCCATAGATGATAGTTCGAGAAGAATCGTTTCATCGCAATTGTCAGATAGTGAATATTTATCGAATCAAAAATTATAACACTATATGGGAGTCCAATAATTATTTCAAAATATCAAAATCTTAGGGCCCATTCCAATTTGGAGTACATTCCGATCTAGGCGTGCCTTTTCTGGATTGATATTGACTTCTACCAAGACCAGGAGGACCCCAACTTCGGGGATGCGACTTTATACCCCTAATCTAAAAGCGTTTATTGACACACCGATAGCAATCATCATAAACTATTCTTAGCTAAAATTACATTGAGCAGTATATCTTGAAACCCATTTTACGACTTCATAAAATTATAAGAGTAATCTCTTTGCCCATTTCATGGGGTATCTTACTTTTTCTTATAATCGGACTTAAGACTCCTGTTTTCTGTATCGAGAATACGGTTTTAAAGGAATCCGAAGATGGTATTCGCCTCCTCCAGTGTGACCGGTCAAAAATCATACTGGAGTATAATTTGCAAAATGACACGTCAAAACAAACCTCTCATTCTCTTTACCTGGCTGTTTTTCCCTCCGGCTCCAATATTCCCAAAGTTACGGATTACACCTTTGAAATAACCAACCCGGACGGTACTTTCCGTGAAATTCATAGCTCGGACAGCGATGCGCCTCCTATGAGCACGCCGGAAATTGCCAAAGCCGTCAGTTTGACAATCTATGGATTTATCCGGGATTATAGAGTTGCACGATGTAATTTCAATCTTCCCACCCGATTATCTTTGCCTGGAACCAAATCACTCACCGGACGAATCTCTTTCATGAAAATAGAAATCTCCAATCCAATCTCGATTGAATCGAAGGCTGGATCGAAGACGGAGGATATCATTCTATCGGACTCATCGAAAAAGAAAATTGGCATGGAAAACGTTCTTAGAAATATGGTCTTTAATTACTCCTATGCGGATGAACTGCGCGGAAAACCGGTTCTTCCCTCCGGTAAAGATTCCTCAAAATATCCCGGATTGCCAGCCCCTGATTTTTACCAAACCGGACGGAATTGGCTGAAACTTTCCATCACCAAACCAGGAATATACAAAATCACTTATACCGATCTTTTGAAACAGGATATCTCTCCATCGGTCATTCAACCTCGCACGTTCCGAGTCTTCTGTCAGGGAAACGAAATTCCCATTGATATTCTCGGTCCCCGGAAAGATTATTTCATCCCGGAAAATGCCGTTGTTTTTTACGGAGAACCGGTAAAAAATATTTATTCGGAAACGGGTGTTTACTGGTTGACTTGGGGGGGAGAAACAGGATTACGAATACCCCATGTAGAACAAACGTTACTTTCTTCGTCCACTCTTAATTCTGACTCCACGGGCGCGATAAATTATCTAGAGACGGTCCGCCTACAAGAGAAACATGAATATGAACCCTATGTAAATCCACCCCAACCCAGTCATTGGTTTTGGAAAACTATTTCCAGTGGTGAGTTTTCCAATCACACGATTAACCTTGCGAATTTGGTTGTCATCCCCAAGGATACAACCAAAATCTCGTATCCCAAACCGGATATAGAAAACGAGCACCCTGTTCAAATTACATTCAACGGAATGACCATCGGTGAAGACCAATGGAAAAAACAAAATCTGTTTGATTTGTTGACTACTCTTCCACCTCAATGGATGAAACCAGGAAAAAATCAAATTCAATTGAACTTTTCCGCCAGTGTGGCACCTGACACAGAAACCATTTTTACGAATCCGGAAAAATTCGGGAAAGTCCGCATTGGTTTTTATGGAAAAGAGAATATTACCGGGGGACATAAAGTTCAAGTGATTCTAAATGGGTCAACAGTAGGAAATGCCAAATGGATGGGGGCAACCTACTATGAATTTTCCACGACGGTATCCACACAATTCCTAAAAGAAGGAGACAATCAGGTTGGTATAACCTTGCTTGCCAACACCACCGGGAATGATGAAATTTATTTGGATTTTGTGGAATTGAGTTATCCGCGTCAAATCCGGATTGAAAAAGGAACCGAAGAACTATCTGTCCAAAATCTGTTAGACACTGCAACTACCCGTCGAGTTTATATATCGTCGCAAGGGAAACCAATTCATACACCGGTTATTCTTTGTCTGGACACGTCCCGGAATGTGAGTCGAGTGGAACCATTATTCAATGAAAGTCGTAAGCAATTTTATTTTAATCTGTCTACGACAAACCGGTATTACCTTGGTGACTTGGCCTCCATAGAATCGGTTCCTGTGCAAAGGGAAAGGATTGACGATAATTTGCGTTCTACAGAAAATCAAGCGGATGTCATTTATATTACTCCTCCGGATTTTTTACCGGCTGTAAACAAATTATCGGAATATCGTAAAAACCAGGGATTCTCCACACGAATCGTTAACGTATACGATATTTATGATCAGTTTAATGGTGGAAATTTCGATCCGCGTGCCATTCAGAAATTTTTGCAATACAGTTTTTATTTTTGGAAATCCCCGTCTCCCAACTATGTGGTTTTAGTAGGAGATGCCAACTGGGATTATATGGATTTCCAGGAAACCGGAACCAAAATCTTTATTCCTTCCTACCGTTCCCCGGATCAAGAAATTCTTAATGAAGATATCGGTTCCATCGAAGACTTTTATGTAAAGGTTTGTCCGGAAAATAATTATCCTGACATGGTATTAGGCCGAATCTCGGTGGAGACGTTAAAAGATGCACAAGCGGTAGTGGAAAAGACCATCGCTCAAGAAACCGGATCAGAATTGGGTACTTGGCGAACCACGTCCATCGTTGCCGCGGATGATGGTTTTGAAAATGATGCCCACGAAGCCGTCAATAATTATCTTCCTCTCTGGATGACTCCGGATATTTTGCATCTCCAGGATTACCCCTACATGGATCACCAAAAATTCGGAAAAGCCAGCCGCAGAAAACAGTCTCCTGAAGCCACATCCGCTTTGATCGAAAAAATGAATTACAGTTCACCTTTCATGTTATATGTTGGGCATGGAGGCGGCGGGGTATGGTCTCACACCCGGTTGTTTGTTGCGGGCAGCGGTGTTCGTACCAGTGATACGTATCGTTTACATAATCGAAATCGTAATTTATTTATTTATACCATGAGTTGTTTAAACGGATATTTCGATTATCCCAATCCGCCCTGGCAAAGTATCTCTGCGGAAGTAATGGAGCAATATCCCGATCGCGGTTCTATTGCCATGTTAGTTCCAACCGGAAAGGGCGGCACTGAACAGCATCTACAATTGGGTCAGGGAATGGCGCAAGCCTTCTTCAAAGAGAATATCCGAACTATCGGCGATGCCGTATATCAAGGCAAATTATTATACTTATTTACAACATCGGATTATGAATTGTCACAAATGTACCTTATTTTGGGCGACCCAATGGCACAAAATGCGCTGCCCAAAGGTTCCATAAATCTGGAAATGTTTCCCCAATCAGTTCTACCCACTCAAGAAAATCTTCTTCGAGTGAGCGGGTCAACAGAGGCTAATTTAAAAGATGGATTTGTGACTTTGGGTGTCTATAGCGAAGACTCGCCTAAACCACTTATTGAGAAATCAAAAATTCCTTTTCACGATGGTAAATTTGAGGTAGATTTGAGTATACCGGCTTCAGAAAAGAAACTTATTTTGAGAACTTATGCGTGGAATGAACAATCCCGTATGGATGCTGCCGGAGCCATCACGATTTCTACCCAAACGTCCCATATTCAATTTACATTTGTATCACAAACCACCAAGAGTAATATGATTTCATTACAATTAAAGAACCTGCTCTCTCAACCGATTCAATCCTACAATGTAAAACTCGAATTAAAAAACTTTGGGCAGACGAAATTCTCATTTATACAAAAAGATCAGAAATCCTTGGAATCTCAACAGCAAAATTCTTTCCCCATTCCACCAACTATTCCACCAGGTCTATATGATGCGGATATTCAATTTACGGGACGAATTTCTCCCGCTAAATATGGACAAATCAGTCTTGAGACAACCCTCGCTTTAGTCATTAAAGATGAACGAGATAACCCTACGTATCAATTATTTTCCAAACCGGAAAAGAACAAACAAACCAGAACTATTGGGGTAGCAAAATCAGAAATTACTATAAACCCCCAGGAAATTGCCGCCGGGGATAGCTTCACGGTGAAAATTCCCGTGCATAACTATGGCAATGTAACCATTGAAAATATTCCTTATGAATATAAAATGAATGGAGTATCTCTTTCTACCACCCTTTGGATTCCATTTATAATTCCTTTTGGGATAAATAATATCCAGATTTCCTGGACTGTGCCTTCGACATACTTATCCAAGTCACAAAAAGAAAAAAATGCGGTATTACAAGCTAAAATTGACAACCAGTTACTGGTCACACAGGAAATTCCTATCCGGCAATTACCCATCCTTACCATCACAAGAAAAGATATTAAAGTTACCCCAGCAAAACCAGCGGATGGGGAAACCATCTTTTTCGATATTACCGTGCACAATAATGGTCAATTACCCGCCCGAAAAATCATCGTCTCAGGATATGATGGCAATCCGGCAAAAGGTGGTCAAGAAATTTCAAACATGGCTTCCGTTCCAATTCATTCTATTGCAATACTCAATCCGGGAGAATCCAAATCTCTTCGTTTGCGCTGGGATCCACCGCTGAAATCGGCAGGACAACATCAAATCTATCTAATTGTGGACCGGCAAAACCAAATTCGGGAATCGGATCGTTCAAACCAACAAGTTGTTATTCCCTTACGAATTTATACCAATGCCGATTTAGCAATTAGTCCGGCAGATATTACCTGGAATCCCCAACAACCTTATGCCGGGTCAACCATTCTGGTATCCGCTGTGATTCATAACCTTGGTGAGACTGACGCCTTTACCGCCTACCCTTGGGGTGAAAACCAAAGTCATGCCTTTGATACTAAATTCTATTATCGTAAATCCAATGGACAGGAATCCTTCATCGGGACTCTCTATGTCCCCATTCTCCCCGCAGGCCGTTCCACTAAAGTTCAATTGCCAGTTGTGGTGACTCCGGATATGAGATCTATTATTGTCAAAGTAGACGCGGAAAATGAAGTGTTGGAAATTACAAAAGGAAATAACATTGCAGAAAAACCGATTAATTTTAACCACCGCTAACTAATTCCTAAATGAAGAAACCCGAGCCCTAGTGAAGGGAACAGGAGAGAATGAGGGACTCGGGTTTACCCTGATAAGCTGATTAAATTGTTAACTGACCGTTTGGATTGATAATACGCTGGCTCCGTTTCGGAGAAAATGCCCTTTCTTTACCCCCCCCGCACGTTTCGCCATTGATAACGCTTCGATAACATCTCGAGCTCGGACATACACGTAACGTTCCACATATTTACCGCTTCCTACGTGGCCACCTTTTACTAAACAACGATATGTTTGTCGCATTACCTTTACCTCAGTATAAAGTATACAGCTAAAAGTATGCCATTGTTTAGTAATTTTATATGTATTTTGTAAACAATTGATTAATAATGAGTTATATGTTTAAATTTGACAATATTGCATTTAGATTGTTATTTTTACTATTGAAAAGTGCTTAATTATCGAACTTAACTGTTCGATAATCGAACGGTATTATGAGGCAATATTATCTGAAGGGAGCTTTTGAATATTGTATTTTTTAATTTTTTCGTAAAGTGTATTTCTATTCAATTCCAAAATAGTGGCGCTTCTGGAAATATTCCATTCGGTTTCTTCCAACACATGAGTAATATATAACTTTTCTAATTCATCCATCGAAATCAATTTGGAGAATTGAGCTGGGGTGTGGTTAGTAAACCCATTTTTTAAATTCGTATGGTTTTCGGTGTAACCGCTTGTTTCAGAGTCCATTTCTTCTACCAACGCTCCGGCGTCCATAAACAATAAATCTTCCAGAGTCACTTGATTACTCGATCCCATAACGATAATCCGTTCAATAAAATTCTCTAATTCCCGGATATTTCCCGGCCAATTTCGTTCCATCAATGAATTCAATGCTGGTGGTGTAATCGTAATTTTACCCTGCTTGTCATGTTTCCTCAGGAAATATTCCACCAAGTAGGGAATATCTTCTTTCCGTTCCCGCAGGGGAGGAATATGAATGGGTATCACATTCAATCTGTAAAACAAGTCTTCCCGAAACCGATTTTCCGCAATGAATTTTGGCAGATTTCGGTGAGTGGCAGCAATAATCCGAACATCTACTTTGATGGTTTCATTTCCCCCTACCCGCTCGAATTCCCTCTGCTGTAAGATGCGCAATAATTTCACTTGAATGGATAATGGAATATCTCCGATTTCATCCAGGAAAATTGTCCCTTTATTGGCCACCTCAAATCGACCTAATCGCCGGGTTACCGCACCGGTAAACGCCCCGCGTTCATGACCAAATAATTCCGATTCCAATAAATTCTCCGGTAATGCCGCGCAATTCACCACCACAAAAGGATTATTACTCCGGGAACTGTTATGATGGATAATACGTGCCAGTAATTCTTTCCCTGTACCGTTTTCTCCGGTAATTAACACCGTGGAATCCGACGCCGCGCCCAATCTAGCTTTCCGTAAGACAGACCGCATTTGTAAACTGGACCCGATAATCCGAGGTGCGGAGCCCGATTCTAAAGTTGTCGCTAAGGGACCTCCCATATTTAATGCGGCGCTCGACAGCCCATTCTTTCCGGGTTTCGCCATATCGAAAATAAAAGATGCTCCTTCAGTGGAACTGATAAATTCCCGGTAATTGTCCTGCACATGCCCGGTAACGCCTTCTTTTGCATAAATCAATGCCAGATTATAAATCGCGTTGGAGTTCCCGGTTTCCCGGCGCAAGACCTCATTAAATTGCTCAATGGCCTTTTGCGTTTCCCCGATTTTATAATAAATAATTCCCAAATTATTGCGAGCGCTCAAAGTATCCAGTGTGGGCGGCGCGGTCTGGATCACCTGTAGATACTCCTCCGCCGCTTCCTTGTATTGGTTCATGTGTAAATAAGTATCGGCAAGAGCCTGATGCGCAGTCACTAAATCCGGATTCGCATCAATGGCCGCTTTAAAATCTTCCACTGCCAACTTGGTTTCATTGGCTGTCCGGCGGGCGATTCCACGGTATAAATAAATATCCCCTAAATAAAAATTCTTCTGTGGATAAAAAAGGCCTAAATAATATTTCCCTGATTTATATTCATTTTTGGTTTTCAAGGCCAGGGTTAATTGCTGAATGGCTTCCGGTAATTCCGAACGCAAAAGATAAATCAATCCCAGATTAAAATGAATCTCCGCATAATCCGCTCCCACTTCCAAAGCCCGGCGATAAATAACCCCCGCGTCTTCCCATTTCCGTGTATGGAGATACGCATGTCCCAATTCCCGCAGGATATCCGGGTCCATGGGCTCAATATGCGCCGCTTCTTCAAATAGTTTTAGGGCGGTCGCATAATCGCCCAGCATGAAATATTTCCGTCCTTCGTTCAGGGTTGGATTCTGGAACAACAATTTGGTTCCGCATTGAGAACAAAACCGGGATTCATTATTAACCGGTTTTCCGCATTTTTTGCACACCAAAACATCCCGAGATTGCGGAGACATATACTTTCACCTCCTTTTCTTAAAAATTGTGTTATCCAATTAATTTTAAATTTCATATTATTTCACAATCTTATAATTCGCCTTATTCTTTAAACTCTCTATCTCTCGTTTTTGTTCCTCGATTTCCTTTTCGATAAACTTGATTCGTTCCTGGGCAATATAGGCAAACTTGGGATATTTCTCACATAACTTGATATACACCTTTTCCGCTTCCATATACCGGTGATCCTGCTCCAATAAATATCCTTGACGAAATTCCCTCTCAAATTCTGTTAACTCTTCCCGCTCCTCTTCATTTAAAGATTTTAATAAATACGCCAGTCCACCCAAGGCGGACGCGCTTAAAAAGGCCACAAAATAAGGAGGAAAGGCTAGACTTAAGAGGAGAAACCCGACAGCCGCTAAACTATATTCTTCTTTTCGCATATCAAAATAGTCCTGTCTTTATTAACCCTAAGAATAGCAAATTGTTCTCCTAGCGTCAACTGAAAAATTTGACGTTGGTCAAAGGTTTTTCCTGATTTCCATGAAACGGCAGGTAGGTATTATAGGCGTTGGAATGAACGAGACTGATCTCGTTCATTCCAAAGAGCGGAATTAAAAACAGGAATCGCACCTTTTCAGAGGTCTAATTTGTTAAAAGTTTTAAGAATTCCAGTCATTTTGAACAACTTCAATCTGCCTAAACATTAAACTTTTGCTTGACGACCTTTTGAATTTAGCGGACAATTCTTAATTGGTTATGAATGAATCCAATCTAAAAAAATTATTAGCGGAAGTCAAAAAAGGCCGGGTGGAGATTCCGGAAGCCATGAATAAATTGCGCTCCATGCCCTATGAAGATTTGGGGTTTGCCAAAGTTGACCATCACCGCGGACTTCGTACCGGCGCACCGGAAGTCATTTTCTGCCAAGGCAAAACCAGCCAACAGGTGATTCACATCGCCGACCGGATTATTTCCGCCGGTCACAATGTCCTTGCCACCCGCGCGTCTGCCGAACTCTATAAAGCTATGAAAGAGAAATTCTCCAAAGCTAAATATCACGACCCTGCCCACATTATCACAATCCAACTTTATCCCATCAAAAAGAAGAAAGGTGTGGTCAGTGTGCTTTGCGCAGGGACATCGGATATTCCTGTTGCGGAAGAAGCCGCTGTCACTGCCGAATTTCTTGGATGCAAAATTAAACGAATCTTTGATGTAGGTGTGGCGGGAATCCATCGCCTACTCGACCAAAAGGAAGCCATCTTCTCTGCTAAAGTAATCATCGTTGTCGCCGGCATGGACGGCGCTCTCCCCAGTGTGGTTGGCGGACTCGCCAAATGTCCGGTCATTGCCGTCCCCACCAGTATTGGTTACGGTGCCAGTTTTGGCGGACTTTCCGCCCTGCTTACGATGTTGAATAGTTGCGCCTCCGGTGTCGCCGTTGTTAACATTGATAACGGTTTTGGTGCTGGTTATTTCGCTAGTTTGATTTAAACAATGAAACCTTCTCCCACTGGGAGAAGGCAAGGGTGAGGGTTTTAATGAAAATAGCTTATTTCGATTGCTTTTCAGGTATCAGTGGAGACATGACTCTTGGCGCGATTGTCGCCAATGGGTTACCCATTGAAACCTTATCAGCGGAAATTGCCAAACTTGGTTTGTCCGGTTATGAATTGAAAGCCATGCCCGTGGTAAAAAAAGGAATTTCCGCCACCAAAGTAGATGTCATTATCCATGAAAAACAAGTATTTCGCCATTTGGCGAAAATTATCGAGATTATTGAAAACAGTATACTTAATGAAATAGTTAAGAAAAATAGCATCTCCGTGTTCCAACGCCTGGGAGAAGCCGAAGCCAAAGTTCACGGCATCCCTATCGAAAAAGTTCATTTCCACGAAGTTGGCGCCCTTGATGCCATCATTGACATTGTCGGCAGTTGCGTTGGATTACACCTCTTGGGCATTGAAAAAATCTATGCCTCCCGGCTCAATGTCGGGACCGGTTTTGTGAAATCCGAACATGGAGTCATCCCAGTCCCTGCTCCCGCCACCGTGGAACTTTGTAAAGGTATCCCCACTTATAGTACGGAAATCCAAAAAGAATTGGTCACCCCGACAGGAGCTGCTCTGATTACCACACTGGCAACTCATTTTGGTACCATGCCCACACTTCGACTCACTTCCGCAGGATACGGAGCGGGTAATGCTGACCTTGATGGACAAGCCAACGTCCTCCGCATCCTGATTGGCGAATCCGTTGAAACACAGGAAACGGACACCGTTACAGTCATCGAAACCAATATTGATGACCTCAATCCGCAGGTTTACGATTATTTGATGGAACGGTTATTAGCATCCGGCGCGCTTGACGTTTACCATACGCCAATCCAAATGAAAAAAAATCGTCCCGCTGTCGTTTTAACCGTTCTTGCGAAACCCTCTGATTTGGACAAGCTAACAGAAATTATCTTTTCTGAAACCAGCACTTTTGGAATCCGCAATTATCAAACCCAACGGCAGATTTTAAAACGTGAATTAATCCCCGTCAAAACCCAATATGGAGAAATCCGAATCAAAACCGGTTCCCTTAATGGCAAAATTTTATCCGCAACTCCTGAATACGAAGATTGCAAAAAATTAGCCACTCAACACAATGTCCCTTTGAAAATCATTCAACAATCTGCTCTCCTCGCATTCCACAAAATCCATTAAAGAACCTGAAGACTCTTTACCTTTGGTTAAATCCTTAGGAATAGACTTTCCTTTGGGGAATTCTATCTCATCGCAAAACACAAATACCATCCAAGAACTTTAAACCTGAAACTTTTAACTTATTTATATCCCCATTTCCCGTAATATCAATCGCTCGGTTTCTATCATCGCTACTTTTCTTTTTAAAAATATTTCATTGTAAGTGTATAAAATACAGATCTCAAATTAGGTAAATCTATTTTATACCAAGAATATATGATATAGAATGTTTACGTTTTATTGATCTCTTTGATTGAAAATAATCTGTAATAGGCGGTATAATTTTGGCGGGTAATGTTGACGCCATTATTCCCAATGCTTCTAAATAACTAAGAAAATGTGTTGATGCTAACGAGATTGTAGGGGCTTTCCAATCAGATACATTTTTTAATAAATCTCCAAACATTTTATCTCTAATTGTAATTAATTCATTTTCATATTCAATGATTTTTGGTTTAACATCTTGATTAATTATTTTCCCTATCTCTCTCTGAACTTCTTGTAGTGTAAGTTTATCTAGATCAACAGCAAGTTTTCCCAATTCCGCAGTCCATGCCCGATATGTATCTTTTGAGTTCGATCTATATTCTAGAATTCTTTCAATATTCAAATTATTCAAAATCTGATCAGGAATAACTGATTTGACAATTTCCATTCCAAGAAATGGAGCGAAATTCATGAAATTACCAATATAATCTGAGTCAGAAAGCCTCAATGTTACCAAACTTGAATAATAAGTATCATCACAAATTGGAATGAACCCTTCCCTTGCTTCAGCTAACATCGCATTTGTTAAGTGTATTGATAATACAGATATAATCATTCTCAAAGTATCTCGTCTCCCGCTATCATTAGAAACCTCGTAGGGTTTTCCCTCAAGTTCCGGGGTATTAAGAGGCACTTTTAACAATTCTTGATCGTTATAAAGAATATCAATAATCTGAGCTCCATAAAAATGGTCGGTGTATTTACCGTCGCTTTTTATAAGTTTGTTAGAAAATAAATTGTTATTTTTTAATCCTTCTAATACAATTTTCCGAAATGTCTGATTTTCTAAATCCTTAATAAGAAATTTGTTGTATAATTCGTCAATAGGTCCTCTAGGAGCGTCAAACACCTTTATTTTAACTTCTGTGTTTTCAAATGCTGGAACAAATTGACGCATTGGTGATGCTTGCCCAACCATTCCCCATCTCCCAAAAGTACAAGCTGGTCTATCCATTACTGATATTTCATCTGCTAAAAGTAAAGCTCTTTTAAAAGCAGTGTCGGGAATAAAGGAATAACCTGTAAAGAATATTTTCATAATGTCTTTATTTTTTTGCGTCTGGAATATGTTGTTTTATAGATTTTCTAACACCATACCCTACTTCTCTTCAATATTTTTGTCAATATTTCTAATTGATTTTATTAACAATATTGCCAAAACCCCCAACTTGACGGAAAATAGATAGAAGGTGATTATGGCTCCCATTGTAGAACCAAAACCAAAACATGAAAATTTAGCATTAACCGCCCATGAGAAATATGACCATTTGAAATCACTCTTGCAGGAAATGGGGAGTGTCTTGGTCGCCCTTTCCGGTGGGATTGATTCAGTTTTCCTCATGAAAGTCGCCCACGATACTCTCGGTGAAAAAGCCCTTGGGGTCACTTGCGATTCCGCTTCCTTCCCTTCCGAAGAGCGCGATTTGGCAATTCGGCTGGCAAAAGAAGTTGGCTTTCCCCATTTACTCGTCAATACTGATGAACTGGAAGATGAAAATTACGTCTCCAATCCCATCAACCGCTGTTACTTCTGCCGTGTGGAAATGTACGATACACTGGGAGAAGTTGCCCAAAAACATAATCTAGCATATGTCGTAGACGGTTATAATTTCAGCGACACCGGGGATTATCGTCCTGGTCGCAAGGCCGCCAATGAACGGCAGGTAAGGTCTCCCTTGTATGAATCTCAATTAACCAAAAACGATATACGCGTTTTAGCCAAAGAATTGAGACTTCCTAATTGGGATAGGCCTGCCTCTGCTTGCCTCTCCTCCCGAATCCCCTATGGAATGCGAGTGACTGTGGATAAACTTAAACAAATTGACGAAGCTGAAAAATTCATTCATTCCTTGGGATTTAAACAAGTCCGCGTGCGCCATCACGAAAACCTGGCACGTATTGAAGTAGAAATCCATGACTTGCCGAAATTAACCCGGCCGGATATTCATCAACAAATTGTTGACCGGTTACAAGCTTTGGGATTTGCTTCCGTCACAATTGACCCGAAAGGCTACCGCACCGGCAGTTTGAACGAAGAGATTGAATAGGTTATGACTTCTATTCTTTGTCATTCTGAGCGAAGCGAAGAATCCCTGTGTTCTACCCGATGTAAAATAAATAATGGGAAATAAATGTCCACTTATCAAACTGAAGCCATCGTTATCCGCTCGCAAGATTTCTCCGAATCGGATACCCTTCTAACTCTTTTTACTCAAAAACATGGCAAAGTAAGGGGAATCCTCAAATCTGCCCGCAAATCTACCAGCAAACTTGCCGGTCCCTGCCAATTCCTAAATCAAATCGGTGTCTCTGTTTATGGAAAACCACAACTGGAACTCCACAAAATCACTCAGGTGGACATGGTCAAAAGCCGGGAAAAACTGCGCGATAATTTGGAGAAATTATCCTGGGCTTCCCTCTATATTGAATTCCTCCAACGCGTCACCGGAGACCATCAACATGATCAGGAATTGTTTGACCTTTCCACATTATTTCTCGAAAAACTTCCCCTCAGCCGGAACTGTCTGACGTTAACTTTGATTTATTTATGCCGCTTGATGCAAATCGCCGGATTCTCACCCTTGATATCCCAATGTGTTAAATGCGGAAAAATCCGCCTCGTGTCCGCCAAGATAAATCACCAAACCTTATATTTCGATTCTCATAAGGGTGGTATTTTGTGTACTTCCTGTCACAAAAAAAGCATGGCTAAATCTTATTTCTTTCCCATCACGTCCAGCCAATTATTATTTGTAGACCGGGTTATGAAAGAACCACCCCAAGAATTAACCGGACTTCACCTCGTACCTACAGATGGAAAAGAATTATTAGACTTATTTTTTGCTCATGCTCGGCATCAATTGGAAGGGGATTTTAAGACTATCCGCTTTCTACAATCCCTTGATTTTTTAGAGTAACCTAAAAGTTTATACCAGTTTATTCCCGCATTCCCCGCAAAATCGGGTTCCCGCTTGATTTTGTGTGCCACATTTGGAGCATTTGATTAAGCTTAATGGAGTACCGCAATTGTTGCAAAATTTACCTTCCCCGGACGGTTTCCCGCACGATGGGCACAGGGTCTGCTTGCTTTCAATATCTCCGGTAAATACCGTCGTCTTTTGAGCTTTTTCCTTAATATCCTGTACCATCTTTTCAGCCTTTGCGGCGGCAACTTCCACATTCATTCTCGGAGAACATTGGGTGCAAAGTCCTTCCTGTTCATTCCAGTCGTTTTCACAGACATAGTGTGTACAGCGGGGACACCGTTGGAAATGTCCTTTGGCCTCATTCTGCGCCAGTTCAAAAGCAGCTTCAAATTCTTTGTGCCATTCAGGAGACATACCGGAATACCGTTCCGATATAATATCCGCACCCCGCTGAACATTATATCCTATATTTCCTTCTCCCAGAATAGACGAACCCAAAGATATAGCCTTGCCTAATCCACTTAAAAATCCTGCTTTCTTATGGGTTTTGGATTCAATAAAGGACGTTTTATATCCCTCCCGGCAAATATCACAAAAAAAAGTAAATTGAAATCCCGCTTCAGAACTATTGTCCGCAAAGTTGCTTGTAAAAGGTTGTAGTGCCATGAGTATTGCTCCTTGTTTAATTATTGGGTTAATTCTAATGGTTTACCGCACTTGATGCAAGTGGTTCCAATAGGCGGTTGAACAAATTTGCATTGGGGGCATATCACCATTAATTCCTGTCCGCAAGCATCGCAGTAATCGCCAAAAAACGTGGGTTTCTTACATTTCGGGCAGGTGATTTCTAGATCCAATCCGCAACTATTACATTTCTTCCATCCTTTTTGAATTGGCGATTTGCATTTCGGACATCGCAATGAATCCAATGGATTCTTTTCCCCGCACAACGGGCAGACCTTGGAATCAGGTGGGACAAATTGATTACAGTAACGACAAGGATGTTTAAAACCAACCATAGTTTATTCTCCTATATTCTAAATTGTTTGACATGGAGGCATTATATTTTTGAATCATTGGTAAAAAGATAACCCATATAACAAATATGTGCAAGTCATCATATCCAACAAACGAAAAATAACAAGCTATTTTGTGAAAACTGGTTTATAATAGTATATAAGAATTACGCCATGGGTCTTGGCATAGAAGGACAACGGCCACGTTTGTATTTGTTGATTCACCTGCCTTCCTGTTAACTCCTAGAGTTTAACTCTGTTTTATATTTCAGATTCAGACAGGAGTGTTATTATGTCAAACCCATCCAGCCCTAAAACCATTAGTCTTCGTGGAAGTTTATCATTCCTCTCAGTTCATGTAATTTGCCTGTTGGCATTCTGGACAGGAGTCAGTTGGACAGCCGTTGCCGCTATGTTCTTGTTTTATGTTATTCGTGCCTTTGGGCTTACCGGGGGATATCATCGTTATTTTTCACATCATTCCTATAAAACCAGCCGGGTATTCCAATTTATATTAGCTTGGATAGGAGCTTCTGCCGCACAATTGGGTCCCCTTTGGTGGGCAGGACACCATCGAGACCATCATCGGTATGCCGATACGCAATTCGATATTCATTCCCCCGTTCGAGATGGATTCTGGTGGTCACATGTGGGTTGGGTATTATGCCAAGATTTTGTACCCACCAAAGAAGAAAATATGGCAGAATTTATAAAATTCCCAGAAATAAAATTCTTAAACAAGTATCATTTCCTGCCTCCCTTAACTCTTGTGCTCTTTTTATTTGGTTTGGGTTGGTATTTTCAATTATATGTCCCTACTCTACACACGACACCGACACAAATGGTAATATGGGGATTCTTCATCAGCACAGTCATTTTGTATCATACAACTTTTATGACCAATTCTGTGGCGCATCTCTTGGGTTCACGGCGCTTTAAAACGAAAGATGAAAGCCGGAATAACTTAATCCTGGCAATACTAACTCTGGGTGAAGGATGGCACAATAATCATCACCGCTATGCCGCCTCAGAACGTCAGGGATTCTTTTGGTGGGAAATTGACATGACGCATTATATCCTGTCCGTATTCTCATGGTTTGGAATCGTCTGGGATTTGAAAGCTCCACCCCATTCTATATATGAAGAAGCACAACGGTTGGATTTGGAACTAAAAGTACCAAGAGATTTTTAGAATTACGCGTACTCCGCCAGTTTTCTGACCAAGGTTTCAGAAGCCTTCCAACCTAAACAGGGATCAGTGATGGATTTCCCATAGACATTGTCAGAAGCATCTTGTGACCCCTCTACCAGAAAACTTTCTACCATTAATCCCCTTACCAGATTCTTTAGCACCTCTGAATTACGCCGGCTGTGCATTACCTCCATGGCAATCCGCGGCTGTTCCTTATACTTCTTGTTGGAATTGGCATGATTGGTGTCCACTAATATGGTCGGATTGGCTAATCCGCGTTTCAAATATATATCCGTCAACCGGTTTAAGTCTTCATAATGGTAATTGGGTATCGAATGACCATACGGGTTAAAGGCACCCCGCACGATACAATGGGTTAATGGATTACCCGGAGTTCGTACTTCCCATCCGTTATAAACAAAATCATGTGGTATTTGCGCCGCCTCCACCGAATTCAACATAACATCCAAATCACCGCCTGTCGGGTTTTTCATCCCCACGGGAATATCCATTCCGCTCACGGTTAAACGATGCGCTTGATTCTCGACAGAACGTGCTCCAATAGCCACATAACTCAAAATATCTTCCAGATAAGGATAATTTTCCGGATATAACATTTCATCTGCGGCGGTCAAATGAGATTCTTTTAATGCCCGAACGTGCATTTTGCGGATAGCCTTTAATCCCTTCACTAAATTGGGCTTTTCTAACGGGTTGGGCTGATGCGCCATACCCTTATACCCTTTTCCGGTAGTGCGCGGTTTATTGGTATAAATCCGTGGAACAAGAATTAGTATGTCCTTAACTTCTTCCTCTAGCTTGGCAAGTTTTCCGACATATTCAAGAACGGCTTTTTCATCATGCGCGGAACAAGGTCCAATAATTACCAAAAATTTATCGTTTTTTCTCTCAAATATATCAATGATCTCCCGGTCTCTATTTACTTTAATTCTATGCAACTCAGCGGACAGAGGGATCTCTTCCAGAATTTCCTCGACACCTGGCATCTTTTGGATTTGTTTAAAACTCATTAAGTTAATACTCCTAACTTTTTAAACAACTATCTTATAAGAAAACGGTGTAATTGTGAAATAAAAAAACTATCTTTACTCGAAACATAGTACGGGTTTGTGATAATCTAATTGCATGATTAAACTCATTGTCAGCGGTGCTTGCGGAAAAATGGGGCAGAGAATTGTTACCAATGCCTGTGCCTCTCAAGATTTTCAATTAGTTGGTGCCATCGAACATAACAAGAATCCAAGTCTTGGTAAAGATATTGGAATTACTGTTGGATTGGGTAGGGAAATCGGTATTCTGGTCACAGATGACTTGGAAAAAATAATTAAGGAATGTGATGTAATTATTGAATTTACCAATCCGGATACAACCCTGGCGCATTTGGACCTGGCAGTGCAATCCAGGAAAGCGATGGTCATTGGGACGACAGGATTGTCCGAGGAACAATTAAGCCAAGTTAAAAAGTTGGGAAATCAAATTCCATGTGTTTTCTCCCCGAACATGAGTTTGGGAGTAAATCTTTTATTCAAACTGGCAGCGGATACGGCTAAAGTATTAGGTAACGATTACGATATTGAAATCGTGGAAACTCATCACCGGATGAAAAAAGACGCACCCAGCGGAACGGCTAATAAATTGGCGCAGGTGATTGCCGAATCTCTGAATCGTAATCTCAAAGATGTGGCCATATATGGGCGAGAAGGAATTTCCGGCGAACGGAAAAAGGAAACCATTGGAATTATGACTGTCCGGGGTGGAGATATTATCGGAGACCATACCGTTATGTATCTGGGGACCGGAGAAAAGATTGAACTCAGCCATCGTGCCACTAGCCGGGATACTTTTGCGATGGGTGCATTACGTGCCGCCAAATACGTAGTAGGTAAACCGCCTAAACTTTATGACATATCGGATGTATTGGGACTAAAGTAAAAACATCTTACCCTTGGTTCCCATATGTTAACTTCTGAATTTGATTATTATCTCCCGAAAGAACTCATTGCCCAAATTCCATTGGAAAAACGGGATCAATCTCGTCTAATGATTCTCCATCGAGATACGGGACAAATTGAGCATAAAATTTTCTCGGATATACTAGATTTCCTCAAACCTAATGATGTGTTGGTGGTGAACGACAGTAAAGTATTCCCTGCACGGTTATACGGAACCAGTCAGAAAACTGGAGGAGCTGTGGAAGTCCTTTTAGTGAAACGCCTTTCCGAAAATCGCTGGTCGGCGATGACCTCTCCGGGAAAACGAACACGTGAAGGCGCAAAGTTATCTTTTGGGAATGGGAAACTCCATGCAGAAATATTATCTATTGCAGGGGATGGAAATAGAGAAATCCAATTTCACTATGAAGGGACCTGGGAATCGGTAATAGCGGAATTGGGTGTGATGCCCGTTCCACCATATATTAAGCGGTCACCGGAGATGAAAGCAGTTCTGGAATTGGATAAAACCCGTTATCAAACGGTCTATGCAAAAGAAGAAGGGTCTATTGCAGCACCAACGGCAGGATTACATTTCACACCCGAATTATTGGATAAGATAAAAAACAAAGGGATCAATATTGCGAAAGTTACCTTACATGTCGGCACAGGAACTTTTCTTCCAGTGAAAACAGAAAAAATTGAAGATCATCCTATGCACTCGGAAATGTTTACCCTATCCCCTGAAACGGCGGGACAGATTCAAACGGCACGGCAAAAAGGGGGAAGAGTAATCGCTGTGGGCACTACCGCCTGCCGGGTACTGGAGACGGTCAGCAATTCACAAGGGGGAGTGCTTGCCTGTACAGGTGAAACGGATATCTTTATTTATCCGGGATATCAATTCAAAATCGTGGATGGTCTCGTAACCAACTTCCATTTGCCCAAATCCACATTACTCATGTTACTCTCCGCCTTTGCGGGAAAAGAAAAAATTATGCAGGCATATCAGGAAGCCATTTCTCAAAAATATCGCTTTTATTCTTATGGCGATGCAATGTTGGGTGTGTAATAAATAAGAGTATGTACTAGATTTGGGAGTAGTTGACAATTTAGGGCTGGGAAAGTAGGGTGGAATATCCATGTTATCTGAACCGTTTAGTTTTCATGTCGCCAAATATGATCTTACAACTCATGCCCGTGCTGGAGTGATTCATACGCCACACGGAAAGGTGGAGACACCTGTTTTCATGCCGGTCGGGACACAAGCGACGGTTAAATGTATGTCGCCGGAAGAATTGGTGGAATGTGGTGCGCAGATTATTTTGTGTAACACATATCATCTCTATCTCCGTCCGGGGGAACGAATTGTAAAAGCCGCAGGTGGGTTGCAAAAATTCATGCACTGGGACAAGCCCATTCTGACGGATTCGGGAGGGTATCAAGTTTTCAGTTTGTCGAATTTGCGGAAAATCAAAGAAGAAGGGGTAGAATTCAAATCTCATTTAGACGGGTCAACCCATTTCCTGACACCAGAGAAAGCTATCCAAATTCAAACAGATTTAGGATCAGATATAATTATGTCGTTGGATGAGTGTGTTCCTTATCCATCGGAAAAAGATTATGTATTCCGCTCGATGGAATTAACCACCCGCTGGGCAAAACGATGCAAAGACGAATGGCTCAGACTCAAAGAACAGCAAAAATCTTTTATCGCCCTCTCGCTCCTTCGCTCATTCACCGATTCCGCATTATTCGGCATTTGCCAAGGTGGAATGTATCCCGATTTGCGTGCGGAGTCGGCCAAACAATTAGTTGACTTAGATTTTCCGGGATATTCCATTGGTGGATTGAGCGTTGGAGAAACCATTCCCATGATGCTGGAAATGTTGGACGCCACAATAGAACATTTACCGAAAAACAAACCGCGTTATTTTATGGGATTGGGTTCACCGGAGGAAATTTTCGAGTGCATTGAACGGGGCGTGGATATGTTTGATTGTGTCCTGCCGACCCGTAATGCCCGGAACGGGACGGTGTTTACAAATCATGGACGATTGGTAGTACGCAACGGTCTTTACTCCGAAGACTTCCGGCCAATGGATGAGGAATGCGATTGTTACGCCTGTAAACATTACACCCGTGCCTATATCCGGCATTTAATTTGGGCGGGAGAAATACTCGGTTTCCGACTCTGCTCTCTACATAACCTGTATTTTCTGTTAAAATTAGTACATAATATTCGGAAAGCAATTCTTGCCGATAATTTTTCCCAATGTAAGAAAGACTTTATAACAAAATACCGTGCCAATAAACTATCGGCTGGAAGCTGATTACCGATAGCATCACAAAAGGAGAATGTATGCTTGGATTATTTATCAGTAATGCGTATGCGATGGGAGTATCCAGTTCCGGTAGCAGTGGCGGTCAAGAAATGCCATTTTTTGCCAACCCCCTTTTCATGATTGCAATCATATTTGGGATTTTTTATTTCTTTATTCTCCGTCCGCAGCAACAAGAACGAAAAAAACTTGAACAACGGCTTAAATCCATCAAAGTGGGAGATAGAGTTATTACTTCCGGCGGGATTCACGGAATAGTTGCCAATGCCAGCGGAGACCCGATTAAAGTCAAAATCGCGGATAATGTAAAAGTGGATATTACACGGAGTGCGATTATATCTGTTCAATCAACGGGCTCGGAAGTAGAAACCAAATAACTCCCTCTTTCTCCTTTTTCATTAAAAGGGGGGCGAAGGGAGACATAAGAGTGGGAGATAAAAAGGAGGTGTTTAGATATGCCAATTGCAGTAGGTACACCCGCACCGGATTTTGAATTGGCGAATACCAAGAGCGACCAAAAGGTGAAATTGTCCGATTTTAAAGGGAAGAAGAATGTGGTTTTATTTTTCTTTCCCCTAGCGTTTTCACCGGTTTGCAGTAGGGAAATGCCCACCTTTGAAAAAAATTATAAAACGTTTGCCAATAAGGATACCGAGATATTTGCGATAAGCGTGGATTCCTTATGGGCACTTAAAGCATTTACCGGGCATTGCGGAGTTTCTTCATATCCCATGCTGGCTGATTTTCATCCCAAAGGAGAGACGGCCAAGAAGTTCGGAGTGTATAAAGAAGAAGCCGGATTATCCGAACGCGCCACAATTATTATTGATAAGCAGGGAATCGTCCGGTTCGTTCATGTCAATGAATTAAAAGCGGAACGGGATATAAACCAATTTATTGACGCCCTCAAGAATTTGAATTAGTACAAATGTCTGCGTCGGGAAATCCACATTGCCACTTTCCCGACCCAGAATTTATAAGGGGAGAGATGTAAATGCGAAATGTAAAATTCTTAGTTTTATTGCTTCTGCTAATTCCCTTCCCAGCTTACAGTAAGACTCCGGAAGAAGCGAAAGCCGCGTTGACGAATTTGAATATTCCTTATAGTGAAGAGTCATTTTTGAATTGTGTGGCAAAAGGGGATACGAATGCGGTTAACTTATTTTTGGATACAGGAACGAGTCCCAATGTTAGAGAAAAAGGGGACAAGACGGCATTAATGCTGGCGGCTTACGGAGGATACAAAGAAGTTGTTCAAGCCTTATTAGCCAAAGGGGCGGAGGTGGATGCAAGAAGCAAAATTAACTGGACGGCTTTGATGTATGCAACATGGAAAGGAGATACCGCAACTGTTCAAGTTTTATTAGATCATGGTGCAGCGGTTAATGTAAAAGATAACCGTGGTATGACTCCCTTGATAGGAGCAGCTATGAAAGGGTATACAGACATTGCGCAAACTTTATTAGCCAAAGGGGCAGACGTTAATGCAAAAAGTAAGCAAGGTCAAACAGCATTAATGCATGCGTCCTGGGAAGGGCATGCAGATACAGTTAAAGTCTTATTAGCTCACGGAGTGGATGTGAATGCAAAAGACATTGACGGAAAGACCGCCTTAAACGGTGCGATACTCAGTCACCATGAGGATATCGCAGAATTACTCAGAAAAGCGGGCGGGAGGTAAGATTTTCAATTTCAGTGGAGTGCGATATAATTTAAATTATCATGAGTGAACGAAAAAAGCCCGCTATACTTGCGCTTGAAGATGGGAAAATATTTCACGGGTATGTGTTTGGTACGGAGGGAGAAAACTACGGGGAAGTTGTTTTTAATACTTCCATGACGGGTTATCAGGAGATATTGACCGACCCGTCTTATAAAGGGCAGATTGTGACCATGACCTGTCCGTTGATAGGGAATTATGGGGTTAATTCTGAAGATGTAGAATCGCGGAGACCGTTTGTCGAGGGATTTATTGTGCGGGAATATTCGAGTATTCCAAGCAATTGGCGGTCACAAAGTTCATTGGGGGATTATCTCAAAAAATATAATATTGTAGGAATTGAAGGGATTGATACCCGTGCGTTAACTAAACATTTGAGAACGCATGGTGCCCAACAGGGCGTGATTTCAACGATTGATTCTGATCCCAACAATCTCGTCGAGAAAGCCAAACATTCCCCGCATTTGGTCGGACGGGATTTGGTAAAAGAAGTGACTGTTAAAAAACCTTACGTTTACTCTCCTACGGAATCGGATTTCAAATGGATTGACTTCAGGGAAGAACAGCGATTTCATGTCGTGGCATATGATTGCGGAATCAAATTAAATATTTTGCGGTTGCTGGTGGCTCATGGATGCAAAGTGACAGTGGTACCCGCGGATACGTCCGCTGACGATGTTCTATCGTATAACCCTGATGGCGTTTTTTTATCGAACGGTCCTGGCGACCCGGAAGCAGTGACTTATTTGATTGAGAATGTAAAACAATTAATTGGGAAAAAGCCGATATTTGGCATCTGTCTGGGTCAGCAAATTTTGGGACTGGCGTTTGGCGGGAAAACCTATAAATTGAAATTTGGACATCGTGGTGCCAACCATCCGGTGCAAGAAATATCCACTGGAAAAATCGAAATCACCACGCAAAATCACGGGTTTTGTGTGGATATGGCATCACTGAAAGGGTCGGAATTGAAGATGACGCATGTGAATCTCAACGACCAAACCAACGAAGGGATGGAACATGAAGACCTGCCAATTTTCAGTGTCCAGTATCATCCGGAATCTTCCGCTGGCCCACACGATGCCCGGTATCTTTTCAAACGGTTCATAAAGATGCTAGAATCACAACGTACGGCTATGACCGTTAAATAACTATATAGGAGGTAACTATGCGGTGGCATAAGACTGTTTTATTTTTCACACTTCTAATTTTCTCATTTACATTTTGTTTTGCCGTAAAAATCCAATGGCTGGGTCAAGGGGCATTTTGTATCACGGCACAGGATGGAACAAAAATTATTACCGATCCGTACATGCCCGGCACCTTTATGGGAAAGCAAATTAATTATGGGCCGATTACTACCAAAGCCGATATCGTGACTGTCAGCCACGAACATCCTGACCATCCAGACTTTGTCAAAAATTTACCTGGTGTTCCTCAAATTTTTGAAACATTGGGATCTTTCACTGCTAAAAATATCACTATTCATGGTGTCCCCAGTTATCGGGATAAAGAACAGGGAGCAAATCGGGGAGCCAATATTATTTATTGTTATGTGGTGGACGGATTGAATATTTGTCATTTGGGGGATCTGGGTCATGTTCTAACACCTACCATGGTGAAACAAATTCAACAGACCGGTCCGGTGGATGTATTGTTGATTCCTGTCGGTGGAGTTTATATGATTGATGCGACAGACGCAACCAAGATTACAGATCAATTAAAACCGAAAATCGTCATTCCCATGCATTATAAAACCGATAAAATCACATTTCCATTAAAACCGGTCACGCAGTTTACGCAGGATAAAAAAGATGTCATTGTCCGGGGAACCAGTACAATAGAGGTCACTTCCAAATCACTACCGTCACAGCGAGTAATTGATGTTTTGCAACCGGCAATGTAGTTTATTCTAGGGAAAAATAAAATATCGAAGTGAGGTGCCGAATGGTTTATCTAAAGCCTTTATTAGTGTGCGTTGGATTATTTTTTCTACTCCAGTGGAGTTATGCCGGTGAATCAGATACGTTTTATTTCAAACCGGAAACCTTGGTCTATGATACGGCTCCTCAAAGAGCAGAGGTTAGCACCACCCAGAATACTCTTACCGCCACATCAACGGCTGCGATTGGTTCTATAAAAGATATGAAATCGGATCCTCATTACGAAGAATACAAAACTTACAATCTGCAGGGACAAGAACATCTTAAAAATGGTGCATATGACGACGCCATTTTCAATTTTCAAAAAGCGTTGGAACTTAATCCTAATGATGCCACGGAATACAAGAATCTAGGTTTAGCCTATAGTCAGAAAGGAGATACGACCGTAGCGATGGACTATTTGAATAAAGCTATTGAATCGGATTCTACACTTGCATCGGCCTATTACAACCGGGGGACGTTAAATTATACCGACGATAGTTCCGGCAAGGTTAAAAATAAATTGGCGTTGGCGGATTACAACCGCTCGATCGAATTGGATTCCACCCAATTTGATGCCTATTATAGCCGGGGACTTGTTTATACGCAGTTGAAGGACTTTAACAAAGCGCTGGCAGATTTTACCCGTGCCATTGCATTAAATCCAGATAATTATGAAACTTATGTGAAGCGGGGGAATACCTATAGTCTCAAAACCGAGTATGTGTTAGCGTTGGGGGATTACGACAAAGCCTTGGATATCAAGCCGTTCAGTTCACAAATTTATATCAAGAAAGCGGAAGTGTATATGGAGATGGGACAAAAGAACGATGCCATTGAGGAATATAAAAAGGTGATTTTCTACGCAAAAACAGAGGACGAAGATTTAAAGAATGTCGCGGCTGCAATAATTAAAAAATTGCAGGGAAAGTAATTTTTAGTCCTTATCCATCTTTTTCCATTCAAATTTATTTTCCGTTTCATTCATTAATCTTTTAATGTTACTCCGATGGCGAATAATAATAAAGATTCCCAATATAACTGCCAACGTTAGATAAACCCAATTTCTCGCCGTGAAATAAATAAATATTGGAAAACAAACTGCCGCAACAATTGAACCTACGGACATATATCTCGTGAGGGCCACAACGATTACAAAAGCAATCATCGTATAAAGTGTGGCAAGGGGTGTAATCGCCAAAAATATTCCAAAGGTGGTTGCGACCCCTTTCCCTCCTTTGAATTTGAGATAGATAGGAAAAATATGTCCAACAACAGCAACCAAGCCAATCAACACCAACATCCAATCAATATAGATTCCGAAAAGCCATTGTACCAATTTCACTGCCAACCACCCTTTGCCAATATCCAAAACCAAAGTCGTAATTCCAATCGGTTTCCCCAAAACCCTCAGCGTATTTGTGGCACCAATATTGTGACTCCCATGTTCTCGAACATCAATCCCTTTCAATAACTTCCCCAACCACAATCCAAAAGGAATCGAGCCTAACAAATAACTAATGATTAAACTTATGAAGAGCTGTGTTGTATTAATCATAAATTCAAATTTCAATTCTTCTTTTTCGACCGAATATTGATAGTAATCGGTGTTCCGAGAAATCCAAACCGTTCTCTCAGAGAATTGGTGATGTACCGTAAATAATCTTCGTTGAGTGACTTGGACAAATTCACAAACAACGTAAAATGCGGCGGGTTGGTATCCGTCTGGGTCATGTACAAAAGTTTCACTGCTTTGGCATATTTTTCCGGTGGCTGCCAATGCGCTACAACCGCTTGTAAAAATTCATTGAGTTCACTGGTCGCAACTCGTTTCGCCCGTTCCACTATGACTTCATCCGCGGTATCCAAAATATTGGCAATCCGTTGTCCTGTCAAGGCACAGGTATACACAATCGGCGCATAGGTCATGAAATACAAATGTTCCGCGATATGTTCCTCATATCGCTCCATCGCTTTGGAAATATGTGCTCCACGATCGTGAGGCAATGTCTTCGCAGAGAATTCCGTAGTCTTGTGATATTCTTTTTTCTTTTTTGGTTTTTCTTCAACCTCTTCGTCATCCTCGTCCGTTTCCCATTTTTTTTCTTTCTTAAATTTCTCTAAATATTTATCTACTTGATTTTCCACCAAGTCCCATTTATTGATAATCAATATACAACTCGTTCCCGCTTTTTCAATATATCCTGCGAGCTTCGCATCCTGCGCCGTCACACCGTCTTCCGCGTCAATCACCAGTGCCGCGACATCAGCCCGCCGGATCGCCTGCATCGCTCGCGTCACACTGTAATATTCAATATCTTCCGAGACCCTGGCTTTCCGCCTTGCTCCCGCCGTATCAATCAATAAATATTCTTTGTCCTTATAGGTCATCAACGTATCAATGGCATCGCGTGTCGTGCCGGGTTGATTGGTGACAATCGCTCGGTTTTCTCCCAAGAGTTGATTGAGTATGGAAGATTTCCCAACATTGGGTCTCCCGACAATCGCCATCTTGGTAATGGATTCATCGTCTTCCGACTTTTCCATCTCTGGTAATTTCTTGACCAACTCATCCAATATTTCCGCGACTCCGTGTCCGTGTATCGCGGAAATTGGATAGGGTTCTCCCAATCCTAATTTATAAAAGTCCGCCGTTACCGCCAGATTCCCCGGTTCGTCTACCTTATTGACTGCCAGGAAGACCGGTTTTTTCTGTTTCCGTAACATCTTGGCGACTTCCACATCGTGATTCATGAAACCCGTTTGGGCGTCCACCACAAATAAAATTATATCCGCTTGATGAATTGCAAACTCTGCCTGTTTGCGGACTTCCGCTTCAATTTCATCCAACGACCCCGGCACAAATCCGCCAGTATCTATAATCGTAAAATTACGACCCTGCCACACCGTGTCCCCATAATTCCGGTCCCGGGTCACTCCGGGCGTCCCTTCTACAATCGCCACCCGTTTCCCCACCAATCGGTTAAACAACGCCGACTTTCCTACATTCGGTCGTCCAATAATCGCTACTATCGGTAATAAATTTTTTGGCATAGGATAGATATTCTATCACGTCTAAGGAGTTAGACACGTATCCCAAAAACCTTTAACAAATGAGACCTCTGAAAAAGTCTACCTTTTGTTGGGATTGAGAGTATGGGAAGGAAAACCTAAAAGGAGAGACACATGATCGGGGAAGAAAAAGGACAAGGACACTTACTGCAAGGATGGATGGAGTTGGATACGAAGACCGGGAAGTTTTTGGAGAAACTGAAAGGGATGCTGGATTGGAAGGGACTGCATCAACGGTTGGAAGGAATGTATTCGAAGGATCAGGGACGTCCGGGGTATGCGCCGGAGGTATTATTTCGGATATGGTTGTTGGAAAGGATTTATAATCTGTCAGATGTGCGGGTAGTTGAAGAGGTTACGGATCGGTTGTCCTTTCGGGAGTTTGTGGGGATTGCTTTTGGGGAGGAAGTGCCGGATGATACGACGCTGGTGAAGTTTCGGGAGAGAATTCGCCAGGCGGGAGTGGAGAACGAGTTGTGGGGCTGGTTTGAAGAACAGTTAGGACGGCAGAAGGTGTCCTTAAAGAAAGGGAGTGTGGTGATTGTGGATGCGACCCTCGTGGAAAGTCATCATAAGAAAGAGGCCACAGATCCAGAAGGGAAACCCTTAGAACCGGAAGCAGGAACCGGGAAACGAGGACCCTTGAAGATCGTGCATGGATATAATGTGTGTTTACGCTATGATCCCAAGACGACGTTGGGGGGACGACCGTTAGTCGTGCCTGCGAATATTCATGATGTATTTTTACTGCCGCAAGTATTGACCGGAGAGGAAGGGATCGTGCTGGCGGACCGGGGATTTGATGCGAAACGGAATCGGGAGTGGTTGGGACGCCATGGGATCGTGGATGGGATTTTACGGAATCAGCGCCATGCCCGAGTCCAGAAACCTGAAGATGTACGACATAATGAGCGCTGGAAAAAGAAGAAAAGGTATCTGATTGAATCGTATTTCGGGTGTCTCAAACTCTGGCGCGGGGTACGCAAGATGACGGTCAGCGGATTACAACGAGTGAAACAATTCTTGGAGATGGCGGTCATGGCCGAGAATCTGGTCCGGATGGTCAAACGCAGGGGAGTTGTGTCTCCTTAATCCGAAAAGGACAAGAATACCAGTGTATTCTCCTCTTTGGAGACTCCTCCAAAGGTCGTTGGACTCTCCCAACCGCTTCTTTCCTCCTCCTCAACCTTCTCTTTTTTTATTTATCACTCTTGTAAAACAAAAACAATACTTTTTCAGAGGTCTCAACTGTTAAAGGTTTTCTAAAGGATTGAAAATAAAACGGTTGGAAGATATTTCAAAGATGTAGAGGCGACCAGACGGTCACCCCTACTGGTTAGATATTACATGGTTAAAGCCATGATGGCTTTGGCGGTATGCATTCGGTTTTCCGCCTCGTCATAGATTTCCGAATGGGGACTATCAATGACGGCATCGGTGACTTCGTTCCCGCGGTCTGCCGGCAGGCAGTGCATATAAATGGAATCTTTTTTAGTGAGTTTCATTAGTTTTCCGTCACAAATCCAGTGTTTGTATTGTTTGGACATTTCGAGGGATTTCTCGGGGGTTTTGAATAATTCCGCGCAACCCCAGGATTTGGGATAGACAATATCGGCGTTTTTAAAGGCGTCTTCCATATTGTCCACGACTTCAAATTTGACGCCTGCTTTTTTGGCATTTTTACGGGCGATGTCCATGGTATTGGGCATAAGTTTAAATTCTTTGGGGTGTGCCAGGGTCACATCCAATCCGAACCGGGTCATAAGCATAATCAATCCCTGCGGAACGGACATGGGTTTGGCATAGCTGGGAGCGTAGGCCCAACTGACGGCGATTTTCAGACCACGCAGATTTTTCCCTTTTTTCTCGCGGATGGTCATTAAATCCGCGAGGGTTTGGCAAGGATGGTCAATATCACATTGCATATTAATGACGGGTTTATCGGCATATTTGGCGACTTCCCGCATATAGGAATTCCCTTCCCCCGGGAATAAATCGTGGCGGATGGCGATGCCATGCCCGTAGCGGGATAAAATGATTCCGGTATCTTTGGGAGATTCCCCGTGAGCGATTTGCGACGTGTCCGCGTCAATGAAATGGGCATGTCCGCCGAGTTGCGTAATTCCCGCCTCAAAAGAATTGCGGGTGCGCGTGGACTTATCGAAGAACAATAAGAAAATCGTTTTATCCGCCAAATAGCGGTGCGGTTTACCTTTACGAAATTTCTTTTTGAGGTCAGCGGAAGTCTCCAATAACAATTCGATTTCCTTATCCGACCATTCCTGGGTCAGAATCCAATCCTTGCCCCGGACTTTATTGGTTAGCTTTTTTGACATATTTTTCCTCCTCCTTATAAATTCAAAGTGGATTAAAAATATAGCATAAATTGGGGAGTTTAACGAGGTGAAAAATATTGCAAAAGGCAAAAAACCAACATTTCCAAATACAGGAAATCATTAAAATAATAATCATTATCATGTTGGTAATCGAAATTATGCCAATTTAAAGCATTTTAAATCAATTTTGCTTTTATAAAATAAAATGGGTACTTTTCCAAAGGTTTCGGAGGTGCAATGAACGAGAGTTGTCTCGTTCATTGCAAGCCCGCTGATTATCTATGGAAGAGCCGTATATTAAAGAAAAAAGGGTGATTTGAAATGACAAAGACCGGACGTAGTCCTATAATAGAATATAATTATGGCGAGGATTATATATTTTTTTGTAGCGATGTTTATTTTCATTGGTACTTTTGCCGAGAGTGCGGATACGGGAATGAACTCGCAGAAGTGGCTGAAATGCAACCCAATTGTGCAGCATTTGTTGTTACAGCCGAAAACAGAATTGGGGAAATATGCAAGATTTGGAGTACATAGTGTAGGGAAGAACGAACCCAAGATTGCGGTGTTTGTGAGAACAACTGCAACAAAAGAAGAATTGGTGAAATTTGGTTATCCGGTGAATTCGTGGATTGGCGGGATTGCCACGATGGACGTGAGCCGGGAGCAGCTTTTAACGCTCGTCAAAAGTTCGGAAGTCCTTTCAGTTGAAGGGGCTGTGAAATGTCCACCAGTGTTGGATGTCAGTACCGACTCGACGGTCATTACTACGACCTCCAATATTATTTATGTCGGCGTGAATGCCAAATCGGTGCATAATCAAGGGATTGCAGGACAAGGAGTGGTGGTCGGGGATGTAGATACGGGGATTGATATATATCATGGAGATTTTCAATTTTCGGGTGTATCATCGCGGATAGTATATATTTGGGATCAGACGGATAATACGACGGGTTCAAATCCTGTTGGATTTAATTATGGTACGGAATATACCCAGGCGCAGATTAATATGCAATTGAGTCTATCTACGACAACAGCTGTGGTGAATGAAACAGATAGCGATGGACATGGGTCTCATGTAATGGGAATCATCGCGGAAAATGGCCAGGGAACCGGGAATGGGGTTCCGGCAGGGACGTATACGGGACTCGCACCACAGGCGGATATTATCATGGTGAAAACGGATTTTTATGATACGCATATAGTGGACGGAATTCAATATATTTTCAGCAAGGCTTCGTCACTCCATGAACCGGCAGTGGTGAATTTAAGTATCGGGGACGAATATGGCCCGCATGATGGAACTGATGCGTTGGAGGAATCTATTGATTCAACAATAGGGCCGGGAAATATGGTGGTTATTGCCGCGGGCAATGACGGTGGACGTTTCATTCATGCGGAAAATAATACATCTGTTAATGTTGCCGATACTACTTTATTCGGAGTCTATTCATCTGCTACCGAAACGGATATTGACTTATGGTATAAAGGTGGGGATATTTACACATGTACCGTGATGGCACCGGATGGGACGTCATTAACGGCGCTTACGTTATCGAATTCCAGCGGGACGATTGGCGGAGGGACGGGATTTATTTATAACAATACGGGAGCGATTCCCGCCGCCAATTCAGACGGAGAAATCTTTATGACTTTTTCGGGATATACGGTTTACGGGTCATGGATAATCATTTTGACTCGATTACCTTTATCTTCAGGGAACGGTCATTTTGATGCATGGTATGCAACATCATCAAATGAATTAACTAATGATATATTTCAGAATCATACTACTCAGAGGGTTTTGGTCACGGAACCGGGAAATGTGAAAAAGGCTCTTACTGTAGGAGCTTATTGCACCAAAACTTCATGGGTCGCCATTGATAGTACGACGACGGTAATATCCTATTCTATTTTGGGAGATATTGCTGGATTTAGCGGAATTGGACCGAGCCGGGATTCCACGTTTAAACCGGAAATCACTGCCCCAGGCCAGCAGATAGCTGCATGTTTATCCGGACAAGCCTATGCGCCGACTTCGATTATTATGCCGGATGGAAAACATGATATCGGACAAGGGACAAGTTACTCAGCACCGCATGTCACCGGCGCAGTGGCGTTGATCTTAGAGGAGCATCCGACCTTTTCATACGCGACCATCAAATCACTGTTATACAATCAGGGTACGCGCGCGGATTTTTACACGGGCACAGTACCGGACATGACCTATCGTTGGGGGTATGGGAAACTTAATGTTGGTGGGTTATTTCCCTCATGGATTGAGGACTGGCAGAAATATCATTGGGAGAACCTATTGATGTCAACCGGTTCTCCCAATTAAACTTGCTTTTATTCGGGGAACAAATTCACCCGATAAAATTAATTCAATGTCTCTTTTAATTGCTTACTGGGACTAAATTTCGGTGCTTTGCGAGCCGGGATTTGAATTTCTTTACCGGTTTGCGGATTACGTCCCGTGCGGGCTTTTTTCTTGACAACGCTAAAATTCCCGAATCCGACCAGGGTAACCTTATTGCCTTTCTTAAGAGCTTTGGTGATTGAATCAATCACGCCTTCGACAGCTTCGGACGCCTGACGTTTGTTAATACCGGCTTTTTCGGCTACGGCATCAACCAATTCCTGCTTAGTCATAATATTCCCCCCTTTTTAATTAAATTTGAAAGATTAAAAAACAAGTGCATATTAGCAGAATTCCAGAGTTTGTCAAGTGTTTTTTTCGAAAAGATGGATATTGTATTTATTGACTCGATTTAGGATTCCACTTATAGTTAAATTAATGGGTCAAAAAATTCATGCAGTTACAGGCGCGTATGGATATTCTGGGAAATATATTTCCCAAAGATTATTGAATGACGGATTCGAAGTTCGCACGCTGACCAATTCTTTGAATCGTCCAAACCCTTTTGGCAAAAAAGTTAAAGCATTCCCTCTCAATTTTGATAATCCTGATGATTTGATTCAATCTCTACGCGGCGTTTCAGTATTATATAACACCTATTGGGTACGATTTAATTATGTTGACAACAAAATCAAATTCCAACATTCTATTGCCGTGGACAATACGCTCAAATTATTTGATTGTGCAAAGAAGGCGGGCGTTCGCAGAATCGTTCATGTGAGTATCACCAACCCTTCGGAAAATTCACCCTTGGAATATTTCAACAGTAAGGCGAAATTAGAAAGAGCGTTGAAAGAATCCAATCTATCATATACGATTCTCCGACCAACAGTTTTATTTGGGAAAGAGGATATTTTGATTAACAACATCGCCTGGGTCTTGCGAAAATTTCCTATCTTTGGTGTTTTCGGTGACGGCAATTATCGTCTTCAACCTATTTACGTGGACGACCTAGCGCAACTTGCGGTGGAACAAGGAAAGAAAAATGAGAATGTTATTATTGATGCCCTCGGTCCGGAAACATTCTCCTATCGCGAATTGGTCACAAAGATTGGGGAAATCATTGGCAAGAAAAGACCGATTATTCCTTTGCCAGATTCTGTGGGATATTTTATGGGTTGGTTGGTTGGGAAAATGGTTGGGAATATTATCATTACCAAAGAAGAAATCGAAGGATTGAAAGATGATTTGCTCTACACTCATTCTCCACCAGCAGGTCTTACAAAACTTACCGACTGGGCGAAACAAAACGCCTCTATTTTAGGATTCCACTATTCCAGTGAACTTGCGAGGAGAAAAAATAGAACAGCGGCGTATGAAAGATTGTAGCTTTTATAACATATCGAGTTAGGCGACTTTATCTATTAGAGAAATAGACTTTTGTATTCCGATAACTTGCCAAAAGGGGCTAAAACCACGTATACTTCCTATCTACTATGGAAATTTCAATTTTAGTTTTTATATTCGGAATAACGGTCGGTAGTTTTTTAAATGTCTGCATTTACCGACTGCCGGCGGAGAAATCTGTTGTGACCCCCCGGTCACATTGTCCCCAGTGCGATAAATTAATTGTCTGGTACGACAATATCCCGTTGATTAGCTATATCCTCCTTGGTGCAAAATGCCGGCATTGTAAGACGACTATTCCATTCCGTTATTTTTTCGTGGAACTCCTCACAGGACTTTTTTTTCTTCTCATTCACATTATGTTTAAAGGGCCTAATTTCGCTTCGATATCCTATATTTTTGTTACGGCGTGCTTGATTGCCATTACCTTTATTGATTTCGACCATTTTATTATTCCCGATGTCATTACCTATCCTGGAATGGTAATCGGTTTATTGTGCAGCGTTATTTTAGTATATTTCCCGCAACATTATTCTCCGTTGATTGCGGAATATAGCATTGTTTCCGCATGGGCGGGAAAATACATGCCAGTTGTCAATTCCATCGTGGGACTCTTGGTAGGAGGCGGAATTTTGTATATAATTGCCGTTATAGCGAAAGCTATCGTAAAAAAGGATGCGATGGGCGGTGGAGATATCAAATTACTGGCATTTGTTGGAACATTTATCGGATGGAAGTTGATTTTGATTACATTAATATCCGCCTCCTTTATCGGTTCGATAGTAGGAGGCATACAATTGATCTACATGCGATTCAAGAATAAAGAAACGAATTTGACGGGACATTATATTCCGTTTGGTCCCTATCTAGCGATTGGGACTCTTTTTGCGATACTCTGGGGTAATCCACTGATTCATTGGTATTTGTACCGAATTCTTATGTTGGATATACCGCCGGGAGCGAGAATGCCATGAAAGTCACGGGAAATACTACTATATTCGGTGTGATTGGAAATCCTGTTAGGCACAGTTATTCTCCGATTATGCATAATGCCGCGTATGAAGCGCTCGGATTAAACTGCATTTATATTCCTATGGAAGTGGAACCCACTCGATTGCAAAGCGCTATCAAGGGACTAACCGCGCTTGGGATTCGAGGAGTCAATATCACCATCCCGTATAAGGAAGACGTCGTCCCGTTTATGGATGCACTTTCACCGGAAGCCACGACCATCGGTTCTGTGAATACCATCTCTATTAGTGACAAAGGTAAACTCACGGGACACGCTACGGATGGGGACGGATTCATCAGCGCTTTACAGGAAGATTTACAATTCACCTGCAATCAAAAACGGATTTGTATTCTGGGAACGGGCGGTTCGAGCCGGGCGGTCGCACTCTATTCCGCGATGCACCATGCACACAAAATTACCATTGTGGGACGGAAATTGGAAAAAGCCGAGAGATTGGTGGAACGAATTCAAGAACTGTATCCGAAAACCATTTCCAAGGCGCTTACATTGAACGATCCCGCATTTAAGGCTATTATTGAATCATCGGATTTGTTGGTTAACGCGACCCCGAATGGTATGAAACCCGATGATCCGATACTGATTCCACTGGATTGGTTTCAACCAAAATTGAAAGTGCTGGATTTAATTTATAATCCATTCGAGACCAAACTCATTCAAGCGGCGAAAATGCAAGGATGCCAGGCGGTCAATGGATTGGGTATGTTGATCCACCAAGGCTCGTTGGCATTTGCTATTTGGCTGGGGATTCAACCCCCCATTCAAACGTTTCGGGAGTCCATCCTGGACTATTTGAAAAAGCGGCAGAGCATAGAAGGTGGAAAATAAATTATGTTTCGATTTCTTACAGCCGGTGAATCGCATGGGCCCAATCTCACAGCGGTGATTGAAGGTCTTCCCGCGGGACTCACTATTTCGGCAGATAAAATTAATGCTGACTTAAAGCGAAGGCAGCTAGGTTACGGACGAGGCGGGAGAATGAAAATTGAATCAGATGCCATAGAGATTACTTCTGGTGTGCGGTTTGGCAAAACCTTGGGCAGTCCCCTCACTCTGGTGATTAAAAACAAAGATTGGGAAAATTGGAAAATCAAAATGTCTCCAGAACCTTTGGAGAATTATGATGACATTAAAGTCGTTACCAAACCTCGTCCCGGTCATGCGGATTTAGACGGTGTCATGAAATATGGTTTTAAGGATATTCGCAATGTTTTGGAGCGAGCCAGCGCGCGGGAAACAGCGGCACGGGTAGCTGTTGCCGGAGTTGCAAAATTATTGCTGGCGGAATTTGGCGTTGATTTGGTGGGATATATTGTATCCATCGGGGATGTCGCTTCTCCTGTAATTCCTGAAAATGTTTCCATACAGCAGATTCGAGAGAAGACCGAAATTTCGGAATTCCGTTGTTATTTCCCGGAAGTCGAAGAGAAAATGAAAAAAGCAGTGGATGATGCGAAAAAAGTGGGGGATACGCTTGGCGGTATTTTTGAAATCATTGCAGATGGTCTGCCGATGGGTTTGGGGAGTTACGTTCAATGGGATAGGAAATTAGACGGGCGTCTCAGTCAAGCCATCATGAGTATGCCTGCTATCAAAGGCGTGGAAATTGGATTGGGATTTGAAGGCGCGCGCCGTAAAGGTTCGGAAGTCCATGACCCAATTTATTTTGAAAAGGGACAATTCAAACGACGTAGAAACAATGCGGGTGGATTGGAAGGCGGAGTTACCAACGGTCAACGGTTAATCGTGCGGGGTGCCATGAAACCGATTTCTACCTTAATGAATCCCCTTGAATCCGTGGATTTGGTCACCAAAGAATCGGCAGTTGCCGCCGTCGAACGTTCCGATGTCTGCGCGGCACCCGCCGCGGCGGTCGTGGGTGAAGCCGTTATCGCCATCGAACTCGCCCGCGCTTTTCAAAAAAAATTCGGCGGGGATTCCATCGATGAAATGAAACGGAATTATAAAGGGTATCTGGAAAATTTACCTTTTTAACATATATTATAAACGTGGTCGCTGACCGTGTTTTAACTCGCCTAAAAAATGATTTTTAAACTCATCCAATATTTCAGGGTGACCCAGAACATCTTCATTGAGAAGCTCAGACTTTATAATATCGGGGCGGTGATAACACATTTTAAGATTTCCTTCAGGCGTTATCCAAGGCTGGTAAACTCCTTCTTGGCATAAATTTTTTATATAAAAAAGGCATGAAATACAGTATTTCTTACAATAATGTGTTCCTAAGGAGGAATCTTTTATCCTTATTTTAAACCCTTCTTTATCAACTTCAACCATAGGAACACCAAAATTAATATTTAGAATATGCTTAGGTATTCCAAATATATCCTTTAGTCTTTCATCATCATAATATTGTAATGGCGATACATATTCTTTACGCCAAAAATAATAGCTATCAGGTTCCTTATGTCTATTCCCAATATCATGATACCAATTAAGATCAAGAATTTTAAAATATAAGTTTTTAGGATCTTTATCTTTATGGTCTTTATACAAGCCATATGAGCATTCCAGCGTTTCCTTTAAAAATGTTCTGTTTGATTGAGTAAGGACGAAATTTAATCCAATTCTATACTGCTTCGCCAAAGCTTTTCTTACATTTTCGAGAATTTTATCACTATGATCAATCTTAGGGTACTTTTTTAGAAATATTTTATCTTCTTCATCAAGATTTATTTTTTCACTAAATCTATTCCTTAGTCCATCAAGACTAACCTTAAAGTCAATCCGATCCTTGAAAAGTTCTAATTCAGACAAAAGATTTTCAAAGGTAAAATGTGTTCCAACGTCATAGGCATTAGTATTAATAGAAATTGAAAGTGTAGAATCTTTTTTGTTATCATTCAGAAATCCCCTTACTATATCCAAAATATCTATAAATTTAGGATGAAATCTTGGTTCTCCACCAGTAATAGCAAATTCTCTAAACCCCTTTTTATATGATATATCAAGAAGACTTTTTAAAGTGGATGCCTCTAAATAAATTTGTGTTAGAGAATAACTTTCGTTACCAAAAGGACAATAAATACAATTTAAATTACATGACCCATTTATAACAATTCTCATTGAAGGGAGTCTTCTAATTGGTGTAACTTCATTATGATTTAATCTATCTATATCTTCTTCAAATCTTGCTCTCGGACTAGAAGCTTTATTAACATTTCTTCCGTCGGTTGAAATAATAATCGTTCTAATACCGTAATTCTTTTCTATATATTTTACCAATAGAGGTAAAGTCTTTTGAAAAAGTTCTTCTAATTCCTTTTTGGATATTTTCTTATGTTCTTTACTAATGACATGCTTATATTCTTGACAAGAGTTCCGATAATCAGTAATTATTCTTGAAATAAACTGTTCGATTGGTATTCTTTCGTTTGCCCCTAGTAATCCCTCGACCATCTTATAGATTTTAAGTAGTGCATCTTCCCCATCAATATATATTGCATTTAATAATGTGTCTTTTAGTTGCTGTATACCAGCCGAGTTAATGTTATCCTTTATTTTATAGCTTGTGACACCTCTTTTTTTCCCGACTGCTTCATAAAATCTATCGCCGCGAAGTATGAATTTAACTATTGACGGAATTTCTGAAATATGATATAAATTCATTTTCCTTAGAGGGTCATTTTCAATTGTATTTTTAATCATTAACCGCCACAGCACACCTGGTAATGTATAGAATTTCTCTACCGGTCCTATAATAAATATCCTTTGTGATTCCGAACCATCTGTACCAATAAAACAAGATTCATATTCAAGGAATACTGGCCAAGTACCTGTTTGAATCCATATTTCTTCATCTTTAGTCGCCTTCTGATATTCCTTATAAAGGTCTTCTGATGTGAATGTAGACTTTTTAAATGGAATTTGGAGGTTAAATCTCCTCGTTAGGTATTCAAATATAGCAATAACACCAGCTAAAAACGCTACTAATTCGGCAATAAAATATACCGGTCCTCCCAAAGATGTTATTAAGTTAGTCATTTTCCTTCTTAAGCCATTGCGTTTATTAGATATTATTTGCCGAATATTATATGAAATTTAATCAAAACAACTTAAAGATGATTATATCATGTTTCAATTTTTCAAATTAATTAATTGGTCGGGGCGATCCGATTTGAACGGACGACCACTCGCACCCCAAGCGAGTGCGCTACCAGGCTGCGCTACGCCCCGATTGAACTAATCATCATACAAGAAATGAGCGAGATTGGCTACTGTTTTACACTTTTCTCGGAGGATTGTTGCGAAGTTTCTTGAGGTAATTGAAACCCGTATTTTTTCAGAATCGTCTTCCCGGTGGAACCTTTTAAGAAATCACAAAACTTTTTTGCCAGTTCAGGATTTTTCGTTTGTTGGATAATTCCCAACGCCTGATTCAACGGGTTATGTAATGACTCGTCAATCAAAATAAACCGTCCAACTGAATCCTGACTGAGAGAAAGCGCGATAATCGCCGCATCCACATTTCCCGTTTGAGCGTACTGTTTAGTCTGGGTGATATTTTCTCCATAAACCATTTTATCCTTAACCAAATCCCAAAATTTACTCGACACCAACGCTTCTTTCGCGGCGACACCATACGGCGCGTGCTCCGGATTGGCAATGGCAATCCGTTTAATTTGAGGGTTTGTCAAATCTCCCAAGGTATTCAAGGGAAACGGGGAATCTTTGCGAACCCAAATCCCGATGCGGCCGCGGGCGTAAATTGTTTTGGAATTCGGGAGAATTAAATTATCTTTTTCCAATTGTTCGATATACGACACATTAGCCGCCGCCAAAATATCGAAGGGCGCTCCCTGTTTGATTTGTTGCACCAATAATCCCGTGGAACCGAAATTGAGAATTAAATTACATTTATTTTCTTTTTCAAAAATCGGCTTTACATCCGAAAAGGCATTTTGCAAATCCGCTGCAGCGGCAACGATTAATTCCTGCTTACCCCCTTGACCTACAGAAATCCCGCAAAGTAATAGGCTGATAAATAGCGCTGTTAACTGGATTTTTAAATTAGATTTCATCAGAAAATATTTCCTTTGGAAAATTTACCGGATGGGTTTATCCAGAAGGTCTTTTAATTTAACCAGTTCTTCTTTGGTATGTTCCAACACACTCACAATATCTTTCTTACGAATTTCTCCAGTTTGCCCCTTGCCAATTTTTTTTCTTGCCCCCGCGATAGTATACGATTCTTTGCGTAAAAGTTCTTTGATTTGCAGAATCTGGTCAATCTCCTTTTGCTTATATTTCCTTTGTCCGGTGGCGGTTTTCAGTGGTTTTAATGAAGGGAACTCTGATTCCCAATACCGTAAGACATACGGTTTGACCCCGGTCATTTTACTGACTTCACTGATGTCGTAATATAATTTTTGAGATACTTTCCCTGCCATGGCAAATCTCAAGTATTGTGTGAAGTATAGCGAGATAACTATAGTCTTGTCAATAGCAGGGGGTTTTCTAAAGATCTAAAACTGGCTATGGAGCATTTGGTATGAAACTTATTTCTGCGCACTAACTTGTTCCAACATCGATTTGTTATCATGCGCCACCAGAGCATCAATCACTTCATCCAGATTACCTTCCAGAATGACATCCAACTTATACCAACTCACATTGATACGATGATCTGTCAATCGGTTCTCCCGAAAATTATACGTACGAATTTTTTCACTGCGGTCCGCTGTTCCGATTTGGGATCGGCGCGCCTCCGAATGTTCTCTTTCAGCTTGTTCGATTTTTTGTTCCAATAATCTGGCTCTCAACACCTTCATTGCCTTGGCCTTATTTTTAATCTGCGACCGTTCATCCTGGCATCGCACAATCATCCCTGTCGGAATATGCAGAATCTGTACGGCGGAATCCGTTGTGTTCACCCCTTGCCCGCCCGGCCCGCCCGACCGGCATATATCTACCCGTAAATCATTCGGGTTGATTTCTATATCCACTTCTTCTGCCTCTGGCAACACCGCCACCGACGCCGTGGACGTATGGATCCGACCATTGGCTTCGGTCTCGGGAACCCGCTGAACACGATGAACTCCCTGCTCATATTTCAAACGACTATAAACCCTTGTGCCCACCAAACTAAAAATAATTTCCTTGAACCCGCCGACTTCACCGGGGTGGCTATCCACTAATTCCAACTTCCAATTTTGTAATTCGGCTAATTTGGCATACATCCGATACAAATCTCCGGCAAACAAACTCGCTTCATTCCCGCCCGCCCCCGCACGAATTTCCACGATAATATTTTTTTCATCCTTGGGGTCTTTGGGTAACAGGGATATTTTGATGTCCTCTTCCAAAGTATTTAATTTAGCCGATAGATTTTCCGATTCCAATTTCGCCATTTCCGCGATTTCCTGGTCCTTGTCGGAAGTCATACCGCGTGTTTCCACCAACTGCTTCTCTAGGTTTTGGTATTCCCGATACCTTGATAAAATACCCGATAACTCCCGGTGTGACCGGCTGATTCGCGCCAATTCATCGCGTTTACTAACAATCGCCGGGTCGCTCAATTGTTGTTCCAATTGGACTTGTTGTTTCACAATGGATTCTAATTTATTGATTAATAAACCTTCCATAAATCCTTACACTTCTCCAAATTCCAAGGTTCTTTTTAACGCCACAATCGCTACTTCCAATTGTTGTCCATCGGGTTCGCGCGTGGTAATTCGTTGCAACGCCAAGCCTGGCCCTGTCACAATTTTGCTGATCATCGAATTCAAATTTTTCGCGCATCGCCGGTTGATTTCATACGAAATTCCAGCGATAGGCAACACGGTTAAAATATGCAGGGGAATTAAAATCAATTTCTGCATATACATGGGATAGGAATGAAATCCCGGCCAGAACATAACGACCAGACCACTTACCAACGCAAATGCAAAGATCGTCACTACCATCACCGTCAATACAAAACTGGTTCCACATCGCGGATGCAGGCGCGATTTTCTTTTAGCATTGATGATGGACAATTCTTCATCCGATTCATAATTATGGATTGTCTTATGTTCCGCGCCGTGATATTCAAACACCCGTTTGATATCCGGCATATACGAAATTCCAATGATATAACCCAGAAATATCGCAATCCGAATCACACCGGCAATAATATGAAACAAAAACGGGTGAGTCGCTTCATCTAAATTCGCCCATTGTGTCACCAAATTTGGTGTAACTACAAATAACCCCACTCCTACGAGCATTGAGATTAAAAACATGGTAAACATGGCAAATTTCCCGATTTGAGGAATATCCTCATTTTCTTCAAAATCAAGATCGTCCACAGGTTTTTCCTGCGCCGCGATATTGGCGGAATATTCCAAGGCACGGAATCCAATCATTAATGCCTCCAATAACACTGCTACCCCGCGTATAATTGGGATTCCCAGTGCTTTGAAACGTTTGTACAAAGGAACTTTTTCTTCCCGTTTTACCGAAACATATCCATCAGGACGACGAACAGCAATAGCAAACCCCTTCTGGCCGCGCATCATTACACCTTCAATGACCGCCTGGCCGCCAACCGCCAATTCTGACGGTTTCGCCAGCCATATCGGAAAATACAAAATGCAGGACGCCCATTTCCTTCCTGCATTATATATTCGATTACGGCCGCTAGTTTTTTGCAACGGCGGTTTTTTGTGCATAACGTTTATTATATCTGTCCACGCGGCCGGCGGAGTCCACCAATTTCTGTTTGCCCGTAAAAAACGGATGACAGGCGGAACACAATTCCACGTGAATATCCTCTTTGGTCGAGCCGGTTTCATAGGTCGCGCCACACGCGCACCGGATGACCACATGATAATATTTGGGGTGTATGCCTTTTTTCACAACTTGCTCCTTTTCGACAATAATACCCGATTTCCAAACGGGTACTGTAATCCTTATACTATATCGAATTTTTACCTTTTTGTCCAGTTATTTTAGTATGACAAACAGGATGAAATCGTATGGTCACAAGAAAATCAATAGGATAAGAATTATTTGACAAATGTTGATAAATCTTATAAGCAATGGAGAATACCTTACTGATTCATCTTATCGAGAAATTCGTCATTGGTCTTGGTGCGAGACAATTTTTCGACAAACATTTCCATAATTTCAATAACATTCATTTCCGAGAGAGCTTTGCGCAACAACCAGATACGTCGTTGTTCTTTTTCCGACAACAACAACTCTTCTTTTCGCGTACCCGACTTGAAAATTTCAATAGCCGGGAAGATTCGACGGTCAACTAGGCGGCGATCTAGATGAATTTCCATATTGCCGGTCGCTTTGAATTCTTCGAAAATAACGTCATCCATGCGGCTTCCGGTATCCACTAGGGCGGTCGCAATAATCGTCATACTGCCGCCTTCTTCAATATTTCGGGCAGCAGCAAAGAAACGTTTAGGTCGGGCCAAAGCTGTCGCGTCCACACCACCAGATAGAATCTTTCCGCTATGGGGGACAACCGCGTTATTGGCACGAGCCAACCGGGTCAAACTGTCTAATAGAATTACGACATCTTTGCCGCATTCCACCAACCGTTTGGCTTTCTCCGTTACCATTTCCGCCACTTGAATATGCCGTTCCGGCGGTTCATCGAATGTCGAACTGATTACTTCGCCTTTAACCGAACGTTTCATATCCGTGACTTCTTCCGGCCGTTCATCAATCAACAACACAATCAAATAAATTTCAGGATGGTTCACGCTGATGCTGTTGGCGATACTTTGCAGGAGCATGGTTTTACCGGTACGGGGCGCGGCAACGATCAATCCACGCTGTCCTTTTCCGAGAGGCGCAATCAAATCCATCACCCGGCCTGAAATATTTTCGGATAAGGTTTCCAAGCGAATGCGTTGGTCGGGATACACAGGCGTTAAGTTATCAAACAAAATCTTTTCCCGCGCTAATTCCGGGTCCTCGAAATTAATCGCTTCAACTTTTAACAAAGCGAAATAACGTTCGTTTTCTTTGGGCGACCGGATTTGACCAGACACTGTATCACCGGTGCGCAGGTCGAACCGCCGGATTTGCGATGGCGATACATAAATATCATCAGGTCCCGGCAAATAGTTGTATTGGGGAGAACGCAAAAATCCAAACCCGTCAGGTAGGATTTCCAAGACCCCTTCTCCAAACATAACCCCGGCTTTTTGCGCTTGCGCCTCCAAAATTTTGAAAATCAAATCCTGTTTTCGCAAACCGCTGTGCCCTTCGATTTTCATTTCCTGGGCTACCCGGTTCAATTCGCTGATGGTCATTTTTTGCAAAAAACCAATGTCCATCGCAGTCGCCACCGGCTTATCACCAGTGAGCCCGGGAGCATTATCATTTTTTTCGCTCTTATTATTTTTTTCCGCACGTTCCGCTTTGGAAATTTTCTCGTGCTTCTCGTGTTTATCAGCTTTTACCTTGGCTTCTTCGCCATTGGTATCTACAGATGATGTTCTTGCCATACCCTTTTCTCCTTTATAAATTCCGCATTGCAAGCGGAACGATTTCATTCCAAATTTGATTTATTTTTTGTTTGGTTTGTTCCATGGTTCCCGTATTTTCAATGACAAAATCTGCTTGTTTTGCTTTTTCCGACACCGGAATTTGCGCCGCAATCCGTTGGTCAATCTGACATTCATCCAGAAAATCCCGTGCTCGGATTCTCTCCCGGCGGATTTTAATTGGCGCCGTGACGACGATTAATTTATCCACCCAATCTCTCAAACCCGCTTCTAATAAAATTGCCGCGTCCACAATCACGACAGATCCATTAGAGTTGTGTTTGGTGCGTTCGATTTCTGTTTTTAACCGTTCCACCCAGAAGGGACGAACGGTTTTGTTTAATAAATTCAATTTATCCTGGCTCGCAAAAACGATGTTCCCCAATTTCTGGCGGTCCAAGGAGCCATCGGACTGCAAAATGTCTTTGCCAAACGTTTTGGCAAGTGCATCCAACGCCGGTTGCCCTTTTTCCACAATATCTCGCGCCACTTTATCTCCACTCACAATGAGAGCGCTCTGTTCTACCATCATCTGCGACACAGTAGACATTCCACAACCGATCCCGCCGGTCACTCCTATAATTTTCACAGTTTTATTTTCTGTCTGCATACGGTCATTCTTTTGCCTGATTTAACATTCCGCCAAATTTTTACCGACCCCGATATCCACAAGAATGGGAACGGAAAGTTCCATGGAGGATTCCATTTCTCTTTTAACCAGGGATTTCATTGCATCGATTTCCGATTCCGGTGTTTCAAAAACCAGTTCATCGTGAATGGTCAACAACAGCATGGATTGCTGTTTTTCCTTCTCCAGACGGTCGGCAATATGAATCATAGAGAGTTTCAACATATCTGCAGCACTCCCCTGGATAGGTGCGTTAATCGCTTGCCGTTCTGCGGCTTCTCTCATAAACGCCTGTGAACTCTGAATATCCGGGACATAACATCTCCGCCCTAATAGAGTCGTGACATATCCATTTTGTCCGGCGAATTTGCGTAATTCATCCAGATATTCTTTGACATTGGGATACCGTTGAAAATATGTGTCAATATATTCCTGTGCTTCCGTATGATTTATTTTTAAACTTTTGGATAATCCGAAAGCGCTCATTCCATAGATAATTCCAAAATTAATCGCTTTGGCGGCACGACGCATTTGCGGAGTTACGTCGGTAGGCGCAACTTTAAACATTTGGGTAGCTGTTTCCGTATGAATATCTTTTTTGTCACAAAAGGCATTTTTTAATGCGGTATCTCCACTGAGATGTGCCAGTATCCGTAATTCAATTTGCGAATAATCGGCACTTAGAAACAAATGAGAATCATTACGCGGGATAAAACATTCGCGTATCTTGTCACCCCACTTCGAATGAATCGGCAAATTCTGTAGGTTGGGTTCTGAACTGATAATCCGACCGGTACTGGCAACAGTCTGCTGAAAGGAAGTGTGGATGGTATGCGTATCCGGTCTCGCTTGTTGTATCAATGCATCAATATATGTAGATTGTAACTTGCTTAATGTCCGGTATTCTAGTATCTTCTCCGGTAAGGGATGAACAGAAGCTAATTCTTCCAATACTTCAACATTGGTGGAATAACCTGATTTTGTTTTCGTCTTCTTTCCGACCGGCAATTTCAATTTCTCAAATAATATTTTTGCCAATTGCTTGGGAGAATTAATATTGAATTCTTCTCCCGCCATCGCATGGATCTCCTGTGCTAAACGATTTATTTGATGGGTCATGGTGGTGGTTAGACTTCGTAAAAAGGGTATATCTACTTTAATCCCGCGATATTCCATTTCTGCCAATATATGAACCAACGGCATTTCAATTTCATTGAATAACTTTTCCAAACTTCTTTCCTTCAACATGGGTTTCAGGGTTGTGCCAACTTCAAAAATGGATTGGGCTTGTTTGGAAAGAGATTCTTCCTTTTTTGACCGGTCAAAATCTAATTCATTGGAAGTCTCTGCGGGCGGGATCAATTTTCCCAAATATTCCAATGATAAGGATGATAATGTCGGATTACCCCGCTGTGGCGTCATTAAGTATCCGGCAATTGATATATCAAACCAATCTACAGGAAGAGATAATTTCAAGGAATATAATTGGGTAAGAATATGTTTAATATCATATCCATATAGCTTTACATGGACTTTATTATTGTCCTTAAATAAGCTTGATAATTTTTGTTTCTCAAGAATATAAGTTTTCCCGGATACATAAAATGCCAGGAGAGTAGATTCCAAATCAACCGCAATAGAAGCTTCCCCGGCGGATTGTAACTCGTTCATTAACATTTGCAAATCCACGGAAGATTCAATACTTTGTTTAGAAATCGCTTTCGTTTCTGTTGGAAGGACTAATTGATCCAGGAGTTTGTTGAATTCCAATTCCCGGAATAAGTCTCGGATTCGGTTCGAGTCTATGGGTTTGCGGCGTAAAGTGTTCATATCCAGCTCGATGGGAACATCCGGATTCAAAGTAGCCAGTTCCCGCGATTTTCTTGCTTGGTTGGCATATTGTTTCAATAATTCACGTTGTTTTGCACTTTTGACTTCTTCGGCATGAGCTAATAAATTCTCCAGGGTGCCAAATTGTTGTAATAATATTCGGCTTGTCTTCTCTCCGATTCCGGGAACCCCGGGGATATTATCCACACTATCTCCCGTTAAGCCGATGACATCGGGAAATAGGCGGGGAGAAACACCATATTTCTCCGTGACCTTGTTTTCATCATATATCTCTGTTCCGTTGGGATTAATCCGCATCACAAATACTTTCGGTGAAACTAACTGCAGTATATCTTTGTCTCCGGTAATTAAAATAGTTTCTATCTCTTGCTTTTCTGCAAACCGTGCCAGCGCAGCCATTAAATCATCTGCTTCAAATCCGGCATATTCCAATATCTCTATTCCCAGTGCGGTTATCACTTCTTTGACCCTGGGTATTTGGGTAATTAACCCCTCCGGAGTTGGTTTTCGTTGCGCTTTGTATTCCGCAAATCTTTCATGTCGGAACGTCGGTCCTGGTAGATCAAAACATACACAAATGTAATCCGGATTTTCATCCTTTAACAATTTGAGCAGCATATTGGTTACGCCAAATACAGCATTTGTCGGAAACCCTTTGGAATTGGACAATCCAGAAATCGCATAAAATGCTCGATATAAATAGGAACTGCCATCCACTACGAATAGTTTCTTGGGTACCATGATACTTCAATTATTACATTGTCAGGTATGGGTTATTTATTATGCCCAGTTTCGGGGATTACAATTATTACTTTTCCAATCTATTGAATTCTCTTGTATCCAGGGAAGCTCACTTGAAGGATTAATTAATAGTAACACATTTTTATATTAATGACAAGTATATTTTAAAAAAATCTTCTTCTATTAATAATAAATAATTACTTTTTTAGATACCTCACCTTTCCATAAACGTCTAGCAAATAAAGGACAGCGACTATTAAGGAACAATAGTCGCTGTCAAGAATATAAATAACCGATTTTTTACTTTTTCCTCAAAACTCTTTTTAAAAAGATAGCCCAATACAGGTATATCGCCCAACAAAGGCACTTGGGTATTCGCCGTATGGTCGGTTTCCTCAATCAATCCACCTAGAACAATGGTGCCGCCATCTTTGACCCTTACGCGAGTTGTAATGTTTCTCGTATCAATAATTGGCATCCCATAATCTGTATTTTCCTGAAGATTTGGGCTAAGGTAGTTCAAAAGTTGTGATCCCAAAAGAGCTTCTTCTGGAACTCTATTTACCAATCTATCAACTTCAATTCCAAATCCACCTGTAGAAGGTGAGCTGAAATCCAGGATAATTGACCCATCTGAATGAATTGTAGGTGTAACGTTCATCGAAATATATACTGAATCAACCTGCCATCCAATTCCATTATACTGAGGAACTCCAGTAGCAGGAAATGTAATAGCTGCAGGTGTTAACCAAGGTATCTGTTCTACAACAGTTACATTGGTCGGCGATGCATTTACCGCCGTAACTCTGGGTGAGCTAATGACATTAATAACTCCTTGTGCTTCCAAGGTGTCCAATGTCATTTGTAATCCTCCAACGGTTTGAAATTGAAATAGAGTTCCTCCACTCAACAGTGCATTATTTCGCACGTCAGCAATTAGCGGATCTTGACTCACGGAAGTAGAGATGGGGTCCGAATTTCCGGAAACAGTCGCACCAAAACTTAACTGGTCGGTTACAGGTTTGAAACTGCCCCAATTCGATAGACTTGGTACCAACCAATCAATGCCCATTTCTTTAGCTTCGGTTTCATTGACATCCACAAATTTGGCTTCAATAGAAACTTCTAAAATAGGAACATCCAATTTCGTGATCCACTCTTCAATCATTGACATATCATTTGGATCAAATGCCAGAACAATAATACTGTTGGTATCCGAATCAACGCGTATGGTCGGCCTTCGATAAACTTGCTGTGGTGTCGCCCCTGCTTCTCCCCCTGCGCCTGTCGCACCTCCGGCACCTCCTGCCCCTGGGGTTCCTGCGGCTCCTGCTTGCTGACCATAACCGGGTGTATTAAAATTCCCTAAGGCACGGTTTTGGGCTGTAAATGAGGCCAAACGAATTTCTATTTCGGCTTCTTTTTGAGGTACATCGACTTTTATCAAACGAACCCGGTATTCATCCACCAACTCACTATTTCCTACCGTTAAAGTAACTTCACGGTCCCTTGTAGGAGTATAAATATATAACCGGGCACCATTAGTCCCGTTCACAGCAATCAATTCAACGGTGACATCTAAGAAAGTCAGCCCGTTCCCTGCACCCTCGGAAATCGTACCATCCACGTAGTCGCCAACAGTACCACCGCCACCAGCACCACTGGAACGTGATTCCTGAATAATCTGATTTATGACATTTCGTAGATTATCAGGATCTGCATTCTTAATCGAAAAAACCTTGCTTAATAATTTTTGTTCTTGTCCTGTCGGTAATTGAGCCACATATTCTTCAATTTTTCGCTGGTTTTCTTGTGTATCAACCACCGTAATTGTACCGAATCGTGGATCTTTGAAAATTCTTCGATTTTCTTCATAGGCTTTTTCACGACCCTCTGCAGCATATAACATGGTTTCCAATACTTCACCGACATTATTTACCAATTCCGCTTTTCTGGCGAGTGCATCCGGGGTTGTGGTATTCTCTTCCGAAGATAAATGATAAACTTTGGTAACTAATTCCTGGTTTGTCAATTTTTCCAAGAAATGCTTATCGGTTAAGAATTCCTCAACTTTCTTTAGATTATCCACGGAATCGCGAATAACCAGAGTATTACTGCCCGATTCAAGAATCACCTTTCTTTCTTCATCCGCAATCCCCTTTACCGGGGAGGCAGATAACACGGCTTGCACCAGTTTCCGAATCTCATCCGCATCTCCCTGTCGTAACGTATAGACTCTTGTAATTAATTCTTCCGCTCGAATAGGAGGCAAATTCTGCATAAACTCATCCAACTTGCCAATATTTACTGCGGAATCTGTAATGGATAATAAATGGGCTTTTTCATCCAATGTCAATTCCTGTCCGGGAACTTTTGGTTTTGCATCCGGACCATATAATTCTCTCTGCAAAATTTTGTCTTCAACCATGGCGAAGCGTAATTTCTTAACCTGATCATCCGTTAAAGGATAAATCTTGGTTCGCAAATCCAATGATACTTGGATAATATCTCCCTGGCGTATATATCTGAATCCATTAATCGGTAAAAGGGTATCCAGCGCTTTCTTAAATGATTCATTCGTAAAAGACGCACTGACTTTCGCTTTGACTCCTTCACTGATAACAATATTGAATCCTACGACTGCCCCCATCTGCGTCAAAACATCTCCAATTTCCTGGTCTGCTACATCAATTGTGATAATCGGATCGTTCATCTTCTTTTCATTTTCTGCCTCGACCCTTGCTGCTTCTTGTTCCTTACGTTGTACATCCAATGCTGCCTCATATTGTGTCCGTGTTTCTTCAATCATGGTTTTAGCACCTTGATGATTGGGAACCAATGCCAACACAGTTTCCCACTCATCATGGGCTTTCAGAATTTGCCCTTGATTAAGATACGTCATACCGGCTTTATAATGATCTTCAGCTTCTGTAGCTTTTTTAGCAGAATCTTCCCGTTCCCTTTCAGCCCGTACCCGTTTTTCCTCTTCATCCGCTCGTTTCAACGCTTCTTGTCGCGCTTTGTCTTCCTTGGGAACAGTATCCATGGAAGGCTGTAGAGAAGCCTGGTTTACATCCGTAACAGCGGGTTGTTCAGGTTGTGCCGAAGGTACGGAGGTTTGCGCCTGAGATTGAACCGCCGAGGAAGCCACAGATTGTTTAGTAGCCGCTTCTTCCGCTTTTTTTGTCTCCAATTGTTGTTGTTTTTCTAATTTAGTCTGCGCTAAATTAAGGTAACGGACGGCTTCTGAATCTCCAGGTTCTAAAGCTAAAACTTGTTGAAATTCTTGAACAGATTGTGTTAAATCCTCTATTTTATTTGATTTATATAATTGCTTACCCCGATTGAGACCGTCTCGAACTTGTTTTTTCGTGTCCGCTGTAACAGACGGAACAGGTGCAGGCTGCTGTTCTTTGACTTGAGCGAGTTTTTCTTGTTGAGCATTTTTTTCAGCTTCTTTTGCAGCCTTCTCTGCCGCAATACGTTCTTCCGCGGCTTTCTTGGCGGCTTCTCTGTCAGCCTTTTCTTTAGCCTTCTGTTCCTCTGTTGCTTTCTGTTTTGCCGCTAACTCCTGAGCTTGTTGCTGTTTCTTGGCCTCCGCCTCGGCTTTCGCTTTTTCCTTGGCGGTTTTCTCTGCGGCAATACGCTCCTCTTCGGCTTTCTTCTGGGCCGCTATCGCCTCTTCTTTCTCTTTTTGCTTGGCCGCTTTTTCTGCGGCAATCTGTTCCTCTGCTGCTTTCTGTTTTGCCGCTAACTCCTGGGCTTGTTGCTGTTTCTTGGCCTCCGCTTCGGCTTTCGCTTTTTCCTTGACGGCTTTCTCTGCGGCAATTCGATCCTCTTCGGCTTTCTTCTGGGCCGCTATCGCTTCTTCTTTCTCTTTTTGCTTGGCCGCTTTTTCTGCAGCCATCTGTTCCTCTTTCGCTTTCTTTTGAGCTGCTAATTCCTCGGCTTGTTGCTGCTTCTTGGCCTCCGCCTCGGCTTTCGCTTTTTCCTTGGCGGCTTTCTCTGCGGCAATTCGATCCTCTTCGGCTTTCTTCTGGGCCGCTATCGCCTCTTCTTTCTCTTTTTGCTTGGCCGCTTTTTCTGCAGCCATCTGTTCCTCTTTCGCTTTCTTTTGAGCTGCTAATGCCTCGGCTTGTTGCTGTTTCTTGGCCTCAGTCTCGGCTTTGGGAACAGCTTCTTTCGGAGCTTTTTCCGCGGCGATGCGGTCTTCCTCGGCTTTCTTTTGAGCCATTTCCTGATCTGCCTTCTCTTTAGCTTTTCGTGCTTCTTCCGCTGCTTGTTTTTCTTTTTCCCTTTGTAACCGTGCTTGTTCTTTCTCTTCTGCCTTTCTTTTTGCTTCATCTTCTTTAGCCTTTTGTTCCGCAGCCTTTTTTTCTGCCGCTAACTTTTTATCCTCTTGAGCTTTCGTTTCCGTAGAAGATGGCTTTTCTTGTGGTTTGGCCTCTTCCTTTACAACCGGTATCGGTTGTTTGGGTTTTTTATGATTTTCAATTTCTATATCGCATTTTTTAAGATAATCAAGAGCTTGGGGGTGAGTTGCATCCAGTTTTAATGCTTTTTCAAATTGTACCTTGGCTTCAATATATTTCCCTTTTTTGAAAAATTCTATACCCTCTTTCATAAATGCATTAATGGCATCCTGTCTGTCTTTTTCATTTTGTTCGATTTCCTGGGGGGTCAGGCGGGCCAGCATTACACTGCCTTTTGAATCCTGGGCAAATCCCCGCGATACAAATAAGCATCCTAAAATTATACCGATGATAATAAATAAGCGAATACATGTTTTCATTGTTTTATACACGTTAAACCTCCAAAAAGATAAGTAATATGTCTCTTGACTTTTCCATCGTTGATTTAGTTTTATTACATAAATTTTAATCGGTTACCAACTCTTTTAAACCGACAAAAGCGTCTTTTGTGCATAGCAAAAAAGATGCGCTAATATTAGCATAATCCCTTAAGTTGTCAAGGCTTTTCTCCATAAAATTATTTTTCTTCTGCCCTATAACATTATAAATTATGAAATTATTTAGGCGCTGTTGTTGTTTTACTGACTGTGGTTGATAATGTTGTTGTAGTCGAAGGGGTTGTGCCTTGAAGCGCTTTTTGCGCTTTGTCTTTTAATGTCCGAGCCTTTTCCATTTCCGGTTCGGAAGTCAAAATCTCATTACATAAATCAATGGCTTGTTGATAAGACTGCTGGTCAAAAAGTGTTTGTGCCTGTTTAAGTTTGTTGTTAATTTCTTGAGCTTGCGCCTGTTTGCTCAGCACGTCTCGGAAGGAAAACAGATTCCGTCCCAATAAATCTTTTTGAAAGGGAGACTTATCCAATGGGACTAATTCGTCCACTGCCCGTTTAATTTCCGCTTTTGCTTCCTTGGGCATCAGAATTGTTTGAATATCAATTGGTTTGGGTGCCGGTGTGGTATAAACAGGTCGATGGTTTAAAATAATTATCATTATGACTGCCACCACTCCTAATAGTCCGATGACCCCATATTCCGAGTTATTCTGAATTCCTTTTATCATTTGTTGGGGATCAAATTTTGCCATAATTAATCTTGGGTTGGAGCCTCTGATTGATTTCCTGCCGGTGCCGGTTTTGGTGGAGTTGTTGCTGTCCGAGCTACTGGTTTGGCGGTTGCCGCCGGTTTTGGTGTTTCTTTAGGCATTGCCGACTTCGGTGGCCTACAAGTTATTTCAAAAGTAAACGAGGTTACCGTCTTGTCCAAACGTGGATCAAGAACTGGTGGGGATAAAGATACAAATTTCACCAAACCACTTCCGCTGGAATCTTGAACATAAGTGGTATCTTTTCCCAAACTTTCTGCAAACGCCGATACCGAACCTTCCGACAATGATTTCCCCTCAATAGTTAATTTATAATCCACCGTACTGGATATTTTCGTAAACCAAACATCACTGGGTGTAATTTTGTTTAATTCCGTTAATATATCCAACCAATAATCACGCTTTCCGACAACCAGCCGTAAATCGTCATACACTTTTACAAGTTCTTCTTTTTTGTTAATTAATGCATCATATTGATCTTTCCCTTTTTTTAATTTTTGGGTTTCACTCGTTAAATCGGTTGTTTGTTGCCGTTTAATAGCAATTTCATCTGTTCCAAACATGGATCCAATAATGATTACAATAATTAATAGCAGGGCAGCAATGGATATTTGTAAGCGCTTTTCCTGAAAATTACGGAGATCCTTCACTTCCTGAGGAAGGAAGTCTACCCGAATTAAATCAGGGACTTTGGGAGCGCTCAGTAACGCAAGACCTGCCGCTGTCGTCGCCCAACTTAACTCATCCCCAAACTGATTCTTCAATTCTTCCATATGCGACCATGTGGGTTGATTCTTGATGGTGATAACAGGAACAGCCAGCTTTTCGCCAATGTATCCATCTATATTTTCTAATAACGATCCCCCGCCGCTTAAAACAACACGCGAAATAGTAACGCCATCCGGTTGGGAAATATAGTAATCAAATGTCCGGCGTATCTCTCCCACCAATCTGTCCAGTCCGGTTGTGATGGCTTGTCGAACTTTTGCGTCTTCCTCAGACCCACCCGTCTCCTCAATTCCCAAAGCAATTTCATATTCCAACGGAATCCGGCCATGTTTCAATTTTATTTTTTCTGCAGCGGCAAAATCAATATTCAACCCTCGCGCGATATTCCGAGTTAAGTCATTTCCTCCCACAGGCGCGGTTCGCGTAAAACTCAACCAGCCTTCACGAACGATACTGATATCGGTGGTTGCGGCGCCAATATTAATTAAAGCCGTGGCTTCTTCGGCAAGAGTGGAATCAATATATTTATGGAAATTAAATAATGCGACAGGGGTGACATCCAAATATTTCGGACTTAAGTTGGCCCCTTTGACAAATTTCATGTAATCAGCAACGATTTCTTTTTTACTACCGACCAAAAGTACCTCTACTTCAGTACTGTCTGGGATCGGTTTAACATGATAATCCAATCGAATCTTATCCAGCGGAAAAGGAATTTGTTGCCGGGCTTCATACACAATTATTTTGGCCAACCGGTCTTCAGAAGCCGAGGGTAATCGCATTTTGCGAACAAAGATTTGATAACCGGGCAAGGCCAATACGACCTTCTTACTAGGTAACCCGTTTTCTTTTAACAGGGCGCTAACCGTGGCGATAATGGCTTTTTGACGTTGTTCGGGGGTATCGGATTCCGGTGTCATCACTTCCTTGCGGACAACTTTGGTGACAACATAGCCCTCTTTCCCTCTACGTATCTCTACAGCTTTAACCCATTGGGACCCAACATCAATTCCAATGTAACTTTTCTCAGGGATTATATCCGGCATGGAATCGTACTTTCTTGATTACGGGTATTCAATTTCCTTTTCATGCTACCCTTTTTCTCCACTGGGACCATTTTTTAAGATAAACCTTTGTGGAGTAATTTATAGCCTTTTCTTGGGTTTGTGTCAAGTCTAAAATAAATATTTTCAATTTTGTCCTTCACCAATGACCTCGTGTAACTATCCTTACAGTGTTGTCTCCAATACATCAGGACAACTCTTCTTGGTTTCTGGCGGGGCCGACGGGGCTCGAACCCGCGACCTTCTGCGTGACAGGCAGACGTTCTAAACCAACTGAACTACGGCCCCTTAAACCCGGTTTCAAGTGTTGAATTCTTTGCTTGGAACCCATCACTCATCACTCCACATGAACAACTTATTCAATTCCCCTGGTGGGCGGGACAGGGATCGAACCTGCGACCCCCACCTTGTAAGGGTGATGCTCTCCCAACTGAGCTACCCGCCCCCACGTTCAGGTGTTGTATACATTTAATAGAGCTAATTACTATACTGTGTGTCGGGCAAATTCGTCAAGGAAAATTGTTTCGCGTGCTCTCTCATAATTATCTTTTCATGCTTAGTCCAGTGAAATACGACAGCGTGCAAAAGCCAAAATCCTGCCTTATCCACACCTGATTCACAATCACTCAAAACCCAATAAATATCCTACTTGGAGCGGAGGGGGACTGGAATTGCTAAAAGCAACTCCAGTCCCCCCTCCCAATCTGATTCGGATGGAATTTGTAAACGGGTTGGATTCAAGAAAGGAAAACTCTATGCTAAAGTGACAATGGCTTATTTATGATAAATCTTAATCCAAGAATTGATACCATTGGCGAAGCGTTAAGTTGGGCTATTAATAAATTAAATCAACATAATATCCCTAATTCATCACTCGATGCAGAAATTTTACTCGCCCATATTCTTAAAGTCAATAGGTCGACATTACTCTATTTTAAACCTGCCTCTCCCATAGATTTTAAACAGACTTATCAATATGTAGAATTGATTACCCGTAGATGTCAACTTGAACCTGTGGCGTATTTGATACAGAGAAAAGAGTTTATGGGATTGGAATTTCGTGTAACTCCAGACGTATTAATCCCCCGCCCGGAAACCGAACTACTTGTAGAGGAGGTGATTTCGCGGGCACGAGAGTTGCGTCATCCTATAGATATGCTCGATATAGGAACTGGTTCCGGTTGTATTGCGATTGCCTGCACTAAAATGTTGGAGAATGTTCGCATGGTGGCTACAGATAAAAGTAAAAAGGCATTGGTGATTGCCAAAGAAAATGCCAAGAGGAACGAAGTCAATAACAAAATAATTTTTTATCAGGGAGATTTATTTAAAGCATTACCAAAAAAGTCAGTAGAAAAAAGAGATTGCCACGCTGCGCTCGCAATGACAAAACAATTTGATTTCGTAATCAGTAATCCACCATATATCGCCAACGTAGTATTTCCAAAGTTACAAAAGGATGTGCGCAAATATGAACCAAAAGTTGCGTTGGTGAGCGGGAAAGACGGGCTTACGCTCATTAAAAAAATTATTACTCAAGCGCCGGAGTATTTGAAACCCAAGGGATATTTAATGGTGGAAATTGGATACGACCAGGGGGACAGAGTCAAAGAATTATTGCAAAAAGATATACGCTATAATAAGAAATCTGTTATCATCAAAAAAGATTATGCAAATTTAGATCGCATTGCGATTGCACAAAGGGGATAAACAAAAAGTATGGATAAGATTGTTATAACCGGTGGAAAAAAATTAGAAGGCGAAGTAGAAATCAGTGGGTCAAAGAATTCTGTCCTGCCTTTAATGGCAGGCGCAATCCTCGCGGATTCTCCTTGTATATTACACAACGTGCCCATATTGCATGACGTGGAAACGATGGCGCAGGTCTTGAAGACCTTGGGAATCAAAGTGAACCGTTATCAGGAACACACCTTGATGATTGATCCGACACATTTGAAATCCCACGAAGCGCCTTATGACCTTGTGCGGAAAATGCGCGCTTCGATTTATGTACTGGGCGCGTTGATCGCCAAAGTGGGTAAAGCGCGGGTATCCTTGCCCGGCGGATGCGCGATTGGATTGAGACCGGTCAATTTGCATATCAAAGGGATTCAAGCGTTGGGCGTGGACATGCAGATTGAGGAAGGATACATCAACGCCACCGCCAACCAGTTGCGTGGAAACGAGATTTATCTCGACCAGCCCAGCGTGGGAGCTACGGTGAATATTATGTTAGCCGCTACCAAAGCCAAAGGCAAAACGTTAATCGAAAACGCCGCGCTGGAACCCGAAATCGAAGACTTGGCTAATTTCTTGAACAAGATGGGCGCAAAGATTTTGGGCGCAGGCACTTCGATTATCCAAATTGAAGGTGTAGACTCCTTGAGTGGTGTGGATTACAAAGTGATTCCTGACCGGATTGAAGCGGGCACATATATTCTCGCGGGCGCGATTACTCACGGAAAAATTAAAATTAAAAATGCAATTCTCGAACATCTTTTGGCATTGCAAACCAAGTTGGTGGAAGTGGGTGTCCGTATCACACAAGAACCCGACGGGTTATTGGTAACTGTATCCAATGGATTAAAATCCGCTGATATTCATACACGCCCCTATCCCGCATTCCCGACAGATTTGCAGGCACAATATATGTCCTTGATGTGCGTGTCGGAAGGGACCAGCGTTATCACGGAAAATATTTGGGAAAATCGGTTTTTGCATTGCGGGGAATTAATGCGCATGGGCGCGAATATTCGCATTCAGGGAAATAATGCGCTGGTGACCGGCGTCCCCCATTTATCCGGCGCGCCCGTGATGGCATCCGATTTACGCGCCTCCGCCGCGCTGGTGCTGGCAGGATTGGTCGCCAAAGGACAAACCGTCATCAACCGGGTCTACCACCTCGACCGAGGCTACGAATCACTGGAAAAGAAGTTATCCAATCTGGGCGCGACGATTGAGAGGGTGAAGTAAGTAGTTTATCCAATCGGAAAGAATAAAGTTTAGGATTGTTTTTTGTACAAGGTTTTCCCAGTTAAAAAAACGGGTCTCTTTAGTGCGGCGAGGAAAGTACTTTCATTGCTAAACGGCCAATGCTTTTCATCTTCACGTAAACGGTATTTCATCGTTACAATAGGTCTTACAATAAAATAGACTACAAGACCTAACAATGAATATGTTACGGTAGATACAAAACAAAGTCCAAATAAAAGTATTACAAAGATTATATTTAATATAATCCAATACTGCGGCCTCCGCTCATATTCCAAATCAGTATATAGAAATAAAATCCATTTCAGAACAATCTTTCTTGCTTTGGAATCAAGTTTATTTTTGCCAACAAGCCAATAGTCTTCTTCATAATCGCTATAAAGACCCCAAGATTCTGCAGCTATTTCATTCACTGCAATATCTTTCGATCCTCTGGGAATTCGATTTTCAAATTCATTTTGTCCAATCACCCCTGCAACAAAATGTCGCAAAGCTTGGGCTAGTTGTCTTCTGGCAGGTCGGTCTATCATAAGATAAGAAGATTATAACTTTAAAAATAGTTCGTTTCAACAAATAAATATAATATATATCGGTAATTCCATTTTGCACTATTAGGGATTCAAACAATTAGCAAGATAGATTAAATATTGAACGGATGGAGTAAATATTTTTATCCTATCCAGTATCATTCTGAGCACAGCGAAGAATCCCTGTGTTCTACCGGTATCTTCTGGTAGAGACGTAACATGTTACGTCTCTACAGACTGAGACAGAATGGGGGAATTTAGTTCTTTTTATCTCCACCAAAGAGATGGCTGAGCTGGCGAGTAATAATGAGCAGGATGAAATTGAGACCGCCGGACATGAAAATAATAGAGCGACCCAAATCCCAGCTTTTCAGAAGGAATGCTACAGCCATAGAAATGAGCAAGGCTAAAACCGCGGCTTTGGAAATCGCCAGCAATTCTCCAAATTCCGAAAAAGTCTTATTCCGGCGATAAAGACCATACCAGGCGGAACAGAAAATCCAAAGCGCAATAATAACCGGGAAGGCATAAAGATAGGTGATAATATCATTAATTGGATGTTTCCCAAAAAGTCCGGGTAATTGATATCGAATCCAGTACGCGGCAAACCAAGACGCCGCCGCCGTTAAAATATCCAAAATGACCAACGTGATTACACGCATGATAAAAAGTACATTTCCTATTAAGTATCGTTTCCACAGCCTGCTGGGTTCAAGGACGAGGCGGTAAAGCCATTCCAGACCATGAGACCGCATCCAGAAGGGTGCCCTGCTTACTTTGCCGGAATAATATTCAAATAAGGCACCGACGCCCCACGCCACCGGGACTTTCAGTTTATCAAGATTCTTATGAATCCATTTTTCCTGATCCGGTACACCGAATCCAACCAGCAATATATCCGCCCGTGATTTGGCTATGTCGGCTATGATAGCTTTTTCTTCACCGGGTGTAAAGTATCCATGATTATATCCCGCGATTTCCATAGCGGGACATTGTTCCAATACCGCTTGAACCGCCCGTTCCGCCACACCCGGACTGGAACCTAAAAAATAAATTCGATACTTCTTTTTTTCAGCGAGACGACAAAGGTCAAATAGGAAATCTCCTATGTTCACCCGTTCCGGCAAGGGACTATGTGTTAAATGCGAAGCCCAGACGACACCCATCCCGTCGGGGTAGACCAAATCGGATTGTTGAATAATCTTCATATATTCTTTATCTTCAAATGCTCGGTTGATACAATGGGCGTTGAGATAGGCGATTTGATGAGGTTTGCGGGAACGGATAAATTCTTCCACCCGTTCAATGACTCCAGTCACCGTTAACCTGTCAATCGGTAAATGGAACATGGAGCACGTTGAACGTTGATAGGGACTTTCATGTGGAACTGCTTCTATGACTGACGACATAACAAACTCCGTAAATCTTTATATCCTGAATAGAATCCTAACGCAAAATCCAGCCCCAGTAAAGAAAATCGGTCATTTTTTATATCCTGCCCCATGTATTTTAGAGAACGACCGAAATTCCGTCCAAGGTTTTTGATGACTTCCAGTATGGTTACCGGACCGTGGACACCGAGTGCCGTCCATCGCCAGCGAGTATTTAAAACCGAGAGCGCGGTATCGTTCCGCAAGTGGTTAACAATAGCCTGGGGTTCATATACTATAGTATAGTCCTTTTCCCGCAAACGACGAGATAAATCCAAGTCTTCGTAATTGGTACGAAACTTTTCCAGGTACCCATTGACCGATTCCAAGGCATTTTTTCGAAAAACCGAACTGTGTCCAAAAAGCCATTGGGGATTGATGACCCGATCTTCTCCCCAATGTTGTTTCATATGTACCCTTCGCCAATAATCGGGGATTGTTGAACGGTTGGTTTCAACAAGCTTTCCACCCACTCCGGCGATATTGTTTTCAGTCATGTTTTTCATTAATTGTTCCAACCAGTCCTTTTCCGCCACACAATCCGAATCAATATTGGCAATAAATTCAAACTTAAGTTCTCGAATCCCGGTATTGCGGGCGGCAGCCAGTCCACGATTTTCGGGATGTTTCACGATTTGAATACTCGGAAATTTCTTAACAACCTCTACTGTGTCATCGGTTGACCCGTCATCTACAATAAGGATTTCCTGGATGGGATAGGTTTGTGCCAAGATACTAGATAAACATTTCTCAATATATTTCGAGGCATTATAACAGGGGATATAAAGGGAGACATCCGGCATTGATTATTGACCCTGATAACTGGAAATCGTCTTTTGATAACAATCTAAAAACCGGTCTGCGATAACCGACCAATTATAAATCGTTTCGGCTTGACGGCGGGCAGCTTTTTTCATGTCTTCCAGATTCGATGGATTCTGTAAAATAGTAAGAATTCCTTCCGCCAGTTTTGACGGATTACCGGGAGGAACAACAATTCCTGCACCATCCACCATCCGCGGGACATCCCCTACTCCCGATGCCACAATTGGTTTCCCCGCTGCCAGATATTCGGCAATTTTCAGCGGGCTTTTGCACCGGGTGATTTCGTTATCTTCAAAACACGCCACGCAAACATCGGCGGCAGCGACATATTCCGGGATGGTGTCATGGGGAACATAATTGGTGAAAGTAACACAGGATTCCAAACCCAGATTTCGCGCCATATCTTGTAACGCGGGTAAACGATGTCCGCCTCCTACCACAAGAAATTTTATATTGGGGTTCTTTTTAATCACCTGCTGAGCCGCCTGCAAAAATAAATCCACGTAACTCCCGCCTTCCAGTTGACCGATATACACCACCAACGGATTGGCGAATTGCTTTTTAATACGCTCACCTGAATTTAAGGGATTAAACCTTGAGATATCCGCGCCGACAGGAGCGGGAATCAAATAATTGGGGTCGCTGCCTCTTTCTATCGCCATCTCTGATACATACCGGGTTGAATAAGAAACCGAATCCACCATACTTGGCAGCCATTCCTCATATTTTTTAACGATATGATAAATCACTTTAGACTTGGTCCATTCGGGTACAATGGCCATTTCCAAATCATCCCAGTCATAATGCAGAGGTTTTTTTTCCAAATATGAAGTCCATAAGGCAACCAGCGCGGTTTCAGGGAAACATTTTTGAAAATGAATAATATCGACGGAGCGGGCGAGTTCACGGATGGTACCCGAGTTTTTAAAAAAAGCTTTCTTATTGGTACTCAACTTGATAGTCTTCACTCCGATAGGGTCACTGTCCCGCAATAACGGCAACAACTTTCTGCGCTCTTCATTGGGATAATAGCAGAGCGTCACTTGATGTCCTTTTTTCACAAATTGTTGGGAGAGTTCCACCATGCGAACCGTGCCGGGAAGGGAATAAATATCAAAGCGATTCAGCATTAAAATGTTCACGATTTTTTATCCCCAAAAAGAGTAGAGAGCGGGTTAATGATCTTTTTGCCGGTAAAGACCAGTAAAATTTGACAGACCACCGTATAGGCAGTCACATAGAGTAAACGCGGCAATTTACGAGAACGACGGTTAGACATATAGTGGCATTATTATAACCCACAACCCGCGGAGAGATTAAACTACAGCAGATCTAATTCCGGGAATGGAACCGGTCAATGGTCGATTGATAACAATCCAAAAATCGTTCGGCAATGACCGACCAATTAAACGTTTTCTCCGCTTTTTGCCTTGCGGTAACTTTCATTTTCTCAAATTCTGCCGGATTAGAGAGTACCGAAATAATTCCCTCCGCCAGTTTCTCCGTATCACCGGGGGGGACAATGACACCTGCTCCTTCTACCATAAACGGGACATCGCCAACAGCCGATGCCACGATCACTTTTCCAGCTGCCAGATACTCCGCAATTTTCAACGGGCTTTTGCATTGGGTCAAGGCATTGTCTTCAAAACAAGCCACGCAGACGTCCGCCGCCGCGATATAATCGGGAACAGCATCATGTGGGATATAATTAGTGAACCGGATGACATGTCCCGTTCCCATCTCCTGGGCTAATTTTTGATACAGCGGAAGATGCGGTCCTCCTCCCACAATAAAAAATTTAGCTTGGGGAATCTTAGAGAGAATCCGCGGTGTCGCACGAATTAATAAATCCACATAACTGCCTTCTTCCAATTGCCCGATATAAGCAATTATTTTAGAATCCGCCGGGAAAAGTTCACGAACTTTTGTACCCTTGCGGGAAGGATTAAATTTTTCAATATCCGCCCCAACATGCGCATGAAACATGCATTCATTTGAGGCTCCCCGTTCCAACGCTAATTGTTTGACATATTCCGTTGAATAAGAAATCGAGTCTACTAATCTGGGTAATTTCAGTTCATAGACACGGATTAAATTATAAATGGCTTTGGACTTGCTCCACTGAGGGACAAATCCCACTTCCAAATCATCCCAGTCGTAATGTACCGGTTTATTTGTCAAAAATCCCAACCACAAGGCAATAAGGACAGCTTTGGCTCTGCATTTCTGTACATGAATAATATCCGCTTTTTGAGCAAAAGGTTTAACCCGATTAATATTTTTCAAAAAGCCACTGCTATTAAATTCCAACGGGACCAGTTCAACACCCGGAGGATCTGAAGTTCGGAGTAAGGGAAAGTTATATCGTCGGTGTGGATCGGGACAATGACATAAAGTTACCTGATGACCTCGTTTGGCAAATTCTTGGGACAATGCAACAATTCTGACTGTTCCTGGCATTGTGTAAATATCAAATTGAGTCACTAAAAGGATATTCACGGTTTAATGTCCTTGAAAGTACTGGCCAAAGAAGGTTGGATGGCTTGTTCCCCGGTGAAAAAGAGAATTACCTTGGTATACAGAAGATAGATTGTAAGAAACAATATTCCACGTAACCTATGATAAGGGTGTTTCGACATGTTAAGCAACTCCGTAAAAAATCTGGCGTATTATTATACTAATAACGTCCCAAAGTTACCAAATCTTTTAGACGATGAGTTGCTTTTACGGGGTCATGAATAGACTTTTTTACTAACGACACAAAGTTATTTTTCTTAATAATCCGTTTCACCCGATGGCGCGCCCATTTCCGTTCCGCCTCACGATGAATATTGACAAGGTCCTGCGGTCCCAGTTCATTGGTCTTGGTAACGGCCTGGTTATATCCGTCATACTCATCCCAATTCTTGCTGACGAGTTTGCCTTCTTTTTCGAGTAATTCATAGAATTTACTCCCCGGATAAGGGGTCGCAATAGAAAATTGCAGTGTATCAGGGTCAAGTTCCATCGCCAAATCTATAGTTTTGCGGGCAGTTTCATACGTTTCACCCGGTAACCCAAACGTAAATGTTAGATGAATCTTGATATCCAATTCTTTGGTCTTTTTACACGCCTTGCGCAATGTGTCCAAATTCAAATGTTTCCCTGAATCTGTGATAATCCCCTGATCCCCTGATTCCACACCATATTTCACTGCCACCATGCCCACATCGCGTAATTTGGCCATAGTATCGAAATCGCAGGTATCCGCGCGGGACATGGCTCCCCAAGGGATATTGAGTTTACGTTTTTTGAATTCTTCCGCCAGTTTGACTAACCGGGGTTTCCCGATATTAAAGGTATCATCATCAAAATAAATAGACTTGACTTTATATTCTTTAACACAATGTTCGATTTCATCCAAAATGGCTACCGGGTTGCGCACGCGATATGAATGATCCCCGTACATGATTTGCGGCCAAGCACAAAAGACACACTGGAACGGACAACCGCGGCTGGCGTGCATTTGTAAACTGACATCCGGAATACCACCGGGATTGTCATGATACCAACAGAGATTCGTAAAATGGCGCGCGGGCATGGGGAGTTCATCTATATTGGCAATTAAAGGACGTTTGCCATTATTGATGACTTCGCCATTTTTTCGATAAATCATTCCCAGACATCCCTCTAAATCTTTTTTGGTATCCAGTCTCTGCACCAATTCCCGCAAAGTGTATTCAAATTCACCTTGAAACACATAATCTACTTCCGGTGTTGTTTTCAAGAATTCCGGTTCATACATAAAAACATGCATTCCACAAAAGGCAATTTGACAATTGGGAAGAGAGGACTTAATCATTTTGGCCATCGCCATGTCCACATTAAACGAACTGGTGGCAACCTCTAGAACCGCAAGATCAGGCTTGAATTTAACAATTTTGGAAAGGAATTCTTCGGTAGACATTCTTGCACCGATTCCGTCTACCAACAGAACCTCTTGTTGGTCTTTTTCAAGAACCGCTGCTCCGTAGGCTAGAAAAAATGGAAACGGCATATAGCCTGCGCCGTCCCGTTCAAAATGCGGCCAGCGTGACCCGGCACGTACACCGTAAAATCCAGCTTTTTTCCAAGGTGTATTTCCTAAAAAGACTTTCATAATTAATAAACCTCTTTCGCTAAATTATGCCTTATTCTGACTGAAATTGTCAGAAATGTCAAATACAAAATTAATTAAGTTATTTTAACAAGATTTCATCCCTATAATCAACTTGATTTATCGCTGGTTTAGCTTGTATAAATATTCGCTTTCCTCACGAACTTTGAAATTGACATATCAGTCTTTTAGGAATATTCTACGGATAGAGAAAAAATACGAAGTATTAAAAGGTCATTTCAAATAAAAGTCTCTAGTTTCAAGTTCAATGAGATATATCTTGATTGGTATTTAAACAGATTGTTGGTTTACAATAGAAAGTAAAGGAGAGAAATCAAATGGCGAATATTCCAAAAAGAAAATTTGGCAATACGGGTTTTACAGTAACGGTGCTGGGGTTTGGCGGTGCGCAGGTCGGCGACGGCAAACTGCCGGAAAAAGACGCGGAAATTTTATTGAATCAAGTCCTGGATATGGGGATTACACTGATTGACACGGCGCGGGGTTACGGATTATCGGAAGAGCGCATCGGCAAATATATAAAACATCGCCGGAAAGAATTTGTCCTGTCCACCAAGGTCGGATACGGGATTCCCAATTATACCGACTGGACGTATGACTGTGTTATCGCGGGAATAGACGCCGCGCTCGCGAGATTGCAAACCGATGTCCTTGATATTGTACACCTGCACACCTGCACTCTCGATGTTCTCAAAAAGGGTGACGTGATTAAAGCTCTCGAAGAAGTGCAAAAGAAAGGCAAAGCGAAAGTGATTTCCTATTCCGGAGAAAACGACTGGCTCGATTATGCCATTGAGACCCACCGGTTCCAAAGTATCCAAATGTCGGTCAATATCTGCGACCAGAGAATTATTGATGGCGGGTTGGCGAAGGCGACTCGTAATGGATTAGGGGTCATTGCCAAGCGTCCCATTTCCAACGCACCCTGGCGATTCGCTGAGCGTCCGGTCGGCGATTACGCGGAAGAATATTGGCATCGTTGGAAGACCATGAATCTCGACCCTCACGATTTGCCCTGGCAAGAATTGGCGATGCGGTTCTCTGCCTATCAGCCGGGAGTGCATACTTGTATCGTCGGCACCGCCAAACTGGATCATTTTAAGGAAAATTTGGGCTATGTCCTTAAAGGGCCTTTGCCGGAAAATATCGTAAAGGAACTCCGCGAGTCGTTCAAACAACACGACCAAAACTGGCTGGGTCAAGTCTAATATTTCGTATCCTCTGCACGATTAATTCGCGTATTGGAGGACCCACACTTCCATTTCAGTCGGCAAATTGTTCGGTGTAATATCCACTTCCGACTTATTCAACCGCTGCACCTTTTTCTCATGCAGAAACGGTTCGACTTCTCCAATGGGAAATCCGCATTTCTCTGTTTTGTAATGCATAGGGATAACCAATTTCGGCTGCAGCCGATCTGCAACATGCGTCGCTTCCTTTGCGTCAATGGTATAAAATCCTCCCACCGGAATTAGCAAGATATCAATAGGGCCTATCAAACTCGCATCAGACGCGGTCAGTTCATGTCCCAAATCCCCCAAATGGCAAATCCGCATTTTATCCATCTCAATCACGAAGACCGTATTGGGCCCTCGCTCTTTTCCCCGCGATTTATCATGAAACGTGGACACGCCCTTGACGTGAATCCCCGCCGGCGTGTGATTCCCCGTACCCCGCACGACCACCGGATTCCCCGGCACCCCTTTGACATAATTATGGTCGCCATGTTCATGGCTTACCAACACAACCTCGGCTTTATCCGTAATTGGACCGTACCCGACCGCGCCGTCAAACGCGTTGGGTTCATACGGGTCGGTGACAATATGCGTACCATCATTGGAAGTTAATAGAAAGGCACTTTGCCCGTACCACTTGATTTTCATAACCCATCCTCCTTTTATTATCAATACGGAACGATTTCCCTATCCCGCATTATTTTTTTATTTCCCTGTAGAGACGTAGCATACTACGTCTCTACCCATAATGGTGATTATTCAATTTGTTTTAATATTTCGCCAAGGACCTTGGCTGAATTTTGTAAATCAGTTTTTTCTTTGGGGGACAATACCGGTTCAATCAACTGCTCCACCCCGCGCCGTCCCACGACGGTAGGGACACTCAAACAGACATCGCGCATATCGAACATCCCGTTCTGCAAACTCGATACCGGCAACACCGACCGTTTGTTCAGGGCAATGGCTTCCACGACTTCACGAATGGCCAGACCCACGGCATAACCCGCTCCGCCTTTGAGTTTGATGACTTCCGCCCCGCTCTTCTTGGTGAAATCAAATATATCATTCGCGACATTATCCGAGAATCCGGGCAGACTCGCCAGAGGTATTCCGTTCACCGTGGCACTTGACCAAATGGGTACCATGGAATCCCCGTGTTCCCCCAAAATCAGCGCGTTGACTTTGGTGGGGTCAATCGCAAACCGTTCGGCAATCATTGAACGAAATCGCGTTGTATCCAACACGGTGCCTAATCCTAACACTCGTTCGGGTTGGAGACCTAACAGTTTAATTCCCAAACAAGTTAAAATGTCCACTGGGTTTGCTACCACAAATAATATCGCGGTTTCCGGTAATTTTACCTTGCGCAATTCATCGCAAATCCCTTTGAACAATGACACGTTCCGGTTGATTAACTGTAACCGGCTTTCATCCGGTTTCCGGCGCAATCCCGCCGTCACCATCACAATATCAGAACCCTCCGCGGCTTCATACCCGCCGGCATAGATTTCCTGGGAAGCCGCCAGCGACGCGCCATGCCGCAAGTCCAGCGCTTCCCCCTGTGCTACTTCCAACATGACATCTATCAATGCCAATTCTTTTACGATACCGCCCATTTGCAGGGCATACGCGGCATTGGACCCTACCCGTCCCGCGCCGCCAATAATACTTACTTTCATATTTTTTCTCCCTCGACCGATTTTGAATTTGAATTCAGTTCGCCTACTCGAAAATAATACCACTATTCCTCTCAAAAAGGAATATAGTACTTTGCTGGCAAAATTTGGAACCCTTTCCCTACCCGTTTTCTCCTTTTCCGTCTATGTAAAATAACTCAATAAATACCGATTCATGAGCGGAGGGGGACTGGAATTGCTAATAGCAACTCCAGTCCCCCTCCAGTACCAGTTCGTGTACCCATAAAAAGAGTATGCTACAATCGGCTAAACAAAAATATAATTCATATTTATGTCCGTCATTATTAAAATAAAGCGCATCCATCCCGATGCAAAACTCCCTAAATATGAACACGCGGGCGATTCGGGAGCCGATTTATATTCGGTGATTGAGTACACTTTAAAACCGCTGGAACGGTTTGCTGTCCCCACCGGACTCACGGTGGAAATCCCCCTGGGTCACGAAATACAGGTTCGCCCCAAAAGCGGGTTGGCGTTAAGTCACGGAATTACTTTGCTCAATACCCCCGGCACGGTGGACGCGGGTTATCGCGGGGAAATCAAGGTCATCCTTATTAATCTGGGTCAGGAAAATTACCTCGTCAAAAAGGGACAGAAAATTGCCCAGTTGGTGGTCACGCCGGTTCTTCACGCGGAATTCCAGGAAACCGATTCTCTCTCCGACTCCTCCCGCGGTGATGGTGGTTTCGGCTCCACCGGAATTTAATTCATGTCCGTTAACCCCTGGATAGATTATTTACAACTGCCTGAATTGAATGAATTTCTGGCGCAGGCGGGATATGACCCTAATGAACGCATTACCCCACGTGCGATTTGCTGCGATCCGGTTTATACCCGTCTGGCGTTTGTCGTGGTACAATCCGGTGGAATATTCTGGCACCCGCAAAACCTTATCGCGGATTTAAGCGTAGTCCTGGAATATTGGAAAACCCACGCCCCCGATTCCGTCAAACCGGAACTCAACGATTGGGACAGACAATTACGGGGACGAACCGCCCAATTCGCCGATAAAGAAATCGTGCATCTCTACACCAGTTCCGGCAATGCTAAACTAATTCCCGTTGCCGTCCAAAAACTCTTGGAACATCAGCGAATTCACCCCTCCGCCGTCATACTCAACGAACCCGGCGAAGTCCTCGGCACCGCTCAGCATATTCGCAATCCATAACTAATATTCTCACTTCCTTGCAAATTTCCTTGACTTGCATATAAGTAAGATGTAGACTAACACCGAATCATAAAAATGATATATATACTTAGGATTCTTATATGATAACCAAGGAACAAGCTTCAAACTTATTGGGATTTTCAATCGCCGGCTTAATGACAGCAGTGGGGATTCACTGTGGAGGTGACGTTGGTCTGGGAGTAGTGGCAAATCTAGGTGTTGGGTTAGCGGGTATTTTAACTCACGACGCTTTTTTTAAAAAAATACAGCACCGTTGGATGGAAGGTAATAAAGGTATTAAGAATCACGACATCCAACAAGCCCTAGTCCGTGCGTATATTCATGCTTTAGATTCCTTGAAAGATGAGTATTTGGCAAAAAAACATGCCGGAGGGTTCCAGAAAGATGAAATTGGTTCAATAGAGGTATTTTTTAGAGAATTGAAAAAGTCTATAGAGGATATGGACCTACAAATACTAACTTCAGTAATAAGTTCAAAAGTTGACGAAAAAACTCTTATCGAGAAACCGGAAGAAGCAATAAAGCAATTTTTAGAATATGTGTATAAAAAGGATACGCGCACGTATCCTTCGGATTTTAAAGATTTCTGTAATGAGAATCTACCGAAAGAAATGCAATTCTGGTTTTTGGAAGAATTGAAAAAAGAGAGTAGTACGAAAGCATGGAGAGCGTATCAACGCTTGATGTATGAAAGTCTGCGGGATTTTGAAAAGGATATTAAACAAGGAGTTATTGTCATACAAGAAAACCAACAAGAATTAAAGAATGCATTGAAAGCAAGGTTGGATACCATTGAAAGTAAGTTAGATAAGTTACCCGGGAATTCACGTACAACGAATGAACCCTTTCAGAAAGAATTAGATAAAGCACTTGAAGAGATCAAAACCGCTTTAGAACGAATGGAAAAGAAGGTTGATCAGGTTGTCGGTACTACTGATGAAACACTCAAAATAGTCAGAGAAATGCAAGCCCAACTTAGTAAAATGGCACAACCTCAAATGTCGCCCATCAAAGAATCTAAGGATATAGATTGGCAACTGCTGGGCATATCCCAGGAGGATTTGAAACCTGCTATGGATAAGTTATTTACAAAGGGGAAGAAAGCCTTCAAGAAAAAGAATTATGAGGAAGCATTAAAGAATTATAATAAAATATTAGCGTTAAATTCCCAATTTAGTAAGGCATGGTATAACAAAGGGATAATTCTCTTCAAACTCCAACGGGATGAAGAGTCACTGCAAGCCTTTAAAGAAGTCCTGCGTATCAATCCCCAAGATATCGATGCATGGATTAACCAAGGGGTGGTTCTCGGCTGTCTCCAACGGTATGAAGAATCACTGCAAGCCTTTAAAAAAGTCCTAGACATAAACCCTCAAGATAGCCACGCATGGTTTGGGCGAGGTGCAATTCTCAGCTATCTCCAACGGTATGAAGAAGCACTGCAAGCCTATAAAAAAGCCCTGGACATCAATCCCCAATTTAGCGAGGCATGGTGTGACCAGGGGACAACACTCGGCTATCTCCAACGGTATGAAGAAGCACTACAAGCCTTTAAAAAAGCCCTGGACATTAATCCCCAATATAGCAAGGCGTGGAATAACCAAGGGGTAGTTCTCGATAATCTCCAACGGTATGAGGAAGCGCTGGAAGCCTATAAAAAAGCCCTGGCTATCAATCCCCAATATAGCCAGGCATGGTGGGGTCAAGGGTTAGTTCTTGGCAGTCTCCAACGGTATGAAGAAGCGCTGCAAGCTTTTAAAAGAGCCTTGGACATAAATCCCCAAGATAGCGCGGCATGGTATTTTAAAGGGTTGGTTCTCTGCCTTCTAAAACGGTTTCAGGAAGCACTGGAAGCCTTTAAAAGAGTCTTGGACATAAATCCCCAATTTAGCGAGGCATGGTGTGAACAGGGGACAACACTCGGCTATCTCAAACGGTATGAAGAAGCACTGCAAGCCTTTAAAAAAGCCCTAGACATAAATCCTAAATATAGCAAGGCATGGTATAACCAAGGGGCAGTTCTCTTCAATCTCCAACGGTATAAGGATGCACTGGAAGCCTTTAAAAGAGTCTTGGACATCAATCCTAACTATAGCCAGGCATGGTATACCCAAGCTAGTTGTTATTCTATAATGAAAAGTAAGAAAGAATGTTTCGAATGTCTTAAAATGGCAATTGAACTGGATTCTACTTGGAAAGACAAGGCAAAAGAAGATATACTTTTTGAGAATGTAAGTGATGACCCAGAATTCAAAAGGATTATTGGTGAAGAATAGGCATTTTTAGAAGGTCTTCCAATCACTCCTTTTCCTTCCTATTTCGGTTTTTGGGAATTCCATTAAAAGTTGACAAACTCCCCCATCTGGCATAAAACTATAAGTGCGGTTCCCTGTCATGTTCGACCGGGTTTGTTAATTTTGAACCAACATCGTTTAAACGGGAACTAAGTCATGATTACCGGATGCATGCCCGCTTGTGATGTGGGACGCGCGAAGTAATCTGCACGGTTCCCATCTTATTGTTTGAACGGTTCAAAAAATGGACCCAACGGCATTACGGCGGAGAACCGTTCTTTTTTTACGCCGGCTTTACACAATACCCTGTAAACCTTTAGACTATTAGCCATGTCCACATTCAACAGATTACTCAATTATGTCAAAGTTTACCGTTGGAGAATCGCGGGTGCCGTGTGTTGTATGGTGGGTATTTCTATTACAAATTTCGTCACCATCGGTTCCCTGCAGCCGGTAACCGCCCTTTTGTTTTCCAAAGAAACCGGAAGCAATAATTTGTTTCCGCAAAGCGTGATGAATTTACACCTCTCCATTATCACGACCATACAAAATCATGCGCTGGCGTACCGCTGGCAAACCTTTCTGATTTGTTGTGCCATATTGGTGAGCGCGGGCTTCCTGCGATTTCTCTTTTCCTATGGCCAGGAATTTCTGATACAGAGCATTTCAGAATTCGTGATGCTGGATATCCGCAAGGAATTATACGCCCATTTGCATACTCTTTCCTTGAAATATTTCACCCAAAAAGATACCGGAACCCAAATGGCACGGATGACTTTCGATGTGGATGTCATTGGAAAATCTTTTGTTTCCGGGTGCGGGGATATCGCCAAACAACCTCTCCTCCTGATTAGTCTTTTGGGGGTCATGCTGATTACCCAATGGAAATTAACTATCGTTACCTTGATTTCCTTTCCTTTGATTAGTTATCCGTTAATCAGCTTTGGCAAAAAAGTACGGAAGAAATCCCGCGGTTTGCAGGAACAACGTGCTCAAATGAATAAACTTCTTCATGAAACCATTACGGGAATCCGCATTGTTAAAGCCTTTGGCATGGAAGAATACGAAAAAGAACGTTTTATGAAAAAAATTAAAGACTTGTTTCATACCTCTGTCCAGATTGTTCGAATCAACGCTTTGTCTTCTCCCTTGACGGAATTTTTGGGAGTGCTGGGTGTGGTAGGGACTTTGTTAATTGCCGCGTATTTCGTTCATACCGGTGAATTGACGATTGGCGAATTTAGTCCGTTTATTGTCGCCTTGGTTTCTTTTTATCAACCGATCAAAGGGCTATCCAGCGCGAATAATGGCGTGCAACAGGGAATGGCAGGCGCGGAAAGGGTATTCCAACTCCTGGATACTGCCACCGATGTTAAAGAATCACCCACCGCAACAGCTCTTTCTCAACCTAAGAATGAAATACAGTTTCATCAAGTTTGTTTTGAATATGATCCCAAGGTTCCGGTTCTCCACGATATTAATTTGACCCTACCTTTGAATAAAGTCATCGCCATTGTGGGACCCAGCGGTGCCGGGAAAACAACCCTGGTCAATCTTCTCCCCCGTTTTTACGATACGACTTCCGGGTATATTTCAATTGATGGAATCAACATTAAAGAGGTGACTTTAAAAAGTTTACGGGATCAAATGGGTATCGTCACGCAGGATACCATCTTGTTTGACGACACGATTTTCAGTAACATCGCCTATGGACATCCTGATTTTGATAAAGAAAAAGTCTATGCCGCCGCGCGTATTGCTCATGCCGATGAGTTCATTCGCAAACTGCCTAAGGGTTACGATACCGTCGTCGGAGAACGGGGTGTGAAACTTTCCGGCGGGCAGAAACAGCGTATCACCATCGCCCGTGCTATCTTAAAGAATCCGCCTATTTTGATATTCGACGAAGCGACTTCTTCACTGGACGCTGAATCCGAACGGTTGGTGCAGGATGCACTGGAAAAATTAATGCTCAACCGGACAACCTTTGTCATTGCCCATCGCCTGTCTACCATCCTCCGAGCCGATATTGTGTTGGTTCTCGATCACGGTCGGCTGGTAGAACAAGGCACCCATAAAGAATTAATAGAAAAACAAGGAGTTTATTACAAACTCTACCAAACCCAATTTAAGGGTGATACATAAAGATAAGGAGAATTTCTATGGCAAACTCTATTTTTCAAAATTTCGGTTTTAATAATTTACCGATTTTATCCAACGCCCAATCACGTTCCATCTCTGCCGAAAATCCCAATGGCCAGGAGGCTGGAGGTGCCAAAGGAATTCCCAATGCCACCAATCCTGCGTCCGAATTGGGGAAAGGCTGGAAAGTCCGGCCATGTATTTCCTTGCCGAAAAACTCTATTACCACCTTGGCGGATATTAAAGAACCGGGAACTATTACGCATATCTGGATTACTGTAGACCCCAAGGCTTATCGAGAATGTATCTTGCGGATTCATTGGGACGGGGAAATTTTCCCTTCCGTGGAAGTCCCGCTCGGTGACTTTTTCTGTAACGGTCATGGTCTGCGGTACAACGTGAATTCTTTGATGGTAGCCGTGAACCCGTCAGGCGGGTTTAACTCTTACTGGCCTATGCCTTTCAAGAAAGGCTGCAAGATCACTATTGAAAATCAGCGCTGGGAAGACATCTCTGGATTTTTTTACCAGATTTCCTATTCACTGACAGAGATTCCGGCGGATGCCGCGTATTTCCATGCTCAATGGCGTAGAGCCATTACCGACCGTAAAAAACCTGATTATATAATCTTGGATAATATCAAGGGACAGGGACATTATGTCGGCACTTTTTTAGCGTGGACACAACTTTCCAACGGATGGTGGGGGGAAGGGGAAGTCAAGTTCTATATTGACCGGGATAAAGAATATCCTACGATTTGCGGAACCGGCACGGAAGATTATTTTGGCGGGGCATGGTGTTTTGGGGAAACCTATTCAACTCCGTTTCTTGGGTATCCTTTGTGGAGAAAAGAACCGGGAGAAGTCCCCAAACACGGACTTTACCGCTGGCATATCATGGACCCGATTCGATTCCAAAAAAGTTTGCGCATCACCATCCAAGCCCTCGGTTGGTGGAATAATAGCAAATTCCAACCCTTGGCCGATGACATCGCCTCCGTCGCTTACTGGTATCAATCCGAACCCCATAACAAATTTCCCAAATTCCCCGCTCTGGATGAGCGGTTTACGAGATAGAGAAAAGTTTTATTTGACCATGAAAGGCAGTTGGTTCTATTATTGGGATTTGGAGATTTCACATCGGGAAATCCACTGCGTTCCATTCCCGATGCAGAAAACGAGATGGATAGAGAATAAAAAAGATAACGGTAGGAAAATCAGTAATAGTAAATTTATTCCTAATGCAAGAAGATAAAGTTATCTATTAAGCAAACTATGATTTCCCCTTTTGTGCATCTTCAATTGCTTTGAAGAAGACTTTTTCGTATTGCTTGGCTGGAGATAAAGCGCTACTCCCAGTCGGTGGTGTCTTAGGACCTGGGTTCACTGCACCTTGTGGCTGATAACCTTTTTTTAAAGGTTGATAACCCGAATTTAATGATTTCTCCGATGTTTTGGACATTTTGTAACCTCCTTATTATATATTAATCATACTCTTTATATTCAAAAAATTCAATTATTTTAATATTTTCGTGACGTATTAAGACTCCTTTGGTTTCTTTTACTATTTCTTTTATTTTCCCCTGATCATCGAGTGTCCATACTTCTTCAATATAAATGTCCTCGTCATTTGGAAAGGAAGAAACAAAAGAGTTTGGTCCCAAAAATCCAGCTATTTTACTTCCATCGTTAAATGTTATCATTACCCAGTAAATTTCTCTTTTCCCAAATACTTAATCCCAAGCTTTTGGGATTAAGTTAATGCCGTTTAACTTTAATACTTTATTTGTAAGCCGAAGCAATCCTCCCGAATCAATGATTTTAGCAAAAACCAATCCGATTCCGCATGGAAAAATAAGTATTAGAAGGAAAAATTCAAGAATTGCAAGTCCAGAGGATGACTTAAATATTAATAAAATTAACCACCATCCAAACAAGGCATAATTGACACAACTAAATGAAATTGCGTCTAATACAATCTTAGTGCTATCTTGAGCATTATCACTTTTGTTTCGTGGTATGAAGAACCCTATTGTTCTTAGAGAAATAAATCCTGGAATAATAAATAGAACTATAAATACTACACTGTTAATAGTTTCTTTTAAACTATTGAAGGTTTCAAGCATAAATCCTCGTATCTTTTAAGTGTGTTTAAATATGCCATATTTATTGGGAGTTTGCAAGGCAAAAAAGACCTGCCAGCTGAATTTTATATCAGAAATGAAATGCCTTTCAGGGATTTTTCGACGCTTCAAAAATAATAATTCTCCAAATGGCGAATTATTCCTATTGGCTGAAATCCGCCAGATTTCTACGTTCGCAGAAAGCTTATAACCATAATAAATTCAACCGATTTTGTTTATACCCTCTCCGCTACTATTTCAGAAAAAATCTAATATTTTCCCAATTCTTTTGCCAGGTTAATAATATATTTGAAATTCTCCAGACTGACAGAAGATGGCACGGAATGATCGGAGGAAAATATATACCCTCCGGATTCTTTGACTACCGGAATTACTTGTCTCATTTCCTCTTCGATAGCATCTTTATCATCCCAAAGAACGGCATTAATTCCACCATGCAAGACCAGTTTATCGCCAAATTTCTTTTTTAGAGTGACCGGTTCCATCCCGGCTTTAACTTCCAAGGGATTTAACGCATCCACACCAATTTCCACGAGTTCCGGGACAAAAGGCCGGATATCTCCGCAGGAATGAAGATGGGCTTTGATTCCTTTACGATGCGCCCAATCGACGGCTTTCTTATGAAAAGGTTTCAGAATCTCCCGGTACATTTTGAGTGAAAAAAATTGGTTTTGTTTATACCCCATATCATCCCACCAATGGATGGAATCAAAATGATACCCCTCATCCCACACTTTCTGCCAAAGAGCCAAGTTGATTTCTAATAAAAACCCAAAGATATCCCTGCACCAATCCGGGTCTTCCCCAAATGCGATGAGTAATCGTTCCGTCCCCACCACCCATACGTGGGTAACATCAAACCCAAACCATAGATGCGCTTGTATCCAGTACCCTTCCTCCCGACATTTTTTATAATACTTCTTAATATCCTCCCAAGGGATACGGTTCATTTCAGGCTTAATGCGTTGTTTGGCCTTTTCCCACGCCTGCCGATCCACTATGGTATATCCCAAAAATTGCGGTGTGGAGGCGGCATGTTTCCAATCCTTATGGGTCACTCCCCAGTCGCTATAACATATTTTGTATTTATCGGTTTCTTCCAAAATCTTGGCTCCGTATCTCGGACTGACATCCAGGTAAAACCGGATCAATTTATCCATCCCAAAATAATCGATATAATCGGCATTTTCCGGCATGCCCTCTTTTTTCCAACGTTCCAACGTGGCTGCCCAAACGTCATCAATAATGGGAATCCTATCCGCTTCCCGATGTTCAAACATCCGCCTAAACCGTTCATGTGAAGTCATTTCAGGCATTCTTATCTCCGTGCGTTTATAACGAGAGATTATAATTGAAGTTCCTAGCATCATCAAGAAGAAGTCGAGAATAACCCCAAAGAAAGTATGGAAAATGTAACAAGACCTTCATATGAATGTCATTGAATCTTAACAATACCTATCTAGAATGATTCCGCCTTTTTAATAAAAAAGGGATTTCCATCACTATTTACTAACTAAAAATAGAATTGAAAGGGGGGAGTTCTATATAGGATGAGATGTACTATGGAATGCTAAATATGTTCTCAAACAGACATCTGGGAGGACATAAAACTTGAATTTAGAAAAGTAAACAATATTACAGCAGACTGACTAGACCACTAGAGGCGCGCTTTAATTTTCAGGAGGATAAATTATGAAACTGAAGATAGCCTTAAGTGGGCTACTCATCGCCGCCATGGCGTATACCCTGGCCGCCGCTTCTTCAGACACGGATGTATTGCTGGACTTGCTGGTCAAGAAAGGTGTATTGACACAACAGGATGCGGATCAGACAAAAAAAGAATTAGAAGCGAAAAAGAAAGAAGAAGAAAAGAAACAAGCACAGGAAAGTAAACAATATGCATCATCCACAACCCCAAAGAATTGGTTATCAACTTCGATTCCAGGAGTGACCCTCGATGGAATCCTTCAATTGGAGTATATACATGATGAGAATGGTACCAATACTTTCGGTGAACATCGGGCACGTATTGGCATAGACGCCCAGCCGGACGACCATTGGGAATGGAGAATTTATACAGAATTTGGCGGTTCCGGTTGCAACTTCATTAGTTCCGCCAGTCTTAGCACCTCCGGAACGCTTTCCTCGAATACCAGTCAAAAGCAATATGCCTTTTTGCTGGATGCCTGGGTCCGTTACAAGTTTAATCAACTGGCGAATGTACAAGCCGGTCAATTCAAAATTCCTTTTAGTCAGGAAAATCTGGCAGATGACAGATATTACGATTTCATAGATCATTCCCAGATTGGTTGTTATCTGGTGCCGGACCGAGGCAATGGCGGTAACGGACGGGATCTCGGTGTGCAGTTTGACGGTACCTATGCCGAAAGTAGTGAACGGAAATGGGTACAATATGCTGTAGCCGTGGTTAACGGAAATGGAATTGACTATAGCGATACCAATAAAAATAAAGATGTTGTTGGACGTGTAGTCGTTTATCCATTAAAAGATTTGTCTCTCGGTGCTTCGGTATATCGAGGTCATGAGACCAGTGTCGGGTATGCACACGATGCGGAAGGCGGAGAAATAGCCTATGTCCATGATCCCTTTTTCGCAAAAGCGGAATATATCGCCGGAGTGGACAATACCACGGATAGAAACGGATGGTATCTCGAAGGCGGATACAAAATCATTCCTAAAGTACAAGTGGCTTTACGGTATGATACCTATGACGCCAACGCCGATAAATCCGGGTATAACACTGATCAAGAAACAGTTGGATTGAACTGGTTTATTAACCAAAATGCCAAATTGCAATTCAACTATGTTCATCAGGTGGCCCAGGCTAACGCGACCGCGGCGAATGACCTTGCCGAATTACAATATCAATATGCATTCTAACCATAGAAAAATAAAGAAAGATTAATATTGTAATCTTCTTACTATTGTAACGTAATTGTAATAATGATTGGTTAAATTATAATGATAATAAAAGGGGATAATACAATGAAATTAGTTCGAACAATAATGTCCAGAGCAATCTTGGGAATGGCCATTGGTGCTTTCTCAACTTTTGCAAATGCAGAATCCATTTCCATCAAAGGGTCCGATACCATGGTAATTTTGGGACAACGATGGGCGGAAGCTTATATGAAGAAAAATCCTTCTGTTACTTTAGAAGTAACAGGCGGAGGTTCGGGTACGGGTATTGCGGCTTTAATCAATGGGTCAACCGATATTTGTGAAGCATCCCGTCCCATGACAGACAAGGAAAAAAGCGATTTAAAAGCAAAAAGAGGAGTCGAAGTAGTTGAAATTCCTGTGGCACTAGACGGGATTGCCATTTTTGTGAATTCTAAAAACCCCGTTCAGGAATTGACCCTGGATCAAATCAAAGGAATTTATACCGGAGAAATTACCAATTGGAAAGATATAGGATGGAACAACACACAAATTATTCTCTACGGACGTGAAAACAATTCCGGTACCTATGCTTTTTTAAAAGAACACGTTCTAAAAAATGAGGATTATGCTCCCCAAACCCAGACTTTACCGGGTACGGCAGCGGTAATTAACGCGGTCGCAAAAGACCCTAATGGAATTGGATATGGAGGTATCGCCTATGGTGAAGGGGTTAAACATTTGAAAGTTAAAAAAGATGCTGCATCCACGGGAATTGAACCCAGTATGACAAATGTTGTGAAAGGAACCTATCCCATCAGTCGGTATCTATACTGGTATATCGCGGGTCAGCCAAAAGGAAATATTAAAAAATTAGTGGATTGGGCTTTATCCAAAGAAGGTCAGAATATCGTTGAAAAAGTGGGTTATTATCCTTTACCAAAAAAATGAAGCCAAGATCTTACCGGTTACAGAAAATTAAAGAATTTTTTATTGAACGGTTGATCCAACTGATAGCCTGGTCATCGATTCTCACCATTATTTTAATTTTCATTTTTGTGGGGAAAGAATCGTTACCCATATTCACCGATAAGGAAGTCCAGAAAGAAGTCACTCTCAGTAAATTATTCCTCCCGCAGCAATATAAACCTAATCAACCGGGAAAAACAGTCTGGCAACCGGTGTCGCAAGTACCCAAATACAGTTTGGAACCTTTATTTGTCGGAACGTTAAAAGCAACACTGGTGGCTATCCTGTTTGCGGTACCTTTGGCGATTGCCGCCGCGGTTTATACTGCTGAATTTGCCAAATCGAAATTACGCGAAATGATTAAACCCAGCATTGAACTATTGGCAAGCATCCCATCCGTGGTATTGGGATTTTTTGCATTAATCGTTTTGGCAAGCTGGCTTCAAAATACATTTCATTTCACCTATCGCTTAAACGCCGTCAATGCGGGGATAGCCTTGGGACTTGCCATTATCCCGGTTATTTATACAATATGCGAAGATGCACTGACTTCCGTCCCCAAAAGTTACAAAGAAGCGTCATTAGCGCTGGGTGCCACACCCTGGCAAACGGCTTGGACAGTGATGTTACCGGCGGCTTTCCCTGGGATTGCCGCCGGAATCGTGTTAGGTTTTGGCCGGGCTTTCGGTGAAACCATGATTGTGCTGATGGCCTCCGGGAACGCAGCCATAGATAACTGGAATTTCGCCGACTCTATGCGTACCTTGTCAGCGACCATCGCCGCGGAATTGGCTGAAGTAGTGCATGGAAGTCCGCATTATCATGTATTGTTTTTCATCGGTGTACTTTTATTCGGGATTACATTTTTACTCAATCTCGTAGGTGAATGGTATATCAATCTGTTAAAAACAAAATTGTCAGGGGTCGGTTCATGAAAGACAAAATCCGAAGCGCAATTCAAACAAGATGGATTGGCGGACTCTTTGTCAATTTAACTTTGCTCTCCATATTAATCATTCTGGGTATTCTCCTGATTATCATGGGTAATATCGTGTATTACGGTCATGGGGTTATCAGTTGGCAATTTTTGACCACAGTTCCCAAAGAAGGGATGACCGCAGGAGGAATTTTCCCGGCAATATTCGGAACCGTAGCCCTGGTTTTTTTGATGACCATTGCCGCGATTCCACTAGGGGTATCTACAGCGATTTATCTACAAGAATATGCCGGACAAAATGCAACACTCACCAAATTGGTACGAATGGCAGTCAACAATTTGGCCGGTGTCCCATCCATTGTATTCGGTCTGTTTGGTTTGGGTTTCTTCGTATATTTCATCGGCGCTCATATTGACAAAAATATATTAAGACTACCTGCAGGTGCCAGTCCTGTATGGGGTCAACCGGCGATTATATGGGCTGCGTTAACAATGGCGCTTTTAACCTTACCAGTGGTTATTGTCGCGACGGAAGAAGCATTACGGGCGATTCCTAGAGAAATCCGGGAGGGTAGTTATGCATTGGGAGCCACCCGCTGGCAAACGATACAAAATGTAATTCTACCCCAGGCGCTTCCGGGAATTTTGACAGGAGGAATCCTGGCGGTGAGTAGGGGTGCGGGAGAAGTTGCCCCAATACTATTTTTAGGTGCTGCCTATTATTTACCCTATCTCCCTTCCCATCCAACAGACCAATTCATGGTGCTAGGGTACCATGTATATATACTGTCTACCCAATCGCCGGATGTGGATGCTACCAAACCGATTTTATACGGTACTGTCCTTGTTCTGGTCGTTTTAACTTTTTTATTAAACTTGATCGCCATCTTCTTTCGCAGTCGGTTAAGAACTAAATTGCGAACAGTATAATGAGAACTTTATGGATAAATCCGATAACACAGTGAAAAATATGCCAACTACACTAACAGAAGAAGATATTTCTGAAACCAAACAATCGACAGTGAATACTATACAAAAAGGCCGTTCTTCTTTTGTTTATCAAAAATCGGTTTCCATGGTAGTCGATGATGATTTTTCCAAAGTCAAAATGGAATCTAATAATTTGTCAGCATTTTATGGAAAAAATAAAGCTTTGGATTCGATTTTCCTGAAGATTCCCTTACAACAAATCGTGGCGCTTATTGGTCCTTCCGGTTGTGGAAAATCTACCTTCCTGCGGACTTTTAATCGTATGAATGACATGATTATTGGATTTCGTGAGGAAGGGCAAATTCTTCTGGATGGAAAAAACATCTATTCTCCCGGGGTAGATGTCATCGAAATTCGCCGGAGAGTCGGCATGGTTTTCCAAAAATCCAATCCATTTCCAAAATCCATTTTTGACAATGTGGCTTATGGATTAAAGATTAATTTTGACTTATCCAATTCCGATTTGGCGGACAAAGTGGAACAAAGCTTGAGGGATGCGGCGCTTTGGGATGAGGTGAAAGACCGGTTACATCATTCTGCCTTGAGCCTTTCCGGCGGGCAACAACAACGACTTTGTATCGCCAGAGCGTTAGCCATCCATCCGGAGGTCATCCTGATGGATGAACCGGCATCCGCCCTTGATCCTATTGCCACAACCAAAATTGAGGAATTGATATTGGAATTGAAAAAACAATATACTATTGTTATCGTGACTCATAACATGCAACAAGCCGCACGTGTTTCTGATTTCACAGCCTTTTTCTGGTTGGGGAAATTGATTGAATACGATAAAACGGAAAAGATATTTACCAATCCTAAAGAAAAGTTGACTGAAGATTATATTACCGGACGGTTCGGATAAAAAGGAGCATTGATGCAACGTCATTTCGATGATGAATTAAGTCATCTCAAAGAACAATTACTTCGTATGGGTGGAATGGTGGAACTGTTAATCGCCAAAAGTATCCAATCTTTGAAAGAGCGGAATACTTTTTTGGCTTTGGAAGTGGAATCGGAAGATGAAAAGGTGGATGTTCTTGAAAATGAAATCGATAATACTTGTTTTCGCTTGCTTGCCCTCCATCAACCGGCTGCCAGGGATTTGCGGTTTATCACAGCAAGTATCCTAATTAATAACAATCTTGAACGCATGGCGGATCAAGCTGTAAATATCGCCCAAAGAGTGGTCGACTTGAACGATTTGCCCCTCCTGAAACCCTTGATTGACATTCCCCGCATGTCCACTATCGCTCAACAAATGACCAAAGACAGTCTGAATGCGTTTGTGAATCAAGACGCGGCAACAGCCAAAGATATTCGAAATCGGGATGTGGATTTGGATAATTTGAACGAACAGCTCTTTCGTGAATTACTAACCTATATGATGAACGATCCCAAAACCATTGCTCGTGCAGTTCATCTTATGTTAATAGCTCGTAACCTGGAACGCATCGGTGACCACGCTACCAATATCGCCGAAGAAGTCATCTTTATGATCGAGGGAGAAATCGTCAAACATTCTCCCCCGGATACTCATCTTCAATAATCCCAAAACTAAAATTCCTACGATTGCAGATTCTTTTTAAAGAATGTCAGAACTTTGGACCAGGCATCTTTAGTAAATTCAGGATGATAACCTGGGTTGGAAGGATTGGCGAACGCATGTCCCACACCGGGATAAATCTTGATATCATGAGTTTTATTTAAACTGCTTAATGCTTTGTCAAAATCATTAACCGATTGTACCGAAATGGATTTATCCTCACTCCCGAAAATACCGAGAATCGGCGCTTTGATATTCTTTAATTCATCTTTATCATTCGAAAGGTGTCCATAATAAATTACACAGGCTTTCAGGTCTTTGTCATTCAATGCCAGCTGCAAGGAGTATCCCCCGCCAAAACACCAGCCAATAGAACCGATTTCATTTTTCTTCACAAATGATTGGGATTTTAGATAATTCACGGCATCCAGTAAATCGGATACCGCTTTCTTGGAATCCACAGTTTTCATGATATTCATAGCTTGTTCGGGAGTCGTAGCAATTTTCCCGTGATATAAATCCACCGCCAAAACCGCGTATCCTTCTTTTGCCAAAACATCCGCCTGTTTTTTAATATTGTCATTCAATCCCCACCATTCATGGATCATGATAACGCCGGGATGGGCTTTTTTATCCTCCGGGCGTGAGAGATAATTTCCCGTAGATAGAGTAGAAGAAACTATTTTTACAGAATCTGCCGGCATGGCATTCATAAACATACCTCCGATAAACAAAGCAGTAAGTGTAACAGTTTTGAAATGTGTCATGACTGACCTCCTCTATTCGTATATTTAATTATAAGCATATCCCAATATTTTAGGCTTGGGATGGAGAATTCAAGATAAAGACCATCTTTGTCATGTCCTTTGCGTACAGCCAGGGGATGATATTGCCCGCCGTCTATGTCCGGGGATGCCCACCCGATAGATTCGATGGGACGCGGAATTCGTAATCGCGATCTTAGATGTTGTTGTAAAGGCGCATCCGGGTAATCGGCATTATTATCCCGCCATTCAGGTTTTGGGACATTTAAAAGATTTATAAGATGAATCATTTCCAATTGCGTTTTGTTATAAGAAAATAGCCAGATTGTACCTGTATCACCGGAATAACTGGTTTTAGTATTGAAAAGTGTTAGACGGCATTTCGTAGGCTGGACTTCGTCTCTCAGATAATTTTCATAACCGACTAGAAAATCATAGTAATGCCGCAAGGCAATATGAAGTGGCGGTGAAACGAGAAATTTTTTGTCATCGGGAAAATATTCTGTGGATAACATTCGGTCACCATCACCCAATTCCAAGTGGGACGCACCGGAAGCGAACATGACCGCATCGGTTAATAAAACACTGGGGGTATTGAACCAAGCGGTGTCGCCTGCTTTCATTGAATTGGATTTTTGTTTATGCATATAGGCTGGAAAGACAATACCCATTGTAGGATTCAGAGAATGAATTTCTTCCACATCCACCCATAAACTCTCATAGGTTGGATGATCGTCCCAAAGTTCCGAATACATAAAATCTACTTTAGATTTTGTCATCAAACCCTGCCCCTTACTTGCGACAGTATTAAAGAGAACACGTTTATTCAATGTATCATGCGCCCTATCGGCGAAAGGCCGGAATCCGGCAACATAATCGATATACGAATCGTCATAGGCATACGCTCCCGTATCTCCATAGGTATCTATATGCCAACCGTCAAAAGGATAAACCACAAATAATTCTGACATTTTACTGTAAATATAACTCTGCCAATCGGGATTGTTTTGATTCATAAAATAAAGTTTTTGCGTTGACCAGTTGGCAGGAAAAGGACCATAGGATTTTATCGTTTCCTCTATTCGTGCGACAGTGGAATTCGGCCAAGCCGCCCATTCCAATTTCGCACCACTGCCATCATGAAACGCATCCGCATAGGCACCATAACTGGCGTTATACGCCATGTTCATCATATTACAGGCATGAGCGGCATTCAGAAAACCCATTACCGTCAGCAGGTATGTCGGACGACCGGCAATATCTTTCCATTCCTCCAGCGGTTTAGCCACAGTGCCGGGCAAAGGCCAGTGATGTTTATATTGGAAATCATAATATTGCAGGCCGTTGATATGATACTTATTCAATTCAGAAATCCATGATTTCGTATCAATGTCATTTCCAAAATGGGCTAGATACCCATATCTCGGAAACTTCGACCAGTCGGAGGAAATATCTACGGCGGTTACCGCGTAATCCAATTCCTGATGTTCGGAATCGGCAATACGTACTTCCGCAAGATATCCTCGAAAATCTGAGGACGGAGCAGACCATTGGAAGCGCAACTTGATTTTTTGCCCTATGGATAATTTCGTGCGTTGGGTAATCGTAGGATGAATTACTGAATCTAAATCTTTGACAGTCAGGGTAATCCAGAGATCGGATAAATCTTTCCCGGCAACATTATTGATGGGGATATAAAAAATCACCGTATCACCGGGATTATACCGTGCTTTATCGGTATAGAAATCTGAAATAAGACCTGATGCGTGTAATTGGCTTACGAACAAGATTGTAAGAGCAAATAAAAGGACAGTATAAAATTTCATGAAACAATCTCCATTTTTATCACTCTGTCCAATCGAAAGGTACGCTGGTCCGAACGTAGATGACAGTGCGCGACCAGATAGACATAATCGTTTTTTGCAATAATATCAATAGGGTCTACTTTGCGTTTGCTTTGATGACCGCTGCTGTCAATGTAATACATTTCAATCGCTTTTTGAGATTGAATCGCCTCTTCCAATTGGGGCGGCAGAATGATTTTTTCAGGAGAAGGAACGGTCACAGAACCGCCCTGCAATAATAATAAATCATTCAGAGTACGCACACCTTGCTCGTTAAATTCATTGATGAAACGGTCAAAAATCTCTTTGAGTATGGCGACATCGCCAAACGCCCGGTGCGCTTGATTTATTTTTATTTGGAGAAAATTACCGATGGCGCTTAAACGGTTGGAGGGAAAGCGGTAATATTTGCGCGATAAATAGAGCGTATCCACAACCAAATTTTCAAATAGTGGTTTTCCCAAAACATGAAACTGGGCGGACAGAAAACTCAAATCAAACGGCGCGTTGTGAATCACTAAAACTGCGTTCTCGATAAATTTCATAACGTCTTCGGCAATATCTTTGAAATAGGGTTTCCCCTGAACCATGTCATCGGTGATTTGGTTTACGGCAGAGGCACCCGCGGAAATAGGCCGTCCGGGATTGACCAGTGTCTGATAGGAGTCCAGCAACTCGCCGTTTTGCGTTTTGAGCATGGCGATTTCACAAATCCGGTCACCGAATTCCGGACTTAAACCCGTCGTCTCCGTGTCCAGAAAAACAAAAGGAATCAAAGATATCGGCGCATCAGGAGATAATTTTTCCATACATCCAATTCTATTATATCCCTTGTTATAATAGAACTGGGAAGTTCCAGGACGCTAGACTACTTGAGAAAACAAAGTCGAGGCATCCGGTTGGGGAGTCATATAATTTAGATGTTTCGCCAATATCGGTAAGGCTTCCGTAATTCGCAATTGGCCCGCTATTTCAATTGCCGCCGTTCGGCTTATGTCCGATGGGGTGAGAATTGTTTTAGACCCGTGAGCATAACGATAATGATCTTTCATCGTATCCCCTACCGTATCGGGACTATCAATAATCAATATCAATCCCTTTACATATTCCTGTCGTTGACTCTCGGATACTGTGGAATAGTGAGAAAAGAGATACTCTTTTGCCCTTTGTATTTCAAAAGAATCTCCGCTCATGAGTTGAGATATTACATTATCCCCGAATAACCAACAAGGCAAAAACAGAAACAGACAAATCTTGGTGAGTTTGTTTTTCATGGTCATGCCACTACCGGATGAAACCTTACTGTTTATGAGATTGAAGATACCATTGTAAATGACCCATCTTAAGATGAATAAACTCATCTAAATTCTGTCGTTCTGTGGTATCGGTAGTTTGATTCAATATCTCTTTAATGGGAGTCGTATCCGTACTATGTTTAATACAAAAAATTGTTTTTCCTGCCAAAATACGAGTATCCCAATCAAAATGATCTTTAAGAATAGTTACCAAGTACGGAATCGCTGTATCCCCCATACGTGCCATAGCATCGGCACAAGGATAATCTCTAAGAGGCGGATCGGACATCCAAACAATCGGACTAAGTTCAGTAGTTACATAATTCAAATGTTTCGCCAATACGGGTAAGGTTTCCGTAATTCGCAATTGGCCCGCTATCTCAATCGCCGCCATTCGACTCATATCCGATGGGGTGGGTTGCAACCTATGTTTAAAGGCATATTGAAAATGATCTCCCATAGTATCCGCTACGGTATCGGGACTATCAATAATCAATATCAATCCATTGACATAGTCCTTTCGTTGACTCTCGGATACCGTGGAATAGTGAGAAAATAGATACTCTTTCGCCCGTTGGATTTCCAAAGAATCCCCGCTCATGAGTTGAGATATTACATTGTCCCCGAATAACCAACAAGGCAATAACAAAAACAGAAACAAACAAATCGTAGTGAATTTGTTTTTCATGGTCATATCCATACCAAAGGAACCCATCGCTTAATTCAAATATTGTTCCAATTGCAACAATTTCTTGGGATTATTTTTATCTTTTTCTTCCCGTATCAACTGGTTAATATGTTCCTTGTACTTGCTATCCAACTTTTTGAGAACATAAATAAATTGTCCGGATACACTATCATCTTTCCGCAATTCATCCAACATGTAAGGAACGGCGAATGATCCCATCGCTTCTACGGCACGTTTCGCGGAAGTCATTCTACGATGGTCCGAGAGACTAACAACAATCATATATTCAAAATCCGCATAATTCACGGCAAAATAATGAACGATATACGAATATGCCGCAGTGCAACTCGATATACTCAAGACTTCAATTAAATCATCTTTTATATCGTTCGAGAGAGTTGTATCGTTTTCCGATATGGACAAAATTTGTTTGCATAAATTTTCTTTGTCCGGTATGGTTTTAACATCACTAAACGCTTTTATCATATCCCCTCGAACGTATTCATTCTGTGATGTTAATCGAGAAAATAATGTTGTTGTATCGAAAAGATAAGGTACTTTATCAGCATGTCCCAATATTTCCAATACATTCATTAAATGATGTTTATTTTCTCTCGAAAGGGTCGTATCGGTTTCCAAGACAGTTCTTAACTGTTTCATTAGTTTCTCTTTATCTTGTATCGCTTGAGGTTTATACACACCCTCATGTATCCCATAAAGTTCAGCAATCGCACTACTTCTTGTCGAGTCGTTACTCGATGTGAAATCGGAAAAGGGGATGGTCTGTGAATAAACCACCATTGCACTAACAAAAACCACGGCCAACAACATGAAACGTAATGTATTCTTTTTCATACTTTCCTCCTTATTATGGAAATGATTGTGTAACATATCCAAGTCCTACATCCATTGGGGAACTTCCTATATAGGGCGGCCCACTTTGGTTATTTAACCCGGTAAGAGTCGTTTCTTGATGCCAATAAAGAGTATCCGAACATAGGGTTCTATTTTGTTGTACATACGTCCAAAAATTAGAACGCATACTCTCTGCCGTCCATGTTCCAATATATGTACTAACATTAGTCATTGTGGGTATCCCTGGCCCATCACACATAAAAATATAATCATGGACAGGAATAACCTGTTGAAAATCAGTTTCAGGGCCATCGGTGCTAATTTTACTTAACGTGGTACTCCATCCAAAAACGGTGTTAATAGCCCATGTCTTGGAACTACAATTTGAATAAAATGTAAACCCTACACATCCCGGCCAAAACAGGGATATTCCGTTAGGAAGGATTTGTCCGTCAATTTCTACTTTCCCGAAAAATCCCAACACATGATTGGTGGAATCCGGGGATACCCTCCCTAATTGTCGAAGATAGGGTGAAGTAAAAGTTCCAAATGCTTGATTATCCGCCAACGCAATAACAAAAACAGAAACAAACAAATAGTAGTGAATTTGTTTTTCATGGTCATGCCACTACCGGATGAATCCATTTTATTTATTTTTATTTTTTTGATCTTGAAGCCATTGATTTACTTTTTCATCATATTCGATAATCTCTATCGCTTTAGCATAGAGATTATTATCTCCCGAAATATTATCACCCAACTCTTTTATTTTATCGGTTAAATAAGGAATCGCCGGTGGGCCAATATTTATTATTGCCCAATACGCCACACGCTTTTTTAAACGAAGAGTTTGGCTAAAAGAAATTATCTCTGGAGATTCTTTTATTGTGTCATAGGAAAAAGTAATATGGTCAATTAAATAGGGTATGGCTTCCGTACATTGGGATTCCCCTAAATATTTCACATATTCCGCCTGGGTATCTAACGCCAACGTGGTATCCGTTTTTAATAAAGATAATATTTGTTGAGGCGGTACAGCGGCGCTTTTTAACTGATCCGCAAGAGTAATTGGCTCTTTGGGATAGACCATTATTGCACTAGTAAATACCAGTACAAATAATGTGAAACGTAATGTAGTCTTTTTCATACTTTCCTCCTTATTGTTGAAATGGGTCTGTGACATATCCGATCCCTACATCCATTGGGGAACCTCCCTGATAAGGTGGAGGACCGGTAATAGTCGTTTCTTGGTGCCAATATAATGTATCCGAACACAGGGTTCCATTTTGTCCTACATACGTCCAAAAATTAGCACGGTCACTCTCTGCGCTGTAAGTTCCAACAGGATCACCAAAAGTATCTATTACTTGCATCCCCGGCCCATCAATCATGAAAATATAATCATTAATAGGAACAGTTTGAAACGCGCCAGGATTCGGTCCGTCGGGTCCGATGGTACTGGTACTATAACTGAATCCTAAATTATCGTAAAACCACGCATGAGAACTTGTGTTGGAATAAAAAACAAACCCTGACAAATTTCGACCCGTTCCACTGGGGACGATTTGTCCGTCAATTTCTACTTTCCCAAAATATCCTAATATGTGATTCGTAAAATCGGCTGTTACCCTGCCTAACGTTCTAATTGTAGGCGTAGATGAAGTGCCATATACTTGATCTTGCGCTTTCCAAAAAGCCAATTGATCGGTACTCATCATCGTACCCGTATTCAATGTCAAATTCACCCACCACACACAAATCCAAAAATTTTCCGTGGTACTGGAACCATTATTATCATACCATGTGACTGAAATCGGATAAAATCCCGGCGTGGTAAAATCCACCGTCCCCGAACCAGTCATAGACACAGAAATCGGAATCTCTTGTGTGGTTGTAATAGTAGAGCAACTAACAGACACCATATAAAGATTATCGCTCGCTGCGCCAACTTGAACATTATTCACCGTCATCCAACCATATAAACTGGGATAACTATTTTTTATAACATAAGTCGTTGTATTCACTAATGGCGCTCCATTCATCGTAATATTTCCTGGGTTTATATAACTAAACCCACTTATATATTGTGCATCGGATGTGACGACCGATAAAATTTGACTACCATTATTGAATTCATAATTTGTACCTGAAATCACAGGAGTAATCACAACCGCCCCAGGAGAATTCGCCTCAATGGTTAGAATATTCCCCACCGGATCATAATTATTAATACTCGCCACAGTGGGGTTACTACTGGTAAAGCCAATAACACTCGTGGCATTCGGGGGAGTTACTATCGGTTGCACTTGTAAAATATTTCCACAACTTAAACATATCGTCGTTAAAGACGGTAAACTCGCATTGACAACAGGAAAACTAGTGTTCATGGAACTACAGTATTCATTATTATTGGCATCATGATAAAAATATTTACACAACGCATTTTGGTTCCCTGGCCCAATAGTTGTTGATACAGACACCCACTCAAATAATCCCCAATTTCCACCAAGAGATTGATTCGGCATTAAAAGTCCGTTCATCCATTTCGTTACGCTATAGGTATTCCCCATCGTTGTTAGAATACAACTATCATAAACATAAGAGTTATTTTGAAGGGATGAATCACAGACCGCAAAACTCATTGTCCAACCTGGAATGGCACAGGCGGGGCCGGAAAACCATCCCATTCCATAATAACCGGGCAGTATTACATTAATAGCAGGTGCGGTCGGATCACTGGACGCGGGTGGAGTATTGGCGGCGCTCATGGCCATAAGACCGGAACTCGCTACGGCGCTCATGGTTCCTACATTATTGACCGCTGCGACATGGAAATAATTGTTTCTATTATTATTTAAAATACAGGACGCGGATAACCCATTCCATCCATTCGTAAAATTATCCGTGGGACCGGGAGTATAGGACGCTATCGTGTTTAATGCAAAATAATACCCCGCAATCCCACACGCAAACCCGCAGGGGTCAAACGATGAGTTCCATTGAAACGTGACCACTGGGGACGTGTATTGATTCCATAGGGTACTCGTGTAATTCGACGTTAAACCGGTGGGCATGGAAGGAACACTATCATCTATATTCACGGTAAGATACGTGGTACATGCGGGGACAAATTCACCTTGAGAAATTAACATAACGGTGGGGGTCTGGCTCCAAGTATACGCATGACTGACTTGGTTTCCCGTTCCGGTCGCGCCATCCCCGAAATACCACGTGTAGGTAATAGGATTTTCCAGCGTGGAACATAAGATACTTACTTGTTGATCCACCGGCGCGGGATTCCCTTCACTGTCTATGGCTAAAAAAGTTACTAATCCAGGCGCACACCCCGACGTTTTCCATGACCCATTCATCGGATTCCAAAAGGTAATTCCGGCATACACGGGTTCCCGCTATCGGTACACCCTTCCCCTGGAGTACATTGAGAATAGACCATACCGCAAACTATTCCTAAACAAATTAAAAATAGTGAAAGAGTTTTCATAACTCTTACTCCTTTGCATTCATTTCTAATACCGCCAACCGCTGGCGAATCACTTGAATCATTACCGTGTTGGCAGGGTATTGAGTAATATACTGTTGATACGTGGTTATCGCTTTGGTATTGTTCTGTGAATAATCGTAACTGCGCGCCAACTCAAACAATACATTGGAACAATTACTATACGTCGGCCATTGATTTAATACATGTTGATAATTAGCAATGGCACTTAAATAATTATTGTTCCCGTATTCTTGCACATACCCTAACCAATGGTACGCTTTCGGAACGACATGGGCATCCGTCGCATAACGCGAAAGACATTGATTGAATATTTGTTCGCTTAACACTAACTGTGTAGTATCGTAATCCACTGTATAGCGACTCCAATACACCATCCCCATATCCAATAAACCTAATCCAGCAACAAAATCCGTGGAATACTCACTCAAGATTTGTTGGTCATAATACAAGGCCGTCCTATAATCGTGATTGATAAGACGTAACCCTTCGGCATATCGTAAATACGCCGACGGCATTTGTTTGGCTTGCGGATAGAACGTGGTTAATTGCGTAAAACTCGTACTTAATAAAGTGAAATTATTCTGCGATAAAGCAATCCGCATTTGATAATACCACGCTCCGTCTTGATACCCTCCGGCGGGATTCTCACTCAATAACGCCGTCACAAAAACTTGCGCCGTAGAACTGTTCCCTAATTCCGTATATGACCGCGCGAGATAATATTCCGCGCAATCATAATCATTTGTTCCACTACTGGCCGCCGATAACGCTTGGTAAAAATCGGTCGTCGCTATACCATAATTCCCTGCTTGTAACGCCTGTATACCCACATGCGTTAAATTACCGGATACGGTGTATTCCCATCCGGGAACAACAACCATTCCCAAAATAATTCCTATCCATAACTTGAAACCTCTTTTCATATTTAACCCTCTTTTCTTGTCTCACTAAGGGACTTGTTTCTTACAAGTCTTATTTCTGCGAGTAATGTATTACAATTATAATACCTTTGTCAAGCCTGTGTGAGTCTAGGCATAACCAAAAATATCTTTTCCTACTACAGTAGTGGCATTTCGAGGACATTATATTACAATTTTTAGAAAAATATTTTTATATTTGACAAAATCAGAAAGAAACGTATAATAAATATAGAACAGGTTTAAGGTTAAAAAAGATAGAAACTGTAAAGCCCACCACATATCCTCGGTAAGGACATTCGAGGGCAATCCTCAACAAGAGATTTTGAGGACAAGGTTTACCACGTTAATTAAATTAGATAGCCCTAGGGCAGGGATGAAGGAGATCGATCTCCTTCATCCCTGCTCCGTATTTACTTCGCTTTGAGTTCGCTTACGATTCGATTACGCTCCATGATATATTCAGTGAATGGCAGGTTGGCCATGGGTATAAATCAGGGAGAACTTACTTCAGGATATATTATTGATTTTATTAGAGATAATCCATGGTTATAGGGAACAATTATTTTCCAAGAGAGAACAGAGGGGGGATAAGACGTGAAAAATTCACGTCTTATCCCGGTCTGGTTACTGGAAGAGGGTGGGGTCTCCGAAATTCGGATCGTCATTATCCACATTCACATCCACGTTAGTGACCTCTAAAATACCTCCCGCATCACTGCGTAGTCCAAATTGACCCTGAGCGTAAGGATATTGCGCCTCGCCTATGGCATAGTAATTTCCACTCACCAAGACTCCAACACCCGCCGCGGCGATTAGGTTATCAATATCTTGATCCCCCGCCGTCGCGGTTCCATACGCCGCTACCAAGACAATTCCTAAGGTATTGAAATTGCCAGATACGATACTTAACGTCAACTGGGTACCGACTTGATGACCTACGTTGTCCGGGAAGGAATACGCATGCAACGGTCCTTGTACTCCATTGTTCGCGGTCCATTTTATCCCTTCCTGACCCGAGGACCCAGGTGCCGCTCCCGCAAAGTTTAAGACCAACCCATTATTCACCGTGATGCTCGGTGCGCTTACTGCACCAAAATACAATTCCTGTCCCCAGCCCGTCGTGTCATTCCCCGTAGTAAATTGGCCATAGAGATAATGGGAATGGGTGTTACTGCGCGCTTGCATTAATTCCGGAGTGGCATTGATAATTTGGATCTCATCTACATAGATACTGCCTGCCCCATTCGCCTTGAATTGGAATTGTGGATAGCCGGTAGTACTACTGCCATGCGCCAGTAAGGGCGCTTCCTGCCACGTCCACACTGTCGGTACGCCAAATAATACGTTCCCGACTATATCCGTTTGCGTTCCACTCCCCGGAAGATTGGTATAGCAATATAAGCAGGCCAGATGAGTGTTATTAGGAGTATCCGCCACTAAGTGTATCCTGTAAATATACCATTCCCCATTGGTTATGCTAATCCAATGAGCCGTATTGGGGGTTGATTTCACTCCGCCATTGGCATCCGCAAAGGTGAATTTCCACACGCCCTGGGCCTGAGTTCCCGCAGAATCTGTATAACTCTGCATCCATTGTTGCGTGGCTATCGTAGACCTACCCGGTGGAATTTCCATCGGGGACCAGACTGCTGTATCATTGGCAGTGCTAAAGGTACTGTTGGATAATAAATTGGGGTAAACCCAAATGCGTTCTTTATCCATATCATCGTAGGGAGGGTTTGAGTAAATGGATGCAATCACATCCACGCTGACCGGACCTCCGGACGTATATGTGGGTGAAGAAGTAATTCGAATACTCGTGCTGTCCAACCAAACAGCCGAAACCAAAGTGGTATCGCTCACAATCAAGGCACTGGCATTCCCAAAGGACGGAGGATAATTCGGAAATATATCGGGAATAGCCGGTAGAGCGGCCGCAAGAACACTACCAAATTCATTATACGTATATTTCGCCACATTGATATCCCATGACGAACCTGCGGTTAGCCCCACATGAGGAAGTTTATAAATTTTATAATAGGAATATTTGACTTCGTTGGTTGCGTTGCTGTATCCATTTTCATTGGCCGCTTCATAGATATTGGTTCCTACGGTTGATGAGCCATAACTATTTTCACCCACTAGACTGCCGGTCAGGGTGCTTAATGACTGGAAATTGGAGATTATTGAATAGGTGGTGGCAGGAGTCACTGTGATGTAATCGGACAAATCAAACGCAGTTGCCAGACTTTGTGAATTAAATAATTTCAAACTCGGTAATTGGGAAAAGACGGGGTAAGGCAGAGTAATGGAACCTGTGGAATAAATCGATTGGGCATAGACATAATAATTCGCGTCATCCCGATGGTCTTGCCATGCAAAGAAAGCTCCGCCCAATCCATCTGCACACACAGACGGATAAATATCGTCATAATTCGTGGTGCATATTTCCACCCCATTATATGTCCATAAGGTGGAACCATTACCGTTCACCCGTTGGGTATATATCCCCGATGTATTAAAATTCCGATAATCCTGCCAAACCACAATAGCGCCCCCATTGCTGTCACTGGAAATCACAGGATTGGTCGCACCCCAATCGGCCGCACACATATTTACGCCCCCATAGTTCCAAAGTGAAGATGCCTGACTATTAATACGCTGGACAAAAATATTATTGGCATAGTTACGCGGTTCCTGCCAGCTAATCATGGCTCCGCCATTCCCATCGCTTATCATAGTTGGATTACTGGAATTACCTTGATTAACAGTACTGATGGCTACCCCGTTGAAGACCAATAACGTTGAACCTTCACTATTGACATGTTGAATGATTACCGTATTTAATCCTGCTCCCAAACGACCGTCTATAAAATCAATATATGCGCCGCCAGCTCCGTCGGGAACCATTTGCTGAGGATAACTGCCGTCGTTGTAGGTGACTTTCATGGGAACGCCATAGGAGGGTGACCAGAGAGCAGAACCTTGACTGTTCAAGAGTTGTGCATAAATACCCCACGTGGCAGAATTGCCTGTGGCAGTCCCATACCAACTAAAGATAACTCCACCCTGACCATCGTCCGCCAGACGAGGCTGGTACTCTTGATAGGCATTGGTGGCTTCAACGCAAACGGGTACTCCATTGACCATCCATAGGAAATTCCCATTGTAATCCATTTTTTGCGCATAGATATCCGCGCCATATCCATTGGTATTTCGACCATCAAGCCAGACAATAGTAATGGTGGTTCCATCACTAATCATATCGGTGGGAAATTGGTCGGTAGCGGCAGTGCACACCGCTAGACCCTGGTTGGTCCATAATGTCGAACCTTGAGAATTAACTCGTTGAGCATAGACATGCGTCCCATTTCGGCTGTCCTGCCATAAAATGACAGCTCCGCCTTGCCCATCGCTGGTCATCGCGACTACATATTGCAAATTATCGGCAGTACAAATTGCGACCCCGTTGGGTGTCCATAAGGCATTTCCATGAGTATCCAGACGTTGGGCATAGACATCATAATTGGTTCCCGCCCCTCCAGAACGCTGGTCAGACCATGCGACGATGACTCCGCCTTGTCCATCCGGGGTTACCAATGGATATGTAAAATAACTTGTAGGATTGGGAACCGTGCACACTCCTACCCCATTCAATATCTCCCAGGCATGTACCGAAGAATTACTGAAAATAGATACTAGAACCAAACCTATTACATATCGGAAAATGTTTTTCATCTTATTTCCTCCTCGCCAAAATATTTTATGCAATATTGACAACTATTGTCAAGAAATAGGGTAGAAAAGCAGTTAATTTTTAATCGAAAAAACGGCACCAGAGGAGGAGACCGAGGGCGGTGAGACCATCGGTCCATCTGATTTTTTTACCTTCGTGGAATTCACGACCGGCATACGAGATGGGAACTTCGTAAATACGGATTTTGCGTTTGAGAATTTTGGCGGTAACTTCCGGTTCAAACCCAAAACGGTTGGAGCGAAGTTTGAGAGATTTAATAATATCTGTAGAGATTAACTTATAACAAGTCTCCATATCGGAGAGTGTCGTATTGTAAAGAATATTGGTAACCAGTGTTAAAAACCGATTCCCCATCCAGTGATGAAATAACATGTTGCGATGGTCGCCTGTAAATCGTGAACCATACACCACCTGTCCCCAGCCTTTTTCTATAGGACGGAGCAATTTTACATAATCTTCCGGATCATATTCCAAATCGGCGTCTTGAATGAGAACATAGTCTCCGGTCGCTGCCTGCAAGCCGGTACGGATGGCCGCCCCTTTCCCCTGGTTTGTTTCATGATGCAATACATGGTCTACCAGCGGTTTTAATTTTTCCACAATCTGCCTCGTGTCATCAGACGACCCGTCATTGACTACAATAATTTCTTTATCCAGCGGCACCTTACGAACCGCTTGAATTAGTTTTTCCACCGTATTTTGTTCATTAAAGACCGGGACGATGATGGATATTTTCATATAGAAATAATTAAATATTAAGAATTAGTTTTCTTTTCAACTTTTTCAATTAGCTTTTGTTCTTGTTTAATGATTTTACGTTTTTTCAAAAGAACACCTATTCTAATACCAATAGCGCAAAGCAACAATAGCAGAGTTGTCGATGTGACAATGATTCCCCAAGTCAACCCTTCCGGCCAATAGACCAAGTCAATCGTATGATTTCCTTTTGAAACATAGACCGCACGTAAAATTCCATCTCCACGCGCCAGTGTACCGTGCAGATTGTCAACATAGACCTGCCACCCTTTTTCGTATATTTCACTTAATACTAATATTCCCGAAATCGAGGAAGAAGTTCGACAACGAATCCTATTGGGTAAGTATTTTGTAATCGTGACAGAATCTGATTCACCGGACATTGTGGAATCTTCACTATCATATCGGTACACAGCAGGAATGCTGTAAGGGATCGAGAGTTCTGCCTTTGGCAGATTTTCCAATTCCATCGCCTGTCCCGGCAACGACCCTTTAATACCGAGTATCACATGAGTACAGCTTTGTTCACTATATGGAGTTACTATTCCTTTTGCGCCAATAGATTGAAACGTAGACATGATACTCATCGTCATAAACTGATTCGTGTTACCCCGCGACGCGACTACTACCATTTTTCCGGTATCAATTGAAGAAATTAATTGCACCATTTGCATAACCTCCTCCGGTGAACTGTCCGTACGAAAATTCTTGACGGATTCCAATTCTACAGTTTCGGGATTCACAACGGCAATAGTATATCCCGGTAGATTATCTACAATATCCTGGTTATCCACCCAAATATGAACCTCGTTTCCCGCTGTTGGACTCTCACTTTGAACACGAATACTGTGTGCGGAAGAAAATTTCTTTCCTGTAGTGCCGATTTCATTGGAACGTTGTTCGGTCAATTTACCCAAATTCTCATTTAGAACCACGGTTTGAGTCGGATTAAAATCCTGGGATTGTACCCATTGCCAGTTTATATTTTCATCCCGGCTAATTTTTATCCGGTGAACGAGAAAAGCTCGCGGAACAAATCGGTCATTGAGATAGACCTGTTCTCCCCTATCGAGCAATAAATGATAATGTGTCAGGTCCAAAGGCATTTCGGAAATTACGTATTTCACATTGAGTAAAGATATTAAAGGAGAATCGGAAGGATTAATAATGGCATAGTGCAAGGGATCATCATAAGGGTTTCGTTGAGGTTGATTTTGATTTATCCGCTGAATCAGTTCGCGGTAGGAGTTCAAGAAAATGGGATCGAAACCCTGGGTATCATAATCACGATAAACGGCAGCCGTGTTGGGAAGCAACAAATTAGATAGGTGTGGTGGTTTATTGGTTGGGGCATGGTGCGTTGTATCTTCCACACTAAAATACCGGAATAAAGTTGAGTCTTTCCGCAAAAATTGAGAAACTTGGGTGGGTGGGTATAATTTTTGGGGTGAAATATACATCATATCTGTAGAATAACTCGCGGATTGCGGTGTTAATTCAAAGAGAGTACCGGAAATAATTGCTAATGTAAATAACCAATGGGGAAACAAACGCGGAGATGATAACAAATAAAGAAAAATCAATATAACCGCTGGAAGAAATCTGTAACTGCTGGTTGACAAACCGATAATATTCCAGAAAACTATGAATCCGGCGCAAAAAAGAAGAAACCCAAATAATGAAACGGAGGGAGTTGGAATAGCAGACTTAAATTGAATGAAACGTTCAAAAGCAAATCCGGCAAGAATGGATGCCGACAATACATAAACGATCAAATACCGATGCAATACAAAAAACGTGGAGAATATTGGAATATGATGAATAAAAAACCTTACGATATCCTTTTCACCAAAAACCAAAGATAATGACCAGATGGATAGAATAACAAAAATAAATTGAAAGCGGCGAAAAGTCTTTTCTTGTCCAGGTAGAAACAATGCCGCAATCATCAAGAAGATGGGAATCGTACCGATATAGGTACTGATTTCAAAATCTCCCATACCCCAGCCGGTAAAGAAATCATGAATAATTGCAATCCATAATTGTGGAAACATGATCATCCGGAAATAATCAGATTCTGGAAAACCTGCCCGTACTGTTGTCGGTAATAATTTTATAGCAGGAACTATTTGAACGGCGGCAAGTCCCAAACCTGCCATGAGCGCAAGTACCAATATTCCGCTTGTGGAAAATAAGTTTCGCCATTCAAAACCTATTTTTTTGATTCGTGTCACCAATGAATAACAAAATATCAGAATCATCAAAAGAACAACTGCAATAGAGAGTCCTTTCATTTCGACATTGAGGACTTTTATAACCCCATATCCAATCAGGCTGAAAATAAACAATATATATAAGATGTTACCCGTAAATCTCCAAGGCAGTTTTAGATTTTCACGGATTTCATATTTAAAATATTCACTGAATATTCTCCCGACGAGATAAATAAGGGAAGTGAGCAGGACAATATAAACGGTTTGTGGATCTCCGCAAAGCAACAGTAGTGCGGCAGCGATAGAACAAATTAAAAAGGAACTGAAATTGCGTTTTTGGATTACCCGCTCGATTCCATAAAGCATTAAAGGGAAGAATGGCGCAGAGAAAAATCCACGTGGAATCAATATTTTCGTTACCACAAATTGACTAAACATAAAACAGATTCCAGAGAGTACGGCGGCGGGACGGGAGACTCCATAACATCTGACTAGGAGATACACGAACCAGCCTGCCAATACAAAATGCAACGCGATATCCAACCCGAATGCACGTTCCGCAGGAAATAGGGCAAAAAGGATTAAGTGAAAGAGATGTGCTGAACCTGTGTGGGGATTGGCAAAGAATGGCGTACCAGAAAAAATAAACGGATTCCAAAGTGGAAATCTGCCGGAACGGAGTTCATCACCAAGGAATTTCATTTGCGGATAATATAACCCGTTAACATCCCCGCCATTAGGGATTTGACCTTGATAAACCATGGCAGGAAAAAACCAACAGACAATAGCGATGAAGAAGAAAAATACGAGAAGTTCTTTATAAACAGGCCGGATGTCCCAACAGGAATCCAAGCGATTATGGGTAGAAAGAGAGGTCATGCTTATACTCAATCTTTATCCAAGCCAGTGTGATACTTACGAATTCGGCTGAGTTCGATTAACATTCGGGTAGAATCTACAATCGGATTCACCTTGGAGGTTGGGGAATTTTCCCAACGTATGGGGACTTCCACAATTCTATATCCCAACTTTTTGGCAATATATAATATTTCTACATCAAACGCGAACCCCCAAAGTTTTTGCCGGGTAAATAACTGGTTAACCACACTCTGTTTAAATAACTTGAATCCACATTGCGTATCAATAATTCCCGGAACTGCCCATCTCTGCACAAATTTATTAAAAGTCTTACCCATCATCTCCCGGTACCAGGGTTGATGTTGTATAACCTGCGAATCGGGCAAACTGCGTGAACCGATGGCAATATCCGCATTTTCCTTTTCCAATGCTCGAAACAATTTTTCAACTTCTTCAATTGGTGTAGATAAATCAGCATCGGAAAACAAAACATATTCTCCCTTTGCCGTCAACATCCCGACCTGCACGGCATATCCTTTCCCATGATTTTTGAATATATTGTTAATGTAGAGACGGGGATGCTGTCCTTGGAACGATTGACAGACTTTCTCTGTCCCATCGTCACTCCCGTCATTGATGACGCGAATTTCATTACCATAGGGTTGTTGATTGAGATATTCAATCATTCGCTCCAATGTTTTCCCTATGCGTTTTACCTCATTATAACAAGGAATCACCACGGAAAGGTGAATTATGTCTGTCGTTTTGTTAGATTCCGGCATTGATTATAATTATCACATACGCCCAAGAAATGACAAGCACCGACTGGTTATGATATATAATAGGGGTATGAGAAATGGGGTAAAATATTTCATTTTACTGTTATTTTTTTGTGCACTGAGGGCAGTTTATGGAGGACAAGTCATGACGCAAATTTCTGTTACGGTAGATACGGCAAAACCGGTCACGGTATCCGTATTATTGAAAGATTCTACGGAAATTTATATTAATGACTCCACGATGAAACTAATCTTTGGACCGGAGGCGCATTTGCAAGTCACTGATAAATCTATTCTCGCCTGTGTTGCCGATGCCTGTGTCCCCATATCTAAAAAAAGTAAAAAAGGTGACGTCCTCGAAGAAAACGGACAATGGTATCTCCACCTTAACTCCTACACTGTCTCCATCAGTAAAATCTTCAGATGGATTGAACCTGGAAAAGCGATTGAGATTATCTCGAGCAAAAACTAAACGTTCAACAGATACGAGAGATGAACTCATTGTGAACCCTTAATATAGATAATCCTTTTAGTCGCAATAGGGGAGTGAAATAATAATCTAATGAAGAAATATGCGATATTTTATTTATTGGTATTAACTTTTATCGTACGAATTTACAATATAATGTCTCCGTTGATTGGCAACCATTCGTGGAGACAAACAGATACAGCGGCAATTGCAAGAAATTATTATGAAAACGGTTATAAGTTTTCGTATCCACAAATTGACTGGGGTGGGAACTCACCCGGTTATGTTGAAACAGAGTTCCCGATTTATCCGTTTGTTGTTGCTTTGCTCTATAAATTATGTGGAGTTTATGAATCTATCGGGAGATTTCTCTCAATTGTATTTTCAATAATTACCAATTATTTTCTATATTTATTGGTTCGGAAAATTATTGACGAAATAACAGCCTTGTGGTCATGTTTTCTGTTTGCTATCCTTCCTTCACTTGTCTTCTTTGGCAGAGCGTTTATGCCTGAATCAGCAATCTTGATGTCATCCATTTTAGGAATATACTTTTTTTTAAAATGGGCAGATTCGGAAAGTTGGCAAGATTTCCTTTTATCGTCTGGTTTTATAACATTAGCATGTTTATTAAAAATACCTACTCTGTATTTGGGATTGCCTCTCTTATATATTGCCTGTCTAAAATTTAAAACGAGAGTCCTATTTCAATGGTCTTTATGGTTGTATAGCTTTGTAGTGTTGATTCCTGTGATTGCCTGGTATTACCACGCACATCAACTTCTTCTACACCAAAGTTTTACATTTGGAATATGGGAGTATGGCACAGACAAATGGGGTAATTGGGATTTTATTATTTCCTTGAATATTGGAGTAGAATTTTATTCACTCGTATCGCTAATAGACACTTACAGATTGCAAAATTTTTTATATTTATATGGGGGTCACTGCTAAAGCAGAATGACCACATGAAAAATTGTTTGATTTCTGAATACTATCTATTTTGGTTATTTTATTTTCTATAAAGGTAATTATGTTCATGATTTTTATCATCTCGATTTTTATTCAGTATGGTTTTATAGGAAAAGTTAACCGTTATTATACCATTGGAAAATCTGCGATACTTTCTCGGACTTATCATTTTCTTTCTATGTTTGGTTTCTATCTTGTTTTATGCACTTTTAGATTTTTTCTCTAATGAAAGAGGAAAATCCAAGATTTCAATTCAATTTATTTTACCTTAATATCTTCAACAATAAATAAAACCGAAAAGAATGCACTTTCATAGCTTGATAACTATGATCCTACCATTCTGTATCTTTCACATAGAAAAGGATGGCATGCATTTCCAGATGGGATTAATCAGTCCTTTTTAGAAGAAAGAATCCAAACGGGCGCTCAATATATTGTGGGTATTAATAGTGATTTTAAAAACGAATTGCAAAAACAATTACTGAATGCAATGTTTAAAAAACATTCAACAGTGTTTAATAATGGCGTTTTCTTTATCACTAAATTTTGAATGGCATATTATTGGTTCAATTGTTATCTGGAATTTAGCTTAAAAGTATCTTTTTAAAGGAGAGTATGTTTTTAAGCTATATATTTCTCATCCTCATGTTTAATGAACTATATAAATCTTATCCGGAGACTTTTTAATCCCTATACCTGTTTCACAGGCTTGAAATAAAGAGCGCTGAGAGGAGGGAGGGTGATTTCAATGGAATAGGGTTTGTCCTGCCATTTGGAATCTTCTGCCATGAGTCCGCCGCTGTTCCCACGGTTTTGCCCCCCAAATTCTGCCGCATCGCTGTTGAGAATTTCTTTATAATACACCAAGTCTGGCACACCCACTCGGTACTTTTCCCGAAACACAGGGGTAAAGTTAAACACACAGACAATGTAATCTTGCGGATTTTTCCCACGCCGGATAAAGGAGACAATGGAATTATCTGAATCGCGGAAATCAATCCATTCAAAACCCGTATATTCGAAATCCACTTCATGCAACGCCGGCTCTGTTTGATAAACCTTGTTTAAATCGCCCAAGAACTTCTGCAATCCTTTATGTGGAGCGAAATCCAATAAATGCCAATCCAGACTCGTATTGGAATTCCATTCGTTCCATTGCCCGATTTCTGCACCCATGAATAATAACTTTTTTCCCGGTTGGGCATACATGTATCCGAACAAGGAACGCATATTGGCAAATCTATCCGGCTCATATCCCGGCATTTTGGATAAGAGCGATTTTTTTCCATGCACGACTTCATCATGGGACAACACAAGGACGAAATTCTCATGAAATGCGTACAACATCGCAAAGGTTAAATTATTATGATGATATTTTCGGAATATGGCTTCCTTGGAGAAATATTCCAAAATATCGTGCATCCATCCCATGTTCCATTTCATGGAAAATCCCAATCCACCGAGATAGGTTGGCTTGGAAACCCCGCCCCACGCCGTGGATTCTTCCGCGATGGTTAATGCACCCGGATAATACTGATGCACCACTTCATTGAATTTACGAATAAAATCAATCGCTTCAAGATTTTCCCGACCGCCGTATTTATTGGGAATCCACTCGCCTTGTTTTCTGGAATAGTCCAGATACAACATCGAAGCCACCGCATCCACCCGCAACCCATCAATATGATACTTGTCAAACCAATAGAGTGCGTTAGACAACAAAAATGAGCGCACTTCATTCCGCCCAAAATTAAAAATCTTGGTGCCCCAGTCCTGCTGTTCACCCAATCGAGGGTCTTGATGTTCATATAAACAGGTCCCGTCAAACCCGGAGAGCGCCCAATCATCTTTCGGAAAATGCGCCGGTACCCAATCGAGAATGACACCCAAACCATGTTGGTGCGCCTTGTCTACAAAATACATAAAATCTTCCGGTGTTCCAAACCGGCTGGTCGGCGCAAAATAGCCCGTTACTTGATACCCCCACGAGACGTCCAAGGGATGTTCCGCCACAGGTAAAAGTTCCAAATGCGTGAAACCCATTTCTTTAGCGTGTGGGATCAATTGGTCCGCTAATTCACGATAGGTCAAAAACCGGTTATCTTCTTCCGGCACCCGCCGCCAGGAACCGAGATGCACTTCGTATACTGAAACTGGCCGTTCAAACCAATTGGTTTTGGGTCTATTTTCCATCCAGCCTTCATCATGCCACTCATAGTTCTCAATGGTATGCACAATCGCCGCGTTCTTGGGCCGTTTCTCAAAATAAAATGCGTACGGGTCGGTTTTCAAAAATACCAATCCATTCTGTGCTTTGATTTCAAATTTATAGATTGTTCCCTCTGGTAATCCCGGAATGAAAATTTCCCACACGCCGGACATGCCCAAAACCCGCATGGAATGAACCCGACCGTCCCATTGATTGAAATCACCAACCACACTGACCCGCATGGCGTTCGGCGCCCAGACAGCAAATTGGACTCCGCTAATCCCGTTTACAGTGATGGTATGCGCTCCGAATTTATCGTATAACCGGAGATGATTCCCCTCATTGAACAAATGTCGGTCAAATTCTGTTAATATCGGTAAAAAGGAATACGGGTCATAAATGGTTTCTTCACTGCCGTCTTTATTCTGAATCTTTAATTGGTATGAAAAGACATCCGTGTGTTCCATGATATCCACTTCGAAAAATCCCTCTTCGTGAATTAATGTCATGGGCCATTCCCCCCCTTGATTTTGGGTAGAAATAACCGTTATGGCACTGGAAAAGGGATTGAACGCACGCACTACGATATGGGGCGGAGCATTTTTGGGTTTCACCGGATGCATCCCCAATACATTAAACGGGTCGTGATGACGGGATTCTAATATTTTTCTGATAGATTCCTTAACCATAATATCTGTTTCAGATTTTAGATTTAAGATTTCAGATTGAAAATATAAATCTACAATCTGAAATTTGCATTCTGCAATGGAAACGCTTCTCCATGCCAGGAGTTTTTCATCGGTGTTTCCCACAATCCGTGGCGATAGTCACCCATTTTCTGAATCGTATTATTAAACACAATCGTATTTTCGTTGACCAGTCCCATTTTTACATAATCCCGGAATTGGTCACGAGAGACACATTGAATCTTTTCACCGTCACGGTAAAAAATTAAGGAACTATCCACGAATTCCAGACCCATGTCCTGTTGGATGGTCTTTACAGACCGGAATAAGCTGTCATTGGAACAGCCGGAAATATCCACATTGGACTCGTCGGCGCCAACCAGCAAAAACTGGTTATATTTCCACTCTCGCGCTACGGTCACTTCCATCTGATGCGACACCCATTCCGCCATGAACCGGTCTACCTTGTCTAAAAAAACTTTTGATTCATCCGCCTTGAGCGGACGAACCAGTGGAAATACCCAGAACCGTGCAGAATCCGGTAATTGATTAAATGAAATCACTGCCATACATTATCTCCCCGACTTATTATGAATGATTACTATTATAGGTGAACTTGCTGGAATAAGTAAATTTACAGATAATTCTCCCTGTAAAATAGGCATCTATACTACGATTAATGCAAATAGATTTTATTCTCAACATGTGGGTTTCTTGGAGAGTGAGGCGAACATTTCATCTGGGCCATTATATTCTACACGTTTGAGAGTAATGGATTTCTGTTTAGTATCCAGAATCACAAACGCACTCTTGGAACTATTATCGCGGGGTTGACCAACACTACCAACGTTCACAAGATAGCGGTGGTCTTTTTTTATTTTGATAGGATTTTCCTGTAGCACTTCTCCTTTCCCTGAAGGGTCCAGTTCAAAGAAAAAGGGAACGTGGGAATGACCGATAAAACAGATGGGTTCTTTAAAATGTTGGAATGCTTCCACAGCCGCATCGCGGTTCAATACATAACCCCATTTTTCGGGATGGAGAGGAGTGGAATGAACCGCGAGAAACGATTTGGTTTTATAAGAATACGGAAGGGAAATAAGAAATTGTTTGTTTTGCTCTTTCATTTGATTTTGCGTCCAGAGGATAGCTTCCACGGCCTTCAAATTAAAATGATCGGAACCTTCCAATCCAGAAGCAACGGAATCATGGTTCCCCATCAGAGTAGGACAGTTTAATTCCCGGATACGTTCCAAACATTCATTTGGGTGAATCCCATAACCGACAATATCACCCAAACAAATGTACCGGTCAATGTCTGATTCTTTCATAGCGGCCAGTACCGCCTCCAACCGACCTAGATGGGCATGAATATCCGAAAAGATAGCATAGCGCATCCTAAAAATTATACACCAAACTAGTAAGAAAAACTCTATGGAGAAGAAGGAAAAAATAAACAACCTTACTAAAGTATATCTCTATTATGCGCAATATCATCAAGCAGGATTGACTTATATAAGATTGCAAAATTGACATGGGAAATAATTCTTGCCATAATCTATGAGGTTGTAATAAAAAAAGAGAGAATGCCTGATTTAAAATTCCCGATAGTCAATCAAATATACTCAATGTGTTTTTATCTACCTTAAATCATTCCATATAAAAAGAGGAATTATATTTATTATGCCCAAATCCAAGAGATACCAGTATGCATTTCAAGATCCGAAATTAGCCGTTGAGAAACGGATTGATAATCTATTATCTTTAATGACGTTAGAAGAAAAAATCAATTGTCTGGGGACAGACCCGAGTGTTCCCCGGTTGGGAGTGAAAGGGACCCGGCATGTGGAAGGGTTACATGGATTGGCGATGGGAGGGCCGAGTAATTGGGGGAGAAGAGCTCCGATACCGACTACTACTTTTCCCCAAGCGATTGGGATGGCAGAGACCTGGGACGTGGATATCATGCAACAAGCCGGTGCTTTGGAAGGGTATGAAATAAGGTATCTTTATCAAAGTAGAAAATATAACCGGGGTGCCTTAGTCATTCGTGCCCCGAATGCCGATTTAGGCCGGGACCCGCGCTGGGGCAGAACCGAAGAATGTTATGGAGAAGACCCCTATTTTAATGGGACTATGGTAGTTGCCTTGGTGAAAGGGTTGCAAGGAAATCATAAGAAATATTGGTTAACAGCCTCTTTAATGAAACATTTTCTGGCGAATAGTAATGAAGACACCCGGGAACATTCCAGTTCGGATTTTAGTGAACGATTATTCCGGGAATATTACTCGGTTCCATTTCGGATGGGGGTTGAGGAAGGACATTCCAATGCCTATATGGCAGCCTATAATGCCGTAAACGGGATTCCCTGCATGGTCCATCCGGTATTGAAAGATGTCACTATGAAAGAATGGGGATTGGACGGGATTATTTGTACCGATGGGGGTGCGTTAAGATTATTAATCACCGCGCATAAATATTATCCAGACCTGGCACAGGGAGCCGCCTGGGGGATAAAGATGGGTATTAATCAATTTCTGGACCGGTATTTGGAAGCTGTGACGGAAGCTGTGAATAAATATTACCTGACCGAATCGGATATTGATAATGCCTTGAGAAGGAGTTACCGGGTAATGATCAGGTTGGGACTACTCGACCCGCCGTCTATGGTTCCTTATAGTAATATCAAAGACACCGGAGAACCCTGGTTGACGGAAAAACACAAATCATTTGCCCGGTTGGTGACTCAGAAATCAATAGTATTATTAAAGAATTCCAAACAATTATTACCTTTGGATAAAAAGGCTGTGAAATCAATAGCCGTAATCGGTCCTTGTGGTGATGAAGTTTATCTGGACTGGTACAGCGGGACACCGCCCTACACCGTGTCCCCGTTGCAAGGGATTAAAAACAAAGTCGGGAAACAGGGTTCGGTGAAATTTGTCTATGATAACCAGAATGGGGCGGCGGCGGCTTTAGCCAAATCTGCCGATGTGGCGATTGTCTGTGTGGGGAATCATCCAACAGGGAAGACAGCCTTTGGAATCCCCGGTTCACCCAGTGATGGAAAAGAGGGAGTCGACCGGAAATCTATTACATTGGAGCAGGAGGAATTAATTAAAGAGGTTTATGCAGTGAATCCGAATACGGTTGTAGTATTAAAATCGAGTTTTCCCTTTGCGATTAACTGGACTCAGCAGCATATCCCGGCAATACTTCATCTGGCGCATAATAGCCAGGAGGAAGGTAATGCGTTAGCCGATGTTTTGTTTGGGGATTATAATCCCGGCGGGAGATTGGCACAGACCTGGTTTCGGTCTCTGGAACAATTACCTCCGCTAATGAATTATGATATCACCGATGGGAGGACTTATTTATATTTCCAGGGAGACCCGTTATATCATTTCGGACATGGATTAAGTTACACCACGTTTGAGTATAGTCATTTAAAAACCAGCCATAAAAAACTTGGTTCCCAAGGGGAGATGAAAATTAGTGTCGATATAAAAAATACCGGTACCCGCAAAGGAGAAGAAGTCGTTCAGATGTATGTCAAACATCTCGATTCGACAGTCTCCCGTCCGATAAAAGAATTGAAGGGATTTAAACGGGTCGCCATCAAACCCGGTGAATCTAAGACCGTGATTTTGACTTTAAAACCCAGCCAGTTGGTCTATTGGGATGTATCCCGGAGAAAATTTGTCGTGGAACAGGATAAGATTGAAATCCAAGTCGGGAGTTCCTCATCCGATATCCAGTTATCCACTATCATCAAAGTCGTGAAATAGAATTAAATATTCCACCAACGTCTGGGTGCTTTTGATTTCAATCCTAGATTACTCAAGGTCAAGGTTCAAGTTTAGGATTTAAAGGATACACCCATAAAGGGTTATACTAAAAGTAGTGTAGGGATTTATTCCCATAAGTTGTCATTCCCCTGAAAGGGGAATTTAGATTTTAACCTAAAGGTTGGTTACCCTCGGCTAATCCTCGATAAGAATTTTCAAGGACAAGAACTGGGTTGAAGAATATGATGCTGGCGTCGGGAAAGAGAGTTCCTTCGCAGACTCAGGATTTCGCTACACTCAACATTCCCGACAGACACGCAACTTTTTTTTCAAAATATGTTTTTCCTATTTTTCTTGTTTCCAATTCTACGGCTTATCTATATCATGGTCATTTAATAATGGGTTGTTGGGGGTGGATGGCCAATACTCATCACGGTCAAAGAGTTCCCAGGGAATTTTTACGTCGGTAGTAATTTTCGGTGTGGTGGCAGCAGAAGGTCGAAACACCCACGAATCATTCAGATCAGTGATACCAACACTACCCCCAAAAATCGTCATTCGATTATACACGGTATTGTAAACTGCAGTATGACCGGATCGCGTTGTTGGGAGACCATAAACAGGGTCAGGATTAGGATTGAGTTGTGTCCAAGCGGGTGTTCCCCCCAGTCCATTGGCATTACTGAGCATCCAGACATCATTATAGTAAGTCACTGTATTATTTAAGCCTGCAAAGATTATCATTTGATTATCAACAGGATTGTAAATGGCAGTATGAGCGGCTCGTGGTATCGGCAATCCTACGTTATCGTTATTAGATTGGGTCGAAGCTCGTGGTATCGGCATTCCCATGTATCCGTTGTTAGACTGAGTTGAATCAGGTGTTGGAGAAAGCTGTGTCCAAGTAGGTGTTCCTCCCAGTCCATTGGCATTGCTCAGTACCCAGACATCGTTTACACTTACATATAAAGGGGGTACTGTTGTGAATCCTCCAAAGATGGTCATCTGATTATTAATATTATCGTAGACGGCAGTATGCGAGTTTCGCCCCGCCGGAGGTCCCCCAGTCGGAGAGAGTTGTGTCCAACCAGGCGTTCCTCCCAATCCATTGGCATTGCTGAGCACCCACACATCATTTAAATCCTGTAAGCCATTATATCCTCCAAAGATCATCATTATATTATTGGTAGTATCGTAAACTGCAGTAGGCGCGTATCGATATAATACTTGGGAAGTTCCGGTCGGAGAGAGTTGCGTCCAAGCGGGAGTTGTACTATCCTGTCCATTGGCATTACTCAGTACCCAGACATCGTTAAAAAAACTAGTAAAATTACCCAAGTAAGTATAATTAATATAATTACCTCCAAAGATGGTCATAAGGTTATGGGTAGCATCGTAGACCGCAGTAGGCGCGTACCGCCCCGTTGGTAAACCATATAAAGGATCGGGAGTCGGATTGAGTTGCGTCCAAACGGGAATCCCACCTGATCCATCGGCATGACTAAGCACCCAGACATCATTTAGATAAGTACTAGCAATCTCCCCTGCAAAGGTAATCATCCGATTATTGGCAGAATCGTAAACCGAAGCAGGCTTGAATCGAGGAGCCGGGATACTACTGATTGGTAAGAGTTGTGTCCAAGATTGTTGTGGGTTATAACTCACGATACCCACTAGGGTTCCCCCGATGGCATCCAGACTCTTTAAATTTTGGATGTGACCCGAAGGAATGGTGGGGGAAATACCTATCCCGGAAGGAGAACCTGCCGTAGTAACACTAGAATTAAACTGACCGGTAACATTAAGTACCGGGGAACTCCCCAGTGTAATAATGACTTGGGTGTCATTGGCGGTATTCAGGGACACGGTGGCTCCCGTGCCTAGAGAGTCGCCGGTTACCGGCAAGACAAAATCCGTGGCAACTGCTCCGTTGACTTGCATATCTTGGTCGAATTGCAGGGTTAAGGTATTCCCACCATCCACGATTCCATTGTTATTGATATCATTGTAATATACTACTCCATATAGTTGCGGGTGGGTGCTGAATACCCACACATCATTACTACCATTAGCATTACTAAAAGAACTACCATCACCCCCAAAGATAGTCATTAAATTATGGGTAGCATCATAGACAGCAGTGTGACCTGATCGCACATCTGGTGTACTCCCGGTTGGAATAAGTTGTGTCCAAGCGGGAGTTCCTCCCAATCCATTGGCATAATTGAGCACCCACACATCATTCGAATAATAATAATCATTGGGGCCTCCATAAACATAACCTCCAAAGATAGTCATTCTATTATGGGTTATATCATAGACAGCAGTATGTTCTGATCGCGCATCTGGTGTACTCCCGGTTGGAATAAGCTGTGCCCAAGTGGGAGTTCCTCCCAATCCATTGGCATTACTGAGTATCCATATATCATTCGATTCATACGGGGAAACTTCAATGTTCCCTCCAAAGATTATCATAATATTATTGGTATTATCGTAGACGGCGGCATGGTATTTTCGCGCAGCTGGAAGATTTCCTGAAGGTGCGAGTTGAGTCCAAGTGGGCGTTCCCCCCAGCCCATTGGCATTACTGAGCACCCAAACATCATTTGATCCAACACCACCTACACTCGTAGATCCCCCAAAGATAGTCATCCGATTATTGACCGCGTCGTAGACAGCAGTATGACTGTATCGTGGGGTTGGGTAACCATATAGAGGGTCAGAATTGGGACTGAGTTGCGTCCAAGCGGAAGTTGTACTATCCAAGCCATTGGCGTTGCTGAGCACCCAAACATCATTTGCACACCATGTGACAATGCCATCAACACCATATACACTCGTAGATCCCCCAAAGATCGTCATTCGATTATTGGTAGTATCGTAGACGGCAGTATGACCGTTTCGTGGAGTTGGGATACCATGGACCGGATCAGGATTGGGATTAAGTTGTGTCAAAGAGGGTGATCCACCCAGTCCATTGGAATTACTGAGCACCCACACATCATTTAGATTATAACCTTCATAACCATAACCAGCAAAGATCGTCATGAGATTATGGGTAGCATCGTAAACCGCTGTATGACCGAATCGTTTTGCCGGAAGACCATAGACTGAGTCAGGATTGGGATTGAGTTGTATCCAAGATTGTGCCTGGGTTCTCGTACTGGTTATTGGTAATAGAATAGAAAAGGTAAATAAAACACTCCAATATTTGAATAGCTTCATACATCCTCCTGTTTGAAATTTATTTTACTAGAGTTAGATAAAAGAGATTTATTGTTGAGGGTGATTAGAGGTTAAGAAAAGTTCGGTTCAAACGACCAATAATAACCAAACGGATTCATCTTCCTTAAAGATCCCTATAATTTCATTTATAGCATAGAATGAACTTTTTTTAATGTCAAGTTTTAAAAGCGGTTTTACTAAAAGTGGTAACGAGACATAGTTCCTAGTCCCAAGTTTCAATTTAAAAATGAGAACCAAGTATTATGCCATTATGACATAGCTAAAAATGCGATTTAAGGGGCTTAAAATGTCTTAAATTTGGGTCTGAGTTGTCTCCGTACCATCACCGTACCAAGTCCGTACCATCTCCCAATGAAAAAAAGTGGGGATTTGGTTGGGGACTAGATTTAAGACTCTTTCGGTTAAGTTTGTTGTTTCTACGTCAATTTTGAGTGATTCTTGAAGGTTTTAAAAGAGGAGGCTATAATTTTGGTTTTTATAGAGAGGATATTGGGAGTAATACCTAGGAGGGTCAGACCCTCCTAGGTTACACTCCGTGCCCGAATCGGTTCTTTCGGGTCAGGAATGTCTCCCAAAGTGGTTTACTGAGGGTGTACGTTTGGGGTTATTTTGGAGTAATTACCGCGGGAGGGATTTTTTTTCAGGATTTTGCTATCATTCTATCTTTGACCTTTGGTATCTTACGGAATATTCGTATATATCCATAAAGTTGTCACAAGAGGAAATAATGTATCGAAATACCAACAAACTCATCCCCCTGTCGGGGATGATAGGAATGATGTTAATTACATCTATATTACAACCCGGGAGGGTAACCGCCATGTCGCATAAATCAAAAGTAAAATCAGTGAAAGTATCCCAAGTTCCCTATTTAAAAAAGCAGGGAGAGGCAACCCAATTGATAATGGATGGAAAACCGTTTTTGATATTAAGCGGAGAGTTACATAATTCGAGTTCTTCGAATCTGGACTATATGAAACCCATCTGGTCCCGGTTAAAGGCGATGCATTTGAATACTATCGTAACCCCCTTATCCTGGGAATTGATTGAGCCGGAAGAAGGGAAATTTGATTTTACCTTGGTGGATGGGTTAATCAAAGAAGCCCGGAGTCATGGATTTCATCTGGTATTCTTATGGTTGGCCAGTTGGAAGAATGGGATGTCGAGTTATATCCCATTATGGGTAAAACAGGATTATCAGAAATATCCCAGAGTCAAGAAAAGTGATGGAAAACCATTAGAAGTTTTATCGACCTTATCCGAATCCAATTGGAAAGCGGATGGGAAAGCGTATGCCACCCTGATGGGACATATTAAGAAATTCGATGAAAAATATCATACGGTACTCATGATGCAGGTGGAGAATGAAGTCGGTGTATTAGGAGATTCTCGAGACCGGTCAGCCGCCGCCAATGAAGATTTTAGCAAACCTGTACCCGTGGATTTAATGAATTATTTGGTAAAGAACAAACAACAATTAGTCCCGGAGGTTCGGGCATTATGGGAAGCCAACGGATATAAGACTTCCGGGTCTTGGGAAGAAGTTTTCGGGCCGGGTCAGGCTACCGATGAAATTTTTATGGCATGGCATTATGCCCGATATGTCGACAAGGTGGCGGAAGCCGGGAAAAGTGCCTATAACCTGCCGATGTACGCGAATGCCTGGTTAAACGAACCGAACGCGAAACCCGGTGAATATCCCAGCGGGGGACCCTTACCGCACGTGATGGATATCTGGCTGGCGGGTGCACCGCATTTGGATTTATTAGCGCCGGATATTTACGCGCAGGATTTTGAGGGCTGGTGTCAAAAGTTCACTCAACGGAACAACCCATTATTTATACCCGAAATGAGACGGAGTGATGATGGAGCCCGGCTGGTGTTTTATGCCATCGGTGAAAGAAACGCAATAGGGACCTCCCCCTTTGCGATTGATGATAATGATCCGGCAGTGTCTCACTTTACCCAAAGTTATGATGTCTTAAACCAACTCAGTCCAATGATTTTGGAGAATCAAGAGAAAGGAACGATAACAGGATTTCTACTGGATAAGGACCATCCATCCGTCACCCGGGAAATGGGTGGGTATAAACTGGAAATTTCGCTGGATGAACTCTTTGGGCATAAAACCGAATTGGGGTATGGACTCATTATGGCCGATGGTCCGAATCAATTTATCGGAGCCGGTAGTGGGTTTCGGGTAGCGTTCCAGCCCCTCACCCCGGGACCGGCTTATGTGGGTATAGGCCAGGTGGATGAAGGGGTGTATAAAAATGGGAAATGGGTCCCCGGTCGAAGGTTGAATGGCGATGAAAACGACCAAGGGCAAAAATGGCGGGTTTCTCATTGGAAAACAACCATAGAACGCTGCACAGTCTATAGATTCGAATAGCCCGAATAAATTCCATGAATTGTGTTGGATAAGACTGATTGCTGGAAAAATTCATTCAAATTCAATATGATATACTAACAAGTATCGTTACTATGCGAGGAGGTAAGGATGTCAAATTCACAACAGAATAAAACCCAATTTGGATTTATCGTAATAGGAATATTTCTTGTATTCGGAGTGTTCCTATGGAGTTCTTGTAGTCACACAGTGACGCCGCCTGTCACAAGTTCCGCGACCGCTCCGCTAGCACAAACCTCGGTAAAAATGAATCCCGTTGAACGCGGAAAATATCTTGTTTCAGTCATAGGCTGCGGCGATTGCCATACTCCCCATGATGACAAAGGAAATCCTATCTCCGGCAAAGAATTGACCGGGCATTGGGATTCGGCTCCCCTCCCCGATTGGGACCCTGCTTTATTAAAAAAGAAAATTTCTATGGTGATGGGACCGGACATGACATCCTTTGCCGGACCTTTCGGTGTCAGTGCGGCAATCAATCTTACGCCCGACCCTGATTCCGGTATCGGAAAAATGACAGCGGATGATTTAATCAAAAGCTGGCGTACCGGAAAACATTGGCAGGTGGACAGGGAGATATTACCACCCATGCCCGCGAATGATTACAAGAATTTATCGGATGATGATATTAAAGCCATTTATGCCTATCTGATGACCCTCAAACCGGTGAATTCATGGGCGACAGATTCGGGACAAACCAAAGATAAAAAATAAAATTTTTCTCTTCACGGGAGATTGAGAATTTGTAGAAAAATCTGGATTGAGGATAGTACAAAAGAAAGGTTAAACCTCAGGTTATCAATCAGGAATACTATTTTTTCTTCAGGTAAGCAATTAGGGCAGCCAATCCCCCGACCAGAACCATTGTTTGAATAACCCGGATAAGGCTGAATATCCAGGCAATACCAATCCCCAGAGCCGCCCATTTGAACCACCAATATCCTTGATAGGTCATGACGTTAATGATTAGCAAAAATACCAAGATAATCGGACCGGTGATTAAAAATCTAATGGCACGTAATGTTCTGAGAACTCCGAATATTCCGAACATATAGGCTCTCCTTTCCCGTGATGGGTTCTATCTAAATAAACCTTAATTAGAGTATTATAGAAAGACTCCAAGAGGGGTGTCAAGTTTAATAACTAACGGGTAGTAAACTAACTTGTGTGAGACTTATAAAATAATGTATATTATAGGAAAGCAAGACATCGTAAGCAAATTAAAATAACATACTATGATAAAGAGTAAAATGAATCCTAAGGTTGATTTTTATTTTAGTAAAGCCAAAAAGTGGCAGGAAGAATTTGAGAAATTGAGAAGGATCATTCTTGACTGTCCGCTGACCGAAGAATTGAAGTGGGGTTGTCCTTGTTACACGTTTCAGAAAAGTAACATAGTTTTAATACATGGATTTAAAGAATATTGTGCGCTTTTGTTTTTCAAAGGTGCCTTGTTAAAGGATGCCCATGGGATTCTAATCCAACAAACGAAGAATGTGCAGGCGGGGCGCCAGATTCGGTTCACTCATGTTCGGGAAATAGTTAAGATGGAACCCATCTTGAAAACCTATATTAATGAAGCCATTGAAGTGGAAAAAGCCGGTTTGAAAGTGAATTTTAAAAAGACCGCAGACTTCACCATTCCCGAAGAATTTCAAAAGAAATTAGATGAAAACCCTGCCTTGAAAACTGCTTTTGATGCATTGACGCCGGGACGGCAAAGAGGATACATTTTTTATTTTTCTCAACCCAAACAATCCAAAACCCGGGAGTCAAGGATTGAAAAATATAGGCAGCAAATTCTCAATGGAAAGGGATTAAATGATCAAGGTTTCCCAAGATGAAGGGGGTATGGTTTAAGAATTTAAGTAAAGCGTCGGGAAAGAAGAATAACACTTCATTCACGAAGTAGTAAAATATTTTAAAATGGCACTTCATCTTCGTGTTCTCTTATTCTTATGGGAATATCAGTAATTTTTACCTTTTTCCACTTTTCTACTATAGCTGCGGGACCATCTTCATCTACTAAATGATACGCCAAACTACTTTCTTTCAATGATGTAACAGATTCTAATGGGAGTGTAAGGTGTTGTAGCTTTAGATTACTTTGTTCTTCATCCCCTGGATTTTCTAACAAATCAATTAAGTGAGTAATGCTACGGACTCCGTAGCGGAATTGTGCTAATGCTACGAAGCGTAGTAAAGCCCATGGTACAGTCTCAAATCGTTTTTGAAAACGTTGTTCGAGTAGAGCAATGGTAATACAAACCTTATCAACTCTTCTGTCACGATTATTTTTAACCATGTCCAGTGGAGGTATTCCAATCTCGCCTCCATTAATTCGAGAAAGAAGATCTACTAGTTTTGAATCTCGAGGTGTCTCTGTTGGATGCATTCCTTTAGCAGTTTTCATCATTTCCTCAATTTTGCTACCACTTCCTGCTAGTATGACAACTAATTTACCCATTTTCAAATCACGATGTCCAATATGAAGTTCCCCATCCCAAAGAAGAGGTAAAAGTAATGGATAATGATCCGGGTTACTATCAAATTCATCTAAAAATAAAATAGGTAATTTATCAATAACTTTTTGATTACGAACCATATCAAGTGGTTGGACAAGATCTTCAATGTTTTGTAAGCTTGCCATATTGAAATCAACTGCTGTAACATCAAATCTTACATGGCGAGCGATACACTTAACAAGAAGTGATTTTCCCGATCCTGGTTCCGCTTGCATAATAATATTTAATGGACGTTTGCGAGTTCTGTCTTCTGCATAGGATTTAATAGTTGATACTATATTAATAATTTCATCTCGATGTTTCAAGTCAAGCGTAACGTAGTTGACAAATGGCCTTGCGCTGCGTTCATAGGCTATTGAAATATCTACCTCTTTAGAAGGTATTTCATTACTTAATATTGCATTTTTAATAGTTGCGTTAGCCTGTGCATAAAGCTCAACTAGACGTTTTCGTTGCGCTTCCTTAAATTTAACTTCATCCATATCATCACCTTTTCAACACAGAGAATTTCCTACAATTTCGCCAAAATAGCTTTGACCATTTCCGGTATATCAGAAGTGGTTTCGGCGATGGGGACATTGGCTTTGGTGAGGGCGTCCACTTTGGCTTGTGCGGTTCCTTTTCCGCCGGAGATAATGGCACCCGCGTGACCCATGCGTTTGCCGGGAGGGGCGGTACGACCGGAGATAAACCCAATGACCGGTTTTTTCATTTTCTTGCGGATATATTCGGCTGCCATTTCTTCATCCGACCCGCCGATTTCTCCGACCATGACCACCATTTTGGTCTCCGGATCTTTTTCAAAGAGAGGTAGAATATCAATAAAAGTTGAACCTAAAATCGGGTCTCCGCCGATTCCGACGACCGTGGTTTGACCAATTCCATGTCTCGTTAAATCATTCACAATTTCATAGGTCAAAGTGCCACTGCGCGAGACAATTCCCACCGGCCCTTTTTTCGCGATATTCCCCGGCGTAATTCCAATTTTCGCTTCTTCGGGGGTAATCAGTCCCGGACAATTCCCGCCAATTAAGCGAGTCTTGGTCTGTTTCACATAACTGCACACCTTAATCATATCCTGTATGGGAATCCCTTCGGTGATACAAACCACCAATTTTAATCCCGCGTCCGTTGCTTCCAATACCGCATCCGCCGCAAACGCTGCCGGAACAAAAATCACCGAGGCGTCCGCTTTGGTTTTCTTTTTGGCTTCTTTCACCGTATCGAAAATCGGCACACCTAATATTTCCGTCCCGCCTTTTCCGGGAGTGACCCCGCCGACCACTTTCGTGCCGTATTTAATCATCTGTTCGGCATGAAACTGACCTTCCCGTCCGGTGATTCCTTGAACAATTACTCTGGTTTCTTTATTTAGTAGAATTGACATTGATTTTCTCCACAATAGTTTTTGCCGCGGATTGCATAGTTTCCGCAGGCGTCAAGCTCGAACCTTGTAACAGCGCTCGTCCTTCTTCTTCCCTCGTTCCCGTCAACCGGACAACAATCGGAACTTTCAATTCCATGGTTTGCGTCACGCTTAAAATTCCTTTGGCGACTTCATCGCACCGCGTGATTCCACCGAATACATTAAATAAAACACCTTTCACATGGGGATCACTTAACACGAGTTCAAGAGAATTCTTGACGACTTCCGCTTTCGCGCCTCCGCCGATGTCCAAAAAGTTCGCCGGATTCCCGCCCGCGCGTTTGACTTCATCGAGCGTGCCCATGACTAATCCCGCGCCATTCCCGATAATCCCGACATCGCCGCCCAGCCGTACATATTGCAAACCCCGCCGGTGCGCTTCCGCTTCAATTGGGTCTTCTTCCGATTCTTCCTTCCAGTCATTGAATTCAGGATGCCGGTCTAAGGCATTGTCATCAATATTAAATTTAGCGTCTGTCGCAATCACTGTCCCTGATTTCGTCACAACCAAGGGATTAATTTCCGCCAAATTGGCATCCGAGGAAACATACGCCGTATATAATTTCTTCAAGAATTTCGCGACTTCTCCAATAACTTTTCTATCCAATCCCGCTTTGTAACACGCTTCCCGAATCTGGTAATCGCGCAAGCCAATGGCAGGACTCACCGGAATTTTCGCAATCTTTCTTGGATGTTTCGCCGCGACTTCTTCAATATCCACGCCACCCATCGCGCTGACCATAATGGTATTGGTTTGCGACTCCCGATCAACCACGATCCCGATATAATATTCCTTGTCAATTTCCGCGGCTTCCTCGACCAATACTTTTTGAACTGTCAGTCCTTTGATATTCATACCCAAAATTTGTGACGCGGCACTTTCCGCTTCCTCAGGTGTATTCGCCAACTTTACACCGCCCGCTTTCCCCCGTCCGCCGACATGCACCTGCGCTTTCACAACCACTTTTTTCCCAATTCGCGCGGCAATTTCTTTCGCTTTCTCCGGCGTAGAGGCTACTTCACCCAGAGGAATGGGAATTTCATATTTACCTAAAATTATTTTTCCCTGATATTCATGTATTTTCATAAGTTCCCTCGACCACCCCCTTGAATCCCCCTCCTTAATTAAGGAGGGGGCTGGGGGTGGTATATTTTATTTTTTCAATTTCGCGATAATGGCATCCGCCATTTCTTTGGTTCCTACGGCCGTTGGATCATTCCTATCGGTTTTCATATCAAAAGTCACATCTTTTCCTTCCGCAATAACATCCGCCGTTGCTTTTTCCAACCGCTTGGCGGCATCTTTTTCTTTCAAGTGATGTAACATCAAGACCCCCGATAAAATCATGGCGGTCGGGTTCACCTTGTTCATTCCTTTATATTTCGGTGCGGAACCATGCGTAGGTTCAAATACCGCGCCTTCCAATCCAATATTGGCTCCCGGCGCAACTCCCAGCCCCCCAACCAATCCGGCACATAAATCAGATAAAATATCACCGTATAAATTCGGCATCACCATCACATCATAAATCTCCGGTTTTTGTACCAGCTGCATGCACATGTTGTCCACCAGGATTTCTTCAAACGCGACTTCGCCCTGATATTCCCTGGCGACTTCCCGCGCGACTTTAAAAAATAGTCCATCGGTGAATTTCATAATGTTCGCTTTGGCGACTGCGGATACTTTTTTTCTGCCATTGTTTACGGCATAATCAAAGGCATATTTCGCAATGCGCCGTGACCCGCTTTCGGAAATCGGTTTAAGGCTGACGGCACTGTCCACTTTAATTTTCCCTTTGCTCAATCCCATGAGATATTTCTGTTCATCGGAGCCGACATCATACTCAATCCCGGCATATAAATCTTCCGTATTCTCGCGGACAATAACCAAATCTACTTTTTCATACCGTGACCGCACTCCCACATAGGATTTACACGGACGTACACAGGCGTAAAGCTGTAATTCCTGCCTCAGCGCCACATTCACGCTCCTAAATCCCGTGCCTATTGGCGTGGTGATAGGACCCTTTAATGCGACTTTATTTTTCTTGATACTATCGAGCACCGGTTGAGGCAACGGTGTCCCGTATTTCTCCATCACATCCGCGCCTGCTTCCATGACTTCCCAATCTATTTTCACTCCCGTTGCGTCAATCACTCGACGTGTCGCATCAGCCAATTCCGGTCCGGTGCCGTCTCCGGGAATTAACGTTATTTTGTATGCCACGATTTTCTCCTCCTGAAATTTTTACTTTAGAATAATATCTCATTAAACAATAATTGTCATTCTGAGCAAAGCGAAGAATCTCTGCATAAAGCCATTTTATATCAGGTAGAACACAGGGATTCTTCGCTTTGCTCAGAATGACAGAACTTTTGACTTATTTTAGTTCTTCTGTGCATGTTCTTTGGTAAAATTCAACAGACCGCCTGCTAACATAATGTCAACTTCTCTCGGCGTCATATCATGTTTTACTGTAAATTCAATATTCTTGGTGACATTTTTGATTTTGACCGACTTGCTGTTTTTAATCGTCTCACGCAGATTTTCTAATTTCAATTTATCACCCAGTGAGATTTTGTCATAATCCGAAGGGTTCACGAAAATTAATGGCAACAATCCAAAATTCACCAAATTCGCCCGGTGGATTCTCGCGAAGGATTTCACGATGACGCCTTTCACGCCTAGAAACATCGGCGCAAGCGCGGCATGTTCCCGACTCGACCCTTGTCCGTAATTATCACCGCCAACAATAAATCCGCCACCTTTTTCTTTGGCGCGTTTCGGAAAATCAGCATCCACTCGCACGTACACAAATTCAGAAATTGCAGGAATATTGGAACGTAACGGCAAAACTTTCGCTCCCGCCGGCATGATATGGTCGGTGGTAATATTGTCTCCCACTTTGATTAACACTTCTTTTTCAATCGTATCCGCCAAGGGTGAATTGATGGGTAGTGCTTTGATATTCGGACCCCGAATCACCTCCACTTTTTCTGGAGTTTTTGAGGGAGGAAGAATCAAGGAATCGTCTACTAAAAATTCATCGGGAATACTTTGCGGAACATATTCGCCCAATTTCCGCGGGTCGGTGATTACACCATTCACCGCGCTGGCAACACAGGTTTCCGGACTCGTCAGATAGACATAGGCATCCTGCGTTCCAGCACGTCCTTCAAAATTCCTGTTAAACGACCGAATTGAAACCCCTTTGGATGGCGGTGCCTGTCCCATACCGATACATGGACCGCATGCAGACTCCAATATTCTTACACCAGAATGAATATAATCTACTAATGCCCCGTTACGAGCCACCATTTCAAAGACTTGTTTTGAACCGGGCGTCACTACCATACTCACATCGGGATGGACATGTCTGCCATGCAACACTGAAGCCACACGCATTAAATCCATAATCGAAGAATTCGTGCAACTACCGACCGCCACTTGCTGAACTTTTATCCCTTCCACTTGGCGCACCGGCACAACCTTGTCAGGACTGTGCGGTTGGGCTATCAGCGGTTCCAGCTTATTCAAATCAATCTCAATGAGTTCATCATATTCCGCGTCTTTATCGGCTTCCAACGCAATCCAATCTTTCTCACGCTTTTGTGCTTTCATATATTTTTTAGTCTGTTCATCGCTGGGGAAAATCGAAGTTGTCGCACCCAATTCCGCGCCCATATTGGTAATCGTCCCGCGTTCCGGCACGGTCAATGATTTGACACCTTCTCCACCATACTCGAAAATTCGTCCGACTCCGCCTTTGACCGTCAATCTCCGTAACATTTCCAAAATAATATCTTTCGCCGTCACCCAGGGTTGCAATTTTCCTTTGAGTTCCACCTTCACAATTTTCGGCATAATGGTATAAAACGGGCCTCCGCCCATCGCTATGGCGATATCTAGTCCGCCGACTCCAATCGCCAGCGCGCCAATCCCGCCATCGGTCGGCGTGTGACTGTCTGAACCTAAGAGCGTCTGTCCGGGAATCCCGAACCGTTCCAAATGAACCTGGTGACAAATTCCATTTCCGGGACGCGAAAAATATATCCCGTATTTTGCGGCGATACTCTGCAAAAATTGATGGTCATCAGCATTTTCAAATCCGGTTTGCAGCATATTATGGTCAACGTAACTAACAGATAATTTAGTTTTTACTTTAGGAATTCCCATCGCTTCAAATTGAAGATAGGCCATGGTCCCGGTCGCGTCCTGCGTCAGGGTCTGATCCACCTTAATCCCAATTTCTTTTCCCGCCGTCATTTCACCGGAAAGCAGATGTTCCTTAATGATTTTTTTCGCAACGCCAAGTCCCATAATTTGCTCCTTATTTCTAAATAATTAGACCTGTAAAAATAAATATATTTACAGATTTCAATAGTTCGAATGAGAGAACCGAAACGCAAATTTGTTGGTTTTTATTATACAACATCCATCCTCTTTTTCCTAGATAAAGTCTTGGTATTATGGAATACTTGCCTCCCGAAGTCTAAAAAGAGTATACTAAGATTATTGAAATAGAAAAAGAGAAATTATGAATAAATGGATAATGTGTTTAGCGATCTGCGGATGTATTTTAACATTTAGTACATTGGCTTTGGGGGAACCCACGGTCACTGCAAACGGGTCTGTGGAAGTGATTGGCTCCACTGGTTCGAAAGGGATGTCATCCATATATAGCACAACTGATCTTGATTTAGATATTGATTTTTCGGATTATATTTCCGGTGTTATTGAAACGAGAGGAGTTTCATCAAACAGCAATTCTTCCATAAATGTCCGTCAAGGATACTTTGTCACAGGCAGATTAAATGGCACAAATCATACAGGAATGACTCGTGATACGTTTTCTTCAGCTAAAGAATTATTTAAAAATACCGGCGTAATGGATAAGGCTTTTGTAAATGCAGGATTATTTCCTCTCCCTGAAAAAAAATCAAGTCTCTTTGTGGAAAAAGATAATCAAAAAGATGAATCGCTTCATGTCTTGATACTCGCTGATTTGAAAAGCAGATTTCTTTTGACCCCACAAACAAAACAACCGCTACCGGATAATCCGGTGCGGTTGTCAAAAAGCAACTAAGTTATACGAGTAATTAGTTCTCTGTCACGGCAGAATGTAACTTGGTGATATCCAGTTTAACTCCCGGACCCATTGTCGCGCTGACGGAAGCGGTTTTGACATATTGCCCTTTAGCAGTGGCCGGTTTGGCACGAAAAATCGCTTCGATGACCGTATGTAAATTTTCCGCGATGGCTTTTTCTTCAAAGGATGTTTTCCCAACGGGAACGGTAATTAACCCGTTTTTATCGGTGCGGTATTCAATTTTCCCTGCTTGAAAATCTTTGACCGCTTTGGCGATATCAAAGGACACGGTACCCGCTTTGGGGTTGGGCATAAGCCCTTTGGGACCGAGGACTTTACCGAGTTTACCGACATCTCGCATCATATCCGGTGTCGCAATGGCGACATCGAAATCCGCGAATCCGCCATTAACTTTTTCGACCAAATCCTGTGCGCCAGCAATGACTGCGCCCGCTTCTTCGGCTTCTTTTATTTTTTCACCTGTCGCAAAAACCAATACCCGGACTTTTTTCCCTGTTCCGTGGGGTAAAGAGACTGTACCACGCACCTGTTGGTCGGCTTGTTTGGGATCAATCCCCAATTTAATAGCCAATTCTACAGTTTCAGTGAATTTGGCGGTGGCGGTTTTTTTGAGCAGACCTGCTGCTTCTTCAACGGTATGTGTTTTGGTTGGATCAACTAACTTGGCTATCGTTTGATAGCGTCTTGAACGTTTTGCCATTTTATCCTCCTTGGTTCAAACGTCTCACTCGTTGGTGAGACTCCCAATGTTTCAGTTTCTAGTTTCTAGTTCCTTGTTTCCAATTATTGAACAACTTCGATACCCATACTACGCGCTGTGCCTTCGACCATACTCATGGCGGCTTCCAAAGTATGACAGTTCAAATCCGGTTTTTTAAGTTGAGCGATTTCCTTGACTTGAGCCTTGGTGACTTTGCCGATTTTATTTTTCAAGGGGTCACCGGAGGCTTTGGCGATACCTACTGCCTTTTTCAACAAAGCAGAGACCGGTGGAGTTTTCATAATAAAAGTAAAACTTCGGTCTACGTATACGGTAACAATCACCGGGATAATCATGCCTTCCTTGCCCTGGGTTTTAGCGTTAAATTGTTTGCAAAATTCCATGATATTAATACCCTGCTGACCCAGTGCCGGACCCACCGGCGGGGCGGGATTGGCCTGTCCTGCCGGAATTTGCAATTTGACTTGTGCTTGTACTTTTTTAGGCGCTGCCATATTCTTACTCCTTTTTCGAGGGTTTGATGAATCAAACCCCTACTTATTCCCGCTCGACCTGAAATACATCCAGTTCTAACGGAGTCGGTCGTCCAAAAATAGAAATCTCGACCGTTAACTTGCCTTTTTCTTCATTATAATCCTGTACCATACCGGAGAAATTCGCAAAAGGTCCTTCGATCACCTTGACACGTTCACCCACAGAAAACGTCAATTTGGCGCGCGGGCGACCACCCCGATCACCGCTTTGGGCGAAAATATTTTCCATTTCTTCGGGTTTGAGAGCAACGGGTTTATTGCCGGAACCGAGAAAACCGGTCACGCCGGGTAAATCGCGGATTTTCTGAAAAATATCCTGAACTTTTAAATCTTCATCGCTGCCTTTTTCGACATCCGGAATATCCATTTCCACCAAGACATATCCCGGAAACACTTTCCGGCTGGTAGTACGGCGTTTTCCATCGCGGATTTCCGCCACATCCTCCGACGGGATCGAGACCTGCGCAACGTAACTTTCCAACCCTTCCAGTTGAACTTTCTTTTCGAGGTTCGACTTTACTTTATTTTCGTGACCTGAATAGGTATGAATGACATACCATTGTTTTGCCATGATAATCTACAGTATCCTTTGCTATTGGTTTTAGAACCGAAATATCATTTGTAAAATGACCGACCAAACTTTATCCATCGCCCAGAGAAAAACCAGCATAATGATGGTCGTTACAATGACCACACCGGTAGACCCATAAACGCTCTTGCGGTCCGGCCAATTGACTTTACCCAATTCCGCTTGCACTTCACCGATAAATTGTTTTGTTTTATCGAAAAATTTCATTTTTTCTAAAAATCCTTATCCTGAGATTTTGTAACAGAATCTGGCAGGCCAGGAGGGACTCGAACCCCCAACACCCGGTTTTGGAGACCGGCGCTCTACCAATTGGAGCTACTGGCCTATTGTATCGTTAAATGAGTTAAATATGTGAATAAGTTAAATTGGTAGGAATATAACCCATTTAACCTTTACTTATTTAGTCTCTTTATGCAAGGTGCGTTTCTTACACCACTTGCAAAATTTCTGGATTTCTAACCGGTCTGGATGCTGCTTTTTATTCTTATTACTGTGATAATTTCTACGTTTACAATCTTCGCACGCTAATGTAATGATACTTCGCATTTTCTATTTTCCTTGTCAGTTCCAATTTATTTAATAATTTCAGTTACGACACCCGCACCGACGGTATGTCCACCTTCTCGAATGGCAAAGCGTAACCCTTGCTCCATCGCTATCGGACTGATTAACTCAATGTCCATGACTACGTTATCTCCGGGCATTACCATCTCCCGCCCTTCCGGCAGATTGGCAACCCCCGTCACGTCTGTGGTTCTAAAGTAAAACTGCGGGCGATATCCGGTAAAGAACGGTGTATGACGGCCCCCTTCTTCTTTCGTCAATACGTATACTTCCCCTTTGAACCGCGTATGCGGGGTAATTGAACCGGGTTTGGCTAACACCATCCCACGTTCCACTTCCTCTTTCCCCACTCCACGTAATAACGCTCCGATGTTATCTCCGGCTTGCGCCTGGTCTAACAACTTGCGGAACATCTCCACTCCCGTCACTACCGACTTCTTGGTATCCCGTAAACCTACCATCTCGATTTCATCCCCTACTTTTACCTTCCCCCGTTCCACTCTACCAGTCACCACTGTGCCACGTCCGGTAATGCTGAACACGTCTTCCACACTCATCAAGAACGGCTTATCCGTCTCCCGCACCGGGTCCGGTACAAAACTATCTACTGCGGCTACCAAGTCCCAGATGGGTTTGGCGTCTGCTCCACTGGGGTCCGCCAAGGCTTTGGTCGCACTCCCGCGGATCACTGGTACCTTATCTCCAGGGAAATTATATTTGCTTAACAATTCTCTCGTTTCCAGTTCTACCAAGTCTAATAAATCAGGGTCATCTACTAAATCACATTTGTTTAAGAACACCACTATCGCCGGTACGTTCACCTGACGCGCTAACAAGATATGTTCCCGCGTCTGGGGCATCGGACCGTCCGCAGCACTCACCACCAGGATACTTCCATCCATCTGCGCCGCTCCGGTTATCATGTTCTTGATATAATCCGCATGACCGGGACAGTCTACGTGCGCGTAATGCCGTTTATCGCTGTTATATTCCACGTGCGCTAAGGCTACCGTCAGAATCTTGGTCGCATCCCTACGAAACGTCTTGGCATCTGCCTTGGCTACATCATCGTATCCTTTAGCTTCCGCCAACCCTTTGGTGCTCAACACCTTGGTAATCGCCGCCGTTAAGGTCGTCTTCCCGTGATCGATATGTCCGATCGTCCCCACGTTTACGTGTGGTTTCGTTCGCTCAAATTTCGCCTTTGCCATATATTTCTCCCTCTGTACTGGTATATTGTAATTAGAAAAAAATTAAGGTGATTATTATACCTTACTTCTTATGTATTCTGCCAACTATTCAATTGTCTGGAGCCCAGGAGCGGGATTGAACCGCTGACCTCCCCCTTACCAAGGGGGTGCTCTACCAACTGAGCTACCTGGGCGCTCGGTTCACACCCGGACAATAAAAGACAGGTCAACATTTTCCATTGACCTGCATTTTTTGCAAAACAAAAACTCTACCCAAGTAACTCTCGGCTGGGATTTTTTACGTTCCATATCGAGCAGGCGGTAGAGACACGTATACTAACTACTTGTCAAGTATGGTAGCAAAAGACTAGTGGTTATGTCAAGCAGGCAGGAAGTACATTCATTGACAATATGAAAATAATTGTGCTATCTTCCCTTCATTCTTAAAAAGAACGGATACCTAAGGATGTCTGAAAAGGATTTAGAATTACAGGAACGGGAAACGATACGGTCTTCCATCAATGATGCGGCAAAATACGTCAGTAATCTCTATATCAATTTTTTGTTATTGATGATTTATATTGCTATCACTGTCTTTTCGACCACGGACGAACAGTTGTTGCGGGAAAGTAGTTTGCCATTACCTCTATTGAATGCCCCATTACCGCTTGAAGGCTTTTATGTTGTGATTCCATTCGCTTTTATCGTATTTCATATATATATGCTGTTACAGGTTTTGTTCTTGTCACGAAAACTGCATTATTTCAATGACACTGTTAACGAGAAGGAAAAGGATAAGGAATGGATGCTTCTGTATCCATTCGTTATCATTAGTCCAATAACTATTCAAAGGGAAAAGTCACCAATAATTCGTCGTTTGGTTCAAATATTACTTTGGGTATCTATTGTAGTGATACCACCGGTATTATTACTTTTAACTCAAATATGGTTTTTACCTTATCACAGTATAGGAATTACTAGAATTACTTCCTGCAATTTTGTCGCGGTGGTAATAGATTCATTTTTATTACTCTTGATTTGGAAACAAATCAAAGAATGCCCAATGATTGACGATAAAACAATCTCAATGCAATATTTCTTTGAACCTTTAATGTGGTCAGTAAAACGGTCTAGAATTGGGATGGTCTGCCTGTTACTTCCTATCGCAAGTTTTCTTGTATTAATTGTACCTAATAAATTATTAGATACACTTGGTATAACATATCATATACTTCCTCGTAATCTAATTCTGAAAGACGAAACGTTGGTAAAAACACCTCCATTACCTGAAGTAGTTGCATTTTACATTCAACAAGGAAAATCAGAAGAAGAGGCGTGGCGTGATCATACAATAGGCCTTCCTCTCTCTATCCGTAACCTATGCTACGCTGATTTTAGTCACTCACGACTTTATAATGCAGATCTCCGTGGAGCAAATTTAGAAGGTGCACATCTTGATTATACAGAATTAGAAGGAGCAAGCTTTGATTCATCATCCAAGTTACAAGGCGTAAACGGGGTTCATACTGACTTTCAAGGAGCAAGCTTGTCTGATGCACAATTGACAGGCGCAACCTTGGTAAATGCCAAATTACAAGGTGTTAACCTAACGGGAGCTCATTTAGAAAACGCAAAACTTATGGGATCTCAATTGCAAGGTGCAGATTTGAGTTATGCTCATTTACAAGGAGCAAAACTCATATCTGCTCTATTAGTAGGCACAAGGTTGGGTAATGCTGAATTGCAAGGTGTGAACTTGGATTCGGCTCAATTGAACTTTGCAAATCTTTCTGATGCTCAATTGCAAGGGACATACCTATCTTGTGCTCAATTGCAAGGCGTAGACCTAAATAGTACTAACTTGCAAGACGCAAAGCTGCCCTATGCTCAATTACAAGGAGTAGACCTATGTAGTTCTAATTTGCAAGGCGCAATTTTAACTCATACTGACTTAAAAGGAGCAACCCTTTCTTATGCAAACTTGCAAGGTGCAAACTTTGAAGATACCAATCTCGAACTCTGTGATTTGCGGAATGTGAAAATAGATCGTTTAACGAAATTTGGTACTAATACATCCTCAATAGACATACTTTATAATGGAACCATTCAAGGATTACCTAAATCAATCAGCGAAAAAGAATATATTCAGAAATTTGTGCCATTTTTTATAGATTCTATAGATTCCAGTAGTACATTTGATCAGGGTTTGTCTGTAAGACCCGACAATTTTGATAAAACTGAAGGTCCAACTGCTTCTAATAGCTCCACTTGGTGGTGGCATCCAATTACTTCTTCTAGCACCACTAATTGGTGGCTTTCAGGAACCGAGTCTGTTAAAAACGGATTTCTAAATGCTAAAGACAACTATTATTATTGCTTTGCACAAAGAATAATTGCCTTACCTATTAGTGAAGATACATGTAAATCATTACTTCAAAATGAAATAAAAAAGCGTAAAAACTCTAAAAATTTATCAGATAAAGTAGATGTAATTTTTGATTGGGTAGAAAGAATAAAAAAGCCCAATTCAACACAAATGTGTCAATAGTGAGTAAGGCGAGATACAGGTTTCATGGGAGATATTTACTTCATTTTATTAAAGGTTTTGTTCTCCATGATTGTATTCCCATTTTTTTGATGGTTTCCTGATTCAGTTTGTTGTTTAATCCCACTATAAAATCTCTCTTTCAAACTCCAAAACGTTCTTCCTAAGAGAACCTTGATAAAGTCTTTGAACAAATGGGGATATCTTGTGATAATATAAAAGCATGTATCTGGCGAAAGTATTGGGGAAAGTGGTATCTACGATAAAACATCCAGCGTATCAAGACCGGAAGTTGATGTTGGTACAGCCGATTACACCGGAGGAGGAGCCGATGGGACGGGTCACCATTGCGGTGGATTATGTAGGTGCCGGAGAAGGGGAGACGGTGATCGTGAGCGGCGCACCGGGGGGAGCCCGGCAGGTATTCGGGATTAAACGCGCACCCATCCGTGAACTGATTGTCGGGATTGTGGATTATGTGGAAATGGCGAAGCCCCGCGGTTGATACATGACCACTAAAACCAAGGACCTTGAACAAAAACTCCGCGCTGCCGAACGGTTGGGATATGTCGGCGGGATGGTCAGTAAACTTGCCCATGAACTGCGGAATCCGTTAAATACTATTTCAGTCAATCTCCAGCTTTTGGAAGAGGATTGCGCGAAATTCAATGACGAGAAGATTCTCAAACGGTTACGGGTATCGCGGAATGAAATCAACCGGTTGGAACATCTCCTATCAGATTTTTTACGGTTTGCCAAACCCGCCACTCTGGATTTAAAACCAACAGATTTGGATCATCTCTTGGGGGGATTTATTGAATTTATCATGCCCTCCGCGGAACGGAATAAGATTAAAATCACGGCTTTATTGGGAAAAGACTTACCCTCTATCCTATTGGATGAAAAATTATTCAAGTCAGCTTTATTGAATGTTGTATTGAATTCAATTTCCGCTATGCCAGAGGGCGGCACAATTACATTCCGCACCCGCCAGCGAAAAGAACGTATTCTATTGACTATCACCGATACCGGCTGCGGTATTCCTGCCGAACAACTTGCCAAGATTTTTGATATTTTTTATACCACACGGGAAGGCGGGTCAGGGTTGGGATTACCTATTACCCGGAGGATCATCGAAGATTTGGGGGGAACCATTACCTTGGATTCAACCCCCGGTATGGGCACCACCGCTATTATTTCTTTACCGGTAAATAATCCGTAGAGATTTCTGAAACAATCAATAAAACTATCTTTATTAACTTTCCTACACTTAAACCCACTACCAAGAATATTTTGAGGGTTAGACTTGCTTTGTGAGAAATTTGGGATTGACATATTTCTGAGATGGGATATAATAAATATTAGTAGATATCAGATTTTAGATTGCAGATTTAAAAACGGGAAAGAGTACCTGCCTAATCAAGATTATTGCTCATTATTAACAAAGCACGGTGTGGACGTGTTCGGAACACGTCCGTACTAACTTCGCTTCTTCTCCAGTATTCGTTCGCTTCGGGTTCGCTGAGAGTCCAGTATCAGTTTTGTCGATTTTGGATGTATTTATGGGTAGAAGAAAGGTTACATGGTATACTATACTAATAACCATACAATAGAATATGTTATTATAGAGTAAACACAATGTATTCTTGACATTTTTATGAGGATACGATAGGATAAATGGGGTAAAAAAGACAGGACATGACGAACGAGGACAAGCGGCAATGGGTACATTTAGGGGTTGGAGTGTTTGCTTTATTACTCCCCTATTTAGTGAAATGGCAAGCAGTCGGATTGGCGGTTGCGGCGGTTCTATTTAATATTGCCATCTTGCCCCGCATTGCACCCCAATTATTTCGAGAACAAGAGAAATCCAAGAAAACGTTAACGGGAATCGTGGCCTATCCTGTTACGATATTGATGTTGATATTGGCATGTCCCTGGAGCAGGAAAGAAGTAGCGGCGGGTGCTTGGGCGGTATTGGCGTTCGGAGACAGTTTTTCGAATTTGATAGGTCGGCGATGGGGAAAATGGAAATTGCCCTGGAATCGGCAAAAGTCGTATGCCGGATTGATTGCCTTTATCGTCATGGGCCATATTGGCGCGACCCTCTGGATGTGTTGGGTAAATACATCGTTAAATATAAGTTTAGTACATCGTGCGACATTGATCACTCCGATTCTTTGCGGAATCATAGAAACCGTGGATACGGGAATAGATGATAATTTTACAGTCGGAATAAGCGCCGGATTGATTTTGTATATTTGTTCGATATATTGGAATTTGTAAAAGAATAACAACTTGTAAATAAGCTGGAAGGGACAACCCTACAGGTTTACCCTCCTCATATCTTAACGAAAGGTAGACAGAAAACATCATGTCCAAAGCACACACTCCGCTGGGCGGGAAATTAATTAATAAAGTATTAGATTCGAGCAAAAAGGATAAGGCATATAAAGATGCCGAGAAATTGCCCAAGATTTATATAGACCAGGATATCCAGGCGATGGTAGAAATGATCGCGATTGGCGCGTTGAGTCCACTGGAAGGGTTCATGGGAGAAAAGGATTATCAATCGGTATTGCATTGCAAACGGTTGGCGAACGGGTTGCCGTGGACGATTCCAATTACGCTGGCACCGACGGGAGAAGAGAACGCGAAAATAATCTCCAAAATTAAGACGGGTGAAACGATTGCATTGGTAGACGCGCAGGATAATAAACCGCTGGCATTGATGCACATCTCGGAGAAATATGGATATAGTCGGGAAGAACGAGCGACCTTTACATTCGGAACGGCGGCGCGGAAACATCCCGGTGTGGATTATGTGTATCGGCGGATGGGAGATGTGATTTTAGCAGGGCCGATTGAACTGATTGAGAAACAGCATTGGGGATTATTCCAGAAATATCGTCTTGACCCGGTGGATACGTGGAAATTATTTTATGAAGAACGGAAATGGACGACCGTGGCGGGATTTCAGACAGCAAATCCATTGCATAGGGGGCATGAATATTTGCAGAAGTGCGCAATGGAAATTCTGGACGGGTTATTCATTCATCCGATTGTCGAGACCACTCGCAAAGCTTATTTCCGCAATGAATATCGTATCAAGGCGTATGAGATTGCGTTAAAAACGTATTATCCAGCAAATAAAGTAGCGTTGGCGCCTTTGCGTGTGACTATGTCCTATGCGGGACCGCGCGAGGCTATTATGCATGCGATTATCCGGCGAAATTATGGATGCACGCATTTTATCGTGGGACGAGACCATGCCGGGTTCGGTGGATATTATGATAAATATGACGCATGGAAAATATTTGACACTTATGAACCGGGAGAATTGGGGATTACTCCATTATTTATCAAGGATTCGTTTTATTGTACACGTTGCGCGGGAATTGCCACGGAAAACACCTGTCCGCACGGGGAAGAATATCAGATTACCATGAGCGGAACGGCGATTCAGGATATATTGCGGTATGGATATATTCCGCCGAAAGAAGTCATTCGACCGGAAGTAGCGCAGATTATTATTCAAGGGATTCAACCGAAAGGCACGGATGATAAGGGAGTTGCGACACGTCCTCCGGGAGATACGGTCAAGGGGTTATTTCCATTTTATTTGACCCATCACCGCTTAGGCGGATATCCGCGCGGTGAGAAATTAGATCCAGCGAAATTGACATTGGATGATTTAGATGTGGCATTATTGGATGCACGCATGAATTCCGACAAGGTGTACGATGATGTGGTGAAAGAAATTGCGTACCTGTTTGATATTCGGCGGGATTTGGCGGAACGTCAACGGGTAGAAGCACTGGAAGCGGCAATTGCACGGCAGAAAGACCTTATCGCTGCGCTGGAAGAAAAGACAACGAATGCGGATGAGAATGTGCCAGACCAATTTATGTTTCAGGATAAGGCAGAGTCTACGAGAGAATTGGAAATTGCCAAACAGATTTTGGCTGATCTCGAACGTTTGGTGACACCGGAAGAATATAAGAAACGGGTCTGGAATCCCATGCCATATGAACAATATAAATAAGTTTAAGGTTTAAGGTTATAATATAAACCTAAAATCGCATAAGGATAATGTATGGCTGAACAGGAAATTAAGATTGACCGGGAAATTGATGTCAAGAATGAGTTTTGTCCCTATCCGTATATCCGTTCCAAATTAGCATTGGAAGAAATGGAAATTGGTGAAACATTACGCATCCTGGTCAATACTGTCACTTCTATCCGGGATGTTCCCCGGTCTTTTGAAGAAGCCGGTCAGAAAATTTTGCGGAAACAACAACTCAATGAGACGGATTGGGAAATCATTGTGCAGAAACAATGTTAATCAGATACTGTCATTCTGAGCGCAGCGAAGAATCTCTGCTCAAAGTCGTTTTGCATCAGGTAGAACACTGGGATTCTTCGCTGCGCTCAGAATGACAAAAAACCATATGAATACTGCATTAGATATAAACCTTTTCATTCAAGCCCTTCTTGTCAATGGGATTATTGCTGTCCTTGCCTATTTCGCTAAAGCGGTCAGTAAATCAGGAATTCTGGGTGGATTGATTGTAGGTATCCCGATTTATACGTTCATGGGGTGGCAGGGGTTTGTGATTCTCTTTTCCTTTTTTCTGATTGGCACTCTCGCTACCAAATGGGGGTATCAAAAGAAAAAAGAAATGGGTCTGGCGGAGAAGAATGAAGGGCAAAGGGGGATTTCTAATGTATTGGCGAAATGTTTGGCAGGGGTGATTTTTGCATGCTTAATTTTGTTATTTAAAGATAAACGATTAATCTTTTTCTCTACCATAGCATTTGTCGGAAGTTTTGCAGCGGGAACATTTGATACTGTATCGAGTGAATTAGGACAATTATATGGTAAGAGATGTTTCACGATAATTCCATTAAGAGAAGTCTCACGAGGAACAGAAGGGGCAATTTCTTATATCGGTACTTTGACTGGAATATTAGGTGCATTATTAATATCTTTGATTTATTTTACCTGTTTCTTTTTATTTATTAACAATTATCCAATAAGTATTTCACATAGCAGTATAGCAATTTATTTTTCAGTAACGGTTATACTTGGAGCTCTTTTGTCAAATTTACTTGAAAGTATATTAGGCTCATTATTGGAATCAAAAGGCAAAATCAATAAATTTATTACCAATTTTCTTAATACTTTATTCGGAGGAATCTTTTCTTTTCTTTTCTTTTTTATTTTTTACCCATTGTTGTATTGGATATTTGCAGGAGTAAATTTTATAAATTAAAGATAAGAATTGGTCAAGTATGACGAATAAGCTAAAACTATACTGGAATTTTGTAAGACCGTTTACGCTGGTGGCACCGGCGTTGGGTTTTGTGTCGGGGGGACTAACGGCGGTGGGTGCGCGGGCGCATCATGTGGGAAAAGCGTTTACTGAAGTCTTTTCCATGTACCCTGATTTGCATTTTATTCTCATTGGCTCTCTGATGGCGGCAATGTTGAACGCGGCATCCAATGTCTTAAATCAAATTACCGATTTGCCCTTGGATAAAATCAACAAACCCAAACGACCTTTATGTACGGGAGTCATCTCCGTTCAATCCGCGACTATCTATGCCTGGATTCTCTATCTGGTTTCGTTATGGCTGGCGTGGGAAGTCCAACCGGATGGACGGCACGAATGTTTTTGGCTGGCGTTTATCGCGGCGGTGTCCACGTACATATATTCCGCTCCGCCCTTTCGGACAAAGAGATTGGGAATATGGGCGAATATTACGATTGCCATTCCACGAGGGACATTGCTGAAAATAGCTGGATGGTCTGCGGGAATGACTATTTTCAAAACCGAGGCATGGTATATCGGCGCGATATTCGGGTTGTTTTTATTGGGTGCCACAACTACCAAAGATTTCGCGGATATGGAAGGGGACAGGAGATACGGGTGTATGACCTTGCCGGTGATTTATGGAGTAAAGAAGGCGGCATGGATGATTTCGCCGTCCTTTATTATCCCGTGGTTATTAATCCCGTTAGGCGCTTATCTGGGAATCTTAACCGGAAATCATCTGGCATTGTGGATTCTTGGAACGATATTGACCCTCTGGGGAATGTATGTGATTTATCTCATGGTCCGCAAACCCGAAGAATTGGCAACCACCGAAAATCATATATCCTGGACACATATGTATAGCATGATGTTCGCAACTCAGATTGGGTTCGCATTAGCCTATATTGTATGATTTTCGAACGGGGTTGCAATGAACGAGATCAGTCTCGTTCATTGCAAGTCCAGTTGGAAAAGGTACTAAAATGGTAAAAATAAAGAAAAAAGACTGGGAAAAGGTGATTGCTCATTTGAATAAGGGGTTGCCCAATGAAGCGTGCGGAATACTGGGGGGAAAAGATGGGATGGTAACGGATACGTATTTCATTGATAATATTGATGATACACCCAAAGTACGGTATTTAATGAATCCCAAAGGGCAATTCGCGGCTATCAAGGATATGCGAAAAAAAGGTGTGGATATGGTTGCGATCTTTCATTCTCATCCGGAGTCTCCAGCATATCCATCCATCACCGATGTGGGATTGGCGTATTACCCGGAAGCATATTACATAATCGTTTCATTAAAAGACCGAACGAATCCCGATGCCCACGCATTTCGAATTATCGATGGTAAAATAGAAGAATATCCGATTGTTATCGAATAGCGAGAAGTTATCATGTCTATCAAAATTACATTAAATGGTGAATCTGTAGAAATATCAGAAGGAAAAACCATTAAAAATTTATTGGAAGAACGTAAAATCAAACCGGAATTGGTGACGGTAGAACATAACGGAACTATCCTGCAAAAGGAAGAATATGATAAAATAATCCTTTCGAGCGAAGATACGGTTGAATTTCTATATTACATGGGAGGCGGCATAAATTGATTATTTCATCTGTCCTGGAACTTATTGGAAGGACGCCATTAATCCAGCTGGAACGTATTACTGGAAGTCCTAATTCCGCACGCGTTTTAGCCAAACTGGAATCCCAAAATCCCGGTGGTTCAGTCAAAGACCGCATTGCTCTGGCTATGATTGAAGATGCTGAAAATAAGGGTAGCATCAGATCCGGATCAGTGATTGTCGAACCCACCAGTGGAAATACAGGAATTGGGTTGGCAATGGTTTGCGCGGTCAAGGGGTATAAACTTATTTTGACCATGCCGGAAACCATGAGTCTGGAACGGCGTGGTATTTTAGCCGCATATGGCGCAGAAATTGTGTTAACCAAAGGGGTTGAAGGCATGGCGGGAGCTATTTCCAGAGCGGAAGAAATTATTGCCAAAACACCCGGTGCGTTTATGCCACAACAGTTTAATAATGAAGCGAATCCGGAGATACATCGGAAGACCACCGCTTTGGAAATATTGAACGAAGTGGGCGAAAAACTGGATGCTTTTGTGGTAGGTGTTGGCACAGGCGGAACCTTGACCGGAGTGGGTGAAATCCTAAAACAACGGTTGCCGCATGTAAAGATTATCGCCGTAGAACCAACAAACTCGGCGGTATTATCCGGTGGGAAACCGGGGCCGCATAAAATCCAGGGAATCGGCGCCGGATTTATTCCTGCCGTATTAAATAAAAATGCTATCGATGAAGTTTATAAAGTCAAAGATAACGATGCGTTTCAGATGACCAAGAAATTGGCCAGGGAAGAAGGACTCTTGGTCGGTATTTCTTCCGGAGCAGCCGCGGTGGCCGCTGTGGAAATCGCCAAAAGGTTGGGTAAAGGAAAGACTGTAGTAACTGTATTCCCAGACCGCGGTGAACGATATTTTAGTATGGAACAATTTTTCGATAAACGAAATTAGCCATCAACTTCAACATACACTTTCCCGTCTTGTAATGGTTTTCTCATTTTCCCTTAGGACGGAAGAGTAGTTGAAAATCCAAATAGAATGGAGTAAATGAGTTTATGTCCTATGTCAAAGGGTTACGATGTAGAGAATGTGGTCGGGAATATCCTAAAGAACCTATTTACGTCTGCGAATTTTGTTTTGGTTCTCTGGAAGTAGATTATGCCTATGACCGGATTGCCCAAGAAATCACGCGAGAAAAAATTCATGCCCGCCCTTCAAATATCTGGCGTTACCGGGAATTATTACCGATTGACGGTGAACCCAAAGTCGGATTAAATACTGGATTCACGCCTTTCATTCGCGCCCGCCGTTTAGCCCAAGAACTGGGTGTCGAAGAACTCTACATTAAGAATGATGCGGTCAATTATCCCACTCTCTCGTTTAAAGACCGGGTAGTCGCAGTGGCCGCCAGCAAAGCCATTGAATTTGGATTCGATACCATTGCCTGCGCTTCGACCGGTAATCTAGCAAATTCTGTTTCAGCATTAGCGGCGAGAGGCGATTTAAAAGCGTATGTTTTTATACCCGCTGATTTGGAATTGGGGAAAGTGGTCGGGTCTCTCGTCTACGCGCCCAAAGTTGTATCGGTAGAAGGAAACTATGACGATGTCAACAAGTTGTGCAGTGAAATCGGCGCAAAATACAATTGGGCGTTTGTGAATATCAACATCCGTCCATTTTATGCCGAAGGGTCGAAAACGTATGGATATGAAATTGCCGAACAATTCGGCTGGCGTACCCCGCAACATATCATTGTCCCCGCGGCAGGAGGTTCGTTAATTTCCAAAATCTGGAAAGGGCTCAATGAATTCAAGAAAATTGGATTAATTGAGAAGGTCACAACCAAAATGTATGTGGCACAGGCGCAGGGATGTTCGCCGATTGTCACGGCCGTCAAAAATAAACAGGAAGTAATTCGTCCCGTGAAACCCAACACCATTGCCAAATCCATCGCCATTGGCAATCCCGCAGACGGGTATTATGCTTTAGATACCATCCGTCAAAGCGGAGGTTGGGGAGAAGAAGCCAATGATGATGAAATTCGGGAAGGGATTAAATTGCTTGCACGAACTGAAGGGATTTTTACGGAAACGGCAGGAGGCGTTACAGTAAGTGTTACCAAAAAGTTGATTGAGCAGGGGCGAATACCGAAAAACGAGTCAATTGTAATTTGCATTACAGGAAACGGGTTGAAGACACAGGAAGCGATAATGGATAGTGTCGGAAAACCGGATAAAATAAAAGCATCACTGGAATCGTTCGAAGCCAACGTAAAGTTACATCATTAAAGAAAGGAATATTACCATGCCGGTAAAAGTACGTATACCTACACCGTTACAGAAATTAACCAATAATCAAACAGAAGTGGAATCGTCAGGTGCAACTGTAGATGAATTAATTAATAATTTGAACGGGCAATATCCCGGAATCAAGGAACGGGTCTGCGATGAGAATGGCAAATTGCGCCGGTTCGTGAACATCTATGTCAACGAAGAGGATATTCGATTCTTGGAAGGTGAAAAAACCAAAGTAAATGATGGCGATGAAGTCTCTATCATACCTGCAATTGCGGGGGGTTAATCTTCATTTTGTCATTCTGAGCGCAGCGAAGAATCTCTTTATTTTACACGAGATAAAACAATCTTATGGCAAACTTTACCGAACAACAATTACAACGTTACAGCCGGCATATTCTTTTGAATGAAGTCGGCGGAAAAGGCCAAAAAAAATTATTGGCGGGGAAAGTCTTGGTCGTTGGAACCGGTGGATTGGGTTCACCCAGCGCGTTTTATCTGGCAGCAGCAGGTGTTGGAACAATAGGATTGGTGGATTTTGATAATGTAGAACTGAGTAATTTGCAACGGCAAATTCTCCATTCCACCAAAGACATCGGCAGAGCGAAAACTACTTCCGCTAAAGAAAAATTACAAAATCTGAATGGTGATATAAATGTTATTGAATATAAAGAACGGCTGACCTCCGCCAATATTCTCGATGTGATTAAAGAGTACGATATTGTAATAGATGGCAGTGATAATTTTCCCACTCGCTATCTAGTCAACGATGCCTGTGTCATGGCAAACAAACCACTCTCTCATGCCGGGATATTCAAATTCGATGGGCAAGCCACCACCATCATCCCCAAAAAAGGTCCTTGTTACCGTTGCCTATTTCCTGAACCTCCTCCTCCCGGTGCGGTTCCCAGTTGTCAGGAAGCGGGAATCTTGGGTGTAGTCGCCGGAACCCTGGGAGTGATTCAAGCGACCGAAGTTCTCAAATATTTATTGAGTATCGGAGACCTGTTAGTGGGAAAGCTTTTGACCTATAATGCCTTAAAGATGAATTTTCGTACCATCAAAATTCCTCGTAATCCCAAGTGTCCGGTTTGTGGAGACCATCCCACTATTACTCAATTGATTGATTATGAATTGTTTTGTGGGATACAGTAAAACAGTTTCAAATTTAGAGTCTCGGGTTGGGAGTAATAAACTTTAAACGCTAAACTCCAAACCCGAAACTTGTTTTAAATTACGTCGTTGAGGTGGAAGTCAAGGCGCATTGCCATGTCCCTCGACACGTATCCGATCCTGTCTGGCTGAAATCGCCAACCCACGTTCCACTCATAGAAGTTGTATCAGACGATACCGTTCCTATCAGGGTGGCGTTGGCATTCGCCGAACCGAATAAAATCGTTAAATTTACATTTAATCCACTGACGGTACCGCTTACAGGAACTCCGGTAAAGGAAGAGGTCGTGGATGTTCCATTCAACGTCCCATTCATGGAACCCGATGCGTTGCCGACTACGCTGGCAGAGCCAGTTTCAGCTAAAGTTAATACTAAAGTACCCGAATAACTGGAATTGCCACTTGCACTAGAGGTTGTTAAATAATTTCCCGACCAAGTCCCGTTCACTGATGTTGTACCCGAATTTGCTCCCGTATTGGTCCCGCATCCAATCATCACAGCGACAAAAACAACTACCAACCCACATACTAAAATGGGATTCCTAAAATGTTTCATACTCACGACTCCTTCTTAAAATAATTTGGATTTTTTACAAAACTCATCATAGGTTGATTTGACGGGATTGTCAAGGATTTTGTTCCCATACTGGCAAACCAAGATAGAAATTACATATTTTAAAGACATGGTTTTGAAAAGAAATAGCCGGGAATTATAGGGGTTTGCATACCCTTAAAATTCGTCTGCAAAGTTCCGACAAGAAAGACATGGCAGTATTGGTTTCAACATCGTTTAATGGATGTTCCTATGGTGTAGTCATCGGCACCCAACCGGAACATCATTGTCCTAGAATATTCCCCTCCCGGCGGATTTAATTCTTATGGTGATTAAAAAAATCTTTTGTTAATGGGACAAAAAGAGAACTAATAGTTGGGCGGTGAGAACGCGCAGGAGCATGACTAGGGGATAGACGGTAGCGTAGCCGATATTGGGAGAATCGGAACCGGCAATGGAACTGGAATAGGACAACGCGGGGGGAATGGTCATACTGCCGGTGATAAGTCCGCATAGGGACATATAGTTTAATTTAAATACCGCGCGCGCCACTACTCCGACAATAAAAATAGGAACTAGCGTAATCAATGTCGCGCATCCCATCCAATAAAACCCGCCTCCATGAACCAGAGTATAAACAAATTGGTCTCCGGCTTTTAATCCCACCGCAACAAGAAATAGACAAATTCCCAACTCCCGCAACATAAAATTGGCGCTGATAGGCATATACCAATTCAAAGGGCCGACTTGCCCTACCCGGCTCAATAATATCGCTACAATAAGCGGGCCGCCCGCCAATCCCAAACGTACCGGTGCCGGCACTCCGGGAAGGTAAAACGGATAACTTCCAACAATGACACCCAAGGCAATTCCAATAAGAACCGGAACGAGTTGAGGATGGTTTAGTTGTTTCAAGGAATTCCCCAATTCATGGGTAACTTTGCCAATCGCCCCCTCCTCTCCTACCGCCAATACCGTATCACCAAATTGTAGACGAAAATTGGACGTAGGCGTGAATTCAATATCGGCACGGCTTACACGGGTGATAGTGACATCATGCGCTTGTAAAAAATCCAATTCATCCAAAGTCTTTCCAAGAACTTCCCGTTTTGTCACCAAGATTCGTTTAGTGGTAATCTTGCTGGGAACGGCTCTCAAATCCATATTGCTTTGTTCCCCGATAATCAAACGCAATTCCTCCAATTGTTCTTTGGGACCGACCGCCAGAAGAGTATTCCCCAAGTGTAAAACGGTATCCGGCTGGGCGACATGTACAATTCCTTCGTGATGTATTCTTGAAATTACCACTTGGAATTTATCCAGCATCGGGATTTTCTCAAGAGGCAGTCCATGAAGATTGGGATTTTTCACTTCCAGATTCATGGTGGAGAGAAGAGCCGTAGATTTCGTTTGCAATTTGCGGAATTCCGCGTCTTCCTGGCGGGGGTTAATGCGGAAAATCAAACGAATTAAAATCATTACCAGGATGACACCTAAAATTCCAAAAGGATACGCAATCGCAAAACCTAATCCGGGTGTTTTTAAAATTCCCGGCGGAAAAGTTTTTATATCTTTTAATGCTTGCTCTACGGCAGCCAACGCGGGAGTATTAGTGGTTGCACCGGGATAAATTCCCACAGCAACCGGCATGGAAATATTTGCAAAAAGATGTAACAAGACGGTCATTAACGCGCCTAAAATGACCACGCACGCCGCCATAATATTCAAGGGCAAACCTTCCCTACGCAGAGAAGCGAAGAATCCGGGACCGACTTGAATTCCGATGGAATAGACAAATAAAATTAAACCAAAATCTCGAATGAATCCAAGCACTTCTTCATTGATCACAAATTTAAAATGACCAAAGATTAATCCCGCAAAAAGAATTCCGCCAATTCCCAGGCTGATTCCCCAAACGCGGATACTTCCCAATGCCAATCCGCAAGCCGTAGCAAGGCTAATCACCAGCACCGTATGGGCAACTGAGGTTCCCTGGAATAAATCTATCAACCAAGCCATTTTAAAAAATGTTTAGAGTTTTGGGTTTAGAGTTTAGAGTTTAAAGTTCTACGCTCCAAATTTATCCAGCTTACCGGCATGTGCCAAGGCAAGCGAAAGAGTATATTTCGCTTCAAACACACCCAACGAGCCTTTGGCGCAATCCGACTCGGAAAATTTAGTGGCTTTATCCCGGCGCGCAAATTTGGAATAAACCATAAAAGGTACCCCATGCCAGGAATGAGTTTTCAATGCCGACGGCGTGGAATGATCTCCGGTCACAATCAGGCAATCAGGATTTAATTTTAAGATTTCGGGAATAAACGAATCCACGATTTCTATCTTCTTGATTTTCTCTGAGAAATTGCCATCCTCACCCGTCGAGTCAGTATATTTGTAATGAATGAAAAAGAAGGTATAGTCGTTCCAATTCTTTTGCAATGCCTTAATTTGTTCTTCGATAGTGGTTAATCCATCCAAGACGGTCATCCCCGCCAAATGCGCCAACCCTTTATACATGGGATACACGGCAATCGCCAGCGGTTTCAATTTATAAATTTCCGGGAATTGCGGCAAGGCGGGTTTCTTGGCGAATCCGCGCAATAGAATCATATTGGCAGGATGGTCATCTTTCAATACCTGTGCGGCTTTTTTAATAAACTCAGACACGAGAGTTGCCGCTTTTTTTGATTTAGCATCCAATGCTGTTACTTTTTTCGGTGCGACACCGGTTTTTTGCGGGTCTGTATCAGATAATTTATCTGACAATCCTTTGGAGCGAAAAATAACGACCGCCCGATGTTCCCGTTCCGGCAATACAAAAATTTCCGCGCCTTTGATTTTAATTCCCGATAATTTCTTGCAAAGTTTAATACATAGGTCTGTCGGAATTCGACCCGCGCGCCGGTCCGTGACATTTCCTTTACCATCCACCGTGCAGAAATTAATCCGCGCCGCCAAATCCTCTTTCCCCTGTTTAAATCCCACACCGGCGGCAGATAACGCACCACGACCAATCAAGTATTCCATTGGATTATATCCGAACAAACCAAGATGCCCCGGCCCGGAACCTGGCGTGATACCTGGAAAAACAGGAATACTTAATCCAAGACTCGAATTGTATGCTAATTTATTTAGATTGGGAGTCTTGGCAACTTCCAGCTCGGTTAATTCGGATTTTTCAGTCGGGAGTCCACCTAATCCATCCATGATTAAATAAACAATTTTTGACGGAGTTTCTTTAACTATTTCTTGCAATAGTTCAATCTGGGTCATATAGAATCCTTTCTTTGAGAGAAAATTAAGATTAACTTATCAATACAGTTTATTGAAATTAGGAGCGTGCGTCAATTTTTACTTCCGGTGTTTTGAAAATTTATCCATGAGATAAAATAATAATCCGGAAACTCCTGCAATGACCGCGCCGATGCGGAAAAGAGTAATAACACCCCAGCCGTTATAAATAAGCCCTCCCAAATAGTTACCCGCGATAGCCGCGAGTCCATAACCTACCGCCCAAAAAAGAGTTTGCCCCGTGGTTTTCCATTCATGAGGAGTTTCCTCATCCACAAAATGCACCGCACCCAAATAAAAACATCCGAAATTTATGGCATGAAACGGTTGAAGCCATAACGCGGTGACCGGATTGGATATCAATGTACATAAATACCAGCGTATTGCGCCGGCAAATCCGGCAGCCGCCAGTAAATGCAGTGAATTAAATCGTCGAAAAATTCTCGATGCAAAAAGAAATACGGGGATTTCACTGGTTGCGGAAATAGTCATGGCCAATCCGATTAATCCGGTCTGTCCATGCAGATGGTCAATATATAGCCCGTAATAGTTTGTGTTTGCGGACGTAGTGGCCTGAAGTAAAAAAACGCAAAAAAGAAAAGCGGCAAATCTCCCGTTTTTTAAAAGATCGGTAACCCCTCCTCCAAAACTAAAAGAAGATTTGGGAGAATATTTGGGTAGCCGTAACGTAACCAAAAATGCAGCTAATATCATTACAGCATACGCCAGAAAACAGACCGGCAATCCACTCAATTCTCTTGTCATAGCCGCAGATAAATTCGGATGAAAATAATGATACATTCTTCCTAATCCCGGGTACGTGGCAATCTGTCCAACAATCACGACTACAATGCAATATCCCAGGGAACCCCACATCCGGATTTGTCCAAAATTTAATTTGTGTTGATTGACAAAACCCATGCTTAAGGTATCGGCAAGGGGAATAATCGCGTAAGAAAAGAAACTAAAAACAGCCATTAATACCATGAATTCCCAAAATTGATTTGAAATCAAAAACAACAAAACTGCGCCCATGGCCACAATGGCAGCAAAAGATAACAGGCGTGGGATGGATTTAGTTTTATCGCTGACAATTCCCCAAATAGGTTGGGAAATCAGCAATGCCAACGAACCGGTGGCCGTTAATAGTCCAATCTTATCGCCATTAAAACCAATCCGTTTAAAGAACAATGTGATATACGGCCAAAAACACCCGACCCCCGCGAAATTCAACGCATAAAAAAGTCGGAGATAATCAAAATGTCGGCGTGCCTGCTTTTCCATGAAGTAGATACTTTAGAATGAATCCCAGAGGATGTAAAGAAAATCCTCGCTCTCCCCTAACTAAATTTTTTTATTCAATACCCACTAACAATTGTCTTGTAAGCGGAATTAAAATTTTCAATTCCGCTTACAAGAGCGAACCAAGTTGAGTGCTTACCATTTCCATGATGGAGTGAACAGTGGGTTGAAAATTGGAGGCATAAACTAATCCTTACCATTTAACGTAGAGACGTAACATGTTACGTCTCTACCAATCCTAAAGGAGGAAAGGTTTATGAAAGCAAAGATTAGCGAGATTTTGGTCTCGACCAGTCACCGGATTGATCCGGGGAATCAGGAGGAGTTGAAACAAACTCTGCAAACCTATGGGATGATTCATCCCATTGTCGTCAGGGACTTGGGTATAGGTGCCCATCCGCAATATGAATTGATTGCCGGGTATCGAAGAATGAAAGTGGCGGAGGCGTTGGGTTGGATGGAAGTCCCCATTACCGTTCTCCAACCCAAGGACACCTTGGAACAATTCGATCTCTCGATGGAGGAGAACATGAAACGAAAAGACTTTAATCCCTTGGAGATTAGCGAATTACTCATCCAACGAAAACGCTTGTGGGAACAGATTCATGGACCTATAAAGAATGGTCGCCCTAGCGAGGAAGAAAAACTTTCTGCAACTGCAGAAAGTTTTTTTGAAGAGGCCGCAAGAATATTCAAAAAACATACAAGCGACATATATGCCTTCTTGCAATTAAAAGGGTTAGATGAAGATTTGAAAGGTAAACTTGAGTCTGGAGAAATCCATTATCGCAAGGCGATTGAGGAACAATCCAGACGCAATAATCCGGAACCGAAATCGGGGGAAAAAAAACATAAAAGAGGGGTTTTACTCCCGAATGTGCCACAGGATATAATGGATTTGGAGCACGACGTACAGAATGTCGTCTGGCAATTGGGAGGATTGAATCAAGCCATGCGGGTGTTGGATGGAATGGAGTATTCGTTGGACGTACTCGCTGAAGATCACATTGTAGTAATAATCGCCACATGCGCCACACTGATGGAAGACATCGCCAAGTTCAATGCCAAGTTGCAGGATACCTTATTACAGAAAACCGGGATGTCTCTCCAACTTCAATAATTCATGTAGGGGCGGGTCTCTGACCCACCCCTATTTTTTTGTCATTACTGAAACTGAAGAATCTATTGAAGTGTCATAGAAGGTGTCGGGAAATGGAAAATTTATCATTGCTGACGCAAAAAACACCCAAGTTACCAACATAGAAAATTATAGGATAGGTTTCAATTGAACAGAATAATTTTGTATTTTCCCTTTCCTTTTCACCTGCACCGTAAATTGATGTTGTCGATATCCCATGAAAATGGCGTTTACTTCATCTCCACCAATATCTTTAACGGGTTTATTATTAATTGATATTATTTCATCCCCTTTTTGTAATCCTAATTCCATTGCCGTAGTGCCCGGCAATACTTCATTGATTTCCACAGTCCCTCCCTCATAGAAATTTAAAATTGTTCCCAACATAAAAACTTCTTCTTTTTGAGAAAACAATGCATTCTTTTTTAAATAAAGAGCGGAATGAGGAAAGTCCAATATCAAGTCAAACCGCTTTAAAGCCGCCATCCCGATAAGTCCCGTTTCAACTCCAAAGGGTTGATCGTTGGGCATTACCGGCGCAATGGTAGATATCAAATCGGGAATTTTGTATTCACCTATTTGAATTGAATCTATTCGCGTCTGAATTCTATCAATGACTCCGGCAAGACTTGTATGCACCATTTTTATTTGTTTACTTTCTTTGGTAAACAGATGATTTTTTCTGGCATAATTTTCATTCAAATAAATTCCACGATCCAGACCAAAATCTATTCGAAATAATATGGGAGATAATGTGTTTATATTGGTATTGAAGTAGGGTATATTGTCGTGAAAAATTAAATCAATCCTTTGCATCCCTGTAGTCGCTTGGGTAAAGGAAGAGGAAAACTTTGTTGATTCCGGACTCCAAATCTCAATAGTTTTTCCAATAAAATCGAACTTAAGGATATATTCCTTTGGGAAATCGCCCACTAAAATTCCTTTAATGTTATACATTTGTAATGATCTTACATTGGATAATTTATACACAAAAACCAAGGTGCTGGTAATGGAAAAATGATTGAATCCCAGAGATTCTAGACCTGCGTAAGTAATCTTCTGAGGGTTTTTGGTATTGGCCCCATAGGTAGTTGTATAATTATAAAGATTAAACATTGTAACAAGGGACTCGTCTATATGGGATGCACTCCCACCTGTATCAAAGAGAAACTTTTGGGGTGAATGTCCATTAATTTTCACTGGAACTATAATATTTCCTTCATCCGTATATTCAAAATGAACTATCTCGGACGAAGTACTTTTCTCTGGAATTTTCTCCTTGACAGTGCAAGATTGTATAGCTATTAAACAAAAGGTCAGAATAAGTAGAATTTTAAAATTTCTCTTACAAAAATTCATAACCATATCCTTGCTATAAAATATTTTTATAAATTTTAATATATCTGCAAATTTCGATTCGGGTTATTGTATCATTTCTAGTTCAAGATTAATATATACTTATACTGGAAATAGGAAGGCAAGCATCGGGAATACCGTGAAGAACGTTCAAATTTCCGACGCATTAAAATTGAACAATTAACCCACTTCTTGCGTCATTCCTTGTATATTGGAAAAGTAAAGAAAATTGGATAAAGTAAAAGAAGATTACGAGAACCGGAGTCAGCAAGCCTGACGTCATTCCTGGTCATTAAGACCGTTTCGCAGATGATGGGAAAGGGGTAATAATAAAAAATGCGTCCCGACTTGAGAGTCGGGACGCATCGTTTCATATTTTCAAACTAAGGAATGAATTAATCCCGGCGCAAGTAAATCGGCGAATTATCCAATTCTGTAGAATACAACTTCCAATCTTCCACTGCCGGTTGCGAATTTACCTGGATATAATTGATTCGAATCGCCGTACTGGTGCCGAAATCGGTGGTTACTATCAACTCTACCGTGTATGCGGTCGAAGCCGATACCGAACCGTAAACATAAATCGGATTCTGCATATCGCTGGTGGAACCATCTCCAAAATCCCAAGCCCAAGCCGTACTATCGCCATATAAATTATACGAACTATCCGAAAAATAAACTGTCAAAGGGCCGTATCCTGACAATGGCGTGCCGGAAAATGAAGCACTCGGTTCCGGCTCGGTCACACTGATATAGTCGGCTTGTGTAGAAGTGCTGGTGCCAAAATTCGTGGTTACTACCAACTCTACTGTGTACGCGGTCGAAGCCGATACCGTACCATAAACATGAATCGGATTCTGAATATTGCTGGTGGAACCATCTCCAAAATCCCAAGCCCAAGCCGTACTACTGCCATATAAATCATACGAACTATCTGAAAAATAAACCGTCAAAGGGCCGTATCCCGACAAGGGCGTGCCGGAAAATAAAGCATTCGGTCCCGGCTCGGTTACACTGATATAGTTGGCCTGCGTAGAAGTGCTGGTACCATATTGATTACTGACAATCAATTGAACGGTATAGGTCGTCGAGACAGCCGCCGTCCCATAGATATGAGTGGTCGTAGAAGACAAGGTAAAACCCGTGGTTATTCCGTCTCCGAAATTCCAATTCCAACTGGTTGGATTATTCAAAGAAGTATCCACAAAACTAACCGGCAACGGACCGATTCCGCTGGTAGGTGTTCCATAAAATTCAGCTTCGGGCGCAAATAACTTATCCGCATTACTGAGCACCCATACATCATTCAGAGAATCACCATTATTATCCAATCCACCAAAGATAATCATCCGATTATTGGTATTATCATAGACCGCAGAATGAACGTAGCGTGTTGGAGGTAATCCCCCGTATCCATTGGTAGTTTGAGTCAAATCAGGTGTTGGATAGATTTGTGACCAAGCGGGAGTTCCCCCCTGTCCATTGGCAGTACTGAGCACCCACACATCATTCAGATAATCATCATTATTATCAAATCCCCCAAATAGGACCATCCGATTAGTGGTCTTATCATCATAGACCGCAGAATGAGCATAGCGTGAAGCCGGAGCACTCCCGGTCGGAGAGAGGAGTGTCCAAGAGGGAGTCCCCCCCGTCCATTGGCGGTACTGAGCACCCATACATCATTTAGATAATCACCATTACTATCTTCTCCCCCAAAGATAATCATCCGACTATTGGTATTATCATAGACCGCAGAATGAGAATATCGTGTTAAGGGTAACCCTCCGTACCCGTTGTCAGATTGAGTCGAATCAGGTGTTGGAGAAAGTAGTGTCCAAGCGGACGATGTACTATCCAGCCCATTGGCATTACTGAGCATCCACACATCATTCAAATAATTACCATTATTATCATATCCCCCAAATAGGATCATTAGATTATTGGTCGTATCATAGACCGCTGAATGAGCATAGCGTGTTGAAGGTAATCCCCCGTACCCATTGCTAGATTGAGTCGAATCAGGTGTTGGAGAGAGTTGTGTCCACGCGGATGGCCCCCCCCGTCCATTGGCATTACTGAGTACCCATACATCATTCAGATAATCACCATTATTACCTCCACCTCCAAATATAGTCATCTGATTATTGACATTATCATAGACCGCTGAATGAACATATCGTGTCGGGGGTAATCCCCCGTATCCATTGGTAGTTTGAGTCATATCAGGTGTTGGAGAAAGTTGCATCCAAGCGGGTGTTCCCCCCCGTCCATTGGCATTTCTAAGTACCCACACATCATTCAGATAATCGCCACTATTATCAAATCCCCCAAATAGGATCATCCGATTATTGGTCGTATCGTAGACGGCAGTATGGCCCAATCGCGTGGTCGGGAGACCATATGTAAAATCGGGACTCGGAAAAAGTTCATTCCAACTCTGCGCCTGCGTTTGGTGGGTTAATGAGAGAAAAAGAATGGATGTCACGATGAAAAATAAGATTACTTCTCTTCGCTCATAATGACAAGTTTGACGTTTGGAAAACATTTTACTTTCTCCTTTTTGAGTTTGATCTCGCCTGTTCATTGAAACAGAATTATACACCTATCGGTTCTCCGATTCAATACTTTTCTTATCGCTGTCGCGTCACCCGACCTATCGTTATTGGGGTAGAAAAATAAAAAATGCGTCCCGACTTGCCATCGGGACGCATCGTATTCAAGACAAATTCTAAACCAATTAAATATCGTAATACATGTAGAATTCGTAGGGATGCGGACGGAGACGAATGGCATCCACTTCGCGTTTCCGTTTGTATTCAATCCACGTACTGATGACATCTTCGGTGAAGACATCGCCGACAAGTAGATATTTGTGATCTTTTTCGAGAGCATCAAGCACCGCTTCGAGGGAACCCGGAACCGATTTGATGTTCTTGGCTTCTTCCGGCGGAAGACTGTAAATATCCTTATCCATCGGCTGACCCGGATCAATCTTATTGATAACTCCGTCCAATCCTGCCATCAACATGGCGGGGAAAGCGAGATACGGATTGGCGCTGGGGTCTGGACAACGGAATTCCAGCCGTTTGGCTTTTTCCGAGCGGGAGTACATGGGGATACGGCAACAAGCAGAACGATTGCGCTGGCTATAGACCAGGTTAATCGGCGCTTCATAACCCGGTACCAACCGGCGATAGGAATTGGTGGTCGGCGCAAGAAACGCAAGTAACGAAGGCCCGTGTTTCAAAAGACCGCCGATATAGTGCAAGGCGGTTTCCGATAACTGGGCGTATCCTTTGGGACTAAAGAATTGATTTTTCCCTTTTTTCCAAATGGATTGATGGACATGCATACCTGAACCGTTATCCATGAAAACTGGTTTGGGCATGAAGGTGATGGACATATTATTTTTCACCGCCATGTTTTTCAAAATGTACTTATAATACATGACGTTGTCCGCTTGTTTCACCAAAGGACCGTATTTCATGTCAATTTCACCCTGACCGGAAGTACCGACTTCATGGTGATGGACTTCGATGTCGATCCCGTATTCCATTAATTTAAGCACAATTTTGGAACGGAAATCCTGCAAAGAATCTACCGGTGGAACCGGGAAATAACCTTCTTTGTACCGCGGCTTGTGGCCGAGATTGGGTTTCTCGTCTTTTCCCGTATTCCAGGCAGCTTCCTTGGAATCGAGAAAGTAATATCCTTCATGTTGGTTCTGGTCAAACCGCACATCGTTGAATACATAAAATTCCAATTCCGGCCCCCAGAAACTGGTATCGCCAATTCCCGTTTCTTTCAAATAGGCTTCCGCTTTCTGAGAAATGTAACGCGGGTCACGGCTGTACGGCTGATGGGTGATGGGGTCTTTTACATTACAAATCAAACTTAATGTTGGGACTTCCAAAACCGGATCTACCATCGCGGTATCCGGGTCGGGCATGAGTAACATATCTGATTCTTGAATTTCCTGGAACCCGCGGATGGATGAACCGTCAAACCCCGCGCCTTCCGAGAACAATTCTTCATCCAGATATTTTACCGGCATGGAAAAATGTTGTTGCACGCCGGGCAAATCAATAAAACGTAAATCAATAAACTGTATGCCTTTCTTTTTTGCTAACTCAATGACCTCTTTCGGTGTCATTTATATTTCCTCCTTATGGGTATATTGTTATTGTAGAATTAAAGACCTTTATATCTATTGGTAATGGGCATCCGGCGATCTTTCCCGAATGCTCTCGGCGTTATTTTAATCCCCGGTGGAGCCTGCCGCCGTTTATATTCGCTAGTATCCACCAGTCGAATCACTTTTCTGACTGTGTCTTTATCAAAACCTTGTTCAACGATCTCTCGATAACTTTTATCCTCCTCTACGTAAGCTTTTAATATAGGATCGAGAACATCATAAGGCGGCAGAGAATCGGTATCCTTTTGATTGGGACGCAATTCCGCTGTCGGCTCCTTGGTGATGACCCGTTCCAGTATTCGATTGGTTTTTGCTTCTCGATTGATATAATTTGCCAATTCATAAACTAATGTTTTGGGCACGTCTTTGATAACCGCAAACCCGCCTGCCATATCTCCATAGAGCGTCGCGTAACCGGTACTCATTTCGGATTTATTTCCGGTTGTTAAAACCAAACAACCGAATTTATTGGATAATGCCATTAAAAGATTCCCGCGAATCCTGGCTTGCAGATTTTCTTCTGTCACATCGCGCGGTTTGTTTTCAAAAGGTCCCGAAAGAATTTTCAGATATTCGGAAAATGGTTTGGTAATACTTATATTCAGAAATCGGATTCCCAGATTCTTGGCCAATTGTTCGGCATCTTCCAAACTGTCTTGGGAATTAAATTCCGATGGCATGAAAACGCCGGTAACATTTTCTTTCCCCAGCGCGTCCACCGCAAGAACCGCGACCAGCGCGGAATCGATTCCCCCGCTTAATCCAATCACGACTTTTCCAAATCCATTTTTAGAGACATAATCTTTGACTCCCAATTTCAAACCTTCGTAGACTTCTTGAACCGGGTCTAACGATAAATTTTCAATTTTCGGAAGCGCGGGTTTGGCGGTACTTTTTCTGGTTTTGGAAATGACAATATTTTTAACTGAAGAATTTTTGTCCTGAATATTCTTTTTTTGTTTTCTCCGCAAAGGATTGTGCAATTGAGTTCTCTGGACATCATCCAAATCAATATCGCAAACCTTGAAATCTTCTGCAAAAGATTTTCCCGACGCGATTAGATTCCCTTGGGGGCCGCAAAGCAGGCTATGTCCGTCAAAGACCAGTTCATCCTGGCCTCCGACCTGGTTGCAATAAGCAACGAAAACGCCATTATCTCCCGCGCGAGTCATCATCATTTGTTCGCGAACCTTCCCTTTTCCACGATGATAAGGGGAAGCACTGATATTGACTAACAATTCCGCGCCGTTAAAGGATTGAATGGAAGCCGGACCGTCGGCATACCAAATATCTTCACAAACATTTATACCCAATTTGATATCTCCCCAATGGTAAACCGATTGCTCCGTTCCGGGAGCAAAATAACGATTTTCATCAAATACACCGTAATTAGGCAAATACATTTTATGATAGATTCCTTTGATTTTTTTGTCGTAAATAACAGCAGCAGCATCGTAGATATCGTCTTTCTTGTCAATAAAACCAACTACGGCTACCAAATCCGTTACCTCTTTTACAAATTTATCCAGTATTTTTAAATTGTCGTCAATAAACTGAGGTTTTAATAATAAATCTTCCGGCGGATACCCGGTAATCACTAATTCAGGAAACGCTAGAATATCAGCTTTGAGTGACTTGGCATGTTGCAAACTTTCCTGCAATTTCCGTAAATTACCATCCAAATCACCCACTGTCGGATTTAATTGAGCTAACACAATTCGTAAAGAACGCATATTTTCCCCTCTTGAATTATAACACAAGAAGGATTAGCGTCATTTACTATAACGAAACCTTACATAAGCGTCAAACTCATTAGCTTTCATGATAGTTTTCCAAAAAATATACACAAATACCGTGCCAGAATATAATCATGGTTTCTAATCTAATTATCTATAATAAAATCAATATATCTTACAAATACACCACGTTTTATATGTATTTATAATAATACATTATCTCGCTGTTTTTGTCATTAAGATAACAATATTGTCGGCTTGTAATAAGCACTTTTTTCATTCTTTCTCTTGAACCTTTTGTCTGATTTCATTGTTTTCAAATTCTCTCCCCAACACTTAAAAAAAACTTGACAACAAAAAAGTTGGGTGACATAATATGCTGTCCGTAAATCTCTTGGGTTACAGAAACCTTGGAGCGTATTGTCGGTTACCATACAATGAAGGAGGTAGTATGTCACACTTTTTTACCTTCATCACAAATGAGAATGGGCTTATCCTCGACGATAACTTGCAGACAAGTTTGTCTGATGCCCTGTCCTCTCCATTTAATTTTTCAGACATCTTTATCTATTCTCACGGCTGGTGGACCAGTGACGCTCAAGCCATGAGTGAATACAACCGTTTCTCTATTGAATTTGCGAGAACCCTTTCAAATCAATTAGAGACTCCACTCTCCGGTCTGTGTTTAGGAATTCATTGGCCTTCCATGCTAAACGAAAACCAAAATTCTTTTGAAAATCTTTTTGAATTAACATCATTTTATACCATGGAAAAGCGTGCAGATTCCGTAGGAATTCATGGTCTTTATTCTTTATTAAGATTAATTGCTAATGGTAAAAAAAATGACGATTCACCACCTCTACGGATTCATTTTATAGGACATAGTTTTGGATGCAAGGTGGTCTGTGCCGCTCTCCAAGAAATACTGAATTATGATGATACAGAAAAAATCCTTGCAAATATTCAGATCAATGTTGTTCTACTCCAAGCCGCCTTTGATAATAATCACTTGGAAAAGGGCGATGCCTACGGTAATATTTCAAGCGGCTTTCCGAATCTACGAATCCTTATTACCAAATCAGATGAAGATTTAGTACTAAAAAATATATATCCAGACGCTGAAAAGGCGAATATTTTCGGTGCTCACGGTTCTCGAATTGCATTGGGTAGTCGAGGGCCAACAGATGCGGTCATCACTCAATTTGGAGGCAAGGTTCCTTTAACTCCAATTACAGTATATCCAAAATTTGCGTGGACTACTCCCGCAAATACAAACACTCGACTGTTTGTAGCTGATTTAACCCAATTACATCAAGCATACCCGGCATTAGGTTCCCCAATTGTCGGCCATCATTCTGATTTATTCCATGATGAAATCTATAGACTGATTACTGGATTCTTATTTTAAGAAATTTAAGAAAATAGTAAACTTTGAGTTCTAGAAACGAAGTGAGAAATATGCGGGTATTCAGAAAGAAATTTTCCAAAAAGCACCATCCAAACCCAGATGTTTCCCCAAGCAGCATATTGCCAATACTTAGAGATATAGCATTCGGTACTGCAGTATATTTGTATTTTATCGGTTTTGTCTATATTCGTACTTATTATAATACATTTGGGATTTCTGGGAATGTAATGGATATACCAATTTACAACTATATCACTTACTCTTTCAACCCATTAATTGGATTACTGTGGGTTACAGGGTTAATTATTTTAGGATTATTAATTTGTTTTGCGTTTCTATCTAATAAGTGGGGTAATCGAATAGAACCTAAGATAGCTTTATTAATTTGTCTGTTTCCCTTATCGGCGTGGTTGGCTCAAAATGCTGGAACAAAGGATGCTTCAGGGATCATCAACAACTATCAATTAAAACATATCTCATTTATCCTAAAAGATAATAATATTAAATATCCCGAAGAATTTATCGCAGCGAATACTACAAAGCGATTATTTTTGATAACAGAGACTAAAGAAACATATTTTGCTCTCGATTCATCCATAAAATGGAATTATCTTATAGAAATACCCAAATCGGACATTTCTATGTCAATGGTTGATGTATCCACTACCTAAAGGAAGGATAATATTATGATAATCAAAAATAAAATGCAAAAATGGTATCTGATAAAAATAATATTGATGGTAACCTACAGTATTCTTGTGTTACTAACTGTAAATGTCGCATCAGCGCAAAGCCCAATCTTGCCTTCTATTTCTTCAACCCAACCCTTTACTCAAACCTTGGATACATGGAATCCTTTTACTTCCCTCAAGATACCTCTAAACGAATCGATGCCTTCAGACGAATCCATTACTCCAACCCCAACCACCACTGCGATAATCCAACCCACTCCTCCAATCCAGCCTACTAACAACCAAAGACTTGAAAACATTAATACCATTAGCGATGATTTTAAACTGTTGACTATTACCCTTTTTTTAGATAATTTTCCAATATACATTGAATCTGCTGGAGTGGACAATCCTATATATGAGGGTAACGATATTCCGGAATTAGTACGCAAGATCAATAAACGGTTTGATTCTGTAACTACCATAAATACCATTTATCTCGATATGAAAGATTTCTCTAATATGAATATGATTGAAGCCTTTGATTCATCGGTTCGAATCCAGCAGAATAAGATCAATCCAAATATTACTATTAAACCATTCCCGCGTCAGAATGGATCAACGGACGCCCAAGACTTCTTCTTTTCTGATGGAACTAAATGCCTTACAGCGGTGGTACCTGAACCCGTTCTTATACAAGAAGGGTTACACAGGGGGATGTACTTTGCAGAAGTAGAATTCGGTAAGGAGGAAACAATAACGCGCATCGGGATTTTTGCGAGTTCGAGTGAGATCGTTAGAGAATTCCTTCGTGAGCTTATCTTTTGGTTTTCTTCCAACAACACTAGAACGAACAATCTATCAAAAGTCATCAACGAGGTTCGGACTGAATTAAAATCAGAATATAAACTCAAGGACAATGAATTGTTGATTCAGTTTACAGATCAATTTGGCGGTACACAATTTGTCCTGTTAACGCCGGAGAAAAATACATCGTAATTTCTGCAATGGATATTACAATTGATATTGATATTCTTATTGCTACAAAATTTAAATCTTAAACTTTCCCATGAATCCGCCACTGAGTTCACTTAAGGAAACTGCTTTCATACAAAATCCTATATTCCGCGCCTGTGGGTTTCAGGATACTTTGGTATAAAGTAATATGCTCAGCAGATATTTTTCCAAGACGAAAATTGGATTGTTCCAGAAAATAATTAGTCGTCCTTGAAAAAGGGAAATAGAACAATAAAGATGGGATAGAAATGATTTTCTCGCCATGTTAAAATCACCAGGTATATTGAAATAAATACAAATATCTGGAGGATTTAGAGTGATTCCATTGACCGATACGACACAAGAGAATTTATTTAGTGGAGAATTAAAAAGTCTGTGTAATCCCCGCCATCCGTTAATTCAACTGGCCCATCAGATGGAATGGGGAGAACTGGAGGCCGCCTTTGCGGGGTGTTATTGTCCGGATTTCGGACGTCCCTGCAAACCCATTCGATTACTGGTGGGGATCCATTATTTAAAGCATGCCTATCACTTGAGCGATGAGGAAGTCGTGGAGCGCTTGGCGGAAAATCCGTACTGGCAATACTTTTGTGGGTTTGAGTATTTTCAGAGGGAGCTTTTCCTGAATGCCAGCTTATTGAGTAAATGGCGTAAACGGATCCAGCAACAGAAGATGGAGAAGCTCTTAGAGGTGACCATTACCACAGGGTTGAAGACGGGTGCCTTGAAGCGGAGGCAGTTGGCCAAACCGAATGTGGATACGACGGTGCAGGAGAAAGCAATTACCTATCCCACGGATGCGAAACTGTACCTGAAGATGTTGCAACGCTTGGTGAATCTGTGCCACCAGGAAGGGATTGAACTGCGGCAGAGCTATACCCGCAAAGCCAAGAAGAGTTTATTTTTGTATCATCGGTATGCCCATGGGCGTAAGGGGAAGAAGGCGCAGAAGGAATGGAAGAAGTTAAAGGTGTACTTGGGACGGGTGAGTCGGGATGTAGGTCGGAAGGTCCTGAAGGCAAACCGGGAGGAACTCTGGGAGGTATTGGGACCGGAATTAGCCATGGCCCAGAGGTTGTTGGAGCAAAAGCGAGAGGATTCTCCGAAACTGTATAGTTTGCATGCCCCGGAGGTGGAATGTATCGCCAAAGGTAAAGCCCATAAGAAATATGAGTTTGGCTGCAAGGTGAGTGTGGTAGCGACTTCTCAAGATCCGTTCATTGTAGGCATGCAAGCGCTTCACGGGAATCCCTATGACGGACATACCTTAGAGCAGGCCTTGAAACAGGCCGAGCGGTTGGGACATTTTCAAGCTCAGGAGGTGTATGCGGATCAAGGGTATCGGGGACACGATTATGCGGGAGAGGCTACGATTCATCTCAGTCGGTGGAAGTTATCCGGACTCAAAGAATCGGTCATTCGATGGATTAAACGCCGGAGTGCGATTGAACCCGTGATCGGACATGCCAAAACCGATGGATGGTTAGGACGAAACTATCTGAAGGGAACCCACGGCGATCACATCAATGCGATCCTCTGCGGATGTGGGTACAATATCCGCAAGCTTCTAAGGAAGCTTCTTTTTGTCCTTTGGAAAATTCGGCTCGGGAGGTTCCTTTCTCTCTCCCAAAGTTCCCTCTTTGTGTCCTACAATCTAAAAAAGAAACTTTTTCAGGGACATCTAATTAGTAACCGCAGGGAGATTTTTGGGAGAGCGGACTCTGCCTAAAGTTAGATGGGGATTAAATTTTCTTTCTTCTTTGGGAAAACCGAGTTCAGAAATTTGGGTATTCAGTTGAGTTGCCAATTCCGTAACTTGTTCAACTCCTTGAGTAATCCCTACCCAAAAAACTCGTGGACGACGCGCATCGGGAAAAATCCCCGTTCCGCCAATTTCTATTTCAAATGGTTTTTGAATAAAACTCACTTGCTCCATAATCGTTTTCAAAGGAGCGATTTTATCTTCAGAAATTTCTCCCAGGAACTTTAAGGTTAGGTGTATCCCTTCCGGCCGTGTCCATCCGATATCGGCATTATATTTCTTTAGACTGGATTGGATTTCACCCAACTTCTTTTGAATGAAATCTAGTAAGGAAATGGCGATAAAGCAGCGCATGGGAAGATCTTTATCTATCGGCTATTAGCAGACAGCTAATAGCCGATAACTATTGACAATTAGACAATCGTTTGTTCGCTTTGTTTATCGAAAATATGAGACTTTTCAAGATTCATGACCAGTGTTTTCATTTCATGTTCTTTGGCGGGAACATGTGAATCCAATCGCGCAATAAACGGGGTTTTACCAGTGGTCAGATAAATAATGCTCTCGTTCCCCATGGGTTCAATGACTTCAATTTTCGCGGATATCTGTGTGCCGCCATCGGATTGCATAGTCATGGATGGGTCGCGAATATCTTCCGGACGAATACCAAAAGTTACTTCTTGCCCACTGTAATTCCCCAATTTGGAAGACATTTTATCCGGTAATTTCAGGCTAATAATCCCCTCATTAAAATAATATCCGCCGTCTTTCTTTTCCAATTTTCCCTCCATAAAATTCATCGGGGGAGAACCGATAAAGCCGGCCACAAATTTATTTTTCGGATTATCGTACAATTGAATTGGCGTATCCTCTTGATGAATAATTCCATCTTTCATGACTACAATTCGATCTCCCATCGTCATGGCTTCCACCTGGTCATGGGTCACGTAAATCATGGTCGTTTGAAGTTGGTGGCTGAGTTTCTGCAACTCCGCACGCATCTGTACGCGCATTTTGGCATCCAAATTGGATAACGGTTCATCAAACAAAAATACTTTAGGTTTACGGACAATGGCACGTCCGACAGCAACCCGCTGGCGTTGGCCGCCGGATAATGCTTTCGGTTTCCGGTCAAGTAATTCACTGATGCCCAGAATCGCTGCCGCGTCTTTTACCCGCTTTTCAATTTCCGCCTTGGGAAATTTCCTCAACATTAATCCAAAGGCCATATTTTTGTAAACCGTCATGTGCGGATAAAGCGCATAGTTCTGAAAAACCATGGCAATATCCCGGTCTTTGGGCGGGACATCGTTGACCAGCTTATCTTCAATATAAATTTCACCGGAAGTAATTTCTTCCAGTCCCGCGACCATTCGCAAGGTGGTAGATTTCCCGCAACCCGACGGGCCGACGAGAACTACAAACTCTTTATCCGGAATATCCAGCGATATATTATCCACCGCTTTGACTCCTCCAGGAAATATCTTACTGACATTCTTAATCGATACTTTTGCCATGGTTCCTCCTATGAACAGGCATTGACTTGTTCCGCTACGTCCAGAATTTAGTGGGTGAGACTAATAATAAGGTTCTCACTTTGTGTTGAAATTTTAAGTGACTTATCCCGGATTGTCAAGGGAGAGGAGTGATTTAAAAAATGAAAATAGCAATAGAAAATGGAAATAATGGATGAGTGGAATTTTTGGATACAAATACTTTTTTAATAATACTTATAAAATCCCCAACCCATATCCTCTACATCATCCCGGTCCATATTCTTTTCCATCTGGGCGATCCGGCGTTCCGCGTCCTCATCCTTTAAACTATAATTTGGATATGATTCTTCTGGGTCATCAAATAATTGATCCAGAGGGGTTTGGTCATTCCGATGTTTGTTTCGTTTCATAAGGCACCAACCTCCTTTACTCGTGTTCCGCCTCACAAAACCTAATGTTCACTATGACTCTCTGTAAGGTAGCACTTGATTTGTTAGTTGTCAACTAAATTTGCACGGGAGGGTCCGACGGAAGATAATCGGAATAAAACGACCATTCCAGCCCCAAGAAAAATAATCCAAAGAAAAACCGCAAAGAGTCGGGATATCTTCAAAAATGCCGTGAGTATGTTCTGGGTAAAAATGAAATGCGTAAACCGGGGCAACGTAAATTGAATCAATGGAAATGGAATATCCCCCGGGGGTTGCGGTTCCGTGATACATATCAAGGAAAGATGAATAACCGAAAGAATACCGGCGAAAATAATCCATTTGGGGAATCGAGGGAAAACTTTATAAAGGGGAATCATTAAAAAAGGAATCATGGGAATAATGTGACGTGGTCCAACTCCCCACCCCCCGTACCAGGCATAGTAGGAAATATTAAAATAAATGAAACCTGCAACGATACACAAAATGGAAATTCCCTCCGGTCGGGATTTCTTTTCACGAATTAATCCGAAGAATCCTGGAATTGTAAAAAGTAAAAATGGTGATAGAAAAAATAAACCACGATAGGGCGACAAAGTAATTCCCCATAATGCCTGCCAGGACGGATACGTAATGCCCATCAATCCTCTGGACATATTTGTGCTGAAAGATTTATCGAGTTCATATTGATACCCCAAACTCCACGGACTTCCAAAACAAGCCTCATTGTAGGACATGAGTAACAACAATGGAATTCCGAGTCCAAGGATATACCAGAAAATCAAACGTTTTTGTTTTAGTTGAGAGAATAAATAACATGTAATCACGCCTACGGCGATTCCCGCAGGTTGTTCTACCGCAAAACCCAATCCGATAAAAATGCCTGAAATAAAAATCCAAAACCTATACCGTGAATCGGAAATCATCACATCCTGTTTTAAGAGTTTATAAAGACAATAAAATCCCAAAAAAACAAAAAATGCCGCAACTTGGTGTGAAAAAAATAAAAAGGAATAAGGAAATGCAATCGTCCCTAAAGCATAAAATAAAGTTATCATTAATTGCTCTCGTGGATTTTGGTGAATCAGTCCCAGAAAACGGTACAGCAAAACCGCTAGAATCGTGGAAGGGAGACTAATCACAAAAAGCGTAATCAGATATCGTCCAACATCCGGTGGTAACGGGATGGAGAAAAGATCCGCCACAGTCCCGAAAAACCAATAGACTGGAACACCCAGGAAGGATATTATGGGAGATTTATCACAATAATAGTGTCCCTGATAAAACGCCACATCCTGGGTAATATATTCATTTTTGTAGGATCGGTTATCCCAATACGCATCAATATTCAATTTCCCTTGATCCACCACTGCAAAAACTAAATCCGTTCTTGTATTGGCGTTCCACCCGGGATATTCGTTTAAAAAGAAAACATATGCCAGAAAAAGAAAAATAAAAAGAGCCTTCTCCAGTTTAGTAAAATGAAAAAAATCTTTTCCAGTCATCGTCTGCTCTCAATCCACTTCTGCACCCAAAACCCAGGGTACATCTCCTAAAATTTTCAACTCCTTAAATGGTTGTACATGCGGGTACCGTTGAATTACTTTATCAACAAAATCAGGATCCGGGACGGAATACCGTGTAGGATTTAAATAGAGAATAACTTTAGGTCTTGGACTTGCATTGAGGGAAGGCAAATCATCCACATTTTGATAGGGATAAAACTTCGCAGGACGAGAAACAAATTTAATGACTTCCTGATTGGCGAGAACATCCGGGAGATAAAAATCATAACGTCCCGATAATTGACGGATTTGCTGACCTAAATAATATTCATTGTAATTAAAATGCATAGCCGTTTCCGGACTTCGTCCCCATTCATAAAAATATTGATAATAAACCAGAATGGTGGAGTACAATAAAATAATGGTTAACCCAGTATTTATAATTATGGTAAATCTTTTATAGGTGAACTCGTTTAATACATCATAAGTTGTTCTTATCCCTAAAGCAATGAGAATACAAAGGGCAGGAACCCCGCCTAATGTTCGTAACGTATTGGGAGCACCTACGGAAAATATGCTGGGTAAAAGAAAAAATAAGAACCAGGAAAGAGTCATAAGATATTTTAGCTTCTTCCAGTTCCGAAAGGTATAAATCAAACCAATGAGTAGAAATATCGAGAGTCCCCACGGTAACATCGGTTCCCCTGGATTATTGTGTTTGGCTTCCGGGTCGCCCACAAAGGAAAACATCCCGATGGTTTTTATCGTATTCCAAAATATCAACTGAATTCCGCTGGATACACCCCCTTGAAATGGGGAAATCTCCTCCGTTCGTCCAAAGAAATGAAATGGATTATGTATATAATCAATCAGTAAAGGGATAAAAACAACCAATGCTGTCGCATAAAATAATACCATCCCGTAAAAATATGATTTAAAATTCAGGGTTTTGGATTTTGGAGTTGAATGATACCATTCGTGCAGAATAAATAGGAAAACAAGTACGGGTACCAGTCGAAAAGAAATATAGGTATACATTCCCAGCCCTAGGAAAAAACCGGAAAGAAGAAATGAATTGGCGAATCGGCGAATCGGCATCTTGGTGTCCTGGATTTTTTTCAAGCCGTCGTAAAGAAAATAAAAAACTAGAATACAAAAGAGCGGCGTGAGAATTGTTCTTAAACATAACCGGCTGAAAATCAAATGCCATTTGGAAATCGCCAACAGAAACGTCGTTAATAAAGCCATTCGTTCATCAAACCAACTCTTGACTAAAAAATAACACAGGATGATTGTAATGGTTCCAAGGATAGCGGATGTGAGTCGCAAGGTATACGCCGAAACGCCAAACATTTTATAGAAAACCGCGATGATATAAGAGAACATGGGTTCCTGTGGATGGTTCTCGGTATTAAAGAAAATAGGAAATTGGTGTTGTTCGGTAATTTGCAAAGTATCCAAACCATGAATCGCCTCGTCATACCATAACCCCGGTGGGATAATGTCCAACTGATAAATCCTCAAAAAAAACGCCAAAAGGAAAATTAAACACGGCAATAGGATTCTTATACTATTTTGTTCCTTTATCATCACTATGCGTAAGTCTAGTGAATTCAAAAAAGAATGTCAATCAGTCAGATTATTAAATTGAGAAAAAGTATGAGCAAGCACAGGCGCATCCACTTTGAGGAGATCTGCTGGTATCTATTGGGAGAATCTCAAAATTAAAGTCAAATAGCAATATCGAAAGTACTTAAGATACTATTTTCAACCTCTTTAACTTTTCTTTTGATTGTGCAATCTGTTGGAAATGTTCGTTCTGTTGAGGATGTCCGCTCTGTTTGGGATGTTCGTTCTGTTTGGGATGTTCACTTTCCTTAATCACGGGAGGAGAATTTTCAGATTTCAGAGTTGCGGGTAAGGAGCGGTATCCCCGTTTGAAAAATAACTTCTTCTGGCGGTCTTTAATTTCATTTGGAGTCAAGGAGTGGTAAAATCCATGAACTGCTTGGCACGTTTTTTGTTCTTCGGGGCCTTTAAGTGCACAATCTTCCTCAAGTACACACAATTGTTTGCCTTCATAAATAAAACTATAACGACAGATTGGCATATCAACACACTTTACATCTTCTACTAAAGTATAAACTTAGTAAGTTAAAATTGTCAATTTTTATTCATTAATTATAAAACGATTATTTCACAATCCCCGCACTACCTAATCTTGACAATCCTTGCGCTTGTTGATAGTGTTATTTGATTTGTCCAAGAGAAAAGAAAATCTAAATTTTTCCATAAATTATAACAAGAAAGAGTGTATATCCAAATGAAAGTATTGGTGACCGGAGGGGTAGGGTTTGTTGGGTCGCATGTGAGTGACTTTTATGCGTCCCAAGGACACGATGTGATGGTGTTCGACAACTTGTCCCGCAAAGGAGTTAAAAAAAACGAGGTTTGGCTGACAGAAAAGCACGGGAAGAAGATTAAAATTATTCACGGGGATATCCGCCATTACCCGGAAATCGCCGAAACTGCGAAAGATCGTGATTTGATTTTTCATTTAGCGGCACAAGTGGCAGTGACAACGTCTGTGACTGACCCGCGAGAGGATTTTGATGTGAACGCATTGGGGACTCTCAATGTTCTGGAAGCGGCGCGAACATCGGGAAATAATCCGATTCTTTTGTTTACCTCCACTAATAAAGTGTACGGCGGGATGGAAGATGTCAAGGTGGTAGAGAAAGAAACCCGCTATGAGTATGACGGATTACCTAACGGGGTGCCGGAATCGAGAGGATTGGATTTTCATTCACCCTACGGTTGTTCCAAAGGAGCGGCGGATCAATATGTGAGAGATTACAGCCGGATTTACGGTTTACGGACGGTAGTATTCCGGATGTCCTGTATTTATGGGACACGGCAGTTTGGCAACGAAGACCAGGGGTGGGTAGCGCATTTTGTGATTATGGCGGCCCACGGAAAGGATATTTCTATTTATGGGGACGGCAAACAGGTGCGAGATATTTTGTTTGTGGAAGATTTGGTCCAAGCCATGAATCAGGCCGTTACCAAAATTGATAGAACTTCCGGGCAGGTTTACAATATTGGAGGCGGGCCTGCGCAAACGATCTCGGTCTGGCGCGAGTTTTACCCGGTATTGAAAAAATTAACCGGGAGAGAAACGAAAATTACTTTGGGAGACTGGCGGCCTGGGGATCAAAAAGTGTATATCAGCGATACCCGGAAGGTACAAAAAGAACTCGACTGGAAACCGAAAATCAGTGTGGAAGAAGGAATTGAAAAATTGTATACGTGGGTCAAAAATAATCCGACCTTATTTACTTAGAATGGAATCATAATATGCCGGACGAAATACAAATACAACTGATAGATTATATCCGCGTTATCCAAAGGAAATTACGGTTTATCCTGACGGGAACAGCCGTTATCCTCGTCATTGCCGTGGCTTATTTTTGGGGTTATTGCAAAAATGTGTATGAAGCGAAAGCCACCCTTTTGAATATCGCACCGAGATTTCAGAAATTCGGTACGGATGTCACTTCCAACGCATTGACAATGGTTTCCTTGCAGAATTTGCTGGAATCCCGGGATTTACTCGCGGCAGTACGTGAAAAAATGGGTTGGGAAAAAACCGTTAAACTGGATGATTTTATCAAACAATTGGAAGTGAAATTGCTGATTGAAGAAGATACCAATATCCGCAAATCCTATTCGCCGATTATCGAATTATACGCCGAAGCCAATACCGGTAAAGACGCGGCCAAACTGGCCAATCTCTGGGCGGAATTATTTATCGAGCGATATAATGAACTAACTCAAACAGTTTCTTCGCAGACCTATCAATTTATTGAATCGGAATACGCCTCAACTGAAACACAACTAAAAACCAGTCAAGCGGAATTATCCAAATTAAGTGAAGAATTAATGAATACGAAACAACGGTTGGGTTCCACCCGGAGTTTGCTTTCCGGGTATCTCGTTTCTCCGGAATCTGGGAATGTTAATTTACCGCAGGAAAATATGGTAGAAATGTTGAAACAAAAAGAATGGGCGGAATCAAACAACCAAGCCACAATGCGGGTAGATAACCCCTCCTCTACCGGCTTGCTGGAATCGAACCACTTGATTGGGTACGAAGGACAATTGCAGGATATCGAGTTGCGAATCAAAGAATTGGAAGCCAAAGAAAAAGCCGGAGAATCTGTGAAAGCCGAACTGGCGGGTGCAATTGCCAGAAAAGGGGAATTGACAAAAAAGACTGGAGAATTGAAAAGAGATATCACCGGTTTGGAAAATGAAGTGTCCCGGGTAGAAACAAAAACGGCGGAATTGGAACGAACCGTCGCCACACTGCAAAGTAAGTTTATTCTCCTGGCCAAACGGAAAGAAGAAGCGGAAATCGAAAAAGCTAAACTGGAAAATACTCTGCAAAGCGGCGTGGCACAAAGCGATGATATTAAGATTGCGTCTCGCGCGGTCCCTCCTGAAAAGAAAATAGGCCCCAAAAGGTTAATTGGAACTGTTTCAGCGGGAATCTTTGGTTTTATATTATTTACATTACTTGCCTTTTTTCAGAATTATATGGACATAGCAAAATCTCGTATATCCACAAGTGCCTAATCCAATGGGGGGACTCTTTCGTTGAAAAGTCCTTCGTCCCGCGAGGGATTCCTATCAATATAAAATTCACTTATGCCCAAGAGAACAGACCTTCATAAAATTCTTATCATCGGGTCAGGGCCCATCATTATAGGGCAAGCTTGCGAATTTGATTATTCCGGTACGCAAGGGTGCAAAGCCCTGCGTGAAGAGGGGTATGAAGTTGTGCTAATTAATAGTAATCCGGCGACGATTATGACCGATCCAACGATCGGAAACCGGACATATATTGAACCGATTACCCCGGAGATAGTGCAGAAAATCATTGAGAGAGAAAAACCTGACGCATTGTTGCCTACATTGGGTGGACAAACAGGGCTCAACACCTCCGTTGAATTAGCCAATCGAGGAATACTCGATAAATATCATGTAGAACTTATTGGGGCAAAGATTGAAGCTATTAAAAAAGCAGAAGACCGACGGCTCTTCAAGCAAGCGATGGAACGAATTGGTTTGGAAGTTCCGAAAAGCGCTCTGGTATATTCGATTGAAGAAGCTCAAGCCGCCATTGGAATGCTTGGATTTCCAGTTATTATTCGACCTTCGTTTACGTTGGGCGGAACCGGCAGTGGAATTGCCTACCAACCGAATGAATTTCAGAAAATGGTAGAATGGGGTCTTGTGAACAGTCCCATCCATGAAATACTGTTGGAAGAATCCGTGATCGGTTGGAAAGAATTTGAATTGGAAGTCATGCGGGACCGAATGGACAATTACGTGGTGATTTGTTCCATCGAGAATTTCGATCCTATGGGTGTTCACACGGGGGATAGTATTACCGTGGCACCGGCACAAACCTTGACGGATAAAGAATACCAGAGAATGCGCGATGCAGGAGCCGCTGTTATCCGGGAAATTGGTGTCGAAACCGGAGGGTCCAATATTCAGTTCGCAATAAATCCTGAAGATGGACGGATGGTGGTTATTGAAATGAATCCTCGTGTTTCACGCAGTTCTGCCCTGGCCTCCAAAGCAACCGGATTCCCGATAGCAAAAATCGCCACCAAATTGGCAATTGGACTTACTCTAAACGAAATTCCCAATGACATAACAAAACAAACCCCCGCTTCTTTTGAACCAACGATTGATTATTGTGTCGTTAAAATTCCACGTTTTACATTTGAGAAATTTCCGGGTGCCGATACGACATTAAATACTCAAATGAAATCCGTCGGCGAGACTATGTCCATCGGGCGCACATTCAAAGAGGCGTTGCAGAAAGGAATTCGTTCTCTGGAAATCGGCCGATTTGGGTTTGGTGGAGATGGACGCGGGAAAATAGACCCTAATTTATTGATAGATAAATTACGCAAACCAAATCCCGACCGTTTATTTTATATCCATCATGCCTTGCGAAATGGGATGAGTATTGAAGACGTGAATAAACATACTTTCATTGACTTGTGGTTCTTGAAAAATCTGGAAGAAATTATTTTGATGGAAAAGGATTTGGAGAAATATACATTAATAGATATAACTCGCGAAATTTTGTACGAGGCAAAACGATTTGGTTTTTCCGACCAGCAACTGGCGTATCTCTTAAAATCAGACGAAGAAACGATCCGACAGTTACGAAAAAAATGGAATATTCTTGCAACATTTAAAACTGTAGATACCTGCGCAGCGGAATTTGAGGCTTACACACCTTATTATTATTCGACGTATGAAACAGAAAGTGAAGTCCGTACAAGTACAAAGCGAAAAATTGCCATCCTTGGCGGAGGTCCCAATAGAATCGGACAAGGAATTGAGTTTGATTATTGTTGTGTTCACGGAGTCCAGGCATTGCGAGAAGACGGTTTTGAAGTCATCATGATTAATAGCAATCCGGAAACCGTGAGTACGGATTACGATATTTCTGACCGGTTATATTTCGAGCCGCTCACACGGGAAGATGTACTTACTATTATTGAAGCGGAACAACCGGAAGGAATTATCGTCCAGTTTGGCGGACAAACTCCTTTGAACCTGGCGGTTCCATTGGAAAAAGCGGGCGTAAAGATTCTGGGGACATCACCGGACTCTATAGACTTGGCGGAAGATAGAAAACGGTTTGGCGCATTATTAGATAAATTAAAAATTACCGCACCAGCAAATGGTAATGCCCGATCAGTCGAAGAAGCCATCGAAGTTGCCAACGTTATTGGTTATCCTGTCGTCGTACGTCCCTCGTACGTTCTCGGAGGACGTGCCATGGAAATTGTTTACGAAGAAATTGCACTCCGGAAATATATGGAAAGAGCCGTTTCCGCATCACCGGAACACCCAGTTCTCATTGACCGTTTCCTAGATGACGCCGTTGAAGTAGATGTAGACGCCGTAAGTGATGGCAAGACTACAGTCATCGGAGCGATCATGGAACATATAGAACAGGCGGGTATTCATTCCGGTGACAGCGCTTGTGTAATTCCTTCCCATACCTTGTCAGAAAAAGTGTTACAACAGATTCGAGAACATACCTATTCCCTTGCAACTGCTTTAAAAGTTATTGGGCTAATGAATATCCAGTATGCTATAAAAGATGAGATTGTATATGTTCTGGAAGTCAATCCCCGCGCCTCACGTACAGTACCCTATGTAAGTAAAACAATCGGTGTTCCGTTAGCCAAAATAGCCGCTCGTGTAATGACTGGAAAAACCTTGGCGGAATGCGGATTCACCAAAGAACCCTCTTTCGATCATCTATCCGTCAAAGAAGCTGTGTTGCCTTTCGTTAAATTCCCCGGCGTGGATATTTTACTGGGACCGGAAATGAAATCTACCGGCGAAGTCATGGGATTGGATATGCAATTTGGCAACGCTTTCGCAAAATCTCAAATGGCAGCGTCATCCACCCTTCCCCATTCGGGTACAGTATTTATCAGCGTTAATGATAAAGACAAAAAGAAAATTTTGAGTATCGCCCGCCGATTGAAAGACAAAGGATTTCGTATCCTTGCCACTCGTGGAACAACTCAATTTTTTAAGGAAAATAACGTGGATACTACTATGGTCTTAAAAGTAAATGAGGGGGTGCCGAACGTAGTTGATGCGATTTGCAAAGGTGAGATCCAATTAATTATCAACACCCCCCTAGGTGCTACATCCCAATACGATGAAAAGGCTATTCGACAGAATGCCATTACCCATTCCGTGCCCGTGATTACAACTATTGCTGCGGCTTCCGCAGCGATTGACGGGATTGAATCGATTCTCTCCGGTGAACTGAATGTTCGATCTCTTCAGGAATATCACGCGGCGATTCGGTATGGATAATCATAAATTTACTTGACGACATTCTCATGTCAGCGTATACTCATTTTCATTCATTTTTAATCAAACAAAATTGAGGAAGGTCCATGACGAACAGTCCTTATGCATTACGACAACGAATTCTAATAGCCGATGATGACCCGGATATTTTGCAGGCATTAACGTTAATTTTAGAAGCACAATATGAAGTCATGGCTGTTACAAACGGCAAAAATGCCGTAGAGCGTGTTCAGGATATTGAACCCGACCTTATCATTCTTGATGCAATGATGCCGATCATGTCCGGTTATGAAGCGGCGGATGCTATTCGTAAAATAAAGCGGTATAAGGAAATTCCCATTATCATGCTGTCAGGATTGGACTCCATGAAAGACCATCGCACAGGATATGAACACGGCATAACTCTTTATCTTACGAAACCTTTTATGCCCGAGATTCTTTTAAAGAATATCGAATTGGAATTATATAAAATAGGCCGCCCTCCAAAAAAGAAATATACGTTGGAAGATTTAAAAAAGAAATTTACCCACCCAAAACCTTAATTACGCTTTTTTATTAGAAATCAACCTTTTCAATTATTGTGGAATTATTCGGTTTAAGCCTTCTAATTCCGGTTCACCAGGACCCATCGGGAATTTGATTTGACGGCGTTCAATCGCGGAGCGCAACATTCCCATAGCGATTTCTACATCTTTATATCCGCCTTCTCCATCGCACGGATGTTTGGCGATTTTTCCGTCCAGCCACAGAGCAATATCGTTGATATAAGGTGATTGTTCACTGTCCCCATCCCAAGTTCCCTGATTTGATCCAATTGCGCCGGTGGTTTTCGTCACAGCCCGCCACCCGCCTCCGACAAAACATTCCGCAAATCCATCCGTTCCTTGAACGAGGAATCGAACTTTTCTCCACCAATAATCCACTTCCGGAATCTCAGGTGCCAGACTGCCAGTTTCCATAATTCCGCGAACTCCATTGGCAAATTGAATGAGTGCGCAGGCGTAATCCGGTGATGGATGATTATCCGTTAATTTCTCTCTGCCATGCACCTGACCGATAATCCATTCAGCTTCCGCTTCATTATTAAAGAACCGGATATAGTCAGCCAGATGTGTCGCCATGTGCATAAACCAGCCGGGACATTGAGCGGTAATCGTATGAATGCGGCCCAGAGCACCGCTGTCCACCACTTTTTTCATTTCTTTAAACTGAATATTGTATTTTCGTTGATGGCTCTGAATGGACTTCACACCGGCATCATTCAATAACTTCCGTATCGCAATGGCTTCCGTCATGCTGGTCGCCATCGGTTTTTCATAAGCAATCAATTTCACATTATTTTCAATACCCAGTTTGATTAATGGTGTCCGAATATGCGGGGGAGTACAGAACGCAAAGACATCAGGTTGAGTTTGTTTTAGCATGGCTCCGGCATCCTCAAAGACGGGAGGTTCCCCGCATAATTTTGCAGCGGCAAGGGTACTCTCTTTCACCGGATCGCTCAATCCCACGACTTTAAATCGCGGGTTCTTATGGAATTGGTCCGCGTATAACTTTCCACGTTTGCCGCAGCCGGCGATGCCAACAGTATAGATTTTCTCAGCCATATAAACTCCTTGATTTCCTAATCTGAAACCTAAAATCTACAATCTGTAATTAATTATTTGCCGCCCATTCCTTGATACTATTGCAGACATAGGTCACTTCATCAGAAGTGATTTCCGGATTAATGGGCAGGGAGAGACATTCCGCCGCGTTCTTTTCGGTATACCGCAGTTTGGGTTTCTTTTTCGCTCTAGTACCCCACGGATACCCTTCTTGTTGATGAATGGCAATCGGATAATTGGTTAATGCCGTGATGCCCTTAGTTTTCAGGAAAGCTTGCAAATCATCCCGTTTGGGAGTTTCCACCACATAGAGATGATAGATATGACGATATCCCGAAAGAGCATAAGGTAATTTGATTTTTTTACCTTTTAATTGTTCCGAATATTCTTTCGCTCGTGCAATACGAATATCATTATATTGATCAACATATTTCAGTTTGACCCGCAGAACCGCGGCATGAATCTCATCCAACCGGCTGTTGTATCCAATGGAATGATGGGAACGTTTGCTGGACCCATGATTGCGAATCTTTTTGACATAGCTTGCCAAATTTTCATCGTTAGTGAATATCGCCCCACCGTCACCCCAACAGCCTAAATTCTTGGCGGTAATAAAAGACGTGGAGACAACATCGGATAATTCACCAATTTTAAAATCATCGCCTTTGGCACCGAATGCCTGAGCGCTATCTTCAATCACTTTTAAGCCATGGGCTTTGGCGATTTCATGGATTTTACGCATTTCCGCCGGTTGTCCGTAGAGATGAACCGGGATAATGGCTTTAGTTTTTTTGGTAATTTTCTTTTCGATTTTCGTCACATCAATATTTTTGGTATCGCGATGGCAATCCACAAACACCGGAGTCGCGCCCACCAGCCAAATCGCTTCGGCAGTGGCAAAAAAAGTATTCGAGGTAGTAATAACTTCATCTCCTTTGCCGATTCCCCAATATAATAATGGGAACCAAAGAGCATCCGTACCGGAATTCAATGTGACCGCGTATTTCATCCCGATATACGCCTGTAATTCTTCTTCAAATTTACTAACATTCGGACCGAGCGTATAGACCCCACCCATCAAAACATCCTGAATGGCTTTGTCAAATTCTTCCTTGTGATTAAGGTATTGCCTTACATGACCGTAAAATTGTACTTCCATGATACTTTCCCCTTTTCTACGATATTTATTATTTTTTAACTTTAAACCTTAAACTTGAAACTCTAAACTATTTTTTTAATTGGCGTCCCCAAGGGGATTCGAACCCCTGTTACAGCCTTGAAAGGGCTATGTCCTAGGCCTCTAGACGATGGGGACATTGCATTCCAGATTTTAGATTTCAGATTGTAGATTGGCCAACTTGAAACTTTAAACCTGAAACTAGAAACTATTTTTAAAAATGGTGAGCCGTGTTGGGATCGAACCAACGACCCTCTCCTTAAAAGGGAGATGCTCTACCAACTGAGCTAACGGCCCACGTCCACGGGTCTTTTCAAAAAACATTTCTTAGTTGAAATGTGAAAACACACGGGTGGATTCTTTATTTCAATTCTCTAAGAGTGATAATATTCTACAGAATTTTACCGTTTTCTGTCAATTAAGATTAGTTTAGGGCAGTGGGGTATTCTATTGTGAAAGTTAATTATGCTATTATTTTGGGATATTTAAAAAGGGGGACTTATGCCGACTTGTCGATTTAGTTTTACCTATAAAGATAATCAGTTATGCGTACTTGAAAAGCGGTGTAAATTTAAAAATTCAAAGGACCAACTATCCTGTGAGATATTTCATAATTCATTTTATTTCCTGACTCCAGAAGATATTGAACGTCTTAAGAAAAATGTGATTTCAAAACTAGACGGAAACCCACCATCTGAAAAGCCTTAAATTATTGTGCAAAAACCTTGTCCCATGTCCAAGCCCTTTCAGTCAATCCACTTTGCATAGCTGGGGTTACTTTTAAACTGCTATGAACCCTAATGAAATTATAGTGTACAAAGTAAATTGCCAGTATCGCTACAAGGTTCTCTAGCTTTTTACTAAATTCATTGGTAAGTCTGGTTAATCGTCTCATATTCATTCTCATAGTTTAGAAAGAATTAGGTCTTCTTCTTTCCCTTGCCCATTTTTTCCATCTTTGGTATATTCATTCCCTATGAACACTCTCTACTATGGGGACAACTTAGATATTCTCAAACGCTATATCAAAGACGAAACCGTTGACCTGATTTATCTCGATCCGCCTTTCAAAAGCAATCAGGATTATAATGTCCTTTTTGCGGAACAAAATGGGACTCAATCTTCCGCCCAAATCAAAGCCTTTGAAGATACCTGGCATTGGGACCAATCGGCGGCACAAGCCTATCAGGAAATTGTTGAATCCGGTTCTGAAAAAGTCTCTCAAGTAATGCAAGCCTTTCATACCTTCCTCGGCAATAACGACATGATGGCGTATCTCTCGATGATGGCTCCCCGTCTCGTGGAACTTCGTAGAGTTTTGAAACCGATAGGAAGTATTTATTTACATTGTGATACATCTGCTGGTCCTTATTTAAAATTATTAATGGATGCAATTTTCGGTGTAGAAAATTATGGTAATGAAATCATTTGGCAGAGAACAAGTGCAAAAGGACTGGCATTTACTCGATTTGCACGTAATCATGACATTATTTATCGTTATACCAAATCTAATAAATTTACTTGGAACCCACAATATACAGAACATGATCCTGAATATTTAAAAAACTTTTATAAATATACAGAGCCAAAAACTAACAGGATATATCGTCTTGATAATCTTGCTAATCCGAATAAAGATAGACCCAATCTTACTTATGAATTCCTTGGCGTAACTCGTGTTTGGCGTTAGACGAAAGAACGTATGCAAGAAGCTTATAAAAAAGGATTGGTTGTTCAAACGAAACCAGGTACTGTTCCAGCATTGAAACGTTATCTTGATGAACAAGAAGGGGGTGACACATGGATGGATATAAAACCTGTACAATCCCAAGCTGAAGAACGTCTTGGTTATCCTACACAAAAACCTGAAGCTTTACTTGAACGAATCATCAAGGCAAGTAGTAATGAAGGGGATGTTATACTTGACCCATTTGGTGGATGCGGGACAACAATAGCGGTGGCACAAAAGTTGAATAGGGATTGATATTACCCATTTGGCGATTTCCTTGTTAAAACATCGTTTAAAATCTACTTTTGGTGACATGATTATAGTGAAAGGGAAACAAGTGCCTGCGGTGGAATATAAAGTAATTGGTGAACCTGAAGATTTATCCGGTGCAAGTGAATTGGCAGAATCAGACCCCTATCAATTTCAATGGTGGGCTTTAGGATTGGTGGGTGCACGACCAACCGAAGGGAAAAAAGGCGCGGATAAAGGAATTGACGGACGAATTTACTTCCATGACGCGGCACAAGGCAAAACCCGACAAATTATTATTTCCGTCAAAGGCGGGCATACGTCGGTCACTCATGTTCGAGACTTACGGGGAGTGCTTGATCGAGAAAAAGCGGAAATCGGTGTCTTAATATGTCTGCAAGAACCCACTCTACCTATGAAAACGGAAGCCGCCAGCGCAGGATTTTACAGCCCTCAAGAAAAATCTCTTTTCCCTAAATTACAAATTCTTACCATTGAAGACTTGCTGAATGGTAAGAGAATAGAATACCCTCGCTACATGGAAGACCTAACTCTCAAAAAAGCCCCGAGGGTTTATAAGACGGATTCTAAACATCAAGATTTACCGTTTGGGAAGGAAGAGAATAAATAATGAAGGGCAAATTATGAACGGTAATGAAATCAATTTAGCTCCTTTATCACCAAGCCAACTGGAAGAATTTAACAAAGTATTGGAGAAAATAGAACCTATATTAAAAGAATCACCATTTGTGAAAGCACTCTTAAGTACCTTGATAAAATATGGATTGGGTCCATTGGGAGAATTTCTTGTATCATATTCGTTAGAGAAATCTATAGATAAAAAGTATAAATGTTTAATTGATTTTTGTGTATCCCTTAATGAAAAATCGAAAGGGGAAATACTTAAAAAGATTGATAAAGAATATTTAAAAACAGACAATTATAAATATCTATTTGAAGTCACTATTGAAAAATTGTATAAAACTAACACTACTGAAAAGATTAACCGTTTTCGAAATATTTTAATTAATAGCAGTAAATATGATTTGAAAGATTCTCCTCTAAAAGAATCTATAATAAATACAGTAGATAATCTATCAGATATCCATATCAGCCTGTTAAATTCAATATTAACTGATTATGACAATAGTGCAGAAAAAAATTTATCGAAATATCAATATACAGTATCAAATCTATCATCAGAATATAAAAACCTTAAAGAACACGAAATCAGATTATTGTTAAATGATTTAGACCAAAATGGTCTATTATTCGGTGTTGTTACATATAATGGATCGGCAGGGTATCTTTTTCAAAGAATTACTGGATATGCATTAGATTTCCGAAAGTTTATATCAGACCCTTAATTTAATTTAGGAGAACGCACTATGCCAGAGAGAAAACCAACTCGTAATGAACTGAAACTGATAGCGGATTGGGAATGGGATATGAAATATCCTAAAGGAATAATTCCTTGGGTATTAAGTTTTCATGCCAACGATGTCCTGATTCAACATCGGGATCGAATCAAAGGATTTGGATTGGAAGATACCAAAGAAGTTAAGAAGTTGGATATGAAATTATTGGATTTGATTTGGTGGAAATATCCCGGCATTGTGAAATATAAACCCAATAGCCGTCAGGAAAAACCGCTAGAGCAATGGTGGTGGTATTTAGACCAGATAGATAATAGAACCTATCCAGCAGACTTATTGCCAAAATATTTACTCAAGGCTTATCAAGAAGCACCTCCATTACAACCTGTTAATCAAGGAACTCCACCCAACCCGTTTGACGGTTTAACATCTAATGAAGTTAATAATAAATTATCGGGTTGTCTGGGATACCAATGGGCGGGAATGTCTGCTAAACCATCGGATAAGGAGATTGAACGATCGGGTCAAAAGGGGTTGCATATTCAAGAAATGTTCCAGAAACATCAAGAATCGGTTGGGGTATACACTTTGGACGAGTATCATTCTTTAGCATACGATATCATTAAAAAACCTGAAAAAGTCTCTTTGGAAATTGGGAAAGATGGCAGTCTTCTTATGGTATTTATTCGAGGGAATCTTATTGTAGTATGCCAGTATGATAATTATAGTGTTATGACTCTATACAAAATGAGTTAGAACCAATCCAATCCGGGAATGGAAAAGAGAATCGCCAGTTTGTTTTTGAATCCCGGCACGATGATTGTAGCATTAGAGCATTGAAAAAGTAAGGGTTAGGAGACAATGAGTCTGTTTTGTTTAACAAAGTACAAATTTGCGATTTAAGGGGCTCAATTTATCTCAAAATTGGGTCCAGGTTATCTCCGTATCATCTCCGTACCAACGCCGTACCATCTCCCATTGAAGAAGAGTGAGGAATCGGTTCAAGGCATGATTTAATATTCTTACACTCCAATTTATCGCACCGATGACAATTTAGAGTGATTTCTGAAGGTTTTAAAAGTGGATGCCGAGATTTCAGAAAATGAACGATTAATTTAAAATAGTCTGGTCGCGATGGGAGCCGACGGAAATCCAGGTAATGGGGACATTTAATTCTTTTTCCAATCGTTCGAGATAACGTTTGGCATTATCGGGTAAATCCGAACGTTTACGGATATTCGTCGTCGGACTTTCCCAACCTGGCAATTCTTCATACACCGGTTCACATTCAAACAAAATATCTTCCCGAGCCGGGAAATCTGTAATGACTTTACCGTTCAAGTTATACCCTGTGCAGATTTTGATGGTCGGCAGAGTATCCATGACATCCAATTTTGTAATCACCAGTTCGGTCAACCCGTTAATCCGCGCCGCATATTTGGCAGAAACCAAATCAAACCATCCGCAGCGTCTTGGCCTGCCGGTGGTCGCGCCAAATTCGCCACCCAATTCTCTCAACTTTTGATTTTCTTCCGGGGGTAATTCTGTCGGGAAGGGTCCTTCCCCTACCCTCGTACAATAGGCTTTTGCGACACCGATAATGCGTTTAATTTTGGTGGGAGGAACACCGGCTCCCGAACACACTCCCGATACTCCTGTATTGGACGATGTTACATAAGGATAGGTCCCAAAATCCACATCCAGCAATGCTCCTTGCGCCCCTTCAAATAAAACCGTCTGTCCCTTGTCCAAGGCATCGTTAACGACTTTTGTCCCGTCAGTAATATAACGTCTGATTTCCTGTCCCAAGGGTAAATACTCTTTCAAAATGGGTTCCAGTTCCAAATCTTCATGCTGATACACATTCTTTAATAGACTATTTTTAAATTCCAAATTATTTTTTAATAGTTGACGAAACCGATCCACATCGAAAATATCAATAATCCGAATCCCGATTCTTCCCGCCTTGTCCACATAACAGGGACCAATCCCCCGGCCTGTTGTCCCGATTTTTCGGTCTTTTGCTTTGCTTTCTTGTAATCCATCTAATATTCGATGATACGGCATGATGACATGGGCACTTTGACTCACCATTAGATTCGACCCGATCTCCACACCTTGTTCACGCAATTGTTTGATTTCTGCAATAAAAGCCACGGGATCAATGACCACACCGTTTCCCAAAAGACATTTTTTCCCTTTATGAATAATCCCTGATGGAATTAAGTGAAAGATATATTTTTCCTTATCCACAAGAACCGTATGTCCGGCATTATTTCCTCCGGCATACCGCACCACCAAATCCGCGGACTCGCTCAAAATATCCACGATTTTCCCTTTTCCCTCATCTCCCCATTGAACACCTAAACAAACCATTCCTGACATTTAACAATTCCTTTTGTTTTCGGACATAAAAAAACTCCGTTTTGGTAACAGAGCCTCATCGTTTATATTTATTTTAACAAATTTTTTCTTTAATGAATAGAAGAAGACGATTGGGAGTGAATTTAATGTTAAAGAGAATTTCTTATCTGGTATAATAACTGGATGCCCGCTTTAGTATTACTGATAACCGGTTTACTGGTTTTTGCATTAGCCTATCGGTATTATGCAAAATTCATCATCACAAAAGTTCTTGTCTTTAATGATGCCAACCCCACACCTTCCCATACATTAGAAGACGGAAGGGACTATAAGCCCATTAATAAATGGGTGCTTTTTGGCCATCACTTTGCGGCGATTGCCGGAGCTGGGCCATTAGTGGGTCCCGTATTAGCAGCGCAGTTTGGCTATTTGCCGGGATTTTTATGGATATTGATTGGAGCGGTGTTAGGTGGAGCGGTGCATGATGTAGTCATTCTCTTTGCTTCAGTAAGAACCAAAGGACTATCACTGACCCGACTGGCGATAGACAATATCAGCAAACCGGCAGGGGTAATAACGGGGATAGCGATTTTGTTTATCATGATTACCACCCTGGCAGGTTTGGCACTGGTAGTGGTGAATGCACTGGGTGAAAGTTCTTGGGCTACTTTTACGATTGCCGTGACTATTCCCGCTGCTTTCATTGTTGGAGTATATATGTTTAAACTGCGTCCCGGTAAAATCGCCGAAGCCTCCTTAATCGGAGTTATCATGGTTATGGCGGGAGTCATTTTCGGCGAGCCACTTTCAAAATCCGCTTACGGTCACTTCTTTTTATTCTCAAAACCAGCGCTCTGTCTAATGTTACCTATTTATGGTTTAATCGCCTCCACTCTACCTGTCTGGTTACTATTATGCCCTCGTGATTACCTGAGTTCTTATATGAAAATCGGGACTATCCTCCTCTTGGCAGTAGGAATATTCATTGTTAATCCCCATCTAAATATGCCAGCGGTAACCCCGTACGTGCATGGCGGGGGACCGATTATCCCGGGGAAGGTTTGGCCCTTTGTTTTCATCATCATCGCCTGCGGTGCCATCAGCGGTTTCCATAGCCTTGTGTCTTCAGGAACCACACCCAAGATGATTAATAAAGAATCGGAAATATGTATGATAGGTTACGGAGCTATGCTGGTGGAGGCTTTTGTTTCGATTATGGCATTGATAGCCGCCACGGTACTTATGCCGGGAGACTATTTTGCCATCAATGTTCCGGTGGCAGCATTTGGCAAACTCGGATTAAGCGCTCCGCATCTTGCTGCCATTGAAAAAATGACCGGAGAAGCATTGGCCGGGAGAACCGGAGGGGCGGTTTCACTGGCCGCCGGTATGTCAGTAATTTTATCCACCATCCCGGGGATGAAGTATCTCATGGGATATTGGTACCATTTCGCCATTATGTTTGAAGCCCTATTTATTCTAACGACCGTGGATGCAGGAACCCGTGTGGCACGTTATATTTTTGAAGAGTTAATAAAATTAGCCTATCCCAAAATTGACCTGAGTAAATCTTTAGGGGGTATTATTTTAAGCGGCGGGATTATAAGTTTTCTTTGGGGATACCTGCTTTATAACGGCGATATTTCTACCATCTGGCCGATGTTCGGAGTGGCCAATCAGCTTTTGGCTACGCTGGCTTTGTTTGTCGGGACTCTCTATATTCTAAAACATGCCAAGAAATGGACCTATGCGCTGATAACTTTTTGTCCTGCAATTTTTATGTTCGTGACCACTGTGAGCGCGGGGATATTGAATATCACCGATAATTATTTACCCAAACACAACTTCCAGGGAAATCTAGATGCAGCGCTATCTGTAATAATGATTCTTCTGATAGTCATTGTATTTTTGGATACTTTGAAAAGGATTTACCTGATACTTTATCAGGGGTTCACACCCTATACTGAACCTGTGGAAGTGGAATGAACGAGACTGATCTCGTTCATTACAAGGCGCATACTTTAAACTCTCAACCCGAAACTCAAAACTATTTATATGGTGGGCCCAGAAGGATTCGAACCTTCGACCAATGGATTATGAGTCCACTGCTCTGACCAGCTGAGCTATGGGCCCCTAGTTGTAATTAATGGACTTATGGAATATGCTTCACCGACCCTGATAGGGTAGTCACCACTTTGGGCACTACTCGGTTATTAACTACTACCCTCAAATCGGCAATACTAAACCTGTTATAACCCTCAAAAACATTTTTTGTTCTGTGACCTATAATTCGCATGATAGTAAGCGGTTCTTTCCTCTCTCTACACCATTGGGAAATAACACAACCCTTTATATCATGGAAGCGAAAATTTTCAACTCCTACTTTATCACAACTGTAACCAAAAACTCTACGTATATTTTTGACAAATTTTTCATCACGCAAAAAAACTCTACCCGTATCCAATATCTTTTGATTATACAACTATAGACAAACCGAATAAAATCTGGGTATGACGGAATGTCAGGGTCAGGGACGACCCTGACTACTTGTGGCGCGCAACCCACGGTAGTCGGACTCGTCCCCGAGTCCGACATTCCTGCACAAGTTCTAATTGATTTGTCTATAGTTGATTGATTTTATGTGGATTAGAAAAAGGGGGGGGTTGTAAGGTTATGAGCCATTTTACAGTCCCATATATATAGCTGAGAAAAAATAATTCTCCTTAGAAGAAAGAATTGGGCAGAAAGGGGTGAGAGATGATGATAAAAAATATGCCATAAAAGGTATCTACAGAAATCTTGCAAGCGTACGATGTAGAGACACCTCTCTGTGCCTTTACATTAAACCCAAAAAAGGAGAACCCACTATTATGAAATTCATTCCATGTGAAAGCCTCTCTTTGTTATTACCTTTGTTGCTCGTATTCCCCTTCTACACCAAAACCCAGAAAAATGCGAGAAATGAATTAGCACAAATGCAGATTAAATATACCAAAAAAGATTTTCTCTTCTGGGCACAGGAAGGTAGAACCGACGCTGTAGAATTATTTTTAGATGCAGGAATGAATCCGAATGTAAAAGACAACAGTGGTAGGACTGCCTTAATGTCTGCATCCTGGTTCGGTCAAACGGAAATCGTGCAAGCCTTATTGGAGAAAGGTGCCGAGGTCAATGTAAAAAATAATAAAGGGCTAACCGCCTTGATGTTAGCAACAGCTTTAGGCCACACAGAGACCATGCAAGCCTTATTGGCAAAAGGCGCGGAGGTTAATGCGAAAGACAGCCTGGACAGAACCGCCTTGATGTTTGCGGCACAATATGGCCACACAGAGACCGTGCAAGCCTTATTGGCAAAAGGCGCGGAGATTAATGCGAAAGACAGCACGGGGAAAACCGCCTTGATGTTAGCAGCATCTAATAAATATCACGACATCGTAAAACTCTTAAAAAGCGCCGGCGCGAAAGAATAGCGGCGGACTTACTTTTTTGCTTTAGGTCGAAAATAAATGAAAATAGTCCATAGCAAAAAAGAATAAGATCAATTAACAAACAATTTGATTAAGGAGGCGGATTAGAAACGTTTGGATTGTGGATACAAATTATTCACTAGAGATTTTACCAAAATAATGATGGATATATTTTTAATCTAGAACTAAGATGGAACCTCGCCAAGATTTCCTATTTCTAAAAACGCATCAACTACCTTGGGATCAAAATGACTTCCACTTCCCGCCCGGATATGTTCCCGAATTTTTTCTTTCGGCCAGGCTTTGCGATAAGGCCTGTCCGAAGATAAGGCATCCCACACATCCACCACCGCGAACATCCGCGCGGCAAATGGAATAGATTCTCCCTTTAACCCCCGCGGATACCCCGTTCCATCCCATTTCTCATGATGGCAGTAGGGAATATCGAGCGACTTACGGAGATAGGAAATCGGATATAACAGGTCGTAAGCATATACCGGATGTTTTTTCATTACCACCCATTCCTCCTCTGTTAATGACCCTGGTTTCAGTAATATCCCATCCGGTACACCCATTTTCCCGATATCATGCAACAGCGCGCCCCGCCGGATGTGAACGAGATCGTCTTCAGGGATCCTCAGCCTTTTGGCTAAACTCAAAGTCATTTCCGTAACCCGTTGGGTGTGTCCTTCGGTCTCTTTATCCCGTAAATCCAGTGCGTGAGACCATCCTTCAATGGTCGTATCATAGGCAAGGGATAATTCCATATTCGATTTTTGGAGCCCGTCAAAGAGTGTGCCGTTATCAATGGCTATGGAAGCCTGCCCCGCAAAAGATTCTAAAAATTCCAGCCATTCGGCCGTGGGTTCAAAGGGCTTTCGATGGAATATTTCCAAGACTCCTTTGACCTCTTCTTTGGCAATCAAGGGCACCCCGTAATACGTGACAAATTTCTCTTCAGTAAATCTTGGCGATCGGGAAAATGCTTCCATATTTTTGGGGATATTGGGAATATAGATAATGCGTCGTTCCAAAGCCGCTTTCCCGGCGAAACTTTCTCCGAGTGGCAAATGGGTATGTTGCAGACTATCCGTGCGAAAACCGTGGCTTATCGCGAAATCCAAATTCAACGTATTCTGATTGAACAATAAAATATCCGCCGCGTCAGCTTTTAGCAAATGGATTAATTGTTCCAATACTATATTTAATATTATGCGTAAGTCAACCAATCCTGTAATGGCCATATCAATGGTTCGTAAAGAGGTAATATGTTCTAATTGCTTTTGGATTTTTTCTTCCGCCTGTTTTCGATCGGTGATATCCATGGCGACTCCAACCAGGGCTACAAAATTGTTCTGGTTATTCCGGATGACCGACGTGGATAGAGAAATGGGGAAGGGAGTACCGTCTTTCTTATAATTAATTAATTCCCCATACCATCCTCCTTGCAGCGTGGAATCGAGTATTTCACCCATGAGAGTTTTATTATCCTTTGCCAGACCCAGGATACCGATATTTTTTCCGATGAGTTCGTATCTTTCATATCCATAGGTCTGCAAAAGGGCTTCATTCACATAAAGAATGTTGTTCTTTTTGTCCGTGATACTGATACATTCATTGATACTCCCAATAGCATTGCTGAGCAGCGTAATTTGCTGTTCTATCCGTTTCCGTTCCGTAATATCTTCTTTGACCGCCAGATAATGGGTAATCGTTCCTCCTTTGTTTCGAATAGGGGAGATGACGGCTTTCTCCCAATAGAGTTCTCCGTTCTTTTTCTTGTTATGAAATTCTCCCTGCCATTCCTTCCCGGAGGTGATGGTATTCCATAAAATTTTGTAATTGTCGGGAGACATTTCTCCGGACTTGAGTACCCGGGGATTTTTCCCGAGAACTTCTTCCCGGGTATATCCCGTGACTTTAACGAATCTCGGATTGACATATTCGATATTCCCCTGCAAATCGGTAATCACAATGGACGCCGGACTCTGTTCCACCGCCTGGGATAACTGTAATAATTTCTTTTCCGTTTGTCTTAAGGAGGTGATGTCAATGACCACTCCTCGGACCCCTATAGGTTTATTCTCCTGAATAATAGGTTTGGCGTGGATCATGATGGGGAAAGTATCCCCATTCTTTTTTATTGCCGTATATTCCATTCCACCGGTTTTTTCTCCCTTGAATACCCCGGAAATATCGGTCTTGATCCTCTCCCGGTCCTGCGGCACTATCAGTTGCAGAGCATCGATCCCTTTCTCGAAATCCTCTGGAGTGATACCAAAATAGCTGAATGCCTGGGGATTGAAAAAAGTGATGTGGGGTTTTAAATCTGTCTCAAAAACCCCCTCCGGCAGGGAATTCGCCAAATCCCTATATTTGGCTTCACTGCGGCGCAGCCTTTCTTCCATCTGTTTACGTTCCGTGATGTTGCGCACCACACTGACGACATAGTCCCGGTCCAGCCGGACGTATTTGAGATTGACTTCTACAGGAAAAGTCGTCCCATCTTTCCTCCGGTGAACACTTTCTATGTTTGCGGTACCGGATTTCTGCATGGCCTCGATCACCTTTTTGAAGGAGGAATCGTCAAAAAGGGGATCGATATCGATAACTTTTAATGACAAATATTCCTCCCGGCTGTACCCGTGTTCGATATAGCCTGTGGTGTTGACATCCACAAATCGTCCCGTATTAGGGTCTACGATTTCTATCATGTCATTGGACTGGTCGAGCAAAGAGCGGAATAATTGGAGACTTGCTTCCCCTTTTTTGCGTTCGGTAATATCTAAAAGTGTTCCGATAATCGCCGGTTTCCCCTGGTAAAGGGTTCGGGTCCCTAACGCTTCCACATCAATAATTTTCCCGTCCTTGCGGATCCCTTTAAACGTGTAATGCGCACTCTTTATTTTATTTTCAATTCGTTGGCGGATTAAGTCGGTAACTCTTTCTCGGTCTTCTGGAACGGTGAGAGTTAAAGGGGTTATTTTTGATATGATTTCTTCCTGGGTATATCCGAAAATTTCCGCAAACCGGGGACTGACATATTGATTTTGATAATCCTGAATTAAATAAACTCCTACCAAGGATTCTTCCACCAGGCTTCGGTATTTCCCTTCCGTTTCCTCTAATGCTTTAGTAGCCTTAATTCGTTCAGTAATATCCCGGTTGATTCCGGCAATACCGATAATCTGCCCCTCCTTGTCATAAAGGGGAACTTTGGTGGTGGAGATCCAGCGTTGTTTGTGGGGATGAAGTTCGATTCGATTAATCAAAGGTTGCCCTGTTTTTAAGATCAGCGCCTCTTCTTCTTGATATTTTTGGGCGTATTCCGGAGGGAAAAAGTCAAAATCTGTCTTCCCAATAGCCTCTTGGGGATTTTGAATTCCCAGTCCCTGAACGGAAGCTTGGCTGATTTGAAGAAAACGACCCTGGCGGTCTTTGAAAAAAATCGAATCATGGCTATTAACCATCAATGCATCGAACATATAGGGCGCGCTTTTTAACGATTCATAGGCTTGACGCAGTTTGACCATATACCGGTGGATAAGCCAGTAAAGGATACCCGCGGTAACAAGGACGTAGATCCATCCTTTGAAGATTTCTATACGGTTATGGAGTCCCGGATCTTTGATGAAGGCATTTAAAAGAAATCCCGAAATTAAAATCCAGAAACATCCCAGCACTATATAGAGGCCTGTGATTTTTAAAGAGATTAATTTCTCTTTAGTAAATTTCTTCTTCATATAAAGTGCGGTTGGCAATTCGGAGAAGTGGCATCGTTGTACCCGGAGATATTTTCTCTAACCGAATTATCGTTGGCATTGGTAAATAAAATGGGGTTGTATTTTGAGCTCCAGTAAGTAATCTCGGTGAACAAACTTAAAACGAAAAAGTATGTTCTCTTACCAATTGAGGTAATGAGGTTCAGCCCTCCTTGGAATATGATTTTTGTATTTGTTACATCCATTTTCAATACTTCCTATATGGTATTGTCATCTCGAAACACTATTCTTACTAAATATTTTGTCCTCTCTATATATGAGATAAGACTTGAGAATTCAGCATTTCCTTACAGAATATTTTTATAATTTTATAAATTGTTGATAAATAAAGAGTTGCTGGTTATAAAAATCGCCGGGAGTGAATCCATTATGATAAAAATTTATCTTTGGCGGCTACTCCCGGATAGGATCAATATCGGAGGTCGTCTAGTTTCTCCAGTTGATTATCTCCATCATAGGGATACCTGGAGAGATTCCCCTGTGGGTCAAGATATGCTATCTTTCGTTTCAAGACATCATAAAAATAGGAAACTGTATAAGTGGAATAGCATTTGGTGATTATCCCTCCCATCACGTTGTAATAGTAGCGGGTATATCCTCGATTGGAGTCATAAATGGAGATTAGATTTCCCAACACGTCATACCACAAAGAAGGTCGTGGTGAGTCCAGCAGATTGAATAGGGTTCCCTGTGTCTCATAAGTGGAATTGAAAATTTCAATTCCACTCGTTCTCCATTCCATAATGCCAAATTGGCACGCCTGGAACCTGTCCCTGCGTCCCTGCGTGCTTTTGGCAGGGATTCCTATGAGATGATGGAATAAGTGTCCGCAGTACGGAGAGTTTTTCATTCTTTCCGCAAATTCCTGAGTAAAGTGTCGGCAAGAGCGACACTTGATCAAAGGTGGCACGGACACCTTTGAAGGAATATTGATTTCATTATGGTAGCAAAGATGGTATTGACAACTTTGCTCCGACATCCCTCACAGAATCAAGCGATCCTCGACAAAAGAATTTGAGGACAAGTTTTTCGTATCCCAACTATAGAACCAACTCCCTTTGGTGGTCAACTCCGTTAGACATATGCTAAGGAAAAAAATCCCACGATAACAACCTATTGTCTAACGGGGTCAAGTTCCCGTTGATTATAGGCAAACCAAATAAAATCTGGGTATGACGGAATGTCAGGTCAGGGACGACCCTGACTACTTGTGGCGCGTAACCCACGGTAGTCGGACTCGCCCCCGAGTCCGACATTCCCGCACAAGTTCTAATTGATCTGTCTATAGATTGTTAGGATCAACTGGCGGTTTGTGGTTGTATGTCAAAGGGCAATAGCAAGACGGTTAGCTTTTGTTTGTAGGCAGCTATTGCCTTTTCGAGATTTGAATTTGCGACAGCATAATCCTTTTTAATGCGGGTCGCTCTGGAGAAATGAGCAATAGCCTCTTCGATTTTCCTTTGTCTCGCCAATAAAGAGCCGAGATTGCAATGAGCGCAAGCCAATTCGGAATTGATGGTCAAGGCTTGTAAAAAGTAATCCTGCGCTTCAGCATATTTATCTTGAGCAATCTTAATTAGACCAAGGTTGGCGTATGCAATTGACAAAGAGGGATTTATTTCCAAAGCTTTTAAATAACAAGTTTGAGCATCATTGAGTTTTCCTTGGTTTGCCGCAATTACGCCGATATTATTAGAAACAACGGCATTAACGGGATGAATTTGCAACGCTATATTATATTGTTCCATGGCCTTATTATATTCTTTCAAGTGCACATAGGCATTGCCGAAGGCGATATAAATCTTTTCGGGCTGGGGACAATATTGCAACGCCAGAGAATAGTGCCGGACTGCTTCTTGATATTTTCCTTGATAAGCATAAGTATCCGCCAAATTTGAATGTGCCAGCCATGCCTTTGGATTTTTTTTTAGATTATCACTAAAAAGAGTTTCCATATCTTGATAAGTAGACGCCTGCCTCCAAGTCAATGTACCGAGAAAAGCAAGGAGAACAATAGTGCCGGGGATGAAAATCCATTGTTGAACAGGGAAAATATGTTTCCGATTATTGGTAATATACGCAGTGCAGGCAACAATAGGGGCAATGCTGGGAATATATTGAAAACGGTCGGCTACAAAAGAATAAATCATAAATCCGAATGTCATAAATCCCAAGGTGGGCGCTAGAGTAATAAAAAAAAACAAAACTGTAACCAGGGGTGATTTTCCCAAACGGTATCGTAAGAACCAAAGTGCGGAAATAATGATGAGAATGGAACCGGAAAAGGAATATTGCCAGAGCGAATGAGTATTAATATCCCATTTTGGATAAATGGTCATCAAAGGATGGGGCCAAATCAATTTTTCAATATAGAACCATACATTCCAACCGACTACAATGAATTTTTGAGCCAGGGACAGGGAAATATCTTCTGTATTGCGCTGATGGTAGAAAAAAAGATCCATTCCTGCAAGGAGAATTACAATGAGAAAAAAAGGAAGAATAGACAGCCAATCGCTTTTTTCCAGACGTTCTTTTTTCCACCAGAGGACAAGTAAAATTACTAAAGGTAAACTGATTGCCAGAGGTTTAGAAAGCATGGAGAGAACTAAAAAAATCAAAGAAAGAATATAGAATCGCCGGTTTTTCCCCCTGTCAAAGTGAAAATAGGAGAGAAAAGACAAAAAGTAAAACAAAGTCGAGAGAACATCTTTGAGTTCCACAATCCATGCCACGGACTCCACATGAACCGGATGGAGCGCAAAAATGACGGACGCTATCCAGGCGCAGGAATTTCCAAATATTGCAATATTTTCCAGAGAAGGATGACATTGGCGATATATAAGAGAATATTTACAAGATGATAACCGAAAGGATGAATGTTCCATAGATGATATTCTATCCAGAATACCGTATAAATCAGTGGCCAATAATGAATTTCGGTATTTGCGGAAGGATCAAACCAGATTTTCCATAATCCGTCATGATTCAGGATCACTTTGTTGATTAATATGGATATGCCGTCATCCCAGACAAATCCAGCGTGGAGTATAGGGAAATACGCCAACAGGATGATCAGAACAAGCAGCAAAGTTTTTGTTTTATCAGATAGGGCCATTTATTTTTTGGATAAGGTGAATTTTATTACGGACGGGGTCACGGGGGTATTATAGAAGAAATGATTCGTGGCATTGGCAATGGCGTTAATGATGGCGGGTGCTGTGGGCACGGTACTTGGTTCACCGATACCGACTGCACCGAAAGGGCCTGTGGGTTCTGGAATTTCCATTACCACTGCATGAATTTTCGGAATATGGGCGGCGCGCGGGACGATATAGGAGTCAAAATTATCCGAGATTGGTTTTCCATCCTCAATTTTGAAATCTTCCAATAAAGCCATACCGATTCCCATTCCTATTCCGCCATAAATCTGTCCTAGAACATTATTGAGATTCAACGCTTTGCCCACATTATGTGCCGCCACCATGCGTAATAATTTTATTTGACCCGTCATCATGTCTACATCCACTTCGGCAATTTGTGTCCCAAAAGCATATGGCCAATAAGCATCACCCTGTCCTGTAGATTGATCGAGTGCTTTGGTTCTTGCGCGGAACCGGCCTTGTTTTTTCAAAACGATTCCATCATTGGCCAATTGTTGGGCAATTTCTTTTAAAGGTAAATCTAATGGCGATACAAAACCATTTTTAATTGTTATCTGATTAACGGGCGTAGAATGTTTTTTAGAGACATATTCCAGGATCGATTCTCGTAATTTCTCTGCGCCGGCTTTGACTGCATTACCGCTGACATAAGTTTGACGGGTAGCAACCGAAGAGCCACTGTCCGGCGATTCATGAGTGTTCCCCGTAATAATCCGGACATGTGACAAGGGAATCCCCACAACTTCCGCTATAATCTGGCTGAACGCGGTTAACAATCCCTGTCCATAATCCACAGCACTCGTTCGCACCGTGACCGTTCCATCAATATTGAGTTCGACGATTGAACTGCCTATATCCGGAATACCATGCCCATATCCAATCCCATACATCATGGTTGCGAGACCAAATCCGCGATTGATAGATGATTTTTTTGGCGGGGGTAGAGGAGATAATTCTTGGAACTTTTGTAACGCTGCCTCCATCGTATCTGCCGCGGTGCAATTAGTATTTAAGATTTGACCCGTCACGGTTTTCCCACCCGAAGGAATTAAATTGCGCTTACGGAATTCAATCGGATTAATGCCCAATTCATGGGCGATTACATCCATATGAACCTCGTGGGCAAAAGCGACTTCTGTTGCGCCGAATCCACGCATGGGACCCGCGGGCACGTTATTTGTATAGACGGAATATCCGTCAATTTTTACATTGGGAATTTCATAGGGTCCGGCGGCGTGGACGGTGGATTTACGCAATCCGCTGGGTCCCCATGAAGCGTAAGCACCTTTCTCAACCAAGAGTTTCGCTTCAAATGCAAGAATTTTTCCATCTTTGGTAACCCCAGTTTTATATTTCATAGTCATGGGATAGCGTTTGGTGGTGCAGGCGAACGTTTCTTCGCGAGAGTAAAGTAACTTCACCGGTTTCTTTAATTTAAATGCCGCCAGCGACACCAGAATCTGTCCAAACATATCTTCCCGTTTTCCATACGCGGCCCCCATCGGCAATTGAATCACTTGCACTTTTTCCTTTTCTAATCCAAGGACGTCAGCGATTTCCCGCCGGTCAAGGTAAACATTTTGCGAGGGCGCATTAACCTTCACACCGCCGTCTTCTGTCGGGAGGGCAATCGAAACTTCCATCTCCATACACGCATGTTCAATCCAAGGTGTGGAATACGTGCGCTCGATAATCTTATCCGATTTTGCGAATCCCTCTGAAACATTCCCTTTCCGAATTGGAAAATAATACAGCACATTCGGATGGAATTTTCCGGTCTTGCGCGGGTTCAGCCATTCCTCATGGACAAAATCTTGATAGGCCTCCGGCCCGTCATGCACGATAGGCGCATCCGGTTTCAATGCATCAACCGCATTAAAGACCGCTGGTAAGATTTCATAATCCACTTTCACCAAATCAGCCGCGCGGTTCGCAGATTCTTGATTTTCTGCGACAATCAATACGACTGGATCGCCGATATAACGCACCTTATCGAAAGCAAGAACCGGTTCGTCCCGCATAGCCTTCCCATATAATTTCGATCCGGGGATATCTTCATGAGTAAATACGGCGGCAACACCATTTATTCTCTTAGCTTCTTCTGTATGGATCTTTAAAATCCTGGCATGGGGGTACGAACTGCGAACCACTCTGGCGGTTAAGGCATCCAACCAAGGATAATCCGCTGTATACTTGCATTGCCCGGTCACTTTATCCAAATTATCCTTGGAATAACACGACTTTCCGATAACCCCATCAATGTTTTCATGGTCATTAAGTTTAATTTGAGTGATTCCCTGCCGTAGTACACCTGCCGCATCCATCACTGCATCACAGATTTGTTGATATCCTGTGCACCGGCAAATGTTACTGGTCAGTGCGCGTGCGATTTGTTCTCTCGTTGGATTTGGATTTTTATCGAGAAGCGCTTTTGCCGCCATAATCATTCCTGGTGTGCTGTATCCACATTGCGACGCGCCATGCCGCAGCCACGCATCTTGTAATGGATGAAGATACCCTTCACGTGAAATTCCTTCCAAGGTTTGAATGTTCGCACCATCCGCTTTTTCCACTTCATAGATACACGTTTTTACTGCCTGTCCGTTAATCAACATGGTGCAGGCACCGCAAGAACCAATGTCACATCCGTGTTTGGCGGCGGTCAATCCCAACTCTTCCCGAACCACGCTCAACAAAAATCGTTTCGGATCGGTGGTCACAGAAACCGCTTTTCCATTTACCTTAAAATGAAATTCTTTTTGGATAGTATTCAATCTAAAAGCCTCAATTATCTACTACAAATTTTACCATGTAGGTACATAGCGTGCTATGCCCCCTACACAATATCGGTTGATTCTAGTAAAATACATATTCTTTCAATCTCAAATTTCTGGAGCCTGTATATGCCAAATTTGCCACAAGCTGTTGTTTTAGCCGCGGGGAAATCCACCCGCACTTATCCATTAACATTATCTAAACCCAAACCTTTATTGCCCATTTTAAACAAACCGATTCTAGCGCATAATTTGGATCAAATGGTGGGATTGGTTGATGAAGCCATATTGATTGTTGGATATTGCAAGGAAATGATTCAAGAATATTTCGGTAAGGAATATTGTGGGATTAAACTAACTTATGTGGAGCAAAAAGAACAACTCGGGTCTGGCCACGCGATTTTACAAGCCGAACCCTACGTCAAAGACCGTTTTGTGATGCTGGTCGGTGACGATCTCTCTTCTCGTAAGGATATTGAGGTGGCATTACAGCACCGGTACAGCGTTGTGGGCAAAGAAGTCTTCAACCCGCAATCTTTCGGTGTTCTTCTGCACAAAGACGGGATTTTAGAAAAGATTGTGGAGAAACCGAAAGAATCTATTGGTAATTTAGCGAGTACCGGATTACATACTTTTGACCGAAAAATATTCGAGTTCTTAAAACAAATTCCCCTTTCTCCACGGGGGGAATATGAAGCTACCGATGCTACTAATATGCTGGCAAAACAGGAAAAAATCCATTGCGTCAAGGTGGAAGGATACTGGCTACCCATCGGTTATCCTTGGGAATTGCTGAACGCCAATGAATATCTGGCAACATTTATTAAACGGGATATTCAAGGAACGGTCGAACCCAACGCTATGATTAAAGGCGAAGTGGTGATTGGAAAAGGAACTCTGGTGCAAAGCGGTGCGTACATTGAAGGGCCTGTGATCATTGGTGAAAATTGTTTGATTGCCACCTCTTCCCATATTCGCGCTTCGACCTCAATCGGAGATAATGTGAGTATCGGGCATGGTGTCGAAATCAAAAATTCCATTATCATGAAGGGTGCGGTGGTGAACCATTGGAGTTATTTCGGAGATTCAATTCTTGGCGAGAAAATCAATATCGGCGCGGGAACCGTGGGCGCAAACCTTCGTCACGATAAAAAAAACGTACAATCGATTGTAAAATCCGTATTAGTAGACACGGGGAGAAAGAAATTTGGCACGGTCATTGGAGATAATGCCAAAATTGGAATTCACACCAGTATCTATCCCGGTCGAAAAATCTGGCCGAATGCAGTCACTCTTCCTGCAGATTGTATCCGATACGATGTGGTGACTAAAATCAAGTAAAATGGTTGCATGAGTGCCAATTCCTACATTTTGACGATTGATCAGGGCACAACCGGAACGACGGTCTTATTAATTAATCAAAACGGCCAGGTTCATTCCCGCGGGTATCATGAAATCACGCAATATTATCCTCAACCCGGTTGGGTGGAACACGATGCGGAAGAAATCTGGGCAGTAACCTTACACTGCATTCATGATGCACTCAGTGCGGGAAACGTATCTCCGTCTCAAATTGTTTCCATCGGGATCACGAATCAACGGGAGACGACTGTTTTTTGGGATAGAAAATCCGGAAAACCTATTCATCGCGCCATCGTCTGGCAATGCCGACGTACGGCTTCTCTCTGTGAAAAACTCAAAAAGCAGGGATTGGAAAAGATGATTCGTAAAAAAACCGGATTGGTCATAGATGCCTATTTTTCGGGTACTAAAATTAAATGGTTACTTGATAATCTGTCGGGTATTCGGAAAAAAGCGCAACGTGGCGACCTGGCTTTCGGTACGATAGATTCCTGGCTGCTCTGGAATTTGACGGGAGGAAAAGTCCACGCTACCGATTACACCAATGCTTCGCGCACTCTTATTTTCAATATCCATACCTTACAATGGGATAAGGATTTATTGAGAATACTGAAAGTACCTTCGGCACTTTTACCGGAAGTGAAATCTTCATCCGGTTTTTATGGTCATACAGTTGCTGTGGGAGGATTGCCTTCGGGAATCCCTATCACCGGAGTTGCCGGTGATCAGCAAGCTGCCCTCTTTGGCCAAACCTGTTTCCAACCAGGTTCGGTGAAAAACACCTATGGCACAGGTTGTTTTTTATTGTTTAATACAGGCAGGAAAAATATCCTGTCCAAACATGGTCTTTTAACCACTCTTGCCTGCGGTCCCAAAGGTGAACCGGTATATGCGCTGGAAGGCAGTGTTTTTGTTGCCGGGGCGGCGATTCAATGGCTGCGCGATGGATTAAAAATTATTTCTTCTGCTCGTGAAACCGAATCTCTGGCACAATCAGTCAAGGATACTAAGGGAATTTATCTAGTCCCTGCTTTTGTCGGATTGGGTGCGCCTTATTGGAATATGGGCGTGCGTGGAATCATCACTGGCTTGACCCGTGGCGTTACCCGGGCACATTTGGTTCGAGCGGCTCTTGAATCTATCGCTTATCAAACTAAAGATTTATTGGATGCTGTCTCAGCGGATGCAGGACTCAAGTTAAAATCGCTCAAAGTAGATGGAGGTGCGACACAAAATAATTTCTTGATGCAATTTCAATCGGATATTCTTGGCATCCCCGTTGATCGGCCTAAAAATATTGAAACCACCGCCACGGGCGCCGCATTCCTTGCTGGACTCGGTTCCGGTTTTTGGTCGAGCTCCAACCAATTAATCCAATGCCGGGAACAAGACCGACTTTTCACTCCCCAAATGCCCGCCAAACATAGAAAGCTCCTTTATTCAGGCTGGAATCAAGCAGTCCGGAAAACTCTTACATAAATCCACGCAGAGATTTTAGTCCATGAATTCACTTTTCTCTTAAATCATGGTATCTTCAATTAGTGTTCAAATCCATAATTACCAATTCAATTAGTAATGATGTCGTCTCCAAAATCAAATAATTCAATTGAATCTTTACGTTTGGCGGAAGATTCCAAGCAAGGTAAAAATTGGAAACGCTGGGGACCCTATCTTTCTGAGCGACAATGGGGAACTGTCCGGGAAGACTATTCACCGGACGGGGAAAGTTGGGATTATTTCACTCATGAACACGCCCGCAGCCGTGCTTACCGATGGGGAGAAGATGGTTTATTGGGAATCACTGACAGGGAATGCCGTCTCTGCTTTGCTTTAGCATTTTGGAATGGAAAAGACTACATTCTCAAGGAACGGTTATTTGGTTTGACCAATAAAGAAGGTAATCATGGCGAGGACGTAAAGGAATGTTATTACTATCTTGACTCGTCTCCCACCCATTCTTACATGAAGGCGCTTTATAAATATCCTCAGTCTGAATTTCCGTATGCCCGTCTGCTGGACGAAAACAAAAAACGTGGGAAAGACCAACCGGAATTCGAGATTGAAGACACAGGCATTTTCAATGATAACCGCTATTTCGATATCTTTGTTGAATATGCCAAAAATTCTCCCAATGATATTTTGATTAAATGTACCCTCGCGAATCGCGGATCTGATCCGGCAATCCTTCATTTTCTACCGACCTTATGGTTCCGAAACACGTGGATTTGGGGTTGTAAGCACGAAGGATGTACCTTGAAGCCCAAAATAGTTCTATTGAATGATTATACTTTGCAAACGGAACATGAGACATTGGAAAGATTTCGATTTGAAATAGAAAGTCTCCTGACAGGTTCGCCAAAATTTTTATTCACAGAAAATGAAACCAATAGCATTAAACTCTTCGACGTAGATAATTACACGGCTTTTGTCAAGGATGCGTTTCATGAATATGTCATTCATAGAAAAACCGGCACAGTGAATCCCAAAAATATTGGGACAAAAGTTGCTGCTTTTTACAATTTGGAAGTTCCTGGAGGGAAAGAAATCGTTCTCCGGTTCCGGCTTTATTCCGAAAAGGAAATTCCTCAAGAAACCTTTGGCCAGAGTTTTGAGCAGATATTTACAGATCGAATTCTGGAAACGGAAGAATTTTATGCGTATCGCATAACCGGCTCATTGACCCCAGAGGAAAAAAATATAGTGCGTCAATCTACCGCGGGTCTATTATGGTCGAAGCAATTTTATCATTATATTATCAAAGATTGGCTGGAGGGCGACCCCAATCAGCCTGTACCACCGGAAAATCGGAAAAATGGTCGGAACGCTGATTGGACGCATCTTTATTGTCGGGATATTATTTCCATGCCGGATAAATGGGAATATCCTTGGTTTGCTACATGGGATTTAGCGTTTCACATGATCCCGTTTACAAAATTGGATCCTATGTTTGCCAAAGAACAATTAATTCTCTTCCATCGAGAATGGTACACCCATCCCAATGGCCATTTACCGGCCTATGAATTTGCCTTTTCCGATGTCAATCCACCCGTCCATGCCTGGTCGGCATGGCGGGTGTATAAGATGACGGGGACAAAAGGAAACCGGGACCGGGTTTTCCTAGAGCGGATTTTTCAAAAATTGCTGATTAATTTTACCTGGTGGGTGAATCGCAAAGATTTGGAAGGGAAAAATTTGTTTTCCGGCGGGTTCCTCGGTCTGGATAATATCGGAATTTTTGACCGTTCCCGGCCATTACCCACAGGGGGGCATTTAGAACAAGCTGATGGAACCGGTTGGATGGCTTTCTATTGTGCTACCATGCTTTCCATGTCGCTCGAATTGGCTTCTGAAAATCCTGTGTACGAAGATATCGCCTCCAAATTCTTCGAGCATTTCATCGCAATCAGTGATGCGATGAATACTCTGGGTGGGACGGGACTATGGGATGATACAGATGGATTTTATTATGACCAATTGCATACGAATGGAACGCAGATGCCTTTGAAACTTCGCTCCATGGTCGGTCTTCTTCCGTTGATCGCTGTTGAAGTTCTCGAAGAAGAAAAAATTGTGAAACTTCATCACTTTACCAAACGGATGCAATGGTTTTTGAAACACCGGCCGGATCTTTCCCAATCTATAACTTACATGGAATGTAATAATCAACCGAGTCATAAGCACTATTTATTGGCAATTCCTTCACAGGAACGGTTAATCCGCGCTCTGCGATATATGCTCGATGAAAATGAATTTTTATCTCCCTTTGGTCTTCGCGCTCTGTCGCGGTATCATAAGGACCATCCCTACGTTTTTTACGTGAACGGGCAGGAATACAAAGTGAGTTATGTTCCGGGAGAATCTGATACCGGAATGTTTGGGGGAAATTCCAATTGGCGCGGACCTATCTGGTTCCCCGTCAATTTCCTGCTAATCGAAGCGTTGGAACGCTATCATCATTTTTATGGTGATTCTCTTAAAGTTGAATGCCCCATCGGCTCAGGGAAAATGATGACTCTTAAAGAAGTGGCTAGAGAGATTTCCAGCCGTTTAGCTAAAATATTCCTGCCCGATAAAAATGGCTGTCGTCCCTGTCATGGAGAAAATCTCCGTTACGCCAACGACCCGCACTGGAAAGATTTGATTCTTTTTTATGAATATTTTCACGGGGACACAGGTAGGGGAGTTGGTGCCTCTCACCAAACCGGCTGGACATCCCTCATCTCCCGGTTCCTGGTTGACCCCGGTCTCAAAAAGCTTTCCTAATTTCGTTTTTAAACTTCTTTGTAATAAGTTTTAAAATGGTTCTAATTTAGATAAAAAAGTATTTCAGAATATAGTTATCAATCAATACTTGCGTATCCCCAACGTAAATATCTCCTGTAATTCTGTCTTTTGCTTGTGATTAAACGGCACCGGGGATATTGAGCGTAGCGAATTCCTGAGATTGTGAAAGAACAAATTAATATTCTAGAGTGGGTTACAAACCCACCTCTACTGAATCCATGTAGGTATGGGTCAGTGGCCCATTAGATTTTCTACTTTAGGAATGATATCCTATGGATTTTTCGACGCCTTTCTCTGAGACAATTCTCTTTTAAATCTGAAATCTTTAATCTCAAATCCCTTCCCTATCCCTCAATTGAACCCATATTAGAGGAAGCTTTTATCCTAAATAAAATCAATCAATTATGAATTCTTCGCCATTTGGCGAAAAATTCTGATTGGCTGAAATCCACCAGCTTTTAACTTTAGACTTTAGACTGGAAACATATCTTATTTTACTTTCCCTCTAGTCCAAAGTAAATGTAACGTTGCGGGAATCGTTTTCCAGAGATTCAATTTCGATTCTCCCTTTTTCCGGTCATAATAAAGAATAAAAGGGACTTCCGCCATTTTATTGGTTAATTGGCTGAGCTTGATGAGAATTTCATCGGTACAGGCAAATCCTTTGGCAGTAATAAATTGGTTTTCATATTTCTGAATCGCTTGCTTAATTAATCCCACTCGATATGCCCGGTATCCGCAGGTATAATCTTTCACACTTTTGACTGGAAGAAAAAGACGAAATACATATCCGGCAACTCGTGATAATAACCGCCGAGAAAACGGCACTCCGCGCTCTTCACTCCCCGGTTGGTAGCGTGACGCAATGACGACATCAAAACCTTCCTCAATTTTCTTGACCATGGATGGGATATATATCGGGTCATGGGTATTATCGGAATCCATGTAGACAATGACGTCCGTATCCCTTGCGAGAGATACGACATGATGAAACCCGGTGCGAATCGCCTCCCCCAATCCCTTATTCGGATTATGTGTGAGAATCTCCAACGGTAATTTGGTTTGATACGATTGTGCGATTTCTCCCGTCCTGTCCGTGCTTCCATCGTTAACGAGAATTAATTTGTAGGGGTAACTTGATTTTTCAAGGAGGGTAATGAATTCATCCAATAACAGCGACAGGTTATTTTCTTCGTTATATGCAGGTAAACAAACGTAAATGGTCGTCGGCACAATATCTCAATTGGTCTAAGATTTCATTAAGTTCACCGCGCGCTTGGCGGCGGCTTTGAGATATTGTAACGTATTTTTGGGAGAACCGGCAGTCATCAGCGTCCGCGCGATGTATTTGGGACGCAGATACATTTCCCATAACGCCTTTTTTCGCATTTCCGTCAATTCGTCGGGAGATAAAGTATGGGTCTTTAACGCAGCATTCGCGTAACCACCATCACCGGGATTATTCATCACCAATAAATTTTCTTGTTCTGCGATTTTCATCAATTCCGTTCCTGGTAAAGGATAGGCGATATTGAAATCAAAAAAATCCGTATCCAATTCTTTTAAGAACTTAATTGTATTTTCAAACGTTTCTTTGGTCTCCCATGGTAATCCCATTACCATAAACGCGTGAGATTTAATACCCGCTTCCCGTACCATCTTGACAGCGTTTTTCGCCCAATCCACTTTTGCGCCTTTTTTCATTTTATTGAGAATCTGCTGGTCACCGGACTCAATTCCAAACGCAATGACCCAGCACCCCGCCTTCTTCATCAACTTAAGCATTTCAGGATCAATCGTATCCACGCGCGAATTACATCCCCAGTGCACTTTCAAATCGGCATCAATAATCCGCGTGCAAAGTTCTATCACCCAATCCCGTTCCCAGGTAAAGGTATCGGCATGGAATAAAAAATTCCTAAAATGATATTTCTCCACGCATTCTTTTATTTCTTGAATAATGTTTTCCGGAGACCGCTTCCGAATCTTGTACCCGGACACCACTCCCACAGAACAAAATATACATTTCGCCGGACACCCCCGTTGGGTATGGATTACCGTAATCGGTTCATTGTTTTCAGGGCTCCGGTACAATTTATGTTGCATTAGATGACGTGACGGAAAAGGCAATTGATCCAATTCAAATACTAATGGTCTTGCCGGATTAACCACCACACCCGCGCCATTGCGATAGGTTAATCCAGGGATTCCTTCCAATTGTTTCCCATTCTTCAACTGCAACGCCAATTCTTCCATGGTTAATTCCGGTTCCCCACGCATGGCAGCATCTAACTCTGGATGTAATTCGACGCCCTCTTTCTCATGCACTGAAAAATATTCACCTCGTCCTACAGTATAAATGGAAGGGTTCAACTCTTTCGCAACCTGCGCGCTAATTAAATCGTTTTTCAAAGTCGGTGTCGTTGTATTGATGACTAGCATATCCGGGTCAAAGGATTTAAAATCCTCTTGATACTCCGCCCAACCACGTTGTTCTGCCGGGTAATCATGAATTTGACACGTAATTCCTTGTTTCTCCAGCATTGCTGCCAAATAACCCAATTCCATGGGGGGGAACGTCACTGCAATTGTTTGATCTTCCACCTTGCATTGGCACCGGTCATCGCGTCTGTACAACCCGGAGGGTGGGGTTATCAATAATGCGCGCTCAATTTTCATAAAATAATTATTAAAGTGGTAAAAACCGACTTTCTTTTCACTCTCTCCTGTTCCTTAATTATAGTCCAACCTAGACAAAATCACCAATATTTTATTTACGAAATAGGCGGTTCTATGCTACCTTTTTACCTTATGAAATCGAATGAGAAACTTCTTTTAGTTCTTCTTTTTGCCATCGTCTTTTTCTGCGTCTTCTCAATTTCCTATTATGCCATTCGCGTCAGCAATGATGAATTCTGGCATATCAAAACCGGGAAATATATTGTACAACACGGATACCATCTTCCTCAAAAAGACATCTTCACCTACACCGCCAGCAACATAGATTGGGTCAATCATGAATGGTTATCCCAGGTCCTTTTTTATTATGTTTACAATCTTGGCGGGTTTCAGGGTTTTGTTCTCTTCAAGGCGATTCTTATTGTTTTGGCGTTCATCGCGGTGTATTGTGTCGTTTATCAGCGTTGCCGGAATCACTATATCGCCTTGTTCGTTACTCTGCTGGGAGCCTTAACCTCCCGCCACACACTTTATCCAAGACCCTATATCATGTCCTATGTCCTCGTTCCCATCTATCTATATTTTCTCTATGAAATCACGGAGCGCCAAATCAAGAAATACCACTATTGGATTTTCCCTCTTCTGATGATCCCCTGGGCAAACCTTCATGGTGGTGCCATCCTTGGCTTAATCCTCATTTTATTTTTCATGGCAGGAGAATTTATCAACCAATTAATTATCTCAAAACTAAACACTCAAAATTTAAAATTAAAAACTTTTAAGACGTTACTCATCATTTTTTTCTTAACACTCTTCGCTTCTTTCATAAATCCCTACGGCTGGAGAATCCTCGAGTTAACCTACAAGGTCATGTCCGACAAATTACTCATCGCCAGTATCGGTGAACTGCATCCTCCCGAACTCGACAAAACTATTTATTACGACATCATGCTGGTATTAACCGTCATTTCGGTTTTTCTGAGTATTCGCAAACTACGCCCTTGGGATTTTTTTCTTCTCTTGTTTTTTGGCCAGCAATCATGGACTCATGTTCGCAATCTTCCCCTCTTTGGAATCACTGCCGCTTCCATTTTAGGGATACACCTGTCGCACCTTTTACCAAATGGTAAAAGCTTTTCAATCGTAGAAAAATCAATGAATTGGATAAAAATCGCCTATACTACTTTTATCCTTATTCTCGCCTCCAGTATCTTGGTTTATTACCACCAATTGGAACTCAATTTGGAAATGATAAACGGTCCCGGATTCCGGGTCAACGACTACCCCGTCCGAGCGGCCAACTTTATCTTGCAAAACGATTTTCACGGCAATATGTTTAACGAAATTAATTTTGCCGGCTATCTCATGTTTTCCCTTTACCCGAAACACAAAGTTTTCACCGATAACCGTTTTGACCTGTTCGGTTCCAAATTTCTGCCTGATTTTTATCAAATTGATGAAGCAGGTCCGCGCTGGCAGGAAACACTTGACAAATATAATATCAACTTCATTATCCTCGAACGGGACAGTAAATTGAACATGGTTCTTCAATATAATACCGGTTGGGTCAGAGTTTATTTCGACCCAAGATACGTTATTTTCGTCAAAAATATTCCTCAAAACTCTGATCTCATCACCCGTTGCCATGAATCACTACACCGTTTAGGTCTAGCTGGATAACCACATTACCAACTATTTCATAATTGGAACATGAGCGAAATTGTTATTTACAATTCCGTTGGCACTTCCTTTGTAAGGGGAACTTAGATGGGAACTTCTTATTCAAAATTCTAAAAGTATACTTGGATAACGGATTGCCCTGTGGTAACATATTTTACTGTATGGAAAAATGTTTCTTATCCATACATTTTTCATATTATTTATAAAAAGGGAGTTCTGTATGCAATCCTATGAAATCATCGAGGTCATGGAAAGTAGTGCCGATGGATTATTTAATACGATTTTTGGTCTCTCTGAAAATGTTTTGAATAATAAACCTGCACCCGGTAAATGGTCTGTCAAAGAGGTTTTGGTGCATTTATTGGATTCGGAACTGGTATTTTCCTATCGGCTACGGAAAGTTGCTGCAGAACCTGGTTCCAAATTACAAGCTTTTGATCAGGACTTGTGGGCAAATAATTTGGCATATTCTTCCCAAGATTTCCGATTGGTAACGGATACATTCAGGATTTTGCGGATTAACACAATAATGTTATTGAAAAATGTTAAATCCGAACAATGGAATTATAAAGGGATTCATGAAGAACGGGGAGAAATGACTTTTGCCCAAATTGCAGAATACTTGGCAAAACATACGCAACATCATGTGGAACAGATAAAAAAGATTAAAGACTTGTAAATGCAATTCCTATCATTCTGACAACAATAAGCAACACACTTTTTTCTTCTATTTTCAAAATGAATAAAAAAATACGCTCTATATCTATAATTTTATTTTGTTTTTACGTTGGTCAAAGTTGGGCCATTAATCAGGATGATTCTTTTCCTGTGGTGGATGGTGTTACCTTTCGCCATTGGCAGTCTGATAGCACGGGGACTCTTCATAACATCAATATCCTCAAAGTTGATTATACTCGCAAAGATTTGGAGATTCTTTCTGTTACTGCGACGCCATCAGCCCCAACGACAGGGAGAAAACGTACCAGTGAGATTTGTCATGAATGGAACGCTATTGCTGGAATTAATGGCGGATATTTTAAATTCTTCCCTCCCATGCCTGTGGGATTGGTGGTGCATCATGGGAAAATTATTATTCCCAGTGTTAAATCCAAACTCCCGCGAGGAGCAATTGGTTTTACCAAGACTCACCGAGTGGTGATTGACCTTGTGGAAGTCAAAGAGGGGAAAATAGTTGGATTGAATGGAACGGATTGGTCGGATGTTTCCGAAGCTATGGGAGGCGGGCCGATTTTAGTTCGAGATGGAGAGACCACTGTATCTTGGACTGAAGAAGTGACTGTTGGGTCATGGAAAGAAGAATCAATGGGACTCTCCTTTTCGACAACCGCCCATCCACGAACAGCCATCGGAGTGACCAAAGATACAACGGTGATTTTGGTCGTCGTGGACGGTCGCCAACCTAAAGTCAGTATCGGGATGTCTTTGAATGACCTCGCGCAACTGATGATTCAATTGGGTTGCATGGATGCGATAAATCTGGATGGCGGAGGATCCTCTACCATGGTTGTTCAAGATAAGGTGGTCAATCATGTTTCCGATGACACCGATGAATTAAATAGGGCAGCGGGTGTTGAACGTGCGGTGACGGATGCCATTATTATTAAAAAGAAAAAGTAAATAACCATGAATCAAAGAAAAAATACGAATCGGGATATTTGCTTGGTGGAACGTTAATATATAAGGTAGCCGTTAAGACGGCACCTCTAGTCTGTCTAATGAATTTGAGGTGACATTATGAAAATACGATTTGGTACAGATGGCTGGCGAGGAATTATCGCGGACGCTTATACGTTTGAAAATGTGCGGATAATCGCACAAGCCCTGGCGGATTATTTATATGAAAAAGGTACGGCAAACAAGGGCATTGCCATTGGTTATGATCATCGGTTTATGTCGGAAAGATATGCTGAGTTGGTGGCTGAGGTAGCGGCGGCAAACGGAATTAGTGTTATTTTAAGCCAAGACGCATTACCGACACCCGCCTTGTCATTCGCCGTGAAACATTTCCAATGCGCCGGAGGAATTATGATTACAGCATCTCATAACCCGCCGGAATATAATGGAGTCAAATTTAAAGGTGATTACGGTGGGTCTGCCATCCCTTCCATTACCCAAGAGATTGAAAAACATCTTTATAAAATACCCCCCAAAAGGGCTGCCGGTTCTGATAAGAAGAAAATCCAAATCATCGATTTGGTCAAACCTTATCTCAATCAACTGCGTTCTTTGGTGGATATGGATAAAATATCCAAGCAGAAGTTTCGTGTCGTGCATGATGCCATGTTCGGCTCCGGCAAAAACTATCTGGCTAAACTTTTGGAAAATACGGATTGTGAAGTAATTTCCATTCGCTCTAATCGGGATTGTTTGTTCGGAGGAATACTGCCTGAACCGATTCCCAAGAATTTGGAATTTTTCTCGCAGACTGTCAGGGAACAAAAAGCGGATTTAGGTGTCGCCACGGATGGTGATGCCGACCGGTTCGGTGTCGTAGAATCCAACGGGCAATATATTTGGCCGCATTATACCATCCCTTTATTATATGAACATCTTACCAAAAATCGCGGATGGTCTGGTAATGTCGTAAGAACGGTTTCTCTCGCGTCCATTATTGACGAAGTTATCAAAAGTCATCCGGGGGTTAAAGTATTTGAAGTCCCTGTTGGATTTAAGAATATCTGTGAATTAATGCTCAAAGAAGATATTATTATCGGGGGTGAGGAGTCCGGCGGGATAGGAGTTAAAAATCATATCCCGGAACGGGATGGTTTATTAATCTGCTTATTGATGTTGGAATATCTTGCCATGAGCGGAAAGACATTACAGGAATTGATTGCCGATTTGGAAAAAAGGTTCGGCGTTTTCTGTTATGACAGAATTGACGCGCATTTAGGGGACAAAAAACGATTGGGTCTAATCCAGCGCTTGAAAACCTCACCTCCTGAGAAGTTGGGAAATGTTGCAGTGGATTATATTGAATCTTTAGATGGTGTCAAATTCTTCTTAATAGATAAGAGTTGGATTTTAATACGTGCTTCGGATACGGAACCCGTCGTCCGGCTTTATTCTGGTTCAGATTCAATGGACAAAGTTCAAAACACATTGAGCGCGGGGAAAGCTCTCTGTGGAATCGAAGATTAGTAGATTAAACTTATAAGCAATACAGTTTGGAATATTTTATTACCATTTCGACATGCTCGCATCTTAGTTTAATTATTTAACCAACAAATCCTATCATTCAATGATCACCATGTCGGAGAAGACGGATTGCAAAAAGCCAAAATTACGATGACAGCTCAGGGGTTTATAAGAATCTTTTGAGAATCATGGAGAATTATCTCCGGTGGAGGGTCTTTCCAGAACTCTTCCGGAATTCCTGTTGCGTACACCGGAACAATGGCATAATCAACTACTGTTCCCCCTGTAGGATGAGCGGAGTCAAATGCGAAAGTATACCCTGTCCACGTCAAACTCCCATCCCCATCAATATAAGCTGTGGCGAAACCTCTTCCACCTGAATTCATGTCAAGATAATCCACAATCGCCAGACTTCCATCCGGCGTATTCTTTTGAACACCAGGCAACGTTCCACTTATACCATATTCTTTCCCGGTGTCTGTGACCTTTCCCAGCGTATCAATGGCAAACAATTCTATATAATCGCCTGTCGGAGCCCAAAGATAGCGATTATCGTTCGATACGGCTATTCCACCGATATTATCACTAGCAACATTGAATATTTGGGATGTTGTGGTTACGTTAAATACACTGTCAATATTCAATACCCACAAATCCCCTGTATTATTGGGGGTGAGATTAAAACCATACAGAAATCCCAATTTCCCATCGGGTGTGAAATTAATACCGTAAAGATCTCCATTCCCCACTGGGAATGTAGTCATTTGAGTCATTGTACGAGTATTATAGTTGATGGTATAGGCACTTAAAGTATGAGAAGAAGATATACCCAAAACTCCCCGACCCAAGGGGTCTATGTAAGGATAATCAATTCCAGGACTACTTATTCCATTGACCAAATTTCCGGTGGAGGTTAAGGAATAGATATTCTCTCCTGTAATCACCAATTGGTCGTTGGGTGTAAAAGCAATGAAACTACTGGGAGTGGTTATCCCGATGGAAACCAAACTTCCATCCGCTTGGATTTGAAAACGGTAAATCACATCACTCGCAGCAAAAAGAAACTGATCATGCGGGGAAACCGCCAACGATCCCTCAATAAACTCATTGTTTTCACCCGTTGTATACTGGATATAAGTATCGAGAATTTGCCCATTGGGAAGAATTTTTAACTGATAAATCCTCGCCGGACTATCTTCTCCTGAGACCACAAACAAATTGTAATATGCCACGTAGGCATGACACAAAGAGGTCATGCCTACCAGAATAATGGCGATCAAAAGGAATTTCACATTCCGTTTTTTCATCTTCTTTCCTCTAGGTACATTATACTCCATTCATCTTGTGACAACATTAATTTATTTATTATTATGGATACAACTCTTTGACAAACAGGGCTGCGATGGGAGTCCCGTCCCCTTCCAAATCATAACTATCGTCCCATAATAATGCCGGGTCTCGGAGATTGACTGCATTGGTGGTAATGCGCGGATGACCCATATTGCTCGTCTCAAACAATGTCACCGCACCCCCTTGATTGGTGGTCAGAGTCCCAGATGTTTGCCATACCGTCAGTTTCTCACCGGTACTTCTATAGGTTAAATCCGTTTCACCGGCACCCGAACCTATGGTGGAAGGGCCATAGCTATTATCGGGAGTCCAGATATCACTGGACGGAGTACTTAAATCATACGCCCGCATATAGCCCTGTTCCAAAGCCGATGAAAAATCTTGAAAGGCTGGCGCACTCCCCGTATTATTTGGATTATATACCAGCCGTACATTGGCTTGCGCACTTTGTCCCGATTCCGTGACAACTATTTTAGGGGGTTCCTAAGAATCTTTTGTGAATCACGGTTGGTTATCTCCGGCGGAGGGTCTTTCCAGAATTCTTCCGGGATTCCTGTGGCATACACGGGAACCAAGGCGCAATCCACAACTGATTCTCCATATTCAAAAACAAAGGTATATCCAGTCCATGTCAAACTTCCATCCCCATTAATAATGGCTGTTGCAAAATTGCCCGGCACTGGAGCGCCTCCTTCGTATTCAAAAACCGCCATAGTGCCATCCGGCGTATTGCGTTGAAGCGCTGCCAATGTTCCGCCGGTATCATTGCTCACATAATATTGCTGTCCTGTATCCGTCACATTCTCCAAGGTGTCAATGGTAAATAATTCAATAGCGCCTCCCGTAGAGACCCAAAGATAACGGCTATCATTTGAAACTGCCAAGTCATTAATACCTTCTCCACTTATATTAAAAATTTGTGAAGTCGAAACATTAAAGACGCTGTCAATAGTGAGCACCCCCAAGCCATCCCAACCCAGACTATAATAAAATCCCAGCTTTCCGTTGGGTGTAAAAGCAAAATAAAAAGCCGAACCTGGTGGCGTAGGATAGGTCATCGTCATCGTCAAAGTCCTTGTATTGTAGTTGATGGTATAGGCGCTAAACGTACTATAAGAAGATACTCCCAAAAGTCCTCGACCTAACGGGTCTATCTGAGGTTCACTAATGATAGGACTACTGGTTCCATTAATCAAATCTCCCGTGGAGGTTAAAGTATAAATCAACTCTCCTGTAATCACTAGTTGGTCGTTGGGTGTAAAAACAGGAGGTCCGCCGGGAGTGGTTGACCCGATAGAAACCAAGCTTCCATTCGGTTGGATTTGAAACCGGTAAGTAACATCACTCGCAGCAAAAAGAAACCGATCATCCGGAGACACCCCCAATGAGCCATCACCAAATCCACCATTTTCCCCTGCAGCAGTATACTGAGTATAGGTATCAAGTATCTGTCCATCGGGAAGAACTTTTAGTTGAGATATGCTTCTATCTTCTCCTGAGACCACAAACAAACTATAATACGCCACGTAGGCATGACACAAGGATGTCATGCCTACCAGAAAAACAACCATCACAAGGAATGTCACATTCCGTGTTCTCATCTTCTTTCCTCTAAATACATTATACTACGTTCGTCATGTGACAACATTAATTTATTATTACGGATACAACTCTCTGAAAAACAGGGTGGAAATGGGAGACCCATCCCCTTCCAAATCATAATTGTCATTCCATAAAATTACCGGGTCCCGGCGGTTGAACGCATTGGTCGTAATGCGCGGATGACCTACATCTCCCAAGGAGATATCCCCATAAAGCGGCGTTATATAACCCTGATTGGAAGTCAGGTAGAGGGTTCCCGACCCCGTTTGCCACACTACCAGTTTCTGACCCGTACTCCTATACGTCAGATCAAATTGACCGTTACTCACACTGACGCTGGAAGGGCCATAGGTATTATCGGGAGTCCAGATATCGCTGGCGGGGGTGCTTAAATCATACGCCCGCAGGAAGTTTAATTCTCCCCCTTCCAAAGCCGATGAAAAGTCTCGAAATGCTGGCGCACTCCCCGTATTATTTGGGTTATACACCAGCCGTACATTGGCTTGCGCACTTTGTCCCGATTCCGTGACAACTATTTTAGGGGTCCCTAAGAATCTTTTGGGAATCATGGATGGTTATTTCCGGAGGAGGGGTTTTCCATAACTCTTCCGGGATTCCGGTGGCATAAACGGGAATAATCGCAATGTCTACTTCTGTACTACCTGTTGGATGCGCAGAATCAAAAGCAAAGGTGTATCCCGTCCAACTCAGTGAACCATCGCCATTAATAAAAGCGGTTGCAATTGCTCCCCCAGGAGAAGGAAGCTGTGGGTCTTCATAAGATATAATTGCCAATTGTTGGTCAGGTGTAATGCGTACCAACCGTATACCTCCATGAGTATACCTTTGACCTGTATCAGTCACATTACCCAAAGTATCAATATTAAACAAAGCGATCCCCCCCCCAAATAGAGTAGCCCAAACGAACTTATTATTTGAAGAAACTGCCAAGTCGTCAATAGATTCCCCACTAATATTTAAAACTTGAGTAGTAGAAACATTAAAGATGCTATCAATAGAAAGAACCCCCAAGCCATCCCAACCCGAACTATAATAAAATCCCAGCTTTCCGTTGGGTGTAAAAGCAAAATAAAAAAACGAACCTGGTGGCGTAGGATAGGTCGTCGTCATCGTCAAAGTCCTTGAATTATAGTTAATGGTATAGGCACTGAAAGTACTAAAGGAAGAGATAGCCAAAAGCCCCCGACCCAAGGGGTCTATTCGAGGAGAGTCAATTAAAGGGCCACTTGTCCCATTGACCAAATCTCCGGTGGAGGTGAGGGAATAGATAGTGCTTCCTCCGATGTCCAATTGTTCGTTGGGAGTAATAGCAACAGAATCAGCAGGAGTCGTTGACCCAATGGAAACCAAACTCCCATCGGATTGGATTTGATACCGGTAAATCGCATCACTCGCAGCAAAAAGAAACCGATTATCCGGGGAAACCACTAACGATCCATAATCAAATTCACTATTCCCTCCAAGAATATACTGGATATAAGTATCGAGAATTTGACCATTGGGAAGGATTTTTAATTGATAAATCTTATTATCCTCCCCTACAACCACAAACAAATTGTAATACGCCACATAGGCATGACACAAAGATGTCATGCCTACTAGAATAATGGCTATCATAAGGAATGTCACATTCCGTTTTTTCATCTTCTTTCCTCTTAGATATTATACTACGTTCATCGTGTGGCAACATTTAATATTACGGATATAACTCTTTGACAAACAGGAGTGGAAGCGGAAACCCGTTATAACTGTCGTCCCACACCAGCACCGGGTCTCGGAGATTGATCGCATTGGTCGTAATGCGCGGATGACCCATATTGCTCGTCTCAAACAATGTCACTGCACCCCCTTGACTGGTGGTCAGGGTCCCCGACCCCGACGGTTGCCATACTGTCAGTTTCTCACCGGTACTTCTATAGGTTAAATCCGTTTCACCGTTACCCGACTTTACGCTGGTGGGACCATAGGTATTATCCGGGGTCCACGTCTCGTTCGCCGGAGTACTTAAATCATACGCCCGCAGAGAGTTAGTTCCTTGCTCTTCCAGAGCCGAAGAAAAATCCTGAAATGCTGGCGAATTCCCCGTATAATTTGGGTTATATACCAACCGCACATTGGCTCCCGCACTTTGTCCCGGTTCCGTGACAGACTGACCGTTCTGGATTTGTAAACTAATATTACCAGATTTGTCTACTAGTAACGGACTTTCCCGCAAACTAGTCGTGCCTGTACTATAGGGGTCATAGAGAAACGCCAGTCGAACTCCATAGCACGTATCGCTATTGATGGTTCTCACCGCTTGCGGGTCATAAGACATACTGATGGCATGTCCTCCCGCCGCAGCCTCACCATTCCAATTGGGAATAAGGACACTAGGACTCAAAGGATAACTGCTGGCACTCAGGGAAACCCGCGATGCACAGAGTTGGACAGTCGGCCACGTCTGCCCCCATGTCACCCAAGCATCACTGTCCTGCCCGACGGAAAGCGATAAGTCCTGAATGGACGAAGTATCATAAAGTCCCAATAATGTCCAACCGCCAGTGTCGCTTAGATATTTGAAAATTTGTATATGAGTGGTGGTTAGGTCGGTATATACCACTCCCCCGACAATGGTATTGTCAAAGGGAGATAATGCCAACGATGCAACCCCTGGAAAAGGCGCCGACTCAATACCAATATTCACCGTCACAAGTTCATTGTTAATGGGTGTATTCGGTACATGATACCCGCATCCCTCTAAATAGAGAGAGGTGGTATAACCCCCATTGCAGTAAAGCACCATGGATTGATCTACCAGAGCATTGGAATTCCATGCCCCGGACACCACATCGTTCCCGATAAAATTAGTATTAGATTCCGTCATCAGAACTGTCGTGACACCGCTGTACACCGTGGATATATTCCCAAAGACATCTGTCGTATACACCACAGAACCGTTGTAGTGGTAGCCAATATCCAAGCGTCCAATCGGGTCAATAGTACTGGTGCTCAAAGTCGCAGGGATTATGCGATACGTCGAACTATTATCCGCTGTTCCGTTGGTATTGGTATTCCCCAAGGAAGCGAAGATGGAATAACGATAAGTCGTTCCACCCGTGAGCGTCGTGGTTTTCACAGCACCTTTATCCACCGACGCACTGCGTCCTTTTGCAAGAAATCAGTTAAGAATCTCTTGAGAATCGGTAGTGATTATTTCCGAAGGAGGGTCTTTCCATAACTCTTCCGGCACTGAGGTAGGTAAGGGTGTCCAGTCAAAGATAAGTTTACTACCACCGGGAATAAAAGCATTGAATGTACTTCCAAAATCAAAGGTGTATCCTGTATCTATCAAACTACCATCAGTTTGAATGGAAAAAGTTTTCAAAGAAAGCTGATCTCCTGTAACTACTACCAGAAACTTTCCATCCGGTGAGACCTTCAGTTGAAATACGCTCGATAAAGATGCCGCAGTTCCAGAATCAAAAAACATGGAACTTTGGTTTGACCAGGACAAATGAATCATATTATTGGCATAGATATTGTTCCCATCGGGAGTAATGTCAAGATACCTACCACCATTTCCTATCTCATAATCCCGTGCTTGTGTAGTATCTACCATTCCATTAGGTAATACAGGACACACTTCTACACCTCCAGGATAACCATCAATATAAGTATACGCAATATAATCTCCCGCAGGACGGTATACGGCTGGATACTGTGGTTGGTCCAAATTACTTGCCGTCACTACTTCCAAAGTAGTAAGACTCGCTGAAGTATAATCAATCTTATCAATTTCAAATGCTTCAGGATACCTCCCAGAACAATAATTAATATCCCCGCGAGGACTGATGCTTAAATAATTTGAATACACATTGCTTGTGCTTTGAATACTGCTATCGGGGTTAACTCGAAAAATCGGACCTCCTGCTATAATTAACAATTGTCCATTAGGGGTAAATGAAAGATCAAGAGGCGCATCTGATAATTGTACTGTCTGTCCCGTTGTAGAAATCTGTCCATTGGCTGAGACTTCGTATTGCTCTATCCCTTGGGAAGAGAAGTTGGAATAACTTGACCAAATATAGCGTTGGTCGGGACTAACGGCAAAGCCAGAGGCATCATCGCTTCCTACTGCTATCGCTTGTCCAGTAGTTACTAATTGTCCAGTGTGTAATAACTGTAAACAGTAAAATTCATAGCCTGCATTACTCACAAATAACAACATCTCCCGGGCTGGAACCCTACTCCAGCCCAAGAGACATAATGTAATTACTATTATGCCAATTCGTATTCTCTGTCTTAGGGATACAACTCTTGACATAGTACCGCTCCTGAAAAGTCGTCGGAACCGCTGACATCAGTCCATTCATGCCATGAGGCAAGGATATCTCTATGATTAATAGCATTGGTTTTTACATCCAGATAAAACCCGCCATCGCCGTAAAAAGCTGCGACACCCCCAACATTGGTACTCATACTTCCGCCAGTAGTGGGTAAATCATCTCTGGCAGCAGAATAAGCCACCAAGGCACTCCCGTCATACCGATAGGTGATGTCCTGTATAGTAGCACCAAAGGTCGTAGGGTATGAATACCATAAGTCATATAACGAATTCGAAGCATCCAAATGGGAATATTCGGTATTCTGATTGATATTATATACCGCATAGGCCCTTTCCGTACCGCCCGTCGGGTCATTCGGATTATAGACAATCGCAAAACCATTACTTATCATCAAATTCTTTCCACAATGCCTCTGGTACATTTGTCGGTTCTGGTGTCCAGACAAATATCAGTCTTGTAGCATCATTTGTATAATCTCCAAAAGTTTGTGTAAATGGGAAAGCGTATCCTGTATCTACCAAACTGCCATCAGATTGAATGAAAAAAGTTTTCAAGAAGTTCGCCCCACCATCTATATTATAATCTTGATAATCCACCACTAAAAACTGGCTATCGGGAGAAACTTTTATCTGTAAAGGATTTGATACAGATGCAGCAATTCCCGAATCAATAAACATGGAACTTTTATTCGACCATGACAAATGAATCATATTATTGGCATAAATATTGTTCCCGTCCGGGGTAATATCAATATAACTGCCACCATTCCCATATTCATAATCCCATGCTTGTGTGGTATCTACCATCCCATTTGGTAGTACACGACGCACTTCTATTCCTCCGGGGGCACCAAGAAAATAGGTATACGCAATATAATCTCCCACAGGACGATAAACCGCTTGTCGTTGCGGTTGGTCATCATCACTAGTCGTCACGACTTCCAAGGTAGTGATAATAGCAGACGTATAATCAATATGATCAATCTGAAATGCTTCAGGATAGTTTGTTTGAGAATAATTAATATCCCCCCGAGGACTGATGTTTAATTCATGCCCATAGGTATTACTGGTGCTCTGAATACTGCTGTCAGGATTCACCCGAAAAATAGGACCTGGTACAGGGAGTAGCAATTGTCCATTAGGAGTAAATGAAATATCTGCTGGAAGTTCAGGTAATTGTACAGATCTCCCCGTCGCCGTTATCTGTCCATAAGGAGTCACAACATATTGCATGATTCCTTCCGAAGAAGGTAAATTAGAATATTGAACCCATAGATAGCGTTGGTCAGGACTAACGGCAAATCCATAGGTATTGTAACTTCCAGTTGTTAATATCTCTCCCGTCCAAACCAATTGTCCTGTCGGTTGCAATTGAAGACAATAATATAAACCACCTGCATTACTCGCAAACAACAAAATCTTTCGGGCTGAAGCAATGCTCCAGCCCGAAAGACTTATTATCATGAATAATAAGCCATACTGAATTACCCGCTTTAGGGATACAACTCCTGACATAATACCGCTCCTGAAAAGTCATTGGAACCACTGACATCCGTCCATTCATGCCATGATGCCAGGATGTCTCTATGATTAATAGTATTGGTTTTTACATCCAGATAAAACCCGCCATCGCCGTAAAAAGCTGAGATACCTCCAGCATTGGTACTCATACTTCCGCCAGTAGTAGGTAAATCATCGCGGTTAGCGGAATAAGCCACCAAGGCACTCCCGTCATACCGATACGTCACATCCTGTATTCCACCATTACTGAATATCGTGGAATACGAACTCCAATACTCATTGGTGGGATTGGAGGCATCCAAATGAGCATAAAAGGTGTTCGCATTCACGTTATATACGGCATACGTTCTTTCCGTTCCGCCAGTTGGATCATTGGGATTATAGACAAGCTCATAATTTCTTGAATCAATCCCGCCACCCACTGCATTCAGAGCAGCTACATGATCATATACTTTTTGTGGTAGTCCAGTTAAAGCATTCGTATCAACAGCAAGTTCATGCATATTATTGGAATCATCCTGATCATTGTAAAGGATTCGTACCCAACCTGTGGAAGAATCATAAGTTATCTTCACCGGATTCGCATAAGTAGTCTCCCCTTGCAATTGTGTAAAAGACCCGAGTCCAATTGTTTGTGGTAAAGTATTCAAAGGTATCAAATCAACGCCGATAAAGCCTTTAATATTGGGAATATTGGCGATAGCGGAGACAGTGATCCATAGATTAGCAGTATCCACAGCAATATCTGCTCCTTGAAAAATAACACCACCTGCGCCTTGGGAATCCCACCAAGTCGTTTCAAGGGTAACTACCTTTGTCCATGAATTGGAACTATCATTATACTGGTAGGCATAAAGAAACTCTGCCGTAGTGCAGGCTGAAGCATTCCCAAAATGATTATACCCTTGCCACAGGGAAAAGACCTGCCCTGTCGAGGACGCTGCCAACCCTGAAAATCTGTAATAGGGTCCCAATGACCGCGCTTCCAAACCCGATACATTCTCCGAATAGGGATAAGAGTATATTTCATCGAACGCCGCGAGGATGGGGGTATTGTAGATATGATACCCCGGTGCGGTGTAATTTACACTGGAAGGAACACCGGTATTTATAAGAGGTCCAATACCAGTCATCGTAATAATCTCTGTGGGATTCAAAGATATAGAATCATATTTTCCCGAAACAGCTTTCCGTAATTCAATATCATTCTGGTAATCAGGATAAGGAGGATCGCGCCCCAATGTTGAATAATTTGTTGCCGGAGAATAGGTATACAGCCTTCCCGATGGTTGATATATAAACGCAGTCACCATATCTGTAGTATATACCACATTGCCATTGTAGTGGTAGCCAATATCTAATCGTCCTATTGGGTCTGTGGTATTGGTGGGCAAAGTAGGTGAAATAATCCTAAATGTCGAACTATTATCCTGCGTTCCATTAGTATTGGTACTACCGAGAGATGCCATCGTAGTATAGCGATAGGTGGTAGAATTAATAGTGGTGACTTTGACGGCGCCTTTATCTACCGCTGTACTGCGTCCTTTTGCAAGAAATCAGTTAAGAATCTTTTGAGAATCATGGATGGTTATTTCCGAAGGTAGGTCTTTCCAAAACTCTTCCGGTATTCCGGTGGCATACACAGGAACCAAGGCGTAATCTTCCACCGACTCTCCGTATTCAAAAATAAAAGTATACCCCGTCCATGTTAAACTCCCATCCCCATTAATATAAGCTGTAGCAAAATTGCCCGGTGCAGGTGCGTTTAAATCATCATATAATACAATCGCCAACCTTCCGTCAGGTGTATTCTGTTGGAAAACAGCCAAGGTTCCTCCGGTATCATTACTCACATAATATTCTTTCCCCGTGTCTGTAACATTTCCTAGCGTATCAATGGCAAATAATTCAATATAATACCCCGTATCCGCCCAAAGAAATCTACTATCGTTTGAAACTGACATATCATAAATTCCTCCTGGAGATACACTCATGACTTGAGTTGTGATAACTGCAAACGTACTGTCAATCTTTAGGACTTGTAAATCTCCCCCACTGGGAGATACCCCAAAACCAGCTAGAAATCCTAACTTTCCATCCGGTGTGAAAGCAAAATTATAGTAGTTCCCATTTCCCAAGAGATACGTGGTAGTCAAACTCAAAATCCTCGAATTATAGTTAATGGTATAGGCACTGAATGTACTAAAGGAAGAGATAGCTAAAAGCCCCCGACCCAAAGGGTCTATGTAAGGATAATCAATTCCAGGACTACTTATTCCATTGACCAAATCTCCGGTGGAGGTTAAGGAATAAATAATGTTTGTCCCGATAACTAATTGTTCGTTGGGTGTAAAGGCAATACCCCCAGGATTGGTTGACCCAATGGAAACCAAACTTCCATCAGATTGGATTTGATACCGGTAAACCGCATACCCGCCCGCGGCAAAGAGAAACCGATTATCTGGAGAGACCCCAAACGAGCCAATGCCAAAAGATCCTCCATTTGTATATTGGATATTGGTATCAAGTATCTGCCCATTAGGAAGAATTTTTAATTGATAGATACTCCCATCTTCTTCCGAGACCACAAACAAACTGTAATATGCCACGTAGGCATGACACAGGGATGTCATGCCTACCAGAAAAATGGCTATCATAAGGAGTTTCACATTCCATTTATTCATCTTCTTTCCTCTAGGTACATTATACTCCATTCATCTTGTGACAACATTAATTTATTTATTATTATGGATACAACTCTTTAACAAACAGGGCTGCGATGGGAGTCCCGTCCCCTTCCAAATCATAACTATCGTCCCATAATAATGCCGGGTCTCGGCGGTTGACCACATTGGTCGTAATGCGCGGATGACCTATAATAGTATTAATATCATTCGAATTAAACAGGGTTACCGCATTTCCCTGATTAGTGGTCAGGTAAAGGAGGGTTCCCGAACCTGACGTTTGCCACACCGTCAGTTTCTCACCGGTACTTCTATACGTTAAATCCGTTTCACCGGCACCCGAACCTATGGTGGAAGGGCCATAGCTATTATCGGGAGTCCAGATATCGCTGGACGGGGTACTTAAATCATACGCCCGTAGATAGCCCCCTTCCAAAGCCGAAGAAAAATCTTGAAATGCTGGCGCACTCCCCGTATTATTTGGGTTATACACCAACCGCACATTGGCTTCCGCACTTTGTCCCGGTTCCGTGATAACTATTTTCAGGGATTCATAAGTATCTTTTGAGAATCATGGAGAATCATTTCTGGCGGTGGGTCTTTCCATAACTCTTCTGGGATTCCCGTGGCGTATACAGGCACTAGGGTAAAGTCTACTATCGTTTCCGGCGAGGGATACGTAGAATCGAAAGCAAAGCTATATCCCGTCCAAGTTAGACTTCCATCCCCATTAATATAAGCCGTGGCAAAACTACCCCCACTTGAATTTGAATTCAAATCAACATATTCCACAATCGCCAGATTTCCATCCGGCGTATTGCGCTGATATCGTGCTAATGTTCCACCGAAGTCATTCAACACATAATATTGCTGTCCGGTATCGGTTACATTTTCCAGTGTGTCAATGGAAAATAACTTAATGTAATTGTTAGTAGGTGTCCAAAGGTATTTATTATCTTTCGATACGGCTAAATCAAAAATGGATTCTCCATTAATATTTAAAACTTGAGTGGTTGAAACATTAAAGATGCTATCAAAAGTAAGAATTCCCAAGCCATCCCAAACCGTACTATAAAAAAATCCTAGATTTCCATTGGGTGTAAAAGCAAAATTAAAAGGCGAATCTACTTCAAGAGGATAGGAGGTCGTTAAACTCAAAGTCCTTGAGTTATAGTTAATGGTATAGGCACTGAAAGTACTAAAAGAAGATAGGGCTAAAAGCCCTCGACCCAAGGGGTCAATTCGAGGATAGTCAATTAAAGGACCGCTTGTCCCATTAATCAAATCTCCGGTGGAGGTGAGAGAATAAACAGTGTTTTCTGCGATGATTAATTGATCGTTTGGGGTAAAAGCAATAAAGCTACCGGGAGTTGTTGACCCGATGGAAAGCAAACTGCCATCCGGTTGAATTTGATACCGGTAAATCGCATCTCCCGCAGCAAAAAGAAACCGGTTATCTGGAGAGATGGTCAATGACCCGTTACCAAATGATCCTCCATTCGTATATTGGATATTGGTATCAAGTATCTGCCCATCGGGAAGAATTTTTAATTGATAAATGTTCCCATCTTCTCCCGAGACCACAAATAAACTATAATACGCCACGTAGGCATGACACAGGGAGGTCATGCCTACTAAAATAATGGCGATCATAAGGAATGTCACAATCCGCTTTTTCATCTTCTTTCCTCTAGGTATATTATACTCCATTCATCGTGTGACAACATTTAATATTATGGATACAACTCTTTAACAAACAGGGCAGCGATGGGAGTCCTGTCTTGTTCCAAGTCATAACCGTCCTCCCATAACAGTGCCGGGTCTCGGAGATTGACCGCATTGGTCGTAATGCGTGGATGACCTACTATATGGTTCGTCAACCCAAACAGGGTCACCGCACCTCCCTGACTGGTGGTTAGGTAGAGATTCCCCGACGGTTGCCACACGGTCAGTTTCTCTCCAGTACTTCTATAGGTTAAATCCGTTTCACCGTTACCCGACTTTACGGTGGAGGGGCCATAGCTATTATCAGGAGTCCAAGAATCACTGGATGGAGTACTTAAATCATACGCCCGCAGATAGCCCTGTTCCAAAGCCGATGAAAAATCTTGAAATGCTGGCGCACTCCCCGTATTATTCAGGTTATATACCAACCGTACATTGGCTTCTGCACTTTGTCCATTCTCTGTCAATTTATTACCATTTGGATATTGCAAACTAATATTTCCTAGTTGATCTATTTGTAACGGACTTTCACGCAACAAGGTTGTGCCCACACTTCCGAGATCATTTAAGAAAGCTAGTCGAACTCCATAGCACGTATCACTACCGATTGTATCTAACGCTTGCGGGTCATAAGTCATACTGATGGCATGTCCTCCAGCCGCAGCATCACCATTCCAATTAGAAATAAGGAGATTACTAGGCAAAGTGGCACTGCTGGCACTCAGGGAAACCCGCGCGGCGTAAAGTTCCGTTGTAAATCCCCACGTCGCCCAGACATTGCTGTCCTGTCCCACGGAAAGCGCAAGGTCTTGCATACCGGTTTGGGTCGAGATAATATCATAAAGTCCCAACAACGCCCACCCGCCGGTATCGCTTACATACTTATAAATTCGCACATGATTATTGTAATAAGAAGAAGTGCTATCCTGGTCTGTATACACCACACCCCCGACAATGGTATTGTCAAAGGGAGAGACCGCTAACGATGCAACTCCTGGCCAAGGCTTCGACAGCACACTGTAATATACCCCCGTCACAAGCTGATTGTTAATAGGTGTATTCGGCACATGATACCCGCATCCATCGAAAAGGGCACTGCTGGTGCTATAACCATACCCATTGTTGTAAAGCACCATGGATTGGTCTACCAGAGTATTGGAATTCCATGCCCCGGACACCACATCGTTCCCGATAAAATTAGTGTTAGATTCCGTCATCAAAACCGTCTCAACGTTGTAGACAGTGTTGCACACCGTGGTTATATTCCCAAATACATCTGTCGTATAGACCACAGAACCGTTATAATGATACCCAACATCCAAGCGTCCAATCGGGTCAATGGTACTGGCGCTCAAAGTGGTAGGGATAAGGCGATAGGTCGAACTATTATCCGCTGTCCCATTGGTATTAGTATTGCCCAAGGAGGCGAAGATGGAATAACGATAGGTCGTTCCACCCGTGAGTGTTGTCGTTTTCACGGCACCTTGATCTACCGACGCACTTCGTCCTTTTGCAAGAAATCAGTTAAGAATCTTTTGAGAATCATGGATAATCAATTCTGGCGGTGGATCTTTCCATAACTCTTCCGGGATTCCTGTGGCATACACAGGAATAATGGCATAATCAACTACTGTTTCCTCAGTAGGATGCGCAGAATCAAACGCAAAGGTATATCCTGTCCACGTTAAGCTTCCATCCCCATTAATAAAAGCCGTGGCAAAACATCCTGCTTCTGGAGCTAAATCGTCATCATCATATTCCACAATCGCTAAGTTGCCATCCGGCGTATTGCGTTGAAAGTTTACCCCTGTCCGATGCATGACATTCAATGCATAATATTGTTTTCCCGTATCTGTAACATTTCCTAATGTATCAATGGAAAATAATTCAATGTAATACCCCGTATCAGCCCAAAGATAACGGCTATCATTTGAAACTGCCATATCATAAATTCCTCCTTGAGATACACTCATTACTTGAGTTGTGGTAACTGTAAACGTACTGTCAATCTTTAGGGCTTGTAAATCTCCTCCATTAGGTGATACTCCAAAACCAGCAAGAAATCCTAATTTCCCATCGGGCGTAAATACAAAATTATAGTAGTTTCCATTTCCTAAAGGATACGTGGTAGTCAAACTCAATATTCGGGTGTCATAGTTGATAGTGTAGGCACTGAAGGTAGGATACCAATAAGCTAAAATTCCTCGGCCTAATGGATCTACTTTCGGTGAACCTATATTCGGTCCTGGTGTTCCATTGATTAAATCTCCTGTGGAGGTAAGGGAATAAATAGTGTTCCAACCGATAACTAATTGTTCGTTGGGTGTAAAAGCAACACCCCCAGGATTGGTTGATCCAATGGAAACCAAACTTCCATCCGCTTGGATTTGAAACCGGTAAACCGCATCACTCGCAGCAAAGAGAAACCGATAACCCGGAGAGACTCCCAATGAACCAGTGCCAAAGGATCCACCATTCCCTCCAGCAGTATACTGGACATAAGTATCCAGTATCTGTCCATTGGGAAGAATTTTTAATTGGTAGATTCTATTAGGATTGTCATCTCCACTCACCACAAACAAACTGTAATATGCCACGTAGGCATGACACAGGGATGTCATGCCTACCAGAATAATGGCTATCATAAGGAATGTCACATTAAGCTTTTTCATCTTCTTTCCTCTTAGATATTATACTACTTAAGTCATGTGACAACATTTATTTATTCATTATTACGGATACAACCCTTTGACAAACAGGAGTGGAAGAGGAAACCCGGAATACCTATCGTCCCACACCAGCACCGGGTCTCGGAGATTGACCGCATTGGTCGTAATGCGCGGATGACCCATATTGCTCGTCTCAAATAATGTCACTGCACCCCCTTGACTGGTGGTCAGGATCCCCGACCCCGACGTTTGCCACACTGTCAGCTTCTCTCCGGTGCTTCTATACGTTAAATCTGTTTCACCGGCACCCGACTCATACTCTACGCTAGTGGGGCCATAGGTATTATCCGGGGTCCAAGAATCACTGGATGGAGTACTTAAATCATACGCCCGCAGAGAGTTAGTTCCTTGCTCTTCCAGAGCCGAAGAAAAATCTTGAAAGGCGGGAGCACTCCCCGTGTTATTCGGATTATATACCAGCCGCACATTATTGATCATCAAATACGTCCCATAGCTCCTTTGGGACGTCAGTGGTATACACCGGTACGATAACAAAATCGGTTACAGAATCATTACCCCCGTACACGGAATCAAAAGCATAACTATAACCCGTCCAACTCAGACTTCCATCCGGTGCAACCCATGCTGTAGCAAAACTTCCGCCCTGAGGGTCTAAACTGCCGTCTTCATAATAAACTACGGCCATTTGTTCCCCGGGGGTTTGTCGGATATTCCCAGCCAATGTCCCTCCGGTCGTTCCGACACTCGGCACACCGAACACTTTTCCGGTATCGGTTACATTACCCAAGGTATCAATACTAAAAAGTTTAATGCAACCACAGCTATTATCAACTCCCAAGAGGTAACTATTTGACGCTATTTCCACAAAAAAATCACCGGGATTGAGAATTTGCGTAGTGCTGAACGTAAAATTCGCTCCGATTTTCATAACCCCTAATCCATATCCTTCGGGTGTAGCATCCATACCATAGATGAATCCCAGTTTCCCATTAGGGGTAAACTGAAATCCTGACACATTCGTTCCTGTGGGAAAAGTCGTGATAGAATCTAAGGATTGCAAAGCATAATTGATGGTATACGCACTAAAAGCAGCAAAAGCAGATAAAGCCAAAATCCCCCGTCCTAAAGGATCGGCTTGGGGACTTGAAATCACAGGTCCAACAGTCCCGTTAATTAAGTCTCCTGTGGAAGTAAGCGAATAGATTAACGAATTCCCAACGTAGGATCCTACCACTACCAACTCATTGTTATGAGTAATCGCTAAATATCCTATGGTCCCCGGAGTAGAACCTAACAAAAACAAGTTTCCATTAGGTAAGATTTGATACCGGTTAATTCCATAATTATTATTCCCGCTTTTAATGGCTAACAGAAAACGATAATCATTAGTGATAGCGATATCCCCAGTATCAAAACCATCTCCCCCCACGTCATACTGAATATGCGGGTCTACAATCTGACCATTATATAAAACTTCTAATTGATATATAATGGGAGTTTCTCCCTCCACAATAAACAGGTTATAATAAGCAATATCGGCTAAGCTGGGAGAGGCTATCCCCCAGCTTAGTAGAAACATTACTATCTGTAGAATTATTCTTTTCACTGATTTACCTTAGGGATACAGTTCCTGCACAAACAGGGCTTGTTCCGCATTACCGCTGTTATCTAAATTATAGCCGTCGGACCAGCTTACCAGCAAGTCCCGCTGGTTGCGAGTATTGGTCGTGATGCGCGGATACCCCACAAGAGAAGCCGTATTAAAGAAGGTCGCGATATTCCCACGATTGGAAGTTAAGGTATTACTGGTTGCCCAGGTCACGAATTTACTTCCGGTCACTTCATAGGTTAAATCCATCTGTGCGGAACCAATACTTATTTCCTTCGGCCCAAAATTACTATCCTTTTCCCATGTCTCATTAGAAGCCGTAACCAAATCATAGGCACGTACATAGCCGTCATACGCTCCCGCAAAATCCTCATAGGCAGGGGCGGCATTCGTGAACCAGGGATTATACACAATACGCGCGTTATTAGAAGCAGTACCCCCGGATTCAGTCACTGGTTTTCCGTAAACTGGACTTGAATATTGTAAACTAACAACGCTCCTTTGAACTTGCAATGGACTCGATCGTAATTGCGGGTTACTTCCACCGGTGGTATCATCCAGAAAAACCAAGCGAATTCCATAGCGTCCATTAGCCGTATCTATGCTTTGGGGATCATAAGTCATACTGATGGCATGTCCTCCAGCCGCAGCATCACCATTCCAATTAGAAATAAGGAGATTACTAGGCAAAGTGGCACTGCTGGCACTCAGGGAAACCCGCGCGGCGTAAAGTTCCGTTGTAAATCCCCACGTCGCCCAGACATTGCTGTCCTGTCCCACGGAAAGCGCAAGGTCTTGCATACCGGTTTGGGTCGAGATAATATCATAAAGTCCCAACAACGCCCACCCGCCGGTATCGCTTACATACTTATAAATTCGCACATGATTATTGTAATAAGAAGAAGTGCTATCCTGGTCTGTATACACCACACCCCCGACAATGGTATTGTCAAAGGGAGAGACCGCTAACGATGCAACTCCTGGCCAAGGCTTCGACAGCACACTGTAATATACCCCCGTCACAAGCTGATTGTTAATAGGTGTATTCGGCACATGATACCCGCATCCATCGAAAAGGGCACTGCTGGTGCTATAACCATACCCATTGTTGTAAAGCACCATGGATTGGTCTACCAGAGTATTGGAATTCCATGCCCCGGACACCACATCGTTCCCGATAAAATTAGTGTTAGATTCCGTCATCAAAACCGTCTCAACGTTGTAGACAGTGTTGCACACCGTGGTTATATTCCCAAATACATCTGTCGTATAGACCACAGAACCGTTATAATGATACCCAACATCCAAGCGTCCAATCGGGTCAATGGTACTGGCGCTCAAAGTGGTAGGGATAAGGCGATAGGTCGAACTATTATCCGCTGTCCCATTGGTATTAGTATTGCCCAAGGAGGCGAAGATGGAATAACGATAGGTCGTTCCACCCGTGAGTGTTGTCGTTTTCACGGCACCTTGATCTACCGACGCACTTCGTCCTTTTGCAAGAAATCAGTTAAGAATCTTTTGAGAATCATGGATAATCAATTCTGGCGGTGGATCTTTCCATAACTCTTCCGGAATTCCTGTGGCATACACAGGGACAATGGCATAATCAACTACTGTTCCCCCAGTAGGATGCGCCGAATCAAACGCAAAGGTATATCCTGTCCACGTTAAGCTTCCATCCCCATTAATAAAAGCCGTGGCAAAACATCCTGCTTCTGGTGCTAAATCGTCATTATTATATTCCACAATCGCTAAGTTGCCATCCGGTGTATTACGTTGATAGGTTGCTTCTTGTGTTCCCGCCGTATTGTTCAACACGTAATATTTCTGTCCTGTATCGATTACATTTTTCAGTGTATCAATGGCAAACAATTCTATATAATATCCAGTAGGCGCCCAAAGGTATCTACCATCCTTGGATACAGCTAAGTCATCTATGGATCTGCCAGGGATATTAAGAACTTGGGTTGTCGAAACATTAAAGATGCTGTCAATAGTAAATACCCATAAATCCCCTGTATTATTGGGGGCGAGATTAAAACCGTACATAAACCCCAATTTCCCATCGGGCGTGAAATTAAATCCGTAAGGTATCCCATTCCCTCTTGGGAAAGTAGTCATTTGAGTCAATGTACGGGTATTATAGTTGATGGTATAAGCACTGAAGGCTGAAATTATTCCTGCCAAAACCCCACGTCCTAGTGGATCCACTGTAGCTAAGCCTATTTCTGGTCCCGGTGTTCCATTAACCAAATCTCCCGTGGAGGTAAGGGAATAGATAATGTTATCCCCGATGACTAATTGTTCGTTGGGAGTAAAAGCAATAAAACTACTAGGAGTGGTTAACCCGATGGAAACCAAACTCCCATCCGGTTGGGTTTGAAACCGGTAAATGGCATCACTCGCAGCAAAGAGAAACCGATCATGCGGGGAAACCGCCAATGAACCGTTAATAAATCCATTTCCGCCAGTAGTATATTGGATATAAGTATCGAGAATTTGTCCATTAGGAAGAATTTTTAATTGATAAATCTTTCCTGGGTTATCTTCTCCATCCACCACAAATAAACTGTAATACGCCACGTAGGCATGACACAAAGAGGTCATGCCTACCAGAATAATGGCGATTATGAAGAATGTCACATTCCGTTTTTTCATCTTCTTTCTTCTAGGTACATTATACTACGTTCATCATAGGATAACATTTAATTACGGATACAACTCTCTGACAAATAGGGCTGCGATGGGAGTCCCGTCCCCTTCCAAATCATAACTATCGTCCCATAATAATGCCGGGTCTCGGCGGTTGACCGCATTGGTCGTAATGCGCGGATGACCTATAATAGTATTAATATCATTCGAATTAAACAGGGTTACCGCACCCCCCTGATTAGTGGTCAGGTAAAGGAGGGTTCCCGAACCCGACGTTTGCCACACTGTCAGTTTTTCTCCGGTACTTCTATACGTTAAATCTGTTTCACCGGCACCCGACTCATACTCTACGCTAGTGGGGCCATAGGTATTATCCGGGGTCCAAGAATCACTGGATGGAGTACTTAAATCATACGCCCGCAGAGAGTTAGTTCCTTGCTCTTCCAGAGCCGAAGAAAAATCTTGAAAGGCGGGAGCACTCCCCGTGTTATTCGGATTATATACCAGCCGCACATTATTGATCATCAAATACGTCCCATAGCTCCTTTGGGACGTCAGTGGTATACACCGGTACGATAACAAAATCGGTTACAGAATCATTACCCCCGTACACGGAATCAAAAGCATAACTATAACCCGTCCAACTCAGACTTCCATCCGGTGCAACCCATGCTGTAGCAAAACTTCCGCCCTGAGGGTCTAAACTGCCGTCTTCATAATAAACTACGGCCATTTGTTCCCCGGGGGTTTGTCGGATATTCCCAGCCAATGTCCCTCCGGTCGTTCCGACACTCGGCACACCGAACACTTTTCCGGTATCGGTTACATTACCCAAGGTATCAATACTAAAAAGTTTAATGCAACCACAGCTATTATCAACTCCCAAGAGGTAACTATTTGACGCTATTTCCACAAAAAAATCACCGGGATTGAGAATTTGCGTAGTGCTGAACGTAAAATTCGCTCCGATTTTCATAACCCCTAATCCATATCCTTCGGGTGTAGCATCCATACCATAGATGAATCCCAGTTTCCCATTATGGGTAAATTGAAAACCGGATACGTTCGTTCCCGTAAGAAAAGTTGTAGTGGAATCTAAAGATTGCAAAACATAATTAATAGTAAAGGAACTAAATGAATCTCCATAATCTCTCGCTAGAATTCCACGTCCTAGTGGATCCATTCTTGGATTCGCAATGGGAGGACCTGAAGTTTCATTAACTAGATCTCCACTGGAAGTAAAAGAATAGATCATGGAGGGTCCGCTCATTGTGGCGACAATGGCAAGTTGCTTATCAAGAGTAATAGCAATACTGCCCAAGTTGGAGGATGTGGTAATTCCCAAAGGAAGTAAATTCCCATTGGATTGAATCTTAAAACGGTCAATTCCTCCTCCACCTGCTATTAAGAGAAATTGATAATCTGTAGTTACGCCTAAAGAACCCGCTAAAAAAAAACCTCCGGGGGCAAGAGGATAGTTCAGATGCGGGTCTACAACCTGTCCATTGGGTAAAACTTGTAACTGATACAATGTAGGGGTTTCCCCCTCCACAATAAACAGATTGTAATAGGCAAGATGAGCCAAGCCGGGAGAGGTCATCCCCCAGCTTAGTAGAACCATTACCATCTGTAGAATTATTCTTTTCACTAATTTACCTTACGGATACAGTTCCTGCACAAACAAGGCTTGTTCCGCACTTCCGCTGTTATCTAAATCATAGCCGTCAGTCCAGCTTACCAGCAAGTCCCGTTGGTTGCGGGTATTGGTCGTGATGCGCGGATACCCCGCGAGAGAAGCCGTCTTAAAGAAGGTCGCGATATTCCCGCGATTGGAAGTTAAGGTATTACTGGTTGCCCAGGTCACGAATTTACTTCCGGTCACTTCATAGGTTAAATCCATCTGTGCGGAACCAATACTTATACCTTTCGGTCCAAAATTACTGTCCACTCCCCACGTCTCATAGGGGTACGAAGCCGTAACTAAGTCATAGGCGCGTACATAACCATCATACGCTCCCGCAAAATCCTGATAGGCGGGTACTGTATTGGTTGACCAAGGATTGTACACAATCCGCGCATTACTAGAAGCGGTACCCCCTGATTCTGTCACCAATTTTCCTAGGGGGCTACTATATACTAAAGCAACTTGACCCTGAGAGTTAATTTGCAACGGACTCGACCGTAACTGCGGGTTACTTCCCCCGGTGGTATCATCCAGAAAAACCAAGCGAATTCCATATTGTCCACTAGTGGTATCTATGCTTTGCGGGTCATAAGACATACTGATGGCATGTCCTCCCTCTATAGCCGCACCATTCCAATTAGAAATAAGGAGATTACTATTAGCATTCAAATTGGCACTGCTGGCACTCAGGGAAACCCGCGTTGCGTAGAGTGTGTTTGCATTTTGGACATTCCAATCCCACGTTACCCAGACATCGCTGTCCTGCCCGACGGAAAGCGAAAGGTCTGCTATATAGCTCGGATAGGTCGAGGCAATATCTAAAAGACCCAACAACGTCCACCCGCTGGTGTCGCTTAGATACTTGTAAATTCGCAAATGATTAGTTAGGTCGCTATACACCACTCCCCCGACAATGGTATTATCAAAGGGAGATACCGCTAACGATGCAATCCCTGGAAAGGGCTCCGACTCAATGCCATTCACCGTCACAAGCTGATTGTTAATGGGTGTATTTAGCACATGATACCCGCATCCACCTAAATAGAGGGAACTGGTATGACACCCATTGCCGTAAAGCACCATGGATTGATCTACCAGAGTATTGGAATTCCATGCCCCGGACACCACATCGTTTCCGATAAAATTAGTGTTAGATTCCGTCATCAGAACCGTCTCACCACTGTACACCGTGGATATATTCCCAAATACATCTGTAGTATATACCACATTGCCATTGTAGTGGTAGCCAATATCTAGTCGTCCAATAGGATCAATGGTACTGGTACTCAAAGTGGCAGGGATTATGCGATAGGTCGAACTATTATCCGCTGTCCCGTTGGTATTGGTACTGCCCAAAGACGCCATCGTGGTATAGCGATAGGTAGTGCTGTTAATCGTGGTCACCTTGACGGAACCTTTATCTACCGCTGCACTTCGTCCCCCCGCACTATAGGCAGAATGGGCCAACCCGCTACTGTCATATTCCATGGCATACCAGGCATCTTCATATAATCCTGTCGGACCGGGTGTTGAGTAATAAATACTACCATCCAAGGCCGCCCAGTACCGCACTTGGCCTTCGTACACCGAAACCTTGAGAAGATACACTCGGATAGAATCACTGCCAAACATCAAGATGATTGAATCGGTCGAACTAATAGTCCACCCATTCGCACCGGCGTTCAGGGTAATTAAGATATTTCCCAATCCGGAACCGGTGGACGTATACGACCAACCACCCCCATTCAATGTGGTAGCATACCCCAGTTGTACACTCCCGCTCAATCCATTGGTATAAGAGGATACCGTGATTTTGACACCGCTCGGAGGTGTGCTGGCAAACGAAAAGGACATCCCCGACACACTACTGATTTGCAGAGGGAACCGGCTGGCATCCCCGCTATTCTGCGCCAGATAAAACCCGTCATGGGTCGTGGAACTCAAAAAGGTTGTACTGCTCAATTGGGTCTGGTGTACCAGCATCGGATTACTCCCCGTGATATCCGCATTATCCCCGCCCGTCGTATTGACACTGACATAGGTTCCATCCACATTGGTATTATTATCGTAATACACGTTATTACGCGTCTCAATGCTGATCCAAGAACAAGTAGAATTATTGAGTCCCCACGCCCCCGCTCCATTCCCCTCGAAAATATTATTCTCCAGACGTACTACCGTCGTACAGGTGGATGCTGACAAATTGACAATCAGTACCCCCGTCTGATTCCCATAGAAGGTATTGCTCTGGAGGTAGTGAACCTGGCGGGGATTGGTATTGTTCTTGCAAACTATTCCTACGGAATCATTGATAAACAAATTATTCACCACATTCCCGCTGAACCCATTGAAATACACCCCGTATTGATTTGACTGAAAGACGTTATTCTGAATCGGCTGGTCAATGTTTTGCGTATCCAGACTCAACACACCCGCATAGGCATACTGAAACCGCGCATACTGGATACTCGACTCCGGATTCGATCCCGATTCCCTGAAAATACCACAGTAATAGTCCTGTGAATCCAACCCCCCGCGCAAGGGCATGGCATGTAAACTGCCTGTCGCATAAATCGAAGTAAACTCTACTAAAGCAGCGTTGGTAGTGCTGGCGGCAGATAATAATATTCCCCCGCCATTGGTTACATAAAGTTCTGCATTGGTGGTCGTATCCGACCGGAAGAACGAAATCACCGCGCCGGTACTAATGTTGACTGTACCGCTGATATAAATTTGATCATTGGTCGAACTGTTTCCAATAATCACATCCACCGGATCATAATGATAGCCGATATTTACAACATCATCCCCCGTCCCCGTATCTCTGGGAACCAATGACCAAGTTGTAGAATTGGTGATGTTGGAAAGAATCAACGTAGCGGTTTCGGTGGTTTTGGTATCCAATCCATAGACCGATGCCGATGAATCACCGCTAAAACTTCCACTAGAACTCCGATTCACATTATAAGACTGATTCAAATAATAACTTCCATTGGGGGAACTACTATAGAGGGGACCACCAGTAGAAGAAATTGCTATAATATTCTCACCCGTAGTTTGAATTACTCCAAACCAAGGAGTTGCTACATCATAAAATTTATTATACCAATGCGTCCCAAAGAACGTACTATTACCCGCATACAACCCAAAGGCGCCATTGGTGATTAGGTTGTTTTTACAACTCAAATAAGGGCCGGGACCGGTAGTAGCATAGGCATAGATACCCGTGGTAAACCCATCCACGGTATTATTCAGGGCATTGATATAGGCAGTGGTTGTCGTATTATAACCATAAATTCCATAGCCTGCTTGACCCAAAATTAAATTGTTGAGTAAAGTAACCCCATTAGAAACTCCATTGCTTACCCAGACATCCGCCGCACTGCACAAACGGATGATATTATTTTCCACAGGGTTATTTAATTGAGTTTGAATTTTAAGCCCATTCATGGCATACGCGATTTTACAATATTCAATCCAACTGGTGGTAGACGAAGAAGGTTCCAAATAAATGGCCGTGGTATAATCTCCCGGAGCAGGGGCACTCGCCCAGGTCGGAGTGGCAACTCCTACGGTTGAATCATTGGTACTGGTAAACATTATAAAACTAAACTTATCCCCTTTGGCGATAATTTTAGAATTGGACGGAACGATAATTAGAGCTCCCTTAGAAAACTTAATGACGGTGCCCCCCTCAATTGCCAAGCTCCACGGGGAGCCAACGGTATATGGCCCACTGAGATAATACGTATTTTCTGACTTCCAAACTTCGTTACCAGTTTGCGAACCCGACAGGGTTTGGTAATCGAGCGTTATCGGATATTGTGACGATTGTACCCAGCTATAGGGGACTCCTTCCAAAAGGTATAAGTGTCCATCCGCTTGGTAAATCTGTTTATACATGTTTAGAGGAAAGTCGTTGTTTTGACTGTCAAAAGCTTGACTTACTATAAATTGACAAATGGTGTTTCCGGTTGAACTGTCGGTAAAATATAAACTCTGATTTTCTCCCGATAGAAAACCATTCGTTAAGGATTGTCCAGCACTGTTGGTGATGGAACAGGATACGCTACTCGTATCAATTTCCGTGATACTCACCAAATAGACGGTGGTGTCCATATTAAAGATGGAGGGAGAGGGGAGGGAAGAGTTGTTTTGTAAAATTAGTTTCTGCTCAAAAGAACCTCTCAAATATTGATATTGGACGTCTATTCCCGGAAACACGCCGGGATAGGTTAAGGTATTCCCCTTGAGAACGGGATAGGATGGGGAAACGACTTGTAAGGTCTGTAATGTGTTAGTTTGCATATTATAAAACCCGATGGAACGCAGACCCATCCGGAGTATATCGCCATTCGCGGTGTAAGTAACAGGAAAGGAGGCGCTTATTGATCCAGTAAATTTAATTTGATAAGGATCTTGCAGGGCTTGGTACAGATAATTTATATCAGAGGAGATAGTGATTTGTTCTACGGTCGGGAGCCAAGTTGTCCCAGAACTCAAATAATTAAGTCCGTCTGCTTTTTCGTAGTAAAGTGGGTAGGTGGTGTTTTGGGTTCCGGTGGGCAATCCGGTAACTAAATCTACTGCGTTTTCGATATTGGTGGTTTGCCAGACTCGGGTATTTTGATTGCGACCGGAGACTACTTCGGTGACAGTATTGGTACCCTGGGTTGGGGTATCCGCAGAACAGGTCAAACCATAAAAACTAAAAGCAAGCAAAAAGATTAATAAGGTAACGCAGAAACGGTGGTTCATGGTATATATCCTCCATTGGTATTTTTACTTTCTTGGACGAGAATCTCTACAGTCCTCAAATGGCATACGGTCAAACAGATAGGTTACTACTTCTTCACCTCCTTTCCTATCCAGATCATTATGCTTTCTAGAGTATAAGACTCAATACAGGTTCATCCCCTTACAAAAATATTTTCTTTTTTCTAATCCACCGGAAATAATATTCCAATAAGAACCCTCTGTCAAGTACTTTTTTTAGGATAGTTTAATCATAGTAATGTTTCTTATTTTGTGAGGTAATTTCTTTACTTCAGGGATATTTTGTTCTTTGCTGGACAAATGGTTGCTCAATAGATTAAGACAAGGTGGAGTGTGCCAATTTGGCATAGCTAAATTTGCGATTTAAGGGGCTCAAAATGTTTCAAAATTGGGTATGGGTTATCTCCGTACCATCACCGTACCAAGTCCGTACCATCTCCCAATGAAAAAAAGTGGGGATTTGGTTCGGGACTATATTTAAGGCTCTTTTGGGTGAGTTTGTGGTTTCTACGTCAATTTTAAGTGTTTCTTGAAGGTTTTAAAAGAGGAGCCGGTAATTTTGGTTTTTATAGGGAGAAATATCGGGAGGTATACCTAGGAGGGTCTGAGCCTCTTAGGTTGCACTCCATAGCCAAATCGGTTCTTTCGAATTAGGAATGTCTCCTACACTGGTTTACCGAGGGAGTACGTTTTGCTTATTAGAGATATAAAGCTGTCACAGGAGGTTCTCTTCCGAAAGATAGCCGTATCATGCGCTGCGGTATAACAGTTTGTCATGGGTTATACCAGGTAAATATGTCTATGTGCGTGACGAAAATTCGGTTAGGTTGTATGGGCAGTCCCTCTTTTATTCTGTAGATTTGTTATAAGTTTTATGAGCCGACCAAAACGGACTTGTTAGCAATGGGGACATTGTCCAGTTGGGTTCACCGAGCCCATATTAAACGGCGTTCCAACTGAATTTTGATAATTGTAGGGATAAAGATTATGATTTTGGGGATATTCTAAAATGATACATCTTCTATATTTTTACTGCACTTTTTACGTACTCTTTTCGTTTTGTCTTCGCCGGACAAACGCTTACTAGAAAACGGGTGATTGTTCGTTGGGCAAGACTTTTTTGTCCACCAAAGTTCCTAAAATGGAATATTCAAATGTACCTAATTGTTTAGTAATGCCAGTTTATTTTGAAGTTGAATTTCACAACAGAACTGAAAAATGTATATAAAAGTGTAATAGAAAGGGGTTGGGATGTCTCTGTTATACAGGAGAGAATAAGTGGACAATGGATATATTTAGGTTATGCTTGAAGGGAAAAGAATATATAATGTATTCTAAGAAATACAACGCTAAAAAAGTGCAGCGAAAAGAGTTCAAGCAGCCTGTAATATATGGACGAGGAAATATTGGAAGGTCGGTCGGAATACAGAGACCGGGGTAGATTAGATAAAGAGTTAGTAGAAAGAACGTTAAAGGGAGATAGTAGATCATTTACAGCGTTGGTGGAAGCTTATTATGTAATATTTTATTCAGTGGCATTAGGTATTGTCCATGACACGGGTCGTGCGGAGGATATTGTGCAAGAAGGCTTAATGATAATGTATAAGGAATTAGAGACTTTGAAAGACCGGGAACGGTTTGGCTCTTGGGGTTATACTATCATTCATAGAAAAGCTCTGCGGGCCATTCGAGATTTAAAAAGCGAGTCGGCAACCCTGAAAGAATATTCAGAAATGGAAGTATTGAGACAACTCCAGGACAAATCCCAAAACAAACCTATGGAAGAAGTGACCAATCGCGCGAAAGCTGAAACCATTGTACAAGCCATTGCTGAAATTTCCCCGGACAATTATCGAGAAATTTTAAGGTACTATTATATTGAAAACATAGGATTAGCAGAAATCTCCACAAGGCTGGGGTTATCCGTCCAGACCGCGAATACCCGGTTGTTTAGAGCAAGGAAAAAGCTACAAAGGATGTTAGACGGACAGATATGATCAAGGATTTTTTTATACATTTACACAGTAAAAAACTGATTATGCTTTATCTAATGGGCGCGTTACCGGTAGATCAACGGTGGTCCTTTGAAAAGCATTTATCACAATGCTATAAATGTCGGCGACAGATTCAACAGGAAGATCTGTTTAATAAAAAAGTATTTTCTGCCTGCGCGCCTTTAGGTTCAGCCATGAATCGTACCCGTTCCCGTTTGGAGGAACTACCAAACTATTACGCTTCAGAGGCGATTGTGCGACCGAAAAAAATTAAACGCACACCGAATTGGCAAGTTTGGAATTGGCAGATACCGCCTAGTATTGCGGTATCGCTGGTGGTGGTAGTGATTCTATTATTACTGGGAGAGTATTTTTCCATTGGTCATTTTATTCCCAACCTGGTGGGTACAACCCAATTTTCTGGAGAGGTAGCAAAATCTTTGGGGGAAGGCCTTTGGTTGCAAAATCATACCAGTCCCAATTGGCATAAGTTGAGCGTGAAAACTCAGGTGAATCCGGGTGATAACATCCGTACCGATGAATATGGCCGGGGATTAATTAATTTAGGGAAGTATTGTGAACTATGGTTAAACCAATCCACCCAGATTCGGGTGATGAGCAATGTGGATGCGGCGTTTGAGATAACCAGCGGGGAAGTCTATATCGCCTTAAATCAACCTCATGGACCTTTCCAAGTCAAAACTCCAAGTGGAATGGTGCGCGTCTACGGAACCCAATTTCAAATTGCCGTGGATAAAGCCACTCAAAAAACCAAAGTCAGTTGTTTCCAACACGCGGTCTATTTTGAGAATCCATTGGGGAAAGTAGAAATCTTGGCGGGATATGAATCAGAAAATAGTCCGCAAACCAAACCCAGCGATCCCGTTATGTTTGATTTTACCCAAAGGGTTTATTGGAAAACACAATTTGACCAGTTGAGTTTATTATCAGATGAAGAACGAAAACAATTACATCAATCTTTTCTCAAACAGGGAGATATGTTTTTTGACGTTAAAGCGTATGATAAGGCGTTAAAGTTATACCAAATGGCGGTTATATTGGATCCTAACGATTTTATTCCATATTATGGAATTGGCAGGGTGTACCGGGATCAAGGTCAATATACAATGGCAACTGCTATCTATGTCCGTATGATGGATAAAAATCCCAATGAATATGCCCTTAACTATCAATTGGCCGAATGTCTCATTGAACTTAAACAATACAGAGATGCCGAATTCACTCTTCTTCATACAATAAAGAAACTATCCACTAATCAGTCTGAATGGGTATTGTTGGGCGATTGCTATGTCTTGCAACATTCTCCGGATAAAGCAGAACAGGCGTTTCAGAATGCAGCCAATTGGGGAGCAGAGATAAGCAAAGAAAATTATTCCCAAATCCATGGTGGATGGGCAGAAATCGCTCACCAGCGGGGAGATAATGAAACAGCAATTATGGAAATCACCAAAGCCCTTCAGGCACAATCCATTCCCAGCCAAGTTTATGCGGAAGCCGCCTGGATTTATCGGGATACCAAGAATTTGAAGGGCGAAAAGTCGGCTTGGGAGAATTATTTAAAACTTACTCCTCATGGCGCCTTTGCAGAAGAAGCACGAAGTCGGATTAAACAAATGGATTCTCTTTAAAAATTGGACAATGTTTCCCAATGTCATAAAAACTTTGAATTCATGTGTAATATAATACATTTGAAATGTCTCTGTTGTAATATAATAAAGTAAATCTTGAAAGGTTAGGTCAAATTTCCAAAAACAAAGGCTAAAAGACCATACGAATTAAGGTGTATCGGTTAGAGGTATATGTGATAATGATAATTATTTTTGTTTATTAGCATTCCAATAGAGTAAGTTACATAATATTAGTAGCTAGATAACCCGAAATGAAAGGAGGTGCATCAGATGAAGAGAGTTTTTTATGCAAGTACGTTAGTAATGATCATAATGGCACTAACTTGTAGGGCAAGTGCCTTTGAGAATCCGAGTACGGTAAACCAAAATACGGGATCAATCCAAGGGATAGTAAGCGATGTGAGCACGGGAAATCCGATTGCAGGCGCTTCGGTAAGTGTAGCGGGAAACAGATCCTATGATGGTGAAAATTCTCCAAGATTTACAGAGACGGATTCGACGGGATATTACATTTTGGATGGAGTATCCGCAGGGTCTACGGAAATATACACAGAAAAAGATGGATATATCTTTTCCAATCAAGGCGTTCAAGTTGTAGCAAATGACACTATTGAAGCGGATATATCACTGACCCCTGTTCCGCCACCGCCTCCACCACCTCCTCCACCTGCACAAGGCGATATTAGTGGTACAGTAACCGATGCCAGTACCGGAAATCCAATTGCCGGAGCTTCAGTCAGTGTGACATCCAATGGAGCTAACAATTATTCGTATGGATGGGGTTGGGCAAAGACAAGCACAGATTCCAATGGAAACTATCTCTTAACCGGAATTTCAGCAGGTTCAACGCTCGTTTATGCTCAAGCACCTGGTTACCTTACGGGGTACCAACGTATCGGTGTCATTGCCAATAGTACAACGATTGCCAATCTAAGCTTGACAGCTATTGTGCAGCCGTCAAAGGGTACGGTACAAGGCACGATCACTGATGCGACTACAGGATTACCAATAACAGGGGCCTATGTTTACGCAAGTTCGTCCTCTCAACAAAGTGAAGATGGAGATGGTCCCGATTGCAACAATGGCGGCAGTCAATATGCCGAAACAGATAGTACAGGATTTTACACGCTGTCGGATTTAATCGCAGGAAACTACAATATTATCGCATCCGCTAATGGGTATCAATCCCAAACGCAACCTGCCACAGTAACAGGCAACAATACGACAATTGTGAACTTTGCCTTACAGTCCCAAGTTACAACCAGTGGTTCTATTACCGGTACGGTAAGTGATGCCAGTACAGGGAATCCGATTGTTGGAGCCTTTGTGTTTGTATCCATCGGTGCACAAAACTGGTACGGAAATCTTGGTTATCTGAAAGCACAAACCGATTCGACAGGTACTTATGAAATTGACGGGGTTCCCTCCGGAAATCAGGTCGTAAAAACTTCGGCCACCGGTTATGAATATAGTGTACAAACCGTCACTATCGTAGCCAATGATACGGTCATCGCGAACTTTGCTTTGAATGAAACACCTCCTCCACCTGTAGGAACTATTACCGGTACGGTAAGCGATTCCAGTACGGGATTGCCGCTGGCAGGCGTGAATGTGTCGATACGTGAAGATTTCGATAGCCGGTGTTTTGGACCGCGAGATAATGTCTTATTTGCAACCACGGATGCCAATGGAAACTATTCAATCTACAGTGTTTCTACAGGATCTCTGTATTTGATTGCGATTGACAGTGGATATAATGTCTCGAAACAACAGGCTACCGTTCTGGACAACCAGACTACGGTGGTCAATTTTTCGTTGACGGCTTACTGTCAAGGATCGACCTATACAACGGTTCAAGTAAATGAAAATAATCCGGAGAATACGCGGATTGCGAATATTCCTATGGAACATTTCATTGCATTGGTTCCGGTCAGTGATCAGGTCTTACCGGTTTCGTGGAAGTTATTGTTATAAATTACCTGTTATTTCCTGGAAGTTTATATAAGGTCCCGATAAATCGGGACCTTTTTTTATTCGTATTAATTTCTATTTCTAATGTGATATGGTAGAGTGTATGAATTATGCCGATATTACATGTACTACCTGTTCCTCATCCTGATTCTCGCGACAAACTCCGTTCATCATTTGTGGTCGTTATTGATGTGTTACGTGCGAGTTCTACGATTTTAGAAGCGTTGTACAATGGTGCCAAAGAAGTAATCCCGGTCAGTGAACCGGAACAGGCTATGAACGTGAAAGCCCGCTATCCTGTTGGACGGACGCTATTATCGGGGGAAAGAATGGGTGTCAAAATACAAGGGTTTGATATGGGGAATTCGTCCGCCGACTTTTTACCCATTCAAGTTGCCGGTAAATCGATTATTATGTGCTCGACAAACGGGACCAAGGCAATTGTTTTTGCCTCCAGCGCTCGACAGGTTATTCTGGGTTGTTTTAGAAATTTAACAGCCGTGGTAAATAGAATAAGAGATATCCCGACAGATATTTATTTTTTAGGGTCGGGGAAATTTGGTCAATTTTGTCTGGAGGATATGGTCTGTGCGGGAGCTATGATAGATTTGTTTCTTTCTCGTCAAAAGGACTTTAAATTATCGGATAGTGCCGTTGCGGCTCAAATTTTATTTAAAAAGTATCAAGAAAATATTCTGAAAATGTTGGAGGATTGTGAACATGGTAAATATTTAATATCTATGGGGTTTCAAGAAGATTTAAAGTTCTGTGCTGAAACCGATGTCCGGGATCGTGTGCCGGAATTAGCTCATGGAATCTTGCGATAAATTATGTTATTTTTTAAGTGTCAACTAATATTTCAAGGAGGTTTGTTATGAAAAACTGGTTAGAGAAAAAAACTACTACCAATATTTTATTATTAGGTATAGCCATATTGTTAGGAGTGCATTTGCTGGTGAACCTGCCGTTGCTCCCGCAGGCGAAAGCGCAGCTCCAGGATAACCCCGCCGTAAATTACCTGATTAGTCCCACGATGGAAGGATATTTGAAATCCATGGATCAAAACATCTTAGATATCAAAAACGATACTGTTGCGATGCGTACAGATCTGCGTTATATGCAAGGATGTATAATTTCCACACCAACTGGTGGAAAAGCGTTCGTTACAAAAACTATCAATTAAAAAGCTACTTTTTATCCGGGTAAATTCGCACTTGGTCGCGTCCATGAGCCTTGGCTTGATAAAGAGCTTCATCGGCTCGGGCAATGAGTCCATCTTTACTGACCGCGTCAGTTGGATACGTGGCCACTCCGGCAGAAATCGTCAGGTTACCATCTGGTTGGGTTTGTTTTCCGTAAAAGGGATATTCTGCGATTACTTGCCGAACCCGTTCGGCAACCTGATAGGCCGTTTCTTTATCCGTTTCTGGCAAAACAATACATAATTCCTCACCGCCATACCGATATACCTGGTCAAGAACCCGGACATGTTGCATCATCAATTGTGCGACTTTCTGAAGAACAATATCTCCCCGGGGATGACCGTGGGTATCGTTGTATTTCTTGAAATGATCAATATCAATCATGACAAAGGAAACTTTACGTCCATAGCGTTCGGCACGCGCTAATTCATCTTCCAATTGGGGATGTAACCGGCGAACGTTGGATAATTGTGTCAAGGCATCGGTTAATGTTAATTCTTTTGTCACACTATACAACCTGGCATTTTCAAGAGCGATACCGGCTTCTGACGCAATAATCGAAAGATAGGCAATTTCATCTTCTGAAAAAGCCCGGGGTACGGTAGTCATGCAGGAAAGCACGCCGATAATTTTTTCACCCACTCGTAAAGGAACTCCTAAATAGGTTTCTTGGCCTTTTAACAAAGTATATTCTCGCAAACGTGGGTCTTGATGAACATCCGGGATATAAATGGGCCTACCCGTTTTTAAGATTTCTCCCGGTAGCCCTAAACTGCTGTGCAAAAGTGGCAATTTCAATTTCTCCTCATCAGGAATTCCGTGCGTCGCGACAACTTCCAATTCCTGTGTTTCTTCATTTAATAATCGGATTAATGTGTAATCTACTTTCAGTAGTCGCGTCACTTCACCAAGTACGGTATTTAATGCATCGTCCAGTTTTAAATTTGAACCGATTTTTTGGGAAAATTCATAAAGAGCCGTCATCTGTTTTATTTTATAGGCGTTACTTTCCTCATACTGTGCCCGCATAAAGGCCACACTCACTTGATCCGCTAGAATTCCCAAAAATTTAAGTTCTCTTTCTTTCAAGTTGCACTCTTGGTCAAAATATAGATTCAATACTCCCAGTTTTTCATTTCGCGCAATTAATGGCGTACTAATGAATCCAATATATTTTCCCATAGTCGCCGTTTCCCGCCACGGTTCAAACCGCGGATCTTGGAGTACATTTTTAACAACCCAGGGCTCGCGGGTTTTCAATACATCATTGATATAATTATTCTTGGTCAGAACGATTTTTTGTGGATCAATTAAATTTTTATATTCTTCCGACAAGCCATAAGTAACCCTTCGTTTAAATATTCCATTTGTGGAATCAATCAAAACAACAGCGCCGCCTGGTGCATTAAAAGTTGAGCATATCTGTTTTAGAGCCACATTCAACATTTCTTCAATACTCGATGTGGACAATAAATCGGAAGATAATTTTGCAATGATTTTTAATTCTTCTAATTGTTGCAATTCTGCATTGGCTTCTTGCAACTCTTTCACTTCCTTCTGTATCTGTTCATAAGCGGAATTGATTTCTTGTGTGAGACCGTTAAATGCCAGCGCGATTTGGCCGAACTCATCCTTTCTTTTCTCCGGGAACCGGTACGTCCGTTCACCTTGGCGCATTTTCTCTATTCCCTCCATGAGTTCTCTCATGGGATACACGATTTTGTTGCGGGTATAAATGTAAATAAATCGTGCCGCGACAAAACCGAAGATCATCATGAGGACGGCGAATATTACAATTTGCTGATAGGTCAATTCCCATACAGAAGAGTATGCATATTCCATCACAATTGTTCCCATCAATACTCCTTTGAAAATCCATGGAATAGCAATAAAATGTCTTTGTTTACTGGAAATGTTGACCGTAATATTTCTGACTTTTTGATCCCGAAGAATGGATGAAATGAATTCTTTAATTTCAGGAGTCGAAATAGTTCCGTTATCTTCCGTGTTCGTAGGAAGCAAACTTTTCCCTGTTATGTCAAAAATCCAAATATGCCATTTTGTTTGTAGGCCGTATGCCTCAATAATCCTTTTTTGGATTGTTGGATTTATTTCCGGTTGGTTGATTTCAAATAGTCCGCTGAGCTCATGCGCATCTTGGATGGCTTCATCCTTTGCCATTTCCAATCTTTGAAAATAAAGAATCGTAGTAATTGTTGCCAGAATGGTTGTAAGGAGAATTACAACTACCCCTATATATATTAAAATTAGTTTTCTTTGTATTTGCATACCGCGTTTTTTAGATAAAAAATTACCTCTGCTCTTTATCATCCGCAAAACCTATGCCACCATAACATTAATAAATTCAATAAGTTGCAACTAAGGTTTGAAGTAAAAATACACAGGTTCTACGTTTTTGTAGGGAAATTGTAAAGGTTGTTACAAAAAGTATTCGTTAGATTGACTTAAATGAAGTTATTCAACAAAGAGGTCGTTTACTATAAAATAGACTTTACCATATTGTTCTGGATTTTTTATGATATACGTTTCCAATAAGGCAAAAAATTCACGGAACACCGATAATTCATCATCTGGTTTATATAGAATAGGGTCATGGACAATTAATTTATGGTTGCAATCCGGTAGTCGAATTAAAAAAACAGGTAAAATAACCGCACCGGTTAATCGAGCAAGATTGACCAATCCGGGGGAAAAGCGCGTCTTTCTATTTAAAAATGTAATAATCTCCCATTTGGTTCCTTCCCTGCCATCTACGGCAAATAACAATATCTCATTCTCTTTCAAACATCGGATCGCCGGACGTAAATTCTTATCCACATAATGAAAATTTACCGGAAACGATTCTCGATAAGAAATTCTCTTTTCAAACGCTTTCCCACGGATATAGTTCACGATATCTTCTAATAATCCTTCATGTTTTGGCGGTTCCCAACGGCTGGCTAGTTGATGCGCCGTGTATCCCATATAACCAATGGCGGGCATCAACAGTTCCTCATTTCCAAAATGTCCATGCGCCAGGATTACCCCTTTACCCGTTTTCAGCGCTGCATCAATCTTCTCCATCCCTTCATAGGTGACCATTCTTAGCATCCGCTCTTTATTGAGTTTGGGATACCAAAACGCTTCGCAGGCGTTTAATAAGTAATTCTCAAACGTCAAATAGGTCAATTTTCGGAGTTCTTTTTCGGATTTTTCCGGGAAAGATTTTTTAAAACCGTTATGGATTTTCTTGAACTTTCCCATGGGCAATATGAAAAGAACACGAGCTGTGAGTTTTACCATCGGATAAGTCAATGGCAACGGTATCCGTTGTGCAACAATCCGAAACGGGTACCAATACATCCATCGGGGAAATTCTTGTATTAAATTCTTCATGCTTGTAACCTTGAGTTACAAAGTATAGCATAAGAGAAAATTATATGGTTTTTATTTTCTCTTGGAGAAACTTGAAACTTTAAACTTGAAACATTAAACTTATAGACATGACCCGGCAGGAATTTGATAAATTAGTTGAAGAAGCGGTAGCCTCAATCCCGCAAGAGTTTCGGGAGAAAATGGAAAACGTTGTTATTCTGGTCCAAGATTATCCTGAGGGAGAACTTCTAAAACAATATGGTAAATTTGGATTATTCGGGGTTTTTAGTGGAGTAAGTTTAACTCGTCAAAGTTGGGAAGGGGGGTATCATCCCCACCATATTATTTTATTCCAAAAAGTTATGGAGAAATATTGCCAAAATGATGAACAAGTCAAACTACAAATCCGGAAAACTCTACTCCATGAAGTGGCGCACTTTTTTGGTTTTAATGAAGAAGAGGTTCGTCGCCTTGGATTATGACCTTTTTCTGATATAATCGTTTCATGGTTATCTTACACTTTGCTTTAAATGGGAGGGTTTTATGATTCAACATATCGCCTTATTCAGTTTTAATGAAAATGCCACGGAAGAAATCAAAGATAAATTATTGAAGACAATGGAACAATTGCCCAATTATATCCCGGAAATTAAATCTTTTAAATTCGGCAAGGATTTTTCCAAACGCCAGACCTGTTTTGAATATGGATTGGTTATTGAATTTGCAAACGCTAAAGACTTGGAAACCTATTTACAGCATCCCATCTATGCGGAACTACTCCAACGTGCTATCCCATATCTGGGAAAATTTGCGGAAGTGGATTTTCCGGCAAAAAAATGAGAAAATCAAACGATGATTCAAGTCCAAAATCTCAATAAAAGTTTCGGTTCTAAAAAAGTCGTGGACAATGTTTCCTTTACCATCAATCCCGGTGAAGTGTTTGGCTATTTGGGTCCAAACGGCGCCGGTAAATCCACCACTATCAAAATGTTAACTGGATTATTGCAGCCCGATACCGGTTCCATGTTAATTAATGGGATTGATATTTCGCGAAATCCTGTGGAAGCGAAAAAACAATTTGGCTACGTTCCTGAATCCGGTGCGCTTTATGAAAAACTGACTCCCTATGAATATCTTCAAATGGTGGCGCGGTTATATAAAATGTATGCGATGGATATTGATGCCAAAGTCACGGAAGTTCTTGATTTATTCGATATGGCCGAACACGCCAATCAAAAAATGTCGTCCTTTTCTAAAGGAATGAAACAACGCATTGTTCTCGCCGGAGCGATTATTCATAACCCTCCAGTCCTATTTCTTGATGAACCTTTGAACGGACTGGACGCCAATACGGTGCTCTTGGTGAAAGAATTATTACGCAAATTCGCTTCTCAGGGAAAAACCATTTTTTATACTTCGCATATCCTCGATGTAGTCGAGAAAGTCTGTGACCGGGTGGCCATTATCGCCGAAGGAAAAATAGTAGCTGAAGGCAAGGTCAAAGACTTGGAATCCATGACTCAGCAATCTTCCCTTGAACTGGTTTTCAAACAACTCACACAGGGCGAAGACGCTCAAACTGCCGTTGATGCCTTCACCCGTCAAAAATAGACCAAAATCCACCCAATCCCTTTATCCTCAATTATCCATCCCATAATTCCCAACTTATATGATACGGACTGGGACTGGAATTGCTATTTTCAATTCCACTCCCAGTCCATAAGCAAATAGGAATCAATTTCTCCAATCGAATAAGTTGACTGTTGTTAAACTATTTTTATCCGATTGATTTTATGGAAGATAAAGGCTTTTGGTAAGAAATAACCAAGGTTAAAAAGAAAGAGGGGTTGATTGGAACCCCTCGTGAACAGTATGGCAATTAAATTTAATGTTGGTTATTTAGTTTTTGATGTATCTGCGAGATAGACCGGCATGGGTTTTGTCCAGTAGACCTCAACCTTGTTCATTTCTTTAACCGGTACAGGCACTCCATCGGTATTCCGCACGTACACATCGGTCAACATAATCGGTTGACCGTTAATGGCATCGTTGACACCGTCCAGTTTGGTTAATGCATAGGCTGGCGACGGAGTCAAACTTTGCTGGACTTGCGGTTTAAATAGCAAGAGTACCAGGGTTACGGCTATTATCGTTAAAACTATTTTAGTATAGCGATCTGTATTGACTTGCACGGAATTCACCTCCTTAAAATAAATTAGTTGGTTTTCGCAATCATGCCCCGCACCCGTAATTTTAAATCGTTGGGACTATCCGAGGCGGCGATAATTAGTGCTTTTAAAAGTGTCTCAATATGTAATTCCATGAATATTGAGAATACAACAAGTGGATTAGTTTGGCAAGATAGAGATTTACTTGCGTTTAGGTGGATTCATAACAACGGCGGTAATGTTTACAACAGGAATCACGGTTAACAAACTGGTCGTCCGGACCCACGGGCTGCATGGTTTTTAAACACCAGTATTGTGTTGTGGAATCATCCACTTCATCGGTAATACTCTTCTGACCCTCCGCAACATGCACATAATACATCTTGGTTCGTAGGTGTTTGCATACTGTCAAACCGTTTTTTTCTATTTTTTCTTCTGGCATGAGTGTAATCCTTATACGCTGATGGAAACAATCGCTCGTTTAATGATGGTTTTGGCCAAGGGCACTTTGTATCCATTTTGTTTCATGGGTTTGGCTTTCGCCAAAGCCGCTTGTGCCGCCTGAATGGCGATAGCCTCTGTAATAATTTTTCCTTCTAATACTTTTTCAGCTTCCGGGCTTTGCCAGGGAATTGGTGCAACTCCTCCAAGTACAACATGGGCTTTTTTGCATCTCCCTGCTTCCGTATGGAGACAGACTGCGGCGCTGACGATTGCGAAATCGTGAGACCCCAGCTCTCTTTGTTTTAAATAAATACTGCGCGTACCGGTAGTCGGTGGCGGCACAATGACTTCCGTAATTATTTCATTAGGTTTCAGCACGGATTCTACCAATGGGTCTTTATCCGGCATGGAATAAAAATCTTTCAATGCTATTACTTTGCTCTCCGTTGGGCCCACGATTTTGATTTTCGCCCCTAACGCGAATAACGCTGGTGCCAAATCCGAGGGATGGACGATATGGCACGGACCGTCCCCGAAAATCGAATGATACTTGTTCTCCCCGTCAACGGCATAACACATATTCCCCCCTTTTTTCAGGCAGATGGTGTGTTCATCACGGTAATACCAACAGCGGGGGCGTTGGCAGAGGTTTCCGCCGATGGTTCCCATATTACGAATTTGTGGCGTGCCGACTGAACCCGCGGCCTGACTAATCGCAGTCCACGTCTTTCGTATGGAATTGTGTTCTTCAATTTCCACCAAAGTCGCGGTGGCACCAATATGTAACCCGTCTTTCTCTATCGTAATTTTATTTAGTTCCGGAATGGATTTGATATCAATGACTTTTTTGGGGGAAATAATATAATCCTTCATCTCACCCAATAAATCCACACCTCCGGCAATAACCTTTGCGTCATCCCAATTCTTTCCAAGCGAAGCGGCAGCTTCTTTGGAATTCTTGGCGTGTATGTAATCAAATGAATTCATAGATTATGCCGTTTTCAATGCTGTTAATACTTTATCGGGTGTGATGGGTAATTCATAAATTCGCGCGCCACAAGCATTATGAACCGCATTGGCGACGGCGCCGGTAATCGCAATCACGGAGGATTCCGCCAATCCGATGACGCCACGTTCCGGTTGATCAACGAAGATAGGCACGATCTCCGGTATTTCCATGGCATGAGCAATTTTGTAGGTTTCGAAATTCGCGTTTACCATGCGACCGGTCTGTTCATCCAAAATTCTTTTTTCAAATAACGCAAAACTTAATCCCTGAATAACGCCGCTAATAATCTGACTTTCCGCTGTCATCCGGTTCATCACCAAACCGCAATCATGTACCGCCACAACTTTAATCACTTTGACCTGACCGGTTTCCGTGTCCACTTCGACTTCCGCGAATTGTGTTCCCGCCACTCCGTTGTTAGACAATCCCGGCACCCAGACACCAACCGAAGTGATAACATCCATGCCCAATTTGGCAGTAGCTTGTCTCCAACTCACGAATTTTTCCGGGTGTCCTTTGATGATGATTTTTCCAATGGCAATATCCAAATCTTTAGTATCCACTTGAAGCATTGGCGCAACTGCGGTAAATAATTTTTGTCTCGCATCATCTACGGAAATTTTGACCGCGGGAGTGACCGAGGCTGTTGTTGTGCTGCCGCCACTGCCACCGGAGGGTAATAAATCGGTATCGCCAACTTTTACATGAACCTGAGAAACCTCTAAGCCTAATTCTTCTGCAACGATTTCTCCAATCAATGTCCGAATTCCTGTGCCTAAATCCTGCGTCCCAACACCAACCTCGACCGTTCCGTCACTGAATATTTTGGTTTGCACTTGAGACCCGGGTCCGCCGCCGCCGCCCCACTGTGAACTGCCAACGCCGACTCCACGTTTGATAGGCCCTTTTCCGGCGCCTGCGATTTTATTTCTCTTTTCATACCAGTCGATTTCTTCCGCACCGATAGCATATTCTTTTTGTCTTGTTCCATTTGGATCATTTTTCTTCCGGAATTCCAACGCGTCCATACCGATTTTCTCTGCCAGTTGATCCATTAACGATTCCATCGCAAAACACGCTTGCGGATGACCTGGCGCCCGCATCGCGCAGGCGGGTCCGGCATTGATATGCACATCGTTTTGAGTCACATTAACATTGGGTACACTATAAATATAAGGTTGGGGAACACCGGTTCCTCCTGCGATTCCCCCTGTCCCATATCCTTCCATCTGAAATGCAATTATTTTCCCGTCTTTCGTCACACCGGCTTTTATCTTCTGAACCGAAGACGGGCGATTACCGACACAGAGAAATTCATCTTCACGGGGTAGCGTGAGTTTCACCGGTACGCCCGCTTCTTTTGCTAATTTCGCAGCGATAACGCTTTGTATACCTGCGCTAAATTTTGACCCAAAACCGCCGCCCATGTGCTCACAAATCACTCGCACTTGATTAGATTTCAAGTCAAGATTATTCGCGATTTCACTTTTGGAACCGAAAATTGCCTGCGAGGAAACCCACATAGTTAATTGGTCGCCATTCCATTCCGCCACCGCGCCGTGTGTCTCCAAACAGGAATGGGTTTGCACCGGTGTACGATAGGTGGCTTCCACAATGGCATCCGCCTGCTGGAAACCTGCCTGTACATCGCCATCATTTTTATCCCGTCCTTTACCAATATTACTATCTCCCGCAACTATGGGAGAATCAGGTTCCCGAGCTTTATCTTCATTCACGACGAACGGTAATTCCTGATATTGCACTTTGATTAATCTAAGGGCATCTTGCGCGATATAATCCGTCTCTGCCGCTACTGCTGCAATTTCTTCTCCTGCAAATCGAATAGATTTCTTATTCAAAGAATAAACGGCTTTTACTCCCGGTAATTTTTCTGCGGCACTCACGTCAATCGAAATTACTTTCGCCGCCGGATAGGGACTGCGTAAAATTCTCCCGTATAACATTCCGGGACGCCGGATGTCATACGTATATTTGGCGGAACCTGTGACTTTCAGATTTCCTTCAATACGGGGGATACGATGACCGATGACACGGAAAGATTTGGGATCGCCCCATCCTCCAGCAATTTGATCCGGTACATCTACTTCAATTGTTTTTTCGATTCCGTTTTCAACTACGGAGACTTTTTGTTTCGCCATACTACCTAACTCTTCATTTCTTTGGCTGCTGCCAACCCCGCTTCAAATATCCGCGGATACGCGGCGCATCGGCAGAGATTTCCCGATACGGCATGTTTCACTTGGTCCAAAGTGGGATTTGGATTTTTATCCAACAAGGCTTTCAACGACATGATAAATCCCGGTGTGCAGAACCCGCACATGAAAGCGTCATGTCCCACAAATGCCTTTTGAATGGGATGCAATTCTTCTCCCTGTGCCAATCCTTCAATGGTCACGATTTCTTTGTTATTACAATCCGCCGTTAACGTCATGCAGGAATATACCGATTTTCCATTGACCAACACTGTACACGCGCCGCATTCTCCTTTGTCACAAACTTTCTTGGCGCCGGTTAGTCCGAGATGATCCCTGAGCGTATCCAATAACGTCCAGCGGGGTTCCAATTTGACGGTATAATCTTTTCCGTTGATTTTGAGTTGAGTGGTAATTAGGTTTGCAGATGTGGCAGGTTTTGCAGGGGGGTCAGCAGTAGGTACGGAACAGGCTTCTTGCACCACCAATATCCCCGAACTGGCAGCTACAGTCGCAACAACTCCCGTCCCGACTGATTTCAGAAACCCACGTCGGCTTAGCCCAAACTCCTTTTCTGTCTCAGAAATGACGGATTGCGGCTTGTCCTTTTCCTTTTTTTTCATGATACATGACCTTCGCTCGCCTGCAAAAACAATTCAAAAGAATTAATTCTATTATGACAAAAATCCGACACTTGTCAAGAGCAAATGGTAATGTGTACAGACATATGGCGGGTTTTTTAGAATGAGGAGATGTCTATACGTATGGCAACGACGATTCAAGAGGAACGATTACGCTGGGTATTACCTATAATAAAGAAAGAGATACGGTTAAAGGAGGTGTGTAAGATTTGTCCACACAGCCAACGAAGTTTGGAGCGATGGGCGGCGGCGTATCGGAAAGGAGGAGAGAAGGCTTTGGAGCCGCAATCCACCCGACCCAAAACTTGTACAAAAGAAACCACTCTCCGAGTGAAAGAGAGAATTCTGGAAATCCGGAAGAAAACGAAAAAGTGCGCTCTAAAGATCCATTGGCACTTGGCCAAAGAAGGAGTGAGGATTCATGCACGGACTATCGGGAAGATCTTGAAGAAAGAAGGGTTGGTGAGGAAATATCGGGTGAAGAAAATGAAATACAAGTATTTGAAAGCACCACGATCGGTCGGTGAACTTCTAGAGATCGATGTGAAGTATGTTCCCGGAAAGGTAGCGGGACAACGCTATTATCAGTATACCGCCATTGATCTGGCGTCCCGCTGGAGACATTTGGCGGTCTATGACGAACAATCCAGTTTCCACTCTCTCCGGTTTTTAAAAGAGGTCCTGGATCGTTTCCCTCATAGAATACAAGCGATTAAAACTGACAACGGGGTGATCTTCACCAACTACTACACCGGCGTAAACAAACGCCGTGATCGAACCCTGAAAACCCTTCACCCGCTGGATGTCTTTTGCCAAGAAAGAAATATAGTGCATTATCTTATTGATCCGGGAAAGCCCGCGCAAAATGGAACCGTCGAACGAAGTCACCGGGAAGACCAGGAGAAATTTTATGACCAAAACACCTTCCAGAACTTCCAAGACTTGCAAAATAAATTGAAACGCTGGAATATAGAATACAATCATCTGGAACATTGCGGCTTACTGGGCAAATCACCCAATGAGTTCATGGCACAATACCAAAAACCTAAACCGCCAAATGTTCGTACCTAAAACAAAATTTTTTGTCTACTGTTTTTATTATGCTTTGCATGCTTTGCGTTCTTTGGTGAAATGCTTTAATATAGTCATTGGTACCAATAATTTCATAAGGAGTAAATCGAAATGAGTTCTAACAAATTCCATATCTGTATCATTGGTTGTGGCGAAATCACCCGCAACGCCCACGCCCCATCTTTACAACGGTTAAAAGACAAAATCCAATTCTCTTTTGCGAGTAGAGATAGAAAAAAAGCCCAGGAATACTGCGATAAATATGGCGGGGTTAAAGCGTATCAAGGTGTCGAAGAAGTCCTCTCTGACAAAACCATAGATGCCGTTTCCATTACTCTACCCCATGACCAGCATCGTGATGTCGCCATTGCTTGCGCCCAAGCGAAAAAGCACATTCTCTTGGAAAAGCCCATGGCGTGCAGTGTAAAAGAAGCGGATGAAATTATTAATGCAGCCCAAAAATACAAAGTTAAACTTGCTATCGCCGAATGTCTTGCGTATTCCCGCAATGTCCGAAAAGCACAAGAACTAATTCAACAAGGTGAAATCGGTGAATTCCGTTTAATCATGGCGACCCAATTTGTGTCTGGCAACCCCCATGATTGGCGGCTGGATGAAAAACAAATGGGCGGTGGTGCGCTCATTGACGGCGGAGTTCATAATATCAATGTCTTTCATCAATTAGGCGGGCGGATTCAACAAGTATTCTCTCTCCAGCCTCCTAATACCATCACCAAGATGCAAGGTGAAGATACGACTCTAACCTTGATGAAATTTGCCGACGGTGGAGTCGGCCAATTCAATTATTCTTGGACGGCACACTCTAACGAACCCCGCCTCCCTTATTTTCAAGCGCACGGGACACGTGGCACAATCTTTGACCTTGATGGACTCTTCCTCGTTAAGAAAGGCGGAGAAAAACGACAAATCCATTTACCTCAAGGTGTTTCCGACAGCTACAATTGGATGATGGAAGATTTTATTGATTCCATCCAGAATAATCATGCTCCTCGTATGACCGGAGAAATGGGTAAACAGGATATTGCTGTTGCACTTGCCGCCTACCAATCCGCCAAGACTGGCAAACCTATTACCTTAAAATCCTAACCCTTTCATGTCTTAAAATATTTTTTCCAGTATTATATTATATTTTTTTACCTTGGATTTTCTTCCAGGTGCACTGCATTAATTTGCTCGATTAAATATATATTCTCTGCAAATATTTAATTCTTTTCTAATGATGAAACGCACTACCCTCATTTTGACTTGACATGATTTTAGGCAGGTCATATAATATGATTGAAAGGGCTAGGTTGAAAAATTGACTGTCAGGAGTGTATTTAATTAACTCTTATTAGGTACAAAATGTTTACTAATTCGATGAAAACTTTAGTTTTATCCATAATGTTGATAGCCATAATGGCTATTACTGCACATGCCTTTATTATATGGGATTGGGATTCTTCTGCGACTACACCCAAGGGATTTAATAATGATTCGAATATATATACTGGAGCAAATTTCATTTCTCCTAAAGTGGGACTTAGTGGCAGTTTTGCTGGTGAAATAAAAATAATTCCCAAATCGCATAATAGTTTTGGTAATAATGGCAGTTGGGTGACTTTTTGGAATGGGTCACAGATTTCTCTGACTCCCATCAATCTAACTGGTAATCCTTGGATTTATTTTTCTATTAAGGGCAGCAATTCCGGCGATACATGTTGGGGAGTATCCATCGAATTGCAAGATTCACATATTTCTAACGATATCCCCAATGAAGGATTTATCCCTGCCGATGCGCAAAATCCCATTACCCCTGTCCAATGTCAGGGAGTTATTCCCGTCGGTACTTTTACCACCCTTTGGTTTAATGCCGCTACGTTCAATTATTATAAACAAGGAGTGGGCGTTGACCCTACACGACATCCCGACTTGGCACATATTACTCGCATCGCGTTTACTTTAAGGCAAGTCCCTGCGGGTATTTATTCTTCTGCTTGTTCTCTATATTTGGATAATATCGGTGCCACCCCATTCGCTCCCGTTGAATTATCCAATTTCGAAGCCTCAGGTAGCGATAATAATTTGATAGACATCGGTAATTGGAAAATTAAGTAATGTTGTTTGAATAATGGAATGGGTCTTGCTTGAAAGTCTTTAGATCAACAGGATAACAATTTAAGCGCGACGATGACCCACATAGTCGGATATAGCGCGGAGTATGTCAGCCTTTTTACCGAAGGGTTTCAAGTCTTGCTGGCAGCCAAGTATCAAATCTTCTACCAATTGCTTGGCGTTTTTCATCCCATGCAATTTAGGATAGGTCGCCTTCCCCCGTTCTATATCCCCGCCTACCTTCTTGCCCCGCTTTTCCTGCGTACTCTCAATATCCAATATATCATCCGTTATCTGAAACAATAATCCCAGCTTTTTACCATAACCTGTTAATCGTTTAAGTTGAGCAGGTGTCGTATTGGATATCAGCGCGCCAACTCTCACGGAAGAACTGATTAACGCTCCTGTCTTATGTGCGTGGATATACGCCAGCATCTTTTTACTGATATCTTTATTCTCCGATTCTAAATCAGCTGCTTGTCCGACGACCATCCCCTGCATTCCTGCGGCAACACCGATTTCCACCATAACCTTGTGCAATCGTCGAGTTTGTTTAATTGTTTTGGAGTTGGAATTACACATGATTTCAAATGCCACTGTCACTAACGCATTTCCTGCTAAAATAGCTATTGGTTCCCCGTATTGCCGGTGTGTTGTCGGGCGGCCTCGCCGGAAATCGTCATTGTCCATACAGGGCAAATCATCATGTACCAGCGAATAACAATGGATTAGTTCAATTGCACAGGCGCACGGTAACACGTCTTTAATAGAGCCACCCAGCATCTCGGAGGTAGCAATCGCTAAGATCGGCCTAAACCGTTTACCCCCGTTCAAAACCGAGTACCGCAACGCCGCATGTATTGTTGGAGGGTATTCGTTTTCCGGGAGTAAAAACGATCCCAATGCTCTATTGACTAAAATCGCTTTTTGTTCAAAGTATTCTTTTATATTAACTTGAGGCATAGTTCATTTATTTTCATTTCTCTTCTTCATCTGTTTCAAAGAGATTCTCTTCCGATTCCACTTCTTTCAACTCCAAATTCCCGGACTTGTCTTTCATAAGCAGGGAAATCTTCTTTTCTGCTTCATTGAGTTTCACATTACAATACCTTGCTAATTTGATTCCCTCTTCAAATAATGCCAGAGATTTTTCCAATGGCTGGTCACCGCTCTCTAATTTCCCAACAATTTCTTCCAGTCGTTTTAGAGCTTCTTCAAACTTTTGAGGTTTCTTGGTTTCCGTCATGGGTCTTCTCCTTTTGCAATACTTCCGCAGTCATTTGTCCTTGTTTTACACGGACTTCAATTTTATCACCAATCTTAATTTGATTTGTATCACGAACGATATTTTTTTCTGGCAATTGGAAGGTAATACTATATCCGCGTCCAAGTACAGCAAGTGGACTTAGGGCATTTAGGTTACTCATTCGCGCTTCCAACAACTGGCGAAAGAGTGTCAATTGATGTGCCACCGAATCGTTGAGCCTTTTCTCAGAATTAGTTAATTTGTCCTGCCATATTGTTAATTTTGTACGTGGACTACTGACATTTAGCCGGGTAATAACATTCTTAACTTTATTATTACAAATCGTTAATTCGTGTGTGATATGGCGGTGAAGCCTGTCGGAGAAATCGTCCACTCGTTGGGAATATGCTTCCAACGTTTTGGTCGGTTGAGTGAAAATGGGACTGGAAATTAGATTATCCAGTTGCCCTCTTAAATCCTTAACTTGGCTTTCCATAGTGTGCGTCAAAGAGTCAATACAATTTTGCAGTGTGGATACCAATTCGGATTTATTTTGCACCACCAGTTCTGCGGCAGCGGAAGGAGTCGGGGCACGTAAGTCTGATACAAAATCGCAAATCGTAAAATCAATCTCATGACCGACCGCGGAGATGACAGGTATTTGAGAATGGTATACCGCGCGCGCCACAATTTCTTCATTAAACGGCCATAAATCTTCCAGAGAACCGCCTCCCCGTGTCACAATGATGACATCCAGGTTCTTTAATAAGTTTAAATTATCAATCGCTTCCGCAATTTGGGGTGCGGCTTGTGGTCCTTGTACTAGGGTAGGGGATATTACGATTTCAAGATTCGTGTAACGTCGGTTAAGTATGTTTAATATGTCGCGAATAGCCGCACCTGTGGGTGATGTGACAATGCCGATTCGTTGCGGCAGTAAAGGAATAGGTCTTTTGTGTGCTTCATCGAACAAGCCTTCCTTAGTAAGTTTTTCTTTTAATTGTTCAAAGGCTTGTTGCAAAGCACCCAGTCCGGCGACTTCTATAGTGTCGGCAATGAGCTGATATTGCCCGCGGGCCTCATATACACTGATTCGACCATGTACGATTACATGTAATCCATCTTCCAATTCAAATTTTAGTTTCGTCAAAGAGGGACGAAACATAACACTAGTTAGAACACTATCCTGGTCTTTCAAACTGAAATAGGCATGGCCCGCTTGAGAAATTTTGCTGTTGCTAATTTCCCCTTCTACCCAAATATCCGAAAACTCCGATTCCAATGTCCCTTTCACCAAATCGGTAATTTCCGAAACCGTGAGTACTGCACGTTCGGTCTTGGTTTGCGGAATAACAGGCAGTTCTAACGAGGGTTCAAGTACTTTGGTTGGACGAGAAGATGAGCGTTTGGCCGTCATGTTTCCTTATTACTCATTGAGTTTCAATTGAATTCGTTCGATGTGATTTGCTTTCCCTGTAGTATCGTCAATCGTTACTATAACGCCGCAGAGACGAACATCACCCGTTGCCACTTCATGTTTGGTTGGCATCTGTGTTAAAAACATTTCTATAATAACTTCTTTTTTTACTCCGATGACTGAATCAAAAGGTCCGGTCATTCCGGCATCGGTAATATAAGCCGTACCGCCGGGTAGAATACGTTCATCGGCAGTCGGAATATGCGTATGTGTGCCAATCACGGCGCTTACTTTACCGTCGAGAAACCAGCCCATCGCTACTTTTTCAGAAGAGGCTTCCGCATGAATATCTACAATAATGATAGGTGTTTTCTTTCGCAACTCCTCGATTTCTTTTTCAATGACATAAAACGGATTATCCAGCTCCCGCATAAAAATTCTGCCCATCACAGAAATAACAGCGATTTTCTGTGTCTCATTGACAGAGAATACACCCGACCCTTTTCCGGGGACTTTGGGAGGAAAATTAATGGGACGTAAGACGCGCGGTTCCTTGTCTATGAACGGAATTATCTCTTTCTGTTGCCAGATATGATTTCCACCGGTTAGAACATCAATACCCAAACTGAATAAATCCTTTACCAGCGCTGGTGTCAACCCTTTTCCAGCAGCGGCATTCTCCCCATTAGCGATACAAAAATCAATTCGATACTTATCCCGAAGAGACGGAATAAATTGTTCCGCTGCCTGTCTGCCGGGCTTGCCGAAAATATCTCCGACAAAAAGTACGTTCACGAAATTCTCCTATGTCGCGTATTCCACGGCACGGGTTTCACGGACTACGGTAACCTTAATCATGCCAGGATATTTTACTTCATCTTCAATCCGTTTGGTAATATTTCGTGCCAGATTCACGGCACCGGAATCGTCAATTTTATCCGGTTGAACGATCACTCGGATTTCCCGTCCCGCTTGCATCGCAAACGCTTTTGCGACTCCGGGGAAAGAATCGGCGATTTCTTCCAGTTTTTCCAACCTCTTAATATATCCTTCCACAGTATCCCGCCGGGCACCTGGTCGGGCACCGGAAATCGCGTCCGCGGATTGAACCAGGATCGCTTCAATACTTTGTTCTTGCACTTCTCCATGGTGACCCGCTATCCCGGCGATGACTTCAGGACGTTCACGATATTTTTTCGCCAATTCGGCGCCAATTAATGCGTGCGGTCCTTCGATTTCATGGTCAACTGCCTTCCCTATGTCATGTAATAATGCCGCCCGTTTGACTAAATGTGTATCTATTCCTAATTCGGATGCCATACTCTCCGCGAGCCAGGCTACTTCTTTACTATGGTTCAAAACATTCTGACCGTAACTGGTTCGGAAATGAAGGCGGCCTAAAATAGCTGATAATTCGGGATGCAACCCGTGTACTCCGACTTCCATGGCGGCTTGTTTCCCGGCCTCACGCACTACTTCCATGGTTTCTTTGCGGGTTTTTGCTACGACTTCTTCAATTCTCGCAGGATGTACGCGGCCATCAGCTAATAACCGTTCCAAGGATATACGTCCGATTTCCCGGCGAAGAGGATCGAATCCCGATATCACGATGGTCTCTGGAGTATCGTCTATTATAAAGGTAACACCGGTTGCGGCTTCCAATGCACGGATATTCCGGCCTTCCTTACCAATGATTTTTCCTTTGACTTCTTCGGAGGGAAGGGGTACGGAGGACACGGTGACTTCGGAAGTATGTTCCGAAGCACAACGCTGGATAGCGGTTAATATAAATTGACGCGCTTTTTTATCCGCTATTTCACGGGTTTCATTTTCAACGGTTTTGATTAATACTGCTGCATCCGATTTCAATTCTTCTTCCAGCGAAGAAAGCAACATCTTCTTTGCCTGATCCACCGTCATCCCGGAGACTTGCTGTAACTTCTGTTTTTGTTCTTCGATAATAAACGACAATTGCTGACCTTTTTCGGTAACCTTTAGTTCTTTCTTGGAAATATCTTTTTCCTTATCGATTAACTCCTTTTCTTTTTTATCGACTTGTTCCAGTTTCCGGGTAATATTGCTTTCTTTATCCGCTGTACGCCGTTCGATAGACGAGATTTTCGACTGGCGTTCATTGCATTCCCTTTCAAACTTGGTCTTTTCTTCCAGCATTTTCTCTTTCACATGAAGTAAAGCCTCCCCTTTCTTGACTTCGGCTTCCTTCTGGGCTTCAGAGATTATCTGTTCTGCCAGTTTCTGTGCGGCTTTAATCTTGGTATCTGAGTTCATTTTCCGTACAAAATAAGCTACGGCAACTATCACACCCAGGATATCCAAAACTATCGCTACGATAATGGTGATTTGTACCGGTGACATTTCAATTCCTCCTTTTTAATTCGTGTACCCCTCTCAGGGACGCTTTCTTGATCAAAGTAGGTACTTCAAAACGGAGGAATAACTGTTGTTAAGTAGATTTAAATCGGTCTGTTTGACTCAATTATTTATTTAATTCAAACTGAGAAATGGGTAGGATTGGTTTGCAATCCACAAAGGGTTAGTGTATGATACGCATGGTTTATTGACACTTGAAAGGAGATGATTACGTATGAAAGTCCATTTTTTTGCTACAGCGGCTGTTGGTGAAAAAACCCAAATTTGGAATTTACTGGAACTGCTTAACCAATGGTTTGAAAAACATAGTGATATTGAAATTAAGCATATCCAACAATCCATGACACAATCAGGTGACACCGTATACATATTCATTTCCGTTTGGTACGACGATAAACCAAATTCTCGTTAACCTTTGGATTAACAAACCAAACCGGAACTTTCGTTGAACTTTTAAAATAACTCTTTAATCCGGTTCAGTCTACCTTCAATCTTTCAAGACCGACAAAATCAGGATTGATAACTTTCTATTACTCAACCCGTTATTGCCTCGTTTTGTCGAAAACTCCTTTAGTAATTAACTCCTATTTTCCAAGATTAAACCAATAAATATAAATTTATTGGTATGGTTACTACTTATTTCTTCGAACTTTAAGATTTTTTGAGTCCTTTTGCTTGTTTTGGTGACGAACCTGCAATACCGGTTTTCTGAGGAGTTTTTAGCCAACTCATCATAGCCCGTAATTCTTTGCCTGTTTTTTCCAATAATATTTCGGATTCCCGTTTACGAGCGGCATTGAAAACAGGACGATTGGCCTTATTTTCCAAAATCCATTCTTTGGCAAATTCCCCGGACTGAATTTCTTTCAATATTTTCTTCATTTCTTTCCGTGTTTCATCAGTGATAATCCGATGGCCGCGGGAATAATCTCCATATTCTGCGGTATTGCTAATGGAATATCGCATAAATCCTAAACCACCTCGGTATATCAAGTCCACGATGAGTTTCATTTCATGGCAACATTCAAAATACGCCATTTCAGGAGGATATCCCGCTTCCACGAGGGTATTAAAACTGGCTTTGATTAATTCGCTAATCCCTCCGCAAAGTACGGTTTGTTCGCCGAATAAATCGGTTTCGGTTTCATCTCTAAACGTGGTCTCAATCACTCCGGCTCTGGTAGCGCCAATCCCTTTGGCGTAGGCAAGAGCTATTTTCTTTGCTTGGCCGGATGGATTCTGATGGATGGCAAGAAGGGCTGGAACACCGGAACCCTCCAGGAATACACTTCGTACCAGATGTCCGGGTCCTTTGGGAGCAATCATAAAAACATCGATGTCATTGGGTGGAATGATTTGTCCGAAATGAATATTGAATCCATGCGAAAAAACCAACGCTTTTCCCTTGGTTAAATTCGCTTTAAGGTCTTTTTCATAAATCATGGGTTGTACTTCATCCGGCGCTAATATCTGGACGATATCCGCTTGCTTGGATGCTTCGGATGCGGTTAAAGGGGTAAAACCATGTTCTTTGGCTAGTTCATAGTTTTCATTGCCGGGAATTTCCGAAATGATTACATTAACGCCGTTGTCTCTGAGATTTTGTGCTTGCGCATGACCTTGACTCCCATATCCGATAATAGCAATCGTTTTCTTTTTTAATGAATCCAAATTCCCGTCTTTCTCGTAGTACACTTTTATCATAATTTCCTCCCAATTATTTGGTATATTTTATGTGTTATTACTCTATTTTAGAATATCCCATTCTACTTGAAATTGCAAGACTTCTGGAATATTTTATGAAAATATTATTACGGCTGCGTCGGGAATGGGCTCTTTCCTTTCCCGACGCTCTGTGAGATTGAATCGGGATAATTAACGGCTTTTTGCAGGGTTATTGGGTCCTCTGGTCATGGCGACCCGACCGGTTCGCGCCAGGTCTTGAATCCCGAAAGGTCGTAATAAATCAATAAACGCCAATAACTTGCCTTGGTCTCCGGTCAACTCTGTGGTTAATGTTTCATGGCTCACATCCACGATTCGTGCCCGGAAAACTTCAATAATTTGAATAATCTCAGACCGCGTTTTGCTGTTGGCGTTCACTTTCACCAATAAAAGTTCCCGGTCTACAAAATCTTCTACAAAATCTTTCACTTCAATAGTCACCGGTAACCGGTCCAATTGTTTGATGACTTGCTCCAATGTACGGTCGTCCCCGCGTACCACAATCGTCATTCGGGATACCGTTGGATCTTCCGTCGCCCCCACGGTTAAACTGTCAATATTGTATCCCCGTGCAGAAAACATCCCGGCGATCCGTGCCAAAACTCCCGGATGATTTTCGACTAAAGTTCCCACCACATGTTGCCGTTCTTCTTGTGACATATCATTTCTCCTCTTGGATTATTTCTCCAACCGATTATTGTACCAGTTTATTATATTTACGTCTAAAAAGCAAGCTGAATATTCCACCGACCGCAAGCAAAAACTCCCTAAAATTCCCGCTCTTCACACTTTTTTACCATACCGTTTTTTAGAATCCGTTCACCCCCGATTGACCCCGAATCCTACATAATTGTCGGACTGAAAAGCGGATAAATTCCAAGCGAACGTACAGCGAACAACCATCGAAGCTGAAACGGAGATAATACGGAGAAGAAGCGGAGTTGGGATGAAGGAGATCGATCTCCTTCATCCCTGCCTTATTAAGAATTAATTAGATTGAAGTTGTCAATAGCAGGTGTCTTTCTCACCTTAATCTAGGAAAACACTACTACATATACCCCTAAACAAGGTATTCTATCACCAAACCAATTTTGCTCTTTGTTTAATGCAAATTTCAATGAATATCAGGCAAAATAGTTTTTTTAACTTTGAACCTGAAACCTGAAACTTGAAACTATATTATTATATCTCCATTTTTCTCGTTGTCAATCTTTTTTTTAAATTTTGTCATTGCGAGCAAAGCGTGGCAATCCATGTCCTCGAGAAATCGGGGATCGTTCTGCGTTTTATTGTTATTTCCGGCTCCGAACGGGAATCCAGTCTTTCTTCCTTGACATTTCTTCTCCAATCAATAAAACTATTACTCGTATATAAAAAGGGGTTATGCTAATTAATACTCCATTACAAACATATATTTCAGAAATCACCAAAGCCCTGAAAGAGGGGAACGCTACCGAACATACCCATCGCCCTGCTCTTAAAAAACTCATTGAATCATTGGAAAAAGGCATCACAGCTACCAATGAACCCAAATGGAGCGAGTGCGGTGCACCGGATTTTATTATCACTAAACGAGACATCCCTCTCGGTTATATGGAGACCAAGAAAATCGGTGAATCCCTCGATGAATGGGAAGATAGTGAACAACTCCAACGCTATCGGGACGGTCTTCCCAATCTCATCCTAACCGATTATCTCGAATTCCGCTGGTATGTGTTGGGCGAACATCGCTTAACCGCCTCTCTTGTAGGGTCAGGTTTCAAATCTGACCTTAAGAAAAGTAAATTAAATCTTGACCCCGAAGGTGAAAAACAGGTTTTAGAACTTCTTACCAATTTCCTGACTCATGAAGTCCCGACGATTATGAGTCCTAAAGATTTAGCCCAACGCATGGCATCGTTGGCAAAGCTAATTCGCAATAGTATCCAATTAACTTTCAAACAGGAAATAGAAAAAGGCACTCTCCATGAACAATTGGACGGCTTTCGTAAGGTTCTTCTTCATGACCTCACCCCTGACCAATTCGCTGATATGTATGCCCAAACAATATGCTATGGTCTCTTTGCCGCTAAATGTAATGCCAAACCGGGGGAACTATTTACACGCAAAGATGCCGCTTATGATTTACCCAAAACCAATCCATTCTTGCGTAAAATGTTTGACCACATCGCCGGAGTGGACTTGGATGAACATATCCTTTGGATTGTTGAAGATTTAATTCACCTTCTCAATCGTGCCAAGATTGATGAGATTCTCGCAGACTTTGGCAAACGCACCCGTAGGGAAGACCCTGTTGTACATTTCTATGAAACCTTCCTTTCCGCCTATGACCCCAAAATGCGGGAATCCCGTGGAGTTTATTACACCCCTGAACCCGTGGTCTCTTATATCGTTCGCAGTGTTGACCATATTCTCAAAACCGATTTCGGTCTAAAAGATGGGTTGGCGGATTCTTCTAAAATCAAAATGAATAATCCCGATGGCAAAGGCACTACCGATGTCCACAAAGTCCTGATTCTCGACCCCGCCACTGGCACGGGTACATTCCTCCATGGCGTCGTTGACCATATCTATGACCATCTACTCGCTAAAGGTCAAAAAGGTGCTTGGAAATCCTACGTCTCCCAAGACCTTCTACCCCGTCTTTTCGGGTTTGAATTACTCATGGCACCCTATGCTGTCGCTCACATGAAACTCGGTCTCCAACTGGCAGAAATGAAATACGATTTTAAAGAAAAGGAACGCTTAAGAGTTTATCTTACCAATACTTTGGAAGAAGCCTATGAATTAACAGGGTTACCGCTTTTTGCGCAATGGCTTGCGGAAGAAGCCAATGAAGCAAGTAATATTAAAAAAGATGTTCCTGTTATGGTTGTTTTAGGTAATCCACCCTATTCCGTTAGTTCTCAAAATAAAGGTGACTGGATAACCAATTTAATTGATGATTATAAGAAAGATTTAAATGAAAGAAAGCTCAATCTAGACGATGATTTTATTAAGTTTTTCCGTTTTGCTCAATGGCGCATTAATGAAACGGGATATGGAATCTTAGCATTTATATCAAATAATACTTATTTGGACGGTATAACCCATAGACGTATGCGAGAAAGCCTTCTTGAAACCTTTGACGATATTTATATCTTAGATTTGCATGGTAGTAGTAAAAAGAAAGAAAAATGTCCCGATGGTTCTAAAGATGAAAATGTTTTTGATATTCAACAAGGTGTTGCCATTGGTATCTTCGTCAAAAAACCTGTAGGTGTCCAGCGCGCTGGACACCTACAAAAAACCATTAAACACGCCAACCTCTGGGGGCTTCGTGAAAAGAAATACATTTTATTAGATGAGGACAATGTTGCCACAACTACTTGGACAAAATTAAATCCTACAAAAAAGTTCTATTTTTTCACTCCGTATAATATTGATGGACAAAAGGAATACGAAAGTTTTAAGAAGATTTCAGAGTTCATATTGGTTAATTCACTCGGGGTTGAGACTTCTAGAGATCATTTTGCTGTAGGTTTTAATAGTAAGGAAATACTCCAAAGGTTAAGTGTGCTTTGTTCAAATAAAACTGATGGAGAGATACTACAAGATTACAATTTGGATGATAAAAGAGACTGGAAACTATCTGAAGCTCGAATAGCTATTAAAAAAGATGATATTAAGGATAAAAAAGTAGTTGAATACCAATATCGACCATTCGATATTAGATGGATTTATTATTCCTCAAATTTGGCAACTTGGCCGCGGCATAATGTTCTTGATAACTTATTACAGAAAAATCTTGGATTGATTACAGTTCGTAATAGTCGTGACAAAAGAACTTATATGTTTTTTGTTTCAAGATTTGTTACAGATAAGAGTATTATTTCATCACTTGATAACGCAACGATTTTTCCTCTCTACCTTTATTCTGATACTGAAAAAGACGACCTTTATGGAAAAACGGGATCAGGAAAACGAAAACCAAATCTATCTCTTGAATTTATTAAGGATTTTTCCCAACAACTAAAAATGACATTTATCCCTGATGGCAAAGGCAATCTCAGTAGGGGCGGGTCTGCGACCCGCCTAACCTTTGGACCCGAAGATGTATTCAATTATATGTATGCTGTCTTTCATTCCTCGACCTATCGAAAACGCTATGCCGAATTCCTAAAAATAGATTTCCCTCGATTGCCCTTAACCTCTAATCCTAAACTGTTCAGGGAATTGTGTGATTTAGGAAATGAATTGGTTGGTCTGCATTTAATGGAAAAACAAGGCACTTCGATAACCTCTTATCCTATAGACGGAGACCATACTATAGAAAATGTCCGCTACACCGAACTAGGACAAGGTGCTAAAAAAGGCAGAGTCTGGATTAACAAAAACCAATACTTTGAGGGCGTTACCCTTGAAATTTGGAACTTCCATATCGGTGGATACCAAGTCTGCCAGAAATGGCTCAAAGACCGCAAAGGCAGACAACTCTCCTATGACGACATCTCCCATTACCAACAAATCGTCTCTGTTTTATCCGAAACCATTCGCCTCATGGCAGAAATTGATAAAGTGATTGATTCTCACGGTGGGTGGCCAATAAAATAGCCCGAGTGATTATTATGAATTTATTTAGCAATTATTAAAGAAAAATTATGAGTCAAAAGAAAATATCCCCTGCTGCCATTAATGCGTTAAAAGAAGCGCTAGTAAACGTGTATTGGTATAAATCAGATCTTCAAAGTTTTTTAATGAATACAATAAGCAATCCTGAAATACTAAGTAGGTTCAATTGGGGTGAATATAAAAGGAATATTGTTACAAGTTTGATAGAGCTTTTTTCCAAAAATCAAGATAGATATCAAAATGATTTATTAAAGTTAATGTCAGAGGTTATCAAAATTGAAGATTATTCTCACTTAATGAGATTGGATGATGGAAAAGAGAAAGCAAAAAAAGCCGAAGAATCTATTAAAGCTTTGAGAAAATTAGTACAAGGACATTTTGAAATAATTGATGAACAAAAAGAAATCGAAGAAAGAAGAAAAAAGGCTTTTGAGAAAAGATTACAAAACCAAGGAGTATATAAAAAATTAGAAGATTTAAAAAGCAATTATTTTCAATTGCTTAGGGAAAGCAATATGCAAAAAAGAGGCTATGCACTTGAAAAAATTATTAAAGAACTCTTTACTTTATTTGATTTGGATCCTAAAGCATCATTTAAAATTCAAGGTGAACAAATAGATGGTGCTTTTACATTTGAAAATATTGATTATTTATTTGAGGGTAAATGGCAAAAGGAACAAATTCGTATCCAGGAATTGGATGCTTTTAGTGGTAAATTGTCAAGAAAACTTGATAATACTTTAGGATTATATTTGTCTGTTAATGGATATTCAGAGGATGCAATTAAGGCACATTCTACTGGTAGAAGATTGATGATCTTAATGGATGGTAGTGATTTAATGGCGGTAGTAGAAGGACGTATTGACTTATTACAACTTTTGCTAAGGAAACGAAGGCATGCCTCACAAACTGGAAATATATACTTAAGAATCCATGAAATATTGATAGAAAATTAATTTCCCGACGTATTGCTTGATTTCCCGAGAGATTCTTCGGTCGTAAAAAACACTCCCTCAAGAATGACAACCCAGAAGACTTTCATGCGTCGGGAATGAAATGTTCTTTATGGATTTCCCGACGCCTTCTAACCAAGTAATTCTCTTTTAAATCTTAAATCCATGTCCTTGAGCGGAGCAAAGGATGAAATCTTTCATCTAAAATCCCATCCCCACGGGAAGAAATCCCTACACTACGCGTAGTGTAACCCTTTATGGGTATATCACTTTAAACTTCAAACTATGGATATATTAATTTAGTCGGTTTCTTCTCCCTCTCCCTTTGGGAGAGGGTTGGGGTGAGGGTAACACTGGCTTCCCCTCGTTGTCGGAAATAACAACTCTTAAAACGAGATTGCCATATTCATTAGTAATGACAAACTTACAGGCTTGATGCCTCAAGCCCCAACACAAACATTTCCCTCTCCCTTTGGGAGATGGCTGGGGTGAGGGGAACACTGAATTCCCCCCTACGACTACATTCTCCCAGCAGCGGGAGAAACGATGAGAGATTCCATGAAATGGATAGCCCACGGTTTCAACCTTGGGCGTTCTTTGTTTAACCCCAACCCCTAAATTCTTTATCCTCTTTCCTTTTAACTTGAAACCTGAAACTTGCTTCATTGATAACAATAAACTTGCCTTTTCTAAGGAAACTGGAATACAATTTACTTTTGTTTAATGAATATGTCCTTCTATAACATAATATTGCATAATATTGGGTTGCCTCTGCTGGCAATGGCATCTTCAGTTGATAAGGGTCAAAATCCAGAACAAAAACAGCTATTTGAAGAACAAGCCTTGCCCCATTTGGGTCTTTTATATAATGCCGCGTTACGTTTTACCCGCAGGCCGGAAGATGCGGAAGATTTGGTCCAGGAGACCTATTTACGCGCCTACCGGTTCTTCCATCAATTTGAGCAAGGAACCAATATTCGTGCTTGGTTGTTGAAAATATTGAGAAATACTTTTATTAATAGGTATCGCAAGAAAATGAAAGAACCCAAACAGGTGGCGTTTGAGGAAATTGAACCTTATTTTGAACAATTGGCCAAAAGTAACCCGGGGGAATTATTAAGAGCCGTTGAAAAGGATGTTTTTGGTGAAATGATGGGCGATGAGATAATGGATGCTTTGGATAAAATACCGGAAGAGTTCCGGACAGCGGTAATTTTGTGTGATTTACAAGAAATGACTTATGAGGAAATTGCTCAAATCATGGATTGTCCCACAGGTACGGTTCGGTCTAGAATATCTCGTGGTCGGAAAATGCTCCAAATCAGTTTGTGGGAATATGGCAAACAACAGGGGTATGTGAAAGAATAAGGGTACGAATAAACGATGTTGAATTGTAAAGACATAAGCGAAAGAATCAGCGCCTGGATAGATAACCGGCTGGAGTCCCGGGAACATGAGGACGTGTCCCTCCATATCGAGAGTTGTATGGTATGTCAGGAAAAAGTGTCCTTGGAACAATATACCCGCAAACTGGTTAAGACAAAACTTCCTACCGTCAACACCCCTGTCGGTCTGCGCGATAAGATTCTTATACAAATTCAATCGGAATCCAGTCAAATATCATTCTGGCAAAGAATAAAAAATGTTCTAAGCACACCAATTACCCGGCCCGTACCCTTAACCACGGCGATAGCCAGCCTTGTGGTGGTGTACTTTGCTTACATGACATGGATTTATCAACCTCCGGTTACAGATGTTGCCCAATGGTGGGTTTGTAAAAGTGCCTCCAATAGTTATGACTTGGACAAACACGGGAAATATACCATGAACTATACAGACTCGGACCCCAAGACTTTGATTCAAAAAGTTAACGCTTCTCATCAACGGAAATTTACGATGGTAGTTCCTAATTTTGATACCCAATCTTTCAGTATATCCGGTTGCCGGTTTGGGGAGTTGGCGGGAAAGCCCAGTATCTATCTTTCCTTAAGACACGCCGGGCATTTGGTTTCGTTGGAAATGATTAGTGCTATGGATATAAAATTTCCCAAAGCCGTTGCCAAGTCGGTGAATGGTCAATCTTATTATTTGGGAACGTATTACAAAAACAATGTATTAATTTGGAAAAATAATAATTTGATTTATACCGCTACTTCAGATTTACCCGAGCAGGAATTAAACAAATTAATTACCCCCAAAATGATTTCTATGTCAGAAAATCATTCTTGTCACAAGGGCTGAGAGTATTCATTTTTTTCTGTAATACGCTGAATCTTGTTGTTTTTTCTTCTCCTGAGATTCTAATATTTTCCAGTAATGACAAAGGTTCGGAAGGGTTTTGAAAAATTGATGGAGACAAAAAAAACCGTCCCGAACTTCCGGGACGGTTTCTATGTGATGGCAAGATCACTTAGAAGGTGTATTCAGCCAGTTATTTCTTTTTTTTCTTTGCCGCTTTCTTTTTTGCTACTTTTTTCTTTGCACCAGCCAAAGCAAATCACCTCCTTCTCCACCAAAATAGTAGCACAACTATTTTACTTGTCAAGAGAAAAATGTATTTTTTCGGAAAAATATTTTATTTTACATTCCGAAAAGTAGAGTGGCGAGAGCGCGCTGAATTATAAAAAGTAGAAATATAATCACCATAGGGGAGAAATCCATCATCCCAAATTGGCAGGGAATATACCGCCGCACAGTGCTCATCACAGGGTCGGTTATCCGAAATAATAATTGAACTACCGGGTGATAAACATTCACATCCAAATAGGAAATAATAATACGAATTAGTAGGATAAATTCATACACATTAATCAACCCTCGAATATAAAAAAATATTTGAATCCTGCTCATTATTATTCCTTACCCGTGATTTGATGATATAACGAAGTAATAATTTCTACAAGTGGAATTAAGAAAGATGTTCTTGCGCCGTATCGATCACTGTCTTCAACGCTTTAATCCGTGCGTAGTATTTAGAGTTGGATTCCACAATTGTCCAGGGAGCGTGTGGTGTACTGGTTTTCAATAACATTTCATCCACGGCAACTTTATATAAATTCCATTTCTCCCTATTCCGATAGTCCTCATCAGTGATTTTCCATTTCTTATAGGGAATGGTCTCGCGCTCTTTAAACCGTTTCAGTTGTTCTGCATTACCAATCTGCAACCAGAACTTTATGATTATCGCGCCAAAATCAGTCAATTGCTTTTCAAAATCATTGATTTCCTGATAGGCACGTTTCCAATCCTTTTCCGCACAAAACCCTTCAATACGTTCTACCATCACTCTCCCATACCATGTTCTGTCAAATACGGTAATATGTCCCGCTTTGGGAAGGTTAACCCAAAACCGCCAAAGGTATTGGTGAGACTTTTCCAGGTCATTGGGTGCGGCAATAGGGACAACCTCATATCCCCGTGGGTCCAGATTATGGGTAAGTCTTTTAATATTTCCTCCCTTACCGGCGGCATCCCATCCCTCGTAAAGAATAAGCATCGGTTTTCTTTTCTCATACAATTCAAATTGGATTTCCCGAATTGTTTTTTCATATTTTTGCAATTTTTCTTCATATTCTTTCTGATTCAGCGACTTGGATAAATCCACTTTGCCCAAAATAGATTTCTTTGCATCTTTCGGTAAATCAGATTTTACGATAATTTCCTTCTTCGGTTGTTCAATGGACTTGATTTTATTTTCAATTTGTCTTTTGAAGGTTTCTAGGATATTGATTGTGGCATATCCTTCATCAGTGGCTGCGATAATTGTCCACGGTGCATAAGAATTATTTGTTTTGTCAAACATTTCCTCAACAGCCACTAGATATTTTTTATAATGTTTATGTTGTCTCCAGTCATCTTTGGTCACTCTCCATGAGGTGGCAGGGTCAGATTCCAGTTCTCTTAATCTTCTCTTTTGTTCTTTTTTATCAATATGTAGCCAAAATTTAATAATGAGCGCGCCGTCATCCATTAGTTGTTTTTCAAAGGAATTGATTTCATCGTAGGTTCTCATCCATTCTTTTTTGGAAACCAATTTTTCAATCCGCTCCGCCCAGACTCGCTGATACCATCCTCGAATAAAAATTGACATCCTTCCACGTGCTGGAGTCTTGGTCCAGAATCGCCAAAAATAGGGACGCGCTTTTTCATCCTCGGTTGCCTTAGCAATGTTATAGACTTTAAAACCGCGCGGGTCCAAGGGAGAGATAAATTGATTGACCAGGGTTCCTTTTCCGGAGGCACTCCATCCGGCGAATACCACCAATATGGGAATATTCAATTCGCGGGCCTTCCGCTGTAATTCACCTAAACGGATGGTTATATCAGGCAATATTTTTTTGTATTCTCTTTTATTCAGTTGGAGAGATAAATCTACTTTATCCAAATAATTCATGGTTGGGGATGACCGTCGGTATCACCTTCGGAGTCGTTCTCATCTTGAATTCCGGTATCCAAAGAATTCAAATATTCTGTGATAATGAATTTGGCGTTTTCATAATCTTCTTTCAGAACCAGCAATTCCCCCCAAAAATTCATTCCCGCTTCTGGTAATTGATGTACGCTGATGATAAAATCCCGTATCTCCGAATGAATCCCTTGTTCTTCCAGTACCCCTTTCAGAACCGCTCCCTCGACTTGATTCTCTAACTTGATAACGGAGACCATATCAGAGTCTGAATGAAAATCTTCTTTGTGGTCAGGTGGTTTGTTTACGAGTGTAACATGGCAATCGGAACAAACAGTGATTCCCGTAAGATATTCCATTCCACATTCAGGACACCATGGCATAACAGTATTATAGTAACGACTCACGCAAACTGCAAGCAGGAGGATATATCTTTATTATGAAAGGATTTTATAGGTGTAAATTAAAATATAATTGATGAAAATGTCAATTTGTAATAAAATATAAGTCAAGGGTAGGATTGGCTGGGTTCTAAAAGAATACAAAGTTATTATTGGCCCTTCTTGCCGTTATTATCTTTACATGAGATTAATTGTTGATGCCGATGCGTGTCCTGTTAAAGAGATTATTTTCACTATCGCTCGTGAATATCGTATTTTTGTAATTTTAGTTTGCAGTATTGCCCATGCCATGCCGGAAAACGAGATCTCAGAAATCCGCTGGGTGGAAAGACGACCGCAAGCTGCGGATATTGAAATTATCAATCTGTCGCAGCCGGAAGATATTATTGTGACAGGGGATTATGGATTGGCATCGCTGGTGATTGGAAAAGGGGCACAGGCAATCTCTTTCCGAGGAATGGTCTATCAGGAAAATCGAATGGATGCTCTTTTAGAACAGAGATACATGTCACAAAAGATTCGTGAAGCGGGTGGGCGAATGAAAGGCCCGGCGCCTTTTTTGGAAAAAGATGAAAAACAGTTTGACAAATCGTTGCGTAAAATGATTCAATCAATCGTAAATAAGTAACTTGAAACCTGAAACTTGAAACTTATTATGCGTTACACAGACAGTTTTATCGAAAAAGTACGGGAAGCCAATGACATTGTGGAGATTATTGGTGAGCATGTCGCGTTAAAACCGGCGGGAAAACTTTTAAAAGGACTCTGTCCGTTTCATGGCGAAAAGACACCTTCTTTCATGGTTAACCCCGAAAAACAATTTTTTCATTGTTACGGATGTAATGTCGGGGGGAATGTATTTCATTTCTTGATGAAATTGCAAAATCTGCAATTTCCACAAGTCGTTCAATTATTAGCGGAACGGGCACGGATTCCTCTGCCAAAATCCGAATTTGATACCAAGCCGGATACGTCGAAAAATGAAAAAGAGCATATTTATAAAGCGAATGAATTCGCTAGAAATTATTTTCATCAAACTTTATTAAGCTCGGAAGCGGCACAGAATGCACGGCAATATTTTTTGGAAAAGAGAAAAGTCTCCAAAGATATCATTAAACAATTTCATTTGGGGTATGCCAAACCTGATTGGGACAGTCTTTTGCAGGCAGCGCAAAAGAAAGGATTTTCGGCACAGCTTTTGGAAAAAGCAGGATTAATTTTGCCTCGCCAGTCCGGTGGTCCGGGATTCTATGACCGGTTCCGGGATCAGGTGATTTTCCCGATTGTGGATGTGCAAGGCCGGGTTACCGGATTTGGCGGACGGTTCTTGGATAACCGCGAACCCAAATATTTGAATTCGCCGGAGACACCGGTGTTTGCCAAAAGCCGGTCGTTATACGCTTTGCATCAAGCATTGACGGAAATTCGTGAACAAAAATTTGCCATTCTGATGGAAGGGTACATGGATGTTTTGCGCGCACATCAATATGATGTCACTAACGCTGTTGCCACATTAGGCACCGCCTTAACCACAGAACAGGCCAAGTTATTGAGACGGTATTGCAGTGATGTCGTTTTGATGTATGATACGGATACCGCCGGTATTCAGGCAGCACTTCGCGGCTTGGAACCTTTGGTATCTACGGGATTAAATGTTAAAGTAGTTACCCTGCCATCGGGCAAAGACCCTGATGAATTTTTACAAGAGAAAGGAAAAGAGGAATTTTATCGAGAAGTTGGTAAAGCCAAAACACCTGTTGAGTTTGCCCTGGACTTAACTATCCGGCAGTATGGATTGGATACTGTCACCGCCAAAGCCAATGTCGTCAATGCCATGTTTCCATTATTCGACCGAATCGGTCAGCCCGTAGAAAGGGAATTATATTTGCGGATTATGGCCGAACGAGTGGGTTTGGATAAAGAAGTGATCTTTTCCCAATACAGGCTAAGAAAAAAGGGGAAACCAGCGGCTGCCGATGCGCAAGCCAACCGGTTTGAACCTTTGATTACTGGACAAGCGAAAGCTGAAGAAGAATTGTTGAAAATTCTACTGGCTCGGTCGGATTTGAGTATTCCTTTGAAACAGTTATTGAGTATTGAATATTTTACAGACTCATCGCATCGCAAAATCGCGGAAGTTATTTTCAATATGGATGAGAAAAAATTAGCGGGTCCATCTGTGTCTTGGTTGGACTATTTTACCGATGAAACCCTAATCCCTTTGATCTCCAAATGGTTAATGGAATCGGATGAAATGGAAAATCTCGATGATAAGTTTCAAGGATATGTACGAAAATTTGAACAACAAAAAGCAAAACGAATACAAAAAGAATTGCAAGAGAAAATAAGGGAAGCTGAGGAGTCCAAGAATCAGAAGCTCTTCAGGGAATTACAGGAGCAATTTGATACACTTACAAGAATCCGTTAAAGTGTTCGCATAAGCAAGTTCATCCTAAAAGGAGATAACACACTTACTATGGCAAAATCTGCCAAAAAAGAAACCAAAGAGAAAAACAAAAAGTCGAATATTTCCCAAAGTGGAATGAATGACCTGATTAAAATCGGCAAGGAAAAAGGCCGGGTCACTCATGAGGATATTCTCGAAGCATTGCCGGAAGACATGGATTCTCAGGAAGAAGCCTTCGACCAGGTCATCATGGATTTGAACGAGTTGAAGATTGAGGTGGTGGACAGGGAAGAAGAGGTCGAAACCAAAGTTGAACCGGTTAAACAACCTAAAGAAATTTTGAAAGTCACGGAAGCCATTAAAGGCGATGACCCGGTTCGGATGTATCTTCGGGAAATGGGACGTACTCCTCTTTTGAGCCGCGATGAGGAAGTGTATCTTGCCAAACGGATTGAAAAAGGTCGCGAAAAAATCATTCGGGCGGTATTATGTTCGGGCGTTCTGATTCCGGAACTCAACCGGTTGGTGGAGCGTGTGGAAAGCGGGTCGGCGGTGATCAACGAAGTATTCCGGTTGGGAATGGAAGAGAACATGATTGAAGACCGCGGCCCCATTTTGGCGAGGCTTCGGGCACAGGTCCGTTCTCTGGAACGGGAAATGGCGTCCGCTAGCCGGTTAAGAAAACGAATTGGAAAACGTAAGCCCTCCACCCATGATACAAAGAAATTGGATGGCGTCTACAAAAATTTGCACGCCAAACTCGACGAAATGAGTTTGAATTTCGATGAGATTGACAAGATTACCCACAAAATCAGAAAGATTTTTCTACGAATTGAAGACGCCGGCCGGAAAATTCATGGGATTGAAATCTATACCAAAATGACGTGGGATGAAATTCAGGAAGTATCCCGCAAGAAAAACAAAGTATCCCGCAGGTTGCGAGATAAAATTGAAGACGCCGCGGAAACCATTGATCATATTATTCAATTTCACCGGGAAATCAAAGGATACCTTCGCAAGATTGAACTTTCCGAAGAAGAAGCGGGCAACACCAAAGATGAATTAACCGTAATGATGAAACTGATTGGGGAGGGGGAAGCTGAAGCCCACGAAGCCAAGATGAAAGTGGTGGAAGCCAATCTTCGGTTGGTTGTCAGTATTGCCAAAAAATATACCAATCGCGGTTTACATTTTCTGGATTTGATTCAGGAAGGAAATATCGGATTAATGCGGGCGGTGGATAAATTCGAATACAAACGCGGGTATAAATTCAGCACCTATGCCACCTGGTGGATTCGGCAGGCGGTAACACGTGCGATTGCTGATCAGGCGCGTACCATTCGTATCCCCGTGCACATGATTGAAACGATTAATAAACTGAATCGTGTCTCACGTCTCCTGGTACAGGAATTGGGTCGTGAGCCGACTCCCGAAGAAATCGCCAAGGCGATGAGTTTATCCGTGGACAAAGTCCGTAAAGTATTCAAAATCGCGCAACAGCCGATTTCTCTGGAAACACCCATCGGGGAAGATGGAGATAGCCATTTTGGTGATTTTATCGAAGACCAAAAAGTAGAATCACCTTTGGATGTCACCACCAGTGTTTTGCGGCATGAACAAATTGAGAAAATTTTGAAAACTCTGACAGAAAGGGAAGAAAAAGTTCTCCGTCTGAGGTTTGGAATCGGGGACGGGTATCCGCGTACTCTTGAGGAAGTCGGTGCCATATTCAACGTGACCCGCGAACGTGTCCGGCAAATTGAAACCAAAGCCTTGCGGAAATTGCGCCATCCCAGCCGCAGTAAACGGTTGCGCGAATTTCTTGACGAATAGTATAATTCTATTCATTCTTTTGTAAAATAGGACCCATAGCTCAGCTGGTCAGAGCAGTGGATTCATAATTCAAATAATGGTTTTATTGATTTTGGGGAACTTAGCAATTCGTCCCCATTTTCATTACTTTATTTTACCATCTCAATTGTTTAATATCATTCCAATAAATTGACTTCAAAACAAATATTTATATCAAGGGTAGTACCAAAAGTGGTAACACCCTTATACGTGGGGTATAGTAATTTAGTCTTAGGATACGGTCTCTAGAGGAAAAGAGTTCCAAGATTGCGATATAACAAACGATAATCCGATCTAGTGGTTATCTATCAAAAACCATTAAATAACGCTCAATTACTGTATTTCCCATAATAATGACTCCCTAGAATGAATTTTAGTACGTTTCAATTGACTACCTGGTTGTATGTAGAATTAAGCCGAGATCGTGGTATTGCAATCGCTGAATTTTCCCCTGATGCACGAGTAATTATCCATAAAAAGGTAATCACGAGTGCGGGTCTTTATGTTGGAAGTGAAATAGATAAACCAGTAAGATACTGGTATTCAAAATATCCCATCGTTGAACAAATATGTTAACTGTATCCCCTCCTTGCGTTACTAATTTACTTCCTTAAGATTATCCATTTTATCCAAAATAATTTCATACCCGTATTGTTCATAATATTTGATATTTCCCGTCACCCGTACGGTTCTCCCGGCATAGGATTTTAGGTCAATGTTGGCTTTTTTAAAAATGCTTGCCAAGGGCGGAAAAATGACCACGGTAAACCCGTTTTTCCGATTGGTTAGCCGTAATAAATAGGTGGTCCCGGTTCGGGATATATCCACCGTAAGCACCTTTCCCTGGACCGTCGCATATTGTCCGACATGGTTCGGAACCTCATCTACGGAAATCTGACCGGAGGCATATTTGATTTCCGTGGCGGCTTCCGGTAATATCATTTGATTGGCTGGATCCGTCAAATTCATTTCCATGCCATATTGGTCTTTAATAATCTGTCCGGTTACGGTTACCCGTTTGCCTTCAATGGCATTAATGTCAATCCCTGCACTCTCCATATCAATATATTTCGCTTCGGGGATCACGCCGGTAAATCCCCCTTTTTCCTGAGTAAAATGCATTAAATATAATTTACTGATATGGTCTACACGAATGACGGTCCCCTGAACACTTACAGTCTTATTCACATAAGAAGGAACCTCATTCGGACTAATGGTGGGGATATTTTGAGCCAAACCAAACACAGCCATAGTAAGAAAAGCGCCCCATGCAAAAAATCTTTTCAAAAATCTCATGATTTTCTCCTTTTTAAAGTTTTGTCTACTGCTTATTATTAAAACCTGATTTCTAATAACAAATTTGGGTTTATAGTTTATAGAATATATATTACTATAATATACGTTAGACTGAAAAATCGTTTAAACCCTTACAAAAATTCTTCCCTTTTCCTAAAAATCGATTCAAGATATAATGAAACACGTTTGAAAAAGCCACACGAGTGAAGTTGTACTAGAGAAATTTTGTAATTATGTAAGGCTATCGCCTTATTTTCAGTCATAAACCTATGAATAGTCACAATTCTGACCAGGAGGTATCTGATCGTGAACTTGTTCAACGTTCTCAAGCAGGTGAGCAGGAAGCGTTTAAAGCCCTGTTACAACGGTACTGGAGTCAATTTTATTTTCAAGCCTACCGCTGGGTTCATAATTCCACAGATGCCGAAGAGATTGTGCAACAAGGAGTTATGAAAATCTACCAAAATCTTCTTTCGCTCCGGGATCCGGATAAATTCGGTGGTTGGGGAAAGACCGTTATCCGAAATCTGTGTAGTGATTTCTTAAAGGAAAAGAAAAGAGAAAAAATTGGAATGGTGGACTATGCCGAAAAATCCATAATAGACATGGAACGGCAACAATCGCAAAGGGATATACGTGCGGAAATCGATCATCGGGCACAACAGGAGAAAGTGCTAAATGTAATTGCACAGCTCTCTGAAAAGTATAGGGTTGTAGCGCTTTTGAGTTTTTCGGATGACTTAACCTGTTATGAGATTGCTAAACGATTGAATATCTCTATCGGTACAGCCGAGGTGCGATTATCCCGCGCCAGAAAAAAGATCCTCAAACTCCTCGGGGGTGTTTTATGAAGTTCATTCATTGGCGAACGCGACGGTTGATACACCAATACTTAGCAGGAGTATTGTCTGCCCAAGACCGCGTATTTTTGGAAAGACATATAGATCATTGTGAGAAATGCCATTATATTCTCAATCAAGAGCAACAATTAAACCTGAGAATTAAAGATGGATGTAAACTATTGGACGGAACTTGGGAAAGAATCGAAACTCGGATTAATACCCTCCCCCCATATTCTAGCTATCCAAGAACACAAACCACTTTAGAACGAGAACAAATTAGTTTCTTTCCCTTTAGACCTTTGCGTATTGCTTTGACTGTGGCAAGCGTTGCTTTACTGGTATTTGTTGGTGTCCTCGGGTATCAGTGGTATACATCCAAGTTAAGCTCCCTTCAAGTGAGACTACTTCTGGGTCCCCCATCTTTACGAAAATCCCAAGATAATCCTGTCTGGGACAAGCTTGATATAACAACCAAATTACAACGAAACGACCAAATTCAAACGGATGAATATTCCTTGGTTTCTTTAAAACTGGGCAAATTAGGGCAGGTATGGTTGAACAATTCCACCAAAATGACTCTATGCATGAACCGATCTACCACATTAATTTTATACCAGGGTGAAATCTATGTCTCTGCGGCATATTCTGATAAAAAGTTTCGTGTCTCTACACCGATCGGTTGGGTGGAAGTCTATGGTACAGACTTTAATATTGCGGTGGATACCGCTTTACGCACGGTAGTGACATGCCTGCAAGATACTGTTTTTTTTGAAAATTCATTGGGCCAAGTCATCATTCCGGCGGGATACCAGGCGATAGTTGCTGCCAATACCCAGCTAGGTGAGCCACAACTCGTTGATGTCAATTCCGTTGTAGAATGGAAATTACAATTTGACCAATTTACCAAACTATCCGATCAAGAGCGAGAACAATTACGAAAAAAATATATCTCTCTAGGAAATCAACTGTATGATCAACAACGATACGAAGAAGCTATTACCAATGACCGGAAAGCGGTACTAGTTGATTCTAAATACTTCAGCGCCTATTATTGTATTGGTAGAAGTTACTTGGCACTGGGTGAATATGCTCAAGCGACTAGTGGATACATTCTGGCTCTCAAGCGTAGTCCTAAAGAATATTACTGTTTATTTCAGTTAGCCCGATGTCTGATTGAATTACATCAATATGCAGACGCCGAACGATACGCTACACAACTTACCACCTTTCAACCTTCAAATCATGGGGGTTGGGTGTTATTAGGTGAGTTGGCAATGTTGCAGGGGAACTTTACTAAGGCGCGGGAAATGTACCAACATGCCAAAGAAACCGGCGCGGAAAGTTGTCCCAATTGCGGCCCCCGCATGCATGCCGCGCTGGCGGAAATCGCACGGCAACAAAAAGATTTTCAAACCGCACAGGCGGAACTTGCCAAAGCAGAGAAGTATAACCCCAATCGGCACCCCGGAATCTTCTATGCGATTACCGCCCGTCTTGCTCATGACTTGAAAAATACTGGTGCAGAAGAATCTGCTTGGCAAAGCTATTTACGAACAGATCCTCGGGGTGGGTATGCTCAGGAAGCAGAATTACGTCTGGCAGTATTAAAATCTGCTTCCTAACAACTGTAATATTTTTTACTCAAAAAGTTTATTATTTCCTCCCAAATTCAACTAACTGCTTTATTTATAAGTCTTTAGGTAAATTCTTACTATTTTACTTTACATGCTTTTAACATTTTTTTGTAAGCCTAAAAGTGATTTTACGGTCTTTAAGATTAAATATAAGGAAAATAAAATGCAATCCATACCTATTCATAAAAACGGAATATCTAATTTAAAACCTAATTTTAGTCTTTTGGAATTATTAATCACAATTCTAGTTCTTAAATTATTAACTCGTTTCTAAAGAAATAAATATTAGTTGAGGAGGTTAGGAAAATGAATCAGTGTAAATTTTCTAAAGGTATATTATTGGGTCTAATCATAACTCTTTTTATATCAGTTTCCTACAGTGTAGCTACATCGTCCGATGATTTGACGAGTAGCGAGGTATCGGATTCAAAGTCTGGGGAAACTTCGAGCGGATATCAGGACGGGGCTTTATATTGCCAGATGCAGGTGGCTTTGCAACAAAATAATTTCACCCTATTGAGTACCAGTTTTATACAATTAACCACCTCCTATCCACAAGCGGATGTAATGCCTGAGGCATACCTGCGCTATGCGGAATCGCTACGATTCTTGGTTCACGACTATCATGGAGCATTGAATTACTATCAAAAAGTAGCTGATCAATATCCCAACAGTCCTTCTGCTCCCAAAGCACTGCAATCTAAAATTCAAACGGCTCTTATTGATGTTTTTAACTCCGAAGGATTCCCTCGGTTTCATGACGCAGATTCCGCAATTAATCAATGTCTACAGAGTTATCCAACAACTCAACAAGCGGCGATGTGTCAATACTTAAAAGCATATTCCAGCGCATTGATGGGTAACTGGGATGACGCCATGACCGCGGCGAAAAATGGAATCAATACCTACAGTAATAACACTTTGTATAACGATGCTGTGGTTCGTTGCTGGTACACCGTGGGCTATGCGTGGGAATGGAAGAGTCAATTGAATAACGCTATCGCCGCATTTCAGCAGACTATCGCCAATTTCCCAGGAGACCCGATATCAGCAGAAGCCCAGCGGGAGATTGCCCGGTGTTATTACTTTCAGGGAAATAAAATCCAAGCGTTGATTGAAGCCCAAAAAGTAATAAGTCAATACCCTGGGACATGGATCGCCGCTCAGGCGCAAAAAGAAGTCGATATCCTACAAAATATGGTTTCACCACAAGCCACCCTAAATTTGGTAAAAAATACTCATACACCCACTCAGCTATCTTCCAACAAATCCAAAGATGCACTGTCGAATCTTTGTGGGCCAATTGCCTTACATTATGTCCTTGCCTATCTTGGAATTCCATCTGATGTGCAGGAATTAGCCCAATTATCTTCTCATACACCGGAAGGAACCAGTTTTGAAGGATTATCCAAAGCCGCGCAACAAAAAGGATTGAGTACAAAGGGAATAAAAGCGAGTTTTGCCAGATTGAAATTACTCCCACTTCCTTTGATTGTACAACTTGACCACCGGCAAATAGATCATTTTGTGATGCTTTCCAAAGTGACCCCGGAGAAGGTCATGTTTTCCGATCAGAACGGTATGAATCAATCTATGTCTCTTAAAGAATTCAAGTATCAATGGACACGCTACGCCTTGATTCTTCACCCGGTTTCTCAAGAGAATACCCAATTGGCCTCCAGTGGAATTCATTATCTTTCCCAAAAAGAAATGCAGGAGGTCATCGGTGGACAATATTCTCCACCGCCGACTCCACTAGCAAGCCCGGCTGATTGTCCAAACAATAATCCTGCAGGTCCATTGACGGCGAATGGTCATGCCTCTACCGGTGCCCTTGCCAATGGCGGCAAGGGTATCGGGGGGAGTATATCTAACGAATTGGGTATTAATCTCGCAAGAGGGAATACCTATACAAATTTTACGGAATTATCCATACCCGTTCAGGGAGGAATGAATGTCACATTAACCCATACCTATTCCTCGCGATATGCCTGGAGTCCTTATGCGTTAACGACCAATCCCTTTGGCCGGCAGTGGCAGATTAATTATGACATGAATTTATTTTTATGGAGTAATAATACAATTTTTTATTATCGAGACTTCAATGGGTATGTCCCTTTAATCCTGGCCGGAGATGGGAATTATTACCCGATAGAAGATACGTCACAAATGGCGGTTTATGCAGATTATATTAAAGTACAACCGCCTACTTCCACGCATCCCTTTTTATTGGAACAACGGGATGGACAAATCTACGCTTTTGATACCTTATTCTCCATCTATACGGCCAAATTAGTCTGGATTTCCAATTATAATCAAGCCACCATCTATGCCTATTATGGAAATAATAGCGGGGTTCCTTCCACTTACGCACGGTTAACAGCGATGATAGATATCAATGGCCGAGGTTTATTCTTTGGTTATTCTATTCCCAGTTGGGATAGTGTGTATCGGTTAACCTCCGTTCAAGACCAAGCGGGACGAATGATAACCTATGCCTATGACTCCATCTCCGATGGAATATCGAGAATCACTTATCCAGATAATTATTATGTACAGTACGCCTATGATACGGGGCCAAATAACACAACTTGGGCGCTGATTACTGCCATTTCCGATGCCTACAGTACGACCACTCCCTTATATGTGTATTTATATGATTACAACATCTCTACCGGCATCGATCTCTACTCCGGTATGATAGATACGGTACTTCATTGTTACAACGTGATTGATATGAACGGGAATGTGGTGAACTATGAGTTCTCGGATTGGTGGGGATATTCGGCTATCACTGTGATGGATAACGCGGATCATGCCATTAATCAATCCGGGTATCAATTTGACCAATTCGATCATATATATACGCATATTAATTTTGCCGACTATAAAACCAATGATTTTGTCTGGGATATACATCTCGATTTAACCCAAGAAACGACACAAGATGGCAAAGTGCTAAATTATTGGTATGACAGTTTGGGAAATAAGACAACACATCAGGATAAATTTGGTACAAAATTTTTCTATTATTACGATACCACCAATTGGTATAGCTACTTAACTTGTAAGTTAGATGCGTATGGGAAACCAACATTCTATTCTTATAATACAAGCAAACGCCTGTTATTATCTACCACAGATGCTTTGGGAAATATCACTCAGTTTGCCTATGATAACTATGGGAATCTAACTTCGGCGACCGATGCGTTGGGAGAAGTTACAAGATTTTTCTATAACTCCTATGGCTTGGTAACTTTGGTTATTAAATGGAACAATAGTACCACTCAATTTTTCTATGACATCTATGGAAACAAAACAACCGGGATAGATCCCTTGGGAAATCGGACAGATTCCTATTATGACATTATGTCACGGGTTACCACAGTGAAAGATAACTTGGGTGGAATTACCCAGTATAGTTATTCGGTTAATGGATTATTGACGAAAGTGACCGATGCTAATCAAAATTCCACGAATTATACTTACGACTTACGAAATCGGTTAAACAAAGAAACCAACGCTGCTAATAACAGTACTCAATACTGGTATGACCGGTTTGATGACGTAACCACCCGGCAGGATGCCAAAAATCAAATGACGTATTATTCCTATGATTCGATGAACCGGCTAAGTATACGAACATATGGTAATGGGACAATTGTACATTTCTATTACGATGCTTTAGGGAATATGACCGGTATGAATGATCCCTATATCGGGATGACTTACTGGGGGTATGATGTTCTCAGCCGGGTAACCGGATACTCCAATCCGTGGGGTTCGATGGTGTATGCTTATGATAATAACAGTCGACGAACGGGATTAACGGATCCCAATGGGAATTTGTACGGATATAACAATGATGCGTATGGTAGACTCGCCGTACTTCAAAATTATGCTTGCAATCAATGGACACAGTATGCCTATGATTCAATAGGAAGAAAAACCTTGGAAATCTATCCCAATGGGATATTTACTGCTTACTCGTTTACCTCATGCGGGTGCGGGAATCAAGTTTTAAATACGATTTGTTACCAACCAACGGATAACTTCAACCGAAGTGGTTTGGGTTACAATTGGACTCAAGCCGTAGGGAATTGGAGTATTCAAACGAATCAGTTGTATATCGCGGCAACTTCGGATCAGATGGCGGTATACAGTGTCGGAGGGAGCGTGAATAATCCAATGGTGGAATGCAGTCTGGATATGCATACAACAAATTCTCCCTTTGCAAATGGCTACCTAATCTTTGGATACAGCAATGCCACTAATTACTATTACGCGGGAACCAATGCCACCGGAACCACTTTTGTAATAGGTCATGTTACTAATGGTCTCTATAATACAGATTCCAAGATAACGGGTCCTGTCATGGGTGAATTTATTTATCGTCTGCGTGCGACAGTATCAGGAAGTACCGTGACCCTCTATCGTTTAACATCCAGCGGATGGCAGTCACAGTTATCCTATATCTATGGTTCCAGCGTACCTGCGGGATACACCGGAGTGATGAGCGCCTATGCCTATACCTCCTATGATGATTTCATTCTCAACAACAAAACCACGGTGATTGCTCAATATGCTTATAATTATGACCCGGCGGGTAATCGCACGAATATGTTAGATATGTCCACGTCGACGACTTTTTATTATTACGACACTTTGAATCGCTTGATCACGGAGCAACGAGTGGGAACTGGTGCCTATACTCGAATCTATAGTTATGACAGTGTCGGGAATCGGTTAACTATGATTAATGGAACCACGTTTATCAATTATTACTTTAATAACCTGAATCAATTAACCTTCGATGGTACCATTTCGTATAGTTACGATGCCAACGGAAATCTGACGGCCGAAGGTGGCATCGTCGTGCCCAGTTGGAACCATGAAAATCAAATGATCTCCATCGGAAGTCCCAATTATTCGGATGTTTTCCTTTATGACTCTTTAGGCAAACGGATTCAGAGGATAAACCAACAAAGTAGTGCTACTACGCGCTTTTTCTATGATGGGATTAATGTATTACTGGAGAGATATAACACCTACTATGGAGAGCCCTCTACCATCAATGCCGTCTATACCTTGGCACCGGGAGTCATAGGGGCAATTATCTCTTGTCGTAATAATGGGACGGATTACTTTTATCACTACGATCCGATTGGCAATGTCCTCTTTGTCTCCGATACCAGTGGGAATATCAATACTTCTTATGTCCAGGAAGGGTTTGGGAATGTTCTTGCCACCAACGGCAGTGCTAATAACAACTATCACATCGCCACCAAAAAACAAGACCCTGATTCAGGACTCTATTATTTCTCCGTCCAATGGTATGATCCACAGGTAGGAAGGTTCATAAACATAAATAAGAATCCCTGGAAAGGATTGGTTGATAATCCTGCAACACTTCATAGATATACCTATGTTGGGAATAATCCATTAAGATATACGGATTTATCTGGTTTACTTTTTGGATATGACCCTGGTAATATTTTATCCCCTAACTTATCCAATCAGTTAAATACTTTACATCGATAAGGATGGAGAGTTAATTTAATGATATAAACAGTCTTGTAAATGGTTCTAATAATAATCATCATGGACATCCCCTATCCCACCACTTACTTGTATAAGTTGTGGAAATGGCACTGGTAATGGTTGCATATGTGGTAATTTTGGATATATGATATATTCCTACTCCTATAGACAAATCAATTAGAACTTGTGTAGGAATGTCGGACTCGGGGACGAGTCCGACTACCGTGGGTTACGCGCCACAAGTAGTCAAGGTTGTCCCTGACCCTGACATTCCGTCATACCCGGATTTTATTTGGTTTGTCTATATCTCTTGAATATAGTCTCTCCATCCACTATTACCCTGTTTATACTTTCTTTGCTCCCTTCCAGAATAATTGTCGGAATCGGATTCTTAGTATTCTCCGGCAAATCTAAAATAACCATGTCCGCTTTCTTCCCAACTTCAATAGACCCGATTTCATTTTCCATCCCCAATGCTCTGGCACCATGAATAGTGGCCATATCAAAAATAGTCTGCAGATCGAGTTGGTCTTCACCATGAAGTGATACCATTTTTCTCATCTCATTAAGCATATCCAAATCCCCATTACAAAATGTGCCATCGGAACCCAAACTGACATTCATTTTACGGCGCAGCATTTCAATCACCGGTGCTGTCCCGGTATCAAAATATTCATTTGAATTTGGACAATGAACTATGTTTACCTTTCCTTTTTGAAAAATGGTTATTTCCTCCTCTGAGACATGAACACAATGTGCCAGAATTAAATTCTGATCCGCTAACTCAAATTGATCCAGATATTTCAACGGTTCTGAACTTCGCCCGTGTTTCACCGCGCGTAACTCTCCCTTTGTTTCACACGCATGAGTATGCACCAATAGTTTATTATCATTCGCAAAAATAGCAATCTCTCTCCACAACTGGCCGGAACACTCTGGAATTGACCAGGGACACACGGCATATTGAATTCTGTGGTTTTCAATTGATTGACATCTAGCCAACAATTCCCGCGTTTGACTCATATTTTCTTCCATGGTTTTTTGTAAATCAGGATATTGTTCCCCGTGGTCTAATAACCCATTTCCAATGACTGCGCGCAACCCGGATTTTTGAACTTCTTGTATTACTTCCGTGGTAAACAGCGGATGTTCCATGGCTAAAATGGTGGTTGTTCCATGGGATATGAGGGATCGAATGTTACGTCTTGAAGTCTCCTTGATAATGTTTTCGGATAATCCTGAGAATACTCTCAATAAATCAATTGAAGATTTTATTTTATCCGATTTTTTAAAGTCCGGCAGACTCAAATGGACATGCGGTTGAACAAATCCTGGCTGAATAAAACTCCCTTGCGCGTCAATGATGAGCCCATCCAAGGTTTGCCGGGTATCTATTGCAATAATTCTCCCATTTTCAATTGTTAGATTCTTTCGAATAATATCTCGGAAAGGGTTTTGTGTTATCAAAATACCGTTTTTTATCAACAACAAAGACATGGATGCAAGTATACTGTTTTTGATGGAAATAAAAAAAGGTGATCTTGTCTTATAACAAGATCACCTTACTATTCATTACAAAAGTTTCCTTAAAACTATGGTCCACGACGCCATACGTCACCACCGGAAGTGGTACCGTTGGTCGGATCATAGGTATACGGACTCTGTTGCAGAGGTGTAGTCACAAATGGTTCTACTGTATCTGTCCAAGCTGAATCTTCTTGCAAACCATTTCCCGCATAACCCCAAGCATTATCTGGACCAAATGAATCTGCAATCCAGCCGCTGGCCGGCCATGTGTTTGAATAGTCAGTATTCACCGGACCGCCACCGTATCCATAAAAACCTGTGCCATTCTTTCTAAACGGTTCTTTAAATAGACTGCTAATATAGGAGACCGGTGTCGTTAACGCACGTGGAATCACGCCACCTTCAGTAGCCCATGTTCCCTGGCTATACCAAGTTTGGCTGTTACCAACATCGCTCGCTTCATCCGCACGCGGATACACGTTGTTGTCAATGTAATAAGATTCTATCGCGGTAGCCAAGCTCTGTTCTTCGGATTTGGCTCGTGAAACTTTAGATCTCACTTGTGCTTGGAGGAAGTTCGGTATTGCGATTGCTGCCAAGATAGCAATAATCGCCACAACTATTAATAATTCAATCAGGGTAAACCCTTTATTTCCCTTCATTCAATATCCCTCCTTTCTATAATTAAAATTGGTGAGCACTTTTTTCTTCTACTGCTTTCGACTCTTTATTTTAAAACTCACTCTCTCATTACTTGCTCAATAACTATACAACCCTATTTCCTTTTTGTCAAGTATTTTTTTATCCCTAGTTTCTCTTGTGTTTTTGTTGGAGATTTTTATGTATTTTCGACTATCAAAAAAACCGGTTGGGTAGCGATTTATTTGAATAACTCCTATACCCCATAAGGATGGTTTTATCTTTTCTTTTCAATAATTTATAAAGATACAGTTCAAGCAAATTTTGACCCATTAGCGAGAATATTCCAGTTTTCTTAGGAAGTCATCGTATTTATTCTATCATCTACAATATCAATCATCTACAAATTAATCTAGCACACTTTTATGGGGTAAATCCATGAATCCTACTATTTAGTCCCGTGTTCCTCGGTATAGATTTTCACCCGGTTAAGAGCACGTTGCAACTCTTGCTCAACTTGGTTAATAGCCCCTTGCCGGGTATGCAGCCTTTCTTTGGCTTTTTCAACGGCGGCTTTGGCGCGTGCAAGGTCAATTTCAGAGGCCCATTCGACCGCATCCGCTAAAATCGTGGCTTTATTATTAGACACTTCCAAAAATCCACCACTAATTGCGAGTATCTCTTCTTTTTCATCTGTTTTGCGAATAGTTAGTTTCCCCGGTACCAGTCCCGTCATCAAAGCGGCATGGTGCGCCAACACGCCCAAATATCCGATTGTTCCCGGTGCAATCAGGGACTCTATCTTCTCGTCGTAAATCATTTTTTCCGGTGTAACTATGGTTAATTGATAGGTATTCATTGATTACGCTCTTATTGTTTCATCTTTTCGGCTTTTTCAATGGCTTCTTCAATCGTTCCAACCATATAAAACGCCTGTTCCGGTAATTCATCGAGTTCCCCGTTGACAATCCGTTTAAACCCTTTAATCGTATCTTCCAATTTGACATATCGTCCCGGTGTACCGGTGAACGTTTCCGCGACAAAGAATGGCTGCGATAGGAACCGTTGAATTCTCCGTGCGCGACCGACGACAATCTTATCGTCTTCGGATAATTCTTCCATACCGAGAATGGCAATAATGTCTTGCAATTCTTTATATCTCTGCAATATTCTTTGCACTTGCCGCGTCACGCCGTAATGTTCCTCACCTACGATTCGAGGATCAAGAATTCGCGATGTCGAATCGAGCGGGTCAACCGCCGGGTAAATACCCAATTCGGAAATCTGCCGCGATAAAACCGTAGTCGCATCCAAATGCGAAAACGCCGTTGCTGGTGCCGGGTCGGTTAAATCGTCCGCCGGTACATAAATCGCTTGTACGGAAGTGATAGACCCTCGTTTGGTCGAAGTAATCCGTTCCTGCAACGCTCCCATTTCAGTAGCGAGAGTCGGTTGATAACCTACTGCGCTGGGCATACGTCCTAGTAATGCCGATACTTCCGAACCTGCCTGGGTAAACCGGAATATATTGTCAATAAATAAAAGCACGTCTTGATTTTCTTCATCACGGAAATACTCCGCCATCGTAAGCGCGGACAAACCGACCCGCAATCGTGCACCCGGCGGTTCATTCATCTGTCCGAACACCAAACAGGTCTTGGCCAAAACGCCTGATTCGGTCATTTCGAGATAAAGCCCGTTCCCTTCACGGGTTCTTTCCCCTACTCCGCCGAATACTGAATATCCGCCATGTTCCGTGGCGATATTGCGAATGAGTTCCATGATAACAACGGTTTTCCCTACACCCGCTCCGCCGAATAATCCAATTTTACCGCCTTTGGCGTAAGGTGCCAACAAATCCACGACCTTAATACCGGTCTCGAATAACGATTTTACCGGAACTTGGTCTTCAAAGGTTGGTGCAGGACGATGAATCGGATACCGTTTGTCGGGATGTGGTAACGGCCCTTTTTCGTCCAACGGTTCACCTAACAAATTAAATATACGCCCCAAAGATTGTTCTCCCACCGGAACCGAAATCGGTCCGCCGGTATCTACGGCTTCCATTCCTCGAACCAATCCGTCCGTGGACGACATTGCTACGCACCTCACAATATCATTTCCGCGATGCTGGGAGACTTCCACAATAAGCGTTCGCTTTTGATAGGGAACCTCAATCCGGATCGCATTTAAAATCTCCGGTAAACAATCCGCCGGAAATTCTACATCCACCGTCGGTCCGATAATCTGTACTATTTTGCCTATATTTGCCATGATTTTTTAAACTCCTTTTGCATTATTCGCTTTATTTCTTCTAATTCCTTTATTTCCAGTATCTTTCATCTATTTTAGTACCGATGTTGCACTGGAGTTGGTGTGGAGGTGAAAATTTCACCTCCACACCAACTCCACTCCATATTCGGTATTAATATGTGTTTGTTAGGTGACGAGTGCCTCCGCACCACCGACGATTTCGGCGATTTCTTTAGTGATTTGCGCCTGGCGCAATTTGTTCCCGGTTAAGGTCAACAAATCAATCATATCGTTTGCAGCGTCTGTGGCATTCTGCATGGCAATCATACGCGCGCTATGTTCTGAGGTGAACGATTCCGCAATTGAAATATGAATTTTGGTATTCAAGTATCTCGGTAATAATGCATCAAAGATTTGTTTGGCATCCGGTTCAAAAATATAATTCAATTCTTTTTTTACAGGTGATTTTTCTGTTTTTACTTCGGCTTTTTGTTCGATGGGCAAAAACTGGGTAATGGTCGGTTGATAACGCATAGTGGACAGGAAATTTGTGTAAAGCAATTTGACTTCATCTACCTTGCCCGATAGAAAATCGTTGGTGATATCCCAAGTGATTTCCTGGATTCTACCCAGATTGAGATTCCCACCCAAGTCGGTAATACTATTAAGAATCGGGTATCCACGGCGACGAAAATATTCCTGGGCTTTTTTCCCAACAAGTACCAGTTGAACTTTTCCTTTGGGTTGTTCCTGTAGAAACGTTTCCGCATGGCGCATGATATTGACATTGTAAGAACCGCATAACCCTTTATCACCGGAAATAATCACCAAGGCGATATTTTTGACTTCTCGTTTCTGGAACAACGGATTATTGATTTGCCCGGAAGCTGATGCTAGATTGCTCAGCAGTTCATCCATTTTCCGGGCGTAAGGCCGCGCAGAAATCAACCGTCCCTGGGATTTCTTTAATTTTGCCGCCGCCACCATTTGCATGGCACGGGTAATCTGCTTGGTACTTTTGACGCTTTTAATGCGTGCTCTGATTTGTCGTAGTGAGGCCATATATTCACCTTGTCATTCTGAGCGTAGCGAAGAATCTCTATGTTTTACCTGCGTTTTGGCGGCTTTAAGCAGGGATTCTTCGCTACGCTCAGAATGACAGAAATTATTGACTTTCATACTTTTTTTGTATCTTTTATTTCGTTTTAAATTGCGCTTTAAATTCCTTGATACCGGCTTCCAATTTTTTCACGATATCGTCTGTCAATTGTTTGGTTGTTTCAATGCCGTGCCCGACATCGGGATATTTTTCGTCCATGAACTTATAAAATTCCGGTTCAAATTTTTTCAAAGACTCTACCGGTAAATCATCCAGGAAACCCTGTGTCGCGGCGTAAATAATCAAGACTTGTTTATAGAGCGGGAGCGGTTCAAATTGCCCTTGTTTCAAGATTTCAACAATCCGCTGTCCTTTGGTCAACTGTGCCAAGGTTGCCTTATCAAGATCGGAACCAAATTGAGCGAATGCCGCCAGTTCACGGTATTGAGCCAGGTCAAGACGAAGGCGACCGGCGATTTTTTTCATCGCTTTGGTTTGCGCGGCGCCACCGACACGGGATACGGAAATACCGACATTGATAGCAGGGCGAACACCGGCAAAGAACAAATCGGTTTCCAAAAACATTTGCCCGTCGGTAATAGAGATTACGTTGGTGGGAATGTACGCGGACACGTCACCCGCCTGCGTTTCAATAATCGGGAGCGCGGTCAAAGAACCACCGCCCATTTCATTATTCAGTTTGGCGGCGCGTTCCAGCAACCGTGAATGGAGATAGAACACGTCTCCTGGATACGCTTCCCGACCGGGCGGTCGGCGTAATAACAGGGATAATTGGCGATAGGCGGCGGCTTGTTTGGATAAATCGTCATAAATGACGAGCGCATGTTTTCCGTTGTACATGAAATATTCGCCCATGGCACAACCGGTATACGGTGCGATATATTGCAAGGAAGCGGCGTCATCGGCAGGTGAGGAAACAATAGTGGTATAGGCCATTGCACCATATTTTTCCAATACTTCGAGGACACCGGCAACATTGGATGCTTTTTGTCCAATGGCGACATAAATACAAAATACGTTTTGTCCTTTTTGATTGATTATGGTATCTATGGCAGCAGCGGTCTTTCCGGTCTGACGGTCGCCGATAATCAATTCCCGCTGGCCGCGACCGATAGGAATCATGGAATCAATCGCCTTCAGTCCGGTTTGCAATGGTTCAAAGACCGGCTGGCGTTGTATGACGTTAGGGGCATTGGATTCAATCGCACGGAATTTGTCTGTGACAATGGGTCCCTTTCCATCAATTGGTTGACCGAGCGCGTCAACAACACGTCCCACCAGCGCTTCACCGACAGGGACTTGCGCGATTTTACCGGTTCGTTTGACAGTATCGCCTTCTTTGATTTCGCGGTCGGAACCGAAAAGAACGGCCCCGACGTTGTCTTCTTCCAAGTTGAGCGCCATACCCATGATTTCTCCGGGGAATTGCAACAACTCACCTGCCATACATTTATCCAAGCCGTAAATACGGGCGATATTGTCCCCGACTTGTAGGATGGTTCCCACATCTTCCATTTTGAGTTCGGATTTATAATTTTCCAGTTCTGTTTGTATTAACGCACTGACTTCTTCAGGACGTAATGCCATAAACTTTTCTCCTTTAACGGGCTTGATAAATCAAGCCCCTACAAATATTTAATTCACCTTAATGTTCAGTAATTTTTCCCGTAAATCTATTAATTTGGTTCGGAAGCTTCCGTCTATCAATGTATTGTCCATATGGATAATGACCCCACCGAGAATTTTAGAATCTACCCTTGTATGCAAACGAATTTTTTTACCGGTTAGTTGTTCCAACTTTGCTTGCAAACGGGATTGCGTTTCCGAATCCAAGGTAATCACGGTTGTTACCTTGGCTTCCTGAATTCCCCGTTCGATATCCACCAACCGTAAGTATTCGCTAAAAATATTGGCGATATGATCTATCCGGTGTTTTCGTAAAACAATCATTAGGAATTGATACAGTAATGTGGAAATCCGGCTCTCGAATGTCTTTGTTACCAGAGCAGTTTTGGCATCGTTGGTAATCTGGGGTCCTATTAGAAATCTTTGCAATTGACTTTTGTCAGCGAAAATGGGCTGCAATAGCAAAATTTCATTGGCAATCAAATCCATGGAACCCTGTTTTTTTGCCGTTACCAAGAGGGCTTCGGCATATTTATCGGATACGATTCTATCTCTCATATTTTCAGTTTCTAGTTTCTAGTTCCTAGTCCCTAGTTTATTATTTTAGACTTCCCACTTCATCAATAAGTGAATTAATTTTGTCGCGGTGTTTCGCGTCGTCAATATCTTCTTTAATAATTATTTCCGTCGCTTGCAGGGTAAATGCAACAATCTGGTTGCGCAGTTCGACTTTGGCCTTGGTAATTTCCAGATTAATATTTTCTTTGGCCTTTTCGATGATTTCCTTGGCTTCCTCACGGGCTTTGACCTGAATCTCCTGCGCGATTTTCTGACCCTCGGCAATCGCTGCCGTTTCTTTATCGCGGGCAATCTGGTCGAGTTTGCGGACTTGCGCTTCGAAATCTTCTTTCAGTTTATTCACATCCGCCTGAGTTTCTTCAATTTTTTGAAACTCATCGGCAATTTTCTGGCGGCGTTCTTCCAGCATGCCCAAGATAGGTTTCCAGGCATACTTTTTCAGTATCCAAAAAAGAAGTAAAAATCCAACAATCTGAGTTAATACCACTGGTAATTGAACATTCAAGGTTCATTCCTCCGATTTTAATATAATAAATTACTAAGACTTTAAGATAAGATTACCTCACCTTACCCCTCTACCCTTTGTAGAGACGTAGCATGCTACGTCTCTACCGTGAGCAGAAGGGATTTAAGGGTGTAATCCCGTCTTCTAATCTGAGTAAGGTAATTCTTACGCAATTTTGCCCATTAATAACAATACGGCGACCAAGGCGTAAATGGTTAACGCTTCAATAAACGCGGCACCGATAATCATGGATGTTTGAATCTTTCCTTGAATTTCCGGTTGACGGCCCATCGCTTCCATCGCACCGCTGATGGCCTTACCCAAGCCCAACCCTGAACCCAGAGCGGCCAGACCCAAACCAATCGGTAGCGCAAAACCTAATGCAACTGCTGGAGACATGAAATTCCCTCCTTTCCATTAATTTTGTGAATATACTGTTTCGACCTAATGTTGTACGGCATGTTCATGCTCGTGTTCCTCATGAGGTAACATTAAAAAGATATAGATGGTGGTTAACAAAGTGAAAACTAATGCCTGAACTACGTCGGTTAATAATTGCAGAAATAGAAACGGGAATTGCAATGGGACTCCAACTGGGCTATGGAAATAGTTACCAATGAGCACTCCCATACCGACAAAAGCGGCAACCAATAAATCTTCCCCAAAGATATTGCCAAAGAGACGGAGGGAAAGGCTGACGGGTTTAATTAATTCTCCCAAAACGTGTAATGGAAACATTAATGGAGTCATTACCCAACTGATGACATCGTTCGGAGAACCCATTAAATGAAAAAGGTAACCGCCGAGACCATTATTTTTAATTCCGACTCCCTGGACATAGAGAAATACACAGATCGCCAAACCCAACGTGGTATTCCAGCTATTCGTTGGGGATTTTAAGAAAGGCAATGTTCCCGCTAAATTCATGAATAGAATATAGAGGAATAAAGTGCCGACAAAAGGCGTATATTTAGTGCCGGAGGGTCCGATAATATCGCAAACCAGGTTGTCGAGCGTTTCCACTGCAAATTCCATTAGATTTTGAAGTTTATGGGGAACAAGCGATTTATTACGATTGGCAAAATAAGCGAGAATGGCAATAAATAGGGCAACGCCCAGAATGAAAATTTGACTTTCATATTGATGCAACAGATGCACGAACGGGTTATCCCCGAACGCATCATTCAACAAAGTGATGAAGGTTGGGAGTTCGGGTGCTGATTCTTGTGCTGCGTGCGCACCTTCGGCTGCCTGTTCAGCGGCGATATGCGGCAACCCGACAGTATTTACTACACTTTGATAGATTAAATTAGTGATTGCCGAAATCATAATGTTTTGCAGACGCCCTTTTGACTGTTGTCAATAAATTCCAGTTAATTAGTTTTCGATTCTGATGATTCTATGGACTCCGAATTGTTTTTCTTTGAAAGCATCAAGATACCCAACGTTTTCAGTATCAGAACTAAAAATAATAAAGAAAAACCGCAGAGAAAACTCACTGCGGAAATTATGCCGGATTTCAGGATTAAGAACCCCACCCCGTATAAGAGGGGGAATTTCACAAAAACGAGTAAAGCCACTTTCACCAACTGCGCCGGTTTAGTACTCAACCAGGTTGTTACCAACGCTTTGATGAACCAAAAATTGATAATATTCAAAATAGAACCAATTACCAATCCAAAAGCGAAAGAAATATTATAGTAAGAAGCGACAAATAATGCAATCAAAATTGTGACAACCGCCGTGGTTTTTATCACACGTGTTATAAAATTATGGTCAAGAGTTGTCATCATTGCTGATCTCTTTAATCATATGAATTGTTTGGCGGACACCGGCAACTGTTCCCAGAACCAGAAGAATAACGAGAAGCCAAGGTTTGGTTCCAAACCATTTATCCAGCCAGGAGCCGATAAACCAACCGACTAACGGACCTGCCAGTAAAGTCATGGGAATGGTAACCGCTATCCCTAACTGCCGGGCGAGTTTGAATTTATTATTGTCTGGTTTATTATCCGGCATTATATGAAATTTTCGAAAAGTATAATATTGTATTATACCATTGTAGGGGAAGTTCGTTGGTATGGGAGAAAACAATAAATCAGGAAATCTGTAAAGGACACTTAATTCCCGACGAAAAAAAAGATATTATTTACTATGTGAGAAAAGATTTATTTGAAAAACGGATAAGTTCTTGACGAAAAATCCCAAAATGAATGTGATTCCTAAAATAACAGTCATAATAAGTACTGCAAATAAAGATCCATCATAGGTAGAAATCATAAAAGTAAAAATTGGAAATAAGGGAATCATTTGAAAAAGAAGTTTCCAAATATCCGAGAGGATATAACTTGGATCTAATAACAGTGATTCAATAATGATATAGAATGGCCCAAAAAACCAGATTCCAAAAAGAATCCAAAAAGCTATGGAAGAGATATGATGCATTTTCTCCAAAAAGAACAAGAGAATAATCCCTCCGATAGTTATTAGTGGTAAAATCGCTGTGCACAATAATACCCAATAGCTATCATAATTGTTACCAGCAATCCTATGAATTAATATATTTGGTATCCAAAAAATCATACCACCATATATCATGATGAGCAGCCACTTAAATATTCTAAAAGCCAATATTTTCATCTTTTAAATCTCTTGATAATTTTCTAATACCAAATCGCCATATCCTAACTATAGAACCAACTTTATTTGGTAGTCAAGTAAACCAATTTGGCATGCTGTACGTTTTGGTACATTTTTGGATTGGGAGCATTCTTAGTTCGTTTGGGAAAAGGAATGGATTGTCATCGTACCAGCTATGCTTTAATTATGCTTCAGCTTTGCTGGACATTGTCTATTAAACCGGTTTACTTTTGATAGAATTCCGTGGGATAAGGTGTTCGGTTTAGAACCAAGTTATCATTTGAGTGGATTGGTGGATGATGTCTATGAGGGGTTTCAAGAAGAATATCATGGTTACGGTTAGAAAGAGGGTAATTCCCAAGGCAATTTGTAGAGAAGCTGGACGGGCGATTTGGGTTAAATCCTTGGGTTCTACCAGGTACATTTGTCTTATGACAAGAAAATAATAGTAGGCGGCGATGGCGCTGTTGATGGCAATGGCAATCGCCAACCAATAATAATCGGGACCGGCATCAATCGTTGCTGCGAACAAATAATATTTTCCAAAGAACCCGGCCAGGGGTGGAATCCCGGTAAGAGAAAGCAGAAAAATCGCCAGTGCAGCGGCCAGTCCAGGTGCTCTTTTATAGAGTCCCGCGTAATCTTCCAAATCGTCACTTTCCAGGGCATTGCTGATAAAAATAACGATTGTGAAGGCTCCCAGGTTCATAAAGTAATAAGTGACGAGATATATCAGGATGGCTTCTTTCGCCCAAGGGGTGTAACCGATGGCGACACCGACAAGAATGTATCCTGCATGAGCAATACTGGAATACGCCAGAAGACGTTTAATATTCGTCTGAGAAATCGCGACGATATTACCCAAGGTCATGGTGACAACCGCCAAGGGCGCTAAAATACCGCTCCAATCGCTGTGAAATCCGGGAAATGCCATAAGGAATGTGCGTAATAGAATTGCGAATCCGGCAGCTTTTGAACCGACAGAAAGAAGTGCAGTAATCGGAGTAGGCGCGCCTTCGTATACATCGGGAACCCACCAATGGAAGGGAACCATGGCAATTTTAAATCCGAACCCGGCAAGAAGCAAAACGAGAAAAACCAGAACAATCACTCCATCGGCGGTACCATCGTTAAAGAATGAATAGATACCTTTTAAATCCAAGGAACCTGTTAAACCGTAAATGAAGGTCATGCCATAGAGCATAAGTCCCGATGCAATAGCACCCACCAGAAAATACTTTAATCCAGCTTTGCTGGAGCGCACATCTTTTTTATTAAAAGAGACCAGGATATAGGATGTGATACTGACAAATTCAATGGCGAGTTGAATCATTAATAAGTTAGTAGACGCCGCCATCAGCATCAGTCCCACGCAAAGAAAAAGTAACAAGGCGTAATATTCTCCCGCATATTTTTTTATAAGAGGGCGATAGTCCAGGGAGAGGAGGATTGTCAAAATGACAGCGGCAATGGAGACATATTTAAAGAAAACGGCAAACGGGTCAATCACGATCATCCCGGAAAATAATTCCTGTCGCGGGGCATAAAAGTTCAAGGGAAGCATACTGAAACATAGGCCTAGAATACTGATGTATCCCAATAATTTTTTATTGGAAATAAATAAATCCAGGATTATCACCAGTATCCCAAAACACAGGATAATCAGTTCCGGATAAACAGGTTGAAGGTTTTGCGACCAGTTCATTTAGTGCGCGGCTCCTAAAATCGAAGCAAGCAAGGTTTTCATGACCGGATTAATCATATTTAGTAACAATCCAGGACAAACACCCAGGGCGATGGTGATGATAACCAAGGGAACAACGGTTATCATTTCCCGGAGATTAATGTCGGTAATGTCCTTCCATTTTTCATTTAAGGGTCCCAGCAAAACTCGCTGCAACATATAAAGGATATAACCCGCGGTTACAATAATCGCGAGAACCGCGGCAATCGTGAAACTCTTATAGACTTGAAATGCGCCAAGGAAGGTAAAGAATTCGGCGATAAACCCGCTCATCCCCGGCAATCCCAACGAACCCAACGCCATAATGGTCAACACAAACGCATACCCCGGCATCTTGACCATAAGCCCGCCAAAAGAGTTTAAGTCACGTGTGTGTGCCCGGTCATAGAGAACTCCGACGAGTAAAAACATAGCGCCTGTCAAAATACCGTGACTGAACATTTGGAAGTAACCGCCGATAAAACCTTGAATCGTGAAAGCCGACATTCCGAGTAAAATAAAACCCATGTGGCTCACGCTGGAATAGGCAACCATTTTCTTGAAATCAGTTTGTGCCATAGCGACAAACGCGCCATAGACAATGCCGATTACACCGAGCCAGACGAAGAGCCAAGCAAAATCCCTAGCCGCTTGCGGTAAGATTGGATGGCTGATTCGGAAAAAACCGTACGCACCCATCTTCAATAAGATAGCTGCCAGAATTACCGAAATAGGTGTGGGTGCTTCGACGTGAGCATCGGGTAACCACGTGTGGAAAGGCCAGACAGGGACTTTGATAGCAAAGCCGATAAATAATCCAATAAAGACCAGGTGAGGTAACGTCATACCGAAGAAGCGGACAGTCTCTCCGGCGAACAATCCACCTTGTTGACCGAGTTGTTGTAGTTCAGGAATACTCAAGGTGTGCGGGTTGCTGGTAAAGTACAGTGCAAGAAATGCAACCAACATTAAAACGCTGCCCGCCAAGGTATATAAGAAGAATTTGATAGCCGCGTATTCTTTGCGCGGTCCGCCCCAAACGCCGATTAAGAAATACATGGGGACGAGCATGATTTCCCAAAAAATGTAAAAAAGGAATAAATCGAGCGCAACGAATGTTCCCATCATGCCAGTTTCCAGAAGGAGATAAAGTATCCAATATTCCTTGGTACGGTTATTAATATTCCAGGAAGCGATACCCGCCAAAAAGGTAATCAAACCGGTCAGAAAAATCATCGGGACGCTCAATCCATCAACACCCATATGATAATTGACATTTAGTTGAGGAATCCAAATATATTTTTCTACCATTTGGAATCCCGTATCTGCCGGAACGAAATTGAGCATCACCATGACACTAAACACGAACGCCGCAAACGTAAATATTAGTCCCACCCATTTAATTAATAGAATTTTGGACCTGGGAATCAGCAATAATACAATGCATCCCGCCAAGGGGATAAAAGTTAGAAAAGTTAAAATTGACATTCAAATCCTCCAAATAATGAATAATATACGTCCAGCATTAAAAGAACCATTGATTGGTATTCTCCAAAATTTTAAACCAAACCATCAGTGCCAAACCAAAAACTAACATCAAGATATAATTTTGAACCAGACCGGTTTGCAACAAGCGCAAATCCCGACTGAGACGTTGTGTAAACCAACCTGTGAAATTCACCAGTCCGTCTACAATATATTTATCAATCAGATTTTTCAATATGCTCAACCAAATTCCCACGCGGGCAACACCGTTCACTGAACCGTCTATAATCCAAACATCAAACGCATAGAGTGCGGTGGTAACCCAGAAGAAAGGTTTGATAATAAAATAACTATAAATCTCATCCCAGTACCATTTATTTAATGAAAGTTCGTAGAGTAGCCCCATAGATTGGGCAACTTTCTCTGCAGAAATAGATTTCTTATAATACATCAACCATGCCAGCCCGATTCCTGCCAATCCAACAATAATGGATAATCCCATGACTAATGGGTTGATTTCTTCCGCATGTTCCGGCATGAAGGTGAAAGTCTGCCCTAACCAATGTTGAAACGCATGACCGAAGAAAGGTGAACCCGGGAGTCCAGCGATAAGACTAAAAAGTGCCAAAATCATTAAAGGAACCGTCATTACTGCTGGAGATTCGTGGGCATGAATGTCATGTTTTCTGGTTTCACCCGTAAAGGTGAGAAAGAATAAACGGAACATATAAAAGGCTGTCATAAAAGCAGTGATAGTGCCCACCCAATAAACAATCAAACTTCCCGGAATCGGCGAATTAAAAGCATCCAATAAAATTTCATCTTTACTCCAGAAACCCGACAAACCCGGGAATCCAGAAATTGCCAATGTTGCGATTAAGAAAGTCCACGCAGTTGCCGGCATTTTTTTCCATAATCCACCCATATCCCGAATATCCTGAGTTCCGGTTCCATGAATCACACTACCCGCACCCAAGAATAATAATGCTTTAAAGAAGGCATGGGTCATTAAATGAAAAGGACCCGAAATATAACCGCCGACACCCAGCGCCATTATCATATATCCCAATTGGCTCAGGGTGGAATACGCAAGAACACGTTTAATATCGGTTTGCGTAATGGCAATGGTTGCCGCCATAAAGGAAGTAAAACAGCCGATATATGCCACAACTTGCATGGCATGGGGATTAGCGTGGAATAAGAAGAACGTCCGCGCTACCATATAAACACCCGCAGCGACCATGGTTGCCGCATGAATTAATGCAGAGACGGGAGTCGGCCCTTCCATCGCATCGGGTAACCAAACATGCAGTGGAAATTGCGCGGATTTACCGACCGCACCGCAGAATAATAAAACAGCCGCTATGGTTAGAGAAGGTCCGGTATATTTGGAAACGCCATCAGCAATAGTACTGAATTGAAACGAATGGAACGTCCAATAGAGCATAAAGATGCCCAATGCAAAACCCACATCGCCAATCCGGTTGGTAATAAACGCTTTCTTACCGGCATTCGCCGCGGAGTTTTTCTCAAACCAAAAGCTGATTAAGAGATACGAACAAAGTCCGACTAATTCCCAACCCACATAGACCAGCAACAGGTTATCTGCTAACACAATCAGCAACATCGAGAAGAAAAAGAGAGATAAATAGGCAAAGAATCGTGAATATCGTGGGTCGCCATGCATATATCCTACGGAATAAATTTGAATTAAAGAGCCGATAAACGTAACGACAAACAACATCATGGCACTGAGGGAATCTACGGTGAATCCCAATTTAATCTCATTATTTCCAATATGGGCCCAACTCCATTGAAAATGAGTGACTTGACCATGGAACGTGGCGAGAATTAAGGGAATTGATAATATAAAAGTGCTAACGGCGGCAAGGATAGATAGCCAAGCACTGGCTTTTTGCATTTTGGCGCCGAATAAGATAATAATAGTAAACGCAATAAGCGGTATTAAAGGGATTAAACAAACATTAGATTCCATTTACTTATTGATTCCTTTATCCTTCCCTTACCATTTCATCATATCAATCTTGTCAACAAAGACAGTTTTATGATTTCGATAAATACAAATTACGATTGCCAACCCAACCGCCACGGAGGCGGCAGCCAAGGCTATTACAAAAATTGCGAAAATCTGACCAGTCCCATCCGCGGGAGAAATAAATCGTGAAAAAGCCACCAAGTTAATATTGGTTGCATTTAATAGCAATTCGACCGACATTAATATCCCCACGGCGTTCCGCCGAGTCATAATGCCATAAATTCCAATACAAAATAAAATTGCGCTTAATAATAAGAAATGAGATAACGGGACACTCATTTATTTTCCCTTCTGGCAAGGACGATGGCACCAATTAACGCAACCAATAAAACGACCGAGATGATTTCAAACGGAAATATATATTTGGTTAATAAGGCGTTCCCAATCGTTTGCACATCTGCCAATTTATCGGTTTCAGGGGCTGTTTTCCATGCTACGCTGGGAAGTTTTTTAAAAAACATGAATAAAAGTCCCGCGGAAACGATTAACGATATAAACTTTTGGTTATTGGATTGCTTGAAGTTTTTCCCGCTAACCCGTTGAGTTAACATAACCACAAATGCAATCAAGGTTATCACCGCACCAACATAGACTAAAATCTGAACGACCGCAAGAAACTCAGCGTCCAGCATGAAATAAAGACCTGCGGCACCGATGGCTACGAGTGCCAATGACAAGGCGCAATGGAATACATTTTTTAATGTAACCACCAAAATTGCGCCAATCACCATAGCTACCGCAATGATGTAAAACGTGCCTTGTTGGACAACTGCCCAAGGTGCTTGTGATGTTATGGAAGATAGCATTCTATAATTTTTATCCTTTCACCATCATCCAAATACCGACCCAGGCGATATTAATAAAGGTAATTGGTAATAAAACTTTCCATCCAAAAGTCATCATCTGGTCAACACGAACACGGGGAAATGTCCAACGAAACCACATTAACATGAAGATTAAGAAAATAATTTTCAATAACATCCATATAGGATTAGGCCCCATGCCGAAAGGGCCGTACCATCCGCCTAAAAACAACGCGGAAGCAATCATACAGACAATGACCATATTGGTATATTCTGCGATGAAAAATAGGGAGAATTTCATGCCGCTATATTCCGTATGATACCCAGCTACCAGTTCGGATTCCGCTTCGGGAATGTCAAACGGAGTCCGGTTGGTCTCCGCGGTTGCTGCAATAAAATAAATGATAAACGATACAAAACCCCAAAGATAACCGATATTCCACCAATTACTTTGGGATTCAATGATTTTGGACATGCTCAAGGAACCTGCAATCATGACCACAGGTAAAATTGCCAATATTGCCGGCACTTCATAACTAATAATCTGTGCCACGGTTCTCATGGCACCAATCAAAGAATATTTATTATAAGAGGCATACCCTGCCATAAATATTCCAATGACGGTAACACTACCGACACTCAACAGATATAACAATCCCAAATTTAAGTCCTGGATAATCCATCCTTGATGAAAAGGAAATACCAGAAAGGACATCACCGCAGGAATGCATACTACGATTGGTGCCAACCAAAAAACCAACCTATCCACTTCTTTGGGAACAATATCTTCCTTGAGGAGCAGTTTAACACCATCGGCAATGGATTGGAGTAATCCGTAAGGGCCCACCCGTTTGGGGCCGACCCGCGATTGCATGTGCGCGGAAACTTTCCGTTCCATCCAAATCAACATCATCCCAGCCACAGAGATTATGCCCAGAATAACACTGCAGACAGCGATAATGATAACGATTTGTGCAAGGAAGACAAACCAAGGAATTGAATATCCATGTGCGGAAGCATACTTCTCCGCCCATTTTAAAATTTCCAGTGTTAATTGGTTAAAAGTCATATTTTAATTTCAGATTTCAGATTTCAGATTTAGGATTGAAAAACTACAAACTACAATCTGCAATCTAAAATTGTCATAGCCATTCCAAGGCATGTTTTTTCCAAGCGTATAATAATCCAACGAGTAAGATTAACAAAAAAACAGCCATTTCAATAAACGCGGTTGATATGGGTTGAAAACTATGGTAGACCACAGCCCAAGGAATTACAAAAAGTACTTCTACATCGAATACTACAAAAATGAGCGCCCAGATATAATATCGCGCATTGAATTGAATCCAGGTGGGACCAACGGTTTCCTCCCCGCACTCATAAGGTTCAACCTTCATGCCGGTTTGAGGAACCCGGGGACGTAGAAACCAAGCGGCAATATATGCGCCTAACGCAAATATTATCCCTAAAATAAAAAACGCGCCAATCCACGCGTAATACCCATATTCACCAATATTCATTGATTCCCTGCCTAAACAAAAAAATAGTTCAAAGTCTCAGGTTTAAGGTTTAAAGTTATTTTTTTAACTTTAGACTTTAGACTTTGGACTTTAAACTTTATTTTATTATCCGCAAAATCTCCTTTTCTGTCAAATAAAAGGAGATAGGAGTAAGGAGTTGGGAGTTAGGGAAAAGTACTGAAGTTATAAACCCTTAATTCATGAGTTCTTTGGGTGTGGAAGCCAGCACCAGTTCAGTCTGATTGTTGGAGAGGGTTGAGCCATAAAATAATTCTATATCGTCCAGATACACATTTTCAGGATATTGGTCCGTATTCCGAATTAATAATTGTAACCGGTAGGAGGTTTGCTCTGACACGGATGTTAAAGGTACATAAATCGTATTCCAGGTATCCGCGGACAGAATCCCGATATTCCCGACTCCTGCCACATCCCAGATATAATTCTTTACATCCTTTTCCGCAAACAAATACCCAATCACACTTAATCCCGTGGGAGTCGGTGAATCGGATAATACATTAAACGACATAACTGCATTGGAATTCACGGGAATATAAAAAGTATTTCGTGAGGTCATCTTCTGTCCTTGAGAGGATGTCGTGAAACTGTAAGACATGGCACTGGATTCCCAGCCCAAAGTCGGCTGACCATTGGGAGCACCGGGCGCAGGTTCAAGTCCCCAGTATGAGGTCTCTGTGGACATCTCAAACCCACCCCAAGGGAGGGTCACATAGGTTGAATTAGTAAATCCCGGAGGAGGCACGTTCTCCAAGTCAATCGAATCAATATACACATTCGCCGCACTCCCATTGTTATCTACAATGATCTGAATTTGACCGGAGGTGTCATGACAACACAAATATGCGTCCAAGGTATACCATGTACCCGGTTGAATCAATGAATCCCCGGTAAACGAAGCACCTAGTTCTTGAATCACCTCGGACAGATTATCGTGATAGGTCAGAATGACTGGAATGATATATCCATTAAATATCGAATCGCTGTAATAGGTTACTCGCAACCGATACCACGGGTTAGTTGTATCTGGCGTAAAGCGTGTAAAGCTGGTCATTTTTATTCCCTGTGTTTGCGAGGAAAACGTCAACTGTAATACGCCGGTATTCCCTTGGTAGGTAGGTACCCAGGTTATTGTGGGTTGGTTCGATACATTCGGTGCAGGCTGGAATGCCCAATTCTCCGTGTCTTCCGCATTAGCAAACTCCCCATTAGTATTGGCCCATGCGGAGTAGGTTCCTACATAATTTTCATTGAGCTGATTATAATCCAAGCCGGTATAGGTGTTTGTGGACGGTGAAAAACTTCCGAATAAGTTGTTATATGGAACAACAGTATAATTCCCAAAGGGTAAATTATCGAATTCATAATATCCTGACGAATCCGTGTACGTAAACTGATTGGTGTTTCCAGATAAAGTCATAGCGGTATTGGGAATGGGATAGGCAACATGAATAATTCGCAAACCGGAGGTGTCATCAGCATCATAAACATAACTTCCGTCTACTTTTAAATCTCTGGCAAGTCCGGGAGTTTGGTAGGAACCTACTACATAAGGACTGTAGGGATTGGTGATATTGACAACTTGAAGTCCAGAACCCCATGAGGCTATATAAGCAAAATCTCCCCGTACATCTATCCCATGTGGGTTACCGGGAATATTAGTACCAGATATTTCTACAGGATTCGTGGGTTGAGAAATATCGAGGATTATTAATTCCCCGTCATCATTTAATAGATAAGCATAATTCCCTTGCACAGCTACGCCAATCAAAGATAAATCCCCATTGCCTCCATACGTATATGTTCCGACAACTTGGGGATTAAATGGATTTCGAATATCTACAATTCTGAAATTGTTATAATTCCAAGTGAGTATCTCATCGGAATATGTGACCCAATCAATCGTATAGGCGTAATCTCCACTCACAGCAACACGCAACAACTCTCCAGATAATACTCCAAAATTATTTGGAATAATATTCATAATCCCGATTGGATTTGCCGGATTACTAATATCAATAATCCATAAACCGTCTCTGTCATACGCAACATAAGCATAATTACCTTGAATTGCAACCCTAAAAGCATAATATCCAGATGTATCATAACTACCTACTTCAATAGGGTGAGAGGGATTACTAATATCCAATATATGTAAACCTGCATATCCGGCAACCACATAAGCATAGTTTCCCCGTACATCAACACCCTCTATAAAATTTGTTGTTGTATAACCGCTCAGAGAAATTGGATTAGAAGGATTGCTTATATCAATAATTCGTAATCCAGCCGTACCATCGGCCAAAAAAGCTAAGGTTCCATTGATTGTAAGACTATATGTTGTGTTCTCTGAAAGAATATGTCCCACTTCATAGTAATTTCCTGAAAGGTCCGGACGGACACAGTACCCATCAACCCTTAAATTTCCACTGGAAATCAAACTGAAATTGGCACCTATGGTTTTCGGTCCATTCATTAAAAGATCCTGGGGATTATTATTCCAATTTAAGTCTCCCATCCAATCGACAAATTGAAATCCATTATTGGGTACGGCAGTACAAGAAACAAGACTATTCTGAGGAATCCAGCAGTCAAAAGGATTAATCTCACCACTATTATTAGGACTGGGTACGGCAGTCAAGAAATATTGAGTGTCATAACTCACTGTATACGTTGTACTGGTCGTTGGATACACAGTATGGGATTGGGCACCACTATCGCTCCAAGAAGTAAATGCAAATTGAGTTAAAGAATCAATGGATATGGTGGGAGAAGTAACACCTATGGTAAAGCTAGCATGTCCACCGATTGAAATACTGAAAGGGGCTGTTGTTGCAATAGTATAGGCATAAACCAAGAGTCCACTAGGTATGCTATTAATTGTTACATTGATATTGAATGTTCCGGAATAATCTTGATTCGTTTGATCACTCGTCAAGCCTGAATAAACCTGTTGGATAGGATAAAATTGATAATCGACAACTGAAGGTGTGACAGTATAATTCCCGTAAGTCAATCCATCTATTTCGTAATATCCAGTTGAATCTGTCATAGTGGTTAAAGTTGTATCTCCAGTTAAATTCACAGAAACATTCCCTAGTGGATTATCTAAATTAAACACATAAAATCCTGAATATTGGTCGGCGGTATATAAGTAGTTATTTTGAAAAGCCAAACTCGGTACCCCAGCAGGAGTATCATAATAGGCAACTTCTATAGGATTGGAAGGATCATTGATATTTACCACTTCCACCCCGACATTATCTCCAATATACATAAAATCGCCATTTTCAGTAACCGATTGATTATCACCATTTGCATAATTCCCTACCTGTATCGGTTGGTAAGGATTACTTCTATCAACAATTACTACTGAATAAATACTAACAACATAGACATATTTCTTCCCAAGAAAAATTGAATTTCCATAGCCACCCACTGAACAAGAACCAATTTCTTTTATATTGGAAATAGAGGAGATATCAAAGACATCCAAGTTTCCATTTACAACCAGATACATAAAGGTACTTTCTACTGCCAGTCCCGCCTCATAATAATTATCGGTAAGCAGAACGTCAGTTATATTTGAGAAACTGTGAATATCTAGAATCTCTAAAGGGTAAGCTCCATGATTGAAAAATGCAAATCCATTGTTAATTGCCATATCATAGATATAATAACCTGTTGTGAAATTACCAATTTCTTTAATGTTAGTTGGATCACTTATATCAACAATACGAAATATAGTATCCTCTGCCAAATAAGCATAATTACCATTGATGATAACTTGTTGATTATCCTCCGGTGTTTGGTAATGACCAATCTCAACTGGTTGATTGGGAGTGCTGATATCTACAATGCGCAAACCTAATGAGGATGCCGACAGGTAGGCCTGGGTACTTTGTACTGCAACATCTATAATCTGGTCTGAATAAGTAGTAATACTTCCCACTATTTCAATCGAATCACAATACCCACTAATATTATAAGTCGTCGAGGTTTGGGCAATGGAAGAAAATTGTAATCCCATGAAGAGAAGAAATAGAGTTACCCAAGAACGTCTTATTATCGCCCTATAAAACATTTGAACAGGGTTCATAATGAACCTCCATTTCGCAAGATTCTATCATATATCTATATATAGCAGTGGGTTTTTAAAGACAATTCCTTACAAAATATTTTTATAACTTTATAAACGATTGATATTATTGTAGATACAACCATAAAAATGTCAAGTATTATTCATGATTCTTGGGAAATTCCAGGTCGATGGAAAACGAAAAAATTGGTATTGACAAATAGAAAACATGCGATATAATGAAATAATTGCAGATATTATCCTCGATTTCTTGAGGACATGGATTTCAAATGGTAGATTGAAAAAGCTAGAATTGGGAATACCTGAAAGATAGAATGAATGAAACGCTGGAGGGGAGTAAAGGGGCTAAAGCCCGGAAACCCTTGACTAAAGTCAGGTAGAAAAAGTATATATTTCCAACCTTAATATTGTAAATCCTCTATAAGGCAGGGATGAAGGAGATCGATCTTCTTCATCCCAACTCCGTATCTTCTCCGTACCATCTCCAGTGTATCTCCAGTGTTTGTTTGCTGGGTGTCCAGCATAGGATTAGGGGTTTCTCGGAGGGATGGTGGAATGAGTTATGAATCTTTCGCTTTTTTATCCTGAAATACCATCGCCAAATCCCATGTCTGATTCCTCGATTTCTCAAGGACATGGTTAAAGAGTGCAGGTTTATGGTACATTGGAGATAGAAAAAGGGATTGGATTTCCGGCTTTTCCCAAAATGTGAATAAATAAATTTGACAGAGTGCGCGAAACTTCGTATAATTCTATTCTTGTTTTTTAATGTCCCTCAAAAGACGGCAAGCAGAGTATTGCATACTTTCTCTTACTTGTAGTGTGTAATCAATAAGGATTTATAATATGGAATTTTTATCAAAGTGGAAATTTATTGTCATTCTCGCCGCGCTAATTTTAGCCGCGTGGTTATTATATCCCACTATCCGTTGGTATTCGAATAATGACGCGGAACGAACGCAATTACAAAAAGTAGATTACGATACCTGGAAATCCTTGAATGATCACAAGCTTAATTTGGGATTGGATTTGCAAGGCGGCGTAAGTTTGTTGTTAAAGATTGATACCGCGACATTGGAAAAAATGGCCCTCGACCGGGAAGTCGAACGGATTAATAATGAATTCGAGAAATTGAAATTTCTCGACCGGGCGACTCTTACTCCCGATAGTTCAGCGATTATCATCCCCTACCCTGATGTAGATCACAGCAATCAATATTTGAAAATTGCAACAGGATCATCCGTTTTACTATCCAAACAAACTCCGGTAAAGAACCAATTAGAATTTGTAGCGGATGCCCGGCTGGTGAATTTACGAATCAAGGATACGATGGACCAGGCCCGCCATGTCATTGAGAATCGTATCAACGGGCTGGGGGTTTCCGAGACGATGGTTTCCATGGTGGGGACTGACCGTATTGCTGTGGAAATACCCGGTGAAACGGATCCTGCCCATGTTACGGATATTATTAAACAACAAGCCTTTTTGGAATTCAAACTGGTCGCGGATGAATCTCTTTTAAATTCTTTAGTGAATGAACAAGGCGACCTCAAACCGGGTGCCGTTATCCCAGATGGATTTGAATTGAAATATCTCAAAGATTTGGCCGCCGGTGAAAACAGTAAAAAACCTTTGCTCTTGAAACGGCGTGCGGAAATTACCGGAGACCATATCGTCAGCGCCATGGTAGCCCGCGATCAAATGTCCATGGGTGCGCCCCATGTCGAATTGGAGTGGGATAGAGACGGTTCTAGAATTTTTGAAAATGTGACGGGAAACAATGTCGGCAAACGCCTGGCGATTGTGTTGGATGGAGAAGTAAAATCCGCACCTGTTATTCAAGACCGTATTGCCGGGGGACGTGCACGAATTACCGGTCAATTTACCGAAGACCAGGCGCGCGATCTAGCCTTGGTATTGAAAGCTGGTGCTCTCCCCGCACCGTTAATCGTGGAAGAATCACAAACCGTCGGTCCCAGCTTGGGAAAAGATTCTATTGACAAGGGAATTAATTCTTCTATTATTGCCGGAATTTTGGTTATCGCTTTTATGTTGATTTATTACAAAGGGTCAGGCGCTATTGCAGATTTGGCGTTGATACTAAACCTGTTCTTCCTGGTTGCTTCCATGGCGGCATTGCACGCGACATTGACCGTGCCGGGAATTGCCGGTGTGATTTTAACCATCGGTATGGCGGTAGATGCCAATGTTCTAATCTTTGAGCGTATCCGGGAAGAATTGCGTACCGGGAAAACTCCGCGCGCAGCCATTGAATCCGGGTATGACCGTGCATTTCACGCGATTTTTGACTCTAATATGACAACCATTATCGCATCGTTTATGCTGTATGAATTTGGCCGGGGCGCCGTCCGCGGATTTGCCGTGACTTTGGGAGTCGGTATTGCCATCAATTTGTTCACGGCGGTTTTTGTAACCAAAGTTATCTTTGACCGGATTAGTTTACGGCAAGGATTCAAGAATATCAGTATTTAGGAGAAAGTAAAAGTATGCAGTTTTTGCACGAAACTAAAATTGATTTTATCGGATTACGTAAATATGGTTATACATTGACCGCGATTTGTTTGCTCATTAGTTTTGCCTACATGGGATACAATAAATCAACGACCGGCCATTACTTGCGTTGGGGAATAGATTTCTCCGGAGGAGTTTTGATTGATTTGAAATTTGAAAAACCGGTACAGGAAGAATCCATCCGGACCGCGTTAGACTCCATGAAACTGGAAGAGTTAACGATTCAACGGGTGGGAGAAATGCCCAATGAATTTAGAATCCGTACACGAGAAAGAGTTCAAACCGTCGAAGCCAAAACGCATATCGCTGACCAAATTGTTGCTCAATTAAAACAACAATTCCCTCAGAATACTCTCACAATTCTTTCCCAGGAATCCATCGGTGCCAGTGTGGCAAGCGATTTTATTTCTAATGCCATCATCGCGACAATCTTGGCATGGGTTTGCATCATTATCTATCTTTTTTACCGGTTTGAATTCAAATTTGCCCTCGCGGGTGTCTTTGCGTTGATCCATGATACATTGATAACGCTGGGAGCATTATGCATTATGAATAAAGAAATTACATTAATTGTGTTTGCCGCCATCTTAACCAACATCGGATACTCCATCCATGACACGATTATCATTTATGACCGGATTCGAGAAAACCGGAAAATCCAACGAAAAATGGAATTTTCGGATATTATCAATTTGAGTACGAATCAAACTTTGAGCCGGACAGTTCTGACCGTATTAACCGTTTTAATGGTGGAATTAACTTTGTTTTTTAGGGGAGGCGAAGTTATCCATGATTTTGTGTTTACCCTGTTGGTTGGACTCATCACGGGAACATTTTCATCCATCTACGTCGCCAGTCCTATTATCCTGGAATGGATTAATTGGGAAAAACGGCATAACAAACTGAAAAAACAGACAGCCTAGGAAAAAGCTATCGGCTATCGGCTGTTGGCTATTAGTTGTCAGCCGATAGCTGAAAGCTTTTTTTAAATAAAGGAGATTGTCTGTGAATATCAAAGAATATCCCCCTGCACAAATTCGCAATATTGCCATTACCGGCCATAATGGGACCGGTAAAACCTCACTCACTGAAGCTATTTTGTTTATTTCCGGCGTCACCAACCGTCTGGGAAAAGTGGACGACGGCTCTACCGTCACCGATTATGACCCGGATGAAATCAAACGGAAGATTTCCATCAACGCTACTCTCGCCTGCTGCGAATGGCTGAAAACTAAAATTAATATCATTGACACTCCCGGTTATGCCGATTTTATCGGCGAAGTCAAAGGGTCTCTCCGGGTCGTGGACGGCGTGATTATTGTGCTTAACGCTAACGCGGGCGTGGAAGTGGAAACGGAAAAAGTATGGGGATACGCCGATGAATACAAAATCCCGCGTGCTGTTTTTGTCAATAAGATGGATAAAGAGCGTGCCGACTTTGAAGCCGCTGTCGAATCCATTACCAAATCATTTAACGTCCGCGCGGTGCCCGTGGAAATCCCCATTGGAAAAGAAACGAATTTCAAAGGCATTGTAGATTTGTTCCATCGCAAAGCATTCACCGTGGAAAACGGAAAATTAAAAGAAATTCCCATCCCGGCAGAAATGAAAGATGAAGTGGAAGCGGCACGCGATAAATTGTCGGAAACCGTTGCTGAAACGAATGACGAATTGATAACCAAATATCTGGACGGTCAACCGTTGACCGATGAAGAACTGATAAAAGGAATGCACGATGGCATCAAAAGCGGTGCGTATGTCCCTGTGTTATGCGGCTCTTCTACTCAAACGATTGGCGTGCATGGACTCTTGGATTTGATTTCCGAAGACATGCCCTCACCCGTGGAAATGCCGGAAGTCACCGGGGAAAATCCCGATACCAAAGAAATAGAATCCCGCAGTTGCGACCCGGACAAACCCCTTTGCGCTTTTGTTTTCAAAACCATTGCCGACCCTTTCGCCGGCAAATTAAGTTTAATTCGCGTGTATTCCGGCACACTGGCAAAAGATTCCCAGGCATATAATGTCAATAAAAATAAAGATGAAAAAATTTCTACTCTCTTTTTATCCAACGGGAAAGAACATCAATCTATCGGGAAAGCCGTAGCAGGCGATATTGTAGCTTCTTCCAAATTATCTGTGACGGTAACTTCGGATACTTTCTGTGACCGCGCGCATCCGATTAAGCTCTCCCCTACCCGATTCCCGGAACCGCAAATTGTTATGGCCATCGAGCCTAAATCTCAGGGCGATGACGAAAAAATGTCTACCGCCATTCACCGTTTGACCGAAGAAGATTCTACCGTCAGTATCCGGCGCGATGCCGAAACCAAACAAACCCTCATTTCCGGAATGGGTGAAATGCATCTCAACGTTATTCTGGATAGAGCCAAAACCAAGTTTGGCGCGGAAGCCACTCTCAAACCGCCCAAAATCGCCTATCGCGAAACCATCAAAGGTCGTGCGGATCACGTCCAAGGAAAATATAAACGCCAATCTGGCGGGCGCGGACAATATGGCGACGCCGTCATCAAAATGGACCCATTGCCCCGTGGAACCGGATTTGAATTTGTCAACGACATTCACGGCGGGATTATTCCTTCTAACTATATCCCTGCCGTTGAAAAAGGAATCCGCGAAGCGATGGAACATGGTATTTTGGCGGGTTATCCTGTAACCGATTTTCGTGTCACACTCTTTTACGGCTCTTATCATGAAGTAGATTCCTCAGAAATGGCTTTTAAAATTGCCGGTTCTCTAGGATTCAAAAAAGCCATGGAACAATGCAAACCCACGATCCTCGAACCTGTTATGCTCATTGACGTACACGTGCCGGAAGAATACATGGGCGCTGTCATTGGCGATTTAAACTCCAAACGCGGGCAGGTCTTGGGTGTGGAAGCGGATGGTAAATATCAAATCATCAAAGCTCAGGTGCCACTCGGTGAAATGAGCCGTTACTCTATTGACCTCCGTTCCATCGTCCATGGAAAAGGGTCATTCACCATGCGTTTCTCTCATTACGCGGAAGCGCCCCCCGATACCATCAAGAAAATTATTGAGACCTCCGACCGCAAACCTCACGCGGCAGAAGAAGAGTAAATATTCTTACAACAATTTTAGGGTTCTCATTGGGAATTTTTGCTTTACCTATTCCAGATGCTTCCTCCGTTTCACCCATCCAGTTCTTCGATAATCACATACTTTTTTTATGTTAAACTATTCGCCATGACCATTGAAGACATATTATTTGATTTCCACAATACCTTGAAGATCATTACAAGTCCATGAAAAAGAAAACACCACAACTCATTTTCATATTCTTGATATTAGTACCTTCCCTTTCTTTAGCAGATGCCGGTACACCTTTAATGTGGGCTGGGGCAATACACCTACTTATCGGCAACGCTCTTATCGGCGTATTTGAGGGATTATTACTGGCAAAGTTTTTCAAGGTTCGCAAGAGGAGAGCTATTGTTTTTATGATTCCCGCCAATTACTTCTCTGCTTGGGTAGGTGTTTTCATTCTAGCGGGAGTTCAATCCCACTGGCATTTGAATCTTTACAATGCCTGGAGATTTCTGTGGTTCATGGTCGGGTTTACTTATCTTCTGACCCTGATTCTTGAATTACCCTTTTTTGCTTTTTGTTTTTGGAAAGACACAAATTGGTTTCAGAAAAGTATAAAAGCGACACTTCTTCTCGTTACCGCAAGTTATGTGATACTTTTCAGTTGGTACTATATGGCAAGCGCAAAGTCACTATATACTGATATGCATATTGTTCAATTCGTAGAAATTTCTCACCCCAAGAATGTATTTATTTACTATATTTCGCCAAAGGGAGTGGTTAAATCTCGTTTTATAACAGACACCTCAGAACACACAGTGTGTGACATAAAATCAACCAATATTGATGACCGTCTTTTTTTTCGTAAATCATCCACCGATTCGACTCAATGGGAACTAGTAGCCCGATTAGAAACAGAAGACTACAAAAAACCAAAATTTGTTGTTGTTCAACCATCCTTTGCAAAAACCGATGAGTTTAATCGAAAGAGCTATTTTTTTAGCCAACCATGGGATGAGGGAATTTGGGGACATGGACCCGTCCCATGTATAGGTATTGCTACAACTAGCTCGTGGGAATTTTGGAATGGATTCTGGGCTGCGGAAGGACTTTATGGTGAAAATAAACAAACCGGTATAAAAGTTGGGTTTGCTTACGAAACACCCTTCGGGGAATGGTCTATTCAAAATGCAACCCAACTTCCTAATGACGATGTTCTGTTTCAACTGGGAGATGATCAAATCTGTATTCTCGACCCAAAGACAAAACAAGTCGCCTTGGTTTGCTATGGTCGTGGACCTGTTGCAATATTGAAATGACTATGCCTACCAAGAATCTACGATTAAATATAGTGTTGGAACCCCATCTTTATAAAGCCCTAGAAAAACTAACAAAACGGGACGGAACTTCATTGTCCCTGAAGGCGAGAGATTTAATTCAGGAATCGCTCGAATATGATGAAGATTCCCATTGGGCGAAAGAAACAAGGCAACGGGAGAAAACCTTTAATAAGAAAAAGACATTAACCCACAAAGAAGTCTGGTCATAAAAAGATCTTCACACTACAGTCTTTTAATCTTCCTCTATGCTAAACTAACTTATCATGACCATCAAAGGTATCCTATTCGATTTTGGTAATACATTAATCTCCATTGAACTGGATTGGGAAAAAGTCCTGCCATTGAATATTGCCAACATGGTTCGCTATCTCCAATCTCAAAACTATTCTGTGGACATTGACCCTTTTGGGAAAAGGTTTTTGGAATTGAAAAATCAGAAACATCAGTTGGGACAAAAAGATTTTATTGAGTATACTTCCGTAAATGTACTCAAGGAAGTTTTTACCGAATATAACTTAAATCACGTGGAGGATTCTATTTTTGAAAAAGCTGTAGAAGCGTTTTTTGAGCCGGAAGAAGCGTTATATCCAGTAGTTCCGGGAGCGTATGACGTCTTGCAAATACTCAAAATTAATGGTTATAAACTAGCGCTGGTGTCCAATGCCAGTTCCGGGAAATTGATTCGCAGAGCCATGAAACGGCGCAATTTTCCAAAGTATTTTGATTACACTATCGTTTCCGCGGATATCGGGTACCGTAAACCCCATCCGAAAATATTCCAGGTGGCGTTGGAGAAATTATATATCACTCCTCAAGAAGCCGTCATGATTGGAGATGTCCCGGCGTATGATGTCGCGGGACCCAAGTCATTGGGTATGAAAACCATCCTTGCAACATATCAGGAATCTACCGAAGGGAAAAAGAATTTGACAGATATTCAACCGGATGCAATTGCTAATAAGATAACCGACATCCCTAAAATCATCGAGTCCTGGAATTAGCAAATTATTATGCCTTCCGTGAATTCCTACGACCTGTTCGCCAAATATTATGACTCTCTCCACTATAACGAATTTAGTTTTCATGCGAGCTATTATTTGGATGATATTCTTGCCTCTCTCAATTTTGACGGAACGCAGGTTCTCGACCTTGCTTGTGGAACGGGAACTACCGCGCTTTGGTTCGCGGAACAAGGATACACCGTAACCGCTATTGATTATTCTCCTGAAATGCTCCATTGTGCCAAAGAAAAGACGCTAAAGAATAATCTTAAAATCAATTTTAAGAAATGTGATATGCGGAAATTGGCTTACCTCAACAAGTTTCATCTGGTCATCTGCCTTTTCGATTCTTTAAATCATATCGTCAAACAGAGCGAATTTGAAAAGGTGTTTAATAACGTATCTCGTGCTTTAAAACCCAACGGCTATTTCCTGTTTGATATGATTACCCCCTATGAATTACTCACCCAATGGAACAATATCGTGCGGCATGAAAGCAACGACAATATTTCTCTCCTCTTACATTCTGAATATAATAAAAAGGCGCGTCTGTCAAATATAAAGGCTCATTTTATTATAAAGAATGGGCAAAGAGTTCAACAGTATATCCGGTATTTCCAAAACAAAGCCTATACTCGAAATGAAATTAAACAAACTATTAAGAAATCCGGTTTACAGTTATTGAACCAATATCACTGTTTTACCTTTAACCCACCAGACAATAAAACCAATCGTATATTTTATGTCACACAAAAGCAAGCTGACTTAACCTTAAACTTTAAACCTTAAACTTTAAACTATTTATGTTAATTGACTATCATGTTCACCCCAATACTTTTAAAGACGGGAGATATTGGCCAACCTATGAACCGTTAAAACAATATATCGAAATCTGTCGGGACCGCGGGATAACAGAACTTGGTTTTACGGAACATGGTCCACGCTTTCATCCAACCTACAATCACACGGCTTTGAAACTTGAAGAGATTCCTGTTTATATTCAGACTTTGAAGGAATTCAGCCAACAACAATCGGATGTGAAAGTAAAAATTGGAATTGAGATTGATTATACGCCGGAGTTGGAAGACACCTGGAAAGATATTATTGAAAAATATGCTTTTGACTTTACCGCCTGTTCCATCCATTACCTCGATGATTGGCTCCCCACCAAGGAAGGAATGGCGAAGTATATTCAAAGCGGAAAAACTCTTGAACAGCTATACACAAAATATTACAAAACCATGCAACGCGCCGCGCAATCCCACTTGTTTAGTTTTATGGCACATCCCGATTTAATCAAGATTCATGCCCTGGTCAATCATCTTCCTCTTCCCGCTAATTTAACTAATCTCTATGAGGAAACCTGTGCCGTTTTGAAAGAATATGACCAGGTCATTGAATTTGACACTGGTTGGAAGAAGGGTGATTTTAATTGCTTTCGTCCTGAACCGGAATTTCTGGAAATTGCCTTCCATCATGGAGTCCCTATCACACTCGGTTCCGATGCCCACCGTGCGGAAGATATCGGCTCTCATTATCCTGAAGCCGTCAAAATCATTCGTAATACCGGCTACACCAAACTCGCCACTTTCACCCACGGCAAACGCTTTTCTATTCCTCTGGAAATATGAAATCTTCTCCGGACGAGTATTGGTGGTTTATTACTTGACATAAACCAGAGTTTTCTCTAAAGTGTATGGCATCAAGCTATCCAAAACCAGCCGATTTTCATGATGTTAAATCTGATATATCGGATAATCCCTTCAAGAAAGAGGTAAAAACAATATGATAACGAAATGGATGAAACGAGGTATTTCATACCGTCTCTTATTGGTTTACGGGTTAATTATCGGAGCCACCGCATGGATTGTGGTCGGATGCTCACAACAGCAAACCCCGCCAGCAACAACGGAAACACCGGCAGCCCCTGCACCTTCAGTGTCTACGGATACCACTGTATCAACAGTTCAGGCAACCGCCCAAAATAATAATACTACCGTCGAGGTGGGTACACCTCCTCCAGCACCACCAAAGCTGCGGCGTACCGCTCCCCCGCCGCCGGAATATGCAGATTTTTATTCCAATGCAGTTGTGAACCTGGGGAGTGCCTATTTCAATCTCGATTATCCTACTGTCTATGGTTATCATCGAGATTATCATCTGACTCAAAATGAATTGATTTACATCCTTTACTTGGCCCATTATAGCCATCGTCCAGTGCCTTTTGTGATTCAAGTCTATAAGAAATATCACCGTCGTGGGTGGGAAGTAATGGCACAGCAGTTGGGATTGACGGGTGATTATCCCGGCTGGTTTCGAGATAGCGATGCAGATTCGGTGGCGCCATTATATGTGACCTCCGATTATTATGGCGTACCCTATCCCCAGATTCATGAAATATATAACAAAGGTTATCGGCCTGAAGAAATTGTTGTCGCCGTGAATGTTGCCAGCCGATCCGGTCAACCCATCAGCGGCATTCTGACTCAACGGAATAAGGGCACTTCATGGGAAAATATCGCCACTCAAAATAAAACCTCATTTGACGAAATCAAAACTCCCCAACAGGGACATGGGAAATCAGTTACCTTTAGCGCACCTTTAACAGGTAATACACCGACTCCTGCAACCGAAAATAAGAATAACCAAGGGACCACATCCAAACAGCCGTCTTCAGGAAATGAACAGAAACCTACAACAAAGCCTACTCCCAATGCTCCAAGTAAAACACCGACTCCGGCAACCGGAAACAAAAATAACCAAGGGACTACATCCAAACAGCCATCTTCAGGAAATGAACAGAAACCTACAACAAAGCCTACTCCCAATGCTCCAAGTAAAACACCAACTCCGGCAACCGGGAACAAGAATAACCAAGGGACCACATCCAAACAGCCGTCTTCAGGAAATGAACAGAAACCTACAACAAAGCCTACTCCCAATGCTCCAAGCAAAACACCGACTCCGGCAACCGGGAACAAGAATAACCAAGGTACATCCAAACAGCCATCTTCAGGAAATGAACAGAAACCTACAACAAAGCCTACTCCCAATGCTCCAAGTAAAACACCAACTCCGGCAACCGGGAACAAGAATAACCAAGGGACCACATCCAAACAGCCGTCTTCAGGAAATGAACAGAAACCTACAACAAAGCCTACTCCCAATGCTCCAAGCAAAACACCGACTCCGGCAACCGGGAACAAGAATAACCAAGGTACATCCAAACAACCCTCTTCAGAATATGGACAGAAATCAACAAAATTTGCTCCAAATTCTCCTGGACATAGCTCCGATACCGTGAACCGGAAAAAAGAATAATTAAAGTATTTTTTATGCGTCGGGAAATTGACTGTTTTTTACGGTCTTCCCGACGCTTTTTCTTTTTGAGCCAAGTTAAAAACGAAAATAATTAGTACTCCCTTAAATTCATTCCGGAACTATTCCGGCGTTTAAATTTGTTTTATAGTATAAATATCCTCTTTTTAGAGAAGACTCAAATATGCGCCTGATTCAGAAAATGTTTCATAGTGATGCGCCGGCATCTACCATTCTCATCCGGTTGATTGTCGGATGGGTTTTTCTTTCCGAAGGGATTCAAAAATTCCTTTTCCCAGATGCTCTCGGTGTCGGACGATTCATTAAAATTGGTATTCCCGCGCCCCAATTCTCAGCGCCCTTTGTCGGCGTGTGTGAAACGGTTTGCGGAGCGCTCATTATTCTTGGTTTGCTCACCCGGATGGCTTCCCTCATTATGACCATTAATATCTCCGTGGCGATTTATACCACTAAAATTCCCATGCTCTACAAAAGCGGGTTTTGGGCGATGGCGCATGAAGCCCGGGTAGACTATTCCATGTTGCTAGGTTCCCTATTTTTGGTTATAGTAGGTGCCGGCGCATGGTCATTCGATTCAAATTTCGACAAAGAAAATAAAAACTCCAAAGGCTAACTAAAACTCCCTATTTTCCCCTCCTTCTTACGTACCGGGACTGGAATTGCTATTTTCAATTCCAGTCCAAAACCGGTACGGGATAGGATTTTATTGTAACTTTAGTAAAATGAATATTGTAGATAAATATTTTGCAATTTATAAATTTCAAGGTCGCACAGGACGACTCTGATATCTCCTTTAAATTCAATGATATATTTTTGCAGTGGTTACTCATTTATGCGTGAAATAAATTAGTTGACACTGTGGAGGGTCGGCTCTATAATAACGGCTGATTGAGGAGAGACAATCAAACGAAAAGGAGAACTTAAAATGTTTGATAAACGCATCTATCTCATCATTACCATCTTCATCTCTATTTTCTTATTCTCTCATTCAACTCAGGCACAAACTCCTGTTTGGACTCAGCTTTTTCCGACGGGAGGTCTCCCGATGGCGCGATACGGTCCTAGAGCCATCTACGATGCTACCAATAACCGGATGACGATCTTTGGGGGAGCAAACTATAATGGTAGTTCTCATATTAATCTGAATGATGTGTGGGTACTCAGCAATGCAATTGGGCTGGATAGTACAACTTCCTCTTGGACACAACTCTCTCCGATAGGAGAACCTCCGACGGCGCGATTTGATCATACCGCCGTTTACGATGCTGCCAATAATCGAATGACACTCTTTGGGGGGGTAAATTATAATGGTAGTTTTTATATTGATCTGAATGATGTATGGGTGCTTAGTAATGCCAATGGACTGGACAGTACAACTTCCTCTTGGACACAGATTTTTCCAACTGGGAGTGCTCCGATGACTCGATACGGTCATACTGCAGTCTACGACCCTGTCAATAATCGGATGATGATCTTTGGGGGGTTATTTTATAACACTTTTGGTAATATTATTTATCTGAATGATATGTGGGTGCTTAGCAATGCCAATGGACTGGATAGCACAACACCTGCTTGGACACAGATCACAACTACAGGGAGCGCCCCGACTACGCGATACGCTTCTACTGCAGTTTACGATACTACCAATAACCGGATGATGATATTTGGAGGATTAAATTATAATGGTAGTTCTTTTATGGATCTGAATGATGTGTGGGTGCTCAGCAATGCGAATGGTTTGGGGGGAACGCCCGTTTGGTTACAACTCTTTCCAAGCGGGAATATTCCTACCGCACGAGATAGTCATACTGCCGTCTATGATGCTACCAATAATCGGATGACGATATTTGGAGGGGGTCTTAATGGTTCTTCTGGTCTGAATGATGTGTGGGTGCTCAGTCATGCGAATGGTTTGGGAGGAACGCCTGCTTGGACACAACTTACTACTACAGGGAGCACTCCGACTACTCGATACGATCATACTGCCATCTACGATGCTACTAATAAACGGATGACGATATTTGGAGGTTGGAATGGAAATGCTCTGAATGATGTGTGGGTACTCAGCAATGCGGATACTACAGATGTAAAGGATTGGATGTTATACACAACAGAATCTGATAATACTCATTCTTGGCGTTGAGAAAATTGTTGTCTCTCAGAACCATTTTGATGGAATTGATTTTATTTGGTAATTGTCGAGATAGGTAAAAATGGATGTCACATCAGGAGCGATATAATATAAGTCCCGGCTGGCGGGTTTGGCGAATTTTTCCTGATAGATATGCTCAAACAGATTGATTAACGGGTCATAAAACCCCTGCGTGTTCAAGAAAATAATCGGTTTGCTATGTAGTTGTAATTGTTTGAGCGTAAGGACTTCAATAGTTTCTTCCAAGGTCCCGAACCCGCCGGGGAGAGCGAGAAATCCCTCCGCCCGCTCGTCCATAATCGCTTTTCTCTCCCGCAAATCTTTGGTGACAATTAACTCATCGGCATCTTGGTACGCCAATTCTTTCACCCGCAGCGATTCAGGGATAACACCGATAACCCTCCCGCCATTCTCTTTGACCGTACGCGCAATGGTTCCCATCAGCCCAACCGTCGCACCGCCATAAATCAAAGTAATTTTTCTTTGGCAGAGTTCCAATCCCAACTCTTTGGCGACTTCAAAATGATCCTGATGCACCGCATCGCTGGAAGAACAAAAGACACACAATGACTTAAGCAAATACTAACCCTCCTTTTAGGTTCAGGTTACTTTCCGGAAAATTTACCATGAATGGCGACTTCTAACAATGGTTTTCTGGTACTGGGTTTTTCACGTTCTTGGAGATGAGCGGGAAGTTGTGATGGGTCGCCGATATAGCCAATGGCAATACCGCAAATCACTTCATATTGGTCTTTGGGGACGCCTAAGACTTCATAGACTTTATCAACAAGGATTCCCCCCATGCCGTGCGTGTAAAGACCCAATTTATGAGCTTGGAGTGCGAGCGACATCCAAGCGGCACCGGTATCAAAAACCGCGCATCGGTTGGGCTGACCGTTCTTGGCAAAAGTGCGTCGGGCGATGGCAAAGGCGAGTACCGGAACTTTATCCGCCCAAACCCGGTTGGCATCTACCAGTAATGGACGAAATATTTGCAGGTCTTCTTCGGTATTGGCGTAAAGGAATAACCAGGGTTGTTCATTGGAACTGGAAGGTGCCCAGCGGGCGGCCTCGAAAAGCGATGCCAGGACTTTCTCCGAAACCGGCTTGGAACTAAATGCTCTTGGCGACCATCGCTCAATAAATAATGGATCAACTTCTGCTTCCGGTATTCTTGTTTTAGTTTCTATGCTCATCATTTGCCTCCTTTTTACAACAGCGTTTTTAAAATAACGCGGGTTTAAATTATAGCAAATATAGATTGGGAAGTTTTATGGAATGAAGATTCTTATCCTAAAAGGTTAGTAAAATTACAATTTCTGTATCCAGTCGGCAACTTCGTGAATTAGAAAATCGGGAGTGGAGGCGCCGCCGGTTACACCGGCATACGTCTTCCCCTCAAACCACTCTTTGTCCAATTCTTCGGCACATTCCACATGGTAGGTCTCGACACCTGTGGACTTGCACATATTGGATAGACGCACCGTATTGGCGCTATTTCTTCCACCAACGACAATCATGACATCGGCCTTTTTAGCCAGTTCGACAGTATTGGCTTGCTGACGAACCGTTTCAAAACACAGTGTATCGCACGCTCTGGCTTCCTGAACCCGGTTAGACACAGCTTCCTGAGCTGTTTTGTATTCCGCTACGGAATGGGTAGTTTGAGCAATTAAGCCGACTTTCTCTCGCAACTGCAAATTTTCCAATTCCTCCGGATTGTCTATAACCACCGCCGTCCCATCGGTATGGCCTAATATTCCGATAATCTCCGGGTGATGTTTATCCCCCACAATTACAACCTGATACCCTTGTTCCGTTAACCGCCGGGCAAACCGTTGCGACTTTTTTACGATAGGACAGGTGGCATCCGCTACTTTTAATCCCTTTTCTTCAATCTTCTTAAAGGTTTCCGGGGGAATCCCATGCGCACGTATTACAATGGTGCCGGATTCAATGGCATCCACATCTTTTTCTGTGGCAACGCCTTGTTTGTGTAGATTATCCACAATGGTCGGATTATGAATAATTGGCCCTAATGACGTTACCGGACCATCGGATTCGGCGGCTGTCTTTTCTGCAATTTTCAAGGCGCGTTTTACGCCCCAGCAAAACCCCGCATGATCAGCTATTTCTACTTGCATGATACTTTTCCTCGCTAGAAATATAAATTATCTTACAAACTATCTTCTCTTACTATACTTTTTTTGTCAAGATTATGAGTTTTAAGGTAATCGGTAAATTTTTATTTGACAATGCCCTTTTTAAGTGCTAGGTTATTATAGTCGGTTTTAAACTAAAATTGAGTGAGGAAAACTATTATGTTTAGAAAACTGTTTCTTGTTGTCTCGTTTATTTCAATTGCCGCCGTTTTAATCGGGAGTACCAGTTGTTGGAATTCTGCAACAACCGTAGATAGTTCGGGAAATGTGGGTCTATTCACTTCCATGAAAATCAGCAACACCCCCAGTTGGATTATACCCTCGTCCTTGAATGATTCTTTGAGTGCTTTGGGAGTAATCGCTGTAGGTTCCAGCGGGACAATCTATACGGCGATGCCGGACAGTACCTATACTGTAATAGAGTTGTATACTAGAACCTCGACCAGTAGCTGGTCTATGTCTCCCATCTCGAATACGGGCGGTTTAGTAGATTGGGTAAACATGACCTTGGACTCAAATGAGCATGTTCAAATCTGCTACAATGATTTGGAAACAACCGGGATACATTATTTAACAAATAGCTTAGGCGCCTATACCGACCAGCTTATTCTCAGTAATATCACCGTTAGAAATTATATAAATATTGCCATGGACCCGTCAGACAACCCACACATCGTGTTTTTCGACAATGGAACTCAAATCCTGAAACATGCCTACCTACAGTCAGGATTTTGGACATCCGAAAGTGTTGGTGCGCAATTTAATGGTGCATTTTCTTCCATGGCTATAAATAATGGGAATATTCATGTGGCGGCTATATCCAATGATACAATTGGTTCAACCATTTTGCGATATTCCATGAAATCCGGCTCAACGTGGACTTCGCAAACGGTTCAATCTTTTAATACTACCGCTTTTTATTATCCTGGAATATCTATTGCCGTATCCAGCAACGGAGTTCCGCAGATTTTATATTATGCCTCGGACGATAGTACTTTACGTTATGCCGTCCAGAATGGTTCAACATGGACGATCCAGACTGTGGATACTATTGGACTACCGGGATACCGGGGATGTTTGCTGGTCTTGGACAAAAACAATGTTCCGCATATCGCCTATGCCCGGTATCTGGAAGGTGCTCTGGTCTATGGTACCAAATCCGGTAATAATTGGAACTTGAAAACAATTGAAGCACTATCGCCTGGAGCAGTGAATTGGTCTTCTTTGGTTTTTAATGCCTTGGGTGAACCGCAAATTGAATTTTCCAATGGAGCTATTGGCTTAAACCAATATATCACCATGACCAATAATGTAACTCACATCTCCTACTATGATGCTACTAATTCAGCTCTGAAACATGCAACCGGACTTTATGGTATATGGGGAACAGAAGTGGTAGACACTACCCATGCCGGTACAGCGGCTTCTGCGATTGCATTGGATACCAGCGGGTATCCTCATATTTTGTATGGGGATGAACCGACAGGTTATTATTGGTATGCTTCCCAGTCATCCGGTACTTGGACACTGGAATCGGTGGATTACGGTTATTACAATTTTCAAATTGGGGGTCCTGTTTCCCTGGCAATCGGGAGTAATAATATTCCCCAAGCGGCTTATTATAATTTTTATGGTACAAGGTCATTAAAGTATGCCATCCAATCCACGTCCTCTTGGGTAACCCAGACAATAGACACGACACCGACTTTTAGTGGGGGTATGAATTCCATTGCCTTGGATCAAAACAATCTTCCGTATATTGCTTATTCGGTTCTTACCGGAGGAAACAACGTCTATCAAATAAAATATGCTGCCTATAACGGCTCCAGTTGGACGATTGAAAATGTAAATACTCCTGCTTACTATAATGCCATGGCTCCTTCCATTGCCTTGGACAAAAAAGGAAATCCTCATATCACCTATGGGAATTATTCCGTCGCTCAAATGTATGCCTCCCGGATAAATGGAGTGTGGAATTTGGAAAGCATTGATACCAGTCCAGGTGAATTTGCTTATACCCAGCCACAAGGATTGGTATTCGATAGTTTTAATCAACCTAATCTTGTTTATTCTAATGTGGAATATTTAACCATGAACTATGCGCGGCTTGCAGAGAGAGCGAGTAGTCATAAATGGTATATAGATAGTCCCACCGGTACTGGAAACCTTGCCTATCTTGGTTCACTGGCATTACAAGATGGCTACATCCCGAGTGTGGCGTATTACTATGGAGCGACAACCAGTTTAAACTTCGTTCAACGGAATCCAACCTTTTATACTTTACCGGACATCAAAGTATTGATAGGGCAGAGCATTAACAGTGCGTTTAACTTAGATAATTATGCTCTGATTCCGGTGAATACCGGGAACTGGACCTATGGGACCTACTATGGAGACCCGCTGATAAGTCTTTCATTGAATAGCAGCAATGACGTCGTGACCTATAACCAAACCACGGCGACCAGTTTCGCCGGGGATACAGTCTATTATTATGATTATGTAAGCTATACAACAAATTTAAATGTAGCCACCTACTGGTCGCAGTATAAACAATCGAGTTTCCTGTTGAGCAAATTGCCGCGGGCGATCTCGGAGGGAACAACGGTGATTGAGAATCCAGTCATCAATTTAGTTAGTTATCTAAGCCAGTCCACCACTTACAGCGGATCCACCTATTGGCAAGCGACTGTGTCAGCGGTAAACAGTGCAGATACTTCTAGCATCAGCCCGGCGCTCCTGCCTAATGGAAATTTAATTTTAGGGAACTTGAGTTCCCCCTTAAACGATGAGGTGGATTTAACCGCGCGTGTCTCCAGCGATATCGCAGGAACCGATTGGGATAAGGAAGTCGTACGGGTCTATCCGGTATTGAACTCTCATAGTGAATTTACTACTGCCTCGGAAACCACCCAATGGGCGTATGAGTTACCCCCGAGTATTACGACACCTCCACATATTTCTTGGATTCCGGGACCTGGGGGATCCGGGGGAAGCTTTGGGAGTATGTTAATACAATTCACGGCGTCCAACCAAGGGACCAAACTGACCCCCTTGCGCAACAATTGGGTGACTACCATTCCCAACCAATGGTATATCGCCAGAATGTTATTACAAGCCGATACTTCTACGCCTGTCAATAACAATGTGATTGTAAGCGCCTTTGCCTTTAACGGAGATTTAACCACACCAACCGATATCGGGGGCTATGTAACTTTGAGTGTTTCTACCGCATGGACTTGGTATGAAGTCCCAATATACTCCAGCGGGAGCAGTATGTACTGCCAAATTCAAATTAAAAATGAGACGACCTCTACAGCCAAGATTCGATTTAACAAATATGAGATTATCAAAGCCAAGCCTGCAACCGTCTTAGAATACGGGACACCTCATCTAGCAGGCTCTGGAGAAACTTGGAGTAGCGCGGCAGAGACCACACGCTGGGCATTTCAAATACCATCAGGAGTCTCCGATTTGGCAAGTATTAGCGTCAACACCGGATTCCTGGATGTCCATTTCGCGGGAGATGAGACTCGCGGTATCAAGATGACTGCGCAGGAAGAGCCGACGGTCGTTAAGAGTTATCCTTTATTGGTTGGAAAAACCGGCGGGATGTCGCTACAGTTGACCACCAGCGGGACATTGACTAATCCGATTGTATTAATAGCCGTTTTTGGGTGTGACTCCGTAAATTCCCAGACTTTCCAGGAATTGGGTGCCTTTGCCAATATATTCCATGTTGCCACTGATGACCAGAATATCCTTCGCATGGCGTATCCCGTCAATCAACCTAATGGCTATATGCAGATGCAATTCAAAAACGCCGGGGCGGCAGATTTCTACGTCACCAATATCTATCAGGAAGCCGACCAGGATTTGGATAACTATTGGGATAACGGCTTATTCCCGTAACACTAATAGAAATATACTAAAACAAGGGAGAGCCTGTTCATGCAAACCTGAACAGGCTTTTTTTTTCATATTCGCGTTATAATTAGATTCTCATTATTAAAAATAAAGGAGTTCATTATGGAAAAGGAAATTTGGTCAGCATTACGCAAACATCTGGATAGTGTATTCAAGAACGATTCGAAAACCTATGCCAAAACCACCGGAGAAGATTTAAGTTTGTATGAATGGTGGGAAACACCTCACAGGCAGGATGGGCTTGATGTGCACTTATTCTGCATTGAAAACGCCTGGGCAGGGAAAGGCGGAAAATGGCACTATGATTTTCTGGAACCCAAATTACAAATCTACGGAAATACTGCCATCGCCAGTTATACTATGATGATTACTCGTGTCGAAAAAACCGGTATTACCCGAAAAGTCCATAACGAGTCCCGGGTTCTCGTCAAACAATCAGGACAATGGAAAGTCGTTCATGTCCATAAATCCCCTGCCTGGCGTGCATCTTATATGGAATCCTCTGAATAAATGTTACTGGGGCTGGTAATAAAGAAGTTGATTGAATTTAGAGCAAATTTTCTGCAATTGCAGAAAGTTATTTCTCTTTCTTGTCGTCATCATTGAAATGCAGATGCCGATCACGGGGTTGGAAAGATTCTCCAGCGTAATAAATGAATCCTATTATAGCAATTAATACAATGAAACCGAGGATGGGATGCTTTAAGAAGGAATACTCGAAAACTATTCATACCTTAAAGCATCAATGGGATTGAGTTTAGAAGCGGTGCGGGCGGGATAAAAGCCAAAAAAGACACCGATACCGGCGGAGAATCCGATAGCGACGAGGATGGCTGTGGGAGAGATAAAGACGGGCCAATTGGCAAATTTAGAAACGAGCTGAGAGCCTCCAACGCCCAGCACGACCCCAATCAATCCACCGACCGCGCTTAAAACAACCGCTTCAATGAGAAATTGCTGTAGAATATCCCAACCGCGCGCACCAACCGCCATGCGGATACCGATTTCACGAGTCCGTTCTCTCACTGAAACCAGCATAATATTCATAATTCCAATTCCACCGACAATCAAAGAGATGGAAGCAACACTACCCAGAAGATAAGTGAGAATCGTGGAAGTAGCGGTTGCTGCCGCGGCGATGTCTTGCTGATTGCCGACAAAGAAATCATTGTCCTGACTTGCTTGAATCTTATGGCGTTGACGTAAAAGTTCTGTAATTTCCTGTTGTGCCGCATAAATTTTCGCCTGAGATACCGCTGAAACAAAAATATAGGATAACCAATACCGGTTCAGTATCCGTTTCATTAGCGTGGTATAGGGAATGATGACAATATCATCTTGATTTTGACCAAAATTAGATTGACCTCGTTGTGCCAAAACGCCCAGTACCCGAAACGGAACAGCACGAACACGAATGGTTTTTCCGATGGGGTCTTCATCGCCAAACAGAGTTGTCATAGTATCGTGTCCCAGCAAACAGACCTTGGTCGCCCCCGCCACATCATTGTCGGTAAATGGACTGCCTTCCGCCAATTGCCAATCCCGAATTATCAAATAAGACGGCGCCACACCGCTGATGCTTGTGCTCCAATTTTGGTTTTTATAAACAAGCTGTCCGCCGGAACCAACTCCGGGGGAGGCGTTCAGAACATCGGGACATTCCTTAATAATAGCATCCGCGTCCGCCGGAATCAGGGTTTGTGTGGCTCCAAACCCAAGCCGTGCTCCGCCCTGCGTCACCGTGCCCGGACCTACATAAATAATATTGGTCCCCATACTGGCGATTTGCGCTTCAATCTGGGATTTTGCGCCTTGTCCGACTCCCACCATAATAATGACGGCGGCAACGCCGATTATAATCCCCAGCATGGTTAATACTGAACGAAGCCGGTTGCGTCCCAGCGCGCGAAACGCTACTTTAAATGTTATTCCGAGATTCATTATTTTATCGTCTTTCCAAGATTACACGGATTTGGCTGTTTTGGGAGCCACCTCGTCCAAGTCATCGAAAATTGGGGGCATGTCTTTCAATACGATTGTTGCATTCAACCGGTCTTCCATGAGTTTATCTGCTTTTATTTTTCCATCTTTAAACAAAATTGTGCGTTTGGAGAATTGGGCAATATCCCGTTCATGGGTGACCAGAATAATAGTAATATTTTTCTCGTTGTTTAATTTTTGAAATATTTCCATGACTTCCACGCTGGTGCGGGAATCAAGATTTCCGGTCGGTTCATCTGCCAAAATAATAGAAGGATCATTCACCAGCGAGCGGGCAATCGCCACCCGCTGTTGTTGTCCGCCTGACAATTGGTTGGGATGATGGTGGGCACGGTCTTCCAATCCAACAATCCGAAGAGCTTCCATAGCTTTGTCATAGCGGTCTTTATTAGTACTGCCGTTATACATCATGGGCAGTTCGACATTTTCCAAGGCGGTGGTTCGGGAGAGAAGATTAAATTGCTGAAAGACAAATCCCAGTCTTTTATTTCGGATGGAAGCCAATTCATCGCGCGACAATTTGGAAACATCCGTCCCTTCCAGTTTATAAGTTCCGTTTGAAGGTTGGTCCAAACAACCGAGAATATTCATAAAGGTGGATTTTCCCGAACCGGACGCACCCATCACAGCGACAAATTCACCTTTATTCACAAACAACGATACCCCGCGTAAGGCATGAACTTCCACATCGCCTAGTTGGTAGGATTTGGTCAAGTTCTCCACTTCGATAACATGCGCCATAATAATTACTTGTAATTGATTCCCACGTGGTGACAGTCCATTTATCGGCGACCGCCGAACGGTGATCCTAGCGGTGAAGAAGATGCTTGGGCGACTGTTGTTTGATATCCAATAATTACGTCTTGTCCTTCTTTTAATTTATCCGATTCGACAACAGTATCCGTCCCATCGCTGATACCGATTTTGACATCAATCACCTGCACAGTTCCGTCGGGATTCAAAACATATATTTTCCCGGCGGATGCCCGGGCATTCTTGGAGGCTTTAAATTGTCCTTGGCCCCCACCACGATTTTGTCCCCCTCCACCGTTACCCGAACTCTGAGACTTCGTAGTTGTACTCGATGTTGTACTCTCCAGTTTAAACCGCAATGCCGCGTTGGGAATTATCAGAGCATTGTCCTCGTGAGCTGTTTCGAAGGTGATATTTGCCGTCATTCCCGGTCTCAATTCAGAATTGGGATTTTTTACATTAATCACACCCTGATATGTGATTACATTTTGCGAAGTGATTGGATCGTACCGGATTTGGTCAACCGTGCCAAAAAATTTTCTGTTTGGATAGGCATCTACAGTAAAAAATACCGTGTCACCTTCTTTTACGTTACCTACATCGGCTTCATCAATGCTGGCAATTGCCTGCATTTCTTCCAGATTTTCCGCAATCGCAAACAAGGTTGGAGTTTCAAAGCTGGCAGCGACCGTTTGACCTTCCTGTACATTATTATTAATTACGATTCCATCCACCGGGGAAATAATAGTTGTATAATTCAGGTTTAACTGGGATACTTGCAGGGTTGATTGCGCTTTGCTAATATCGGCTTTCGCTGTGGAGATTTTGGTCTCTGCGACTTTTTCACTGGCTTTGAAGGAATCCAATTGAGCCTGGCTGGAAGTCACTTGTGCCACGGTCGCCTCATAACTGGCTCTGGATGTTTCAAAAGTGGTCCTGGCATTATCTACATCACTTTGCGAGATTAAATCCTGTTGTTTTAATTGTTGGTACCGCACATAATTGGTGGAATCATTCGCTAATTGGGATTTTGCCTTTTCGGCATTGGCTTTGGCGGTGAGCACCGCGGCGGCATTATTGGCGATATCCGCTTTGGCTTGCTCCACGGAAGCGACCGCATTCGCCAATTCTGCATTGGCAGATTCCAGAGAGGCTTGATCCTGGTTCACCGTTGCTTGGAAAGTCCGCGGATCAATCTGGGCAATCACCTCTCCCTTTTTTACCTTGGAATTATAATCTACATTCAGTTTTTGTATGGTTCCGGAAACCTGACTTCCGACAGCGACCTGGACGGTCGCCTGCAAAGAGCCGGTCGCCACAACTGTTTCAGTAATGCCGCCTTTGGTGATTTTGACAGTACGATATTTAGGTTTATCTTGTTTTTTCAAAAAATAGGCATAGCCACAATATCCGATAATTAAAATAATAATGATTCCAATGATCCATTTCCATTTATTTTTCATATACTCCTAACCCTTCCTTTTATTTTTCACCTAATGATTTTTGTAATTTGGCATAATTAATTTGATAGGAATAAATCGCCTGCGCCAGACTCACTTCGGCGCTGGTATAAATCGTCTGAGCATTGGTTAAATCAAGGATGGACCCCAACCCGTTTTTGTATCTCCCGGTCGCCAGTTTTAGTGCTTCTTTACCTTCATCCACCACTTTTTGTGCTGATTTAATCTGCTCTTCCCCGCTTTTGGTATTCAAATAATTAGTAGTCACATCGAGTTGTGCCGCCTGAATACTGTTTTCTTCCTCGGCATTCAGATTTCGTAAATCCGCCTTTTCCTCCTGTATCTTCCCTTCCGTATTGAACCCGTTGAACAAACTGATTGTCATGGTGATTCCACCCGTCCAGGAATCTGCTTCAGTCGAACCACTGCCTCCCGATTGATCATATTCTCCGCTGGCAGATAAAGAAGGATAATGACCACGCTCCGCGTACAATATAGCGGCTTTCACTTGTTCCTTCTCATTTTTATAGGTTAATATGTCAGGACGTTTTTTCATGGCGGCGTCAATAAGATCGTTTATATTGGATGTAACCGTGGAATACGGCGATTCTGCCAAATCAATGTTTTCATAAGTATTGGAATTCAATCCCATGGCATTATTTAATGTGCGGATGGAAACTTCATAATTATTATTGGCCTGTACCAGACTGAGTTCTGCGTTGGCAACTTGTGCTTCTACTGTAGCCACATCCAACCGGGATGCCGTACCGATCGTGTAAGCCGCATTGGCAAGTTTCAATTGTAGGTTCGTATTCGTCAGAGTCTCTTTGGCAATACGAATACCTTCTTTATTTTCTAATACTGTATAATACGCTGTTCTCACATTCAGCCGGACGGTTAAATCCATAGCCAAATAATTCAACTCTTGAATCTTTACATTTTCGCTGGATTCTCGAATGGAAGCTGGTGTTCGTCCGAAATCATAAATCAATTGGGAGAGTGTGGCATTGTTATCATAAGAGTTCCCTGTCCCGGAACCCTCGCTATTGGATCGTGAAATACTGTTACTAACGCTTAATTGCGGAAGGTAGGACGATTCGGTCTCACGTAATTGTGCTTTGGCTACATTCACCGATTCCCGGGCAGCTACCAATTGAGGTTGATGGTCCATCGCCATCTCCAAACAATCTTCCAAAGTGAATTTCATGGTATCTGCTGAAATAGTATCTGCTGAATAGCAGGGTTGAAAGAAAATAATACTAAGCACTATAATAAAAATGGGACAATAGAATTCTTTCTTCAATTTATCATCTCCGGAATATAAAGATATACTTACGCTATTTTACCATACTATAAGACGCTCAATACATAAAATTTGTTCCTATCTTCTCTTAACTATCTTCTATAACAGAATGGGTTTAGAGTAAAATAGAATACGCTGATTATATCGAAGTGAGGTTGCTGCATGTCTGGAATGGTTTTATTGGAGGAACAAAAAAAACTCAACGCCCGGATACAGGTTGCCGGCAATGTTGAACTAGTATTGGATTATGGTAATCCAGTGGCGGAACATAACCATGTTCGTCAAAATGTTGGGATGATAGACCTTGCTTTTATCGGAAAAATCAAACTGACCGGAAAAGATAACTCCTTCTATTTACATAACCGCCTTAGTAATTCTATCGAAACTCTTAAACCTGGAGAGGGATGTTACGCGACTTTGCTGGATTATAAAGGCCGGATGATTTCAGATTTATACGTATACCGGTTATCGGATTTTATTCTTGTAACCACACCTCCTGATACACGCAAAGAACTGGCTACCAATTTTCAAAAATTCATTTTTGGGGAGGATGTACAAGTTGAAGATATTACGGAAACCTGGGGAATCATTTCCGTTCAGGGACCCAATTCCAAAATACTACTTGATCAAGTGATTCAGCCTTCGATAGATAAATTATCTATTCTTCAAAATGTAGAACGGGAATTTAAAGGACTCAAAGGAATAATTATCCAAACCGTATGGACGGGTGAAGAAGGTTATCATTTGGTTTATCCGAATCAAGTCATTCAACCCTTATGGTTAGACTTGTTGGAAAAAGGAAAAACCTTGAATGTGAAACCGTTTGGGTTAACGGCCTTTGATACCCTGCGATTGGAAGCGGGTATTCCGATTTTTGGGCGGGACATGACCCAGGATAATATCCCGTTGGAAGCCGATTTAAAACACGCGATAAGTTATACCAAAGGTTGTTATCCTGGACAAGAAGTGATTGCGAAGATAACCAATTTAAGTCATCCTTGGAGAATTTTGATAGGGCTGGAAATCCAGTCTGATTCACCCATTCCGGCACACAGTGTTATCCAAGTTAAAGGCGAACATATTGGGCATGTAACCAGTAGTGCCTTTTCTCCAACATTGAATAAAATAATCGGGTTGGGTTATGTAAAATGGGACTATCGAGAACCGGGAAATGAAGTTGATGTTGAATGGAACGGGACAAAAAAATCTGCCATTATTCGAACGCTTCCATTTTATATTCGTTCTTAAATGCAAGATGGTGTATATTACAATAGTAAAGTATTCATTCAGTAAGGGGGTAAGTAATGACACATAAAATTCGATATTATTGGATAATCTTCAGTTATTTATCATTATTCTGTTTGACAACCCAATGTTTCGCGGATAAGGCCATGGCACAAGTCATCCTGTCGGGGAAGGCGGAACTGAAAGCAAAAATTGTCCAGCAAGGTGAACGTAATGTATTGGAAAAATATTACTGGGTGGAGGTTTCCCTGACAAACGACGGAGACCAAAATCTCTTTGTCGAACCGGGGAATTTTACCATCGCAGACTCCCTGGAAACCTATCGTTCTATCCTATTACCGGATATTCCTTCAAAACTTTTATTAAAAAGCGCCCTGGTTCAACCACGGGATACGATCCGGGGAATCCTTGGGTTTCAATTTTCATCCAATGAAACATTTCCCAAAAATCTTCTCTATGAAACCGATTCAACCATCGCCTTTGGTAAAGTTACTTTGGTTACGCAACCCGCTCAACCGGGAGAGAGAGGGGAGACTCCTCACGGGTCATCCTATACGCCTACGCCGACACCCGCACCTATCCATGAATTATCTCCCCAACAGGTTGAGACCCAATGGATCGGGACAAAAGCCGCCAAGGAAGCAACCGTGGCCAGAGATAGCGTGGTCGGTGAATTGGAAATGGATATCGTAAATAAATATATTCGATTGCAGGATAATAACAAATCTGATTTTGATAATAAAAAAATTTCTTTTGACCAATTCATGTCCACGAAAGACAATCTGGATAAACAGAAGGCAAACGAAATCGTGAGCGCCCATGATAAAGGGCAAGCGGTCTTTAACGATACCTATAGCCGAATTACGGCAGATTATTACCATCAGAAAAAATAACGGAGGAATCTCCCCTGAATTAAAAACTGGAGAATAAATTATGGCAATACCGGGACATGCCACATCCCTTGGGACAAAACGGTATAAAGACCGAATGTCGAGTATCGGGGCACCGGAACATTATAGAAAATCACCGTTAAAGACCACCCTCCATGAGGATAATTCCAGATTATGGTTTTCCTCCATCGGGCTGGGAAGTCATCTGGGAAATCATGACGAAGCCACCGATTTGCGCTATTGTGACGCGGTGATTCGTGCGGTAGAATTGGGTTGTAATGTCATTGACACTGCCATTAATTATCGGTTCCAACGCTCCGAACGGGCTATCGGAAGAGCTATCCAACAGGTAATCGGACGGGGTAAAGCGCAACGTGACGAGTTGATCGTGACAACCAAAGGCGGGTTTATTCCGGGGGATACGGAACCACCACGAAATTTCTTTTCCTATTTTGACGAAACTTTTGTGAACCCGGGATTAGCAACCCGCGATGATTTGGTCATGGGTTGTCATTGCATGGTTCCTGCTTTTCTCCAGAATCAACTGGACACGAGCCTCGCCAATTTAGGATTGGATTGCGTGGATATTTATTACTTGCACAATCCGGAAACCCAATTGGAAGAAATTAATGGCAATCAATTTTTGAACCGTATCCGCGCGGCATTTGAATTATTAGAGAAAAATGTGACCGATGGTAAAATCCAATATTACGGCACCGCCACATGGAACGGATACCGGGTAGCCTCCGATTTACCAGAACATTTGGAATTGGAAAAATTAATTCAAGTGGCGGAGGAAATCGGTGGAAAAATCCATCATTTTAAGGCGATTCAATTACCCTTTAATCTGACGATGATGGAAGCATTGCTCGATCCTACGCAAATTTCTCAGGGGAATTTGATTCCCCTGCTCTCCACAGCACAGCAACATGGGATGATTGTGATGGCCAGCGCTTCCATCCTACAAGGTCAATTGTCCCAGAATCTTCCTGCGCATCTGGCGCCTCTCTTTACCGGATTATCCAACGATGCCCAGAGAGCGATTCAATTTACCCGTTCAGCTCCCGGAATCACTACTGCCCTCGTGGGGATGAGCCATGTGCATCACGTGGAAGAAAATCTCAAGGTCGGCGCTGTTCCGCCTTTGTCTGAGAAAGAATTTATGGAGCTTTTTTCTGAAGAATGATCATGTCCCGCAAAAATCGTTTATTATTCGTTCTCCTCGGAACTTTATTTTTTGTCACCGCTTGTGAAAATCAGCAAAGCCAGTCGTTTGTGGAGGCTGCTTTTTGGGGAGATTACCATTATGTAAGAAACGACATCATGGACGGCATAAACGTGAATGTCCGGGATAAAGACGGGAACACGGCATTGATCGCCGCCTCCGAAAGAAACGAACTCAAAATCGTCAATCTATTACTCCGCAACGGGGCGAATGTAAATATTAAAAATAAATCCGACCAAACCGCTTTGCAATTGGCGGTATTCGTTCCCATCCGTGAAAAAGACCAGATGGAAACTATCAAACGTTTGCTCGCGGCAGGCGCGGATGTGAATGCCAAAGACGAAAAAGGAAATACCGCTCTGATGGATAATCTCTTATTACACAACCCCAATATTCAGGTCATTAAGACATTAATTGCTGCTGGCACGGATGTCAAAGCAACCAATAAATTCGGGACTACCGCTTTAATGCTGGCGGAAGATTCCGGGGATACGACCATCGTTAAATTACTCCAAGATTCCGGTGCTAAAAAATAATACATGGTGTCTCGCCGAATGCATATCAATGAGAGCTTCGTCGCATCTATTTGCTTTGATGAATAGGGAATTTTTACCTCATCTATTCCCGATGCAACCTATTGTTACCTTAGAGCGAAGTGACCCAAACAATCTATTTCTCACATCTGAAATCTCAAATCTACAATCTGCAATAAGGTTATTTCCTGACACATGTAAAAACCTATCATAGCTCGACGTGAAATATCCCCTCCCTTCCATATTCTCATAAAATACCCAAGATACACTGAAAGACAAGCGAAGTGGAACCGGAATTGCCAATAGCAACTCCGGGTACTCTCCGATACTCATTCAGTAGAAGTGGATAGATTTCAGCCGGTTGGAATTCTTGTACGTTCCTACAAGAATTATTGGCTCATTGATTTTATTGAGGATAAAACTTTGTACGTTCGTACAAAGTTTTCCCCAACTCAAGATTCCTTCAAAAAAGGGGTTGTTATTTTTGAGGGAGTACAGTATAAGAACTGAAGAATCGCTTGGCATAAGAAAGGAATCCGTAAAAGTCACATCATTCCTTACACAAAAAAATCTAGATAAATATAAAGAATGTTATATTACAAAATGAATTATGAATAAAAGAAGTACGCAAATGAACAAAACCAATAATGCAATTTTATATAATCTCAAATCCGACTCTTTCACGTATCAAGCTTTTCTTGACAATGCCAGCACCCAAGGATAGAGTAGTAATGCTTACACATGAGAGAAAAATTAAAAAATTGGATAATATTTGCTATTGTGGTTTCGGCTGCATCAGCAGCAATTTATAATTATTTTTTCCTCGTAGATAAACCCAGTCAGTTTGCCCGCATTGACCAGCATAATTTAATCATTCACGGAACCGCAGAGTCACCTTACCGGTATCGAATTTTAATCCCTTTTATTGTAGAAACTGCTATAAAAATGAGTTCTTTGATATTACCTTATCCCAAAGCTTTTTTAATAATGTATGCCTTCGCAGAAATGGTTTCCATCACTTTTTTATTGTGGATGTTATTTGTTTATTGCCGGTTATGGTTTACCCGGGAACAGGCGTTAATCGGGGTGTTATTTGTTTCCAGTACTCTTGTGATGGCATTGCGGGACCATGAATTTCAACCCTGGTCTTTATTGGAACCGGGCTTGTTTACCCTGGGATTACTTTGGATTTATCGGAAAAAAAATATCGCATTTACCTGTTTGATATTTGTAGCCACACTCAATCGGGAAACTGCCTTATTTCTTCCCATCGCTTTTTTATGTACGGAAATTGATCTCTCGAAATCCAATAACAAGAAAGAAATCCTTTCACAGAAATCAATTATCTTATTTCTCGGCTGGATGCTATTATGGGGAGTGACATATGTGGGATTGCGGGTTATCCGGGGAAACGTTCCACAGGTTTTGACTTTGCATGAAACATGGGAATTAAATACTCTCTTGCACAGTTTGGTCAGAACGGTGGTTGAAGGCTCCTTATTTTTAGGATTCTTTTGGTTGTTTGCGATGGTGGGATATAAGTATGCCGATGAATTTATGAAAAAAACAGCATGGGTTGTTCCTCTTTATCTCATACCGATTATCCTGTGGGGTTCGTGGCACGAAGTACGCTTGTTAATGCCGATGTATCCAATCCTTATTCCATTGGGATTATCCTATCTTTATAAAAATAATAATCTTGCAAACTAATCCTATCACTTGCGTTCGATAGTCTCTTCCTGTTAAACTTTTTACTCTAATACATTGTATTTCTTATGTCGGATCAATCAGAACCAACCAATTTGAAACCTAAAGACCTGGGGTATCCCTGGGAAAACTTCAAACCATGGCAAGTGGTGATAATTACCGGATTTGCCGTGTTGCTGGGGATTTTTTGCCTTTTATCAGCTCATTATGAAGGATGGGAGTGGTTATTTTATTTTTTAATTCTTGGCGGTTTGCTACTTTTTGCTCTAATCACAGTAAAACCGAGAATCGGAATGTATATAATGGCTCTTCTGGTGATGATTGAACATGAAACTTTTTATCCTCTGGTGAATTCAAAAGTTGTTTTTTTCTGGGCTGTTCCCGCGACTATTTTCATTATTATTACGATTCCCGGCTGGGTGTTGAATAAATATGCCCAAGTTTATCCCAAACGTAAATTTCATCCATTGGATATTCCGTTCTTTCTACTAGTAGTACTGGGCGGAGCTTCCTGCTTTTGGGCTTATTCCGAAACGTATGCTTTTTACTGGTGGTGCATGTTGGTATTTAATTACGCTATGTGGTTCTTGATGACGGCATTGATTAATGATGAAAAATCTTTGCGCCGGGTTTACTTCTGGACGATTATTGGCGCCATTGCTATTGCTTTGGGATGTGTGATTTCCTTTATCTGGCAGTTAAATTTGGCAAAAACTTATGATTTTGGTAAATGGCGACTTTTATTCGCTTTCAAAATTATTTATAAACGGGCGGGAGGACTCGCGGGTTCCAATCACGCGGCTTTTTCTATCAATATCGCTCTCGGATTGGTAGTCGCTTCTATTTTTCGCGCAAAAAGAATGCTATGGAAATTATTTTATTTTTTGATTGCTAGTTTCTATATTTATGGAATTGTTCTTACACAATCACGTACAGGGACTTGTTGTTCATTAATTATTCTCATTTTATTATCGTTTTTGTATCTCCGCTGGCGGGAAGATATTGTCCGCAATGCTTTTTTCGCGGTGGCATTAGTTCTTTTTATCATGGTACTGGGAGATTTAAGTAATATACGGGGAAATAGTTTTTTTGGGCGGTACGAAGCAGTTGTTTCATCCTCTTCAGGTCAGGTGACCGGTATTGGAGTCCGTATTCAATGGTGGAAAGAAGGAATAAAATTTGAACTGGAACACGACAATCTGCTTTGGGGAATGGGGTTGGGCGGTATGATGTGGAACGTAGATTTGGGACCTGATATTAATAGTGTTTATCTTTGCTATCTCTTGGAGTTGGGTGTGGTGGGATGTTTCCTGTTTTTGTATACGGTGATTGTTTTTTGGCGTTGTTTGGCGCCTTTAATAAAATATTCCTTATATCACCGATCCTACCTAACGGACATGTTTTTGGGGTTATGCGCGTCTTTTGTCGGGACTGTTATCATCCAGGGTCTTGTGGAATATGATTTTTACGGTCGAATCGTTTGGTTTGCCATCGGCATGTTGATGGTCACCGGACAATTGGTTAAAAACGAAATGGAAAATCCTCCGCCGAATGAAAAACAAGAACTGGAATCTCTTTAAAAACTATTTTTAGAAATACTTCCAATGGATCGGCTGAACCGTCCATAATTGCAGTTGCGAATACCATATAGCCGTATCCATAGGAGCGACGGCTTTTACCAGAATATCTCCATAAGGTGGGACAACATCGCTGGAGTCCACATTAATAAATGCCATTTGTTGCTGGGATGATATCGCGCGATATGTTTTTGCCATCGCTTCAAGAAATTCAGCCGTATTCATATTGTTGTTTCCAGCAGAAATCTGAAATGGGATGGAATGATATTTGGATTCCGGCAGATTCTGTTTCACCAGACTGGCGGCTTGCAGAATATCCGGCACAGAAATTTGAGAATTGGTAACATGAATGAGTTCATTTTTTTCACCAATAGGACCCAGATAATCTGAAACCGTTACCGATTCCGGCAGTTGGTGCGTGGATTGGAAAGCCGACAAACTATTGACCAATGCCTCAAACGCTTGCGAGAGTGAATAATTCCGGTCACCGGGAATCATAATGGAGTTTGGTGGGCGTGCCGACCAATGGTTTAGCAGATAGTCACAAATATTTTCCAATTGTCTTTTCGATATGGCAGGAGGTGTTTGTAAGTCTACTAAATTCAGTAAATCCTGGGGTATTACAAAACGGCTTCCCGGATTTTGCGGAATAAATTCATCCTTGATATACCGGAGTCTCTCTTCAAAATCCGCCAACGACCCCGTGTGTTCATCGGGTTCCATGAGTACAGTCACAAAATTTACATGGCTCCTATCCAATTTACCGAATTCTTCTTTAAGTTGGTTGGATGGAATTAAAAGAGTTTCAATAATTTCTTTGGTATTCAATTGATTCATATACCAGAACAGGGGATTTTCCAACCCGCCGATTCCAAACACTTGTTCAAGCAACTCCTGGTTATGTTGCAGTTCCGGTCCCATTCCGTGATAGCTTAATAACGTGCCCTGTGCCATCTTTGCTTTGGTCAATTCCATAAACGCGTATCCGGCAGGCGCGGCATTTAAACTATGATCGGTTAAAATATCCACATCTCGCCCATAGGCTTCTTGCACCGCGACGATACCGCCAGTTTTGGAAAGATCCGACTCTCCACTGGCTTCCATATTAATCCAGTCTTCGGAAGAATTCCTCCAAACAACTTTCTGAGCATGACTATATCGTTCTTTAACCGCTTCGACCGCCTGTTCCCAATTTTTGTTGTTGGTTGTTCTGGGTGCGTTTGGCTGTGGCCCATGAGTATCTTCACCATGATACCCAATAGGCATTTGCAGTGAATTGATATACGCGAATAACGAGGGGTCATGGCGTTTGATTTTATCCGCTAAAATCCCATCGGAATAAAAAGTTCCTTTGAGATTATACTTCACCAATAAATCAGCAAACTTGCGTATTACGCTCGGATCGGCATAGCGCGCACCGTAATGATGTCCATAAATCCAGAATAAGACAGGTTTTTTCGCGCCTGCACTGCTGAGTCCCGAAATATTCCATCGCGCGGGTTTGTAAGTCCAGACTTGAAGTTTGGTAAAAACATCTCTCCGCATAGGATTATCTACTTCTTGTGGAATCAAATTTTGTGATGAAATTTGTATTTGTCCCAGTGCGTTTGGAGGCGTCTGAGCCGAACCGATTTTTTGATATACCTGTTCCATTGCGGAGAGAAATTCGGCGGCATTCAGACGGGTATTCGATAACACGATTCCCGATGGAACCCCGCTGACTTGAAGGTATGGTTTAATCTGATTGGCTTTGTCTATGACTTCTTTTGCAGAAAGTGTGATATTGGAGGATGTCGCTGCCAGTATATTTGCGGTCGGTCCAAGAATATCATGTACGCGAACTTCCTGCGGTAACATGCCATTTTTTAAATAAGCACTAAGGCTATCGCAAAGAGCTTGAAATACATCCGTCAATGACAAATAATCTTCATTCCGCAAAGAAAAATATAATGGAGGAGTGGAACGGGGTGCTTTGGAAAGTTGTTCTTGAATCATTTCCTTGAGTTGAGAAGTTTGAACCACCCGGTCGCGATCATCCACCGCCATATTGTAAATATCCCGTGCCGTTACCGTTTTCAAATCATGATTTTTTTCTATCCAATCCAAAAATTGGTCAAAAGACTGAAACATTTTTTCTTCATCCGCATTATTTCCGCGTTGTAGGAAATCCCCGTCATGGAGAAGAATTTCGACCAGGTTGAATTCCTTGCGGTTCAATTGCTGAATCTCCTGGGAAAGTTGAGTGCGGAGATTGGGCCCATTTTTTAAAGACCAGGCAATGACCGCTTGCGGTTGCAAATCAATCGTATCGGGACGATTGAGCACTCCCATGTACCATGCCCGCCCGTCAGGTACGCCGATATCTTCTTTGATTCCGGCACCCATCTTAATTTCCAATTCCTTATCCACAGCAAGAATGGACGCTTTGAAAAATTGGCCGGTGGCAAAGGGCTGTAAATTGTAAACCTCACTCATGCCTTTCAGCCCGCCCGGTTGATTCATAAGTAATTCACCGGTTTGCGGGTTAATATCATGCGATTCATAATTTCGTAGCACCTGAATATCATCCTGCCAACTCGTTCCGTGAGTTCTGTCGAGCGGTGTGGGTGGAGGACCTTCTTTTGCTCCATGATGATTAATTCCCATGCCAGCTTGTTGGAGAGAATTAAAGAATTGCGGATCAATTGTCATGATTTGTTTCACAGCCAGCCAGGTGAAATAATAATCTCCATGAAGTCCGTGTTTTTGGAGAAGCGAAACATGGCGTTTAATAATATTCAAACGTTGTTTCATGTCTTCGATATCCGATCCCTGCCGGACGGTGAAAGAAATATTACAAAAGACAGGCACCGAGCTGGTTAAGGCAAATCCGGGAATATTTTGAAAACCCATAGCTTGCCCCATGGGTCCCATCGGACCGCCCTGTGAAGGTCTTTGGCCAAAGGGTGGTTGGCCGTTTGGCCCTTGTCCTGATACAAATTGTCCTTGCGAAGGTGATTGACCAAAAGGCGGTTGCCCATTAAAGCCTTGTCCCGACCCAAATTGTCCCTGCGAGGGAGATTGGCCAAAGGGTGGTTGGCCGGTTGACCCTTGCCCGAATGGTGATTGTCCCTGTAAAGGTCTTTGGCCGAATGCCGGAGGGGTGGGTACCATTCCTGGCTGGGCATTATTTTCAGCCATGTCTAAATTCTTGAACGCGGCATCTATTAGAGGTGCGGCTTTTGTATAATCCTGATTTCTCATCAGAGAATCAATTTCCTGAAATTTGGACATTGGAAAATACTGGCCGACGGGCGCACCTTTGCGAAGTAACGTTAATGGCAGGACCTTTAAAACTTTAAACCGTTCTTGAATATTGTCTGGGGTCGTTGGATTTTTTCTGGCATCTGCCCTCACCCGGGCTATCGTATCCGGGTCTACATACGTACCCATAGGCCCTCCGGGATGTGGCCCTTGCCCGTTACCCATGGGTTGAGTGAATCCTGGGGAAATTAATAGTAATAGAAATGAAATTAAAAAAAGATAAAAAGATAAGTACCGAATCTGTTTTTTCATAAGACTACCTCAGCTCTATAAAAAATTAACATAGTACCATAATACTGTCAACAGGCCGGTTTAGTAGACATTGTCCAGTAAAGATAAAGCATAGGAAGTACAAAGACGACCCAAACACTATTCCCGGCATGTACATTTTGGTACATATTATGACAAAATGCCGCTCTCCCTGTTATCCTTAACTTGATTAAAATCCAGTCTTGTATATAACAGACTCTTTTGCTAGACTAATCAAAAGCTTATTTGAGAGTGGAGATTCGAGGGTTGGCGAAGATATTGGTTGTGGACGATGAAGAAGATATCCGAAAAGTTGTGGTTTCTGTTTTCCGTTCCATAGGACACGAAATTATTGAAGCGACTGATGGGGAAGAAGGGGTTCAATTGGCAATTTCCTATACACCCGAATTAATTATTTCCGATGTGACCATGCCTAAATTAGACGGGATGGAAATGGCTAACTTACTTTCCAGTCATCCCGGCACTTCCCAAATCCCCATTATTTTATTGAGCGCGAACCGGATTGATTCCAAAGACCAGCGGGAAGGGCTGGCTAAAGGTGCCAGGGAATTTTTCATAAAACCTTTTGAAATCAGCGATCTATTAGCTGCCGCCGAAAAACTGTTACGGGAAGCTGAAATTAAGCGGGAAACGCCTTGGGCGTAGGCGGATTTGAAAAAATGAGTTGCTTTTCAGTATAATGAATGGTATGAGAGTGATTATAAAAAAAGTAATTCAAAGCAATAGGATGATGTGTACCATGGCTATGTGTTGCCGTTTCGGCAGGGAAGAGGCGCCGTTGTAACCATTATCATTCCAACAAAGTCTCGTAATTAAACCCCGCTGCCGAATCGAAAAAACGGAAGCGGGTTTTTTTATTGTAGTAATGTAAGTAATTTATTTAAGGAAGAAAGGAGATATTGGAAATTTATTGAAAAACCATGTTATTGTTATTGGCTTAAACCGTTACGGTGAAAATCAAAAGAATCCATATAAAACTTAAAAAGGAGAAAGTCTATGTCAAAACATAAATTAGATACAATTGCATTACATGCCGGGCAGGAAACACCCGACCCAACCACCGGCGCGCGCGCCGTTCCAATTTACCAAACTACGTCCTATGTTTTCAAAAGTACTGACCATGCCGCCAATCTCTTCGCGTTAAAAGAATTCGGTAATATTTATACCCGCATTATGAATCCTACGACGGATGTCTTTGAACGCCGCATGGCGGCCATTGAAGGGGGAACCGGGGCATTGGCGGTCTCTTCCGGACAAGCCGCGGAAACATTGGCTCTACTCGCCATCACGCAAGTCGGGGACGAAATTGTTGCTGCCAATAATCTCTATGGCGGAACCTATCAATTGTTTCATTACACGTTTCCGAAATTAGGCAGGACAGTCAAATTTGTAGACTCCACCAAACCGCAAGAATTTAAAAAAGCAATTACTCCCAAGACCCGCGCAATTTACGCGGAGACCATTGGGAATCCTAAATTGGATACCCCTGATTTTGAAGCGATTGCCAAAATCGCGCATGAAGCGGGCGTCCCGTTCGTCGTGGACAACACCCTTGGTTTTGGATTGACCCAAATTTTCAAATATGGCGTGGATATCATTGTCGGCTCGACCACTAAAGTCGTAGGCGGTCATGGGACTTCAATTGGCGGTATCATTATTGATGCTGGCAGTTTCAAATGGAACAATGGCAAATTTCCCGAATTCACGGAACCTGACCCCAGTTATCACGGACTGAAATTCTGGGATGTGTTCGGAAATTTTCCGGGAATGGGGAATGTGGCGTTTATAATTAAAGTACGCGTTCAACTCCTTCGAGATATTGGTGCCTGCTTGAGTCCGTTCAACGCGTTTCTTTTCTTGCAAGGGTTGGAAACCTTGCCCTTGCGGCATCGCAAACATAGCGAAAATGCGTTAGCCATTGCTAAATACTTAAAAACTCATCCACAGGTCGCGTGGGTCAATTATCCCGGTTTGGAAGAGCACCCAAGCCACGCGCTTTCCAAAAAATATCTCCAGGGACAATATGGAGCACTGATTGGATTTGGTATCAAAGGCGGATTGGATGCTGGCAAGAAATTTATTAATAATGTTAAACTCCTCTCCCATTTGGCGAATATTGTGGATGCCAAAAGTCTGGTCATTCATCCCGCTTCCACGACACATCAACAATTGACCAAAGAAGAACAGGAAGCAACCGGAGTGACCCCGGATTATATCCGCCTGTCCATTGGACTGGAAGATGTGGACGATATTAAAGAGGACATTGATCAAGCATTAAAAGCAGCCGTTAAATAATTATTATGCAGGGGTCGGATTTCCCAACCCCGGTTGGAGATTACTGAAATGGTAAAACAAGCAGAAAGCCTGGGAATTGTCGAAACTCAGTATTACACGTTTGCCCAGCCGCCCCATGAAATGAAATTGGAATGTGGCGAGAAATTGGGTCCGATTATCCTGGCTTATGAGACCTATGGAACGTTGGACGAACAAAAATCAAACGCTATTCTTGTCGTTCACGCCTTGACGGGGGATGCTCATGCCGCGGGATACCATACCGGAGAACGCAAACCCGGTTGGTGGGATGAAATGATCGGACCGGGGAAAGCCTTTGACACGGATAAGTATTTTGTCATTTGTTCCAATGTCCTCGGCGGTTGTAAAGGGAGTACCGGACCGGCATCACTGAATCCAAAAACTGGAAAACCGTATGGGTTGGATTTACCTTTGATTACCATTCAGGATATGGTCAATGCCCAAAAATATTTGATTGACTATCTGGGAATTAAAAAACTCTTGACTGTCGCGGGCGGTTCCATGGGTGGAATGCAAGTCTTGGAATGGTTGGTCTCGCATCCCGACCGGCTGCAGAGCGCGATTCCGATTGCCACAACGCCCAAACATTCTCCCCAGCAGATTGCCTTTAATGAAGTAGGCAGGCAGGCCATCATGGCTGACCCCCATTGGAAAGATGGGAATTATTATGAGGGAGCCGTGCCGGCAAAAGGGCTGGCAGTGGCGCGTATGGTCGGACATATCACCTATATGAGCGATAAGTCCATGGCGGAAAAATTCGGCAGGCAGTTAAAATTGGAGAAAAAGCCGTTTAAGTTCACGGCGGATTTTGAAGTGGAAGGTTATCTTCAATATCGCGGGGATAATTTTGTCAAACGGTTTGATGCTAATTCCTATCTCTATATCACCAAGGCGATGGATTTGTATGATGCCGCCCGGGGAAAACCGTTGTCGGAAGCATTCCAAGGTATCAAGGCAAAGGTACTGGTCATGGCGTTTAAGTCCGATTGGCTTTATCCTTTATATCAATCCCATGAAATCGTCAAAGCCTGTAAAATTGCCGGGACCGATGCCACCTATTGTGAAATTGATTCCACCTATGGGCATGATGCGTTCCTGTTGGAAGTGGATGAGGAAACCCATTTGATTAAACATTTCTTGAAAAAAGTGTACCAAGGGGAAAGGTAACCGCATGGACATTATCAAACCGGATTATCAAGTAATTCTGGATACCGTGGAAGAAAACTCCACTGTCCTTGACCTCGGTTGCGGGAACGGGGAGCTCTTGGAACTTTTAGTACAAAAGAAAAAAGTCAAAGGACAGGGAATCGAAATTGATGAAAAGGCCATCTATGAATGTGTCGCCCGTGGGTTGAGTGTCTTTCACGGCAATTTGGACACCGGGTTGATTGATTACACGGATAAATCTTTCGATTATGTCATTCTCAACGAGACCTTGCAGCAGTTGGTTAAACCGGACTGGGTCTTACGGGATGCTTTACGGTCCGGGAAAAAAGTCATTGTCGGATTCCCCAACTTTACCTATTATAAAGCGCGGTTTCAATTGTTTTTCAAAGGGAAAACGCCCATGACCCCTTCCCTCCCCTATGAATGGCATGATACCCCCAACTTGCATTTTTTAAGTATCTTGGATTTTGAAGAATATTGCAGTAAACGGAATATTCTTGTTGAGAAAAGAGTCTTCTTAAAGAATGAGAAAGTCGTAACCTTTTTACCCAATCTCCTGGCACTGACGGCCATCTTCGTCATTTCCAAGTAAAAAAGTGAGATATATCAGGAACTTGTTACCTTCAACTTGATTGAGAATCTATCTATTCCCGATACTGCCTTGGAATAATCTTTTGAGAAAATGTTATTCCCGTTTTAAAAGAGAAATATCTCCGGCGTAGTCGAACCAATCTTCGACAGGAACCAATCCATTATCGTTTACCTGTTGGGCATAGATATCATAATTTGTCCCATTGCGTTCATCTTCCCAAGTGATGATGGCGCCACCCGACCCGTCACTCACCATCATGGGAAAGAATCGGTTATTGGCGGCGGTACAGACGGCCACACCATTGAGTGTCCAAAGTGTACTTCCCGAGGAATTGACCCGCTGGGCATAAATATTATAAGTTGACCCGTTACGATAATCCTGCCAAGTGATAATTGCCCCGTTTGACCCGTCACTCAGTATCTTGGGACCGCCTTGGTTATATGCAGCCGTACAGACTGCCACGCCATTGGGAGTCCAGAGTGTGTTCCCGGCGGAATCAATGCTTTGGGCATAGATGTCATAGCTTACCCCATCGCGTTCACCATACCATGTGATAAGGGCACCGCCCGATCCGGTACTCGCTATCACAGGAATGAATTGGTCATTGAAGGCTGTACAAATGATAACTCCATTGAGTGTCCAGAGTGTACTACCGGTGGAATTAACCCGTTGGGCATAAATTGCATAAGTTGACCCATTACTACGGGAATCTTCCCAAGTGATAATCGCTCCACTCGACCCGTCACTCACAATTGAGGGAAACGATTGGCTGCCAGTGGCAGTAGATACAGCAATCCCATTGTTGGTCCATAGCGTACTCCCCGTGGAATTAACACGCTGGGCATAGACATCGGAATCTATTCCGTTACGACCATCTGACCAGGAGATAATCGCTCCGCCCGCTCCGTCGCTCGCCATCGTAAGATTGAATTGACCATAAGCGGCAGTACAGACAGCCACGCCATTGAGACCCCAAAGAGTACTTCCTGTGGAATTCACCCGTTGGGCAAAAACATCGTCTCCGGTAATTCCGTTGTCGTAATGGTTATAACTAATAATCGCTCCGCCCGACCCGTCACTCATAATTAGAGGAGTGAATTGATTTTCAAAAGCGGTAGAGATGGCAACCCCATCGAGCGTCCATAGGGTGCTTCCTGAAGAATTAACCCGTTGGGCATAGATATGTCCGATTTGATCCGTAGTATCATTACGGAAATCCGTCCATGTAATAATCGCTCCGCCGGACCCGTCGCTGGCTACGGTGGGATTCTCCTGGTCACCTTTAGCCGTGCAGATGGCAACTCCATTGGTTGTCCATAAAGTGGACCCTTGCGAATTGACTCGCTGGGCGTAAACATCAATCCCTTGCGTCAGATTTGCGGTTGTATTCCGAAAATCCTCCCAGGTGATGATCGCTCCACCCGACCCGTCACTCGCTATCGTGGGAACTTCTTGGTGATTGGCGGCAGTACAAATGGCAACCCCATTAATAACCGGCCAGGCATATATTTGGGTAACCAAAAATATACTGAAAAAGAATCCCTTGATAAAACGTGAAACATGAATTGGCATAATCATTACCTACCTCGCGTAGAATGAATTATCGTGTTTAATTATACTTTCCGGTAAAACCGATTGTCAAAAAAAACCCTTTAAAAAGTGGTTTTTAACACTACACTCTTACCGGGCTTGGAGCGGAATGTGGGCGTTCGCTGTATTGTTTCAATACGCCTATGCTTTCAATGAGATGATGAGAATACTTTGACAAGTGTCAAATAATTTATTTTCAATAAAATCAATTGTTGGGAATAATTATACATTTCAGACTGTGTGAAAAGTCAAAGAAGTGTCTATTTTAGGGGTGACTAGCCCCCAATTTCTGTACCACTCGTAATGTTAGTATACTCCAGGTTTGGGTGATTGTGGCAACTCGTAGGGAGCGTAGCGACCGGAGAGTTGCCACAGATTTCTTTAAATTCCTTGGGGGTCAAATAAGCCAAGGAACTATGAGGTCGGGTTTGATTATACTTAAAATCTTCTGCAAACGCAGAAAGTTATTTTTTCTTAAATCTTAAATCTACAATCTAAAATCTGCTATTCCCCGATTCTATCTTTTCAACCTGGAGACCTGAGACTTCAGACTTGATTAATGCTCTATCCCCGGCATAAAGCTCCCAATCCTCCACAGGAACCAAACCATTGTATGCCCCCAACGTCCAATTTGAGAAATGCGTGATGCCGGAGACCGTTAGTTGATGATTGACTGTGTCCACGGTGACGCCTGTTGTGATGGACACCCAATTCCCCAACCCTGTTGTATCCCATGACGGAACCAATTCCGATTCTAATGGGACACCGCTAGCCAGAAAATCAGAACTTGTATACGAGAAAGTTATCGTAGTGGTCAGGTTACTTTCAGTGACCACCGGGGTAATAATCCAATAACGAGGAATGTAATGGTTCGTCGGCAGATTTGGCGCTGTGGTATCAACCATGGTTACCGTAACCGTATCCGGACTCGTGCTCACAAAGTACAATTGGACTGGCAGGTAATCTCCCGTGGTATCCCCAACATGGAAAGTCACGGTCTCAGAGGAATTAACGACATTCAGTTCAGTCGAGGGATATGGTACATATCCAGTACCATTGATCCGTTGGGCAAAGATATTAGAATCTTCTTGTCCATAACGGTAGTCATCCCAAGCGATAATAGCTCCATCCAACCCGTCACTCACAATTGTGGGAAGGTATTGGCTATTTGTGACATTACAAATGTTTCTGCCGTTGTTTATCCAGAGTGTGCTTCCTTCGGAATTCACATGCTGGGCATAAATATTTAAGGTTGATCCATTGCGAAAATCCTCCCACGTAACGATAGCCCCGTTATACCCGTCACTCGAAATCGTGGGATTATATTGGTAGTTTGTGGCGGTACAGACCGCCACGCCATTGAGTCTCCAGAGAGTACTTCCTGTGGAATTCACTCGTTGGGAATAAATATTGTAAATAGCTTCCCCTTCGCGGTTATCCATCCATGTCATAATCGCCCCATCGGCACTGTCACTCACGATAGGGATTATGGTATTGTATTGGCCAATGTCGGCATTACAGATTTCCACACCATTGGTTGTCCAAAGAGAGTTTCCTGTGGAATCTACATGCTGGGCATAAATATTATAGTATATCTCGTTGCGGGTATCCTGCCAGGCGATAATAGCTCCGCCTGACCCGTCACTCACGATTGTAGGGTCATATTGATTTCTGGCGGCGGTACAAACCACTACGCCATTGGTAGTCCAAAGCGCGTTTCCCGAGGAATCTACATGCTGGGCATAAATGTTACCGGTAGTCCCGGTGCGCCCATCTTCCCAGGTGATAATCGCTCCGCCCAACCCGTCGCTTGTGATTGTGGGAGATTGGTCATTTCCAACGGTTGCGATGGATATGCCGTTGGCAGCCCACACAGCATTTCCCGAGGAATTTACATGCTGAGCAAAAATATTACCTATCCCAAACCCATTGCGGTCATCGTACCAGGTGATAATGGCGCCGCCTGACCCGTCACTCACCATCGTGGGTAAATAGGCCTCATAAGTGGTAAAAATTGCCACTCCACCGAGAGCCCAGAGAGGGGTACCGCTGGAATTCACCCGCTGGAAATAGAGATGACCTAATCCATACCGGGTATCTATCCAATTGATAATGGCGCCCCCTGACCCGTCACTCACAATTGAGGGATAGTAATCGTAACGGTCGGTGCAGATCGCCACTCCATTGAGAGTCCAAAGGGTATTTCCCGTGGAATCAACACGCTCGGTATAGATATCTGTGTACTCGTGGTCGCGGTTATCCTCCCAGGCAATTATGGCACCTCCCACCCCGTCACTCACGACCGCAGGAGCCTCGGCACTAATACCGATCGTTTGAATCGATACACAAATAGGGACTCCATTGGGTTGCCAGGCATATAATTGAACCCCTAACAATAAACTGAAAAAGAATCCTGAAACAAGAAATCTAAAGCAACGTGATATATTCATTGACATACGCATTTCCTTCCTCGCAAAGAGTTAGATGGGCTTCAACCAGTATATTTCTGAGAGAACTTATTGTCAACAGGTTCTTTATCCCCGTTTCAGCATCACGGAACCAATAAACGCAATCATAATGAAAACGCCAATTACCCCAACTGTCACTGGCCAAGTCGGTTCAGTAAATAAAACCATAAACCCACCAACTGCTGCTATTATCGCAATCACGCCAATCATTTCGGCAATTTTTCGACGTTCTCTGGCTAACAATACTTCTTTATCCTGTGTTTCTGGTGATTTGTTATCGTCTGACATGCTACAATCCTCGCTCTTGTGAGTTTTGGAAATTTGAACCGCTACAAAAAATACTATATAAATCCATTCCCTTTGTCAAACAATTATTAGAGTAACAATCTATATTAATGTTGCAAAATATTGTTATTGCGTCGGGAATGACACTTTTTGCCTTTTTATGATTACCAAGACACTGACATCTTTCAATGAGAGTAAGTACGGTGTTGAAAGGGAGACAATAGGGAGTTAATTCACCCCCAATTAACCCCATAATAGAAATCATTATTAATTTGATTTGTACTAGAAACTTGAAACCTGAGACTAGAGACCTTCTCTTAATCAATCTGCAATCTTAAATCTAAAATCTGCAATTTCCTCTTTTTTATTTCCACCATACTTGAACCAATCCTCGACAGGTACTAATCCATTCCCATTCACCTGCTGGGCATAGATATCATAATCCGCTCCATTGCGTTCATCCCCCCAGGTGATAAATGCCCCGCCCGCCCCATCACTGATTATTGTGGGAGCCCTTTGATCATTCACTGCGGTACAGACGGCTGTGCCATTGAGTGTCCAAAGAGTGGAGCCGCTAGAATTTACCCGCTGGGCATAGATATCTCCCGTTGCGTTCAGACCGCTGGTATCATTTCGATAATCATTCCAGGTAATCACAGCACCGCCCGATCCGTCACTATCAATTGTAGGAAATTCTTGTTCGTTTGTAGCCGTACTGATGGCGACACCATTGGTGATCCACAAGGTGCTTCCTGTGGAATTTACCCGCTGGGCATAAATATGGTAATTCCCCTCATCACGTTGATCTTCCCAGGTGATAATGGCTCCGCCCAACCCGTCACTCCCTATCATGGGATAGTCTTGTCCAATGGCGGCAGTACAGATAGCGACTCCATTCGTGGTCCAAAGCGTGCTTCCCGTAGAATTCACCCGTTGGGCATAAATCGCATACGTTGACCCATTGCGTAAATCAAACCAGGTGATAATCGATCCATTCGACCCATCACTCTCAATCACAGGATTGAATTGGCTATTTGTGGCAGTACAGATGGCTACGCCGTTGAACGTCCAGAGAGTGCTTCCTGCAGAATTCACCCGTTGGGCATAGATATTGTAATACCCGCTGCGGGTATCGTTCCAGGTGATAATCGCCCCACCCGAACTGTCACTCGTTATTGTGGGACCATATTGGTCATGTGCGATGGTACTAATGGCTTCGCCGTTGAACGTCCAGAGAGTGCTTCCTGCTGAATTCACCCGCTGGGCATAGATATTGTAATGCCCGCTGCGTTCATCCTGCCATGTGATAATCGCCCCGCCCGACCCGTCACTTATCAGTGTGGGAAAATCTTGGGTGCTGTAGGCGGTGGTAATCGCTACCCCATTCAGAGTCCAGAGTGTGCTTCCCGTCGAATCTACTCGCTGGGCATAAATATCATCTTGCAAGGTTCGGGCGTCCGTCCAGATGATAATCGCCCCGCCTGACCCATCACTCACTAACGTGGGACTATCTTGGTAATAAATGGCGGTACAGATAGCAACTCCATTTAACGTCCAGAGTGTACTCCCGGCGGAATTAATTCGCTGGGCATAAACATCATCATAGTTACCACGCATATCTTGCCAGGTGATAATGGCACCGCCCGACCCGTCACTCACAATCATGGGATATTCTTGGTAACCGGCAACAGTACAGATAGCGACTCCATTGGTCTGCCAGGGGTATAAAGGAGTGGTTAATAATAAACTGAAAAGGAATACGGGAATTAATAATTTAACAAATCGTGATACATTCATCAGCATACGCATTTCCTTCCGCGCGAAGGAATAGATGTACTCCAACCAGTATATTTCCGATAAAACCGATTGTCAAGAAAGACCTCGAAAAGGGGGTTTAAAGAAACCTTGTCTTCGAGTAATCGGGAATTGAAACCTGAAACTATTAGAAAACCCATGTCCAAATCCGAAAGACGCCTAGCGTAGAATCCCACGCCAGCCATAAACAAAAAGCCGTGACCGCCGCCAATTTAATCCACTCTATCCAATACCTTTTTCGAAAAAGACACACGAAAAGTATAATGGCAATCAACCAAAATACCAGTCCCACATGACACAGAAAAATTCCGATAACCAATCTGATTTTGCCGAGCGGGTTTGTTAGGGGTGTTAGTGACCAGGGAATAAAATACCAGATTGGACCGGTGAGCTGGATTAGTAAAATCACCAATAGGATGGCGTTGGATATCTGAACGCCCAGAGAATCAGGCATTTTGTCGTCATTTTCACGATCGGAATCATACCAAATCTTTTCCACGGACGAGCGTTGAGTAACCATTTTCAAAGGGGAAATAACCACGCGGGCGATAAAGGCTAGCATTTTGAATAATGACAATGTGTGGAACCGCCGTCCTGACGTGAGCACCCGTTCCCAGAGCACCACGAATCGCCCTTCCCGTTTCAACGCCAGGGCGAATACGCCCTCTTCGCTCCAATAAAGACGCTCGTCGAAACCACCCGTCGCCTGAAACGCCTCGCGTGTGCAAAACATAAATGCCCCGCCGGTAAATCCTACGAGTTTCGCACCCACTCCCAGCACAAAAGATAAAATCTGTCCGTAAAGCGGCACTCTTCCTTCAAACCACACCGCTGCCCCGCCACCCACCGCGCCTTTATCCATGTATCGCATCGCGGAAATTACGACACACGGATTGATGGTCGTGTCTGCATCCACAAAAAACAATCGCTCCCCCTGCGCCGCCCGTCCACCGGAATTGCGCGTGGCAGCGATTTGCCGATGGTTGACGGACAATACGGTGGCGTTATTCAGGCGGGCGACTTCCGCTGTGGCATCGGTGGAAGCATCATCCACGACAATGATTTCATACGCCTGACCTACAACGTGCGCCGCGTCATGAATGGCCTGCAATGTCTTGCCAATCACTGCTTGTTCATTATGTGCTGGAACAATAAACGAAATCATGATTTGCTATCATCAAATGTCTTCCATAATATTAACGTATCCCACTTGAAAAAGGTTTAGTGGTCGCTCGCTTTCCATCCCCCTTTCTACCCGGCTCCTGTCCTTGAATAATCGAAAATCATAGCTGAAAGACCGAAAATCTATAAGTGGAGATAGAGTGGAGTTAAAGCGGAGACAGTGTGTAGCCAATGTTACGCTTTTTTAACCCATAATAGGAACTAGTAATTTGAAACTTTGAACTGTCGTTGGAGCGGAATTAAGAATTTCAATTCCGCTTGAAAGCGCTATGTGGAAGTTTGCTGTGTCGTTTTGGCACGCCTATGATTTCAATGAGATGATGAGAATTTTTCGACACGTGTCGAAAAATTTATCTCCCATAAAACCAATCCTTGGGAATAATTATACATTTGTATAATTATTGTTTTCGTAAAATGGGCGATTTTTCAAAGTCGCACCGGACGACTCTGAAAAAGCATTGATTTTATTATACTTAAATTTTTCCACTTTCGCAGAAAGTTGTTTTAAGGGTATTCTCACATTTTCCTGGCTTTAGTCCAACAAGTGCAAGGAATCATGGGCTAAAGCCCTATTAACCGTGGACTAAAGTCCAATGTCATTAAGTTAAGGAAAAGGATGCGTACTTCGTATAGACCCAAAAGTTGGTTATGTACGAGGATGGAGGAGTATAATAGGGGGTCGTGAAAAGAAGCCGGGACACCCGGTGATGGCGGGAGAAAGCAGAGGTGTCCCGATGCGTAAGAGCAATGTAACGATTGTGGAGGAATTGAAGAAATTTTTAGAAGAAGTCTCCCGGCAGCCCCCCTTGTACCGACGACGACCGGAAGACTTCACGCGGGAGAGGAAATTGAGTTTTCAGGGGTTGGTCTTGTTTTTAATCAATTTGTCGAAGAAGAGTTTAGGGGTGGAATTAAGTCACTATTTTCAACTTTTGGGGAAGAAAGTAGGGAGTGGATGTAGTAAAAGTGCCTTCAGCCAATCGCGTCAGAAATTGGAAGGGAAGTTTTTTCAAGATTGGAATGGGGTCTTGATACAGGAGTATTATACCGGGAATGACGAGCGGGTGAAACGATGGGAAGGATTTCGCCTGCAAGTGGTGGATGGATCCACCTTGTATTTAGTGGATACCCCGGCCGTACGGGAGTTTTATGGGGTACATAATAACCAGAAGACGGAAGTTCCCATGGGACGGATCGTATGGGGGTATGATCCCTTAAATGAGCTGGTGTTATGGAGCGAGTTAAATGCTTATGCGACGTCGGAAACCCCGGTGGCGATCCAGCATCTAAAAGATACGGCAGAAGATATTGTGAGTCTCTATGATCGAGGATTCCCCTGGTTTGCCTTATTGTATGAGAGTGTACGTCTGGGAAAGCATTTTGTGGTGCGTTGTCCCTTGAAGTGGAATAAGGCCGTAGAAGCCTTTGTGGACTCCGATCAAGAAAGTGCCTTGGTGGAATGGAACGCGAATTGGAAGGCGCGACGATACCTGTCCGGGCAAGGGAAGAACCTCGCGCCTGAAACCCGAATTCGAGTACGCCTCGTGAAGGTGAGGTTACCCACCGGAGCCCTAGAGATTCTCGCTACATCGTTATACGATGAGCGACGTTATCCGACTCAAACCTTTGGAAATTTGTATGCCTTGCGGTGGGGGACCGAGACCTTTGCAGATCGTTTGAAGAATAAATTGCAGGTAGAAATATTCAGCGGACATCGACCGGAAACCATCCCGCAAGACTTTTATGCGATGATGTTTGTGGCCAATCTCCAGAGCCTGTTATGTAGCGCGGGGGAGGAAGAATTAAAAAAGGTCAATCCGCGTAGAAAGTATACTTATCAAATCAATCGGAATGTGAGTTTAGGTTTGATGAAAGATCGTCTGGTAGAACTTTTTTTAAGCGCTCAACCAGAGGAGATTCTTCAACAGCTTCAACAGGAATTTAGCCAACATTTGGAACCGGTCCGTCCTGGGCGAAGCTTTCCCCGCTCCAAGGAGAAACATCGACGTTTAACTGGAAAATATCAAACTCAAACCAATTATCGCCGGGCGGTATAATCTGCTCTATTCTCTAGAATCGTGACAGAAACACAGAGGAAGAAAATCCCACAAGAAGGGTATCCGAAAAAACAGGTCTTCGGAGAAGATTCTGAGAATTTTGGTGTAGCCTCTTTCTAGAAAATCACACAAAGACGTATTCCAAAGGTTTTTGGATTACCTTCCTTACGAGCATTGTCCGTTAAAATAAATTCTCTTCTCTTAACTTAATGACATTGGACTAAAGTCCCGTAGAAAAAATTATTCTACCCGGCTTTAGCCGAGGGTTTCCGGACTTCAGTCCAATATAGGACTACTTGTCTTTTCAATCTCAAATCTGAAATCTAAAATCTGATATCTGAAATGGCTTGATCATTTTCCTATTTCGATCAAAGATCGGATCATCGAGAGTTTATTTGACAAGATTACACCCCAAAATATTCTCTCTACGGATCTACCTTCCCCATATTACGCGAATGAAAACTATGACATTATTCTTTACCATGGGGATTGCATTGAGATAATGCAAAAGATGCCTTCGGAAAGTGTAGACCTTATCTTTGCCGACCCGCCTTATTTCTTATCCAATAACGGTATCACCTGTCATGCCGGAAAGATGGTCTCCGTCAATAAAGGGAAATGGGACCAATCCAAAGGAGCCGAAGAAAATCATAATTTTAATCTCCGCTGGTTATTACAATGCCAGCGCCTTCTCAAGCCCGATGGCACAATCTGGGTGAGCGGAACGAGCCATATCATTTATTCCATCGGCTTTGCCCTCCAACAATTGGGTTATAAAATTCTTAATGACATTATCTGGTACAAAAACAACGCCCCGCCCAATCTCTCCTGCCGTTATTTCACCCATTCCACTGAAACCATCCTCTGGGCGGGCAAAAACAAATACACCAAACATACCTTTGATTACAAGTTGATGAAAAAGATTAACGGGGATAAACAAATGCGCAATGTCTGGCAGATGGGCGCGCCTAAATCCGAAGAAAAGAAATTCGGCAAACACCCCACCCAAAAACCTCTGGAACTCCTGAACAGAATTATCCAATCCTCCTCTAATCCCAATGACCTCATCCTTGACCCCTTCTGCGGTTCCAGCACTACAGGCATCTCTGCCCTCTCCCTCAAACGTAAATTCATTGGTATTGATAATGAAAAGAAGTATTTGGATTTGTCGGTAAACGATTTGAAGACTCGTTTAAAATGCTTTAGATTTATATGAATATAATTACAAGACCCCAAGCAATAGCCAACTTGAATAAGTACATTGGGAAAGATTTAATTGAATTAGCTCATGAGAGGGATATCACAACATTTAAAGATGGAAAACAAAATAAAGGTTGGAAAGGTCAACTTTGTGAAAGATTGTCTGGGTTAAATAATAACAACAAAAGAAATCCAAATGGTTTAACTTTTGATGTAAAATCTGTAAGCTTTTATTATGCAAGGGGTGTTCTCGTACCAAAAGAGACAATGGCAATTACAATGTTAACCCCAGAGGATTTAAACAAGGATGAATTTTTCAATAGCCATTGCTGGATTAAACTAAAAGCTTTAATCTTCTGTGCAGTGATGTGGCATGGAAAACATGCACACAAAGCAGAACTTATAAAAGTAATGCCTTTTGATTTTTCAAAGACAGATAAAATCACCTTACAAATCAAAGATGACTACGATTTCATTAGAAATAAATTAATAACACAGGGATTTAAAAGTTTAACAGGAAAAGACGGCGTTCTAATACAAGCCAGAACCAAAGGCGCAGGACACGGCTCCATCAGCCGAGCCTTCTACGCAAGAAAAGAACTGGTCAAAAGAATTTACGAATCGGTGGATTGATGTACCTATATCTTAATAAACATAATATTGATATTATCCAATCAATAGTTACAATTCTAGGTATTGTGTTCGGCGGTATATGGGGCTATATTCTTTTTATAAAAAAAGGCAGAAGAAACCCCGTGCTAATATCACCCATCATATTACCCATAGACAGATTGGAAACAAAAAAATTTTATTGCATGTAGCCATAACGATTTCAAACGTTGGGGATGTTCTAATTACTTTAGGTTATTCAGAAACCCGTATTGTACGAATACTGCCTTTATCAACTACGTTTTCTGATGCTATAAACCAAGGACAAAATCTGGTTAAAGATGATGAAACCGAAATTCAATGGCCTGAAGTTGAATTTAAAAAATCAGATTGTAAAAATTACCAATTAACCATGTGAAAAGTATCAGTTTCATTACGATTTTATACTTGATGATTCAATTAAAATTGTAGAAATATATAGTCATTTTGAGAATGTAAAAGCAGGATACAATTGGTTGAAATATCTAAAATTATTCCGGACTCCTAAGAAGATTGGATGGAATATAACAACAATTTATGATATTACATGACAAAATTCATTAAATATATTACAATCTTGTTTCAAGGAGGAAAATGTGAGAAAAGTATTAACAGATGAGCGTTTTAAACAAGGACCTAAAAAACCTAGACCAACAATAATCCCTCAACCTTCGAGATCATTACCCGATCAACAAGGACCAATTAAAAAAAGACCCCCAATACCAAATCCTACAACACCACCTCAAGGACCGAGAAAGCCAGAATAGAAAATAATTAGCATCAATATAGTAATTTTAGAACTGCGTCAGGAATGAGTTCTTTTCTTTCCTGACGTCCAATCTTCCATCCTCCGGCAATTGTTGCAGGACAATATTACACCCGACCCAACCGGCACGACGGGCTGTAGGAGACAATGGTTTTCTTTCCAGATTATTATTAAATATATGTATATTTAATACAATAAATTTTTCTGTTGACATTTGTATTTTAAAGTAATAGACTATAAACAGAAAGGAGGTTAAACACCAAATAAAAGGAGGTGTATCAAATGTCTAGGGAATACATTAAAGATGAGAAAGGTAATGATAGGCGGACAAGCGATGGTGAACGTCTATTTTACTCAACTGGCGACGGAGATTCAGATCCTGAAACAAATCAGACAGTATACAAAGAAGATAACGGTAGTCCGTGGTTCAATTCAAAAACAGATTCAAAATATGATCCGTCAACAGGCGAATTTAAGGAATAACAAGTTGAACAGATAATTGAACTAAAAAGTCTCTAAAGATTTATGTTTTACCGTCTTACCTAGGTAGACGGGTTTATCACGTGATAAAAAGTGTACGATGTAAGGCTACAAAGGGCAGATAGTAGCGTCTGCCCTTTTTTATTTTCTTTTCTCGATACAGGAGAGGGTTAAAAAGAATTTGGGGATGACCAGCAGGTTTTGAGCGCGGAGAGTGAGGGGGTTGTCTTGAAACAGGAGATAGGATACAGGAGTTAGGAGTTAGGGGGAAAAGCAAATCATGGGGAGATACGCCGAATCCATGATTTTATTGCCGATGGGGAGACTGGTACTTTTCATTTGATAAGTTTCCCGGCAGTGGGTACAGACAAAGTCCACGACTTTCATATTATCCCGATAGCGTTGGAGTTGGTTGGTGTGACAGGAAGGGCAATAAAGATTCTTCGACCCCCACTCCTCCGTCAACACACGGGCTATCTGTGACTTACTTTTATACCCCTCAGCCAGAGCAATATCAAACTGTAAATCCATCGCTTTCATTAGATCAAGAGAGGGTGGGGAAGTCAATGTATACACCCATAAAGGGTTACACTACAGGTAGTGTAGGGTTTTATACCCGTATTGGTTAGGCTATTTACAGGTAAAACCTGTTATTGGGAATGAGAGGGGGACGTTTTCTTCCGTAAATGACCAAATTTCTCTTTTAATTCTTGTAATTCTGTTTTGGAAGAGTGGGAATACTTCTTTCCCAACTTCAAACGGATATCCCGCATCAATTTTACCGCTTTAATTTTCTTTTCCATACAACACCTCTAAAGGACTGCGAATCTATATTACTTGGAAGTCGTAGCTAAAATAGAAATTTTAGTGCCCTTCTTTAATGAGATGGCGTTTAGCTCTGCAAATCCTTTCTCAACCAAAAACGCAGCCAGTTGAGCCGGGGAAATCTTATTCCCCTTGCGACTGAAAGTATTTGCTTTTCTGGATAGCTGACTCCATATATGCTCATTAAAGGGAACCAATCGTTTTATATCTCGTTCTGGAACACTGGGTCTGCCACCGGTGGATTGAAGACTGTCTTGAACTTCTTGAGCCAGTTGTAACCAGCCCAAAGGACCCTTCTTCCCATGACTTTTAAGATGGACAACCCTGTCTGCGCCTAATATTCGAGCTATTTTATTCTGCTTATTCTTTCTGTTTGTTTTCATAGATTCTCCTCCTGGGTATCGTAGGTAGAAATACCATAATATGTGTCATTAATAATTAATCCAACTTCTCCTTGATGAGTTTCCCGTCCAAAACGATGAAGAAATTCCCGGAGTCCTTTCAATTTATTCATAAGTTCCGAATGAGTAGTATAACTGATGTCCATCACTGTCTTTTCAAACAATAACTTACCACCCTTGGAGTCATCTCTCCAGACTCCTTTTCCAGGAGGGAAAGCCGTGGCACCTCGAAATAATGTTCCCAGCATACCCAGAGTGTTATCCGTCCATTTCTTTTGGTTAATCGCTTTTCCGTTTCTATCTTTTTCCGGAATAAAGATGGTTATTTGTTCGCTTCCTTTAGGATAGGTGGCGCCCAGAACGGATTCAATAGATACCTTTTTCATATTCATAGTATGACACTTTCAATATCGAAAGTCAATATCTGCATGGGAAATAAATTCAACACCCTGAGCAATCTGTGACTTACTCCGATACCCCTTCCTAAGACCTATATCAAACTAAAAATTCATAGTTATCTCTACCCCCAGCTCCAAAATCATAAATCCTATATCCTCTTTCGTTTCCCCCTCCTTTCTTTTAATTCAAAATTCAACATTCATAATTAAGTTATTTCCCCCATTCACCCATTCCCCATTTTATCTTGACAATCTAATCCTACAGGCTTATTCTTATATATTCTTTTGAGCGAGGTGCTTTATGAAAAAACTAATCGTCGGTATTCTTGTAACTATTTCTTTAATCGGCTCTGCTTTTGCATCAGGTCAAATAGACATCGCCTATTCCCCCTATACCATTAGTAAACCGGGGTCGTATATTGTGGTCAAAGATTTAACCACCCCTGCCAGTGTCAATTGTATTACCATTCAAACCAGCGATGTCACTATTGATTTAAATGGACATACGCTCTACGGTCCGGGAACGACCGCAGGGTCTTTTGGGGATGGGATTCATAGTGATGCAGGAGATAATATCACGATCACCAATGGTGCCATTCATAATTTTAATGGCAGTGGGATTTATTTAGCTGTGGCACAAGCGCAGATTAGCAAAGTGAAAGTCCTGGGATGCAATGGGAACGGTATTTCCGTAGATGGAGGCTTGATTGAAAACAATCTGGTTAGTAAAAACCTTAATTACGGAATCTACTGTGCAAATAATATCTATTCTGCTGATATCGCTAACAATGTGGCGAACAATAACAATGACTCAGGAATTTATGTAGGAAATAACAGCACAATAACAGGGAATAGTGTAAGTAATAATGGCAGTATTAATGGGGGGATTTATATAGATTTTGGTAATTGCACCATCACGGGGAATAATGTAACTAATAATGTATACGGAATCAATGCTTATATTGGATGCAATATCATCGGGAATACAGTTGCCAATAATAGCACTATTGGAATTTATGTGAGTAACGGAAGCAAGGTATCCGATAATGTAGTCTACTCCAATGGAGGTATCGGAATTTCTGACGTTTCGGGATGCACCCTGACAGGGAATAATGTCTACAGTAATGGGAGTACAGGAATTGTTGCTGGTTCTGGAAGCACCCTGTCAGAAAATAATATTAATGGAAATGGGAGTACAGGAATAATTGCTGGATCGGGATGTACCCTGACGGGGAATAATGTCTACAGTAATGGAATTACCGGAATTGCAGCCAGTAATGGAAGCACCTTGTCGGGAAATAATATTAATGGAAATGGCAGTGATGGAATAGATGTGGGTTCAGGTTCCCTGGTTCAAGGAAATACATTTCGGAGTAATGGGAATATTGGACTTTCCGCCAATGGGGGAAACCACATTGAAACCAATAACTTTAGCTCTAACAATGTCGGGCTGTATGTCAGCGGGAGTAACAATACCATTCAGAATAATTCCCTATGGTCCAATTCAACAGGATTATGGCTTTCCGGTGGACATAATTTCTTTGCGGGAAATTCCTTGCGGGGAAACACGAGCGTAGATACAGCCATTTCCGCCAATAATACCGCCGGTAACGGAACGACGGGTTTTATCAATATTGTAGTCCCTTAAACACAAATAAAAACTTACAAAGGAGAAAATACATGAAAACTTTAGCATTTCTTTTTAGTACCCTCATTTTAACAAGTACAGTCTTTGCATCAGGTCAAATAGACATCGCCTATTCACCCTATACCATCAGCAAACCGGGGTCCTATCTTGTCGTAAAAGATTTAACTACCAAACAAAATTTGGATTGTATAGATATCAATACGAGTAATGTCAGTATAGATCTCAACGGTCATACTCTCTATGGCGCAGGCACAGTGGGTTCCTCCGGTACCGGAATAAATGACCTGGGGAATTTTGACAATGACAATAGTGCGAATATAGCGATTTTCAATGGTACCATTCGGAATTTTAAGTCCTTTGGGATTTATTTATACAGCTTAAATGCACAAGTAAGTCGGGTTAATGTATTTGACAATGGAAGCTCGGGAATTTTCTGCGAAGTGGGTGGTACAATTTCTGATTGCAATGTATCTGAAAATGGATTCTATGGGATTTATTGCAACGCTGGTATTATTCGGAATAACAAAGTTCAGTATAACGGGAGTTACGGGATTTATGGTGTGAATGGTATTGTGATAAGCGGAAATCATCTCTTATTCAATGAATCCGATGGAATTTATTGTCGAGACGCAACGGTAAGCAATAACAACTCATTTTATAATTCTGGAAATGGAATAACAGCAAACTACAGTGTAGTGGAGAATAATAATGTGGAGAACAATGTTATTCAAATTTCTGCTTCCAATAGCAGGATTAGTGGTAATTTCTGTCAAATAGCTACTGGCTCTAATCAAGGGACTGGAATCTTGGTGTCTGGAAATAATACGATTGAAAATAATACCCTTTACAGTAATCTTACTGGTATTTTCGTAACCGGAACGCATAACTTTATTGCTGGAAACCGTTTAACGGACAATACCGTGAGTATATCTACCGCCGCGGGAAATACCCTCGGAAATGGTTCTACTGGATTTTTCAATATCACTTACTAGGATTCTTTCCTTTCCCGACGCCTCTCTTGACAAACCTTTCTCACAGTCCTATTCTTATCTAAAACTTTGGAGAGAGGTGCTTTATCAAAAAGATAGTCATATTCGTTTTTGCAACCATTTCACTAATCGGTTCTGCATTTGCATCAGGTCAAATAGATATCGCCTATTCACCTTACACCATCACCAATCCAGGGTCGTATATTGTCGTCAAAGATTTGATAACGGCTTCAAACCTTAATGGTATTACCATCCAGACCAGCAATGTCACCATTGACCTGAATGGACATACGATCAACTGTCCGTCCGAAGGCGACGGGGATGGAATTTATAGCGCGACAGGAGATAATATCACTATCACCAATGGCGCCATCTATAATTTTAATGGCAATGGGATTTACCTGCCATCGGCGTATGCGCAGATTAGCAAAGTGAAAATCGTGGAATGTGCTGTGGTGGGTATAAAGGTAGACGGGGGCTTGATTGAAAACAATCTGCTTTATAAAAACGGTCAAAACGGTTCTAACGGAATCTGGTGCACGAATGTTACCTATGGTGCCATTATAAAGAATAATGTAGTGATGAATAATGGGAGTGCAATTGTTTCAGATACCCCTGCAATTTATGTGACGACTAATTGTGATATTACAGGAAATAATGTATCCAATAACGGAACTACAGGTATTGAAGTAACGAATGGTAATTGTAGAATTACAGGGAATACTGTAAATGGCAATTATTATAATGCGATTTACACAGCGGGGAATAATTGTACTATTACGGGGAATAATATTTCTGGAAATGGTTATGGAATCAATGCTTCGAATGGTTGTAATATCATAGGGAATTCGGTTTCCAGAAACGTCTTTTATGGGATTGAAGCGGGTAGCGGATGCAAGATATCCGATAATGAAGTCTATAATAATATCAACACCGGATACTCATCCAACCCGGGAATTGGTACCCAGCAAGGATGTAACGTAACTGGAAATAATGTTTATGGTAATAATGGACTTGGAATCATTACTGGTAATGAATGTAATCTCATTGGAAATACGGTTTCCGATAATAATGGTTCCGGAATTTCTGCCGGTCAGGGAAGTACCCTGAAAGATAACAATGTTAATGGCAATACCGGAATTGGCATCAATATGGATACAAGTAATGGATGCAATCTCATCGGGAATACCGTTGCCAATAATACCAGTATCGGAATTTATGCGATTGGAGCGGGATGCCTGGTAACTCAAAATGAAGTCTATGGTAATTTGAGTACCGGAATTTCTGCCGGTTCGGGATGCACCCTGACAGAGAATAATGTCTACTCCAATAGCAATGATGGAATTGACGTGGTCTTTGGCTCCTTGGTTCGTGGTAATACCCTTCGGGCAAATGGAGGGATTGGAATTAATGCGAATGGGGGAGTCCGCGTGGAAGCTAATAACTTTGACTCGAATAAAGTAGGCATCTATATCAGCGGAGGTAACAATACCATCCAAAACAATTCTCTCTGGTCCAATAATACGGGATTATGGATTCCCAATGCAAATAACTTCTTTTCTGGAAATATACTAGGTAACAATAGTGTCTCGACAACCATTGGCGCGAACAATGTAGCGGGAAACGGAACCACGGGATTTATCAACACTGTGCTTCCCTAAATTCTCTGCGCTCCATTACAGACTTGCACTCCTCCGTCAACACCCTGGCTATCTGGGACGGGCTTTTATACCCCCGTGCTAATTCTCATTAAATTCCAACTCCATCGCCTTTTATCAGACTAACACCCAACAACAAAAATCAACATAATTCCTCCGCCTCTGAAAGAATTATAATCCCGTATAAGAAATTTGTTTTTTATATCAAGTAAGAGTAAAATAATAGTCATATATTCTTGTATGGTTATTAATCTTCTCAAGTAACCCTGTTTAGGGAAATGCCAAAAAAGGAGACTTTATGAAACTCAAAACCATTGTGGAATTGCTTTGGAAAATACCCTTACTTGGAATTGCCTATGTCCTGGGAAACATGATAAGTGCACCTCTGCTGAATACCTTACATCTCTCCCTCCCTTCCATACCCAGTCAAGTAGACCCTAAAATCATCGGACAAATTCTCTTGATAGGAAGTCTTTTTTTGGCAGGTATCTCAGTAGCCGTGGCGCGGAAAATCCGGGGAAACAAGTTACAACGAGGACTCCTTTTATTTTTACTGATTTACCTGTGTCTGGGAGTGAATGTTCCCATTGAAACCGCCCTTTTCTTAAAAAACAGCAATCCGTATCCTATGTTTCTTTTCTTTTCGATTCCGTGTCTCTTTCTCGCTTTTTTGGCCGCTGTACTGGTACGCCAAACTCCTGAATCCGACCAACGGTTTCAGGGCAGTGCCATCCTGCAATATTTCTCCAAAAAGGAATTACTTTGGCGAATAGGATTGATTATTCTTTCCTTCCCCTTGATCTATTACATCATGGGAATCAGTATCTCCCCTTGGATTATGGATTTTTACAAACGGGAAGTAATGGGTCTGGTTATCCCGAGCCAGGGGACTTTATTGTCTCTGCAAATCCTGCGTTCCAGTTTCTTTTTCCTGGCAATTTTTCCTTTGTATTACAACTGGACAGGAACAAAATTACAATTCTTGATATCTCTTGCTCTGGCGCAATATGTTTTGGTCGGATTCTTTCCCATGATGCAGGTTTACTGGTTCCCAAAAACTTTAATTATCGTACATAACCTGGAGATACTGACTGATTCCCTGCTTTATCTGACGGTATTTACTTTTCTTTTGAGTCCCCATGCCAAAACTCTGAAAACTTCTATATCCAGACAAACCACTGTCGTATAAGAAGGTTGGAATTGACAGAAAAACGTCTACTCTTTCACCAAGACTCTGGCAATCTGTGGCAAGCTTTCGTTAGATCAATATAGGGATGGATAAATCAATAAGGGCTTGTAGCTTTATTCCCGAAGAACTAATAAATTTTATTCTTTTTGGTGCTGGAAGAAAGACTAGGGCTTTATTATTTTTGACCGGTTGTCAAAATGCCAAGAGGAAATCCGCCGCAACAATAGAGTACCGAATCATCCTGGATAATCCATACTTCATTCCCCATTCCGGGATCATAAAACCGGTCGGGGTTGTCTTGCTTTTTCCAATCTTGATATTTTGGCAAAACACCCACCACCTTTTGATGGTACATGGTTTTATAAACCATGAACATCGCCCCATATTTATCCATACCGCAGGGCATTAATTCTTTTGAATCTCCCTTTCCATCCCCCCAGGTCCATAAACTCCAATCCGTATACTTTCCATCGAAACGATAATAATGCAGCAGAAGGAGTGCTTGGAAATCCGGTTCTGTTGAATAAAGGGTTGGGTCTCCCTGGACCATCCACACTTGAGGCCCCATTTTGGGATTATAAATCCTATCAGGAGCATCCTTGATGGGATTGATCTTCCAATCTCCAAATTTTGGCAAAAAACCGATTTGATTTGTGTGATAATCTTTCTTATTGATTACAAATACCAACCCATATTTATCAACACCGGATGACTGTATTTCTTTGGTAACGTTAACGTTCTGAGCTGGTATACCCCAAGTCCATAACGTCCAACCTTTATAATCATTATCGAGACGGTAATACCGTACGACAACCACGTTGCTGTTTGCCGCTACACCCTGAGAAAATGAGAGCGTCGTCAGGATATTCAGTAAAACGAAACTTAAAAGTAGGTTCCTGTATTCAAACAGATTCTTATTCATATCGCGAGTCTCCTTTCGTAGACCGGTCTACAGTGTTACATAAATGTTACATAATTCGTTGGATTATGTCAATAGCTTTAGAAGAACTTTTCAATGTTGGGAATAAAAGCTCTTCCTCGTCGATTTCCGCATATCTTATTTTCTGTTTTACCGCTCTCTCCCATCTCCTCTATCCTTAACTCTGCTATAATAGATTTATGATAACCAAACAATACTTTTTACAATCCATGCTCCGAGAAGTTAGAATCATTAAATCCTTATATACCAAAATCAAACCCGGTACATTGGATTATCGCCCCACGCCAAAACAGCGTTCTACCTTGGAACTATTGCAATATATGTCCCATGCCTCTACCGTTACCCTCGAAGGGATTAAAATTGGCAAAATGGATGGTGAAAAATATCAGGAAGCCATGAAACATACCCTGCAAATGAAACCGGAAGATTTCCCCGCCCGAATGGATGATCAGGCAAAAGTCATGGAATCCACTCTGCAACTCTTAACCGATAACGAATTAAATGAAGAATTAGACTTGTTCAATATGGGATTTAAACTCACCCGCGCCGCCTGGATTTTGGAATTGGTTTTAAAAAGTCTGGTGGGTTACAAAATGCAATTGTTCTTGTATATCAAAGCCAGTGGAAACCCGGACATCGGCACCCGCGATTTGTGGATGGAATAATCGCTCTTCTTGCCCAGCTTTAAAATTCAAGAAGTAATTCATTTAAACTTTTTGAAAATCCAGATGGCAAGCAAAACAATGACTATTAAATATATACCATAGTCGAAGGTGGTCAATTTTGGCAAAGGATACCCTCGCGGTGGTCTTAACTCTTCGCCATAAAAGCTGGTTATTCGTTGCACACGACATTATCCCATGAATTATAAATCCTTGTCAGCCGCTTTACGGAATATGAAAGATTTGATAAGCTTTCCATATATCGTTCATGCCCTCTATAACGACATCAAACTATAACCACAAAGGAAGGAATTATGATAAAAATCGCATTACAGTTATATTCTGTTCGTGATGATTGTGCTCGCAATTTTTCGGAGACACTCAAAGCAGTCGCCAAGATGGGGTATCAAGGAGTGGAATTCGCGGGCTATTATAATAATAGCGCAAAAGAATTGAAGAAAATGCTGGATGATTTGGGATTAAAAGTCGCGGGAACCCACATCAAACTGAACACCTTGCTGGGTGATGAATTAAAAAAAACCGTGGAGTTCAATCATACTCTGGGGAACCGGTATCTCATTGTACCGAGTTTACCACAAGAAAAGACAAATTCTAAATCCGCCTGGCTGGAAACTGCAAAATTATTTAACGAACTCGCGAAGAAAGTAAAGCTGGAGAACTTGCACGTTGGATATCATAATCATGCGGTGGAATTTAAAATGATGGATGGGGAATATCCCTGGAACCTATTTTATGGAAATACCAATCCCGAAGTTCTGATGCAATTCGATACGGGAAACGCCATGCATGGCGGGGTCACGGCAGACGGAGTATTGGATATCCTGAAAAAATATCCCGGACGTTCCAAAACCGTGCATTTGAAAGAGTATTCTTCCACCAACAAGAACGCCCTGATTGGGGAAGGAGACATCAGATGGAAAGAGGTCGTGTCTTTTTGCGAAACCAAAGGGGGGACAGACTGGTTCATTATCGAGCAGGAAAGTTATCTCTATCCACCTATTGAATGTGCCCAACGTTGTCTGGAAAATCTGAAAAAACTAATCGACTGAAAGGAAATCTATGAAAAAAATTAGAATTGGAATTATCGGAATCGGAATTATTGGCAAACATCATATTGAAGCTTATAAGAAAATTACCGGCGCGGATATAGTTGCCGTCGCGGATATTAATGAAAAAGAATGTAAACGGGTTGCTGAAACCTATCAAATACCCCATGCGTATACGGATTTCCGGGAACTGTTAAAACGGGAAGATATTGACGCCGTGGATGTTTGTTTGCACAACAATCTGCACATACCTGTAACTGTAGCGGCTGTAACGGCGGGCAAACACGTCTACTGTGAAAAACCCATGGCCGGTTCCTACCGTGATGCGCACACCATGTGGAAAACGGCAAAACAGAAAAAACGCAAACTCAGTATCCAGTTATCCACTCTTTTTTCCAATGAAACCAAAATTGCCAAATCTTTCATTGATGGAAAATATTTGGGAAAGGTGTATCACGCCCGCTCCACCGGGTTCCGCCGGCGGGGAAGACCTTATGTGGATGGCTACGCGACTCCCAATTTCGTGCAAAAACATATTTCCGCGGGTGGTGCGTTATACGATGTAGGTGTCTATCACATTGCGATTATGCTGTATTTATTGGGAAATCCCAAAGTTCTCCGCATTACCGGGAAAACGTATCAGGAAATAGAAATGGATTCGGAACGCAAAAAATTAAGCGGATACAACGTGGAAGAATTAGGATTGGGATTTGTCCGGTTCGCGGATAACCTTACGCTGGACATTATCGAATCCTGGGCAATCCATCTCAATACACTGGAAGGGTCGAGTATTGTTGGAAGCGAAGGCGGAATCCGGCTGAATCCATTTGGATTCTACAGGAACGTGGGTGATTTTGAATTGGATAGCACTGTTAATATAAATAGCGCAACCAATCGCTGGAAAAGTCTGCGCAAGAACGCGGATGCGTATGAAAGTCCGCAGCAACATTGGATCGCCGCCCTGCAAGGCCGGGTGGCATTATTACCGACCGCCGAACTCGCACTCAATACCATGCTCATTTCCGAAGGGATTTATCTCTCGGATACGCTGGGCCGCGAAGTAACGGCTGATGAGGTAAGTCGAAAATCCCGCTCCTCCGCGGTGAAAATATAAACATACCTTTTCATTAGGAAAGTCGGGCGAGCACCCTACTAAAATAATGCCAACACCAGGATTATCCGTGGCTTAGACGGTTTCTTTAAATTATTTATTCGAAAAGAAGACTGGAAATTACCGGGAGTGCACGTCTTCGGCGAACTGGTGACCGAAAACCTTTATACTGACCTGATGGCGGTTCTCACGGATTCTACAGCCTTCAATAAAAATAAAGTGCCCTTCACTAATTTTCCCTAACTGAAGGATTCTGGTAGAATATCCTTACACCTGTCTTTAACAAGAATGGAACGTATTCTATGGATATATATAACCGTTTTTTCTTTTTCAAAAATCTTTCCTTAAATCTGTTTACATATCATATTGGTAAGATGCGAATAGCCACCGGCCTATTGGATCAATGGGGTGCTTGGATGCACTTTGAACAAAATGTTACCCAGTTTTCCGTGATTCTATTTTTTGTTCTGATACTGGTCATTACCACCCTGATTGCCCTTCGTATTAGCCACAAAGCAAGAGCCGCGCAAACCTCTCTGGAAAGAGAATTGAGCAACCGGAAACAAGTGGAAGAAGAATTGCGAACTTCGGAAGAAAAATATCGTTCTTTATTGGACAATCTGGATTTTGGAATCTTTCGCAGCTCTCCCGAAGATATGGGAAAATTAATCGAAGTGAATCCGGCCATGTGGAAAATATTCGGTTATGCCAGTAAAGAAGAATTTTTCAAAATTAATCCTGCGGATTTATATCAAAACGCCGTTGACCGAAAAAAGTTCCGTGAAAAAATATTCTCTCAAGGCAATGTAGCCAAAGAAATATTGAAAATGAAAAAGAAAGACGGTACCCCAATCTATTGTTCCCTGACTACCAATGCCATCGCTGATAAAAACGGGAAGGTACAATATTTTGACGGGATTCTTGAAGATATTACCGACCGCAAAATAATTGAAGACCGGGTTCGGATTTTCTCATATGCCTTTGAACAAAATCCCAGTATGATTATTATCACGAATCTACAGGGAAAAATTGAATATGTCAATCCCAAACTACTGGCGGTCACCGGATATACCCTGGAAGAAGTTCTGGGAAAAAATCCGCGGTTCTTGAAATCCGGAGAAGCCAGTCCTGAAGTATATAGAGAATTTTGGAATACTCTTTCTTCCGGAAATGAATGGCATGGCGAGTTTCACAATGTGAAAAAAAATGGCGAAAAATTTTGGGTATCCTCTTCCACGTCGCCGATTAAAAACGCGGAAGGTCAGCCCACTCATTATATCGCTATTCAGGAAGACACGACCCTCCGTAAACAAAAAGAAGAAGAACTCCGTGAAGCCAAAGAAATCGCGGAAGAGGCCAATCGTACCAAAAGCCAATTTCTCGCCAAAATGAGTCATGAACTGCGGACTCCTCTCAATGCCATTATCGGGTACAGCGAAATGCTCCAGGAGGAGGCCGAAGATTTGGGTCAGCAAACCTTCACCCCCGACTTGGAAAAGATCCGGTCAGCCGGAAAACATTTACTGGCTTTAATCAATGATATTCTCGACCTGTCGAAAATCGAAGCTGGAAAAATGACGCTATATCTGGAAAATTTTGAGATTGCCGCTATGATTCAGGATGTCATTACCACCGTGAAACCTTTGGCGAAAAAAAACACCAATCGTTTGGAAGCACATTATAATTTCGATATCGGAATTATGCGCGCGGACATGACCAAAGTTCGCCAGATATTGTTTAATCTCATCAGCAACGCGTGTAAATTTACAGAAAACGGTGTCGTGGTTCTGGAAGTCTCCCAGATTTTCAAGGAAGGGAACCGCTGGATTCTATTTCGCGTTACCGATACGGGCATTGGAATGACTCCCGACCAAATGCAGAATCTGTTTAAAGAATTCACTCAGGCTGATTCTTCCACCACCCGCAAATATGGCGGGACCGGACTGGGGCTGGCTATTAGTAAACGGTTTGCGGAAATGATGGGCGGAGACATTACCGTAACCAGCGATTTTGGCAGGGGAACCCAGTTTACTGTCCGACTTCCTTCGGAAGTCATAGATAAAGATTTGGAATCCAAACCTGCAGTTTTCATCCCGGCTACCATGCCGGTTATGACTCAGATCTTACCAGAGATTTCAATGGCAAAAGAAGGGACCGTTCTCATTATTGACGATGATCTGGAACAATTGGACATCCTAAGCCGGTTTTTGCAAAAGGAAGGGTTTAATATCGCCACGGCTTCCAGTGGAGAAGAAGGATTGCAAAAAGCAAAAACGATTCGACCAACGGCCATCACTCTGGATGTCATGATGCCTAAATCGGACGGGTGGTCGGTATTGACAGCATTAAAATCCGACCCCGAACTCACTAATATACCGGTCATTATGCTGTCCGTTATTGATGACAAAAATATGGGATATGCCCTCGGGGTGACCGACTATATAACCAAACCAGTGGACAAAGACCAATTGCTGGCTGTATTGAAAAAATATAAAAAAGAACAGCCTTCCGCTCCTTTGTTGGTAGTGGAAGATGATCCGGCAACCAGGGAATTAGTGGCACGCATGTTGGAAAAAGAAGGATGCGAGGTCCAATTAGCGGAAAATGGCAGGGTCGCACTTAATAAAGTGAAAGAAAAAATGCCCTGTTTGGTTTTGCTGGATTTGATGATGCCCGAAATGGATGGATTTGAATTTATCACCGAACTGCGCAAAGTCCCCGCCTGGCGATTCATTCCGGTGGTCGTCATCACTTCCAAAGATCTCACCCGCGAAGAACAAGACTACCTCAAAGGAAATGTCCAAAAGATATTCCAAAAGGGCGGATATAAAGGCGATGAACTGCTCCGCGAAATCCGCGATCAGGTCCAAGGGATCGTTTCCAGAAAAAAGAAATGAAAAACCTTCCCGATGAGACTATACTTATAATTTTATGGCTATTAAAATTTTATTGGTCGAAGATAATGAAATGAACCGGGATATTCTCTCGCGGCGCTTGCAGCGAAGAGGATTTGAGATTGTGATTGCGGTAGACGGTCAGCAAGGCGTGGAGAAGGCAAAAACCGAATCGCCTCAACTGATTCTGATGGACATGAGTTTGCCCATCTTGGATGGGTGGGAAGCTACTCACCGGATAAAATCTCATCCCGATACAAAAGCAATCCCTCTCATCGGTCTTTCCGCCCATGCCATGGAATCAGACAGGCTTAAAGCCATGGAAGCGGGTTGTGACGATTACGACACCAAACCGGTTGAATTCGACAGGCTGATGGAAATAATTAACAAATTCGTGAACGTAGCCGTATGAACTCCAAAATCGAATTGGGCCAGATTTTGGTCGTGGATGATAACGAAATGAATCGGGACATGTTATCCCGCCGTTTGCTCCGGATTGGACATAATGTGGATACTGCCGCGGATGGCCAGAACGCTCTCAATATGCTGGAAAAGAAAAATTACGACTTGGTTCTGCTGGATGTGATGATGCCGGTTATTAGTGGGTTGGAAGTCCTTTCCACTCTTCGGAAAAAATATTCCATGGCTGACCTGCCGATTATTATGGTAACCGCCAAAGACCAGAGCGAGGATATTGTCGAAGCCTTGAAATTGGGAGCTAACGATTATGTCACCAAACCCATAGATTTCCCCGTAGCCAATGCTCGTATCCAAACCCAATTGTCGTTATACAAACTATCTCAATTAAAAGACGAATTTCTCGGTATCGCCAGTCATGACCTGAAAAATCCCCTCTCTGGAATTATGGGATACGCGGAAATCCTAAAAAGAAAACTTTTCCTCTCCGAATCGATGGATGAGATGCTGCGGGCTTCCGTGGAGAGGATCGAATATCTCTCCGAAACTATGCACCAGATTATCATTGATTTCTTGGATTTCCAAGCCATGGATGACGGCCAGTTAAAACTGGATTTCGATAAAACGAATTTGAACGATATTGCCAAATTGGTTTACGAAAATAATCTCGAATATGCCAAACGCAAAGAAATTGAGTTGAAATTGGAGCTGCAAACCGATTTGCCTTCCATCAACGCCGATTCCACGAGAATTCAACAGGTGATTGAAAATTTCGTCAGCAATGCCATTAAATTCAATACCAAAAACAGTGCCGCCGTTCTCCGGACTCGGGTCGAAAATAACTCCCTTATTCTGGAAGTGAGCGATACCGGGCCGGGACTCATAGAAGGAGATACGCAAAAACTATTCATTAAATACGCCCGCTTGAGCAATAAACCCACCGGTGGTGAAAAAAGTTCGGGTCTCGGTCTGGCCATCTGTAAGAAAATCATTGACCTGCATAACGGGAAAATCGGCGCTCGCAATAACCCCGACAAAGGCACTACCTTCTGGTTCCAACTCCCTCTCTCCTAAATAATATTTCTCTAGTTTTTGGCATTGCGAGGAGCCCTGTTTTTTAAGACGACAAAACAATCTCGTTCTAAAAACCAATTTAAATATATCCTTTCATAATAAGACTAAATTTTTGACATTTTTAGAATGTTCTGATATTTTAGTGACGTAACAGTACAAGGATCTTTTAAGGAAGATGAACCAGTTTGGTTCATTCCGGTCGTTTGAACCGAATTCTTCTGAACCTTCAATCGCCCACAACATTAATTCTTTTCATATACTCTATTTCAATAAATTTCTACAGGGAGGATATATGAAGTTAAATAAATCTATAACCGGTTTAATTACCATTACTATTCTATTAACTATGCCTTATGCGATAACGCAAGCACAAACTCCTGCGTGGACTCAGCTCTCCCCAAACACTAGTATTCCTACAACACGTTGTGGACATACTTCCTTTTATGATCCTACCATTAATCGAATCACGATTTTTGGGGGGCTCAACAGTGGTTTTGATCTTCTCAATGATGTCTGGATACTCAGCACGGCAAATGGAGTAGGAGGAACACCGGCTTGGACACAAATCGCTCCCTCCGGGACCCCTCCGGCACCCCGTTTCTTTCATACGGCTGTTTATGATTCGAACAATAATAAGATGATTGTCTTTGGCGGAATTATTAGTACCACAACTACAGTTTGTATAAATGATGTGTGGGTACTCACGGGTGCGAATTGGCAAGGGAGTACCCCTACGTGGACGCAACTCTTCCCGACAGGGAGCGCTCCTACCACGCGGGATTCTCATACCGCCGTCTATGATGAGATGCATAATCGGATGATTATCTTTGGTGGAAGTCCCGATTTAGGGAACACTTTTTTAAATGATACGTGGGTACTGAGTAATGCCAATGGAGTGGATAGTACGCCTCCCGCGTGGACGCAATTAACAACATCCGGAAGTATTCCGACCCCGCGTCAAGGTCATAGTGCCGTCTTTGATAAGGATCACGATAGGATGATTATTTTTGGTGGTTATGGCACAGATGGCGGACGCACCAATGAAGTGTGGGCGCTTAGTTATGCCAACGGAGTGGGAGGTACTCCAACTTGGAATCAACTTTCAACAACCGGAAATGTTGGGCCGATACTAGAAGATCATACCGCCGTTTATGATACTACCAATAATCGGATGATTATTTTTGGCGGGTATTCTTCAGAAACTCAATATTCCGATGATGTCTGGGTACTCAGTACGGCAAATGGGTTGGGAGGAACTCCCGCTTGGTCACGAGTGTTTCCGACCGGCAGTGCACCGACAACACGTGCGAATCATACAGCCATCTACGATTCTACCAATAATCGGATGGTTATTTTTGGAGGTTCTCCTGATTTGAGTTTTCCAGATGTTTCTGTTTTAAACGATCTCTGGGTGTTGAGTGATGCGAATAATGTCCCTGTAGAGGATTGGATGTTATATGCAACAGAATCGGATAATTGTCATTCAGTACGTCTGAAATAAAGTACTTTTAATTCAATAACAGAGACTCGATTCTCTGCTCTCCAATCTGCTGTCGCCACATGGCATAATACAAGCCTTTCAGGTCGAGGAGTTCGTCATGTTTTCCAGACTCCACAATTTGTCCCTTTTCCAAAACATAAATGGTATCCGCGTGCAGGATGGTGGATAAACGATGTGCGATGAGGATCGTCATTAAATCCCGATTGGTAGAAATTTCACGAATAGTTTCAGTGATTTCTTCCTCGGTCAGTGAATCCAGAGAAGAAGTTGCTTCATCAAAAACCAGCAAATTGGGTTTTCGGAGCAAGGCGCGGGCAATCGAAAGACGTTGTTTTTCTCCCCCCGATACTTTCACCCCTCCTTCCCCAATTAAAGTATCCAGACCTTTATCCGCCCTAGCTAATAAACTCTGGCAGGCAGCCATCTGGAGAACATCCATACAGTCCTTATCAGCGGCTTTCGGATTTACAAACAATAAGTTTTCCCGAATAGTGCCGGAAAAGAGTTGGGTATCCTGAGTCACAAACCCTATTTTTTCTCGCATTTTATCCAGATCTATTTCTTTATTGGGATAATTGTTATAAAGGATATTGCCGGTTTGAGGTGAATATAATCCAACCAATAATTTGACCAGGGTAGTTTTCCCGGAACCGGAAGGACCCACAAAAGCTACTGTTTCACCCCGGTTTACTTCAAAGGAGATATTAGTCAAAGCATTGAGCGTAGCCGATTGATGCTTAAAAGAGACATTCACAAATTTCAAAGTATTGATATTCTCCAGAGTAACCGGTGCTTCCGGTTTAGGATCTTTGGGGGTATCCAGAATCGTTTTGAAATTATCGAGAGAGACTTCCGCCTCCCGGTAGATATTAATCATATCCCCCATGCTTTGTAAAGGACCAAAAATAAAAAATGAATATATCCAGAGAGAGAAAAACTGGCCGAAGGTTATCCTCTGTTCAAAAATCAAATACAACATCAACCCGAGAATACAATTCCTGAGAAAATTCACGGAAGTCCCCTGGATAAAACTGAGTGTCCGCAGATACCGGACTTTTTTAAGTTCCAGATGGAGTATTTTATCCGTGGTTGAATTTAACCGTTGGACTTCCTGTTGCGCCAAACCCAGTGATTTCACCAGTTCAATATTCCGGAGAGATTCCGTGGTAGAACCGGCTAAAGCGGTAGTTTCCGAGACAATCACCTTTTGGATTATTTTAATTTTTTTACTGAGCACAGAACTGAGAGTGCCGAGGATTGGAATCGTGGAAAAATAAACCACCGCCACCAGCCAGTTCACCCAAAAAGCATAGGTCATAACAAACAGTACACCGACCAGTGTGGTAAACAGGATATTGATAAAATTAGAGATTAATTTTTCCACATCGGATCTAACCTTTTGCAATTTTCCGAGAGTTTCCCCGCTGCGCTGGTCTTCAAAGACCTGATATGGAAGACCCAGGGAATGACCAATCCCGTCGCAATAAATCTGTGCCCCCAATCGTTGGGTGATAGTATTGATATAGTAATCCTGGAAATTCTTGGCTATCCGGGAGACCATGGCTGCTCCCACAGCCAGGGATAACAAGAACCCGACTCCATGCCAAAATTGAGACCGGGAATATTCTTTAAATTTAGCAACATAATTATCAATGATATGCTGGAATATCAATGGGTCTAATAAAGAAAAGATTTGATTGATAGCCGCCAGTACCAAGGCCAGAATTATCAATTTCCAATATTGTTTGAGATATGAATACAGCAGTTTCATGGGAAGAATAAATCCTAACACACCCTGATTTTCGGACGAAAGAATAACATCTCGACAAAACGGACTTTAGTAAAGAAGAAGATAGTTTTTTATAAGACTTTGTATTACAATAAAGTCGAATTTGGAAAGGGGGTACTTTATGAAATTCTTTAACAAATATTTATTCATCGGTATTGGGTTGGGCTTTTTAATTACTATTCTCTTGGAAGTTGGGCTTTTTGGTATTCTCATTTACACGGTCTCCAAGGGTCAGCACATGGAATCAATGCTGGATGCGCCAGAATTCCCTGCCGCCACCGACGCGGATTATCACTGGTCGGTGAAATCACTGGATGGGAAAATGCTCGATATGAATCAATTAAAAGGGAAAGTTGTATTTCTTAATTTCTGGGCAACTTGGTGTCCTCCGTGCCGTGCGGAAATGCCCGGTATCCAGAGTCTTTATGACAAAATTAAAAAAGAAGATGTGGTGTTTGTTTGCGTATCCCAGGAAGATGATAAAACTGTGGCTAAATTCATTTTGGATAAAAAATATACCTTTCCTATTTATACCCTACAGGGGAGTTTACCTTCGATTTATGAGACCCAAGGCATCCCCGCTACCTTTATAATTTCCCGCAACGGAAAAGTGAGTTTGAAACATGTGGGTAGCGCAAAATGGGATGATCCCAAATGTATTGATTTTATTAAAGGTCTTTTAGAAAAGAATTCCTGAGAGACAAGGTACTTAAAAACCTATAAACAAAAAACTTGACAAGTCCAATAAACTAATGATACTAATATATGCAAGAAAAAATATATACAAATCCAGGAAAGGAGAAGCTGTATTCCAATGAAAAATAACAAAACAGATATGATGGCACCGGCCTTTTGTGGCATTGGTATGTCATCTATTGGCCAAATGCGGCTTCGCGTCCTTTCCCATTCGGTCCAATCAACCAACGTAACTGTAGAAACTAATTTTTGGAAGGACGGCCCCTAGGAAGAACTGGATATTCAAGAGACACAAATATATCAGCCTTCCGAGGGGAACAAACCTCGCAAGGCTTTTTTGTTTGGCAATAAAAATCTAATAAAAAGGAGTAATACCATGAAAACACATCAAAACGTTACAGTAGATAAAAATCAATGGACCGCCTGTTCTACCATTCTGAGAAACCGGAGGTTCCGGGGATTCTGGAACCGCTGGATGCGTTATCCAGAGGATAACCCGGAATATTCATTGAATCCGTCACTAGTGAGAAAAAAAGAACCCAACTAAACAAAATTGAATATCATCCTCCCAAAGGAGGGAGGACATTATGAAGAACTTAACCAACAATACTCAACAAGAACTTAACCAACAGATACCAAAGCCTCAGGAGAAAAAGCCGAAGTCACTACTGAAATCCTGGTTTGAATGGTTTACCCGGTATGGAGTCTGGATGCTAAACCCGGAGATCAACAGTATCTTTTATTTAATGAATCAATGGGATGGCACCTCGTCTTCCACCAAGGAAAGGGAACCATCCATCCGGAAGATATTGGAACAACCTGTTTCAGAAAAAAGTACCCAGGAGGAATATTATGTATACCGGTCAAAAGATCAGGTTACGTGATTATCGAAAAGAAGACATGGTACTGGCACATCAATTTATCAATGACCCGGAGATTAAAAAGAATCTGGTGACTAGAATTCCATTTCCAATAACTTTTCCTGAACAGGAGAAATGGTTTATGGAGATATCGACCAAGAAAGATACCTATCCCTTTGCCATTGAAACTCTGAAAGAGAAACGCTATATTGGCGGTTGTGGTATCAATGAGGTGGATTGGAAAAACAGTTGGGCAGTAGTGGGTATTGTGATAGGAGATAAAAACTATTTGAATAAAGGGTATGGAACCGATGCCATGCGAGTCTTGACCAGATTTATTTTTGAACAAATGAATATCCATAAGGTGAAATTGTTTGTCTTTGGCTTTAATGAACGCGCCATTCAATGCTATAAGAAATGCGGGTTTGTCCGAGAAGGAGTCTTGCGCAAAGAACTGTTCCGAGACGGCCAATATTACGATGTTTATATTATGAGTATCTTGCGCGAAGATTTCCAGAAATTAAAACCTAAACGTTAACCGGATTATTTCCCCCCAAAGGAGGGGAGGAATTTATGCAAGAAAAGACTTTAAATACCAATATAGAAATCATCAACCGGTATACGGACCAGCCCTCCCGATTGCCGCAGGAAATTCGGAATGAGATTCAGACCCAATGGCAGGGTCAACCGGTTCAATTATATGCCCTGGCAGATTTGGATGTTTCCTTAAATCTGACCCAGACCTGGGTCGCTTTGGGACCAGAGGAAGTGGCCATTGTTTATCCCGCTAATGGAAACGGACATAAGAAAATCGAGAGCATCCAACGGTCACAAATCCAAGCCCTGCGGGAAACTCCGGGATTGAGTTGTACCATATTAACTTTATTGGGGACACCCGACCAGCCGGCATTGGCAGTCTTGCGTTATACCCATCGGCAGCGACGTGCTATGGAAAATATCAAATATATCCTAGAACAACAGATACAAGGGAGAATCGTTATCTCGGATGACCCGGATGAGGTTTATACTCATGCGATCTCTTTTGGAATCAAGGAAGCACAAGCCAGTGTCACCGGGAATAAAGTAGATGTCATCTGGCGGTTACTGGCATACTTGAAACCCTATCGGAAACAAATGATATGGGGAATGATAGCCGCGTCTCTAATGACCATGGTTAACTTATTGCCTCCGTTGATTACCGGGCGATTGATAGATAAAGTCATCCGTCCCTTTCAAGCTGGAACACTTCCGATGCAGCAGGCTGTACACATGGCTTGGAAGATGATTGTAGTGATAGGAGTCATTTTCCTATTGCGTCATTTCTTTTTATGGGTCCGACTTAGGACGATGGCAGTTTTGGGAGAATATGTTGCCAAGGATTTAAGGGATGATTTATATAACCACTTGCAGAAACTGAGTGTAAGTTATTATTCCAGCAAACAGACCGGGAGTATTATCACCAGGGTTAGTTCCGATACCGACCGCATCTGGGACTTTGTAGCCTTTGGTATAGTGGAAGTATCTCTTTCCTTGATTATGTTAATTGGATTAAGTATTGTATTGATATATATGGACTGGCCATTAGGATTAATCATGACATTACCAGTGCCTCTCTTTCTTTATGCGATATTTCGGCATGGACAACAAATGCAGAAATTGTTTTTGAAAGCCTGGCGAAAATGGTCGAATTTAACCGATGTATTATCGGATACCATTCCCGGGATTCGAGTCGTCAAAGCATTCAACCAAGAGGAATATGAAAAAACCAGATTCAGGAAACGGAATGTCGATGCCATCAATGTTTTCAATAGTATCCATGCCAACTGGACAGCCTTTTGGCCATTTTTATTGATCGCCATTCATGCCGTGATGTTAACGGTCTGGGTGGTAGCCCTCCCAAGAATTATTCCAAGTAAATTAGGAGTGGCACCGAGTTTAACTGCCGGGACATTCATCTCATTTTTATTATACATGACGATGTTTATCCAACCGATAGATGTGATTGGTCAGATGGCTAGGATGTTGAACCGGGCAACCAGTTCTGCCCACAGAATTTTTGAGGTGTTGGATACGGAACCCCAGATTATAGACAAACCGGAACCTATTCAACTGACCCCGGTGAAGGGAAGGGTGAAATTTGAAAATGTCTCGTTTGCTTATGATGGAGTCCGGCAGGTAATTAAAGGGGTTTCTTTTGAAGTCATTCCCGGAGAAATGGTTGGTTTGGTAGGTCCCTCCGGGGGTGGAAAAACGACAGTCATCAATCTTATTGCCCGGTTTTATGAAGTCAGTGGGGGCAGGATATTGATTGATGGAGTTGACCTGCGAGACCTGGATACCGGCCATTACCGTCGTCAGGTGGGAATGGTATTACAAGACCCGTATCTGTTTCATGGAACTGTATTGGAGAATATCCGGTATGGAGTACCGGAAGCCGGGATTGACCAAGCCATCCGGGCAGCGAAAGCCGCCAATGCCCATGACTTTATCTGCAAACTAGCTCATGGATATGACACCGTGGTTGGCGAACGGGGACATACATTGTCCGGAGGAGAGAGACAACGGGTATCCATAGCCCGGGCAATATTATGCAACCCTCGAATCCTGATATTAGATGAAGCTACCAGCAGTGTGGATACGGAAACCGAACGGAAAATCCAAGAAGCCTTGGACCGATTGGTGAAAGGGAGAACGGTGTTTGCGATAGCTCACCGGTTATCGACATTAACCCGAGCCAATCGGTTATTTGTCATTGAAGATGGTAAAATAACCGAACAAGGTACTCATGCAGAATTGTTAAACAAACCCGAAGGAGTCTATAGAAAACTCCATCGGATGCAGCAAGAACTGCATGAAATTTATGCTGTTTAACCTCACCCGACCCCTCTCCTTGGTAAGGAGAGGGCAGACAGGAGTAAGAGTCAATGCCGGATTTTGAAAAGAAAAGCGAAGAAAAACAATTAGCGCCGGAAGAGTCGCTGCATCCGGAATTAAATAAGGAGAAGGATATGTTGGAAACCAATGTGTTGGAGAAAAAACAAAATATAGAAAAGTCGATTCAGGAAAGTCCTGCCACTCTCTTGAAAATTGAGCGCGCCAAAGATGGACAGATTTGGGTGTATAAAAACGACCAACCGACAGCCGTGAAAGTGTCTTGTTGTTTTCCCTGGACCGAACCGGGGAAATATATCTCATTGAGGGACAAAGACGATGTGGAAGTAGCCCTGATTGATACCCTGGCAGAATTGGATACTGACTCCCGCCGGGTAATAGAAGAGGCATTGGCGGAAGTGGGGTTTGTATTGGAAATCGTCAAAATCGATCTTATGGAAGAAGATTTTGAAATTAGGAATTGGAAAGTCGTCACCAAACATGGGTCACGGACATTCCAAACCAAACTGGATGACTGGCCGAGACCCGTTCCCGGCGGAGGATTACTCATTCGAGATGTGGCAGGTGACTTGTTTTATATTCCCAATCCAAAGACACTTGATGAAAAAAGCCGGAAAATTCTCTGGGCGTTTCTGGATGAAGGGTAATTGCGGAAGTGAATTTCACATTTATGTTCGCTTTTATAAACCCAATTATTATGAATATAAAAGAGACAAGACTATGAAAACTATAGAAAATTGGTATGATGATTCAAAATTCTGGGAAACCTTTTCCCCTGCGATGTTTAATAAAGAGCGGTGGAAGGTAGTCCCTCAAGAAGTCGACCATATACTAAAATTCTTAAAACTCTCTCCGGGTAACCGGATTTTGGACTTATGTTGCGGTCCAGGTAGACATTCTTTGGAACTGGCACGGCGGAGATTTAAAGTGACCGGCGTGGATAAAACAATGGTTTACTTAAAAAAGGCGAAATCCCTGGCTCGAAAGGAAAATCTGGATATTGAATTTATCCATGCTGATATGCGGAAATTCCATCGGACGACATTCTTTGACGGTGCCATCAATTTATATACGGCTTTTGGTTATTTCAAAAATCCAAAAGATGATAAACGGGTGTTGGCTAACGTGTATCGTTCCTTAAAACCCGGGGGTCTTTTTATGATAGACCTGATGGGCAAGGAAGTGTTGGCATCCAAATTCATGCCCCGCAATTGGGATGCTCTGGACGATGGGACTATTCATTTACAGGAACGGAAACTAACCCAAAATTGGTCATGGATTGAAAATCATTGGATATATATCAAAGGGAATAAGCGGAAAGATTTTTATCTTGCGCACCGGCTTTATTCAGCGATGGAGTTATCCCAGTTGTTAAAAGAGAGCGGATTTTCAAAAGTGGATATTTACGGAGATTTCAATGGACATGAATATGACCATCAGGCAAAACGTTTGATTGCGGTGGCATTAAAAGAATAGTTTTGTCGGAAAATGTTAAAATCTACTATGCATATTTAATGTAAGGGAGAGTCTCGACATGGTAGATAAAGCATTTCATTATATCGACCAAAATAAGAACCGGTTCCTGGAAGAGTTAAAAGAATTTCTGCGGCACCCTTCCGTCAGTAAACACAGCTATCGCAAAAAAGCCACACAGGATTGCGCGCGTTGGGTCAAAGACCATTTGACAAAAATTGGGTTTGAATCCAAGCTAATCCCGACTTCGGGTCATCCCATTGTTTGGGCGCACAAGAAAGGAAAATCGAAAAAGCGCATTATTATCTACGGACATTACGATGTCCAACCGGAAGACCCTCTCGATAAATGGGACTCTCCGCCTTTTGACCCGCAAATCCGCCATGGTCATATTTATGGCCGGGGAACAACGGATGATAAAGGCCCGATTTTCGCGCATATCAAAGCGGTGGAAAGTTTACTCAAAACTCATGGCGAATTGCCTTGTGAAATTCTCTTTTTGATTGAAGGGGAAGAGGAATGTTCTGGGAAAGGGTTGGAGAATTATATCCGCAAAGAAAAGAAAGAATTATCCAAAGCGGACGCCATCGCCTTGTCGGATACGGGAATGTATAACGAAAAGACTCCGGCATTAACCTATGGATTGCGAGGACTTGCCGATACGGAAATTATTGTCAAAGGACCCAACCGGGATTTACATTCCGGTAGTTTCGGAGGAGCGGTTGCCAACCCGGTTATGGTCTTGAGCCATATTTTATCTCAATGTGTCGGACGGGATGGGAAAGTCCTGATACCGGGATTTTGTAACGATGTCCGTCCTTTGGAAAAATGGGAAATGGAAAATATTAAAAAATTAAAGTTTAGCGATAAGGAACTGTGCAAAAAATTAAATCTCAAGAAACCTTTTGGCGAAAAAGGGTTCTCTACTCTGGAACGGATTTGGGCAAGACCGACTTTTGAAATCAATGGAATTTATGGCGGGTATTCCGGGGAAGGCGGGAAAACCATTATCCCCTCGTATGCCGGAGCCAAGATTACCATTCGCCTTGTCCCCAATCAGGACGCAAAGAAAATTGGCAAACTCGTCTCCCGCCATCTTTACTCTCTCATTCCTGATTCTGTGAGAGTTGAATTCCAAGAACCCCACGGTTCCAATGCGGTATTGTTTGATGTGCATCATCCCATGATGCAAGCAGGACGGCAAGCCTTAAAAACAGGTTTTGGCAAAGAGCCGGTCTATATCCGAGAAGGAGGTTCCATTCCCGTCGTGAAAACCTTTTGGGAAGAATTAAAAATACCCATTGTCATGCTGGGATTTGGATTGGATTCCGATGGGGCTCATTCACCCAATGAGAAATTTGCCATCGACCGCTTTATCAAAGGCGCTAAAACATCTGTTTCGTTTCTCTCACGGATTCGGTAGAATTGGGTTTTGTTAACATGAACGTCGTTGAATCTGTTAAAATATTTCAATTCTGATGCAGTGAAAAGGATATTATATGAAGAGATGCGCAACAAAAAAGTTAAAGAAGTTAAATAATAGTTTACATTTTAGGAAATTACTCTCCCAAGCCGAGAAACGAATCCGGTCTACGGGTGGAATAAAACATGCGGATTTTTGGGAAAAAATCTGAGATGCATAGTAACCTTCTTGAAGTTATTGTTAAAATAGACTATATTCACAGTAAAAATATATAAAGTGGTTGTTTAGGGAAAAGATGATGTTTGAAAAAGATGATTATATTAAAATGGTTCCAAGAATAGAATATCTTAGAGTAAGAAATTATAGAGCTTTACAGAATCTTGAACTTAAAGATATTACTCCGTTGACAGTTTTTTTGGGACCAAATGGGAGTGGAAAATCAACAATATTTGATGTCTTTGCTTTTTTATCAGAATGTTTTTCTGTTGGGCTTCGTAAGGCATGGGACAAACGAAATAGGTTTAAAGAATTACGTACTAGGGGGTCAGAAGGTCCTATAGTAATAGAATTAAAATATAGAGAAAAACCACAATCACCTCTAATTACATATCATTTAGCAATTGAAGAAAGCACAAAAGGGCCGTACGTAGCAGAAGAATGGTTACAATGGAGAAGAGCAACAAGAGGGAAACCATTTCGATTTCTTGATTTTAAAGAAGGGGAAGGTGTTGTAATTTCTGGTGACAAACCTGATGAGAAAGATAAGCGTATTGAAGAAAAACTTGATTCACGTGAAATGCTTGCAGTAAATACATTAGGCCAGTTTACAAAACATGCAAGAGTAGGGGCATTAAGGCGTTTTATTACAAGTTGGTACCTATCATATTTGACAGCTGACAACACTCGTACAATACCTGAAGCGGGTCCTCAAGAGAGATTATCATCTACCGGAGATAATTTAGCAAACGTTATACAGTATTTAAAAGAACAACATCCCAGTAGGTTAGATAAAATACTCTCAGTTCTGTCTCGTCGAGTTCCACGTCTTGAAAAAGTTGAAGCGGAATTGATGGCTGATGGACGGTTATTATTACAAATCAAGGATGCACCTTTTGATAAGCCTATTCTTGCGAAATTTGCTTCAGATGGAACTTTAAAGTTATTAGCCTATCTAATAGTACTTTATGACTTAGAGCCACCTCAGTTAATTGGAATTGAAGAACCTGAAAATCATTTGCATCCGCGTCTTTTGCCAGAATTAGCCGAAGAATGTAGAAATGCTATAGCGAGGACTCAATTGATGGTAACAACTCATTCTCCATTTTTTGTCAATGGGTTGCGTCCCGAAGAGTTATGGGTATTTTACAGAGACAAGAAGGGTTACACTCAGGCAAGAAAGGCATCAAATATGGAAGGCATAAAGGACTTTATTAATAATGGCGCCCTTCTTGGTCAGCTTTGGATGGAAGGTCATTTTGAAGTTGGAGATCCTTTGACAAAGTCAGGTGGACCCAAAATGCCTGAGCAACTAGATTTAGATCTTGAAAAAGAGACATAAACAAAATGCATTTAGAGTTTTTAGTTGAGGAAGCCTCTGCAGAAGCCGCTTTGAACAATATAATCCCTAAAATACTTGGGGAAGATATCTCATTTTTAATTCATCCTTATCAAGGGAAGGATGATCTTCTTGACAAATTGCCAAAACGCCTTAGAGGCTACAAAAAATGGATATCTTCTTGACCTGACCCCCGAAAACTAGCCCACCTGAAATGTTAGTATATCTTCACAAAAGAAGGAGATATACCCATGCAAAAGAAACGGCATAAAGTGGAAGAGATTTTTCGGATACTAAGAGAAGTGGAAGGAGGGCAGACCATTGCCCAAGTTTGTCAGGTTCATAATATTACGGAACAGACCTACTACCGGTGGAAGCAGAAGTATGGAGGGATGACTTTGTCGGAAGCGCAACAGTTAAAAGCCTTGGAAGAGGAGAACAACCGGTTAAAGAAGAAAGTCGCAGACTTATTGTTGGAGAATGATTTAATCAAGGAGATTAACTCAAAAAAGTGGTAGGCCCGTCCCCGAAGAGGAAGATGATCCAAGTGTTGGTGGAAGAGAAAGGGTGTTCGGTACGTCGGGCCTGTCAGGTGATGCAGTTTGGGAGAAGTAGTTATCGGTATAAAGTCCTGGAGAATAAAATAGAGGGACGGCTTAAGAAACGGATAGAAACCTTGTCCCGTCGGTATCCTCGGTATGGATATCGGCGGATCACGGCAGTACTGCAGAAGGCAGGATGGAAGATCAATAAAAAAAGAGTTCAACGATTAATGCGAATCATGGGTTTACAAGTCAAGCAGAAAGCTAGAAAACGGCGGAGAGTAGGCTTATCCACGGGGGTTCGCCGAAAAGCGGAATATCCGAATCATGTCTGGAGTTGGGATATGATTCAAGACCAGACCGCAGATGGACGTATGTTGAAGTGTTTAACCCTCTTGGATGAATATACTCGGGAAAGCTTACGGATTCGAGTGGGTCGGTATCTCACTTCCGGGGAGGTGTTGAGGGAACTGCAAGAGGTCATCAAGGAATATGGAGTCCCTGAACATATTCGTAGTGACAACGGACCGGAGTTTATCGCTAATGCCATTCAAGTCTGGTTACAAAAAAAACAGATTACCACTCTGTATATTTCTCCTGGAGAACCTTGGGAAAATCCGTATATCGAAAGTTTTCACGGAAAGTTCCGAGATGAATGTTTAAATCGAGAATTATTTACCAGTCTGTTGGAAGCTCAAATCATCATTGAAGATTGGAGAAAGGAGTACAATCAAACCCGACCCCATAGTTCCTTGGCTTATTTGACACCCAAGGAATTTAAAGAAATCTGTGGCAACTCTTCGGTCGCTACGCTCCCTACGAGTTGCCACAATCATCATAACTTGGAGTATACTAACATTACGAGTGGTACAGTAATCGGGGGCTAGTCATTCTGATTATTATATTGTTGTTTTGATCGATTTAGATAATGACGATTGTAAAAGACTAAAAAAATCTTTAGAAGAAATTGCTCACAGTATCGGATTCACTACTAAGTCTAGGAGTTCAAAGGATAATAGCTTTCAAGTATTAAATAGAATTGCTATTGAAGAATTAGAAGCATGGTTTTTCGGCGATATTACCGCAGTAAAATCAGTTTATCCACGAATAGATGCTAATTTAGGAAGTAAAGCTAAATATCGGAACCCCGATTCTATTTTAGGTGGAACGTGGGAAGCTCTTGAAAGAGAACTTCAGAAATTAGGTTATTATCCAGGAGGATTAGCAAAAATCACTGCAGCAAGGGAAATTTCCACCTATATGATACCTGAACGAAATAAGTCCAAAAGTTTTCAAGTATTTAGACAAGGTTTATTATCTTTAGTTTAAGCAATTAAAATATTGCTTATGTCCTTTAATTCTACCATCGAATGGACTGACTCAATTGAAACGGGGATGGGATGTCTATGGGTTAACTATGCTTCAGTTTTGCTGGACAAACGCTTATTAAGTAAATCGGTAAAGAATGTCTCAAGTCTTTGGTCTCTCGTCTCAGGTTTCAAATTAAGAACGAGATTGCCACGCCTTCGGATCGCAATGACGAAAAGGCGGGATGTGCCAATTTGGCATAGTTAAATTTGCGATTTAAGAGGCTTAATTTATCTCAAAATTGGGTCCAGGTTATCTCCGTACCATCACCGTACCAAGTCCGTATCATCTCCCATTGAAGAAAAGTGGGGAATCGGTTCGGGACTATATTTTATATTCTTTTAGGTGAGTTTGTTGTTTCTATGTCAATTTTGAATGATTTCTGATGATTTTAAGAATCGATGCGGTAATTTTGGAAAAGGGAGGGGATATTTTTCAAGGATTTAGCTGTCATGAACTGGAGGCTGAGCGGAATTGAAAATTTCAATTCCGCTTGTGATACGGTTCTCCTGAGGGCGGGTTTAGGGTAAAATAGAATAAATAAACGTGTATGGAGGTCGAGCCGATGGAATTAGCAGGGAAGACTGTCGCAGTATTAGTAGAAGATTTTTATCAGGATTTAGAAGTCTGGTATCCCATTTACCGATTGAGAGAAGCGGGCGCGAAAGTCATTACGGTGGGAACCGGCACTAAGAAAAGTTATACCGGGAAATACGGGTATCCAGTGGACGCGGATACGGAAGCGAGTAAAGTAAAGGTTGCGGATATTGATGGAATTATTATTCCCGGCGGGTTCGCACCGGATATGATGCGGCGGCACCCGGCGGTCATTAAACTGGTCGCGGATGCAGAAAAAAAGGGGAAAGTGATTGCTTCCATTTGTCACGGTGCCTGGATTTTATGTTCAGCAAATATTTTAAAAGGAAGAATGGCAACTTGCTTCTTTGCCATTAAAGATGATGTAATTAATGCGGGTGCCATTTACGTGGATCAGGAAGTTTGCGTGGATGGAAATTTGATTACGTCCCGCAAACCGGATGATTTACCGGCGTTTATGAGAGAGACAATAAAATGTTTGAAGTTTAAGGTTTAAAGTTTAATGTTAAATACTATACAACATCCTTATTTTTATACATTTAATCAGTACCTGCGGGATACATTTCCGTTCAAGGTATATAAGATTCCAATTGACGCGGGATTTACCTGTCCCAATTGGGACGGGACTAAAGCGCATGGTGGATGTACCTATTGCAGTAACGAGTCCTTCAGCCCGGGGAGCCGGGGGAACCGGGTGCCCATCCGGGAACAAATCTTACGGGGAATTGACTTTTATCGGGAAAAACGCAAGGCGAAAAAGTTCATTGTCTATTTTCAAGCGTATTCCAATACCTACGCACCGGTGGAGACTTTGAAATCGTTATATGATGAAGCCACTTCAATACCGGACGTTATTGGATTATCCATTGGCACAAGGCCAGATTGTGTAGATGAAGAAAAAATAGATTTGATATCGTCATATCGAGATAAAGGGTTGACCGTATGGGTGGAATATGGGTTGGAATCCATGAATAACGAAACCCTGGCACGGGTGAATCGCGGTGATACTTTTGAAGATTTTCTCTATGCGGTTGATATTACCAAACAAAGGAATCTACCGGTATGCGCTCATGTAATTCTTGGGTTGCCGGGGGATACGTATCCCATGATGATTGAAACGGCAAAAACTCTCGCACGGCTGGATTTACAGGGGTGTAAAATTCATCATTTGTACATCGCACCCAAAACCGTGATGGCGCAACAGTATCAGCGGGGAGAAATTTCTGTGATGACATTGGATGATTATCTTCCCCTACTGTGTGATTTTCTGGAATACCTTCCACCGAAAATGGTGATTCAGCGGGTGATGGGAGAATTATTCGGAGAATACTGCATTGCACCGAATTGGGAATTAAACAAATCCCAGATTATTGAACGTATTGAGAAAGAATTTAAACATCGGGGTACCCGGCAGGGCAGTAGGTATTCTCACAGGCGGAGACCTTCGGAAGAGCTGGACGACTCTCTTCTAAAAATCTCCACACCGAGTCGGATATAAGTTCTTAGGTTTGGAAAGCTACACGATTTTTTTCAATATACGCGTTCCATTTTTCCGGCAAATCATCTTGTGCAAAAATCGCATCCACCGGACAGGGTTCAACACACAGGGTGCAGTCCACACATTCATCCGGGTGAATATATAACTGATCCCATTCAGGTTTGTCATAAATACAATTAACCGGACAAACCTCCACGCAGGCTGTATCTTTTGTATTCACACAGGGTTCCGCAATAATATGCGCCATAACTTCGCTCCTTTAGAATGATTGCAGTTCTACTCTATAAATTATACAAATCTCCACCGATTCGGTCAAATTATTTTTTCCAGGATTTCACCCGGATGGATGGAATTGACTTACACAAGGCTTTTTGTTAATTTAGAATTGAAAGGATTCAACGTTTATCAAACTGCTTTCCCGAAGTCGGAAACCTTTTGTAGAGCTATAATTCTAATATTGATAAAGATATATAAATTATGAGTGAACAACAAAATGGCGTGCCGATTCCCGCCAACAGAGAAATCCCCGGTCAACGAATCGGGAACCAACTTATATTAACCACCCTTGCCGATTTCTTTAATTGGGCGAAGGCGTCTTCTCTATGGCCGATGCAATTCGGGTTGGCATGTTGTGCGATTGAAATGATTGCCACGGCGGCCACCGGTTTTGACCTTGACCGTTTTGGCGCCGGAGTTTTTCGCGCGTCCCCTCGCCAATCAGATTTAATGATTGTCGCCGGGACTGTGACTTACAAAATGGGTGACCGGATTAAACGGTTATATGAGCAAATGCCTGAACCGAAATATGTTATTGCCATGGGCGGTTGTGCGACGGGCGGCGGACCCTATGCCTTGCACGGGTACCATGTCGTGAAAGGCGTGGACAGGTATATCCCGGTGGATGTTTTTGTCCCCGGATGCCCTCCCCGACCGGAACAATTATTGGAAGGTGTTATTAAACTCCAGGAAAAAATTCAACAAAAAAACTTACTTCATCGTGAAAGCATGAAATATGACCCCACTCGAAATAGTCCAGAACCTAACAAATAAATTTTCCGCAAAAATCATTGAGTCGAACTCGGAAATCCTCGAACCCTTTATTCGAGTCAATCCATTGGATATTCCAGAAGTTATTGGTTATCTCAAGAATGAGCCTTCCATTAGGATGGATTATTTGAATTTAATTTCCGGTGTGGACTGGTTGAAAGATAATAAAATGGAATTGGTGTATCACCTTTCCTCAGTCGAGCATCATCACAAAATGGTGGTCAGGGCATTTGTTGACAGGGCAGAACCCAAAGCGCCTACGATTGTGCCTCTTTATGGCGCTGCCAACTGGCACGAGCGGGAAACCTATGACTTAATGGGAATTAGATTTGAAGGACATCCTGATTTACGGAGAATTTTATTGCCGGATGACTGGATTGGTCACCCCTTGCGGAAAGATTATCAATTTCCGGAAGATTATCATGGAATTAAGTGGGCATAAAGGAATAGCATGGCTGAATTGGATGTATCGGAAGCATTAACACATCTCGAAGATATTGAAACGGAAGAGATGGAACTTAACATGGGCCCGCAACACCCGAGTACTCATGGTGTTCTCCGATTAAAACTTCGTGTGGATGGGGAAATTATTCGTGCTGTTGACCCGGTAATTGGGTATATGCACCGGTGCGCGGAAAAAGTGGGTGAAAATGTAACCTATGGTGGTTTTATACCCTATACCGACCGAAAAGACTATGTTGCCGCCATGAATGAAAATTTTGGTTATTGCCTGGCGGTTGAAAAAATATTGAAATGTGAAGTTCCCGAACGCGCTTCTTATCTGCGAGTCATAGTATCCGAATTAAACCGAATTGCCAGCCATCTTTTGGCGACAGGGATTTATGGAATTGATATTGGCGCATTCACCCCGATGCTGCATTGTTTCCGAGAACGGGAACGGGTGTTGGATTTATTTGAAGAAATCTGTGGCGCGCGATTGACGTATAACTATATTCGGGTAGGTGGCGTTGCATTTGACGCGCCGGACGGATGGATTGACCGAGTATCTGCTTTTTTAGATTATTTTGAACCGAAAGTCCCGGAATATAATCAGTTACTGACTGAAAATGTTATTTTTATTAACCGCACGGCAAATATTGGGACATTGACCAGAGAAATGGCCATAGATTATGGATGCAGCGGACCGATGTTACGTGCATCGGGAGTGAAATGGGATTTACGGAGAGATGATCCCTATTCCATATATGACAAGTTTGAATTTGATATTCCCGTGGGTTCCGGTGAAAAGGGAACTGTGGGTGATTGTTGGGACAGGTATATTGTGAGAATCCGTGAAATGCAGGAATCTGTAAGAATTATCCGGCAGGCGCTTGATCGATTTCCACAAGGGGAAATTAAAGCAAAATTGCCCAGAGTATTAAAATTACCTAAAGGTGAAGCGTATACCCGTACGGAAACTCCTCGCGGGGAAGTTGGATATTATATTATCAGTGATGGCGGGGAATCGGCGTACCGAATGCGTTGCCGAGCACCGTCGTTTTGTAACCTAAGCGTCCTAGCAGAGATTACAAAAGGCGCCATGATTGCCGATGCGGTAGCGATTCTGGGAAGCGTAGATATAGTTCTTTGTGACGTGGACAGATAAATAGTTTAGGGTTTAGAGTTTAGAGTTTAGAGTTAGAAGATTATGGCAGAAAAACAAAATCCCATTAGAAAAACCATTAAAGGAATCGCGAGTCTTTTTATCGGGATGAGAATTTCCGGTAAATATCTCTTCAAAAAAACCGCTACGGTACAATATCCTGATGAGCGAAAAACGATTCCCAGCCGATTCCGCGGGATATTGATTAATGATGTTCCGCGTTGTATTGTTTGCGATTTATGCGCCAAAGTCTGCCCGGTAGATTGTATTGATATCAAGAAAGAGCGCGGGGCGGACAAAAAGTTTGTGGCGGAGAAGTTCGATATTGATTTAATCAAATGTTTATTCTGTGGATTATGTACAGAAGCCTGCCCGACGGAATGTCTCACCATGGAAGGTGGATACGAGGGCGCAGTTTTTGATAAGAAAGATTTAATGGCACACTTTGTAAAACAGGTTGGAGAGAAGAAATTTAGTGTTTATTCCAAAGCGGAAGGCTGGATTACCTTCGAACACGCCCGCGAAATCGCCGCGAAAGAAGAGGAAGAAAAGAAAAAGAATGCACCCCCAAAACCTACTGCCCCGGCAACAACACGCACATCGGTTATCCCGGTTGCAGTAACACCAACAACTCCCATTATTCCACCAGCTCAAACACCCCCTACAGTACCCCCCCGGTGAGCCAAGTTTATATTTATAATTCCATATAGTAATTTTAAAGGGTGAAATAAGATATAATGCTTTGTCATATATTGGTGGATTACAATATAAACGGAGTTGCTAATGGGTTTAAAACAGGTCTCGGTGATAGCTTATCTACTGTTACTCATTCCTCTTTTCGGATTGATTTATTCAGATTCATTTATCGGCAGAGGATATATCTCTGTCACTATCCAGGTCTTAGCTGTATTTTTGATGATATGGGCCAGGGTAACTTTTGGTAAACGGAGTTTTCATGTGGCTGCCAATCCAACCGAGGGTGGCTTGGTTACTTGGGGTCCTTACCGGTTTCTTCGGCATCCCATTTATTCTTCGGCGATTTATTTTCTCTGGGCGGGTATTTTTTCTCATCTATCACTCTTAAGTTGTATATTAGGGGTATTGGCCACGATTGCTTTGGTCATTCGGGTCATAGCAGAAGAACATCTTATCGTTTCCATTTATCCCGAATATAGAGAATATGCCGCCAAAACCAAACGCTTCATCCCCTTTCTTTTCTAACCGACTGATTGGTTAAAGATGAAGGGTCTCCCCTTTTTAAAAAGGGGATTGAGGGAGGAGTCAAATAATTGAGTTAAATGCTCATTTGTCCTATAATTAGATAGAGCGAGGAGGAAATGAAATATGATTATTGTTACAGAAAATGCCGCCAAACGAATTAAAGATTATTCTACAAAGAGTGACCCCGATAAAAAGAATTTGCGTATTAGTGTCCTGAGTGGAGGCTGTTCCGGTTTGCAATATAAGTTTGAATTTATTGCCGATTCAGCGATTACCAAGGACGATTATGTCGTGACAGAACACGATGTCAAGGTTATCATTGACCCTAAGAGTGCGATATATTTAGCGGGGACTCAATTGGATTTCTACGACACTCTCATGCAATCCGGTTTCAAGATGGTTAATCCCAATGCCAAATCCACCTGTTCCTGCGGTGAATCGTTCGGCGTCTAATAGTCTAACGAAAATAAATTTTACTAAAAAATCCTGGACGGGAAAACGTTAAATAATCCTACCCAATGGAATTGAAATAGAGACTCATTCCCTCCCCCCAAAAAAAGAGCGGTATGAAATTAATCATTCCGCTCCTGGAAAGAGTTAACAAAAACTAGTGTTTAATATCAACAGGCAATTGGTCATCATTTTCCGCTGTGAAGTTGGACAATTCGACAGCAACTCCCCCGGCACCGCCCAGTGTCCATAACGAGAATTCGTTCAAACCGGATATCGTAAGGGTGTGATTCACGATGTCTCGCGTAATCCCCATGCCATTTGTCGAGAGGGAACTCCATGTCGAAGTGATAGTAGAATCCGCGGGGAATAAAAGTGTCTCGGAGGATAATCCACTGGCATTGAAATCTACTGTGGTATACGAGAAAGTCACCGCCGCATCCAGCGCACCCGAACCTAAGCGGTTGATTGACCAATACCGGGAGATGTAATAATTGCTAGGAAGACCCGGCGCTTTGGTATTCATGGTTGTGATGGTCACGGTATCGGCATTGGTGGTGTTGAAGACAATTGTCACAGGCAGGATTCCTTCCAGACTGTTACCCAGATAGAAGGTCACTGTCTCGGAAGTGGCCACGGCTCTCTGATCCGTCGTATCGTACACAATCACCTGTTGCGTGGTCGAGGTGCTAGACCCAAACACACTATTCGCTTGAATGTCCCAGTAAACCGGACCCGTGGGTAAGCTTGGGATCGTGTAACTGGTACTGGAGATACCCGTAATGGTTGTAATCATCGAAGTAAATCCAGTATCTAATCCTAATCGTAACGTGTAATTAATACTGCTTCCTACGCTGTCCGTCGCTGAAGACCATGAGAAGAGCAATGGAACATTCAAGGTCGTTAAGTTATCCGCCGGTGCTTGTAACAACGACACAGAGGGAGGCGGTTCCGTTACCGTTATAACGGTGGTTGCCGTACTCATCCCAAAATTCGTGGTAACAACCAACTTCGCAGTATAGGTCGTTGGAGCCGCCACAACCGCATATACATTGGTCGGATTCTCGGCACTACTTATCTGTCCATCCCCAAAAATCCAATTCCACGTCGTGGATGACCCGTTCAATTGATTCGATTGATTGGTAAAATTCACCGTTAACGCCCCATACCCACTGGTCGGGCTTGGACTGAAAGCGGCAATCGGCCCGGCTTCCGTCACGGTCACGGTTTGCGGAACGGAACTGCTCATACCAAAGGGAGTGGTCACCACTAATTGTACAGCATATTGCGCAGTCGTTGGCACACTCAGATAGACATGCTGTGGATTCTGGGCACTGCTGGTACTTCCATCCCCAAAAGTCCATGACCAACTAACAGCTCCATTTTCATTCACCGTGGTATCTGTAAAATTGACAGTCAATGGGCCATAGGTATTAAGTACGCTCTGAGTAAACCCGGCACTCGGTGCCGCTTCCGTTACAGTAATCGATCCCGTTGCCGTTGTAGTACCAAAACTATTGGTGACAATCAAGAGAACCGTATAAGTCGTCGGCGCAGCTACTGCCGCATACGTATAGGTCGTATTTTGAGTATTCCCTGAATTCCCGTCACCAAATTTCCAACTCCAACCGGTAGGATTATTTAAAGAAGTATCCGTGAAAGTTACGGGTAATGGACCATTCCCAGAACTCGGACTTGCCGTAAAGCCAGCACTTGGAGCGGGTTCTTTAACCGTAATTGTAGTTGTAGCTGTACTAACACCTAATAAATTATTTACGATTAAGGTAACTACAAAAGTTGTTGGCGCCGATACTGTACCATATATATGAGTTGGATTTTGTATGGTTGTACTATTGCCGTCACCAAAATTCCAATTCCAGCTGCTAATAATTCCATAAGACGTATCGGAAAATAAAACAGTTAACACACCAAATCCACTTTGCGTAGAAGCAGAAAATCCTGCAAAAGGAACATCTTCAAGAGGGGGGGTGATGACATGATTTGGGCCAGGCCCTTCTGTTGAACCAGTGCTATCAAAATTTATATCAAAACCAACGGTACCAACAGGGAAATTCATAGGTACACCGTCATTACTGAAATACCCGGTATGACTAACTACAACACCAAATGCACTTACGGTTGAGCCAGCTGTTAATTTCCCTAAAGTTCCGTTTCTGGAAAATGCAATCTCGAATCCATTACTGCTTCCCGGTCCACTAGTATCTCCAGAATTATTAAATGTAGCGGCAGCACCTGATACACTACCTGATACGATAAGGCCATTTGATGTTATATCACCTATATAACCACTAGTCTCACTACTACTTGTTACTCCATTACCTGAATAAATCGCATCATTTAGGTATTTATCACCAACATAACCAGCGATATACAAACCATCAGAAACAGGGAAATCCATTCCCCAATTACCATTTCCATTATTATTTGAAGAACCATTTGTGCCCAAGGTAAATATAGCATTATTTGATCCACTATCCTGACCAAGAAGCCAACCCGCATTATAACCATTACTCACAGAAGAACCAAATAAAGCAGCTATACCATTACCAACTGTATCAAGCGAACCTTGGAAAAAGAAATAAATACTTTTAGAATCATAGGTATAATAAACAGCTGAAACATTATCCCCTGTACCTAAATCATTTCTGGCAGGAGCGGACGTAGACCATAACAAGGTATAACCAGAATCTAACTTTCCATCCAAAGTAGGAGTTATAACTGAGACTTGACCATCAACAGTAATAATCTGAGATGATGAAGTACTTACACCAAACGGCGTGGACACAATCTCATAAGAGGTATAGTTAGTAGTAGTGGTAACCGCTGCATAAATATGTTGCGTAGTCGCACTGCTTGCCGTATAACCATCACCAAAAACCCATTTCCAAGTAGTAAAGGAACTACTTGTCGGATATACTGAGTTATCCATAAATGTCACTGTAAGTGGTCCATTTCCACTGCTCTTATTCACCGTAAAGGCAGCCGTTGAAGGTGCTTCAGTTATGGTAATGGTTTGGTTACTTGAGCTACTTACACCAAAAGCAGTAGATACGATCTCAAAAGCCGTATACGTTGTAGGTGCAGTAACTGTTAAATAAATGTGTGAAGTAGTCGCACCGTTACCCGTATTCCCATCGCCAAATACCCAAGACCATGTAGTAAAGGTACTGGGATTCGGATAACTTGAATTATCCCTAAAGGTAACTGTTAAAGGTCCATTACCGTTATTCTTATCCACTGTATAAGCAGCCGTTGCGCCAACTTCAGTAACCGATATATTAGTTGTAGCCGTACTAGTACCCAATAAGTTAGTTACAACAAAAGTTACTTTATATGTAGTAGGAGCTGACACAACACCATAAACATGAGTCGGGTTTTGGATTGTTGTACTACTACCGTCACCAAAGTTCCAGTTCCAGCCGGTGATAATCCCATAAGAGGTATCAGAGAAAACAACTGTTAACGCACCATAACCACTTTGCGTAGAAGCAGAAAATCCTGCGGATGGAAAATCTTCTAATGGTGATGTAGTTACATGATCAGGACCAGGTGTATCAACTGTTGAGGCACCAAAATTAACATTATTTCCCCAATTACCGCCACCTTGATTTCCATTTGGGAAATTAGTAGGAACACCATCATTACTAAAGTAATCTGTATTATTTAATACGATGGCAAAAGCTTGTAAGATAATGCCTGCTTTTAGGTTACCCAATCCTAAAGAACCACCATTACGAGAAATAGCAATTTCAAATCCTGTACTATTTCCTAAACCTGTTGTATTCGCACTAAAATTAAAAGAACACGTGTACCCTGTTGCACCACCTGAAACTTTACTGCCACTAGAAGTTATATCCCCAATATAGCCACTATTTATAGCAGGAGATGAGGGACCTGTATAAGTAGCATCATTGACATAGGCATTATAAGAACCACCGGAAGGATATACAGCAATTGCTACACCTGATGCCACTGTAAAATCACAATAAAAATTACCATTGCCACCTTGCGTAAATATACCATTACTACCTGACGAATTCCCTAAACCATAACCCGCAGGATAATAGTTCGTTGCAGTAGAAGAACCAAAGAATACTGCTATTCCATTACCATTAGCATTATTACTACTTGTATCAATATTGCCTTGAATAAAGAAATACACACTACTCGTATCATAGGTATAATAAATCCCAGAACAATCATTAGCTGAACCAAATCCTGTTCTTGCATTAGCAGTAGTGGAATACAACAAGGTATATCCAGAATCCAATTTTCCATCTATCGTCGGGCTGGCATAGATAATACTTAACCCACAAATCAGCATCATGAGACTAATAACGATTATTACAGTTATTTTTTTCATGTTCCCTCTCCTTTTATAATTTGTATTTTTTAAACCTCTTATAGGAATCTGTTCCCTCACAGAACAAATAGTCCTTATTAGACCGATCTACCCAAATTGAATTAGTATAAATCACCAAAAATGGATTGTCAAGAAAAAATGAACGCAGGTACAACACCAAACTAGAGGGAAAAAATGCCATTTTTTGTCAAAGACTGATAAAGACATTAGACTTATTAAACCAACAAGAGAATCATGATTTTTTGATACGAAAAAGGGGAATTGCGCAAAACTACCTAACAAAATCGGTTCAAGACCCCTACCTACCAACACCGTACTCCGTATCTGCTACCTTGGACAAATGATTACTAAAAACCTGACTTTTGTCTACTAAACCAGTTTACTTGTAAAGTACTATATGGATCTTTTTGGAGACATTGGGTATATCCGATTGGCCGATAATGGCAATGTGGAATAAAAACGGATAACTACAATAGAATCAATAAAATAAGAACTCTTCTATAAGTGCAGAAAGGTTCCATTTCACACAAACTGCCGACTTTCCCAGCTCTCCAAATGTCAACTATTTTTCAATTATATGAGTAATTTGAAAAGATTACGGATTTTAAGATATAATTTAATTTACGTTTAGATGAGCGTTCGGTCATTTTCTACGATAGTGCAGTTTTTAGGAGCTATGGTAGTTTTTTGTCATTTTTCCGTAAAGATATTTCAGTGCTGTATACAGCGCTGAAATAAAATTGCAAAAAGGATACAACGCAGAAATGAGTATAGAACTATTTATTCATCGCCCCATCATGACCACCTTGGTCATGTTTGCCATATTATTATTTGGGGTGATGGGGTACCGCCTTCTTCCGGTAAGTGACCTTCCTAATGTTGATTATCCGACCATTCAAGTAACTGCCCGGTTACCGGGGGGTAGTCCGAATACGATGGCTTCGACTGTCGCCACCCCCTTGGAACAACAATTTGCCACTATCGCGGGAATTGATCAGATGGTCTCTGTTAGCGCTTTGGGTATTACCCAGATCACCATTACCTTTAATTTAGACCGGAATCTTGACGGAGCGGCATTGGATGTGCAAGCGGCCATTACACAAGCTTCAGGATTTTTACCGCCGGGACTCCCAACCCCGCCAACGTTTCAAAAAGTAAATCCAGCGGATCAACCGATTCTTACTCTCGCGGTCACCTCTCCCTCCTTGCCATTATATAAATTGGACGATTATGCCGAGGTTATGATTGGAGAGCAGATTTCCATGCTTGAGGGTGTATCCGAAGTGGATGTACACGGCTCACAAAAATACGCGGTCCGTATTCGAGTTAGTCCGAACCGGATGGCGATTAACAAAATTGGAATTGATGATGTTCAAAAAGCCATTGCGAGTGCCAATGTGAATCTTCCAACGGGAACTCTTTATGGACCGAATCAAGCGTATCTGCTTCAGGCTAATGGACAAGCCATGGAAGCCTCTCAATATTTACCCATCATCATCGCTGAGCGCAATGGGCACCCCGTTCGACTGCAAGATATCGGGACTGCAGTGGACGGTGTGGAGAATGATAAAGTCGCAGCGTCCTATTATAACAGCAAGACCCATCAACGAGCGATTATTTTATCTGTCCTGCGTCAACCGGGTAGCAATACAGTTGCTGTGGTGAATTCGATCACACGCCTTTTGCCGGCGTTTCGTGAACGATTACCTGCCTCTGCCGATCTTCAAGTGCTATATGACCGGTCACAAACCATTCGAGATTCAATCAATGATGTCCAATTTACTTTGATTCTGACTATCTCATTGGTAGTCCTTGTAATCTTTTTATTCTTGCGTAATTTGTACGCCACGATTATTCCGAGTTTAGCCATACCCTTTTCTATCATCGGAACCTTTGCCGTCATGTATCTAATGAATTATAGTCTGGATAACCTTTCATTAATGGCATTGACTCTATCCGTTGGATTCGTAGTGGATAACACAATTGTTATGTTGGAAAACATTGTCCGGCATATCGAAATGGGTGAAAGTGCTTTGGAAGCTTCTTTAAAAGGATCCAAGGAAGTTGGATTTACGATATTATCCATGACGATTTCCTTAACCTCGGTCTTTATTCCAATTTTGTTTATGGGCGGGATGCTGGGCCGATTGTTCCATGAATTTGCAGTAACGATTGCATCTGCCATATTGGTATCGGGATTTGTATCGTTGACGTTGACACCCATGTTGTGCAGCCGGTTTTTAAAATCTCATGCGATGGAACATCACGGGAGATTATACCTAATCTTCGAGCATGGATTTGAGTCTTTACTTCGCGGGTATGAATGGAGCCTCCAATGGGCACTCAATTACCGTAAAACTGTTTTGGGACTCTCTTTTCTGATGTTATTGGTAACGGCCTATCTTTTTATGATTATCTCCAAAGGATTCATCCCGGAAGAAGATATCAATAAAATTATTGCGTATACAGAAACCGCCCAAGGAATTTCCTTTGATGGAATGGTGCAAAAACAGAGAGAAGTTTGTTCTATTATTCAACAAGACCCGAATGTGGATGTATTTTATTCCAGTATGGGTCTGCGAAAAAGCGCAGCCAATGCCATGAATGTTGGAAGGTTATCTATTACTCTAAAACAGAAAACCAAGAGGGTTCCCTATCCTGGAACAAAAACCCTTCCTTCTGTTTCTGATGTGATTCAAACATTGCGTGTAAAACTGAATAGCTTGCCGGGAATACGGGTGTATTTGCAAAATCCGCCCAGTATCCAGATTGGCGGTCAAGTAACCAAGGGTCTCTACCAGTTAACCTTGCAAGGACCAAATACCAATGAACTCTATCAAAGAAGCGCGGAGTTAACGGAAAAAATGATGGGTATGCCGGAATTGCAGGGAGTTAACAGTGATTTGCAAATGCAAAATCCAGTAATGAATATTGATATTGACCGGGATAAAGCTTTGACCCTGGGAATTTCTCCGCAAGCCATTGAAGATGCCCTAGATAGTGCTTATGCGTACCGGCAAATTTCTTTGATTTATGCCCCGCAAAATCAATATCAAGTGATTTTGGAACTAGACCCGAAGTATGCTAATGATCCATCCAACTTATCTCTTCTTTATGTTCATTCCAATACTGGAAGTCTCGTGCCCTTAAGCACAGTCACTAAGTTAACGCCTGCAACCGGTGCATTGTTGGTTAATCATACAGGACAATTGCCTTCAGTAACGATCTCTTTTAATTTAAAACCCGGGGTGGCATTGGGAGACGCTGTGGACAAAATACAAGCATTAACCAAGTCAATTATTCCTCCGACCATCAACACAACCTTTGTTGGAGCAACTCAAGCATTTCAGTCCTCCATTCAAGGGCTGGGATTATTACTCATTATGGCTATAATGGTGATCTATATAGTGTTAGGAATATTATATGAAAGTTATATTCATCCCATCACGATTCTAGCCGGCTTACCATCAGCAGCAATTGGAGCCCTGTTAACTTTATTAATTTTCCACGTTGACTTAAATATTTATGCCTTTGTTGGAATCATCATGCTCATTGGTTTGGTCATGAAAAACGCCATCATGATTATTGATTTTGCACTGGAAGCTCAACGGATTGAAGGGCTATTACCGACAGACGCCGTTTACGAAGGCTGCCTGGTTCGATTCCGTCCAATCATGATGACGACAATGGCGGCTTTAATGGGAACTCTACCGATTGCTTTAGGTATTGGAGCTGGCGCAGAATCTCGCCGACCCTTGGGTTTGGCAATAGTTGGTGGTCTTATATTTTCTCAATTTGTGACCCTTTACATAACTCCTGTGTTTTATATCTATATGGAGAAAGTAGGGAAGTTCTTAGACAAAGAAGAACATCGTATGGAACCAGCACAAGAACAACAACTGGAATTGGATATTAAGGGAATAAACCCGTCGCACTCCTTACCTAAAGACTAGGCTTTTACCAATTCTTTGAGAATGGTAGGTTCGTCACTGTCACCGGTAATATCCGCAAAGAGCCAGGTGGATAAATAGCGTTCCGCCGAGGACGGGATAATCACCACGATCATCTTGCCTTTATTTTCTGGACGTTTGCCGACTTGGAACGCTGCCCAGGTAGTCGCTCCACTAGAAATACCAATCGGGATACCTTCTTCTTTAGCGATACGTTTGGAGACGATGGCGGCATCTTCTTCTTTCACCTGAATAATTTCGTCCACCAATTTCATATCAAGAATTTCCGGGACAAAACCCGCGCCGATTCCCGCTAATTTATGGGGACCGGGTTTCCCGCCGGAAAGAACCGGAGAGCCTACCGGCTCAACCGCGATCGCTTTAAAAGAGGGTTTGCGTTGTTTAATGACCTGCGCGACACCGGTAATGGTTCCACCGGTTCCGACACCTGAAACAAGAATATCCACTTTCCCATCGGTATCTTTCCATATTTCTTCAGCAGTGGTTTTGCGGTGAATATCGGGGTTGGCGGGATTCTTAAATTGTTGTGGGATAAACGAGTTGGGGATAAGTTTGGCAAGTTCATCTGCTTTGGCAATCGCCCCATTCATTCCCTTGGTTCCTTCGGTTAGTACGACATACGCGCCAAGAACTTTTAATATTTTTTTTCGTTCCAAGCTCATGGTATCGGGCATGGTGAGGACTAATTTATATCCTTTGGCGGCAGCGACAAACGCTAAACCGATTCCGGTATTGCCGGAGGTGGGTTCCACCAAAACCGATTTGCCGGGGGTTATTTTACCGGCTTTTTCCGCGGCTTCAATCATGGCAATACCAATCCGATCTTTGACGGAAGACAAGGGATTGAAGAACTCCAGTTTCAATAAAATATCCGCTACTACCCCGTAATCTTTGGGAACACGGTTCAAACGAACCAGCGGTGTGTTACCTATTGTTTCAGTAATATTATTGTAAATCTTCGACATATACGCTCCTTTTTTAATTAAATACGTTTTAAGAATACCACTATTTTTATAGCATATTTAGACAAAAAATCCTACTATACTTGATTAAAATGTATGTAATTTATTTGTTGAGCTGTATATTATAAATTAAAAAATAGGTTGGTGACGAGGTTATCGCCACCAACCCATATTTCTTGATTAGAATGCATATTGATATTGTACTTCGGCAAGGTCATTCGCCGCGGTCGCATTAGCCTGGGCCACCTGATGAATGTAGTTGAACTGCAATTTGGCATTCTGGTTAATAAACCAGTTCAATCCAATCGTTTCTTGATCGGTGTTATACCCGGATTTATCGGCGTTGGCATCGTAAGTATCATACCGTAAAGCCACTTGTAACTTGGGAATGATTTTGTATCCGCCTTCGAGATACCATCCGTCTCTATCCGTGGTATTGTCCACCCCGGCAATATATTCCGCTTTTGCGAAAAAGGGATCATGGACATAGGCTATTTCTCCGCCTTCCGCATCGTGTGGATACCCGACACTGGTCTCATGACCTCGATATACCGAAGCACCGAGAGACAAATCTTTTAATGGATAAACGACTACACGTCCAACAACATCTTTATTTTTATTGGTATCGCTATAGTCAATTCCATTTCCGTTAACCACGGCTACAGCATATTGTACCCATTTCCGTTCACTACTTTCGGCATAGGTACCGTCAAATTGTAAACCGATATCCCGTCCGAAACTGCCATTTCCCCGGTCGGGCACCAGACTATTCCCAATCTGAGAACGGTCTATGAATTCCAACAACTTATCGTCTTCCAAGCTTTCCTGACTGAATGGAATTTTGAATTGACCGGCTTGTACATTCGCCAGTTGATTAAACTTGTAACGGACCCAGGCATCCAGCAAAAAGGCATATTGCTTTTGACTGGTACTCGAGGTGAGAGTTCCGGAGGTGCTGAGACTGGCGGAACTAATGAAGTTGGAACCGGAACCGCCAAATTCCGTATAAATCCTCCATTCCCAATGGTCATCCGGCTGAGCGTCCACTCCTATACGTGCGCGGTGATTACCGAAAGTATTGGTACCATTCTCATCATGGATATACTCCAATTGAAGGAGTCCATCGAGGGTCACTCCAGGAACCGTAGTTGACAACCAATTCTTTTGGGTTGTAGATGGTGCATATTGTTTATTTTCCTGTGCTTGTTTCTTTTCTTCTTCCTGCTTTTTCGCTTCTAATTCCTTTTTTGTCTGATCCGCTTCCTGCTGCGTCAATACACCTTTCTTGACCAGCAAGTCCAGCAACACATCCGTGTCTGAAGAAGCGGCTGCCATGGTATATGCCATGGCGGCGATGAGTAGCCCACTCAAGGCTATCTTCAGTTTCATAATTTATCCTCCTGAAAATTGAAGCTCGCCTCTAGTGGTCTAGTCAGCCTGCTTTAAAATAGTTTAATTCTCAAAAAATTTAAATTTTGTGTCCTCCCAGATGACTGTTTGAGGACATGTCTAACGTTTCATTGCATAACTCACCCTGTATAAAATACCCCCTTTCATTTCACCCTTAGCACTAAATGGAATAATCGTTCACAAATACTTTAATTTCACGCGGACTCACATGAATGGTACCACCTACCGCCAGATTCAATTCTTTAAATCTTTCATGAGAAATTTCGACATTTACGGTTTTCCCAAGATCGCTGATGAGTTCCAATTTCACCTGGGGACCGGCGGCTTTAATCCGATTTATTTTTGCAGGGAAAGACGGTTTTCCATTGGCTGATAATTCCAAATCAAAATCATGGGGCCGCACGAAAACCCGCGCTGGGGTTGACGATGACCCGCTTCCACCGGAATAATCCATCGCCATGGAGCCGAAATAAGCCTTCCCTTCCTCCACCCGTCCTTGAAACAGATTGACCGTGCCCAAAAAGTTCATGACAAACTCGGTTGCCGGATTATGAAAGACGTCCTGCGGTGTTCCGACTTGTTCAATTTTCCCCTGATTCATGACAACGACCCGGTCAGAGACTTCCAATGCCTCTTCCTGATCGTGTGTCACAAATACACTGGTCAGATGAATTTCATCGTGCAATTTTCTCAACCATTGCCGTAATTCCAACCGGACTTTGGCGTCCAACGCGCCGAACGGTTCATCCAACAAAAGTACTTTGGGTTGAACCGCCAAAGAGCGTGCGAGCGCCACACGTTGTCTTTGCCCGCCGGAAAGCTGAGAGGGATAGCGATTCGCCTGGGAATCCAATTGCACCAGTTTCAGCAATTCAAAAACCCTATTCTTAATTTCCTCTTTGGAAGGTCTAAGTTTCCGCGGAAGAACCCGCATTCCAAAAGCGATATTCTCAAAAACCGTCATGTGCCGAAACAAGGCGTAATGCTGAAAAACAAATCCGACTTTCCTCTCACCCACACTGCGTGACGCCACATCTTCATCCTGAAACAAGATAGGACCGCTTCCTTCATCAGGAAATTCCAGACCGGAAATAATGCGTAAGAGGGTTGTTTTTCCTGAACCAGACGGACCTAATAAGGCGACTAATTCACCCGTCGGCACGACCAAGCTCACGTTATCCAACGCCTTAAATGTTCCAAAACTCTTGCTAATATTTCGTACTTCGATACTCATAATAATTCTTTTACTCGCCGATCTTTTGGACCGCCTTTAGTTCCCCGCTAAATTTCCATTCCATGAAACTTTTCACAATCAGGGTAACAATGGCCAGAATAGATAATAAAGACGCTACTGCAAACGCTCCAACGAAATTATATTCGTTATAAAGAATTTCCACATGAAGCGGAATGGTGTTGGTTAATCCACGAATATGACCGGAGACCACGGAAACCGCGCCAAATTCACCCATCGCACGAGCATTGCAGAGAATCACACCGAACAACAATCCCCATTTTACATTGGGAATCGTCACGCGCCAAAACGTTTGCCAGCCATTGGCGCCTAAAATAATTGCCGCTTCTTCTTCCTCAATTCCCTGGGCATGCATCAGGGTAATTAATTCCCGTGCGACAAATGGAAAGGTCACAAAAATCGTTGCCAGGATAATCCCGGGAACTGCAAAAATAATTCTTATATTATGATCCAATAACCAGGGGCCGAACCAACCTTGCAGTCCAAACATGAGGACATAAATCAAACCGGAAATGACGGGTGAAACAGAAAATGGCAAATCAATCAGCGTAATCAAAATACTTTTACCTTTAAAATAAAATTTTGCGATGGCCCATGCCGCGACCAGACCGAAAACCAAATTCAAAGGAACCGCAACCAACGCGGTAATCAAGGTCAACCGAATCGCCAAGAGAGTATCGTGATCTTTGAATGTATCCAGATAAACGCCCACTCCCTTTCTCAAGGCTTCCGTAAATACTTCCGCTAACGGGAGTACTAAAAAGAGTCCCAAGAAAACCAGGGCAATAGTAATCAATGTCCACCGGACAAAAGGCGGTTCGGACAAGGTGAACGCACTATGAACCTGACTGTTTTGAGAATGTGTCGGTATTACGCCAGCCATATTATGCGTTTTCCTCCCGCAGGCGACCATTCCACCACTGTAATAAATTAATGATTAACAACAAAAGGAATGAAACTACCAGCATGACCACGGCAATCGAAGTGGCACCGGCATAATCAAATTCTTCCAGTTTCGTAACGATCAATAAGGATGTGATTTCGGTTTTAAATGGAATATTCCCAGCAATAAAAATGACAGAACCGTATTCACCAATCGCTCTGGCAAACGCCAATGCAAAACCAGTTAATAGCGCTGGCAAGACCGTTGGAAAAATCACTCGGGAAAATGTCTGCCAGCGGTTAGCACCCAAACTTTCCGCCGCTTCTTCAATTTCAACTTCCACGTCCTGCAAGGTTGGCTGCAAGGTGCGCACAACAAAGGGAAGTCCAATAAAGGTCAACGCAATCGTCACTCCCAACCGGTTGTAAGCCGCTTTAATTCCTAGAGGTGCCAGGTATTGTCCGATCCATCCATTTTCAGAATAGAGGCTGGTTAAGGCGATACCTGCCACTGCCGTCGGTAGCGCAAATGGCAAATCCACCAAAGCGTCCATAATCTTTTTTCCGGGAAAGGTATATCGCACCAATACCCAGGCTACGATAAATCCAAAAAAGGCATTGATGAGCGCGCCAATCAATGAAGCGCCAAAGGTCAAACGATAAGATGCGAGGACGCGTTCATTGGTTACTTCCGCCAAAAATTTATGCCAGGTCAAGGTGGCAGATTTCAGAAATAAACTCGATAAGGGAATTAACACAATCAGGCTCATGTAGGTTACCGCCAAACCCAACGTTAATCCGAACCCTGGAAGAACGCTATGTTTTTTAAAAAATTCTTTTGTCATCACCAGTTCTCATTATTCTACCTGCATTTATTGTAGAAACGTTCTATCGGAACGTCTCTACTTCCCCTCCGTGTAAATCTGATCGAAAATCCCACCGTCATCAAAATGTATACTCTGTGCTTTTTTCCAACCCCCGAAGATTTCATCCACAGTATATAATTTTAATTTTGGGAATTGTTTATCATATTTCACCGCAACAGAAGCCAATTGCGGACGATAATAATGTTTGGCACCGATTTCCTGGCCTGTAAGTGAATAAAGGTATTCTAAATAGGCTTGGGCTACCTCTCTTGTTTTGTGTTTGTCCACATATTTGTCCACGATAGACACAGGAGGTTCCGCCTGAATACTGATGGAAGGTACCACAATCTCGAATTTATCTTTTCCCAATTGATTCAATGCCAGAAAGGCTTCATTCTCCCATGCCAACAGGACATCGCCAATTCCTCGCTGGACAAACGTATTGGTCGCCCCGCGCGCACCAGAATCCAACACCGCTACATTTTTATATAATTTTCCGACAAAATCTTTGGCTTTCTTTTCATCATTATTATTATTTTTTAATGCATAAATCCACGCTGCCAGATAATTCCAACGTGCCCCGCCGGAGGTTTTGGGGTTGGGTGTAATTACCGAAATCCCCGGTTTTACCAAATCATTCCAGTCTTTGATACCTTTTGGATTTCCTTTGCGAACTAAAAATAAAATGGTTGATTTATAGGGGGTACTGTTGTTCGGCAAACGTCTTTGCCAATCTGCCGGAAGCAAATTAGCTTTGTCATGAATAACATCAATATCATACGCCAAACCAAGAGTGACCACATCGGCTTCCAACCCATCAATTACAGCGCGCGCCTGTTTTCCCGACCCGCCGTTCGATAATTGCATAGTAACATCCTGTCCTTTTTTTTGTTTCCAATATTTGGCGAAAGAAGCATCAATCTCTTCATAGAGTTCCCGTGTTGGATCATATGAGACATTTAGCAATTGCACCGCCGCATGGCCGATAGAAGTACTTATAATGAATATTATTCCAGCAAGCAATAAATTTTTTACCGTCGTTTTAAGTTTCATATTTTCCTCTCAGATATTGGTTATTGTCGTTAGCTTTTATCGAATCTAACCTTTTCGGTTTTATCAATCTGCACCACCTTGGAATCTTGTATCACTATTTGGACATAGCCATATCGAATGGATTTTATTGCAGATTGAATTTCATGGAGTAATTCTCTTTCTCTTTGTGCCGATTTGATGACTTCATCTGTTACTGGCATATAATTTCTCCTTTTATGATATATAGTATATAGATTTTCTATACTTTCTATGAAAATTTTTAGTTATATAATTTTAGATATAATACATACACTCTTGATGAGGTTTAACTGGTGCATTATCTCCCGTCACATCTGCCAAAGTCGTATTATCAATAATATCGGCAATGGCATCACGCACTCGTTTCATGACCATCTGGAATTTACATACCGGCTCTTCCGCGCATTGATTATAATACATTAAACTCACGCATCCGATAGGTGCCAAAGGACCATCCATTAAGCGGATAACCTCACCAAATGTAATCTTGTCCGGTGGTCTGGAAAGAGAATACCCGCCATTAGTCCCCGACTTGGCTGTCACAATCCTCGCATTCTTTAAATCTCGTAGAATTTGCTCCAAAAACTTTTCGGGTATTCCATGGTTCATGGCCATTTCATGAGTCTGGACTAATCGCTGGTTATAGCAAGATGCCAAATCCATTAACGCTCTTAACGCATAATCACCTTTTGCTGATAATTTCATAGGATCCTTCCTTTATTTACTTCGCCATATAACCTATACTAACCCTATATACTTTGTCAAGTATATGGTTCTATGTGGTTTTAATTATAATATGCGAGCTATTTTGCTACTTCCAATAAAGAGAGGGAATGGTGGCAGATTTAGAGAAAGGACCTTTGAGAAGATCGTCAGCAAGTTCGTTAGGTTGATGATTGGGAAATAGCCCCTGATAGGAAAAAAAGGTCACGCCCTGACCACCGAGTTCCCGGGCAATCTGAATTTCATCATTCAAGAGTTTAGGAGTATTCGCCCAATTCTCCCCGATTCCGATTCCCGGACAGACAAACCTGCCATACGCATTTTGAATATGGTCTTGATTCATCTGACGAAATTTAACCGTATCTCCCGTATAACTCATGGGCATGGTGATATCCATTACCCCGGAAGAGAACCATTGACGCGCGGAGGAATAATGCGTATTCATAGCGGAATTTACATTTCCAATCACGGCGGCAGTGACTTCTATTTTGGGATTGATGGCTGTTACAGCCTCATACGTCTTGGTGACCACGGCGGCAACACCGTCCCGACGAAATTGTGCCCAATCTTCCCTTCGTTCCGTCCAAGGAACACCAAATTTTTTCTTGAATAAATCCAAACTGATGGAGTCATAAGAAAATTCACCGATTTCTCCCGGATAGCGAATATAATCCAAATGGATTCCATCCACATTATAATTTTTTACCACTTCAACATAAATATCACGGATATAATCCTGCACTGCGGGAATGGTTGGACTAATAAACCGGTACCAACCATGGTCTTTTCCTTTGGGCAACATAATTGCACCGGTATTATCTCGCATAAACCAATCGGGATGTGTATTCCACAATTGTTTCACGGTATCCGGAGGCGGTTCATCCCCTTCCCATCCTGGCATGGTATTCAACCAGGCTATCAATTGGAGTCCGTGTTTATGTGCTTCATCCACCGCAACCTGCAAAGGGTCCCAGCCGGGGTCTTTCCCAAGAGTACCGACCGAACTGCTTGTCAATTCCCATGCCCACGGTTCAATTTTAGATTTATAATAAACTGTCCCGCTGCCGCGTACCTGGAAAATTAACATATTGAGATGATATTTCGCACAGTTCTCCACAATTTTTTTGATATCATTCGCATTCTTATAATCCCAGCGAGTTATCCAGATAGCACGGATTTCTGTGGTAGAAGTATTAGCCTTTGAGTCATCATCAAACATAAAAGTGGTAGGGACCGTCGAAGAAGTCGAAAGAGTATTGGGTAATTTTGTGTTCTGCGATGCCTGGTCACTATTTTCTTGATTTGTAGCTTTATCCACCGCTTTTTGAGCACGATCCGTAAATCGGGTTACATTTTGAGTAAATCCCAAGGTTAGAGTAAACACAAAAACATTAATCAAGCAATATAATCTTAAAGAAATAATTTTCATTATTTAAGTTGTTTGAACTCCTTACATAATTTTATACCAATCTTCAACGATGATAAATAGGTACTGCAAGTGGATTATATGTTGATCTGAAATATTTTATTTTAACGCATTTGCAAGATCTTCTTTAAGATCCTCCACATTTTCAATACCAATGGACAAACGAATGAGGTTATCGGTAATTCCCCGTTCCAACCGTTCTTTCTCGGTCATGGAAGCGTGAGACATTTTGACGGGATAACAAACCAGCGATTCCACCCCTCCCAATGATTCACCCAAAAGCATTATTTTTAGACGGCTGGAGAATTTCAGGATTTGTTTATACCCGCCTTTGATTTCGATACTAATCATGGCACCGAATCCATCCATTTGTTTTTTCGCTAATTTATATTGGGGATGACTGGGCAGTCCGGGATAATATACTTTGGAAATTTTGGGATGTTTTTCCAACCATCGGGCTATCGCCAACGCATTTTTTTCATGTTCTTTCATACGGATAGCAAGTGTTTTAACTCCACGAATGGTCAACCAACAATCCCAAGGACCGGGAATGGCGCCCGCCGCATTTTGATAAAACTTAATTTTTTCATAAGATTCTTGATGTGATGTGACAACCGCTCCACCGACAATATCGCTGTGACCGGCAATATATTTGGTGGTGCTGTGAACAATGATATCCGCGCCTAAATCCAAGGGACGCTGGAAATAGGGACTGACAAACGTATTATCCACGGCCAAAAGAATTTTCTTTTTTTTGCAGATTTCCGCCAGTCCGGCAATGTCTACCAATTTCAATAATGGATTGGTGGGTGATTCCACCCAAACTATTTTGGTGTTTTTTTGAATCGCTTTTTCAAAGGATTTGAGATTAACCGTATCGGCGTAACTGGTTTCCAATCCCCATGGTTTGTACACGGTTTCCAACAACCGATAGGTACCACCATAAATGTCATTGCACGCCACCACATGGTCACCGCTTTTCAAAATACTGAATACCGCGGTGGTCGCCGCCATTCCAGAACCAAACGCCAAACCCCATTTTCCGTTTTCTAAAGATGCCAGTACTTCTTCCAATGCCTGCCGCGTGGGGTTCCCCGTGCGGGAATATTCAAATGCCCGCATTTCATTGACGGAGGGTTGCTGATACGTGGATGTTTGGTATACCGGGACAATTACCGCGCCGGTTCGAGGTTCCGGGTCCTGCCCTACTCGAATTGCCTTGGTTTCAAATTTCATAATATTCTCCTTGATAAATTAATATCTTCACTCTGGTTAAATAGTATTATCCGACCTATAACTCTTCGCAATTGATAAATAAATACCATAGCATAAAATCTCCTATTGGCGGAAACAGGATGGGTAATTTATAATTGTTACACTTTGAAGATTATGTTTGACTTTTTATGAAAGCGAATGAGTTTGATAAAAATTTGATGAAAATCAAGATATTTCCAAGTATCTTGATAAGTCAAAGGCACAAAAACCTATGCAGTCTATAAAAAGGGGAAATGGATTTCTGATTTTAGTCCGTCTATTAAAAAAAGAATATCAAGAATATTCCAAAGTTAGTTTAAAGAAATTAAAACGACTGAATAAGTTTAAAAATGAATAATATTAAAATTGGGAGGTAATATGGAAGGACTGGTATGGATCATTTTTGTTGTTTTAATCGTTGCACTTATGCTTTGGAGTATATTCATGCAACGTAAATCTGTCATACGCCAAAAAGAAGCAATCAATAGGCAAAAAGAGTCCGTTGATAGACAAATACAAGCTTTAGAACAACAGAAACAAGCAATTGCTCAAGTTGAAGAAAGTTTATCTTTAAGTCGTAAAAGTGTTGAAAATCAAGAAAAAATGATTGCTATTCTTGAAGAAATCAAAGAAGCAATGAAAAGAAATACTTAAAAAAATTATAGCATTAGCATCCTTCGAACTCGCCACATTGTCAAACGATTTAAAATTTTTTACTTGACAAAGGATTTAGACGTGTTATAATTAGACAGTTGTCTAAATATCTAATTATGTCACTTAATCATACATTTCAGGCATTAGCGGATCCAACAAGGCGGAGGATTTTGGAAATCCTGAAGAAAGGAGACAGTCCGGTATCGGACATTGCGGTTCATTTTGACATTACGTTACCGTCCTTATCGCATCATCTCGCTGTTTTAAAGAATGCAGATTTGGTGACGACGGAACGGCGCGGACAACAAATCATTTATTCCTTAAATTTAAGCGTTTTCGAGGAAGTGGCGCAGGAGTTGTACGATTTTTTTAATAAACCCAAGGGGAGGAAAATATGAGTAATCCAATTAAACCAACGTTCAAAAGCGAAGTGTTTCCTATCGCTTTAATTCTAATTAGTTTTGTCGCGAGTCTTTATTTTTATATTCATTTCCCGGATAGGGTACCGACCCATTGGAACTATAAAGGTGAAGTGGATGGCAGGTCATCCAAAGGCTTTGGCGCTTTTTTCTTTCCGATATTAAATTCGGCGATTTATCTGCTGATATTATTATTGCCCAATATTGACCCACGCCGTGACCGCTATGAACAATTTGCCAAACCCTATCACATTGTCAAGGCAGCCCTACTGGCGTTTATGACATTAATATATTTCTATACAGGGTTTGCCGGATTGGGCTATAAAATGCTTTCTATGAATACCCTTATTTCTGTGAGTCTGGGTATTTTATTTATCATCATCGGCAATTATCTTGGCAAAGTAAAATCAAATTGGTTTATGGGGATACGTAATCCGTGGACGTTGTCGAATGAGGAAGTGTGGAATAAAACCAATCGCCTGGGCGGAAAATTATTTGTGTTATGCGGATTCATTTCAATCCTCTGTTCCTTGCTGCCAACCATTGTATTCTGGATTATATTGGGTGTGAGTGTAATAACCATTTCACTAATTCCAGTTATTTATTCCTATTGGTTGTATAAAAATTAACGAAATAGAGAAGGGATTCTCAAAAGGAGACGTTATGAAATACTTATACATTAGCATTGCTTTAATCGTCCTTGTTGTCGTAGTGTTCGTAGTTGTATTCAAATCTTCCAAAGAAAAGGAAGTGGTAAACGCGGTTCCTTCCCAGAATGTACAAGTGTCCATGGAAACTCCCGGTACCGCGGAGCCTGTTGGGATTGAATCCCTGGCAAAGGAACTAGTGCAAGATTTGGTGAAAGAGCAATATGATCATTCCACCATTCATTTTGACGGAGCTATGCAATCGGCACTTCCTCCGGAGAAAATGAAAGAAGTCTGGAAATCTATTCAACAGCAGGCAGGGAATTACCAAAAAATAGTCACCACCCGGAAAGAAAAAATTCAAACCTATGATGTTATTTTTGTCACCTGTCAGTTTGAAAAAGCGCAATTGGATGCAAAGGTTGTCTTCAGTGCCGACCAAAAAGTCACCGGATTATTCTTTGTTCCCCCGCCCGCACCCGATACTACGGATAAAACCAAATTTACTGAGAAAGAAGTAACCGTCGGTACGGGAGAATGGAAACTTCCGGGAACCTTGACTCTTCCCAATGGCGCCGGACCTTTTCCAGTGGTGATCCTGGTACATGGTTCAGGACCCCAGGATAGGGATGAGACGATCGGACCCAATAAACCATTCCGGGATTTGGCGTGGGGTTTGGCTTCCCAAGGGATTGCCGTTCTCCGGTATGAAAAAAGAACCAAGGAATATCCAATGAAAATGGCGGCTATGCAAAATAGTATCACCGTCAAAGAAGAAACCTTGGATGACGTGAATGCGGCGGTGAATTATGTGAAATCCGCAGAGAAAATTAATCCCGGAAAAATTTTTATCCTGGGTCATAGTCTGGGGGGAATGCTGATGCCCCGGATTGCCAAAGCGAATCCCAATGCCGCAGGGTATATTATCATGGCTGGATTGACCCGACCTATGGAAGATACGATGTTGGATCAACTCACTTATATTGCTTCCCTTCCAGGAGAATCGGGTAAAAAGGCTGCAACCATGCTGGCACAAGTCAAGGAACAGGTTCAAAATGTCAAATCCAAGGATTTGTCACTTAATTCACCTTCCTCAACTTTACCCTTTGGCTCCCCTGCCAGTTACTGGTTGGACCTGCGGGGATATAATCCAGCAGAGATGGCTAAATCTATTGAAAAACCTATACTGATTCTGCAAGGCCAACGCGATTACCAGGTCACGGTGCAAGATTTTAATAATTGGAAAACAGCCTTGGCGGCTAAGTCCAATATAGAATACAAGCTCTATCCCAAACTTTATCACCTTTTCATTGAAGCGGAAGGAAAAGGGGAAGGAAAAAGTACTCCTGAGGAATATACGCATCCCGGACACATGGCAGAGTATGTTATCGCGGATATCGCTTCATGGGTTAAAGGAAAATAAACTGAGACAAACCTTATATTCTACGATTCTTTAGTCTACTGGTATTGTCATTTTTGAGGGAGTGTTTCTTAATGACCTAAGAATCTCTCGGGAAATCAAGGGAAAAAGTTAGTTAAATTTAAGTAGATTGCAATATTGTTTTAGAACAGTCAATTTGACTAGGAATTGTGCTTGCCTCTATCCCGCCAATATCAATTTTGCATGTAAAATCTGAAAAACCAGTCATTGTGGCCAAATTGTATGGCATGGTTTGCGAATTATTTACCGCCATTAAAAATAGAATGTTTTTCTCTAACAGAACTTCAAAAAGTAAACGCCTTGCCTCTTCCAAATTAGACAATGCTTCTTCCTGTGTATCACCATGAGCCATACATCCGTCTAAGTCAGGATGCAGAGCAAGATAACAAGTAGTTCCATCAGATAATGATTCTGGAATTACTTGAGTCGCGAACTTAAATTTCATTATTTGTTCAATTGTTACGTCCATTTTATTTCACCTCACCTAAATTTTCTAACTGTTCGATTAATTTGATTGCATGTTGTATATAGCCCGGTGGCAATTCTTTACTACTTCTAGTTATTGTTGCTCTTAATTGGGTATGTATATTATGGATACATACGATATGCTTTCCACCTTCTCTGACATCAAAATTAAACCCTCTATACATTTTTACCAATTCATCATGCTTCCATCCATTTTTATTTTGTCTCATTCTTTCTAATGTTTTTTGATGTGAATCCATGTACTACCATATAGTAAAGAATACCGTAATCAATAATTTAAAGTTGACCGATTTGATTCGTCTGAATTTGAATAAGAGCTAACGGTATATTTCGCACAATATCTTTTTCTAAAAATATATTAAAAGCATAATTGCCCGGCTTATTAAACATTATTCCGTTCAATCCTATTATTTGCGGTATCCTAAAAGGACCATATCCTTTAAATTGGCCCAAAACCATATTGCCTTTAATATCAAGCATTACTTTCCCATCTTCATCAACAAGTTGAACACCGACATTCTTTTGTGTTCCTGAATCAGTAGATATGGGGGCCCACTCTAAAACTATTTGCATTTGAGGGTGAATACATGGAAACTTCTGTACATTAATAACAGAAAATATTCCTAGAATATTCAATTTCCCCTCTCTTGTGACATTGGCATAATCTGCCAAAATTGCTAAATTGATTTCCATATTATTTAGTTCCTAAAACCACTTTTTTCTCGGGCGGTTTGACTCGTATCAAAATTTTATCGCCTCATCGAATGGTCTGTTTATACAGACAGATTCATCGTACTTCATTTGCACGGTTTTTTTAATCCTCTTCATAAATGCACACCGTTACATTTTTGTGAGTTCTTCGCCGCATCCGACTTTCAGCAATATGGAACTTAGCGTCCCATCTAATTCACTAATTAGCCGATTAGCGAACCAAGTAAGACAAGTATAGTATACTGGTTTTAACATGTCAACAAAATGTGACACATGCTACATTCAAGGATATATCGGTTTAAAACGTATATACAATCCCTATTTGCGTGGGTCATGTATATTAATCGCCTAAACTAATAATTCAACCACGTTTTGCATGTAATGAAAAAAGATAGGAGGCTGGACTTCTGCTTTCGCAGGAAAGACAATTAGGAGAAAGGGAATGACATTCCCCGGATGGCTCACAGAGTTTCCCCTACCCTTCTTTTTTATCTTTCAAAATAATTCTTCGCCATTTGGCGAAGAATTCTAAAATGATTGATATTGTTGGAGATAAAAAACTTTCTGCAATTGCAGAAAGTTTTCCCAACATCCCCATGAAATAGTAGGCAGGGCATCACTGGTAAGAAATGACAAAATTGGATATTCTACGGGGGTTGGAGTGGAATTGAAAAAAGCAATTCCACTCCAACTACAGTTCAAAGTCTAAAATTAATAAGGTGGCATCGGGAATAGGTGGAGCAAAAGTTCCCGATGCATCTTTTAAAACAACAGTTTAGGGGAAAATGTCTTCAATGCAGACAATTATTGCAGAAGATTGATTTTACAGGAGATATTTCAAAGTCGTCCGGTGCGACTCTGATTCTCTCTATAGAATACTATTTAGAGATGACGAATATAGCCGTCAGTGCCAGGAGATTGGGCAAAAAGGTTACGATTTTCTCGTTCTTCAAAATGACCTTTTTCCCCATGAGATGGGATGTATGTAACCTATTCGTAACTTCTTTTTTATTTTACTGTAATAGTGTATTGGTATCATAATTAAAAGTTTTAAAAGGGAAAAATCATGAGGTTTTTGAAAAGATTTTTTGCATGGGGCGCTTTTCTTACTATGGCTGTGTTTGGTTTGGCTCAAAATACCCCCACCATTAGTCCGAATGAGGTTCCTTCTTATGTGAATAAGACTGTAAGTGTTCAGGGGACCGTCATTCGTGTAGACCATATCAGTAAATTATATTTAATGCATTTTACTCAGGAAAAAGGGGGATTTACCGGCGTGATCCCCGAAGCGAAATATATTGATATGGAGAGTGCAGGGATTGACATTAATGCCATTGAAGGCAAACGGGTAACCGTAACCGGACAGATTATTAAAGACCAATATGGCATGGAAATGAATTTGACGGATCCAGCCAATCAAATGATATTACCGGAAGCCGCCACCGAGATCAAATATGCCTCCGGTCAGATTTCCGTAGATGAGGTTCCGAACCATGTCGGACAATATGCGACGGTCCAGGGAAAGGTGCTTACGGTGGATATATCCCGAACCGGGACCACCTATTTATTACGGCTAACCAATCGGAAAAACGGGTTTACCGTGGTCATTTTTCCGCCCTTGGCAAGCATTTTTAAAAAAGCCAACATTGACCTAAAATCCTATGCCGGGAGAACCGTACGGGTGACGGGAAATATCAAATATTATGAACAATACGGGTATGAAATTATTTTGGATAAAATGGATAATCTTAAGGAAGTAAATCTAGGATGAAGATACGTTACTTAACGCGCCATCCCCATGGTTTAAAATTTCCAAAAACTAAGAGCACAAGGATAGAAATATGACAAACGATACCAAATCTCCGGCGACGCAGGATAATGATGTCGAACGGCAAAAAGAAGTAACCAAAACTCAAACAATCTCCGTTATCGGCTGGACAGCCAGTTTCAGCATCTTATTGATGGTTATCGCGTTTATAAACCAACCGACCTGGCCGGTGGCTGTCGGCGTGGTAGGGATTGCCACTACCATCACGATCCTTTGTTCCATTATTTTGAAACGCCATTGATTGACTAATATAGTCAATGTTTTGACCGGAGACATCCCCTCGGTCGGAGACCTTCGACAAAAAAGAGAGTGTGCAAAGAGGGAAAGATCGGCATGGGTTATGGTTAAAGGGTTTTTATAATTAAATAATTGACAATTTTTTTTGTTAGGATTATAGTTTAGTGTGGTGCATCGGTATGGCAATCTGTCCGTTTAGCTTTTCCTACAAAGGCAGGCAGTTATGCGTGCTGGAAGACCATTGCGCGCTTAAAAGTCCGGAGGAACAACAAACCTGCCAAAAAGTTCATGAGGTCTATGATAATCTGACTCCGAATGAAATTAGGAACCGCCGGGAATTTTTGATTTACAAACTGGAATACCACCCAACCCTCAAATATGACAACCCACCTTCTGAGACTAAACAAAGCGAACGGTCCCAACAGATTGCTCAATCGAAAGAGAAGCTACGGGGACTGAACATAAAATTTTAGACCCGGGTGAATCGTGCAGTGGATTTGGGATAATGTTTTTACTACGATTTAATATTTCTTAGGTAGCGGTTTCTTGGTCTAGCTTTGAAATCAATCTTTGCTGGATCTTTTTAATTTCCTCCGGAGTTAGATGACTATATGATTCATAAAGCATCTGACAGGTATAGCGTTCCTCCGGGCGCATAAGTGCGCAATCCTGTTCTAGAATACATAACTGCTTGCCTTTATAGATAAAGGAAAAACGACAAACCGGCATAAATAATTATACCATGATAAACGATTAAAAGCTTTCACAATAGATTAGCCCACTCCCCGACAAATCAAAGACTAAGATTTGACATAAAAGATGAATTGTGGTACTTTTTTGACTTTAGGAAGGGAGGTGATCGTCTATGATTTATTTAATCGTGCGGCATAAAGTTAAGGATTATGAGAAATGGCGGACTGTCTATGACAGTGACGCGGAGGATCGGAAGAAATACGGACAAATCAGCGACAGGGTATTACAGAATCTGGATAATCCCAACGATATTACTTTGCTTTTCAAATGGCAGAGCAGGGAAAAAGTCCAAGAATTTTTTCAAACCCAGAATTTAAAAGCAAGATTACTGGAGGGTGGAGTCATCAATCAACCGGAGATTATATATTTGAAAGAACCCAGCTAAGAATTGAGCCTGACAGGAATTGGAGTTGGCAGGATAATGCGGTATCCTGTGCGACGAGTTTAATGATTATTTTCCCGATGGAATGGAAATTGGTTTACTGAGCATACTTTTATCCGTGTTTGCGGGACCGTCTCCGTCAAAAAGTTCAAATTGCAATGTCAATTCTTCCGACGGGAGTCCCAAGACGGATTTTGGCAGGCGGGATTTCAGCAGATAACCTGAAAACTTGGTGACATAGGAAGAAGCAATTTTTCCTTCCGGATAAATTCCGGATTTTTCCGTGGTACTGTGATGAATATAAATTTGCGGATTCACACCAAAAGCACCGGGAAATAAAAATAAATCTGTGGTGACGGTGGAGGTGATAATCTTGACCCGCAAAGCATCACCGTCATAGGTCGATTTCCACCATTGCTCCTGCACGACCGTGCCATGGGGTTCCCATAAGGGTTTGTCATCCCGCACTTCCGCAGCAATATAAATATAGTCGGAATCCTGTGTAAAAAATATTTTCCCGCTCAAGTCATTGGGTCCTTGCCAATTGCCGGGGGATTCATGGAGTTGTTCCCGTTGGTCGAGAACCGCGATGGGAGTTATCCCCCTCCAATCATCCAGGGAGCCGTCTATGGTAATTAGCGCAAAAGCCGGCAAACAGCATACAGAGTACAAGATACAGTAAATAATAAATATCCACTGAAACCTGAAACCTGAAACCGTTACTCCTTTTTTTATTTTCATAACTTTAGCTCATATGCCTTACACTTATTGGTTATCTGCTATCTCTGCCAAAACATTGGGCGCCACCCACCACATCTGCCTATTTTTTTGTGCCATATGGATATAATTCACAATTGAATCCATCGAGTAGCCCAACCGGTACCTGCTATAAATATGGGGCAAGGTGGAATATCCCGAATTGTCTGGATAGGTGAAATGGCGATGATATTTATATTCCCCATCATACCAGTTGGGATAAAATTCGTCGAACTTATCTTCATATTTCTGCAACGCCTCTTTCCCATATTTCAGGTACAAATCGAAGACTTCCGGTTCCACGCCATCGCCGGATAATACGGACGTCATATACCAGGGATCATCTCTTCTGAAGACTCTCAGCACGCCGTCATCTTCATAATATCCGATGACGTATTCGTCTTTCGAAATCATTTTATTATCGGCGGCATAATCATTCATCCAGAACCGTGACAACATGGGCACCGCGGTTTTGGCAGCACGATAGGTTGCCAGTTGAAAGGTGGAATCGTCGCCAATATGTTTTGCCATTTTGGCGGTTGCCAGCGCGGAAATATAGGAGGCGCAAAGAGAATCTCCGGCACCGGTTCCGTGACCCAAATCAGAGTTACTCACGGACATCCATATCCAACTATCGCCCACATCAAAATACCGGTTGGCGGCTTTAATCTTTTCCCAGTTTTCTTCAACAGACGACCAATCCCCGCTGTATTGGGCATATTTTTGGAATCCATAAATCGGCAGACCGTTTCCCCAATCTATATCATACATTTCATAATACGGTCCTTCCAGAAAATAAGTCCAGAGATAGGATGTTTTGGTAAAGGGTTCCGTCCGCCAATTCCAGATATCCGGGTCAAAGGTTTTTAATGTCGCGGTCGTGGAACTGTCCCACAGTTTCTTTTTATTTTCATTGTCGAGATATGGATACGCCATCCAAGCCTGAGCGTTTCCTTTAAAAGCCCGGTCCACGGCATTGGGCGCTGTGGGATAACATAACTCTGTGACAGACTCGTTTATCAATTTTGTTAACTCCTCTTTTCCACTTGTCGATGCCCAAATTCCCATTTTCTCTGATGTGTCTTTTTCCATGGGTGGAATCGGTAATTGATATCGAACATAGGGCGAACCGACCATGGCGCCATATTCGCCATATTTCGTTTTCATGAGTAAATTCAACCCCATGTACACTTTGTTATATTCCACTTTTTTGGGTAATTGGCGGGACCCTTGACCGTCAAATGTCACGGGATAATCATGCGTCACGGCATGAGCCAATACCGGTGGAATAGGCGCCAGATTCGTTCTTCCTATATCCCATGGATCACCCAGTTTCAAATATTGATACTGGTCGAGGATATCCACCTTGCCGGTACTCTCTTCCACCCAATATTTCTCCGTACATCCAATAGGGAATTGTAATGCTACTGACCCCCAAAAATTACAGGTCTGAATAAGTTCTCTGGGAAACCCGGATAGGTGCAACCGGTCTGCGGCTTCCCCGGTGAAACTCTGCATCCCGTAGGGATAAAGAAATACCAAATGTCCAATTTTTTTGGGGGCTTTGATGGTAAATACTGTCACACCGTCCGCATCCTCTTTGCAGGATATTTCATCCATTTGGTTTTCGAAAACCACTTCCAAGGGATACGATTCCTTGGTCCCGTATTTTCCCCCGAACCAAAAAATCAACCAATTTCGATACATCGGCATTTTTACCTTGTCTACATTTAACGAGATCTTGGTTAAGCGTTTTTTGGTTTTGGGATTGATCGGGTTATACACTGTGCCTTGGAATTCACCGGTATATCCGTAATAATCGGGACATTGGGCATGGGCGTTGGTATAGCTAAATGAAAATTCTTTATCGTTGACATCCAAAAGAATGCCTGGAAAAACACTGCTATGCGTGACATCATAAGACATTTCTTTGTTCTGCCGTTTTCCATCCACCCGCATGGTTTTGGTTATCCAATTCATCCGGGTGATATAGGTGCGTTCCGGCGTGATTCCGCGATACCGCACGGAATACGGCGCGTCCACTCCATAGTTGTAATCAAATCCCGCGGGGTTCGAGTTGAACAGCATCAATCCGTCGTTAAACGTTCTTCCCAGCATGCCGAACTTCGACTGGCTGTCAAATCCCAAATCAATAGGTTTGATCGAATCATCGGCATCATCGGCAATTTCTTCTTTGTGTTTCACAACTGCTTCTACGGTTTGCTTGATTTCCAATTCCAGATTTGTTAAATTTTGTGCGAGGGCGGCATCTTCTCCATTACTTTGCTGTTCCCGCGCTCTTCGCAGCATTTCCGGCAATGTTTTCAATTGTTTTCCATATTTATTTTTGGTGGTATCTATTTGCGGTAATTGTTGCAGCAATCCCGAATATTTGTTTTCCACTTCATGCATCTTCTGAAATAAATACGCATCCCCCAACGGTGCGAGAACCAGCGGGTCGCCCGTAATCCCGATTCCCTTTGCTCCGCCCAATCCTGTCACCCGGATAGCAATTAAATTAGATTCCCCGAATTTGATTATCTGTGGCGGAATCACATAACTCTGCGGTCGGCCATGAGAGTAAATTCCCGACCCGCGTGTCTCCCCGATTAGCCGGCCATTGAAATAGATCGCGCTGTTTCCCACAATGTTGCCAATCAAAATTTCTGTTCCCAAATATTCTTTTTCTCTTTCACTCCCTTGCGGAAGGGTAATCGAATAGCGATACCAACCGGATTTCAACGCTTTTTCGTTTTCCGGTAAAGTTACTTTGTCCCAAGCCGAATCGTCTAGTGAATTTTGCGCAAAAGCCGGGTCGTCCTTCGCTAAAAATTTCCATTCCCCGCGTAAATCATATCCCTTAACGACATTCTCCTTGGAAATAGATATGGCAGGAAAAACAAGCAAGAATATCCAACTTATCGCAAGCCACAATTGTAAACTTGAAACTTGAAATTTGAAACTTGAAACCACTCTTTTATTGCACTCGCGACCTGTTTTGGACATAAAAAAAGAACTAACCTTCACTGCAAAGCATACGCTTTACACCCTGTTTTGTCAAGCCGACCAATCAATAGGAGATAGAAATGTCGTGAGGTTTTAGAAAGATATGGCAGGGGACGAGAGATGGATTTGATTTTAGTTTTCGCACGAAGATTTTAACGCCAAGGATGATGTGGGGCTGGCAGGTTCAACGACCTACACCTTCAAGGGTGAAAGGGAGAAATGCAATCATAAGGGTAACGAGAAACAGATAATATATCCTAAAGTCAATCTACTTTATTTAGGGAGTTGAATAAGGTTACTCTGCAAAAAGAGACCATAGTTGGTCAGTGACTCCGGCTTCATTTAACAGAACACTATTATTATGATAATTAAACACCGGAGCTGTTAATCCGGATGAAGACGCAAAATAAAATCCTTATCAAGGTGATGATGGATGGGTTAATAGATTATTTTTAGCAGGATTGGATTGATAAACCCGGACATAATCGACAATCATTTGCTGGGGGAAGATAGAATTATCTATAGAATATTGACCATTATTCGTACCCAGGTTACCCCCAACCGCAAGGTTGATTAAGAGATAAAATGGCTGGTTATAAGGCCAAGTCCGCCAGTCTGCTGTATTATCAGAATACTCTGCATAAACAGTATTATCAACATACCAGTAAATGACATCGGGATACCATTCCACAGTGTAGGTATGAAAAGATGTTTCCATCCCGGGGATAGAGATAGTTCCTGTTTGATTAATGGATGAGAGACCATTGACATTAAACCCATTATGTACTGAACCATAACAAGTATCGGGATTCCAACCGACATTTTCCAGGATATCGATTTCCCCATTATTAGGCCAATAGTGGCCGTAGATATAATTATCCGACAGCATCCAGAAAGCCGGCCAGACTCCACGACCTTGAGGGAGTTTAGCACGCATTTCAAACCTGCCATATTTCCAATAAGCCAACCCCTGGGTTTTGATAAATGCTGAAGTATATTGATGTTCCCTATAAGAGGTATTCCGGGCTTCAAGGATCAATGTTCCATGATTCACATGAACATTCTCGGGATTATTAGTATAATACTGGGATTCCTGATTCCAGCCTAAATCGCCGAGATTATAAGTCCATTTGGTAGAATCCGGTGCTCCGGAATAATCAAATTCATCAGCCCAGACTTTTGTCCAATGAGAAACAGTAAAACTCATCTTTTGGGTCAAGGTGGATGAGCGGCTGTCCGTTACCTGAAAAGTGAATTCATAATATCCTTGAGTCGAAGGGACACCCCACAACTCCCCTTTAGGGTTTAACGATAAACCGGGTGGGAGGTTCCCTGATAAGGTTGACCAGTGATAGGGAGGAATACCCCCGGTCACTTGAAGGGGAAGGTTAAATGAGAAATTCACGGCTCCATGTAGTTTGGACAAGGAAGTAATTTTCCAAGGCAAGCTTGGGCCAAGCATGGGTTTATCAACTTTAAATATAAAAGTACCTGTCATGGTACTGAGGTTAAACTGGATGCCCACATGTCCCATTGGGGAACCGAGGGTTGTATCATTTCGATAAAAGGAATATTGATTCCATTTCTTGGAAATAAAACCACCCACCCCGCTGGGAAGAGGACCGGAGCCGGTGGAGGCATTATCATGACCCGGACAAGCCCAAATCCACCCGGGACCTTGTAGTGAATAAAGTTGGGTATAAATAACCGCCGGTTGAGAGGATGTTGATAGCGCCGCATATATACTCCAAATGGTATCTGTTCCCAAAACAAAAGGTGGATTATAGTAACAGAGGTCGGCGCTATCATACACAGTGGAAGTTTTGTTAACATAAATATACAAACAATCTTCCCCCGAGTATCCGCCGGGACCCCAGCCAATGGAAATGGTACCCAAATCATTCCCACTATCCCATTTTCCAGACCAACCGCATGTACACCAGGATTGGGAGAAATCCGTGGTGTAATAAGCGAATGCCGCACAGAATTGTAATAAAATAATACAGATTATTAATGAAAGCAATATCTTCATTTTTATTTCCAATTATACAAATAGTACCCTACTAGTGTAATCAATACAGCTAAAATTGTCCAAAGAATATTAGAGGTGTCAACACAAGATAGAAATGTCGTATTTTAAAGATATAATTTGGGGAAAGAAGACGGATTGCAAAAAGCCAAAGTTACGATGACAGATCAGGGGTTTATAAGAATCTTTTGTGAATCACGGTTGGTTATCTCCGGAGGAGGGTCTTTCCATAATTCTTCCGGGATTCCTGTGGCATACACCGGCACAATGGCATAATCCACTACTGTTCCCTCTGTAGGATGCGCCGAATCAAACGCATAGGTATATCCCGTCCACGTTAAACTCCCATCCCCATCAATATAAGCTGTGGCGAAACCTCTTCCACCTGAATTCATGTCAAGATAATCCACAATCGCCAGACTTCCATCCGGCGTATTCTTTTGAACACCAGCTAATGTTCCTCCGGTATCATTACTCACATAATATTCTTTCCTAGTATCTGTAACATTGCCTAGCGTATCAATAGTAAACAATTCTATATAATCGCCTGTCGGAGCCCAGAGATAGCGATTATCGTTTGATATGGCTATTTCATCGATACCATTACTAGCGACATTGAATATTTGAGACGTGGTGGTAACATTAAACACACTGTCAATATTAAGTACCCATAAATCTCCCCCACTGGGAGACACTCCAAAGCCGGACAGAAATCCTAATTTTCCATCGGGCGTAAAAGCAAAATTATAGTTGTTACCATTGCCGAATGGATAGGTGGTCATCAAACTCAAAGTCCTTGAGTTATAGTTGATGATATAGGCACTAAATGTACTGTAAGAAGACATAGCTAAAAGTCCCCGACCCAAAGGATCTATCCGAGTATAGTCAATTACAGGACCACTTATTCCATTGACCAAATCTCCGGTGGAGGTGAGGGAATAGATATGTGCTTCCTCCGATGTCCAATTGTTCGTTGGGAGTAATAGCAACAGAATCAGCAGGAGTCGTTGACCCAATGGAAACCAAACTCCCATCGGATTGGATTTGATACCGGTAAATCGCATCACCCGCAGCAAAAAGAAACCGATTATCCGGGGAGACCAACAATCGATCCATTATCAAATTCACTTATTCCCTCCAGGAGTATACTGGATATAAGTATCGAGAATTTGTCCATTGGGAAGAATTTTTAATTGATAAATCTTCCCTGATTATCCTCTCCTTCCACCACAAACAAACTGTAATACGCCACGTAGGCATGACACAGGGAGGTCATGCCTACCAGAATAACGGCCATCATAAGGAATGTCATATTTTGCGTTTTCATCTTTTTTCCTCAGTTATATTATACTCCATTCATCGTGTGACAACATTTAATATTACGGATACAACTCTCTGACAAACAGGGCTGAGATGGGAGTCCCGTCTTGTTCCAAGTCATAACTATCGTCCCATAACAGTGCCGGGTCTCGGCGGTTGAACGCATTAGTCGTAATCCGCGGATGACCTGTATTGCTCGTTCCAAACAGGGTTACTGCATTCCCTTGATTTGTGGTTAGGTTGAGAGTTCCCGACCCCGTTTGCCACACTGTCAATTTCTGTCCTGTACTTCTATATGTTAAATCCGTTTCACCGATACCTGAGCTTACGCTGGTGGGGCCATAAGTATTATCGGGAGTCCAACTATCGCTGGACGGGGTACTTAAATCATACGCCCGCAGAGAGTAAGATACTCCATGTTCCAGAGCTGAAGAAAAATCTTGAAATGCCGGGGCATTTCCCGTGTTATTCGGGTTATATACCAATCGCACATTGGCTCCCGCGCTTTGTCCCGATTCCGTGACAACTATTTTTAGGGGTTTATAAGAATCTTTTGAGAATCATGGATGGTTATTTCCGAAGGTAGGTCTTTCCAAAACTCTTCCGGGATTCCGGTGGCATATATCGGTACAATGGCATAATCCACTACTGTTCCCTCTGTAGGATGCGCCGAATCAAACGCAAAGGTGTATCCCGTCCATGTCAAACTCCCATCCCCATTAATCAACGCGGTGGCAAAACCTCTTCCACCTGAATTCATGTCAAGGTAGTCCACAATCGCAAACCTTCCGTCGGGCGTATTCTTTTGAAAACCAGGTAATGTTCCACTCAAATCATATTCTTTCCCCGTGTCTGTAACATTTCCTAGCGTATCAATGGCAAATAATTCTATATAATACCCCATCGAAGCCCAGATATAGCGATTATCGTTCGATACGGCTAAATCAGAAATAGATTCTTCACTAATATTTAAAACTTGGGTTGTCGAAACATTAAAGATGCTATCAAAAGTAAGAACCCCCAAGCCATCCCAAACCGGACTATAAAAAAATCCCAGCTTTCCATTGGGTGTAAAAGTAAAATAAAAAGGAGAATCTACTTCAAGAGGATAGGTGGTTGTCATACTCAAAGATCTTGAGTTATAGTTGATGGTATAGGCACTGAATGTACTATAAGAGGAGATAGCCAAAAGCCCTCGACCCAAGGGGTCTATTTGAATAGAGTCCATTAAAGGCCCACTTATTCCATTGACCAAACCTCCGGTGGAGGTAAGGGAATAAATAGTGTTCCAACCGATAACTAATTGTTCGTTGGGTGTAAAAGCAACACCACCAGGATTGGTTGACCCGATGGAAACCAAACTCCCATCCGCTTGGATTTGAAACTGATAAAGGACCTCCCCGGCAGCAAAGAGAAACCGATTATCTGGAGAGATTGCCAATGATCCATTACCAAATTGATTATAATTTCCTCCATTCGAATATTGGATATAAGTATCCAGTATTTGCCCATTGGGGAGTATTTTTAATTGATAAATATTGCTCCCATCTTCTCCACTCACCACAAACAAACTATAATACGCCACGTAGGCATGACACAAGGATGTCATGCCTACCAAAATAATGGCTATTATAAGGAATGTCACATTAAGCTTTTTCATCTTTCATCTTCTTTCCTCAGTTATATTATACTCCATTCATCGTGTGACAACATTTTATTATTACGGATACAACTCTTTGACAAACAGAGCTGCGATGGGAGTCCCGTCTTGTTCCAAGTCATAACCGTCCTCCCATAACAGTGCCGGGTCTCGGAGATTGACCGCATTGGTCGTAATGCGTGGATGACCTACGATATGGTTCGTCAACCCAAACAGGGTCACCGCACCCCCTTGATTGGTGGTCAGGTAGAGATTCCCCGATGGTTGCCACACAGTCAGTTTCTCTCCGGTACTTCTATAGGTTAAATCCGTTTCACCGGCACCTGACGTTACGCTGGAGTATCCATAGGTATTATCAGGGGTCCAGATATCATTGGATGGGGTACTTAAATCATACGCCCGTAGATAGCCCTGTCCCAGAGCCGATGAAAAATCCTGAAATGCTGGGGCACTCCCCGTATAATTCGGATTATATACCAAGCGCACATTGGCTATTGCATTCTGTCCTGATTCCGTGATAACTATTTTTAGGGGTTCATAAGAATCTCTTGAGTATCATGGAGAATCATTTCTGGTGGAGGGTCTTTCCAGAATTCTTCCGGGATTCCCGTGGCATACACCGGAACCAAGGCGCAATCCACAACCGATACTCCATATTCAAAAACAAAGCTATACCCCGTCCAGGTCAAACTTCCATCCCCATTGATAAAAGCTGTAGCAAAATTGCCCGGTACTGGAGGGCCTCCTTCGTATTCAAAAACCGCCATAGTACCATCCGGCGTATTGCGTTGTAGCACTGCCAAGGTTCCTCCGGTATCATTACTCACATAATATTCTTTCCCCGTGTCTGTAACATTTCCCAGCGTATCAATGGTAAATAATTCAATATAATTACCCGTATCCGCCCAAAGGTATCTACTATCATTTGAAATTGCCAAGTCCTCAATCATTTCTTGTGACACACTTAGAAGTTGACTGGTAGTGATATTGAAAGTACTATCAATCTTCCATACCCATAAATCTCCTGTATTATTGGGAGAGAGATTAAAACCATACAGAAATCCTAATTTCCCATTGGGAGTAAAATTAATTCCAAAAAGTAGCCCATTCCCATATGGGAATGTAGTCGTTTGAGTCAATGTACGGGTATTATAGTTGATGGTATAGGCACTGAATGTACTAAAAGAAGATACACCCAAAAGTCCCCTACCCAAGGGATCGATGTAAGGATAATCAACAGTAGGACTACTTATTCCATTAATCAAATCTCCGGTGGAGGTGAGGGAATAGATAGTGTTCCATCCGATGACTAATTGTTCGTTGGGTGTAAAAGCAACACCACCAGGATTGGTTGACCCGATGTAAACCAAACTCCCATCCGCTTGGATTTGATACTGGTAAACCGCATACCCTCCCGCAGCAAAGAGAAATCGATTATCTGGAGAGATGGTCAATGACCCGTTACCAAATGATCCTCCATTCGTATATTGGATATTGGTATCAAGTATCTGCCCATCGGGAAGAATTTTTAATTGATAAATGTTCCCATCTTCTCCCGAGACCACAAATAAACTATAATACGCCACGTAGGCATGACACAGGGAGGTCATGCCTACTAAAATAATGGCGATCATAAGGAATGTCACAATCCGCTTTTTCATCTTCTTTCCTCTAGGTATATTATACTCCATTCATCGTGTGACAACATTAATTTATTCATTATTACGGATACAACTCTCTAACAAACAAGAGTGGAAGCGGAAACCCGTTATAATTATTGTCCCACATAAAAACTGGATTCACCTCAATCAGTGTTGAGGACTCAGATCGGGGAAGACAAGGTGGAGTGTGCCAATTTGGCATAGCTAGAAATGCGATTTAAAGGGCTTAAAATGTTTCAAAATTGGGTATGGGTTATCTCCGTACCATCACCGTACCAAGTCCGTACCATCTCCCAATGAAAAAAAGTGGGGATTTGGTTCGGGACTAGTTTAAGGCTCTTTCGGGTGAGTTTGTGGTTTCTACGTCAATTTTGAGTGATTTCTGAAGGTTTTAAAAGTGGAGACGGTAATTTCAGCTTTTATAGGGGGAGATGTTGGGAATGTTTCCCAAAGTGGTTAACCGAGGGAGTACGTTTTGCTTTTTGCTTATTAGAGATATAAATCTGTCACAGAAAGATGGAAGAATTATTTAGAAATACATGAACCAGGGGTCAATGTCTAATTGCGTTGGGTAGGGTTGTACAATACGGATATTGTCTATATAAATCATACCGTTAGCGACAGTGGGTTTTTGAATGGCGGGGGCAATCGAATCGATGATTAATTGGCCGCTGCTCAACAAAGGGAATAAAGGAAAATAGAGAGTATTCCATCCGGCTGTTAAGGTCTGATATGAACCAATATAATTAGACGATTCCTCCCATTGCCAGTTGTTACACTGGATTATTATTTCACCATTCAAAGGGGCGACAGTTGAGGAACAATAAACGTCAATAAACACCGTTGCAGTACTGTAAGCATAGGTGCTCCAATCGTTTTCAAAACTGGGACTACGGACAATTCGGGTACGGTTCCATCCCCCGGGGAAAGAAACAGCCGCCGCCAAACTTGCCGCGCCGTCGGTATAATACGTCGAGTTCACGCCAAGAATTGTGATGTAATTATTGTCCGCAACCGACCAATCATTGATTATGCCTTCGAAAGATTCGAATACCGTAGTTTGGCTGGTTATCGTGCGATAGTTTATATTGTTATATTTGGTTAGTTCGGTGATGGTGGAGTAAGGGTCTAAATCAACATAAATATCAGTTGTTTTACCGGGCATGACCCAATTAGTGCTGACGACACCGATGCTATTCGCTGAAATGACGGGAATAATTATATCAGAGCCGATTTGTTGTCCACTGGCACCGGGGTCTCCTGCGTAAAACTGCACTCTTACTGTAGAAGCGTCAGAGTTCCCGATATTTTGTACGGTATCAGTGATGTAAAAGGTCTGCCCGATATTGGGTTGAACAGGATTAAAATTGATGTTTTGAGGTTGTATATCCAAATCGGCCAGGTTGCCGTACGTTTTTTTCAACATAAGATTGGCATTGGAACGGAAGATTTCACGCGTTGGCAGATCAATAGATACAAATGGATTTATGGTACTCTCATTGGCAACGCTACTGGTGGCATTCCAATACCAAAGACTACTTCCGTTTCCAGATTGGGTATTAATTTCATGGAGCATGATTTGATAACTGGAGGATAATCCATAATTGGAAAAACCGGTGGATAATCCGAATTCTTCCATGATTACCGGTTTGCCATCAATTGTATGTCCTTGTGAGATATAGTCATCTATAAGAGTTTGCGTAGAAGACCAGGACCAACCGGCGGAGTTCGGGTAAATATGGAATGTACAGAAACTAATATTCGGAAGCCTATGTTGGGTTGTGTAATTTGTTCCTGTCATATATGTTGCATCTTCCAATCCCTCCAACCCAGTTGAAATCATATGGGTGGAATCCAAGGAACGAATAAAATTGCTCATTTGCGTAATCCAGGCTTTTAACGTGGCGTCCGAATAAGTTATGGGATAGCGGGGTTCATTCATTAATTCCCAAGAAAATATAGTGGGATCAGTTTTATAGGGTTGCCCGTTGACGGTATTGATCCGGTTGATTATGGTAGAAACGTAATTTTCATAAAAAGTACTGCAGGAAGCATTGGTGAAAAAGTCCGCCGAGGTTCCACTGCTGTCTCCTGCCCAAAGAAGATATTGTGGGATTCCTCCATAATCCGACCAGTTATTGGCAAGAGCAATAATCAAATGGATTCCATATTTTTGTGCGGTGGCAATTTTATAATCCAAATTTTCGAGGGTCGTTTCGTTGTATACCCCCGCGGACGGTTGGTAACCGTCACTGAAACCTTCTCCGACCGCCCAAATCCGAATTACGTTGATTCCCAGTCTGGACGCTTCTCTAAAGGTATAATCGGTATTTAGATATTCTCCGCCCGGCTGGACTTCCGCATTGAACCCGACATAGTAGAAAGGGTGGTTATCTTCGATGAATTGTGTTCCATTCGTTGTAATAATACTAAAGCCACAAGCAAAATTGGTAAGGAATAATACGATTAAAAATAGAACGAAAAATAACCGCTTCATAAATATATTTCTCAAAAATCATTCTATAGCAATATGCAAGGAATAACAACCCTCTCCGAATTTGAAAAATGGATTTACCATCCTTCCTAAAAGCCCTGAAAGAGACAAAAGGGTATCAAAGGTGTTTAAAAATATACTGCATAAAGAGTAAGAGATCTTAATGAGAGTTAGTACGGAGATAATAGGGAGTTAATAGGGAACTAAATTAACCTATAGTAGGAACCATTATTAATTTTGTACTATTTTAAAATTACTCCTTGACAGGCCATTAACCTAGTGCTATAGTTCACTATAGCACTAGCAGAATTAAGGGATATACGATACATGAACATCGAGATAAAACCCGAAAGTACCATCAGCATCTTCCAGCAAATCATAGACGGGATACGTTTTGCCATCCTGACGGGGAAATTGAAAAAGGATGATAAGCTGCCGTCCTGGCGGGATTTGGCGGTGGAATTGCGGGTGAATCCCAACACCGTCGCGAAGGCGTATCAGGAATTGGAACGGGAAGGGATTCTCTATGTCAAACGCGGAGAAGGAACTTTTGTTTCTGATTGGGATAAACCTTCTATGGAGAAGGAACGTCATCAGATATTGAAGGATGCTTTAAATCAGGCCATCAACACCGGGCAGCGCTTGCATTTTTCAGAGGAGGAATTGAAAAAAGAATTTGAAGAACGTTTAAAACAATTAAAAAATAATAAAACCTAGCTTGTCATTACGAGCGAAGCGAAGTAATCTCGCTTTAAAATACAAACGGAGGAAAGAAATATGCCAGACAACACTATAGATATACAGAATCTTACCAAGCGGTTTGGGAAATTAACCGCCGTAAACAATATCACCATTCAAGTCCCACAGGGACAGATTTTCGGATTTGTCGGAGAGAACGGCGCCGGGAAAACCACCACCATCAAAATTCTCATGGGACTCCTGCGTCCCACCTTCGGCACCGCCAAAGTCGTGGGACTCGACCCCATTGAAGATGACGTTAAAGTGAAAAGCAAAATCGGCTTTGTTTCCGAAGACCGTACCATGTACCGCTGGATGAAAGTCAATGAAGTCCTCTGGTTCAACAGTCGCCTTTATCCCAATTGGGACGAAAATATGGCGCAAACACTATTGAAAGATTTTGACCTTGACCCTAAACAAAAAGTAAAAGTCCTGTCACGGGGGATGCTGGCGAAACTCGCTTTGCTCGTGGCGATGGCGAGCAAACCGGAAGTCCTGATCCTCGATGAACCCTCCAGCGGTCTCGACCCCATGGTCCGCAGGGAAATATTGGAAAAACTCATTTCTTATGTGAGTGATTTCAAAACCACGATTTTCTTTTCGTCCCATTTGATTGATGAAGTAGACCGCATGGCGGATACCGTCGGTATCCTTTGTAAAGGCAAATTAGTTGTTTGTGATGAGAAAAACAAACTCAAAGATTCCATTAAAAAAGTGGTGCTTAGTTTTGCTACGCCCAAAGATTCTATTCCTTCCCATAACACCCTTTTACGTTCTGAAAAAAAAGATAACGATTGGGTCTGTTACGTCCGAAACCATAATCAACAATGGGAACAGAATCTCAAATCACTCAACCCATTCAACATGGAAATCATGGATCTATCACTCGAAGACATTTTCGCTGAATATACTAAATGGGAGAAATCACAAACATGAAAGCATTAATTTGGAAGGAAATAAAAGAAATTTGGCAGGTATGGTTGATTTCCCTGGTAAATTTTCTATTGTTTTTAGCTATAGCCAAAGTAACAGGATTTAATATCAAGATTTTGTGGGTATTTCCCTTGTATTTAGAGCTTTATAGCGGATTTTTGGGAGCGCGGTCTTTTGCCGGAGAAAAAATAGGCGGAACATTAGATTACTTATACAACCGACCCATACATCCCCGCACCCTTTTAATCGTCAAGTACTTGATTGGATATCTTCAAATCTGCTTTTTCTATTATTTAATCCATTATGTATTTACCGTGGATACATATATCCGTCAATCCTACGGTCTGATGTTAGTAAACTATGATATCTTTAGACATCTGGGCCTTTCTTTAAGCCTGTTTAGTCTTTTTGGAATTTACTCTTTTTGTTTTCTTTTTTCCATGTTGGTCAATGATACTCTCCGGGCACTTTTCGTGGGGTTCTTCGTAACCTGCTTGGCTTACTTTATGTTTGTGAAGGTTTTGATGGGTTGGTTCTGGCAACATTTAGCGCTCACATTCAACACCATGATATTTAGATATCCTCTTTATCAATACTTGATTGAAATCTTCATCTTGGGAGTGATAGGTATTGTTTATTATAGTCTTTATCGAAAACGATTAATCTGGAAAACCGGATTTAGTCTATTGATTTTGTTAGGAATTTCCATTCCTTGTACTCTTATTTTGTTAAGTCGGGGAAATATCTCTCCCATCTCAAAGAATAATCAATTGGGATTGAGAGAGATGCATTACTTCAATAACCATATCTATGGATTTGGTTCACACGGTCAATTACAAGGGATAAATATCTCGAATCCTAATAGATTGGAGGAGGTCAGTTTAATTGGCATTTTAACAACCATGAATAGCAATTATATATCAAAAATAGATGGTCAATATTTATATGCCGTTGAGCACTATCCATCAAATCCGCAATTGGTGGTATACAAAATAACCTCGAATAACGTTGCCCTGGAAATAGAACGAATTTCTTTTCAAGAAGATACCTCACGCTTGCTTGCTTTAAAATTTAAAGAAACATTCTTGGATACTTATAATTATTTTGGTAAAGATTCCACTTTTTCTTGGGGAATGTCTCAAATGGGTAAAAGATCATCCTATGTTTGGCATACAGTGTACATTTATCCCAAAGATAATTTCGTTTTTCTAAAACATCTTGTCAAAACCAGTGAAAAGAATTGGAAACTCTTTAGTCAATTTACTACCCAACATGATGAAAGACAATTCGATTTTCGACAATATCCTTTATATCAAGAACACTTGATTCAGATTGACAAAAAAACTTGGAAGATAACGGATCAATTAGATACGGATTCCAATTTGCGACAAAAGATACGGCATTATCTCGATGGGCAGGTTGTAGGGAATTATAGTTTTTATAATGCAGGCAATGCGATTGAGATTTACGATGTTTCTAATTGGAAAGAACCTATCGTGGTGTCCGAGATTAAAATTACTCCGCCATATCCTTCCATAGACGATCTACATTACAATCCTCCAATCTTTATCATGAAGGGAAACTATCTCTATACCAGAACCCTGACGAATCCCTTGGTAATCTATGACCTGTCCGATATTAAAAACCCTCGAAAAGTCGGAGAAGCTCCTTGGGACTGGACGGAGCGAGGGGAAAGAAGATATCTCTGGGGAGGTATGGACATCTTATCGAATAAACGTGTCGTCGTAAGTTATGAAAGAGGCGTCCTGGTATTTGATGTTTCCCATCCCCAAAAACCGCTTCAAATTGGAAAAACAGTTGATGGATTTATCATGGATATGCTTAGTGATAATAATTTCCTCTATATTTCTTCACAATCTAATGGATTGAATAGATTTGAAGTCTACAGGATACCTTAATATGAAAGCTTTGATTTGGAAAGAATTAAAAGAAATGAGATGGGGTTGGTTATCCATGTTGGGATTTCTGATTATCCTCATCCCATTTACAGGGAGAGGGGATGATATCGTATATCCACTTTTAGCGGGGATCAGTGTCTTATTATACAGTTGGTATTTAGGAGCGCGGAGTTTTTCTATTGAATATACCCATCAAACCATGGAATATCTTCAGACCCGGCCTATTCATCCCAGTCGAATTTTATTGGTGAAATATGTATCGGGTATTGTTCAAATATTCCTGCTTCTTCTCCTGGGTTCTTTGATTGCTACCTATCTAACCGAAGGGAAAAGTGGTGTTTTAATCAGTGATTATATATCCTTTCTAACAAACTTTTCGTTTTGGGCCTTGGTAATGGCCATATTTATTCAATATTCCATATTCTTTCTTTGTTCTTTGATATGTAAAGACACACTCCGAAGTCTACTGATAGGATTTCTATTCCAGGTAATCCTAAATATTCTTGTCTATGTTTTTTATTTCAGTAAAAACACCAAAATATTGGCACCCTTTTTAATAGATTCTTCTTATCTTTCTTTGATAACGGGAATCTATCAGCTGGTCTGTATCGAAATCTTTATCATCAGTCTTCTGGGGATTATTTTTTACTGGATTTATTACCGGCGGTTCATTTGGAAAACATCCTATTGGGTTCTAATACTATTATCCATATTTTTTATGGTCATCGTTAGTCCGCTAATCAATGGAAGGATCAATTCCATATACGAAACTGATGAGTATAAATTATCGGGAGACGATTTACATGTTGTTGGGAAGTATCTTTATTATTTTAAATGGGATCGAACCAAAGAACAATTAATTGGTGTAAACATTGACAACCCATTAAAACCTGAAATGAAGATTGTTGGGATGATTCCTAACGATTATGGTTGGCCGAGGTTTGAAGGGAAATATATTTATTGTCTCCAAAAAAACCAAAACAAGCAAGAGTTTGTGGTTTATGATTTCACCACAACAGTTAAACCCGTGGAGATAAAACGTCTTTTGGTTAGTGAGGATACCGGGTCATTCTCTAATACAGAATCAAAGGGGGAGTATGTTTATTTGAATTACAGCCAAAGAACAGGAATCATATATCAAGATAAATTCAATCATCCCACCTCCAAAGAAAAATCATCCTATCCGAATAATGTCTTTCTTTATCGTTATCATCTAATTCAAATCAGTAAAAAGACCTGGGAGATTGTAAACCAGTATGATATCAATAGTGTACAAAACCGAAGATATTATTCTTTCTGGATAGATACTGCTTATCAGAATATCTATTATCATCGCACCTTAAAAGGAATTGAAATTTATCCTTTGGCAGATTTTTTGAATTCTACCAATCCTGTCGCCAGAATAAATTTTCCAGATTCTAATTTCATATTTACTGTACAGGACCATTATCTTTATCTGGCTTCCTCCAGGAAAGCGTTGGAGATTTACGACATTTCCAATATGAATAACCCGAGAAAAATTAGTTCCGTAGATTGGGATTGGGTCGAAAAAATGGATTCCCCCAAAAAATTATGTGACCCTAAATATTTTTATTCTTTACCTTATGCTCATATTGTTCTTACTCCAACCCGGGCGATGGTTTTTTATAACCGGGGATTTTCTGTTTTTGATATTACTTACCCTCAAAAACCCCTTCTCCTCGGAAAAATGAATACCGATATAATCCGCACCGTGGCCCATGATGAACATTATCTTTATACCTCAGGTGCTTTAAGAGATTTTGCGATTTATAGGATACCCTAATATGAAAGCTTTGATTTGGAAAGAATGGAGAGAAATTTGGTGGGTATGGTGTCTGGCACTTATCGGCATATTCCTATTGATTTATCTTTTGCAGGCGCAGGGGTATCGTTTATATTAATTTCCAGTCTACTCTTAATGTTCTATGCCGCGTTTATCGGTGCGCGTGCTTTTTCCAATGAAAAGACCGGTGATGCGACAGATTATTTATTCACCCGTCCTATTGCACCAACAATAGTTTTAATGACGAAATATTTCATCAGATTATTTCAAATTATTTCTCTCACTTTATTAATATTTCTTAATTCGTATAACACCTCTGACATCGCCTATTTCCTGAAAAACAATATATATTGGTTTGATACCTCGGCTTTGGCGTTTGTAGCGATTATCTGTGTATATTCCACCTGCTTCTTGGTTTCCATTCTGGGTCGGGATATTATCCGCAATGTAATTATCGGATTCCCCTCTGGAATCTTTATAAGTACCATTGTAACTTTATTCCTTTATCACCGTCACCATTGGCCGGAATTCTACTGGCAGTTTTATGAGTTTCAGGCAATTTACGAACATCAGACACTCTTTGTCTTTGGACTTTTTGAACTTCTAATTACGATCATTATTTTCTTGGGAATCATCAGCGTGGTTTATTTAAGTTATACCCATAAAAGATTGATTTGGATAAATAGTGTACTGATTACCCTGGTTGTCTGTTTCGGAATCAACACTTATTCAAAATATCTTGTTTTTGGCAGCAATATCATTTCCGTCAATGTGCCGATTGATTGGAGCACGCAAATGACTTACTTTTGGGATAAGAAAATCTACGGACATTCTCCCGTGTCGGATTTAAGTGCAGTAAAAATAGAAATGGTGGACGTGAATGATCCCCAACACCCAGTATCCAAGAATATATTGGAATTACCCAGAAGCATGGCAGATTTTGCATTTTATGAAAATTATTTATACATTTTCCAAAGAAAGTTTGAAGAAACTATTCCGCAGCTTACCGTTTATGATTTAAATCAGATAGATAAACCAAATGCCGCCAAAGCCGTATCAGTTAATTTACCTATCGATCAGTCAGATGACATTAGAAATTCCCATTCATCTATTCGTGTTATGAAGGATACAATTTTTATTAGTTGGGAGAACTATCACGACAGAAAGAGTGGAAATATCCGATTAGACAGAAATTCTTTATCCATAATAACTACACGTAGAGATAATTCCTTGTCCTGGTATACTCCCGTTAACCGTGGTTTTCCACGTCCAACACTCGGCGAACCTAATTTGCTGCCAAATAGTGATATTCTCCAAGGCAGATATGCCTTGGAACCGGCAGGGGACTATACCTATTTGTATGACACTTCTATCTATCGAAAATATTGGTGGGAAAGACCAATTCCAATAAAGAAATTAGATATTCCTATTTATGCTGCATCCAACTATGTCGTTCAGGGAAATTATTTATTTAATTCTTCCTTAAAACATCCTTTGGAAATATACGATATATCGGATATTTTAAATCCAATATCTTTAAGTAAAACAGAATGGAAAGGGCTTGATAGATTATTGTCCAAATTTCGATATCAGAGTGTTGGACCTTTTGGAAAATCTATGGTGGTCAATGATAATCGCGCCATAATTTTCTATTCTCGGGGTTTTCTTGTTTTCGATATCTCCAATCCCCAACACCCCCGACAGATATATCGCATGAACACTTATCCTATTGATTTCGCCATATTGGATGGAAATTATTTGTATACCTGTAATGCTGTTAATCCTTGGTTTATGGCGAATCATAATGTAATGATTTATAAACTATCATGAGGAAAATATGAAAATATTACTCTGGAAAGAATGGAAAGAAAGCCGGGTGAATTTTGTTTTCAGTATGGCGGTTATATTAGTTATGAAGGGCTTAATACTCTATCTCCAAAGCATTCCTGATTTCAAATCAACGGCGCGTGATGAAGGATTTGCCTTTGTATCCATTATATTTATAAGTGTCTATGGATTGATTAGCGGCATCGGCATGTTTGCCATGGAATACACCACCCGCACTTTCCCCTATCTCATGTCCCGGCCTGTTCCTAAAATCACCATCCTTAGTTCTAAATGGATGATTGGGATAGCAGAAATACTCGGATTGGAATTTCTTACTTGGATATTATTAGGACCAACGAGATTGAGCAATCATATCCTTTGGGGTGAGATATATGTCTCAAATTACTATATATTTTTATCCTATTACCTAGTACTTCCGATATTATTCTATTTCTTTGCCGTTCTCAGTTCCCTAGTTTTCAAAGACACTACTCGCTCGACCGTCGTCTCCTTCATCCTCGTAATTCTTTTAATCGGTATCTTTGCAAAAATCTCCTCCTTACCCCAACTCGAACATTCAAATTTGGTATTCATAAACTTCTCTTTGATACTCATCCTTATCCTTCTTTTAGCCCTCTCTTCTACCATTATCTTTCTCCGACAACAGACCCAATAAAATCCTAAATCACTTTGTCAACTTAATAGCTAAGGAGAATTAGTTTGAATTAATTTAACAAGGCTGCATCAATGGAATCAGCCTGTTTTATTGCGAGGATCGCTTGCGTTGAGGCGGTTGGGTCATAGTAGAGTTGAGTACATGAAGAGAACCCCAATACTTCAAGCCGGTATTGGGGATAATATTTTCATAGATTGAGGGGGCATGATAACGGAAATCTGATTTTCTCCTATCCCTCTTTTCCCCACTACAATATTTTCACTAGTATCCAATAAGTTGGTTAATAAAGTATTTTTTGGAAAGGAGGTTTCCAGACCTTTTTTCCCAACCTGGGTGATCTGAGAAGTAGTATCCGTGTTTAAAATAACGACCAATTCCTGATTTTGATAAATACGCGAATAAGCATATATCCCGGCAGATTGGGGATTACTCATGCGCGGAACAAACGTTCCCAGCCGTAAGGGGGTATACTGCTTTCTTAAAGAAATCAAAAATGCGATGAATTGAAACAAAAGAGAATTTTGATTGAAACTATCCTGACCCGCAAATGCTGGATTTTTAAATTGACCGGCAAACATATCTTCCCGGCAGTACGGGTCATTTTCGCCATAAAATCCTTGTTCTGTACCATAATAAATAACCGGAATACCCCGGGAAGTTAATAGAAACGTTAATGCCAATTTCAATTTTTTATAATTATTATTGGCGCAACTCGGTGCTAAAAATCTGGGATTGTCGTGATTGTCAATAAAGGTAGCCAGATAATCCCATGAAGTTGTATCATAGTTGCTTAATCGTGAAATTGTATCTTCCAATTGCTTGGTGTTTTGGTTATGGGCAAAGACGTTTTTAATAATATAATACAGGGGATAATATAAAGTAGATTTTAAGACATAAGGACCGCCCGCTTTTGTTCCGGTATAATAACCAACGGTTGAATCGCTTTCATCATATGTTTCCCCAATTATCAAGAAGTCCCTTTTTCCCAGACTGGCGGCATAGTCCCGGATAGCGGGACAAAACGCCTGCCAGAATTCAATATTCACATGTTTAAACGTATCAATCCGAAACCCGTCACAATCGGTTTTTTGAATCCACCACTTATAAATATCAATCATTGCGTTTTGAACTTCGATATCCTCAGTTTTAAGATCATTCAAACTATGAAACCAGCCCAATTCCAATTCCTGACGGTCTTGAAAATTATGAATATTTCCAAAATTATGAAAGGAACTTAATTTGTTAAATGGAGCCGGATATTTTTTCGTTGTATCTTTCCATGAGAGTGGGTACCCGACAGGATAATTCCATTTGTTGTCCGGAGCGGTGATTCGAAATCCCATGTGGTTGCAAACAATATCCAGAAAAACATAAATCCCTCTAGCATGTGCTTGAGTTATCAGATCTTGCAGGTCTTTCATGGTCCCTATTCGAGGGTCTACTTCTTTAAAATGAACGGCGGCGTATCCATGATATTGTCCATCATTGGTGGGTACGGGTGACAACCAAAGGACGGTGATACCGAGAGCTTTTAAATAATCCAATTTCTGGATGATTCCTTTTAAATCGCCCCCATGAACTCCGGAGGGTTTGGTGGGATTATAATTTCCATTATAATTATCTGTAGCAGTATCCCCGTTCTGGAACCGGTCAATTATCACCATGTAAAGAACTTGATCTCGCCAATCCGAGGGAGAAGGATGATATTTGAATCGGTTCTGTTGGTTCATGGTATCCTAAGATGGGTTGACGTTTTTACAGGTAAAACGCAGAATATTTTGACTGATTGAGGTGGCATAACAACGGAAATTTGATTGGCACCCACTCCTTTCGCTCCCACTAAAATTTTTTTATTCGTATCTAAAAGGTTGGTTAATAAAGTATCTTTAGGAAAAGATGTTATCAAACCAATGCTCCCAATTTGAGTGATTTGAGAAGTGGTATCCGTATTTAAAATAACGACCATCTCCTGTCCATCATAAATTCGTGAATAAGCATAGATGCCGGCGCTGCTATCATTACTCCATCGAGAAATAAAAGTTCCGCGTCGCAGAGGAGCATAGTTATTTCGCAAATAAATCAAAGTCGAAGTAAATTGGAATAAAGGAAAATTGGGATTAAAACTATCTTGTCCTGCAAAAGCAGGGTCTTTCCACTGTCCGGCAAACATATCTTCCCGACAGGCGTCTCTTTGTTTCTCACCATAGAATCCCTGTTCCGTGCCATAATAGATGATTGGGATACCGCGTGATGTTAATAAGAAAGTCAACGCCAGTTTCAGTTTATTATAATCATTATCAGCATGGCTGGGGGAGAGAAAACGCGCCTGGTCGTGGTTATCTATAAACGTTGCCAAATAATCCCATGTAGTCTTGTCATAACAAGTTAATTGGGAATATCTATCGTCCAATTGTTTGGTATTCTGCCCATAAGCAAACACGTTATTTAATGTATAGTAGAGGGGATAATATAAGACCGATTTTAGGACATAAGGACCACCCGATTTAGTCCCGGTGTAATATCCGCATTGGGCATCCATTCCGCTTAAAACTTCACCGTACATCAAGAAATCCTTTTTTCCAAGACTGGCCGCGTACTTACGGATAGCGGGACAAAATGCCTGCCAGAATTCAATATTCACATGCTTGAAAGTATCAATGCGAAATCCATCGCAATCAGTTTGTTGTATCCACCATTTATAAATATCTATCAGAGCTTTTTGGATGGTGGTATCTTCGGTCTTGATATCATTTAACCCAGCCAGTGACCCAAGTTCTACGGGAAGTCGTTCCTTATAATTGGGAATATTCCCGTAATTATGAAAAGAGCTCAAATCGTCAAAGGGCGGCGGATAATATTTTTTAGTCGTGTCTTTCCAGGACAGTGGATACCCTTCCGGGTAATTCCATTTCCTATCCGGCCCCGTGATCCAAAACCCCATGTGATTGCAAACAATATCCAGGAAAACATAGATCCCCCGGGAATGGGCTTCTCGAATTAAATTCTGCAAATCTGCCATCGTACCGATTCGCGGGTCTACCTGTTTCCAGTTCACTGCCGCATACCCGTGATAATCCCCGTCATTGGTAGGGACAGGGGATAACCAAATGGCTGTCACACCCAAAATTTTTAAATAATCCAATTTTTGAGTAATCCCTTTTAGATCGCCCCCATGAACACCATTACCTCTCGTGGGATTATAATTTCCGTTGTAATTATCATTGGTGGTGTCTCCGTCATTAAACCGATCAATCATCACCATGTAAAAAGTTTGATCCCGCCAATCTACAGGAGAAGGGAAATAGGCAAATACTATATTAAAGGTTATACTCAGGAAAACTAAGCAAAAAATATAAAAAAAAGATTTAGACATTTTTATTCAAAACCGATGAAGTAGACCGGTCTATTTCAAATTAACACCGTAGGTATCTTTTGTCAATATAAAGTGGTAATAGAAAAAAAGATTATTTAAATCTTTCCCATAAGAAGATGAAGTTCTACAAAATTGTTGGAGTCTTGGTATTTTAAATACCCTTGTCCTGTAATCTTATTTTTATGATAAAGTTATTAAAACAAAAAAATTAATTTACGAAGGAGTTGGTATCATGGTAAAAATATTGGTTTGTTACAATTTAAAACCTGAACAAAATCAGACAGAGTACGAGAAATGGCTAAAGGAAGTACATAACCCCCGCATGAAGACCATTCAGGGGACTGTGGATGCCAATACGTTAAAAGTCGGTAGTGTCATGCAGGGAACGTTTCCATATCAGTATGTAGCAGAGGTTGTAATGGAGAACGAAATGTCGGTGATGATGGCGGCGGGGTCGGCGGAAATGCAAGGAATGATGAAGGACTGGACACCGAAAATTGCCAATTTTAATATTGTGATTACTAAAGAAGTTTAAAGTCCAAAGTCAAAAATTTTAGACATTAGACATGCAACTTTAGACTTATTTGGCAGAGACCATACCGAATCCGCAGGATTTACGGACTATGAGTTCCGTGGGGACAATCTTGTTGACCACTTCTATTTTATCTTTTTGAATCATGGCAATGAGTTCACTGGCGGCCAGCGCACCGATTTCATACATATCCTGTTTAATGGTGGTTAAAGGCGGGTCAATATAAGTATCCAATTTAATATCGTCCGCACCGAACAGGGCAATATCTTGGGGAATGCGCAATCCGTGTTGCCGGACGGCACGTAAAGCACCAATCGTCATCATGTCATTGGCGACAAACATGGCCGTGGGTAATTGGCGTTGAGCCAAAATCTGCTGCATGCAGACATACCCGCTGTCTTCGGAAAAAGTGCCATAGGCAATCCATTCCGGTTTGATGGAAAGACCATGTTGCTGCATGGCTTTGGTGTAGCCAATGGAGCGGTCGACGCCGGTCGTAACATTTTCCAATCCCTTGATAATCCCGATTTTCCGATGTCCCAGACGGATTAAATGTTCTACTGCTAAAAACGCACCCTTTATATTATCAGCGATAACGCTAGATACACCGTCGCAGGTACTGTTGACCAGCATAATCGGATGACTCAAATCGCGTAATTCGATGACCATTTCTTCATTCATCAAGGCACCCAAGATTAACATTCCGTCAATATATTTTTCAGAAAATAAATTAAGATATATTTTTTGGGTTTTAAATTCCGGGATAGCGACCTGCAACATCAGTTTATACCCGCTGGTCATGAGAACATCCGAAATGCCGCTGATGGCTTCCGAAAAATAAAGGTCGGAAAAAACGTGGGAGGTTTGCGGGACGACCACACCCAGCATCCGTGATTTACGTTCCGCCAGCCGGCGGGCCAGGACATTTGGCTGGTAATTGAATTTTTCCATTACGGACATTACTTTTTTCCGCGTGGTTTCACTGATCCGGGGACTATCATTTAAGACCAAAGAAATCGTAGAACGGGAAAAGCCGGACAACCGGGCAATGTCCCGGATAGTCATGGGTTTGTTCTTTTTTTCTTTCATAAGAATAATAGGATATTAGCGCAATACTGGAAATACCGTCAAGTTAAATTTTGAGTTATGAACAGCTCACGCCCCTGTCCTCTTAAACCGTTTTTCCAATTCCGACTTGGATAAGCGAATCACCGTGGGTCTTCCATGCGGACAGGTATAGGGATGTTGGGTTTGTTGGAGTTGTTTGATTAGAGTCATCCATTCGGATTTGTTTTGGGAATCTCCAGCTTTGATGGCGGCACGGCAACTCATCACCGCCGCCATTTTATAACGCAATTGATCCGTCGGAAGACGGTTATTGAGATTGCTAAAGGTGTCCAATAAATCCAATACAATTTCACGGTAATCGGCGTGTTCCACCAATTGGGGAACCGCACGAATGGTAAACGTGTTACCGCCGAGAGAATCAATTTCTATTCCCATCACCTGAATGTCGTTGAGATATTCCTGCAAAAGAGCGGATTCCCGAGCCGAGAGTTCGACATTGACCGGAATCAAAAGATGTTGAATATTAGGCGTCGTTTGTTCCATCCTGGGTAACAATTTATCAAACAACACCCGCTCATGCGCCGCGTGCTGGTCTACAATCAATAAATCATCCCCGCTCCGGCAAATAATATACGTCTCATCCAATTGGGCGATAGGAAATAATTCCGGAAAATTACTGTCAGATATAGGACGTTGCGATTCGATAAAATCCACGGTGGTTTCATCAACTTCCGCTGCGCAAGAAATGCGTTTTCGGTTTTTGGTGACATCCTTACTGGATGAAAACACCTTCACACCAGTTTTTATTTCAGATTTTGGACTTTGGACTTCGGATTTAACTAGCAATGGTTCTTGTTTTCCCTGTAACGCCTGTTGAATCTGTTGATTAAAATCCGGTCTTTTAAACTCCGTTTGTTGGGTAATAGTCTCTGGTCTCCGGTCTCCGGTCTCTTGCAAAACTTCTCCCTTGAATTCCCTCTCCTTGGTAAGGAGAGGGATAGAGTGAGGTGTTGTATTTTCTCTCATTTCAGGAATGAGTTGAGTTTGTTGGAGAGTTTTTTTGACAGTCGTGACAATCAAATCCTGCACCCGTTTTTCGTTCACAAACCGCACTTCGCGTTTGGTTGGGTGAACATTGACATCCACATCCTTGGGCTCAATTTGAATAAATAAAATACCGACGGGATATCTACCGACCATGAGAAATCCATGATAACCGTCATACAGCGCATTCGTCACTGGACGATTCACCACAAACCGCCCATTCACAAAAACTAAAAAACTAAACCAATTTTTGCGAGTCAAACTGGGTTTTCCGATATAACCCGTAAGTTTTAAACCGGTGTCTTCTGATTCCATTTTCAACAATTCTTTTTCAGTCTCTTTTCCAAGAACCGCCACCACCCGGTCACGTATATCCGTAACCGCAGCGGAATGAAACGTTTCTTTCCCATCCAATAAAAGGCGAAAAGATACGGACGAATACGCCAACGCCAAATGAGTGACTATAGTAGTAATCTGGCTGATTTCCGTAAAATCTGATTTAAGAAATTTCAACCGGGCGGGCGTGTTGAAAAATAAATCATGCACTGAAATGGTTGTGCCGATAGGCGCACCCGCATCCGTAATGGCAATGAGTTTCCCTCCATCCATTTCAATCTTAATACCAGACAATGAATCTCCTGTCCGAGTCACCAATTGGAGTTTGGAAACAGCCGCAATGCTGGGTAAGGCTTCCCCGCGAAAACCCAACGTATGAATCGCGAATAAATCTTCTGCCGAAGATATTTTACTGGTAGCGTGTCGCTCAAATGCCAGTTTGGCATCATCTTTGGTCATACCGGTTCCATTATCCACTACACGAATAAGCCTTTTTCCGGCATTACGGATTTCCACAGCAATCTGCGTGGCACCCGCGTCAATGGAATTCTCCACTAACTCCTTGACGACCGAGGCTGGCCGCTCAATCACTTCCCCGGCGGCAATTTTATTGGCTATCGCCTCCGGTAAAACTTGAATCTTCGACATGGGTATCATTATACTGGATTTTATCCTTACCCCCAACCCCTCTCCTCGGTAAGAAGAAGGGTGTATGCAAATAAAAAAAGTTCTAGAGAATTTTCAGAATGATGTGATATACTTTTGGTGGAACGGTTTAATGATGTTAAAGGTACGTTTTCTATAAACCTATGGAGGTAGTAAAGTGCCTGAATTAAGAAAAGACCCTGTCGTTGGACGGTGGGTAATTATCGCTACAGAACGCGGGAAACGACCCAGCGATTTTGGCAAGGAAGTGGAACATAAACGGGGTGGGTTTTGCCCATTTTGTTACGGGAATGAAGATAAAACACCGCCGGAAGTATTGGCGTATAGAGAACCGGGAACCAAGCCCAATTCACCCGGATGGTGGATGCGGACAGTGCCTAATAAGTTTCCCGCTTTGCAAATCGAAGGGGAATTAAACCGGCAGGGCGAGGGGATGTATGACCGTATGAATGGGATTGGTGCCCATGAAGTGGTTATTGAATCGCCGGAACATGAGAGCTCGTTGGCAACCATGGATATTAAAAATGTCCAGGAAGCGATTTGGGCGTTCCGTGATAGGTATATTGATTTAAAAAAAGATTCACGTTTCAAATACATCATTATTTTCAAGAATCACGGAAGTGCGGCGGGCGCTTCATTGGAACATACCCACAGCCAAATCATCGCCACACCGATTATTCCAAAAAGAGCTTTAGAGGAATTGGATGGAGCGCGAAAATATTACGACTACAAAGAACGCTGCGTATTTTGCGATATTATCCGGCAGGAACAAGGTTCCGGCACTCGCGTGATTACTGACACGGATGAATTTATTTCGTTCTGCCCATTTGCCTCCCGGTTCCCCTTTGAAGCATGGATTATGCCGAAAAAACATGCATCGGGAATTGAGAATTTGAAAAAGACGGAAGTGGCTAATTTTGCTGGAGTTCTCAAATCTACCCTGGCGAGAATACGCGCTTCCTTGGATGACCCGCCGTATAATTTCATTATTCATTGTGCGCCCTGTGAACCGGCGGATATTCCACATTATCACTGGCATATGGAAATTATGCCCAAATTAACCAAAGTCGCCGGGTTTGAGTGGGGAACAGGATTCTATATCAACCCGACTCCGCCGGAAGACGCCGCCAAATATCTCCGCGAAGCGCAAGTAAGCGGAACTGGGAATTCCCTTGAACCAGTTCGTGAACAGGTTGTCGTTTAGTGGATTGCTAAAAATACCTTAATTCTTTTGTAACTGCATTATACCTATTTTGAGAATAGACTTGTTCTAATAATCAGAGACCAGAAACTTGAGACATTTTCTTAACTTATTTCTCTCTTCTTTTTCTAAAATAATGGCATCCACATTTAAAACCCACCCAAATCATTCAATATTGACTCAGAATCAATAAAAAGTGACGAAATAATATTCTCGTTAACCCTTTAACCGATTCATCACTCTTTTTCAATGGGAGTTAGTACGGTGTTAATACGGAGACAACCCGGAGACAAATCATACCCATTTTTGATAAAAATTAAGCCCCTTAAATCGCATTTCTAGCTATGCCAAAATGGCACGCTCTACCTTATCTTCCTCAACCCCGATTGAGGATGACCAGTTTTATACCTTATTAAAATTAAAGTGCTTAATCGGTTGTCCAACGAAGCTGAAACGGTACTGGTACGGTTCTGATTCAAAGTATTGTCCTTACATATTGAGAATGATTATTAAGATGATGATATTTTATTTTAAAAAGTTAGCTTATTGATTTTATATGAATTAGGAAGACAAAAAATATTCTTGTAAGGGTATGAACCTGTATTGAGTCTTATACTCTAGAAAGCATAAATATCTGGATAGGAAAGGAGGTGAAGAAGTAGTAACTATCTGTTTGACTATATGCTATTGCAGGACTGAAGAGATTTTTGTCCAAGAAAGTAAAAATACCAATGGAGGATATATATCATGAACCACCGTTTCTGTTTTACCGCATTTCTTTCTTTGTTTGTTTTTAGTTTTTATAGTCTGACCTATTCCGCGGATACCCCAACCCAGGGTACCAATACTGTCACCGAAGTAGTCTCCGGTCGCAATCAAAATACTCGGGTCTGGAATAACGGATCAGGGATTTATTACGAGAAATCGGATAATTTGTGTTTTAATTCCAGTATCACGGATACCCCCAATTGGCAGCCTGTAATTGAGGCCTTTAGTATCGATCCCAATTATGCCTATAGCGCTCTGCAAGGAGTCTATCAAGTTAAAGTCAACTCGAACTTTGCCAGTGGTACGCCTATCGAGTATCAAATCCAAAACAAATCTATTTCTTTAGGTGTAAAATATTTGTCTTATCTGGACAAAAGTTCCGGGACTTACGTAAAGATTGCCACTCTATCGGGTTCTCAAATCCCCAATACAGCGATTTCCAATCAGTTGTATTACACCAATGTGTTCCCAAATGTGGATATTAAGTATGAGTATACGAGAAGCCAGTTTATGCAAGATGCGATAATCAATTCCATCTCCAATTTACCTTCTCCCAATTCCCTGGGCTTAAACCCTGCCAGTACTTATTTAATGGTGGGGACACAAGTCAATTGGGCAACATCAGAAGTTGAATTAGTTTCCAATGGTCAGGTCTATAGCGGTTCCGTTCTCTCCGCTACCAATCTACCCATCGATATTAACGATGCTTCCTCCCATAATTGGTTAGCCAGTTTTAGTCCCTCCCAAGCACTGGATAATAACAATACCAGTCAAGAAATGTATAAAGAATTGGTACGGGAAAATGGCACGGACATTCTCTATGAAGGAGTGCCGTATTCCTGGTTGGTCTCTGCCAGTATGCCAGTCACATTGGATTATCAGATTCGTAGTGGTGGACAAAGCGGCAATGAGACGTGGCTGGCTGGGAATACTTACTATATTTCTTCTACGGTACCCAACATCAGTTACACTGTAAATGGCAGTTGGACATTGGTTATCCAAGGTGGTGCGATTATCAAGTTGGGTCCGGGTAACCAACTGGTAGCGGGGTCAAGCGGAAGAATAATTGCCCAAGGGTCGCCCTATAATTATATTTTATTTAGTAGTAAAAATGACAATACGGTGGGAGAAACAATTCTTGGGTCAACGGGAAGTCCTACTTCGGGAGATTATGGAAGAGCTATTCTTTTGGACACGGGAAGTTCTTCCGGGAGCATCGTGCAATATTGCAAAATCTACTATGCCACCGAAGGGATTCTAATCAATAATAATGGTACTCTATCCCACCCGATTGAAAATAATATCATTCGGTTTTGCGGGGATGGAATCTATTTGGATGCTATTGATACCTGTACGGTTATAAATAATTTGATCACCAATTGTAATAGCAACGCCGGCATTTTTGCAGGCGCAGTCAGCGGTTATAATACTACTACATTTCTGGTGGCTAAAAATAACACCATCGATACTTGCAATACCGGGGTATACGTGGATGCGGCTTGGTTTGCCGACTTTTCCGATAATTTAGTGACTTCTTGCGGTACGGCGTTGGTAGACGTATTTTCCGGTAACTTGGGTTATCTCACTGGAACCCATGATTACAATACGTTTTATAACAATGGCGTCAATTATTACGGTGCCTCCCAATCCTCCAATGAAACTACAATTACTCAAAATCCCTATACGATTTCCTCCAACGGTTCCTATTATTTGAATCCGCTGGTAGCGGGATGTATTGACCGGGGGAATACTACCGCACAGGTATTGGGTCTGGATAGTAAAACAGTTAGAGCACCCTTGCCAGTAACCAGTAATGTTTACCCGAGTGCTGTCTGGACACCTGTCATGCGGGATAGAGGAACCGTAGATATTGGTTATCATTATGACCCGGTAGATGTCATAGTAGGCAATGCAAGCGATAGTGTAATTGCGGTAAATAGCGGTGCAACTCTCACTATTAAACCCGGAGTTGTGGTTACCTATTGGCGAGACATGAACACGGTTAATGCTGAGTTATATTTGTCTGATCTCAGGGATAGCGGCCATTCACAAATTATTGCACGAGGTGATGTCAATAATCCCATTTTGTTTACATCGTTATGGGCGACCAATGACCAAATGAATTACGCACTGGGGACGGGGGCGTGGGCCTATAATGTAGCAATTGGCCTAGAAGATTACAGCAGTAATAGTTCTGAAATCCGCAACTGTATTTTTCAATATGCCAATATTGGTACCTACGTTGCTAATAGCGGAATAAATGTTTTTCCCATCCAGGACAATGTTTTCACCAACTGCAATAAAGCCATCTATACCAATGAGTGTGCAATTCCCAGCGGGTCAACCTATTATCCGTTTGTCAAATTTAGTAATAATCTAATTACTAATCCCGCTCCCGGAGGAACCGGCATTTATTGGCAATATGCCGGCGGGTATATTCTCAATAATACGCTGGATGGAAACAATACGGCTTCTATTGGGATAAATATATTTGCCTATTCCCCCGTGACATCGGCATATAATATTATTACAGATTTTACAGGCTACGATGTGACCGGCGCTACAACTTCAGGCGGATATTATTATTTACTCAACAATACTTTCTTTGATTGCAGTACCAAATCCCTTACTGGGTCTTATACAGAAACCAGTTCTCAAGATATCTGTCCGCAGTATGCCTCTAGCACATCGGGTGGGGAATTTAACGGGTATTATCTAGCACAGGTGAGCGGGGATGTGAGCAAGTTTCCTCTACAAATCAGCAGTGTGTCGGGGATGTCTTTTTCGTTTGTCAGCACACCTCCAAGAGGTGTCAAGATCACGATATCTTCCTATGCCAACGGGTTGAGCGGAAGTACACAACTGGGGTATGCTACCACGTTGAATGGGGGTGGTTGGTCGTATACGTCCACCGGTTCCAGACTGGGAAATATCTTAATCACCCTGAGTGCCGGTGCGAATGGGTGGACTATCAGTTCGACCGATTCGATTACCCTGCTGTTTGGCAGTGATTCTATCCAAGTGTGTCTTCCCAAGGTTTCGGTGTACGAAGGCCAAGTGTGGTACTGGGCGGCTTTGGATGGCAGCAGTTATCGTGTAAACACCGGCATGACAGGAATATATGAAGATGCCTGGTATGCCATGAACTATGACAGTAACGGATTAGTCAAGGCGTCTTTTAGTCAACTGGGACAAAGTCCTTGTGTAGGGTATGGTGGAAGCAGTTCGGTTACGGCGGCATTGAGCAACTTACAGTATGCCTCTACCCGGACGGATGGTTTGCGCAATGGACGGATTAGTTTGTCGGGCTATCTACTGGATGCAGGGTATCATTATCCGTCCTTTGCTTCGGGACCAAGTTCTTCGATTCTTTACGAAAATGAATATGTTGCTATAAGCAATGGTGGACAGTTATATTTGTATTGGCCCAAAGCGATGTTTGATAACAATACTGGTCATGTAATAACATCCGATTCGGATAGTTCGGGATATAGTGGATTGACCGTGTTGGACGGGGCATCTAGTGTGCCTTATGCACCGACACAATGGGAAATTACCGCGCCAGACGGAATTGATAATCCTCCAATTTATGGAGTTGTATTGGATTCAACCACCAAGATGGATACCATTTCTGGTGGAGCTTATTCAGGATACCCGATAATCCGCATCAAGACCGTGGGACCGAACCGGGTATATATTGATGGCGTAGAGACAGATGTTTTGGAACGGGGGAAATATGCCGCGGCGGGGTCTACGGGAGTTGCTCTTGCAATCAGTACTACCAATGTGATGCAGTTTTACGCTCAGTTCACTAGTGGTATTAATTATCAAATCTCGTGGAATGGTGCGGGATTATTCACAGAATCCAGTCCTACCAATCTACCCAGTTTCATTAAAAATGCAGGGTCTAATGACCCCAATAATGGAGAGGCCAGTTTATTGTATTTGAGCACCGGCTCTACCTATGGGGAGTCTACCAATATGGTCATTAATTTCGCTACTGGAGCAACGACCTATTTCTTTGCACCGGGGAATGGAACTACTCCGACCATTGACTCGACAGCGGACTGGACACAAGGTTTAAAATGGTTTATGAGCGAAAGTGAAAATATGTTGGGGTATTCTACTACAGGGGACATTAATCCTACTGCTTATCTTTCTTATTGGTCGCCGGCATTGATCAAAGCCAGTGCCAACGGGTCTATTCCTCATATGATTTTGGGGACGTGGAGAAGCGGTTTTTCGCATGATACAGGGCCAATACTGGGAGTTCTGACTACGTTCTTTCAGTATGCAACAAATGGACCTGTTGCAGATGCTTGGGTGGTTGATGCTGGAAATAAATATAGTCCAAATCCTAATCCCTTTGCCGCCTTAATGCACTATGACAATAAAGAGGATACCTTGGTGCAGCCAACACCAGATTCAGCCGATAGAACCATGCGATATATCTATGTATCGAGTTCCTTAGAAATAAGTACATCTTATGTAACATGGAATTTGCCAGTAGTAAACCCTGACGATTATCGCTTGGCATCGAGAGGAAAGATAATTTTACCAAAATATCCTGAGAAACCTTACCTGATTCCAGAGGAGATATCGAATAAGCAGATTAACAAAGGTTTGTTCGACAATGTAACGCATTTGAGCGGATACCTGAAATTGGATAGAAAGATTAATGCGCTGGATGTGGCATTGCAAATGTCGGATGAACAAGCTGAAAAAATTGCAAGAGCAACATTACAGAAGCAAACTGGTGGCATTCCTCAAGATATGAAATTGGTAGGTGTGAACAATTTGATGGTTGGGTTATTTGACGCAGAACATGTCAAAGAAACCTATCATGAAATAGTTAAGACAAAGCAATTAACCTTTGCCCATGTCAAGGATAGACAGCAAATTTATGCCAACGGAATACCGGATTGTATTACAGTTTCTATTGACGCTAATGGAGTGCAATCTATTGAGCGACAATGGCATAAATTAGTGATGAGATAAATACATTTGGTGATATACTTAAGAGCAGTAAGGCAAAAGGTAGGTACAATGAAATACTTTCTTACTGCTCTATTTCTTTTATGCTTAGTAGTCAATAGTACTGCTGGAATAAATACATGGACACAATGCAGTATTACTGATGGCTTTGCGATTGCTTCCCTTGTAATTGATACTACAACAACTGGTCGCATCTATGTAGGAACTTATGGAATATTCAGAAGTGAGGATTATGGTACTACGTGGATGTATTCAAATTTTACATCAATATCGCCTGATGATGTTGCCGATTCCATTGCTATTAATCCTAAATCTCCTAATGAAGTTTATCTCTATCTGTCATCTGGATTAGGTATCGCAAAAAATACCACCTATGGGTATGGTAATTGGACTTCTATTACCAATGATTTAAATGACGCTCCAGCGGAGCCAAATTTATTGTTTGATCCAGAGAATGTAGCGCGAATGTATGCGGCGAGCGAACCCTTTGGCTATCCTATTTATATCAGTGATGACACAGGATACCATTGGACAACCAGTTATTCGGGTATCACGACAGATCAAGGTACAGCCATGCTAATTATGCATCCCACCATACATAATAAACTTTTTGCCGGGGCACCTGCCTCTCCCGGAATTTTCGAGTCGGACGATGGAGCTACTACATGGCATTCTCTTTCTTTATATAACGCAGTACAATGTTTGGTATTTGATCCTACAGATAGTAATAAGATTTATGCAGGCGGGTCATTTGGGGTATTTGCTTCCAGTTTTGATGGGGGGACTACTTGGAATGTTTCAACCGATTCTACGTTTATAAATGAGCAAATAAATGCAGTGATTGTTAATCCATTAAATCCAATGATTATATATGTTGGTACTGAGGATAATGGTGTTTTTAAATCAAAGGACCAAGGAAATACTTGGTCTTCTATAAGTACAGGACTCCCTTCTGGACAAATATATTGCTTAGCTTATGATACCATTTCAAAAACATTATTTGCAGGTGTCGGTCCTCTTCCAAGCACTTTACATCAATTTGGCATCTGGGTGTACCAAGACACCGACCTCAATGTAGCTGTTGAGGATTGGATGAAGTATTAATGTTTTTGCACGGGGAAATATGCCGCGGCGGGGTCTACGGGGGTGGCTCTTGCAATCAGTACTACCAATGTGATGCAGTTCTTTACACAGTTAACCAGTGGTATTAATTATCAAATATCATGGAATGGTGCGGGAATGTTTACGGAACCTACGTCGACTAACCTGCCCAGCTTTATCAAAAACGCCGGATATAATGATCCGAATAACGGCGAAGCGAGTTTGTTATACATTAGCACAGGTCAAAGTTATGGAGAGTCTACCAACATAGTGATTGATTGCACCATGGGTGTAACCACCTCAACCACCTATTTCTATGCGCCAACAAATGCACCCAATACCAGTGTCACGATTGAATCTACGCAAGACTGGACGCAGGGAATGAAATGGTTGATGTGTGAGAGTGAGAATATGCTAGGAAACTCAGGGAATCCTACAGCATTTTTATCCCAATGGAGTCCGGCTCTCATTAAATCCAGTGCCAATGGCTCTATCCCGCACATGATTCTGGGAACGAGGTTAGGTGGATTCTCACATTTAACAACGGATATATTAGGAGTTCTAACAACGTTCTTTCAGTATGGTACCAACGGTTCTGTTGCAGATGCTTGGGTCATACATGCGGGAGTGGTGGGATATGGTATAAATAATAACCCTTTCTCAGCCTTAATGCATTATGACAATAAAGACGATACCTTAACGAATCCCACACCGGATTCTGCAGATAGAACTATGCGGTATTTATATTGGAGTTCTGGTTCTATTAGTACATCCTATATAGCTTGGAATCTGCCAGTGGTTAATCTTCAGGATTATCGTTTGGTATCCAAAGGGAAAACTATATTACCCACAAAACCTTATCTGATTCCAGAGACGTTACCCGAAAAGTATTTCAAGCTTGACTATAAACCTGAAGAATTAGAGGAGGCACTTTATATGAGTGACAAAGAGGCTGAACATCTAGCCAGAGAAATTTTGCGAAAGCAGTCAGGTGGAGTACCGCAAGACATGGCATTGGTGGATGTTGGAAATGTCATGGTTGGATTGTTTGACGGAGAACATATCAAAGATACTTATCATGAGTTTGTGAAAGCCAAACAGTTGACCTTTGCCCACGTCAAGAATGGTCAACAAATATATGCCAATGGCAAACCGGATTATATCCGAGTGTTTATTAATGCGCATGGTGTGAAACTCGTTGAACGCCAATGGCATAAATTGGTGATGCGATAACGTCTTTTGTCATTGCGAGGAGCAAAGTGACAAAGCAATCTTGTTCTAAAACCATAAAAGCGCGATTGCCACGCTTCGCTCGCAATGGGAAGAATATGGCTACACCCATAAAGGGTTATACTACGTGTAGTGTAGGGATTTATTCCCGTATAAAACACGTTTTGGTGCTATACTAAAGAGCAGTGAGGAAAAAAGTATGAATATTATTAAATATTTTTTTACTGCTCTTTTTGTTTTGTGCTTGGCAGTAAATGGTATTGCTGGCATTAATACTTGGACTCAATGTAGTGGTACAAATGGTTATGCCGTAGATGCTTTATTACTTGACACCACTACTATGGGTCGTATTTACGCTGGAAGTTATAATTTTCTCATGAGTACTGACTTTGGCACTACGTGGATGTATTCAAGTTTTTCAGCAGTAGCACCAGCGGGCGGTATTCTAACTATTGCCGTCAATCCAAAATCTCCTAATGAGGTTTATATCTGGATTGGGGATGGGGGCGGAATCGGAAAGAATACTACCTATGGTTATGGGAATTGGACAGCCATTACTAATGACCTATCTGGTGCAGTAACTGTTCCGAATTTGCTGATAGACCCAACCAATGTAAAGCGAATGTATGTGGGCAGTGGCTTTGACGGTGAGCCGGGAGACGCTGCTGCATACCGTAGTGACGATACCGGCTATCATTGGTCAATTACTACTTCCGGTCTAAATGATTACCTTTATACGTTGATTATGCATCCTACGCTGTATAACTGGTTATATGCGGGTGCGGGTGGATCGCCTGGATTATACGTTTCAGTCAATGGGGCTACAACATGGAACTCTATGCCATTTTATAATGAGATTAAATCCTTATCAATTGACCCAATGGATAGCAATAAGATTTATGCGGGGATTGCAACACACGGTTTTGCTCATAGCCTTAATGGTGGATATTCATGGAGTTACTGTACAGATGCAACGATTATAAATTACACTCCTTTAGCAATTGTTGTAAATCCTTTGAATCCCAAAATCATCTATATTGGGACACAATTTAATGGAGTATTCAAATCGAAAGATCGAGGAAACACGTGGTATGCTATGAATACTGGAATGCCTATTTGTCCAATTTGGTCATTAGCATATGATACCATTACCCGAACTCTTTTTGCAGGGACAGAAGGTCTTGTTCCACCTGAAAATATTCCTATAGGTATCTGGATGTACCAAGACACGGATTTAACAACTCCCCCCGACCCGGTGGATGTGCCGAAGGACATTTGGCAATTGTATGAGTAGTATTAAATTTCTTCTTACTGCTTATTTTCTCTTATATTTAATGACCAGTGTTTCGGCTGGGATAAATGAGTTACCCGGAGACACACATTTGGTGGATACTGCCACAGCAAGCCGTATTGATACGCCAACATCCTACATGCGGGTTTATATCTATCAAGATATCAATGGCGATACTCTCTCTCCTCCAGACTGTATTCTTGAAAGTTCCGATCAGTGTATGGTTCGGTTGAAACAGACCTTAAAATTATTACTATGGCGGTATCTGAGGAAGAACGGACCCTTTCGATGGGTAAAGTATCGAGGGAAATATGCGGCGGCGGGGTCTACAGGAGTGGCATTTACGACCAGCAGTACCAACGTAATGCAGTTTTTATCTCTGATGACCAGTTCTACGGTTAGTCTGTCTTGGATTGGTGCAGGATTGTTCACAGAATCCACTCCCAATAATTTACCCAACTTTATCAAGAACGCAGGATATAATTACTTTAATGATGGAGAAGCCAGTTTACTTTATATTAGCACGGGACAAGGTTATACAGAGTCCACGAATATTGTCATGTATGCAAGTTCCACAGTAACAACTTATTTCTTCGCACCGGGGAATGGCGCGACTCCGACGATTGATTCAACATCAGACTGGACACAGGGTGTTAAATGGTTTATGAGTGAGAGTGAAAATATGCTGGGGAATTCAAATTCAGGCGGTCCGACAGCCTATCTTTCTTATTGGGCACCTGCATTGATGAAATCCAGTGCCAATAGTTCTATTCCTCACATGATTTTGGGGACATGGAAAGGTACATTCTCGCATAAAGCAACAGATATTTTGGCAGTTCTGACTACGTTCTTTGAATATGCCACCAATGGGTCTGTGGCGGATGCGTGGGTAGTTGATGCGGGACAATATTATTCACCTAACAATCCCTTTGCTGCATTAATGCACTATGACAATCAGTACGATACTTTGGTGCAGCCGACTCCGGATTCAGCAGATCCAACAATGCTGTATTTATATTGGAATTCAGCATCTATAAGTACCACTTTTATCTCTTGGAACTTGCCAGTAGTGAATCCTGCTGATTATCGCTTGGCGTCATTAGGAAAAATAATTTTACCAACTAAACCTTATTTGATTCCTGAGGAAATTTCGGACAAGCAGATTTATAAAAATATGTTTGATAGTTTAACTCACTTAGATAATGGTTATCTGAAACTTGAGAGGAAATCGGATAATTTGAATAGGGTTATTAGCATGACCGATGAAGAAGCCGAACAAATGGCTAGAACTGTATTACGAAAGCAAGCAGGCGGAATTCCACAAGACATGACATTAGTTGGAGTAAATAATCTACAAGTAGGATTATTTAATGCCGACCATATAAAAGAGACTTACAAGGAATTTACTAGAGTCAAACAGTTGACCTTTGCTCATGTCAAGGACGGTCAACAAATCTATGCCAATGGACAGCCTGATTATATTACGGTATCTATTGATGCCAAAGGTGTGCAATTCATTGAACGACAATGGCATAAATTGGTCATGAGATAAAATAAAGATTGTGCTACACTTAAGGGCAGTAGAAAGGATCTATTATATGAGATGTTTTCTTACTGCCCTTTTATTTATTATATTATTTACGAGTTCGTATTGTGGGATTAATGTTTGGAGTCAATGTACGGCTACAGATGGATACGATATCTTTTCTCTTTTGATTGATACTACTACAGTAGGTCGTATTTATGCAGGGACTTTTGGAATGTTTAGAAGTGAGGATTATGGAACTACTTGGATATCTTCGAGTATTCCATCAGTAGATGGGGTTGTTTCTATTGTTGTTAATCCTAAATCCCCTAATGAAGTTTTTGTCTATACAGATGAAGTTTTACAAAGTACCACCTATGGTTATGGGAATTGGACATCAATTTCCAATGGTTTAAATGATGTTGCGTCAGTACCAAATCTATTGATTGATCCAGAAAATGTAGGACGGATGTATGTGGGTTCAAACGGGAATTCAGCATCTGTTTACTTAAGCGATGATACAGGATACACTTGGTTAGAAAGCGATTCGGGTATCACCACAGATCAGGGGGTCAATTTTTTGATGATGCATCCAACCAACCCTAGTATGCTTTATGCGGGGACGGGAGGAGCGCCTGGACTATATATTTCTGTAAATGGTGCTACAACATGGAATTCACTACCATTTTATAATGAAATCCAATCCTTGGCACTCGACCCAACAGATACCAACAAGATATATGCAGGAATTGCTACCGCGGGATTTGCTTCTAGTTTTGACGGGGGGAGTACTTGGAGTTATTGTACAAATGCAATAATTACAGGTTCCCTTCCTGCTGCTATCATTGTGAATCCATTGAATCCTCAAATTCTTTATATTGGAACTGCTTATAATGGAGTGTTTAAATCCGAAGATAGAGGAAATACTTGGTTTTCTATACAAACGGGTTTGACGGAACAAGGCATCGCTTCTTTGGCTTATGATACCATCACACGTACTCTTTTTGCAGGGACTGTCAAAATTGATTCAGAAACACATGCGAAAGGCATTTGGATGTACCAAGACACTGATATTGTTGGGATAGAAGATTGGATGAAGTATTAGATGGAAAACCAGACTATATCAAAGTTTCGGTTGATGCCAGAGGTGTCCAATTAATTGAACGTCAGTGGCATAAACTAGTCATGAGATAAATCAAAAATTGTGCTACACTTAAGAGCAGTAGAAAGGATATAAAGATGAGACACCTTCTTACTGCTCTTTTTTTATTTTATCAAGTTATGAGTGCTTTTGCGGGCATTAATGCATGGACTCAGTGTAGTGGAACTAACGGTTTTACTGGTGATTCATTGCTAATTGATACTACCACAACTGGTCGCCTTTATGCGGGGACTAATGGTCTTCTTATAAGCAATGATTACGGTACTACTTGGGTATATTCCGATTGGTCTACTGTCGGTTCCGTTCCTGCTTCCATAGCAGTAAATCCGTATTCACCAAATGAAGTTTATACCTATGATTATGATGGATTTGGAATTGTTAAGAGTACTACCTATGGATATGGAAACTGGACACATATTACTAATGACTTATCTGACGCTTGTGCAGTTCCAGAATTATTGATTGATCCTGAAAATGTAGCCCGGATGTATGTTGGTGCATGTCTTTCAGGAAATACATTTATCTATCGAAGTGATGATACTGGTTATCATTGGACAACCAGCATGTCAGGAATTACCACGAATCAGGGTACTAGTATTCTCATTATGGATCCCATACAGCATAACAAACTCTATGCAGGCAGTCCCAGTTCACCGGGGATTTTTATGACTGTTGATGGTGCTACAACATGGCAGTCTCTTCCCTTATACAAAACTGTAGAATCTCTAGCTATTGACCCGACCAATAACCAATATATATATGCGGGGAGCGCAACTGGTGGTTTCGCTTCAAGTTTTGATGATGGGTATGCGTGGAATATCTGTACCGATCCTACTATTACGGGCGCAGTTCCTAAAGCAGTTCTTGTAAATCCTTTGAATCCGAACATTATTTATATTGGCATTCCCGGCGGTGTTTTTAAATCAAAAGATCGAGGAAATACATGGGCTTCCATGACAACAGGATTTCCCTTTCGACAAGTTTGGTCATTAGCTTACGATACGATTACCCGAACACTTTTTGCAGGTACGGAGGGGTGGTTGCCTCCGAATAATACCCCTATAGGTATCTGGATGTACCAAGACACCGATTTAACGACTCCCCCTCCTCCGGTAAGTATTTCTAAAGATATTTGGGAAATGTTTAATTGATGGCGTGGAGACGGATGTTTTGGAACGGGGGAAATATGCCGCGGCGGGGTCTACGGGAGTGGCGTATAATATAAGTAGTCGTCCTTGAAAAAGGGAAATAGAACAATAAAGATGGGATAGAAATGATTTTCTCGCCATGTTAAAATCACCAGGTATATTGAAATAAATACAAATATCTGGAGGATTTAGAGTGATTCCATTGACCGATACGACACAAGAGAATTTATTTAGTGGAGAATTAAAAAGTCTGTGTAATCCCCGCCATCCGTTAATTCAACTGGCCCATCAGATGGAATGGGGAGAACTGGAGGCCGCCTTTGCGGGGTGTTATTGTCCGGATTTCGGACGTCCCTGCAAACCCATTCGATTACTGGTGGGGATCCATTATTTAAAGCATGCCTATCACTTGAGCGATGAGGAAGTCGTGGAGCGCTTGGCGGAAAATCCGTACTGGCAATACTTTTGTGGGTTTGAGTATTTTCAGAGGGAGCTTTTCCTGAATGCCAGCTTATTGAGTAAATGGCGTAAACGGATCCAGCAACAGAAGATGGAGAAGCTCTTAGAGGTGACCATTACCACAGGGTTGAAGACGGGTGCCTTGAAGCGGAGGCAGTTGGCCAAACTGAATGTGGATACGACGGTGCAGGAGAAAGCAATTACCTATCCCACGGATGCGAAACTGTACCTGAAGATGTTGCAACGCTTGGTGAATCTGTGCCACCAGGAAGGGATTGAACTGCGGCAGAGCTATACCCGCAAAGCCAAGAAGAGTTTATTTTTGTATCATCGGTATGCCCATGGGCGTAAGGGGAAGAAGGCGCAGAAGGAATGGAAGAAGTTAAAGGTGTACTTGGGACGGGTGAGTCGGGATGTAGGTCGGAAGGTCCTGAAGGCAAACCGGGAGGAACTCTGGGAGGTATTGGGACCGGAATTAGCCATGGCCCAGAGGTTGTTGGAGCAAAAGCGAGAGGATTCTCCGAAACTGTATAGTTTGCATGCCCCGGAGGTGGAATGTATCGCCAAAGGTAAAGCCCATAAGAAATATGAGTTTGGCTGCAAGGTGAGTGTGGTAGCGACTTCTCAAGATCCGTTCATTGTAGGCATGCAAGCGCTTCACGGGAATCCCTATGACGGACATACCTTAGAGCAGGCCTTGAAACAGGCCGAGCGGTTGGGACATTTTCAAGCTCAGGAGGTGTATGCGGATCAAGGGTATCGGGGACACGATTATGCGGGAGAGGCTACGATTCATCTCAGTCGGTGGAAGTTATCCGGACTCAAAGAATCGGTCATTCGATGGATTAAACGCCGGAGTGCGATTGAACCCGTGATCGGACATGCCAAAACCGATGGATGGTTAGGACGAAACTATCTGAAGGGAACCCACGGCGATCACATCAATGCGATCCTCTGCGGATGTGGGTACAATATCCGCAAGCTTCTAAGGAAGCTTCTTTTTGTCCTTTGGAAAATTCGGCTCGGGAGGTTCCTTTCTCTCTCCCAAAGTTCCCTCTTTGTGTCCTACAATCTAAAAAAGAAACTTTTTCAGGGACATCTAAGTACTACCAATGTGATGCAGTTTTACGCTCAGTTCACTAGTGGTATTAATTATCAAATATCATGGAATGGTGCGGGATTGTTTACGGAACCTACGTCGACTAACCTCCCCAGCTTTATCAAAAACGCCGGATATAATGACCCCAATAATGGAGAGGCGAGTTTGTTGTATCTGAGTACGGGTTCCACCTACGGTGAGTCTACCAATATGGTAATGAATTTCGCTAGTGGAAACACGTCCTATTTCTATGCGCCAGGGAATGGAACTACTCCGACCATTGATTCCACAGCCGATTGGACACAAGGGGTGAAATGGTTTATGAGTGAAAGTGAAAATATGCTGGGGAATTCAAATTCAGGCGGTCCGACAGCCTATCTTTCTTATTGGGCACCTGCATTGATGAAATCCAGTGCCAATAGTTCTATTCCTCACATGATTTTGGGGACATGGAAAGGTACATTCTCGCATAAAGCAACAGATATTTTGGCAGTTCTGACTACGTTCTTTGAATATGCCACCAATGGGTCTGTGGCGGATGCGTGGGTAGTTGATGCGGGACAATATTATTCACCTAACAATCCCTTTGCTGCATTAATGCACTATGACAATCAGTACGATACTTTGGTGCAGCCGACTCCGGATTCAGCAGATCCAACAATGCTGTATTTATATTGGAATTCAGCATCTATAAGTACCACTTTTATCTCTTGGAACTTGCCAGTAGTGAATCCTGCTGATTATCGCTTGGCGTCATTAGGAAAAATAATTTTACCAACTAAACCTTATTTGATTCCTGAGGAAATTTCGGACAAGCAGATTTATAAAAATATGTTTGATAGTTTAACTCACTTAGATAATGGTTATCTGAAACTTGAGAGGAAATCGGATAATTTGAATAGGGTTATTAGCATGACCGATGAAGAAGCCGAACAAATGGCTAGAACTGTATTACGAAAGCAAGCAGGCGGAATTCCACAAGACATGACATTAGTTGGAGTAAATAATCTACAAGTAGGATTATTTAATGCCGACCATATAAAAGAGACTTACAAGGAATTTACTAGAGTCAAACAGTTGACCTTTGCTCATGTCAAGGACGGTCAACAAATCTATGCCAATGGACAGCCTGATTATATCAAGGTTTCGATTGATGCTAAGGGAGTACAATCTATCGAACGAGAGTGGCATAAACTGGTTATGCGATAAATTCTTGGTTACTGTAGAGACGTCCCGGCGGGACGTCTCTACCTTCTTGTGATGATAAAGAAAAATAGTGCTATACTTAAGAGCAGTGAGACAAAAGGTAATATTATGAGATATCTTCTTACTGCTCTTTTTCTTTATTGTTTAATTTTAGATGCTTTTGCGGGTATCAATACATGGACACAATGCTCAGGTACTTACGGGTATGCAATTGGCGCTCTGCTAATAGATACTACTACTACTACAGGTCGTATTTATGTGGGAACAAATGGCTTTTTAATAAGCAATGATTATGGAACTACTTGGGTATATTCAAGTATTACAGCAGTATCCCTGTACGACACCCCTCTTGCTATTGCTGTGAATCCAAAATCACCCAATGAAGTTTATCTCTATATGGCAGATGGAGATGGAATTGCAAAAAGTACCACCTATGGTTATGGAAATTGGACATCTATTACGAACGACTTATCTGATGCTTGTGCAATTCCAAATTTATTGATTGACCCTGAAAATGTAGGTCGAATGTATGCGGGTGCATGTCTTTCTGGCTCTATATTCGTTTATAGGAGTGATGATACTGGTTATCATTGGACATCCAGTATGTCCGGGATTACAACGGATCAGGGATTGGATATGTTGATTATGAATCCGACAAATCATAATATACTATACGCGGGTGCTAGTGGGTCACCTGGTATTTTTATTTCTGTGGATGGTGCCACGACATGGAATTCTATGCCGTTATACATGAGTGTAGAATCTTTAGCGATTGACCCCACCAATGACCAATATATCTATGCAGGAAGTGATGTGGGTGGATTTGCGTCAAGTTTTGATGGGGGATATGCTTGGAATATCTGTACGGACCCTACAATAACTGGCAACGAGGTTGAAACGGTTGTCGTAAATCCTTTAAATCCAAAGATTATATATGTTGGTACTTATGATAACGGTGTTTTTAAATCGAAAGATCAAGGGAATACGTGGTCTGCAATGAGCACTGGTCTTTCTTTCCGTAGAATTATTTCATTAGCGTATGATACTATTTCGCAGACATTATTTGCAGGTAACCCGGGAGACATTGGAATGCCAACTCCACAAGGTGTCTGGATGTACCAAGACACTGATTTAACGACTCCCCCTCCCCCGGTGTCCGTACCAAAAGAGATTTGGCAGATGTTTGAATAAACCATAAAGGTATACTTGATGAGAATATGGAACGGATGCATCGGGAATTTGAGTGTTCTTTACGGTATTCCCGATGCTACCTTATGCCTCGATCCGGACGGATGGTTTGCGCAATGGACGGATTAGTTTGTCGGGCTATCTACTGGATGTAGGGTATCATTAATCCGTCCTTTGCTTCGGGACCAAGTTCTTCGATTCTTTACGAAAATCAATATGTTGATATAAGCCTTGGTGGACAGTTATATTTGTATTGGCCCAAAGCGGTGTTTGATAACAATACTGGTCATGTAATAACATCCGATTCGGATAGTTCGGGATATAGTGGATTGACCGTGTTGGACGGGGCAGCTAGTGTGCCTTATGCTCCGACACAATGGGAAATTACCGCGTCAGACGGAATTGATAATCCTCCAATTTATGGAGTTGTATTGGATTCAACCACCAAGATGGATACCATTTCTGGTGGAGCTCGGATAATCCGCATCAAGACCGTGGGACCGAACCGGGTATATATTGACGGCGTGGAGACGGATATATTGGAACGGGGGAAATATGCCGCGGCGGGGTCTACGGGGGTGGCGTATAATATAAGTACTACCAATGTGATGCAGTTCTTTACACAGTTAACCAGTGGTATTAATTATCAAATATCATGGAATGGTGCAGGGTTGTTCACGGAACCTACGTCGACTAACCTCCCCAGCTTTATCAAAAACGCCGGATATAATGACCCCAATAATGGAGAAGCCAGTTTGTTGTATATTAGCACCGGACAAAGTTATGGTGAGTCTACCAATATCGTTATTGATTTAACTATGGGAGTGACCACCTCAACGACTTATTTCTATGCGCCAACGAATGCATCCAGTACCACAGTCACGATTGAATCTACTCAAGACTGGACTCAGGGCATGAAATGGTTGATGAGCGAAAGTGAAAATATGTTGGGGAACTCTGGCAATCCGACAGCGTTCTTATCCTATTGGTCACCCGCTCTCATTAAATCCAGCGCCAATGGCTCCATCCCTCACATGATTTTGGGGTCAAAAGGAACCTTTGCACATGATACAGTAAATATGTTGGGAGTTTTGACTACGTTCTTCCAATACGCCACAAATGGCTCTGTAGCCGATGCGTGGGTAATTCATGCAGCGAGTAAATTTTCAAACTCATTGGATAGATTTAAGTTTTCAGTTTTAGCCCATTATGATAACAAAGAGGACACTTTGATACAGCCGACTCCAGATTCTGCAGATAAGACCATGTGGTATGAATATTGGGACACTATGGCTGAAGAAACAGTATACCAAATTTCTAAATTAAATGAAGGGCAATGGAAAGAAGCCGACTCTCAAAATGTTTTATTGGCATCTCTCAAGCCTTTTGCAGTTAATGTGCCTAAGATATACCAAAATAACATAAAAGATGCACCTACTCTTCTTGATATGCGACAAGCGGAATTAATGTGCAGAAAGCATTTGAATGACAAATATAATATTCCACTTTTGAGCAGTCAACTTCAATCCATTCATTCCTTAAAAGAAGGTACGTTTGTTTTCGATAAAAGTATCTCTTCTTACAATGAGTCGGTGAAAGGATATGTATTCAGTTATTCTGCGATAAACAGCGATCTCGAAATGGCTGATTATCAAGTTTATGTTGACGCTCATAGGGTAGAAGTGCTAAATATTAAGGATGATGATTACACACACGGATATGCCCTTAATTCGCTCAAATAAAGTCGTTAAGAGCAAGGAGTTATATTTTACAACTCTCCTTGCTCTTTATTTTTTAGCTTTATTTACGAATTGTTATGCAGGCTTGAATGTGTGGACACAGGGATTGGGGACTGACAGTGAAGTAGTAGAATCGCTTTGTATTGATCCAGTTCAACCTAATCGCGTCTATGCCTCAGGACTATGGGCAGTTCTTCGGAGCTATGACTACGGTTCAACGTGGAGTTTAGCTACTGCACCATATGATCAGGGAGTGGTACCGCAAGTTAATCCAGCTTCAAATAATATGATTTATGGTGCTGGCAATGTTTTCTTTGATATAAGTACAGACTATGGTGTTACATGGCAAAATAGATCCACTATTGAAGGTGATATATATACCCTCTTTATAGATCCACAAGATTCAAATCGTCTGTATGTAGGGGGCTCTGCTGTTTGTGATTGTCTTTTTCCTTTTGCCATCTCGACTGATCATGGCTATACTTGGCAAGGAAGTTATACAGGAATGACCGTGGCATCGGTACAAGATATTAAGCCGGTTCCCGGTAAGCCAGGGGAATTATATACAGCGGCAGGAACAGATACTAATCTATCCTATGGGGTTTATTTTAGTAGTGATTCAGGGATAACTTGGAGTGCAAAAACGGTAGGTTTAGGACTGGCAGATTATTTTTCAGTTTGTGTTCATCCTACCAATACCAATATAGTGTATACTGGTTCTCGTGAGGGTGATTTATATTATTCGGATAACAGCGGAGATAGCTGGTCACTGATAACCACGTTTGGAGGAAACATTATTTGGAGTATTATTGTCCATCCCTATCAACCTAATATTATGTATTTGGCAAACGAGGGCGGTGGTGTCTTTAAAAGTGAAGATACTGGTTTTACATGGACTCCATTTAACAATGGATTAAGTGATTTAAGAGTGTATGGTTTGGTATTTGACCCAATCAATCGTATTCTTTATGCTGGTTTTGATTCCCAGAATGACACCCCAGCAAGTGGTATATGGACGTATACGGATGGCACTGTTGATATTGAGGATTGGATGAAGTATTACTGAAAGTTTAATGCACTACGACAACAAAGAGGATACCTTGGTGGAGCCTACACCTGATTCTGCAGATCGGACAATGCGATATCTCTATGTATCTGGTTCTTCTATGGATACTTCTTATGTTGCTTGGAATTTACCTGTTGTTAATCCTGCTGACTACCGCTTGGCGTCAAGAGGTAAAACCATTTTACAAAAATATCCACCTAAACCGTATCTGATTCCTGAGGAAATTTCGGACAGTCAGATTTGGGAAGACTTTTTTGAGAAGGTTACGCATGTAGATGGTTATCTGAAATTGGAAAGGAAAGCCGACAGCTTGGATAAGGCACTTAATATGACAGATTTACAAGCCGAACAAATGGCAAAGGTGGCTCTACGAAAGCAGGCAGGGGGAATTCCACAAGATATGAAACTCGTAGGAGTAAATAATGTAATGGTTGGATTGTTCGATGCAGAACATGTTAGAGAAACCTATCACGAAGCTGTTAAGATGAAGCAATTAACTTTTGCTCATGTTAAGGATGGACAACAAATCTATGCCAATGGCAAACCCGATTATGTCAGAGTATATATTGATGCACATGGCGTAAAACTCATTGAACGTCAATGGCATAAATTAGTGATGCGATAACGCTCTTTGTCATTGCGAGGAGCGAAGTGACAAAGCAATCTCGTTCTAAAACCAAGACGACAATAAAAGTGAGATTGCCACGCTTCGCTCGCAATGACAAAAATATGGCTACACCCATAAAGGGTTACACTACACGTAGTGTAGGGATTTATTCCCGTATAAAATATATTTTAGTGCTATACTTAAGGGCAGTGAGGAAAAATATGAATATCATAAAACATTTTCTTACTGCTCTTTTTTTATTTTGTCTGATAATGAATGCTTTTGCGGGCATTAATACATGGACGCAGTGCAGTGGAACCGATGGTCAGGTTGGTCTCTCTGTTGTAATTGACACCACAACCCCCGGTCGCATGTATGCTGGAACTTGGGGGATGTTAAGAAGTGAAGATTATGGAACTACATGGATTTATTCTGCATTTACAGTAGAACCATATTTAGTATCTGTTTCTATTGCTATTAATCCCAAGTCTCCAAACACTGTTTATACATATATGTCTAATGGCGGTGGTATATTAAAAAATACTACGTTTGGTTATGGAGATTGGGAAACTATCACGAATGATCTAGCTTGTGCGGTTCCAAATTTATTGTTTGATCCTGAGAACGCAGGTCGTATGTATGCCGGTGCATGTCTTTCCGGTTATACATTTGTATATCGAAGCGATGATACAGGATACCATTGGACTCCGAGTATGTCAGGGATTACTACGGATCAAGGTACGAATATGTTGATTATGCATCCTACACAACATAACATACTGTATGCCGGTGCCGCAGCATCTCCAGGAATTTTTGTGTCCTTTAATGGTGCAACAACGTGGCAATCCCTTCCACTATATAAAGCTGTAAATTGTCTAGCTATTGATCTTACTAATCCACAATATATATATGCTGGTGGTGCTATCGGCGGATTTGCATCAAGTTTTGATGAAGGATATGCTTGGAATATCTGTACCGATACAACGATAACCAACTACGAGGTGAATACTATTATTGTGAATCCTTTGAATCCAAAAATTATATACATTGGTACTAATGCAAATGGTATTTTTAAATCTAAAGATCGAGGGAATACATGGTTTTCTATGAACACAGGATTACCTAGTTATCCGATTTCTGCTTTGGTGTACGACACCATCACACGTACTCTTTTTGCGGGAACAAACATATCGAGTCCTCCTCAAAATATTCCTATAGGTGTCTGGATGTACCAAGATACGGATTTAACGACTCCCCCTCCCCCTGTATCCGTACCCAAAGACATTTGGCAGATGTTTGAATAAAATCTTTTACTTGGAACTAAAGTCCCGTAGAGGATAGAATAGTTGTCATTCTATCTTTGACCTTTTGGTACTTACTCTTTTTTAACCGGTAATTCCTGGGAAGGAATAGAATCTTTTTGAGGAATGGGTTTCTCTATTCCTGCATTTACCCAAGCGGTGTACCAAATGGAGGCCACCGAGACCCCTGCCATATTCAATAAGGTTGTCGTGAAACTCTGTGTGCTCTCCCAAAACAAGGTGTAGTATTTATTCCCATCCTTGGGATCTGCGGCATGGGCGGCGGTGTCCGCTGCCACAATCACAGTACAATAGGGGTACGATACGCTAATAATACTGAACGCAAATTCTAAGGGATTGGGTTGATAAATCGCACCGGACCCTGATTTTGAAGCAATCTCCGGCCTAAAAGTATTTAACATGCTGGATTCGTAAAGTGAATGGACTCCATTGGGATTAAAATTTTTTGTAGTATGCAAGGGTTGGTGCAAATCCTCGACATAATGCGCCACACGGCACATCCAATACATGGCTGTCGTAAAATTAGACCCTGTCGGGTTCTGGTACCAATCACGGTACGCGGTGGATAATACCACGGTTAATTTGTCCACTTCATATGGATTAATGCCTTCCTGAATTCCATATTTGGCGGTATATTCTGTCAGTGTGCGGGGAAGTTTGGTAAAAGGCCAGGGACAAGCCGTATCTATATCCGCGTCAATATAATGAAAATAAGTTTCAAAAGGTGCCCAACCGGTACGTACTCCTGCATCCGTACTGGTATCCGCCAGCCATTGTTTGACAGGACGAAATACCGTCGCCATGCTTAAGGGCAAATCTTCTACAGCCGCCGCGGTAATACGCGAGTGTCCATACCCGCCCCAACCAAATGTCTTTTGCGGAGATAAACATATTCCCAATATACTTAAAATAAATATTAACTTAACCCATTTCATAAAATGACTCCCAAATTGGAATTTTAAAATACCGATCTTTGCTAAATTATTATCACACACCCTTATGATTATAACCAGTTAATAAAATCATCATTTGGAGATATATTTATCGAGAGAGTATGATTTGCAATCTCCCCCTATGTTTGATAGTATCAATAAGATATACCTAGTGTGAGAAAAAGGAAGGTTGAGGTAGCGTGGAAAGCGTAGCTTTTCTATCTATCATAATTGTAATATTGCTTGGCGGGCTGGTCATCTTCATGACGTGGTACCGCAAAGGAAATGTGGGAAAAGAAGATTATTCCCAAAAAATCAACAGTTTTGAAACCTTATATAAACAGGGAAAACTTTCAAAAGAGGAATATCAACGAGTTAAGATTACTCTCTTGAGAAAACAAGGGATGGATCTCCCCCCGGAATTAATGACGGGGTTGGGTCCGCCTAAACCCGTCCGTGCCTCAATGACCGGCCAGGAGAAAAAAGAATCGGTAGAAAAAAAAGACGCGATATCAAATCAGGATTCTTCGACTCCTTCAAATTAATAGATTAAACATTTTTCGTGAGATTGGAAAGGTTTTATGTTCAACATAAATAGACTTTTGGGATTGTTTGCCAATGATATGGGAATTGATTTGGGAACGGCAAATACTCTCGTATATGTTAAAGGACAGGGGATTGTTTTAAGCGAACCATCCGTAGTCGCCATTCAACGTGGTAGTAATATCCCCCTCGCCGTAGGCGCGGAAGCCAAGCGCATGTTGGGTCGTACTCCGGGAGATATTATCGCTATTCGCCCCCTCAAAGACGGTGTCATTGCCGATTTCGAATTGACCAATGCCATGCTGCGGTATTTTATTACCAAAGTACACCGGCGGCGGATGTTGGTCAGTCCCAGAATTATCGTCGGTGTTCCTTCGGGAATTACCGAAGTGGAAAAACGCGCCGTGCGCGATTCTGCGGAACAAGCGGGTGCGCGAGAAGTGTACCTTATCGAAGAGCCGATGGCGGCAGCGATTGGCGCGGGATTGCCCGTCTCCGAACCGGAAGGAAATATGATTATTGATATCGGCGGGGGCACCACCGAAGTCGCGGTGATTTCATTGGGTGGAATTGTCGTCAGCCGCTCTGTGCGTGTCGCGGGAGACGAGATGGACGAAGCCATTGTCCAACATATTAAACGGTCCTACAATTTGATGATTGGTGAACGTACCGCGGAACAAATTAAAATTAAAATCGGGTCCGCCATAAAGATCGAAGAGGAAAGTTCTATTCAAATCAAAGGACGGGATTTGGTGACCGGGTTGCCTAAAGTAGTCGAAGTCACCGCCGCAGAAATCCGGCAGGCGTTACAGGAACCCATTGCCGTAATCATTGACGCAGTAAAAACCACGCTCGAACGGACACCCCCGGAATTGGCGGGAGATTTAATGGAACGAGGAATGGTCATGGCGGGAGGCAGTTCCTTATTGCGCGGTCTGGATCAATTATTAGCAAAAGAAACCGGATTACCGGTGGTTCTTGCGCCTGACCCCTTGACCGCCGTTGCTATGGGTACGGGTAAAGTACTTGATGAATTAAAATATTTGCAATTCGTAAAAAGTCTGAATAATAAGCGTCGAACATAATCATCCATGATGTCTTTTCTGCGGCGGTATTGGGGTCGCGTAACAATTATCCTTGTGGTAATAGCTGGGATTTGTTTCTTTTTATTCGCTTCCAGGAATTTAAAAAGCCAGGTCACAAATTCTCTCTTCTCCCGGACTCAATATGTTATCCGTCCGGTTTCTCGCGCGATAACTTACATTCAGGATTGGGTATCCCATGAAACCCAATTTTTTCTGCGGCAGCGTTTCCTGAATACTGAAGTGGTGGATTTGCAAAAAGAAAATTCGATATTGCGCAAACAAGTGGGCGAAAACCGCCAGCAGGAACAGGAATTAGCCAGATTACGAAAATTATTGGAACTCAAACAAAAATTACCTCATCAAACTCTGGCATCGGAAGTCATCGCCTCCTCCCCCAGCAATTATTATGTAACATTGATTCTGGACAAAGGAACCGCGGAAGGTATCGCGCGAAATATGGTGGTAGTCAACGAGGAAGGCCTGGTTGGGAGAATATTACAAACGGCAACACACTCTTCCAAAGTGTTATTAATCGCCGACCAGCGTTCTGCGGTGGCGGTGATGTTTGAACGGAGTCAATCGCGCGCTATTTTGGAAGGAATCGGTAACGGGAATTGTCGGTTGGTCATGGAAGACCCGCAAGCTCCGATTAAAGAAGGTGACCGGATTTTCACAGCCGGATTGGGCGGAGTTTTTCCCAAAGGATTATATGTCGGTACCATCAGTCGTATCGAACGGGATAAACGGTCAGGGTGGGCGACTCAAATTCAAGTACGTCCCGCGGCGGATAATTATAGTATTCAAGACGTACTGATTATCGTTCATCCGGTGGAACCGCCGGTGGATTTGAAACCCTTGGAAGAAAAATAATATGAGATTTTGGCGAATTGTTTTTATAATTCTTTTTAGTTTACTCTTGCAAATCACGTTATGTCCGGTCATCCGGTTTGATGCCGTAAGTCCCAACCTGGTTCTGATTGTCGTGGTTATTATTGGAACTCATTTGGGGATGAGCCGGGCGGGATTGATGGGCGCTTTAACAGGTATTCTCGTTGACCTTTTATCCGGCGAAACGATGGGTCCTTATTTAACGACTTATCTACTCTGCGGTGCTCTGGCAGGAATTCTGGGAAAGAAAATACACAAACAACATTGGCTTTCCGCTTTATTATTGACCGTACTCGGAACCCTGGTTGAAGGAATCGTTATCAGTCGCTGGCCGGGTCATGGACCATTCATTCCCTTGCTCAAATATATAATTCTCCCCGGTATTGTGTATAATGCGGTGGTATGTGTTCTGGTATCCCAAGTCCTGGATTATTTTCTCCAACCGGATTTCATCCGTCCATTAGGGCACGAAATTTAAAGACTTGTCCCATTACTTTTCTGCAAATGCAGAAGAGTTCGGACGATTGATATTATTGGAGATAAATTTCAAAATCGGGAATTTTGCCCCATCTATTCCCGATGCTTTCATTCCCATACCTAATTCCCCGGTGGAGAAATGGGTTTGACTCCCACGGACTCCAAATAAATGGTCACAGGATAAGTGTCGTTGTTCTTGAAGGTCAATTGCGGATACATGGAAGTCCCACCGTAGGATTGTTGAAAGTCATAGAGATACGACCATCCGCTAGACAAGGAATACAATCCATGTCCGGTAATATCCATCGGACTGGTGTTGGCGCCATTGAATAATACCCCTACGGCAAACAGGTCATTGGGATAGGTCGTATCATCCGAACATACCTGCGCTTTCATCTCATACCAGTCTGTGCTCACTGAACTAAACCATTCTGAACTTACCAAAGTCATCTTGACTCCCTGATTCGCTTGGGTAAATTGTATCTTCAACACCCCTGTCGCACCGTTATACGTGGATAACCAACTAACGGTCGGTTGGCTGGTAAGACCTGGAGCATTCTCAAAAATCAATTGTGCGGTATCTAAAGCAGTATTAAAAAACAAATCACATAAAATCCCATCTGCCGGACGATAATAGACTTCTGTATAATTAGATCCAGATCCAAGAACATAAACATAATTTTTAGCAGCTACCATAGTCTGTCCACTTCCGTTTGGCAATGGTTCAATGGTTTCAACCTCTCCAAAAGTACCTGTCACATGTGGTCGAACTCGCATGACAGTCCCGTTACCAAACATACCATATAGATTTCCGTCATACGCATATGTGATATTTTGGGGTTGAGTAGGAAATGGACTATTTATAACCTGCCACCCAGCCAATGTTCCATCCGAATTAATGTACGACCTTTCCGTTAAACCATTTCCCATGACCCATAAATATCCATTGGAAACCCATGAAACGTTTTGACCAGCAACGGCACTCAAAGATAATGTTTCTGTCCAATTAGATAAAGTTCCATCAGCATTAATTTTTGCAAATTCAACATCATACAAAGTCGAATATACGCCAAAGCCTGGATCGTAACGATACATTCCCCCCTATAACATATAAATAATTATTATTAGCTACCATACTGTCATAGAAACGAGATTGAAGCATTCCAGATACAGATATTACAGAAGACATACTGGTATCTGAATTTACTTGAACCATATAAACTCCATTATCGGTTTCATAGTAGCCAATCTCAATTTCATCCAAACCACCAGAGGTATAACAATATGGACCATAAGATGCAGAACCGTATTCCTGATCGGTTCCAAAATAAGCACTACCTGCTACATTTATTTCTGTCCAAGAACTTAATGTACCATCTGGCAAGATTTCTGATAATTGGAAATAAGAAAAAGGTGATGGAGTCATCAGGATTCCTGATGGGGCAAAAGCCAATAATCCCCAAGAAGGCGTTGGTGAGGTTTCAACCCAAGCCATAGCGGAGACTATTCCACCCATAAATATTATTATTAATGAAAATATAACCTTAAAGGGTTTATTGGTTTTCATAACCTTTGTCCTTTCCATAGTGTAGCACTTAAGGTATCTTTCTACTATAACAGTGTTATTTTTCGGTCAATTCCTTACAAAATCTTTTGAAAGCCTTATGAATGATTGATTTTATTGTGGATAAATTTTTCGGCAATTGACGAAAAATTTCACCTTCCCAATGAAATGCTAGGCAGGTCATATTGGCCTTGTAATGAACGAGACGAGTCTCGTTCATTACAAAGAGCGGAATTGAAAATAGGAATTCCGGTTAAACGATAGTTTAAAGTCTAAAGTCCAGAGTCTAATGCTTGGTGTTTTGCTATCTTGACCTTTTGGTTTTTAGGGAGTGTTCATATACAATAATGGTGGAGATTTAAAGTAGAATGTCACAATCGATCAGACGTGCATTAATCAGCGTATCGGATAAAACAGGATTGGTTCCATTTGTTAAAGAATTGGTGAATCTGGGATTTGTCATATTATCCACCGGAGGAACCGCTAAAACATTGAAAGACGTGGGTATTCCCGTTACCCAGGTCAGTGAATTTACTGGCTCACCGGAAGTATTAGACGGGCGCGTGAAAACCTTGCATCCCAAAATTCACGCGGGATTACTCAATCGAAGAAATAATCCCGAGCATCAAAAACAAATGCAAGAAAACCAATTTGAAAATATTGATTTGGTGATTGTCAATTTATATCCCTTTGAACAGGCAACCGCTAATCCAAAGTTAAGTCTGGAAGAGGCCATTGAAAATATTGATATTGGCGGGCCTTCCATGTTACGTTCCGCATCTAAAAATTATGAATCGGTTACGGTGATTGTCAATCCAGCGAGATATGAGGAAATCTTGCAAGAGTTAAAATCCAATAACGGGCAAACGACCTTGGCGACACGTTCAAAATTGGCGGGAGAAGTGTTCGTGCATACTGCCTATTACGACAGTTTGATTGCCAAATATTTTCAAGAAAAAGTGAATAAAGAAATTTCTTATCCTGAAAAACTTACTTTGGGCTATCGAAAAATTCAGGATTTGCGCTATGGTGAAAATCCTCATCAATCCGCGGCTTTTTATAAATCATCATCTAATATACATCCCAGTCTGGCGAATTTAAAACAGATTCAGGGCAAGGAATTATCCTTCAATAACTATTTTGACATGGATGCGGCACTGCAATGCGTCCTGGAATTCAATACCTCCGCCTGTGTCATTGTGAAACATGCCAACCCTTGCGGAGTGGCGCTGGGCACAAACGCTCTGGATGCCTATACAAGGGCATTAGATGCAGACCCTGTTTCCGCATTGGGTGGAATTGTGGCACTGAATGTCCCTATTGATGAACCCTGTGCCGAAAAAATGTCTAAGAAATTTTTGGAAGTCATCATCGCGCCGGATATTTCAGAAGGCGCAGCAAAAATACTTTCCGCGAAACAGGATTTAAGAGTTGTATTAACCGGTTTATGGGAATTGGGCACTCACCCCAACGAATCTACTTTGCGTTATGTGTTGGGCGGTCTCCTTGTTCAATCCGCTGATTCCATTTTATGGGATGAGTCCAAATTACAAGTGGTCACCAAAACGCAGCCGACCGAAAAAATGATGGCGGATTTAAAATTTGCCTGGACGATTGTTAAATATTTAAAGTCTAATGCCATCGCCATCGCCAAAGACAATGCCACCTGCGGGTTGGGCATGGGTCAAACCAATCGAGTGGATTCCGCACGCCATGCCATCGCCCGTGCCGGAGAAAAAGTCAAAGGAGCGGTATTGGCAAGCGATGCTTTTTTCCCATTCAAGGACACGGTCTTGGAAGCCGCAAAGGCAGGTATCTCCGCCATTATTCAACCGGGAGGTTCCAAACGTGACCAAGATTCCATTGACGCTTGCAATGAACATGGCATCGCCATGGTCTTTACGGGTATTCGCCATTTTCGACATTAATAATCCCAAAGGGGTTATAATAGTATAGAGTGAGTACCGTTAGTATGAGACATTATCCAGTTCAAATTAAAGGTTTTATTTTCATACTCGTCTTTGGTCTTTTATATGTTTCAAGTCATGCTGATTTTCTATTTTCTACGGGAGAGGCATTTACCCTTGGTTCCACCACCTATAATTCCTATAATATTATTTCCACAAACGGCACCGGAGCATATACCACTATTCAGTCTTCATTATCCGCTGTTTTCCCTCCCGAATCCAACATAGTCACCTTTCAATTCTTTTCCACCAACACCGTTGTTTTCTCATTAGGTGAAGATGCCGTCATTCAAGGAACTAGATTCACCAATAAAGATTTGATTGTTTGGAATGGGACAACCGCGACTCTGCTTTGGTCGGGTTTATCCAATGGGTTACCACCGGAAACCAATCTCGATGCCGCCAATATAATTTCACTGAACCCATTACAATTTTCTTTTTCATTAGGTGAAGATGCCATATTAACGATTAATTCAACCCCTACTCTCGTTCGCAATAGCGACTTGGTTCATTTTACTCAAGGGTCGGGTTTCACCGGAAAAGATTTTGATGCCACAGCGCAGAATATTCCCTATGAAACCAACCTGGAAGCCTTTGCAAGAATTACTACAACTCAGTGGATTATGGCATTCGATGCGGATGCAATTATTCCTTCGAGTTCCGGAAATCTTTTCAACCAATCGGATTTACTCTCTTTTAATCCAACCGGCGCAGGATTTAGTTCGTCACCTTATTTTAATGGAATAGCCAATGGACTTCCGCCACAAGTTGGTATAGATGCAGTGGGTATGTTACCCACTATTATTCCTATTACCACTCCTCCTCCTGTCGCTGGATTCTATGGGTTTCCAACTGCAGGCATCGGTCCATTCGCGGTGAACTTTGTAGACACTTCCGCCAACATTCCTACTCAGTGGGCATGGAATTTTGGGGATGGAGGGACGGCGACCACCCAAAATCCTTCTCATAGTTATGCGGCGGTAGGTTCGCCGACATATTATAATGTCCAATTGGTGGTAAGTAATTCCTCCGGAATGAGTACGGCTATACAACCCAATTATATTTATGTATCCACGCCGGGGGCAGGGTTGTCACCTTCTCTGTTTTATGCACCCAGTTTAAAAGCGTTCATCGGATATGGACTAAATACGGTATTTAATCTGGAAGATTACAATAGCGGTGGTATAGGAACAAGCTATTCCATTCCTACAAATTTCTTATCTCTGGGTATCACCAATGGAAGTTATATCAGTGAAACTATCTATAGCTCAGCGACTGTCGGAACCAATACCTACAAAATTACCAATATCGCAGGATCGAGTTTTGCCAATGGTCTGGTGAAATATTCGACTTACCGCATGCAGAAAATACCCATCGTGGGTTTAACTCCCGGTTTATCCTGGGACATAAATGTGGGAAATTATACTTATGATACCAGTGGTCTCGCACTACCCCCGTCTTTTGGAAATCCCACAGCTTTGAACATCAGTAACTTGTCCAATGTGACAGCCTACTGGCTGAATGATTCGGTTGTCCGAATCACCTCCTTGCAATCCTTCACCGGAGCTGTGGATGTAGATGTGATCGCCTCACCTGTCTCTACTCCACCTTATGGTACTGACATAGATAAGGAACGCATCTATGTGTACACTAATCTTTTATCCAACAGTACCTTTAGTACAGCCAATAGCACAACGACTTGGTCACCTTTGGAAATAGCGCCTGGCAGGTCAACGATGGCGACGCAACAATGGATTTCCAGTTATACGGATGCGGCAGGAACCCAAGCCAACGGGGTCTGGCAATTTATCTTCGCGGATACCACTGGCGGCGTGAAATCCACACCAGCAGTTTCCAACTGGATTAAAATTACTACCGGGCAATGGTATACCTTTAGAATGCGGGTGGTGGCAGATGTACCCAACAACAATCACCTGTCCTGTTTATATGGATATACCAATTATCCCGGTGCGGGAACGCAGACGGATATAGTCGGGAATATCTTGTTTGGCGTACCCACGGTGTGGACGTGGCAGGAAGCCCCGTTATTGGCGCATAGTACCGGCACCACCGGCTATCCACAGTTCCAATTCAAAGCAGGCGGAGCGGGCAGTATCTATGTGGATGAGATACAAATTATCAATGCCACCCCTACATTAGTGGATGCCAATCGCAGCAATACGCAGTACCATTATCTCTATGGACAATTTACCACGGGAAATGATACAACCGGATGGGGACAAGAATTGTATTCCGGTGCAGGGAGCGCACCCGGGATTACTGTGAATAGCGGCTTGGAGTTAACCTTTGCGGGAGCGGGTTCCGGGACAGCTCAGGAAGGAATCAAATGGACGGCCAACGATGGAGTGCAAGGACCGGGGAATGCATATTCTTTCCCAGTCAATGCGGGTCATCAAGTCGGTGTGCGATTAACCTTAACCAAACAGATCGGGAGTTTTAACTCCTTGGGAATTGTGTTGGTGGCTGCGTATGGTGTCCAGACCGCAGGACAACAAGATATCGGGACTCCGCCGAGTAATTTAATCGCAGTTGCCGGGGTTGGGGTATTGGAGAATGGTAGTTATCGTGCCGTAGGACAAGCCATAAACCCATTCTATCAAGGTCAATTTGGTCTTCGCAGTGATTTATCGGGAACCTTACTGGTCAATGATGTGGATATGGATATTGACAACGACGACCCTAACTTTGGGGATTCATCCTTATTCCCCTAATCCAATTTTCCATGTCTGAGAACTGTGTCGAAAACGAGTGTTCTTCTTTCCCAACACCTTAACAATCTTCTAAGCACAAAAAATATCTCCAATAAAATCAATAATCTATAAATTTATTCCATTTTAATAAAAATATTTTGTAAGGAAATGCCTGCGAGATGACACTGTTATAGATAGAAAAGATGTATAATACGACTGTTATAAAGATAGAATGGAGATAAATTATGAAATACAATTTAACCAAAACAATTCTAATTGGACTAATTCTTAGTTCCTTTTCTTCAATATCTTTTGCTTGGCCAGTTGTAAATGGAATAGCCATCTGTACCGCTGCAAATAACCAAGATAATCCACAGATTGTGAGTGACGGATCGGGCGGAACCATTATCTCTTGGGAGGATGAACGCAATGGTTATGGTATCTATGCCCAGCGGGTGAATTCCAGTGGTTCCACTCTCTGGATACTCAATGGCGTGGCCATCTGTACCGCCACAACTAGCCAAGAATTTCCCAGGATGGTGAGTGATGGGGCTGGTGGGACAATTATCGCTTGGCTGGATTTACAAAACGAGACTGAAAATTATGCAAATTTCAACATCTATGCCCAACGGGTGAATTCCAGTGGTTCCACCCTATGGACACTCAATGGCGTATCCATCGGTTCTGCCGCCAATGTAAATACTTTTCTCCTTCAATACTTTCCCTCGATAGTAAGCGACGGGTCGGGCGGGGCTATCATTACATGGTGGGATGCCGATATCTATGCCCAGCGGGTTGATTCCATGGGCAACACCCTTTGGACTACCAATGGCGTGGCTATCTGTACAGTCGACCAATTATTTCAAACAATAGTGAGTGACGGGGCGGGCGGAGCTATTATTACTTGGAATGATGACCGCGATGAAACAGGTTGGCATATCTATGCCCAGCGAGTCGATTCCATGGGTAACACTCTCTGGACTACCAATGGCGTGGCCATTTGTACCGCCGCTAATGGCCAAGGCAATCCACAGATTGTGAGTGACGGGTCAGGCGGGGCTATTATCATCTGGGGCGATGACCGCAACGGGTGGGGGTATCCCAATATCTATGCCCAGCGGGTTGATTCCACAGGAAGTACCCTCTGGACTCTCAATGGAGTAGCCATCTGTACTGGCGCATATTCCCAAGAAAATCCCACACTAGTGAGTAATGGGTCGGGTGGGGCCATTATCACCTGGCAGGACTATCGTAACGCATCAACTTATAATATTTACGCCCAGCGGGTTGATTTCACGGGAAGCACCCTCTGGATTGTCAATGGAGTGGCCATTTGTACCGCTGTAAATTGGCAAGAATCTCCCACACTAGTGAGTGACGGGTCAGGCGGAGCCATCATCACCTGGCAGGATGACCGCAATGATACTACCAGTAATTTTGGAAATTGGGATATCTATACCCAGCGGGTCAATTCCATGGGAAGTACCCTCTGGACTCTCAATGGAGTAGCCATCTGTACTGGCGCATATTCCCAAGAAAATCCCACACTAGTGAGTAATGGGTCGGGTGGGGCCATTGTCACTTGGCAGGATTTACGTAATGGTATAGATTGGGATATTTATGCCCAATCCGTGGATTCAAGTGGTATTGCGGGTCCTATTCCCCCATTTTTCAGCACTTTACCGGCATTAAAATTATTTAGTAATCAATCTATTAACAATGCCTTGTTTTTAGAGGATTATAATACTAGTGGCGTAGCTACAGGATATTCCATCTTGAATGATTTCGAAGGATTGGCCACTTTGACCGGCAGCACAGAAAGTCAAGGAGCATACGGGTCTCCCACAGTCGGGACAAACACCTTTATTGCCAGCAATGCCGTAGGCACCAGCACAGCCGATAGTCAAGTCAAATACTCCACCTACAAGATTTACAAACTCCCCGAAATCGGTTTAACTGTTGGTTCCTCTTGGGACGTGAACGTGGGAAATTATACCTACGATACCAGCGGTCTCGCACTTTCCCCGTCTTTTGGGAATCAGGACTCTCTGAATGTCAGCGACTTGTCCAGCGTGACGGCGTATTGGGTGAACGATTCTGTTGTCCGTATCACCTCATTGCAATCCTTCTCCGGTGCTGTCGATATAGACGTGACAGCTTCTCCCAATGCCGTTGCTCCCTTTGGCAGTGACGTGGACGTAGAACGCATCCAAGTCTATTCCAATCTTCTTGCCAATAATACGTTCAGTACCTCCAATGATACTTCTATCTGGATGCCGTTGGAAATTCCCCCGGGACGGTCTACACTGGCCTCGCAACAATGGATTTCTAGTTATACCGATGCGGCAGGAACCAAAGCCAATGGCGTATGGCAATTCACCTTTGCGGATGCCAGTAGTGGTGTGAAATCGACTCCGGCGTTATCGGATTGGATTAATATTACCAACGGACAATGGTATACCTTTAGAATACGCTTAGTGGCGGATACTCCCAATAACAATCATCTTGCTCTCTTATTTGGGTTTACGAATTATCCAAGTAGTGGAACCCAGACAGATATTGTCGGGAACGTGTTATTCGGCGTACCGACGGTGTGGACGTGGCAGGAAGCGCCCTTATTGGCGCATGGCAGCAGTGCTCTAGGGTATCCCCAGTTCCAATTCAAGGCAGGGGGAGCAGGCAGTATCTATGTGGATGAGATACAAATTCTCAATGCCACTCCTGAGTTGATGCAAGCACGCAGCAACACCCATTTGCATTATCTCTACGGACAATTTACTACGGGGAATGACACGACGGGCTGGGGACAGGAATTGTATCCTGGGTCGGTAAGCGCACCACCGGGGATTTCGGTAAACAACGGATTGGTATTAGACTTTACGGGAGCGGGCGTTGGGACAACGGCTCAGGAAGGGATTAAATGGACAGCCAACAATGGAGTACAAGGACCGGGACATGCCTATACCTTCCCGGTCAATGTGAACCGTCAAGCGGGTGTCCAGTTGACGTTGAGCATGGAAAATGGCAATTTTAACACCACCTTGGGTATTGTCTTGGTAGCGGCGTATGGTGCCCAGACGGCGGGTCAACAAGGCATCGGTAAAATCATTGCCGCCGCCGGGGTCGGGACATTAGTCAGTGGAAATTACTATGCCATAGGCGAGGCTCTATACCCGTATGTTCAAGGTCAATTTGGAGTACGCAGTGATGCGCCAGGGATTTTAGAGGTCAGTAATGTGGACGTTAATGTGGATAATGATGATCCTAATTTCGGTGATGGGTCGCTATTTCCTTAATTTACAGAAAATATAGATATAAAGAGAACGTGCAGATATTATTCAGTGAATTGTAAAGTACAAGAAATAGCAATAGTTTTCGCATGGAAATTAATCCTTAATGAATTATTCTTTTATTGGCATTTCATTGACTAATTTTAATAACAATGATAGATTTTGGGGATTATGAAAACATTCTGGCGAATTGTGGGAATTGTTTTTGGGGTGATACTCATCGTTATTACTGGGTTGTATTTTTATTTTATCTATGTCCCGCCATCCGCGAAACATTTTGTCGTGACACCAATGCCTGCGCCCGTGCCGGGACCGGATGATGCGTATTGGTATTATCAGAAAATGCTTGCATCCTATCCCGGAATACCACAAGGAAAAGAATTTGAACGGTTGATGGATTTCAAGAATAAACCGATCGTGCAAGATATTTCAGTCCTCCACCAATTGACGGAGAAATATAAAGAACCTTTAAATGAATTTGAACAAGGGTCGCAGAAAACAGTTTACACCATTCCTATTCCTCCATTACCCCAAGGACAACTCACAAATTCTTTTATGACCACTTATATGACACTTAGTATTGATACTCAATTAACCGCCTATCTAGTAATGGCGAAAATTATGGTGTTGCGAGGAAAACTGGCGGAATTGGAAAACCGACCAGAGGATGCTATTCAAGATTATGCGACGGTTATTAACGTTGGAGAGCAATTGAATCAAACCAATGCAATTAAACGGTTAATAAGTAATGGTATACGGGGAATTGGAATTAGTGTTATGGGAGAATTACTTAGTCAAACCAATTCAATTTCTGTGGCTTCCACTATTTTTGAAAAGATGAAATCTTTAGAACCACCCCCAATCTGGGATGAAAAGGATTTGGTGCGTTATGAACCTGGATTGAGAATGAAAGATACGGTGGATATACCAAGGGCAGCAAAGATGATTTTAGAGAGAATTGCAAAACCCAATTTGGATGATATAATAATTAGAAACAATGTGACCAATACCAAACAAGAAATGGTTTACATCGCGTCCGCTATCCGGGTCTATCAATCCAAGAATCAGAAAATGCCGGAGAAATTAGAAAACTTGGTACCCGATCCATTGACTACATTACCGCAAGATCCGTTTACTTCTCTAACCTTTAATTATTTCAGTCAGAGTACAGAAGTTGTGCTCTATAGTGTTGGACCCGATACCACGGATGATCATGCCCAACTCCTCTACGACCCGACTAATGGAACCATGAGCAAAGGGGATATTGTGGTAAAACTTACAGTAAACTAAGCTGCTGATTTATATGCCTACATTCTTAAAATCCACCATAGACAATCGTATCAGTAAAGGAATAATCACTGTCGCAGACCGTGACAAAATGCCTGTTGTGCAAAAATTACTTGTCTCATCAGAACCTTCTGTTCGTTGGAAAATCAGAAGAAATGTTTTGCAAGAAGATATAAATTCCAAGAAAATAAAAAAACTCCAAGCGGACATCAAGGGCTCAGAACGAGTTAGAAAATTATTGTCGGAAAGAGATAGAGATGGGAGGATTCCTTATCACCCCTATGCCAAATGGTATGGAGCCCATTGGGTGCTCTCGTTGCTAGCGGACTTGGGTTATCCGCCGAATGACAAATCCCTTATTCCTCTGCGGGAACAGGCTTATCAATGGTTATTGCCCAATGATTTGTTGGAAACATTCAACAAAAACAAGGAATTAATAAGAATTCATGGTTCCATTGAGGGGAACCTGATTTACTCGCTCTTTACTTTGGGTTTGGCAGATGAACGGATAGAAATACTGGTACAACGCCTGCTCCAATCCCAATGGCCGGATGGAGGATGGAATTGCGATAAAAAACCCCAAGCCTGCCACTCCTCTTTTCACGAAACTCTGATTCCCCTGCGGGGACTTTATCTCTACGCGAAAACTTCAGGAAATCGCATAGCAAACCGCGCGGTGGAATGGGCCGCGGAAGTTTTTCTTCAAAGACATCTTTTCCGCCGAAAGACCAATGGTCGAATTATTCGTCCTCAATTTCTTTTACTTCACTATCCCTGCTACTGGCACTACGATATTCTTTTCGGTTTGAAGGTACTGGCGGAAACTAATTTCATCCAAGACACGCGGTGCAACGAGGCCTTGGATTTCCTGGAATCCAAACGGTTACCGGACGGTGGGTTCCCTGCCGAAAATAAATACTATAATTTTTCTAAAAACCGTACGTCTGGATTTTCGATTGTAGATTGGGGTGGTATCAGCAAACGAAAAATGAATGAATTTGTTACAGCGGATGCCTTATATGTCCTTCGTGCAGCAGGGCGACAGTAAAATAAAAGGGGGGATATTGAACTATAAATTAGGTGGGATGTTATCGGGAGTTGTTGATGAAACAGGCAAAGGTTGATTTATGTTTTTGTTTTTGAAATATTGGATTACTATAACGAATATCGGAATAAAAAATAAGACTATCCAAAAATACGCTTCCAATCGGAATTCCCATTTTGCCATGTGTAGATATCTCAATCCTTGGGTAAGGGATTCCGACCACATACTCAAAACATACACCAGCCATTTTCGTCCTACCACTCGGTAAAAAAACCAGAAAAGTAGAATGCAACAAAATGAGATATAACTTTCATTAAATAAACAGAATTTCCAATTATGGTTGGAATCCCATTCCATCAGGGCTACTAAGATAAGAATTATAACCAAAACCCAGCGTGGATTTTTAAACCAGTAAAATGCCAATCCGAAAATCAACAATAAGAATAAAGGGTCTAAAAGTAAAGTACTTATAAATCCTGTAAGATTTGTTAAGAAAGGACATATATTCGACAATTCAACAAAAGAAGAATATGTATATCCCATCATATCCGATTGGAAATAGGTAGTCTCAACCCAATGCGGAAACCAGCGAACACCATCTACAATTAACTCCAAAGCTACGGCCAATCCAAAAGCTTGAAAATAGGCCGGATGACCCCAGTTGCGGGGATGAAGGAACCGGAAACGTTGTTTCAAGGTAATAGTACCCGGAAAAATACGGCGGTAAAAACTCATGGCAAAAACGACAAATACCCAGATAGCGAAAAAACTAATGGGTAATCCAAGTGCATTTTGCCAGATGATTTTAAATAAAAATGTTGCGACGGGTTCCTGTGTATTCCCGGAATAGCTCAAATAATAAGAGGGAATAGAATTGATTCTGGTGACAATCGTTAATAGTAAACTTATTCCCGCAAAATAGATTCCCGGTTTCCATTGGAATTCCCCGGCACGGAACATTTTAAAGAAACTTATTAAAACTAAAACCACAACGACTAATCCTACAATTACCAGAATAATCTCGATAACAGTTTGGCGAATGGTGGTTTTTTCCAAATCCCGTTCAAAGTTTTCCGGCAGTTTAAAATACCGGTTATACCCATCAATCTTATCTCCCGCCAGGTAAACATGCATACGAAAGGTTAGCTCTTTAACCTTGATACCTTTTTTTTCATATGTGAAAGAATAATCAAGCCGGTGAGGTTTTTTCTCGTTAGATTGTTCAATCAAAGTATAGTCATCAGGATTAACACGAATTTTCTGTAAAAAAGCCTCTGCCAGAATTTGAGCGGAGTCTTTACTCAAAGATGCCCCCGCCGCTTCCTCTTTATAGTGATAACCATAACCAATGAAATGACCTAAATCGTCATATCCTACCCAATAATATTCCGGGTTTGTGGGTTGAAACCATTTCGTATACCAGCCATTACGATTAAATCCAAGAGTTTGATAAAATTGTTTGATACTGTCTTCCGAGAGAATCCGGGACAAGTAAATATCCGCCCAATGCTCACGTTCAACCGACGTATAGGTTACATCCGTAAATCCTTTATGAGATACCCCCATTTGGTCAACAAATCCAGTTGCCAATTGGGTCGCTTCCTTTTTACCAATTTTATAAACGGGTGTTGAATCGTATTTTTTAAAATGGTTCCATCCGATAATTCCTGCGCTTAAAAGGGATAAGATAAGGAGAAGGAGGCACAAACGATTGGATAAGGGTTTGTATTCTGCCAAGGATTCTGCGGAGACATTCTGGGCAATTTCTTCGGTAGGTATAGTCGTCAAAGGTACGGGTTCCACAGGGATAGTTGATTCCGGTTTGGGAGAAGGAGTTTCTTCAATCAGTTCCCATTTCCGATATTTAGCCACAGGACCTAAGAGAATAGCCGGGAGAAACATGAGCAAGACAACGCCAACACCGGAGGAGATGAAATAGATATTGCTGGAACGTAATAAAGGGAGTCCGACCAGGACACAATCATAGGTGTAATGGGCAATCACTGTGGCGAGAATTCCATATCGTAAAAAAATCCATCCTAAGAAGAGGCCTACCAATCCGACCTCAACTCCCCGGATATAAATAGGTTCCACAGGATAAAAAGTATGACCAAAACCCCAGATGAATGCCGGTATCGCTATGGCGATCCAGTTATATTTAATCCAACGCCGGAATAACGATATAGCAAATAATCGGAACATAAATTCTTCGGTCAACGCGGCGGATAATCCGATGGTGAGCGGGAATATCCAAGGGATATAAGTGGATAAATTATTATCGTATTTACTTTCCGCCGGAGAAAACACACCTAGATATTTGTACCCAATCAAATAAAACAAAGCAACATAGCCTAACTGAATGAAAGCCGTGGAATACCCGACCGCCGTGGCAGTCAATAAACCTTTGGGAGCAATTCTATCTTTAAAACTGGCGGGGATAGAAAGAGTATCTTGTTTTTTTAAATACAAATAGGTATACCATGCCGCTACTGCCAAAATCCAAATCATCAACCCTTCGACCACCGCGCTGATTAAGCCCATTCCAATACTTGACCAAATATGACTTGACCAGGAATCTGTAGTGGAATATTCAATGAAAGTTAACGGCAAATTGTTTAATGTACTGGCATAATCACAAAGGAACAAGAGAAGTGCCAAGGGGAAAAAAAGTTTCCAGCGTAACTTTTTGACACGGAACCCCAATAATAATAAGATAGCCACGGCAATAAACAGTAATTCGCTCAAGCTGCTATCAATTTCTTCCAATAAGGAGCGATACGCGGATATCTTTTCCTGCTGTAATGTAAACGTTTCCGGGATATGAACAAATTGACCATAGCCATCCAATTTATCCCCCTGAACCCCGACCCACACTCGAAGAGTTCCCTCCCCAATTTTGAAATTATTCTTTTCATAAGTAAAATTGTAATCCATCCGATTAGGACGTTTATCATTGTGAGATTCATTTAAATGATATTCCGTCAAAGATAATCCCGGAAATTTGGAAAAGGCTTGTTCTGCCAAGACCCGCGCGGAATCCTGACTTATGGTCGGGCGGGTTTCTTCTTCTTTAATATCGTGGTTATACCCGATAACGGTTCCATCCGGCGCAATATCACACGTGAATTCTTCCTTTTGCAATTCCTTGAACCAGCGGCAGTGCCAATACCAAATCCGCACGTCTTTTTTGTACAATTGGTTGGCTTTTGCCAAGCCCAAGGTTTTCTCCACAAATTCCGCCTGGTCACTGTCGGAATCAAAAACCACCGCGGACCGATACCCTTTTAAATCATATCCACAAGATTTGAGATAGTCTTCGGCAATCTTTAACGATTGTGTCCGGGTTACTTTAAAATCCAATGCCGCTTCCCGTGCCACATATTGAAAAAAATGGAGGAAAATAAACAGCCCAATGATTCCCAAGAGTACAAAAACGAAAATCCCTCGATGATTTCTCATGGCGGAATATTAAACGGACCTAATTGGTTTGTCAATAAAAATTTATTCCCAAATTCCCGGGATGACAGTATGGCATTTCGGGCATTGGGAATTTTTGATATTGTTTTGGAGGATGGTAAAACCGAAACGTTCAATTAATAAGTTATGGCAGGAGGGGCAGTGGGTATTTTCCCAATCTCCGACATGACCGGGGATATTCCCGGCATAGCAGAAATTAAGTCCGGCATTTCGTCCGATTTCACACCCACGCAGGAGAGTTTCGACGGGTGTATTATCCGGGTCGGTCATGTGATAATCCTGATGGAACGCGGTGATATGCCAGGGGATATTGGGGTCAATACCCGAAATAAATTTAGCGATATTGGTTAACTCTTTGCTGGAATCATTGAATCCGGGAATTGTCAGAGTAACGATTTCCACCCAGAACCCTTTTTCTTTCAAAAGTTCAATGGTCTTAAGGACGTTATCGAGTTTTCCACCGAGATGCAAATAATTCAAGCTGTTAAATCCTTTTAAATCCACCTTATAGAAATCCACGTATGGTCGAATATAATCCAAGACTTGAGGAGTACCATTCCCGTTGGAGACATAGGAGCAACGCAACCCCGCTTTTTTTGCCTCTTTGAAAATCTCGATGGCCCATTCAGAGGTAATCAAGGGTTCGTTATAGGTACTGGTCATTACTTTGGCTTTATATTTTTTGGCAAGAGCGACTATTTCCTGTGGACTCACCAACATGGGAGGCGCACCGGCAACCGGGTCACGGAGCGCCTGACTTGTCACCCAGTTTTGGCAATAGGAACAACGATAATCGCAACCCAACATCCCAAAACTAAAAGCCAGAGCACCCGGCAAAACATGAAAGAAAGGTTTTTTTTCAATGGGGTCGCATTGCAACGCACCGACATATCCGCGCGGGACCAAAAGAGTCCCCTTTTCGTTATAGCGGATTTTGCATATTCCGGGTTTACCTTTGGGGATCGTGCAAAGATGTCCGCAGGCGAAACAGCGGACTTTGCCATTATCCAATTTTTCATACAGTACACCTTCAATGGCATGTTCTTTGAGAACATCTTCCAATGTTTTGCTTTTGGTAATTTCTACACGATTCTGCGGGACAATTTTTGAAAACATAAGCAATGGCACTTTCTTATTCAAATTATACTCCAAGCCGTGCCAAAGTCAAATAAAAGCTTTAAATGAAGGAAGTTACAAAGCCTTGACACTTTCCGTTAAAAGGAATAATCTTAAAAGAGAGGTCGAATAGCAATCCACACAAATTAATTAGGAGAAACAAATTATGAACCAGAAAACAAATCGAAAAGGCACGGTACGAATATGGGGAACTACTTTAAGTTTGGCATTGGGTCTTTGGCTCATCTTTAGTCAAGGAATAGGCCAGAATGCGGAAACAACGAAGGGGGCAAAAGAGTCTTTCAAACAAATAAATGACCTGCGAATGCAATTGGAGGACAGTAAAGATAAGTCCGCAATCATTGGGAAAATGGCCAAATTGGCGGAAGAATTTGACAAAAAATATAATAAGGGTGAACCGGACATTACTTTTCAGGTCGGACAACTTGCGGAGGAATATGATGTCACTCAAGCCAAAAAAATCTACCAAAAAATAAAAGAGACGGGTGATGCGCAATGGAAAGAACGGGCGGAAGGGACATTGACTCGTTTGGACATGCTGGGGAAACCGGTTCCTATTCAATATACGGGTGTAGACGGGAGAAACGTGGATGTGTCTAAATTGAAAGGACACGTTATCCTGGTAGATTTTTGGGCAACGTGGTGCGGACCATGTGTCGGAGAAATTCCGAATGTCGTCGCGACCTATAACAAATATCATAAAAAAGGATTTGATATTATCGGCATCAGCTTTGACCAGAGTAAAGATTCTCTTTTGCAAATGACTAAAGAAAAAAACATGACCTGGCCACAGTATTTTGATGGAAAGAGGTGGGACAATAAATTTGGGAAACAATTCGGGATTATGTCCATTCCGACTATGTGGTTGATAGATAAAAAGGGAAATTTAGTGGATTTTAATGGACGGGATAACTTGGAAGAGAAAGTTGCTAAATTACTGAAATAGTTAAATCTCCAAAGCTAAGTAAACCCCTATTATAACCGTCTCGTGAGCGGAATTGAGATTTTCAATTCCGCTTGTGAGAGCAAACAAAGTGGAAGTCTTTAGATTTAAGTGTCATTTTGACAAGCCTGCCATTTCTTGGGAATGATGGACATTCTTCGCCAAATGGTGAAAAATTTATCTCCAATAAAATCAAAGGTCTGAACTCTTCTACATTTGTAGAAGAGTTGCCTTTGTACACGATCTCAAGTCTTTCGGAAAATGCCGAAAGGTTCGTTTCACTATCCAAAATCCTACGACTGTCTGTTATATCAGGTAAGCTTGACTTTTCTTTTAATTAGAAGAATAATAACCATAGGGAGTATATGGGTATATGAAAAACGTTTCTTGGAAACGAGTCGTCATTACCGTCTGCATCATAGAGGTAATCGTTTTGATTTCGGCAAAGGAATATCTGTTTGAACTCGCCCAACCGGCACCTTTTCGATTCGATGTTCCTGACCCAAGTATCATTAGAATTTCAATTTCAGGAAAAGTTTTTTATCCAGAGGGAAAGTCAGCACCCAACATTACGGTCTATTTACTTGAACATGCGCTTGTTTATTCACAAGGACATAGAGGATTGGAAGACAAAATAATGAATGAAATCAATACTGATACAAATGGTTATTATAAGTTCGATAATGTGCAAGGGTATAATCCCAATCCACCCAATCATACTCCAGGCTTGAATGAACCCAATTATGAAATTATTGCATTCACCAAGGGCTATGGATTGGGTGGGATACATCCAAAACCAATTGGAGACTTAATTAATTGTAATGTTTTTCTCCATACAGACCATAAAATTACCGGAATCGTTGTGGATAGGTATGAAAAACCAATTCCAGGTGCGTCTGTTACAATCCCCAAGTTAAGAATACAATATTCAAATGATTCCACAGAAAATTTTACCTTTTATAACAAAAATATTGACTTCCTCAGAACAATCACGGATCAAAAAGGAGAATTTCAAATTACGGGAATACCTATAGAAAAAGATATTGCAGTTAATGTTGGTAAAGAAAATTATTTTGGAAGTGATATCAAGGATGGGAAAGATGGTCAGAATCTCAAATTTGTCTTAAAAGATATGTTTAATATAGCGGGTCGCGTTGAATATCAGAGTAATCATTATCCAGTAAAAGAATATGAACTTATAATATTGAAAGACAATAGCTTTTATAGGAAACAACATGTATGGGATTATGGATTTCAATTGTCAAACTTTAATGAAGGAAAATATGCTATTTATCTGAATATGCCTGGCCATGTTTCAAACACAACCCATTTTGAGTTAAATAGACAAAATCCTTCCCGTGAGATTATTCTATACGCCAGAGAAACCTCCTACTAATCAGTTCCTACCAATTTAATGCTACAATACTTTATCAGCATTATGAATTTGCGATTCTATATCTGTATCTATCTATTTATACTTTTATCTCTTCCCGTGTTTTCGGCGGAGCAGAAATCAGGTTTTCCCAAAGTAAATCTGGTCAAAGTTCAAATCCGTCTTGACCGATTGGGATTTTCCAGCGGGCAGATAGACGGCGGATGGGGTTCTAATGCGCGGAATGCAATGATTGCCTTCCAACAAACGCATGGACTGGAGACCACGGGAGAACCGGATTTGAAAACTGTTGATGTTTTGACTTCGCTGGATACGGCATCCTCCTATATTCAATACACAATTTCTTCGGCGGATGTCAGCTGCCCATTTCTTGGAACGCTCCCCAAAAAATTCATGGAACAGGCACAACTGGATTCCTTGAGTTATACTACAATTCTCGATGAATTGGGTGAAAAGTTTCATTGTGCCCCCTATATATTGAAGTCCCTCAATCCCCAGGCTCAATTTATTGCCAACGAAAAAATCAAAGTACCCAATGTGATTCAAAAGCCCTGGATTATTTCTAAAGACACTTCCAATCCCTACGAGGGAATCACGCTGGTCGTACTTACCAAAAAATGTTCCCTGAATATTCTGGATACTACGGGAAGAATTATATTTCATGCTCCCATTACCCCCGGTGGGACAAAAAGCCCTCCACCTTATGGCGAATGGACGGTCAATAAAATCGCCTGGAATCCAACCTATTATTACAATCCCAAATTATTTTGGGACGCAGAGACGACTGATACCAAGGCGATTATCCATGCCGGTCCAAGAAATCCTGTTGGAGTTGTCTGGATTAACTTGACGATTAAAAATTATGGAATTCATGGCACTCCGTCCCCCGCCTTAATCGGTCATGCCGTGTCTCATGGCTGTATTCGTTTGACCAATTGGGACGCCATTCATGTCGCGCACATGGTGAAACCGGGGGCAACTCCGGTTATAATAAAAGAGGAATAATTATATTCAATGAGGTGAAATATGAAAACAAAAAAGCTCGGTAAAACAAGTCTCGAAATAACCACTGTTGGATTCGGAGCATGGGCCATTGGCGGGGGTGAATGGGAGTTTAGTTGGGGCGCGCAGGATGACAAGGAATCTATCGCCGCGATTCATAAAGCCTTGGATATTGGGATTAACTGGATTGACACGGCAGCGGTATATGGATTGGGTCATTCGGAAGAAGTGGTTGGAAAAGCTGTGAAAGGATTATCCAAAAAACCAATTATTGCCACAAAATGCAGTTTGTGCTGGGACGTAAAGAGAAAAATTTACAGCAGTTTACAAAAAGAAAGTATTCGTAAAGAAGTGGAAGCCAGTTTAAAACGCTTGCAATTGGATGTTATTGACCTCTATCAAATCCACTGGCCGAATCCTGAACAGGATATTGAAGAAGGATGGAAGACTCTGGCAGAATTAGTAAAGGAAGGAAAAGTCCGCTATATCGGAGTATCGAATTTTAGCGTAAACCAAATGCAACGGATTCAACCGATTCATCCCATTGCCTCTCTTCAACCGCCCTATAGCATGTTACGGCGCGGGATAGAAGATGATATCCTTGAATTTTGCGAAAAAAATAATATCGGTGTAATTGTTTATAGTCCCATGCAGAAAGGGCTGCTGACTGGGAAAATAACCAAAGAACGAATCAAGAATTTTCCGCCGGACGACCATCGCGCCAAAGATTCCATGTTTCAAGAACCGTATTTTGGTTTAATTTCGGAATTACTGAAACATCTGCAGCCTATCGCTGAACGAAATCATAAAACCCTCGCGCAATTATCCCTTGCCTGGGTCTTGCGCCGACCGGAAGTAACCGCCGCCATCGTGGGAACCCGTAACCCCGCTCAAATCGAAGAAACCGCCTTGGCATCCGATTGGGCATTGTCCACAAAAGATATTCAGGAAATCGATAATTTGCTTAAAAGTATAAAGTCAATGTAAAGCCGAATTAAGGAACAGAATTCCAATAGAATCAGTAATGAAATGTTTTTATCAGTCGTTATTGCCCTATTGATTTTCTATCTTTAAGTTCCTGTCAGACGGCATCGCATATATCAAATAATCCTAAAAGGGAGAAAATAAAATTATAAAAACAATTTTACCAGTTAATAAAAACGCCAGTCCGGAAGCAATTAGACTCTTGCAGTATTTATATAAGATTTCCGGCAAAAAAACACTCCTTGCCCAACATAATTACTTGGGTAGAATGTCCTATGTAACCGATTCCGTAAAAGTAATGACAGGGGATTACCCGGCTATTTGGGGATCGGACTTTGGATTTTCTGATGAAAGACATGATATTGATAATATCAAGTACCGCGCAGGATTGGTGGACGAGATAGAAAAGCAATATCACGGTGGAGCCCTTATCACCATGACTTGTCATCAGGTGAATCCTACAATCGGTGAACCCTGCGATTTTCGGGGAGGGGTCATCAGCAAATTAACCGACCAACAATGGCATGGTTTACTGACACCGGGGACTCGAATTAATACAGCATGGAAAAAACAAATGGACATCATCACGGATATCCTCAAACAAGTTCAGGATGCCCATATCCCTGTGTTATTCCGTCCTTATCATGAAATGAATGGGGATTGGTTCTGGTGGTGTGGACGCAAAGGACCCGATGGGTATACAGCCTTATATAAACAATTATTTCATTATTTTACAGAGCATCACAAATTAAATAATTTGGTTTGGGTATGGGCGACTGACAGACCTTGGGAAGGCGTGGAAGAGTTCTATCCGGGAGATAGGTACGTGGACATTCTGGGTTCTGATATCTATCCGGTAAAGGATTATCCGGAGGTATTCCGTCAGGAATGGTATGACCGGATGGTGGCTTTGGCGAAAAATAAACCGCTCGCTCTTTCAGAATGTAGTGTAATGCCGACCGAAGAAATCTTGGGAAAACAACCCCGTTGGATTTGGATAATGCCCTGGTCGGAATCCATATTCAGAGCCAACTCCGACGAGAATATTATCAAAATATATAAATCTAAAAGAACTATAACGCGCAGTCAATTACCCAAAGATTTACATCATTAACTGAATCCACACGATAGGGTATATATTCTAATCATGGCAAGATAGTATTTTTGACACTGTTCTCTTCCTTTGATATAGTTCCCGAATATGAAAACGGCATATAAATGGGTTTTGGGTATACTCGCTTTTTTGTTATTAGGACTGTTTCTAACCTGTTTGACAATATATTTATTTTTTACTTCCGCGAAGGGCAGAACCATATTAGCAAACAGGGGATTTTTTTATCCCCCTTCTTCCAAAAGAACACAAAAGCAAGAAAGTGTTTTCTTCTTTAATTTTGAAACCAAATCGGATGATAATTTACAATGGGGTGCCTATTGCACCAGACTTTTGTACTACAAAATAAAATTTGCACCCGACGAAATTCTTTATTTACCCTCATTAGACCAGCTTTTCATGGATTTGGACAGAAATAGAATCGCCAATACGAGAACTTTTCCTTTACCCTATAGTGCCGAATCATTTTTAGCCAAAGCCTATGGTATTGAACATATTCTTCATGGAACTGTCTCTAAACAAGGGGATCAAATCCGTTTTGACGGCGTACTCTACAAGGAAAATACAGACACCCCGGTTGCCACTATTCAAGAGACCGGTTCTATTCAGGATCCGGCGGAATTTATTAAAAAAATCGGATTATCAATTTTTCGTGTCTTGAATGTCCCGTTAACCCAACAAGAACAGAAAGTTCTTCAAGAACCTATTGTCAGTAATCCACAAGCATTTTTTACTGCATTGAATGCGTTTTCCCAACCGGATGAACAATCCCAAAAATCAGTAGGACTCTATAAACAAGCCATCGCTCTAGATACCAACTTCATCTATGCCTATGATGCTGCGTTTAGTCGTCTCAGTTTTTTAAATTCCTCAGAATCCGGTATATTTCTACAAAATGCCCTCCGGTTGCATCCGAAAAATCCTTTTCTCCGGTTGGAGAATGAAAAGAAACCTAAAGATTTGAATTATATGCAGATTCTCATGGATTATCCGGATAATCAGGACGCTCTCTATGGGTTGGCTGGTTATTTTTATAATTATCAGGAGGAATTGCAAGTTATGAAATACATGTCTAAAAAGTACCCCAATTGTTGGTATGTTCCTAATGACATCGGATATATCTATTTAAATTATGCAATCAGAATTCGTGGAAACAGACCGTTTAGTCAACTGAATACACAGACTCAAAAGAATTATACTTGGTTGGTTGAGGAAGCCAATGAAAATTTACAAAAGGCACAGGAACTCTTCCCCAACAATCCCATTGTGCTCAGCAATCTCATGGGTATTGGGATTGAAACCAATCAATCGGAAGAGACGATTCTCAATTATTTCACCCGTGCCACTGCAATCAATCCCCATATTAAGCAAGATTGGTATACTTTAGCCACACTATATCGCCCGGAACATCTGGATCAACCTGAAAAATTATATAATGTCTATTCTCATGCCCTGAAAGAAAATCCTTATGATTTGGATATCGCCAAAGATATGATGTATAGAATTAATTGGTATGCTATTCAACATCGTAATCCAAAAATGGTAACTGTATATCGGAAGGATACGACCACACTTGCACTGGCAGATGCAGTTCTTTATCCCTATGTCATTGCGAACCCACAGGATGATTATACCCGCTACATGGCAGCGGAAGGATTTTATTATGTAATGGATTCAGTCCATTCCTGGAAATATTATGAAGAGATTAAGTCAGAACCGCCGCCCAGTGCCAATGTTACACATGAATATTATCTGCACAAAGGACAAATCGCGAGTTTAATGAACCAACCGGATACCGCGTTACATTATTTAGATCTTTGTTTTCAAAACAATCCTTGTGAGATCTGTGGACCCAATGCCTGTATTATCAAAGCAGGTATTCTTCTAGAGCGGAAAAATATGGATGAAGGGTTTGGTATGTTGGAAAAAGCCATTCAATGGAATCCCAAGAAAATTAGAAGTTACTGGGCTTATGCGTATTATTCGGCTGAATATAAAATTCATTTGGACCAGGGATTTCGATATATCCAAAAAGCTATTGAAATGGAACCAGACAATGCGAATTATTGGGCTACTCTCGCTAATATCTATTATCTGCAGAAAAATAAAATCAAGGCCCAGGAAGCTATTACAAAAGCGCTACAACTAGATTCTTCTCAATCCTGGATTCAAGCTATCAAAAAGAAAATCTCCAAAATGTCTTAATTCTTATTATCACCAATTTCAATTTGAGCCATGCTTGTATTTCGATTTTAATTTATTTGAGATTATCATGTATAATAAATGGAGCGAGGAGGTGATTTCTATGTTAATTATTCGTAATATATTTACAGCCAAACCGGGCAAGGCTTCAACCTTGGCGAAACAAATGAAAGAAGTCATGACCGGTCGTCCGGGAATGAAAACCCGTGTGCTCACTGATTATGTGGGGAAATTCAATACCGTGGTCATGGAAATCGAAGTGAACAGCTTTTCCGAATTTGAAAACCAATACAAGGAATATATGACCAGTCCTGAAATTAAAGAGAAGATGAAGGGCTATGCAGAGCTTTATTTAGAAGGTCGGCGGGAAGTAATGCAGGTGATATAATCGTTTCACTCTTTGATTTGTTCTTTGGAATTCTGTGTTAGAAGAGCATTGATTTGCTCCTCTAACGCGTGAATTTCTGTTGCCATCGTAGTGGCATCGCCTTTGAGCAGTTGAATTTTATTTTGAAGAGATTCCGTGTGGAGAAGCAAGGTAATTTTGTCTTTCGTCCCTTGAATATCCGATTCCAAATCACTGAAGTCTTCACGCAATATATGAAAACTGCGATGCAATTTCTCCATCTCAAAGTAAGCCCAGAATGGAAAACCCAGGAAAAGTACGGCGAAACAAAAAGCGCCAATATAAAATATTCCCGGAAAAAAATCGCCGCCGACGCCGGTGTTGATCATGGTTAATTACCTCCTAATTATATTTAAATAGAATACTCCATTCATAGATACTACGAGTGATTCTATATCGTTTACTTCCATAAGTCAAAGCAAAAATAACGATTTGTTTCAAGTATTATTCATCAACGTAAAGCTCCGCGAGATCTGTACTAGTCGCTGTAGGAATTACCTGGAGAGAAATTTTTGAGAGATGAGTAGAATCGTGATAAATTGCATTGGTAGCAACGTAGGCAGTTCCGCCAACATACATGGGTCCGCCGTTATTGAGATTTTTATCCACATAGGGATAATCGGCGGAACAAACATCCACCCGTATCTGGTGTCCGGCTTGGAAGGTCAATGCCAAATCCTGCAATCCGACGATGACCGAATAAATCTGTCCCAGAGTCATCAAGGTTTCGGTGCTGTAAGAATTCCGGAATCGCATTCGTTGAACACCCTGGGTCATGATTAAGGAACTTCCATCGGGATAGACATCTGTTAGTCGAATACCAAAATCTGTATCCAACTGGTTGGAGGAGACATAGAGTTGAACAAAGACATGCCCATTCACCCGCAAATCCTGCGACAGAACCGGTGTGGAATAGACCAACACATCCAACCGGTTTTCGACCGTAGTGCTTAAATCCTGCGGACCAATCAGAACGGTAGTATCAAAAGGATTGAACCGGGCACCACCCCATGCCGGTGTGGGATTATTGGGATCATAAAGAAAAGAATCGGAAGAATTGGAAACAGAGGGAATGGTTTGAGACAACCCTCCGCCGGGTTGTAAATAGAAATCCACGCTGGTGCGGGAGACTCCCGACCAGGAAGTTGCTGTCAACCACTGATCTTCTCCCATTTGGTAATAAGAAACCACGGGCTGAGAATCCCAGCCATTGCTAATACCTTTCATATAATAATCCCAGAATTGGATAGTTTGTTGGTTGAGAGATGTGGCGTTATTGTAAGTCAACACACCTTCTTGTGCGTCACCAATTCCAAAATGAGTCCAAGGTCCGAAAATCAACCGGTGTTCCTGCCGTACAGTTGTATCGCTTTGGGCGCAGATATCATTGAATGCCCGCAAATTATCATTGGGATATAAGTCATACCACCCACTCACCAGCAGCATGGGGACATTAAACGAGGAGGCGATATTGGTACTATTTTGCACGTATTGCCAATAGATATCATCGTCCGGATGCGCCAAGATAAGTGTGGTATCTATCAGACCTAGCTCTGCCTCATTGGTCTCCTGTTCAATACGGTAGTCGCCGCCGTAATAATATTTTTCATATTGCACCAGGTAATCTTCCGCTTGCGGGACGCAACACACCAAATGCGGAGGACGTTGTTCCGCGGTTTGGTATTGGATATACCCTAAAGCGGAAGTTCCCCAAGTACCGACTTTCCCATTACAAAAGGCTTGAGTAGCAATCCATTCCACGGAATCATACCCATCCAATCCCCGGTTATATCCCGGCACATAGGCACTGGTAGAGCCGTAAAACCCCCGCCAATCGGATATCACATAATGATACGCCGTATCCATAGGGAAATAATTACCTCCGGCTTGCGAAGGGATTGTGCCCAAGCGGTAATAGTTTTTATTATAGGGAGTCTGGATAAGAATGACCGGTGAAGCAACAGTCGAAGAATCAGAATAATAGAGGTCTGCTGCTAAATAATGCCCATCCCGCATGGGTATGGTAATGGGGACATAAGTGAAGGTGGTATCTGCATACATAGGATAAGTCAACCCTAAAAAGAGGAGGAAAAAGAAACCTTTGAATGGGTGGAATTGTATCCTGACCAGATTATACATCGTACATAAACGTTTCAGAACGTGACGTCAGCGAGGTCGCCGGTGCCTTCGGTGGAGCTATGTAGAGTCTCCGGTGTAGTGTTTCCGGTCAATTTATTTTGTTCAAAATAATTTCCCGACACGTCACTTAACAAACCCGTGCCATTGAGGGAACAATAATTTCCGATGATGGAATTTTCATCCTCTTGGGCATGAATTCCCGCAACCTTATTGTCATTACATTCATTGCCAACAACTTGGTTTTGCGTATACACACGTATCCCATCTACTTGATTGAGACGACAAAGATTGTCTTTTATGAAACAGGCATAGTTCGCGAAAATCCCTGTGCTAGAGTTGGATTGAACGTTATTTCCCGTCACAAGAGTACCGGTACCCGCGTCAATTCCATCGGCATAATTCCCTATAACGATATTATCCCGGACAACACCAGTGGTATATGCATTCTGAGCGTTGAGTGAAATTCCCCCGGAAACATTGGAATAGACTCTTAATTTGGAAACAGAGAAATTGTATCCTGAAAGAAGAACACCATAATTCTTAAAGTTCATAATCGTCCCGTTGGTAATGGAAACATTGTTCACATCGTGGAGTGTGCTGCTTCCGCTCACGTAAGTGAGTGTGGTTCCTAGAATACCGCTTCCATAGGTGCCAGTATTAGAGAAAGTTGTGCCAAAACCATAGAGAGTGTGCCCGTTCAAGTCCAGCGTGACGTTGCAGGTGGTGATGGTAATACAATTTTGGTTTATGGCGGTGGTTAAATCCGCTACCACGATATAGGACCCCGGGCGACTAATGGTATAGGGGGAATAGGCGATATTAATCTGACCGATGGCAAATACGGATTCAGCTAAAATCAAAAGCACTAAAAAGAACCATAATTTTCTCATGGGTATCCGAACTCCTTCTCAATTTATTATAATACTCATACGCTTCAATATCAATTGAAATCTGCAGCCGGCATCGCATGGAAGTTTAATGGGTGAGCAGATTAACCATTTGAGTGGCACCATCGCGGCAGACAACAACCGGTTTTTGAAGTTTTTTCGCAAGGTCGTTCACGGTCATATCATCCAAAAAAATATTTTCGTCATGTTTCACGCAATCCGGAGGAAGAAGAACCAAATCGCCGAGTTCCTTATTGCCTAATTCTTTCAAAAAATCGTGTCCCGTTAATAGTCCGCTCACGGTAATCATGTCGCCGTAAAAATGATTGACGGTTGGATGTAGCCGAACGTCTAGATTTTCAATTTGATTACATTCGGAGACCACCTTTCGTAAAAATTTAGCTGCGGAGACGGACGTTACCAGATTGACTGATTTCTTTTTTTTCAACCGTTTCGGGAATTGTTTTTTAGCATGGGCAAATTCATGTAAAAATTGTCGGACAATACCCACTCCATTTTCCACTTGAGGAAACCGATCATACGATTTATAACCGGGTAAACGCCGGTCTGCGCGCAGATACCATTCATCCGCCAGATACAAATAATTGGGGAAGCCTTTTTTGGTAAGTTTTTTTTGCAAATAGTGGATGTCGTCAATGAATTGCGCGGCATATTCGGGAGTAACCGGCTGGAGTTCAGGCAACCCCTGGCGGTATTTAGTCAAACCCAGTGGGACGCAGGCAAGGGTATTCAGCGCGGGAAAGAATTGCAGCAAATCAAAACACGTTTTTTCGAGATGCGGTCCGTCATTTAGCCCCGGACACACTACGATTTGGCCGTGCATTTCAATAGTATGCTCCGCTAAAAATCCCAATTTCTCAAACAAGTGATCGTCCCAGCGGATACCCAATAACTTTTTACGTAACTCCAGTTCCGTGGCATGAATTGAAATATAAATCGGCGCGAGTTTTTGTTCGGCTATACGCTGCAAATCTTTTTTTGAGGCATTGGTTAGGGTCGTAAAATTTCCCCATAAAAAAGACAAACGGTAATCCTCGTCCTTAAAATAGAGCGGCTTTCGCATCCCCGGCGCATTCTGATCCACAAAACAAAAAATACAATTATTTCCACAATGGCGATACTTGAATATTTCCAGTTCAATACCCAGTGATTTGTCTTCTTCTTTTTCCAGATAAATACGTTGGCGAGTGTCATCCGGTTTAATCAGGGTCAGAGAAATATTCCTTTCCCCCCCTGTGAGAAATTGGAAATCGAGAATATCCCGTATGGGTTTCCCATTGATGCGGACAATCCGGTCTCCCAACAAAATCCCGTGTTGGAGCAAAGGGCTCACCGATTCGATTTTGGTAATTATGACCCCTGGGCTTTGTTCTTCCAGGTCAAATCCCTGCTCGATTACGGTTTCGTAGTCTGTTCGAGTAACCATTGCATTCCTTTGCGGGCGTAAGTAAATCCGGAAATGATTGTTAACCCTGCGGTGATATAAGCCCAAACCATGAAAGTTGTTGAATGTAAAAAATCTCTGCCAATGAATTTTTCGCCAGCCAAGCCTAATAGTACCATGACAATTTGTGCGAAGGTGGTGACTTTCCCGGAAATGTTAGGTTTGAATTCAAATTTTCCGCCAGTCAGATAAATTAACAATGCACCAATGCTAAGTATCACATCGCGGCTGACAATCAAGATAATAATCCAGACTAGGTGGTCGTGTTTGATTGCCATCACAATAAACGCGGTGGTTAAAAGTAATTTGTCACCAAGCGGGTCAAGGACGCTGCCGAGAGCGGTTTTTTGATTGCGCGTTCGCGCGATGAATCCGTCAATGCCATCGGTCAATGCGGCTACTCCAAATGTGAGAATCGCCCAGCCGGGATATCCACGAATCATAAAAATCAAAAATACCGGCGTCAGAAGAATTCGCAATAAGGTAATTTTAGTAGCTAAATTTATTCCCATCGGTTCCCCAGAGATCGCGGTATCGTGACATCGGAATTTTCTAAAATATACAACAATTCTTTTTTGACATTGGGGAAAAAGTCCAAACCAATCAATTCGGAAACGGGAATGAAACGCAAATCGCTAATCACCGGATCATCGCCCATCTTCATAGTCCCTGATACAATTTCCCCACGATAATACAAATTCACCACATGGCGATGGTCGTCCGGCGGAATGGATTCGCTGACCAATATCAGATCTCCCACGGAAATATGAAGATTAGCTTCTTCCCGTAATTCCCGCTTGGCACATTCTTCAATCGTTTCCCCATACTCCAACCCGCCTCCCGGCAGGAGCCAATATTTTCGGCCTTTCTTCTGATGTTGCACCAGGAGAATTTTATTTTCTTTCAAAAGAACGACCGCCACGCGAATCCGAATTTTTCTATCTGTTCCCATATCCTTACTAGGATAACTCAAATTTACTGAATTTGCCCACCATATTCGCTAAAACACGGGCTTCGATTTTCGTCCCTTTCGCCAGATATTGAATTCTGCTGACTTTTCCGTTTTCATGTAATTGCGCGACCAAATCGGTTCGGGAATGGGGAATCAACACATGAATCGTTTTCCAGCGCTGGTCAAAATGTCTCGCCAAAGCCGTAAACAAATTATCTAATCCCACTTTGTTTTGCGCGGAAATCGCTACACCGGGTTCATGCTGTTTAACCAATCTATCGGGAGAAAGATTTTCATCGGGCAACTTGTCAATCTTATTCCACACAGTCAAAATTGGCTTTTCGAGAACTTCCAAGTTTTTCAAAACTTCCAGCACGGCACTAATTTGATCTTCCTTGTAGGGATGACTGCTGTCCACGACATGCAACAACAAATCTGCCTGACGGATTTCTTCCAGTGTGGCACGAAACGCAGCAACTAGATGATGCGGTAATTTGCGAATAAAACCAACAGTATCCGTTACCAGGATTGGTTGGCCGTTGGGTAAATCCAATTTCCGCGTCGTGGGATCGAGTGTCGCGAATAGTTTATCCTGCACTAATACATCGGATCCACAAAGCTGATTTAACAAGGTAGATTTCCCGGCGTTGGTATATCCCACCAAAGCAACCACTGGGATTTGCGTCTCTTTTCTTTTTGCGCGTTGCTGAGCACGGTCTTTTTTCATATCTTCAATATATGATTCAAGGTAGCTGATGCGCGCGCGGATTCTGCGCCGGTCTACTTCCAATTTGGTTTCACCAGGACCGCGAGTACCGATTCCGCCACCCAACCGCGACATCATGACACCTTTGCCGGTCAAGCGGGGAAGAAGATAATGCAATTGTGCCAGCTCTACCTGCAATTTCCCCTCTTTGGTATGCGCGCGCTGGGCGAAAATATCAAGAATTAATTCAGTACGGTCAACGATTTTAACTTCGAGAAGAGTTTCCAAATTGCGTTGCTGGGCGGGTGATAAATTTTCATCAAAGATAATCGTATCGGCGTGACATTCCTGAAGGGTTTGTTTTAATTCTTCTGCTTTTCCCCTGCCAATGAAATACGCGGGGTCGGGACGGGATTTTTTTTGTTGCAGGGAGAGAACGACTTCACCGCCGGCACTACGGGTTAGACTTTCCAATTCCTCGAGAGCTTCCGTCACATGCCATACTTGCATTCCGGACAACTGAATTCCCACAAGGATGACACGTTCAGGATGGTCCTGGTCTACCAGATAATACTTCGGACGCAAAGGGATTTTACCCTAACGATGACAATATATTATTTCGATTCCATGGCGACTTTGAACTTTTCCAAATCGGTGGGTGTCGCCGCGCTGTTGGTTTTAGCAGAGGGAGTCGAGGTACTGTTAGATTTGACAACGGGTGCCGCCGCTTCCGCGGGAGAGGATGAAGGAACCGGTAGATGCCGTTCTAATGGACGGTCGGGATAAATCGTAGTAATCGCGTGTTTATAAACCAAGTGCTGGATTTTATCCACTTCTAAAATCACGGTAAAAGTATCAAACCCGTTGACCTTTCCTTTTAATTTCGTACCATCGCGTAAGGCGATAGTCACTTTTACATTTTGCCGACGCGCGGCATTTAAAAAACTGTCTTGCAAATTCATAGAATCCTTACCCATACACTTCCTCCCCGAATCCGGGAAAACTAATTTTTTTAATCCTTTTAATAGGACTATGAATCATATCCTACTTATTTCATTCTGGCAAGCCCTCACAGTCTCAATTACTCAGAATAAACCAAGAGCTAACAATATTTTTCTCATTAACTTCCAGATTCATGGGGATGATTAAATCACCACAAGACACCCCAACCTTTTATAAGATTTCTTTATAATTGGGAAAGTATTGTTAAATTTTATGCAATATTTTCAAAAACTTGTTGAAATCGGAAAAATCGGAGAGGATACAGGATACCCCTTCTTGTTTAAGGGCAGACTGGTGATGATTGCTTGCAATACCTAAAAAAGGGATTCCAAGTTTTGAGGCTGCACGGAAGTCCCAGATAGCATCTCCGATATAAATGACTTTATCAAATTCTTTCAATTGATATACTTTTTTTGCACGATTAATGGCAAATGAAATAATATCCTCTCTTTCAAAGCTATCATCGGCAAATGCAGTTGGTATATCTTCGATATCAATCTGTGCCAATTTTAGTTTCAATCGTGCAGAAACCTCCCACCCGCCAGACGCAATGGCTATCCCCCAATTTTTATTTTTTTTCAATTGTTGTAATGCCACTCTTGCTCCCGGCACCTCAAGAAAATAATCAGGGTTTTGATAATAAGACTTTTCTAAAAGATGTGTAAATCGGTTCAGAAACTTACTAATATCTTCCGGTGATATAGTTTTCCGCAAGTTTTCCTGAAACAGTTGATAAAGAATTCCCGAATCGGTCGAATAAGTATATTTTGACCAATCTGTATTAATTGACGACATCCCAAATTCCTGCTTCAATGCCTCTGGAAAACATAAAATATCCACTCTATTGGTCTGAATCAAAGTCCCATCAATATCAAATATCGCAAGATTCATTATGACGAAAAGAATAACAAATTTTATCAATTTCGGAAAGTTTCATGTCAAATAAAAAACTTTGTACGTTCGTACAAAGTTTTTTACACTATTGAAATTATTGACCCAATGGTCAAAAATTAAACCTTTGATTTTATTAAAGATAACTCTTTGACATTTGTCCAAAGGTTTCAAAGGTGTCCTTGCCACCTTTGCTCATCTCCATGAAATGGTGAGCAAAGTGGGTATTGCCCACTCTGAAAATTATCCTCAATGAAATCAATCTTCTAGAAAAGTGTCGACACTGTCGACACTTATTTCCATCTATTCCCTCTTAAATCCTTATCCGTCTTTGGAGTGGAATTGAAAATAACAATTCCACTTACAACCCGGTTCTGGAAAAGATTATAGAGTAACTTTAATAAAACTTGTCCCTGGAAGTTCTTGTCGAGGAGGAGTTTTCTAAACAATTTATCCCCTAATGGTCAATAATTTTAAAAAGCTGATTTTACTGGAGATAAAAATCGTGACCTTCGTCACTAATTTTGTATGGCTACTTATTCAGAGGTCTCCCCATTCAACATTTACTTTAAAGGAAGGATAATTGAAAAGAATATCAGACTCCGACTAATCTGCACCGAGAAGATCAAGTATGAATTCTACAGAAATGTGTGTTCATCAAATAATCAGTTTGCCAACCAATATATCCGCGTCAATAACAATATGTTCTTTCCAATCCATAAATATAAATCTACTCAATCGCTTTTTTCTTGTCAAAATAACAAAAACTTTCTACATTTGGAGAAAGTTTTTTACACTATTGAAATTATTGGAGATAAATATTTTTGACCATTTGGTCAATAATTCAGAAAACCGTTAAAACGGCTCAGCAGTATCGCGTGATTAGCAGAATTTGAAAACGAGGGCGGAATTGAAGTAGGATAGTCGTGAAAACCGGTATGAAATAATGTAATAATTACCACAACTGCTACGACAATTGTAATTACTGCACATATTTGAACCAATATTGTTATTTTCCCTTTATCTATGTAATACATCATTTTTGTAATTATGTAGCATCCAATCAATATTCCTATTTCAGGAATCATAGATATTGATCCATTATACTTCTACCATAATCAGTTAACACATATTGACCACGACCAACTCGATGTAAAACGTTTTTTAGTTCATCTTTTACATCTGGAGCACCGCCAGGATGATCATCCCTCATCCCTTGAAAAATTGAAACATATCCGGACATCCAAGTATCATGATCAAGTCCTAATTCATCTCTAACATTCACTCTTTGAAATATCTGCTGACCGCTTCTTATTATATTGATTATAGCTCTATAAATTTGTTCACAATGTGTCATTGTTATTTCCTTCCTACCCGCACTGACTATAACCGCAGCCTTTGCACATGACGCAACCTTCTTGGAATTCCAGCATCTGTCCGCACTCCGGGCATTCGGGGCAATTGCCGGCGAGGGTTTTGACGTGAGATTCTTGTTTGGAAATCGCCGAAGACGCAGCGACCATTGCTGTGGCAACCGCGTGAGCGGCGGCAGCTCTTGCGGATTCCGGTTTGGTTTGTTGTTCCCTTTTATCCAGATAGCGCTGTAACGCCTTACCGACTCCGTCCGCGCAGGATAAGGTAAATTCTCCATTATCCAACGCCGGTCGAGGACAGCGGATTCCTTTTAACTGCTGAGCCACAAGTTGCGGGTCAATACCTGCTTGTAATGCCAATGACGCGAGCCGTCCCGTGGCTTCGGTATGCGCGGCGATGCACCCGCCCGATTTGCCCAATTGGGCAAATAATTCAACAGGACCATGCTCATCGGAATTCACCGTGACATATAACTTTCCGCATCCAGTCATAATTTTCGCGGTCATTCCTTCCGAAACATCAGGCCGTGGTCTGGGTTCCACACGAATTGATTTACCATTGCCATTGCCATTCCCACTCGCACTCACAAATGCGGAATCGCTTTCCGCCAGAATATGTTGGGCAAACCGTTCCGGTCCTATTACCGAGTTCACTTCTTGCGGATGAAGCATATCGCCATTCCCACCCGTCAACGCGATATCCACATTGGACGGCGCTTTGGGAACAATTGCTTCCGCATTTTTTTCTTCCGTTTTATTCCCATTACCATGTCCAACATTGAGTACCTGCACCATCCGAGACCCGTCGCGATAAACCGTGACCCCTTTGCAATTCAGATGATATGCCAATTGATACACTTTGGCAACATCACCAGCGGTGGCATCATGCGGAAAATTCACCGTCTTGCTGACGGCATTATCCACGTACTTCTGAAATGCCGCCTGCGTCCGCAAATGCCATTCGGGCGAAATATCGTGTGCCGTAACAAAAGCTTTCTGTACATCTTCCGGCACTTCTTTGAGTCCTTGCACCGAGCCGAGCACCGCAATCTTCTTCATCAAGCCTTCCGAATAAAATCCGCGTTCTTTGGCCACTTCTAAAAATATCTCATTCACTTCCGTCAATTGTACATCCCCAATATTTCCCGCCAACCCGGTTTTGCGGATATACGCCAATGCGAATAAGGGTTCAATCCCCTGACTACATCCGGCAATAATTCCAATCGTGCCGGTCGGTGCAATCGTGGTCACCGTCGAATTCCGCATAGTCGGATGACCCGGTTTGTCGTAAATAGACCCTTTAAAATTCTTGAACGGCCCGCGCTCTTCCGCCAATTTATGTGATGTCTTTTTGGCTTCACTATCAATAAATGACATGATCCGTTCTGCCAATTCTAACGCCTCTTCAGAACAATAGGAAATTCCCAAATGGATTAACATATCCGCCCATCCCATCACACCCAATCCTACCCGGCGGTTGGCTTTCGTGACTTCTTCGATTTCCTTGACGGGATATTTATTCATTTCCACAACATTATCAAGGAACCGGATCGCCAGATGTACCCGTTCTTTAATCTTATCCCAATTTAATGCATAGCCATTATCTCTTTTATCCAGCATCTTGCCCAAGTCTATTGAACCCAAATTGCACGACTCGTAGGGCATCAACGGCTGTTCCCCGCATGGATTGGTAGATTCGATTTCCCCTACATGCGGTGTCGGATGGGTTTTGTTAATCCGGTCAATAAAAACAATACCGGGGTCACCATTTTCCCAAGCGTGCTGAACCAATTTATCGAACACTTCTTTCGCCCGCATCTTCTTGACCACATCTTTGGTCCGCGGATTGAGTAATTCATATTCCTCATCTTTTTCCACTGCGTCCATAAATTTTTCGGTTACAGCCACGGAAATATTGAAATTGGTAATCTTGGTATGGTCTTTTTTACAGGTAATAAATTCCATGATATCCGGATGGTCCACGCGTAAAATACCCATATTGGCGCCGCGCCTTGTCCCTCCCTGTTTAATCGCTTCGGTGGCGGCATTAATCACTTCCATGAAACTAATCGGCCCTGAAGAAACTCCTCTTGTGGATTTGACAATATCCCCCCGCGGGCGTAACCGCGAAAACGCAAATCCTGTGCCTCCACCCGATTGATGAATGAGTGCGGCTTGCTTGACAGTAGTAAATATATCTTCGAGTGAATCTCCCACAGGTAATACGAAACAGGCGGCTAATTGACCGAGAGGCCGGCCCGCGTTCATTAAACAAGGGCTGTTGGGTACAAATTCCAGGGTGGCCATCATTTCATAAAATTTTTCTTCCACGTCTTTGGCTTCATTTTCATTTTTACCAAATTGATATTCGGCATTGGCCAGATGATGCGCCACTCGCCGGAACATTTGCTCTGGAGTTTCAATCACCCTTCCCTTGTCGTCTTTCACGAGATACCGCTTCTCTAAAACGGTTTTGGCGCTTTTGGTAAGTTTTACTTCTTTGATCATAGATCCAACCCCTTTTCTCTAAGTTATATAATTAATTAATAATGACGCCTGCAAGGAAACAACATTTGTTTGTAGAGCATGATTTCCCACCACATTTTACTCATTGGCTTACACCTTTTTGCCGTTTTCCCTGCGCTCTATATTTTACACAATATATAGTAGCAATAGACATTATATACCACTATATATAGATGTCAAGCGAAAAATTTCCACATCTGGTGCGGGTTTATAAAAGCATATTTTTAAATCATTGATTTTCTTAGACTTTTGGACGGATAATTATTTTTTCTCAATAATGACGCGGGTTTATACTCTATTTCATACTAAAAAAGTACGTGTATGTTGAGTTTCTCTACAGTTTTGTCTAAAAATACCCTAAATCCCACCAAAATTCCGTAAGGGTTTACATTTTGTACATAAATCTACTTATTCAATCATTTACTGGAAGGCTATCTTTTTTCCGATAAACCATGCCTTGAAAAATGGCAATAATCTCTTTTTTTTGATTCATCACTGTTACATGATAGGTTGCCAATTTCGGAGTAACTGAGATTTCTTTTGCTTCCGCGATTAACGTGCCTTTTGTTGCCGATTTTACGTAAAAGATATTGACACTGATACCGAGAGCCACAGTCCCGTACGAATTAGATGCTGCCGCAAATGCAAAATCCGCCAGCGTAAATATCGCTCCCCCCTGCACGACATTAACACTGTTTAAATGATATTTTTGAATTCTCATTTTGGCAATGGCATGCCCGTGAGATATTTGGGTTAGTTTGATTCTGACTAGCCCCCGATTACTGTACCACTCGTAATGTTAGTATACTCCAAGTTATGATGATTGTGGCAACTCGTAGGGAGCGTAGCGACCGAAGAGTTGCCACAGATTTCTTTAAATTCCTTGGGTGTCAAATAAGCCAAGGAACTATGGGGTCGGGTTTGATTGTACTCCTTTCTCCAATCTTCAATGATGATTTGAGCTTCCAACAGACTGGTAAATAATTCTCGATTTAAACATTCATCTCGGAACTTTCCGTGAAAACTTTCGATATACGGATTTTCCCAAGGTTCTCCAGGAGAAATATACAGAGTGGTAATCTGTTTTTTTTGTAACCAGACTTGAATGGCATTAGCGATAAACTCCGGTCCGTTGTCACTACGAATATGTTCAGGGACTCCATATTCCTTGATGACCTCTTGCAGTTCCCTCAACACCTCCCCGGAAGTGAGATACCGACCCACTCGAATCCGTAAGCTTTCCCGAGTATATTCATCCAAGAGGGTTAAACACTTCAACATACGTCCATCTGCGGTCTGGTCTTGAATCATATCCCAACTCCAGACATGATTCGGATATTCCGCTTTTCGGCGAACCCCCGTGGATAAGCCTACTCTCCGCCGTTTTCTAGCTTTCTGCTTGACTTGTAAACCCATGATTCGCATTAATCGTTGAACTCTTTTTTTATTGATCTTCCATCCTGCCTTCTGCAGTACTGCCGTGATCCGCCGATATCCATACCGAGGATACCGACGGGACAAGGTTTCTATCCGTTTCTTAAGCCGTCCCTCTATTTTATTCTCCAGGACTTTATACCGATAACTACTTCTCCCAAACTGCATCACCTGACAGGCCCGACGTACCGAACACCCTTTCTCTTCCACCAACACTTGGATCATCTTCCTCTTCGGGGACGGGCCTACCACTTTTTTGAGTTAATCTCCTTGATTAAATCATTCTCCAACAATAAGTCTGCGACTTTCTTCTTTAACCGGTTGTTCTCCTCTTCCAAGGCTTTTAACTGTTGCGCTTCCGACAAAGTCATCCCTCCATACTTCTGCTTCCACCGGTAGTAGGTCTGTTCCGTAATATTATGAACCTGACAAACTTGGGCAATGGTCTGCCCTCCTTCCACTTCTCTTAGTATCCGAAAAATCTCTTCCACTTTATGCCGTTTCTTTTGCATGGGTATATCTCCTTCTTTTGTGAAGATATACTAACATTTCAGGTGGGCTAGTTTTCGGGGGTCAGGTCAATTCCATTATGTTGTACAAATTGATCATGGGTTTGTAAAAATTTCTTGATACGGTTCATAACAATACTCCTGTAAATTGAATCGGGTGATATAGGAATTATAATATGAAACTCTGAAAATCCAAAATACTATAACGAAAAGGCAAGTTTCTTCCGAATAATTCTTTATCATAAAACATTGGCAGAGGACAAAACGCATCAATCCGTTCTCATCCTTTGTCAGGATGTTTTGGAAACTCTTCCTTATCATAGTGTCTTTGCGATAATTGATTATCTCCGAACACGCGTTGAATGGTTAGATGTGTTTTATTATGACTGCGCATTTGACTAAAAAGGCGCGTCCGTATCCGGGGAACAGTAAGAAAGATTGCATAATTCCCCTTTTTTTGATTCGCAATTTTCTAAGGACAAGGATATAATACTTTTTCATGTCAACCAAAAAATTCTACAAAACCACACTCCTTTTGGGAAGCACCTATGCGTTAATCGCGGTATTCAATCTGGTCAAACAGAAAATCATTGCCCATTATACCGGATTGAACGGGATGGGTATTTTGGGATTATTGAACCGGTATCTTTATCTGCTGTATACAGTTGGGTCATTAACAATATTTAACGGCATCACCAAATTCATCAGCGAATATCAGGCAAAAAATGACAAGGATTCCATTTCCAAACTTTTTTCAACGGTATGGAGTTTGATGATCCTATTTTCTATTCCTTTGACCTTGGTATTATGTGTCTTTGCCGGATACTTCAGTCAACATTTTTTGGGGAGCGCGTCATTCATGGCGTTCTTTATTATTGTGACTGTCTCCCTCCCTTTTTATATCATTTGGAATGTCATTCTTGCGGCCTATAAAGGATTTCAAGATTTTCGCGGGCTAGCGCTGGTTCAGTTAATTTCCGCTGCATTGGGAGTTTTTCTAACAGTTGTCCTGATCGTTAAATACAATATTAACGGGTTGGTCATATCGTTAACTGTAAGTATGGTTATTCTTGCTTTTATAAGTATCCTCTCGGCGATATTCTTGCAGAAAGAGATATTATACCCATTCCATTTTCAAATTCATAAACCTGTATTCGACTATTTGATTCGATTTTCCGGCACGGTTTTTTCTACCAATCTATTGCACTATGGAGTTCAGTTTTTCATCACGATTCAAATCGTGCGATTGTTGGGAATGGATAATAACGGTGCCATTCAAGCCGCCGTGTATTTTTCCATGTATTCTCAAATTATCCAAGATGCCTTGACAACCTATTTATTTCCCCGCTTGAGCGAATTGATAGATAATGAACAATCCAACGCAGAAATAAATACGTCTGTCCGGCTCACTGGATTAATGACCATACCGGCGGTTAGTTTGATTTTGTTGTTTATGCACCCGCTGGTGAAATTACTCCTCACCAAAGACTTTTATCTCATCGAATCATTGATGTTGTTCATATTCCTGGGAGATATGATACGAGTTTTAATTTGGAACATCGGCACGATTTTTCTTGCCCGGCACAGGCTCAGACAATCCTTCTGGATCAGCACGTTCCACGCCCTTTCGTATGGTATATTCATTTATTCATTTATGGTTAAGTGGGGAGTCATGGGATTTGCCATTGGTTATATGGTCATGAATTTTATCGTTCTGGGGGTTAATTGTTTCTTTGCCGCCCGGTTAACCGGATTTCGAGTCTCACGGCAAAACACCGGTTTGATTTTATCGGGTATTTTATTATTCATATTTTTCAACTGGATCAGGCATTATGGATTGATTATAACGACATCTGCGTGTAGTGTGATTCTTCTATGGCTGGTAGTTTTTATCCATAAAGAGGAATGGTTTTATCTACGCAACCGGATCACACAAGTGTTTCAGAATTCCGGAATCCGTTAGATTGGTTTATTGCAAGATTCTATTTGACTTGAATTATAATATATCAAAAGTATTTTGAAATTAATATCTATTTTACAAAAGGAAATTCGACAGCATGTCAGAGAATAGCGGAATATTATCCGTGCCCACTAATCCAACTCACGATATCCATTTGACACGAAGCCGGACAGATGCAAACCATCAAGATAACACTTGCATGGTCTGGTTATTACTGATCGGATTACTCCTCAATATTACAAGCTGGTATCATCCCCTTTTTTTTATGCCGGTGGTCGTTTTTATACTAATCGCTTTGCCCGTTTTTTTATTTTTCTCCATTTCCCGGCCGCATTATCTACTTTGGTTTATTTTAGTCCTTTTCTTTACACAGTATACGGTTCCCAATAATGTAACCTATGAAACCTATGTTGGTTATGAAAAGCCGACTATTTATTTCCATAGTTTTGTTTCTTTTCTCTCGGTTTTCGACATTGTGATTTTATCCTCCGTATATATACTGATTCTTCGAGGATTGATGCACCGCACTTTTCAATCTCTTTTTTCCAAGAGATGGGAATATTACGCCATTTTGGGAATCTGTTTGATTTCCCTGATTCTTGGATTTTATTTCCGAAACGACTCGAAACAAATCCTGGCGGAATTTCAATGTATCGTATACGCCGTACTCATGTATTTTATAATTCAGCAAACTGTTCACGATGCCACAACTCTACGGAGGACGGTATTATTTGTGGCGGTATTATTAGCGTTTACGGTCCCGATAGAGTTTTGTCATTATTACTGGATTAATTATCATACAAACATTTACACAGGTGGTCGAATTCGACGGGTACTGTTTAATTCCATCACCGACAATTTTATGGTTTTGCCGACTTTTGTATTTTTAAGTTGCGCGACGGCGGCCCACTGGACCAAAAATTCCATCATCCGGTGGGGCATGATCCTCGGTTTCACGGTTTCGATATTGGTCATTTTTCTAAATACTGCACGGGAAATTCTTCTTTTGACCGGAATCTTTTTAATCCTCTTTTTATTTATCCGGCGATTTTCCTTTCGCATTTATTTTATTTTTGCACTTCTTGTAATTTTGTTTACAACCATTTTAAATTTACTACAACCAGAACATCTTGAAAAATTAACGCAGAACTTTAGTTCCTCATTCTTATTGTTTTCAGATTACCGCAAAGACCCTTCCATCTGGGACCGGGTCGCGGAATTTACTAATGTCTCCATGACACTGCATCAGAAAAATGCTATGTTATTCGGTTTGGGGTGGGGCGGGAAATGGAATGAATATATATTTCAACCCGGTAGGGGATCTCTTGCGTCCTATCACGACAAAACCTTGACCAGCCATCAATATTCCCACGATATAATTTCCTATTTATTATCCAAATGCGGTTTTCTAGGGATGGGAATCCTGGTGCTGGGTTTTCTGTCTCTGCTTATTCATTATGGCAGAGTTTACAAAAGATTGTGCGATCATCATTTAAAAGTCATTATGTTGGGATTGTTAATAACGTATCCTATTTATTTGTTTTTTTCATTGGTTATGCAATTATGCATCGCCTTCGGTATTGTAATCGGGTTATTACAGAGATTTGAATTTGTCGGATTACCCCCGAAAATATCTTCGGATAACAAAAAATAAAAAACAGGAGTATTACGCCCTTGGCCGTCTCGGTGATTTCCACGATTAAAAACGAGGAGAAAAGCATACGTGGATTTCTAGACTCTTTAGTGTCTCAAACCCGTAAACCGCAAGAAATCATTATTACAGACGGAGGGTCAAGCGATAACACCGTGAAAATTATCGAATCTGATTATATTCCCAAATATCCTTACATCCAGCTGATTCGTGAACATTGTAATATCGCGCGGGGGCGAAATCTGGCTATTCAAAAAACAAAATCACCTTTGATTGCAGTAACCGATGCCGGATGCCGATTAAAACAAGATTGGTTGGAAAAATTGATTGCCCCCTTGGAACAGGACTCTTCTATTGATATAACAGGAGGAATTACCATCCCGGACGCGCACAACTCCTTTGAAAAAGTTGTGGGTGGGTATTTTGGCGCAAATCCCGCTGAAATTGAGAAAAATATTTTATTGATTTCCTCTCGGAATATTGCGTTTCGGAAATCCATCTGGGAAAAGGTGGGCGGATACCCGGAGTGGTTATATCTGACAGGGGAAGATACGCTGTTTAATCATAAGTTACAAAAAATTAATGCAAAGATACAGATTGTTCCAGAAGCGATAGTATATTGGAAGGTACCGCGCAACTTTCAAAAATTATTCGTACAGGCTTATAAATACGCTAGAGGGAATGGAGAGACCGCATTATATAAATGGATGATTATTAAAATGGATTTGATTTATCTACTCTTTCTAGGACTAATTGTCGCAGGATTCTTCAATTTTATTTTCTGGTTTCTTTTCGGGTTATTGATGGTATCCTATTACGGATATTCAGGTCTTAAACTTTCCATAAGACTGAAAGAAAGCAAACTCTTTTTTTGGGGGGTTATGGTAAAAATAGTTATTGATATGGCGAATCTTTGCGGGTATCCGGTGGGAATTTATCTTCAATTAGTAAATAAGAAATAAATAGATTAGTGAATTTAAAGTCCAACCTAATCCCTGCAAATATTCCGTCCTATGAATATAATTGAAACAATAAAAATGTTTGACTTAAGAACACGGATTCCACACAAGAGCTAATCTTGTGCCGCAAATACCTTTATGTCTTTTAAATATGCATGGTTATTTCCCTTACCTTTATGTTTTCCATATTTCTGGTTTTCTAAACATAAAATGATCTTAAAAAGGTGAAAGAAAGAACCAATCGGATTAATGCGACAGTTAATAAACTAATGGTTGTCATTTTCTACAAAAAGATGCCAGTTATTAGTATGGTTATTAAAATCAAGGAGAAAAAAAGTATAGAGACGTTGATTACATGATCCAAGGTTGACGCGTTCTCTAGTATTGATGAAATGATAACAGCCCTTGAAAGAATAACTAGTGTAGAGATGATAAAAAGTAGTATTTAAATTCCGTTTTCCCAAGTCAGTAATTGTAACAAGAAATTAAATTTAAGAGTTTTATAAGATTATCCATTAAGTTTGTCTAGTTTATCACTTTCCTATATAATTCAACACGGTGTCTTACATAAATAAACATATTAATAACGCTTTAATCATCTGCCAGGACGATTTGGAAGCGAATCCGTATAATCGGGCTTTTGCCGTCATTCATCACCTTAGCAAATATGTGGGTAAACTGGATGTACTTTATTATGATCGGGCCTACGAGACAGAAGGAGGATCGTCCTTTGATAAATTACGTGAAGGATTGGATAACTTTTTTTATAAACCGAAAGTGCAAATCAAAGCTGACGGGAATGTCACCTTCTATGGAATTCGGCGTCTTCCGATAGATGGTATCCTCAGCACCTGGCTTCAGGATTCTTGGGTCTATTATCAATTTCGCAAGATTTGCAAGACAAAATATGTTTTGTGCATCAGTGAACAACCAGGGCCGGCGATGATTGCCCGAAAGCTAAAACGGAGGGATCTGGCGAAATATTATATTTATAACGATGTGGATTATTTCCCGGCATTTGCCAGCGGGTTGAGGTTGCTGGCCATTGCCCGGCAGGAAAAAAAGGGGATTGATTCATCGGATTTGGTAGCTTGTGTCAGCACCAAATTGAATGAATTACGAGTCAAACAGGGAGCCAAAAATGTTTGCACAATTACCAATGGCGTAGATCTAAAATTATTTTCATCCATTGCCAAAAATATATCCCATCCCCCAACTTTACTCTATTCCGGTTCATTGGAAGAATGGGCAGGTGTACATATTGTACTTAACGCTATACCTGATATCTCTAAAAAAATTCAGGATATTCGTTTTTGGATTATTGGCGACGGGTCGTTTACAGGAAAATGTAAAGAAATCGTAACAAAAAATAAAATTGAACATATTGTAACTTTTTTGGGGAAAAAATCGCCGGAAGATTTACCGGAGTATTTTTCACAAGCAGATATCGGCTTACTTCCATCCATTCCATCTAAACTTCGTTATTACGCCAGCCCATTGAAATTATTTCAGTATATGGCGGCAGGGTTACCCGTAATTTCTACGGATATCGGAGAATTATCTACAATTATTCAGAAGTATCAAGTTGGGGTTGCTATTCCTTTTGATTCCTCAGCTTATGCAAAAGCAATAATAGAGTTACTTGAAAATCCTTCTTTGCGTGATACTTTTGCAAAAAATGGAACTGGCGCTGCAATTCATTTTAATTGGCAGGTTCTTTTAGATAATTATTGGAAAAAAATCTTGGAGATTATGGATGCGCATCGGGATTAATGCCCTTTATCTTCGACCGGGCAAAGTCGGCGGGACGGAAACTTATTTGCTTAATCTGCTTCATGAATTATCTGCACTCGATACCCGCAATGATTATTTTCTGTTTATGAATCAAAAATGTTTGGATACCTTTGAACACCTTCCTCCTGCATGGAAGAAAATTGTTTGCGAATTGTCTCCTCGCTGGAAACCTTTCCGGGTCTTTTGGGAACAATGGAAACTGCCCCGTCTCGCACAAGACTATTCTATTGAGTTGCTCCATTCTCCTTCCTACGTTTCACCTATTCCCGGTGACTATGCCAAAATAGTCACACTCTTTGATATGCATTATCACTATTATCCGGAGACCTTTTCACTGGCTAAAAGGATTTATTGGAACCGCTATATCCCTCAATCGGCAAAACAGGTGGATATGATTTTGACCTTGTCGGATTGTTCAAAAAAAGATATTCACAAAATTTTGAAAATACCTGAAAATAAAATTCGGGTGACTCCCGCGGCTGTTGCAGAAGATTATTTAATGACAAGAACTCAAAATGAAATATCGGAATTTCTTAAATCTAAAGCCATTCAACAACCATATATTTTATCCATCGCCACCTTTAACCGACATAAAAACCTGAATGGGCTGATACGATGTTTTTCAAAATTAAAGGAGTCGTATTCCTGCCCGCATAAATTGGTTCTTGCGGGAGTTAGAGGAAATTATTATTCTCAGATACTCAATGAAATTCAAAAATCCAACTATAAAAAAGATATTCAAATCCTTGATTATCTCCCCATAAAAGATTTGCCATTGTTATATCAGGGTGCTGATTTATTTGTTTTGCTATCCTATTTTGAAGGATTTGGATTGCCGATTTTAGAAGCGATGGCAGGCGGAACACCGGTGTTATGTTCCAATCGCACTTCTTTACCGGAAGTCGCGGGAGATGCGGCGATTCTTGTTGACCCGGATGATGAATCGTCTATTGTGAATTCTTTGATTGATTTATTAGAAAAACCGGAGTTAAGAAAATCCCTAAGCGATAAAGGAAAAGAACAGGTGAAAAAGTTCTCTTGGAAAAAAATGGCGGAACTTACCTTGTCCGCTTACCAGGATGCATTTAAGTTATGGAAAGAGAATAATAAATGAAAGTGAGCATCGGTGTTTCCACCTATAACAGTGCATCCACCATGAAAGCTTGTGTGGAATCCTTATTGGCTACCGATTATCCCGATAAGGAAATTATTATTGTCGATGACGGCTCCAAAGACGATACATTGAAAATATTGCAAAACTATCCCATCCAATTAATCCATCAAAATCATGGCGGGGTTAGCGCCGGGCGAGATAATGTGTTTCGCCACGCCACCGGAGATATTGTAGCCTATACGGATTCCGATTGCGAAGTGGATAAACAATGGATAACAGAACTTATCAAACCCTTCGCAGACCCGCAAATCGGCGCGGCTACCGGCAGAACCATTTTCTGTACGGACCACCGATGCACCAGTTGGATTCGGAGTCTCGATATTGAAGAACGTTATAACCAACGCAAAACTTCTACTGGATTGGCCAATGGGACCAATTGTGCCTTTCGTAAAATTATCTTGGAAGAAATCGGCGGATTTAATCCCAACTGGTTCCATGCGGAGGATACCGAAGTCAGTTATCGCATTCTCCAAAAAGGATTAAAAATTTATTATCAACAATCCGCCATCGTCCGGCATGTCCCGGAAGGCAATTGGAAATCCTATCTGCGCAAACGGTATCGTGGAACCAAAGCGCATCTCCGCATTATGCCGAAATTCACCAAAGACGTTCTAGCAGATGATTTCGTTTCTAAAAAAATGGTTGTTCAACCCATTCTTTACACCGGTTTTCTTACCGGAATATTTTTGTCACTCCTTTGTTTAATTCCCGGATTTATCGGGTTTTCCGGTTTCTTCTCATTATCATGCATTATTTTGCTATTAAGTCTTGTAGGACTGGGGAGTGGATTTATCCTGGAAATTCCTTTGATTATTAAAATTGTTTTCCGGTCAAAAAATATCTTTTTTTTATTTATATCTATTTTTATGTTATTAGCAAAATCGGTGGCGATAGGTGCGGGAGTGTACGCCGGTCTGCTAGAATATCGCATGTTTTCCATTAAAGAAAGAAAATCCTAAATCATGTCACTTTATTGGATTATTTATTTTTTGGCACTCTTGATAAGTTTTAGTTTGACTCCTGTTAGTCGAGTGTTGGCTCTCCATTGGAATTTAGTGGATCAACCCAACGAACGAAAAATTCATCAAAAACCTGTACCCTATTTGGGAGGATTAAGTATCTTTATTGCTTTTGTAGTAGCCAGTATCAGCGGACTTATTCATCTCCCTACCGCGGAATTAACCGATAAAATCTCCATGTTTGGATTATTTATCTCCACTACTATAATTTTTTTATTGGGAATCGTGGATGATGCCCGCGGGCTTAACGCTCCGGTTAAATTTATAGTTCAAATCATCGCTTCATTTATTTTATGGTATTGCGGAGGACGGATAGAATTGTTAACAAACCCTCTGGGTACTGAAATTAAACTCGGAATTTTCAGTCTCCCGTTTACACTATTTTGGCTGGTGGGCATCACCAATGCGATTAATTTGATTGACGGAATGGATGGATTGGCGGGCGGAGTTACATTTATTGCCAGTTTTACTTTATTACTCGTCTCACTGTTTCAAAAGGAACCGGTGATTTCTATTCTAATGGCAGCAGTCGCCGGCAGTACACTGGGTTTTTTACGATATAATTTTCCACCCGCTTCGATTTTTATGGGGAATGCCGGTGCCTTGACCCTGGGTTTTATACTCTCCGCCGCTACCGTAATTACTCGATATAAAGCCACCATAGCGGTAACTCTGTTGATTCCAATTCTGGCTCTGGGAATTCCTATTCTGGATACTTTGCTGGCTATTCTTCGCAGGGCATGGCGGGGTAAACCCTTATTTCAAGCGGACAAAGGACATCTTCACCATCGTCTTCTGCGAATGGGACTCTCCCAACGCCAAGTCGTTCTTTTTGTTTACGCGATATGTATTTGTCTGAGTATCACGGCACTTAGTTTCGTCCTGCTTCCCAAACAATACAACCTTTTGATTCTTTTGGGACTCGGTATTGTTTTACTAATCGGAATATTGATTCTCCGTTCTTTGGAACGACAACTTGAAAATAAACTAAAATAATATTTAACTTTGAACTTTAGACGTTAGACGTTGGACTTAATTTATGACCTCGCGGGAAAGAGTTCTCACAACTTTACAACATCAAGAACCGGATAAAGTTCCCATTGATTTTGGTGGGACACGCGGTACCGGCATTATGGCGATTGCCTATAATGCCCTCAAAAAACATCTCCGAATAACTCAAGGCCGAACACGCATGTTCGATTGGGTTCAACAAATTGCGGAGGTGGAATTACCCATTCTGCAACGGTTTGAAGTGGACATTATAGACTTGGAAAATTCTTCCTTGCGACCCGATTGGAGAAATTGGCGAAACTGGACTTTGCCGGACGGGTCGGCTTGTGAAATACCCTCTGATTTTGTGCCTCACCCGGAGAATGGCGGATATGTCGTCTATGACGCCTTGGGTCATACCATTGCGACCATGCAAGCCGGTTCGCTCTATTTTCACGCCTCCTATTCCCCCTGGTCTACTGCCCAATCCGTTCGTGACCTGGATAATTATCCCATGATGGAATGGCGCGACGAGGAACTTGACCAGTGGAGTGACCGTGCTAAATTTCTCAATAAAAAGACCGATTACGCCCTGGTCGGAGATTTCGGGGGTTCGATTCTTGAAACGGCATTGCGTCTGCGCGGGTGGGAAAATTTTATGACCGATATGCTCACCAACCGTTCTTTTGCCGAAGTCATCATTCAAAAAATATCTTCCGCTCACATGACCAATATCAAAAGATATTTGGATGCCGTAGGAGACAACATTCACATCATCCAAATCAATGATGACCTCGGCACCCAGCAAGCGCCCCAACTCTCGCCCGATTTATACCGGGAAATTATTTATCCCTATCACAAAGAACTCATTCAATACATCAAACGCCATTCCAAACTCCATGTCATGTTCCATTCCTGCGGTGCCATCTCGGAATTCATTCCCGATTTAATCAAAACCGGCATGGACATTCTCACGCCCGTGCAAACTTCCTCCACCGGCATGAACCCCGCAGATTTGAAAAAAAAATATGGTGATAAACTGGTTTTTTGGGGAGCCGGGTGTGACATCCCACAGATGATGCCGGAGACAACTCCCGCTCAAATTGAGCAATACATCCATGACCGTCTCAAAACGCTCGCACCCGGCGGGGGATATGTTTTCAGCCAAACCCACAACATTCAAGCCAATGTCCCACCGGAAAATATTGTCGCCATGTTAGATTCTGCCTTAAAATATCGTAACTATCCCGTCCAATAAAATGTTCACGTGTAGACGCGGGTCTGTGACCCGCTTTTTTAAATGACACTTCGGGAACTTGTTCTTCTCGACTGTCCTCGGCTCCGACCGAGAATCGGAGAATCCAGCCTCCCACCACCCGTCATTCCCGCGAAAGCGGGAATCCAGTCTCTCCCTTGACAATTCCATACTATTCAATAAACTATATAGCCAGTAATAAGGAATATATTTAATGACTAGCATTTTCATAATTTAATTGAATAAAAATTATGGCAATCATTGACAACAAATCAAAGACAATGCATGACGCACTAATCAACGCTCTTACTAGTGCTGATAAAGTAGATATTGAAGTTGCTTTCTTTTATTTTTCTGGCTGGCAGTTACTGGCAAAACACCTTAAAGATAAAAAAATTAGGATACTTGTTGGTAAATATATTGACCCAATTAAGATCCCAAAACTTTTATCTAGAATTAAACAAGAGGGTAAAGATGTGGACCTTGCCCCATTTCAGTCAGAAGATTATATTCCTTCTCGTACATTAAAAAAACAAACCTATGTAAATGGTTTTCTGAGATTGAGTAATGAATCGTCCTTACTAGACGAGAGTGATGACCAAGATGCGTATAAAATATTGGAGAATAAAATTGCAGATGGTTCACTTGAAATCAAACTCACAGCAACTCAAGAACACGGCAAAATATACATTCTGCACAATAAATTTGAGCATAGTCAAAAAGGTGACTATCCCGGGACTGTTTTTATGGGCTCAAGCAATTTCACCTTTCAGGGTCTTCTTAATCAAGGTGAACTTAATGAACGTTATAGCGATAAAGAACGTTATGTTGAATATCTCACTAAATTTAATGACTTATGGAAAGATAGTCAAAATATAGATATCGCTACAAAAGAAAATAATGATGATTTATTGAAACAATTAAAAAAAGACCTATGGATTCATTCTACTCCTAGCCCTTATGCAGTTTATATTAGAGTTCTACATGAACTTTTTGGAAAAGAATCTGTTGAAAGCATTAAAAGCCCAGGTCAGATAACAAATGAAAAATATATGGATTTAGAATATCAACTTGATGCCATTAAAATTGTTATTGATAAACTAAACAAATACGATGGGGTAATTTTGGCTGATGTAGTTGGTCTTGGTAAAAGTATTATTGCTGCTGCAGTCGCCTATAATTGTAACATTCAACCAATAATTATTGCACCGCCTCATCTAAAAGACCAATGGGAAGATTATCAAGAAGAATTTAAACTTCCGGGTGCAAGAGTCTTTAGTTCCGGTGCCATTGAGGATATTTACGAACATTATAAAAATAATAATAAACCTCTTTTAATCATAATTGATGAAGCTCATCGTTATCGGAATGAAGACACTGATGACTATCGGATGTTACATCACATTTGTAATAGTCATCCAGAAAACAAAGTAATATTACTCACGGCTACTCCTTTTAATAATGATCCAAAGGATGTATTTGCTTTAATAAAATTGTTTCAAATTCCGGGGCAGTCTACTATCCGTTCTGTGGATAATTTAAGTTTGCGTTTTAGAGAATTAATTGAAAGATATAAAAAACTAAATCGAGAAAGAAGAAATAGAAATCTAACCCAATCACAAATAGATAAGGAAGCAGATGAAATATCTATTGAGCTCAGACGTCTAATCGAAAATGTAGTTATACGTCGGTCTAGGTTGGATTTGCAGACAATTACAAGATATAAAACTGACCTCAAAAAACAAAAAGTTGATTTTGCTAAAGTGGAAGGTCCGGTTTTATTAGATTATATCCTGGGAAAGCTTTTAAAACTTTACCTGGATACTATTATGGAAATTACATCCGAGGAAATGAATCAAGAAAAAGGATTTATTGGCGCTCGATATAAGCCATCTTCATATATCCAGGATAGAGAAATATTCTTAAAAAGATATGGAAAAGATTTGGATGAAACAGACCTTAAAACAGCCCAAATTAACTTGGCTAAATTTATGAAAAGGTTATTGGTGATGAGATTTGAAAGTTCCAAAGCGGCTTTCCGTATATCGCTGGAGAATATGATTAGGTCGAATCAGATGATTTTGGATTGGTGGGCTAAATTGGGTAAAGTTCCAATCATGAAAAAAGGGCAGATACCAAACCCGGACGATATCCTTGAATCAACGGAGGATACGTTAAGTGAAGAGTTAAATCAACAAACAGCAGAAATTGAATTTCAAAAACTTAAGGAATCCAAAGGCTTAATTGCTGTCGATAAATCCTATATAGATCCCAAATTTATTGAGGATGTAACAAAAGATAAAAAATTACTTGAGGATATGCAGGATAATTGGTTTGGTCCCAAAGCAAATAGTATTAAGGATCTTGACCCTAAACTGGAAGAAGTTAAAGAGAAAATTGATAAGTTATTATCAGAAAATCCACAAAGAAAAATAGTCATTTTTTCATCTTATGCAGATACTGTAAATTACTTGAATGAAGAACTCTTAAAACGTGGATTAAAACGTATCCTTAAATATACAGCCTCAGATGCGAGTAAGACAACAAAAAAGATTATTCGAAGAAATTTTGATGCAGGTATTGGAATAAATGATCAAGATAATGACTATGATGTACTGATCTCAACGGATGCATTAAGTGAAGGTTATAATTTACACCGCGCTGGCGTGGTTATTAACTATGATATTCCATATAACCCAACAAGAGTTATTCAAAGGATTGGACGTATAAATAGAATTAATAAAAAAGTATTTTCGGAATTATTAATTTATAACTGCTTCCCTACAGATACAGGTGAGTCAGAAATTAAAATCAAACAAATATCCACACTTAAAATGCGGCTGATAAATGCAGTTGTAGGTAGTGATACAAAAACCCTGACGGATGACGAAAAACTTCAAAGTTTCTTTATTGATGAGTATCATAAAGCGGAAAGTCAAAACGAGGTTCTTTCCTGGGATGCGTATCATAGGGAAATATATGATCAGAGTAAAAAGGATAAAACAAGTTATGATGAAGCTCTAAATATAAAACCAAGAAGTCGGGTGATTAGAGAAAATTACAGTACAAATGCAATTGTTGCTTTTGGTAAAAAAGGTGAACATTCCCTCTTTGCGTTAAAAGAAGCAGAGGAATTATCAATTGTAGCAGCCGAAAAAGCTCTTAACTATTTTAAAGCCGGAAAAGAAAAAAAAGGCAAAGAAGCCGATAAGCAATATGATGAAGTATTTAAAATGGTACGTGATCTCTTATTTGAAAAACATCCACTTCCTCCAATTAGTGGTAGAAGAGCCGATGCTTTAAAAAAATTAAAAATAATTGAAGATAAACTTCCGAGAGCAAAAGACTATTGCCATGATTTGGCACAAATAATTAAAAAGTATGATGGTATCAATGAAGGTGATTTAAAATCAATCACACAACTTGATTTGGATGACATAGAGAAAGCTTTTGAAGAATTAAAAACAATAGTTCCTCAACATCATATTCACGCTATTAATGAAAGAGTTGCACGTCTTGAGGGTGAATCTGAAACCATTGTGCTGAGTGAAGATATTAGAGTATGAATTTACAGGAAAAATATAATAGAGATGAATACCTTGAATTCCTAAAATCCTTTATTCCTAAGTTTGAAAAGGATGTTCGGCGCGTGGGTACAAATAGACTACAAGTGACTAAGGATATCTTTTATCTTGGTAAAAGCGAGGATTTAGACCTTGAAATATTTGAGCTTACCCATTCATCATCCTCTGATGCTCGTGTATCTTTGGCTATGGATGGTTTCAGAATTATGAAAAACAGTGCCACTTACCGGGCACTAATAGCCTATCGTTCTGAAAAAGGGGATGATTGGCGATTGTCATTAATGACAGCGACACCGGATATCAATCAAAAAGGGAAAGTAGTGCAATCTCTTTCAAATCCCCGTAGATATTCCTTTTTCCTGGGACCCAATGCCAAAGTCAATACTCCATATCAGTTTCTTGTTAAACAAGGCAGAGTCATAAACTTTGAGGATTTACAAAATCGCTTTTCTGTCGAAGTCGTCAATAAGGAATTCTATAAGAAAATCCAAGAAGCATATTATAAACTGGTAGGTGGCACACTTGGTGAGGGTAAGAAAGCAGTTACATTTAAGCCGTTATTACATTTACCATCCCAAACTGATCATAGCCAGATATGTTTGGAATTTGCCGTGCGTTTAATTGGGCGGATTATATTCTGCTGGTTTTTACGTGAGAAAAAAAGTCCAACTGGAATAGCTTTAATGCCAAAGGATTTATTGTCCTTAAAAGCTATTCCTTTGTACGCTGATTATTATCATCAAATACTTGAACCCATATTCTTTGAAGTTCTTAACAAACCTATTAAGTTACGTGGAAAACGATATTCAGATAACCCTTTTTCATTTATTCCATATTTAAATGGTGGTCTTTTCTCACCTCATGAAGACGACTATTACAAAGGCAGTAGTGGTATACAGTCAATTTATCATAATACCTTGGTTATTCCCGATGATTGGTTTGTCAACTTCTTCAATATTTTGGAAACTTATAATTTTACAATTGATGAAAATACGAGTTTTGATGAGGAACTTTCTATTGACCCAGAAATGCTGGGTAGGATTTTTGAGAATTTATTAGCGGAGATAAATCCGGATACTGGGGAATCTGCTCGCAAGAGCACTGGGAGTTATTACACACCCCGTGTGATTGTTGATTATATGGTAGACGAAAGCCTTTTACTTTTTTTAAAACAGCAAACAGGTTTAGAAGATGAAAAATTACGTGCAATCATTAGCTATAATTTGTCTGACGATTCAAAATACCCGCTTAATGAAAAAGAAAATCAACGGATTGTAAATGCTTTAGAAAATCTCAAGCTCTTGGATCCTGCTTGTGGTTCTGGTGCCTTTCCCATCGGCGCATTGCAGAAAATTGTTTTCATGTTACAACAAATTGATCCCAATGGCGAAGCTTGGTTAAAAAAACAACTCGAAAAAGCCAGCCCGGAATTTAGAAAGGATATTTTAAAAAGATTCTCAAATAAAGAATTAAACTATCTTCGTAAATTAGGCATTATTAGAGAATGTATATTTGGTGTTGATATTCAACCCATTGCAATAGAAATATCAAGATTGAGATGTTTTTTGACGCTCATAGTTGATGAACATATTAATGATCAAGAAGAAAATAGAGGTATTAAACCTTTACCTAATCTTGATTTTAAGTTTGTAGCGGCTGACAGTTTAATTTCTCCTCCAGAAGAAGGGAGTCAAACACAAGATTCTTTCAGCTTTTCCGAATTTCAGAGTGAGTTTGAGTTCGCAGTCTCTGAATATTTCGGGGTAGATGATGCGGAAATAAAGAATAATGCAATTAGTAAACTTCATAAGCTTATTGATAGTAAAATAGAAGAAAAAGTAAATATTGTTTTGATGGATAAAGGTTTATCCAAGGGCGATAAATTTCAAAAAATATTTAAAGATGATAAGAAGAAGGTACATTCCATGCTTTTAAAAGAAGCGAGTATGTGGAAAAGTTATAAAAATATCTTTGAAAATAAAAAAGTTGATTTTTTTCACCCTAGATATTTTTTCCCCTCGGTAAAAGATGGTTTTGATATTGTCATTGCTAATCCGCCGTATATTTCAGTGGAGAAGTTCTCTCGTACTGCGTTACAAACCGAGTGGAAGAAGAAGTTCAAAACCTATGCATCACGAGGCGACATCTACTGCTTTTTCTATGAACAGGGGTTCTCTCTACTTCACAACAACGGGGTACTCACTTTCATTAGCTCTAACAAATTTCAACGCGCTGGATATGGAAAAGGTTTGCGTCAACTCCTTGCCTCGCAACAAATTCAAGTCCTAATTGACTTTTGCGAATTGCCAGTCTTTGCTGCTTCGACTGACCCTATGATAGTCATAGTCTCAAAAGCGTCGAAACCTATTGATTTTCCTGTCTTGGTCGTTAAAGATGAGTCAGAATTAGGTTCGCTTAGACAATCCATTGTCACTCGTGCATCTCGATACATGACGAACCAGCTAAAGATTGAAGGGTGGTCACTTGAAGGTGTTCACGGTCTTGCATTGGTAGAAAAACTACGGACTAAGGGTACACAGCTAGGTAAATACGTAAAGAAAAGGTTTTTCCGTGGAATAATTACTGGATTAAACGAAGCATTTGTTATTGACAGCGCCACACGCGATCGATTAATCCGTGAAGATCGAAAGTCTTCCGAACTGATAAAACCCTGGATACGAGGGATAGACATCAAAAGGTGGACTCATGAATTCTACGATCTCTATGTCATCATTGTCCCTTACGATTTCCATAAAGAATTAAAAAAATATCCTGCTATACTTCGTCATCTCTCAAATTTTGAAGATAAATTGAAAGAACGTGGCCAGTGTAAAACATCCCGTAGCGGTGCCAGCGAAGGACAGCATCACTGGTTAGAGTTAGATAACAATCCCTCAGAGTCATACATCGCAGCGTTTGAAGAACCTAAAATCGTCTTCAATGAAACATCAAAATGTTTACATGCATACCTCGATATAGAAGGTAATATGATTAACAAAACTGGATTCATTATTTTGACTCCTGAAGCACCTTACGTCTTAGCAGTGCTCAATTCTAAACTTTTGGATTGGTTTTACAGGTCAACCTTTCCCTCTTGGGGTGATCCTTGGAATTCCGGTCGTGTTCAATTTCGTGGAAATCTTATGAATAAGGTTCCCATCCCACCGGCAAACTCTGCCGACAAATCCCATCTCTCAAAACTAGCCAAGCGAGCCGCTGATTTAGCATCGGTAAATGACGAAGCTGGAGTCGTCAAGGTCGAGCGAGACATTAACGAAATTATTTATCGCCTCTTTGATTTAACGCCAGAGGAAATCGCTATTGTTGAAGATTCCTACAAAAAAGATTGAATCAGTGATTAGCAGAGAGAACTGGATTCCCGCTTTCGAGACTGTGTCATAATAAGTTTACAAAAGAGGGTTCAAAGTTCTCTAATGTTATGATTACAAAATATCCCTGTGCCAATTTAGAAAAACAGTTACAAAAGCACCTTGTTTTTTTATAGGGGAATACGGGGGAGCGGTTTTTTCACGATATTATCCCGTTTGGAGAGCCCTGCGGAAAGCCGTGGTTCCACCCAACAAACGGAGCATCCGGGTCAGATTAAAAGCGGTGGCTCCCAAAGCAAACTCGGCTTTGACCCCCAGAAATCCTCGCAGGAGAAAGGTTCTCATTCCCAAGTTTCTTTTTAAATGACCAAAGGGATGTTCCACGACGGCTTTGCGTCGGGCAAACACTTTTTTAGTTTCTGGTTGTTCAAACTGTTGGCGTAATGTTTCTCGGAGTTCTTCCTGTTCCAGACGTACAATGGAACGTCCCGCCTTGGCCTGGGTACAGACTCCCCACTGAGGACAGGCACGACAATATTCGACTTTCTCAATGGTATACACGTGACCGGCCCGTCGACGATCCTGCTTGATCCACTTCAAACGATATCCCTGGGGACACCAGTAACAATCTTGTTCCGAATCATAACGAAAGACACGCTTCTCAAAAGCTTCCGGAGTGCCCCAGGCATTCCCCGTTCGCGGAGTCGGAACAATCACCTGGGTTCCCTTCTGAGTCACTTCCCGCAACGTCTGGGTATTGTAGTATCCCGCATCGGCCACCGCGGTGGAGCAGACGTGTCCTAGATTCCCTTCGGCTTGCTGAATCTGGGTGGCGAACTGTTGGGTGTCATTGGGCATATTGACGACATCTGTCGAAACGATCAGTCCATGTTTTTCATCGCAGACCATTTGTCCGTTATATCCCTGAAGAGTTTCACCGCTCTTCTTGATCCGACGACTATCGGGATCGACCACATTCAGCGGAGCCGTTCCCACCTTTGGATTTTTTCTCCTTTTCAAGCCTTGGGCTATCTCTTCCACCTTCCGCCGCAACTCTTGTTGATCCGCTAACGCCGCGCTCATGCGTACCCAAGATTCCTGCCCTTCTTCCTGCTGATCGACACTGTCAATGTCTCTCAAAAGTTGTTCTACCCGGTGGTCTATCTCGGACAGGGCATGCTCACAGCATTTCCCATCCCACGTCTGGTCTAAGGAGGCATTGGCTCGGATTTTGGTTCCATCCACAAAAAGTACATTCCCTTCTACCAGACCCAAGCGCAGGCACATCCAGGCACATTGTCCCAGCACCTTTGCCAACGCTTTCCGGTGCTTTCGTCGAAAGGATGAAATCGTCTTGTGATCCGGACGTAATCCTCCCACTAACCAGATAAATGACAAGTTATGATACACCGCTCGTTCCAACTTCCGCGAACTACGAATCCCATAGGAATAGCCATACACTAAAAGTTTCAACATGCTCACCGGATCATATGCGGGAGGTCCTATTGGATTCTCCTCCAAGACAACCCCCAATTCCGATACATCCAATGTATCCACAAACGCATCGTAGGCGCGTACCGGGTCCTCCTCTCTCACATAATCTTCAATACTTTCTGGAAGTAACATCTCCTGCCTTCGATTCCCGTAACGATATGCCATGCTCTCCTCCTTTCCCTCTAAAACATCCCTCTTATTAATTTTGTTCCCCATTATGACACAGTCTCTTTCGCGGGAATGACAAACCAAGAGAACATAAAAACCGGGCGACTCACAGAGTTCGCCCCTAGACACCTCTCAGAATTTCCCCCTCCTTAATTAAGAGGGTGGTCTTTTCCCTCTCCTTACCAAGAGCCTGGAAGGAAGAGGGATTAAGGGGGTGAGGTATAGTTCTGGCTGTCCCCTCCTCAATTGAGGAGGGGATTAAGGGGTGGTCTTCTTCCTCATTGGCAAAAAAAGCCCGCCTCAGATATAATCTTATTCTCCTTCAGAGATAAGTTTAACGGTTAATTATTGATATAAATTTTAAATCTGAAAATAAAAACGGAGAGATGTCCGAGTGGTTTAAGGAACACGCTTGGAAAGCGTGCGAACTCGCAAGGGTTCCGTGGGTTCAAATCCCACTCTCTCCGCCAGTAATGTCATGTTGGCACATTGATTAATCCCGTGAGCGAATTAACCATATCCAATATAACCAAGAAATTTGGCGCGGTTACTGCCTGCAATAATATTTCCTTCTCCATCGTCAAAAACGACTTTTTCTTTTTTTTGGGACCCAGTGGATGCGGGAAAACCACCTTGTTAAAAATCATCGCGGGACTCATTCAACAGGACAGTGGGTCGGTTTATTTAAAAGAGAAATGCTTGGATAATCTCCCACCCTATCAAAGAGACGTGAATACGGTTTTCCAAAATTACGCCCTTTTCCCGCACATGAATATTTTTGAAAACATTGCCTTTGGTTTGAAAATGAAGGGTATGGGATACCGCGAGATAACTTCCAAAGTTACGGAAATCCTTGATTTGGTGGAATTGCAAGGATATGAAAAAAGAAAACCTAACCAGTTAAGCGGGGGACAACAGCAACGGGTCGCCTTGGCACGTGCCCTTGTAAATCACCCTTCTGTGCTTCTATTGGATGAACCCTTGGGAGCGTTGGATGTCAAACTCCGTAAACAAATGCAGATTGAATTAAAACATCTCCAGAAAAAATTGGGGATTACCTTTATCTGCGTAACCCATGATCAGGATGAGGCATTAACCATGGCAGACCAAATTGCTGTAATGAATCATGGACAATTTGAACAAGTCGGCACGCCCGATGAAATATATTCCCGACCCCAGTCCCGTTTTGTAGCAGAGTTTATCGGAGACAGTAATTTTTTTGAAGGTAGCGAAGCGCTCATTACATCGGATTCAGTAGTTCTAAAAATTAATAAGAATGGATTGATTAAAGCAAAAGCGCAACAGTCTTTAATTTCCCAAAATAAAATAATCTTCTCCGTGCGTCCCGAAAAGATTTTTCTACATACGGAACCGATCTCTGAGGATGGTTCACAAAACCAAATCACAGGAGTCATTGATGAAATCATTTATATGGGGAACAGTCTTTCTTATCTCATCAAATCCATGACAGGACAAATTGTCAAAGTTCTGGAACAAAATTACCATAATCAATCAAAACATAAAGTGGGCGACCGTGTTTATTTGGTGTGGAGTATAGAAAACACCGTATTGTTAGAGAAATAAATTGTATGCAACGGACTTTTAGAAAATTTCTGGTTTTGGTTCCTTCCATTGCATGGTTGGCATTCTTATTCATTGTCCCATTGATGATTGTTTTTGTGTATAGTTTTTTACAACGGGGAACTTACGGGAACATAGAATATATCTTCACTCTCAATAATTATGTCCATGTCCTTGATCCTTTATATTTGAAACCGGTACTCCGTTCCATTTATGTTGCTACTCTCAATACTATCCTCTGTCTTTTACTTGGGTATCCCTTAGCCTATTTCATATCCAATCAACCAGAGTACAAAAAGAACTTTTATCTATTTCTGGTAATGCTGCCTTTCTGGACTAATTTCCTAGTTAGAACGTATTCCTGGATGATTATTTTGAGAACCGAAGGATTATTAAACAATCTACTTATCCGGTTGCATTTGATTCAGGAACCATTAACCCTTTTATTTACAGAAAAAGCAGTAATGCTGGGACTCGTATATAGCTATTTGCCGTTTATGGTTCTTCCCCTTTACGCGAGTATAGAAAAATTGGATCACTCATTCATTGATGCTGCCAAAGATTTAGGAGCCAACCCTTGGAAGACTTTTTTGAAAATCATTTTACCGTTGACCCGACCGGGAATTATCTCCGGGTCTGTCATTGTTTTTGTGCCTTCAATGGGCGCTTTCATCATCCCGGATTTATTAGGCGGTGCCAAGAATTTAATGATAGGGAATTTAATCAAAGATCAGTTTTTATCCGCACGGGACTGGCCCTTTGGGTCGGCACTTTCCTTTTTATTAATGCTAGTAGTCTTGATATTACTCATGATCTATATCCGCATGGGAATGCCGGATGAAGCATCGGAGAAAATCATCTGATGAAAAATTGTTTAGGAAAAAGCGCATTATATCTTCATTCATTCTTAGTATATCTATTTTTGTTTTTTCCCATAGCCGTTTTAATCATTTTTTCATTTAACCGCGAACGGATTAATGTTATCTGGACAGGCTTTACGTTAGATTGGTACAAAGTATTATTTAACGACACGGATTTACTTAATTCAGTAAAAAATAGTTTGATTGTCGGCACCTTCGCAACCATCATTTCGACCATACTCGGAACACTCGCTGCCTTTGGAATGGTTCGATATAAATTCCCTGGAAAAAAGCTATTCGATGCCGTACTGCAATTACCGATTATCATTCCGGATATTGTCATGGCAATTGCCATGTTATCTTTCTTTGTTTTAATAAAATTCTCGTTGGGACTTACATCCATCATCATTGCCCATATCTCTTTTGATATTTCTTTTGTGGCGGTGGTCGTGAGAGCCAGATTAATGGGATTTAATTTGGATTTGGAAAATGCAGCCCTTGATTTGGGTGCCACACCTTTTAAAACCTTTCGTTATATAACTCTTCCTCTGATTATGCCGGGGATCATCGCGGGGGCGTTAATTGCCTTCACATTGTCATGGGATGATTTTATGATCGCGTTCTTTACTGCCGGGGTAGGCTCTACCACATTGCCTTTAAAAGTATACTCTATGGTGAAATTAGGCGTCTCGCCGGAGATTAATGCCATTGCAACCATAACGATTGTGTTTACAATGCTATTAATAATCACAGCCATGAGTATAAATAAAAAAGCGAATGATTTATGATATTAAGATAATTTCCAATTAGGAGGTCTAAATATGTTTCAGAATATAAAAAACTCAAAGTCTCTTATTTTCGCATTTGCTCTGGCAGTTTCTCTTAGTCTGACCAATTGTTCCAAAGCGCCGGAAAACGTTCCAGTGGTTAAGGAACTCAATGTTTACAATTGGTCTAATTATATTGGGAAAAACACTGTACAAGATTTTGAAAAAGAATTCGGCATCAAGGTCAATTACGATACTTACGCCAGTAATGAGGAATTGTTGGCGAAAATTCAAGCGGGGGTAAAAGGATACGATATCATTGTCCCCAGCGATTACATGGTCACTATCATGGTAAAACAAAATCTCCTCTCTCCTTTGGATATGAACAAGATTCCTAATTTTGCAGGCGTTAGCGATAAGTTTAAAAATCTATCCTTTGATCCGGCAAATAAATATTCCGTACCCTACCATTGGGGAACCAACGGCATAGGGATTGACACTACTAAAGTCACTGAAAAAGTGGATAGTTGGGATATCCTATGGAATAAAAAATATAAAGGGCGGATTACCATGTTGGATGATATGCGCGCGGGACTTATTCCCGCCATGAAAAAATTGGGATACTCCATTAATACACTAGATCCCAAACAATTGGAAAAAGCAAAACAATTGATGATCGAACAAAAACCGTTGGTCAAAGCCTACTCCAGTGAAACCTATATTGATATGTTGAAATCAGGTGATGCGTGGATTTCCTACGGGTATAGCGGCGATGTTTATCAAGTCGCCAAAGATAATCATAATATTCGTTATGTGATTCCCAAAGAAGGAACCAATATATGGATTGATAACATGTGCATTCCTCAAAATGCACCCCATAAAGAAACGGCTGAACTGTTCATAGATTATATTCTGCGACCAAAAGTCAGCGCGGATATTACTAATGAAACCTGGTACGCCAGTCCCGTAGAACCGGCCAAACAATATATTAAAAAAGAAATTCTCGATGATCCAAACATCTATCCTACCGATGAAATCATTGGTAAATGCGAATTCATAAAAGATGTTGGGGATGCCACGAAAATGTATGACAGGATTTGGAATGAAATCAAATCTAATTAAAAACACTCAACCTTATCTGATCGAATTTAATAAGGCCACGATTATTCGTGGAAATAAAAAAATATTGGATTCCGCAAGTTTCCAAATACCTTTGGGGGAAAACATCGCTATTTTGGGCCCTAATGGTTCCGGTAAATCGACTCTCATTAAAACCATTACCCGCGAATACTACCCATTACAGGAATCCAACGACCATATTCCTGTCAGGATTTTTGGACAAGACCGGTGGAATATATTCGATTTGCACTTGTTATTGGGAATTATCACCGGTGACTTGCAGAATTTTTGTACCCGTCCGATTACCGGCAGGGAACTAATTCTTTCCAGCTTTTTCAGTAGTATTGGATTATATCCCTATCATAAAGTCACTCCGGCTATGCATAAAAAAGCAGAGGATACCATCTCCTTTCTTGAGATATCCGCTCTTTCCGAAAAACCGTTGAATGAAATGTCCACCGGGGAAGCCCGTCAAGTCCTCATCGCCATGGCGTTGGTGCATAATCCCAAAGCTTTGATTCTTGACGAGCCCACCAATAGCCTGGATTTGCGGGCATTGCATAAATTCCGTAATATTATTCGCAAACTCGCGCAACATGGGAAAAGCATAATCATGGTAACTCATCACTTGCAAGACATTATTCCCGAAATTACCCGTGTCATCCTTATCAAAGATGGGAAAATATTTAAAGACGGACCTAAAAAAGAAACCATTAATGCCGAAAATTTGAGCGCCTTGTTTTCCCTGCCTGTTCATATCAAAAAAGAAAACGGTTATTATTATATTTGGGAAACCAATGGTAAACTTTAATACATCCCTCTCCTTACAAAGGAGAGGGATAAAGAGTGAGGTTTAAATATTTAACTATGAAATGGATGGAAATAGTCGCCCCCGCAGGTGATATGGATAGTTTAAAAGCCGCCATTACTGCCGGCACCGATTCCATTTATCTGGGGTTAAAAGGATATGGCGCCCGCCGGATGGCGGTTAATTTCTCCAAATTGGAATTATTAAAAGTCATTGACTATGCCCATTTGCGCGGTGTCCGGCTTTATCTCACCTTGAACAGTCTTTTAACAGACCATGAAATCGAACGGTTGTATCCTGTGGTCAAAGACCTTTATGAAAAGGGATTGGATGGAATTATTATTCAAGACTTGGGCCTATTTCGTTTTCTCAAAACCCATTTTCCGAAATTCGAATTTCATGCCAGCACTCAAACAACTGTGGCCAATCATGTCGAGGCAAACTTTATGAAAGAAATCGGCATGTCCCGTTTGATTCCCTCACGGGAATTATCTTTCCATGAATTGGCTTCTCTGAAGAAAAAGTCCGATATTGAATTGGAAGTTTTCGTCTCCGGTTCCATTTGTATTTCCTATTCCGGCAATTGCTACGTCAGCAGCTTCATCGGTGGACGCAGTGGCAATCGCGGTGTCTGTGCGCAAGCCTGTCGCCGCTTTTACGAGGATGAAAAAGGAAACGAGGGATTTTTTTTAAGTCCCAAAGATCAATTCATGTCCAAGACAGAATTGGAACAGTTATCCCAAATTGGAATTGATTCCATCAAGATTGAAGGCCGCATGAAAAACGCCTCTTATGTTTATTCTGCCGTCAAACATTTTCACGACACCATGCAGGGAGAGAATCCCGATTCCTTAACGCCCAAATTATTCAATCGCGGATATTCCAAAGGATTCTTTTATGGCGGGAAAGATATCATGAACACGGAATATTCCGCCAATATCGGATACTCTCTCGGCAAATTAAAAGGAAACCAATTACTTCTTACCGATCGAGTGGTCTTGGGCGATGGAATCTCCTATCTGGATGAAAAGAAAAAAGTTCTCAAGGGAGAATATATTAATAAAATCATCATCCAGGGAATTCGCGGAACCAGAACCAGCGCAGAAAAAGGCGAGAGGATTGTTTTATCAAAAATTCTCGAGGACACAAAATATATTCATAAAACCTATTCCAAAGAATTAAACGATTCCATTGAACGCAAGTTTGCAACGGAGAAAAAATATCTGCCGGTTTCAGGTAAGTTAATCGCACAAATCGGGAAACCTCTTCAATTGATTTTGAGTCACGGAAAATTAGTTGTCTCTGTGACGGGAGATACTTTGTCATCAGCGGAACAACGGGTTTTATCTCCTCAAGAAATTCGGGAAAAAGTATCGGAAATGGGCGAATCCACTTTTCGATTGGAAACCCTGGAATTAGATTATGACGAAAAATGTTTTATTCCTCTGAAATCATTAAAAGCGATTAAACGCGATGCCATGGAAAAACTGTCGCAAAAGATTTTGGACACTCAACGCAGAACGGCGCTCCCTTTGATTACCACCACATTTACTAATCGCTTTAATCCCGACCCGGAATTCGCAGTTTGCGTTACTCATCCCTGGCAGGAGAAAATCGCCCGCAATCATGGCATCCAGACAATGTATTACAAAGGAGTGGATGCCGCACGCGAGGGACTTTTAGATAAAATTGATTTGGATAATCCCCTGGCACGGAACCTTTATCAATTGCTCCGCAATCGTAATGACAAAGTCGTCCTTGATTGGAATTTCAATATCACCAACTCCTACGCTTTTCAAGAATATTCCAAATTGGAAAAGGTATACACTATTTATCTTTCCCCCGAACTCTCTTTTGAACAGTTGAAAAATATCAAAAGTGATAAATGCAGAAAAGGGTTCGTGATTTACGGTCATTTATTGGGTATGTATATCGAACCGGAAATATTCAAAGAAGACTATAAAGAAATTGTCAATGATTCCCACGACCGATTTCGTATCGTTAAAAACCAATTAGGCAATTCTGAACTCTATCACTACAAACCTATGAACCTGATCCCTAAACTTAAAAAAGTTCTCGAATTAGGATATGACGAACTCCGTTTGGATTTTCAATTTGAGACTGAGCAAGAAATGGCCCGCATCCTTAAATCCCTCAAGACTCCCTCCGGTTCCTACTCTCCCTATAATTTCGAACATGGATTGATTTAACTCTATTCTTTTCTCAAAATCTATAATAGGTAACTGGTTTCGCTATAAGAATGGATTTAAGGCTATAATAAATATTCTTATTGAACTCAACGATTTCGGATTGAAGAGAGGAGCGTTATGAAATTCTTATTTGGAAAATTTCAGGAAGGGCGATTTGCCTTTGGATTGTTATTGTTGCGTGTAGTCACCGGAACCGCGTTTATGTTTCACGGCTGGCCGAAAATTCAACACGCGTTTACCTGGATGGGTGTACATGCGGCAGTACCGTGGTATATGCAGGGATTGGGGGCTTTCGCGGAATTCGGCGGGGGATTGGGTTTGATTGTCGGATTGCTCACACCGATTGCGGCGTTTGGAATTATGTGTAATATGATTGTGGCGTTAAGCATGGTTCATATACCGCATGGCGACCCGTTTGTTAGGATGGGCCCTGGCCCTTCCTGGGAACTGGCGGCGGTTTATCTCGTGATTGCGATAGTGATAATTCTGTTTGGGCCGGGGAAGTTTTCCTTGGACGCGAAAGTGTTTCGGAAATAAGTCTAAAGTCTAAAGTTAATAGCAAGATTGCTTCCCCCTGCCCAAGAACATTGCTGGGGTCGCAATGACAAATTAAGACACTAAGGAGTAGGAAATGGCAATTAAAATATTAGGTGTAAACGGGAGTATGCGGGCAGAGTCACGAGGCGCGGAATCTATAAAGATTCTCCTGGAACTTGCGAAAGGATTTGGCGCGGAAACACGATTTCTAGATTTGCGAGTTACCGACTTGCCAATGTTTAAACCTCATGGAAACCCTTCAGACGGTGTGCGGGAAGCCGGTGAAGCAACGGAATGGGCGGGTGCCATTGTTCTCGGTACACCGGATTATCACGGTTCCATGTCAGGCGCCATGAAAAATTATTTGGATTATCATTGGGAAGAATTCGCCGGTAAATTATTTGGATACATTTGTACGTCCCATGAAAAAGGATTGACGGTCATGGATCAAATGCGCACAGCGGTTCGGCAATGTTATGGGTGGAGTCTCCCCTACGGAATATCTTTCAGCGGAGATGAAGCCTTTGACGCAAACGGTAAAATGATAGACCAAAAAATAGAACAACGGTTGAAAATGATGGCACGGGATATCACGGTTTATGGTACCTTGCTACGAAATCAATTTCAACAAGACCTTGTCGGAAACATTCAAGACACCTTCGCCGCCCGCTATAGATAGATATCTATGTAGCAGTTGGCAAGGCAGGGTGTTAAAAGGTATACTAGAATAGGTCGGAAAAACAGAGTGAGACAATGAAAGAATTAACACGACGGGAAGTTTTTAAAATGGCTGGCGCTAGTATGGGCTCGATGTTGGTGTTACCTTCTTTTGTTAACGCACTCCAGGACCAAAATTCAAAACAGGAGGAACAAGTTATGCCCTATACACTACCCGCGTTACCGTATGCGTTCGATGCACTCGAACCGCATATTGATAAACAAACCATGGAAATCCATCATGGGAAACATCATCAAGCTTACGTCAATAACCTCAATGCGGCACTCGAAGGGACCGGTTTGGATTCCATGCCGGTGGATGAACTGATTGCCAATTTGAGCAAGGTGCCGGATGCTAAACGCACTGCCGTCCGCAACAATGGTGGAGGACATTCCAACCACAGCTTTTTCTGGAAAATCATGAAACCGGGTGGCGGCGGTGACCCGACGGGTGCAGTGGCAGATGCCATTAAATCCACCTTTGGCGATTTCAAAACCTTCAAAGAAAAATTCGCACAAGCTGGGGTCACACGGTTCGGCTCCGGTTGGGCTTGGTTGATTGTAGACGCCGGCAAGAAACTACAAGTTATATCCACGGCTAATCAGGACAGCCCCTTGATGAAAGGCACGATTGAGAACCTCGGCACGCCGATTCTGGGTGTAGACGTTTGGGAACATGCCTACTATCTCAAATATCAAAATCGCCGGCCCGATTATATCGCGGCTTGGTGGAATGTCGTGAATTGGGATGAAGTCAACGCACGCTTAAAAGCAGCCAAGTAAATTAACATTAGCACACATCCAAGGGGAAGTAATGTTCGCTTTACTTCCCCTTTTTTATTATTATAGTAGTTTTATTTATTGACTATGAGTACTGTCATAACATCTTCCAAAGTCACCGCCTGGAGTCCCTTGCGTCAGGAACTATTCCGTGCCTTGTTTATTGCCTCAGTTGTCTCCAATGTCGGTTCCATCATGCATGACGTGGGCGCTGCCTGGTACATGGCTTCCTTTCCCCATATCAAACCAATTTGGGTATCTTTAATGACCACTGCCTCCAGTCTGCCGTTCTTCTTATTAGGTCTACCGGCAGGCGCTATCGCGGATGTCTTTGATAGAAAACGCCTGCTTTTAATCACCCAATCCTGGTTGATGGTTCTTGCGGGGATTTTGGGAATCATGACTCTCTTGAATATCACCACTCCCATGACACTTTTAGATTTACCTTTGCGATGGGAATTGGTAATGCTTTAAATGCTCCCGCCTGGCAGGCGATTACTCCGGAATTGGTTTCTCGAGAGGATTTAACTTCTGCTGTAACTTTAAACGGTGTTGGGTATAATATTTCGCGTGTCCTCGGTCCGATACTGGCTGCCGCGGTTTATGCAGCTACCGGCGGTCCTTGGGCGGTATTTGTATTGAATGCGATATCTTTTTTAGGAGTGTTGGTGGTTTTATATCGCTGGAAACGGGTGCATGAAGAAAGCGTACTCCCGGCAGAACGTATGATGAATGCTATTCAAGGAGGATTAAGATACGTCCGATTTTCTCCGGCACTTCAATCCATCTTTATTTGGACGGCAGGATTTGTTATTTGTAGCAGTTCATTATGGTGTTTATTGCCGGTTTTGGTAAAAGCAGAACCGAATTCATCCGTACTTGGTTTTGGTATTTTATTTGGATGTTTGGGAACCGGCGCCATCGTCGCAGCAGCTTTATTACCAAACATTCGCCAACGATTTTCTATTAAATCCCAGCTTTCAGGTGCAACGGTTATTTTGGCAATAAACATATTAATTCTAGGACTGGTTCATAATTTTTCATTGTTATGCCTTAATATGTTTATAGCAGGAATTGCTTGGATTACCTATATGTCTATGGTTCAAGCCTTGGTGCAGTTGAATGTCCCTTCCTGGGTGAGGGCGAGAGCGTTATCTTGTTACCTGATAGTTTTCTTTGGGAGTATGGCATTGGGAAGTGCGATTTGGGGATTAATCGCCACCCATTTGAATATTTCCTATGCCTTTATCTTTTCTTCTATAGGCCTATTTATAGGGCTTATATTTATTCGACGGGTTCAGTTGCCTTCCCAAAATGAAAAAGCCAATTTATCTCCTTCCATGCATTGGCCGCAACCGGTTCTCGCCGTTGAACCCCATCTGGAAGATGGTCCAGTCTTGATTACCGTGGAATATCGGATTGACCCAAACAAGGCAAAAGAGTATTCAGAAGTCATGCACCAACTCAGTGTTCTTCGCCGGAGAGATGGCGCAATTCAATGGGGACTTTATCATGATTTGGCAGTCCCGGAACGATATGTCGAAACCTTCATCGTCGAATCCTGGGCAGAACATCTGCGTCAACATGAACGCGTCACTTTTGAAGACCGTAAAATCGAAGACCGCGCGCATACCTTTCACACCGGAGATGGACTTCCACCGGTATCTCATTATCTTTATACCCATCGAGAAAATAATTAGAAGACGCAGTACCAAAGGTCAAAGGGATGGGTTGTTGTAATCCCCTGAAATTCATTTTATGATAGATATTCATTTCCCAATTAAAACCTATGAGTGCCATAGCTATTAGTGACAAAAGATTATCTCCTTGGACACCTTTTCAGGAAGTTATTTATCGTGATTTATGGATTGCGACCGTGGTTTCGAGTGCTGGGTCAGTGATGCATGATACCGGAGCTGCCTGGTTCATGGCGACCATTTCCTCCTCACCCATCATGGTTTCTTTAATGACAACTGCAGGTACCTTACCGATGTTTTTATTTGGGTTACCTGCCGGAGCTTTAGCCGATGTAGTTGACCGGAGGAAACTGATAATCTACATGCATGCCATCATGGTGGTGATCGCCGCGGTATTAGGGGTAACGACCATCATGGGAGTCAAGAGCCCAGTTCTATTATTAGTGATGACTTTTTTAATGGGTACAGGATTAGCTATTAATGGTCCACCTTGGGGTGCTATCGTCCCAGAACTGGTAAAAAAAGAAAACTTAAAAGCTGCGTTGACCTTAAACGGTGTCGGGTTTAATCTTTCCCGGGCTATCGGGGCGTCTCTCGCCGGGCTTATTGTAGCCATCGAAGGTCCCTGGGCGGTATTCATGTTAAATGCCTTATCGTTTTTAGGAGTAATCTGGGTACTCTATCGGTGGCAACGAGTGCCGACTGAAAGTGTCTTACCGGCAGAGAGGATAGTAAGTGCTATTCGAGTAGGTACTCGATATATCCGTCATTCTCCCGTATTACACGCCATCTTTGTTAGATTAGCTGTATTTATATTTTGTTGTATTTCAGTAAATGCATTATTACCTTTATTAGTTAAAAATGTATTACATTTAGATGCCAAGATGTATGGGAATATGTTGGCGTCGTTTGGGATTGGAGCCATCCTCGGATCAACCATATTACCGAGAATCCGGGCTAAATATAGTGTAGACCAGCAACTGATTGGCGCCGCTATAATTTATGGGACATGTATATTTATATTAGCCTTTGTGCATATTGTCTGGTTATTACCCTGTGCCATGTTTATGAATGGGTTTGCCTGGTTAACTTTTATGACCTCGACCTCCGCTTCCATTCAATTCAATGTCCCTTCCTGGGTGCGAGCCCGGGCTTTATCCTATCAAGGGGTTATTTTTGCGTCAGGGATGGCATTAGGGAGCACATTTTGGGGGATGATCGCTTCACATACCAGTATCCCGACAGCTTTGGGATTGGCAGGAGTAGGGTTATATTTGGGTCTATTCCTGGTATTCATATATCCGATACCGGATAATGAGGAAGCGTTGGATTTATCTCCTTCCTTACACTGGCCGATACCGGAAGTGGTGAACGAACCTCAGTTGGAAGAGGGACCGGTGATGGTGAATATCGAGTATCGAATTCAATTAGAACATAAAGAAGAATTTCTGAAAGCTATCCATGAATTGGGAGTACTACGAAAAAGAGACGGGTCTATCCAATGGGGGATCTATCATGATTTATCAGAACCAGGAAGGTATATCGAGTTTTATTTGGTGGAATCATGGGCCGAACATTTAAGACAGCATGAGAGAATCACCATGGAAGACAGGAAAATCGAAGACCGTGTGAAATCATTCCATATCGGGGAAACTCCCCCGGCAGTAAGTCATTATTTATACGCGCATCATAAAAGTAATTAAGGAGGATTTATTATGTCGGACTCTAAAAAAGAAATAATTGGTTTTATCGGGATTGGAAATATGGGTGAACCCATGGCCGCCAATCTGTTGAAAGCCGGATATGCATTGAAAGTTTATAACCGAACACCGGAGAAAGTGAAACCCCTTGTCTCTCTAGGCGCGATTCAAGTGGAGAAACCGGAAGATGTCGCAGAACCGGGTGGGATTGTCATCACTATGGTGTCTGACGACCCAGCAATATATGAAATAATTGAGAAAACCCATTTGCTGGAGAAATTATCTGAAGGGGGAATTCATTTATCCATGAGTACCTTATCTCCATCCGTGTCCCAAGAATTAGCTCAAGGGCATAAAAAGCAGGGTGTGGATTATTTGACCGCACCGGTTTTCGGACGGCCGGAAGCCGCTGCCGTCGCGAAATTATGGATTTGTATTTCCGGGAATGCCCAAGCCAAAGAAAGAGTCCAACCGATTCTCAAAGTATTAAGCCAGGGGATTTACGATTTCGGAGAAGACCCGGGAGCCGCCAATGTTATTAAATTAGCAGGGAACTTCATGATTGCCTCTGCCATTGAAGCCATGTCAGAAGCGTTTACGTTGGCAGAAAAAAATGGAATCTCTCGTGAAAAAGCAATGGAATTTTATTCTCAAACTTTGTTTGCCTGCCCCGTTTATCAGAACTATGGGAAACTGGTCGCGCAAGAAAAATTTCAACCTACCGGATTCCGCTTGGCATTGGGTTATAAAGATATTCATCTGGTGAAACAAGCCGCAGAACGTAGCAAAGTCCCCATGCCCTTCGCCAGTTTATTACACGACCGCTTATTATCCGGTTTGGCAAAAGGACGCGAAGATTGGGATTGGTCTTCCATTGCTCAATTAGTCTCGGAAGACGCGGGACTTTAATCCGTTCCTGCTTTTTCCCGTCATTCCAGTGTAATGGGTTGTAGGAGGGTGTTTACGCCCGAATCAATGTTCCATCCTGAAGGATGTCCTACGGATGGCGTACGGTAGGATGGCGATCACGCCCGAATAGGATCGGGTAGAAGAAGAGAAAGGCGTCGGGAAATCTCGATATATTAAAATATTCCCCAATTAAATGTCATTGATAAAAAACATATAAAATAAAATAATAATATAAATAAGGTTATACCCCAAACTGTCATTGGAATTGTTTTCAAAATAAATTTCAGATCAACCAAGATAATTATCAATGGAACTACAATATTCATCATATATATAGAAAAACCAAAAAGAGTCATCCCATGATTTTTAAAAAGTGAAAGAGAAGGCAAATAGTATCGAAGAATGTATTTTGAAAATTTCAAATAGTAATACATTAAAATAGTCATTAAACAGAGATTTACCAAATGAATCCATGACAATCTATATTTCCTGGCAGTGGCTGGTAATCTGGCATTTAACCAATAAAACAATATAAATAATAACCCGGCAAATATATAATTCGATAGGATACTATAGTTACCGAAAGAGCCGCTACCTAAGGCATGAAATATAACGGTGAGCGCCAACTCGCCAATTGCAAGTCCTAAAATTATCTTCACTGTTATTTTACTAACTGTAAATCTCTTCATTTGGAGTGAACATACCATAGACAAGGAAAAGGAGCAAGGAAAAAATACTGGATTCCCGCTTTCGTGGAATGACGATAAGGGGGAAATGGAATGACAATGAGGGGACACACCCAGGGATGACTCACAAAGTCGCTCCTATTCTTCTATTAAATCCTTTAAAATAATTCTTCTCCAATTGGCGAAGAATTCTAAATGATTGGTTTCATTGGAGATAAAGTTTTCGGCATTTGTCGAAGAGTGTTTCCCATCTTCATGAAATGGCAGGCAGGTCATATTGGCATTGTAATGAACGAGACTGATCTCGTTCATACCAAGGAGCGGAATTAAAAATAGGAATTCCGGTTGAACAACAGTTCAAAGTCATTAAGAAGGCATCGGGAATAGGTGGTGCAAAGGTTCCCAATGCATCCTTTAAAGCAACAGATTAATGATACAATGATAGTGGAAAGTTTTATATGACTATCGAAGAATTGACCATTAAAAATATTTTAAAGATGGCTGGTAAATCATTAACAGTTGATGAGATTTTTAAAGAATTAATGACACTTTCAAATTTGAGGTCAACTGGAAACGATAGACAAAGTATCAGCAATGTTATTTTAGGAATGGAAAGACAGGCCTTGGTATTTAAATTTACTGATGTTGTTAATAAAGAAGAAACTTTTATTTGGATAGGTGGAGAATAATCCTAATCCCATAAATATCTACACCACCTAATTTTAAAAAGCTGGAAGGTTGGAATTGGATGCGGGAATCGTCGCCTGACCTTCAATTTCTATAAGCCATCCCGGACGGCAAACGGGGGCTACAATAATTTCCATTGGCATGTCACCAACCCGTTCGCGTAACAAGTGTCCGACCTTATCAAAATCGCTGGGGTCTCGCAGATAGACAATGAGCACGCCCATGTCTTCCAAGACAGCACCGGCTTTTTTCAATAAAGCTTCCACGTTTTCCAAGGTTCGGTCAAGTTGTTTTTGAACATCCCCGGGATAGAGTATTTTACCCTTGTGGTCTATACTGGCGGTTCCTGAAATATAGATTTGTTTCCGGTCGGCATATTCTACTGAAGTCCCGCGTTCAAAGGTAACTCCGTAGACATGGGTGGGACTCAGGTGTTCCGGCGCTGCCAGATATTGGATTTGTTCAGGCTGTACACCCGAAATCGCATAGGCATCCATCGTAACTTTGGCGCGAACATCCACATACGACCCTTCGATTCCCGTACTGGCGATAAAATGAGTATCCGGTGTAAGTCCATGTTTCGCAAAGAACTCTCTTCGGGCAACCACCAACCCGTTATAGTTGGCGTCAATATTCTGCACAAAGAACCAGGTGCGGATGACATTTTCCGCCAGGGACATATTTTGTTTCTTTAACATGGCATTGTATTTTTCAAAGATTCCCCGAGTCTGGTCATAGTGCGTGGTGCCATCCAAACAGGTCATGCCTGTGGTCCAATGATGGGAGAGTTTTTCTCTTTTAAGGATATAGGATTTTGCGTCGGGAGCATCGGGAAATCCACTTCGTTTCATTCTCGACGTATCATTAGGGTCATGGAGATGATACGCCCAAAGTGCAACTTTGACAGGTGGAATGGGCGGTTGGCTAATCCAGGATACAGCGCACGTTTCATTACTTTTACCAGAACCGGATAAGGGATGCGATTTCAAAACGGCGGATTGATTTAATAAATCACTACAAAAGAACCGCCGGAAAATAGCCGTCTCTTTGCTTAACCCCGCAGAATCAAGCAGATTCTGATAGGCTTGATTGACCCACTCCAATTGCGTTGTAATATTTCCATATTCCGTGGGACGCACAATAATGTGGTATTCTTCCACCCCACTTTGACCACGAAATCGCGAGACTTTCGCAGATGCGGGAATATTCCCAGTATCATAAGACCAAAAATCCATAATAATTATTCCAGTTTAGCGTCGGGAAATCCGCTTCGCTCCATTCCCGACGCAGAGCATTCGAGCGTAAACGCCCTCCTACTTTACAATATCCACGGGGATGGCGGGCAATGTTCCCAGCGAGACTTGTTGCATATCTCCAGTCTTCTTTGTATTGGGATTGTTTCTTTCTACTTCCGTGATAACTTCAACAATGAGATTATCTTTATAACCAGCTTTAACTAATTTGCCATCCGCCTGGAGCAAGAATTTCAAAGTACCCGATTCATTGGATACATCCCGGAGAGTGATTCCTTTGGGCGGGTCGGTAAGTTTCAACTGGACACCCACTTGAGAGAATCGGGGCGGAGTGTTAAAGATGACCTGCGCAGTGCCATTTTCCGGGAGTTGGATATTACCGTCATTAGCCAAATTGATGTTTACCCCCCGGCGTTTTATATCCGTCACGGCTACCAGTAGTTCTTGGGATGGAACCAAATGCCGATAGGCGAATGCTTGCATCATATCTTCCGCAGGAACGACGGGACGCGATACGTCCTGTCCATTGATTTGAGCGTGACCTTCCAGTTGCACTTGCATCGGTTGCTCCCAGGGATTGGAAGGTGCGGTCAAGGTCATACGAACATGATCATGTCCTGCAGGAATCCGTCCACCGCTAAGAACAAGTTTAGGGTTTAGAGTTTGGAGTTTAGAGTTATCAGGTGTAGAAGTTTGGTTCAAGACCACCTGGATATCTCCATTAAACCCATCTTTGCGAAAGGCATAGACAGTGACGGGAACTGAATGACCGGCAGGTATATTAATACTAGAGGGGGTTATACGGAGCGCAAAATCAGGTTGAGGAGGACCAATCCGCAAACGATAGGCATACTCATCGCCCCCGTGATTTTGAGCATCGGATAATTGGACATAATAAGTCCCATCTTCGGGAAGTTTCACACGGAGATAGGAATCCGCCTGATGGGTCAGTAATCCGCATTCCTTATCTTCAAAATCATCATTGTATGCCAACACCCGTCCTTTGGAATCCATGAAACGTAATAGGGAATCCAAAGGCGATTGCAATCGGCGTGCATATACTTCGGCAACGATTTCTTCTCCGGCATGACCATTGAACTTAAATACATTTACATCTCCTGGATGGGCAATACGGCCATTGACGATTTTGGGAAGGAGGATCCATTGGGCATGGCGCATATTGTCATTACTATTATCTCCCACACATTCAGGAATGGTATCCATCATATAACTCACTGGATTGGTTACCCATTTGTTGAATTGGAATGTCGTCTGTTGAATATTATTATATGTAAAGCGTCGGGAAAGAAAAGAGCTCATTCCCGACGCAGACTCTAATTGGACTTTTGTATTTGCCAAATTCCATCCGGTAATCCAGCTATAAACCGGAACAGACCCGCCTAACGGGAATATTCCGGTGATAAAAGGGAGTTCACCGATGGAGACACGGTACACAAAATCTTCCCGTCCGCGGTAAAGAGTGTCCCGGATTTCCAACTCGTATGAATCGTCTTTCGGGACTTTATAAAAAAGAACCGGGTCAGGATTAAATTGATAATGGTCGGCAAACGCCACCTCGTTGCCATTGGAATCGTAAAGAGTGAGCGCCGCCTGAAACCAACCGGGAACAGCATCTGCCAAATAAGGCATCAAACTGCGTGCTTGGGCTTCAATCACCAGATTTTGTCCGCGTTGGGCGTCAAATCGAAACCGGTCAACTTCCCCGGTCTTAATTTGTCCATTCACTAATACGGGAATATTAATATCTGTCGTAACCGGTGTATTGGGATCAAGAGATTTCGGGTCAAGAGAATCTTCTTCACTCGCTTCCGGCAGTAATCCGACTTGAAAGCAAATGGGATTAGTTAATCCGGCAGGAGTTCCCAGGCGGATTTCCCGGTCTCCGGGAGGTGCATTCGGGTCAATGGTGACTTCGATAATCACCCGTTCCGCGATAGATTCTTTGATTTGTTGGTTCTTTTTCCGTGTTATGAATATACGCGCTATTTTTAGGAGTTCTTTCCCAGTCTTACTCTCGAGGTTCTGTAATTGGGGATAGTCCGGTAAAGTGACTTTATCCGTATCTGTTTTACTTTTGGCGGTGGTGTCAGTATTTTGTGTAGGAATACCTCTTCGTACGGATTGGCGGGATTGACGAATCTCGCGTAATTGTCTGGCGAGTTCCCCTTGTTGTGCCGGAGATAAGGGTTTAAGGTATTGGATTACCTTGGCGGATACCCCATCTCCTGAAACATATACATTCCCAACATCTTTCAGGAATTGTCCTCCGACGGTGATTTCAAAAACCGTACCGACTTGGCCACCCGCGGGATAGACATAACCTATATAAGGTTGTCGTTCATTGTTTTGACTCCAGGCATGTACGCACAATAGGATTATTAAAGGATATAGGATATAGGATATAGGATATAGGGAAAAACTTTTCATACTCGATTCAGAAAAACTCCTTGAATTTATGTTGGCATAATTTCTTTCAATCGGCCTTGGCTTTTGGTGTCTGTGTCCGTTGCCGGTAATAGTCGGACGGACAATCCTCTTGAATTGGGGAGTTGACCTTCCGGGTCAATCCCCAAGAGTTCATAGATACTCCCGATAAGGTCTTGCGGAAACACCGGGCGGGTAGCCACAGATTCCCCTTTCGAGTCAGAGGAACCAACGACCTGTCCACCTTTAAACCCGCCACCGGCAAGGACAACAGAAAAACAATTTCCCCAATGACCCCGACCGCCATTCCAAGGTTCATCCCACATGACTTTGGGAGTACGTCCAAATTCACCACCGCACCATATAATGGTACTATCCAGCAAACCCCGGTCAGTTAAATCCTGTAACAGGGTAGACATTCCTTTATCCAATTCTGGTAACATACGGCGCATGGTTTCAAAATTACGTTTATGGGTATCCCAGCCATTGTAATTAATAGTGACATAGGGAATACCCTGTTCGACAAGTTTTCGTGCCACCAAACAAGATTGACCAAACTTATTTCGTCCATAATGGTCGCGCAATTCATCTTTTTCAGTGGAGAGATCAAATATTTTCCCGGCATCTCCCAGAATCAAATTGTAGGCATTCTCTTCACTATGGTCGAGTTGTTGAAAACCCGGATTGGTGTATAGAGACTTTCCGAGAGAATCCAATGAATGGAGTAATTCACGACGACTTTTTTGGCGTTGTTCCGAAATCCCCTCCGCGACAATCCCCGCTACTTCAAACCGTTTTTGGTTCGGGTCACCGCCGGTGGCAAAGGGATTAAATCGTGGACCCAAGAAACCGCACTCAGAGAATCGCCCTTGCGTTTCGGTTAATACAATATAGGGTGGAATCAATCCCTTATAACCATGGTCATATCCTTTGAATAGGGATACGACTGCCCCGACCGATGGATAAACCAATCTATCTCCTGGTTTGTGCCCTGTTTGCATTATATATGACGCAGTTTCATGCGCATTAATGCCATGGGTCATGCTGCGAATAATGGAATATTTGTCGGCTTGTTGCGCTAATAACGGGAGAAGTTCACTAATTTGTATCCCGGAAACATTGGTTGTGATAGGATGATTTAACGGACCACAATAGTCATACCCCGCTTCCGGTTTCGGGTCAAAGGTATCCAAATGGGATGGACCTCCCCATAGCCAGATTTGAATGACGGCTTTGGCACGGGAGGGTTTGGTCACCGGTTGAACCAAGGCATTGGATGCCCAAACAGGAATTCCGCCACGATTCAGCAATATCACGCCCACGGTACCCAGACCCAATTTTATTATTTCTCGTCTGGTGATACCATCTTTATTTTCTTTTTTACTCATCTCATGTACCTAATAAATCTTTAATGACGATAGAGAAATTCCTTGGTATTGATTAAAGCCCATGCCAGGTCTTCCGCTGCTTGTGTTTGGCTCATCCCGTTGGTTTGAAAATATTTTTCGGCAATACCCAATTCACTTTCCGTCGGATAGCGAGATAACAAAGTTACATAGAGCATACTTATTAAATTATCATTATTAATTTTGTTATCATTAAATACTTTGCGGAGCCGCGGGCTCTGTTGTATTTTTATCCGAACCTCATTGGAATTAAGTAGATATAACCGTTGCGCATCTGTGGGATCATTATTGCGTTCAGATTCCAGTCCGGTATCGCGTGCCGGTCTGCCAAACATTTCGAGGAATTGACTGGTGATACTACCGTCCGCCAGAGTAATGGTACGTTTGCTTTCCGGAATATTGGTAAAGGGTTCGGGAATCGCGCTGGAGTAACTTTCTCCCGTACTCCCGATCCAATCTAATGCATCAATAAGTGTTTCCGCATCCAATCGGCGTACTAGATAATGCGCAAATAATCTATCCGAATCAGGATTAGTACTTTGAGCAATCGGGGATTGTTGATAAGTATGAGAATTAAGAATGAGGCGATAAATATGTTTCAAATCATAATTGGATTTGACCAGTTCTTTTTCCAGGTAAGCCAGCAATTCAGGATTTACGGGTGGATTGTCTTCTCGAATATCGTCCGGTTCATGGATAATTCCCCGACCCAACAACCATGCCCAAATCCGGTTGACTATATTTCTGGCAAACCAAGGGTTCTTGGGAGAAATCAACCAATCAGCAAAAACCTGGCGCGGGTCTTTGTCAGGTAAAATCCGTACCTTGACTCCATCAGGAAATACAGCATCCACGGTACTTGTCGAAGTCGGATTTGAATATACGATTTCTTCTTTCCATTCGTCGGTATTCTTATACGCAATCCTGGAAAAAAATGCCGCCATTCCAGAACGACGTTCTTCCGGCCATTTTTCAATCCGGGAACCCATAAAGGTCAAACACACGGCACCGGCAATCGCCGTAGAATCATGACTTTGGATGGCACGATAAAAATTGACCTGTGGTACACGGAAATTACTACCGCTGGAAGTTAATAATTCATGTACAAAACTGTCGTAGGGTTTATTCTCTTTGATAGATTCCCAAATCCAATGATGATATGCTTGTACGGCATTAGGCCAAAGATTCATGGGAAATTCAGCTTTCACGCGTAATAAATCGCACCATTTCAATGTCCAAAAATCGGCAAACTCCTCCCGTTGGAGAAGGGTATCAATAAGCAGGGCACGTTTATCGGGACGACGATCGCTTAAGAATTCCGTAACGACCTTGGGTTCAGGCAGCGTTCCGATGACATCCAAATAGACCCGCCGGAGGAAAACCGCATCCGAGCATAGATTGGCAGGTTGGAGGTTATGGTCGTGAAGCTTTGCATTCACATAGTTATCAATGGGATTTAATGAGATTGTATCTGTTTCTTTTTCGAAGGGAGGGACAATCAGTGTCCCTGCACCCATCCCTTGCATGGGAAACATTAAACTTATTACTAAAATAAAAAAGAGTTTCACGGAGATGGAATATGCATAACTCAACTGTTTCATTTTTGATTTATTTACTAGAGTACTCTGCATTCATATTTAATCAAGCAATTTATATACCGTTCTAATAGCCGGAACTTGCTGAAGTTACATCAAAACATATAAATCGGTGTTCCACTGCATGTTACGTTCACTTTAGCGTTGGAAAGAAAGACAAAGCGCTCCTTTTCACCATATAGTTTGTAACCATATGGTGTCAAGCCTGTACATTTTAGGGACATCAGAACGACTCCGATTATTACTTAACTTAGTTTACTTTTATTTTAGACTTTAGACTTTGCGTGGTTTGTTGTAGTATTAGCTATGAAGTCTCAAAAGGAGTAAAAGTATGGAAGAACTTGAAACGGTTCTAGAATCCGCGTTTGCTGACGGCGCATCCGATGTAATCTATCAAGTCGGCCATCCGGTGATGAAAAAAATACAAGGCCGATTGAATCCTTTTGGGGATTCTATTAACAAAGTTTCCGACGTTAAAGAAATCATCCAAACGGTAGCGGGAGATAAATATTTTACCGGTAAAGTCAAGACAGATTTCGATGTTTCTTACCAGGTCTCGTCCGGTAGATTGCGGGTTAACATTGGATTTGAGCAGGGAAATCCCTTTGTTTTCTTTCGATTGATACCCTCGAAAATTCCCGATTTTTCCACCTTACACCTCCCCGAAGATATATTAAAACTGGTTGAAAATAAGCGCGGGATCGTATTGGTCACGGGACCTGTAGGCACGGGGAAAAGTACCACACTGGCTTCTGTAATCAAGCATATTGTATCGCAGCATCAGAAATGTATCGTCACCTTGGAAGACCCGATTGAATTTGTGTATGGTAAAACACCCACCCAGTCGCTAATCTTGCAAAGAGAGATCGGAAGAGATGTCCCTGATTTTGCGACGGGTCTTAGACAGGCCTTGCGGGAAAATCCGGATATTATTCTAGTAGGTGAAATGCGGGACTTGGATACTGTGGAAACCGCATTTAATGCCGCGCTCTCCGGGCATTTAGTTCTTGGGACTTTGCATACGATTAGCTCGATTCAAACGGTAGAACGGTTGGTCAGTCTGTTCCCGGAAGATAAACAAGACGATGCAAGGATGCAATTGTCTCTCGCGTTAAAGGGGATTGTGTGCCAGGCGTTGTTGCCGCGCAAGGATGGGAAAGGGAGAATACCTTGTGTGGAAATTTTGCCCATCGTGTCGGATGATATCCGAAAATATATCCGGGAAGGAACTCCACAAAAGATCCGCCAAATGATTGAAACAAAAGCCAAGACAGGAGCCTATCCTTTTGATAATTATTTGGCAAGATTAACGGTGCAAGGACTGATCACCGAAGAAACAGCGTTGGAATATGCCCAGGAACCTGAGCAGATATTGCAAAAAATTATTACCCTGTCGGAAGAAATCAATAATAAACGTTAACCGTGATGTAAAACCAACCCTGCTTGCGCCAGCTTATCTCGAGTAGTATTAAAATCACAATGATGAATACTGTGCATTCCCAATTTCGCTGCTACTTCTGTAAACATCCCCCGGTCGTCAATATATATCACCTGTTCCGGAGGGGTTTGTGAAATATCTAATGCCACCTTGAATATATCTTCATCCGGTTTTCGGAAATGCACGAAACAGGACGAGACAAACGCATCTATAAATTCATATAACTTGAACGTTTCAATGCGATAGGCGTTGAGTTCTCTACCTTCATTGTTCACCGTAAACGTTTTTAGGGAATACTGCGATTTCAAATTGCGCACAAGATTAATCATGTCGGAATAGGGTTGCGATTGGGAATACATGAACTCTTTGAATTCCTTGAGCGAAAAAGGACGAGGTTCATAAAAGATGATTTTCTCTAAATAGTCATCGAGGGTAAGTTTTCCTTCCTCATAAATATCGAATGTCAGATGATGCCGTTCATCCACCTCTTTTTCATCGAGCTGAAAATAAGTTATTGCCTTATGGCGCGCCCCTTGATCCCAGCCATTGGTTAACAGAACGCCGCCGACATCCAGAAATAGAGTGGTAATTTGCTTTGTTCTGTTCATATTGGGTTTAAACTATAATAGTAAAACGTCCGTTATAGAATAGCAAGAGAGGAAGGGAATTTTAGATTTTAGATTGAAGATTTCAGATTTAAAAGGTTTGGATTAAATCCAAGATAGAATTTAGAAGAATGGTAATCATTTTCGGATGCGGTATTGATTGGAAAGATTAAACAATGCCTGAAAAATCAGAAAGAGTCTAAGGCGTTCTCGGCTTTGGAAAAGTTGGCGAAGTATGTTTTTAAAGTAACGGGTGGATTTGATATTGATGGATGGAAGTTGCGGACTCCAAGACAGTAAGAATTATTTTTCGGGTGGATAAGATAGTGGACTAAAGTCCTATAAAGACACCCTCGACTAAAGTCGGGTAGAAGAAAGAGACTATCACTCTTTTTCAGATGCAGGTTTTTTTAACTCAGTAATTATGTCATCCCAACAATCTTTTAGTATTGTATCTTTCCATTTATCGTAAGCATTATCCACATATTTATCAGTATTAGCATATTCTTTCTTTTTTATTTCTTTCAATAATTCATCTTTGAATCTCTGGTCTAGGTTATCTTCACTTTGTTTCTTTAAATCCCAATAAATGCAATATGCTATTCTACGCATAATATGCGAGGGGCTGAATCTATCTTTAACATCACTTGTGCATAGTTGCCAGTTTCTAAGACTGATTAAATAAGTTTTGCGAGCTTCTTTAAAGTCATCCCGTTGAAATTCCCTTTGCGCCATTTCTAAAAATTCCAAATAGTTAATTAAGCAGATTAAATTGTAAGTAGATGAATTGCTAATTTTCTCAATATTCTTTTTAGCGTTTTCGGTAGCTGTTTCAAGAGATGCATATTTTTCACCTACTCCTTTTGCTAAATTGTTTACTTCTATAACTTTATTATTTAACTCGTCCTTTGCAATTTTAATTTTATCGTCTAAATCGTTCTTTGATTTATCTATTTTTTCGCCTAGTTCAGCTTTGACCTCATTTGCTGTTTGTAATGCTATTTCTTTTATACCAGTATTTGTTAAATTATCTAATTTTTGTGTTGCCATTTCAATACCTTTATTAATTTCCTTTTGTTTACTCATTAGTTCACTTGTTAATTTTTCTAATTCTTGAATTTTATCCGTCAACTCTACGCGTACATCTTTTATTGATTGATCAACTATAATCTTTACCCCGAATATTTGTAGACCAATAAAAATAGCTACACCTATTCCTAATATCCATTCCATATCATGCATCATATCTTCCAAATGTCCATACGCTGTTTTGTAATAGTCTTCATACGTTTTCCGCATATCTTTCAAATTGTCTACGTCATTTTCAATTTTATCAAGCCTTTTGTCCTGAGAGCCGCTTGTTGAGGAAGAGGAAATTGATGCGGGAGGTGAACTTGCCGAAGAATTAATAGAAACGAGTAAAAAGAATAATAACGAAGTAATTTTGAACTTTAGAGTCATGGTGAGATTCTAGTCAAAATAACAATAAAATGCAAGAGAAAAGTGAAAAGTCTCATTCATTCTTTATAAAACCACTTTATTTCAGGTAGAACTTAGGATTCTTCGCTTGATAGAGCGTTCGCTCAGAATGACAATAGTGGATAATGATTTTAATTCTTTGGCATAGGGCAAAGAATAGTTTTTGAGCAATTGCGCAAAAACCTTCTCCATTTGGACAAGGTTTTTTATCTCCAATAAAATCAATTGGTCAAGAATAGTTCTACAAATGTAGAACTATTCCAACTGGCTGGTATCCGCCACCTTTCTACACGTGTCAAAAGGTGCCTAACTTCTCATTACAGTGTCAGACATATTCTTTCGAGTAGACTCAACCTAACCAATGTTCTACTGGGGTTGGAGTGGAATTGAAAATAACAATTCCAGTCCAACCCCGTACCGAATAACTGACGGAAATGGAGATGGAAGATTATGGATATTGGAGTTAGGCGGCAGATTGGGCGTTTTCAAAGAGGTCAACGACTTTAAAGAGGTTGACGTCCACGAGACCGAGGTCGCTGAGTTTCAATTCCGGGATGACGGTGAGTCCGAGGAAGGACAGAACCATGTACGGGTCATCAGGGATGGAACCAAGGTCTTTGGCGATTTTTTTGAGGACTTCCAATTTATCGCGGACTACCATCAAGGGTTTATCACTCAAGAGACCGGCAATGGGGAGTGGCAAATCGTCCACCACTTTCCCGTCTTTGACAGCGACGATACCACCCTGCATTTTCACGATATGAACGGCGGCGGCAAGGATGTCGGCATCAGTCACTCCGACGATGATGATGTTGTGGGAATCATGCGCCACGGAGGAACCGAGCGCACCGGATTTAAGTCCGAAACCTTTGACCAAGCCTAAACCGATATTGCCGGAGGCGTTATGACGTTCGATAACGACCATCTTAAGCAAATCGCGTTTGGTATCGGTCACAACCAATCCGTTTTCGACTTTGGGTTCGGTATAAAATTGTTTGGTGACGATTTGACCGGGAACGGGGAACCAGTTTTCGCGCAGGTTTACGAAAGCCCGGAATCCCCGTACTCCGCCACAACAGAAACAGAGGGGGAAATTTGCACAGGCGATGTCTGCTTGGAAAGCCTTGAGCGAGGAACAAAAGGAAGAGTATAGTCAAAGAGCAAAAAAGATGAACAGACGCGGGCGTAACTTGTTTGTTTCCAGCTATCTAAAATCTCAGTAAGCCTACCTAATTCCAGAAATTCAACCAAAGACGGTGTGGAGGTGTTCGGAACACGTCCGTCTTTCCTCCACTGCTCCTCCACTACTTGTCCAGTGCTCCTCCACTACTTGTCCAGTGCTCCTCCAGTGCTCGTTCGCTAGTCGTCCAGTGAGAATCCATAGGGTAGAGACGTAACATGTTACGTCTCTACAGGTATGGGGAGCTGATTAGGCAGCGGAGGCGGCGGTTTCGAAGAGGTTAACGACTTTAAAGAGGTTGACGTCCACGAGACCGAGGTCGCTGAGTTTCAATTCCGGGATGACGGTGAGTCCGAGGAAGGACAGAACCATGTATGGGTCATCGGGGATGGAGCCCAAGTCTTTGGCAATTTTTTTCAGGACTTCGAGTTTATCACGAACTACCATCAAGGGTTTGTCACTCAAGAGACCGGCAATCGGGAGTGGCAAATCGTCAAGCACTTTCCCGTCTTTGACAGCGACGATTCCGCCCTGCATTTTGACGATATGGACGGCGGCGGCGAGGATGTCCGCATCGGTTACACCGACAATGATGATATTGTGGGAATCATGTGCAACAGAGGAACCGAGGGCACCGGATTTCAATCCGAAACCTTTGACCAAGCCTAAACCGATATTGCCGGAGGCGTTATGACGTTCGATAACGACCATCTTAAGCAAATCGCGTTTGGTATCGGTGACGACCAAACCATTTTCGACTTTGGGTTCGGTATAAAATTGTTTGGTGACGATTTGTCCTGGAATAGTTTCAATCACGCGGGCACGTCCCGATTGGGCTTTAATATGGAAATTATCTTCAGTAAGCCATTTCACATTGACGGAACCGCGCAACGGGAAGAGGGTCACTTTTTCTTGTTCGAAGATTAGTTTTCCATTCTCCGCGACTTTGACACCATTTTTAAAGACCATCTTGGGGTCAATATTTTTCAAATCGTTCAAGATATTAATATCAGCGGCGTATCCGGGGGCAATGGCACCAACATGGTCGAGTTTGAAATAGCGCGCGGAGTTAATGGTGGACATTTTGAACGCAAACAAGGGGTCAATACCAAAAGCGATGGCATCGCGAATCATGGAATTGATATGCCCGCGGGTGGTCAAATCCAACGGGGTGCGGTCATCGGTGCAAAAGAGACAGCGGTCAACGGTGTATTGGTTCACCAAGGGTAACAGGTCTTTGAGATTGTTGGTGACGGTGCCTTCCCGCATCATAATGAACATACCCTGACGAAGTTTTTCTTTGGCTTCATCGAGGGTGGAACATTCGTGGTCGGAATTAATTCCGGCAGCGGCATACCCGCACAAATCTTTTCCGCGGAGTCCGGGGGCGTGTCCGTCAATTTGTTTGGCACCGATGATTTTAATTTTATCCAGCACGTCAGCATCTTTGGCGAGGACACCGGGATAATTCATGACTTCCGCGAGACCGAGAACCCATTTATCCTGTAAAAGACCGTAGAGATCTATTGCTTTGAGTTCCGCACCCGCGGTTTCCAGATGGGTCGCGGGGACGCAAGAGGAGAGCATGACATAAACACTAATAGGATTATATTTACTGGATTTCAAAATATAAGATATTCCGGCAGTGCCCATGACGTTGGCGATTTCGTGCGGGTCTACGATAACGGTGGTGGTTCCACGCGGGACAACTGCTTTGGCAAATTCCGGCACGGTGCACATACTCGATTCAATATGCATGTGCGCATCAATAAAACCGGGGACCACATATTTACCGGTGACATCAATTTCCGAATCGCCTTTGTATTCTCCAATACCGGCGATTTTATCTTTATAAATCGCGACATCGGCTTTATATATTTCACCGGATAAAACGTTGACGACATTTCCATTCTTTAAAACCAAATCGGCAGGGATTTCCCCCCGACCAACGGCTATTAATTTTTCGAGACTCATAGTTTCCTCCTTTTTAAATATGTCTTGGCCAATACATGATAATGGCAACGCCAATTAAACAAATAAGACCACCGATGATGTCGAAACGGTCGGGTTGGACTTTATCAATTTGCCAACCCCAGATGATAGATAAAATTATAAAAACTCCACCGTAGGCGGCGTAGACTCTACCAAAATTGGCGGCTTGGAAGGTTGGGATGATGCCGTAAAGAATTAAGATGACGGCACCAAAAAGACCATAAGACCAATGTTTGGATTCGCGAAGCCATAGCCAAACGAGATACCCTCCGCCTATTTCACAGAGTCCGGCGAGGATGAAGAGGGGTATGGATTTTAGGATATTTGTCATTTATTATTACCCTTTTAATTTTGTCATTCTGAGCGTAGCGAAGAATCTCGGTTTAAAGTCGCTTAATCTTAGGTAGAACACAGGGATTCTTCGCTACGCTCAGAATGACAGACTTTTATGTAGAGTCCGATGACCTAATCGTGAACCGTATCGCACTTCCATTACAGCATCGAGAATATCGGACTCTTTTATCCCCTTCTTTTTGGCAAAACTTCTCCCTTTTTTAAAAATCTGTTCTAAACGATTTTCAAGCAACTCATCTTGAAAACGGGATAAAAGACGAATACGTTCTCCATTCGGCAATTGACGAATGAGTTTTTCCAATTGTCTTGATGAAGGTTTGATAAGTGTATTTACCGTTGCCATATATATCTCCTATCACAATATTATATCGTAAGTTATATTTTTCCTGCTTCTTGCATATATTTCCACATGACTTCGGCGGAGATGGGGAGTTCTTTGACACGGACGCCGGTGGCGTTATAGACGGCGTTGGCGATGGCAGCACCGATAGGAATGATGGGTGGTTCGCCGAGAGATTTCGCGCCAAAAGGACCGTGCGATTCCTGACATTCTACAAATTTTACATTAATTTCCGGGACATCCAGAGCAGTGGGAATAATGTAAGTCGTAAAATTGCGAGTCTTGGGAATTCCTTTTTCAATCTTGAAAGTTTCATAGACAGAATAACCTACTCCTTGCGCGAGTCCCCCTTCCACCTGACCGGAGGCTTGTTTGGGATTAATGACCGTGCCGATATCGTGCACGGCTGTGATTTTTTCAACCTTCACCTGACCTGTGAATCTGTCTACTTCCACTTCGGCAATGTGCGTCATGAAGGAGTAAGCATAATAAGGTTCACCGAGACCTGTTTCCATATCCCATTCAACTTTAGGCGCGAGGAACCAGCCTTGCGCGGCAAGATGAATATTATTCGAGTAACATTCCTTCACCAAGTCCTGATGAGTGATAAATTTATTCTTACTTTTCACCGAATAAACTTTACCCTCTTTCAACCGGACATCGGCGGGTTTACATTTCAATAATTTAGCGGCTGTCGGCGTAATGTTTTCGACCAGTTCCCGACATGCATTGAGCACCGCGCCGCCACTGATGGTGGTCGTGCGGGAGGCAACGGTCGGACCGCTGTCTGGAACCATGCTGGTATCGGGTGTGAGGAATTGAATCTTTTCGATAGCGAGACCGAGAGTTTCACCGGCAATTTGGCTGGCGATGACGGTCGCGCCTTGACCAAGTTCTGTCCCGCCGATAGCTACAGTCGCGGTCCCATCGGCAAGAAGTTGGACATTGGCTCCGGCTCCATCAAGATACCATCCTTTGGAACCAAGGGAATTACCGTACCATCCGACGGCAACGCCAATTCCTTTCGCAAATTGATTTCCGTTTCTGCCATGTTTTGCAAGTTCTTTGCGTTTTTTATTCCAGTGACTTTCTTTGCGTGCGAGGTCAATGGTTTCAACCAGACCTACACTTTCTTTAAGCAGTTGATTGGTGCAAGTGCGTGAACCGACTTTGAGTGCGTTTTTTAATCGGAGATCAATCGGGTCCATGTTCAATTTTTCTGCCAGTTGATCCATGATGGATTCAATGGCGAAATGAACCTGCGGAGAACCGAATCCGCGGAACGCACCGCTCGGCATATTGTTAGTATAGACTCCGTAGACATCCACGTGAACATTGGGAATGACATACGTTCCGGCGGCATGAATTGTGGCACGGAAAATGACCACGGGGGAGAGTGTCGCAAAGGCGCCAGCGTCCGCCAGTGCCAGCACTTCACAAGCGATTAATTTCCCGTCCTTGGTTGCACCGATTTTGACTTTGACATCAAAGGGATGGCGTTTGCTGGTCATGTAAATATCTTCTTCCCGTGTCAGGATAATCTTTACGGGACGACCGGTTTTCTGAGCAAGGATAGCGGCTTTAGAACAAAATTCCGAAGGGACATCTTCTTTTCCGCCGAACGCTCCGCCCGTAGCCGTTTGAATTACGCGGACTTTGCTATACGGCAAGCCCATGACGGTGGAGACGGCTTTTTGAACATAAAAAGGACATTGCATGGAACCATAAATCGTGATGGAGCCGTCTTTGCCGGGAACGGCAGCGCAACCCAAAGTTTCAATATAAGCATGTTCCTGATGATGAGTGTGATATTCGTCTTCGATAATTACATCCGCTTTTTCCCAGGCTTTGCTGACATCGCCTTTGCGAATTTTTAGAGAAGTGGCGATATTGGTTTTTTCATGAATGCGCTGAATCTTGTCGGCGAATCCCTCTTTGGCTGTGAATATTCCGGGTAATTCTTTATATTCAACTTTGATTTTCTTGCAGGCTTCTTCGGCAATTTCGCGGGAATCAGCGGCGACTACAGCGACCCCTTCTCCGCGATAACGGACTTTTTTATCGGCAATGCAAGGCTGGTCATGGATAATGACGCCAACCTGGTTTTCTCCCGGAATATCTTTGGCAGTAATGACGGCATGGACACCGGGAATTTTTTCCGCTTCACTGGTATCTATGGAAAGAATTTCTGCGTGGGGGACATTGGCAGTTTTAATGACTGCCGTTAAACAATGCGCGAATTGAATATCATCGGAGAATTCCGCTTTGCCGGTGACTTTATCCCAACCGTCCGGACGAGGGAGAGATTTCCCTATGACAGAATATTCTGTTTTGGATGTAGACACCCGTGCCATCAATAAACCTTTACCTTTCTACTGGGTGCATCTAACTTTAGCAAAGATAAGGGGTCAGGTCAAGAAATTGAATCGAAGACACGTATAGATACCCATATTGGATGTGGGGTATAATCTATCTCATTATGACCGACAATATACCCGAAGTTAAAAAAGAAGAAGAGAAAAAGAAATGGGAAAAACTAAACAACTTTTTGGAACATCCCCTATATAAACTCTTAGGTACACCGTTTATTATACTCCTTATAGGTGTTTGTTTTTCAATCTATCACAGTTATCAAATAAAAGACGCAAAAAGGAATGAACTTGTTTCGGAAATAGCAAGCCGTATGGATGAAATAGACAACATGTTTTCCCGAATAACAACTGATCTATCTCATATCCCCAAAAATGAATTTCAAAGAATTTCTGATGTATTCAATGGTGAGGCATATCATTCCCGTGATTTTTATGAAGAGGGATTAGTAACATTGTTACAGGAATTGGAAAATATGCGCTACAATCCAGAAATTGAACCTATTGAAAAGGATTTAGGTGAATTTCAGGGATTTATAACTAAGCTTCAACTAGACGAACCGAATGTTCCACTTTATTTTAATGATTACGGTATTAATGATCAAGATAAATATAGGACGATAATCTCGAATTTTTATAAAGATAAAAAGACTTTTGAGTCTATAGAAAAATACTAGATATTCCCCTTTTGTATTCCCATAGTTTCAATATATTACTTTCGAAAATTGAGGTGTTATACAAATTAGCCCAGTGCCAGAATCTACATGCTACGCGTAGACGTGCTTTTCCACCGGGCGGCAACTGATGGAATTAATTCCTGGGATTCTATAGAGGGAACCTTTGATTCGTTGAAGGTCAGTTTCGGTTAATGGCTGGTTGGAATCCAAAAGGGAGAAATTACCCGTCAAATTAACATGTCCATCAATGACGAGAACATCCAAACCATGCAAATCAAGACCCAACTGGGTTAAATTATTTTCTACATCCTTTTGTAACCGAATACTGAAGAGTGCCATTTTATTTTCCCCCTTGGAAAATATTGTTTGTTCAACTAATCTATACATATATAAGACGCAATAGGTGTACCAATAGTTTCATAATTTATAACTCTATTGAAATCAATGGATGAGGAAAAGATAAAAAAGAAAGATTTACGAAATGGTACTTATTACCATCGTCATTGAACTAAATGCGTATGCTGATATTTTCTATTTTCAGAGATTCGGAATCATCTCGATTGCCAGGGTTCTATAATCAATTTGAACATTGAAATGATCAAAGAAACCTTCCAATCCGAGGATTCCGTAGGGTGCGTGATTGAGGTCATGTGAAAAGAGCGCGGGACATTCCCAGTGATACTCTCCAATGTCCAAAATAACCGGATGCAGATGCGCCACCAGTACAGTATCTTCACATCCCGCCCAAGCCCAAGCCGGACCGGAGTCCACTCGATAAAGGTCCAACACCGAAGCGATGCTTGTGGGGAACATGCAATGATCCGCCCCAGAATCAATAATACAATGCAGGGTCAATTGTTTTTCCAAATGATTGGGATGCCTTATGGTGACAGGAATCACCGGACGCAACATGCTTGTTTGATCTGGAAAAGCCTGCGACTCCCGTAAAGGGAATTCACGAAACGCTAATTTCATAGAAATCTCCTTTCCAATAAAATCTAAATCACATGTGGAATATGATTTTTAGGGACATGCGTCAATATAGGTTGAGAGATACCCAATTTTTGCGCGCTATGAATCACTTCCAGTGGAGTTAAGCCGACAGAAATGACTTGCGATTCATCAGGAGATAATGCCACCCATTTGTTGGAATAAGGCGCCAAGAGGTTGGATAAATCCGGATGGTCTATCTTTAGTTCGGCTGTATCGGATTGTGCCATAACCCGATCCTTTCTTCTAGCAACAGATTGAATTCCTTATTCTCCTGTTACCATTCCCTTCGCCTAATTAAAGTATAGACCATCCCGGATAAATGTCAATTAAAAATTATTTCAATAAGATTATTCGCCGGAAGGACTTCCCCGATGCATCATCATATTGTTCATATCGAATTTTTGAGGCGTTTCGGTAATTTCCGTAGTCGCACCTGAAGTCCCATACTTGAGTAACGTTAGGGTAGAATTAAACGCTCCGCTGGACATTGATTTTACAGCCCCTATAATCGGCACTTTGGAAGATACCCAGACTTCATGGGTTTCTTTGCTGTCCTGGACATTGATTTTGGCATGAGTAGCAAGGAATGTCCCCGCCGGTACAGTAACAGATTCCACGCCTATGGTACCTTTATTAATATCCTCATCCCTATGGAAGGGCGGTTTATTTCGTTGTCCCCTGCCCGATTGCATCATGGAAGTCATATCCATTGCCGGTCGGTTCCCCATTTTTTGAATCATCTGTTTGGGTTCTGAATCGCCGGGAGAAAGTAACATTTTCATAATCATGTGGCCCTGCGGTGTATCCATAGACTGTTCAAACCAATAATAGGTCTTTCCATCTATGATTTGCGAACCCGTGATGGAAAATTTTACCTGGATATCTTGTCTATCGTTTTTCATTTGGTATTGCGCCCATTGGCCGACCGCCCAACTCATTCCTTTATAAAGACTGGCGGAAAAGCCCGATTGGCATAGAATCACCGCGCCAATCAAAAGCGGCAGAAACTTCTTGCTGTATTTCATATTCTTTCCTCCTGTGGAAATTGAATTATATTATCGGAGATAAATCTTACTGAGAAACGGGGTGCCTTGTCAAATGAAGGCTTGGAATTAAAGCTGAGGCATTTGGGAAAGGGAGAGAAGATTACCGTCGGGGTCTTTAAACCAGGCGATTTTAGCACCGGAGGGGGATGTCCAGATGCCGAGAGAGTCTTGTTTCAAAAAGTTATATTTTTCAAAGACTACGCCTTTTCTAGTGAGGGATGAGATGGTGGAGGTAATGTCCGGGACGTTCCAACCAAGGACTGTAAAGTTTTGGGGGTGCAATTCCGGGACAATGGTAATACGGAGCGGGGTGCCGTTGGCATCAAATACAATAGCATATTGATCCTGGCTGATTAGTTTGAGCCCAAGAGTATCACGATAGAAAGCAAGGGCTTTATCGGGTTGAACGGTGGGGATGAATGCTATTAAGGATTTGTCGAATAACATAATCGGTTACCTTTGCAAATTGTTAATATAACCTATTATCTTGAATAGATTATTATACATATTTCAAATCTGGGTGAATAGAATAAATAATTTTGAATTTTAAATTATGTGTTTTGAATGGAAGAAAAAGCATTGGAAAATAAATGGTTGACAGAGTAGGAAGTCCCTGCCTAAGTACAATAAATTGAGATTGTCAATAGGAGGGGGACATCAGAATAGGCAAATTTAAATATCCAAATCTTGTCTTTTTAATAATTTTCCCAATAGTTTTAATCTTGGGCTGTTTCCTTTTGCAACTTGAATAAACTGTAAAAGTCTGTTTCTTTGTTGTTTTGAAATCGAATGTAATTCTTTAGGATTATCCGGTAAATTATATTGAGTTATATCCACATGTGATTCTCTTGCAGTTTGTAATACCCATTCTTCTAATCGTGGGCAGAGTATAATTAGAATATTTTTCTTCTTCTTGTGAAGTCGAATTACAATATCAAGTTCGGACTTAATAATCTCACATTTATTAACATATTTGGGTTGAGCACTATCTGGATCTTCGTCTATAAGTCCAATTGAGTCTATGGAATCATTTAAATCATTACATACTTTTCCTTTATCACCAGAATGGGTAATAGACTTTTTAACAAAGCCGAAGGCTTGAACCAGGATTTGATCATTGTAACATTCCAGATGAATCATCTTTCTAAAAACTTTTCTAGATTAAAAAATACGCTGGATTCCAAATCCAGTAATTCGCCCAACTTTTTTTTAGGAACAGCCTTAACCATTGTTTTATAATCTTCCAGATATGTCACAAACACCGCGATATCCTTCATTTTAGTTTTCTCCACAAGAGAGAGAAGCATATAAGGGTTATGGGTGTTCAGAAAGTATTGGTTCGTTTCATCCATGGCAATTCTTTCCGCAATTAATTTTGTATAGTAAGGAAAAGTATGCGCCTCCGGTTCCTCAAAGATATTGACTGAGTTTTGATTGGTTTCGATAGCTGCCAGATAAAATATAACCCGCTGTAGTGTATCAGATATAAGCGAATATGGAAAGGAAATAACAAGGTTATCAAGTTTCTTCTGTATCTCAATTTTGTTCTCATTGGCATAAGGTTTAACCACTAATTCAAGACCATACTCTTCCAAGAGATTTGTTAATAGGTTTCTTAAAGATTTATTAGTCTGAATTATTTCAAGAAGATTCTTACCATTAGGTGGATGTAAATAACTTCCAAATTTTCCAGGAAACGATCTTAATTGCTTAAATTTATAATAGTAAACAGGTGATATATATTCGTCTGCAGCGAAACCACCATTTTCTGAATATTGCATAACTTCAAGATTAGTCTTTTTATCAGTTACAGTAGTAACTAAACTACTATCCTTAAGTTCTATGTGAAGATTTAAAGAATCCGTTAAAAGTTGAATGGGTTTTTTAATATCTTTATCAAAAAACAAATCAGATTTATCTTCGAAGCGAATAATTTCTTCAGGTTTAGCCCTAACAAAACCCAATGTACTAATAATTTCCAATATATTTGATTTCCCAGTATTCGGTTCTCCGATAAAAATATTAACCTTTTTACAATTAAATTTAATGTGCTCTATGGATTTAAAATTTTTGATTTCAATCGTTTTAATCATGATAAAAGTCTATTATACTTTCTTTTATTTGTAAAATTACTTCCACAAATTCCTATCCAAACTGCGGTATTGGATGGCTTCGGAGAGGTGGGCGGGGGTGATGGTCTCGGTTCCTTCGAGGTCTGCGATGGTACGGGAGACTTTAAGGACACGGTCATAGGCGCGGGCGGAGAGTCCGAGTTTTTTGGTAGCCATTTCAATGAGCCGGAGACATTCGTTATTCAGTTCACAATATTTTTGGACGTCTTTGGAGGACATTTGGGCGTTGCAATAGAGATGTTTTCTGCCTTTGAAACGGGTGAGTTGAATTTGTCTAGCCTTATTGACCCGTTCTCTAATTTGTTCCGAGGGTTCCCCAGTGCGGGTAGCGGAGAGTTCCTGCACTTTGACCGCGGGGACTTCGATATGCAAATCAATGCGGTCTAAGAGAGGGCCGGAGATTCTCCCGATGTAGCGTTGAATTTGAGTGGGGGTACAGGAACATTGTTTCGCGGGGTCGGTGAGATTTCCACAGGGGCACGGATTCATGGCGGCGACTAACATGAATTGGGCCGGGAATTGGAGAGAAACGGCGGCACGGGAAATCGTGACGACGCCATCTTCCAAGGGTTGACGGAGGACTTCAAGAACATTGCGGTGAAATTCGGGCAATTCATCAAGAAAGAGTACACCATTGTGGGCGAGGCTGACTTCCCCGGGTCTAGGAATCGCACCCCCGCCGATAAGTCCGGCATCGCTAATGGTGTGATGGGGACTGCGATACGGGCGGGTTGCCACGAGTGCTGTTTTGGGCGGAATGAGTCCGGCAACACTGTGAATTTTAGTAGTTTCAACGGCTTCCTGCAAAGACATTTGGGGAAGAATCGTGGGAATGCGTTTCGCCAACATGGTTTTGCCGGAGCCGGGGGGACCAACCATGATGACATTATGTCCGCCTGCGGCTGCAACTTCAATAGCGCGTTTGGCGGATTCCTGTCCTTTGACATCGTTAAAATCCAAATGATATTTGGAGAATGCTTGAAAAACGGATGGCAAATTTATTTGATGCGGGACAAGGGTATCCCCATTTTGCAGAAAGCTAACAGTCTCGTCGAGGTTTTTGGCACCATAGACTTCAATCCCTTCAACGACAGCGGCTTCATCGGCATTTTCCACGGGCAATATCACGCCTTTATACCCGGCATTTTTCGCCATGTCGGTGATGGATAAGGCGCCACGTACGGGACGCAGGACCCCTTCCAGAGAAAGTTCGCCGACGAGAATGTATTTCTCGATTTCATCCGCGCGCATTTGGCGGGTGAGAAGCAGTATCCCAACTGCCAAGGGGAGATCAAATGCCGAACCTTCTTTTTTAACATCCGCCGGTGCGAGGTTGGCGGTCATGTGTCCTTTGGGGAATTCAAACCCGGAGTTTTTAATCGCAAACCGAACACGATCCTGGCTTTCTTTGACCGCCGCATCCGGTAATCCCACGGTGGTAAACTTGGGCAATCCACGTTCGACATCTACTTCGACTTCGACGGGATAACCTTCGATCCCCATTAAAGAGGCACTTTTAACTTTGGCACTCATAGTTTGGTCAACTTTAGTCGGTATAAGGTAAATTCATAAACCATTCAAGTTTCTTTTAATTATCTATATATTTTCCAATTTGGATTACTTGTGGAGACACTTTTTGCGAAAATCTTTGTAGATTTTGAATCAAACGTTGTTCACCGGACGAATCTGTCGCATAAAAGGAAAGAATACTCCCACCACAAACTACAATATTCTGATTCTGAAATCTCCATTCTCCAGCTTTCACCCATTGTGCAGGTAACCCATCTGGTCTCCCGGGAGTTAACTCTGCCGGCCCATTCTCTTTATACCACCAGTCATAGACAATGGCTACTTTTGTATCACTTGATTTTGTGATTCTGTCAATAACATTACGGTCATATTCTTTATTTAGTTTACTCCGGGCAACTTCCAGCGTTCCAATCCCCCAGATATCGATACAATGAATATCTGCCAAAAAATTGACCGCACCAATATCATTTAAAGCAACAGCTTCTCCATTATAAAACTCTTTTAGAAACAAACCCATCTGATATTGCTGTTCATATATATTATTTGTGGCGTTCGGTATTTTGGAAAAATCCAAGTGACTTGTATCCGCCAGGTATATGCCGAGAACCAAAACACTTAAACAGATAATCCCGGACAGAGTGATTCTTTTTATCGAGTCGGAGATATTCTGCATAATGAAATTAACCAATTCTATAAGAGCCATTGCAAAGGCGAAAAGACCCAAGGCGCGAATGTACGCAAGGTTTCTTCCGAATTGAATAAAATGATAGGTAGATTGGGTGAATGATAAATGGATGAAAGTGATAACCAGAAAAATCAGCAGCCAGATAATATTTTCATTCCAAAATTGATGTTCACGCAAATAACTCAAGACTACGAGTATAATTCCAAAAGCAATTAAATAGTATAGATAGGGTAAAAGGATGAGGTCATGAAGTCCTTTTTGAACGGAAGTGGCTGTAAATCGAATGTAATCCAACAATGATCCAGAAGAAGGGAGAACCCCTTTCAGCAAGACAGAATTGGGCAGGAAATACCATCCGTGTTCCCAAGATACCAACCCATAGGAAACAATTGGCAAAAAAGAAAGAAAGAGTAAAATTGCTCCTGTCTTCCACTCTTTTCGTAATAGAAATAACAAGCAGACAATGGACACTAGGAGAATTCCTTCAAATCGGATCATTGTTGCCAAGGGACACAATAGATACAAATATCGAATATGGATTGCTCTGGAAGGGTTTTCATCTCGCGCAAGGACTTTTCCAGTAAAATAAACCAGTAAAAGGTCGATCCATATTTGCAAAATATGTTCTTGACCCATGAAGATGATCGCCAGGATGGGAGTACATACCGTAAAAACTGCTAACACACATAGATTATAAAGTGGAAAGGAGCGTGCCCTGCGTAAGAATGAATACATCGTGATAAATAAGAAACAAGTAAAAAGTAAGTTTAGGAGAAAAGGAGCTATTTCATTGACACCAAAACAAAAATAAACCAAAGATAATAATAAAGTCCAGAGTACCGAAGAAGAAGAGGAGCTGAATTCATAAGGGGTGATTCCCCAAACACCATGTTGCGAGAAATTTTTAGCCATTGCCATATGGATATATGGGTCGTCAAGAGCATAAATCAGGGAATGTTTATTGACAGCGACAGCGGCAATATAAATGGTTTCTATCGCCAGGGCAAGAGCTATAACAACCAAGACAATTGGCCAATGGTTCCTAAAGAATATTTCCAATTTACTTCCCTTACTATATTTATTAGCGGCCTTCATGACCTCAATCTTTCTTAAACCAAATTTTTAATTTAAAAGAATGGCTTATATTTGACCATTCAAACCCGGAAACTCAGGGTCATCAACTCCGATCCTTCTTCGGAAGAGAATCTTCTTTGCATCCAGCTGGTATCCTTCAATACAAATCAATGCCATACTTTTAACTATTGGGCTCATGTTGTCCCAAAACAATTTCGAGGGAAAGTTTACTGCGAAATCGAAAAACTGTAAAGGGGCGGTTATAGTAGTTGTAAGAAAGCCTAGTGTTTCAACATGGGAAATCCGAGTTCTTCCCGTTGTTTCAGATAAGCTTGAGCGCAAGCGCGGGCAAGGGCACGGACCCGACCGATATATTGGGTGCGTTCGGTAACTGAGATGGCACCGCGCGCATCCAGGAGGTTAAACGTATGAGAACATTTCAAGGTATATTCATAGGGCGGTAAAACCAGCCCCGCTTTCAGCAATCGTTTCGCCTCGGCTTCGAACTTATTAAACAAATCCAAGAGCATTGCTACATCCGCCAATTCAAAATTATATTTAGACCCTTCGACTTCTCCTTGATGATGAACGTCCCGATAAGTAACCCCGTCCACCCATTGGATATCGAAGATATTATTTTTCCCCTGGATATACATGGCGATTCTTTCCAAACCATAGGTTAATTCACAAGAAATAGGATTGAGCGCGATACCGCCTGCTTGTTGGAAATAGGTGTATTGGGTGACTTCCATTCCATCCAGCCAAACTTCCCAACCCAATCCCGCGGCACCGAGTGTCGGGGATTCCCAGTCATCTTCGACAAAACGAATATCGTGTTCTTCCAACTTAATCCCCAGTTGGGTTAAGGATTGAAGATAGATTTGTTGAATATCTTTAGGCGGAGGCTTAATCAAAACTTGAAATTGATAATAATGCTGCAACCGGTTGGGATTTTCACCGTAACGCCCATCGGTTGGACGACGGCAGGGTTCCACATAAGCGACTTTCCAGGGTTCAGGGCCAAGCGCACGCAAAAAGGTCGCGGGATTGAATGTTCCGGCACCGACTTCAATTCCCGTTGGTTGTTGAAGCACACAACCTTGTTTCGCCCAATAGGTTTGCAAGTTTAGTATTATTTCTTGAAAGTTCATGTATCTAATTTAGGAAACTTTAGTATTTAAAATTGGAAAGATATTATAGCTTAAAAACTATTCTTCGTGGAAAATGATGGCGGAGTAGACGTAGATTTCAGTGTCTTTGTCTTTCCAGGCATCGGGTGGGAGCCCCGCTTTGACGCAGGTATGGTAAAGAAAAGTTTTCGTGTCCCATTTATATTCAACCGCAACTTGCGGCAGTAAAGTACCGGTATACCATCCATTTTTTAGATAAAGCCCGTGAGTACCAATTTTGATTTCTGAAATATCGTGAATTTTCCGACGGGGAGTAAGAACGGAAATTTCTATTTTAATATGGTCTAATTCGTCAGGCGTGACAAAAGAAAACCGAGGATCTTCGAGTGCCGCGGCGACGGTCATATCCCGTACCACGTCTTTGACGGGGGTATCGGGTTCAAACCTGCCGATACACCCGCGTAATTCACCTTGTTTATATAATGTAACAAAAGCACCCATGTGTTGTTTCAATTGGGGATGAGAAGAAATAATTCTCGAGACGTCCTTCCCGTGAACACAATCATTTAACGTTCTACGAGTGATAAGCAATAATTCTTTTTTTGCGGAGTCATCGAGCTGCATACTATCCGGCGCGCACACTACTGCTTCCGGTTCAATCTCCTCATAAGCAGGTGGAGAATCTTTCTTCCCGTTGGTCCGCATAATGGAAATGGCAGCATATCCGACTACCTGGTATTTTTCTCCAATAGGGACATCGCCGGAGTTGGCGGATTTTAACAAAGTTGCTTTATTCGCTCCCAAAAGTTTGGCGGCATAAAGAACGGTCTTAATCGCCGCTTCACTGCAAAGAGCGCAATGCAAATTGGGAATATCTTTCGTAAGCCATTTTTCGTTTACTTTATCCAGCCGATCGGGATTCAGAGAAAGGATTGCTTCGATGGTGGCAATGTCGACTTTTTTGGCATCTTCATACTTGGGATAATGGGTCAAATCAGTACTACCGATCAGTAAAGCTTTTCCTTGTATTTTGTGAATTGCATGGACAATAGCTTCTGCCAGTTTGGGACTGAGTTTGGTTTCGTCTACCAATATTGGTACAATTTTAAAGTTTTGCAAAGTGCGCTGTAAAAAAGGGATTTGAACTTCGAGAGAATGTTCCTGTGCATGGGCTTCGGGATAGGATTGGATGATACCGGGAGCGTAATCCATAATTTGTTTTGCCATTTCGGCGTTGATTTCGATATCTCCGAGCGGAGTTGTAAACCAGCCTTTATCATATACCGAAACACCTTCCAATCCGCGATGGCAGAGTCCGACAAGAATAACCGTGTCGAACTTTTTCCCCACCAAAATTTTGTAAGCATAGGCTGCTACCCAACCTGAAAAAACATATCCGGCGTGCGGAACAATGAGCGCAATCGGATCGCTGGGAGGAGTCTCTACTAATGCTTTTTCTAGGAATGAATCAATTTCACTGGAAAGGGATTCGGGATTCTCCGAATAAAACTGTCCTGCGACAGCCGGTCGACGAATCATGATTTTGGCAGATTGGGACTGCATAGTTTATTTTCGCCAAACAAAAGTCATTATTTCAAAAGGGCACTAATCATTCACATGTTAGTATAATCCCAAAGGGAAAACAATACAACGAGTTGCTGGATGTTCTCAGAGCAATTTTCCCTTTTGATAATATACTGTACCGTCCGGGAAAGTATAGATTAAGTCAAAACCAGTGATAGGGTTATGATTATTATAAACAGTTCTCCATTCCACCACTTCCGGATCAGAAGTTAAGCTCAAAATTGCAGGGGTTAAAATAATCCCATCAATATTCGAATATTTCTGCTGAATCAAAGATAAATCATTTAATTCAGGTAACCAAATTGTATGCCGATCCATATACCATGCCATTTTGTCTGGAATATCTGTAACCAGAACAGATTCCTTTAGAGTGTGCTGAGATACATATTCTGACAGACCGAAAAATCTCTGGGTTTTCGAAGTTTTTTCCTTCGATAATTCAGATTTCCACCAAATGAAGGTCGGGAGTATCAAAATTAACACAATGATGGGCATCAGCCATTGTTTTCGAAAATTGGAAAGGGTATTGATCAGATAGCATCCTCTTATTAAAACGTCTGTCCCTAGAATTATAATTATCGGTAAATAACAAAGAAAAAACCGAATATCTGATTCTAAAAAAGATACCCCTATACAATGAATAATGATACAGACGCAAACAAATATTCGTAGTTTTTTAATTGGTGATGAATGAGTTTTCCAAATAGATGCGACAAACAATAAAACCATGGGAGTATGTAGACAAAACAAATTCCAAAGATTGTGAATAAGCAATTTAATAAATTTTATACTAATTTCTGATGAATGCGTCCAGATGAATTCGATTAGATTGTTGGATTGAGTAATCATTCGGAATCGGCTCCATCCCGGATAGGATGGAGTAAACATACAGACTAGATTTGTGCTCATATTGAAAAACGGATTTCCGGTGATTCGGTAATTTCGAACCCACCATGGTATCATTAATAAAACTGCAATAAATAAAACAAGAATCAAGTCCCCTTTTCTTCTTAAGCGATCTACTCTCCAGAGGAAATAGATTACGGCGGGAAGAAAGAAAATCATTTCACTTCGTAATAATAAACCCAATCCTAAAAGTATTCCCATTCTTATATTAACCCATTTTCGTACGGAAGGCTGGCTGAGATATTGATAAAATTGAAAGAAAAATAAAGTTACAAGGAAAACAAATACGGGTTCCGATAGACCGGAAATACTATAGTGCACGGAATTCAAGGAAAAGATGTAAAGTATCCCGGCAATCCAAGCTGTCTGCCGGTTGAATAATTTTTCTGATATTCCAGCAACCAAAACACAGGTTAAAACATAAAATATACCATTGAGATAAACCAATCCATGAATAGAAGGTCCGCCGATACATCGAAAAATTAGACTAACCATGTAAGGGTATACAGGAGGTCTCCATAGATTATAAAAAAGACCGTCTTGGGTATAGGGGAGAACGATAGGATAAGTGAATAAAGAGGTGAATCCATGTCCGCGATAAAGTTCCCGCGCTTGTTGGGCATAATCCCAAATATCAGAAAATGGATTTATCCAATTTTCATTAAAAGTACCTAGATAGACCCAATACCAACAAACTATTGAAAGAAGAGTGATCCAGAAAAGAAAAAAATATTTTTTCATTTCACTCACCGTAGCACATTTTCTTAAAAAAGGTCAATGCAATGAATTTCGTTATAAGAAAGTCACCTTAATTGGTAGAAAATAATAAGGTTCCATTGGAACAGACGGGTTAGGGATACCAATCTGAATACTTTCATTAGTCAGGTTATTCCCAATTACTTGTTTTGTCGTACATATTGTTCCATCCCGTCTATCAGAGTATACTAAAAGGTACACTTTAAGATATTATAAAGAAGAACCACAATGAAAAAGTTTGTGGTGATGAAATTATCGAATTTTAGAAAACATTGATTTTATTGGAATTAAATTTTTATACATTTGTATAAAATTTCCCATCGTGCCAAAATGGCACAATTGACGAAAACTGGCACTTATTCTGCATTATATAAATTTAGGTGGAAATGATGTATTTAGGATCCCTGACAATATATTTATCCGATATCTCCATGGATGATTTGGTAAAATGATTTTTTACTAGGTCAGAAATATTTGTCACAATATGTAATATAATTTAAAACCTATTTTGGAGAGTGAGGTGAATTCAGTATGAAAAGAAAATTATGGGTAGCCCTTCTTGCAATAGCGGCAATATTGGTTCCTCTAGCGGGTTGCACAATAAATGAAGCACCACCGCCACGGCCAGCGCCACCGCCTCCTCCGCGTCCGGGTTGGGTTTGGATTGAAGGACACTGGGAAGGTGTAGGTCCGAACCGGGTTTGGGTTGCGGGTCGTTGGGAAAAAGATGAACTTCCACCGCCCAGACCGGGTTGGAATTGGATCCGGGGTCATTGGGAAGGTGAAGGCCCGTACCGGCATTGGGTCGCGGCTCATTGGGAAAGGGTTCCGCCTCCTCCTCGACCGTAAGTTGGCTTGTAGATTGTGTAGTTTTGATTAATAATGAAACTTGGATAGAGAAAGGAGACATCTAAATATGATACGAAAAATCGCACGTTGGTTTGTCATTGGGTTGGTTTTGGTAATAACATCCGTTTATCTATTAGGATGTTATACAACCGTAGCTGGAGGACCGCCTCCTCCTCCGGGGCCACCGCCACCGGTACGACCTGTACCACCGCCTCCAGGACCGATACCGCCTCCCCCGCCTCCTCCTTAATTTCGGGCGAAGAGGCAATTGGTTATTTTAAAAAGTAGAGGCAGACCCACGTATCTGCCTCTACAAAAAATCTTGCGCGAAGGTGTCCTACTGAGCTATCATCTCTCGGTCAGAGACCTTCGAGTAAGAATGAATCTAACTTTGTAATAAGAAAGGAGTATACGATATGAAACATAATTTATATAGATGGATTGCCTGCTTACTGGTACTTGCGACAATTCTCATCTTCATGTCGGGTTGTGTCACAACCGTTGTTGCCACACCGCCACCAGGCGTAGTGATTGTTGCGCCGGGCGCACCGCCGCTTCCTCCACCACCGGGTGCTTGGGTTCCCGGTCAGTATGAATGGGACGGAAGGGCTTGGATTTGGGTTCCGGGGCATTGGAGATAACAAACCTCATTCCTTGACTCCCTCTCCTCACTCTGGAGAGGTATGGTGTGAGGGAAACCAAACGAAGGGAACACTAAAAATAGTGGATACGAATGTTTCGATTCTAGTAGTGGATGACGAAATCAAGTTGCTCGATATTTTCCGAAAAGTCTTGGAAAAGGAAGGCTATGCAGTAACCACTGCGGAAAATGGACAAACCGCCATCAGCCTTTTAAAAAATAATCCGTACGATATTGTGTTTACGGATTTACGGATGCCCGGTGTAGACGGTCTCGAACTCTTCCGCTGGATTAACCGCAATACCCCAGATACCCCTGTCGTCATCGTTACGGCTTTTGGAAGTGTCGAATCCGCCATCGAGACACTAAAAGCCGGTGCCGCCGACTATCTCATTAAACCTGTAAAGATTGACGAATTACGGATTTTGGCAAAGCGCATTCTCGAACATCATCAACTAAAATCCGAAAACAAAGAACTCAAGAAGAAAATAGGCCAGAAGTTTCAGGTGGAAAATATCATTGGACAATCTTCTCTCATGAAAGAAGTATTCGCGCGAATTGAAAAGGTAGCTTCCACCTCCACCACCGCTTTATTACGCGGTGAATCCGGTACGGGAAAAGAACTGGTAGCACAGGCGATTCATTATCATTCCCCGCGAAAAGATGGGCCTTTTGTCAAAGCCGTGTGCGCCGCGCTTCCTGAATCTCTCCTTGAATCAGAATTGTTTGGCCATGTCAAAGGCGCATTTACCGGCGCAATCCAAAATCGCATGGGACGGTTCGAAACCGCCAATGGGGGAACCATTTTTCTTGACGAAATCGGCGACATCCCGCTCACCACACAGGTCAAATTATTGCGCGTACTCCAGGAACGCCAATTCGAAAAAGTCGGCGACAGTAAAACCAATACCGTGGATGTCCGGGTGATTGCCGCCACCAACAAAAATCTTGAAGAGGCTTTAAGAAATGGCACTTTCCGGGAAGATTTGTATTACCGTCTGAATGTCGTGGGCATCAACCTTCCGCCCCTGCGCGCTCGCAAAGACGATATCCCCTTACTGGTGAATTATTTCCTGGATCGCATCGCCAAAACCCAAAATATTCCCTTACCCCAACTGGCGCCGGATACTTTGCAAATCCTACTGGATTACCCTTGGCCGGGAAATATTCGTGAATTGGAAAATGCCATTGAACACGCTCTTGTCATGGGAAACCGGGAAACCATCTATCCCGCTGACTTACCCATCACCGTCCAAAGCGGGCAAATTACGCGTGATACTTCCGCGTCGTTCGATAGCGGTAAAACCCTCGAAGATATGGAAAAACAAATATTAATTAACGCTCTCCAACGTGCTAATCATAACCAAACCAAAGCCGCAGAAATTCTCGGGATTACCCGCCGTACTCTCAGCTATCGCATGAAAAAATACGGAATTGAATAAAATCATTTCTTAGCCGCTCGTGCAATCTCCCGTAATTCCCGAACTCTAATCCTTGCTTCTCCACGCAATGGAAAATGCATCACGAAGATTCTTGATTTGTGAACGTTGTCCTGCCAACCAAAAGAAAAATCTTTTGATCCGAAATATTTTTCATAAGTCACCTTCCCGATGAAACACACCACCTTCGGCATTTCCATCTTTATAATACGGAATATTTTTCTGCGCCCGGGCAGTTCCTCGCCCTTCTTAATATCGGTAACATCGCGTGTGGGACGATTGATAATATTCACGAATCCCAATTTATATTCAGTATTGCATTTATCTTTATAAACTTGTTTTAGTGTTTCAATATTCCGGAGTTCGTTTTTTTTCTCTTTGAGAATTCCCGCTTGTGAGAGAAGATACCAAAACATCTTGTTATTGGAAAAAGGTACGCCATTCTTATACGACCCTAAATGCGGGTTTATTCCCACGAAAAGTATTCTCGGTTTCTTGTAAATATATTGGATCATGATACGATCCCGCAAAGATTAGAGGGTAGCCTTTTTATACTTTCCCATAATCTGCCCCTCGGCAAGAATATGTCCGTTCATGGCTTTCAACAACTCCGCCTTGGTTATTCCCGCCTCTTGCGTAAGTACAATATCCAGCGCGTAGATTTTGAAATAGTACCGATGCGTTCCGCTGGGAGGACAGGGACCTCCATACCCGGTATTGCCAAAATCATTTTTTCCTTGTTGAGTACCATTCAGAAGATTCTTTTGCACGGGAATATTTTCCATTAATTCTTTTGTATCCGACGGGAGATTGAAAATCACCCAGTGCACCCATGTCCCCATCGGTGCGTCCGGGTCATCGCATATCAATGCCAAGCTCTTCGTATCTTTCGGAACATTGGTCCATGCTAATGGGGGTGAAACATTCTCATCGTCACAGGTATATTTTTTGGGAATCATCCCACCTTCCTCAAATGCTGGACTGGTTACTTGAATTTTCACTTGTTTCTTATTGTCATTTTGTGAGGAGACCTGGCTGTTGGATTGGCAGGAACAAAATAAAATCAACACAATCCCTACATACAAAGTTTTCCAAATCATACCCAATTTCTTCACCTTGGTCATAGACATTATTATAATCATAAAAAAATGAATTAACAAATCTATCCAATTACGTCTTTTTTGATATACTAAATGACTAATTTAAAATAAAAGGATGGTTATTATGAATAAAAATATAGGGTTGGTAGTTTTAGGTACAATAGTTGGATTGGCTTTTTTTGTGGTGGGTTATATCTACGCAACTCATGCGGCGGGAAATTTACCTACGTATTTCCCCGGCTATACCGCCGGTTCCGACCATATCCATTTCAAACATTGTCTGGCAGCAATTATCGCCGGTGCAGGTTGTTGGATTTTTGCCTGGTTTAAAAGCGGTTCCAAAACTAATGCATAATTAAAAGAATCCCAAAAGAGAGAATCCCTGCCACAAAACAATACACCGCAAAGGGTGTTAATTTGTTGGTATGGAAAAATTTCATCAGGAATTTTACCGCAAAATAAGCCGCTAAACCCGCGCACAACGCGCCCACAATGGACGGGCCAACAACCGATTGATTCTCCGGTTTGAATAGTTCAGGGACTTTTAATGCCGCGGCAGCACCGATAATCGGAGTGGCTAATAGAAAACTGTACCGTGCCGCGTCTTCATTGGATAATCCCACTAATAAACTCCCAGCCATGGTCGCGCCGGAACGGGAGAATCCAGGTATCAGAGCGATGATTTGTGAGACTCCAACTTCCAATGCTTGTGCCCAAGATAATTTGGCGATCCGTTGATCAGGTTCCATAGTATCCTGTGTTTCCGGTGCTTTCCGGCGTAGGATTTCCGCTCCGTATAATAAAATTCCATTCAGAATTAAAAAGAATGCCGCGGATTGTGCCGACGCAAACAACGAGCGCAACTTCTCTTCCAATAATAATCCGAGTATCCCCGTGGGAATCGTCCCAACTACCAATAACCAGCCCAGCTTGGCGTAATAATCGTTCTCCTTGATTTGTCGTTGTGCCAAAGAACGTCCCATTCCTTTTATAATATTCAACCAATCTTTCCAGAAAAAGAAAAATAACACAATCGCCGTCGCTAAATGTGTCGCCACAAGAAAGGTTAGAAAATAAGGGTCATTCTGATGGATATTCCACCCCACCAATTTGGGCAATATAACACTGTGTCCCAGGCTGGATATCGGAAATAATTCCGAAATCCCCTGTAAGAAACCGATTATAATCGCCTGGAAATAACTAATCATCCAATTATCTTAACAAAAATTACGACAAGGAAGTATCCGAAGGATTTCGCACTAAGGTAATGACTCTTTTTTCCCTTATCACAAGCGTAGAATACCCCCAATGAATAACGATAGACTACTGGAGGGGGACTGGAGTTGCTATTAGCAATTCCAGTCCCCCTCCACTACCGAATCGAGATAAAACGGTGAATTACAGGTAAGCAGAAAGGCACAAAAGGAAAGCGTCCGGAACTTGTATGAAGAAAAATATTATGATAATATACGCCTAAAATGAGAATATAATATGACAGAACAAATACAAATAGAAACTCTTTTAAAGTTGGCAGACTTATCCTTCCAAGAATATTCTAGAATAAACTCTTATACGTGGAATCTTAACTATGGATTATGGAGCGCATTAGCAATAATTTCTGGTTTTGCAATAAAGGAAGGCGATAAATTTCAGGTAAGGTTAAGGAAAGTATGGAGAGTAGTGAGTGTAGTGGCAGTATGGCTGACAATGGGTTTCATTTTTTGTTTTTACTTCATATCTATTAGAAGTACATATTTAGGTATGGATGTAGAACATCAGCGTGTTAGAGTCTGTATAAACAAGGTTACCGAGATAATCAGTTTAGATACTACTCAAATAATTGAACCCAAACCTTTATTTTTTAAAAAAATGGATATAAAAGAGTGTCCTAATTTTAAGGTTATTCAATCTAATGCAACGCAATTATTTCTTACTTTCATTCTTCTAGTATTTACTGGATGTGTATTAACACGTAGGCAATTATCTTTAAATCCACCGAGAAAAATAATTCCTGATGCCTCATTATATAACTTGAAACCTTAAACTTGAAACTTTATTTTTTAGGTTTTCCCACGGGCAGCAGGTATAGAGCTTCTTCTTTATCCGGCAGGGACAGAGATTTCTTCAGAATCACCGGGTCAAATCCCCCCACTGTGACAGTTCCCAGGTGAAGGGCGGTTGCCTGCAGACAGAGATTTTGAGCGGCATGTCCCGTTTCCAGATACATAAATATTTTACTCCGGTCCCCAAATCGGGTGCCGATTCTTTCATAGTCACCGGTGAACAGGAATACCGCGGGTGCTGTTGTAACAGAAGGTTGTGTGGATAGATCCGTTCGGACATCCCCTGATTTCACCAATACCAATTGATGTTCTGTGGGTTGATAATGATAGAGACCGGCTGGCAGCCCTTTGACCTGGGCGGCCGCTACATAAAGTTCCAACGGATATTTTGCCATCGCAGAAGGAGCGGTTCTGTGTCCTGTTTTACTATCCGTAACACCTTGAGCAGCCCAGAGAAGCTGGGAGACTTCCGCTAACGTGAGCGGGTCATCGGTATAATTTCGGGTGGAACGTCTTTCTGCCAACGCTTGTTCCAGTGAAAAATTGCTTTTCAGATTAGGTTTCGGAAGTTTTATCGTTTGAGTAACAACGGTTTTTTCTTTGACTTCCTGTGCCTTCAGGCATGGATTTACCCCCATCAGAAATATGGAAAGAATGAGAATGGAAGTTAGAATTAGTTTATGGATTTGTTTTACGTAAGTCATACATTTCCTCCCTTATTGAGTTGTTAGGATTATGTTTTTCTGCGATATATCTTAGTACTCCTGATAAAAAAATGCCAACCCTGTAAATCAAATTATATTTTTCAGTACGTAGGATCATTCACATCCCGGTCAAAATCCACATTACTGACATCCAAGATGCCCGGTTCATCACTGCGCAACCCAAACTGGAATTGATAATATCCATTTAGGGCTGTCCCTACGGTCCGATACTCTCCTTCTGCCAACGCACCCACTCCCGCCTCCGCTACCAGATTGCTCGGCGGTATCGCAAAATCATATTGACCGCTGCTCTGTACCCCTATCGCCGTTAATACCACCAACAATAAGGAATTGAAACTCCCCGTCTCCTTGGTCAAGGTTAATCGTACTCCAATCTGCCTGCCGGGAGTCGCCTCCGGTGTCACAAGCCCTTCTCCATTACCGGTCGTACTGGCTGTCCATTTGAACCCTAGCTGGTTCCCCGTCGTCGCTCCCGCAAAGTTTACCCGTAAATATCCACTGCTCACCGAAAATACCGGCGCACCGGAAGAACCTAGATACACTTCCTGTCCCCAATCCGCCGTGTCTGACGCTTGATTAAATTCTCCATGAATATACTTGTACCGCGTACTGGCCCGGTTCGCATCTATCAACGTCGGTGCCGCCTTGATAAATTGTAACTCGTCTACATAAATCGAACCCGCTCCCCCCGCCTTCAACTGGAACTGCGGATACGCCGACGTACTCGCAACATGCAGCAAGAACGGCGATTCCATCCACGTCCATACCGTCGGTGTCCCGAATAATACATTCGCCCCAATATTCGTCCCTACTCCCGCGTTCACTAAATTACTGTAGGAGTATAAAAATGTCTGATGCGTATTGCTCGGCGTATCCGACACTACATGCATCCGCGCGATATACCAGGCGCCTTGCGTCGTGTATACCGATAGCCAATTATACGAGAACGGGGTTACTTTCACTCCATCGGAAGCATCATTAAAGGTAAATCTCCACACTCCATCCGCTTGAGTCCCCGCCAAATCCGTATAACTCGACATCCACGATTGTGTCGCCAAGTTAGGCCGCCCCGGCGCTACTTCCAACGCATACGCCGCCGTATCATTGGATGTACTAAACGTCCCGTTCGATAACAAATTGGTAAATACCGCAATCCGTTCCTTGTCTATATCCACGCCATACGGCGGGGCCGCTACGGGCGCCGCTATCACATCCACATCCACCTCCCCAAAGAAGGGACTCAAAGAGGTGACTACTACTGCCGTATCTCCACTCCAGTACGCCGTTACCCGGGTAAAGTCACTCACTGTAATCGAACTCGGATTCCCAAACGACGGCGGCGGTAACGATGCCCCGTCACTCAAGGTATAATTCGCTACATCTATCACATACGACGACCCCGGCGTTAATCCAATCTTCGGTAACTCCTGTATCTTGTAAGTCGAATATTTCACCAGGTTCGTTACCGTATTGGTACTCAACCCATTCGACGTTCCATAGGCATTTAACCCTACCGTCGAACTACTGTAACTTAATTCATTCACCGTACTATGACTCAAAGATGTCAAGCCCAGGAAATTCGTAATCACTGAATAGCTATTCGCTGATCCCGGCGTAATGAAATCATTGATATCAAACGCCAACGGTAACGACTGGCCGGGGAACAATTTCAAACTCGGCAGTTGCGTCTCAAACGGCGGCGGCGAGACCAACACACGGATCAAGCCCGCCTGTGTCGCCGTGCTCGTCCCGTAAAGGTTGCTTACAATTAACCTCACCGTGTACGAGATATTCCCCGTCACCGACGAATACGCATGTACCGGATTCTCACTGGTACTGGTGCCACCGTCCCCAAAATCCCAACTCCAACTCGTCGGATTATACGCCGAGGTATCTGTGAAGTTCACGGTCAACGGACCTGTACCGCTCGTCGGACTTGCATAAAATCCAGCCACGGGTATCGGCGGTAATACCGTAATAATGGGGCTAGTCGAACTCGCATTGCTCGACCCATAACTCGTACTGGTGCCATACGCATTACTTACAATCAACCGTACTACATACGACGTCGGCTGGGACACCGTTCCATATAAATGACTCGGGTTCTCACTGGTGCTCGTCCCGCCATCCCCAAAACTCCAGTTCCAACTATTTGGGTTGTTCGAGGTCGTGTCATAGAACTGCACTAATAATGGAGTCTGTCCACTGGTCGGTACCGCATAGAACCCGGCACCAGGCACCGGCGGTAATACCGTAATAATCGGGGTGGTCGAATTGGCGTTGCTCGACCCGTAACTCGTGCTCGTCCCATACGCGTTGCTCACAATCAACCGTACGACATACGACGTCGGATGTGACACCGTCCCATATAAATGACTCGGGTTCTCACTGGTGCTCGTCCCGCCATCCCCAAAACTCCAGTTCCAACTATTCGGATTATTCGAGGTCGTGTCATAGAACTGCACTAATAACGGCGTGTTCCCGCTCGTCGGTACCGCATAGAATCCGGCTCCAGGTAAGGCTGGCGGCAATACCGTAATAATCGGTGTGGTCGAATTGGCGTTGCTCGACCCGTAACTCGTACTCGTCCCATACGCATTGCTCACGATCAACCGCACCACATACGATGTCGGCTGTGACACAGTACCATATAAATGACTCGGGTTCTCACTGGTACTCGTCCCGCCATCCCCAAAACTCCAGTTCCAACTATTCGGATTATTCGAGGTCGTGTCATAGAACTGGACCGTCAACGGTGTGTTCCCGCTCGTCGGTACCGCATAGAATCCTGCCCCAGGCACCGGTGGTAATACGCTGATAAACGCTGTCCCTGCTCCCGCTCCGCTCGACCCATAACTCGTGCTCGTCCCATATCCATTACTCACAATTAACCGTACTACATACGATGTCGGCTGTGACACCGTTCCATATAAATGACTCGGGTTCTCACTGGTGCTCGTCCCGCCGTCTCCAAAACTCCAATTCCAACTATTCGGATTATTCGAGGTCGTGTCATAGAACTGCACTAATAACGGCGTGTTCCCGCTGGTTGGTACCGCATAGAATCCTGCCCCAGGCACCGGCGGTAATACCGTAATGACCGGTGTATTGGCTCCCGCTCCGCTCGACCCGTAACTCGTGCTCGTCCCATACGCATTGCTTACAATTAACCGCACTATATACGATGTCGGATGTGACACCGTTCCATATAAATGACTCGGGTTCTCACTGGTACTCGTCCCGCCGTCTCCAAAACTCCAGTTCCAACTATTCGGGTTGTTCGAGGTCGTGTCATAGAACTGCACTGTCAACGGCGTGTTCCCGCTGGTTGGTACAGCATAAAATCCGCCCCCAGGTCCGCTTTCCGTTACATGAATATAGTTCGCATAACTCACCGTACTCGTCCCAAACGCGTTACTCTCTATCAAGGTCACCGTGTAACTCGTCGGCGCACTCACCGTCTCATATTGGTGTTGCGGATTTTGCATGTTACTTGTAAATCCATCCCCAAAGTTCCATAACCACGAGGTCGGATTCCCTCCCGTCGTATCCTGGAAACTCACAGTAAACGGCGCTATCCCGCTCGTCGGATCCGCTGTAAATCCTAACCCCGTACCATTCCCGCCAGGCGTAGTGCCTGTTACAGTAATATAATTAACCTTTACAGCCGTACTGGTTCCAAACGGATCACTCACGATTAATGTCACCGTGTAACTCGTTGGATACTCGACTCCTCCATACACATATTGCGGGTTCTCTTCACTACTGGTCCCGCCATCCCCAAAATCCCAACTCCAGGTTGTCGAAACACCAAAGAAGCTGCTCGACTGATCCATGAAATTTACCGTTAACGGACCATAGCCACTTAGCGGACTTCCCTCAAACGCTGCGTCTGGTCCGGGTGATATGGCATACAGTTGTAAATATTGCAATATAAAAAATAAAAAAATACCGGTTTTCAATAATAAACGAATCACTGATTCTTTCTTGGCACAATAAGAATTAAACATAATAATAATCCTTTTGATTTTTGGTATATTGGTATAGTTATAATTTTCTTTTGTTACTTTTCTCACCTATATTATATAGCTACTATCTACTCCACAAATTATTTGCTTTACTCTTCTTCACCAACCCGAAACATTTTATATAAAGACAGCGGGAGAAAGAATATTTTTCTCCCGCTCTTAATTACATGTTAAGGATAGGGATAGAGGGAGGCGTCTCCGTAATTAGGATCATTCACATCCCGGTCAAAATCCACATTACTGACATCCAAGATGCCCGGTTCATCACTGCGCAACCCAAACTGGAATTGATAATATCCATTTAGGGCTGTCCCTACGGTCCGATACTCTCCTTCTGCCAACGCACCCACTCCCGCCTCCGCTACCAGATTGCTCGGCGGTATCGCAAAATCATATTGACCGCTGCTCTGTACCCCTATCGCCGTTAATACCACCAACAATAAGGAATTGAAACTCCCCGTCTCCTTGGTCAAGGTTAATCGTACTCCAATCTGCCTGCCGGGAGTCGCCTCCGGTGTCACAAGCCCTTCTCCATTACCGGTCGTACTGGCTGTCCATTTGAACCCTAGCTGGTTCCCCGTCGTCGCTCCCGCAAAGTTTACCCGTAAATATCCACTGCTCACCGAAAATACCGGCGCACCGGAAGAACCTAGATACACTTCCTGTCCCCAATCCGCCGTGTCTGACGCTTGATTAAATTCTCCATGAATATACTTGTACCGCGTACTGGCCCGGTTCGCATCTATCAACGTCGGTGCCGCCTTGATAAATTGTAACTCGTCTACATAAATCGAACCCGCTCCCCCCGCCTTCAACTGGAACTGCGGATACGCCGACGTACTCGCAACATGCAGCAAGAACGGCGATTCCATCCACGTCCATACCGTCGGTGTCCCGAATAATACATTCGCCCCAATATTCGTCCCTACTCCCGCGTTCACTAAATTACTGTAGGAGTATAAAAATGTCTGATGCGTATTGCTCGGCGTATCCGACACTACATGCATCCGCGCGATATACCAGGCGCCTTGCGTCGTGTATACCGATAGCCAATTATACGAGAACGGGGTTACTTTCACTCCATCGGAAGCATCATTAAAGGTAAATCTCCACACTCCATCCGCTTGAGTCCCCGCCAAATCCGTATAACTCGA
>CAVYHJ010000002.1:0-1257976 GCA_963768165.1 uncultured bacterium | reverse complement strand
CGACATTGAATAGTCCGACGGTATCGCATACCTATGGGACAGTGACGGTACCCACGAGTTATACGGTACAGTTAATCGTGATAACGTCCTTTGGGACGAGCACATCTACAAAGAACAATTATATTATGGTGGCGGAACCGAAACCGAATGCGGGATTCTATGGGAGTCCGACGTCTGGGAACGGACCGTTAGGAGTGAATTTTGTGGACACATCGGGGAATGTCTATGGAGTGGAGACGCAGATCTTTAATTTTGGAGACGGGAGTGCTCAAAGTACGACAGTGAATAGTAGTACGATTTTCCATACCTACGGGATGGTCACAGTACCTACAAATTATACCCTACGGTTAATTGTGACGACACCTTTTGGAACGAGCACGTCTACGCAGAGTAATTATATTAAGGTGACGGAACCATCACCAAGTATAGGATTTTATGGAACACCGACGAGCGGAAATATTCCGTTATTGGTCCACTTTACGGATACTTCCGGAAATAATCCTTACAAATGGAATTGGAGTTTTGGTGATGGCGGAACCAGTACAACACAAAATCCAATTTATACTTACAATAGCACCATAGTTTCGACCACATATAATGTTCAATTAATTGCTACGAACGTGTACGGCACTTCTACGGGTATATTGAATTCATATATTTCTATCACTGGACCTCCGCCGGTCGCCGGATTTTTTGCTACTCAAACCACTGGAATTGGCGGTACATTTGTCTGTAGTTTCCAGGATACGTCTGTGAATAACCCAACCTCTTGGAATTGGAATTTCGGAGATGGTAGTACCAGTATTCAGAAAAATCCGAGTCATACCTACGGTACTGTAGTTGCGCCGACGACCTATACGATTACCTTGGTGGTCAGTAATGGATTTGGAACCAGCACATCCATCCGAAGCAATTATATTTATGTGACAGAGAAACCACCTACTGCCGAATTTTACGCGTCGCTTACTACAGGTCTGGGTCCGCTCTCAGTAAATTTCACGGATACTTCTGGAAATAGCCCGAGTGCTTGGGCGTGGAGTTTTGGCGATGGTAGTTCCAGCGATATTCAGAACCCATCTCATACCTATGCCAAAGTTACGACACCGACTTCGTACACCGTGCAGTTAATTGCCAGTAGTCCATTTGGTACTGCGACAGCAACCTATGCTAATTATATTTATATAACAGAAACCGCGGCAAACGCAGGATTCTATGCGACACCTACGACTGGCAACGGACCCTTAACAGTTGTTTTCAAAGATACTTCCGCCAATAATCCGACCAGTTGGATTTGGGGATTTGGGGATGGCGGAAACAGCAATCTGCAAAATCCATCTCATACCTATGCCTCCGTTGGGGTTGCGACATCTTATTCTGTGCGATTGATAACAGGCAACGTTTTTGGTGTGACCACGGTTACCTATACCAATTATATTAGCCTGTTTGAATCTCCTCCGAGTGCAGGATTCTATGGAACGCCGACGGTCGGTTACGGTCCGATGCTGGTTAACTTTACGGATACCTCGAAAAATAATCCGACCAGTTGGAATTGGAATTTTGGTGATGGTGGGATCAGTAACCTCCAGAATCCGTCGCATACCTATAGCCAGGTGCAGGTTCCGACTTCGTATAGTGTCCGATTGATTGCCAGCAATGCCTTTGGAGCGAGTACTGCTGACGAATCAAATTATATAACGTTGAATGTCAGTTCAACGTTACCACCGTACTTCCCATTTATCCCCAGTTTGAAATTATTCCTGGCGGAATCTTTGAATACTGCTTTTGATATGTATGACTATAATCAGGGCGGGCCAATATTGAGCTATGCACTCGTAACGAATTTCCTGGGGTTGACTTCGTTGGATACTACTTCGTATGGTTTGCAGAGTACCCTTGTCAATCAGGGTGGTTATTTTAATTCCGCGACTTCGGGAACCAATGTCTATACGGCTTCCAATAACAGTGCCACGGTTACCTTGACCAATAAAGTAAAATATTCCAGATATAAGATTCAGAAACTGCCGAAGGTTGGATTAAATGTGGGCGAATCCTATACCGTCAATGTCGCGAATTATACCATCAGTAACGGGTCTCCGTTACCGCCTAATTCCTTTGGTTTCTCGGATGCCTTGCAAGTGAGTGATTCGACTTTGGTGAGCGCCACTTGGAGTGGGAATACCGCTGTTATCATAACGGCCTTGGCGCCCAATCAAAATGGCCCTGTCTATGTCTATGTGATAGCCGCGGCACAATCCAATCAACCGTATGGTGAAGATATTGATCGGGAAAAAATAGAGGTTTACACGAGTCTCCAATTAAATGGAACTTTCAATTCGGCCAACGATACCACGGCGTATGGTCTGGAAATTCCTCCTGGGCGGATTTTGTTAGCTACCTCTGGTTGGCTGACGAGTTACACGGATATTGCTGGAACACAAGCCAATGGAATCTGGTCATTCCACTTTGATAATGCCGATGAAGGCGTCAAAATTACACCTTTTCCATTTGATTATGTTCCGATGGTAGGGAATCAATGGTATACCATGCGCATGAGAATTGTCGCGGATAATAGTACCAATACCCATGAAGCGTATTTATATGGTTTTAGTAATTCGCCGGCACCGGGGATTGCCACGGATATCGCGGGAAATTTATATTTTGGAATACCGGCCATATGGACCTGGATTGAAACGCCCATGTTGGTTCATGCGGATTCCACCTTTGGTTTTCCGCAGATTCAATTCAAAGCCGGCCAACCGGGGAATGTATATCTGGATGAGATACAAGTAATAAACAGTGCGCCGACATTGGTAGATGCGAACCGGTACAAGACGCGGTATGGATATCCGTATGGATACTTTACGCAACAGTCCGATACGGTGGGATGGGGTGAGGAAGGTTATCCCGGAGCGGGAGGGATTGCGGGGACGTTGATTTCGGGCGGAGGGTTACAGGTAGATTTCTCGGGCACGACCACCGGGATCACAGAAGGAATTGAATGGACGGCCGACAATGGAGTGGCGGGTGCTCCCGCGACCTTTGCGGTGAATCCTATGCGGCAAATAGGAGTTCGTGCATCCATCAGCACGCTATCCGGGGACTTTGATTCACTAGGTGTCATCCTGGTTGCGGCGTATGGTGTTCAAACCAGCGGTCAAGTGGCGATTGGTTTGCCGGGGAGTAATTTAATTGCGGCGGCGGGTGTGGGGATCTTATTAAATGGGACGTATCGTACGGTGGGGATGCCGGTCAATCCGTATTATCAGATGCAATTTGGGGTTCGCAGTGATGTACCGGGAGTCTTACAGATTTCTAACGTAGACCTTGATTTGGACGAAGATGACCCCAATTACGGCGATCCGGATTTATTCCCGTAAGAGATTTCGAAAAGGTGATTTTAAAAAACGCTAATATCATAGGTTCTATCCAATAGAACCTATTGCGCTGTAGCGAATGCGGTAAGTCCCTTCTATTAATTTTAGTTTGAAGTTAGCTCTGATCGACCGGGTGTTCTCACTATCACTGATATTGATTTGGACACAGACTAAAACAACCCCAATTTCGGGAAAGTGACTTTGTTGCCATAAGTTAGCTATACCCCAAAAATTAAAACCCCCAGTTACGTTTTATCCGGATTAACTCCAATCATAAATTTTGAAAACGGGTCGCTGTAAAGTCGGTTAATGTACGGAGTAGTACCCAGGAGTGTCATACCCTCCTAGGTATTACTCCGTATCTAAACGTAATTGTTGCTGTGGTCATCGGTTTATTGTCTTATTAAAGAACCCATATGGAACTGTGTCGAGAATATTGAAAATAGCGAAATTCTGAGTCTGTGAAGAAACTCTTTTTCTTGATGTCCGATAAAACAACCTCATTCAACCGGGTAAAATCTCTCCTTGGTTTGCTCTTGCCACACAAAAAATTCCAAACTATTTTTCCCCCACCATTGTCGTGTATTTATGAACTATGTTATCATTTTATAAGGTCTATGACGTGTTCAAAATGACCGGTACGTGTTTGGGGAGCGTTGATTTTTGGCAATTAACCGGCAGAATACTCGGTGTTTTTGGCAAGATTTTTTAATGATATTCTAAACGGAAAGTGAGCGTATTATGGCAACGGCGGTGGAAACCAAACCAAAGGCAAATTCCAAAGGAGATACTGTGACAGAACCGTGGATTTACCTGAACGGGGAATATGTCCCTAAATCAGAAGCAAAAATCAGTATATTTGATCATGGTCTTCTTTACGGGGACGGTGTGTTTGAAGGAATCCGTTCCTATAATGGACGTGTCTTTAAGTTGGACGCCCATTTAAAACGGTTGTACAATTCCGCACGGGCGATCACACTTAAAATTCCCTTGACTATTAAAGAAATGGAAAAAGTTGTGGTGGACACTGTGCGGAAAAATAATCTGCGGGATGGGTATATCCGATTGGTGGTGACCCGCGGAGTTGGTGATTTAGGATTGGCACCTTGGAAATGTCCCAAAGCGACCGTGTTTGTTATTGCTGATAAAATCACCCTGTATCCCGAGGAATTATATCAAAATGGGTTGAAGATTATTACGGTTCCAACCCGGCGCAATGTACCGGAAGCCTTGAACCCCAATATTAAATCTCTGAATTATCTGAATAATATTCTCGCTAAAATTGAAGCTAAAAATGGTGGAGCGGAAGAAGCTCTAATGCTTGACCAAAATGGATTTGTTGCGGAATGTACGGGCGACAATATTTTTATTGTCCGCAATGGAGAACTGTTGACTCCTCCAGCTTATGTCGGGACCTTGGACGGAATTACCAAGCAAACCGTGCAATCCATTGCCGTTAAATTAGGTATCCCGAGTTGCGAGGCCATGATGACCCGTTTTGACATCTACAATGCGGAGGAATGTTTCTTGACGGGTACCGCCGCGGAAATTATTCCTGTGGTGGATGTTGATACCCGGGTGATTGGCTCTGGAAAACCCGGTGAAGTTACCTTGCGATTGATACATGAATTTCATAAATTAACCCAGCGCGAGGGAACACCGGTTTACGCGGATTAAAATCAACCAACAAAAAGGAATGTGTAGAAAGAAAATCTGAGCTATAATATATTTAGAGAAAAATAAAAATTTTAAGGATTAAGTAAACTGGATTATGTCTATGTTCTGTATGGTATGCAATAAAGCACCGGCAACGGTCCATGTTACAAGGATTGTTAATAATCAGATTACAGAGGGTCATTACTGTGCCAATTGCGCCAACCAGAAATCTAATTCTGGTATTGGTCATCAAAATAATCCAGAAGATCTTTTAAGTAGTTTGATGAATCCAGGGGGTATCTTGGAAGCGGCGGCACCCCTTAATAATGTAACCGTTGTAGAAAGAACCTGTGAATGTTGCGGGTTAACCTATCAACGATTTAAAGAAACCGGGAAATTAGGGTGTCCGGAATGTTACCAAACATTTAAAGATTCCCTGCGGGATTTATTGAGGCGGATGCACGGGAGCGTGCAGCATCAAGGGAAAAATCCATCGCATACCATTGATTTGGTCCAACGGGATAACAAAGTGAGAGAATTACGGCAGCAATTACAAAAAGCCATTACACGTGAAGATTACGAAAAGGCTGCCCATTTGCGAGATTTGATTAAAGAAACAGAAACAAATTAAGAGCGGGTTTTGATATGTCCAATTCACTAGACTATCTGAATGAAGTGGCAAAAAAGCCGAGTCTCTGGATGTCCACGGAAGGACCGTTAAGCCATACGGTGATTTCCAGTCGCATTAGACTGGCACGAAATCTCGCAGGGCATCTGTTTTGTCAACGGGCCAAACAGGGAGAATTGGAAACAATCGCTCAAAAGGTAATTGACGCGTCAAAACGTACGCATACGTTTGCAACTTCGGAAGTAATCCGGTTGGAAGAAACGTGCAGTTTGGACCGGGGCGTATTACTGGAACGCCACTTAATCAGTCAGGAACATGCCAAGGGTGGAAAAGCGCGGGCGGTTATTATCGGTCATGCAGAAGTATGTGGAATTATGGTGAATGAAGAAGACCACATTCGGTTGCAATGTATTCAGCCGGGATTTTCTTTAATGGAAGCTTGGGCAAGTATCAACAATACCGATAATGAATTGGATTCAGAATTGCTGTATGCCTTTTCCCCTGAATGGGGTTATTTAACCGCCTGTCCAACCAATGTCGGAACAGGAATCCGTGCTTCGGTTATGTTGCATTTACCGGCGTTAGTCATTACCAAACAAATTGATCAAATGCTACAAAAGGTAGCTCAGGCCGGTCTGGCGGTTCGCGGGTTATATGGCGAAGGCAGTGATTCTTTTGGTGATTTATATCAATTTTCCAACCAGATTACCTTGGGGCAAACGGAAGAAGACTTGGTCTCAACGATTGAAAGTTATATCAAACAAATTATTGGAAAAGAACAGAATTGCCGCAAGCAATTAATTAAAGAAGCCAAGACAAAAGCCGAAGATGTTATTTACCGCGCTTATGGAATATTAAGCAACGCGCGCATGATTAATTCTCGCGAAGCCATGCGGTTGTTGTCGCATTTACGTTTGGGCATCAGTTACGGTTGGATTGATATGACCTATGCCAGATTAAATGAATTGATGTTATTAATTCAACCGGCGCATTTACAAAGACAAATTGGCAAAGAATTAAATGATACGCAAAGAGATATTTTGCGGGCAGAAATTATTCGTTCCAAATTAGTCCATTAACCAGTTGCGCTTTTCCGGAGAAAATGGGAAGAGTGCTTAATCGAAGAGGAGGAGAGTGTGAATAACGAGTTTACCGAACGAGTTAAAAAAATTATTACCCATATCGCCAAAGAAGAAGCGGCACGGATGGGACATGATTACATCGGAACCGAACATATTTTATTGGCCCTGATCCGTGAAGGAAGCGGGGTGGCCGTGGAAGCCATCCAACAGTTGAATGTGGATTTGGAAATGTTGCGGACGGAAGTTGAGAAATTGTCCAAGGGTTCTTCTACAGGGATGCCTACGTTGGGCGAAATTCGGTATACTCCTCGTGCCCATAAAGTTATTGATTACGCGAGAGAAGAAGCGCAAAGTTTGGGTCATACCTATGTCGGGACCGAACATCTTTTATTGGGTCTTATCCGGGAAGGTGAAGGAATCGCGGCACGAGCATTGGAAAGTCTTGGTGTAACGCTGGATGCCGCACGGGAAAAAGTACGACATCTATTGGGCGGTGCGATGCCGTCCAGCACATCCCCCGCGAAACGGCGCAGTAAAACACCGGCACTCGATACATTTGGTCGGGATTTAACGGAATTGGCACGGGAAGGAAAATTGGACCCGGTTATCGGTCGAGAAGATGAAATAGAACGTGTCCTGCAAATTCTCTGTCGGCGTACCAAAAATAATCCCGTTCTTTTAGGGGAACCGGGAGTTGGCAAGACCGCTATTGTGGAAGGAATTGCACAACGAATTATTGCTAATACTTCTCCTGATTTACTCTCCAATAAACGCTTATTGACTCTGGACTTGGCAGCAGTGGTCGCAGGGACAAAATACCGCGGTCAGTTTGAAGAGCGGATGAAAGCTATTATGACGGAAATTCGCCGGTCTGACGATATTATTTTGTTTATAGATGAATTACACACCCTGATTGGTGCGGGTGCGGCGGAAGGTGCGATTGATGCATCCAACATGTTAAAGCCTGCGCTGGCGCGAGGGGAACTACAATGTATCGGTGCCACAACTTTGGAAGAATACCGGAAATATATTGAACGTGACGGAGCATTGGAGCGACGGTTCCAAACCGTCAATGTGGAACCTCCGTCTGTGGATGATACGATTCAAATTTTAAAAGGATTGAGAGAAAAATACCAACAGTATCACGGGGTGACTATTACAGATGAAGCCGTGGAAGCAGCGGCAAAATTATCCGACCGATATATCAGTGGACGGCATTTGCCGGATAAGGCGATTGATTTGATTGATGAATCCGGCGCCCGGGCGAGATTGAAATCCCAAATGAGGCCACCGGATTTCAAAACGATGGAACAGGAATTCACCCAGGTGCAGGCCGATAAGGATAATGCCATTAAAAATCAGGAATATGAAAAAGCAGCTAAATTGCGCGATACGGAACGGAAATTAAGATTTAAATATGAGTCTGAGAAAAAGCAGTGGGAAGAAATTAAAGCAAAAAATCAACGTATGAACCTTATCACCGGTGAAGATATTGCCTATATTGTTTCTAAATGGACGGGAATCCCCAGTATTAAGCTGGAGGAAAAAGAATCGGCCAAATTATTGCGTATGGAAGAAGATTTGCAAAACCGGGTCGTGGGTCAGGAAGAGGCCCTCGCTGCGGTAACACGTTCTATCCGGCGCGCGCGTGCCGGATTAAAAAATATCAAACGGCCCATTGGTTCCTTTATTTTTCTGGGACCGACCGGTGTCGGAAAAACTGAATTAGCCAGGGCACTCGCGGAATTCTTATTTGATGACGAAGACGCTTTAATCCGCATTGATATGTCCGAATACATGGAAAAATTTGCCGTGTCACGTTTGGTTGGCGCTCCTCCAGGATATATCGGTCATGATGAAGGGGGTCAGTTAACCGAAAAAGTCCGCCGAAAACCCTATTCCGTCGTTTTGTTTGATGAAATAGAGAAAGCTCATCCGGATGTTTTCAATATCCTCTTACAGGTTTTAGATGACGGGCGATTGACGGATTCAACGGGTCGGGGTGTGGATTTTCGTAATTGTGTCGTCATTATGACTTCCAATCTCGGTGCCCGCTTGATTAACCAGTCGGCGGGATTGGGTTTCCATTCCCAAAATGATGAAGCCAATTATCAAACCATGAAAGATAAGGTCATGGAAGAATTGAAAAAAACCTTTAATCCCGAATTCTTAAACCGGATTGATGAAGTCGTCGTATTCCACCAGTTGCAAGAAGAACATATTGTTAAAATCATTGATTTAATGTTGACCGAAATGTCCGAACGGTTGACCGACCGGAGTTTGTCTCTCGAATTATCTAAACAGGCTAAAGAATTTATTGTTAAGCATGGTTATGACCCCGCTAATGGCGCCAGACCCCTCCGCCGGGCTCTCCAAAAATATATCGAAGACCCATTGTCCGAAGAATTGCTCCGAGGGCGGTTTAAAGCGGGTGACCACATCCTGGCAGATCATGAAAACGATACCGTCGTATTCCGTTTGGGTGATCCGGTTCTTGAATTGGAGTCCGTGTCAACCGAATCATAGTTCAATTTGGACTAATTTTACAATAACCTCCGGTCGGTACGACGCAGTGGGGCGTGCTGGATTTCTACCCGAGAGATTCAAGAAACAAATTAATTTTAGTTGACCAATCACGAGTGAAAGTGGTATTGTATTGCCTGAAAGAAACCAGGCTATGGTAATGTAGGGATTGCGTTTGTTAAAAAATATTAAGAATAACATAAAAAATACAATTTTATTTGTTTTTCTTTTTTGGCTTTATGCGCCAATTGTATTTTGTCAAACCTTGTCGACGGATTCCAGCACTGTGATTAGTGTTACGGTCGAGGGGAATCAACATTTTTCTTCTACCGAGATCTTGTCAAAGCTTCAGACCAAAGCGGGGGATTCTTATAATAGATTTAAGATTCGAGAGGATATTAAAAAAATATATCAAATGGGTTTTTTTGCTGAAGTCGCCGCGGATGAAATACGGGAAAATAAAGGGATTAAAGTAACCTTTCTTGTAAAAGAAAACCCGATCGTAAAAAATTTCCTTTTTGAAGGAAACAAGGCTTACAAAGATAAACGCTTGAAAAATGAATTGAAATTTGAAGAGGGAAAAGTGTATCAGGAAGGTGCGATTCAAGCCTATATCGAAAAACTTAAAGCATTTTATAAAGATAAGCAATATTTGGTTGATGTGCAAGGAAAAGTTGAAAAAGTGAACGATGATTATGTGAATTTAAAATTCATTATCTCCGAGGAGAAAAAAGGGAGAATATTGGAAGTTGTTTTCGAGGGGAATCATGCCATTCGTAGTAAAGTCCTTAAGAAAGCCATGAAATCAAGGAATTCGTGGTTATTCGTATCCCATTATTACGATTCATTAGTCTATGAGGAAGACCAGGAAAAAATCGAAAAACTTTATAAAGACAAAGGATATGTTCTTGTCAAAGTCACTATGGAAGACCCGCAGGTTATTCCCAATCGAAAAGGGGTATTACTTCGAGTTCTCATTGATGAAGGACCACAATATTCTACAGGAAAAATCGAAATTGGCGGAAATCGGTTGTTTAGTGCCCAGGAAGTAAATGCGGCTGTCCATTCGAAATCCAGCACTATTTATAATCAGTCGGAAATGGAGAAAGATGCCAGCCGATTGTATGATTTATATGCGGATCAGGGTTACGTTATGACCGATGTGAATCATCAATTAAGCCTTGATACAGAGAAAAGAGTCGTCAATATATCCTATGAAATTCGGGAATCAATACGATCTTTTGTTGGGAACATCACTTTTAAAGGTGTGTCCATGGACAAAAACAAACTTGTTAAACCGACTAAAGGATATGAAGAAGTACCATTAAAGACGAAGGACAAAGTGATTCGGCGGGAACTTACGCTGGAACCGGGAGATGTTCTTCGCAAAGATGAAATGGTGCGAACCCAGGAACGGTTGCAGAGATTGGGATTTTTTGACGGAGTAGATGTTCGACCGGAACCGACGGCATCGGCAGATACCTTGGATTTGGTTCTTTATTTAGCGGAAAGACAAACCGGGACGATACAATTTGGTGTAGGGTATAGTACGGAAAAGAAAGCAGAAATATTTACCGATTTGCAAGAAAATAATTTATTCGGTTCCGGGAATAGTCTTCAGTTTAAGGTAGATTTAGCGCAGGAAGGTTCTGGATGGGATATTAGTTACACAGAACCCTATTTTATGGATACACGGGTGGGTCTCACGCTTAGTTTTTATCGTGATATATTAGACCAGACCATTGACGGAACTCAAATCGGTACTGGGGTTGATACATCCAATGACTATGAGGAAAAACAGACAGGTATCGGTATCACTCTATCTTATCCCGTACAACAGTATCTTACCGCCTCCCTCGAACTACAAGTCAAACAGGTGAAACTGGCGGCGAGCGATTCCAATCCTGACTTTGTGATTCCCGCGCCCTTGGGTCCAACAGATTCTAGGAGTCATATTATCACACCTGGTATCACTTATGATTCCAGAGATAGTGTGATTTGGCCGACCAAAGGGGTACGCTATATGGTCACTACGGATTTTGCGGGCGGTCCGTTGGGGGGAGATAACAATTATGTAAAACTTTACGCAGAAGGCAACTGGTATAAAAAGTTCAGTGACCGGTTTATTGGTGCTGTCAGAGCCCGGGGAGGTTATATTAATGCGTATAGTGGTACGGCGGATGCGCCGATTTCCGACCGGTTCTTCTTGGGAGGTTCAAATACTGTACGGGGATTTGATTTTCGTGGAATATCCCCAACGATCACCTATACGGATACAACCAACAATGAAATTGAAGACATAACCGTCGGTGGAGATGTCATGTTAAACTTTAATTTCGAGTTAAGAACAAAATTCACAGATCGATTTATCGGTGTTCTTTTTTTTGATGCCGGAGGAGTTTGGGATAAGGTGGAGGATGTGGATTTAACTCAGTTGCGATTCGGTGTTGGACCCGGGATTGTGTTAAACTTACCTATAGGATATTTTCAGGTGGGTTATGGTATTCCCTTTAATGTTCAGCCGGGAGACCATACCATGGGGCCGTATTTTACTTTTGGAAGTACTTTCTAGCAACCATAAATGAAAAGGAGATATATTATGAAATACCATTTTCCAAAAATCGTTAAGACAGTCTTGATAACAGGAACAAGTGTCCTATTTTTAACAGGATTATGTTCCTGGAGCCGTGCGGAATCAACCTTAAAAATAGGTACGGTGGATATAAAAAAAGTGTATGACAATTGGGATGTAAGGTCGAAAGCTTCCAAAGAATTTGAACCGGAAAAAAAAGCGTTGGAGGAGAAACAGAATGAATTAAAGGAAGCGGAAGACAACTATACAAAAAAGAGCACAATGTTGAAGGAAGATGTGAAGAAAACGGAACTGGAGAAAATCCAAAAATTGGAAAATGAGTTTAAAAAACAGTATGCGGAAGTAGGAAACAAACTGGATAAAAAATCGCAGGAATTGAGCGCCCAATTGGATGGTTTGTTGCAAAAGGCTTATGAAGATTTATCGAAAAAAGAAGGGTACACGCTTATTTTGGACAATCGGTTTGTGTTGTATATGGGGATTGGTGCAGGTACGGATTTAACGGATAAAATAACGGATTTTGTGAATAGTAATTCAACTGAAAAAGAAGGTTTAATCCCCGATTCCTCGGGGACAGACAAAGGTAATTCCACTCCCAAAACTAAATTGAATAAATAAAAAGGAAGCATCGGGAATAAGTAAAGCAAAAATTCCTGATGCTTCTGACGGTGTTCTTCATTGCCATGAAGGCAAGTTTCTGATTTTACGAAATTAGGATATAATATATAATATATAATAATAAATGAGGGGTTATTATATAAAAGAGTCATTCCAAAGAAGAGGGCTACTGAAATATGGGCATAACAGCAAGTGAATTGGCGGTTAAAATCGGCGGTGAATGTGAAGGTGATTGGAATGTGGTCATTCATGGTATTGCCGGGATAAGGGAAGCTGTTGAAGGACAGATTACTTTTATTGCCGATTCCAATTCGAAATATGCCGCGGATATAAAAAACACGCGCGCTTCGGCAATCATTGTCCCCAAAGATATGGATATTACCACGTTTATGCCGAACGGGAATACCAATAATGATCATCGGGCAGTGATTCGTACGTACCAACCGAAATTAGCCATGATTAAGGCTCAAACACTCCTTGCCCCAAAAGAAATTATGGCCGTTTCAACCAGTAATGGAATTCATCCGTTGGCTTTTATTGGGAAAGACGTGGTGGTCGGAAAGAACGTACATATTGGTCCATTTGCCTGTGTGGAAGACGGTTCGCAAGTCGGTGAGAATACGATTATCTATCCCAACTCTTATATCGGCCCCAAATGTCGTATTGGTTCAAATTGTCAGATCCATCCCAATGTGACCATCCGGGAAGGGATTCAAATAGGGGATCGGGTTATTATTCATGCCGGAACGGTCATCGGTGGTGATGGGTTCGGATACGAACCGGTGAATGGACAACATTACAAAATACCACAATTAGGCTCGGTCGTTATTGAAGACGATGTGGAAATTGGCGCCAATGTAACCATTGACCGTGCCACTTTCGATAAAACATGGATTAAAAAAGGAACCAAAATAGATAACCTGGTTCAAATCGCACATAATGTAATCATTGGAGAAAATTGTATCGTTGTGGCGCAAACCGGAATCGCCGGAAGTACCGAATTAGAAGACAGAGTGACCCTGGCAGCTCAAGTGGGAGTCACAGGCCATATTAAAATCGGTACTGGAACCATCGTCACAGGCCGGAGCGCTGTGACGAAAAACATCCCTTCCAATGTCTGTGTTACCGGGCATCCTGCCAAACCTCATAAAGAAGATCAAAAAATTATGGTGAATGTTCAACGCTTGCCGAAACTTGCCAAACGAGTTCAGGAATTAGAACAAAAAGTGGAAGAAATGTCGAAACTTATGAATAATCATCCCCCTGCCGGAGAAGAAAAGTAATGGAAAACCAAAGGACTATTCAGAATCCAGTACAATATTCGGGCATAGGGTTACATACCGGGAATCGGACGACAATGACCTTTAAACCCGCCGAACCCAACTCCGGTGTACGATTTGTTCGCGCGGATCTCGACCCACCGGTTGAAGTCAAAGTGGATGTGGAACTTGTTGTGGATACCGTCAGAGGAACAACTCTGGGAATTGATGAAGTCCGCGTACATACGGTGGAACATGTTCTTGCGGCATTGGCAGGATTAGGTATTGATAACTTAATTATTGAACTGGACGCCAATGAACCTCCCGTGGGTGATGGAAGCGCGATTCCTTTCGTTGACATTTTAAACAAGGCTGGGGTTGTGGAACAAAATGTTCCAAGACGATTCTTTACAGTCCAGGAACCTGTTTGGCTGACTCCAGGAAATGGAATTCAACTGGTAGTTCTCCCGGACAAAGATTTCCGAATTACGTATACGGTGGATTACAACCATCCCGTCTTGAAAGCCCAATACGACACATTTACCATTCTAGATGGTACTTTTGAACGGGAAATTGCCCCGGCACGTACGTTTTGTTTTGATAATGAAGTGGATTTTCTCAAGTCACAAGGGTTGATTCGGGGGGGCAGTCTGGAAAATGCCGTTGTGATTGGAAGTAATGGAATTTTAAATGACGAATCGTTGCGATTTGAAAATGAATTTGTGCGACATAAAATTTTGGATTTAATCGGAGACTTATATCTTTTGGGCCAACCAATTAAAGGTCATTTGGTAGTTGTAAAATCAGGGCATACTTCCAACGTAGCTTTGGTCAAAAAGTTACGTGAATATGCAGCGAATAAATTGGACAATTCCAAACCAAGTACAAAAACCCAGACCATGACTGCACCGTTGAATATTAATCAAATCCAGGAAATATTGCCTCACCGGTATCCTTTCCTATTCGTGGACCGGATTCTAAAACTAGAAGACAAAAAATCTGCTGTAGGCATTAAAAATGTCACGATGAACGAATATTTCTTTGAAGGTCATTTTCCGGGACATCCGGTTATGCCGGGAGTTTTGATTGTGGAAGCTATGGCACAGGTCGCCGGAGTGCTCATGTTGCATAAAGCCGAAACCCGCGGTAAATTGGCATATCTATTGGGAATTGATAATGCCAGATTCCGTCGCACCGTTCTCCCGGGGGATCAACTCCGGTTTGAAGTGGAAGTCAAGAGAATCAAAGGACGAACAGGTAAAATTCAGTGCCATGCGTATGTCGAAGAGAAGGTCGTGGCGGAAGCAGAGATGACCTTTTCTCTCGTTGAACCCTAGAAGTCTACATCGAATAGTTACAGAGTAAAGAAACTGAAGAGTTTAAATATTCTTTAGTTTCTTTTTAGTTATATAAGTTTCGTTTTTATTTGAGGAGGAAAAGAAGTATGTATAAAATTGCCTTGATTCCAGGAGACGGAATCGGACCGGAAATTATCCATGAAGGATTAAAAGTATTACAAGCGGTATCTCAAGTTGAAAATATTAAGTATGAAATACAAAAGTATCCTTTCGGGGGAGACCATTATTTAAAAACCGGGGAATTATTACCCGATTCCGCCCTTGACGAGATGCGCAAACTCGATGTTATTTATCTTGGTGCCATCGGCCATCCAGGAGTTCAGACAGGTATCTTGGAACGTGGGATTCTCTTAGATTTGCGTTTTAAACTTGACCAATATATCAACCTCCGTCCCATTAAACTTTATGCAGAGAAATTCTGCCCCTTAAAAAACAAGACACCAGAAGATATTGATTTTATGGTAGTTCGAGAAAATACGGAAGGTGCTTATGTTGGAATGGGTGGGGTATTTAAAAAAGGGACTCCGGACGAAGTAGCCATTCAGGAAGATGTGAATACCCGCAAAGGAGTGGAACGGTGTGTTCGTTTTGCTTATGAATTGACGAAAAAGAGAAACCGGAAAAACATGTTGACTCTTTGTGATAAATCCAATGTTCTCACTTATGGGCATGATTTATGGCAAAGGGTGTTTAAAGAAGTGGGTCAAGAATACCCGGACATTAAGAAAGACCATGCGCATGTAGATGCCATCACCATGTGGTTTGTGAAAAATCCGGAATGGTTTGATGTGATTGTTGCCCCAAATATGTTCGGCGATATTATTACAGATTTAGGTGCGATGATTCAAGGAGGGATGGGTATCGCGGCGTCAGGCAATATCAATCCCAAAGGGGTTTCGATGTTTGAACCTATTCATGGTTCTGCACCCAAATATACCGGGAAGAATATGATTAATCCATTGGCTACTATTGCCGCTTGCGGTATGATGCTGGAGCATTTGGGGGAAATAAAAGCCGCGGAACGCGTCGAAAAAGCTATCTTCAAAGTTATTGCGGAAGGATATGTGAAAACCCTTTCCGCCAGTAATGATCCGGGAACGTCCCAAATTGGGGATATGGTAGCTAAATTCGCTGTCGCCTAACTCTATATTCATTTCCAACCCTTTCCATTAATTCTTGTTACGGTTTTGATGGTTAGGATAAAATATGGTATAATAGTTATCTTAGTAAAACTGTAAAGAGGTTGAGACAATGACACCATTAATTATTTTAGGAGTAGTAGTGTATATTTCTTTCAGCTTAGGAATCATTGCCGGATGTCTGATTATGTCCAAGGAAGACAAAATACCGGAAATGAAGAAAGTTGAAAGACGAGAAATCCGTGCTACAGAGAGTATCGGCAAATAATTTATTGACCTTTTTCCAAGCGGTTTAAGAACACTTGCATCTCTTTCCCTGTCTGTAATTCCCCGGTCAGTTGTGCCACATCCATCCCTTTTTTGTATATCTCTTTCGCCTCTTCAATTTTCCCCGCTTTCGCTAATGCTTTTCCCAACTCCCGATACGCTGCTGTATAATTCGCCTTCAATTGAATAATCTTTTGAAAAGCCTGGATAGCATTTTCAAATTGTCCATCCGCCATATATGCATCCCCCAATCCATACAATGCAACGGGATCATCGGGGAATTTCTCTGCGATTTGTTTGATCATTTCCAATCGGTTCATTTGAGTAACGTAGGAGTGCCTTTAGGCACGAATTTATAAGCATTAAAAAAGCGCCAAAATCTGCCTATAAGCCGGGTTTTGTGTCTCCCGTAACGGGAGCGACGATCATTCCTCTGGGTCTGGGATTACTCCCAGACTCTAGCGACCTTACCCGAGAGTTCCGGTCGGGCAGACCGTATACCGGTTTCCCGATATTATCTCTCCTATTTGGCCTTGCACCAGGTGGGGTTTGCCGTGCCTCCGGATTCTCATCCGGAGCGGTGAGCTCTTACCTCGCCGTTTCACCCTTACCCAACCGGGTTTCCCCAATCGAGCGGTCTATTTTCTGTGGCACTTTCCCTTTCCCAACCATTATAGCCGGGACGGTCGGCGTTACCGACCACCTTGCCCTGTGGAGCCCGGACTTTCCTCGATAGACTCCCTAGTTTATGGAATGTACCGCGATCATCCAGCAGACTTCAGCGCATCTCTATTATCTCTCTCTCCCCAAATTCCTGTCAAGAAACGAAAAGAAAGAGAGTTTCACCCTGAAGGGTGTCCTACGGTTTAGTACGTAGGAGGGCGTTTACGCCCGAAAAGAATTGCAATATTTTAGTTGACATTGGATTTTAGAAGGGAGTAAACTATTGGCAATAACAACCGCACACATTCTGTGAGAAAAAGGAGAACTAATTATGATAAGATTCTTTCCTTTTAAAAGTCTTTATATTTTATTATTTTCATTGCTGGTATTCCCATCCTATGCCAAAACCCCACAAGAAGCGCGAAATGAATTGGCGCAGATGAAGATTACCTATAGCGAAAACGGATTTCTCTATTGTGCAGGGGAAGGCAAAACCGATGTTGTCAAATTGTTTTTAGATGCTGGGATGAATCCTAATGTGCAAGACAGTGATGGCTGGACCGCTCTGTTGAAAGCGGAAGATAACAACCATCTGGAGACTGTAAAAGTCTTATTGGCTAATGGCGCAGATGAGAAGTTGAAAACCAAATTTGGTTTTACTTTCTTAATGGCGGCGGCAGCCAGAGGCGATACAGAGAGGGTAAAAGCTTTATTAGCCAAAGGGGCAGAAATTAATGCAAAAAACAACAAAGGGTATACCGCCTTGATGGAGGCGGTAGAAAAAGGACGTACGGAGACGGTGAAATTTTTATTAGCCAAAGGCGCCGATGTTAATGTGAAAAACTTGGATGGTAAAACCGCTTTGACATTAGGAGCATCCAAGGAAAATGAATATACCAACATCATAAAATTCCTAAAGAATGCCGGAGAAAAAGAATAACGGTAATAACTTCTATTTAGGTAGAATAAATAAAGTTGGCTTTTAGTTGAGGTTGTTGGGTATCGAGATATAGTTTTTCCTGTGGCATCCAGATTTGTCTCCAGTCTTTGGTTGTATCAATACCATATTGGTTAATATCCCTGGAAATTCCTCGTTGAAAGCCCATTTCCGGAAAACAATCAATCCAGATTTTATAATCAAAGCTATTTCCAAAATCATCATGCAATGTGGATACGCCTTCAATAATCAAAAGCCCCCGTGGTTGGAGTTCTATCCAATCAGTCAATTTTTTTAATGTCCAATCATATTTTTGATATTTAGCAACCTGATTATTTTTCAGCGGTTGAAGGACTTGATTCAGCAACCGCGTTCTATCGGCTCTCTGAAGTTCCGGAGAATAAAAATCATCCAAATGAACGATAACGGTATTGGAAAAAGTTTGTCGCAAGGCGATTGCCAAAGTACTTTTGCCCGATCCGCCCACACCATCAATGGCAATCATGAATAGATTGATTTTCAAGGATATTTGATTCTTTAAATCCTGAATTAAATTGGTAAAACCACCGCTTTTCATTTGTTGTAAGGGTAAAGTCTAACATATTGCATTTAAGAATATCCAGATTAGCCTTATTGAAAAGCAGAGACACACCGAATCTATAGTGGAGAGGGACTGGAATTGCTATTAGCAATTCCAGTCCCCCTCCAGTCCAAATTCGCTTCTAAAAATGGTTTTATTTTAAGTAAGTGTAGATTTAAGAATGGTTTGCGTGACCGGTGGCCAGGAAACTGCGGATATATCCGATAGGCTTGTGTCCGAACATCAAAAAAGCATGAAAGTTTTTGACTTTTAGGAATTCTTTAACTCCTAGTAATTGGGTTTCTTCTACTTTAACCAGAAAATCGTTATCTCCGGGGATGAAAGGATTAAGTCCAAAACGACTGCCACCGTGCCCGGCGATAATAGCAAATTCACAATGCGGAATAGGTAACGAACTAATTTTTTGTTTATCACCCAATTCCAGGGAAGCAGGACCAAGAACGTAAGGGATGAACTTGCGTAATTTATAAGCCACATACGACCCTTGATTCGGAACACCCAACATGACGATGCGGTAGATTTGGTCTTCGCCATATTTCTCAATATATTTTCGTAACACGATTCCGCCCATACTATGGGTCACAAAGGAGAGAGACTGCGCGGGATAATCTTGGATTTTTGAACGGAGAAAATCGGCACATCCTTCCAGATTTAATTTTTTGGACGGATAGGCAAGATTAGTTACGTCGAATCCCGACCATTGTAATCGCCATTGTAACCATTTCATGGAATAAGCCGTTCGCCCGATTCCATGCAGGAGAATAATTTTTGTGTTTTTCTCTATGTGCGTGTCCATTACCAAATACTAGCATAATGGAAATATCTTTGTGGCAGAAAAATAGAATTAGTGAAGTGTTACTTACTTATTTTTTGACACCTGTTACAATTTGTCTTTCGGCAATCACGTTCAATGAGATATCTGTAAATCCTGCCGATTTTAACCAATCGGTGTACTGGTTGAGCGTATAGGTTCCGCCTGTGTCGGTGTTGACCAGCATGTTGACAGCGAAAAGCGCGGCGCCCGGATGGGTACCACGAATGAAATCCACAATAGCAATTTTCCCGCCGGAATTCAAAATATTTCCGGTCTTTTGAATCAACGCCTGATTTTCTATTTCACCAATAATATGACAGATATTCCCAAGATAGGCGATATCAAACGGGCCGTCCGGCAAAGTTTCGGTAAAATTCCCCGGTATCATAATAATCTCATGCGCGTCCGCTTCAGCTTGATTCATTCGGACAACTTCCGGTGTATCCAACACGGATACTTTGGCACCCCGCTTGGAAAATTCAATAGCATGAACGAGAGGACCACCACCGAGATCCAGCACTTTGTCGCCTTTTTTAATATTCTTCAATAAAAATTCTGCAATAGGTACCGCGCTCTGCCGGGCGTTATGGCTCATGGCTTCGATAAAATATTGGGTATCCCGCGCATCTCGTTCCCCGCGATATGGTTTCCCCGATTTAATAATATCCGGTAATCTTGCCCATCGCTCCACTAAATTAAAGCGATGCATAAAGGAAAATCCTGAATAATTTGGGGAATGGGGATTATAAAACATATCTTTGGTAGAGGTTGCAAGGGTATATTTATTTTCATGAGACGTAACATATCCCAACGCCGTTAGCGCTTCCAACACCATCCAAACGGCGCGGGAATCCAATTTCAATTTATCTGCTAATTCTTGTGAAGAGAGCGTGTGGTCTTTTAAATTATCAATTATTCCGGTATTCACCGCGGCACCGAGAATGAGTAGTTCTTGTGGAACACCTAACGTATTTAAATCTGGCATAAACTGTTTTCCCTTTCAAAATTCATTGCATGGCATCTCAAAAGAAATATCCTTTTTATCAAACCTCTGATGAGGGATCAATCCACACTTTCAGCCGGATTTTCATAACATACCCCAACGGGGTGAGGGTTTCCTGATCAATACTGACAGTAAAAACGCGTCCATAATATTTTCTATTTTTGTTTTTCACATTGGTATCAATCTTTTCTTTAACAGCGCGTTTGATCGCTTGAACGATGGCATCTTTTAAAGCGCGGGTCTGTACGTCCCGTTGATTTTTACCTTTGATATCTTCCGACTGGCCCGTGCTCTCCACAATCGGATAATCCGGCGGTAGATTGACCATAACCGATTCCGCGGGCCCCGTCACCTGCACAGTAACATTATATCCCAGCGGAGTTTTCTCTTTTTTGGTAATTTCGATTTTACAATTGGGCAATTCTCCGTCCGGCAGAATATCCACCGAATCCCCGTGTGCTTTGAATCCTATGCCGATTCCCTGTGGAAAAATTTTCTTTAATGCTTCTTCTTTGGCAGCTTCCAAGGTCAGTTTTTCTTTATCTTCTCCTTTGGGAAGATAGGACGGAGTCAGCGCATTCCCATCCGCTTGCAAAGAAATATTCCCTTCCATTTTGAGTTTATTTTTTGCCGCTCCCCCGGCAACATCTTCCTCAGTAATTTTGGGCGATGCGTCTTCAGCCTTGGAATATCCCATCATCAATTTTTGATTATATTCTTCCACTTCTTTACGAACGGCATCATATTTCTCTTTGGCTAGTTGAGATTTGGGATTGGCCAACATAGCTTCCCCATAATATCTCATGGCGTCCTCCATTTTCCCTTTGGAATGAAAAAAGTCGCCCCGCAAGATATCATTGGCCTCCGCTGTATCTCCGCGAATACTAATTACCGCTTTCCTGCTTAAGGTAATGGTTCCAAAACTGGTTTCCGCTAATAGTGACTTTTCGTCTTTGGCGATTACCACGCAAGTGATTTTTGTCCCATTGGATAATATTACTTCATCCGCTTGAATCCGGGTGAACAAAACCAACACCGTGGATAACAGAATGGTTCGTAAAAATGTTCTTTTTGTCATAATAAACTCCTTTTCTATTTTCCTTAGTTTATAGGCAGTCCCCTTTCCTGTCAAGTCAAAATCCGCTAAAACATACAAAAAATATTGATTTTTCAACAGATGACTTGATTTTCTTGATTACCCGTTCTAAGATAAACACCAAGTTGAAAACAGAGTTATCGTATGGAAATGAAACCGCGAAAAAGGATATTAATTGCCGATGATGATAAAGATATTGCACAATGTATGCAAACCGCCTTATTGGAAAAGTTCGATGTGCTGGTAGTATATGACGGTGTAATGTGTTTGGCGACAATTATGAAAAGTCCGCCGGATTTATTGCTATTAGATATCACCATGCCAAAGATGAGCGGGTACCAGATTATGGATAATATGAAAAAGAATCCTCAATTGAAAAATATTCCCGTTATATTAGTTACCGCCAAATCGAGTTTACAGGAAAAAGATTTTGGGTTTAAAAAAGGTGCTGTGGGTTATTTAGCCAAACCATTTGAGATGGATCAGCTGGTTTATCTAGTTGAGAAAATCCTATTGCCCCCCGTCACTCCACCGACCCCTCTCTCCCCCGATTCTACAACCTCTTAATCAATAACTTTGTTTATTTATGCCTGAAGAAATGTTATTCTTTTTAAAATAGATTTTTGTTTTAAGCAAGGATGATGGAATCTTTTGACGTTATATCCATCATTGTGTTGTAATCATATTTAATGAAAAAATCCAAAATTGTATTCATGGATCGGGACGGAGTAATTAACCGGATAACGCCGGGGAATTATATCCGGCATATTGCGGAATTCCGGTTATTGCCCAAAGTGGCAGAGTCTCTTGGAAAATTGACCCGTGCGGGATATGAGATTCATATCATTTCCAACCAACAGGGTGTCGCCAAAGGTTTAATGACCCGGACTCAATTATCGGAAATCACGCAATTATTAATGGAACGCGTTGAAAAAGCAGGAGGGAAACTTACTTCTGTAAATTATTGCATTCATCTGGAATCGGAGAAATGTGCTTGCCGCAAACCCAAGACCGGATTATTTCGTCAAGCCACGAAAGGAAGAAAAATAGATTTTCGGAAGACTTGGATGGTGGGCGATTCCTGGCGGGATATTGAAGCCGGGCAGACGATGGGTTGTAAAACGGTTTGGCTCGGAATCACACCAGCAGTACCGGAGTATTCTGCAAAGAAGAAAAGCCGAACCATCAATCATGAAGAACACCAATTTATGCCGGATTATTGTGTCAAGAATTTGGCACAGGCTGTCCAAATCATATTAAAATCCGATGCGTCCTAAAAAACTACCACCCGAAAAAAATAAAGTTCAAGTCTCCATGTATACCCAGAAAAGAGATGTCACCGATCAATTGGATTTGCATGGATGCACCGTCGAGGAGGGAATCGCATTGGTGGATGACTATTTGGATAAAGCCTATCTGTATGGGTTATCTCCTGTATGGTTGGTACACGGGCATGGGACGGGAAAGTTACGTAAAGCGATAAGGGAATTTCTCACCAACCATCCCCATGTAAACAGATTCGGTCCGGCTTCTCCCCAATCCGGCGGAGAAGGCGCCACGTGTGTTTATTTGGAGATGTAGTGTTAGTATTTCTGCCCGACTTTAGTCGAAGGTTTTAGGGCTTTAGCCCGTTACGGTACATCGTAGATGAAAATGGAGGAGCCGATTCGGGCAGTGGGTGGATATTGGTTGAGCCAGCCATACCGTTCACGTTTGGTGGGGTCGGGTCCTCGGAATCCGCGATAAGGGTCTACGTTCACACTAATCGCCACGATACCAGAGACAGGTTCTTCTGGAGCATGTTCAAAATTAATCCCATAAATTTTGGGGTCGCCGGGAACGGAAGGGGCGAACCAAATTTTCTGCATTCCGTGTTTTGTCATATAGGCTTTCAATCGTATAAAATCCTGTCCCCAATCGGTATTGGAATCCAATAGATATTTATAGCCGTTTCCCGACCCGCCTACCAATTCATTGTAATATCCCAAATACTGTGGACAGACATAGAGCGTGGAACCTATGTACCAGACCAAAAGCAAACTCAATAAAATTTTCTTATCCCATCTTTGAGAAATAACCTTCCCGCAAAGCATAAATAAAAAAGGAAAGGCGGGAAGAATATAACGCAAACCAATATTTTTCATCCGGCTATAGGAAAAAAACAAAATTAAGATACCCGCGCTCATCATCCAAATCAGTTCCGAGCGGGATAGTTTTCTCAGGGTCGGGAATGTAGGAGGGCGTTCACGCCCGAATTTCCCGACGCCTCCTTTGACAGTCAGAAACAAAAGATAAAGTACCCAACCCAAAAAGATAAGAAACGCCACCGGATTTTTAATAACAAACGCTTCGAGATAATAAGACCAAAATCCAGTATACGAAAAATGTCCATTGAGATAACTGGGATATTTGGCGGTTTCCGTGAGTTGGTTATCCACACCCGAAAGATAATAAAACGGCAAGGGGATGGGCGTACTTGCCGGAATCAACGAGCCCACTTGTTGGAACAAAGCAAAGCGAAATTTATATTCACCTAAGGGTGTAAAAGACCGGTGAAAACTATATACTGAATTCATCACCACAAGACAAATCACCAACACGGTCATCGCATGAAAAATAAATTTCTTGGAAGTAATCTTTTTCTGGAAATCTGAATCTAATAATAAAATCAAGGGGATAATCAGAAAGAGAAGCAGTGAAGTGAATTTTGCTGTTTCCGCCAATCCCAATAAAATGCCTATTAAAATCAACCGGAACCAGGTCGGATGATCCATATATTTTTTGAGACAATACAGGACACCAAGCCAGGATAAAGCAAGTCCGATATCCAGGGTTGCGGCAGTCCCATGCGCCAAGATATTGGGATTGAAAAGACAGAGAACAAGGGCAAATAATCCTGCCCTATCGCCGTATTCTTCCCGTGCCCAGCGGTACACCAGATAAGCCAGAAGAAGGGACAACGCCAACACCACAAACCGGCTGGTCACAATCATAGTGTGATAGAGCGCGGCATTATCGGCTTGGAACATGTAGGAGTAGGGAAGATAATCAATCGTTGGAAGTTTCTCTCCCCAATACAAAATAGGTGAATAGTACCGAATCGGGTATCCGAAAATCATGCGGATTAAAGGCGGATTTGCCGATTCCAGATTGAATAAACCGTATCGTGCTTGAGCATATCCCACCGGAACATGGACAAATTCATCGTGCATGGCTGAATTGGTGAAAATACTGGGAATGGCTAAACAGCAATAGCAGAGAAATAGAAATATCAGCCATGCCCGGCGGGTGGAAGCGGGTAGGTTAATTGGGGTATCCAATTGATTACTCAAAAATTTCCCAATCCGTCTTTTTTATATCCGTAGTGTTTAAGATAGGCACATATTCTACACTATTTGTATCAGTGTAGCCCGTAAACCCACCAATAGCATAAATATTGTTCTGAGCTGTTACCACAGCAAGCAGTTCGCGTCCAACTGTCATGGAACTGACAAACTCCCAGTCTCCCAAATCTCCATTTGATAATAATTGTGTGCGTTCTACATACTTTTCTGAAGATGGGTAACCTATACCTCCCATTACAAACATGTATCCATCAGCAATTATTGAAGATGCATCACCCTGATAATATATCGTAGAACTTATACTTACCCAAGGACCTAAATTCCCATCAGGGTAAATTGGAGATCTCTCTATGTCCCTTAAAATTAAATTAGTAGAGTCAAAACCGCCATAGACATACATATACCCATTATAAGTGACTGCGTTATGTCCATATCTTGCTGTATTAAGAAAAGTGGTACAGGTATACCAAGTGCTTAGAGAACCATCTGAATTAATTTGAGAACGCATTACGGAAGAGGTATTTTGAAACAGTCCAGTTGATCCTCCAGTAATATAAATCCAATCGTTATAAATACACCCTGCAGCACCCTCTCGTTGAGGAACTGAGGAATTGATAATTTCCCATGCACCCAATGTGCCATCGGATTGGACAGTTGCACGCTCAACTGTGGATAAAATATGCGTACTATCTTCCCCTCCAACTGCATAGAGGTATCCATTCCATGCACCCCCTATCTCACCCCACCGCGATTGATTAAGGGAACTACAAAAAGCCCAATTAGATAAAGTGCCATCTTGATTTACCGTTGCCATTTCTACACTTGATAAAGGAATTAGAAAATACTCTCCACCTACAACGTAAATATGATTATTGAAACTAAATCCTACGGAAAATGATCGTCCTTGATTCATAGGGCTGGTTAATGTCCATTGTCCTAGTGTTTGAGAGAAACCATGAATGGAAATACACATACTCAAAAACAACAAAAGGTATTTTAACTAATGATTTTTTATACAAATAAGTATATTCCTCCGGCTTGATAATCGCTACTCTATCACGAGCAAAAGCAAGGAAAGGGATACTAATAATACCCTAAATAAATCAGGAGGGGGAGTGGAGGTGAAAATTTCACCTCCACTCCCGGTTCACTGCATATTTGAGTTTGTGAATCAACTGTTGGATACGAGGATTCCCCATTACTTTAACGAAATATGATATAATTTTTAACATTTTGGAGGTTGGAAAAATTAGAGAAAACCAACAAAGTCAACCATATTCGCGGGTTTGCGGGTATTGCAGGGTACAGGAATCAGGTTACAGGATGACAAATCTACAATCTAAGGCCTATCAGGTAAAATCGTCCGGGTTTGTTTTACTGGAAGTATTAGTCTCTGTAATTATCTTGACAGTAGGTTTGCTGGCGGTTTTAGGGGCATTTTCATCGTCCAGTAAAATCATTATCACCAGTGGACGGTATCAAACCGCTTTGCAACTGGCGGAGAAAAAAATGTATGAAATCGAATCCGCGCAAGAAGATGAAATTCGCGATTATGGACACGGTGATTTTGGAGATAAATATGCCGAATATAGCTGGGAATATGACATTAAAGAGGAACAATCGGAGTTTTATGGAGACCAAATAGGCATCACCCTGGAACCGGATACGTATAAAGTGATTACACTTTCTGTCTCCTATAAAGAGCGGGGAAAAACACAAACCCCGATCACGCTGATAACCTATAAAACATCCCGAATCCGGTATATAACCGGTGTTTAATATGAATTGTCCCGGATACCCGGATTTTATGACACGTAAAACACAGAGGAAGGCATCGGGAAAGAAAAGATCTCATTCCCGACGCAAAGGATTATGGTAAAAAGCCCATGGAAATCAGGATTTACCCCGTTAGAGGACAAAGAAAAGAAAAATCAATTGTGGAAGGAAAATATCTCTCTAACAGGGTTTACATTATTGGAAGTATTATTGGGTGTAGTAATATTCAGCCTGATTATCGGAGCGGTCTATTCCACATTCCGAGCGGGGTTGCAAATGTATAAAGTTGGCAGCACGGAAAAACAATTATTTCAAGAAGCCCGAACTTTGACGGACTTCACTCAACGGGACTTACGGAGTATTCCAGGGATTGACGAAACTTCTTATGATATCCCCCCGATTCAACCGGATACAACGGGAGAAATGGATTATTCGACAGATACGTCCTGGGTACCGGATGAGACATCGTATTCCATCGCTCCCTATCCGTTTTATGGCACAACCACCTCTCTGTCCCTATATACTTTTGAGGAAGTTCCCTTGGGCACGGTAAAAGGAATGCGGGAAGGAATTTTTCACGTAGATTATACATATACCAACAATGTGTTATTTCGCAATGCCAATGAAATTACCGGGAATACCTTTTCTTCTATTTCCGAGAGTGAAGATTTAGTGCACCATGTATTGTCTTGTGAATTTAATTATGGATATTGGAAAGACAATAAATGGTATTGGGTAGATACCTGGGATTCCCGCAGAGATTCATACCGCAATCAAAAGAGCGACCAAGACGCGGAATCCTTGTTGGATATTAGCAGGGTGAATTACGTGCACGTATATCCCGACAATTTACCGGATGCGGTCAAAATCAAATTGCTCTTACAGGAAGTGGATAATCCAAAATCTCCCGGACGTGAATTTGAATGGATTAGTGAAATACCCTCGTCCAAACCCGAATTATCACGTAACACCAATGATTAGATATGAAAAAACAAACGGAATCCGGAGTTATTTTAATCATCACTTTGTGGGTGTTGTTAATCCTATCGGTGATTGCACTGGGGTTTTCCATCGAATTACATTTAGAGGCGCGGTTGGCGCGGTACCAGGTAGACAGTCACACGGCCTATTATTTGGCAAAGGCAGGGATTGAGAGAGCTATGGTGGAATTAAAAAACGATCTGGTTTTGGATCACAAATCCCGCACGGCGATTTATGACGGTCTGGACGATAGTTGGTCATGGACAGACGATACAAAAGATATCTTTGATCATTTTAAACTGGGTGAAGGAACGTATACCGTGAATGTGGTGGATGAATATAGCAAATTAAATATTAATTATGCCAGTGAACCCATGTTGGAAGGATTGTTTAAGGCTTTGAATTTCGATGATGACGATGCCAAGTTTTATGCCGGAGCGATTATTGATTATCGAAAACCGGATGATACGTATCTTTTTGATACTACCCAATCGAAAGAGGAGTTTTATTACCCCTCGGAAGATTCGACTTTGGCGAAAGCCCATTTTAAAAATGCCAATGATTCAACGGGATACGTGACTCCCGATGAATTATTACAATCTCCGGGAATGACACCGGACATTTTATTTACCCCGCGGGAAGTGTACGGAGACCCGGAAACCAAAATAGCTCTGATTAATTTAGTGACGGTGGACGGCGATGGTACCATAAATATAAATACGGCACCGCTCCCTTCCCTGACGGCGGTTGTCATTGGACTCGGAGAACCAGATATGGATAACGCCTTGACCATCGCAGAGAAAATTATCAGTCACCGGAACGGAGCGGATGGAGAACCAGGAACCGATGATGACCAACCGTATATCAATGCAGGACAAATCAGCGGTGATATAGGTCCTTTAAGCCCGGTTTTGGCGACACGAATCAATTCCGTCATGAAGACCTCTTCAAATTTATTCGAAATTACCAGTGTTGGGGAAGTCTCCCGCGCGAAAAAGAAAATCAAAGCGCTGGTTCAGCGGGATTGGATTGTTACTACACTTACTCCGGAGGAACAAGAAGATATTGAGAATTCGTCCGTAAGTACTAAAGAAGGTGTAAAATTGCAAATAAAACGCTGGATGGAATATTAAAGATTAAAGGATAAGGCTATGGCAAAAATCGTTACAGGATTAGACATCGGGACAGAGAGTATCAAACTGGTTCAGATTAGAAGGAATCGAGGCGATACTGCCACAGTTATTGCGTCCGCGGAAATTGAGATTCCACAGATTCCAGAAACAGCCGGTGGAACGTCACCTGTTGCCGATGCGCTCAAAAAATTGCTTGCCCAATCGAAAATTCATCCGGTTAATTTAGTAACCGCAGTACCCAAACAATCCGTAGTGGTTCGTTATATCAAACTACCGACCAATTCCGTCAATGAAGTCCAACAGATGATCCGTTTCGAAGCAGCGAAATATGTCCCGTTTTTCACCGACCAGGACATCGTTGATTTCGAATTAATCGGGAGCAGTCCAATGGGTGGATCGGATGTATTGCTGGTGGTTTCCCGACGGTCTTTGGTTGAAGAACATATCACTTTGCTGCGTTCTTTGCACCTTGAACCGTATTCCGCCGATGTTAGTTCTCTGGCTCTTGTCCGCGGATTGCGTCAGGCGTATCCGGCATTATCAAAGGAACAAGACAAAGCACACTTGGTGATTGATTTAGGCGCCAATTTAATGGAACTTTCCCTGGTACAAAATCATACTCTACGTTATACCCGAACCGCCACTATTGCCGGGTCGCAATTGATAAAAACCTTGCAGGATGATTTGGATATTTCTTCTCAAGAAGCCCGTTCATTGATAACCAAACTGGATTACGGCAAGCCGGATTTCGGTATCGAAAAATATCCTCATGAAACGGTGGAACAATCTGTCAATAGTTGGCTGGAACGGTTGGACAACGAGATAAAGCGTTCGATTGATTATTTTGCCAGCGAATTCGGTGTTACTCAACTCCAGAGTATTATTTTAAACGGTGGATTGGCACGGTTGCCTTTTCTAAAAGAACATTTGGAAAAAGAAATCGGGGTTCCTGCTTTTGTCGCCAATTTGTTGGAATCCAGCAAGGGGTTATCCCCTCAATTTAATACGGCCTACGGATTGGCACTGCGAAAACTGGATGCTCCATTGGGAGCCGCGATAAATTTACTGCCTCCGGAAATTTTGGGCCGGCGTATCGCCCGTAAAAAGAAAAATTTTGCATTACAAATTGGCATTGGTGTATTGGTATTACTCATTGCCGGAGTTGTATTCGGATACCGGCAATATGTCAACATGGAATTACAAATCCATACCATAGATAGGGAGTTGTTGCAAAAAAAACCGCTCGCCGATAAGTTGGCAGATATGAAACATCAGATTGATTCCCTCAATAAAATGATATCGAAAACGGATATCGGTATCGAAGCCCTGGCGGGAATCAGTCAAATTAGTTCGGTCCCTACTCGTGTAACTCTGGAACGGTTTACCTATGAGCGGTATAAGAATATAACTCTAACTGCCGTTGCTATGAGCATGGAGGATGCCGTGGATTTCCGGCCTGAAGTTGAAAAAATTGGATTATTCGATACAGTGCGGGTACAAAATGTCAATACCGATGTTATGGAAGGGAAACCTATCGTTCGATGCCAAGTAATATGTAAACTCAAAAAGAGTAAAAACCAGGAAGATACAGGAGACTCGGGAGACTCAGGAGAATCAAGCCCGGATCAAAGTGAGGACTCTCAGTAATATGGCATTATTCGATAAATTTCTAAAAACGAAACGTGAACGGACATTATTTTATGCCACCATTTTTGTGATTATTGGTGCCATTATTCTATTGAATGTTATTCTCCCTGCATTTGAACAATGGACCAGTCTATCCTCCAAGCTGAGCCAAAAAAAAGTCGATTTGGAAAAAGTCAATTCGTTGATAAAAAATGAAGCGGCTATCACAGCGGAATATGAGAGCAATCTAAAAGGGTTACGGCGTACGGACCCCAAAAAACCAACAGAGGATTCCCTTCTACTTCAAGCCGATGAAATTCAAAAGGAAGTCAATATTCATTTCTCACGGTTGGATCCGGTATATATTCGAAGAATTCAAAATATGCCGAATTATCAAGCCTATACTTTGCAAGTCATGTTCGAGGCAAATTTATTGACCGTTGGCAAATTTTTGCAGGGAATGCAGGAGCGGGGACTTTATATTGATTATTTTCAATTGGTACCTAAAGCAAAAGCCGCACATAATCCTATCTTGCAAGCAACCATACGTATGGGGAAACTGGTTAAAAAAGAAGCAGAACAAAAATCACAATAATTATTAAGTTCCAAGTTACCAATTCATTATGAAAAATGCTAAATGGATAGTCATCAGTTTAATCGTAGTTTTTGTGGCCGCCGTAGTGGGTTATATATTCTGGCCATTGCCTAAAACCCCACCTAAACGGACGAAACATGTCAAACCAAATCCGACTCCTTTGCAAACGATTGCGACAAATACAACCAATTTGCAAAATGCTCCTCCGGCTCCTTTGTCAAAGAATACTTCCAATTTATCCACCTTGGCGACCTCTAGTATTGGTATAAGCATAAAAGATGAATCACCTTATGAGTTTCATCAATATACCACCGATTCCGGCGGTGTTCCTTTTGTAAAAGATACTGGTTATCGTGGAATTGGAGAACGAGATTTATTTTGTCTTTTGATTCCCCCTCCGCCTCCGCCTCCGCCGCATCAACGATCACTGCTCGAAATCACGAGAAACTGGATATTATGGGAAATTGTGGATGAAAACGAGTGTGTGATAGCCGACGCCCGCCCGCTCAACCATAATCTCCATATCGGAGAACAACTGGAAGGCGTGGTAATCAATAAAATTCTTCCCTCAGAGGATAAGGTGCAATTGGCATTGGTGGCTAATAAAAACGATACACGATGGCTCCAACTCCAAGCCATTACAGTTATCACCAATGGTTGGAAACTTAAAGGTACCGTTCCTTCTTTGAAAATAGCTTTTATTGTCACAGGAGATAATAAATCCAATAAAGTGAAAGTTGGGGATGTCCTGCAACATTGTCTCATAAAAAAGGTTTCTCAAGGGAAAGTTGTTTTAACTTATGGTACTATGTCAAAAGAATTATCTCAATAAATTGGCGCCGGTTGTCAGCCATTTGCCGACTGTTGGGGTATAATAGGAAGGAAAAAAATTCATGCATATTTTAAATTATCTATTCCGAAAGAAAAAAAGCCGGGTGGGGTTGCTTTTATTGACCGTTTTCGTTTTCATGGTTATCCCTGCTTTATCCCAGACACAGCCAGCACCGGCAACTCCGGAAGAAAAGACAATCAGTTTAACTCTGACGGACACACCATTGAGTCAATTACTCTCCATCATTGGGGAAACTTTTGGAGTGAGTGTAATCGCCAGTAAAGGAGCGACAGGCAATATCAGTGTAGCGTTGAATAACAATACTCTCGAACAAGCCTTGGACGCACTTACCCAATCTAATGGCTGGGTCTGGGCACGAAAAGACAATATCATTACGATCTATACAAAAGCAGAATGGGATGAAGTTCAGAAGGGGAATGTTATCACCAAAACTTTTTATATTTTAAATACCAATGCACAGGACGTTCAAAATGTGGTGCAACCATTGTTATCCAACGCCGGAAAAATTATTCGGGATGACCGCACCAACCAGTTACAGGTGACGGATACCCCCGAATCTATCGCTCGAATTGAATCCGTCATTGAATCCCTTGATGTGCCGATCAGTGTAGAAGTTTTTAAATTAAAATATGCGGTGGCGAGTGATGTGAAACAACAACTCGATAAAGTAAAAACAGCGAAAGGGGATATTCAAGTAGATGACCGAACCAATTCATTAATTGTTACAGATGTCCCGTCCGCCATCGAGAAGATGCGTACCATGATAGACAGTCTCGATACCGAGACTCAATTGGAAGTTTTCGACATTAATTACGCCAAACCCAAAGACATTTCAGCCGCCATTAAGGATTTAATTACAAAAAGGGGTTATATTCAAATTGATGACCGCAACAATAAAGTCATCGTAGATGACATCCCCAGTCATTTGGAAAAGATTGCCAAAGTTATCAAAGCCATGGACGAACCGGACCGTTTGGTGTATATCGAAGCGGAAATTGTGGATATAGATTACGATAAAATGCTGACCTTGGGAATCAACTGGTCCTATGGCGCTGCGTGGACGTTATCCAATTCCTCTTCGGGTGCTGTTAACATTCCCATTGGCAGTAATTGGTTTCAGAGTGTCAAAAATTTCTTTTCTGGATATTCTTCGTCATTGGGTTTAAATGCCACGGCGTCCGTCCAAGCGCTTTCTAATCTGAAAGGGGATTCAGAACTCCTTGCCAGTCCGCGCATTATGGTGAAAAACGATGAAAAAGCCAGTGTCCTGGTCGGGGGTACGATACCCTATTCTGTTCTGTATACCCAACCGGTCACCGGGACAACCGGAACGTCTTATCAACAATATTATTCTCAGGCTAACCAGGATTTCGGGATCAAGCTGGAAGTGACACCGCATATCAATGCGGACGGGATGATTGATATCAAAGTCAATCTGGAAAATACCCAGGCAACCGAGGAGACCTTGAACCAAGGAACGGGCAACTCCTTCACCGGTGTTGCAACCACTACGGAGAAAGCCAATACTGTTATCGAGGTTCATAATAATGAAACCGTAGTCATCGGGGGAATGGTTGAAAAGAAGAAGGTCGATTCCGGGACCGGAATTCCACTTTTGGAAGATATTCCTTTTATTGGACCGATCATTTTTGGACAGCACTCTAAAGAAGGTGAAAAACGAAATTTAGTACTTTTCCTTACCCCGCATTTGGTCAGAGGAAACCGGGCAGATTTTGAAAAACTTTATCCGGAAGCCTATCAAAGTTATAGTTACGCAACCTCCGGTGAAACCGATAAAGAACGCGCCGCTCGGTTGAAAAAAGAACTGAAGGATAAAGTGAATCAACCACAGTCTCAGGTAACTCCTCCGCAAACCGAAGGAACACCGATTACAGCTCAACCGGCCACTATACTGGATCAATCGTTCTCGCAAACGACTTCGATCATATCAGTTACTCCTTCACCTTCACAGAGCCAACCGGTAATACCACAGCAGAGTCAAATGGCAGCACCTCAACCAGCCGCTCCGCAAATCGGACCTTCTGCACCTGGACAATTACCAGTTTTCATGAGACCGCCAACAAGCTCGGATACAACCAAGTAATTACCCATATAATCAATCGGTAGAGACGTAACATGTTACGTCTCTACATTCGAGCAATTACTATCAAATCTGCAGAGTTTTTCGCTGAAAATGTTGTGAAAGACATATCCCCATAAATTTGAATCGTAGAGAATCCTGCTTTTTTGAGTAAGTCGGTTAGCAGGGGTTTTGTAAAATAGAAGAGAGCGGTGGAGTGCACTTCATGAGTCCATTGTTTATTTTCTTTGGTTAACAAAACAAAATTAATTTTTGCTTGTTTATGGGTAATATCAAATAGCCGTAAAAAGAGATATTCTTTATCGTCTTTTTGAATCAGTCGCGGGGGTAATCCGGTAATCTTATTAACGGACATACGTTGGAAATTCAATACCTGAAATACAATGATCCCTTTTTCCGTCAGAACCCGGGACATACTTTTTAAGGTTTTTAGAACAGCGGTTTTATTCCCCAGGATAGCCAATGAGTTTCCCAGACAGACAACCGCATTTACTTTAGAGTGTATAATTTTGTCTACGGATTGAAAATCACCCTGATAAAATGTAGTGGATGATTTCTGTTTGACTGCATTCTGTCGGGCATATTGAATCATGGCCATACTATTATCGAGACCGATGGCATGTAATCCTCTTTTAGCAAATGAAATTGTGTGCCACCCGGTTCCACAACCACAATCTACTACAGAATGAATTTTATATTTTGAAAAGATTTTCTCGAAAAAGGGTAATTCTCTAGCCAACCGTTGTTCCCAAGGAATCATTACATCGTACAAATCAGGATGTTGATTAAAAAACCCGGTTTCATGTTTCATAATATTATTTCTATCTTACAGGAATCATACCGAAAGTACTAATATGAAAAGAGGGATATAGGAAGGAATTGACAAACAAGAAGGGTCGTCTTATAATTTTTCCCTATAGTGAGATGTTGTAAGTAGGTCGGTCCGACGCGGCAGAGAGAAGATGGATAGTCGGCCAGATGAGACGGTTGTTAAGTGAAGCAATAAAAGGCGTCCGTAAGTATAGCAGGCGGAACTTAAGATTTCAGGATTTCTATAAGCCTGATGAATACGAAAGAAGTATTCATCGGGCTTTTTTATTTGCATTTCTAATAACTTATGGGAGAGAGGTGTAACTATGAAAAAACTATTTCTATTTATTCTAGGAACAGCCTTATTCTCGGTTTATGCTCATGCCGATTTTCTATTTTCTACGAAAGAAGCGTTTACCAATGGGTCGAATACCTTTGATAAGTTTAGTATTATTTCGACCAATTGTACGGGAACTTATACTCAAGTCTTACCCTCGCTCTCGGCGGTATTACCCCCGGAAACAGGAATTGACTCTTTACAATTCATCGCTCCCAATACCACGGTATTTGCGATACGGGAAGATACCACTATTCAAGGCACGATGTACCATCGGCAGGATTTGATGGTCTGGGATGGAACTAATGTGACGCGCTTATTTGATGGATTAGGCGCTGGAATCCCTCCAGAAGCTGGTTTAGATGCGGCAGATGTAACCAATCTAAGTCCTTTGACTCTCTCGATTTCATTACGGGAGGATGCCACGCTACCGGGTATCGGATTAGTGAGCCGTAATGATGCTATTCATTATGTCGCGGGAAGCGGATTCACAGGGAAGGATTTTGATGCGTCCGTTAATAATGTTCCTGCGGAGATGAACCTGGAGGTCTATCATTACGTGACTGTTACCCAAACGATTATGTCTTTCGATGTCGCGGGTAACCTGCCCGCCAGTTCCAGTAATTTGTTTAATAAGTCGGACATTGTTTCATTTAATCCGACAGGTGGGGGATTCAGTGCAACCTCCTATTTTTGCGGTCTGTCTGAAGGGATACCTGCGGAAGTGAATATTGCCGCGGTAACCCTGACCACCGGGACAGTTGTTCCTGTGGAATTAAGTCAGTTCGATGCTTTGAGTGAATAGATATCAGTAGAGACGTAACATGTTACGTCTCTACCTTAAACAAAAAGAGGAGAGAAGTTATGAAAACGATTATTCTAATGATAGTCAGCGTGATGCTGGCGAGTATGGTGTACGCGGATGGGCAGATTAATATTGCCTATTCGCCTTATACCATTAATCAACCGGGGTCGTATATTGTAGTTTGTAATATCACTGCCGGGAGCACTAATCCTACGATAACTATTAATACGAGTGATGTGACCATTGACCTGAATGGCCATACCCTCTATGGAGTACAGCATAATATAGATGGGATTTATTCGGCTGTGGGGAATAACAATATCACCGTGACCAATGGGGTGGTGCGCGATTGGGGATATAGCGGGATTGCCCTGTATGGGAATAATGTGCAAGTTTCGAAGGTGAAATCTTATAACAATGGATATCAAGGGTTTTATTTGGTAGGTACTTCCATGAGGGTGATGGATTGTATTGCTGATAGCAATACCCAAAATGGTATTGAGATTGGCAATGCCGGTATTATTACCGGATGTATCGCTACCAATAATGGTTTTGAGGGGATTAAAGTAGATGGAAACAGTTGCCAAATAATCCAGAATAATGCCAATAATAATGGTGATTTTGTTTTTCTTATGTATGATGGGATTAATGTTAAAGGTAACAATTGCCAAATAATCGAAAATAATGCCTCTGGTAATGCACTTGCTGGGATTCATGTCTGGGGGAGTGGTGGCTGCTTGATTAATAACAATAACACGTCTAATAATCTAGATTCGGGGATTTATACGAATGGTAATAACCAAATCATTGAAAATACTTGCTCATCAAATCCGGGTGGTATCGTTCCATTTTCCGGTGATTATGTAGCGCGTAATCTTTGTGAAAGTAATGCAGTCGGTATTTTTTGCAGAAGCAATGGGATTTATCTGGAACAAAATAAACTCCATGGGAATACCACTGCTGAAACCTTAAGTGGTTCTTCGACAGGAACCGGGGTATTGGCGGATGTGATTTGGTAAGATACTGAAGTCTATTGCGGCGGGAAAGGAAAAGCCCATTCCCGACGCAGCTTAACAAGTTAAACAATGGAGAACATTTATGAAAAAGATTATTCTAATTATAGTCAGCATGATGCTGGCAAGCATGGTGTATGCGGATGGGCAGATTAATATTGCCTATACACCCTATACCATTAGTACCCCGGGGTCGTATATTGTGGTGAAAGATTTAACTGCTGGGACCACTAATCCAACTATCACCATAAATACGAGCGATGTGACCATAGACCTGAATGGGCATAATATATATGGTGCAGGGCAAATTACAGATGGAATTTGGTCGGCAGCGGGGAATAACAATATCACTATTACCAATGGGGTAGTGCGGGATTGGGGACATAACGGTATCTCCCTATCAGGGAATGACGTTCAAGTCTCAAAGGTGAAGTCTTATAACAATGGATATAATGGATTTTTTTTGGGAGGTACTACCATGAGAGTTATCAACTGTATCGCCAATAAAAATGGTTGCGATGGTTTTAACCTTAACGAAGATGCAATTATTACAGGGTCGGTTGCTTCTTATAATGGCTTTGCTAGTATTGGCTTTAACTGTAGTGGTATTGATATCGGCAATAATTGTACCGTTACAGACAATAAGGCAAGTTCCAACGCATTAGGGATTTATGCTGATAATAATAGTATCGTGAAAGATAATACTGCGAATGGCAACCAAACTGGTATTATAATAGGGTCTAGGTGTCGGGTAATCGGGAATACCTGCAACGATAGCTTGAATAATGGTATTCAAACGCAAGGGGGTACCATGAACGTCATCGAAAATAATCTAATCATCAACAACTACATTGGTATATACCTGGATGGTAATGGGAACTTCTATGCCAGCAATCGTGCCTCTGGAAATAACATGAACTATTATAACTATGGCGGGAATACCGATGGCGGGGCAACCGATCCCGCATTACACAATTTCGAGTTTTAGTTGATAAGCGTCAGGAAAGGTTGAGCACAGCGAAATCCTGAGTCTGCGAAGAAACTCCCCCATTCCTATAGCAGTTTTTTAACTACCTTCTGTCGGACTCGGGGGGGATTCCCTTTCTACCCGGCTTTAGCCCAATGTCATTAAGTTAAGGAAAAGGATGCGTACTTCGTATAGACCCAAAAGTTGGTTATGTACGAGGATGGAGGAGTATAATAGGGGGTCGTGAAAAGAAGCCGGGACACCCGGTGATGGCGGGAGAAAGCAGAGGTGTCCCGATGCGTAAGAGCAATGTAACGATTGTGGAGGAATTGAAGAAATTTTTAGAAGAAGTCTCCCGGCAGCCCCCCTTGTACCGACGACGACCGGAAGACTTCACGCGGGAGAGGAAATTGAGTTTTCAGGGGTTGGTCTTGTTTTTAATCAATTTGTCGAAGAAGAGTTTAGGGGTGGAATTAAGTCACTATTTTCAACTTTTGGGGAAGAAAGTAGGGAGTGGATGTAGTAAAAGTGCCTTCAGCCAATCGCGTCAGAAATTGGAAGGGAAGTTTTTTCAAGATTGGAATGGGGTCTTGATACAGGAGTATTATACCGGGAATGACGAGCGGGTGAAACGATGGGAAGGATTTCGCCTGCAAGTGGTGGATGGATCCACCTTGTATTTAGTGGATACCCCGGCCGTACGGGAGTTTTATGGGGTACATAATAACCAGAAGACGGAAGTTCCCATGGGACGGATCGTATGGGGGTATGATCCCTTAAATGAGCTGGTGTTATGGAGCGAGTTAAATGCTTATGCGACGTCGGAAACCCCGGTGGCGATCCAGCATCTAAAAGATACGGCAGAAGATATTGTGAGTCTCTATGATCGAGGATTCCCCTGGTTTGCCTTATTGTATGAGAGTGTACGTCTGGGAAAGCATTTTGTGGTGCGTTGTCCCTTGAAGTGGAATAAGGCCGTAGAAGCCTTTGTGGACTCCGATCAAGAAAGTGCCTTGGTGGAATGGAACGCGAATTGGAAGGCGCGACGATACCTGTCCGGGCAAGGGAAGAACCTCGCGCCTGAAACCCGAATTCGAGTACGCCTCGTGAAGGTGAGGTTACCCACCGGAGCCCTAGAGATTCTCGCTACATCGTTATACGATGAGCGACGTTATCCGACTCAAACCTTTGGAAATTTGTATGCCTTGCGGTGGGGGACCGAGACCTTTGCAGATCGTTTGAAGAATAAATTGCAGGTAGAAATATTCAGCGGACATCGACCGGAAACCATCCCGCAAGACTTTTATGCGATGATGTTTGTGGCCAATCTCCAGAGCCTGTTATGTAGCGCGGGGGAGGAAGAATTAAAAAAGGTCAATCCGCGTAGAAAGTATACTTATCAAATCAATCGGAATGTGAGTTTAGGTTTGATGAAAGATCGTCTGGTAGAACTTTTTTTAAGCGCTCAACCAGAGGAGATTCTTCAACAGCTTCAACAGGAATTTAGCCAACATTTGGAACCGGTCCGTCCTGGGCGAAGCTTTCCCCGCTCCAAGGAGAAACATCGACGTTTAACTGGAAAATATCAAACTCAAACCAATTATCGCCGGGCGGTATAATCTGCTCTATTCTCTAGAATCGTGACAGAAACACAGAGGAAGAAAATCCCACAAGAAGGGTATCCGAAAAAACAGGTCTTCGGAGAAGATTCTGAGAATTTTGGTGTAGCCTCTTTCTAGAAAATCACACAAAGACGTATTCCAAAGGTTTTTGGATTACCTTCCTTACGAGCATTGTCCGTTAAAATAAATTCTCTTCTCTTAACTTAATGACATTGGACTAAAGTCGGGTAGAAGATTTAAAGATGCATCGAGAACTTTTACTCCATTTTCCCGATGCCACCTTATATCAGGAAGCATAAGTATACTGTGAGCGGAATTGTTATTTTCAATTCCGCTCCTGCTAGCAAAGGAATGAGCCTATCCTTAATTCTGGAAACTGACAAAAATGTAAGAAAAAGTGTGGACGGTGTCCAGAGTTTTTAAACGATATAGGCTGGTGGATTTCAGCCAGTTGGAATATTTCGCCATTTGGCGAAGAATTATTGGTTGATTGATTTTATTGAAAATAAAAAACTTTCTCCATTTGGAGAAAGTTTTTCCCTAACTCAAGCTTTCCTCAAAAAGAAGGGGTTGTTATTCTTGAAGGAGTGGGGGTTAGGGTTGAATTATTTTTAGGTAAGGCGTCGGGGAATTTACTTTATTTCATTCCCGACGCACTCTAATCTATAAAGATTAATTACTAATATTTTTACCATTCTTTTGTTCCTCAAGTTTCTTGACTAGTTGTGACAGAATTTCATCCATATATTTTCTTTGTTCAAAAATATAATAATCTGGATGTATATTCTGCGTAATGCCTTTTCCTGACGGAGATAAAGAAGTAAAACGAAGCTCAGGTCTTGGAACAAATAAATCAAAATGTTTTGACGTAGTAGTTGTATTTCCTTCTCTTTTATAAACCATTAGCTCAATGCTATTAAATGTAAAATTTACTTTATCGTATGATTGTTCAACAGGGTGTCCAATAGTTTTATTTCTCAAATCTCTTATTTCCTTCAGAGCGTCATAGCTATAGATATTTATGTCATTACACTCCAGTATTTCAGCCAATTTATTTACCGCATCCTGTTGAATAACAAGACATTGCATTAAGCCAACAAAGGTTAAAAATATTTCTCCTGTAGTGGGATCGAGTTCATTTGCATGAAGTTTTGGCGCAATTGATAGATAATCTTTGCTTCTATAGTATTCAATAGCAAGATGTGAGGATGCAATACTGGAAATGCAACTTCTAACCTGAGAATAGAATGTCCAGTCTTTCTTAAATTTGTTTTCATAAACTTCAGGAACTAGTTTTGAAATATTTTTTATTAAATCTTCAGTACGCATACAATATGTCTCTAGAGATTTGAATATAACAAAGATAGATGAGATGAGCAAGTGAACGACATTTTATCGTTGAAATATAACAAGAAGTAAGTAAGGTTGTAATGAGAGATTCTTCCTCTCGATTAAAACGTTCAGAACAGAATAACATGGAAGAAGAACAATTATTATATAGTGAAGAAAGCAAGCGTCGGGAAATACACTTCGTTTCATTCCCGACGCAGAGAGTTGTGTAGAGGTTATATTCTGTTAAATCTTTTCCAAGCCGACGCCTTGTTGGATGGTGGTAGCGAGCCCCACTTTGCGGCGGCAACCGGAATGGCGGACTTTTTTGCCGAGCATTCCTGCCACGACATTGACAGAATCCAAAACGAAATTAGATACTGTATTGGTCCATTTTAATTTGGGATGGACATAGAAGAGTTTCATTAAATCCTCTTCCGTTGCGGGCAATAAATCCATGTCGGGTGTAATGACCCCGTCTTTGAGGGCAATTTGTTCTAATTCAGTATACGGTTCAATGCGCGCCCAGGATAGTCCTACTCCCCCGCGATGTCGCGGGACCAGATAGGCATTCCATCGGACAAAGAAAGCCAGCATCCGTATATAACCCCATAGAGTGGAGCCCGGAGGAGCGCTGAAAAATGCAAACCCTGCCCGGATTCCCGGCACATCTTTTACCGCTTTTACAGCTTGATAAATATCTTTTTCAGTGAACGATTTCCGCATGGCTTTGAGCGATTCTTCGGTTAAGGCGTCCGGCGAGAACGAGAATTGTTTACATCCCGCTTCTTTGCACAGCATAATAAATTCTTTGGTAATTCCACGCATATCGAACCAACCTGTCCACGGGACTTTATTTCCGCGCTTGATGAGTTCTTTGCAAATTTCTTCCGCGTGATGATTCGGGAGATTGAACACACTATCCAAAAACATGAACGAGGGCAATTCATATTTCTCCACCATTTCTTGAATTTCATCGGCTACTTGCACTGGAGTTTTCTGCCGGACTTTCGCGCCGTTCAAAAATGGATAACTGCAATATACGCATTTGAGCGAACACCCGCGTTTGGTCTCAATACCAACCGCGCCGACCGTTCCATAATAATGTCTTGGGTCAACTAAATCCCGGTTGGGACGGGGAACATTCGTCAAACTCGGCGGATCTCGGTGCCCGGTAAAGGTCACCGTTCCGTCTTCATGTCGAATAATGACTCCTTTGACTTTTTCCGGTTGGTTCAGGTTTTCCAATAATTCAGGGAGAGATTCTTCGGCTTCTTGATAGACACCAAAATCCACTCCCGGTGTCCGTTGCACAATCTTTTCGGCAAACAGGGAAAAGGCCGCGCCACCAACGATAATGGTCGCATTTGGTAGGATTTGGCGAACGATATTAACGGTCGGTTGGAGAGTCTTTAAATAAATCCACGGGTCACGAATTTGCGTGGTGTCCACATTGCGTTGAGAAATCCCGACGACATCCGGTTTAAATTCGCGCACAGTTTCGGCGATGGCATCAAACCCGCCGTTCTTGATATTCGGGTCCAGACAACGGACTTCATATCCTTTTTGTTGCAGCACGGTTCCCAGGGCTACAATCGCAATCGGATATAATAACCCGTCTTCTTCATAACGTCCTAAGTAAGCATGAATCAATAATACACGCATAATTTACTCCTCGCCCTTAGTCATTTTCGTTCGACAAACCTCTCTAAAGAATTTATCACTATCTCTTGTTTCTGTCAATAAATTAAGGTAATGTGTACAGACATATGGCGGGTTTTTTAGAATGAGGAGATGTCTATACGTATGGCAACGACGATTCAAGAGGAACGATTACGCTGGGTATTACCTATAATAAAGAAAGAGATACGGTTAAAGGAGGTGTGTAAGATTTGTCCACACAGCCAACGAAGTTTGGAGCGATGGGCGGCGGCGTATCGGAAAGGAGGAGAGAAGGCTTTGGAGCCGCAATCCACCCGACCCAAAACTTGTACAAAAGAAACCACTCTCCGAGTGAAAGAGAGAATTCTGGAAATCCGGAAGAAAACGAAAAAGTGCGCTCTAAAGATCCATTGGCACTTGGCCAAAGAAGGAGTGAGGATTCATGCACGGACTATCGGGAAGATCTTGAAGAAAGAAGGGTTGGTGAGGAAATATCGGGTGAAGAAAATGAAATACAAGTATTTGAAAGCACCACGATCGGTCGGTGAACTTCTAGAGATCGATGTGAAGTATGTTCCCGGAAAGGTAGCGGGACAACGCTATTATCAGTATACCGCCATTGATCTGGCGTCCCGCTGGAGACATTTGGCGGTCTATGACGAACAATCCAGTTTCCACTCTCTCCGGTTTTTAAAAGAGGTCCTGGATCGTTTCCCTCATAGAATACAAGCGATTAAAACTGACAACGGGGTGATCTTCACCAACTACTACACCGGCGTAAACAAACGCCGTGATCGAACCCTGAAAACCCTTCACCCGCTGGATGTCTTTTGCCAAGAAAGAAATATAGTGCATTATCTTATTGATCCGGGCAAGCCCGCGCAAAATGGAACCGTCGAACGAAGTCACCGGGAAGACCAGGAGAAATTTTATGACCAAAACACCTTCCAGAACTTCCAAGACTTGCAAAATAAATTGAAACGCTGGAATATAGAATACAATCATCTGGAACATTGCGGCTTACTGGGCAAATCACCCAATGAGTTCATGGCACAATACCAAAAACCTAAACCGCCAAATGTTCGTACCTAAAACATTATTGTGAAAAATGAGAGTAAATCAGGGAATAAGAGCTGAAGGGTCGGAATCTTCCAGAACTTGACGCCGGATAGCCCAGAGATAGAATCCCCAGACCGCGTACGCGCAGAACAACGCGAAATAACCAAATATTAAAAAAATGTATCGGATGGTATGAGATATCAAAATGTTTTCCAGGACGGTATAAAGGTATTTATTCTCTCCATTTAAAAGGCAGGCGAAGAATATCGAAAGAATCAATATAACCCAATACATTATTCTTGAGTGAATCCGTTTCAAAATGAACCAGGTAGGCACGATTAACAACATGTAAGAGTAGGGTTTAAAATGCGGAAGAATAAGAGCATACACTACGCAGAAAAAAAAGACAGCTATTTTATCGGTCTCTTTATTTTGTTTGGTTTTCAACCGGAGCATTGTTCTCCAGCTCACGAATAAGATGGTCAACGTAATGAGAAAATATAACATTATCGGAATCATAACGGGCACATATATTCTCATTTCCGCATATAAAAGGAACCGAACATCTTTCAACAAGGGGAATATACATGGATCATATAAACTATGCTCCTGAATAATACTAATATTATGTAAGAATCCCTGGAATTGGACGGGAGAAGAAAAATAGGAAATTAAAAAGAGAATTCCCCAAATAGCCATAGTAACAAGGGAATAGAGAATCTGTTTTTTATCTTTGGAAAACCAGAGAAGAAAGAGAAATAAGATGGGAGTGATTTTGAAAATTGCCGCCAGCAGAATTAGTAGACAGAAAAAAATAGTTTTACGTTGCAAAAACATATAAAATGCCATCCAGATGAAAACCTGTTCCAAGACAATTAGATTCCCGGAACGGATATCCCAATAAAAGGCGCTGGTATATGCCACCAGACAAAAGAGATAGAATAAGGGATCGGTTTCCGCGGGAATAAATATTTTGACCCACAGATAAATAAGCCCCAATAAAAGGAGGAGTTTCCCATAAAGGAAAATGTAGTATACGGTAGAATAATCAAATCGAGCAAAGAATTGAAAAAAATACAGGGAGGGAGGGGGATAATCAAAATCATACACTTCCAGCCCATGAGAGATATTGTTCAATACGGATGTATCATAGGGGTTGAGTCCCGAAGCATAAGCCACCCCGCCATAATAATATCTTCGCAAATCCCATTGGTTATTTAGATTGGAACCTATATGGATATGAAGGAGGATTAAGGACAATGCAAACAAAAAAATCATCGTCCCATTGAATATTTTCGCTTTCATCAAAATCAACTCATTAATCAGTTTGATGTCGGATAACCCAAAGATACATTCCCCAAACCGCGAAGGCGCAGAAAAGCGCGAAATAACCCAATAAATAGAAGGTTGCATAGAGATGCGTATAAAATTGTTTCAGGACGACGTCATAGTACCAATTGGAGATATTAAAAAGATAGGCGAAAAATATGGAGAGAATCAAAATTGTCCAATAGGCGGTTTTGGTAGGAATCCGTTTCATAATAAACCAGGTGGGGACAATCAGCAAGATATAGGAATAGGGTTTAAAAAGCGGAAGAATAAGCGCATAGACCACACAGAAGAAGAAGATGGTTATTTTATCGGTTTCATTGGATTGTTTAGCGTTCCATCGGAGCATAGTTCTTCCGCTTATGAATAGAACCGCCAGAGTGAGAATGCTATAGAGAATTTTGGGGACGATGGGGGAAACACGAATTCCTGTTTTGATGGCAAGCATAATAAAGATGTCTCTGAGCAAAGAAAGAGTCGAGGGATTAAAAAGACCGTCTTCATTCGATATAGATTGCACGAAAAGAAAATGCAGGAAACTTTGGAATTGGACGGGGGAAGAGAAATAGGAAATGATGAAAAGAATTCCAAAGAGCGCCATTGTGAGGAGGGAATATAATATTAGTTTTTTATCTTTGGAAAACCACAGAAGAAAAAGAAACAGGATAGGAGTAATTTTAAAGATTGCCGCCATCAATATTAAAAGACAGAATAAAATATAGTTGTGTTTCAGGTACATGTAGAACGCCATCCATATGAAGACTTGTTCCAGAGCAATCAAGTTCCCGGAACGGATATCCCAATAGAAGGCGCTGGTATAAGCGATGATACAAAAGAGATAAAATAAGGGGTCGGTTTCTGCGGGAATGAATTCTTTGACCCACAAATAGATGAGTCCCAGTAAAAGGAGAAATTTTCCATAAAGGAAGAAACGAAATACCGTCGGGTAATCGAATAAGGCAAACAATTGGAAAAAATAAAGGGAAGGAGGGGGATAGTCAAATTCATAGACCTTCTGACCGTTGGAGATTTTGTTTAATGCCTGCGCGTCATAGGGATTGAGTCCGGACGCATAGGCCACCGCGCCATAATAATATCTTCTTAAATCCCATTGGGTATCCATGTTTGATGCTGTATAAATATGAATGGCGAGTAACGACAAGACCAAGAGCAAAATCATCGTTCTGTTGAACGTTTTTGATTTCATAAAAGCCAAGTCAATAATGTATCTCGATTAATACCGGATTTCTGCGAAGACACCGAAATGGTCGGTGGGGAATGTACCTTCGGAATCGGGTCGATTGAGAACAAGACGAGAATCGAGAGTGAGACCTTTGCCTTCGCGAGTGGGTTGGGAAGTGAAGACATAATCAATCCGACGGTTAGGCTCCAGCCATTCCCGTGTAAAAGTATTCTTCGCACTCCAGGAATATCCCTCTTCTTTGTCATGAATTCTCTCCCATGTATCCTGATAATAAGCAGATTCTCCGTTCATGGCATGGCGTCCGGTAAAAAACATGATTTCTGCGGAATCCGGCCGGGCATTGAAATCTCCGGTGACGATTACCGGGAACCCCTCGGTTTGCTTTTTGATAAACTTGTGAATTCCCACCACCTGCGCCTCACGTTTGTATCCTTCATCCAATTTCCAGCAAAGGTGGGTGTTATAGAAATTCAATTGGGTAAAAGGCGTCTCGATTAGCGCATGTATCACATAACGAGTTTCTTCCAAAGATGGGAAAGGCAATTGCATGGCGTCCTTTTTGAGAATCGGGTACCGGCTGAGAATGGCGATGCCTTCGAGACCATGTTTATGTTGAGTACATCCTTGAAAGGTGTATTGATAACCCAACTGGGAGGCGATATATTCCGCTTGATTGGGCCCCTTATCGGATTTATCAACGACTTCCTGTAATCCCACAATATCCGGTGAAAGTTCCTGTAAACCTTGAATGATTAAAGGCAGGCGTTTCTCATAAGGACCTTGCGTATTCCAGATATTCAAGGTCATGACGCGGAGAATGGGAGAACTATTCTTTTGTTCCATAATGGTGTCTCATCAGTATAAAATAAATAGAGGGAAAAGGGAATAACACGAACACGATTTTCCTTTTAATTTCATGAAGTAATTTACCCATAATCTGACAATTTATGCATATTTAGGTATAATAATAGCGAGGTTTTCAAGGATGAACTGGATTAGAAAATATAGAAAGCCACTGGGAATGACAGGAATTCTTGTGGGAGTTTTGTGGACGTCCATAGGTCAGGCGGATACGATTATTCCAGAAACGGCTAATACGTCCAACCCCGACCAAAAAGTTTTCATAGATACTTATGGCCCTCCTGCGCCCGCCAAACTGCCGATTGGCGCTCATTTTAACGGCGAGAAATTGCATTATAACCTGGGTTTTTTTACTTTCTTTCACGCGGCTGACGCGGAAATTACCTTTTCAAAAGATCCCGCAGTCAAAGATGGATATATCGCTCAATTGGAAGCGCATACCAATGGAATCATCAAATTTTTAACATTCCAGCGCCGGGATAATTATATTTCCCACATGGTTCTAATGGATAACGGGAAACGGTTGCGCTCTGCCAAATTTGAGAAAATCCAGCGCCAGTTTGGACGAAAAGAAAAACGCACGGAAACCATCTTCGACTATGAAAATAAAATCGTTCATTGGAAAACCTGGAAAGGGGATGAATTAACTGGTGAAGGGACTCACCCCATTCCTGACAACACGGTGTATGACGACCCTCTGGCAGCGTTTTATAATTTCCGGTACGGGGTTTATGGGGAAATCGAGAAAGGAAAACCGTTTAATGTTAACACTTTGCCCACCAAACGGCAGGCAAAATTGGAAATGCAAATCGCTTCTGAAGAAGAAACTCTCAAGAAAAATAGTTCCAGTTCCCGCAAATCCCAACGGGAATATCTGGTCAAAGTCATGCTCGACCAGGATTTATTTGATCAGAAAAAAGGCGATATTGAACTGTGGTTATCCAAAGATTATGTCCCCGTTGAAGGGGTGGTCAAAGGGGTCCTGCTCCTCGGTGATATTCACGGCGTCCTCCGTCCCTCCAAACAACTGGGTGGATAATACGGTCTGGCTGCAACAACAATCTTCCCAAGGTGACCCATGCCTAAGAAACGAAAAATAATTAAGAATGGTCAAATCGTCACAAGGACAAAGGTACTGGATACCAATCATGTGTTGGTGATCCATGATAAGAAAATTGAGAGAATAACCAAAGTGGATGACGAAACTCTCCCCAAAGACGCGGAAATTATTGACGCGAAAGGGAAGTTTGTTTCTCCGGGTTTTATAGATGTGCATATTCACGGATGCATGGGATATAAAGCATCAGACGGGACACAACAAGCGCTGGAAAAAATTAGCCAGCATATTGCTCGGCACGGTACGACGGGTTATCTAGCGACGATGCACGCGGATCCGAAAATATTCGAGCGCATTGTTAGTAATATTGATAAAGAGATGAAAGGGGCGCGGATACTGGGAATTAATTCCGAGGGGCCGTTTTTGAATCCGGTGAAAAAAGGGGCGCAGTTGACGGAACACTTGTGGGAATGTAACCCCAACGCCTTGCGAAATTTAATTGCGTCGGCATCCGGGATGCTGAAGATGATGGTCATCGCGCCGGAATTAAAAGGAGCGCATGAATTAATCGAAATTATGGAGAAGCGGAATATTATTCCGGCAATGGGGCATACTAACGCCAGTTATGACGATGCCATCGCCTCTATTAAAAAGGGTATCCGGCACGTGACTCACTGTTTTAACGCGATGCGGGACGTGCAACACCGGGAACCGGGCGGCGCGGGGGCGGCGTTGGTGTGCGATGAATTGACCTGCGAAATCATATCCGATGGTATTCATGTTCACCCGGCGGTTGTAAAATTATTGGTGAAAGCCAAACCGCGGGATAAGGTGGTATTGATTACCGACGCGATTCAGGTGGCGGGATTGCGGGACGGGAACTATATTCAATCCGGCAAGAAAATGACGGTGAAAAATGGAGAAGCACGGTTGTCTCCCGAAACCTTGGCGGGGTCTACCCTTTTTATGAATCGCGGATTGAAAAACATTATTGATTTTGGAGAATTGACCATTCCGGAAGGAGTCCAGATGGCAACTCTAAACCCGGCACGTGTGCTGGGATTGGAAAGCCGGAAAGGGTCAATTGAAGAAGGGAAAGACGCGGATATTGTATTCTTTGACGATCAATTTATCGTTTCTTTCACGATGGTGGAAGGGGAAGTAGTCTATAAGAAATAAATAAGCTATCCATATTCTCATAAAATACCAAAGATATACTGCAAGACAAGCGAAGCGGAACTGGAATTGCTATTAGCAACTCCAGTTACTCTCCGGTACTCATTCAGGAAAAGTGAATGGATTTCAGCCGGTTGGAACTCTTCTGCAATTGTAGAAGAGTTATTGGTTGATTGATTTTATTGAGGATAAAAACTTTCTATGTTCGTACAAAGCTTTTCCCAACTCAAGATTCCTTCAAGAATAGGGGGTATTCTTGAGGGGATTTAGTCGGAGTTTAACCTCGAGCAAAGTGAAGGGACCGAATCTCTCGCAGTAACAGAGGATAGCATAGGGAAATTCGTAAAAGGCACTTTCCCGGTTTATAGAAGTTATTACTTTATTCAAATTAACGGGAAAAGCACAAAGTGCCATCCAGATGAAGGAAATTCAATTTATTCCCAAAATCATGACTGGTATATCTATATTTGATATACCCCTTTGCTCTAAATCCCAGATAAACTGTTCAAAATAAGATACACCTGAGGACATTTGTTCTGCAAATTGTTTAACAGGAACTATTTCTATACCAGTATCAATAAAACCCATCTTTTGGAAAATTGTTGTTTTCGCACAACCGCTATATATCATCGAAGAATATTTGCCAAACTGTACTTCAACACCCAGTTTTTCTTTTATAAAATCCATCTCTCTAAAAGCACCTTTATTTAATTGTTTGGGTTTATAATCGTTAAGATAATATTGCGTAGGATAATCGCATGGAACTCGCACAGTTTTCCATTTATATTTTCCAAAATACTTTTTGAATGATTTATTTAAAGCTTTCGGACTATGCAAAGATTTCCCTTTCATGGTTTTCTCTTTGCTAATTTTCCGTTTAAGTTTGTCTGCTTGAATATTCTCAATAATATCCTTAATTTCTTTAAATAAATGGGGGTATCTTTGAGTAACTACTTCCTGTCCATTATTGAATGAATAAATTCCCACTATCTTCATTTTATAATCCTTTGTTTTATGATTTCTCTTTACTAATACGATTAAACCAATTAAAAACATCTTTGTATTCAAGGAATGAACAATGATTTATAAGACCGCTTGCTTGAAATGTCGGTCTGTTAATTTGCCTTGTAAATAAGGAACGCCTCAATTCATTTGAGACAATACTAAAATTTGATTTTATGGAAGGAGTTATTAAAAGGATATCGTTAAATCTCAATAACCCAGAATAGATTGGAGTAGAGTGCTCAACCTCAAATAAAGCATTGGGTATAGACGATCCTTTTTCAAACCAAATCACATCTACTTCTTGAATAATAAACTTAATCTTTCCTAAATCTTCAGGCAAGTAATTTCGAAAGGAGAATTTTGTAGCAAGTTTACTATCTAATCTTGTTCGATCTATTTGAGGAATCCAAATATCAAGTCCTTTATGAGCTCCGATACCACCAAGTAGTGACTGTACATTAGAATGGGTTAATTCAGGAAGTTCCTCTGTTTTTGAAGAATCAATAAGATTTAATAGGCTATTCCAACCAAAATATCCTTCAACATTATATCTTCCTGAATTTGCTATATAAAATTCAGTACCATTACTATTAAAGTAAATTTGTGCTTTATATTGACCATCTTTTGCTGGCTCTATTGAACTAAAGAACTCCTCGAAATCAGAATAAGGAATTAAAAGTGGTTCTTTCTGGTTGTCCCACAGAAAACAAATAAAAGAATTTTTGCCCTCTAATAATTTTAAATCTTCCTTTCTTAATCCATAAAACGTTTTGTTTCCAGGATGTAATTTTGAATATCTAACATAAATTCTTATCGCCCCATTGTATAAGTCAAATAATGATAAACTGTCGGAAAGTTTCTCAAGTTTACCAAATCTACTTTTCAGTTCTTCTAGGAATTTATTTTTATATATATTTGCCATGTCCAAAATGCCATATTATGCGGTTTCGAAGTTTAAACCCTAAATTCTTGAATATATCATAATAAAAAATATCTAATGGGAATACTTCACCATTATCTACATAATTTCCCACCTGCCAACAGACACTACCTTCTTCTGTAAGTATTCTAAATATCTCTTGGATAACTGGTTTTTGTTTATCTAAATATGCGTGAATACCTTCTCTGGTCTCATATTTTTTACCTAAATTATAAGGTGGCGAACTAATTACTAATTGAATGGATTTGTCTGGCAAGGAATTTAAGAAATGTAATGTATCCCCTTGATGTAAAACGATTTGGTCATCTTTTGAGAATTTATGGGATATTTTTGGACTCTTAAAAAGGGTATTTATCATATACTACCAAGTTACATCAAAACGATTTTTCGATCAATCAATTTATTTTATAGTTGGAATTATCGCCATAATAAAGAATGTTCAATGGGAATGAATATATCAAAGATGGGAAAAATGGGCAAGGAAAATAGGAAGACAGACATCGGGAATACCACAAAGAGCGCTCAAGTTATCGATGCATGAGAAAAGCGAGAAATCAAAGGAAAAGGTTTAGAGCAGAATATTAGACCAAAACCTTGATTTCGTGCTAAATTTATATAACTCTAGTTGATGTTTTTAAGCTTTATCAATTAGGTATTGTTATGGTTTTTTACTTTTTCAAGGAATGAGAATTGTATGTGTGGAATTGTCGGTTATATCGGTAAACAAGAAGTAGTTCCCATCGTGATGGGCGGATTGCACCGGTTGGAATATCGGGGATACGATTCAGCGGGGGTGGCGGTGATTTCCAACGGAAAATTAGTCATCCGCAAGAGAGTGGGAAAATTAAAAGCGTTGGATGCGGCACTTGAGGAAAATCCGATTCACGGGACCTGCGGAGTCGGGCATACGCGCTGGGCGACCCACGGGCAACCGTCGGAAATCAATTCGCATCCGCATTCCGATTGCACAGGGAAAATCGCTGTGGTGCATAACGGGATTATCGAGAATTACCAGACCTTAAAAGCGCAATTAGAAAAAGAGGGTCATCAATTCAAATCACAAACCGACACGGAAATTGTGGCTCATTTAATTGAGAAACATTACAAAGGGAACCTGGAAAACGCGGTACGCGCGGCGTTAAAAGAAGTCGAAGGCGCGTATGCCTTGGGGATTCTTTGTGAAAATGAACCGGATAAACTGGTTGCGGCGCGGTGCGGGAGTCCATTGATTGTGGGAATTGGAAAGGGTGAGAATTTTATTGCTTCGGATGTTCCGGCGATTCTCAATTACACCCGTGAAATTATTTATCTGGATGACCATGAAGTGATTCTACTGACACGGGATAATGTGGTGGTCACAGATTTAGATGGAAAAGTCAAAGAGAAAAAAGTGCATCATATTGATTGGGACGCCAACGCCGCGGAAAAAGGCGGTTATGCGCATTTCATGTTAAAAGAAATTAATGAACAACCCAAAGTCATTGCCGATACCTTGTTGGGCAGGTTTTCCAAAGACGGGTCCAAGATTTTGTTGGATGACATGCAGATGACTGATGCGGAATTGAAAGCTTTCAAAAAAATCGTCATCATATCATGCGGGACGGCGTATCACGCGGGAATGGTGGGACGATATTTGTTAGAGAAATTTGTAAGAATTCGCGTAGAAGTGGATTTGTCATCGGAATTTCGCTACCGCGATCCCCTGGTGGACAAGGATACGTTGGTCATGACGGTGACCCAGTCGGGTGAAACGGCTGATACGTTGGCGGGGTTACGTGAAGCTAAACGGCGGGGTTCCAAAGTCGTTTCGATATGTAACGTGGTCGGGTCGTCCATCGCGCGGGAATCCGACGGTCTAATTTATACTCATGCGGGACCGGAGATCGGTGTCGCCTCTACAAAAGCATATGCTTCCCAGGTAACAGTATTCTATTTGTTTACCCTCTATATGGGTGCGTTACGCGGTACTATCAAGCCGGATGTTGAAAAAAGGATGATTGAACAATTACGCAGACTGCCTGATTTGGTGGCACAGGAATTGAAAAATCAGGAGTCTATTTTGCAATGCACGGAAAAATGTCATAAGGCAACAAACGCATTATATCTTGGCCGGTCATTCAATTATCCGAGTGCCCTGGAAGGGGCGTTGAAACTTAAAGAAATTTCCTATATCCACGCGGAAGGATATGCCGCCGGAGAAATGAAACACGGGCCGATTGCCTTAGTTGATGAAAATCTGCCGGTGATTTGCATCTGCACAGAATCCGCTGTCTACGATAAAATGATTTCCAATATCCAAGAAATCAAAGCACGAAGAGGGAAGGTTATTTCCATCGCTACAGAAGGGGATGAAGGTATTAAAAAACATTCTGACGATGTCATTTATATTCCGAAATGTGACGAAGCTTTCTCACCGATTCTCGTGCAAGTGCCCTTGCAACTATTGGCCTATCATATCGCCGTTAAAAATGGACGCGATGTTGACCAACCCAGAAATCTGGCCAAATCGGTAACAGTGGAATAAATGAACATACCTTACCCTATCTTACGAACTTGTCATTCTGAGCGCAGCGAAGAATCCCAGTGTTCTACCATCGTTTTACAGACTTTAGGCAGAGATTCTTCGTCGTTTCGCTCCTCAGAATGACAGTATGCCGCGCAATGCCGCAAACCCAATCTCAAATTAAGAATATCCTTCGGGATAAAGATATTCGTCTGCGCAAAAGTTTGGGTCAAAACCTGCTGATTGATTCCAATATTGTTCGATTGATTACCCGCGCATGTGAATTAAACAAAAAGGATATTGTATTTGAAATTGGCGCGGGGACGGGGTGTCTGACGGAATCGTTGGCGCAACAAACGAAGACAGTATTCGCCATAGATATAGATGAAAAGATGATGGATATCGCGAAAAACAATTTAAGGGATTTTGAGAATATTCATTGGATTCGTGCGGATGTGTTAAAACTGGACTTTAAAAGTTATTTAAGGGAATGTAAAGGTCATCCAATTAAGATTGTCGGGAATTTACCTTACTATATAACCACGCCAATCCTGATGCGATTTCTGGAAGAGAAATTTCCTTTTGAACGGATGGTCATTACAATTCAGAAAGAAGTGGCGGAGAGAATCATTGCCAAACCGGGAACGAAGGAGTATGGAGTTTTAACACTGATGGTGCAATACCGGTGTAAAACAGAATTGGTGAAGACGATTTCCAGGACTTGTTTTTTTCCGGTTCCGGATGTGGATTCTGCCATCCTTCGTTTGATTCCCCATTCCATTCCACCGGTAGATGTCCAAAATGAAGATTTATTTTTTGCTTTAATTCGGGCAGCGTTTAACCAACGCCGAAAAACTTTGGTAAATTCACTGGATGCCATAAACGAAACGACAAAAATATCCAAGGAACAATTAACCGGAATTCTTGATCAAACAAATATATCTCCGCAAATTCGTGGAGAAAAGTTGACGATGGAAGATTTTGCCAGATTGACAAACCGCTTAATCAAAATGTAGGAACTTATTTCCGGCTTCCCGGTTTCACTACGGGAATTTTCTGTTGACAGAGTGGGCAGTTTTCCGGCGTATATGTCTCAATCTTGATTTTCATTAAAGCAATGACCGGAATATTGGGTTTAAACGAATCGCCGCTCCGGTCTACCAATACTCCAATTCCAACGGAGATTCCTTTATTTGCGTGGACAACCTGCATGACTTCAATGGGAGCCCCGCCGGTTGTAATAATTCCGTCCGCAATTAAAATCCGTTCCTCTGGCTTGATTTCAAATCCACGGCGCAAAGTCATTTTTCCATCCACCCGTTCCGTGAACACCGAGCGAACATTTAACGCGCGGGCGATCTCCTGGCCGATGACGATACCCCCGACCGCAGGTGTGGCGACACATTCCACCTTTAAATCTTTCACTTTATCGGCAAGGTTTTTTCCTAATTTTTCAGCAATCCGGGGATATTGCAGAAGTAAGGCACATTGCAAATAATTGGGACTATGTAAACCCGAGGAAAGGAGGAAGTGTCCTTCTAATAGTGCATTATGTTCTTTGAATAGTTTTAATAGATCGTCGGAGTCCAATTTCTTTAAGAATCTCCTTAATGTCCAATATAATTTATCATATGATATTACACCAAATTCAAGAAATTTCAATAGCTTTTTACTGTTTTAACCTGGCAACTTATTTGGTAATGAAGTGATGGCATTAGAAAAACATCGTCTTTCTTTGGAAAAAGTGTTATATTACAGGGTAAAATTTGACCTTTAAAGATTTTGTAAGTGAAGGCAAGGAGAAGTTAAGTAAATTGATTAAGAAAATAATATTATCATTCTCCGGACTTGCGCTCTTGGCAAATCTAAGTTCAGCCGATTTAATCCGGTTAAAATCCGGACAAACCGTTTTTGGTATTGTTGTCGGGCAAGACGAAACTTCCATTAATGTTCAGACGGACCTTGGAACTATCTCCATTTCCACGAGTGTAATTGTGGCGATAGAAAAAGAGTCGCCGGCCATGAATCAGGTTCGAGCCGGTGATTCTTATATGGCACATAGTGAATGGGAGAAAGCACTCGCAGAATATCAGGCCGCTATCCAGATTGACCCCAAATTAACTGAAGTGAAAAGCAAACTCGCGGAAGTGCAGGCAAAATTGGAAGAAGCGGTGGAAGAAAAATTAAAACCTGAATTTAATCAGGGGGATCAGTTGCTGGAGAAAAAACAGTTTGACCTTGCCGTAGAATATTACGCGGATTTATTGGACCATAATGTATCCAATGAAAAAACCAAACCGATCCGGCGGCGACTTGCCAAAACCTATTATCTTTGGGCACAAGACCGGCTTGACCGTGCCAGCAAATATGAGGCTGTTGAAGATTTAAAGAAAGCTATTTCCTTTGATCCGACGTTTGCGGAGGCGTATTTTCTGGCGGCGGATGTCAGCAAAGATTTGGCCAATCGGGATGAGGATGCAATTCGATTTTATACTTCCGGACTCCAACTGGTACCCACACGATGGAAAGCGGAATACAACCGCGGCGAAGTCTACATGCGCAGGGGGCAATTATCCAATGCCATCGACGATTTTCTCGTCATATATCAAAAAGACACAACTTCGCTAGTTAAGTCTGCTGCCAACCAGTTGATGTTCTGTTATTGGATCAGCGGAAAAGCAGATATGGATAAACAAAATTGGACTGCGGCAATCGCTAAATTTGAAAATGCCGTCCAATATAATAACGATTCGGCAGCGGTTTATTTCGACCTGGCAAAAGCCTATGCCCAGACCAGGCAATATGACAAAGTCACGACGGCGCTCTATCGTTCTGTCACATTGGATAACACGAATGCCGAGGCATATGAATTGCTTGGCGATACATTTTTTACTTTACAGAAATATACCGATGCAATGTCACCGTACCGCCGGGCTTTACAAATCCAGCCCAATAACTATAAAACCTTATGTAATTTGTCGGAAGTGTATTTATCAAAAGGAATGAATGATGACGCGCAGGACATGGCCCAACGGGCGATTAAATTCGATCCGAACGCACCCCAGGGATATTATGAACTGGGCATGGTTTATGAAAAAAAAGAAGCGGATCAGGACGCTCTTAAAGCCTACCAAAAAACCGAGAGTATCAAGTCGGATGATATTAAAATCCATCTGGCATTGGGACGGGTATACAAAAAAGTAAAACAATATGAACAAGCCTTAAATGAATTCCAAGCCGCGATAAAAATAAATCCCCAATTACCGCAGGCCCGCAATGAAATGGGATTAACCAATATGGCGTTGGGAAATTATTTTAATGCCATTTCCGATTTCCAATCGGCGATTGATATTGATTCAACTTTCATCCAGGCTTATGTCAATATGGGCGACGCCTACAGGGCAAAAAAGAATTATGATGCTGCCATCGAGATTTATCAAAAAGGAATCGATGTAAATCCTAATTTCCCGGATTCTTATTTGGGATTGGGAATCATTGCGCATGACTATCAGAAAGACTATACCGCGGCTCTGGATTATTATAATAGCTATTTGGATCACGGCGGCAAAATGAACGACCAACTGCAACAATGGATGAAAGAAGTCACGGCTCTCCAGTCTCAGGATAAATAAATTCAGCCTACGATTTCTTTTGTACTATTTTGAGTGGTCCTTTTTTCTGCCTGATATAAATCAATAATGCGAGTAAATCGTTTGTATATTTATTTGATTTTCTTTTGCGGGATTGTATTTATTGTTTCTTCCTTTCTGAAAATTCTGGATTTTCAATCGTTTGCCGTACAGGTCTCGTCCTATGGCGTCCTACGGCAGCCTGATAAAGTCAGATGGGCGGCTTTGGGAACCGTGGCTTTGGAAATGGCGCTGGGATTATGTCTGGTCCTTCAATTGGGATTAAAACGAATTATCGTTCCGGCAACCCTGGCACTTTTGATTATTTTTACAGGTCTTATTGGGTATGGCTGGCAATTTCAAGGATTGCAAGATTGCGGTTGTTTTGGTTCTTACATCAAAATGAGCCCGTTAGCCTCCATCTATAAAAATTTATTTTTGCTTGTTTTATTGGGATATTCTTATCATAAACTTTTGAGATCTCACGGCTCAGACGATAATTTTATTATTCCTCTTAACCGTCCGGTCAAAGTTTTCCTGGTGATATTTTTCCCTCTCATGGGGCTGTTCTATATCGGCTTTTCACAATCCTATCCATCGACAAAAGCGGATGGAAAGGATCGCCCTTTTGCGGAATTTCAACCTTCTTATGAAGGGAAACAAATTGATTTGGGGAAAGGGATCTATTTTGTTGCCATGTTGAGTACGACCTGCCCTCATTGTGCCAAGTCCGTTCAGGAACTTAACGAATTATCAAAAATGCAGGATTTTCCGACAGTCGTCGGACTTTGCATGGGAGATGAGACAACATTAGCGGGTTTTCGTAAAAAGACCCTTCCCAATTTTTCTGTGACTCTCATCGACCCGCTCAAATTTATGCAAAATATTGACAAAAAGCCCCCCCGCTTCATTTTGGTTCAAGATGGAAAATCTTTCCAATCTTGGGATAATGACGTCCCAACGGTGATGCAAATTCTCGACGCTATGTCAAAATTACCGCCCCATTCTCTTGACACAGGGAAATCGTGAGATTAGCATTAATAAGTTGCTTATGAAAAAACAGATTTGCTTATTATTATTTCATATTATTGCCATTCAATTGATGTGTACCTTCTCCGTCGCGGCGGACGTTCCAAAAATTCAGTTCGATACCTTGACCTATTCCTTCCATACAGTTAATCTAAATCAAAAAGTCACTTACAATTTTAAGTTTAAAAATGTCGGTACGGCAGATTTGGTTATTAAAGATATAAAAACATCCTGTGATTGTGCCGCCGTTGAAAATATACACAGACCTGTCCCTCCCAATGGGGAAGGAGAAATTATAGCGACTCTCAGCACAGGTTCAACTGTTGAAGACAAAAATGAAAGTATTTTTGTTTATTCCAATGTCCCCAAACAGCCACCCGTTGAACTCAAATTATATGCGCAGGTGGTTTCGGAAATTACCATAATTCCTTCGGAACTGGTTTTTTCCGATTTGTCTTTCGGCCACGAGATGACCCGGCAGGTGACTCTCATTAATTCCAAAGACAAAGATTTCAGAGTGGATAAAATCGTTACCGGTTCTCCCAACCTGATTGCAAGAATCTCCAGCCAAATCGCGGGGAAAGTAGTCGTTTCCGTCACCGTCAATTCTGCCGTGCCGGTGGGACACTTTTCTGGCAATCTCAAAATATATACCAATAATAAAATTGTACCGGTTTTGGATTTACCCGTGTCCGGGGATGTTCAAGGGAGCTTATCCGCCACACCGGATCGGCTGTTTTTTGGGGTTGTTAAAAAAGGAGAGAACCTTACGCGTACCATTACAATTTCCGGTCCGGAAAATCTAAAATTTTCTATCTTGAAGGTGGAGAGTCAGGTGAAAGGGCTTTCGTTTAAAGTCGAAACTGTAACCAAAGGAACACAATATAAAATTTATGCCCTGCTCAATTCCGCTAAAGCCGATAAAGAAATATCCGACAGAGTGATTGTCCATACTGATTTTCCCAGGCAACCCACTATGACGATTCCGGTATTTGCCTTGGTTCAATAAATAAGAAGTCCATGTTACAATGTTGACTGGTTTATTTCTATGAAAAAATATATCTTTAGTTTAAGCCTGATTTTTTTTGTTTTCGTTTATTCATTTCCCGGTTCGGCAGTTCCTGATGAATCTATCCCGCCGAATTTGGTGATAGATTATGTCAGTACTATCCGGGGATTTATTGAGACCTGTGGTTGCCATGCGGGCAATTATGGGGGAATTGCCCGGAGGGCAACTTATCTGGCGAAATTGCGCAAAGGATTCCCCAATCTTTTGGTTCTCAATGGCGGGGACTTAAATATTGACAATTCCACGCAAGGTCAATTGAAAGCCGATTTCCTGTTTCAGGCCTATCAGAAAATGAATTACGACGCCTTCAATATCGGCGAAGGGGAATTCATGTATGGCTGGGAATATTTGCAGAATAAAGTTAAAGAAAATCCAATTTTTATTTCAGCCAATTTGGTGAATCCGAAAACCCAGAAAACCATTTTCCCTCCGTATAAAATGAAAACCTTCACCTATACCTTTGATACCGTAGATTCGAAGAACAATCCCAAACAAATTAAGTGTAAAATCAATGTTGCCATTGTCGGTATAATCAGCCAATCCCAAGCCATGGCCGTGCAATCTTCACTGAAGGCAGACAGCACCCTGTGCACCGTCGCCGACCCGGTGACAACGCTCAATATCCTTATACCGGATCTGCGCAAATACGCCGATTTGATTGTGGTATTGGCGCACATGCCACAGATTGAAATACAAAATTTCATCAAACAAGTCCCGAGGATTGATATTCTTATCGCCGGCCATGACGGGATACAAAGGGCAGGGACTCCCCAATTGGTGGAACACACTATTACCGGAACCAATGGAGATCGCGGTCGGTTCGGCGGCACCTTGGAATTACGTTTCAACAAAGACAAACATATTGTTAATTACCGCGGAACAGAAGTAGCTTTATCTTCCGAATTCGCCGATGATACCGACATGGCCACATTGGTGGGCGAATATAAGAAAATATCTACAGCTATGCCCGTTCAAGTGGGTACGGCTATCGTGGGGACCTCCCCTCATTGGGTCGGCTCTTTATCCTGCCGGGCATGCCATCTCAAGGAATACCAAATCTGGGAACAAAGTCCGCATGCTCACACCTTTGAAGGATTAAAAGCCAAACACCAGGATAAAAATAATCAATGTATCATTTGTCACACCCTGGCTTTCGCGAAAGAGGACGGGTTTGTCTCCGAAGAAAAAACACCGAATTTTGTGGGTGTCCAATGCGAATCCTGTCATCAAGCCGGTTCCTTTCATGTAGATGCTCCCCTGGCTAAAAAGAAATTTACTATTGAACGAACCCGCGGCGCTCTCACCTGTGTGCAATGCCACGATCATCAAAACGACCCCAAGTTCAACTACCCCATCGCCCTTGCTAAAATTAAACACTGGAAATAGATATAACTGACCACCGATTTAATGAGCCGCTATCTCTGAATTCCTACTCTTACAACCCCGAAATGTACCAAAACGTATACTCTACATAATACGGTGACCATGGGAGATACTGTAGTACTTTTTTAACCAAATAACCTCACAATTTAAGAATCATTATTAAGATAAACCCCCAATAAAACTAGCACTTGACAAATGGATTTAAAGGAGTATACTGGCAATGTAGAGAAAGAATGGAAAATATGGGGCAGTTCACAACAATTCAGAAATTATCAGGGCAGGGATGTCTAGGAGAAAAATACTCATAAAATGCGAAAAATTCTATTCTCATGAATCATTGATTTATAATAAATTACAAACATAATTCAAAAACATGAAAAAATTTTGTAAGAAAATGACTTCGAGATGACACTGTTATAGTAGGAGATCAGATACGAATCTGACTTTTTTAAATAAATTTCATAACAAAAAGGCAATGCCTTGAAGGAGATAAAAATGAAAAGTAGTAAAGCAAGAATATTATTCATGGTTAGTGTGTGTGTGCTTTTGTTTATGTGTTGTTCTTTAGGAGCATGGGGAGATACCACATCAAACATAGGCGCAGGGTATGCTTTAAGTTTTAATGGGCCTGCGGATTCGGGACCGGGAGATGTGGTAGAGGTTCCCGATTCTCCCAGTTTATCCTTTAGTTCAACGATAACCGTGGAATGTTGGATTAAGCCCAATCGAATCTATGATTCATCAGTCTTTGTAACCAAAGATGATGGGAATACGAACCGAGAGTTTATCTTACAGCAAGAACTCTATAGCTCCGATCTGGAACTCTATGTATTATCCAGTCCCTCCAATTATAATTGCGCTCGAGGAGGATTAATAAATATGGGTATCTGGCAGCATATAGCTGGAGTGTATGATGGATCGTCCATTTATGTATATCTCAATGGAGTCCTTACCGGATCGAGTCCTTTTACAGGGACCATTCCTCAGACGAGTGTTCCTTTGATGATTGGGAATTGGGGTAATTTACAACGCCCCTTTGATGGTACCATTGATGAAGTGCATGTCTGGAATATCGCGCGGAGCCAAGCGCAGATACAATCCACAATGAATTGTCCATTAGTAGGGAATGAAGCAGGATTAGTAGGATATTGGAGATTTGATGAAGGTTCGGGACAAGTTGCGTATGATGCAACCAGCAATGGGAATAACGGTCAGTTAGGTTCCACATCCGGTACTGATAGTAATGACCCAACGTGGTTAGTCTCGGATGCGCCTTTAAATTGTAACAGTACCACCACGACGCAGAATCCACCGCCTTCTGGTTCAGAGAATGCGTTAAATTTCAATGGCCCACCAGATGGGACAGGACCAGGAGACGTAGTAGAGGTTCCCGATTCTCCTAGTTTATCCTTTAGTTCAACAATTACTGTGGAATGCTGGATTAAACCCAATCGAATCTATGATTCGTCAGTCTTTGCTTCCAAAGTTAATAGTAATACGAATTCGAACGAGTTTATCTTACAGCAAGAACTCTATAGCTCCGATCTCCAGTTCCAAATCTTTGCTAGTCCATCCAACGAAAATTACGCACGAGGTGGATTAATAATTACTGGTATCTGGCAGCATGTAGCTGGAGTGTATGATGGCTCGTCCATTTATGTCTATCTGAACGGAGTCCTTACAGGAACGAGTCCATTTACAGGGTCTATTGCCCAGACGAGTGTTCCTTTGACGATTGGAAATTGGTTTACCTTAGATCGTCCGTTTGATGGGACAATTGATGAGGTCCGTATCTGGAATATCGCACGGAGTCAAGCGCAGATCCAATCCACGATAAATTGTCCGTTAGTTGGAAATGAAACAGGGTTAGTAGGATATTGGAGATTTGACGAGGGTTCGGGGCAAATTGCGTATGATGCGAGTGGGCATGGGAATAACGGTCAGTTAGGTTCCACTTCGGGTGTCGATAGTAACGACCCGACTTGGGTAGTCTCGGATGTACCACTAACCTGTAACAGTACCACCACTACATCTCAAATCCTGTTTATAGATTTTCTGGCAGCGTCGGATACAGGACGATTTGTGTATCAGATTCCCTCGAATTTTACGAGTGCGGGTCAACCGACAATTAATTGGTTGCCCATATATGATGAGGCAACCGGTGTTTTGGAAATAATCTTTACAGGACCGAATCAAGGTGTGAACATGACCTTGGAGAAATCAGAATGGTTCAACTCAGAGAAGGGGCAATGGTACTTGTTGAAAGCACAAGTGGAATCCAACGTTTCCACTTACAATATGATTAGTGTGGGTGGGGTATTGTTTAACGGAATCCCTCCGGGGAAAACAGATATGAACTGTGACCTTTTGGTTGACGTACAACCGGATTGGGGGATATTACGGAGTGATCAAGAATCTTTTGCAAACAATTCGATGTACCCACAGTTGATGATACGGAACAACAGTTTTTACCCCGCAACGGTGTATATTGATTATATTCAGGTGAAAACAATCCCGGCCCCTACTGATTAAATGTTTTTTGTGCAAATAAATGAAAAAAATCTATAGAATAGCCCCTTGGAAGGAAGGATTAAACACTCTCTTCCAGGGGCAATAAAATGGCTTCGAGATGACACTGTTATATAGGAGATTGGAAGCGAAGCCGACTCTATTAAATAAATTTCTATATAAAAGGCAATGCCTTGAAGGAGGCAAAAACGAAAAACAGTAAAGCAAGAATATTAATCATGGTAAGTGTATGTAGCCTTTTATTTTTGTTTAATTGTTTAGCAGTGTATGGAGCTACGGCGGAATGGACGTATACTTCACCAATGTCTTATGGTAACGTTGGTTTTCCATTAATTTATAAAAATGGGTATTTGTATACTTTTGGTGGATTGACTTCCCTTCCTGCTGTCAATGGTGGGCTTTGTGTAACAGATATTAATCGTGCCGCAGTGAATTCCGATGGGACGTTAGGTGTATGGCAAAAAATCGGAGATTTGGATATTCCCTTGGGTCGGAATGAAGCCGTTCTGGTAGGAGACAAGGTCTACATCGTAGGAGGAGCTGAAGGATATTCTTCACCGGAGTTGGCACAAATAAGAAAGATTACAATCAACTCTGATGGATCCATTGGAACCTTGTCCATCGAATCTACGCAATTGAATACGGCTCGTGTAGATCATAGTGTGGTGTATTCCAATGGATATATTTATGCGATTGGAGGAGTATCTCAGGGTAGCCTATTAAATTCTGTAGAATATGCTCCAATCAATCCAGATGGAACGTTAGGTACTTGGAATTATACTCAATCTTTGAATACCCAACGCTGGTTAAATCAATCTATCACAGTTAATGGCTATATCTATTGTCTTGGAGGCACCTCTGGGTCTGGGTATCCTCAACAGGCAGAATTTACTCAAATTACCACGGGTGGACAATTAACTCCCTGGCAATATACCGGGGACACTATGCCTTCTTGTTGGAATACCCCTGGTTTGGTGAATATCGGGAATGCTATTTATGCATATGGAGGATGGGATTCTCTAGGACATGACGGAACAGAGACAATCCAAGCAGGTATAAATTCCGATGGGACATTACAGCCTTGGGTAACCACCAGCACCAATCTCAACCAAGGTCGTTCGCAAATGGGTTCCATTGCCATTAATAATCGGCTTTATGCTCTGGGCGGACAATCTGATAATACTGGAGTGCAGTTATTTTTCAATTCTGTTGAATATTTGGATTTAAATACAACGTCAACCCCGCCTACTGGGGCAGGGAATGCCTTAAGTTTTAGTGGACCTGCGGATGCTGGACCGGGAGATGTGATAGAGATTCCCAATTCTCCAACTTTGACCTTTGTAACCACTTTTTCAGTAGAAGCTTGGATTAATCCTACACAATATGGGTATGGTCATGTCGTTTCAAAAGATGCAGATGATATCTCGGGGAACAATCGGGAATGGAGCATCGAGTTCTCGGATTCAGGGACTTTTGAGACCCTTATTTATTATGGTACCACTCCAGATAATCATTATGCTCGTTCCGCTTTCGCCCTTCCTTTAAATATATGGACACATGTAGCCGGTGTCTATGACGGTTCCTCAATTTATACTTATGTCAATGGTCAATTAGCAGCGGTAACTGCGGACACTTCACCCATTCCCGATACGGGAATTTCTATGACCATTGGAAACGATGCTAACAGTCATAGGCCATTTAATGGAACAATTGACGAAGTACGTGTCTGGAATATAGCTCGGAACCAATCCCAAATACAATCTTCAATGAATTGTCCATTAGTAGGCAATGAACAAGGGTTAGTGGGTTACTGGCGATTTGACGAAGGGTCGGGTCAGATTGCCTATGATGCCAGTGGGAATGGGAATAACGGGTATTTGGGAGGCTCAACTACAGCGGATAGTAATGACCCGACGTGGGTAGTCTCGGATGCCCCGTTAAATTGTAACAGTACTACTACAACTCAGAATCCACCACCACCTAGTGGTGCAGGAAACGCTTTGAGTTTTAGTGGAGTACCTGATGCCGGACCGGGGGATTACGTAAATATTCCTGATTCTTCAACGCTGAATTTTGTAACCACATTTACGGTAGAGGCTTGGATTAATCCTGCCCAATACGGGTATGGTCATGTCGTATCAAAAGCGTTAGATGATCCGAATGGAGGCGGTCGTGAGTGGTCTATCGAGTTTTCAGATTCAGGAACTTTTGAGACATTGATTTATTATCTACCGCAAAATCCTGATTACAAATATGCTCGTTCGGCTTCTGCCATTCCTTTAAATGTTTGGACGCATGTTGCTGGTGTTTATGACGGGTCTTCGATTTATACTTATGTTAATGGCCAGTTAGTCGCGGTAACTGCCGACACTTCACCCATTCCTAATACCGGAGTTCCCTTAACCATTGGGAACGATTATAGCGACGACAGGCCCTTTAATGGAGTGATTGATGAAGTGCGAGTCTGGAATGTAGCCCGGAGCCAATCCCAATTACAATCCACAATGAACTGTCCCTTGAATGGGGATGAATTAGGTTTAGTGGGATATTGGCAGTTTGACGAAGGTTCAGGACAGATAGCTTATGACGCCAGTGGAAATGGGAATAATGGTCAGTTGGGTTCCACATCTGGTGTAGATAGTAACGACCCAACCTGGGTAGTCTCGGATGCCCCATTAAATTGTAACAGCACCACCACGACCAATACTCAGTTACCCTTTATAGATTTTCTGGTAGCGTCGGATACGGGACGATTTGTCTATCAAGTTCCACCACTTTTAACGGGTGCAGGTCAACCGATAGTGGGTTGGTTGCCAAGCTATAATGGAGCCTCCGGAGTCTTGGAAATCATCTTTACCGGAAAGAATCAAGGGGTAAACATGACCTTGGAAAAATCAGAATGGTTTGGTTCCGAGAGTGGGCAATGGTATTTATTGAAAGCACAGGTGGAATCGAATATTTCCTTTTCTAATATCCTGAGTGTAGGCGGGGTATTGTTTAATGGAGTTCCTCCGGGAATAACAGATATGAATGCAGACGTGTTGATTTCGCTGAAATCGAATTGGGCGTTATTGCTGGGATATCAAGAGTCTTTTGAGAACAATTCGATGTACCCACAACTGATGATTCGGAACAATAATTATTACCCGGCGACTGTATATATTGATTATGTCCAGGTGAAAGCCATACCGGCTCCCCCGAATTAGATGTACTTTTTGAAAGAAAATGCAAAGGTCTATGGATTAACCCCTGGAAGGAAGAAATAAACACTTTCTTCCAGGGGTGATAAAATGGCTTAAGATATCACTGTTATAGTAGGAGATTGATGTAAGAAGAACTTAAGTGTAGTTTACAGTATCCCCTAATGCCTCCTACAAAGAACAGGCAACCGTACCAACATATTTGACCTAGCCCTCTCTACACCCCTCTCCATTACAACTAATGTTATAATAATAATTGACCTGTCTAAGGGGAAGGATATTTATGGCCACGGGAACTCTGGAAAAAGACCCTGTCTGCGGGATGATGGTTGACCCGAATTCTGCGGCGGCTTCGTTGGAATATAACGGGAAAACCTATTATTTCTGTGCCGTGGGATGTAAGACTACTTTTGATAAATCTCCTGAGAAATTTTTACAAAAATCAGTCCCTTCACCCATTCAAGATAACTTAAAATCTGAAACTTCAAACACTAAATCTGTTTCCTTTCCAATTCAGGGAATGCATTGCGCCTCTTGCGTGAATACTATTGAGACTACCGTGCGGAAATTAAGTGGTGTGACGGATGTGGTGGTGAATCTGGCAACAGAAAAAGCTGTGGTGCATTATCTCCCCGGCCGGGTTTCACCAGAGGATATTCGCAAAGCGATAGAATCTTCCGGTCCATATCAAGTATTGGAAATAGAACGGGAGGATCAGCAACGCATTGCCCATGAAAAAGAATATCACGCCCTGCAAATAAAATTAATTTTTAGTGCTGTGTGCTCCATTTTAATTATGTTTCTTCCTCTCCGATTCGCAGGGAATTCAAATCTTCATTTCGTTCTTTTTATCCTTGCAACCCCGGTTTTGTTTTGGGCAGGAAGCCCTTTTATTATTGGATTCTGGAAATCGTTAAAACATAGAACTCTCGAAATGAATGCATTGATCGTCATTGGTACTATGGCGGCTTATTGGTTCAGCGTTGCCGTGACGTTTTTCCCGATGTCATTTACCGACGCCGGATTGAAATTAGACGTTTATTATGACACAACAGCTACCATTATTACCTTGATTTTACTTGGCAGGGTTTTGGAAATACGGGCAAAAGGCCGGACTTCCGAAGCCATTAAACGATTACTGGGATTGCAAGCCAAAACCGCGCGTGTGATTCGCCATGACAAAGAAACGGATATTCCGATTCTAAACGTCGTGAAAGGGGATATTATTATTGTTCGACCTGGTGAAAAAATTCCTATTGATGGTATTGTACAAAAGGGGTCATCATCAGTAGATGAATCCATGTTAACGGGGGAGAGTATCCCTGTGGAGAAAACAACTGGAGATGAAGTCCTCGGCGGAACAATTAACAAGACTGGCACATTTAACTTCCAAACAACCAAGATTGGCAAAGACACCGCTTTGGCACAAATTATTAAAATGGTAGAAGAGGCGCAGGGGTCGAAAGCCCCCGTTCAGAAACTGGCGGATAAAATTGCCGGAGTTTTTGTACCGGTTGTCATCGTGATTGCGATGGCGGCTTTGTTCGGCTGGGCATTTTGGGGACATTCACTGTCCAACGCGATATTGGCGTATGTCTCGGTACTCATCGTTGCGTGTCCCTGTGCCTTGGGATTGGCGACCCCGACAGCGATAATGGTCGGGACAGGTCGTGGCGCGGAATTGGGGATATTGATTAAGAACGCGGAAAGTCTGGAACGATTGCATAAAATCAATACAATTGTGTTGGATAAAACAGGAACGATTACGCAAGGGAAACCGGTGGTGACGGATGTGGTGTGCGCCGGTTCTCTGGCAGAGACTGAATTAATCCAATTGGCCGCATCGGTTGAAAATAAATCAGAACATCCTCTGGGGGAAGCTATTGTAAACTGCGCGAAAGGGAAAAATATTATATTGATGGAACCAGAAAAGTTTGAGACTGTTCCCGGAAAGGGAATTAAAGCAAAAATCCAGGGGGGACAAATTCTATTAGGAAATAATTTATTTCTGGAAGGATTTCACATGGATCTGCGGATGGTAATCCCGAAAGCACAACAATTATCCGAGGAAGGAAAAACTGTTATTTATATCGCTGTGGATGGGAAAATAGCTGGTATGTTAGCTGTAGCGGATACCGTGAAACAGGATTCGGAACGAGCCATTCAGCAATTGCAAAAACGTGGATTGGAAGTCATAATGATGACGGGAGATCACCGGTTAACAGCGCAAGCAATCGCGCGCAAGGTAGGGATTCAAACAGTGTTATCGGAAATTCTACCCAGGGATAAAGCGGAGGAAATTAAAAAGTTACAAATACAAGGGAAATCCGTGGCCATGGTAGGAGATGGAATCAATGATGCACCGGCACTGGCACAGGCGGATGTCGGAATCGCGATTGGTACAGGAACCGATGTGGCGATGGAGACCGCGGATATTACCCTTGTGAAAGGCAATTTGTCTGCCGTGGTGACGGCAATTTTATTGAGTGAACGTATGTTGCGAACCATCCGGCAAAACTTATTCTGGGCTTTTATATATAATGCGATTGGTATACCCGTAGCAGCATTTAATTTATTAAACCCGATGATTGCCGCGGCAGCCATGTCGTTCTCTTCGGTTTCCGTAGTAACGAATTCATTACGACTGCGCAATGCAAAGTAAAAAAGTATGTTTAATAAAAGTATACGTATAGGACGAATTTTAGGAATCCCTATTCGATTGGATTATTCTTGGTTGATTATATTTGTATTTCTCACCTTCCAGTTGGCGCAAGAAATATTTAATAAATATGGATATAGATTAGGGAATTCAGAATTCCGCTATTTTATTAGTGCTGTCACCGCCATACTGTTATTTGTTTGTGTATTATTACATGAGCTGGGACATTCCTATGTAGCTTTACGTAAAGGGATTAGCATTCGGAGTATAACCCTATTTATCTTTGGTGGTGTCGCGGAAATCACCCAGGAACCCAGAACCGCAATTGAAGAATTTGAAATTGCCGCGGCAGGCCCGCTGGTTAGCGTGGCCATTGCGGCGGTATGCTGGTCACTCGAAACCTTAAGTCCTATCTTACATTTCCCGTTATGGGTGGTTTTCATTTTAATTTATCTTACTCAGGTAAATATTACGTTTATTCTATTTAACATGATTCCGGGATTTCCCCTTGATGGAGGACGAATCTTTCGGGCGGCTATGTGGAAAGCGACTGGTGATCTTAAAAAATCTACACATATCGCCTCCATCATGGGACAGGTGGTTGGTTTTTTCTGGATTTTTGTCGGACTTATTGTGTTTTGGCTTTATTCAACAGTGTCGGGTGCTATCTTATTTATCATCGGACTCTTTTTAATTCAGGCGGCAAAAAGCAGTTACCAACAGGTTCTCGTTCGCTCCGCTTTATCCGGGATTAAGATACGAGAACTTATGACGCATCCCGTCACTTTCATCAATTCATGGTTGACTATTGATGAACTGGTAAACGATTATTTTATAAGGTATCCATATTCCAGTTTTCCGGTGATGGATGATGGGGTATTGAAAGGTATTGTGTTAGCACATGACGCCAAGCAAATCCCCCGGATGGAATGGATAAACCGACGGGTGACAGATATTCTCAGACCCATTGACGAAAAATATATAGTATCGGAGGAATTGGATGCTGTGGACGCTTTAACCAAAATGCTTCACCAGGATATCCAGGAATTATTCGTAATAAAAAATCAAGAGGTCATAGGAATCGTGACTTTGCGGAACGTGATGTCCTTGTTTAAAATGAAAACCGACCTAGGCAATTGACCCTAAGTTGCCCTGTCCCAGCAGGTAAGGTAGAATAGATTTATAACAATCCTCATCGATTTTAATAGCCGGCGGTGCAGGGTTTTATTCATTTCACATTCTAATTATAAAGGAGTTATTCTATGTCAGAGATAGTACAAATTACCGGTCGGGAAATTTTGGATTCGCGCGGAAATCCCACCGTAGAAGTAGATGTTGTTTTAGAAAGCGGTGTGTTGGGACGAGCCGCTGTGCCCTCCGGAGCCTCTACCGGTGAATTTGAAGCCGTGGAACTGCGCGACGGGGACAAAAAACGTTTTGGCGGGAAAGGGGTGTTAAAAGCTGTTGAAAATATCAATACTACGATTGCCCCTGAAATTGAAGGGATGGATGCCACCCAACAGGTGGAAATTGATAATGCGCTGATTGTTTTGGATGGGACGGATAATAAAGGGAAGTTGGGTGCCAATGCGATATTAGGTGTTTCCCTGGCTGTTGCCAAAGCCGCGGCGGAAGAATTGGAATTGCCTCTTTATCAATATATCGGTGGAGTCAATGCCAAAGTATTGCCCGTGCCGATGATGAATATTTTGAATGGTGGAAAACATGCGGATAATAATGTGGATTTACAGGAATTCATGATTATGCCGGTAGACGCGGACTCATTCGCTGACGCCCTCCGTAAAGGAGTGGAAGTCTTCCATAGTTTAAAAAAAGTATTGCATGACAAACATTTGAATACCGCTGTGGGGGATGAGGGTGGTTTTGCACCGGATTTGAAGTCTAATGAAGAGGCACTGCAAGTGATTATGGAAGCAATTGAAAAAGCAGGTTACGTTCCGGGAGAAGATATTTTATTGGCGCTAGACCCAGCATCCAGTTCTTTTTATGAAAACGGGAAATACATTTTGAAAGCAGAGACGAAACAGGAAAATAGTGCCGAAGACATGATTGAATTTTATAAAAAGTTGGTGGATAAATATCCCATTATATCCATTGAAGACGGGTTAGCCGAGGAAGATTGGGACGGCTGGAAGAAATTAACGGATGCGTTGGGTAAGAGTATTCAACTTGTGGGAGATGATATCTTTGTGACCAACACCACACGCTTATCCAAGGGAATTGATTTGGGTGTAGCGAACTCCATTTTAATCAAAGTCAACCAAATTGGGACATTAACAGAAACGCTGGACGCTATCGAAATGGCAAAGCAAGCAGGATATACCGCTGTGGTATCCCATCGATCGGGCGAAACGGAAGATAGCACGATTGCCGATATTGTGGTTGCTACCAATGCGGGACAAATCAAAACAGGTTCGGCATCACGAACTGACCGTATCGCCAAATATAATCAGTTATTGCGTATTGAGCAGGAATTGGGTGCCGCGGCAGAATTTCGCGGAAGAAAAGTTTTCTACAGTCTATAAACGTATAAACAATTAAATAATCTGCGTCGGGAAAAGAAGCACTTTTTACGGATTTCCCGACGCAGATAAAGTGAAAGATTATAAAACTCAATCTCATCCGGTGAACTAAAATAGTGGAAACCATCGAAAGTCTCGATCATCGTACCCTACCGGCGACATCGCCAACATTTTCTGATTATCTCTATGATTACGGGAAAGTCAGAGAATTTTATTCAGGCAATCCGCAGGATTTTTCTAATTATAAAAAGAAATACGAAGAACTTTCCGCGCGTTCCTATTCTCGTGAGCCCTTGGTAAACGTATTGCAGGAACAGAACCGCCTATATGGTGCTTCAGAAAAAACATTGTCCAATGTATCCAACCTTTTGGATTCCAAAACTTGCGCTGTAGTGACTGGACAGCAGGTCGGTATATTTGGAGGACCGTTATTTACATTCTATAAAGCCATCACGGCTATTAAACTGGCAGAAAAATTAAATGCGGATAATTCTTGCAAAGTAGTCCCCATTTTCTGGCTGGCAAGCGATGACCATGATTTAAAAGAAGCATTATCTACGTCAATTATAAGTAAAGAAAACCAGGTGTTGCCTTTGAATTATGATTTCAGTTCTGTAGCGGAAGGGACTCCCGCTGCCGAAGTAAAATTTGATTCCACAATAACGATTCTTTCAGAAACATTATTTGATGAATTATTTGATACGGAATTTAAGAAAGATTTACAAGATAAATTAAATTCTTGTTATTCCCCGGGAAAAGACGTGGCTACCGCTTTTGGGCAATGGCTGACCGCCTGTTTGGGTAAATATGGCTTGATTTTTATAAATCCTGCCGATAAGCGGTTGAAAGAATTGGGTCTTCCTTTGTTTGAGAGGGAACTTAAGGAAGGTTCACCATCAACGCATTGGGTAAAAGAAGTAAGCCATCAATTGGAAGATAAAGGGTATCCCCGTCAACTTTCACTGCATGAAAATACCTTTAATCTTTTTGTCAATGAGAACGGTCGAAAGGCTATTAAACAAGACGGAGAGTATATTTATATACGCGGAAAGAATGAAAAAATCTCAATCAACGCATTCTGTGATTTCGCGACCAAGAATCCTGAAAAGATAAGCCCCAATGTAGTCTTGAGACCACTATATCAAGACACCTTACTGCCGACCATCGCTTATGTCGCGGGTCCCAATGAGTTATCCTATTTTGCCCAATTAAGCGGGGTCTATAAAGGTTTCCAGATACCCATGCCGTTAATTGTTCCCCGCGCCAGTGTCACCCTGATGGAAAATAAAGTCAAACAGATACTGGACAAGTATCAGATTCTCATACCACAAGTCTTTACCAATTCTGAGGAGGTTGTCAATCATATATTCAAACAAAGTTTGCCGGAAAATCTCGAATCGGACATTGGGAAAATGAAGAAGGAGTGGGAAAGTCTCGCTGCTGAATTATTGTCCAAGATTGAGAAATGGGAACCTACACTGGTGAAGGCTGTAGAGACCTCCGGGAATTCCATGAAATATCAACTGGACTCTTTGGAAAAGAAGATACTCGCGGCCTACAAAAAGAAAAACGATATCCTTTCTCAACAAGTGTACCGGGCCATAAATAATATTTATCCTGAAAAGGATTTTCAAGAAAGAAAACTCAATATCGTACCCTACTTATGTAAATATGGGTTTGCATTTATTGACGATTTATTCGATAGTATTATCATTGAAAACGTTGACCATCAAATCCTGAGTATTTCATAGGAGAAAAACAATTTTATGAAAATCGGCATTACCTGTTATCCCACCTATGGGGGGAGCGGTGTGGTTGCCACCGAACTGGGAATCGCTCTGGCGAAGCGCGGACATCAGGTGCATTTTATCAGTTACGCCCTGCCGTTTCGCTTACAACGGTTTTATGAGAATATTTATTTTCATGAAGTCCAGGTAACGAATTATCCCTTGTTTAAATATCCGTCGTATGACCTGGCATTGTCCGCGGAAATGATGGAAGTGACCGAGCAGTTTGGCTTGGAATTATTGCATGTGCATTACGCGATTCCCCATGCGGCGTGCGCCTATCTGACCAAACAGATGATGGGAAACCGGAGTCCCAAAATAATCACTACCCTGCACGGCACGGATATTACCCTTGTGGGAAGTGATAAATCATTTTTCCCGATTACCAAATTCAGTATCGAACAAAGCGACGGGATTACGGCAGTCTCCGACTATTTAAGACAGGAAACCGTACGGCAGTTTAAAATCCAAAATGATATTCGAGTCATTCATAATTTTGTGGATGTGCATGAATTTACGGGGGATTCCAAAGATTGCAGCCGCCGGCATTTCGCGCCCAAGGGTGAAAAAGTTCTTATTCACGTATCCAATTTTCGTCCGGTGAAACGCGTCAAGGATATTATTCAAATATTTGCCCAAGTTCATTCCAAGATTCCTTCCAAATTAATCCTTATCGGAGAAGGGCCTGAGAAAGAGCCCGCCTTGGAACTTGCCAAAACCTTAAGCATCCAAAACGATATTATTTGCCTGGGGAAACAGGATACCCTCCCTGATTTATTACCCTGTGCCGACTTATATTTGTTACCCAGTGAAGTGGAAAGTTTTGGATTATCGGCGTTGGAAGCCTTAGCCAGCGGAGTCCCGGTTATAGGAACCAATTCGGGCGGTCAACCGGAAGTCGTTACTGATGGAGAGACGGGGATACTGCGTCCCGTGGGAGATATTCAAGGAATGGCGGAAGGAGCGCTAAAACTGTTAGTGGATCCAAAATTGATGTTAACCTACAAAACCAATGCCCGCCAGCGGGCAGTGAAAGTATTTAACGCGGACAAAGGCGTGACCGAGTACGAAAATTATTATAAGGAAATACTTCAAAAATGAAACTGGATATACTGGCATTTGCAGCTCATCGGGATGATGTTGAAATCACTGTTGGGGGAACTCTTATCAAAATGACCGACAAGGGTTATAAAGTCGGTGTCATTGATTTGACCCAAGGGGAGATGGGGACGCATGGCTCGGCGGCGGTTCGGAAAAAGGAAGCGGAAAATGCGGCGCATATCATGAAATTATCTTTGCGAGAAAACCTGAAATTACCCGACGCGAAAATCGAAAACTCTTATGCTAACAAAATGAAAGTTGTTCGTATTTTACGGAAATATAAACCTCATGTGGTGGTATTGCCATATTGGAAAGGGCGGCATCCCGACCATTATACTACTCCAAAATTAGTTTATGAAGCCTGTTTCCTGTCGGGTTTAAAGAAACTAAAACAGCCGGGAGATTCCCATCGTCCTTTCAAGATTCTTTACAGCCTGGCGTATCATGACACCCGTCCCACCTTTATTGTAGATATTACGGAGCAATTTGAGCGCAAGCTTAAAGCTATCCGTGCCTACTCTTCCCAGTTTATAGGATTGGATGAACGGGAAGAAGTCCCATTCACGAGAACCGATATTTTTGAAGCCATCCGTGTGAGTAACCGGCATTATGGTATGATGATTCAGAAAACCTATGGGGAACCTTTCTTTATGAATGAAATGTCGGAAGTGGATGATATTACTCAAATTCCCGTGAAATCTATTTAAAATTTAGGTTTAGGAATTAGGAGAAAGGAATTAGGCAAAAATTATTTATCCTTACTCCTAAATCCTATCACCCAACTCCTTTTTTTATTTTATGAAACTTCCCAAACGAAAATATTATGGTGTATTTATCCGACGGGACAGCCGGTTTTCCGCGACGGTGAAAATCGGCCACCGCTTGGAATATGTCTTTGTGCCCAATTCCGGAAGAATGAAAGAATTATTGAAATTGGGGAATGAAGTTTTGTTAACCAAATCCAATACACCCAACCGGAAAACCAAACTGGATTTAATTCTTGTAAAATTAAATAACCGCTGGATTTCTGTGGATTCCCGTGTTCCCAATAAGTTTTTTAAAGAGTTGTTTAAAAAGAAATTGTTAAAACCGTTTCTGGGATTCAAGAGTATTAAACCGGAAGTAAAATTCGGACGCAGCCGGTTTGATTTTCTGCTTTCATCACCGCCTATCCCCTCCTTAATTAAGGAGGGGGGCAGGGGGGCGGTCGGTGAGGTAAAACCTTATTTTCTGGAAGTCAAATCCGTTACTTTAGTCAACGGTGATACGGCGATGTTTCCTGACGCGCCCACAGAGCGGGGAACCCGCCATCTGAAAGAATTAATCAAGGCCAAAGAGCAGGGGAATGGAGCAGGAATTTTATTTTTGGTTCAGCGACAAGATGCCCGTAATTTTCGACCTAACGATTCCCATGACCCGGCGTTCGGCAGAGCGATCCGCAAGGCGGTGAAAAAAGGGATCGATGTATTTTCCTATACATGCAAGGTCAAAGAAAATGAAATAACCTTGAAACGTGCTATTCCTATTTGCTTGGATAAAAAGAGTGGTCAGGGGAAATAAATTCAGATTTTAGATTTCAGATATCAGATTTTCAGACCATCGAGAGATGTCGGGAAATCCACTCTGCCGGATTAGCAATTGTAGGATTTCTCCCGAGTTATCCTGTCTTCGTTAAGGCCACTCCATGATAATATTTCAAATCAATCCCTTTCCGGGATTTGACGTAATAACTAATCTGACCCACATGATAAGAAAAATGTTCCACTACGGTAATCAATATGGAAGTCCCGGTTTCTTGATACCCTTGGACATTTCTTACTTTTAATAAATCCTTATCATCCAGTTTTCTTAATACCTGTTTTGCATCGGCCAGAGTCTTTTCAAGCTTATCAATCAATTCATTGGTTGGAATAGGCCCTTGTTCAGAAAACTCTTTAGGTCGGTTCCGAATATCCGGTTCTCCACCTAAACCGAAAACAATCCATTGGCGAACATTACCGCATAAATGTAGCACCAAATTCCCCACACTCACTGTTTCATTATTGGGCCTATACCAGATTTCCTCCTCGGTCAAACAGGAAAGACATTTCTTAATCCGGGGAAGAGAAATATCGATTAACTTTTTCTCTGATACGGCAATTACATTTTGTCCGATTGTTTTGTTTTCAGTATTTGTCATGATAGGCGTCCTCGTTGATATGAATTTATTGACCTTTCGAGAAAACTCGAATAAATTATATTATAAATTGAAACACACTTGCTTGAATAAGAGCAACAGAGATGAACGACAAGTTTAAGAAATGAAAAAAAGTAAAGAAAAAGTACCTAAAGTTTCTGGTGGAAGAATCGCTCCTGCTTCTAAAAAACCACTACTCTCTAGCCCCACCCCAATAAAGCCATTCCAATATTCCACCGACAATATATAGAATTTGCAAAAATTTGTGTCAATTAAAATAAAGGCATCTTACTGAGCCAAGTAGCATTTTATCAGGTGTTAGGATAAAATCTTTTTATGCGAGCATTGATGTTTCTGGTCTTGGTGGCGACCTTATTATTTTCATTTTTGATATTTGTCTCTGCCGATAATTCCGAAGAGTCGTGGACCTTTGCTTTGTTGTTGTACGCGTCCAACGGATTTTTGTGGATTATTATCGCCTCTTCATTTTATGAAAGGTACAAACGCGCGAAAGAGACCAATAACCATGCCTTGGTAGTGACTCTGGCGGTATTAATCATGGCGACGGTGGCCATGTCATTCCACAGTTTCTACGCCCTGTTACCGAAGACGGCAGAGAAACAAATTATCCCGACGATTATACCCTTTACGTGGTGGAGAGGTTTTTTTGATGTAAAACCTTTTTTCTGGGCGTTGCCCGCGGTGGTGTATAACCTGGTGGCGGTAGTCATGCTGTATCTTTTCCAGAGCGGTTTATTGGAAGAGGTATTTGAAGAGCGGGAACAAAGAAAACAAGTGGAAGAAGTCAAACAACAGCTGGAAGAAAAAAATCGTACGTTAGAAACCATAGATTCCATATCCCACGCCTTGAATGAGTCGCTGGATTTACGGACGATATTGGAACAATTGACGCAGCAGGTTGTCCGGCAGTTTAAGGTGGATTTGTGTATGGTACGCCTGGCAAATTCACAAAATGAATTGATTATTGAATCCGCTCATGGGGAACACGCCGCGGAATTGATGAAATCCCAGGTGAAATCAGACGAAAGTTTTGCGGGCTGGGTGTTCACCCAACAGCGCTTGTTGCAGGTAAATAATGTCCCGCAAGACCACCGGGTATCTCCGGGGGACGCGATGGTACGATTAGGTGTTCAATCCTATATTGGGTTCCCGTTGAATTTATCTATGCGGGGAACGTTGGGTTGTTTGGAGATTTGTACTTTTACGCGGCGGGAATTTTCGGCGGGGGATGTAGAGACGTATAAATTAATCGCCAATGAAGCGGCGATTGCCATTCAAAACGCGCGCATCTACCAGAAGGCGGAACAGCAAAGAAAAGAATTGGAAGCCCTAAATACCTTTTCTAAACATATTGATTCGAGTATAACGGAGGATGAAATCTACCGATTATTTTTGAATGAAATCAACCAGCATTTCAATTTATCGCAGGTATTAATTTTACAAAAGAACTCGGATACGGATTTTATGGAAATCGTCGCTACGTTAAATCCTCTAACCCCAAAGCAAAGGCAGTTGCCGATTTTGGACGAACCGGCCCAATGCCGTGCCATTCGCACCGGGAAAGATATTGTCGTGCAGGATTTGCAAAAAGATGTCCTTTGTTCTTGTGAATTACTGGTGCCCAAACAAGGCAGTTATCTCTGTCAACCCTTGATGATGGGCGGAAAAACTTTAGGTTTGGTCCATTTGGAATCCGCGCAGCTAAACTATTGGGACGACGATAAACACCGGATGATTTCCGCATTTGCGGAGAGAATAGCCCCGGCGGTGAGTAATTTACGGTTAATGGCGCAGGAGATAACACGGGCGACGACCGATCAGTTGACCCAGGTTCACAACCGCCGGTTTCTCAGTGAGCATTTAACGAAACAATTTCAAATTTTGAAACGGCAGCAAAACAATGTGAAAACTCCCATGTCCTTCCTGATGCTGGATTTGGATCATTTTAAAACATTTAACGATAATTTCGGTCATGAAATCGGAGATCAGGTATTACAGAGTTTCGGTTCGACCTTGGTCACGACCGTCCGCGCCAGCGATCTTGTTGCCCGCTATGGGGGAGAAGAATTTTGTATAGTGTTAGCCGGGACGGATTTGAAAGGCGCCAGGGAGACCGCGGAAAAGATTCGGGAAGCCACGGAGAATATTGATTTGTCATTTTTGGGGAATAAAGCCCCGCGAAATATTACCGTGAGTATCGGGATTGCGGTGTATCCCGACCACGGAGCCAACCCGCAGGATTTATTGAAAAAAGCGGACCAGGCCTTGTACGAGGCCAAAGAATTGGGACGGAACCGGGTATGTATTGCCGATTCCAATAAACAGGAAAGTTTACTTTCCGATACAAAACCTCGAAAAAATGCGGTCCAATAAATCGGTGGTAATATTAGCACCGGTAATTTCGCCGAGAGAATACATCGCCTCGCGCAAAGTCATGGAAATAAGTTCCGGTTCCATTTTCTTGTTGAGTTCTTCGGTGACCTGATCCAGAACCAATATGGTTTTCCGCAGTAATTCCGCATGGCGCACATTGGTCACGACCAGCCCGGAGGTGGAATCCGACACATTCCCTTCTTTCACTTGCGCCACTAACGATTCTTTCAGCTGTTCGATTCCCGCCCCGGTCAATGCGGAAATAGAAATAATTATTGTAGATTGTAGATTGTAGATTTCAGATTTCAGATTTATTTGTGAAGATAAATCGGACTTATTCAGAGCAACAACCAAGGAAATTTTTTCTTTTTGTTGCTTTATAACATTGTTTACCTGTTCGATAATATTTTCATCTTCTATCGTCAATGGATTGGATGAATCCAAAACTAAAATTAGTAAATCGGAATTGACAATCGCGGTTTGTGTCCGGCGGACGCCTTCCTGTTCGGCGATGTCATCAGTGTCGCGCCAACCGGCGGTGTCGGTGAACAAGAACGGGATACCGGAAATATTCACAGATTCGGTAATAGTATCCCGGGTGGTGCCGGGGTGAGGGGTGACGATGGCGCGCGGTTCATTGAGTAAAATATTTAACAAACTGGATTTGCCGACATTGGGTTTACCGACAATGGCGGCGCGCACACCTTCACGAATGGCTTTACCAAATTTAGCGGATTGTAATAAACGATTGATTTTATCTTTTGATTCACCGATGCGAATTTGCATAGACTGATGGGTATGTTCCGGCAATCCCTCTTCCGGGAAATCAATATGCGCTTCCAGTTCCGCCAGTACATCCAATAGTTGGTCGGATATGGATTTTAATTCTTTCGATAATTCCCCGGTCAATTGTTGGAGGGCGCACCGTTCCGCCAAATCCGTTTGTGAGCGGATTAAATCTACGACAGCTTCCGCCTGCGCCAAATCAATCCGTCCCGACAAAAACGCCCGCTTGGTGAATTCACCCGGTTCCGCCAACCGCGCGCCGTGTTTCAAAACCAGTTGGAGAATTCGCTGGACAAGCAACATTCCCCCATGAGCATTGATTTCAATCATGTCCTCGGTGGTGTAGGTACGCGGCGCACGCAAAAGGGCAACCATGACCTCATCCAACCGTTCGTTCGTTTGCGGGTCAACAATAAATCCATGATGCAGGGTGTGAGATTTTAAATCGTAGATTTTAGTTTGCAGGTTATCTGATATAAACACCTTCTCCATAATCCCAAAGGCCTCATTTCCAGAAACGCGCACAATCCCGATTCCCCCTTCTCCCAAAGGGGTGGAAATCGCGGCGATGGTATCATTAAATAATTTTGAACCCGTGGGCATAAGTAGCTAGTCCATTATTCTATCGGATTACCGCATAACCCACAACGAAGAAGTTCTTCTCTTTATTCAAGAGTGGAGAGTAACCTAGGAGGGTCAGACCCTCTTGGGAGCTGCTCCGTAGGTAATCCGTACTGGAAAGATGGGTGTCGGAGAAGAAAGGATGGTATAGAATAAAAAGGAAGGCGTCGGGAAATCCGTAAAGAGCACTTCCCGACGCTGAAAGTTAAAAATCAAGGTTCAATATAGAATTGGGACATTTCAACAGGTTCAATCCCATTCATATTAATGCCTTGGGCATAGATATCATAATTGGTACCGTTTCGATAATCCTGCCAGGTAATAATGGCGCCTCCTTGACCATCCGAGACGAGTTCTGGACTGGACTGGTAATTAGAAGCCGTACAGATAGCTACTCCATTTGTGGTCCAAAGAGAGAAACCACTGGAATCCACATACTGGGCATAGATATCACCATGGCTATCGTTACGATCATCCTGCCAGGTAATAATGGCTCCCCCTTGACCATCCGAGACCAGTTGGGGAGACGAAGCTGTAGAAGCGATAGAGATAGCCACCCCATTTTGAGTCCACTTTATGGTTCCAGTGCTATCGATGGCTTGAGCATAGATATCTCCCGTATCGTTTCGATAATCCTGCCAGGTAATAAGAGCTCCCCCTTGACCATCCGAGACCAGTTGGGGAGACGAAGCTGTAGAAGCGATAGAGATAGCCACCCCATTTTGAGTCCACTTTACGGTTCCGGTACTATCGATGGCTTGGGCATAAACCTCATAATAATGACCATTTCGATAATCCTGCCAGGTAATAATGGCTCCCCCTTGTCCATCCGAAACCAGTTGTGGATTGGTTGGCAAAGAAAATATTGCAGTGGTTGTTGAGATAACTACTCCATTTTGAGTCCATTTCACCGCACCGGTACTATCAATGGCTTGGGCATAAACATCATAAAAACTAGAACCTCTTCGTTTATCCTGCCAGGTAATAATAGCTCCCCCTTGACCATCCGAGACTAACTTTGAGTTGAAATTATTCACTGTAGTACAGATGGCTACTCCATTATGAGTCCATTGCACCGTTCCAGAGTTATTAATTGCTTGGGCATAGATATAGGGAACACCATGGTTACGATCATCCTGCCAGGCAATAATAGCGCCTCCTTGTCCATCCGAGACGAGTTGTTGGTTGGTATACAGAACAGAAGTTGTATTCCCCACATAGACACCCACTCCATTTGAAGTCCATTTTACGGCTCCGGTACTATCAATGGCTTGAGCATAGACATCCCAATCCGTCCAGCTTCGACCATCCTGCCAGGTCATAATCGCTCCCCCTTGTCCATCCGAGACAATCTGTGGATTGTACCGATTCGAAGAAGCCGTACAGATATTCACTCCATAGGGAATATCCCACTCCACGGCTCCGGTACTATCAATGGCTTGGGCATAGATATTGTAGTAATTGTTAATATTTCCACGATTATCCTGCCAGGTAATAATGGCTCCTCCTTGACCATCCGAGACCAGTTCTGGATTGTTCTGATTAGAAACAGGCGGACATATCACTACCCCATTTTGAGTCCAATTCACGGTTCCGGCAGTATCGGTGGCTTGGGCATAGATAAAAGCATCAAATCCGTTTCGATTATCCTGCCAGGTAATAATGGCGCCTCCTTGTCCATCCGTGACCAGTTTTGGATTGGAATCGGGTCCCTCACCCGTACAGATAGCTATTCCATTGAGAGTCCACTTCGCGGTTCCGGTACTATCAACGGCTTGGGCATAGATCTCATAATAATGACCATTTCGATAATCCTGCCAGGTAATAATAGCGCCTCCTTGACCATCCGAGACCAGTTCTGGATTGAACGACGCAGTAACCAAAATTGAAGTAGCTGTACAGATAGTCACTCCATTTTGAGTCCACTTCACTGCTCCGGTACTATCGGCGGCTTGGGCATAGATATCATAAAAGTTACCGTTTCGATTATCCTCCCAAGTAATAATGGCTCCCCCTTGACCATCCGAGACCAGTTCTGGATTGTAATCGGGTCCCTCACTCGTACAGATAGCTATTCCATTTTGAGTCCACTTCACTGCTCCGGTACTATCAACGGCTTGAGCATAGATATCACCCCAATCGGTGCGAGAATCCTGCCATGTCATAATCGCTCCACCCTGACCATCCGAGACTAGTTCTGGATTGGAATCGCCCCCACCAGCCGTACAGATAGCTACTCCATTGAGAGCCCACTTCGCAGTTCCGGTACTGTTAATGTCTTGGGCATAGATATCATTCGCATCAGTGCGAGAATCCTGCCAGGTCATAATCGCTCCACCCTGACCATCCGAGACCAATTCTGGATTGGAATCACCTCCACCAGCTGTACAGACAGCTGCTCCATTGAGAGTCCACTTCACGGTTCCGGCACTATTAATATCTTGGGCATAGATATCATAATAGTTACCGTTGCGATAATCCTCCCAGGTAATAATGGCTCCTCCTTGACCATCCGAGACCAGTTCTGGATTGATCTGGCCATAGGCTTGGTTCCAACTAGTTGTACAGATAGTTACTCCACTGAGAGCCCATTTCAACGTTCCGGTACTACTTATGGCTTGGGCATAGAGTTGGGGATAAAAATGATTGGATCGTTCATCCTGCCACACAATAAAAACTCCCCCTAGCCCATCCGATACGATTCTTTGATTTACTTTGTTACTGGAAACGGTACAGATAGCCACACCGCCCTGAGTCCATTTCACGGCTCCGGTACTATCCATATCTTGGACATAGAGATCGTTAAATCCATTTCGAGAATCCTGCCAGGTGATAATCGAACCCCCATGTCCATCGGTGGCTATTTGTGGGTCCCCCTGGGGAATATAAGCTGTAGAGATAGCTACTCCATTGATGACCGGCCAGGCCATCAGATGGGTATAAGTCAAACTGAAAATAATTGCACCCAAAACCAAAATTAATTTTTTAAATGTATTCATTTTTTCTTTTCTAATAAAGTAAATTACTGTTCATTTCACTATCACTGGTTTTCGCATTAAACCGATTACCAAGGCACCCTTGGCGTTCAAGGGCACCTTGGTACGATAAATCCTTATTAGATACAATCGCCTTCTTCCCGGTTTACGGATAGTAATGCAGTGAAAATTCTGGATCAGTTGAAGCAAAGTTCGGACAGACCACGGCATTGCTAATAACTACATCGCCGGTATAGGCGGATCCATTGGTGGGGCAGGCTGTCGCATTCGGATTCAACAGATACACGGTCAGGTTGGCAAACGGGCTAACGGAATTGGAACCTGTCAGTTTGTATTCCAAGGCGTATTGCGCTTTGGCACCGGTTACTTGCTTAAGGTTATTGACGCACGCCTTGGCATTGGATTGAATTCGCGCCCGGATAAAGTTCGGAATGGCGATAGCCGCCAAGATTCCGATGATCGCCACGACGATCATAATTTCTACTAACGTAAAACCACGTTTATTTCTTAATATCTTCATTGTAAATCCCCCCTTTCTCGTTTGATTTAGGTATATTTTTTAAATTGTACGCTATAAATCCGCATACCTCATGCCATAACCTTATCATTTTCAAGAAGTATCATAACAATAATATAATCAATCATCTAATTGAATATTGGGGGGAATTGTAATCCTAGATAAATTTGCCAATATGTAAAGCCTTGTTTACAGTTATTTGTTTTGAATACAACTACAACATGAGAATATCAAAATTAAGATAGCAACATTATATCTCATGTACCTAAATGCAATCCTTGCTTTAGCACCGGTTACTTGTGTAAGGTTATTGACGCAAGCCTTGACAATGGATTGAGTTCAAGACCTGATAAAGTTCGGAATAGCGATAGCCATCAATATTCCGATGATCGCCACTACGAGCAGAATCTCCAGTAACGTAAAACCTCTTTTATTTCTTAATATTTCCGTTATATTTTCCTCCTTTCTAATTTGATTTAGGTATATTATTTTCCCATCTTCTCCAACTTTGATACAAAAAGTTCTACAGGAACAAAAACCCCACCGTTTATTGATTGGGCATAGATATTATAGGTTGACCCATTGCGGAAATCCTGCCAAGTGATAATGGCTCCGCTCGATCCATCACTCACGATTTTGGGAGATTCTTGGTCATTGGCGGCGTTACAAATGGCTACGCCATTGGCGGTCCAGAGGGTTTTTCCCAGGGAATTGACTCGCTGAGCATAAACATCCCAATTTTCATATTGACCGGTAGTATCATTGCGGTCATCCTGCCAGGTAATAATGGCCCCACCCGATCCGTCACTCACAAGCGTTTGACCGTTTTGGATATTTGCGGCAGTACAGATGGCTACTCCATTGAGAGTCCAGAGAGTGTTTCCTGTGGAATTCACCCGCTGGGCATAAATATTTCCGTACACGTTGCTGCGATCATCCTGCCAAGCGATAATGGCCCCGCCCGTCCCGTCACTCACTATCGTGGGATAGTCCTGGTCATTTGCGGCAGTACAGATGGCAACGCCATTGGGAGTCCAGAGGGTACTTCCCATGGAATTGACCCGTTGGGCATAGATATCTAATCCATTGCGTTGATTCATCCAAGTAATAATGGCCCCGCCAGCATTGTCACTGGCTATCGTGGGATAGGATTGGCCATAACCACCAGCAGTACAGATGGCTATGCCATTAGGTGTCCAGAGAGTGTTTCCTGTGAAATCCACTCGTTGGGCATAGATATTAGGTCTCCCATTGCGGTAATCATACCAGGTGATAATGGCTCCATCTGACACGTCACTCACAAGAGCGGGACTCCATTGTCTACCTGCGAGAGTACAGAGGGCTACACCATTAGTAGTCCAGAGGGCACTTCCCATGGAATTTACCCGCTGGGCATAGATATTTTGATTCCCGTTACGGGAATCGTACCAGATGATAACGGCTCCACCAGACACGTCACTCACGATCACGGGAAAGTTTTGGCTACCTGTAGCGGTACAGATAGCTACGCCATTGCTAGTCCAGAGAGTGTTTCCCGTAGAATCCACTCGCTGGGCATAGATATGGTAATTTGCATTGCGTCGATCCTCCCAAGTGATAATGGCGCCACCCGCCCCATCACTCACTATCGTGGGAGAGTCTTGGTCATTTCCAGCGTTACAGATGACCACGCCATTGCTGGTCCAGAGTGCGTTTCCCATGGAATTAACTCGCTGGGCATAGATATCGCCATTTTTGCCAGTAGTATCATTACGGTAATCTGTCCACGTAATAATGGCGCCACCCGACCCATCACTCACCATCGTGGGAAATACTTGTCCATTTGCGGCGGTACAGATGGTGATACCATTGATTGTGGACCAAGCCATGAGATGGGAGTGAGATAAACCGAAAATTAATACACCAAGAATCAAAACCAATCTTTTAAACGCAATCATTTTTTCTCCTCTTTCTAATTTTGTTCATATTCCTTTCACTAGTATGTTCATATATTGTAGAAACTTGCAAAACAAATGCCATTACTCTTTATTCCATAAAAATAATCATAACCATTATTAATTCAACAATTTAGTTGAATATTCTAGGGATTATTTTCGTCGATAAATCAGCCAACATGAAAAACTAGGGTTACAGTTGCTTGGTTAAACACAACAAAAATGTAGGGTTTTTTTGAGTGTCTTTAATTGATTTATTTCAAATGGTTTTTACGACTTTGGAATCTTGGAGTTAAGGAGAAGTTGGGTGGGTCATGGTAACCCGGCGGTAGAGGCAAGGCGGATTTCGACTTCAGCTTCTTGGCTGCGGGAGTTGGCACTAATCAGTCGAACACGATATTGGTCAACCAATTCGCTATTACCGACGGTTAAGGTGACTTCCCTATCCCGAGTCGGAGTATAGATATAGAGTCGGGCGGAAGGATTGGTCGTAGACCCGGTAACCGTTATCAACTCCACGGTCACGTCTAAAAAAGTCAACCCATTCCCCGCACCGGATGTGATGACTCCAGTAACATAATTACCTACGTTAGAACTCCCGGTACCCGCAGTCCCCGCGTGCGATTCCTGAACAATCTGATTGATGACATTGCGTAAATTATTAGGGTCGGCATGATGAAGGATGATTATTTTATTGCGCGGCTGAGAGTAGTAGGAATGACTATTCTCGGTAACGACATTATTTAATTGATCCAGATAATCGCTGACTTTTAATTGATTTTCTTTGGTATCTACGACAGTAATGGTGCCATTTTTGTAATCTTTAAAAATCCGTCTTCCCTCTTGATAGGCTTGTTCCTTCCCATCCTGAGCATACAACATGGTTTCGATGACTTCGCAAACCCGGTCAATTAATTCCACGCGTTGGGAATATGCCGCGGCGCTGGAATCTTTGGATAATCCAGGCACTGTCCGAATTTGTCCGGTCAATCCGCCCACAGCGGCGGGGCTTGATGAGAAGAGGAATATAAAACTCAAAAATAGAAGAATCATGAATTGGGAGGATAACCTATTCATGATTCTATTATAACGCAAATTAATCGTAAATATTATTACCGAAGGTACTTTTTTATTCGCTGTCTACCGGTTGTTCTTCAAACTCGTAGTTTCCTTTGGCAATGACGATATGACGGTCTTGGCCTTCACCGACACTGTTACTGGTGAACCCTTCTTCTTTTTGGACAATCATATGAATAAATTTCCGGTCATAGGCGCTCATAGGTTCAAGGTCTATAGGTTTGCCGATGAGATCGACTTTTCCAATGGCTTCTTCCGCCATGCGAGTTAATAACTTTCTGCGCCGGGCGCGATACTCCTGAAGATCTACTTCAATATCATAGCGTTGTTCCCCGTCCGAAATGTTTTTCCAAAGCATTTGACTGACAAGATATTGGAGTGAATTCAGGGTCTTCCCGCGAAACCCGATGAGGATGGCACTATCATGATTATTATGAATTTCCAACCGCATGGTGTTTCCCTCCTCGTGTACCACCACTTCGCTGGCCATTCCCATTTTGGCTAACAATTCTTTCAAGAGTGCCGCGGATTTCACGCCGATTTCGGATTTAACTTTTTGTGAAACCCGGACTTTTGCCTCGGATTCGTCTCGTGAACCTTCGTCAAGTATTTCGACTTTGACATCCGCGAGGGGTAATTTCAATTCGTCGAGCGCCGCGGCGATAGCTTCATCCACGGTCTTCCCTGATTTTTCAACTGTTTGCATAGTCGGTCTCCTTTATTTCGTCGTGTCAGAATGTGCATGAGGTAAATGCACTGGAATCACTTGTTTGTTAATGTAATGTTGCTGCAATACTGATAATATATTCGAAACGAACCAATATAGTACCAGACCGGAGGGCATATTCCAAAACATGAAAAGAAAAACGACGGTCATCATCTGGCTCATCATGGCGTTTTTTGGGTCGGGCGAAGTGGGGGACATTTTTTGTTGAACCCACATTGTAGCGGACATTAAAATAGGTAAGATATTAATAGAGAAACCCGCGACTGTTGCCACGGTATCCGGTTTGGATAAATCGGTAATCCATCCAAAAAAAGGCGCACCGCGCAATTCAATGGATTTACCTAATACGGCATAGAACGAGTATAAAATCGGCATTTGAATCAGCATGGGGAGACAACCTGACACCGGATTTACTTTATGTTTTTTATAAAGAGCCATAACTTCGCGTTGTTGGCGGGCGGGGTCATCCTTGAACTTTTCCGAAATCATTTTTTGTTCCGGCGCGAGAGCCTGCATCGCTTTCATGGATTTGAAACTGTAATGGTTTAAGGGGAACGTGAGAACTCTAAAAAAGATGGAGATTAAAATAACGGCAACACCGTAATTTTTCGTCATTGCATAAAACCATTTCAACAGAATGAGTATCCAGTAATCAAGGGTTTTTAACCAGGAAAAAAGCGACCAATGATAAAAAAGAATATCTTCCACAGGCACTTTGAGTGCGGCTAATTTTTCAGATTGTTTGGGTCCGATATAGAACAAGAAAGACTGTTTGGTTTCATCTTTCACCGGCAAATCGAGGGTAGGAATTTCCACAGCCAGGGAGGGATTATAAATTTTTCCGGTTTGGACAAGCTGCACTTCGACCGAAGTCGCGGAACTGACTTGCGGAACCAATCCTTTAAAGAAATAGTTGGTTTGGATGGCAGCCCAACTAATATCGCCGGTCTGTTTATCTTCCGGTTTTGCGACAGTGAGGGAAATCATTTGAACTTTTTGATTAATTTTCACGGTAGGTTGTACTCCAACGTCATAGCGCGACTGGGTTTTCAATTGTAAATCACCAATACCCACGCCCAGATTAATTTTCATCCCGACACCGTCTTCCGAGAGCCGGATATCTTTGTTGGAATCATTGGTTACTTTAATATTGAGGGGCAGAACATAACTATCATTGGTAAACCCGATAGTTTTTTCGACGACCAACCCATTACTGAGGATTCCCCGCAAAACAATTTGGCCGTTAGGATTGCTTTTATCGAGATTCAGATTATTCGTGGAAACGGTATAGAGGGTGGTTTTATCGGGATTGAGCATTCCACTGAAATCCAGTTCCAGCGGTTTGGGAAGCGCGTCATTGGCAGAGACCAGTTCCACCCAATCCAATCCGGCGATTTGATCCGCATATTCCTTCGCCTTGGCGGTATCATTTTGTTTTTTTGCTTCCTGTTCTTTTTTTAACAAATCTTGTTGGGTATGAAGTTTATTAAGTTCCGCCTGGAGTATTTCGATTTGCGTTCCATCATTTTTCTGAATTGCTTGTTTCAATTGGTCTTCGAGAAGGGTGGGATCGAGGAACTTTTCCACGGCAATCTTTTTGAGACGGAAGCTGGTGAGACGACCGCCCAAGGTGGTGAATTTAGCGCAATATAAATCCGTATTGACGGTGATTTCCTGAATTTTGGCTAGGAGCGTTGAATCCATGCTCGAGATTGGCTTGATGGAGGATTGCGTAGTATCCCCGGATAACAAAGTACGGGCGGTTGTCTCCTGCGCCAAGGTCCCTTTAGGAACGGGTTTGGGAGGTGGAGCATATTTAGGTAGAATAACCCCGATATATAAAAATAAAATCAGGGTCATTAAAACAAAACCTATAATTTGTTGTTTTTGCATAGTTTTACACGAAAATATTTGTTTCGACTGAAAATGTTCTTACGCGGGGTCAATACCACCGGGATGAAATGGGTGACAGCATAAAATTCGTCGAATCGAGCGATAGAATCCTTTAAAAAAGCCGTATTTCTTGAACGCATCAATGGCGTATTGCGAACAGGAAGGATAAAACCGACAGGAATGGGGTAATAAGGGCGATAGAGAAACCTGATAAACCCGGATTAAGAAAATAAATAATTTAGCCATGAGTAGATTCCATAACTCTTAACACGCGCAATTTTTCCAATACTTGCATTATTCTTTGTTCCAATTCCTGATAGGTTAAAGCAACACATTCCGGTTTGGCAACGATGACAATCTGGCTTCCCAGTTTAATATCGTACTGATGTAACCGAAAGATTTCCCGAAAATAACGTTTTAACCGGTTGCGCACGGTAGCTTTTCCAACTTTCTTACTGATAGAAATACCCAGTTTGGGTTTCAACTCGGATGTTTGAGCCAATCCATAAACCCTTAGACCCGTGGTACTGACACTTTTCCCTTTGGAATAAATGGCCTGATATTCCACCTTCCGGGTAATCCTCTGAGTTCGGGTGAACCGAAAACGAGTCATGGGAACCCTCGCGGAGACGGAATTACCGGCTGACACCGGGGGTCAGTCGTTTACGGCCTTTGCGGCGACGGGCATTGAGTACTTCCCGTCCGCCCGGTGTACTCATTCGTTTCAAGAACCCATGGGTTCTTTTCCGGCGTATTTTACTCGGTTGATAGGTACGTTTCATGCGAAATAAAGTCCTTTCTTAAATTTAGCAGAACAACTATTGTAGGGAAGAAAGACTGGTTCTGTCAAATAAAACCTTTATAAATCAGCTTTATTTTAAAGTTTTTCTCCTTCCCATTTGACTAAATCGGTCAATTTATTGTAAAATATCTGTAAAGCGGCTGGGATATGTCAACAAACTTATTATGGGCGAGATATATTCCTAGTAGAAAGAGTGAGGTACGTCGTATGAAAAAAACAAAAAAAGTTAGAGAAATTGTTTCCCGACCCGTTAAACCAGTCCATAAAACGAAGGAACCAGCGGTTTTGGTAATAGCTGGAGGAAAACGTCTGCCAGCCTTTAATTTAGAAGAAGAGGCGGCACGGATGGCCTACCGGTATGGCGTTATCGCGCAGGACAACGAACCACGAAGAGTTGCCAACCAGGTAGAGGAAGAAACGGAAGAAGGGGAAGAGGAAATTTCTCATAGAAAAACGGAGCGGGAGATGGTGAGCAAAGAACATGAATATGTGATTGAAAAACTGCAACGAAAGATTGGCCCTAGTGAAGAGAAAGAGGGCTGGGAAGCGTTCTATAATTAAAACCAAAACGAGATAAATTAACATGCCCGATATTTCCAAAAGGAGATAGGCAACTTTGTACGAACGTACAAAGTTTTATCTACAATAGAATCACTATGTATTATTTCCTTTATCGTTCTTATCTTTATTACATTGTGTAAATTTAAAGGCTTTGTCACCAAACATTTTTACATCATGAGACATTGCATCCCATGTTTCAGAATTTATTGCGCTAACTTGATTTTTCCGATAAGATTTATCAATCTTATCCCATTGTTTCTTAGATGTTGATTTTAAAACATCTGCTTCTCTTCCAGCTTGATAGAATATAAAATTGCCTAATTCAATTGGCAATTTGCAATTCCCTCCAATAGTTCCAGTATTATTCTGAATTTTAGTCCCTATCCATTGTTCAGGATGTGGAATTTCAATGAACCCAATAAGAAATACTCTGCACATTTTGGTATACACATAAGCAGTTGTATTTGTATATGCTACATCCATGCCGATACTTCGTAGAATATATCTATTTATATTGGGTGGGAGATCAGGTCCATTCCATTGATCAATTAAATCCATAAAAAACATGTGTTGCTCATATTTGCCAATTGAATTATTTTCATCCTTAAGAAAAAGTTTCCATGTATCAAGGGCATTATTAATAGATAATTTTATATTCGCAGGATATTCATCAAGATCTCCCATATATTGTAGATATTTTAGTACGCGCCATGATATGGAGATAGAAAAGTTTATAAGCCAATTATTGTAAGTAAATCTGTTAGTCTGACCTTTACTCTTGTTGAGTGGCTTAAATATCTCTTCACAAAATTTCTTTTCAAATGGTGCAAAAAGTTTTTCGCAGTCAATACAAAACAGATAATCTTTATAACCGTCTTGAACCCTACGATTAGGAGTAATGCCAGATCGTAGATGACCCGTAGCAGATGATTCTTTAAGCCAATCATAAACAAATTTAGAAATGACATGGCTATCTTGTAATTCTTTTTCTTGTTCACAGAATAAACATTTTCCTAGCATAAGGATAGTGTATCCGAAGTGGTGAATGTTGTCTATAAAATAAGCTTAAATTAAGTCAAAAAAATTGACAGAATTCTTCAAACACTTCACCACGTAGTTGTTCGGTGAGACACCTTCACATAAGATTTTGTGTATATTTTAATGCAGGCGTTTTCTGCGATTTTTGATGTAGTCTACGAAGATGGATTCACCGAGATTTTCAAGGGAAGTATAGTAGGCTCTGCCTTTGTTGGTCTTGGTGAATTCTTCGACAAAATCCACTAGATACGGGTCTTGGGCAATCATGAAAGTGGTGATGACGATTTTATTTCTTCTGCAGATAGCGGCTTCGTCCAAAGTCCGGTTAATAATTTTGGGATCGAGTCCAAAAGGATTTTTGTATAACCGTCCCCCGTCAAATATGGCGGAGGGTTTCCCGTCAGTAATCATAAAAATTTGTTTATTCAAATGTTTTTGGTGGCGCAGGATTTGTTGCGCCAATTGCAATCCCGCTTTGGTATTGGTGTGATAAGGACCCACGCTCACGTAAGGCAAATCTTTAATTTCAATTTCCTGCGCATCGTCTCCGAACGTCACCACATGCAAACTATCTTTGGGATAACGGGTTGTGATGAGTTCTGTTAACGCGAGCGCGACTTGCTTGGCGGGCGTAATGCGGTCTTCGCCATAGAGAATCATGGAATGACTGATGTCTACCATTAGTACCGTGGCACAGGATGCCAAATGTTCCGTGTCATAGACTCGAAAATCCTCTTCCTTCAACCGAATTTCCTCAATGCCACCGCGTTTAATAGCATTGTTGATGGATTCGAGGGTGTCAATATTGGTTGGTGAATCGCCAAAAATATAAGGGCGGGTTTCCGTCAACCGTTCTCCGCCTTCCCCGGCATGAGGAACGCGATGTTGGCCGATACCGAATTTATGTAAGTTGTTAAAAATCTGATTGAGAGAATCCTGCCGGATTTTGCGTTCCCCTTTGGCGGTCAATTGATAGGCTTCCCCGACTTTTTCGATAATATTTTCTTCTTCCAGATTTTTGCGAAACTCATCCAAGTCCACATTGGGATCAATAAATCCACGCTGTTGGAGATATTTCATCCATTTGAGAACTTCGTCAATATTTCCGTTGGCTTGCAACAGGAGATAATTGAACATGGTCACCAAATCGGAGAAATCCTTTAAGGCTTTCGCCAATTCTTCGTCCCATTTGGAATAGCGCCATTTCATAATTCAGTTCCTAGTTTCGAGTTTCTAGTTCCTAGTTAATTAATCTTTCCGGTCGTCCGTGACCTGGTCTAACATAGCTTTCAACATATCGCGATAGGAGGTTGTGCTGTCAATATCGCGTTTACTTAACATGGAATTTTGATGCAATCCTTCCAGGAGAAATTCCATTGCTAGAGCTATTTCTCCGGGAGTCGCGGCATCCATATGTTCCGTCGCTATTTCCCGTAAACCCGTAACTTTATCCAACATTTCAAAATAGGCTTTGGACGAAAGGCTATCGGTGATTTCCACGGTTTTCCCATCGGCAAACCAGTCCACAATCGATTGATAGGGACTTTCTTCCAAAGGAGCGTTTTTCGTTTTTTGCTTTTTATGGGGCGGCGGGAAATATTTCTTAAAGACTTTTTTTATCGCCAGCCCGATAATTTTGCGAGACACCAACACCGACCCCTCTTGTTCTCCTTCATACACCAGTTCCATTTTCCCGGTCATGGCGGTTAAGGCGATTTGCAAATCGCAAATTCGGGGATACATTTTCTTCTCATCAATCAGTAACCCGCGATGTTCCACATTGCTGATAATATTTTCCATTAAGCTAATGGTCATACGGGCGGACACACCGGATTTCTGGTCAACAAATTCCGATTTGCGCGCGGAAAAGGCAATCTCTTCCACGATTTCTTTGAAATATTTGGGAATAGTAATTTGAAATTCGCCATCCCGCTGAACCCAGGCTTCCTGATCCGTAATCGAAATGGATTCATCAATCGTTTCCGGATAATGGGTCATGATTTGCGAATCAATCCGGTCTTTGAGCGGGGTAATGATATTCCCCCGGTTGGTGTAATCTTCGGGATTGGCAGAATAGACCATCGCGATGTCCAACGGAATCCGAATCGGAAATCCCCGAATCTGAATATCTTTTTCTTCCATGATATTTAACAAGCCGACTTGAATTCTCGGCGGAAGGTCGGGCAATTCATTGATGGCAAAAATCCCCCGGTTACTGCGCGGGATAATACCATAATGAATGACTTCTTCATCCGAATAAAACAATCGTTCAGTCGCCGCCTTAATGGGGTCCACATCTCCGATTAAATCCGCGATGGTCACATCCGGTGTCGCCAATTTTTCGCGGTAACGTTCCTCGCGAGGCACCCAGCGAATTTCCACGGCATCGCCCAGTTCGCGAATTTTCTTTTTGCAGGCTTTGCAGACGGGATCATAGGGATTGTCATTGATTTCGCATCCGGCGATAACGGGAATCATCTCATCCAGAAATTGGATAAGTCCGCGTAATATCCGCGATTTCGCCTGACCGCGCAATCCCAGTAAAATGAAATCGTGTTTGGATAAAATCGCGTTGCGCAAACCGGGAATTACAGTTTTGTCATATCCGACAATACCTGGGAAAAGAGGTTCTTTATTTTGAATCATGCGGATGAGATTTTTTCTCATTTCCTCTTTGACACTCAGAACCCGATAGCCGGATTTTTTTAATTCGCCGATAGTTTTAGACAGTTGTTTCATGGATTGCTCCTTGCAATGAATGGTAACCGACCGAATATTACCTCTAATTTATTATAGACCTAGTGGAAGATGGTTTCAACAAAATCAGTGGGACTTTGCTATTTCAGTAAGATAATTTAGAATATAGCGCATTGATAGAATTCGTAGAGGGTGCTATGAGCCAACAACAACATCATCAAGCGGCAGAAGTAAAGTGCGATGGGTTATTGATTTATTGCAGCGATTTTCGGTTCTGGCGGGTGGCGTTTAATTACATGATTGAAGATTTGAAGATAGCCACCTTTGATATATTGTGTTATCCGGGGAGCGCCGCCAACCTGTGCAGGGATTTATCCGGTGCGCAACTGTTTTTAGAGAAAATCCGATTTTTGCATAACCGTCATCAGTTCCATACCCTTGTGATGGCCAACCATACAGATTGCGGCGGGTATGGGGACAGGTCTGGTTTTCATAGTCCTGAGGCTGAAAAACAAGTTCACCTGACAGATCTATTATCCGCCAAATCCAGACTCCTGTCGGAATTCCCTCATCTCACCATCATTCCCCTCTATATTTCCCAGACTCCCAACGCTATTCAAGTGGAGCGTGTTTTATAAGAATATCCGACTTAGACTACTTTTGATTGACATACTAAATTGCGCAAAACTATAATCGTAACGAAGGCAAAATATGCCAAAAAGTTTGCCATCCATAGCGATAGGGATATTGCTGGCCATCATGCTATTGGGATGCGTGGTGAGGTTGTATTGTTTAACCAAGGATGGTATCTGGGCGGACGAAGCCGTCAGTATCCGAACTGCGGAAGGAACCTGGAAAGAACTTTTTTACATAACTCCGAATACAGATGTCACTAATTATCCACCCGTTTATTATTCAATTCTAAAAATCTGGATTCAGTTCTTTGGAGACTTGCCCACCGCCGTTCGGATGTTGTCGGTGGTTTTTGGTGTCCTGACCATTCCCGCCATCTTTTATTTGGGATGGAATCTTTTTGATTGGAAACAGGGATTGGCCGCTGCCTTGTTAATAGCAGTCTCCCCGTGGAATATCTATTACTCCCAGGAGACCCGGGTATATATTCTCCAACTCCTATTACTCATTCTGGCAATGGGATTCTTTATAGATTCCATTAAACACCGGGAAAAATGGGTCACTTGGGGATATTCCCTATTCATGACATTGGCTATTTACGCTCATTTTTATTCTTCGTTTATTTGGGTGGGACTGGTCGTTTTTCAAGTGTTCTATTTCGGAAAGAGAGAAAAGTCTTTAAAAGAAATTTTGAAAAACTTCCGGGGACAGTGGATGGTCTTCATCGGTCTTTTACCCTTGCTCTATATTCGGTTGGTTTGTTTTTCAAAAACAAAATATCTGATAGGTTGGATTGATCCGTTCAGGCTTGGAAATTATTGGGATACTTTTTTTTGTCTGGTCTTTGGCGTGCAGCGATTTCAGACAGAACTGATAATTGGCATGGGTATCGGTTTGGTGCTTTTATTGTTTGTGATAATGATGCATTTTCATATCAGGCAATGGAAAAACAAAAAAAGTTCGGTCATAGATTTGGAATATCCTTTGACGAAAAGCGTTTTTCTCTGGCTTTTATTCTTGATTCCGGTATTCCTTTTTACAGTTATTTCTCTGACCCTGCAACCGATTTATCTTTCTCATCGCTACCTGTTTATCCTTTTGCCGGCATTTCTCCTGCTTTTGGTGCAAGCCTGTTTTTTACTCTGGAAGTCGTGGTTGAAAGGCAGTGCAATTTTATTACTGGTTGTACTGTTTCTAGCCATCGATTATCAGAATCATACGGGCTATAGCAAATTGGGATTACAAGAAGTGGCTCAGTATATTCGAAAATTTGGCAGACCCCAGGATACCGTTCAATTTATCCCGTCCGCCATGAGCGATTCTTTTTTTTACTATTATCTTCGTGTCCTGCCGCAACTGGAGAAATCCGTGGGAAATCCAAATCTCTCTCCAAGTCTGGAGCAGAGGGTTTGGCTGGTGATGAATCCTGCGAGACTTTCTCTACAACAGCGGGAACAATTGGAAGAAAATATGGTTAAAAAATATGGCAAACCGGTTACAATAGTCGTGCTTACCCCCTATCATCTGATCGTTTGCCTTTTTGTACCAAAAAACCCTACTGCGGAATCTAGAACCTAAACCTGACCGGAGAGCTTAAATACAGAATATGTATTGAACCGGTTTGGGAGACATTATCCGGCAAATAAAAACTTGGTTAATCCCATTGTATGTACGAACACAATCCCGCATCTTTTGCTAAAACAATACACTCCACTTTTAAAATCATCAGAAACCTGTCAAAATTGACCTATAAATAACGAACCCACCTAAAAGAATCTCAAATCTTGTCCCGAACCAAATCCTCACTTTTTTTCAAGCGAAGCCAAAGCGGAGTTAAAACGGAGACAAAGCGAAGACAACCCATACCCAATTCAGAAACATTTTAACCCCCCTTAAATCGCATTTTTAGCTATGCCAAATTGTCCTCCTCTCCCCACCATTCTCGGTTATAACCGAGAATCCAGTATTGTCTATCTTTACACTAACTCTTTATTCTTCAATGATTTGTAAAGTTATAAAAAGATTTTGTAAGGAATTGGTTGCGAGATCCCACTGTTATGGTAGAGAGATACATAAAAACCATAACTATTTTGGAGGTAAATATGAGCGTCGAGACACGAGATATCCTAAGTTACATTGATAAACAAATAGAATTGAAAATGAAGGTGACGGTTCGGGAGGCCGCCCGACATTTTGGTTTATCCCGCCAACAATTTGCCAATAATTTCAGAAGAGAAATCCATGTCTCTCCCAAAAAATATATCGAACAACGGGAATTTCTTTACTGGAAACATTATCTGGCACAAAACAGAGACCGTGGGTTAAATCAAATTTATCAGGAGTTGGGTGCCTGTCCCCGTACTTTTTTCCGGCGGATAAAGAAATTCAGTTGTCATAATCCCAGGAATTACCGGGATTTGTTATATATTCGGGCGCAGTTTGGTAGGGTATGATGATATTTCATTTTGACCAATTGTTTTAGGTACGAACATTTGGCGGTTTAGGTTTTTGGTATTGTGCCATGAACTCATTGGGTGATTTGCCCAGTAAGCCGCAATGTTCCAGATGATTGTATTCTATATTCCAGCGTTTCAATTTATTTTGCAAGTCTTGGAAGTTCTGGAAGGTGTTTTGGTCATAAAATTTCTCCTGGTCTTCCCGGTGACTTCGTTCGACGGTTCCATTTTGCGCGGGCTTTCCCGGATCAATAAGATAATGCACTATATTTCTTTCTTGGCAAAAGACATCCAGCGGGTGAAGGGTTTTCAGGGTTCGATCACGGCGTTTGTTTACGCCGGTGTAGTAGTTGGTGAAGATCACCCCGTTGTCAGTTTTAATCGCTTGTATTCTATGAGGGAAACGATCCAGGACCTCTTTTAAAAACCGGAGAGAGTGGAAACTGGATTGTTCGTCATAGACCGCCAAATGTCTCCAGCGGGACGCCAGATCAATGGCGGTATACTGATAATAGCGTTGTCCCGCTACCTTTCCGGGAACATACTTCACATCGATCTCTAGAAGTTCACCGACCGATCGTGGTGCTTTCAAATACTTGTATTTCATTTTCTTCACCCGATATTTCCTCACCAACCCTTCTTTCTTCAAGATCTTCCCGATAGTCCGTGCATGAATCCTCACTCCTTCTTTGGCCAAGTGCCAATGGATCTTTAGAGCGCACTTTTTCGTTTTCTTCCGGATTTCCAGAATTCTCTCTTTCACTCGGAGAGTGGTTTCTTTTGTACAAGTTTTGGGTCGGGTGGATTGCGGCTCCAAAGCCTTCTCTCCTCCTTTCCGATACGCCGCCGCCCATCGCTCCAAACTTCGTTGGCTGTGTGGACAAATCTTACACACCTCCTTTAACCGTATCTCTTTCTTTATTATAGGTAATACCCAGCGTAATCGTTCCTCTTGAATCGTCGTTGCCATACGTATAGACATCTCCTCATTCTAAAAAACCCGCCATATGTCTGTACACATTACCCAATTCGCTTGACAGGTTAACCCTGAGTGCTATACTAAAAAAAGACAGATTCTATGAAAACAATACGCCAATTCTTAATAGCAAGTTTACTTTTTACCTCCTTTGTATTTTATGCAAATGCCCAAGTGTCTTGGAATACAACCTCCTCTTTAGTTAATTCACGTTCAGGTGCCCAAAGTGTGATTAACAATGGATACATTTATGCCGTTGGGGGAGATTATTCAGGGACTATCGAAAGCTCCCCAATAAATCCTGATGGAACTTTGGGGACATGGTCAGTCATTTCTGGAATTACTCTACCATTCTCTGGTGAAGACTTTACAGGGTATGGTGTCACGAATATAGGAGATAATCTATATGTCGTGGGAGGACTAATTTATGTACAAGCTGGGTGGGATAATTACTATGATACTCTATCAAATATCGAATATGCGCAACTTCTAACCTTTGGAATTCTAACTTCATTTCAGTCAGCTGCCAGCCTGAGTACACCACTATATAGCATGGGTCTTTCGGTTTCTTCCAGTTATATCTATGCCTTGGGCGGAAATTATTTGAATGATGCCGCGCAAACAATTAGTGCCAGCTATAATTCTGTGGAATTCAGTCCCATTCAGTCAAACGGACTGGCAGGTTGGTCGTTAACTTATCCTATGGTTGCTCATAACGGAGGAGTGTATTCATGGATAGCAAAAGGTTATTTATATGCTTTAGGAAATGACACGATTGAAAGAGCACAAATTCAAACGGATGGAAGTTTAAACCCGTGGACAGTTCTCGGTTCATCTCCTGTTGGAACAGGCCAAGTGGTTGTGATTGGAGATTGGCTGTATTGCGTCAGTAGTACAGGTGTGGTACAGGTGGCACATATCAATGGCGATGGAACTCTAGGTCAAGGAACCACCATTGCCCATAGTTTTGTTTATCCGCGAACAGGTTATGGCATTTCAGCAGATACAGCGTATTTATACGCTGTAGGTGGCGGAAATATCGTGGAATATCTGGCACTCCCTTTTACTTCACAAGACATCCCGCCCGCCGCTCCAACTGGATTGAATGCCATAGCCGGCAACAGCCAGGTGAATCTCACGTGGAATTCCAATACTGAATCTGATTTGGCGGGATATAATGTGTATCGTTATCTCTTTAGTTATAATTCTCCCATCTTTACCAAAATAAATTCCGTTCCCATTCAAGGCACTAATTATCTTGACACAACTGTAGAAAATGGGCTGACCTATACTTACCAAATTAGTGCAGTGGATACTTCACTTACTGAAGGTGGTTATTCCAATCAGGTTCAAGCCATTCCTGAGGGACCCCCATTAAATGTTCAAATTTCAACATGCATATTTACTCCAAGCCAACAGATTGACCACTCGTTTTTAGCCCAATTATCCAATACCCAAATAGTCTACGATGGGAACACAATTTTTTATGTGACTTGGGATGAGGATTCTCCTCAAAGCAATGTATTTCTCAATCACTCTGGTGACTGGGGACAAACTTGGCAAACTTCCGATACTTCTTTAAATGTTGCTAATTTTACAATAGATAATATTCGCGCTGCCGCAGACACTACCTTTTTGTATGTCATTAATCATGAGTCGTTCGATACTCTCGATTGGACAGCCGAACAAGGACCTCTTTTAACGTGTTCTTCCACCCAAGGAGATAGTTGGACTCCAGCAATTTGGGTCTACCCAACGAACCAATTCATCTATATGAATCCACCTACAACTCCAACGGAAATGTGTACAGACCAGAACGGGCATGTAGTCGTTATTTGGGCTATAAACAGTTTTTATCCTCAAACTCCTGCTGAATTGTTTATTGATATATCAAATGATTTTGGAGTCACTTTTCCCACTTTAGCGGAAGGTGAAGAAAATAATGGTGGGGAGCATGATATTGCAATGGATAAATCCGGTTTTATAGGGATAATCTATGCCTTGGGAAATAATGTTACTTTCACTTTATCAACAGATTTCGGTCAAACATATTTTCCTGACGCCTATCAAACTTCCCCCTATATACTGGGAACATTTGGAAATATCAGTGCTCAAACACCACTCCCGGCGGTTGGCATATCGAATAATACAGCTTATGTAGCATGGCCTACCTTAATGCCTGATAGTACTTGGTCAATTCTATTTCGCCGTTCAACCTACATGGCACAATCTTTCTACAGTATAATGACGCTTGCGCAAGAAATTAACTTTATGCCTGAAATCGCTTTGTCAGTTAATAATAATGATGTTGGGATTGCTTGGAAAGATACTACTGCTCAGAATGCATATATATATATTACCGGTTCTATGGATGGCGGGAAAACCTTCAGTGCTATCTCAAGGATTGATGACACGGGTTTATCCGATATAGATTTTAGACGAAAAGGAATGACTTTTCTCAATGATACCGTTTATTGTGTTTGGATTGATGGAAGATCCCAATATCCCCATGTCTATTTCAATAAAGGTTTCTTTATGAATCCTCTTATACCTGAATTCAATTATTTACCATCATTAAAATTATTCAGTAATCAGTCTATTAATAATGCCTTCTATTTGGAAGATTATAATACCAGTGACATTGCAACTGTATATTCCATGTTAAATAATTTCGCAGGTTTGGCTACCTTGAACGGAAGCACGGAAAGTCAAGGAGCGTATGGGTCTTTTACAGTCGGGACAAACACGTTTATTGCCAGCAACACCATGGGTGCCAGCACAGCGAATAGCCAAGTCAAATACTCTACCTATAAGATTTGTAAACTTCCTAAAGTTGGTTTAACCGTGGGTTCTTCTTGGAACGTGAATGTTGCCAACTATACCTATTCATCCTCAGGTTTAGAAATCCCCCCTTCTTTCGGTAATCCCGATGCAATCAGTGTGAGTGACACAACCTTAGTCTCTGCCACTTGGTTAGGGAACACAGCAATCCAACTTACTTCTTTACAAGCATTTTCCGGTCCAGTTGAAGTTAATGTAACCGCTTCTCCTAATGTTACTTCCCCCTATGGCACTGACGTAGACATGGAAGACATCCAGGTCTACACCAACTTATTAACCCATAGCACTTTCAGTACCTCCAATGACACGAGTATCTGGATGCCTTTTGAACTCGCTCCTGGACGTACAACCTTAGCCACTCAAAGCTGGATAAGCACGTATACCGATAGTGCAGGGACTCAAGCCAACGGTGTCTGGAAATTATCCTTTGCCGATAGCAATAGTGGAGTGAAATCTACACCCAAGATTTCCACTTGGCTTCCCATGGCTACGGGTCAATGGTATACCCTTCGAATGCGGCTTGTTGCCGACAAACTAAACAGCCATCAATCTAACTTATTCGGTTTCAATAACTATGTTGGCCAAGGAATACAGACAGATATCTCTGTTAACATGTTATTCGGTATTCCAATTACATGGACTTGGCAAGAGACTCCCTTGTTGGTTCATTCCTCTACAACAACCGGCTATCCGCAATTTATATTCAAAGAAAGCTTCAACGGCTGGAAGTATCTATATAGATGAAATTCAGATTATCAACAGTGCCCCAACATTAGTAGATGCCAACCGAAACAATACTCGAGTGTATTATCCCTATGGTAATTTTGATCATGGTACGTATACAACCGGTTGGGGAGAACAAGTTTATTATGGCGCGGGGAGGACACCAGGGATTTCTGTGTCGAATAATTCATTACAATTAAACTTCAGTGGAGCCAGCTCTGGCACAGGACAACAAGGAATCAAATGGACTGCGAACAATGGTGTTGAAGGAGTTGGTGCAGCTACCTTTCCTGTCACTATAGGTCAGCAAGTCGGAGTACGAGCAACTGTCAATATCCAATCCGGTACTTTCAATTCGTTGGGTATTATTATAGTAGCGGCTTTTGGGGTCCAGACCAGTGGTCAACAAACTATTGCCGTCTCTTCCAGTAATCTTCTCGCCTCTGCAGAAGTGGGCGTGCTATCCAGCGGCACTTATCGCACGGTTGCCACTGCCGTAAATCCTTTTTACCAATTCCAATTTGGAGTCCGCTCCGACCAACCGGGTATCCTCTCTGTGACAGATGTTGATTTGGATACAGACCATGATGGTCCCAATTTCGGGAATGCTACGTTATTCCCTTAATTGATAACCCCCCCGGGTTATTATTGTAAATATTGCTACTTGCAGCGTCGGGAATATTAGTTCTGCTCTTTCCCGATGTCTTCCTTAATATGTTGAGTGATACTTCAATCTGGAATTTACGACTAAATTTTTTTATTGACACGGGTTCTGGGCTGCATTATACTAAACTTGTAAACCGGTCTACTGCGATATTGGCGAAGGAATGTAATTCATGAAGAAATCAAGTTTTAAAACGATTATTTTTTTGTCTTTTTTTACGCTAATTTGCAATCTGCAAGCCAATCCGCCCATATATATCGCTTTTCTATGGCACATGCATCAACCGATTTATTGGCCGGGTCAAACGGAAACACAAACAGAAAATTCCGGGGAATATAGTTTTGATGTAAATCAGGTTTTTCTGGACCGCACTGGCGATTATACCACCTATCCAACGGATGCAATTGAAGAAGGGATAGACCTTTCGTATCTGGGTGCCTCGGTAAGTTTCACAGGTTCTTTAATGGAAAATCTGGATAATATGGAAGCGAACGGGTCTGGTTTTTCAGGGTGGACGAGCCGTTGGATCACTGGCAGGAATTATTTAACATCGGGTGGAAATCCAAGGTTGGATTTAATCAATTTTGCCTATTATCATCCCATCAATCCCCTGATTGATTATACGGATATCCGTAAACAAATCGAATTGCATAAAGCGGCGGTTGCGGCACATTTTGGGACCAGTGTAGCGAATTCCAAAGGTTTTTTCCCGGCAGAGAATGCTTTTTCGCCACGGATTATTCCGGCGTTGGCGGATGAGAGTATTCAATGGGTGATTGTAGACAATATTCATTTTGACCGGGCTTGTAAGGGGTATCCCTGGAATTCCGGTGGGAATGTTTATGAGCCCAATCCTTCCGATCAGCAGAATCCCAATCCGGGCGATTGGGTGCAACTGGATAATGTCTGGGCGCCAACATTGATTTCCGGCGATTTTGGGCATCGTCCCCATTATGTACAATATACCAATCCATCCACCGGTCAAGTGTCGAAAATAATTGCTGTGCCGGGAGACAGGTACATGGGTGTGGAAGATGGTCGGGGCGGATATGGCGCCTTGGAATACGATGCCGTGATGAGCCAACTAGCGCCCTATAATACAGATGCTTCACATCCGCTGCTGGTAGTGCTCGCTCATGACGGAGACAATTATGGCGGGGGGACAGATTCCTATTATCACAGTAATTTCGAAAGTTTTGTTTCGTGGTTGCAAGCGAATTCCAGCCGGTTTGTTTGTACCACCATCCAGGATTACTTAGATCAATTTCCACCGGATACGACGGATGTAATTTATACGGAAGACGGGTCATGGTCGGGTGCGGATAACGGTGACCCACAATTTTTGGAATGGGACGGAGAACCTGCGACGGGGTCCTATAATGGATATGCCAATTCCACTCCTCCGGGATATTCCCCAGACCGAAATTCGCAGAGTATACTGGTCGCTGCCAAAAACAGGATTGACACCGCTAACCAGATTTCTCCCACCAGTTCCAATTCATCAAGTGCCTATGCCAATTTTCTAGTGGGGCAGGCTTCCGATTATGAATATTGGGAACCGAATCCGTCCACTTGGGATGGACATCCGACCCGGGCAGCGAATTTAGCGGTGCCTTATGCCAATACGGTTATTGGCGGAGGGTCGGGAGACAGTACCGGACCTACCATTTTTCCTCCCCAACGGGAACCTTGGAATCCCGGTGGAGATGAATGGGCTATTCCTCAATCCACCACATTCCAAGTTTGGAGTTTCGTATATGATGTTTCCGGATTGGCATCGGTCAATCTAAATTACCGGACGAGCACCAGTCAAACACTAACTTCGGATAATGAAACTTATACCGGCGGACCGAGTGTTAGTTCTTGGGTGACCGTAGAGATGTCGAGTTCGTTTCAAGCATCGGAAGCATCTGTATCACCCACCTATCAAGCCTGGCAATATTATTATTATGTACCGGGTTTACTCAACACCAATTATGATTATTACATTACAGCAACAGATAATAAAGGGAATGTGAGTAAGTCGAATATACGGCATGTTTGGGTGGGATCTTTTGCGAACGGAACCAGCGGAGGAAGTAGTGGAAGTCAGGCATTTTGGATTCCTTCGACACCAACTACCGGACAAAATGTTTCAATATATTATAATTTACTGCAAGGTACATTACCTTCCACCACCGATCCTGTCTATATTCATCTGGGGTATAACGGTTGGGCTACGATTCTTGCGCCTAACCCAACCATGACCTATGATTCGAGTACGGGAGCATGGCGATATAATTATTCAATTCCCAGTAACGCAACTTCACTCAATTTTGTATTTGCGAATATTCCGGGAACCAGCGGAGGAAATTGGGACAATAATAACAGCCAGAATTGGAATGTGACAGTGTTTTCAACCAGTACTTCCACATCCGGCACTTCAAACCCTACAACAACTTTTATATTGGATGGGAATTTGGATTCGACAGCGCAATTGATTGCGACCAGCGCGGACAGCACTATGCATTTATATGCCGCATGGAATGGGTTGCAACTCTATTTGGCTACTGAAAAATCGGGTTGGGGTTTTGATAAGTTTATCATTATGGCGCAAAGTACAACGAACGGGGTATTGACCACCGCATTTTGGGCGAAAAACGGTGAGGTCATGCGATGGGATGCATTTATTGGAAATGAAAATGATAATGGTGGATCCTGGTGGTTTAATAATTCAAACAGTGCACCTGCGACATGGTCGTATGCCAGTACCTATAGCACTCTTTCTTCATCCGCCGGTCCGTATTTGGAAGGCGTAATTGATTTACAGTCACTCTACGGTTCGATTCCCACATCTGTGTATCTGATGGCAGCCAGTTATCCCACGGCAAACAGTACTAATTTGGCGAATCAGGCCCCTCCGGGTAATGGCAATGGAAACATAGATCCCTTAGAATTTGTTCAATATACTTTGAATCAACCGGTCTTTGTTGATTCATGGGAACTTTATGGAAGTACATCGGAAACAGGACATAAAAATTAGACTTTTTTCACCGCGTTTGATGGTTTATAATTAATTATTGTAAGAAAGGAATACCTATGTCGGGTCGGTTTATCAAACAATTATGCACCTTGTGTTTAATAATTACTTCTATTGTTCTTCCTTGCTCTTTTAGTCAAGGCACGGTGGTAATAGAGTATTTTGAGTCGCAATATCATACGATTGAGAAACGTATGCCGGATTTGTTCATGGCAGGATACGACGGTATCTGGATTCCACCGACCAACCGGGCGGATTCGGGAAATCAATCGGTTGGTTATGACTGTTATGACCGGTTTGATCTTGGGAATCCGTCCGATCCTACACTCTATGGTACGGAAGCATATTTGCGTGGACTGATTTATGCGGCTCACTCTACCGATATTAAAATTTATCCGGATACTATTTTCAATCACGATGGGTTTCGGAATAAATATACTACCGGGTTTGCGGGATACCCTGGATTTGCCTTAACATTTCCGAGCGGACCGGATGCTACATGGGGAGATTTCCATGATTATAGCGCGACCGGTGATTGGTATACGCAAATTTCCGGATTGGTTGATATCGCCCAGGAAAATGATGATGTGTATATTCGGCAGCCGATTACAGTAGATTCCGTCAATAACCTGCCGGGAATGTGGGTGGATACTACCTTTGCACGCTTTTTTTCCGATCCAAGCCCTCTCCCAGGGGATGCCACAACGAGAGACGGGTTTAATTTAACACATCCCTATCGTGGAGTGCCTGTAGCGGAAAATGCGACAGGATTACTACTCCGATATGCCAAATGGATGCTCGATGTGAATGATGCGGACGGTTTCCGATTAGATGCTGCCAAAAATATATTCCCTTGGTTTTTTAGTTCGTTTTTAGATTATTCGGTGGAAGGAAGAGGACGCCCCAATCGGGATGGTTCACCGTCAAACCCTTTGCAATTTTGCGAAGTCTACGACGGCAGTTCCTCATTGGCTTATAGCTATACCAATCTAGCAGCCAATCGTCTTGTTCTAGATTTTCCGTTATATTTCCCAATGTACAGTGCTCTCAACGCGAATGGTTATGGTGATTTTAAGAGTTTTATCAATGCCAGTGTAGATGGAGGCGATTTTGGAACCAATGGAGTAGGTATGGCCTTTGTGTCATGCCATGATAGCGGTATTTCTCCTCCCGCGAATGATAACTTGGCGTATGCCTATATTCTTACCCGGCCCGGTCGGCCTATTGTTTATTTTAATGCCCAAGAATTTGGTACTGGCCGAAGTAGTTTCCCGATTCCCGGTCGGGGTGATGCATTAGGCGGAATATATGGAAATCAGATTACCAGCTTGGTCGCAATATCCAATCAATACGCGCAGGGACCCATGATTCAACGATGGGTAAATAATCAATATAACAACGGTAGCAATGCAACTTTTTATGTCTTTGAACGGGCAACTTCATTAATCGTAGCGCTGGATTTACAGCAAAATGCAGGATATGACGCCGTGACAGTAAATACCTTGTTCCCTACTGGAAGTGTCTTGGTTGAACTCACCGGAAATGCCGCCGATTCAACTTATAATCAAGGGGGAGCAGTTTTTACACAGGTCACCGTGGACGGCAACGGAAATATTCCCATCAATATTCCAAGAAGCAATCTCATGCGGGGATATGTCATGTATGGGTTGCGCAATCCGCAAGGTACTTTAACCATCAGTTCTGTGAATTCGATTATTCCTCCGGACGATACAACCGTCTGGGATGGAATTCGGAGAATTACGCCCATTCCCGTTATCACGACTGCAACGGTCACACTGACTCTGCAAACGGATAGTACAGAAAACAATGTAATCTACAAGCTGGATGACGGTTACGCCAGTTTGGTAACGGGAGATACATCCCCGGCAGGAGGATTGATTTTAACGGGCAACTTTTCAGGTTTTCAACAAGTGACCTCCGGTCTCTACGTTACAGCTACCAAATCAGTGGGAACTACCGGGGGAACAGGAACCTACACAGTCAATATTCCAACCTCTATTTTGTCTCAAGGAATACATTACTTTACTTATATTGCATTCCTTGAAAGACCCGCCGGATCACCTCCCTGCTTTAATACTTTCAAACAGGTATTCTATGTTGATAAAAATGGCCCTGTAATGAGTTTGATTTCACCGACCTATACCGGCAGCAGCGATGTGACTACGCAAGGTGTTACAGTAACGCTGACCAACCCTGATTTGACGGCAAATTCGGTTTATGTCTTTCCCGATTGGACGGGTCCCCATACGGTTGCCGCATTGGAGGCCGCACTTAATAACTCGAACCAGGCGACTTGGACAGATAGAACTACTTTTACTTGGAATTGGCAGGATATCACCAATGGCAATCATACTCTTGATATTCTCGCTTATGAACAAACGGGAAATGCCAGTGTAACTACATTTACTAATATCAATGCGGTGCTCGAGTTGCCACAGATGCAATTGGTTTTTGACGAATCACTAAGTGCAAGTAGCGTAAATTTCGTATCCATGCCTTCGCAAATTAACACCGATGAATTTGGCGATATTGTTGTTCGTGTAAATACGTATAAGGATTCCTCAACTTTATATTCATTTGCCAATGGTGACTATTATGTTGACTTGCAAATTGATACAGCTGTTTATGTTGCAGTAGCTTATAATCCTGCATTATTACCCCCCATTAACAACTTGGTTCAAAACAGGCGATATTTTGGAGATTACTACGATGAGTTTAGATTATATTGGGAAGGGTATTCGTCAGGAGATCACACGTTTACCGCGCACGCTCATTTGAATCCACAAACCACCAGCCCAAATTCTGTTGGCGCAACGGTTAATGTACCCAACTCTACTCCCGGTCCGGCACTCACAATTCTTTCTCCACTATCGGGAACGACCGTTTCTGATCCTCGAACCGTTTCTGTACAAGTCCAGGTAGATAGTACCGCTCATTCGATTCAAGCTTACATGAATGACAGCACCGGTATACTTAATTTATTGGGAGAAGTGGATATTCCGCAATTATTGGTTGTTTCTAGTGCGCAAACAACAATAACAATCACCGGCCAACTATCAGACCCTAATAATCCGGGTAGCCCTGGCGTCCAAGTTGGAAATGGAACTTATCTCATTCAAGCGATAGGAGCTTCGGGAAATCAAGGAACTGGACTTACTTCTATCCAAACTTCGAATCTTTCTATCATCAATTGGAACACAGTAACCATTCCGGGGAGCAATGGTACTGGCTTGGGATTTACTGCCTCACCGACCAGTGGAAATGGCCCGTTGAATGTAACTTTTATAGATACGACGGGTGGCAATCCTAGTACATGGGCTTGGAATTTTGGTGACGGTAGTACCAGCAGTCTCCAAAGCACCAATCATATTTATTCCGTCGTGAATACCTTGACTTCGTACACGGTACAATTGATTGTCAGTAATTCCTATGGCGCAGCAACAATTATTTCTCCGAACTTAATTACGGTATCTGAACCGCCTCCCGGAACCAATGGTACAGGTCTGGGATTCTATGCCACTCCAACTAGTGGAATTGGTCCTTTAAACGTAAGTTTTGTGGATACGACCGGCGGTAATCCCACAACTTGGGCGTGGAATTTCGGCGATGGTGGAACCGGCAGTCTCCAAAGTACCAGTCATATGTATGCCGCGGTGACTTCACCCACAACCTATCTTGTGCAGTTAATTGTTGGTAATGCATTCGGTGCATCCACCGTTTCATACCCGAATTTGATTTATGTAACCGGAACGGCGGCGACCTTGGAGTCGTCCTTACCAAGTTTAAAACTATTCACCAATCAAGGATTGAATTCTGCGTTTGATTTGTCTGAATATGTGACCTATGGTTCTCCTACAGGTTATTCCAGCGCGAACAGTTTCCTCGGATTGAGTTCGGTCATCGGTAGTGAAGTTGACCAATCGGCATATAGTCAGGCGACTGTGGGAATCAATAGCTATCTAATATCAGATATTTTCGGTTCCAATACGTCCACCAATACCGTGAAATATTCTACTTATAAAATTCAGAAATTACCCAAAGTCGGTCTAACCGCGGGTTCATCATGGGACGTGAATGTGGCAAGTTATACTATTAGTTCAGGTGCCGCATTACCTCCGCCTTCGTTTGGAAATAACAATTCTCTAATCATCAGCGATTTAAGCGAAATTACCGCGTATTGGGTGGGAAGTACCATTGTCAGAGTGGTTTCATTTGCTTCATTTAACTCACCTGCTGAAGTGGACGTAATCGCTTCTCCGCTGTCAGCCCCACCCTATGGTGTTGATATAGATAAGGAACGAATTCAAGTCTATCCCAATATTCTTGCCCACAGCACTTTCAGTACAGCCAATGATACGACGATATGGGCTCCGTTGGAATTAGCTCCTAACCGGACTGTACTGGCGACGCAAAGTTGGGTGAGCAGTTATACCGATTCCGCCGGAACACAAGCCACCGGCGTGTGGCAATTTAATTTCGCTAATTCCAATGCAGGTGTTAAATCTACCCCCGTAACTTCAACTTGGATAGGCATGTCCACTGGACAATGGTATACCATGCGAATGCGTGTTGTTGCTGATCAACCCAATACTCATCAATCCATTTTATTTGGATATAATAATTGGGTGGGACAAGGATTTCAAACAGATATCGCTGCCAATATCCTCTTCGGAATTCCTACCGTCTGGACATGGCAGGAAACTCCCCTGTTGGTTCATGGGAATAGTACTTCGGGTTATCCGCAATTCCAATTTAAAGCATCTGCATCGGGGAATGTCTATATTGATGAAATTCAAATTATCAATAGCGTGCCAACCCTTGTTGACTCCAACCGTAGTAATACCCGCTTGTTTTATCCGTATGGTAATTTCACTGCGGGCAGCGAAACTACCGGCTGGGGACAGGAAATATATAGCGGTGCATCCACCAGTCCAATTATTTCTGTGGTGAATAACGCCTTACAACTGAATTTTACGGGAGCCACTTCGGGGAACGAAATTGGGCTTAAATGGACAGCCAATAATGGCGGGTCAAATGCCGCGACTTTTCCGACTATTTCGAATCGGGAAGTCGGCGTTCGCGCCACAGTCAGTATCCAGACCGGTGATTTCAATTCCCTGGGTATTATTTTGGTTGCTGCCTATGGTGTACAGACTGCCGGTGAGCAAAATATTGGTTCCGTGCCCAGTAACCTGATAGCTGCCGCGGGAGTCGGTATATTGCTTGGGGGAACTTATCGGACAGTTGCACAAGCGGTCAATGGATATTATCAAATGCAATTCGGGGTACGCAGTGATTTGCCGGGTATAGTAACTGTTTCCAATGTAGACCTTGACCGGGATCAGGACGACCCGAATTACGGCGACCCGACTCTATATCCTTAAATTTAAAAAAGTGCATCGGGAATTTGAGCGCAGCGAAATCCTGAGTCTGCGAAGGATCTCTATTTCCATTGCCACCTTTAACTTGAAAACTAGAAACTCTTTTTCGCGCGCTGTATACTATTGATTGAATATTGCACACAATAATTTAAAGGGGAATTAATTATGTATAAAAAGCTTGTAGTAGTCTTGGCGGTCTGTCTCATAGTCCTATTCGTTATCAGTTGCACGGTTGGTAGTCCGGAAGGTCGATCCTCCGGCAGTGCCGGGAAAACCAAAGTAGTGTTCATGTATTGGGGAACTCCCGAAGAAAAAGCAACCGTTGAACAATATCTTGTATCCTTTGAAAAAAAACATCCCGAAATTGAAATCCAAAGAATCCATGTCCCGGCCATAAATTATCCACCCAAATTACAAACCATGATCGCTGGTGGAACCCCTCCCGATGTGATGTATATGGGTGCGGAAGATTTCCCCCGCTATGCTCATAATAGTGCATTTCTCGATTTACAACCGTATATTGATAATGACAAGGACTTTCATGTGAACGACTATTATCCCGTCCTGTTGAATCAATTCAAATATAACGGACATTTTTATGGCGTCGCCAAAGATTTCACAACCTTGGTGCTCTATTACAATAAGGATTTATTCGATAAAGCGAAAGTCGCTTATCCCAACGACCAATGGACCTGGCAGGATTTCCGGAAGGCGGCGGAAAAATTAACCATCACCGGGAAGGATAAAATCGGCCAATACGGATTTGTCGTGGAAACCTGGATCGGGGAATGGGTTCCCTGGGTCTGGCAAAATAACGGCGAAGTTATGAGCGAAGACGGAACCCAATGGTTATTGGGCGACCCGAAATATATTGATAATAACGTGCAGGCATTTGAATTTTTAACAGGGTTGATGTTTGGGAAAAAACCGGTGGCGCCCGGTCCGAGCGTGACCAACGATTTGGGTACCATGGACTTTTTTAAAACAGGTAAAGTAGCGATGTGCACTTATGGCCGGTGGGCGTGTATGGATTTCAAAACCCTTAATTTCCATTGGGACGTATCCGTCCTTCCTACCAATAAAAAAAGAGCGTCGACTTTGTTTACAGTCTGTTATGCCGTTTCGGCCATTTCCAAACATCCGAAAGAATCCTGGGAACTTATCAAATATCTTACCGGACCGGATGGGGAAACCGCCACGGCGGAATCCGGTCAGGCGGTTCCCAGTATCAAGTCCATCGCGGAGTCCGACCATTTCCTGAAAGCGGCCATTCTTCCTCCGATGAATGCACAAGCTTTTACCATAGGAGTTCCCTATTCCAAACCGTCTCCTACCAATCCCATCATGAGTACCATCGGGGATACCATGAAACCTGATATGGATTTGATGTGGTTGGGAAAACAATCCCCTCGCGATACCATTATGAAAATTCAACCTAAAATTGAAAAACTTCTCAAAGACGCTAATCTGAAATAAGACTATGGAAAAAAAATTTATCTGGTTGGGGTTGTTCGTGGGTTCCACCATTGGCGGATTCGTCCCGGCTCTGTGGGGCGGCGACCTGGTCTCTCTCTCCGGTCTTTTCTTTACATTCCTGGGTGGAATTTTAGGTATTTGGTTGGGATATAAAATTGGGAACTCATTGTAGTTTCCCCTGCACACTCACTATGATTCCCTATGCACTCCGCTCTTTCCTATCCTTTAACTCTAAACCCGAAACTCTAAACTCAAAACTGGGTTTTTATCGCCGCCCCTTCTAAAACCTTCACCAATCCACATACGTTTTCTTATAAACAATAAACTCACCTAAAAGAGTCTTAATAATATAGTCCTGAACCGATTCTTCACTTTTCTTCAATGGGAGTTAGTACGGTGTTGATACGGAGATGGTAGGGAGACAACCCCCACCCAATTTCGTAACATTTTAACCCCCTTAAATCGCAAATTTAACTATTTCTTGTTTTTAACTTGAATTCTGAAACCATGCCCTCGAGCAGAGAGAAGACGGATTGCAAAAAGCCAAAGTTAAGATGACAGCCCCATAGCGGAAGGTGTGGTGAACAAGACACAGCCTTGGATAAAGCGAAAATGCATATCGATCCCGATGCCGTAGGGTAGGATTATTTTTTCCGGTTGAAATTGCTCAAATTCGGCATTAGGAATTTGAGCTACTAACTCAACTTCTTTTCTATACTGCTCGTATGTCTGTACCCCGATTGTTACTTCGGGTTTTTTCGATTTAATAAAACCTCCAATAAAACCGGCTTCGATTCAAACCAAGCTAACAAGAACTGTCAACATGCGTCATACGTTAAGTCACCTAAAACTATTGATTCTATTTACCACGCGGGTAAATGAACGATTCTCCTATTCGGGCTCCAAGGCACCATAACTTTAACGTCGACCCGCAAGGCTCAGTCTTCTTTAGAGGAGTTAAACTCCTAAGGAATGAATCGAGCTCGCTGTCAGTTTTTTTCCCAACAGAATGTTGGGTAATTCAAACCAACGCATATAGTATAAAAAATGACTTGTCAATGGGTAATTTTAAAATAATTTCATCTTAATAACCATTACTAATATGGGGTTAAAAACTGTAAACCCATCTACACATTGTCTCCGTATCAAGGCCGTATTTGCACCGTCACTTATTCACCTCTCTTTTTAATCTGATTCGGGTCTTTTTCAGGGCTTTTAGGCGGCGGGGGGATTTTTTTTCAGGGTATTTAGGCTGTCATCTTAACTTTGGGCTTTTTGCGTTTAAGGAGTCTTCGTATCAAGAAATGGGCATAAATCACCTGTTCTCCTATCGGAGTATGCTCTTTATACGGAGATTAAAGGTGATTTATGCTTTATACCCAAACCACTATTGTAAACAGTAATATAAGAATATAATACTATAGCTGTCATAGGAGGGTTGAGACTTGAGACTTTCTTTTAATGGCAATAAAATAATATTTGTTTTAAAAATAATCGTTTAAAATAAATACACTGTGTCTAAAAAAGACTTTTACACTAGCATTAATAATATCAATCATACAAAAGAAAAAGAATGGACCTGTTTTTGTTACAAAAAAATTGGTTTTGTTGTAGAGAATCATAACAAAAAATGCATTTAAATATGTAAAATTATCAATTTCCTTAACATTCCATACCTTATTGACAGGTTGGTATATGTTGTGCTTTAATTCATGAAATAATAATTTCAATGGTAGAGGAGAGGTAGCCATGCAAAGTTATGTGAAGTCCTTGCCCGTGTTTTTATTGTTGGGTTTAATTTTTGTTTTAATCCCTATTAAAGGTCAGTCAATTCCTGCTTTTGCCAGAAAATATGGATTGTCTTGTACGGCATGTCATGCAGTCTATCCCAAACTAAACGCGACCGGACAGGAGTTCCGAAAACTGGGGTATCGGTTCCCTTTTGAAGTCGAAGATTATCTGTCTGGAAAATCAGATAAATCCAAAAAAAATGACTCCAAACAATCCTTGCAAGATAATAAAAAGTCACCGGATGATAAACTCAATCAGTTAATGTCTTCTCATAAATCATCTACAGACTTAATTCCCACTATTACGGATACTGAAAAATCTCAAGAAAAAACGCCCGCCCTTCAGGGGCCTGCAGTAGATCCACCCACCGAATCGGAAGATACTAGTGAAATTGGCCAATTAAAAAAGGCCATCGATTTACTCCAAAAACGAGTGGCTGAATTGGAACAAAAGAAAAAAGCGGAAGCAACAGCGCAAGCAACCCCGGCTCCTGCAGCACCACAACCTACACCGGAACAAAGTATGCTGGAAAAAATCTCCAATATTTCGAATGTACTTTCCGTAAAAGGGGAATTTCAATATTCTTATATGAATACTTCCGGTTCAGGCAATAGTAATAATTTTAGTGTGGGCGAAGTGGATTTATTTTATGCCGGGGAAGCCACCCATAACCTCAGTTTCTTTGTACATGAAACGCTTGCCAGCCAGGGAGCAACATCTGAATTGGAAGAAGCCAAACTCCAGTATAATTTCTATAATGACTCCACGCATTATTTTGCATTACGGGTGGGTCAAATGCATCCGATTTACGAAGATGGGTTTGGGGCGTTTGATCGATCCATTGGAATTAGTTCACCCTTGGCACTCACAGCCAGCTATCCCAATACCAGTGCGTTTTCTCTTGATGCTCCTCAAATAGGGGTTCAAGGATATTATAATTTCGATAAAACCCGGGTCATACTGACGGGGGTCAATGGGGTGGATTCCACGGGAGATGGAACTGCTTTCCCTAGTAATGATAATGCCAAGGATTTCAGTTTGGGAATCGAACATATCTTTAACGAGTCCGGTAGTAGTCTTTCCCTGTATTATTATCATGGAATGCAAATTAATAACCTGTTCCCTGGCAATGATACCTACCAACGTGTCGCATTAGGAGGCAATTATACCTTTGTCCCGGTTTCTTTGGATGTCATGGCCGCACTGGTTTATGGTAATGACCATGGAAGCGGAACCAGTATTGAAAGTAAAGGTGCGTTTCTCGAATGTGATAAACAAATTAAAGATGCATTGTGGGCTTTAGCCAGATACGATTATCTTAATCCCAATAATACCACCGGGAGTAATACAGATATTCACTCCGGCACTGTCGGGCTGGTCTGGGCAATTATGGAACATGGCCGGTTATCCGGAGAATATCAATATACGCGTGATAATAGTGAAACTTTATACAGCGGTAAGGATAATCATCAGGTAACCCTGGATTTACAATTTATATTTTAAAACCTTTACAATAAAAAGAGGAGAATATGCGTAATTTTTTTATAATCGTTTCATTGATTTTGGGGCTTTATGTATGCCTCGTATGCCTCTTGTTAACCGGACAAATGGGAACTGCTCAGGCTGTCGAACCAACGCTTGGCTCCTCAACTACAGGTCCTACTTTGTCTACTGATTCGGTATATTCCGCAATGACGAGTGATTCCAAAGTTATTGAAAAAGGCAAATCCATTGTGCGCTCTAATCTTTGCATGATTTGCCATATGATTGATGGAAAAGGTGGAAAAAAAGGGGATCCGTTTGATGGCTTATCTAATAAGATATCAGCGGATAAAATTAAACTCGCAACCACCGATCCTAAAAAAATTAACCCAAAAAGTGATATGAAAGCATACAATTTCTCAGATGATGATATGAATGCTGTCATAGCATATATACTCAGTCTTCCTGCAAAACAAAATACGAAGTAACCATACAGCTTGAACTAAAGATTCTCTATGCCAAAAAATATAGACTTGGCAAAACCTGCTGAGTATGAGAATTCCCAGTCAACACGACGTTCTTTTTTAAACCTTTTACTGGGAGGCGGGTTATTGGTGCTTTTTGGCCAGGTACTGTATCCCCTAATTCGGTATATTATTCCCCCAAAAATTGCTGAACCAACTCCCACTTCCGTTGTGGCGGGGAAAGTAAGTACTCTACTTCCGAATTCCGGTATTATTTTTCGATTTGGAGATAAACCCGGTATTCTTATCAAAACCGTCGATGGAGATATTCGTGCTTTTACCGCCATTTGTACCCATTTACAATGCACCGTGCGTTACGATTCCAATTCACAACGAATCTGGTGTCCCTGTCACAATGGATATTATGATCAACATGGGATTAATGTAGCCGGACCACCCCCTCGACCTCTCGAACCTTACAAAGTTATTGTACAAGGGGATAATATCGTTATTACCAAGACGTCAGCGTAATGAAATCCATATCACAATTTAAAAAAGTAATCACCGATTGGGTTCAGGAGAGGGCACCGATTGAAAAATCACTGCCCTTTTTAACCGAGAAATCTGTACCGGTTCATAAACACTCTCTTTGGTACTATTTTGGGGGAGCCACTTTGTTTTTATTCGCTGTCCAAGTGGCTACCGGTTTGTTGCTGCTTTTCTATTATCAACCAACACCCTCCTCCGCCTATGAAAGTGTTCGATTTATCATGACCCAGGTGCGCTTTGGATGGTTGGTCAGGAGTGTTCATAGCTGGTCCGCCAATATGATGATTGGTGCCATGTTCATTCATATGTTTAGCGTTTTCTTTACCAAAGCATACCGGAAACCCAGAGAATTAACCTGGTTATCCGGTATGGGTTTGTTCTTTATTGTTTTAGGTTTTGGATTTAGCGGTTATCTTCTACCCTGGAATACCCTGGCTTTTTTTGCTACCAAAGTGGGAACGGAAATCGCTGGTGTTACTCCATTTGTTGGGAAATGGATATTACTATTTCTCCGGGGAAGTGAAGATGTAACGGGAGCGACATTATCTCGTTTTTTTGCCATTCATGTGGGAATCCTGCCAGCTATCGTTACGCTACTTTTGGGAGCGCATTTATTATTCGTTCAAATGCACGGGATGAGTAAACCTATCGAAGATGCAAACAAAATATCGGACACTCCTTCAGAAAAAAAGAAAACCACCATTCCCTTTATTCCCAATTTCATTTTACGGGAAAGCATTGTTTGGCTTTTGGTATTTTGTGTCTTAATCACTCTCGCTACGATATTTCCCTGGGAACTCGGTGAAAAAGCCGACCCGTTTTCCTCCGCTCCTGCGGGTATTAAACCGGAATGGTATTTTACTTATATGTTTCAGACTCTGAAATATATCCCGGCGAAAATCTTCTCCATAGACGGGGACTTGCTGGGTATTATGGCGTTTGGATTAGGATTTTTATTATGGACTTTAACTCCCTTTTGGGATAGAAAGTCCAGCCGGGAACAAAAAAATATCTGGGTTGCTTGGATAGGATGGATTATTGTTATTTATATTAGTGTAATGACATTCATGGCATATCGTCCAAGTCCTATGAAATAGGAGAGACTAGGAATTCAAATGAAAAAAATACATAGAATCCAACATAATATTTCAAACATCCTGTATTTAATTTTCACTTTGGTTTTCTGTATTCTCCTGTCAGGTCGTGGATTTTCTCAAAGTACGGATACCACTGAAAAAGTGGATACCTGTGTCCAGTGTCATAAAGTCCTGGAAGGTAGATTGGCGGCACCGGTGAACGCCATGTTGCATGATATTCATGGCCAGAAAGGATTATCCTGTGCGGATTGTCACGGCGGCGACCCAACCGTTGGTTTTAAAGAAATGGATTATGCCATGTCGATGGATAAGAAAAAAGGATACATCGGAAAACCTAAACCCTCTGAAATCGGTCAATTTTGTGCCAAATGTCATGGCAATGCCGCCTATATGAAAAAATATAATCCCTCCCTTCGTACCGACCAATTGGAACAATATAAAACCAGTATTCATGGGATACGGATTGCCAAAGGAGATGTGAAAGTCGCGCAATGTATTAGTTGTCATGGTTATCATGGGATACTCTCTGTGGATGACCCCCAATCTCCCGTGTACCCAACCAATGTACCCAAAACCTGCGCGAAATGCCACGCCGATGCCAATTATATGAAAGAATATAAAATTCCTACCGACCAGTATGATAAATATACTCATAGTGTTCATGGGATCGCGTTATTGCAAAAAGGCGAGGTGCGATCTGCTCCGGCGTGTAATAGTTGTCACGGGAGTCATGGTGCCGCACCGCCGGGTCTTAGTTCCGTCATCTTTGCTTGTGGACAATGCCATGCGCAAAATCAGGATTTATATAATTCCAGCCCACATAAAGCCGCTTTTGAAAAAAATAAATTAGGCGCTTGTATCGTGTGCCATACAAACCACGGAATTCAACATCCCACCGATGCGATGTTGGGAGTCGGCGTGGGCGCCACTTGTATTCAATGCCACAAAGCTGGGGATAAAGGGTATCTCGCCGCTCAAATGATGGCGTCCAGTATTGACCAGTTAAAATCCAATATCCAAAACGCGGAACTGGAAACTAAAAAAACCGCCAACTATGGACGCGATGTCAGTGTCGCTACTATGAAAATCAAAGAAGCGCAAGATGCGTTGATTATTGGACGCACCCTCGTTCACACAGTATCACCTGAAAAATTGGATAAAGTTGTCGCACCCGCGGAAGCCTCAACCCTTCAAGCGGTCCAGGTGGATAAAGATGCCACCGTGGATTTGAAGTATCGTTATATTGGTTTGGCGCTATTTGTCCTCGTTGCCCTGATAGTTGCCTTATTACTCTATCTCAAAGTCCGCCAACTCGAAAAATAACTGTATTACCTCTAGAATTACACAAAAAGAATTTTCCCGACACCCCCTTTATCTTCTCTATTTATTTCTTTAATTCATAATTCATCATTAAGAAAATCTTCTCAAATTTTAGAATAATTTTTAATATAACTTGTTCCAGAAACCAGAGACTTGAAACCAGAGATCAGGGATTTGATATTTCAAACTATGAACTTAAAATTATGTTTTCTTAGCCGAAGGTCTCCGACCGAGGGAAGCTGAATTGGTGAGACACCGTCGTCTAAGTTTGTAACAACTTATCAAAAAAACTTGACAATTGATTAATTATGTTATAAAGTCTCGTTTATTATCAAGCGAGGTCATGCCCAAAAAAGGAGAGAGTAAAATGTTTTCCAAACGCAAAGCGATTGTAATAGCTATTTCCATCTTTTTTCTCTCATTAACCAACGTAACACACGCACAGAGTTGGATAGGGCTCATTTCGAATGGAAACAGCCCGAGTGCCCCGACCACGCGATATGAACATACTGCAATCTATGATACTACAAATAATTTGATGACGATCTTTGGGGGGTATAATGGTAGTAGTTATCCGAACGATGTGTGGGTACTTAGCACGGCCAATGGACTAGGAACGCCTACCTGGAAACAACTCTCTCCGACCGGGAGTAACTCTACCATAGCGCGATTCGGTCATACTGCAGTCTACGATAATATAGATAATCGAATGACGATCTTTGGGGGGCAAGACAATTTTGGTTTTCTGAATGATGTATGGGTGTTAACCAATGCCAATGGACTGGGGGGAGCACCCGCTTGGACTCAACTCTCTCCGACCGGGAGCGCTCCGATAACGCGAGTCAATCATACTGCAGTCTATGATGCTGCTAATAATCGGATGATTATTTTTGGGGGGTATGATGGAGGTAATAGTTCTTTTAATGATGTGTGGGTTCTCAGTACGGCTAATGGACTGGGGGGAACGCCCGCTTGGACAGAACTCAATCCGAACCCTGATCCTACATATGGTCTCGCGACAGGACGATATTATCATACTGCTGTCTACGATCCTACCAATAATCGGATGACCATCTTTGGGGGATATAGTGATTATGTCGGTACCATGAATGATGTCTGGGTACTTAGCAATGCCAATGGATTGGGGGGAACGCCCGCTTGGACACAACTCTCTCCGACTCCCGATCCTCTATATGGTCTCCCGGCGATGCGATATAGCCCTACAGCGGTCTACGATCCTACCAATAATCGGATGACGATCTTTGGAGGGTTCAGTAGTAGTGTAAGCAGTGATCTGAATGACGTGTGGGTACTTAGCAATGCCAATGGACTGGGAGGAACGCCCACGTGGACACAACTTTTGCCGACTGGGAGTGACCCGACAACGCGAAATGGTCATACGGCGGTTTATGATGCTGTAAATAATCGGATGATTATCTTTGGAGGTGATAATGGTAATACTTTTGGTGCTGTTAGCACTTTACTGAACGATGTCTGGGTGCTCAGCACGGCGAATGGCGGAATATTGCCATCTTCAATTTCTATCACACTAACTTCCAATCCCCCTGGACAACAGATTCAAGTAAATGGGACAAATTATACAGCCCCCTATACGTTTAGTACGACAACCGGTGCTTGTTTCAATATTGGAGCCTATTCCATTGAGTCGTCAACCGGAACTCTATCCAATTTCGCCTCTTGGAGCGATGCTGGAAGTCTAACCCATCAAGTTTGTCCAACTTCCAGTACGACCTATACCGCAAACTTTAATACCCAATATTATTTGACGACTCAAGCCAGTCCCAGTAATGATGGTTACGTAAGTCCATCCAGTGGTTGGTATAACAACGGTGCCACTGTATCCTGCCAAGCCTATCCCAATAGTGGTGTTCAATTTATCGGATGGAGTGGAGCTTTGAGTGGAACAGCGAATCCAAAGAATGTGACCATGAATGGTCCTAAGAATGTCGCGGCTAATTTTTATACCAATTCTATTGGATCCTCTGCCCAGGTAACATATATTCCCTTCAATGCGGGAAGTGGTTATAGTGATATTTGGAGTATAGCTGTTGGTTCAAGGGGGGATGTTTATCTCTCGGGATATACGTATTCTACTGATTTTCCGGTTACTCCCGGTGCCTTTCAGACAAAACTTAATAGCACCGGTGGTGCTAATGCTTTTGTAAGTATTATTAATATTTCCTCTGGCACTGCTTCTTTAGTCTATTCGACTTATTTGGGTGGCAGCGGAAATGATCAGGGGGGGCATATCGCCATAGATTCTGCAGGTATAATTTATATTTGTGGATATACGTCGTCAACGGATTTTCCGATTACTTCCAGCGCCTTTCAGACGTTTAATAGGAGCGCGGGTTATAATGCTTATTTGAGCAAAATCAATCCCAGTTTATCCGGTGTTTCTTCCCTACTCTATTCCACTTATCTGGGTGGAAGTGTATTTGAGGACGGGTTGGCGGTGGCATTGGATTCCGCGAGTAATGCCTATATTACGGGTTATACAGAATCTAGTAATTTTCCGGTTACGTCCAATGCGTTTAGTACAACTTTTGAAAGTAACGTAAAGGTCTTTTTGAGCAAGATTAATACGACTTTATCCGGTTCTTCTTCTCTGGTTTATTCCACCCTTTTAGGCGGAAACGAGAATGATGAAGGCAATGCAATTGTAATAGATTCAGAAGGTAATGCCTGTATCACAGGTGAAACATCATCTCCAGATTTTCCGGTTACGTCCAATGCGTTTAGTACAACCCTTATGGGAACTGTAACTGTTTTTATCAGTAAGATAAATACCAGTTTATCCGGTGCTTCATCTCTTATCTATTCCTCATTTTTAGGAGGAAATGGTTTAGGTGGAAGTGGTTATAATGATGGTTATGGAATTACAGTAGATACTGCTGGTTTTATCTATATCACAGGAAATACAGCATCTCCAGATTTTCCAGTTACATCCGGTGCGTTCCAGACCATCAATAATAATACAACGTCAGTGGGTAGTAATATTTTTCTAACTAAAATAGATACAAATTCATCGAGTACCACAACTCTACTCTATTCCACTTTTCTAGGTGGAACTGGATATCCAAATGGAAATACAACTTCCTACTATGGTGATCGCCCTAGCTATTCAGGTATAATTGTAGACCCCTCTGGCAATGCCTATATCACGGGACCTACCAGTTCTGCGGATTTTCCGGTTACACCCGATGCCGCCCTTATAGTTGATCCAAATTGGGCGGATTATGGTGCTGCATATTTCAGTGCTATTAATACGAATTCCTCCGGTACGACTTCCCTCGTCTATTCCACTTATTTATGGTCACGACTGGCGGGTGACGCAAATTATCCTGCGGTTGCTATAGACTCTTTCGGAAATGTCTATGTCGCTGGATTAGCGTCCTCCCTGCCTGATATTCCGAGCGCGTCCCATGTCTTGGTCGCGAATCCTGCAATTAATCCAAGTACCGTCGGACCCAATGGTCAGTCTTTTATAACCAAAATAAGCTTTACTCATACTCATGCTTCTACCACCGACGTTCGAATCCCTTGGGAACTATTTGATCAAGATATAATTTTCCCATCAAATTAAGAGAATAATTTTTAATATCAAACCTAAAAAGGAGAAAGTATAATGTTTTCCAAATGCAGTCTGATTATGATAGCTAAACTGCGACGGGAATGAAACGCTTTTTCTTCTTTCCCGACGCCCCTTTATCTTCTCTATTTATTTTTTTAATTCATAATTGTTCTTCTTGCGTGTCTTTCTCAACTTGATTGAGAATCCAGTCTTTTCTAATTTTGTCATTTCGAGCCGAAGGTGCGGCAACCTCGTTTCTCCCTCTTCACCCCCGTCATTCCTGACTGTCCTCAGCTCTGACCGAGGATCCAGCCTTTCTTCCTTTTCACCCGTCATTCCGGCGAAAGCCGGAATCCAGTCTTTTCTATTCTGATTCTTCTAATACTTCCTGCTATAATAACAACGCTTATGAATTTATCGTGGAATGAAGTAAAAAATCGCGCCCGTCAATTTAGCAAAGACTGGGCTGGGGAAACCAGTGAGCAGGCGGAAAAACAAACTTTCTGGAATGAATTCTTTGAAGTCTTTGGCATAAAAAGACGGGTCGTAGCAACCTTTGAAGAACCTGTCCGTAACCTTAGTAAGAATTATTCCTTTATAGATTTATTTTGGAAAGGCAAACTGCTGGTCGAGCATAAGTCCACCGGTAAAGATTTGGGAGAAGCAAAATCTGAGGCGTTTGATTATATTCAATATTTAATCAATGAAAAACGTCTTGATGAAGTACCGCAATATGTGATTGTTTCAGATTTTAAAAAGATAGCTCTTTATGACTTGGAACCAGATGAAGAATATGAATTACCTATTTTTTGTGGTCGTAGAGTATATTCCAAGGAGTTTCCTTTACAAGAATTAGTTGATCATGTCCGCGAGTTCGCCTTTATTAAAGGGGAAAAAGCTCTCAAATTAAATCCCGAAGACCCTGTAAACGTTGATGCCGCCCTCAAGATGGCTAACCTCCATGATGCTTTGGAAGAAGGTGGCTTTAAGGGACATGACTTGGAACGTTTTCTAGTGCGTATTCTTTTCTGCCTCTTTGCGGAAGATACGACTATTTTTGAACCTAATTTATTTACCTCGTATATTGAAAACCACACTTCTCCTGATGGCTCTGATTTAGGGATTAAAATCGCCCAATTGTTTGAGGTATTGGATACGCCTTTTGGACAAACGCCAACGGAATTTGGATGAGGATTTAAACGCTTTTCCTTATGTCAATGGGGATTTATTTGGTGAACGCCTACGGTTTGCGGATTTTAATAAAGACATGCGAAGTGCTTTATTGGAATGTTGCCATTTTAACTGGGCAAAAGTATCCCCGGCAGTTTTTGGTTCCATGTTTCAAGGGGTCATGGATGATAAAGAGCGCAGACAAATTGGGGGGCATTATACCAGTGAGCGGGACATCCTGAAACTAATTGGTTCTTTATTTCTGGACGACCTGAAAACAGAATTTGAACATATTAAAACTATCCGTTCTGTACCCCAAAGACTCGTTCAATTTAAAAGGTTTCATAAGAAACTGGCATCTTTAAAATTTCTTGACCCGGCATGCGGTTGTGGTAACTTCTTGGTTATATCGTACCGGGAAATTCGTAAACTGGAAACTGATTTATTAAAAGAGATTACTATCCCGGAACAAGTAGAAAATATAGCTACTTTATCTGTCATTGACGTGGATAATTTCTATGGGATTGAAATTGGAGAATGGCCCGCCCGCATTGCCGAAGTCGCCCTTTGGCTGATGGACCATCAAATGAATAAATTACTAGCCGAGGCATTTCATCTTTATTTTGTCCGCTTACCCTTAAAGAAATCTCCGCATATTCAGGTTGGCAATGCTCTGCGATTGGATTGGCAAACTATTCTTCCAGCGAAGGAATGTAGTTATGTTTTAGGGAATCCTCCCTTTGTGGGTAAGCATTTAATGACACCTCAGCAAAAAGAGGATATGGGGATTGCATGGGGAATGACAGACGGGGGAATCAATAATCTGGATTATGTTACATGCTGGTATAAAAAGGCGGCAGAATATATCCAAGGTACGGATATACGTTGTGCATTTGTTTCTACAAATTCAATTACACAAGGTGAGCAAGTTCCGGTTCTGGCATACAAATTATTCTTTCCCAATAATTTGAAAATCCATTTTGCTCATCGGACTTTTGCATGGGAAAGTGAAGCAAGAGGGAAAGCTCATGTTCATGTCGTTATTATTGGTTTTAGTTTAAAAGATGTTTCTAATAAACGTATTTATGACTATGAACCTAAAACAAATAAAATGAGTATTATCACGGCTACGAATATCAACAACTATTTGATAGATGGAAAAAATATTGTGATACCAGATAGAACAAATCCTATCTGTGATGTACCACTCTTCTATTATGGAAATAAGCCTACTGACGGTGGGTATCTTTTATTAGATGATCAAGAAAAAAGAAAACTGGAAGCAGAGAATCCAAGCATCATGGAGTTTATCAAACCCTTTTTAGGTGCGGTCGAATTCCTTAATGGTTTAAAAAAATGGTGTTTTTGGTTAAAGGATATTCCTCCTGAAGAATATCGTCATAATGAGGAAATCCGCAGAAGATTAGCAGCAGTAAAAGCATTTAGATTAGCTAGTAAAAAAAGCCAAACAAGAAATATAGCAAATCTTTCCATGCTTTTCGGAGAAATACGGCAACCAACATCCTCTTATATCTTAATACCAAGAGTCACTTCAGAGAATCGGCAATATATTCCCATGGCTTTCTTTGACCAAAATTATATTGTTGGAGATACATGTTCGGTGATTTTAAATCCTAACCTTTACCATTTTGGTATATTAACTTCTTCTATGCACATGGCTTGGATGAGACAACTTTGTGGAAGATTGGAATCAAGGTATCGTTACTCTGGAAATCTTGTTTACAATAATTACCCTTGGCCTCTGAATCCTAAAGAAAAACAAATTAAAAATGTAGAAGAAGCGTCAAAGGAAGTCTTGGATGTTAGAACAAAGTTTTCCATTTCAACATTAGCAGATTTATATGACCCATTATATATGCCCGCCGATCTCCTAAAAGCCCATCAAAAACTGGATAAAGCGGTAGAAAAATGTTATCGGGGAGAAGCCTTCCATAGCGACAGGGAAAGAGTCGAATTTCTCTTTAACCTCTATCAACAAATTACCGCCCCCTTTGATGATACTCAAATCAAAAAGAAACGTAAAAAGATAAATAAATAACTGGATTCTCAACCAAGTTGAGAATGACGAACAAACAGGCTTGATGCCTCAATCCCCTACAAACCAACCTAAAATACGAAAACTTGATCCCTTACTTTAATTAAGATCGGACTTAAAATAATTGTGTCGTAATTTAGTTAACCATGTTATAATTTATAGTAGTTCTCTCGGGTGCTTTCTACACTGACTTGACTGGACTGTTCCAGAAAGGAAAAATAATTCTCACTCAAAGTAGAAAGAGTGCATTTCGCTTTTAGCTTTTGGGTGATATATCTAAGTAGCGAGGTGCCCGATATGAAGGTATTTTTAATCTACGTCGAAGACGAGAACTATTACCAACTTCTTCCCGAAAGACTTAACCAAGAAAATACCGGCGGTAATCGAGTTAAAGTCATGGGGTTTCCGCCCTTAGGCATCCAGACTATCGCCCCAGTCCTAAGGCAAAAGGGTCATCAAGTACACATGTTCGATACCTGTCACCCGCAGATGAAAATACAGGATATCGTTCAAGCCGCACGGGAAGAGAATCCCGATCTCATTGCTCTTTCTTTTCTTTCCACCACCACCTATCCCAATACTAAAGAAATGTCCAAACAATTGAAAACGGCAGTTCCCAATATTCCCATCATTGTCGGAGGTCCCTTTGCGACCATGAATTCTGACCATATTTTATTGGATTGTCTAGATATTGATTCTGTCGGAGTAGGCGAGGGCGAAGAACTTCTCCCGGATTATTTAAACAACCTCAAAACTCCCGGCAATGTGTTGGGTCTTGTCTGGCGGGATGGCGATAAAATTGTCGAGAATGCCCCGCGTCCCCTGCAATGGGACCTCGACCAATTCCCTTATCCCGACCGCACCAGTCTTCCGATTGATTTTATCGAATCGCTTCCTTTGGATGTACCCGCGGTTCTTTCTCTGGATAAATTTTGTACCATGCAAACCTCGCGGGGTTGTCCCTACCCGTGCGTCTATTGTGATATTCCGTCTCTTTCCGCATCCAAATGGCGCAGCCGTTCACCGGAACATGTCTTGGGTGAAATGCAGGAATTGAGCGATATGGGTTTTCGTACCATCTATCTGACCGACGACCATTTCCTTCTGAAACGCAAACGAATCTCCGATATTTGCAACGGTATCATCGAACGTAAACTTAAATTCAAATGGGGTTGCGAAGGCCGGGTGGATTCTATTGCGGTTGACCAATTATCGAATATGAGCAAGGCAAACTGCGCTTTACTTATGTTTGGAATTGAATCCGGTTCGCAGAAGACACTCGACCGCCTGAAAAAACATCAAACCCTCGCGCAAATTGAAAATGCCGTCAAGGAAGCGAAAAAGCAGGGGATTGAACGGGTGCATGGATTTTTCCTGATTGGTTCTCCCGATGAATCCGAGCAGGAAATTATGGAGAGTTTCCGGTTTGCCGCCCGGCTCAAATTGGATACCTTTGGCTTTAATCGCTTGTGCGCCTACAGGGGTACGCCGTTGTGGAAGGAATATGTCAATCGGGGAATCATTGACGATGCGAAAGATTGGAATAAATGGTTCAAGTGCTCGGATATTGACCCAACCATTTTGCCGAGTGAGAAACTCAATAGTATTCGTATGAAGGGATATGGATTATTATTCTTTCAGCGCTTTTTCTTCCGTCCGATTCAGACCTTCCGTCTTCTTCGCACCTTTAGTAGATTCATGAAGATTACGGATTTAATGAAATTGTTTTACAGTCCATTCCGAAAACGAGCCTTAAGCCGGATTCCTGACCTCCCTGTCAAAATGATGGATTTGGGTCTCCATGCACCCTACCGCCCCTCTGCCTAACACTATTTTTTCCAAATATTTTAAGACATGACAAACCGGGGGAGGACTGGAATTGTTATTTTCAACTCCACTCCTACTGGCAAATGCGAGAATTCCTCAACTATTAGTGATAATTTATTAAATCATTGATTTTATGGGAGATAGATTATTTCTATTGGGTAAAAATTTCAAAGTCGTCCTGTGCGACTTTGAAAACCGACAAAAATGGGTAGTGGTACAGTTTCAAATAATGGCATACGCATAATATGTGCCAAGTTTAGCAATCTCCTATCAAGTCTGCAATACTCCAAACCTTATCAGTTAAACCGTGTCTTACAGCAGGTGTAGTTCCTATCGTCCTATGAATCCAACAAAAATTATAATAGGCGAAATGAATGGCTACGGAAGCCTTCATATTATCCAGTTTACGACTAAACCCTATTGATAGCCTTGTAAAGCGATTCTGGAGCGTCCTGATAGTTAGATTGCTACGCTCAATTATCGAAGTGCATATATGCCGACGGTTAGGATTTCCTGATATAACCTCTTTCTTTGTGCCGATGACACATGGTGGAGAATACCGACCACGTCCAGAATCCTCTTGACCATATTTTTTAGTGATTTGTCCATAATCCACATTAGAACGAAATACCGAAGAAATGGCATCAGGGTAAGAATTAAAATCGTCAGTGGATATTTGCGGACGACAACCATTGAGAGAGCTTTTCAGTCTTACCATAAACTCAAAAGCATTTTCCCTTGTTCTTTTGCCGATTAAGAAAGCGGGTATGATTTTTGTTATCGGGTCAATGGCATAAAATATATACTGGTCTCCCACGTTCGGGTTAAGTCTTTCTTCGGGTGTTAAATGCAATCTTTTTTTACCGCAAAAACTCCATATTTCGTCCACTTCTAATCGTTGACAGTCAAGGCTTTTCATGTGCTGAACCATTAAATCTTCGCAGTGTTGCCCTACCCTTACCATCAATTTCATTACTGTAGTCCGATGTACGCCTACTAATCGTGTAACCGCTCTTAAACTCATTCCTTGACATAGTGCATTGATTGCTTGTATTTTTTGTTCCTTTGATAATATGTTCATAAATCCTCCGGTATTGACTTTTTTCCTCGAAGGACTTATCCTGAAAGTGGTCTACTTTTGGTTAGTCCTTCGGACTTACTAAGAGTTACTAGCCTTTGCGGTGTTCAAGCACTGTAAAGGCTTTTTTATTTGGTGGTGCTCTACTTTGTGATATATTATAAATTATAATATTCATGGGCAAAAAAAACTCCTTCTATTTTTTCTCTAATTTTTCTATTTCTTCCCTACTTATAAGGGTAAGGGTTTTGAATTTATAAGTAGTAAGCCTATCAAGATTCAAATAATTTCTTATGGTCTCCGGTCTAAGATTTGTTTCAGTTGATACTTCGTCAACCGTAAGATAATCCGCGCTATTAGCTACATTCAAATACTTTATTTTACTCATATAAATATTATATGTTATAACTACTAATATGTCAAGCAAAAAAATTATTTCTTTGGTTGGCAAGGAATGAGTGAAGAAATATTTCTCGCTTTATTATTATCAAATTGCAACTCAGAACCTTTAAACATTTCTTGCTTTGATTCGATCAAATCTGATTTAAAAACTTTCCCTTGAAATTTATTCGGCATATCTATCACATAGGGAGAAGCGAAATATCTTGAATTGTTATTATTTGTAACCATACCTATAGTATACTCCATTCTAAGTATTTTTTAAAGTAATTATTTAACGGTATCACTTTTTTCAATTTTCGGAATTTCAATGTTTTTCCAGTATTCATCCAGCTTTATACAATTCCCCATAAATTTCATATCTGCCGTTCTCATGCATATAATTTTATATTTAGCAATAAAAACTGTAGCCAAACGATTGCTTTCAACAAAGGCGTGCTTTATTTCCCTTATAACATTTGGAGTTGTTGCATTCATTTGAGCCTGTATATATTGCTCTATTACCTGCATCACCATTTGTTGATTAAGTTGTGGAGGAATAGTAATTGGTGGTGGAGATGCTGTATATGCACCCGCTCCAGGGTCTGAAAGAAATTCTGAAATAGGATTAAAAGGTTTACGACCCTCTAATTCCTTTTCAAAACTTTGATGTATTTTCCAAATAATATCCTCGACTTTTGGTTTCGGTATTTCTATTTTCAACCCTATATCTCTTGCTTCTTTTCTATCCAATGAATGTCCATGACTAAAGAAATTCTTATTTAATTTTCTCGATATTTCAGCCGCTTTTGCCTTTTGTTCGGGCTCCGTCATGTGCATTAAAAGCAATTTTTCACCGATACTAATTGATAAAGATGAAGCCCTGCTTGCACCACCCAATACTAATGGTTCTACATTACCACACAAGGTTTTAAATGCACTATCAATATGAGCTTGCTCTGTCAAGCCAGCATCTTTTTTTACAAATTCCAAAAATGCAGTAATATCTTCATAACCAAAATTTTGTATTGTTCCATCCTTTTGAACCAGCTGTATTTGCGGGTCAGTTGGACCAAGAATCCCATATTTACCCATTAGGATTGTATCGCCACCTAATGCAAGCATTGTCGCTGCACTATACGCAGCATGAGGGACAATTATATTAACTTTATTGAAACGGTCTCTAAGAAAAGATATAACTCTCCATGCAACTAAACCATCCCCACCTTTTGACTCAATGAGTAAATCAATTTCCTTTTCCGATGAAGAAATACACTCAATTTGGTCAATTAATTCATCTGGGGTATCCGCCGACATAAAGCCGGGGGCTCCATTTCTTTGAGAAGTCACATAAACTATTAAAGGATGTTTACGCTCATCCTCTAATTGATTGTATAAATCAACACGGGTTTGTAAATTCACAATAATACTCTTTGGAATTGAATTTCTTGAATATGGTGAATATAGGCGAAACTTTTCTATTTGTCAAGTCAAACTGTACCACTACCCAAAAATGTAAGAAAAGTGCGGACAGTGTCCATACCACTTTTGAAAAAGGATTGATTTTATTGAAGATAAAACTTTCTACAATTGTAGAAAGTTTTCCAAACATTTTTGTGGAATATTTTTACAGGTGTAATAAGTTGTGGATAACTCTTTTCCCCCAATACAACAAATGACTTCCACATCCCGACCTGCAATCCGATGACCCAAATCCCGGTATCAAGACTTGCGCTTCACCGGACTTTTTCAATCCCTGATTAATCCGGCACTCGTTTTTATACCGGCTCGGATAGGTCAACACCTTGCGAATTCGGACGCCACGTCCCGCTAATAAATAATCTATATGCCAATGCAACTTTTTCCTTTTTGAACAATGTCTCCGCACTCTTTTCTCCAACCCCCTCATCGCACTCCCCGCATAACTATAAAACCCCTTCGGAAAGACCCACTCCCCCATCCTCCCAACTCTCACCCGCGTTTACCGTTTTACTTCAATCACCAAAACATAACTCCCACCAACGATTTTATTTTTCTTTTTCATACCTGTTATTAAAACATAAAATGTTGGAAGGTGAGAATTGCAGAAGGAAAATTATATTTTACTATTCCCTATCTTGACTAGAGGATTCAAATTTAAGCATTTACTAAAAACTAATAGCTGATGGCTTTGGGAAGTATCGCAGAGATAAAATCGGAGTGCTTTAAAAATCAAGATTCAAAAGTATCTTTAATAATGTCTAATTTTTCTCCAACTTCATCTGGGATTTCTTCTATTTTCATCTGAGCGGCTATTTGATAATATTCATTTTTTGTTAAGGGAATATCTACTGCTTTCAAAAAAACCGGTAAAAGAGTTTTACTTGCAGGCGTTACGTTTAGATAATCATGTTCTTCTAAAGGATTGTTAAATACAGCAGGCGGTAATTGATCTTTTAGGTAATCTAATCCCTGTTTCATCCGTTCTTCAGCAAACAATTCAAATGTTTTTGATTGCACAAAACGAGAAAGAACCTTAGGATGAATCAAATAGTTTTCACTTTCATAACGTTTCCATCGGATGATTTTAAGCCCTTCAGTAGATATTTCACGATCCGGTAATTTTCGATTGTCACCGTCGAGAAGAAGTATACCTTTTAAATTAGGTCTTACAGATTTAAGCGCAAAGAAATGCGCACGTGATTCTCGTGGATGCCCACCTCTATTATCATGCCAGAATAGATTTTTAGAAAGAAAATCCCAAGTTGGATGTTTTAGTATACGAGACCATTCCCGAAGTAAATTCAAATCTGTTTCTCCTTCAACATACAATACACCCGGAGACTGCTCTGCTAAAAGAATATCTAAACTAGTCAATCTTTTCAAAGCCTCACGAACCTGATCTTTTTCAGTATCTTCAAGTAATCTATGAGGGTGCCTAAAAAAAGATATGATTTGATTTGGTGAAGTGCTCTCAACAATAACTTCTGAATGTGTAGCAATAATTAACTGGCAATTATTTCGATCTGCAACATTCCTTAACCTATCGTATACTTGTTTCTGTAAAATAACATGTAAATGAGCATCCGGTTCGTCAAGTAATAAAATTGTTGCTGGTCTAGCATAAAAAAAACCAAGTAACATAAGGACTTGAAGCATGCCGCTACCAGCTGAAGCAATATCTAGTTTTGTAGAACTTCTTTCACGATCGCCTGTCTTATTTAAAGATTGATATTCACATACAATAAAAGGTCGCCCTACATAAACCGGCGGTAATAATTTCATATTAAATATTTCTTCAATATCATTACATAACTTTTCCCATTGGTTTTCCTTGCCTTCAAATACTTCGACTAATAAGTTTCGGAGAATATCACCCGGCTTACCTTGTCCAATAAGATGATCTTGATATGGTTTATCGTAGCGAGTTTCTTCTGCACCAATCCCGGAAAATGGAGGCACATGTACAACCCTTAAATCATTTTTTAACAAATTAATTTGGCTTTTATCTGTATCGGCTGAAGGCTTAGCAGAAATTAATTCGGGAAATCGATAAGTAAATTCAAAGCAAACTTTCCAAGGTGCAGCGTCTTTATTTCCGGCTAATCTTATCTTTAGAATACGAGGTGTCCCAAGTTTTTGTTTTTCTTGTAATTCGCCTCTTGAAAGTGCAGTAGAGCAATTATTCCATAATAAATTCATTTCACGTAATGGTATTGCAGTAAAATCTTTTCTGGTGATTCCAACACCCGTATATTTTTTCGCTTTTGAACCCGATTCTGGACCACGATCTGCTATCCACTTCTGTAAGGCTAAATTCCATACTGCAATGGCTTGGATTACTGTCGTTTTCCCAATATTATTGGGACCAGCTAAAACAATATTTCCAGAAATATCAAACGACTCTTTTTGAAATCTTTTAAAGTATTCAACAGTCACTTCATTTAGCATATGTAACCCTATATATTAATTTACGGTTTTGTATAATAGCATATCCAATCAGAATTGTATCCTGATACAACAATAAAATTATCATTAGATTCCCGTTCTCTCCACTCCTATTTTTTCAGATATTTAGCGTTTCCTGAAGAAACAGGTCTGGCATAATGACATCTTCCTTTTGAAATTTGGAAAAGACCTGTTTGGTTTTTTCTTCAATGATATCCAAGGTTTTCAATTGTTCCGCGTTCATAATCGCTTTAATCAAAGATTTCAATTTCTGTACATTCTCCAATTGGGGGTTAAGGGTTTCCGCCACAAGAATGGTAACAAATGCTTTTTGATATTTCCCCAATAAATAATAGGTATGCGCCAAATTTCTCCATTGAACGGCATTTTTAGAATCCTTGATAACCGCCAGTTGACCGTTATATTCCGCGCGCTCGAAATTGTTTTTCTCCAACGCCAGGACAATCCCATATTCCCCATAGGAAGTAGCATATTCTTTATCCAGATGAATAGCCTTTTCTACCGACTCTAATGCCTCTAATATATTTTCCTTTTCCCGTGCCTGACGGGCTTTCTCGAGCAACTTGTCCGCCTGTTCTCTGTTTTTTTCTTTGGATTGAAACCACATTCGGATAATCTCTCTTCAGCAGATTGTATTCCTTTTATCCTTTCCGGTCAAATGGTATGGTAGAATCATAGAAGTGATTTTCAATCACTGACCAACGTAACCTTTTAAGGATGTACTGGGATTTGATTTCATTCCTTGACTTCGCTAGGATGGAAGGGTATTTTTAGATACGGGGATAAACCCTTTATGGGGGTACTCAACCTACTTGTTTAAATTATGCCGAAGTGGCGGAACTGGCAGACGCGCTACATTCAGGGTGTAGTGGTCGTATGACCGTCGGGGTTCAACTCCCCGCTTCGGCACCACCTCTTTCAATACCATTGAAAATCAATGGTCTACGACACTATTGCAAACTTTGTACACTCAGGGTGCACTAAATTTGTCAAATTAAATTGATGTTTTTTGATAAACTATATTATCTGAGTTTAATAAAGATATCTGATAATCAGTGAGTGTAATATTATGAAAGGAAGTTTATGAAAAAGAAGATTGTGAACCCAAAACTATGGACTGCCGTCGATAACTACATTGCCGATCTATTCGTACCATCCGATTCCATTTTGGAAAGGGCTCTCAAGGTAAGCGATGCGGTAGGACTTCCGGGTTATAATGTTTCACCGACCCAGGGCAAATTGCTCCAAATATTGGCGCAGATTCAAGGTGCAAAGAACATTTTGGAGATTGGTACATTAGGTGCTTACAGTACGATCTGGCTCGCCCGTGCGCTACCAGCCAATGGACATCTCATCAGCTTGGAAGTCAATCCAAAACATACGAAAATCGCCCGAGACAATATTAGGCGTGCGGGTTTATCTTCCAAAGTAAAGGTACGGTTAGGACCGGCGCTGGAGACGCTTCCCAAACTTGTTGCCGAGGGTGGAAGCCCATTTGATCTTATCTTTATTGATGCCGACAAAGCGAACATTTCGGATTACTTCTTGTGGGCGCTCAAACTCTCCCGTCTGGGTACTCTGATTATCATCGATAATGTCATTCGCCACGGAGAGGTCATAGATGCCAAAAGTGACGATCCTGGTGTCAAAGGAGTGCGTCGTTTGAATGAATTACTGGCCGCGGAACCAAAGGTGAATGCCATAGAAATCCAAACGGTAGGCATCAAAGGGTATGATGGTTTTGCTATCGTACGTGTAAACAAGCATCCGTAGTTTATAACCGTCCTATTAGATCGTTTTTATATATAAAGCCCTTAAGATGGATTTGACTTTTAAACAAAATGACTCCCATGATCGCGGCATCACTGATGAAGAAATAAGTCTCTTCTTCGGTGAACCGAATTGTTTACAAGATCCATCAAATAAGATAAAGTGCTACTACATAAACCGATACAAACAGTGGCAAGTAAAAAAAGATGATTATCGAATCAATTGGTACGCCCTTGGTGGTGGTGTCGTGTGGATGGCGTATAGAAAAATGTATCCGTATATCCTGTATTACATTTTGGCGAGTCTTATTATTTCGACAGTTGCGGAAATGTATCTTTATCCAGACTTATCGATCCTGCTATATTTTCTCGTAGGTTTCTTTGGCAATCATCTGTATTTTACTCACGCTACCAAGACCATTCAAAGGATCAAACAGGAGAAACTGGAATCCTTTCTGGAGAGACAGAAGATTGAAAAAACAGGTGGTACGAGTGTGATGGCTATGATTATCTGTTTGGTGGTAATGATTGTATTCATTGGAATGTAAATCCATAAAGTTTGTACGGATGTCAAAGGAAGGCATCCAGATGCAGTAGTGTTACGATACACTATTCCACGTAGAGTATCATACTCAAAACAGTGGAGAACATTCTCATGTCCATGATACTGGCGTACTTGCTTTATAAGAAGGAACGGACCCACAAAATGGATTCTGTAAAAAATGACACTAAAGTGACTGTGCATTAATCGGATTCATCTGGATTAGAAGGTGAAAAAACCGACTATTTTTACAAAATTCCATCTCAATGGAAGAGCTTATCGGTCACTATTCGGCGACTACTTTGGACTGAGAAGACTGGAAGTTGTCGGGTAAAAAGAAAGGGTATCGCCAGGTGAAGCCTTGGAGAATATTTTCCCCAACCTGGTGTAGGCGGGATGAAAGGTGGAGGTTTTACGAACCCAGAGGGCTAAGAGATACTGACCCACCTACGGGGAAAGCTGTACGATCTGCTAGATGCTAAAACCTACACAAATCCAGGGTAGAGTGTAAAATATTTTTAGCTCAATTGTTCAAGTGAACCTGAAGACATACAATCCAGACAACAATCAATAACACTCCGGAATAACTTATCTCTAATTAATCCAGTATTGTATCAACAGAAATGACAGCTACGATAACTTAGAAACATATTATTAAGAAGGCCCTATTATGAATATGGATAGTGAACTTGCTCCTCTTATCCAGAAGTATTCAGTTTTCAAATCTCTTATATTAAAAGAGTTAAAGAGATAGAAAAATTTTTTGTAAGGAAATAATGCATTCTATAGTCTCCTATAGTAGAAGGGGGTAAAAAATTAAGATATAAAATAGCACTATGGGAGGTAAAGGATGAAGGTAAATATTAAGGAAATTATTCGATTCATTGATGAACAAGTCGAATTGGGAAAAAAAGTTGCCGTGGACAGAGTAGCGAAACACTTTAACATTACCCGGCGGTGGGTCAGCAGTATCTTTCAAATGGAACTCCACTGCACCCCGCATGAATATATCCATCAGCGCGAAAATATGTATTGGCAGAAATGCCTTACGTTAAAATGCCAGGAACCCCTGAAAAAGGTAATTCCTGAACTCGGAATATCCCGAAGTACTTATTATCGGCGAATATACAAATTCAACAAAGAACATATGGTCATTAATTCACCAACCCCCTCGAATGCTTGTTAGCGTGATATCTCTAATTTGTATTGCCTAGAGAAGGATAAGTGGTAGCAACTCCACTGTAGACCGCTATCTTTCAATAAGGCCTATTTCTTTTTGAATTTTCAGTACCGTCTACCCGGTGCTTCATCGGTCATTTTCTTAACCAACCGGTAATAGGTAGCTCGCAGCAGACCCACCTTGCTGGCCATAGCAAATATACTAGAACGGTTATTACACTTATACAACCGCTCAATAGACTGAAATTGAACTTGATGAATATAGTGCTTTGGTGTCATCCCTTTCTCCCGTTGGAAGAATTCGGCCAACCACCGACGGCTGACCTTAAAATGCCGTGCTACTCTTTGGACAGTGACCTTCTTTTTCTTACGGAGACCCGGTTTAACGTGTTCTTTGATATATTGAGTTACTTTCTTTATCTCTAATGCCATCAATCTATCCTTAATCTCTTTACGGTAAGTGTGTTATCTAATGATATAATTTCATAAAATAACAAAAATTTCAAAAACAATACCAATTTATGTAATATTTCCCATTCTGAGACAGCTTTTATATTCTTTCCTCTGAGACAGGGATAAGTGCCTGTCTTACCCGCATACTTTAGAGGTTTCCTGGGGTTTGATGAGTCTGGACTCCAGAACCACATTATTATTATGTATATGTGCCAATCCTGCTCACTATAAATGTTGGGGCTTTGATCAAATCAAGAAGTTTCTATGACTTCCCATTTTGAGACAATTATATGATTGACAATGATAATTTTGCTTGTTAAGCTCTTGGTGTAGTCGTTTTTAAACGACATTTTCAGTGTGGCTTTATGATCAATCAAACATTCAGATAGTCATAAGATGGGAGGATACAACAATGCGATCAAGTAAGAGATTTCTGTCGTTAATATGTTTTCACATAGGTGTGGCACTTGTAGCAGTATTGACCGGATGTGCCACTGCTTCAAAAAACAGTTTGCAAAGTGGCTTATTTATTAATTCCTATCATTCCCTTGAGAAGGACATGAGTGCTATGGGCTACAAGAAAGCTGATAATCCATTGTTCAATTTAAAACTAGGGGATATCGTTGAGGTTAGTGATGACGATGCGATTCTCGCGCGCATTGGAAGCCTCAATAGTTGCGACATGTTAACGACTTATTTGCAGCCAATTTCTCGTGACCTAATTTCTCATGACTCGGGAAGTCATGACCCAGGAGGTATTACCCTGTATAGTTCGTATAGTAGCACTAATGATATTAGTGGCGGTCTTAGTTTCCTTACATATGCCAATATAAGCATAGCCAACTCAAATGTAGAATATTGTACTTTATCTCTATATTCAGTTTTTGAACAGCGACTTGACAAAGAACAGTTAATTGACTATCTCACTAGTACCATTACAAATTCAACTGTAAGTACTTTTGTAAGTAATAAATTGGCTAAACCAAAGGATAAGATCATATGTGGTATTTTTTATGCGACGGGATATAACTATGAGTGTTACGATAAAGAGTCTTCGTCAATCAAGATATCTGGAGGGACATCGAAAATCGGTGGATCAGCTAATAAATCTAAGGATGTAACGAATTCTAAGGGTGTGATTTTCAACGATAAATTCCCAATCGCTTATTTACTGGGTTCAATACACGAAGCAAATCCGGCGGATTTTATTTTTTCACAGGAGGACGTTGAGGACAATCAGAATTACAGAGATATTAGCTCTTATAAACCGCTATTGGCGAATCAATGCGATATCGAGAGAAATCTATTTTGTATATGGTATCCTGCAGGGAATCGCTTAATTTCACTTTATCGTGTAAGGGGTAAATATAACGAGGCCCGTGGAGGAACAAATTCTGTATACTTCGTTTGCAGTACTAGCACGACTAGAATCTATGACATTAGTGGTAATTCAATTTCATTAGTAACATCAAGTATAGTAACAACAAATAAAAATTATGTAATCCGTGAAGTATCAATAGAGGATACTTCAAAACCGTTTGACTTACTCTATTATGAAGATGATAACGATGTTGATAACGTATTATTTGATCAAGGTCATGATAAATACGATTATCTTTTGATCCACGAGATATATCCTAATGACACTTCAATACGAATTAGTTTTTACTCACCGATAGAATTCGATACTACGAAAATGAAAGCTTTCAAGGCACTGAGTAATTTGAATTCAGGAAAATTTCTCGATGATATTAAACCAAGCGACGATTCTACAACCGCCCACGAACTAGAACTTTTAGTTAAAAAATTGAACCCAATGATTCCAAACATTTATTTTAATCAATATCAGATGCAGACAAATGCCACTTACGATTTTACCGGGAAAATACATTTCGAAGATGTCTATGGTATTAGAATTCAACGCCCGTAGTGATCACTCCTTGTTGAGTCTTAATACACCCAACTCGATAAATATTTTATAAAGAAAGAGTTATGTATCATTGGAATAATCATAATCAAGAAATTGATACCCGTAGTGTGGAAAAAAGGGCTAACCATCTTTCTTGGCATGTGTTAACGAATCACTATCTTCAGCAGTTACTTGAGTCCTGTGCATATACCTAATAAACGATATGTAATGATAATAAAATCAATCGTTTTAGTAAGATTAAGATAATAGAAATAAGGATAAGGATTAAGAACGAGTTAATTGGTGGTATAAGTCGACTGCATCATTCAACGTCCAAGGTTCTTCCCAAGTTACGATATGGAAAATAAAGCCTTCACCGCCAAATTCGTTTTTAATTTGAAGTGCGCCTTGAGGTGAAACATAAAGTTGACATAATTTTCCCGCATTTCGGATTTTAGATAAGACATGGTGCCAATATTGGGGTTCCGGTTGCCCATCGCCCGGGATCCACTGGACACCTTTAAGTTTATTAATTGAAAGGAGTAAATCCAGATGAGGGATCTGACCTTTTCCATCGAGATGATAGAACCCATCATCGAGGAAATTGCAACAAGTAGTCAGGTCAGGCAGAACAAATTGTTCAAACATTTTAGGTGAGATCATATAACTGATATCGCTTTGAAGCATATAGGTTTTACGTGGGGAAAATACGGAAGCCCAGGGTGTAGTCCCCCGGCAGACTCCGAGGACATTTTCAGCTTCTTCATTATAGATTTCGAGCCAAACAGAAGTAATTTGGCGGGATAATTTCTCCACGCATTCCGGATATTCCAGGAAATCCATGAGTAATTCCTGAGTACCGCGAAGGGAGGCGAGGATATCGAGATTACCCCCGATATCGGACAAGCTAATCAAGACCTGTCCTTTCCATAAATCCAAGGCAGCCTGTTGAATAGCCTGGATTCTATGGAACCAATCATTATCGCGGTTAAGATCAATGTGAATATCCTGTAATTCTTTATGTATCGGTTCAAACCAAATGGTATCGTTTTTAACGTTAGGTTTTGAACCGAAATAGACGGCAGAACTACCAGCACCGAAATTGAGGAATAATTTTGGGAAAGCATCTCCGACAAAATGAAACCCGTTCAGGTACTTTGTCTCAATTTCGATAATTTGATTGGGACTCATGGATGAAGGGTACTGAGGAAGAAATCCTTTTCTTTCCAAAACCGGTTTGTGTAGAGGGTTCCAAACCTGGATCCAAACCAATGGTCGTTTCAGTTCACCGGCAAGGAATAAATCCCAATCATGTACAATTCGTTCCCAGTCTTCATAAGAAAACCGTATATTCATAAATAACTCATCACTTGCATGGAATGGTCAATATAAATCTTATAAAAATGCAGGTTAACAATGGGGACAATTTTATAACCCTATAGGAAAAAAATCAATACTTATGGTCTTCGTTTCAGAACTGTCCGAATAATTTTTATCAAGGATTGGAGAAGGGCTATGAAGCCTGTTTCGTCTTCTTGAAGCAGCATTGATGTATAGTCGAATGACACTGAAGAGAAACTCGATGGCATTCATGGGTTCGGTGCAATCTTACTCCGAAGTTCTTGTCCATGTTATGGATTATAAAACTAACAAAATTCAGTATGGAATCATATAGGATAGTTGATTTATACGTCCTACAGATAAATTTTGTGCGTCATTTATATGGCATTACAGACTTTTGAATATGATTTGGACTATTTTAAGTAATGATACTGAAGTATGAGATAGGATATCTAGGCTTATATTGAAACCTTGCTGGTCGTTGAAAGGTGTCCAGTTGAGCTATCGGAATGATCGAGGATTGTGTTTTTAAAAAAGAATCCTGGTCAGAAAATTCCTCCAACCGGGATATAATTCCTGTACAGGAAACTCACATTTTGATACATTTTTCTTCGTTTTGATAACCTTATTTATCAGCACTGACACTAGTTCTGCAGGGGCAATGGATTCTTAAACGAATCCCCGCTTCGGCACCATCCCATGCTGCTGCGTAGACAAAATGTTACTGTATTTACGACTTGCTATCCATCTGATCTCTTCCTTCGTTGTTGCCGCCATACCACATATATTACAATCAGTACAATTAAATTAAACCACTTGCCGTTCCAAGTTACTTTTACTGTCCCCTGCGGCAAAACTGAAACGTCGGTAGCATTTGAAGCAGCAGCAAACCTGAGCGGGTCAGACATGGCACCAACTAACGGGTACCCTGCTGATGCCCATGCCATCATCTCTTCATAGATATGGTCTTGCGAAATGCGTTCACCATAGGAAAGATGGCTGCCATCGTTCTTGCCAAACCAGATGCTTTTTACTGGCATTAAATACGCTGCACTGGGATCTGCTATTTCCCATCCTGCCGTCGTGTGAAATTCCACCCAGGCGTGGGCAGCACCTGGGTGTCCCCAAGCATACGTTGCTGACCATAACGGCGGGTAATGACTTGGCATGCTCAGGCCATCAATGGATTGCGCGGGTATTTTCGAAGCCCGGCACAATGCCGTCATCAGGTTGGCAAAATCACCACAAACCCCTTCGCGCGTTTGGTATGCCTGCAGCGCTGACTGGATGCGCAGGTTGGGGTCAGTTCCACTTCCACCACCCCAGGAAAGTAGGGCGGAGGTGAACTTGTAGATTCGATAAGCATCGTCGCGGCTTTGGCCCATAGCAATCCGCGATGCCGCAAGTGCAATGATAGGATGATCTGATTCAATCCCTTTCTGTGGCTGTAACTGAAAACTCTCAACAGGCGCATCCCATTGTGCTTTGCCTTGGTGCAAAATGACATCATAAGACAGGGTCGCGACCTTCTTCTCATTCGCCTTGATATGACCTGTCAACTTTACAACATCCACTGACGGATATGATTCTCGGGTTTCCGTGCCGATCGAGAAAACTGTGACATTCTGCACTTCCTGATATGGTCCAGATTTTGGAATCATTATGGCAAGTTTGACTTCGCCATCTTTATTTTTGGATTGGAATGAATAGGTTTCTTGAACGTGATAATGCACCGAGGTTGGGATGCAGAACCAGACAAAAACAGCGAGCATCTCCGCCAACAGCACAACCATAATACCCTTGAGAACTTTTCGAATATATAAACCTGGATTTATTTTTTCTTCCTTGGCAAAGAACATAAGGCAACTCAATATTGTTTTTACTTAATGTTATTTTATTTGCCCGGCTTACTTGCCTTTTTCTGCAACAAATACTTTATAACTATGTGGAAGTAAATGAATATTGAAAGTGACACGCGGCTCTTCAACAACGCGCCGGCTTCGTTCCCGTTCATCCATTTGAGGCGGTTGAACCAGCTGACCCGTGATCATTTCATGGGTCACCAGATTTTTCAATTGGGTAAACTCCGTTTTAAAGAGGGAGACAATCACATCCGTCTCAATGGGTAAATAGGACTGGACGATAAAAGTATCATTGTTATAAGCAAACAATGTGACATGACTCGGTCCATCCAATCGGACAGGGAATCCGGCCATGACATAATTCTTGATGGTACTGATGACTTTAATCGGTAATCGATAAAGGTCATTAAAATTATCAGGCATGGTCCAGATATACAATATCCCTTTGGAGTATCGGTTCAACAGCATGAGCGGATAACCCCGGCCATTTGCCAGGGCTCGGATAATTGGCCATGAATCATTAGTCAGAAATCGAATATCCGGGAAAAGAATCCCCCTATCTTTTTCGTTCCCAAGTTCCGTTCCACTCCCGGAACCAAATCCTGCCAGATAATCCTTGGCAAGGATTTTTCGGTCGGTATATAGTACTTCTACAATATCCTCAATCCCCTTCTCTTGGAGTGCATGGAGCAAACCGGATGTGATGACCACTGACTTGCCATCCACTAATTGCTTTTTAATCTTGATAACAATCGCCGGGTCATATTTGGCGGACTCGGTTAATAGCACCAGGTTTGCATCGGTTGGAAATGTTGGATAAAGGTCCATGGGCATCCCCATATTTCCTAAATAATTCTGTAGAAAATCTTCTCCCCAAGATTGATACGGCTTGTAGCTCTTGATTCCTATCGGTTTTCCCAGTTTGCCTAGAAAAGCGTCTACCTGTTCCAATGAATAGGAGGCGATACTTGCATAAGTGGGGTCTGCTGTTATCTTTGGATTTTTGGTTTTATAAGTTTGGAGCATTTCATCATAATTAAAATTGGTCAGCTTGTCCTTCCATGCATTCCGTTCTCCAATCTGAATAGGGCGGGTCATCCCAGACCATTCAAACAAGGTAATCTCCGGTGCTTTGGCAAACATTGTATCCCATAATTGCTCGGTATATCGGTCGATATACCGGATACTGTAAGTATCCACCCAGCCCCCGCCATTGCCACCAGGTTTGATATTTTCAAAATACCGATAAATCAAATAACTTTCATACTGCTGCAGGTTTTGGTCGGTATTCTCCGGGTCCCGGGTCTCTGTTCCTGTATAAATCCCATCAAACATCTTGGCTTGTTTATCGAGATCAAACCCCAATCCCTGGAAATGCTCGTACCAGTTGGGATATTTGATGACCATCTTTATCTTGGGATTCACTGCCCTGGCAGGTTTCAGTAAAAGGTTTTCTGAAGCCTCTCTCATCAAGTCCAATCGGAATTCGCTCCAGCTCCGGTTCCCTTTAGCGGCAATGTCTGAATCATATTTGGTGGATACAAAAAAGAAATCATCCTGGATTACTTCGTCAAAATGTCGCGCCGCCAACTCAACAGCATTCTTAACAAAAGCCCGGTCTGCCGGATCAGTGTAACAAAATGAATGAAACTGTCCTCCAAACCCGCCTTCCGATAAAGCCATCCCTCCCGCTATTTGCACATCTTTATCGAGAAAAAACTTCTTTACCTTTTCCAGTAATTCATCATTTACTATCATCCGGTTTTGCTGCACTTCGATATAGACTTTGTCCACCTTTACCTGCCGGCTGATGAGTTCCCATTCCCTGATTAATTTATCCGGGTCTTCGAAACTCTGCACCGCCCTGACGGGGATATAAATCGCGACATTGAAATTGGCATACTTTCCAGCTTGGCTTCCCCCCGATAGTAACTTCTCGCTTAACCTATCTGTTTGCAGCGTCAATTGGATAAACCTGGAAAAGAATACTCGGCAGTTTGTTCTTGTTTTAAATAGTCCATAGAGTGTAAAACATTATACTTCTTTCTGCGTTGTTGGGTCAATTTCATCTTTTATTCCTTTGTTTCTGTAAGTGATGTAAAAGAAAGCTTACCGCGCAACAGGGAGAGTTGGTCAAGGCGTATTTTGTTACTTTCTATCAAAAGTTGGACATCTACACCCTTACACCATAAACCTGCTTTCCCTTCGCCGCTTTGCCCATTCTTTTATTCCAGATTCTTTTTTCCCTTTCCTCAGGTATAATAAGTTATGCCCACATGGGTACATCAAATGAAATTTGTTAATTATCGCAATACCCAATGGCACTATCGCATCCGGTTGGGAATAGAGGTTAAATATGTTTAAAAATAAACCCCTTAATATTGGGATGTTGATACTAACCCTGGGGATTCTCCTTGGATGTATGAAACCGCTTGAAGTCTTCGATGCGGAGGAGGTCATAAAAAAAGGGTATCCTCAAAAGTCGGATGCGTATTCAATTACTTTTGTTGTGGGGGTTCCCAATTATACGGTTGATTCAGAGCAATTAAGGAAATTGAATGAATTAAAAAAGATGGGATTAATAGATTATGTAGTACAAAATTTCCGCCCGGCGGATAAGACTCTTCAAAATGTGGAAATAAAGATAACGGAGAACGGGAAACCTTTTATTGAGAACGATGAATCTGTTGCAGGTTCCAAAAAAATATATTTGCTGCTTGAACAATTTGACCAAATCACGAATATTTTCCAACAGGACAAATTGGCCAAAGTTGAATATACCACCAATTATGAACCTGCTGAACCCTTTACACCAGAAGAGGTTGAGCGTATTGCTCCGGGCTGTTTGGATGAAAAAATGAAATACACGGTTTCTTTGATAAAGTATGATACTGGATGGAGACAAATCCCTGTTTTTTAGTAAAAGAATATGATGAAGAGCATTAGTAATAGAATTCAATAATTGACTTGAGTAGGATTGGATTCCCTAATTTTAAATAATTGGAACCACCTTACTGATAAATTCATTTCAATTCATTATGGAAAATATGCATAAAAATAACAATACGGAGCAAACCCCATTTCAGTCAACTAACATTATGATAGTCCTTTAAATGTATTGGATGAAAATGCCCAATTGCTCACACATTATCTGTTGAACACGTTTTCCCGGTTGAGAATTGTATGTGATTTGAAAAATCTTATCCCTTCCATTTATGAAGAAGCGAAATAATTGGTTTTGCCATGGTTGACTAGGAGTATGAAATTTTTAGTGTATGGATTTCAAAAGGACCGAAGTGTAAGGCGACACTTTGATTTTTCAATTCCAAGCGTTTGGGTTTTACTTCCATTAAATTAACCAACCGTATAGATGTCACAGGGAAGCCAAAACTGATTTTTGCGTTAGTTTCCGCGCCCTGGTTTTCATAAAGCCGGATGACCACATCATTATCCTCTTCCGCCTGTTTAATATTCTCAATAATGATATTGTCGGCATCAATCTGAATTTGTGATAACGAATCCGGTAGAATTCCTCGGTGTGGTTTTATCGGGATTACCCGGAGAGGAATATTGAGTTCATATCCGGCTTTAGCGACTCCGCCTGTAATATAATTCCCGGCATGAGGATATAATGAATAGGTGAATTCATGATGCGCCCGATCGGCTTTAGGGTCCGGAGAAGTGGGACTGCGAAGTAAATTCAAGTCCAGCACATTGTCAAAAACCTTGTGGCCGTATTTGCAATCGTTTAACAGTGCTACTCCGTAATCTTCTTGAGAGATGTCCACCCATTTATGAGCGCAGATTTCAAATTTTCCCATATCCCAACTGGTATTACGATGCGTGGGCCGTTTGATATTTCCGAATTGAATATCGCACGTTGCTTCTGTCGCAAGAATCTGTATCGGGAAAGAAGTACGTAACATTTTATGCGTTTCCTTCCAATCCACCCGTGTGACAAAATCAATCCGGCGGCTGCCGGACGTTAAAATTATTTCTTGTGTAAGAACAGATTTTCCATAAGTAAATACTTGTCGTAAGAAGGCTTTCGGCCCTGTTACGTTTGATTTGACGGATTTTAGTTTGAAAATGTCCGGTTTTTTTTCATCGTATCCGATGGAAAAATCCCAGGCATCTCCTGGGTCATCATATACGCTAAGTTGATTTCCTACTTTGCCGAAAACAAGCGCTTCTCTCTGATGTTCCTTGTCAAAAATAGACTGAATAAATCCTTCCTTGGTAAATTGAATACGTAAAAGATCGTTTTCCAAAGAGCCCGTTGATGCAGCGGTTTTGTGATATTCAGGCTTTTGTTGATCCAAATCAATGGTGGTATATCCCATTGCCGGTACTTGAACCTTAATGTATTTATTGTTGACCTGAATCCACTCGTCCCGATCCCACGATAGAGAGTTGGTAATAACAACAGGATTTTGTTTTTCAAAAGTATTTATCTTTGAAAGGACCGCGGTATCCGCTTTGGTTTGAAGTTCTTTTACCTTTTCAAACAGGATTTTATATCTCGCCAAAGATTCATCATAAACCCGTGTAATAGATGAACCGGGAAGAATATCATGGAATTGATACAAGAGAACTTCTTTCCAGATTTTGTCCAATGTTTGTTTGGGATATTTCTGTCCGGCAATTTGTAAAGCTAAAACAGAACTCCATTCCAATTCCCGTAAAGCATATTCCATTTTACGGTTGGCGCGTTTATTTCTCGCCTGTGTCGTGTAGGTTCCCTGATGCCGTTCTAAATAAAGCTCTCCCGCCCATGTTTTATATTTATTTTGATTTTTTTCAATCTGTTTAAAAAACTTCTCTGATGATTCTTGAATGACAGGCGCCAGCCCATTAATATTTTTTTCTCGTGCCAACCGTTCCAGGTGTTCTTCTCCGGGTCCGCCACCCCCATCCCCAATTCCAAAAAGTAGCAAAACCCGGTCAGCGACAGATTTATCCAGAAAGTTTTTCTCAGCGTTAAATATTGCTCTTGGAGTAGCAGAACTGTTATAGGTATTTTCGGGAGGCATATGAGACAGAATTTTAGTTCCGTCAATCCCTTCCCACAAAAACGTGTGATGGGGAAATAAATTATAAAGACTCCAGGAAAGTTTTTGTGTCATGAAATAGTCCACGCCGGATTTTTTCATTAATTGCGGCAGCGTGGCAATATATCCAAAAACATCCGGCTGCCACAGAATTTTCATTTCTTTGCCAAATTCCTCTCTAAAAAATTTCTTGCCATATAAGAATTGGCGAACCAGCGCTTCTCCACCGGAAATGTTAATATCCGCTTCCACCCACGTGGCGCCCTGGGGTTCCCATCTTCCCTCCGCGATTCGCCTTTTGATTTTTGCATACAATGCCGGATAATAATCTTTTATCCATTGATATAACTGCGGCTGGCTTGCGCCAAACACATAATCGGGATACCGTTGCATCATTTCAGTAACGGTTGAAAACGTTCGTGCGCCTTTACGAAGGGTTTCACGAATCGGCCAGAGCCAGCCCAAGTCAATATGCGCGTGACCGATGGTACTGACCTTCAGAGAAACATCCCCATTTTTCTTTTTGAGTTCCGGTGCCAGGATTTCTCTCGCCCGACTAACTTCCTCATCGCTATAATCAGTCAATTGATTAGCAGCATCATTAAGCGCGGCAAGAATTGTATAATGACGTGTCCGATCCTCCGGAACCAGATTCATTAATTCATACAAGACTTCAAAATCATAATATAGTTTTCGGATTTCCTCGCGGCAAATGGCAATTGAAGCTTCTTTTAATGTCCCATTTCCTTGAAGCACACCGAATAGATCGTTACATCCGGCATCCGCCCAAAGGTCAATCTTCTCTCCGCCTTTTGCCTTTTGAGTAATCGGCACAACACGTTTCCCCGACATTCCCAAAGTAGCGTCATATCCCGGACTCACGTGGGTCAATCCAAGTACCGGATTTCCTATTTTATCAACCACACACGCTTCTCCATTTACGTCAATTAACAACACAATCTTCCGTCCCATGACAGATTTCGGGATTTCACCGGTGAAATGGAACCAGGCACAATCGAATAAGTCTCCCCATTTTTGTCCCGGTCTAAGTATTTTCTTTTTCCCCGATAATCGTTTTTGAAAGGGTAAGGGTTCGGGTGAACACCATGCCGTAACTTTTAATTCCGATATGGAAGAATAAATTTTCTTATCCAACGTTTCCAAAACAGAGCGCAAATATTTTTTGGTTTCTTTATGGTAATAAGGCATAATTTTTGCTTTTTGTTTTATACGGCAGGGTTTATCTTATAACAGAGCGGAGGACAGTGTAAATACTCCTCATTATGCAAATATCCTTCGTTTCGTATGGCAACTGGAAATCCAAATGATTCCTTCCTTCAAGACCAAAGTTCTTAAAACATTTTTTAGAGACACTAGATTGCCCTAAAACGAAAAAAGGAGTACAATTTGATTGGCGGATTAGGGATACGATATTTAATAGTTGAAAATTTTTAGAAATAGTATATCTTTAATAGAGAGGAGAAGGATGATGGCGACTCAACAATTAAATATAAAAGAAGTTCCAGTACTCAACGGCGGGGAATGGCGAAAACCGGAGATTAAAGAGTTTTCGGATGTTCATAATCCTTCCACCGGAGAAGTTATCGCACAGACACCTATGTGTGGGGAGAAGGAAGTTCATGAGGCGGTCCAAGCGGCTTTAACGGCTTTTCCCAAATGGTCGCAGACACCGGTCTCCTCACGAGCGAATATTATTTTTAAATATCGCAATATTTTGGAAGCGCACCTGGAAGAAATCGCCCGTTTGATTACTTTAGAAAATGGGAAAACACTGGATGAAGCGCGTGGGGATGTCCGGCGCGGGTTTGAAATGGTGGAGTTTGCGTGCGGGATTACGCAATTAACCAAGGGAGAAAATATTTCCCAATTGGCGGAGAATATTGACGGGCAAACTATTCGAGAACCGTTGGGTATGTGCGCGGGAATTACTCCATTTAATTTCCCCGCAATGATTCCTTTATGGATGTTTCCTATTTCGATTGCGTGCGGAAACACATTTATTCTCAAACCCAGCGAGAAGGTTCCTCTTACGGCAAATCGGTTAGCGGAATTATTTCTGGAAGCCGGATTGCCGGAAGGGGTTTTGAATATTGTGCATGGGGGACAGGAAGTTGTGAATGCACTTTGTACTCATCCGCATATTTCGGCGGTGAGTTTCGTCGGTTCATCCAAAATTGCCCAACATGTATATGGTTTGGCGTGCCAGAATGGGAAACGAGTACAATGTGGAGGCGGTGCAAAAAATGTGTTGATTGTGATGCCGGACGCGGAGCCTGCGACCACGACGCGCGCGATTATGGGTTCGGCATTCGGCTGCGGTGGGCAACGTTGTATGGCTGGTTCAATTCTAATTGGGTTGGAGAAACATGGGGAAGAATTAAAAGAGCGAGTTGTAAACACAATGAGTTCTCTTAAAATTGGCAACACTTATTCCGATGAAAAAGCAGAGATGGGTCCTGTCATTGATCAAGCGGCAAAGGATAGGGTTTTATCGTATATTGACAAAGGCGCGGCAGAAGGCGCTAAGTTAGTGCGTGATGGCCGAACAGGTATTCCGAAAGAGGGATTTTTTGTGGGCCCGACCTTGTTTGATCATGTGAAACCACAGATGAGTATCGCACAGGATGAAATCTTTGGTCCGGTCCTTTCTATGATTCGAGTGTCAAGCGTAGATGAAGCGATTACCATTGCCAACCAAAGTCCGTATGGGAATGGCGCGACTATTTTTACGAATAGCGGAAGTGTCGCCCGTCAATTTCTGCGGGAAATCAAGTGCGGCATGGTCGGAATTAACGTAGGTATCCCTGCGCCGATGGCGGTGTTCCCATTCTCCGGTTGGAACCGTTCTTTCTTTGGCGACCTGCACATGCAAGGAACGGAAAGCGTATCGTTTTACACCCGCCAGAAAGTCATTCTGTCGCGGTGGGATAAGGACTATCAGCGAAAACTGGGATGGTAATAACCTCTCGACGCATGGGATTCATTCGGAACCGATTACGTTTGAAACCATCAATGTTGGGAAGGTAATACACTTTTTCTATTTTAAATATTTATCCAAAAACAAATAAGCTTCTTCGCGCATCTCTTTAGTAAAGAGATGTTTACCATGCCAGATTTTGAGTTTCAGTTCTCCGTGAGTAAAAGCAGATTTAGCATAATCATAGATTTTTTGTGCACCGTAACTCCATATATCATCATCCGTGGCGGAGATATACAGCGGACACGGTTCTACCAGTCTAACAATATCTTCAATATCACCATGCTGGAGAATACCGGGAATGCAAAATTCCATTTGTATACCAACATTATTAGGTAGTGAATCTTTATAATTGATACATCCGCAATTGGAGACGGATACTTTGATCCGGTTGTCAAAGACAGGTGACCAGATGGCCATGCGTCCGCCGTAGGAATGGCCAATGAAACCTATTTTGTTTTTCTCGACTTCGGGTCTGGTTACGAGATAATCGAGACCAACGGACATATCATGAATGACTTTAGCCATTAACGTATACCCTTGCACAAGCCGGGTAGCCAGGGCAAAATATTCCGCTTTACCGGAATTTCCGCTCCAATTTCTTTCTTCAAAAGCAATCGCGTCCGGCGCAAAAGTGATATATCCCCGTTCCGCCAAATCGTTTGCATAAACCTGGTCAGGGTCTCCTACCAGACCCACAACTTCACTTTTCCCCAATTCAAATTGGCCGGCATGTTGGTGATGGCAAAAGACAGCAGGAACCCGCGACTTGATATTTTTCGGAATAAGAATATAAGCCTTAACCCGTTCGTTGGATTCGACGTTGTACTCAATTTTTTCCCGTATATAACCACCACAATCCACCGATTCCAGCGTAATAGGATTTAAGCCCACCTTTTTTGGTAAAGGGCCGATTAGTTGTAATAGTATGTCTTTCGTCATAATCAAATAGATTAATTGTTACACCATATTATCAAAGAAATACAACTACTTTCAATTTTGAGAAACGCTACACTCGAAAAGAAATAGAAAAATTAATTGCTGATTTTTGTAATCTATTTTATTTTAACCATTCAGCCGGGTAAGAAAGCGATGCGATATGCAGTTGTTATAACATTCCCGCAGGCTGTGGAGACTTTGGTTTCGGCATGGGTCTCTTTCCGTCCAATACCATCTGTTTGATTTTTTTATGGTCGATTTTACCAGTGGCGGTTTTGGGCAGGTAAGGCCAGAATTCGACGGCGCGCGGCACTTTATATTCTGCTAGATGTTCCCGGCAATATTTCTTGATTGTCTGTGGAGTGATGTGTTCATTGGGTTTCAATACGACAATGGCTTTAGGGATTTCCCCGCGTAATTGGTCATACGCCGGGACACAAATCGCTTCCTTGATTTTGGGATGGAGGGATAACACATTATCTATTTCCTGCGGAGACACTTTCATCCCGGCGACTTTCATCATCCCCTGCCGCCGATACACGAAATAATAAAACCCATTCTCGTCACATTTCATCAAATCGGACGTATGATACCAGCCATCCCAAAACGCCCGCGCGGTTTCTTCAGAATCATTCATATATTCCTTTACAACTCCCGGACCCCGCACAACCAATTCACCGACTTCCCCGGGTAAACATTCATTTCCATCCTCATCCACGATTTTCGTTTCATAATATTTTAGCGGTTTTCCAACCGACCCCATTGGCCGCTCCCCTTCGACTAGGGAGGCCAGAGCAATCCCCGCTGTTTCCGTGCTACCCCACACGGGTAAAAATAAGGTTCCATATTTCTTAAAGGTTTTACGAATTCGTGCCGTCAATCCGTCCGTCGAGTGCATTCCTCCCGCTTCCAACATCCGCAAATTCGAGAAATCCAATTCGCTTTTTTCGTCCTCCATCACCGACACCAGCATATCAATCAAACTAGGTACTGCCATGAAAAGCGTGACTTTGTGTTCTGATAAAATCCGTGCGATGGTTTTCGGGGATAACTGATCTTGCAACACCATTGTCCCACCGAGGTAAATCGCCCGGCATAACAATTCATGGGGATGGCCATACACCGGAAACATGGAAAAGTGCACATCGTCTTGGGTCAGTCCCAAGGTCTCCACTGCCGCCCGCGTATTCCAATAAAGATTCGCTCCCGTGGTTAAAGCGCATTTTGGTGAACCCGTACTTCCTGATGTGAAATTGAGATAAACGACATCGTCGTTGGAGACCGAAACAGCAGGTTCCTTGTCCGATGATTTATCAATCACATCGATCCAGCGGGGACCAAAACTCCGCATGTGGCTGTTTATTAAACGGTTATAAATGGGAAATACGGATTCAAGTACATCGTAATATTCCATCAAATATTCCACATCCGCCAGTAAGAGTTTGGGAGTCGTGAGTTTTAAAACAAATTCCATTTCCGCCGGCGGGGTGCGGAAATTCAACGGGGTAAAAATAATACCAGTCTTTAGACATGCCAAAAAGGCAATAATAAATTGAGGGCTCTTGTCGCAAATAACCGCCAGACGGTCTCCCTTTTGCAACTCGTTTTCCAATAACCAGTTACACAACCGGTTGACCTGTTTCTCCAAGTCCTGATAGGAAATCCGGTGCGGGGGAGCAATAATCGCGGTCTTTCCGGGTGTATTCCGGGCATGTTGGAATAATAATTCACCCCATGAAATTGTCTGTTCTGCCATCACCTATTATTTACCTCTTAATTATAAAATTTATCACACATCACAAGGACTGACAACTAATACATATCTTCTTTTATAGAGAGAATCGAAAAAAGACAAAGCTATAGAAAAGTAATGCGGAGGAATCGAGGAAAATAGATGCTATCTTTATTTCTATCGTTCAAATGGAATCTTCGGGAATACCATAAAGAGCACTTAAATTCTTTACGTATAAAAAAAGCCAACCGACTGAGCTTATGTGACCTCGATTGGGATCGCCATGCTTTTCAGCGGGCATCTATGTCCTCACACAACGGACCGCTTCGGTACAGGTGGTGTCGTGGCCTGTGACTTCGCCACCCCTTTTTGTACTGAAGTTGACGCCCCAGATGTATCTTGTCGGATCAGACTCACTCGGCGACGCCGACCAATACCAACCTTCATCCATCTCAAGGTAAGCAGCAATGGTCGGAGACGACAGTGTTGCTTGGTACAAGGTTTCCAATTCTCTCACCGTTGGCAACCGCCAACCACCTCCTGCGAGTGTGAGCCTGGCGGCATAGCTCTTCGCATCTTCCCAGTCCATTTTCCAAGGTGCTGGATCCAACTGCCACGTGAGGCCCGCTGCGAAGAATGTTCGTTCGCTCTGCTCTCCGGCTACCGCAACCTTGGGCGGCTTCTGCGCCAAATTTGCCTGCTTTGTGCCTTGTGATGCTTCCGTTTTTGCGGCGTCACGAATTACACAACGAACACTGATGGCTTTGCCATTGACGTTGCCAGCGACCGATCCATTTTTGAAGTTGACACAAAAAGTGTTGCCATCAGGATGAGGTGACCCCGACCAGTACCAGCCTTTATTCATCCCGGGATAAGAAACAATGACAGGAGATAAAATCTTTGCTTTGTATAGGGCATCCAATTCGTGCACCGTTGGTAACCGCCAACTACCTCCCGCGAGTGTGAGTTTGGCAGCGTAGCTCTCCGCATCTTCCAAGTACATTTCGCTAAGTGCCGGATCTAACTGCCACGTCAGGCCTACAGCGCGGAAAGTTCCTTCGCTCTGATCTCCGGATACCGTTGGCTCCGACGTACGCGGCAATAGATCACCTTTTGCTATAGCTTCTGCTTCGAGACGTTTTGCCTCGGCAAGTTCCGCGGCAAGTTCCGCGTCACGACGTTTTCTATAGGCTTCTGCTTCCTTAGCAACTTCTGCGTCGTGACGTTTTTGTCTTGCCTCAGCTTCTGCTTCGGCAGCCCCACTGGCCCCTCTAGCGCGCAACAGCTGCATTAGCTCGCTATCCCGATTCTTGGAAGCTAACATTAGCGCGTCCCTGTCTTGGTCATCTCTGGCGTTAACGTCGGCTCCCCTTTTGAGAAGTGCTTTACATATGTCGCTAGTGCCTTCGAAGGAGGCCCACATCAAAAGAGGGGTTGTACCCACCTTGATGATAGCATACCGATTGTCACCTTGGCCTTTGTACCTAACATTCGGGTTGGCACCATTGGCGAGCAAGAACTTCGCCAATTCTCTGCTTGCACCACGCCTAGATGTCTCAATCAACGCGGTTGTACCGTCATCCATCATGGCGTTGATGTCCGCGCCATTTGCTATCAGTAATTTTGCCAACGCCAAGTTACCGTACCAAGATGCCACCATAAGCGCGGTTCCACCGTTTTCATCTCTGGTATTAACGTCAGCTCCCTTGGTGAGTAGCGATTTCACAGTTTGCACTACGTCCTCGTCACTGCCGTAGGAAGCTTTGATCAGTGCGGTGTCTCCCCCTCGGAATCCATCGGCGCAAGACCGGCATACCTTTGCTTTTCGGCCCAACCCCGCCACCACAGGTGCGAGCACAGGATCTTTCACATTAGCACCACAGGCGGTGCATTTTGAACTGAACAGCCTCGACATTATGTTACTCATAAATGGGTTATTCCTTGGAATAGACTTACGGCTTCGGAGTCGCGGGTGAATTGATTTCTAGTCTCGCATATCATTGCGGTATATGATACCAGAAGGAGGGGGAAAAGTGTCAAGAGGTACGTTTTTGCAGTTTAAAGATGCATAGGCATTTTTTGCTTAACCTATTCCTGATATATGTTATTCCTCCTCAAACAATCCCGATTGAGTGGGTTTGTCGGATTGGATGTTGAGATGTTTGTAGATGTGTTTTATTTTCTTTTGTAAATCAGGCAAATCTTTCTTTGCCACCATCCACGCTCGTTCAAGGTTTACGCCGAAGTATTCGTGAATTAAAACATCTCTCAGTCCGGCAATTTTCTTCCAAGGGATATCGGGACATTGTTCCCGGATATCTTCTGGAATATTCTTAACGGCTTCTCCAATGATTTCCAAACGTCTGAGAACGGAATCTTGTAATTGGTCATTTGATAAGAATTCCTTTTTACGGACATTTCGAGTATATTTCTGGATTTTGCCAATACTTTCGAGGATATCTTCCGTATATAACCGAATATCGCGTTTCACAGGATGGGGATTTGTTGTTCAAGTATGTTTTTACGCAGAAAAGGCTTGATACAATCGTATTCTACCAGGTCTACTTTAAGATGTAATTTTTCTTCCAGTTCCAACTTTAGACCTACAAAATCCAGCAAACTAAAATCTTTTTTTAATTCCACTAAGAGATCAATATCGCTTTTCCGATGATTTTGTCCCCGTGCGATAGAACCGAATAATCCTGCTCGGCGTACGCCATTGCGTTTTAGTATTGGCAGAATGCGGCGTTTAATTTGTTGAATGGAATTTTGCATATAGGCTATTTTAACCCACAACTTTAGCACAAGTATATGATATTAATCCATAAACTTTTTGCTATAATTTGTGACCGTAATACCCACCACTTTTTTACCGCGCATTCGGAGAAAAATTCCATCGTCTAAAATGTCGGTATCTGTGGCATTTTGCGGTCGTTCCAGGCTGATATAGAGGACGTCGGCTTTTTCATCAAAATCAAACCAAAGATGTTTTGCGCCTGTTTTCTTGATATGCGGTAGTGCTTGAAAGATTTCTTTTACTGCTACGGCTGCCATATAAATTTCCTTTTCAATACCTTGTTTAATTTTGTTGTGATGAAGGCTGTGATAATGAATCCATCATTAATCTCTTTATCTTCTTTAAAGATGACAAGTATTGCTTTTGTCTTGGAAATCAATTTTACCGCCCATAAATCATCTTGGTCACCTTCCATAACCCAAGTTGGGTTGCTTACTGACTCTAACACATCATAGTAGTATCCTGCCATATCGTCATGGTTTTCCACAATGTGATTCCAGCGTTCATCCGTCAATCGGATAGGAATATTATTTACAGAATGAGTAGTATGAGTCATGTTACTCTTCTTCAAACAACCCTGATTGAGCGGGTTTGTCGGATTGGATGTTGAGATGTTTGTAGGCGGAGAGACCGGCTTTGCGACCGGCGCGGGTGCGTTTGAGGAAACCGATTTTGAGTAAATAGGGTTCAACCATGTCTACCAGGGTGTCGAGTTCTTCATTGAGGGTGGCACCGATGGCTTCGATTCCGACGGGTCCGCCGTCATAATGGTCAATAATAATCCTTAGGAATTTACGGTCAAGGTCATCAAGTCCGTGGTCATCTATCCCTTCCATTTCAAGGGCTTTTTTGGCAATGTCGAGAGTGATTTTCCCATCCGCTTTCACTTCGGCATAATCTCTCACCCGGCGGAGAACCCGGTTGGCAATACGGGGAGTTCCACGAACTCGTTTAGCGATTTCATAAGAGGCATCATCATTCAGATTGGCTTTCAATAAACTGCCGGAGCGAACGACAATTTCCCGGATTTCATCTTCAGGATAAAAATCAATGTGATGGAAAATTCCAAACCGTTCCCGGAGTGGTGCGGAGAGTAATCCTGCGCGCGTGGTAGCGCCCACCAGGGTAAATTGTTTGAGAGGGACGTTGAGAGTCTTGGCGTAAATCCCTTTATCCACAATAAAATCCACTTTGAAATCTTCCATGGCAGGGTACAAAAATTCTTCTACAATCTTGGGCAGGCGGTGGATTTCATCAATGAACAGAACATCCCCTTTATCGAGATTGGTGAGAAGTCCCATTAGGTCTCCTGTGCGTTCAAGAGCAGGGCCGGAGGTGCCCACCAATTTGGAACCCATTTCATGAGCGATAATGTGAGCGAGAGTGGTTTTCCCCAATCCCGGCGGACCGTGCAGGAGAACATGTTCCAACGGTTCCGCGCGCTTTTTAGCGGCTGTCAAGGAAATGGTTAATTTCTCAACCAGTTGTTTTTGTCCAATATACTCCGACAATTTCTCTGGTCGGAGAGTGATATTGATTTGTTCTTCTTCCGCGCTTAGGGGTGCGGCGGAGACGATGCGTTCTCTGGTCATAAATTATTTTTTATCTTTTATATACTGTAGGGGCAGACCCCCGCGTCTGCCCTTCCAAAATTAAATATGCTAAGGTGTTTTAGGGCAGATGCGGGGGTCTGCCCCTACTTGGTTTAGGGATTTGTTTGTTTAAATACTTCGGCGATTAGTTCCTCGGCGTCTTTGATTTTCTTGTTACGCACGAACGCTTTTTCAATCATGCGTTCGGCTTCCATCCTACTATACTGCAATTGCGTGAGGACAATCAACGCTTCTTCCTTAAGGTCAATTTCGGTTTGTGATTTGGCGGTCAGGGGTTTGGATTCTTTCATCAGAGCAAATTTCGCCATTTTGCCTTTAAGTTCTGCAATAATTTTCTTGGCGGTGGATAATCCAATTTCCGGTAGAGCATCCAAGCGCAGTTCATCGGCATTTTCAATGGCACGTGCGATTTCATTAATAGGAACAACCATCGCTTTAAGAGCAGTGCGAACTCCCAACCCGCTGACGGAGGTAAAGAGTTCAAAGAAATCACGGTCGAGAGGGTCGAGGAAACCGATAAGGCGGGGAGTTAAAGGTCCTCCGCCCATTCCCCCTTCGATATAATGCACGGTAAAGAAAGTCAGTTTGCCGTCAATGTTTTCGCGTTTCGCCTTATTGATTTTTTCTTTGATTTCTTCGACCAGTCCGCTAGGAATAAACATTTCATAGACGATGCCGTTAATATCCAACAAAGCGATACTGTCTTTTTTCCGGCGTTCCGCTTGAACGATTTTTCCTGTGAGTTGACTAATCAACGGAGTACTCCTACTTTATGATTGATTACATTCGAATGGCACAAGGCAACCGCCAGCGCGTCGGTCACGTCCACCGGATTGGGCGGAACGGTTAATCGCAGAGCATTTTGCACCATGCGTTGGATTTGTATTTTAGAGGCTCTGCCATATCCAGTCAAGGACTTTTTAATTTGTGTGGCGGAATATTGCACCAAGGGAATATTTTTTTGTTGTGCCGCAAGATACATGATTCCACGGGCATGCGCCATAATAATCGCAGTCTTGGGATGAGAGTAATGAGAATAAAGGTTTTCTACGCAGACCACATCGGGTTGTAATTCAGTGAGGGCATCGGATAATTCATCAAAGATGGTTTTCAAACGTATTTCCAGTTTGTTTTTGATATTGGTGCGAATACAACCGGCTTCCACCAGGCGGATTCCGTCGCACGCCGTGTCTACAATTCCATACCCGGTGATTTGCAAACCGGGGTCAATACCCATGATACGCAAGGTTTATTCCCTTCTTTATTTTAATTGACATGATTATAGCAGAATAGTGAAAAAATATTGTTGAGTGAAAGGGAAAAGTATTGTAACGATGAGATTAGTTGTCAACTAGATTTAATCACCGAATCAAGAGATTATTGGGTAGGGAAATTTCTTATCGTTATTACTATTTCTTTGGCATATAAAATGGAAAGTACTATATAAAGAAAGTATTAGGCTGCGAGATCATCAATAATGTTATCGCGTTCACCCCACGGAACGCACCGTATTCCGTAATTCTTTAATGCACCTATATTCTCATTAGAGACATTTGATTGTTGGTCATTTGCAAATACAAAAGGCTCAAATTGGTCATCTCTTACTTCTAATACGTCACGGAAAGAGAAAATACAAGAGGTTGTCGCATCTTTTGTTAACTGATTTATTGCTCTTAGAATCCTTTCGGGACGTTTTCTTGTTTTAGGTATGGAAAAATCAAAAGTATGGTCGAAACCACTCTTGCCTGACAAACGAAAACTTGGAGTATATCGAATTTCCTTAGCGTCTAAAAAAGCTGCAACATCCTCCTTAAATAGTGGCAAAGCACGTTCTTCCGCCATTACGAACATATCATTAACAGATAGTATTGTTTGGATTAGATTATGTTTTTTTTGTGCGATGGTTTCGGCTGTTGTTTTAACAATAAGTCTATCACCATCGTCTATCTGTACACCAAATCCATTTACTATTGTTTGAAGTGTTTTTTTTCTTTTTTCAGGAGTAATGGTTAATCCGCTACTCTTAAGATCACCAAGGGTATATCCATCATCAGTAAGAATATAATCCGGTCCATTTTTTTCAACAAATATCTGTATATAATCATTGTGACGGTCTAAGAATGGTGTGGTAATTTCACAAGCCCCTTGAACATTTCGCACAGAAACATTATCTTTCAGCCAATGAAGATACTGGTTAACCACTTTTTCACAATCTAATCGTTGAGTGCTCATAAAACCACCTGTATGGGGGGTAAATTTTTCACTACACAAAATTCAAGAAAGTCTTCCAATATTTCAACCCCGTTATTTATATCCTGTAACTTTAAGTCTTGCACTTCATTAACTGGAAAAGCAAATTTATCATCGAAGCCTTCTTTATATAAATGAATATGAGGTCCTTGAATCAACCTTCCATCCGGATAGTCATCTGTCGGTGGATTCCGATGGGGTGTACCTGTTATATCCAACCTTGCCAAGATTACAACCTCTCTCCCTCGCGTTTGATATTTCAATATTAACGAATCTCTCCCATAACGTCCATAATTCAAATAGAACTGTTCTCTTTTATTCTCAGAAATCAGTTTTCTCTCAAACTCCCCATTTGAATTTTGGATCATATCAAGCACATCCGTTGTGACAAATCTTTTGGGCATTTTCAATAAATCATCTGCTTCAAATTGTAATAAACTCATATTCCCTCTTGTAAGAATATTTTGTTAATATAATCTGATTCAATCTACTTGTCAAATAATACATTTACAAATTCATAATAAACGCCTTTTTATAAGTCGGACGGTAGTTTAAGGATGAGTAGGTTATTTCCCTCTATACCTGGTCAAAAGATATTCAATAAATCCGGGGAAAAGGGTATTGACATAAACCATAGCATGGTCGTACCAAGTGATATAAACTTCGCGTTTTGGTTTTTGGGCGCAACGGACGATGGCATGGGCGACTTTGGCGGAGGGGACACCATTTTCCCAAATATTCTTTTTTGTGGTTCTGACAGGTTCGCGCATATTGACGCCAAAATCCGTATTGGTGAGTCCGGGGCAGACGATGCTGGCGTGGATGGGTTTATTATGCAATTCCACTTGCAAAGATTCCGTTAATCCAATCAGGGCGAATTTGGTAGAGCAATAAGCTCCGCTCATGCCCATTCCGCGGCGTCCGATGACGGATGCGACATTGATGATATGACCCGACTTTTGATTTTTCATAATGGGAAGAACCGATTTCATGGTATAGAAAGGACCCATGAGATTAGTGTCAAATATATCTTTCATATCCTGAATGGGTGTGTCTTTGACGGACGCATGAATTCCCCAACCCGCGTTATTCACTAAAATATCAATGCGGTTAAATCTGTCGATGGTAGTTTTGATAAGGTTTTCGACATCCGTGAGTTTGGAGACATCGGTTTTCACAATCAAAACCTGTCCGCCGTTATTTTGAATTTGGCTGGCGATTTCTAGTAATTTATCTTCGCGCCGCGCGGCAAGCACAACTATGGCTTTTTCCTGTGCAAAAGCGAGGGCAGTTTCTCTCCCAATGCCGGAGGATGCGCCGGTAATAATCACTACTTTATTTTCGATTGGATAGCTCATTTTATTTATGCAAATGTCCGGTTCGTTTTTGTCCTTTCAATTCATCCTCCAACCAGAGGATGGTGCTGTCTTCCAAAAATTCCAATAAAGAATGTTGCTGCCCCATTGGGGTGCATAACACATCTCCTGCTTGAAGAATATATTCTTGTTCATCCTCTTGCACCCGAATTTTCCCTTCAATCACAAAATAATATTCATCGCAATCGTGATAATGCAATTCAACCCCCGGTGGCTCGCCCTTCATTGCCCGATGAATTCCATAAGCGGTTAATTTACACCCGTCGGGTTTGGTTTTCATATCAAATTGACGAATGACAGACATGAGATGCTCCTTACTGTTTAAATTCCATGCTCAATGTTACAATATTTCCATGCCGGAATCCAAATTTAATGAATGTGCGGAAGCCTATCGCGCCTACCGTCCGGAATACCCAAAGGAACTGTATGATTTTCTGGAACAACGATTTCGATTGTCATCCGACTCAACAATTGTAGATGTAGGTGCAGGGACAGGTAAAGCGGCGATTGCTATGGCGAAACGGGGCTGGAAGGTCGTTGCGATTGAACTCAGCATAGAAATGATAGAGCAGGGAAAAAAAGCAGCGAAAGAAGCGGGAGTAGAGATTGATTATCGGCATGGTACCGCGGAAGATATCCAAGTCAAGACAGCGTGTGCGGATTTGGTAACAACGGCGCAGGCGTTTCATTGGTTTGACGTGCCGAAAACATTGAAAGAATGTCATCGGGTTTTAAAACCAAACGGGGGAGTTGCCATTTGGTGGAATTCGCGGGACAAAAAGAAAGCCGCCTATCTCCAAGCCATACAAGATTTGATTCATAAATATAATTCCGATTATAAAACGGATTTGTGGAAAAAAAACGACTCGAAAGAAGCGGATAAACACCTTAAAGAATCCCAATTATTCAAACGGATTCAAAAACGAGTTTTTCGACATGAGACCTATTTGACGTTTGATGGATATATTGGTTTGGCGAATTCATTTTCCTACGTAGGCAATGCCATGAATTCCGAAACCAAAGTTAAGTTTTTTATGGAATTACGTACCTTGCTTAAAAAAGAATTTCCTGAAGGTTGCTGTTGGGTTCCCTATTCGACAGACTTGTATAGTGCTTTTAGAAAATAGTAATCCGATTATAGTTAATCCATCGGCTGATCATATAACATCCACTGGTCAACACTAACAGTATAGGAAAGTTTCTGAATACTGGTGAACGCGGCGAGATATAAATTCCCATCCGGACCCGGTTCAATGTCTGCATAAGTGTAGGGTGGGACGCGCCCGAAGGGCAGGTCGCTATTGGCCGTATCAATCGAATCCAGATTGGCTCCCATCAATTTGAAATGCCAGATATTGCCATAATTGACATCTACGAGAAATATATCATTGTGATATTTTGCAGGAAAATATCCCGACGCCGGGTAAAAACAAATCCCCGTGGGTGCGACGGTGGTCGTGCTGCTGAAATCAAAAATCGGGTTAATGAAACGTGTGTCAGAGGAATATCCTTCGACCGTCGGCCAGCCATAATTTCCACCCAGGACAATCCGGTTGATTTCATCGTTTTCGGTAGGGCCATTTTCGGAGGCGTAAAGAACATTATTCACGGGATTCCATGCCATGTCGAAACTGTTCCTCAAACCCAAACAGTAAAATAGTTGTGAAGGAATGATATACGGCACCGGCAAAGTACCATAGGGATTTACATGTAGAATTTTTCCCTGAAAAATGGTGGTATCCTGTGAGCGTGTTCCCGGTGAACCTCCACCATCTCCAACTGTGATATAGAGCATGGTATCGGGACCGAAAGTTAAATTCCCCCCGTTATGATTGGTAGCGGGATTACTATCGGTAATTTCAAGAACCGTGACAATACTAAGTGGATTTGCCAAGTGGGTTGTTGTATCTTCCGTCAAACGAATAACGCGATTGTCATAACTGCCGGAGACCGAATGGTAAAAATAAATATAGTGATTGGTTGTAAAATTGGGATCGAAACAAATTCCCAACAACCCCCGTTCGGATCCGGCAATTGAGTCCACGGCGATGGTCGCCCACGGTGTTGGGTTCAAAACATAGTTCCCACTGACGTTACTCATGATGCGTACCTGGCCCACGTATTGATCCAGATAAAACATCCGGCCATCGGGCGCAAATCGAATCGTAATCGCCTGATTCAATCCGCTGGTCACTGTGGTAAGAGTAAATCCGCTGGGGAGTGCGTAGGCAATAATGTTTAGAAAAAGAAAGGAAAGTACCGACAGAAATACATTTTTATACATAACCGACCTCCTAAAAGGGATAAATTAAATATAGACCAACTTCTGATATTAAACAACAAGGATTTTGGAATAGAGGTTCCGAGTTAAGAATAATATTCAAACACAGTCTTGGAAATGGTAGCAATTAGTAACTGACCGTTGTTATCCAATTCCCAACGCAGGTCTTTCATTTCTTTACAATATACGGAAATAGCCCAATCGGATTTTGGCGTATGCACAATGCCGACATCATTGCGAACTCCGGTTACAGAGCCGGTTTTGTTGGCGACCCAGACTTTTTTTCCATGCACCCAGCGGCGTAATTGTCCTTCGTAAAACTGGTTTTTCATAATCTCAATCATCTTTTTACAAGACGATTTATCCGGCACCTGACCACGATAAATCTTTTCCAAAAGGATATTCATCTCATGGGGTGTCGCCATTCCAAATCCATATTTCTTGCAAAGTTTGGGTTCTACTTCCGCTTTTTTGGAAAATGCTTTGCGGAATACTTTAATATTGTTTAATCCCAACGATTCCATGCGGGCATTAATGTTCTTAACACCCAGAAGATCAATCAACATATTGGTCGTCGTGTTATCACTCAATACAATCATCAGGAACATGGCATCATACACGGAAATTTTGAGACCATCGGAAAGAAATTGAATAATCCCCGACCCGCCGACATGAGTTTTTTGATGATAAGTGAGAGTATCCGATAATTTAATATTACCTTCTTTGGCTTGATAATACGCTTCCACCATGATGGGAATTTTGATGGTGGAAGCCGTTGGAAAGCGCTCATCGGCGTTGAGATAAAATTCCTCTTTGGTTTTGAAATTTTTGAAAGCAACCCCCACAGTTCCATCAAAACGATGAATGAGATTTCGAATTTTCTTTTGCAAAGAGGAGATATTTTTCATGAGGAGTTGTTTTAAAACTGAATTATGGATTGAGAGAGACGACAACGGGTTTGCGCGCATCCAGGGAATCAATTTCAAAGAAATCTTTGGTTTTGAATCCGCCCATGGAAGCGATGAGACTGCTGGGAAATGTGAGAACTTTATTATTTAAATCCCGTACATTGGCATTATAAAATCGGCGCGCCGCTTGAATCCGGTCTTCTGTATTGGTTAATTCTTGTTGAAGCTTTAAAAAGTTCTGATTGGCTTTGAGTTCGGGATACCCTTCCGCGACAGCAAATAAACTTTTTAAACTTTGTACCAATTGATTTTCATTTTGTGCTTGCGATGCCGGATTTCCCGTATTGGCAATCGCTGCCGCCCGTGCTTTGGCAATGTCTTCAAATACTGTTTTCTCATGTGCGGCATACCCTTTTACCGTCTCGACCAAATTGGGAATTAAATCATAACGTCTCTTCAATTCCGTATCTATATCCGACCAGGATTCGCTAATCAATTGATTCAATTTCACGATAGAATTATAGGTGACAATACAGAAAATAACGGGGAGAAGGATGATGATAAGTAAAACGATTAATACCGGCATAATCTAATTTGTCCCCGTTTGCGAAGAAATTTGTTGTCTTACATAATCCGGTGTCAGGTCAATAAACTTGTGCGCCTCGATTAACAAAAGTTCCACATCCGGGATGGAGATACGTTTATTTCGGTGAAACAGGATGGAATGGGATTGCGCTTCGATGTAGATATGTTTTGGATCTTGCATTAAAAACTCAATCATCCGCGCGTGAACAATATCATAGGCGAACTTTTTATCCTCGCATTTGACATGAAACTTTTTGGAGAATTCGGCAGATTCAAATTGAATAGGGTCGAATCCAATGGCTTCCCCGATTTTATCAAAAATACTTTCCGGGCGGATAGAGAGATGTTTGAATACCAATGGAGAGGTAATGACGAAGCAGGTTAAATAATGGGTTTGTTGATCTTTTCCGCTCCCCGTGATGTATTGGTAATCAAATGCGGAGACATCCAAATCTTTATCTTTTCCCATGCATAGATTGGATGCTTTTTTACTGTGCCCTTCTTTAAATAATTGATAATCATAATATCTATCCGGTATTCCTACCGTATCGAAAGTTGAATAAGAAAGCCCATGACTATTGGCGAACTGCTGCCATGCCTGCCGCCGTTTGGCGGACTGGATAATCCCAAAGATGATAAGTGCAATTACTACGATAACGAATAAAACAATGAATAAGCCATGCATATATTAAAATTCCAATGATGAATTCTGGCAGTAGTTGGAGGTATTGTCAATAAAATTTTGGAAAATACGTCGGGGAAATCCGCTTTGCTCCATTCTCGACGCATCGTGAAAGTGTAGACAAAAAGTAATCATTGGGGATAAGGGCTGTCAGCCAGGTTTAGTTGGAAGATACCTTTTGAAACAAACGGCTTTTGGCATACTCCGCGAAAAACATCTTTCTTGATTTCAGACTTAGTTTGTGTAGACATAATCAGATTGCCATTTTGGGAATAATGCGCTGATTGTCAAAAGTAATTAGATGGATTGGATATTAGGTATTCAAGAATATTTCGGGTTTAGGGTTTAAGGGATATACCCATAAAGGTTACACTACACGTAGTGTAGGGATTTATTCCCGTGAGTTTGTCATTCTTGAGGGAATGCTTTTGGAGTTTACCCTTGAACAAAGTGAAGGGACCGAAGAATTTTTGGTGAATCAGGGAAATTTGATGATTAAACATATTCAGATGACATTAAAGACTTGGATTTCTCTTGGGAGCCATCATCATTCCATTCATTATTACATTGTTTACACATATAGTATATTCGGTAATCTTCAACAACAACATTATAGATCTTCTTTATACGCCTTCCTGTTTCACGTGTTTCTGAGCGATCACGAACACCGAGGTACGGGTTTCCTCTTATATGTACATTTTCTGTTTCATTTTCTAATCCTGCGGTGGTTTCTTCATGTGTATTCAGCAATTCTTGTTTTATGCATTTCCCTCTCCATTTTTTGCACTTGGGGCAGGGATAACCAATTATACGAACCCATATTGGGGTAGTAAATGTAACTAGCGCCCAAAAACCAATATATAGACCGATAAGAACACAGAATCCCAATATCGGTGCTAAAAAAATGTGGCTTGATATGGACTGATGGTCCTCATATGACATTATTATCATAAATATAATCCCGACAGGTATGCTAAGGATTAAAAAGATAATAAACTTATTTGCGCCCATTTTTCGTGCAATTCTTCCTATGAAGATGTCGTAAATTAGTTGGTATCCTTCACTCCATTCAAGTTGGTATTTTACAGACGCTTTTTTGTCGGCAGAACGCCGGTATTTTGTAGAAGATTTTTTGTCGGTAAGTTCTTTTTTTTCACTAGTACCGCTACCATAAAATCCATGCTCATTCATATAGTGCTTAGCAGTTTGTTCAGTAAAACAAGTTGGGTCTAATTCAACCGCTTTTTCCCGATCTTGTCCGGTAAATTTATAATCTTCTTTATCATAGTTATCATTTCTCCTAATCTTTTTTCTCTGCTCCTTCTCCATCTTTGCTATTTCACATAGCGCAAGTGGTCCTGATTCTGTACTTATTGGTTGCTTTACATTCATTTTTCCAAATAGAATTATCCATCCAAGGAAAGTCGGAACTATTAGAATAAAAACTCCAAATACTATGAAATCAGCATTACCGTCGGACACACCTTCTATAATTACGGCCTCGCCTATCCAAGAGAGCACTAAAGGTATGCCCAGCAACCTCATCCTAGAAGAAAAAGGCTCACGGACACGAAGAGCTAAAGTACTACAAATAATCGCTTGTATTAGTATAAAAGTTCCCCATTTATAATCTTCTTTTATCACAAATTGTAAACTATAATAGAAGAGTAATAGACCTATAACTAGATGAATCGTTCTGGGAATTATAGAAATTATACTACTCTTTACTAACTCAAGATTATACTTTGCTGGATTATACATAGAAATTATATCAATCTTTCCGAACTCAAGATTATACTTTGCTGATTGCCCGGCACCCGTTGGGTCTAATTCAAGCACCTTTTTCCAATCTCGTTTAGCAGATTTATCATACTTATTATTCCAACTCACTGTATTATAATAAGCACACCCACGATTGAGATACGCCGATGTATCGTGAGGGTTGATTTTAATAGCTTGTGTATAATCTGCTATCGCCAATTTCTGTTTCCTTTTTTTCCCATAAGCATTCCCACGATTGAAGTATGCCAATGCATCCTGCGGGTTGAGAGTGATAGCTTGCTTATAATCTGCTATCGCTAAATCATATTTTCCCTGGTCAGCGTAAGCGATCCCGCGATTGCGATACGCCTCTACAAATTGTGGATTGAAGGTGATGGCTTGCGTATAATCATTAATTGCCGCACCAAACATTCCTCGGTCATTACTAGCCATCTTTAGATTATATTTTCCTTGCTCATGGTAGACACATCCACGATTGAAATACGCTAATGCATTCTGAGGATTGAGATTGATAGCTTGTGTAAATTCTGCTATTGCTGCACCATAATTTCCTTCATTAAAGAAAGAGTATCCCTGGCTATAGTAGTCTGTTTCTTCTTCCTGTACGTTGTTTTTTACCACTGTATCAACTTTTTCCTGTTTTACTTTATTCTCATCACTGCTTTGTTCTCCAAGAAATTCCTCAAGTGTCGGGTTAAGGGCAATAGCTTGCGCATAATCTGATTTCGCTAATTCATATTTCGCGAGCTTTTTATATACGTTACCCCGAGAGTAATAAAAATCCGCGTCGTGCGGGTCGAGAGTAATAGCTTGGGTATAATCCGTTACTGCCAAATCATATTTTCCTTGTTCGAAGTAAGCTTTACCACGCAAGTTATACGTAACAGCATCTTGTGGATTTAAGGTAATGGTTTGCGTAAAAGCAGTTATCGCTAAATCATATTTTCCTTGTTCGAGATAAGCTTTACCACCCCACTTATAGGTAATAGAATCTTGTGGATTAAGAGCGATGGCTTGTGCAAAATCTGCTATCGCCAAATCATATTTTTCTTGTTTGAGGTAAGCTCTACCACGCAATTTATACGCATCGGTATCCTGTGGATTAAGGGTTATAGTTTTAGTATAATCAGCTATCGTTGCATCCTGTTTTCCTTCGACTTCGCTAGTGCTCTTATCAATATTAGAATTTAACATCCCCTCTTGGTTTAGGTTTTGGGTATGTAACTGTCTTTGACTTTTGAGATTTTGCTCTTTTATTTTCTGAAGACTATTTCCAATAATTTGGATAAGTTTTAGAATTGGAATAAAAATAATAAAGCAAACTTTCATACCAATTTTCGCATACCGAATTATTAAATATATTGCACTTATTACACATAGAATTATTGATGTTAAAAGAAAACCATTGTCAGCATACGAACCCATATCAGATATGAGAATATAAATGTAATAGGAAAGAATTAATAGACTAATAGAGGTAAGAAGAATATTTAATGCACGTTTATTCATATTACTTGCTCCATAACTTACATGAAAACAGGTTGATTTTATCTAAACCACGAAGGGATTGTCAATTTTTTTTAGATTTGCCGACGATAGTGTATACTTTTAAAGAAAAGAAAGTAGAGGCTAAAATTACGGAAGAACAATCAATTGATAATCGAAGAATAGCCGAGGCATCCTGGATTCCGTGGGTAACTGCTCTTATTATTGCATTGTGCTATGTATTAAGTTTAGTCAATAATGGTGCATTAACTTGGGCGTTTAATTCGGTAGTTTACGGGAATCCTGCCGGGTGGGGTTTCTATTTTACAGTGGGCTGTGTGATTTTAGTATTCCTGCTGACGAAATATCAAACCCAACTAGCGTCTTGGCAACCTTCCTCTCAGGTTCAATGGGTTATTCTGTTTTTGATAACCGGAATTTTTATTACAGCGATTATTTGGATACGTCCGCTGTACCCGCACATGGAAGGGGATGGGGGATTGGATGGTGGACGGTTACGCGATTATATTTCTTCATATACCGCTTTACGATTGGCGATATCCGATGTTTCAGCCATGCAAATCTGTTGGAAATCCATCGGAGTTATTTATATTCTTTTTAGTTTATATTTTGTCGTTCAGGTTACCGACTGTTTTTGGGATAGAGTTCTTGGCTTGATATATTTTACCTGTTTGCCGCCGGTCATTAATTTTATCGGGTATATTGATTTTTATGGAGATTTCTTTACAGTCGCCGCTATGTTTTTAGGTTTCCTTTATCTCTTTTACAAAAAGCCTTCTCCCTGGATTTTGGCAGCCACGTTTTTATCGTTCGTGTTATGTGAAATCTCCCACTATCGTTTCGATACGTTACTGGTTTTTCCGGGATTTTGGATCTGTCTATGGGGGATGGAAAGGTTTAAATTATCCCATACATTACGCAGTCTCATTATCGGATTCATGATTCTGGGAATGATTAGTCTGACGGTTATATTGGTTTATAAAACCCCCCATACATCCATCCACTCGTTCGGGTTCATGTTTAGGGAAATTGCCAATTATGATGGAATTCTCATAGCTCTGTATCATCCCTTGTTGCTTATGATTTCGTTTCTCTTTTCCTATTTTATTTTTTTGATAATGTATGTTTTCGTGGAAAGGGGGAGGATATTTACACTATTTCAACCTCTTACGGGTTCTATCTTTTATGGGATGCTGGGCATGTTCCTGTCGTATTATTTTGGTCAGTTGCTTTCGCAGATAACGACCTTTGAAATCCTCGATTTTATCGCCCAAGCGGGTTGTTTGGGCGCCTTGTTTGCGGTGCCCATGTTTGTCCTTTTCATGGAAACTCCCTGGAAAAAATGGTTTTATTGTTTTGTTCTGCTCAATCTGTTTATCACGATACCCAATTTCGTGGTACATGGCGGACATGGTGTGGAACAAAGGTTGATGAACAATTTCAAAGACGAACGTTCTGTTACCGGATGGGAAATGTCACCGTATGTGCATGTTGGTATTCATTTCAATGCGGATCATGCTGACGGACTTGCCTGTAAGGTACTTGAATTGGGGACCCAGGACAACGGTTATTACAAGCGGTTTATTCCAGTGAGCTTATATTTTTTAATTTCCTATGAATACGAAGGGGGCAATCGAAAAAAGGGAATTGTTGATTTGGAAAAATTACTTCAAGATTATCCCTCCTATTGTCTTGTTTTATTACAAGGGGAACATAAGTTGCAGAACTATCAGGCGGATTCCAACAAAATCCAGGACATGAAACTTATTGCCGGTCTATTTTTTGAACAAACTAAAAATCCCTTGTATTCTCAAATTATAGATTTGTGCGATAAAATGACCATAACTCCAAGAGTCAATTCAGTGCCGGCAATGCACAACTGATCGTTCTTAAAATTTTTTTTTAATTTTATTTTGGATGATTATGGTTGGTTTAAATATCTTTGTTAGACCAAAATTCATGGGACATATTTTATTGGCCTAGTGTAAAGTAAGCCGTGGTATTTTGGGATGATTTTAGACATGCTATAATGATGTTAAGGAAAAAGCGATGTCGGTTGCGTATCCTGTAAAATTGGAAGAATTACCCGAAGGACAGGGGTTCATCGCACATTGGGTGAAAGAACCGCGTTGTGTCGCGCAAGGCATGACCCGTGAAGAAACCCTGCAGAATATCAAAGCGGAAATCCGTTTTTGGATTGAAACCTGTCCCTGCGGTACCGTTTCCGACGACCATGTAGAAGTCGAAATTGTTCCCCGATAAACCTATTCTCCATGCGATAATCCATCTTGTCTACATTTTTGTCTTCCAGTTAAAAATAAAATTCCTTCTTGGGATAACTTATTTTAAACATTTATCTTGCTTTTTTTATGAAAGGCATGGTAATGTATCCTCAAAATACAAGTCACTACTTTAATTAGGTAATGAAAATTATCCTTGAAAGGACGGGTTTATATATATGATAAATAAAAAGCGTATTGTAATCATGTTTATATTAAGTATGGTGGTTTTGTTTGGTGTTTATGCCGTAAAGGCTGCCCCCACTTATAACGCGGAGGATCATATCCAGATTGTAACCTGCTCTGATAACCAGCATACCTATGCGTTATATCTACCCCAAAGCTATAGCACCACGGGAAACCGTTTTCGAGTTCTATTTTGTTTTGATGCCGGAGGAAATGGACAATATGCGGTCAAGCAATTTATGTATGCCGGATTAAAATATCAATGGATATTAGTTGGTTCCAGAGACGCTAAAAATGGACCTTGGGAACCGATATTGAAAGCACAAGACGCTATGTTAAACGATATTAAACAGAAGTATTACATAGATACTAATAGTTACTATGCCGGGGGAATGTCTGGTGGAGCAAGAATGTCATATACCATAGCCTACAGGTATCCGCAGCATTTTAAGGGAATTATTGCCTGCGGAGCCGGATTTGGATTGGGAAATATCGATAGGAATATCCCGGTTTATCATTGTGTCGGAAATCAAGACTCTAATTTAAATGAAGTACAAAATGCGTATAATACACTCAGAAATTATTATATCAATACAAGAATTAATGTGTTCCCCGGTGGACATGTTTGGCCTCCGACAAATGTAATCAACCAAGCTATTGATTGGTTAGCTTCATTATAGGTACAGGATATATTTACCTAGTGGTTATTTAGATTTTTTTCCTTGACATATAACCTAATTTAAGTTAGGTTATATGTATGAGGTTGGAAAAATACAAAAAAGTCGTCCCCCCGCTGGTACTCTTTGAAGATTTATATCCCGATAAACCCTTTCTCAAAGGCATTGCCAGATTAGCTCAGGAAAGTCCCCTGACGATGGAACAAAACCAGGTGGATTATTATTCTCTCCCCTATCATTCTGTGTTGAATTGGTGCAAAGGGTCGCGCATGACGGATGTCTGGACCATCAATCCTTATCGCGGGTGTGAGTTCGGCTGTGTTTATTGTTACGCGCGGTATACCCATGAATTTATGGAATTGTGGGATTGGCAAGATTTTGAGCGGAAGATATTTATCAAGGCGAATCCCGCCATGATTTTGCGAAAAGAATTAGAGAAGGGCAAAGGGCGAAATGCCGCTATCGTGATTGGTTCCGCGACCGATCCTTATCAACCTGCGGAACGTTGGATGAAATCCACCCGGCAGATTTTGGAAGTCTTATCCGATTATCCGGGATTGGATATTACGATTATCACCAAATCCAGTTTACTAACACGGGATATAGACATTATGCAAAAGATTTCTCAACATTCTAATTTTGAAATTCACGAGACAATTACCACGACAGACACTCCATTACAGCGGATTATTGAACCACGCGCGCCAACGCCACAGGCGCGTTTGAAGATAGTTAAAACTCTGGTTGAAAACGGGATTATCGCCGGGGTCCATGCCATGCCCATTTTGCCGGGAATTACCGATAAACCGGCAATGCTGGAGAATCTTTTTAAGGCGGTTGCCGAAATCAAGGCACATTTTATCGTTGCGCATCCGGTATTTTTAAAACCGTGTTCTATCAAACGCTATTATCCCTTTTTGCAGGAACATTTTCCGCATTTGGTAAAAGCATATCGCCGGGTTTATTCTAAATCCTCTGAGGCGCCCGAAGAATATCACCGGAAAATTCATACCTTGGTAGAAGAATTGCGTAAGAAATATCCCATCCAATCCCGCCGCCCACCCCAACATATTCAAGGAACTGATTTGGAAAATGAATTACCGCTCTTTTCAACCGATTGCGAACACTGATGTTGGATAAATAGTACTTTCCTAAAATTAATGATTTAAAAAATAATAAAAGAATTCTCCTCTGAGGAACCCCAATGTGTGTCACCCCTTGACAAATAGGATTCCACATTAGAAAATACACTCACTTGTTATCTCGAACTTGAAAGTCCGAGAAATATATACATGTATTGGAGTACACATTATGCCAAAAGCTATTCAACTCCCTTCCCAGGTTAAAGCTAAAAATAATAAGGTAACCTTCGGAGTGTGTGCCGCTTGTGATCCACGGATTGATAAACCGTCCCGGCAACGCACTTTGAATATTATTAAAACAATTGCCGACATTATCGCTAAAACAGTAACCATGCCTGATGGTAGTCCGGTGAATGTGGTCTGGAGTCCTATCTTGATTGACGGGGAACCTCAGGCAGATAGCGTGGCACGTCAATTTAAAGAATCTTTTGTGGATGCTATCGTTTGTACTCCTGATACGTGGGCATTCCCCCAATTGACCTTGATGAGTTTACTGGCACATTTTCCAAAGGATATGCCTGTTAATATTACTTGTGGGAACAGTGCTCCTAAACCGGGTGTGGTGTTTGCCCATGCGGTCAATGGCGCATTGTCGCAAAGCGGTCGGTTAACCCATTTAAATGTGGGTCAATGGTCCGATAACGGGTTAAATCCAATACCCAGTCCCGCCACAACTCAAGCTGTGATTGATTGGTGTTTTGCCGCACTTACCTACGCGGGATTAAAGGGGAGACGCGTAGTGCTTTTCGGGCATGATTCCATGGGTATGGAAACAGCTCTCGCTCACGTTTTGCAAACACGTCAATTCTTTGGTCTGGAAATCACCAGACTGGATATGAAACTTCTGGCGGATATGGTCAATAAAGGCGCTTATGATGCCAGGGAACTGAAAAAATGTATCCAGTGGTTAAAGTCCCATCTGAAAAATCGTCTTGATTTATCTCAGCCGGACGCTGAGAAAAAACTTCACCAATCTATGGCATTATATTTGATTATGCGGAATTTGATGAATGACTTGAATGCGGTAGGTGGTGGGTTCATGAACCAATTGGAATGGGCTAGTGAATCTCGCGGAATCCCTCTTCCGATAACGGATATGGGCGAATCTTTTATGAATTCGTCATTCGATCATAATGGTCGTAAACAGCCGATACCCTTTGCTACCGAAGCGGATATTCAAGGACTTTTAACCATGCTGTTTATGAATTGGTTGTCCGGGGGGAATCCACCCCTGTTTATGGATTTTCGGAAAGTATGGGAACCCGCCGAATTAAAAGAGCGGGCGAAAGAGTTAAATATACCCTTTTCTGAAAAAGATATCTGGGCTCATAAAGGATTTGTGGATGGTGATAATTCCGGCTCCGCCAGTCTGGATTGGGCGGCAAAACCCGGCGAAAGTATTGAAAATATCATGAAAAAAGTATCTATGCCGGGTGCTATATTGTACTATTTCCCCGGCGGCGGCAATAGTGTCACGTTCATCAGTCCGGGTGGGATTGAAGGAATCGCTGCTCGACTGTCCTTTAGTACCCTCTCAGGTATGTTTAGTTTGATTTGGGATCAAGCATTTACAATAGACTTGCCCGCTAAGATGGCTTCATTTATTGCCAACAGTTCCAATGTGACTTGGCCTCATACGTGGATCGTACCCAAATATGCCTCCATGGTTGAATATAAACAATCGGCACCTGCCAATCATTTCCACATGGTCTGGAATCTGAATGTAAGCCGGTTGCAGTATTGGATGGACATGGCGAATGTCTTAAGTGTAACCCCCTGGCAGGCGCGGCCATCGTTTATTGAAGGTACGGATAGACCGACCCCACTCCTGTTCCTATTAAACGGTGGGGAAAATAATGCTAAAAAACTACGGGTGTAGAGACGTAACATGTTACGTCTCTACGATTCAAGCAAATTCTTGAATTTTATATACTTGGAATTCCATACCTCGGTATCCCGTGGTTCATAGGTCTTCACCGGAAATGAGTGGATGATGAGTTGGCGGGCTTCCGATAAAGAACCGACCTCTCCTTGGGCAATAAGTTGGCAAGCTAGATTCCCGATGGCTGTGGCTTCGACAGGTCCCGTGATAACCAAACGGTTGGTAACGTTGGAAGTCCATTGGCATAAGAGCTCGTTTTGTACACCGCCTCCAATAATATGGATAACCTCAAAGGGATATCCCAAAACTGTTTCCATTCTCTCCAATACATACCGGTACTTGAATACCAGGCTTTCCATGATACACCGGGCCAGTGCACCCTCATCTTCAGGAATTGGCAGACCATGGTCACGACAATAATTGCAAATCCGCGTTGACATATCGCCGGGTGCGAGGAATCCCAAATCATCAGGATCTATAAAACAGGCGAGTGATTTGGCACTGGCAGCTTTTTGAGTTATTGTGTCCCATGATAGCTGTTTCCCCTGTTTCGACCATTCCCTACGGAGTTCTTGTAATAACCACAGTCCCATGATATTGGTCAAGAATAGAATGGTTTTGTTCATGCCGCCTTCATTGGTGAAATTGTATTTCAAGGAGATATCATTGACTACGGGTGATTTTAATTCTGTGCCCATACAAGACCATGTCCCGCAGGAAATATAAGCATATTTTTCTTTCTGGACAGGTACTGCCGCGGCGGCAGAAGCGGTATCATGACTGGCGGATGCAATAACTTGAATATCCGATTGCCCCACTTCGTTGGCTACGGTGTTTAAGATTTTACCCACTCGCGTTGTTGGCTGGATAATAGAGGGAAATATAGTCGAAGGTAAATTCAGTTGGTTTATTAAAGACGAACACCATTCTCCGGTATAAGGGTCTAGGAGTTGAGTGGTGGAAGCGATGGTCTGTTCCACTGCTTTTTCTCCGGTCAGAAAATACCGGAATAAGTCCGGCATCATCAATAGGGTCTTGGCTTGGTTAAGTAAAGGGTCTTGTGCAAATTTCATAGCGGCTAGTTGGAATAGGGTATTAAATAGCAGAAACTGGATTCCGGTCTGCTGGTATATTTCACGTCGCGGGATTATTTGAAATACTTTCTCCATCATTCCTTGAGTTCTCTGGTCGCGATAATGCACCGGGTTGGTGAGGAGGTGACCCTGCTCGTTTAATAATCCAAAATCCACTCCCCAAGTATCCACTCCCAATGTGGCAACAATCTCTCCTTTCCCTTTTAAATCTGTAACCGCTTTTCGTATCCCCTGTTGGATATCGCCATATAATCGCAGAACGTCCCAATAGAGCGTGTTCAAGATGGTTACCGGCCCGTTTTCAAAACGATGCATCTCTTCCAAATGCAGCGTCCGCCCGTCGAAACTCCCGAGAATAATCCTTCCACCGGATGCGCCCAAGTCAATGGCTAACCCATTCCATCTTTTATTCGTCATTTAATACCTGCTTTTCTCATATTATCTTTTTGCACTAAGGACGTATTCTATATCACGCTGTTTCTCTTTACAAGACCGGGTTTGGGAAAATAGGATGATTTGATTCGCAAGTCCCTTGGCTCTGTATTACAATAAATAGTCTGTGATCATTAGATATTGGGCCTGACGCGGAGAATTTATATGAAAATTAATATGGCTTACGGAAAAACCGGATTGCAAATTGATGTACCGGATGAGAATCTTGCCGGGGTACTTCGTGTCAAATCTGTTCCTGCCCTCCCAAATCCACAAGCAGAGTTGGAAAAGGCATTGGCACATCCTGTCCATAGCCCGGCGCTGGCGGAAATAGTACGAAATAAAAAAAGTGCCTGCATTGTAATCTCAGATATAACTCGTCCGGTCCCTAATAAAATTTTACTCCCGCCTATTTTACGGATTTTGGAAAACAGCGCTATCCCTAAAGAAAACATTGTTATTTTGATTGGTACCGGTATTCACCGGCCTAATTTGGGTCAGGAATTAATTGAATTGGTGGGGGAAGATATCGCTAAGTCCTATCGTATCGAAAATCATTATTCCAAAAAAGATGAAGATATGGTTTACCTCGGAGAAACTTCACAAAATATCCCCATTCATATCAATAAATATTATTACCGGGCGGAATGCAAAATTGTGACAGGTTTTATCGAACCGCATCTCTGGGCTGGTTATTCGGGAGGCCGCAAAGGTATCCTGCCGGGGATTACCGGGTTGGAAACCATGAAATATATGCATGGCTACGCTATGGTCGCTCATCCGGGTGTACGGTACGGTCTCTTGGAAGGGAATCCATTCCATGAAGCTGGGCTGGAAGTGGCGCAAAAAGTGGGGTGTGATTTTCTCGTTAATGTGACCTTGAATGATAAAAAGGAAATAACCGGGATTTTTGCTGGAGATATTGTCCAGGCGCATTTGGAGGGTTGCAAGTTTTGTGAGAAATGCTCGGTGGTGGAGTTGCCTGAACCTGTCGATATCGCGGTGACAAGTAACGGGGGACATCCCTTGGATTGTAATCTCTATCAATCCATTAAAGGATTATCCGGGGCGGCGGGGATTGTGAAAGAAGGGGGACTGATTTTACAAGTCACCCGTTGTCAGGAAGGGACGGGAAGTCAGGAATTTACGGCTCTTTTGGAATCTGTTCATTCCATAGAGGAGTTTTTTGATAGACTTCGCACACCCGGCTTTTTTCAACCCGATCAATGGGGAGTTCAGGAAATTTATGAACAATTGAAACATGTCCGAATTGCGTTGTATACCGAAGGGATTCCGTCCCAAAAAATTAAACAATATCTTCTGGAACCGGTGGCTGACGTGAATCAGGGGATTTCCAAAGCAATTCAAGAGTATGGAAAGAATTGTAAAATAGCCGTGATTCCGGATGGACCTTATGTTATCACACGTACTCCAACCTCCCTTGCTGCATCCGGCTAGGGGGATTGACCGGACCTATGCAAAAGGGTATACATAAGCACTATTTGTTAAAAAGTGATACAATAATAATCCCTTGCTGTAGAATAACTTTTTGAGGAGGATGAAGAGTAGGGGCGTAATAAATTTTATATTTCGACACCTTTACCTGAAAACTTGTCTATGCCCGGTGAATGGGAATTAAAAGAACAGATTTGTGAAGTGGGTAGGTTAATCTGGCAGCGCGGTTATATTGCCGCGAATGACGGCAACCTTTCTGTCCGGTTAAATGAAAATGAAGTACTGGTTACTCCGACCTTGGTCAGTAAAGGGTTCATGAAACCGGAAGATATTATTACCATTGATTTGCAGGGACGGAAAATAAAAGGCGAGAAAAAACAAAGTTCTGAAATCCAATTGCACCTTGGGATTTATAAAAATCGTCCGGATATCCATGGGATTGTTCATTGTCATCCTCCCCATGCCGTGGCGTTCGCTATCGCCCGGGTGGCCTTGCCGAAATGTATCCTGCCCGAAATGGAAGTCTTTATCGGAGAAATTCCCATAGCTCCCTATGCGAATCCCGGTACGGAAGATTTTTATCAATCCGTCCATCCTTATGTGCAACATCACACCGCCTTGATTTTAACCAATCATGGAACCGTGACTTATGGGAAAGATATCATTGATGCCTATTACAAAACAGAGCAGGTGGACCAGTATTGCCGGGTTTTGTTGTTGGCGAGACAAATCGGCGAATGGAATCAAATGACCTTCGATGCCATGGAACATATTTTTAAAGTCAAAGAAAGATTGGGAATTCCCGACCCGCGCCTATCGGAAGATTTGAAAACGATTTGCCGTCCCGAAATTCCTATCCGTTCCGCAGAACCTTCTCCCGTCAACCCCGAACTGGTTGATAAAATCGTTAAAGAAATCGTTGCCAAACTTCGTAATCAATCTTCCTAACACCATTTACCCTTATCTCAAAACTCGTTATCAGATTTTAACTCTATATCTCTAATAAGCAAAAAGCAAAACGTATACCCTTAGTAACCCAATTTAGTAGACATTCCTCACCCGAAAGAACCGGTTTAGGTACGGAGGTATACCTAGGAGGGTCAAACCCTCCTGGGTATACCTCCCAATATCCCCCTTATAAAAAGCCAGATTTATCGCCTCCTCTTTTAAAACCTTCAGAAACCTGTCAAAATTGACGCAGAAACCACAAACTCACCTGAAAGAATCTTAAATCATGCCCCGAACCAACCCCTCACTCTTTTTCAATGGGAGATGGTACGGAGATGGTATGGAGATGGTACGGAGATAACCCATACCCAATTTTGAAACATTTTAAGCCCCTTAAATCGCAAATTTAGCTATGCCAAATTGGCGTACCTTGTAAGAAATCCAATTTTCTCAAGGGAATTCACCTTTATAAGGGTTAGGAATGAAATCTTTTCCTTTTTTCTTCTCCAATCCCAAAATAATTTCACTTTCGGGCACTTTTTTGCACATACGGGCACTATATTTCACTTTCGGGCAATTGACAGAACCAAAATTGGGTTTATAATATTTCGCATTAAGCTTGATTTTCTTAAAAAAACGAGAAAAGGAGATAGAAAATAAAGAGGATTATACTACGAAAGGTTTAAAACGAAAAGGTAAAAAAGAACAAAAATCATATTCCAAGGAGGCTAAATCCCATGACCACGTATAGTAAAAGAGGTTTTATTTTTACGTTTTGTCTTTTCACGTTAAGCGCTTTATCAATAGGAAATACGCCACCCGCAGGAAGTCCCACAGAAATCGTTTCTGGGAGAAACGCCAACACCCGTGTCTGGCAAATCCAAAAAGTCGTGGATGATGTTGATATTACAACGATGGCGGTGTCCCAGGTAACGGTTACTCGTTTTATAACAGAAAAAGCCGATGGGTTATGTTACCAAGATACGGCCAACAATTGGCAGGTATCGGTCGAGAGTATTCAATCCACCTCAAATATAACTTATCCTTATCAAGCTCTGCAAGGCCCTTATCAAATCCAATTCGGCACTGGATTAGATACCCAATGGCCGATTTGTTATACGGTGAATGGGAAAATCATGCAATTGGGCTTGCGGTATTTGGCTTTTTACGATAAAGGTAATAATACCCTTCAACCTCTAGGTTCGATTAATGCGGTTCCTCCCACTCTCCAGGGTAATACTTTGACCTATACCAATATCTTTCCGGGAGTAGATTTGGCATATAGGTATGGCAAAGGTTCCTTTGAACAAAACTTGGTAGTAAGAAGTCTTCAATCATTACCTTCTCCCAGCCAATATCAAATAGATCCCGCGACCGCTTATTTGGTAAGTGTCACAGAAATAGATACCGCGACATTTGCCTGTTCTATTCAAGACTATACCGGACAAACCTTACAATTCGGTTATCTGTCCGGTGAAGGAACAGATATTTATTTTGCGGATGGATCAACCGGTCAAGCCCTCTGTCATTTTGCGCAAAGTCCCGCCTTTGACAGTAGTCCTGTAAAACAATCCATCCCGATGTATAAATTTCTCTACCAACAAAACGGACATACATTCCTCGTGGAAGGCATTCCTTATAGTTTTTTGATCTCAGCTTCCCTTCCGGTGACTTTGGACTACAACATTAAAACCGGAACACAAACGGGGAATCAAGTCTGGAAATCGAATACCTATTATCTCAGTGGAACCTATACCGTTAGCGCCCCGTGGACCTTGGTGATCGAAGGGGGAACAGTTTGTAAATTTACTACAGGAGCCGAAATTAATGTAGCCTCCGGAGCACGGATCCTGGCCGTTGGAACGACCTTCGATTATGTTCTCTTTACCGATTGGAAAGATACCACGATGGGTGATTCGGTGAGTACCACTCTCAGCACAGCGACGGGTGGAGATTACGGGACGGCCATTTCTCTGCAATTACACGCTTCAGCCAATAGCCAGATTCAATATTGTAAGATCGCCTATGCCACCGATGGATTGGATATTTATACGAATCTCCATACCCCTATCCAAAATAATATCATCCAACAATGTTCTAATAATGGCATCTATTTATCCCTCAACGGAACCAATAGTCTAATTACCGTAATGAATAATCTCATCTATTCAGGTTCCCGATACATTTCTTTCCCGGCAGGGATTTATGCAATAGCCAATGATACCGTCCCCTATGTGCTGGCATTGAATAATACAGTGGATGGCGCGGGTACGGGCAATGGCATTCTGGGCTATAACTCTGCCTTTGTCGATTGCCGTAATAATTTAATCTCCAATTGTTTTTACGGATTGAGCGCAGTAAATGGATTTGGCAATGCGCATTCTTATAACCAATTTTATCAGGATTATTCCAATTATTACGGTTTGATCGGTCCAGGCACCGGGGAAGGCAATGCCTTTAGTCCGTATACTACCTCTCCGAATGGTTCCTTTTATTTGAATCAAAGTGATACGACCGTAGTGGCTGCAGGGGATAGTAGCGCATCAAATTATGGATTGCAAAACAAGACGACCTTTGCGCCGGTTCAAGCGCCCAATACCATCACCGCCAGCACCACATGGTCACAAGTTCCACGCAATACGGGCATGGTGGATATTGGGTATCACTATGACCCTGTAGATGTCGTGGTGGGCAATACGGGTACCTATTCTGCTTTAACGATTGGGACGAGTGGTGTGGATAGTGCGACGCTGACTATTTTACCCGGTGTGGTGGTCTCCTTCTGGCGCGATGCCTCTAATTATACCACCCAACAAATCTTTAGTTGGGCATACCCCAACATTATTGCTCACGGTCATGCCAATAACCGGATTGAATTTAATACCGTTTATGCGACCGGGGATATGATGACCCATCCCTTGGGTGCCGATGGTCTATATAGTTATAATTTTGGCATACATCTGGGTCAGAATCGAGGTTTAAATTCCATTATCCAGAATTGTATTTTCCGCTATGCCGCCGCAGGGATTGATTTAGATTCAGGAACTGTGCTCTATCACCGGATGAATGATAATATATTCTACGATTGTAGGGATGGGATTGCTGCCGTTGATTCGTATAGTCGTATAGAAAACAATCTCTTTATTTCCTCCAACAATTGTGAACATCAAATTAAGCTCTTCGATACCGATAGTTCCAATGATACCACCCTCATCCGTAACAATACACTGATTGGGAATGGAACGGGTTGGTATGGAATTTATGGCACCTCAGGCAATAGTAATAATTATATGGATATACGGAATAATATAGTCTCTGGATTCTCTACCGGAATATATTTAGCATCTACGGATTTCGAAGGTACTGTGACAAATAATAATCTATACAACAATACCTTGGACTATAGCGGTAGCCTGACCAACAGCAATCTCATTACCGCTAATCCCCAATTTGCCAATAGCGGGAGCGGGTCCTTTGACGGGTATTACCTAGCCTCGACCGCTGGGAATGTCAGCCGGTTCCCTCTGCAAATCAGTAACCTGTCGGGGATTTCCGGTTCGTTTGCCAATACACCTCCGAGCGGTGCCAAGATCACAGTATCCACTTATGCCAACGGGTTGAGTGGGAGTACGCAACTGGGGTATGCTACAACGTTGAATGGAGGTAGTTGGTCGTATACGTCTACGGGTGCGGGAGTCGGTAATGTATTGATTGCTCTTTCCAACAGCGGTAATGGGTGGACCATCAGTACGACTGATTCAATCATCCTGCTGTTTGGCAGTGATTCCATCCGGGTGTGTCTCTCCAAGCTTTCGTTATACGGAAGCCAAGCGTACTACTGGGTGGCCTTGGATGGCAGTATTTATAACGTAACCCCGGGCATGACAGGAATATATGAAGATGCCTGGTATGCTATGAACTATGACAGTAATGGGTTGGTACAGAGTTCCTATAGCCATCTGGGTACCAGTCCCTTGGTTCAGGCGGGAGATGCGACTGTCCGTGCATTCGGAAGTACAGCTACTAATCAAACGCTCGACAGCGGGACGGTAAATATCGGGTATCATTATCTCAATCGGGGCTTTATTCAAGTGGCGGAAAATAACCAGACCTTTGAATATGAAGACGGCACGCCGTTTGTTCCTGTAGGTATAGGGGTAAATCAATCTATCTTAACTTTTCCTTTATTATTTGATTCGCAGGTACCTTCTTACTTACAGGTATTAAAAAACAATGGAATCAACACGTTACGCATTTTCTTTCATAATACCCCTCAATGGTATGATATTTATAGCTTCACTACCACCTACAACTACAATAGTACTACATTCACAATAGCCACCTCCATTGATCAGTATTCCTTCAATGTAGAAAAACCTTTTGGAACCATGATTGATTCTACAGCCCAATGGTTTGATAATTTCTTGAACCTTTGTGACCAATATAATATGCATATCGTTTTATCGGTATGGGATGAATCGTTTAGTGCTCAATCTGCCTACTGGACAAGTAATATTACAACGGAAAATCAGTGGTATAACAATTCCGCATGGGGTGGTGTGGCAACCCAACCGTTGGATATTATTACATTGTCTTCAGCCCGCGCGATACAAAAAACCACGTTGCAGTTATATATTAACCGGTGGGGAGACCGTGCTACGATTCTGGCTTGGGATCCTATGCAAGAACTGGATAATGATTTTAATAACACTTATGGAACCGGTGCGACCAACGACCAACTGGAAACATGGGTCAATGATGTCATGGCTTTTATTTCCCCATGTGAAGTGTAGGAGTGGGGACACACCCATCTGCGTACCGTCTCTTCCAGTGCGATTCCTACGTTAACCGATTCTAGTGGTCATCGAGATAACTTCCTGTTTACCAACCCGAATTTGGATTTTATGAGTAATCATTATTATAACGAGATAGTAACGATAGATAGTGCGTTAAAGAATCCTATCGAATATCCGGCAGTAGATTTTATCACCACATCCAATGATCCAACTATCAGCACCTATTGGTACTCGTTAGTTTCCGAGGGATATCAATGGGTGATAGATAGTGCGGCAACCCGGGTAGCCTATGATGTTCAAAGCGGGTTAAACTATGTTCTTGACAGCAGTAATAAACCGTTTTGGACGGATGAACATTCCCCTTTGTTTTATACCAATCAAAATCCTGCGATTATAGATGTGATGACAACCAATGGGCAAAATATACTTATGTTGAAATTTGCACAACCGGCAACCTCTTCAAGTTTTACCGTAGACCGGCATATAGATCAGGATCTCGATGAAGCCTGTGAACTTTATTTCAATTGGGCACATATTGCTTCGGGAGCCGCGGGAACCGGGATGCGTTGGGATATGCCTGTGTATATCAAAGGTGTACACAATGCTGTTCTCCAAAATCAAAGATACCTGATAAATGATACTTCCTTTACTAATTCTTATAACAACGAATGGAATTCGATTACAGATAATATGGCAACGACTTTGTACAGTTTGAGTAGTATAGTCAATTTATTAGACTGGGGACAGATGCAACATAACCCTGCCACGAGTCGGGTAACGGTTGAGGATACGAGCGGGGCTGTGATTTATCCTTTTGCTTCTGGTGATTCTACGGAAATGCTAATTTGGTTAATGCAGGATTTAGCGAGTTATTCCTATTCCACCAGTCTGTCTGGTGTCACTTTGACTATTACAGGACTTGAGGCAAATAAGGGATATACAATATTTGTTTTTAACGACCAAACGGCGGAGTTGTTGCATCAAACTACCACGACTTCTGATGGCTTAGGACAAATCAGTAATGTAAATCTGGGAGCGAGTTTCAATAAACATTTGGCGGTTATCGTGAAACCTTCGTCCTAGTGCTATACTTGATATATGCATTTGAAACGTTTGCTTTTATTCACTGTTAGTATCTTGGTGATGCAGAGTGCTTATGCAACCTACACTCTCACCGACTGGCAGATTATTAGTTATATGAATGAGTATCGTTTTGATTTTCAAGCTGTAATTATACAGGGATATATGTATGCTATAGGAGGAGAAAATGCTAATGACAGTGTGGAACGTGCGCAGTTGCTGACAAATGGAAACCTTGGTCCTTGGCAATATGTGAATGAGTTACCGGTGACAAGTTTTGTTCAATTTGGAGCGGTTACTGCTAATAATTCTATTTATCTGATTGGTGGTGGTGAATATTGGAGTGATATTATCTTAAATACGGTTGAGAGAGCGACGGTGAATGCGGACAGTACTTTAAGTACGTGGAGTATTTTATCCTCAACATTACTTGATCCAAGTGGGGATTTTGTTACAGTGGTTGCTAACAATCGGATTTATGTGATCGGTGGAGCGGATGCGACTTCGGTACTTAATACAGTGGAATATGCCGACCTTAATACTGATGGTACCTTGGGTCCTTTTGTGTGGTCTACCACGCATCTAACAATGCCTGAAGGGGGGTTATCTGGGATTTATTTTCAAAATCATATCTATGTTACAGGAGGCAAGGTTGTAGAGGGCGGTGCAGGTCCAAAACCTACGGAAGTAGCGCAGGTATATCCCGATGGAGAGCTAGGTGCGTGGCAGGATATCAATACGACGATGACGCAACATGATGAAACGGATGCTGTAACCGATGGACAATATCTTTATATTGTTGGCGGATTTGCTTCCAGCGGAGTAGGAGAATCCGGTCCTGTAGAAAGTGCTCAATTATATTCTATTGGAAGTGTCGGGAGTTGGCAATACGAACCTTCTTTAAACATTGGACGCGGCGGAATGTCCGCCGTGATTAATTATCCCTACATTTATGCCGTTGACGGGTATAACGATGGATACGGGGATATGAATAGTATTGAACGAGCCATGATTCTTCCCTTATCCGTCGAAAAGAAATATTGGGAAATTTTGGAATAATTGCCTTCCTTTTAGGTCGAGTCTCCTGACTCGATATTGTTATATTAACACCTATGATTTACAGACCTGGGGACACACTCATCTGCGAACCGTTTCATCGAGTGCGATTCCTACGTTAACCGATTCCAGTGGTCATCGAGATAACTTCCTGTTTACCAACCCGAATTTGGATTTTATGAGTAATCATTATTATAACGAGATAGTAACGATAGATAGTGCGTTAAAGAATCCTATCGAATATCCGGCAGTAGATTTTATCACCACATCCAATGATCCAACTATCAGCACCTATTGGTACTCGTTAGTTTCCGAGGGATATCAATGGGTGATAGATAGTGCGGCAACCCGGGTAGCCTATGATGTTCAAAGCGGGTTAAACTATGTTCTTGACAGCAGTAATAAACCGTTTTGGACGGATGAACATTCCCCTTTGTTTTATACCAATCAAAATCCTGCGATAGTTGATGTGATGACAACCAATGGGCAAAATATACTTATGTTGAAATTTGCACAACCGGCAACCTCTTCAAGTTATACTGTAGATCGGCATATAGACCAGGATTTGGATGAAGCCTGCGAACTTTATTTTAATTGGGCGCATATCGCTTCAGGAGCCGCTGGAACCGGGATGCGTTGGGATATGCCCGTATACATTGCAACCGCACATGATACTATTCTTCATAATCAAAGGTATTTAATTGATACTACGTATTTTTTAAATAAAAATAACAATGAATGGAATTCCATTACAGATAGTATGGGGTCTACTTTGTATAGTTTGAGTAGTATAGTGAATCTATTAGACTGGGGACAGATGCAACATATTCCTGCGACGAGTCGGGTGACAGTCGAGAATACCAGCGGGGCAGTGATTTATCCCTTTGCGTCTGGAGATTCCACGGAAATGTTGATTTGGCTCATGAAGGATTTAGCCAATTATTCCTACTCTACCAGTACCAGTATTTCGGGGATTACATTAACCTTGACCGGACTTGAGACAAATACGGGGTATACAATATCCATTTTTAATGACCAAACGGCGCAATTGTTGAATCAAGCAAATGCTACTTCCGATGGCTCAGGACAAATTAGTAATGTCAGTCTTGGCACTAGTTTCAATAAACATTTGGCAGTTATCGTAAAACCTTCGTCCTAGTGCTATACTTAATAATATGCTGAAAAGAATATTGCTACTGTTGATCATCGGGGCATGGGTCAGAGAGAGTGTTTATGCAACCTACACTCTCTCTGACTGGCAAATTATCAGTTATATGAATGAGTATCGGGATAGTTTTCAAGCTGTAATTATACAAGGATATATGTATGCCATAGGGGGTATGAATCCTTCCAATGACAGTGTTGAAAGAGCCTATATAAATCCCGATGGCAGTTTAGGGACTTGGCAATATGTGAATCAGTTACCGGTGACGAGTTTTATTGAATTTGGCGCCGTTACTGCTAATAATTCCATCTATTTGATTGGAGGGGGTGAGTATTGGAGTGAGATTATCTTAAATACAGTTGAGAGAGCAACGGTTAATGTGGACAGTACCTTGAGTACTTGGAGTATTTTATCCTCAAAATTACTTGACCCAAGTGGAGAATTTGTTGCATTGGTTGCCAACAATCGGATTTATGTAATCGGTGGAGCTGATGCGAATTCGGTACTTAATACAATAGAATATGCATCTATCAATTCTGATGGGACGTTGGGTCCTTTTGCATGGTCTACAACACATCTGATTATGCCTACAAGGGGATTATCAGGGATTTATTTTCAAAATCATATCTATGTTGCGGGTGGGATTAGTGGCTCAAATACTATCATAGGTCCCACAGAAGTAGCACAGGTGTATCCCGATGGAGAATTAGGTGCTTGGCATGATATTAATACTACAATAACATCGCATATAGAAACTGATGCTGTGACCGATGGACAAAATCTTTATATTGTAGGTGGGGGTTATTCTAGCTATGCCGGAGCGTCCGGCCCTGTAGAAAGTGCTCAATTGTATTCCATAGCAAGTGTTGGGAGTTGGCAATACGAGCCTTCTTTAAACATAGGACGCGGTGAAATGTCCGCCGTGATTAATTATCCTTATATTTATGCCGTTGACGGGTATAACGATGGATACGGGGATATGAATAGCATTGAACGAGCCATGATTCTTCCCTTATCCGTCGAAAAGAAATATTGGGAAATTTTGGAATAATTGCCTTCCTTTTAGGTCGAGTCTCCTGACTCGATATTGTTATATTAACACCTATGATTTACAGACCTGGGGACACACTCATCTGCGAACCGTTTCATCGAGTGCGATTCCTACGTTAACCGATTCCAGTGGTCATCGGGATAATTTCCTGTTTACCAACCCGAATATAGATTTTATGAGTAATCATTATTACAATGAGATAGTAACGATAGATAGTGCGACGAAGAATCCTATCCAATATCCGGCGGTAGATTTTATCACCACATCCAATGATCCAACTATCAGCACCTATTGGTACTCGTTAGTTTCCGAGGGATATCAATGGGTGATTGATAGTGCGGCAACCCGGGTAGCTTATGATGTGCAAAGCGGGTTAAACTATGTTCTTGACAGCAGTAATAAACCGTTTTGGACGGATGAACATTCCCCTTTGTTTTATACCAATCAAAATCCTGCGATAGTTGATGTGATGACAACCAATGGGCAAAATATACTTATGTTGAAATTTGCACAACCGGCAACCTCTTCAAGTTATACTGTAGATCGGCATATAGACCAGGATTTGGATGAAGCCTGCGAACTTTATTTTAATTGGGCGCATATCGCTTCAGGAGCCGCTGGAACCGGGATGCGGTGGGATATGCCTGTATATATTAAAGGGTTAAATAATCCTTTACTTATCTACCAGCAGAGATATTTACTAAATAGTACAGACTTTTTAAATAAAAATAACAACGAATGGAATTCGATTACAGATAATATGGCGAGTAATCTGTACAGTTTGAGTAGTATAGTCAACCTTTTGGACTGGGGGCAGATGCAACATAATCCTGCGACAAGTAGGGTAACAGTTGAGAATACGAGCGGGGCTGTGATTTATCCCTTTGCGTCCGGGGATTCAACGGAAATGTTGATTTGGCTCATGAAGGATTTAGCCAATTATTCCTACTCTACCAGTACCAGTATTTCGGGGATTACATTAACCTTGAAAGGGCTTGAGTCAAATACCGGGTATACAATATCCATTTTTAATGACCAAACGGCGCAATTGTTGAATCAAGCAAATGCTACTTCCGATAGCTCAGGGCAAATTAGTAATGTGGGTTTGGGAACGAATTTCAATAAACATTTGGCAGTTATCGTAAAACCTTCGTCCTAGTGCTATACTTAATAATATGCTGAAAAGAATATTGCTACTGTTGATCATCGGGGCATGGGTCAGAGAGAGTGTTTATGCAACCTACACTCTCTCTGACTGGCAAATTATCAGTTATATGAATGAGTATCGGGATAGTTTTCAAGCTGTAATTATACAAGGATATATGTATGCCATAGGGGGTATGAATCCTTCCAATGACAGTGTTGAAAGAGCCTATATAAATCCCGATGGCAGTTTAGGGACTTGGCAATATGTGAATCAGTTACCGGTGACGAGTTTTATTGAATTTGGCGCCGTTACTGCTAATAATTCCATCTATTTGATTGGAGGGGGTGAGTATTGGAGTGAGATTATCTTAAATACAGTTGAGAGAGCAACGGTTAATGTGGACAGTACCTTGAGTACTTGGAGTATTTTATCCTCAAAATTACTTGACCCAAGTGGAGAATTTGTTGCATTGGTTGCCAACAATCGGATTTATGTAATCGGTGGAGCTGATGCGAATTCGGTACTTACTTCAGTGGAATATGCCGTCATTAATCCCGATGGCACATTAGGTCCTTTTGTATTATCGACCACTCAATTAACTATGCCTACTCAAGGATTATCCGGTATTTATTTTCAGAATCATATCTATGTTGCGGGTGGGATTAGTTTCTCACAAACGACTTTAGGACCTACGGAAGTAGCGCAGGTATATCCCGATGGAGAATTGGGTGCTTGGCAGGATATTAATACGACTATTACGCAACATACAGATGGTGGTGCTGTTGCAGATGGGCAATATTTTTATATTATTTCCGGTTCTCCATATAGCTTTGCAGGAGCATCCGGTCCTGTAGAAAGTGCTCCAATCTATTCCATAGGAAGTGTTGGGAGTTGGCAAGGTGAACCTGCTTTAAATATAGGACGAGGCGGGATGTCCGCCGTGATTAATTATCCCTACATTTATGCCGTTGACGGGTATAACGATGGATACGGGGATATGAATAGTATTGAACGAGCCATGATTCTTCCCTTATCCGTCGAAAAGAAATATTGGGAAATCTTGGATTAATTTAATGCCTTTCTCTGTTATACCGAGTGATTCTGTAGTCGTATATTGTACTCCCTCAATACCAAACCCCTAAAAACAAACAACCCCTCCGACAAAATTTTAGAAATACATTATAATATTTATAAACCCTAATTGCAGGAGGAAAGAGAATATGAAAAGTCGCAAGCTTGGAAATTCAGGATTGGAAGTATCGCCACTCTGTTTTGGCGGAAATATATTTGGATGGACGGTAGATGAAGCGACCTCGTTTACGTTATTGGATAAATTTATTTCCGCAGGCTTTAACTTTATAGACACGGCAGACATTTATTCGAAATGGGTTCCGGGGAACAAGGGTGGGGACTCGGAAACGATTATAGGAAAGTGGCTCAAGCGGGGGAACCGGAACAAGGTCATTATTGCCACGAAAGTCGGGTCGGAAATGGGTCCGGGGAAAAAGGGACTTAAAAAGGCTTATATTCTACAAGCCGTTGAAGATTCGCTGAAACGTCTCCAGACGGACTACATTGATTTATACCAATCGCATATTGACGATGCCGAGACACCGTTGGAAGAAACGTTGGAAGCGTACGCACAGTTAATCAAACAGGGGAAGGTGCGAGCAATTGGTGCGTCGAATTACAACGCGGAACGGTTGGCGCAAGCTGTCGAAGTAAGCAAGAAACTTGGCTATCCCGGTTATCAGTGTTTACAGCCTTTGTATAATCTTTATGACCGGGCGGATTATGAAACCAACTTAGAACCCGTCTGTCAGAAAAATGGGTTGGGCGTAATCCCATATTTTTCGTTAGCCAGCGGGTTTCTCACCGGAAAATACCGGTCGGAGAATGATTTCTCAAAGAGTAAACGGGGGCAAGGTATCAAGAAATATTTGAATGAACGGGGATTCCGTATTCTCAAAGCATTGGATGAAGTGGCGAAAAAGCACCAGTCCACACCTGCGCGGATGGCAGTAGCATGGCTAATGGCGCGTCCCAGTATCACCGCTCCGATTGCCAGCGCCACCAGTTTGGAACAATTAACGGATTTAATCGAAGCGACAAAACTTCAATTGGATTCCACTTCCATGGAAGTATTGAATCAGGCGAGTGCTTAATCAATCCGTTTTTGCTATCGGGGCGATTTTATTGAAATCGATCTCAGTCCAATTTCCGTAGAATCCTTTAACAAGGACATTATTGGTAAATTCCCAAATGACCAGCTTTTTCCCCGCCAGATAATTTTTATCTTTTTCCAGCTTATTCGCCAAATCTTCCCTGACGGCATAAGATCCGCCGCCGTTAATAGAGATTGTCTCGACAGGCCGTTGTAATTCATACGAAAGATTTTCACTGAATCCGGCATCATATCCCCACCAATCTGTCTCAACAGAATATATCTTTAAAAAGCTGTCTCCCATGAGTAATACATCCGAATTATGCTCATTGGATAGAGTAATTCCATCCTGGTATATTTTCCGCAGATGAATATATTCAAGTGCAATGTAATGTTCAGGATGAGTTAATTTTGACAAACCCACGAGATCTCCAAGAGTACTACTCTGTGATTCGGAGGCTGTGTAGTAACCCTTTTTTTGAGGTGGCAATGCTACATGAGACTTAATGAACTTGCCTAACTCACGCGCGACTAAAAGCATCCCATCTGATTTCCAATGGGTGTCCGTCCGCAAAAAAGGTTGTATTCCTTTTTGTTTCGCATCCGCAAAAATCGGGCCGGGATCAAAAACCAGTACTCCGTGTTGGATTAAAATATCTTTAAATTGATTAAAGGAACTATTTTCCAAAGGAAGATCGACATGGGATAAATAGGAAGAATATTTTTCAGGATAGAGGGAACCTTTTACAGGCATGGGGAGTATAATCAATTGAATGCCCGATCCCGAAAGATAATGATTAAAGTCCAAAATCGTATGTACCGGATCCGGAGAAGCTGGATTGTTTTCGGGAATTCGATCTTTTTGAAACTTTTTATTTAGAAATCCTGGTGCGGTTAGATAGATCAAATCCCCTTTGTTAAAAAACCATTGGTCCTTACCTACCTCAACATTTTCCACGGTGATATGAAAACTTCTAAAAAGAAATGTCTGTACCGTAGGAAGGAGATATTTTCTCAATAAAGACTGGTCATTTAAGGTATTCTCATAGGAATGGATATAGTCTAAAAATTTATTATTGGACGTTAGCAGCTTTTTCCATGTGGTAGTTTCCGAGGGATATAATATTTTCAAAGTCTGGGGTACTTTTTCATGTAAACCAATATATTCGTATCCGATTTGCAGTAATGGATAACTAAAGATACAAAACAGGAAAAAGATCGTAAAAAAAACAGATAATTTTCCGGAAATTTGCGTGATGCCAATTTCCCGTTTGGCAATTTCTTCCCGGTTAAGTATTATTTTTTCATTCTTAGACATTAATTTTCCTGATTTCATTAGAATATGAAATAGATGAACGGGTTATACGATTGAGTGGTTAAGAGTGCCACCGAAAGCAGAAAAATTCCAACAATGTAGACAAATTTCCATCCATTTAACTTCTTTGTAAAATCCCACGTTTGCGGGCAAGTCCAAGTGATAATTCCTGCCATCAGCAGACACGTAATATAATAAGGATTATAAATAATGACATTAATGAGGTAGGAATTCATACTCGGTGTAATTGCACCAAACATAGATTTTAAATATTTTAAAGCAACCGATAGAGAACCCGCTCGAAAAAATACCCAGGTAATTAATAGAATGATGAAAGTCAGGAAAACACGAGCAGGAGCAGGCATCCAGCGGTAATAACTATTTTTTCCCTGGAGCCGTTCCAATCCCAACATCCCACCATGAATAGATCCCCAAACAGCAAAATTCCAACTGGCCCCATGCCATAAACCGCCTAAAAACATGACTAAAAACAAATTGACATAAGTCCGAATGTTCCCTTTACGATTACCGCCTAAAGGAATATATAAATAATCCCGCAACCAAAAAGAAAGAGAAAGATGCCACCGTCGCCAAAACTCAGTAATGGATTGGGAGTGATATGGCGAATCAAAATTTTTTGCAAACACGAATCCCAGCATTAAACCCAGTCCGATAGCCATATCGGAGTAGCCACTGAAATCAAAATAGATTTGGAACGCGTAGGCCAGTACGCCATACCATGCTGTCAACCAGTGAATCACACCTGTATTAAACACCATATCAGCAATTTTTCCACAGGGATTTGCCAAGAGGACTTTTTTACCCAGTCCGAGAGAGAAAAAAGCTACCCCACGGGCAAACTTTTCCATAGTCAGAGTCCGAAATACCAATTGGTCTGAAATTTCTTGAAAACGTATTATGGGACCGGCCACCAATTGCGGAAACATGGAAATATAACAGGCATAATCAATGAAATTCCGAATGGCTTTGGCATCCCCGCGATATACATCAATCGCATAACTCATAGAATGAAATGTGTAAAAACTTAATCCCAACGGTAAAACGATTCTAAAAAATCCCTGGACATGGGAAACATCTATTCCCATCAAAGACATGACGGTGATGTAATTTTGCAACGTAAAATTAAAATATTTAAAAAATCCAAGCAACGAAAGATTGGAGATGATGGTCACTGTGACGGCGATTTTTTGAAACCGGTTTCTAGTTGTCCCTTTGGAAAGGGGTTCGATGGGTTTGCTAAAATCCCATTGTTGAGAGACCACTAATCCGGAGGTGTAGTCCAGCACAGTGGAGCCGAACATGAGGAGCATGAAGATCGGGTTTGCCCATCCGTAAAAGACATAACTAAAAAGTGTCAGGGTATAGTTACGGATTTTGGGGGGTGAAATATAATAAGCCAGTAACGCGGAAGGCAGGAAAAAGAAAATGAATACATAGGAACTGAATACCATAATTAGTTTTCAAGACCCCAAAATCATTGCAATTATTGTGAACAAACCGGTAAACTTAAAGTACTTGCAATACTTCCAATGCGACATCCGCACGGTTAAAAGGCGGCATGAGATATGTGCCTTGAACCATTTGTTTGGCTTCTTTGAGAGCTTCTTGAGCGATGAGAATTCCTTCTTTTGCGCCATTATCCCCGGCGACTCTCATTCGTTCCCTGATTTTCTCCGGGATTTGCATCCCCGGGACTTCGTTATGTAAAAATTCCGCGTTTTTGAAACTGCGTAAAGGCAGGAGACCCATCATTATAGGAAGTTTAATATGGGACGTACGTTTCAGAAAATTTTCCAAAGTACGGACATCATAGACCGGCTGGGTCATGCAGAATTCCGCGCCAGCTTCCACTTTTTGTTCATAGCGTTGAATCTCCTTTTCCAAATCCGGTGCTCCGGGATTGGCACCGACCGCGATAAGGAGTTTGGTAGGGGGAGAAATAGGGTTTCCCGCCAGGTCCATTCCTTGATTCAATAAATTGGCGATTCGTGTCAACCCAATCGCATCCACATCATAGACGGCGGTGCAATTCGGATAATCGCCGAGTTTGGGCGGGTCACCCGTGATAATGACAAGATTATGAATGTCCAGAGCATGACAACCGATTAAGTCACCTTGCAAGGCAATCAAATTACGGTCGCGGCAACACACATGGAGAATTGTCTCAATACCCACATTTTCCTGAATCAAACGGCACATGGCGATATTGTGCATCCGTGCCATGGCGCGTGGTGCATCGGCGACGTTAATTGCGTCCACACCGTTTTGTAAACACAATTTGGCGCCTTCAATCACTTTGGACGGGTCAGTGCCTTTGGGTGCGTCCAGTTCCACACTGACGCAGAATTTTTTACCCAGATTGGCGCCCAGCTTGGATTTTTCATGAGGTTTGGCAGGTTCCACCCGGGCGACTTCTTTACCTTGAATAGGTTTAACTTCGACGGCTACGTTTTTCATTTTAGGAGGTCGCAGCATCTTGACCATATTACGGACTTCATAAATATGATTAGGTGTAGTCCCGCAACATCCACCAATAATATTGACACCGGCATTGACATATTTCCTGGCAAATTCCGCCAGATAGGTGGGTGACGCCAAATATAGAACCCTCCCATCAATGATAGAAGGGGAACCGGCATTCGGTTGAGCAGAAAGTTTCCCATGATAGACCGAAGACATTTTTGTTATCACATCCAGAACAATCTGGGGACCGACACTACAATTCGCGCCAATAGCGGCTAATTTCAGGGAACCTAACGCTGTGGCGATTTCTTCTGGCGTATGCCCGTTGGTGGTTTTTCCGTCTTCCGTAAATGACATCTGAGCGATGATCGGAAGATTACAAATTCCTTTGGCAGCTTTAATGGCAATTTTTAATTCAATCAAATCCGAAAAAGTTTCCAGAATAATTAAATCAACTCCACCATCCACCAAGGCTTGGATTTGTTCTTTGAAAACGGATAATGCCTCCTCCGGGGTAATTCCACCCAAGGGCTTAATCGCTTTTGATAATGGACCGACCGACCCGGCGACATACGCTTTCTCGCCCGCTATTTTTCTGGCGATTTTCACACCGGCAATATTAATATCGCGCGTTTTCTGTTCCAGACTATACCCCGCCAGTTTAATCCGGTTGGCGCCAAAGGTATTGGTTTCCAAAATTTCCGCTCCAGCTTTGAGATATGCCGCATGAATTTTTTCTACCAAAGGAGCATCCACAAGATTTAATTCATCGTAATTACGGTTGATATACACGCCTTTTTCATAGAGCATGGTGCCCATGGCGCCGTCACAAACCAGCAAATTATCTTCTAAAGCCTCTAAAAATGGAATATTCGGCATAAGTGGATTATTCTATCATTGATTCTTTGCGAATGAAAAGATACAGTGAAGTAAAAATAACCAATCCCAATGTTATGACAGATATCAGGAGTCCTTTTCTAAAGGAATCGGATTGGAACTGATAAGTAATATGATGAGTCCCTTCGGGTAGAAATATAGCATTGAACAAAATATTGGCTCGATAGGTCGGAACCTGTTGATTGTCCAGGAAACAATTCCAACCGAGATACGGAGTTATGCTGAAAACCAAAAAACCATCTTGAGGGGTCCGGGTATTGACTTCAAATTGAGTGGGACTTAAATTATGAATTTGAATATCCTGAGTTTTCATATTCAAACTTGGTTTTGTAAAATGATTTAGTACATAATCCAGTGACTTGGTTTTATTCAAAAAAAGAGGAGACTCTACAGAAAATGATGGTTTAGACATTTCTTTCAGAATTTCTACATCATTATCGGCAGCAACCGCTTTTGATTTCCAATAAACCATGGGAAGACAAAAATTATTTTGATAAATGAGAACAGTCCCTCCTTCTGACAGGAAAGTAAATCCGGGACTGGAAACCGAATCATCGGACAAATAATATTTCACATTCATCATTCCCAGCAATTGCGCGTTGGGATGTGAAGAAAATAACTGGTCTTGGAATTTGTATAGAGCATCATAATAGTTTTGAATTGGAATAAGACCCTCTGGATATCCCCAGAGATCTGCGATTCGGTAGAGAATATTAAGATTGGACTGAAGACGATTAAAATGATTTATCGTGGAATATAAATCTCCTCCCACAAGATCTTTCAGATTTCTTGCCATGCGGAACGGTTCATGGCTGGATTTCATTGCTAATACCGTAGGATACGGTTTTTGTAATACCGTTCTTTCGGTTAGATTATGGAACGGGAGAGTGAGGCTGAAGAGAAATAAATCCAATAAAATTATAAACAAACATATCCCTAAACCCACATTTGACCAAATTTTTTTATGAATGGTGAGATATAAAATAATATAAAAGATGAGAATAATACTAATCAGGATTCCCATATCATATTGATACAAACTCAGAAATGCATTTATCGAAAAAGTGGGTCTTTGAGAAATGTCAAACAAGGCAAAAAGAGTTGGGATGATCAGGAATAGGCTGGTGCCGTGAATCCAGTTCATCCATGACTTAGTATCATTTTTTCTTTGAAAAATTTCTGTCAGAAAGGTGGACCCAAATCCCGCCAATAAAGATAGCGTAAAACTCAATACCAGCAAAAAACGCGACGGGCATCGGAAATCGTGTAAAGGAAAGATTATCCAGTAGGCTAACGGATAAAGTGGGTTATATTTTCCTACACATAAAGATAAACTTATTATGCCAGTAACAATGAGAAATAAATAAATAAAATAAGGTAGGGTGAAGCTATATCCTTGCTTTTGTGATAATGAGTTTCGGATATACGCAAACGATAGAACCAATAGGAAAATCGGTAAGACTCCAAGGTATCCCGTCGTTTCAGTGAAATTACCTTCACCCCAAAAATATCCAGACGTATCTCCGAATACATGTGGGAGAATAAAGGTTAGTAAATGCCGCGGTTCAAGGGAATAGAGTGTACCATAACTTTCATATGTATCCATTGTTGTACGCACTGATAAGCTGAACAATTCTCGAGAGGGAATCCATTGAATGGCACTGAGTCCTAAGCCTATGACGAAGATTAGCACACCGGAAAAGAAAACACGTGAGAAAATAGTTTTATTCTTATGAATTAATGCATAGGATATTAATGTCAAATAATACAGACATAGAATGAGCAATGAATAAAATAAGATTTGCGGATGACCCGCAAACACCTGTATCGTCAGAATCATTCCGGCGAGAATTCCATACCCAAGGAAACTCTTCAAGGAAACACAATGATTGTCTGGGTCTAAAATACTGCGGTGTGCGCAGTACAGCAGCAAAGGAATCCACACACCCACGCTCACATGGTTGATGTGTTCGTAATGAACAGGAAAATATCCACCGAACATAAATAATATACTAGATACCAACGCGCTGAAGGGTGGGAAAGAAATAATCTTTCTGGCAAATAGGTACATTCCCAACCCGGCAACGATAATATTCAAACAGGAAACGCACTTCATGGCCATAACAGGGGACAATGGTAAGAAAATCAAATTGAATGGATACAAGACACCGACTTGCCACGTGGCGAATAACGGACAACCCATAAATTCATAAGGATTCCATAATGGGAAATGCCCTTTGAGCAACTGCTCCCGTGCCAAATCGCGTGTCGGATAAAAAATTTGAGACCAGTCTCCATTTGGGATTACCGTATTCGTAAATAGAATCCTGGAAAAATAGAGAATCGGCAAAATAATAATACTTAGAATTACCCATCCATCCCGAAACTCTTTTTTAGACATCCAATTTTTGAAGGAATTCAAAGTTATAGAGACATGAACATCTTTAACTCCAGACATAGTTGGTACATTTTATCATTAATAAATATTCCTGACAAAAACCATCTTATCGTATTTGGGGAAGAGGAAAACCTTATGTTATTATTTCTTTTCTCAAGTATTACGTCAATAGAGTTGGTTTCTATTATCAAAATAAAAATCTTGTTATAAAAGAATAAATCACCATGAGCATACGCATTCTAGGTATTTCAGCGTTTTATCATGATTCCGCAGCAGTGATTTTGGAAGACGGGAAAATCGTAGCCGCCGCTCAGGAAGAACGGTTCAGCCGGAAAAAGCACGATCCTGGATTTCCCGTCCATGCCGTCCGTTTCTGTTTGCAATACAGCGGATTTCGCATTGATGAATTGGACGCCGTGGTCTTTTATGATAAGCCGTTTCTCAAATTTGAACGTTTGTTGGAGACTTATTATGTATTTGCTCCCCAGGGATTGAGATCGTTTCTATCGGCGATTCCTGTTTGGATTAAAGAAAAACTTTTTTTGAAAAAGTTAATTCTCGATGAACTTACGAAGATCGAAACTTTTGATAAAAATAAAATGAATCTCTTATTTTCCGGTCACCACTTATCTCATGCGGCCAGTGCGTTTTACGGGTCTCCCTATCCAGAATCCGCCATTCTGACGATTGATGGGGTAGGGGAATGGAGCACGGCCTCCATCGGACACGGAAAAGAGAATAAAATCACTCTACTCAAGGAATTATATTTTCCTCATTCCGTCGGTTTATTATATTCGGCATTTACCTATTATTTGGGATTTAAAGTAAATTCCGGTGAATACAAATTAATGGGGTTATCGCCTTATGGCGATCCGTCTTCATACAACGTAAAAAAATACATGGACTTAATTTATCAGAATCTCGTGGAGGTCAAAGAAGACGGATCCATTTGGATGAATCAGGATTATTTTGATTATGCCGCCGGATTGCGGATGGCGAACGATGACCAATGGGAAAAAATGTTTGGATTTCCACGCCGGAAACCGGAATCGGAGATTCAACAAGTACATTGTGATTTAGGATTGGCGATTCAAATGGTAACCGAAGACATTGTCATGAAAATGGCGCAAACAGCCAAGCGGTTGACGGGATCGAAATATCTTTGTCTGGCCGGTGGTGTGGCGTTAAATTGTGTTGCCAATTCCAAAATTATTCAAGAGAAGATTTTTGAGGATATTTGGATTCAACCGGCGGCGGGAGATGCGGGAGGTGCCTTGGGAGCTGCCTATGCGATTCATTTTATGTATTATGATCAGACCCGGATTGTGGATGGAAAAAACGACCAAATGCAAGGTTCTTATTGGGGCCCTGAATTTGGCGATATTGAAACCAAACTCATGGCGAAACAGTATAAGGCGAAATATGTTTATTATGATAATTTTGACGAACTCTGCAATATGGTTGCCGACCAAATGAACCAGGGGAAAGTCATCGGCTGGTTTCAAGGCCGGATGGAATGGGGACCCAGGGCATTGGGTAATCGGAGTATCATCGGGGATGCGCGGAACAAGGAAATGCAGAAACGGATGAATGTCAAAATCAAATTCCGGGAAAGTTTTCGTCCCTTTGCACCGTCGGTATTAATTGAAAATATTCAAGATTATTTTGAGTTTAATAAACCGTCCCCGTATATGCTTTTGATTGCCAATGTAACCCAGGCGCGGAGAAATCCATTGCCGGCAAATTATTATCAACAGAATTTGAAAGAAAAATTATATTTTGTACGTTCCGATCTTCCGGCAATTACCCACCTGGACTATTCCGCAAGATTGCAAACGGTGCATAAAGACACCAATCCGCGGTATTGGAGTTTGATTAATGCATTCAAGAAAAAAACAGGATATGGTGTCATTGTCAATACCAGTTTCAATGTGCGGGGAGAACCTATTGTCTGCACACCCGAAGATGCGTATAAATGTTTCATGCGGACGGAAATGGATTATTTGATTGTTGGAAATTATGTGTTTGATAAAAATGACCAGCCGAAATGGAAGGAAGAAAATGACTGGCGTGAAGAATATGGACTGGATTAAAACGGTTCGAATGATATAATAGGATATAGGAGAATCAAAAATGTCAATTCTGAAAGACTTATGGAATTTCTTGAAAGAACGAAAAAAATGGTGGTTATTACCGGGGATTATTATGTTGCTTCTGATAGGCATTTTAATCATTTTATCCGCCAGTTCGCCCATTGCACCGTTTATTTATACGCTTTTTTAAAGGATTAAAGTATTATGGAACAATCGGAAATATCTAAAACGATCAATGCTTTGGTATTGGTTGCGCTCGTGGCATTTTTACTCTTCCATAAAAAATCGTTTCACGCTTGGTTTTTAGGAATAGCCATCGGGTTGCTGATCATCAATATTTTTATTCCGTCATTGGCATTGTTCATCGCCACTTATTGGACGAAATTTGGCAAGGTTATGGGCAATATTATGTCCAAAGTGATTCTAACGCTTGCCTTTTATGTGGGGATGACTCCGCTGGCATTCTTGTACAGAATCTTCAACAAATCCCTGGTAGATTATTTCAAAAATCGCAAGAAAGACACTTTCTATAAAGATGTCACTATTCAATATACCCGGGAAACATTTAAAAATTTATGGTAGGGTTTGCTGGATTCTCATAAGAAGATCTAAATGAGGATTGCGACGGTAATGATACGGGTTAAGTGGTGGTTCCTGAAAAACTCTTAAAGTGCATAAGATTCTTCCGAAAATCCAATAGTCCGGGCGTAATGTTTTGAAGATATTTTTTGCCGCACTTTTCCAATCAAGTAGTAAAAGTGATTAGGATGGTATTGGGGAATTTTGCGAATTTGAAAACACCAATCGGAAGGTTGTTCCCTTTCCTTCCACGGATTCCACAAAGATTCTCCCCCCCTGTTCCTCCATAATTTGTTTCACCGACGATAAGCCGAGACCGGTTCCTTTAGAACCTTTGGTACTGAAGAAAGGTTCAAAAATATTATTCATCACTCCCCGGGGAATCCCTCCGCCTGTATCGCTCACTTCAATCACACTGACTTTTTCCAAGGGTTTATCGGGTCCATTGGATGGACGTTGTTCCGGCATGTCAAAATCTTTGCGGTCTCTTTTGGAAGAAGTGAAACGAATCTTTCCGGAAGCAGAGATTGCATCAATCGCGTTACATCCCAAATTCATTAAATTTCGGCGCAGGCGTTGTAAATCGGAGAAAATAACCTCCGCGCCGGGTTCAATGGTATATTCAAATTCAATAGTTTTCTTCTTTATGGAAGGTTTTAACATTCGAATGGCTTCTCCAAAAAGGGAACTTACTTTTATTTTCTCGAACACAGGTTCCCGGTTTTTGGAATAATCCAGCAGATTCATCAAAAGCAGATAAAGATGCAGAGAGGAATTGCGCAATATTTCAAATGAGCTTTCCATCATATTCCAATCTTTCTCTTTGAGTGATTTTTCGATTAAATCAAGAGAACTATTGAGAGCGGAAAAAATATTTTTCATACTGTGTGCGATGTTTTCCATCGTTTCACCGATGGCTGCCAATTGTTTCTTTTTAGTTAATTCGTCTTGTAGCCGCTTTTGTTCTTCTTCCGCCCGTTTACGTTCGCTGATATCCATGGCGACACCGACCAGGGCTATATAGCGGTTCTGGTCATTCCGGATGGCAGAAGTCGAAAGAAATATGGGAAATGGGCTACCATCCTTCTTATAATTAATTAATTCCCCATTCCATCCACCTTGCAGTGTGGATTGGAGTATTTCATCCAGGAGGGTTCTATCATCCTTTGCCAGACCCAGGATACCGATATTTTTTCCAATGAGTTCCTGCCTTTCATATCCATAGATTTTCGAAAAGGCTTTATTCACATAAAGAATGTTATTCTCTTCGTCGGTGATGCTGATACATTCATTGATACTCCCGATGGCGTGGCTGAGTAACGCGATTTCCTGTTCTGCAACTTTCCGTTTGGTAATATCTTCGGCAATCCCTGTGATCCGGTAGATTTTACCGGAGTTGTCTTGGATGGGAAAAGCGCGGTCCCGAATCCAGCGGATGGACCCGTCGGAGCGTACGATGCGATATTCCTCATCATACTCTCCACGAATTTGTTTTTCCAATGAACCCAGTATGCGCGGGCGATCCTCCGGATGAATGGCGTCCAGCCAGGTTTTGGGCTGTTCGTATAAACTTTCACAGGTATGTCCCCAAATATTCTCGTAACTGGGACTGATATAAATCATCTGGTTTTTGTCGGGGTTTGTCATCCAGAACACTTCATTTATATTTTCCGCGATTTGCCGAAATTTTTCTTCACTTTTTTGAAGGGTTTCCCGGGAACGTTGCTGTTCTAAGCTAAATACTTTTTCTTGTTCTTCTTTCTCTGTCTTAACCATTTCGTACTTTTCTCGATAGGTGAGAATGTTAAAAATATCTTTTATTTCTTCTGGTGCCTTGGCTTGTTTTAGATAACGGTTTTGATCTACATAAACCAAATAGAGATATAAGAAACTACCATAGAGAATTCCCGAGTAGGTTTTCCCTATAATTTGACTGATTAATTTAACCTTATAGGTTGGATCGTCCCAAAAACTTCCCGTGGTAAAAAACAACGCGTCAAAATAAAGTACAATTAGCATGGTACCTAGAATTCTTCCCAATAAACCCACTTGTTTCATTTTGAAAAAGAGAAATTCGTAGATGACAATTATTAAAAATGAATCCAAAATTAGTGCCATGGCTCCAACTATAACGAAACGAACGTTCATGTGAAATATTCCCTGCATTTCCTGAGAAATATTGAGATGATTGGCTGTAATTTGGTAATCGGTAAATGCCGATAATGCCGTTAAAGTAATACTGGAAAGAACCGTTCCATAAATTAAAGTCCGCGTTTGGGGGACATCCTCTTTGAGATAAATCAATAAAATGGCAAACAGGCTGGAACTAAATAAAATCATTGAACCCGGAGAGACTAAATAACCTCCGAATATGGGTAAATAGATTGATTGGGCTAGAATTTCCTGGAGATATAGATTGGAACCTACAAAAATATAGAGTATGGGAAGACCATGTCTCCCTTTTAACCGGTAGAGAAAAACAATAATGGTCGCGATAAAAAGAATTTCCAGGGTAATTAAAGATAGTGCATACATAAATTATCCTCTTTTATTATCCGGAACTTCATGGGATATCTTTGCAAAGCAATATTTTTTAAGAATACTTTGTCCATTTCTCTCTCGTAATTACAGACAGAATTCCTAAAAATAATTTGAAATTTTAATTCGAAAAACTAACTGAGCAAAATGTTACTCCTATTATCGGTAAAAAGTCAAGTGAAAATGGTAATGTGTACAGACATATGGCGGGTTTTTTAGAATGAGGAGATGTCTATACGTATGGCAACGACGATTCAAGAGGAACGATTACGCTGGGTATTACCTATAATAAAGAAAGAGATACGGTTAAAGGAGGTGTGTAAGATTTGTCCACACAGCCAACGAAGTTTGGAGCGATGGGCGGCGGCGTATCGGAAAGGAGGAGAGAAGGCTTTGGAGCCGCAATCCACCCGACCCAAAACTTGTACAAAAGAAACCACTCTCCGAGTGAAAGAGAGAATTCTGGAAATCCGGAAGAAAACGAAAAAGTGCGCTCTAAAGATCCATTGGCACTTGGCCAAAGAAGGAGTGAGGATTCATGCACGGACTATCGGGAAGATCTTGAAGAAAGAAGGGTTGGTGAGGAAATATCGGGTGAAGAAAATGAAATACAAGTATTTGAAAGCACCACGATCGGTCGGTGAACTTCTAGAGATCGATGTGAAGTATGTTCCCGGAAAGGTAGCGGGACAACGCTATTATCAGTATACCGCCATTGATCTGGCGTCCCGCTGGAGACATTTGGCGGTCTATGACGAACAATCCAGTTTCCACTCTCTCCGGTTTTTAAAAGAGGTCCTGGATCGTTTCCCTCATAGAATACAAGCGATTAAAACTGACAACGGGGTGATCTTCACCAACTACTACACCGGCGTAAACAAACGCCGTGATCGAACCCTGAAAACCCTTCACCCGCTGGATGTCTTTTGCCAAGAAAGAAATATAGTGCATTATCTTATTGATCCGGGAAAGCCCGCGCAAAATGGAACCGTCGAACGAAGTCACCGGGAAGACCAGGAGAAATTTTATGACCAAAACACCTTCCAGAACTTCCAAGACTTGCAAAATAAATTGAAACGCTGGAATATAGAATACAATCATCTGGAACATTGCGGCTTACTGGGCAAATCACCCAATGAGTTCATGGCACAATACCAAAAACCTAAACCGCCAAATGTTCGTACCTAAAACAAAATTCTGTGAACGGTTCAAGTCCTTTTTTTAATTTCCACCATTTCCATGATTCCATGAGCAACCCATAATGCTTTCCTATTTTAAATTCTATTTTGAAGAAGTATTATTTGGGTCATTTAAGAATTCTTTACCGCATGACGAATAATTATTGAGCAAATGCTCAAAAACTTTTAACAAATGAGACCTCTGAAAAAGTCTACCTTTTGTTGGGATTGAGAGTATGGGAAGGAAAACCTAAAAGGAGAGACACATGATCGGGGAAGAAAAAGGACAAGGACACTTACTGCAAGGATGGATGGAGTTGGATACGAAGACCGGGAAGTTTTTGGAGAAACTGAAAGGGATGCTGGATTGGAAGGGACTGCATCAACGGTTGGAAGGAATGTATTCGAAGGATCAGGGACGTCCGGGGTATGCGCCGGAGGTATTATTTCGGATATGGTTGTTGGAAAGGATTTATAATCTGTCAGATGTGCGGGTAGTTGAAGAGGTTACGGATCGGTTGTCCTTTCGGGAGTTTGTGGGGATTGCTTTTGGGGAGGAAGTGCCGGATGATACGACGCTGGTGAAGTTTCGGGAGAGAATTCGCCAGGCGGGAGTGGAGAACGAGTTGTGGGGCTGGTTTGAAGAACAGTTAGGACGGCAGAAGGTGTCCTTAAAGAAAGGGAGTGTGGTGATTGTGGATGCGACCCTCGTGGAAAGTCATCATAAGAAAGAGGCCACAGATCCAGAAGGGAAACCCTTAGAACCGGAAGCAGGAACCGGGAAACGAGGACCCTTGAAGATCGTGCATGGATATAATGTGTGTTTACGCTATGATCCCAAGACGACGTTGGGGGGACGACCGTTAGTCGTGCCTGCGAATATTCATGATGTATTTTTACTGCCGCAAGTATTGACCGGAGAGGAAGGGATCGTGCTGGCGGACCGGGGATTTGATGCGAAACGGAATCGGGAGTGGTTGGGACGCCATGGGATCGTGGATGGGATTTTACGGAATCAGCGCCATGCCCGAGTCCAGAAACCTGAAGATGTACGACATAATGAGCGCTGGAAAAAGAAGAAAAGGTATCTGATTGAATCGTATTTCGGGTGTCTCAAACTCTGGCGCGGGGTACGCAAGATGACGGTCAGCGGATTACAACGAGTGAAACAATTCTTGGAGATGGCGGTCATGGCCGAGAATCTGGTCCGGATGGTCAAACGCAGGGGAGTTGTGTCTCCTTAATCCGAAAAGGACAAGAATACCAGTGTATTCTCCTCTTTGGAGACTCCTCCAAAGGTCGTTGGACTCTCCCAACCGCTTCTTTCCTCCTCCTCAACCTTCTCTTTTTTTATTTATCACTCTTGTAAAACAAAAACAATACTTTTTCAGAGGTCTCAAATGTCAAAGACTTTGTAACTCTAACAATATAAATGTTTTGGAGAAAACTACCCGTGGGTAGGATCACTTTTTGGAGGACAAGAAAAAATCCTTGTTTACGTAAAGAGAAATTTTCTGTAGAATAACAGTCCATACTAGAGGAAATAAAATATGATGCAAAAGAACTCTAAAATACCCATCGCCACTCTGGCAAAAAAGCATGGAACTCCTTTGTTTATCCTCAGTCGGTCGAAATTGGCGCAGCAGGTTAAGCGATTCCGTGCTCTGCTCCCCCGTGTTCACCCGTGTTATGCTGTAAAAGCCAATCCTCACGAAGAAATTCTTAAAGTGTTTGCCAAAGCCAAACTCGGATTCGATGTGGCTTCACGCAAAGAAATGGAACTGGTTCTTAAATGCGGCGGGATTCCGCAGCGCATGATTTTTGCCAATACGATCAAGAACCCCAACGCCATGAAATTTGCCATGGCGAAGGGCATTGAGTTGATGACCTTCGATACAGAATACGAACTCTATAAAATTGCAGAACACGCGCCCGGCGCCAGTGTGTTGGTACGTATCAAAGTCCCCAATATCGGTTCGGTCGTAGAACTCTCTATTAAATTCGGCGTTGACCCAATTGACGCCATCCCGCTGTTGATTAAAGCACGCCGTCTTGGACTTAAACCCGTGGGTGTCAGTTTCCATGTCGGCTCGCAATGTACCCATGTCGAGAATTATCTTGAAGCTTTTGAGATGGCATCCATCATCATCCGCGATGCACGCTTGAAACAAATCCCATTGGATATTTTGGATATCGGCGGCGGATTCCCGATTCAACATTATGATAATGACGAAGACTATTTCGCGAAAATGGCACACACGCTTCGGAAGGAATTAGACCGTTTATTCGAACCCAATATCGAAATTATTTCCGAGCCGGGACGCGCCTTGGTCGGTCCCGCCGGGATTCTGGTGATGAGCGTAATGGGACGTTCCATTCGCAATAACAAACATTGGTATTATCTCGATGATGGCGTGTATGGCGATTTGTCAGGCATGATTTTCGACCATTGCAAATATCAATTTAAAGTGTTTCGCAAAGGGCAAACCCAGATTTCTACATTAGCCGGACCTACATGTGACTCTCTCGATGTTCTCGGAGTCAGCGAAGAATTGCCCCAACTGGAAATCGGTGATTTGGTCTATGTGGAAAATATTGGCGCGTATTCTAATGCCAGCGCCACACAATTCAATTGCATCGCACCGGCAAAAGTCATTGCCGTGAATTAATATAGCTTTTGTCATTGCGAGGAGCGAAGCGACGAAGCAATCTCGTTCTAAGATAGGGTTAATGAGTAAAAATGAGATTGCTTTGCTGCGCTCGCAATGACAAAATAATTGTAAAGGAGTTGAACCATGAAACGTACACATCCCATGCATCTAGCAACAGATGAAATGCCCGAATGGTTAAAGAAAAAGAAATATCCCCATAAAAAAAGGTTTATGTCAGGAAAAGCCATCACCCCCAAAGGCATCACGGGTAAGGAATCTCTGCCGGAGATTATTGAAAACACCTTTCTCGCCTACAACGCCGCCCGATTGCGGGAAGCGTGTGAACTCTTTACGCAAAAAATGCTGGCCAAAGATGTGACCGTCGGAATGAGTGTCGCGGGCGCCATGACTCCCGCGGGTATCGGCTGCGCCTGTTTGATTCCTCTCATCAATGCCGGTTTTGTGGACTGGATTGTTTCCACCGGCGCCAATATGTATCACGATTTGCATTTCGCGTTCAAAATGTTTCCGCGCGTTGGCTCTTTCCAGGCCGACGATGTCGAACTCCGGGAAAATGACATTGTCCGTATCTATGACGTGTTTATCGGATACTCCGATGGTCTCATGTCAACGGATGAAATTCTGCGCCATCTTCTGCGCCGACCGGAACTTCAAAGAGAAATGGGCACGGCAGAATTCTACCATCATCTCGGAAAATATGCCGATGAATACGAACGCAAAAATAAATTGCACAATGTCTCCGTCTTGGCGGCGGCGTACCGTGCCGGGGTTCCCGTATATACCAGTTCCCCGGGCGATTCAACCATCGGCATGAATATCGCGGGTGTCGAATTGGAAGGGAATAAATTACGCATCAATCCTTCTATTGACGTCAATGAAACGACCGCCTATGTGCTCGAAGCCAAACGCTCTGGCGGAAAAGCAGGCGCTCTCTTAATTGGCGGCGGCAGCCCCAAAAACTTTTTGCTCCAAACCGAACCGCAGATTCAAGAAGTTCTCCGCATCAAAGAAGTTGGCCAGGATTATTTTCTGCAATTTACCGATGCCCGTCCCGATACGGGCGGACTTTCCGGCGCGACACCCAGCGAAGCCGTCTCGTGGGGCAAGATTGATCCCAACAAATTGCCCGATGCGGTAGTATGTTATCTCGATTCAACCGTGGCGTTGCCGTTGCTGACTCATTACGCCTTGGCGAAACATCACAAACGTCCCCTCAAACGGCTCTATGATAAACGGGACCAGTTAATTCATAAACTGGTCATGGAATATTTCGCCCATAACAAAGAAATGGCACGTAACGGCAATTCCAAAAAGTCCAAACATAGCTCAAAATAGAACTAGAAACTAGGAACAAGGAACTAGAAACTTTTTTGTCCTCTGACATTTTTGTCACTTTTTACGGATTTTTGATGACCCCGTTTTGCCTTGTTTTCTATACCCTTTTGCACTGGAGTTGTAGTGGAGTTGGTACGGAGATGGTACGGAGAAGGTACGGACACATACCGAACCCATCCCCTCCCTAAAATACCCCAAAATCGGACAATTTTGTCACTTTTAGTTAACCTGTTTAATATTTTGCACTACATCAAATTAAACAACCGCATTTTGCTATTCAATCGAAAACTCATTTGTTGTACAATAGGAACATGACGAATCGTAACAATAGAACTTTTTGTCATTACGGGCGTAGCGAAGTAATCTCGCTTTTTTTGATTCTTGTCATGGGATTGGGATTAACTTGTGCAAATTCTCAACCGGCCCAAACCGTCAGCACCACCAACAAATCTTTGGTAAAAGTATATTCTTCTTATTCAGCTTCTTTTTATTCTGCCACGCAATTACAAGCATTGATGCAGAAAAACGGTCATGCCAATGATATGCAATATGACCGGTCACTTTATTTATTTCGCGCCGTCCCAGAAAGTAATCACCGGACGAAACAATACGTGGATTTACGAATCCAATATGATAAATTGGCAGCGGAAGAGAATAGCGTGCAAACCAAGGAAATCCGGGTGGAGAATGAATTGAACCAATTTGTGAATAACCGGATTTATAGCAACAAACACTATCGCAAGGTCAACGACCCGAACAACACCTATGAAACTCAAAAGCAATATTACTATACTGAAATCAATAAATATCAATCCCAATACAATAATCTCCACACCCAGCAACAACAAGTCTATAATCAAATGGTGGCGGAACAATGGAACATGTATGGAAAAGCCTTGGGCGATGAAACCTATCTCAAAAAAGTATTGAAAGATTACGCCATGGTCGGGATTAAAAAAGCCCAACAGGAAAAAGATAATGAAGCCCAATTGAAAGCCCGCCAAGAAGAACAAAAAGCCGCCGTGGAGTGGCAGGCTTGGGTGACCTTTGAATATCTCTCCAAATATTCCACCCTCGACGCCCGCTTGGAAAATAAGGAAATTACTTATACCCAATATGAAAAAGAACGGAATAAATTGGATAAGGAAAAAATTGATAAACTCCGCATGTCCCGCAGAGAAGGCCGCGATGCTTTCGAAGAAACCTACCAACGCCTCACCACCCCCCACGATACAACCATTCATGTACCCAATTTTTAGTGTAATCCACCAAAGGATGACGTTGGACAAATTTTTGCACTTACAAACCATTGATAAATATTAAGTTAAAAAGTTTTGTAAGGAATTGGCTTCGAAATCCCACTGTTATGTATAGAAATATGATATAATCTTACGAAATGGAGGTTCATTATGAACCCTATTCAAATGTTTTATAAGGTGATAGTAAGACGTCCGCTCGTAACTCTCTTTCTTCTTTTAATGGGATTACAATCTTTTTCCATGGCTCAAACCACAACGTTTCAGATTAGTGGATATTGCAATACATTACTGTCCGAAGTTACTGAAGTGAATACTATCGTCGGTTATTTCGATGGAATTAGAAGTATGACAATTGATGGGAACTACGCCTATCTCTCATACGTTTTTTCTGGATTGGAAATTGTGGATATCACTAATCCCACGAATCCGGTTGTCCTAGGGGGATACGACCCAGTTGGTTATTATTATGTCCAGTGTGCTGCCGCACAAGGTAATTATGCTTACGTTTGTGTAGGTACGGCGGCGGGTTATTCTCCAGCTGGAAGTTATGGATTGCAAGTTCTTGATGTAACTGATAAGACCAATCCACAGGTAGTCAATAGTATCGTGTTATCAGGCTCTCCCAATGAGATTAAAATAGTTGGGAATTATGCCTTTGTTGCAGACGACACAGCGGGATTGGTGATCCTTGATATTAGTAACCCAACAAATCCTGTTCAGGTAGGGAATTGTGTTACATCAAGCAACGCGTATGACGTTGCTATACAAGGGAATTATGCCTATGTTGCTGATTACTACGCAGGATTAAGGATTATTGATATTAGTAATCTAACGAATCCTGTTGAAGTGGGATATTGTGATACTCAAGTGGGATATTTAAACACTCCGGGTATTGCAAACGGAGTCTCTGTCAATTCCACCTATGCTTTTTTAGCGGATGGTCAATCAGGATTACGAATTATAAATATTACCAATCCAACAAATCCTGTCGAAATCAGTCATTATGACAGTGTGAGTTATACCTACGCAGTTGTTGCACAGAACAATTATGTTTATATTGCGGACTATGCCGGGGGAATCCGGGCAATTGATATTAGTAACCCCAATACACCCATAGAAGCAGGATTTAACATTGATAACAATGGGACATTAAATGCGAATTGTCTATCTATACAAAGTGGATATTTATATGAAGGTGGAATACTGACAAATACTTATATTGGAGCTTTTGATATCTTTCAACTGGAAACACCAGTTAGTTCAGTTACAGTGAATCTATCAGGCAGTGCACAACAAACAACAACTACAGATACAACCGGATATTATGAATTTGCAAATTCAACCTTTGGAAATTATACGGTAACTCCTTCAATAAATAATTATATGGTTTATCCATCGCAACAGATTTATACAGAAATTTCGACAGATCAGCTTAATCAAAATTTTGTTTTAGCAACAGAAGGGGTCGTAATAATTGACAATAACTATAAAGTTCCTTCATTCTCCTATTTTTCACTTTCTACTTGTTTTACCTTAAGTATTGATTCCAGTATATCTACTGGAAATGAAAGTCAGGTAGTTTTTGATTCTTGGAGCGATGGCGGGTCTATTTCTCATAATGTATGTGTAGATTGGAATACTACCTTTACCGCTTATTACTCCTCCAATACACAATATTATTTATCTACACAAGCCAACCCAAATACGTATGGAACGGTAAACCCCAGTGAATGGTATTTTAGCGGCAGTATCGCCACTTGCCAGGCATACTCCAATCCTGGGTATGTTTTTGAAAATTGGACGGGAAATTTAAACAGCCGTTTGACAACAGATTATGTTGTTATGAATGGTCCTGCGTCGGTAACTGCAAATTTTCTTCCTACTTCAGTATTATTTACGAATTATACAATTAGTGGATGTTGTTTTTATCCACCCTCTCAAGCGGGTTATTACTCTATTCCCAATATGAATCCTAATAGCGTAGTGATTAATGGAAATTATGCGTATGTGGCTGAATCAAGTGGATTGTTGATTCTAAATATTAGTAATCCAAGCAGTCCTGTACAAGTGGGGAATCATCCAGAATCAAATTGTGTAGCGGTTGCTGTAAATGGGAACTATGCGTATGTCTTATCAAATAACACAACAAGCAATTTACTGATTTTGAATATCAGTAATCCGTCGAATCCTACTAAAGTTGGAGAATATGATAACCCTCAATCTGGAAATGGATTGGCTGTCAATGGATCCTATGTGTGTATAGCAGAAGGGTGGATTTCAAATGGTGGAGGTAGTTCCGGTTTGTATATCATTGATGTCAGCAACCCTACTTCGCCTAAGCAAGTGGGTTATGAACCTACAGAAGGCTCTGCAAATAAAGTTGTTGTCAGAGGAAATTATGCCTATGTTGCTCAAAAAGGTTGGCGTGGCAATGATAATAGCTATTTATATGGAGGTATGCAGGTCTGTGATATAAGTACACCCTCGAATCCAATAATGGTTGGTTCTTTTTATGATACGGGAGGAGACGCTCTTGGAATAGCCGTGGACGATAATTATGTTTATATTGCTAGGGATTTAATTTCTCTTCCGGGATATTGGGTTGTCGGGCCATTCGGAGATTCTTATTATGTACCACCATATTATTCTCCTCCAGGATTAGCGATTTTTGATAATACCGACCCTACCAACCTAACTCAAGTCGGAAGTTATGTAACAGGTGATTCACTAGGTGGAGTGGTTGTAAATGGTGGATATGCCTATGCTATTGGCTCTTATGTACATGTTTTTAATACAGGTACTCCATCCAATATATCGGAAATAAGCCACTATAATGATGCGGCTCAAGGAATTGCGCTTAATGGAAGATATCTTTATTTGGCGGATTATAGTTCCGGCAATAATGGAGATTTACAAATAGTTAATTTACAACCTCCCATTCCTAATACCCAAGTGTCCTTGTCCGGGGACACGAATCTAGTAACCTATACTGATGATTCCGGTTATTATCAATTTAGTAATTTGCCTTATGGGTTTTATACGGTTTTACCCTACCAGACATTTTATGAATTTTCTCCAACTCTTAGTTATTCGCCATTGACTGTTGACCAGTCAGAACAAAATTTCTATCTCAATATATTTGCTAATTACACTTCGGCAATGGGTGCTTTTGCTGAAGCCGAGGATACAGTATTTTGGGCTTTTCAACCTGCGAATGGTCTTTCCAATCAAGCGACTGTGTCCTGGTTATCCACTTATCAAGGAGATTCCGGAGTCCTGCAAATCAACTTTTCTTCGGCGACTCAGGGAGTCAAATTGACCAGCTTTGCACGATTTACGCCAAGTACCACCAACCCGTGGTATTGTCTGCGGGTCACGTATTATTGTGATGCGCCTTGTGAGCATGAGCAGATTTTACCATTGATTTTGCTTTATGGCAGTGACCTATCGGAAACGATACAAGAATTGGGAGCAACGTATACGGGGAATACTCTGATTCAACCGGGTGAGTGGAATACGATAGAAACTTATGTATATTGTCATTCCAGTTCCGGTCAAATTCAACTAATGGCAAAGAATTATGGAGATACTGGAGCGATGTATATTGATTCCATTGAATTGGATAATGTGACTCCGCCTGCGATAACCAGTCCAACGTATGTTTCCGTGACCGTAGGAGATTTTGCTACAGGGGATGAGACAACGGGTTGGGGATTTGAAAATGTCTATAATGAACCCAACGGTCAATCGACAATTTCCTGGTTACCCACAGTGAATGGACAAACAGGAGTACTGGCATTGACTTTTACCACGAGTTCGCAAGGGATAAAGATGACCACCAAAGATCTTTATTCAATTCCAACGGGTGCCAACGCGATGATGTCATTTAATATTGCCGTGGACCAATCTTCACCGACAGCCTTATCTATAATGGGTTTCCAATACGCGGAAAAGGATGTGGTGGATGAAGAGTTTGATATTGGGGCGTATGGCAATTTTGGGATTATGTCAGGTTCTACGACGTGGACGACTTTTTATGTTCCCTTGACTTCCTTTACGCAATCCACCCATCGGTTACAATTACTTATTCGCAATGGGACTCAATATCCTGAAACCATTTATCTGGATGATATCCAATTGTTTTATAGCAATGAAATAAATGATTCTTTTTTATTGTGTAAAGAAAATGATTAAGTTGTAAAAGAGATTACAGAAAATAGCTTATCGGATTTTCCGCAGTTTTCCTTTAATGGATTTGAGTTTACCCGCCGCGGTTAAGACTCTATCCCGCCGGTCGTCAATGGACAACAACGTGCCAACGCGTTGGACTTCTTTGCTGAAGATAGCGTTATGAGCGGACTCTACTGCTTGTAATATATCCTTGAGCTCCCCTTCCAGAGTAGTTCCATTGGGACCGATAGTAAATTTAACTTTGCTTTTCTTTAAAACATTTAACCCGCGTGCGATATGTTGACTTAAACTTGGAGACTTGGTTCCAATAGGTGTAAACTTTAATTCTGCTACGACTTTTGGCATAACATGTTCCTCCATTCTATGATGGGTTTGATAAATCAAACCCCTACATAAATCATAACCAATGTATTTTACCCCGTTTTGGCAGTTTGTTGTAGAAGAAAAGTTAGTTTTGCAGCATGGGGACAAAAATGACCGATAACAATCTTGTATGGGTAACCTTTGTTTTATGTTTTGTTACCAGTTGAAGTTCCTGGCTGTACCGGTCTCCAATGGGAATAATCATCCGGCCACCATCCGCCAATTGGTCAATTAGAATTTGCGGTATTTCTTTTGGAGCGCAGGTCACGATAATCGCATCAAACGGTGCGTATTCTTCCCATCCTTTATATCCATTTCCCTGTTTAATTTTCACATTGGAATAGCCCAGGTGGTCGAGAGTTGCCTTTGCTTGGTCGGCTAATTTGGGAAAATATTCAAGAGAATAAACCGAAGTGGATAACTCTGATAAAACCGCCGTCTGGTACCCGCATCCTGTTCCAATTTCTAAGACCTTGTCCGTATCCTTAAGATGTAATACTTCCGTCATGTACGCCACGATATAGGGTTGGGAAATCGTCTGCTCCTCGCCAATCGGCAGCGGGTGATCTTGATACGCTTCATCCCAATAATCGGTGGAGATAAAAAGATGCCGGGGAACTTTAAGTAACGCATTTAAAACTTTTTTATCCTTGATTCCACGAGAAACTATTTGTTCTTGCACCATTCGTTCCCGCAACTGATCAAAGGCATCTTTTTCGGAAGAAGTCTTATGATGGAAAATGGAGGATAATGACATGGCTTTAATTATAACTCAATTTTTCTTTGCTGAATCCAATTTTTCATAGCATAAAATTCTTCAGCGTGGAAAAGCCAGGTCATGCCGATATAGATGATTCCACCGAGCACCATTGTCAGTGATAAACTTAAAATGTCCAGAATAATCGGCCTGCTGTGGATAGGCAGTCCATTTTTAACAACCTGGATGAAATAGGGATATAAAAAGTAAATCACGACTCCCATTATCACGGAAGCGATGATGGATTTTATCATTGAAGTGACGATTCTCCGGCCTTCGAACCGTTTTATTTTCCGACGCAATAAAATCCAGAACAACGCCGCCATTCCGAGATATTGCGCACCGAATCCCAAGGCAATCCCCGGCACGCCAAATGGTTTTACAAACAGATAGCATCCTAATGCCGTTAATAAAACACCAATGAAAACTACGAAGAGGGGAGTTTTCGTATCTTGCAGCGCATAAAACGAACGAGTGAATAATAATGTCAAGGTATACGGCAACAATGACAATGCGTAAAATGCCAATGTTCTGGCTGTAATAGTTGTATCGGTGGAGTTGAATTTTCCATGCTGTAATAAAATTCGGATAATGGGTTCACTTAAAAACAAATAACCCACGGCGCATGGGATAATGATGAACGCGCTCCACCGGATTCCTTGCGAGATCACCTGGCGGAATTTTGGAATATCGTCTTCCACGGCATGATGGGTCAAAGTCGGATAGAGTACCGTCATAATGGATACGGAAAAAATCCCGTAGGGCAATTGAAAAAAGATATACCCGTTTTGCATAATCGTGACTCCGCCTTTTCCCCAGGCATCAGCAAAATTATTCCGTATGGTAAACGCCACTTGGTTTAATGCTACTAAAAAAAACATGGGAGTTGCCAGAGTAAAGAATTTTTTTATAACCGGGTCTTTGAAATCCAATATCCATTTGTATCTCCAACCCAATTTGTAAAGGGACGGGAATAATGCCAGCGCCATGACCACTTCTCCCAGCGTGGTTCCAATGGCCAGGCCGGTTAATCCGAATTGATGCGGATAGTAATAATACAGATAAAGGCTTATGATGACTACAAGGTTATTTAGAATTGAAACAAATGCCTGTGCGACAAATTTATAATAGGCATTTAACATCGCTCCGAAAATCGCGTACATTCCCAAAAAGATGATTTGCGGAGCGAAAAAGTAGAAAAAGAAATTCGCCAGTCTCAGAAAGTCAGTTTTTGTTTCCAATGCCTGAATCCGAACCAAATATGGCGTAAATATCCAGCATACCAAGGTCATCAGTCCGAGCACGACCATTGCGAGCGTGAGAATCCGGTTGGCTACTACCCAGGCCTCTTGTTCAGACTTTTGGGTTTTAGATTCGATGAAAACTGGAACAAAAACTGATGTTAGCACCCCGCCCAGAATTAATTCGTAGACCATATTCGGCATGAAATTAGCGAGATTATAGGCATCTGCTATGATTGAAATTGTCTGACCTAATGCCGCCGCCGCAACTGAGATACGCAACAATCCCGTAATCCGGCTGAGGATTGTGATAAACCCAATGGTCACTGTTGATTTGGCTTGTGATGACATAGTTATAAACCGCTTATTCTAGCATATTGTGAAAGGAGAACTTGCATCTCTCGCTCTCATTCGATATTATTAGACTTGAAAATATGAACTTGGTTGATTTATTTCACGATTCTTGTAAAAAGTATCCGGAGAAACCCGCCGTCATCTTAGAGAATGCGGAATATCCCTATTCTGTTTTACATCGCAAAATACACGGCTTGACCGAGCGATTACTGTTATCAGGGATCAAAACCGGTGATTTTGTCATCCTATGGATGGAAAATGGGATTGAATTTATCATTAGCTATTACGCTATTCTCCATACCGGTGCAACAGTTGTTCCAGTTGACCCATTGTTCACTCCCCGCGAAACCATGTTTATTATTCAGAATACTCAATCGCGTTTTTTATTAACAACTCCTTTACTCCGTCCGGCAGCAGACGCCGTAAAATCACAAATACCTAATTTAGAAATTATTCAAATTGATCCTGATATACCGGATGGAAAACTTGATGAACCTATAAAAATTAATTCAAATAAAAATACCCTTGCGAAAATTATTTACACTTCCGGTACCACGGGTGTTCCCAAGGGCGCCATGCTCACGCACGGGAATTTAATAGCCAATATTCAATCAGTTAATGTCGCTTTGCATATTGCCAAAGACGAACGCTTACTTTGCATATTGCCTTTATTTCATTCCTTTGCCGCCATGGTCTGCATGTTGACTCCTCTCTCGATTGGAGCAACAACTATAGTGATGAAGCAGTTCCGTCCTGATACAACGTTACGGGCCATGGAAAAACATAAAATCACAATTCTCTGCGCTGTTCCCTCCATGTTTTTAGTGATGGCAAAAATTGATCCGTCCATTCACTTTGATGTAAGCAGTATAAAATACCTGGTCTCCGGCGGAGCGGGGTTACCTCCTAAAATTGCTGAAGGGTTCCAAAAGCGGTTTGGAATACCTATTCATGAGGGATATGGGTTATCGGAAGCATCGCCTGTTGTAGCCGTGAATCCACTGGGCGGAAAACGGAAAATAGGTTCGATTGGATTGCCCATTGAAGGCGTAGAAGTGAAAATTGTGGACGAGAAGGGGAAGGAACTCCCCGTGGGTGAAATCGGAGAACTGGCGGTCAAAGGCGGGAATGTGATGCAAGGTTATTTCGGTCTGCCGGAAGATACCGCAGAGGCGTTGCGCGAGGGTTGGTTATTTACCGGGGACATGGGAAAAATAGATGAGGAAGGATATATCTATATTGTTGACCGAAAAAAGGAAATGATTCTGGTGCGCGGGCAAAATGTCTATCCGAGAGAAGTGGAAAATGTGCTTTATATGCATCCCGGCGTGTTGGAATGTGTAGCTGTTCCTGAACCGGATGAGCGAAGCGGGGAAGTCGTGCGCGCAGTCATTGTCTCTAAAGAGTCTAACAAACTCACCACCAAAGAAATTCAAGATTTCTGCCGGGGAAAGCTCGCTCCTTATAAAATCCCCAAAATCGTTAACTTTGTCCTCTCCATTCCTAAAACGAGCACCGGGAAAATTCTCCGTCGTGCCCTGATTACCCCTAAATGAGAATGATATCAAATACTCGGTGGGACACCTTTATATAAGGAAGGAGACATAATACCGAAGGTCAAAGTTAAAAGGACAGTAAAAAAAGTCAATAAATAGTGTGTTCTTTGCAGCGCCATATTTCTGAAAAAAATCCCCCCCGTTTTTAAGTTCCGACCCTTCACTCCGTTCGAGGGCATGGTTTTGAGTTCCTAGTTTCTCGTTTTTAGGGGTTGTCATTCTTGAGGGAGTGATTTTTACGACTGAAGAATCTCACTGTATAACAAAGGAAAGCAACGGGAATACCGCACAGTACGCCCAACTTCCCGATGCATTGAAAAAACCCGTAAAATTTACTTAAATTCCCGATGCGGAGAAAAACTTGATTTTTTCATTCATTATTAGTATATTTATGGGATAGTTCTTATAGAAAGGTGGGTATAAAAATGGCAGTAGATGTTCGCAAGGCACTTAAAAAAATTTCTCCAGACCTTATTAAAGCAAAAGATGAAAATTTGAATGAGGCTAATACAAGAGAACTTATTATTAAAGTCTTCGAAGATGTATTTGGTTATGAGATTACAACCGAAATTACCCTTGAATTACCTATTAAAAGCAAGTACGCTGATATTGCAATTAAGATTAATGATAAAACTCGACTTCTTATAGAAGTAAAAGCCGCATATATCAAATTAAACCCTAATCATACTGACCAAGCTGAGTGGTATGCTTCACATGAAAAGGAGTGTCGTTGGGTTGTTTTAACAAATGGTACTGTATGGAATTTATACTATATAACTTGTGATGGACCTGTTGGGAATGAACTTACCTTTTCAGTCGACTTATCAGCAGATGATCTTGATAAAGTGGTTACAAAATTAAACCTCCTTCATAAGCAATCCATTAAAAATAATTTACTTGAAGACTATTTGAGTACCCATGACGCTCTCAGTCCAGAATCTATAGGGAAATTACTTTTCACAAAAGATGTTTTGTTTCATATTCGAAGGGTTATAAGAAAACATAAAGGGATTTTAATTGACATTGAGGATTTAGTTAAAGCTGTACTGGATATGTTATCACCTGAAGCTAAAGAACGAATCGGACCAATTCGTATACCCCGAAATGAAAAAAAGAAAACTGGAAAATCATTGTCAAATTTACCATTAGAACCGAACACAAATGTTACACAAGTAAGCCAAGATAATTCCCAGACTAATGTGACAGATCGGCCAGCTTGATACTAAATTTCAAGACAAATAAAACGTAATTCTACTTTAATTGGATATTTATTCCATCGCACCTGAATCTTTTAATATTTGTGCTATTTTTGTGAACTTATATCGCAATGCTGCCTTTAAGGCTGTATCTCCATTTTTTGATTTTGCATTAATATCTGCTCCTTTAGAAATAAGTAGCTTAACAATGTTAATTTTTTGATCATCGGGCTGACTATCGGGTTGTACCATTAATATTAATGCTGTTTGATTATATCTATCCTTAGAACTAACATCGCAACCTTTTTCAATCAACAATTTGGCTAAATCAAGATGTTTATTTTCTATTGCATACATTAATGGAGATTTGCCATCATCTATCTGATGATAAATCTGAATACCATTGCTAGGATGGAAAGGTTTGGTATTTATATTCATAGTTGCTCCGCTTTCAATAAGTAATTTTGCTGTTTTCAAATTACCTTTAAATGAAGCGTTCATTAACGCTGTCCAGTTCCATCCTGTTTTAGCGTTAACTTCTGCACCATTAGCGATTAAAAGTTTACAAACTTCCGGTGATTCATTGTTTCCAGCTAATATCAATGCAGTGTGTCCGTCATAATCCTTTTCATTAACTTCTGCACCATTAGCAATTAAAAGCTTTACTATTTCAGCATAACCGGTGGATTTGTCGTAATTCTCAGCGCCAATAGAGTCATTTGTTGTTGCATACATTAATGCAGTCTTACCATTATCTCTTTCCTTCATATTTACATCTGCACCTTTACTAATTAGTAATTTAGCAATGTCATATTTGCCATTTTTTGCTGCAATCATTAATACGGATTCTTGACCACCATATTGTGTGTTAGGATTCGTGCCTGCATCAAGAAATAATTTAACTGTGGACAATTTACCCTCTTTTACGAATCTTATGAAATCATTATCACCCATACTGTATGGATACAGACGTTTTAATTCATTTTGTGCTTCTTCGGGTGTTTTGGCATAAGCTGAGAATACAAGTAGCAATGATAATAAAAGATAGAGACTTAAGTATAGGTTCAATTTCATAAAATAGATTCTCCTTTGTTTTTTCTAATGTTTTTTTTCTGCATGGAAATGAAACCATAATTTACACGAAACAAGTAAGTTTTGTCTATTGGGGATAACAGCTAATGTTATAACAACTAACAGCAAAGCACATAAGAAACCGCATAGATTAGGGAGGTTTGTAAATATCTTCAAATTCTAATTCATATTTTTTTAAAGATACTTTAGCTTGACATATTTCGAGTTTATTGGCTTGGCATATACTAATTACTTCCTTTTTATAATCCTCATCCATTCTACAGCCAAGTATTACTCTTTTCTGACAATTCATGCGATAATCGTCTTCATTGAAACCAGGACCAACGTTAAATATCATACGCCACTCTTTTTCATATTTCCATTGATCAGATTTTGTAGCGCAAGATATTATGGCATAAAGATTGTTGAATTTTTTGTATCCTATAGATTGAATTAAATAGTCTGTAAAATCAAACAATTCATTTTGATAAATCACTGGGTATAATAATCTTCTTCTAATATCATCTTTTTGCCATTGATTTAAATCATATTCAATACAAAATCCTTTATGGCAGTCAGCATAATGACTCCACATTAATATTGAATCAAAATGTTCACAAAATGAACAGGTCTTCATTGTTTCTTGGACAGATCTATTAAATTTTTGTACTATGATATTAGCTATTTTTTTAAATGATTTGTCTAAAATACTATCAAGATTATTCATTTTATCTTGATTAAACTCACTCTTAGTTTCAAGTAAAAAAGGACCAATTACTTCATCAAGTTCTTTAATAATAGCTTTCTCTAAATCATCAGGCATTTGATGTTTTTCAAATATTTTATAATTTAAAATTTTATCATTAGTTTTATAGAAAAAGGGCTTCACTTTTTCAATATCAGTATATACAACACATTCAAAGGGGTCATTATAATTAGAAGGTGCATTTAACCAAACGGTATCCATTTTTAAATTATCTAAAGCACATTTATTTGGCCCTTTAAATTTATATAGAAATCGCGGCATATTATTCATTTTTATTGTTTGTGCCTCTTCAATACGTAATTGATCAGGATTAACATAGCCTAAATACTCAATATATTGATTTATCCAAGACATAATTTATTTAACTCAATTTTTTAAGAATATAATATGCGTTAAAGATCCATATGATTCTACATTTTATTTATTTGCATATTCACCGCTAGTTTATACGAAACAAGCAACTTTTGTCTATTGAAAGTACTTTATTTCCTGTGTTAAATTGTTTCTGTATAAATTAATTCACGGATATTACAAAGGAAGTCGTCAGAGTGGTAACGAGAGACCCTTCACTTCGTTCAAGGGTGACAATTGACCAAGGGGTGTGCCAATTTGGTATAGCTAGAAATGCGATTTAAGGGGGTTAAAATGTCATAAAGTTGTCTCCGTATTGTCTATGCTTTGTCTTCGCTTTAACTTCGCTTTGTCTTCGTAGATAAAAAAGTAAGGACTCATTGCGAGGCTTTCCCGTAGTCTCTTGGAGTAGTATTCGTTGATTCTGAGTAAATCTAGAGCGATTTGGGAGTATTCTAAAAGCGGATGGGGTAATTTTTAGAAAAAACTGCAGATTTTAGATATAAAAAGAGGGGATTCGGAATAAGGAGTTAGGAATTAAGAATTAGGAAATAGGTTAAAACAATTGCAGATTGTAGATATAAAGCTGTCACAGGAGAAGTCAGACTTTCCGCTGAACCCAGAAACTGGCGGGGGAATGGAATTTGGGGTCATAGGCTGAAAAGGCTGCTTTCAATTTGTCGGGATATTTGCGGTGCATAGAATATCCCGCCCAAAGGATTTCAAACTCGTTATTGAAACTTAAAAAAGCTTGCAAGAGATATTGTTCGGTCCAGAAGCGGTAATCACCCAGCACCCATTCTTTGGGGTATTCATAGGGCAAAAAAATGTCATGGATATGAACCAAAACCCCTTTTTGCAATCTGGGAAGGATTTCTAAAAATTCATATTTTACATCCCCGCCAATCCGCAGGACATGGCTGGAATCAATAAATAAAATATCCCCTTTACCCAGTTCTGAGAACCGGTGAATGTCCAAATCTTCGATGTACACAATTTCCAACTTCGACAATCCCGGCAAACCTCGTTTTATGGATTTCCGAGGGTCGGGGTCAAACGCAATGAATTCTGTTTGATGGTTATTGGTTTCCTGGTTCTTTAATACTGCTTGTGCCATGAGAAAGGTGGAGTAGCCCGACCCGATTTCATAGATTTTATTGGGTTGGAAATGCCGAATCATGCCGTATAATATTTCAGCATCTACCGCCTGGAAATGCGGATTGGTTAAATAAAATTGGGTATTACTTGTTTGGGGGTCTTTGGGGAAAAGGTCGTACTCGTTTCTAAATTTAGCAACATCACCCAGTAGATTCAACTGGGAGGAGTCGTTCATTTCGATACCGACAAGCTCTGCGGGGGTCTGCCATAATTTATCTTTCAAGGTACGGGTATCGGGAATCGGCTCGTAGAAAAAATTGCGTGTGATATGGAACCCCAAGTATTGCCAGAAGCGAAACATCTTCTTGCAAATGACTTCCCCGATATTCCATTTAATTTTATCGTCAAACAGCCGTTTTAGTTTTCTGAAAAATTCTCGCGCTGCCATAATTTATTGGGTTTGTTTAAACTCCCATGTTTCCGGAAGATACGCCGGACCGTTCGCTTTTAATTCATCGGAAGAAATATAAATAGAATGCAAACAGGCGTGATAATCATACGCTGTGCTCTCTGAAATGGGATTGCGATAAATCCCTATTCCAAAGACATATTTTCCCGGCATGAGATTCAAATGAGGATACGATACCCGCCAAGTCCCTTTGCCGGTGACTTTTCCCAACGATTCCCGTTTCATTTGGGTATCTGTAGAGTGAAGGATTGTCATTTCTTCAGTGGCGATACCAATTCCAAAAATAGGGTTGTCAATTTCTTGGTCCGTTTCATAATGAATTTCCAAATTCATGGCATCCCCGGTCTTAAACATATAACATTCCTGATTATTTTTGTCGAGGATACGGACTTGGGTGATTTTAATTTCACCCGAACCCTGGCGATAACCCCGTTTTTGCGTCGGGATAATCTGGGTCTCGCCGTATTTTTCGGCGAATTCTTTACGCTGTTGGATAATCCTTTCATAATAGGTCTTGACGGTATTGAGGGCTGAATCGTCTCTCTCAATATGTCCGCGTTTAAGGAGGATGGCGCGGTCACAAACCTTTTCAATCATTCCTAAATCATGGGACACAATGATAATGGTTTTTCCGTTGGCTTGAAATTGCCGAACTTTATCGAGACATTTTTGCTGAAAGGCACTGTCTCCCACCGCCAGTACTTCATCTACCAATAAAATCTCCGGGTCGGTATGGATTGCAATGGAAAAGCCCAACCGCACATACATTCCCGATGAATAATGCCGGATGGGCGTATCAATAAACTGGCGCAATTCGGCAAAATCAATTATCTCGTCCATTTTTCGTTCAATGATTTGTTTGGGAATTCCCAGAATAGACCCGTTGAGATAAATATTTTCCCGTCCCGTCAAATCAGGATGAAAACCTGCGCCCAATTCCAGTAACGCGGAAATTTTCCCCTGAACTGTAATTTCTCCGGAAGTCGGCGGTGTGATACCCAAAATCAATTTGAGAAGAGTACTTTTCCCCGATCCGTTATCTCCGACGATTCCAAGGGATTGTCCTTTGGGAACTTCCAAAGAGATATCCTTAAGGGCGATCAACTCTTCTGATTGACGGCGTTTCCAAAATAATAAGCTCGACAGGAATAATTCACGGAGCGTGGAATATTTCTCGTGTTGAAGTTTGAATTTTTTTGTAACGTGGTGAGCAACAACCGCAGAGTTCATTCAGGGTCTCGGAGATTGCGGCAGCCGATACATTCTTTGGGATAATCGCCGGATTGGATCCCTTTGCGAAACAGGCGATAGGCCGTCCCGTTCCAGATTTCCTGGAAAGCGACATCGTTGACATTACCCATAATCCGGTTGGTTTGGCAGCAGGGATAGACATCCCCGTTCCAAGTCACCCAATAATTTTCCCAGGGTTCATAACACACTTTTCCCGGTGCAGGTTTATCCAATACCGGTTGGAACAATTTATCGAAGCGAGGGTCGTGAAAGGATCGAATCATATAATCTTCCGCGAATTTCACACCTGATTGTGGAGGCAGATCTACATAGACTCCCAATTCCCGACCCACCTGTTCGGCTTCCGCGAACTTTTCTTTCATCAATTCGGGATATAAAAACATGGTTTCGTCTTTGGTGGATTCGCCAAACACCCACATATGCCGAATTCCCACATATTTGATTCCAAAGCGATGAGCCAACCGGGCGAATTCCGCGATTTCATCTACATTGCTGCGCATTAACACAAATTCCAGGGTGATTTCCGGTCTGTCGCTCTTTAAACGAGTGCGAACATCCACCAATTTCTGCAAATTTTTCATTACGTGATCCCATTTGGACCCGATGCGGATTTTCTCATAGGTTTCTTTGGTCGCGGCGTCCAGGGAAAGCATAACTTTTTTCACGCGGTTATTGACCAATTCCTCGGCATATTTTTCGGTCATGATGGTCCCATTGCAGGCAAACATGATTCCGTCGGTTCTTTTCGACGCCAATTTTAACATTTCGATAAATTTTGGATTCATGAAAGGTTCCCCGCTGCCCTGCAAAATCACCGTATGCATATTATCCATCAACGGAAGAATATTGCGGAAGGTTTCCAGGGTCATATCTCCGAAAGCGTTGTGGTACGCAAATTCCCGCCAGCACATGTAACAATCAATATTGCACCGGCTGGTGACATCGACAAACATTTGCACCGGACCCGTCCATGATTTTTCCGGCATAGACTGGTATTCAAATCGTTTGATTTCCTGATGAATTCCGCGACGTATGGGTGATGTTATCATAGTTTCACTCTGGTGCTATTCAAATTTAATCATACCCTCTTTCCCCTGAACCGTCAACAAAACAAAACTAGCGGTGGAGGATAAAGCTATATGGTCTACGGATAATTTAAATACTGCGCAAGAACCATTGTGGTTTCAATCTTTGATTACTCAAGGACGAAGTTTCGAGTTTAGGATTTAGAGTTAAAGAATCTCACGATGTAACTATCACGGAAATAGCTCATCGGGAAACAAGGGCGTGGAGGTGAGGGGCAGACTACTTAAACATGTATTTTGATTATCGTGTCCATATTTTGGCCAAGAGGAATTAGCCAATCCTGTGCTACTGCAATAAATGGCATAAAAAACGTGACCTGTACTTCCCACATATAATGTCCCGCTAGAATCAATCACAGGACTTGTCATTACAGCAGACGCAATTCCGCTAGTCAAATATTTCCAACGTAATGTTCCATTAGGATTTAAGGCATAGATATACCCATCAGCACTCCCAAAATAAATCACACTATCATTGCCAATCGTTGCACCACCTTCAATAATATTTCCCGTTAAATATCTCCATTTAAGAGTTCCATCGGGATTGATGGCATAAAAATAATTATCTTCTGACCCAACATAAATGGTTCCATCTGTACCAATAACGGGAGAAGCATTTATTGTAGTACCTGCTTGGTAAGTCCATTTAATAGTTCCATTGGGATACAAGCAGTAAAGTTTTCCATAACTATGTCCTACATAAATTAGACCTGTAAAATCAATAGCAATTCCATCTCCAAAATATCCCGTGGTACTAACTTGCCATGCGATAGTTCCATCAGTATTAATTGCATAAAAAGTTGTTGTATCTATTGGGTAAGTATAGGCAGTATAGGAACTGGCATAAATCGTACCCATCTTATGATTCAGCGCAAAAGCAATTATAGTTGAACGTATTGTTGTTATTTCCCATTTCTGATTTCCCTGTGTATCGAATGCCCGTATAGTACTATCTCCGGCACCCACATATATGGTTCCATCAGATCCTAAAGCAAATTTTATAGCACCTTGCTCAGGATCGTTATACACTGTCTTTGCCCATTTCAGGGTACTGTCGGGATTATAGGCATAAATGTTATAGCCTTCACCAACATAGATTGTACTATCTGTACCAATTACAGGATCTGTGCCCGACCCAGCTTCTATCTCCCAATATTGGGTACTGTCTGGATGATAGACATACAAATTAGATTCTCCTGTAAAGATAATGTTTTCGTCAAATCCAATGGAAGGATTTCTACGAAGTTCATCCACAAATCCACCATCACTCCACTTAACAGTTCCTTCCTGTGCATAGCACAGGAAGGAACCTAAAACAAAGTACATTAATAAATATGTTATTCGGATAATCTTCATGGTCTAATCCGGTTTATTCCACCATACGGCATTTCATTCTCAAAAACCGAAAACAGATTTATCTTCATTATATCTGATGGTGTCATTTTGGCATAGTTAAATTTGCGATTTAAGGGGTTTAAAATGTTTCAAAATTGGGTCCAGGTTGTCTCCCTACCATCTCCGTACCATCTCCATATCATCTCCCATTGAAGAAAAGTGGGGATTTGATTGGGGACTTGATTTAAGACTCTTTCAGGTGAGTTTGTAGTTTCTACGTCAATTTTGAGTGTTTCTTGAAGGTTTTAAAAGAGGATGTGATAATTTTGGTTTTTGTAGGGAAGAAATAGGGAGTGATACCTAGGAGGGTCATACCCTCTTGGGTTACTCTCCGTACCCAAATTGGTTCTTTCGGGTTAGGAATGTCTCCTAAACTGGTTTACTGAGGGTGTACGTTTTACGTTTTGCTTAGTAGGGATATAAAGCTGTCTCAGGAGACTTAGGAATGTTATATAAGTTTGGGAATAATTTAAATGACCTCTATCTGTGGATTAACGCTGAAACAGATAAAATATTCCACAGGTTATCCACAGGGTCAGAATGGCTGTCCACAACTAATCAACCATGCCAAAATGGCATAGTGTCTCTCAAAAAGGAGCTTTTACCATTTGGTAAAATCTTTTTAGATTATTGGTATTAATTAAGTTACACAAAACAACTAATTTTTAATGATAGCGGCATGGGTGTTGCATTAGATAAGAATAGATAAGTTGAACTATTTAATAATCATAATTGAGAAGGAGGTGAAGTGACTACAGAACTTTCGAAAATTTCCTTTTAAAAACTCAATAATAAAAAACAACCATGGATTCCCGCTTGCGCGGGAATGACAAAAGCAAAAGGAACGAAAGGAGTCCAAACGTATGAAGATTAAACCATTAGGTGACCGTATACTGGTCAAACGAATCGAAGAGGAAGCCAAGAGCAAGGGTGGAATAATTATTCCGGATTCAGCCAAGGAGAAACCGATGCAAGGTATCGTGGAAGCGGTCGGTCCCGGCAAACATGAAGAGGGGAAATTAGTTCCCATGAATGTTAAAAAAGGGGATAAAATTCTATTTGGGAAATACTCCGGCAATGAAGTTAATATTGACGATGTCGAATTTCTCATTATGCGGGAAGAAGACGTTCTCGGAATTATTGAATAAATCTAAAGAAAAGGAGATAAAAAAATTATGGGTGCAAAACAATTACTATACAGTGATGAAGCCCGCCGCTCCATATTGCGTGGAGTGGACAAGTTGGCCAACGCTGTCAAAACAACCCTTGGCCCGAAAGGCAGAAATGTAGTATTGGACAAGAAATTCGGTTCTCCGACTGTTACCAAAGACGGTGTGACCGTAGCGAAAGAAATTGAATTGGAAGACCCGTTTGAAGATATGGGTGCACAGATGGTCAAGGAAGTCGCGTCCAAAACCAGCGATGTGGCCGGTGATGGAACCACTACCGCGACCGTATTCGCGCAAGCGATTTATCGAGAAGGGATGAAGAATGTTACCGCCGGTGCCAATCCTATGGCATTGAAACGCGGAATTGACAAAGCGGTAGATGCCGTTTGTGAAGAACTCAAGAAACTTTCTATTCCGACCAAAGGCAAAAAAGAAATCGCCCAGGTGGCGACCATTTCCGCCAACAACGATTCCACTATTGGAAGCTTGATTGCGGATGCCATGGAAAAAGTCGGCAAAGACGGAGTTATCACCGTAGAAGAAGCCAAATCCACAGAAACTACGTTGGAAGTGGTGGAAGGTATGCAATTCGACCGCGGATATATCTCACCGTACTTTGTGACCAACGCTGACCAGATGGAAGCGGTTCTGGAAGAACCCTATATTTTGATCAACGAAAAGAAAATTGCCAATATGAAGGAATTACTCCCGATATTGGAAAAAGTCGCGCAACACGGGAAACCGTTCTTGATTATCGCGGAAGAAGTCGAAGGCGAAGCGTTAGCGACATTGGTCGTCAACAAGATTCGTGGAACCATTTCCGCGGCAGCCGTCAAGGCGCCTGGATTCGGTGATCGGCGCAAAGCCATGTTGGAAGATATTGCGATTCTGACCGGTGGCAAAGTGATCAGTGAAGAACTCGGTATCAAGTTGGAAAGCATTAAACTGGAAGACCTTGGTCGTGCCAAACGAGTCACCATTGATAAGGATAATACCACCATTATCGAAGGTAAAGGAAAGAAAGCCGATATCGAAGGCCGAATCGCGCAGATTCGCGCCCAGATTGAAGAAACCAAATCCGATTATGACAAGGAAAAATTGCAAGAACGACTCGCCAAATTAGCCGGTGGTGTCGCGGTAGTAAATGTCGGTGCGGCTACTGAAACAGAAATGAAAGAAAAGAAAGCGCGCGTCGAAGATGCACTCCATGCGGTTCGTGCCGCTGTGGAAGAAGGAATCGTTCCCGGCGGTGGAACGGCTTTCATCCGTGCAATTTCCACCCTTGAAAAACTCAAACTCAAAGGTGATGAAAAAGTCGGTTTGGAAATTATCCAACGCGCGTTGGAAGAACCTCTCCGGCAACTCGCGTTTAACGCAGGAGCCGAAGGTTCCGTGGTTGTGCAGGATGTCAAAGCCAAATCGGGCAACGTTGGATACAACGTTGAAACCGCTGTAATCGAAGACCTGGTTCAAGCCGGTGTCATTGACCCGACCAAAGTTTCGCGCAGTGCTTTGCAGAATGCCGCGAGTATTGCGGGTCTGTTATTGACCACGGAATGTCTGGTTGCGGATGCTCCAGAAAAGGAAAAACCAATGCCCATGCCTCCCGGCGGTCCCGGCGGCTACGGCGGAGATATGTACTAAAAAAATAAGTGTTCGTTGTAGAGACGTAGCATGCTACGTCTCTACAATTTTTTAGGATACAAATATGCCAACCTATGAATATCAATGTACCAAATGCGATCATCAGTTTGATTATTTTCAATCTATGAACGACGCGCCATTGAAAAAATGCCCGAAGTGCAAAAGCAAAGTCGAGCGTTTAATCAGCGGTGGCACAGGCTTGATATTTAAAGGTTCAGGTTTCTATATCAACGATTACGCGCGAAGTGAAGATTACAAAAAGAAGTCTAAAGAAGAAAAAGCATCCTTATCACCAACACCGCCCCCTGCTCCTTCCGCAGACAAAACCAAAGATAAAAAAGTTTCTACGCCAGCAAAAACCTCCAAATCTTCTTCTGAAAAGAAATAGATTTACCCCCCTCTCTTATTTCTTAGAATATTGAAATTACGATAGTTACAAAAAAATTGTAATATAACACCCTCCAATTGCCACTGCTATAGTGTAAAAGTGTATGCTTGAAAGGAGTGGATTGTCCGTATATAATCCAACCAAAAGAGAAAATTAAAAAAAGTTTTATTCAAAGTGTAATAAAATGATCATGAAGTGCCACTGCTCTAATGGATGATAAATCACAGACGAGAACAGATAGAGACCAAAGAAACAAAGAATTGGTTTTAAAAACCTTGGCGGGTGATAATGAATCCTTCGCTGAGTTGGTGGAAGAGTATTATAAATTATTTTATTCGTTGGCGTTGAGTTATATGCATGATTTAGACCAGGCGAAGGATGTAGTGCAGGATGGGTTAATTACCATTCATGAAACCCTGGATACCCTGCACGATCCGAGCCAGTTTGTTTCCTGGTCGTACACGATTATTCGCCGAAAGGCCATCCATGCATTAAGAAATATGAAACGAGAAACAAAGGGAATGAGAATATATTCGGAAATACAGAAAATGGAGGAAATGAAAGAAAAGGAATCAAGATCTATGAATCTGAAAATTCGAAAAGAAGCGATTATAAAAGCCACGGCTGTATTGCCGGAACGATACCGTCAAATGATTGTTCTATATTACGTGGAAGAGATGAATATTCGGGACATCGCTAAAGGATTAGGAGTTTCCCTTGTAACGGCGAATGTTCGTTTATTCCGGGCAAGAAGAAAATTGAAGGAAAAATTAAAGGGAACTGTATGATAGGTATATATTTAATTCATTGGCGCAGAGAGCGGTGGATACTGCGGTATCTAAATGGGACATTGTCTCCCAAAAAGCACAGGACAATGGAATTGCATTTGGAGAAATGCAGTAAATGTCGCGAGTTACTGGCACAGGAACAAGAATTTGCCGAAGAAATTTCTTCCACCAGAGCGATTTATAACTCTTATTGGAAGGAGACCCGTGACTATTTACTGGACCTGCCGCGCCATTCCAAAGAGCCACAGTTTGTTAAATCTTCGACCAAGGAACGAAAATCGAAATTCCCTTTCTTAGATATAAGAATATCTCCGGCATTAACGGTTCCATTGCTTCTTCTGGTACTTTTATCCATATTTTGGTTTGTACAATCGGTCCCGAAATTAACGCCAATGAAGGTCACTCAACTGGCGGGTGATGGTATTTGGAAACTGAGTGCCGGAGATAACAGGTGGGAAAAGGTTGGTATGAATTACGAACTGGAACCGGGAGATAGTATTCGTACGGGTGGATTCGGTGAAACCTCTTTGGATTTGGGCAAAGGGGTCAAGGTATTGGTGAGCCATTCATCGAGGATTATATTCTTTGATGATACGAGCACGGCGTTAAACCTTATCAAAGGGCAAATTTATGTTGAATTAAATCGTCACCAAAATCTGTTTCAGGTAAAAACCCCTGCGGGAATGGTACAAGCATACGGGACTCAATTTCAGATTACCGTAGATTCGTCACAAAATACTATTGTGAGTTGTATCCAAAACACCGTCTTTTTTGGAAACTCTTTCAGCCGGGTCACAATTCCCAGCGGATTCCAATCTACAGCGAGTCTCAATTCACCGCCAAGTATTCCCATGAATGTGGACATCACAAAATTGGTTTATTGGGAAATCCAGTTTGAAAAAATCAATAACTTATCCGCCAGTGAACGGAAACAATTACATGACGACTATATCAATCAAGGAGACCAATTATTCAATCAAAAACAATACGATGACGCATTGGATACCTATCGGTACGCGGCCTATTTAGATATGAATGATTATGCGCCATTTTACGGAATTGGCAGGTCGTATCGGGAGAAAGGAGACTTTGCTGAGGCGACCACTACTTTCCTATTATCTCTTCAACGAAAATCGGATAATGAAGCGATTATCTATCAACTTAGTTTGAGCTTGACCGAATTGAAACAATATGATTTGGCGAAAAAGCTCCTATTGCACATCATTTCCAAGCAAATCAAAAACCCAATCGCTTGGACGTTACTTGGAAACAATTATCTATTGGACAATGAATTAGACAAGGCGGAGAAAGCCTATCTGGAAGCAATTCAATTGGGTGGGGAACGCAGTGCAGAATATGCCGCGCAAATTCACGGAGGGTTGGCGGAAATCGCCCGCAGGTACGCGGATCATAAAAAAGCGGAAGTGGAAATCGCCCTGGCAATGAAATATGATAACTTACCCGGTTTAGTGTATGCGGAATCAGCTAGGTTGTATTTGGATTTGGGTGACCGTATCAAAGAAAAAGAAGCTTGGCAAAATTATCTAAAAGTTGACCCCTATGGCGGGTTTGCCGACCAGGCGCGTGACCGTCTTGGTAAATTGGAAGATTTGAAATGAATAATCAAATTTGGATTCAAGACAGAAATGGTCTACTCTATAATATATCCTTAGCCTCCATGATAGCTTGTCTGGAAAATGCCAATAAGATACAGGTATCGTATGGAAATCTGAACGTCACTATTTATCTGAATTCAAAAGAAGAAACGACCAAAGCTTGGGATTTTATTCTTAATTCTCTACCCAATCGTTTTATTATCTCTACCACTTCAAGCAATAAATAATGCCAGGATTAAAACACTGATATTATTAATGTTATAAACAAAATAAAATTTAAGTGTAATGTAAATGCTTTGAAGTGCTACTGCTATAATAGAAGTAAATTAACATTAGGCTATTAAGCCGGAAAAGAGGATAATAAGATGAAAATCAAAGTTATACAAGAAAGTGAGGAATTTATGAAAAGTAAAATTTCTGTTTTGTTTTGTTGGGCAATCTTGGTAAGTGGATTGTTTTTAATCACTTCATCTGGTTTTGGATGGGTTGCTAGTGGATACTGTTATTTTTCCGATAGTACTCATCAGCCAGTTCCGGGATTACAAGCAGTATACGCAGAGATAAGTTACCCAGATCCGTTTGATGACTACACACTTACAACCACCACAGATTCCACTGGATATTTCTATTTGACAGGGCCAGATACATATTCCCCTTATATTGATGTCTTTGCTCAAAATCCGAACTTTGGATTTTGTTGCGATAACTACTTTTATGCACCCCTTATTCTTACAACCTTGAACTTTTACGGTTCAGAATCATTTACGACTTATGACTTTTTGACATCTTCAGATACCACTCTGTGGGTAGTTGAAAATATATCTTCTGGCACATCAACAACTTCACCCGTACTAAGTTGGTTACCCACGTATAATAATGCCACCGGAGTAATCAAAATCCAGTTCAATGGTTCCAATCAACGGATTAAATTAACATTACAAAAAGCGAATTGGTATGTTCCTGAGATTGGCAATTGGTATTTGGTCAAATCAAATATCCAGTCGGATACAGTAACTCCGAATGATCTGGCAGCTACAATAGTTCTATTTACAGGGGTTCCTGGGAATCCTACGGATATTGACGGACATGCCTTAGTCTCCATAGGCACCACATGGGTTACCTTACGTAGTTATCAGGAATCACTAAACAGTAATACGTTATATCCTCAACTGATTATTGCAAGCAATGATAATCCGAATGCGACAATTTATATAGATTCTATAGAGGTTGACGAAATACTTGCGCCAAGTGCACAATAAGTATGTAAAGCTCTGTGTGTAAATTTGCAATTTACCCGATTATCGTTGTTTGGAGGCGGACTTAAATGTACCTAAACGGTAACGATTTTCACTTACAAGCAGCTTTTAGATCAGCGTAACGAATAGATACTTCTACCCAGAACCCATTTGTATCTTGATGTTCGGAAATCACTTTTGTAGTTTGGAATTATTGATTTAATTGAAGTTATAAACAAAATGAAATTCAGGTGTAATGTAAATGCTCTGAAGTGCTACTGCTATAATAGAAGATCAGATATGAATCCGACTCTTTTGATACGAATATCAAGTAAGAAGTGTAATAACCCTAAGGAGGTTATTTTATGAATAGAACAATTCGATTTACCGGTATATCGTTTCTCGTATGTTTTTTGCTAACCTTGTCTTTTAGTTCTGCCCAAAATTCTCAAAATGTGGAACTAATAAATCGGACAGGGCAAATATATCACGCAGTAGTCATCCAAGGGAATTATGCCTATATTGCCGAAGATGGTGGATTAACTATTTTAAATATTAGTATTGACTCCAGTCCGCAGTTAGTTGGAATGATAACATTACCTAGTCCAGCCTATTGTGTTGCGGTGAATGGGAACTACGCATACGTGGCAGATGAATATTACGGATTACAGATTGTCAATATTAGCAATCCTGCATCCCCGACTCTGGTAGGTTCTTATGCTACTGGATTATATGCCTATGGTATCACGGTGAGTGGGAACTATGCCTATATGGCAACTGATACCGGATTACAGATTATCAATATCAGCAATCCTACATCCCCGACTTTCGTAGGCTCCTATGCTACGAAAAGTTATGCTGAAAGTGTCGCTGTGAGTGGAAACTATGCTTATGTACCAGAGACTTCCGGGTTACAGATTATCAATATTAGCAATCCTGCATCCCCGGCTTTGGCAGGATCTTTGGCAGGATCCTACATGACTCCAAGCTATTCCCAAGGTATCGTGGTGAGTGGGAACTATGCCTACGTGGCAGATGAGGGTAACGGGTTACTAATTATCAATATCAGCACTGCTTCTTCACCGACTCTAGCAGGGTCTTATAATGTGGGGACCAATGGTGTCGCTGTGAATGGGAACTATGCCTATTTGGCAGATGGGAATTTAGATATTATCAATATCAGTACTGCTTCTTCACCGATTCTGGTAGGGTCTTATACTACAAATAATACCATAGGTGTCGCGGTGAGTGGGAACTATGCTTATGTGTTGGGATATTATTCCGGGTTAGAGATTGTCAATATCAGCACTACTTCTTTACCGACTCTGGCAGGATCCTATGGTACTCCCTATTCTGATGTACAGAATGTCGCGGTAAGTGGGAACTATGCCTATTTGGCTAGTGGGGATATTATCAATATCAGTAATCCTGCTTCACCAATTTTAGCAACAACTTCCCTAGGCGGTGGAAATGATATCGCGGTGAGCGGAAACTATGCCTATAAGGCAGATGGTTCAGAGTTACAGATTATCAATATCAGCACTGCTTCTTCACCGACTCCGGTAGGGTCAATTACTATGCCACACAATCCATACTATGGTGTCGCCTATGGTGTCGCTGTGAGTGGGAACTATGCTTATGTGGCGGCTTGGAATGAGGGGTTACAGATTATCAATGTCAGCACTGCTTCTTCACCGACTAACGCAGGGTCCTATGTGAACTCGCTCTATGCCTATGCTGTTGCCGTGAGTGGGAACTATGCCTATGTGACAGATGCAGGGGGAGGTATTGGGGGGTTACAGATTATCAATATCAGCACTGCTTCTTCCCCGACTCTGGTAGGGTCATATACTACCAGTTGGGCATGGGATGTCGCGGTAAGCGGAAACTATGCCTATATCGCAGAGAGTTCCGAATTACAGATTATTAATATCAGCAATCCTGCGTCCCCGACTCTGGCAGGGTCATTTCCCACGGGCAATGCCAATGGTGTCGTGGTGAGCGGGGACTATGCCTATGTAGCAACTGAATCCGGGTTACAGATTATCAATATTCACGATCCTGCATCATCGATTCTGGCAGGTTACTATAATATGCCGGTCTCTGCCAATGGTATCGCGGTAAATGGGAACTATGTCTATGTAACGAGTGAGGCTTCCGGGTTATGGATATTTCAGTTTACAGGAGGTACTGCAGGGTTGTCGCGTTGGAAATATTTCGAATAGACAAGAGGATTACTTACACGCCGCTTTCAGGTCGGCATAACGGATGGCGATTTCCACCCAGAACCCGTTTGGGTCCTGATGTTCGGAAAGAATTTTAGCGGATTGAATCACACTTTCCACACGGGGACGGATGGATGGGTTTCGAGAGATACATTGTTCCACGGAAAGATTTCCACGCACGGGAACCGTCTGAACTTTTTCGCGTAATTTATTCATGGCATCCGTTTTCGCCATTTCTCTCGCCAACAATGCCGCTTGTTCAGGATTAATCGTTTCTTTCGGTGCTTTCCCCACACCCTGCGCCCGAATAAATTCTCCCGGAGGCGGGGACGACGGACGATAGGCGCGTTGTGTCGCACATCCGGTCAAAATTAATATAATGAACAATAAACTTATAATCTTTTTCATAAGTAATTATTATAATACACTTTCGCAAAACTCTTGCCATAATCCTGATGTTTTCCATTTTTAAAGTGGACAGTGTCTTTTTTGAAAAGTGTCGGCAAGAGCGGCACTTTTATCTTCAATTGAATCAATGATTTGGAAAATTGTCTACGGTGTAGACAATTTGGACACGACCTAAAAGATGCCCTTTACTTTCGTCTTGGGAGCGGAATTGAAAATTTCAATTCCGCTCCAAGTCCATTATAAAGCAGGGATTATTGGCGAAGACGACCGGAATTGAATATAATGGAGATTGAAATCATTGCACTTATCGACAGGAGGAATACTTGTGTCAAACCGTTATCAAATGCACGTGGTAAGCCATACACACTGGGATAGGGAATGGTATCTGAGTTTTCAACAATACCGTTTACGGCTGGTGGATTTGGTGGATCATCTATTAGAAATCCTGGACAAAGACAAGGAATATAAATATTATACGCTGGACGGACAAACCGTGGTTCTGGATGATTATTTTGAAATCAAACCGCAGAATAAAAAGAGATTGCAAGAGTATGTAAAGAAGGGTCGGGTGTTTGTCGGGCCATGGTATATTTTGCCGGATGAGTTTTTAGTAAGTGGGGAGGCGACGATTCGGAATTTGATGTTGGGACATCGCAAAGCCGCAGAGATGGGAGCGGTAATGAAAATCGGATATATCCCCGATCCATTTGGGCACATTACGCAGATGCCGCAGATTTTGCGAGGGTTTGGGATAGATAATTTTATTTTTACACGCGGCATGGGTAAGATTGCGAAATCGGAATTTTGGTGGGAGGCGCCGGACGGGTCGCGAGTTCTCGCTATTTGGCAGCGAGATAGTTATTGCAATGGGAATTCATTACCCGAGGACTCGAAGGAAACGATTGAACGGTTCAACACGTTTTATGAAAACCTAGTGCCTTTGGTGACGACACCGCATGTTCTGGTGAATAACGGGTGTGATCATCTAGAACCGCAGCCAAAATTGTCAACAATTTTGAAAAATGTTCGCCAGGAGTGGAAGAAGGCAGAGATTATTCATTCCAATTTCCCGGATTTCATTCAAGGTGTGAAACAGGCTAAACCGAAATTGGAGGTAATACGCGGTGAATTGAGGGATTGTACGGTACATTATTTATTATATGGAGTGTATTCGGCACGGATGTATCTGAAACAATTGAATGAGCGGGCACAAACCACGCTGGAAAAATACGCGGAACCATTATCGGCGTTCGCATGGCTGACAGGCGAGACTTATCCGATGGAACCGTTGTGGCATTCCTGGACATGGTTGATAAAAAATCATCCGCATGATTCCATTTGTGGATGCAGCATTGACGCGGTGCATGAACAAATGCTGACGCGATTCGCGTGGTCAAAAGAAATTGCTGATGACCTAACCAATCGTGCCGTTTCGCAAATAGGTGAAAAGATTGATATGGATGTGTTGGATACGAAGGATATTGGATTGGTTTTATTTAATACGTTGAATTGGGAGCGAAATGAAGTGGTGCAGACGTTTGTAGATTTCCCGAAAAATTCGCTAACCAAAGGTGTGCGGATTTTTGATATGGATGGGAAAGAATTGCCATGCCAGGTATCGAGTGTTGGGGAAGATTTGCAGACAATTTTACATGGACAACGGATGCCGGAGATTCAGCCGTGCATCCGGGTAAAAGTAGTATTTTTAGCGGAGAATATTCCTGCCTGCGGGTATAAGACGTACAAGGTTACGCCATATCAAATCACGAAAGAGGCCTTTGGAAAAACTATTGCAACTAGAAATATTTTGGAAAATGAATTCATCAAAATAGAAATACATTCCAACGGGTCGTTTACTCTGTATGATAAAAAATTGCGGAAACAGTATCCCCATTGTCATATTTTGGAAGACGGTACGGATGCAGGAGATGAATATAATTATTCACCGGCAGCGGAGGATACGATTTTTACAACGAAAGAGGGAACACCGGATATCGAATTAATTGAGAATGGGGAATTGCTTGCGACCGTAAAAGTGTCCGGTGTATTGGAATTACCCAAAGCATTAGCCAAAAATCGAAAGGCGCGAGAACAAGAAAAAGTTGGGTGTCCGGTGACATCGTATATCACCGTAACAAAGAGTTCACCTCGGGTGGATATCGTGACGGAGTTTGAGAATCACGCGGAAGACCATCGGTTGCGAGTATTATTTCCGACAGGCATCAAGAGTGATTATTCTTACGCGGAAGGACAGTTTGATGTAGTAAAAAGGTCGGTGAAAGTCCCGGACTCTAAAGAGTATAAAATCGAATTACCTCCGTCCACGCATCCGCAACAATCGTTTGTAGATATAAATGATGGAAAAGTAGGGTTGGCGGTCATCAATCAAGGGCTGCCGGAATATGAAGTGAAAGACGATGTGGACAGGACGATTGCATTAACCTTACTGCGTTGTGTGGGTTGGTTATCGCGGGAGGATTTGTTGACCCGATTTGCCAATGCAGGGCCATCATTTGCTGTGCCCGGTGCGCAGTGTAAAGGGAAACACGTTTTCAAATACGCGGTCATTCCCCACAAAGGGACTTGGTCGAAAGCAAAGGTGTATCAATGGGCGCATCAGCATAATGTCGAATTGAAACGGTATCAGACGAGAAAACATGAAGGGCGATTGCCGAGTACGATGGGATTCTTTTCCGTGACACCTGCGAATTTGGTGGTGACGGCGATAAAAAAATCCGATAAAGATAATTCATTAATCGTCCGAGCGTATAATATTGGCGATAACAAAGTAACGGGTAAAATTGAATTTGGAAAGGATATACAATCCGTTCGTCTCGCCAATCTCAATGAAGAAATAAAGGAAAAGTTGACGATTAAAAACAAGCGTACCATTCAAGTGGATGTATTGCCAAAACAGATTATCACGGTGGCAGTGGTGATGGCGTAATAGCGGATATTCTACTTATTTATATCCCTTCAGAAATTCCTTCTCCGCTTTAAATAATTTTAAAGTCATCTCTTTGATTTCCGCGGGGGAACAGACGGCGGAGGTCAATGGGTCAAGCATCAATGAGTAAATCGCCAGTTCAACGCTCTTTTCGACAGCCGCTTGCGCACCCAAGTCGAACATGCGCATATTGGCATCGCAGAGAGCTGCAAGTTGTGGCGGAAGTTTGCCGTAGGCGATGGGTGTGATACCATGTCGGTCAATCTTACAAGCAACTTCGACACAGCCATCTTGGGGGAGATTGGTAATGAGTGATTTGGAGTTGCCAATTTTATTGAAAACATTACCATGAATCCGATAGGGGGAATTCTTTTCACACGCTTCAATAATCCAGGAGGCGTATTCCCAACTGCGATCCCACCCGAGAGGGATTTTACCTTGAAGCATTAGCATTCTTTCTTTGTCGGCGGCTTTTCTCCATTTGGGCCATTCGTCCGCATAAAAGCTGGATTGTCCGTCATAGTGGGGACGCATATATTTTTTCAACAGGTCTTTGCGTTTGCGATAATAGGGGACATATTCGCTAAAATGACCGGAGGATTCCGTGACAAAATATCCGAAGTGAAGCATGATGTCTTTACGAACTAAATCACCAGAATCGTTAGGGTCGGAAGGTTTTCCAGCAAGGTCTTGTAGCGCCTTTTTCTTTAAAATAGGATATAGATTTTTGCCTTTATATTCAAGTTTGGTGAACCAGGCGAGATGATTGATACCGGCACAGTCCCAATCCATTTGTTCATAGGGGATTCCGGCACGATGAGCGAGTTGGTGACCGGTACCTTGCACGGAATGACAAAGTCCCACAACGCGCATGGAACTGGCACGACTGGCGGCAAGGCACATCATGTTCATGGGATTGGTATAATTCAATACCAGGGCTTGGGGACATAATTCCTCCGCATCTTTCAATATTTGAAGCCAGACAGGTATGGTCCGCAAAGCTTTAAATAATCCACCCGGTCCAATAGTATCTCCGATACATTGATCCACCCCATACCGGGCCGGAATGTCATTATCATACCGGACACATCCTACCCCGCTGACCTCGATACAATTGACAATATAATCTGAATCTTTTAATATATCCCTACGACGAGTGGAAGCAGAAACAGTACAAACCCCTTCTTTTCCATATTGTTTTATTAATTTTTGAATCAGTGCATACATGGTGGATAAACGAACTGGATCAATATCCACCAAGCCAAAATGAACTTTATTGATATCGGGGATACATAGAATATCATTACATAAACGGGGTGTGAATCCGCTCCCGGCACCCATCATGGTTACTTTGATGGGTCGTAATATTTTCCCTGGCAATCCAATTTGTTTGTCAGCAGATTGGGTATGTTCGCTATGACCTTTGGTTTTAGTTGGCATATTCTAACTCCTTAATGAAAAATAAGTACTATTACTATATTGTTAAACATTATATAATATCGCATTTAAGTAATTTTATTTAAGGAGATACTTTATATTTATGAATAATCTCAAATACAAAAATTCTTCCCTGCCTGTTGAAGAACGGGTGAACGACTTGTTATCCCGAATGACACTGGAAGAAAAAATAGCCCAGATGCAATGCCTTCCCGGTGACTTTTCTTTTGATGAAAAAGATTTCGGTAAGAAAGATACCCATATCTTTACCCCTGAAGAAGTCATTCATGGAATCGGTCAGATAGCCACAGCTTCGGTTTTCAAAAGACCTAAAGAAAATGTTCTGCATTATAACCGGATTCAAACCATGTTTATGACCCAAAGTCGATTGGGTATTCCGGTCATTTTTCATGAGGAAGCGCTTCATGGGCATTCTGCCGTTGAAGCAACCAGTTTTCTTTCACCTTTGGCCATGGCGGGAACCTGGGACCCGGACTTAATTCACCAAATCACCACCTCAATTGCTGAGGAAGTCAGGGTGAGAGGTGGACACCTTGTTTTAACCCCTGTCTTGGATTTAGCCAGGGACCCTAGATGGGGCAGAACTGAAGAAACCTTCGGTGAAGACCCTTATCTGGTCACCCGGATGGGCGTCGCCTCCATTACCGGTTTTCAAGGAAAACCGGGAGATAAGATCGATTCAAAACATGTTGCCGCCACCATGAAACATTTTACAGCTCATGGTAGCCCGGAAAGTGGTATTAATATCAGTCCTCCCCGCGCAGACGAACATACTTTGTATAACCTTTTTTTAATACCTTTTAAAGCCGCTGTTCAGGAAGCTAAAGTGAATTCAGTCATGCCGTCCTATAATGAAATCAACGGTATTCCGGCCCATGCCAATCACTGGCTGCTCATTGAACTTCTCCGGAAAAACTGGGGGTATAAGGGAATTGTGGTTTCCGATTATTTTGCCCTGAGAGAATTGGCTACTATTCATTTTGTGGCGAAAGATGAAACAGAAGCTGCTTCACTGGGCATCTCGGCAGGAGTGGATATTGACCTTCCCACCCGGGGTGCTTACAAAAATCTATTGAATTTGGTAAAAGCCGGAAAGGTTAAAGAATCTCTGATAGACCAATCAGTTAAAAATTTATTGCGACTAAAATTCAAATTGGGCCTTTTTGAAAATTACCTTGCCGATACCAAAACGGCAGTCCGGATTGTAGGCAACCGGGAACGAAGAAAATTAGCCCGTAAAACCGGACAGGAAGCCGTCATTTTGTTAAAAAACGAGAATAACCTTCTGCCCTTGGATATTCATCGATATAAGAAAATTGCCCTCATTGGACCGTTGGCAGACCAATGCGTCATTGGAAATTATTCAAAAGAACCCAAACAAAGAATTACTCCCCTCCAGGGAATTCTTAAAAAAATCGGTTCCTCCGCGAAACTCCTTTACAGTGAAGGAGTTAAATTAACCAAGGATTCGGCTGATCCTCTCCATCAAGAAGTTCAACTCGAAGATGATAAAAAGAATCTGAAACGGATTAAAGAAGCTATCAAAATCGCAAAGCAGTCCAATCTTATTATCCTGTGCCTGGGAGCCAACGCACATATGATGCGAGAGGGTTGGGCGCCAAACCGCCGGGGTGATAATGCCACCCTCGAACTGCGCTGCTTGCAAAATGAGCTGGTTAAAAAATTGGTACCCCTGGGGAAACCCATCGTGGTCATATTTTTCAGCGGGGGACCCCTGTGTTTTGAATATATTAACCAGGTTGCTCCAGCCATATTGGAATGCTGGTATTTGGGCCAGGAAACCGGTGATATTGTTGCGGATGTTTTGTTTGGTGATGTAAATCCATCCGGGAAACTGCCCATCACGATTCCGCGTTCTGTCGGTCATCTTCCGGTATTTTACAATCGAAAACCATCTTCCAGGATTAAAGGGTATTTATTTGACGATACCACCCCTTTATATCCCTTTGGATACGGGTTAAGTTATACTTCCTTTGAATACCAAAAATTGAGTTTATCTTCCGAACAAATCCGACGGGATGAGTCACTAAAAGTCAAAATCAATGTTTCCAATACCGGGAAACGAAGCGGTAAAGAAATCGTGCAACTTTATATCCGTGATAAAGTATGCTCTTGCACCAGGCCGGTCAAAGAATTAAAAGACTTTAAAAAAATATTCCTGAAAGCCGGAGAAACCAAAACCGTGGAATTTCTTGTTACTCCTGATAAGCTGGGGTTTTATAATATGAAAAATGAGTTTGTCGTTGAGCCCGGTGACATTGAAATCATGGTAGGCCGTTCTTCTGAAGATTATTTAATAAAAACTTTTACCGTTATCAAATCCTGATCCTTGAGGAGTACCCGGCTCTGTGACGGAGCCCCGGATTGCTGCTGGTCTTTTATACAATCTAAATAAATACCACCTATCAACCACCAAATTGGTTTTATCCAATAAAAAAAGCCCTGTAGAGTTTGTCTCCACAGGGCCTGCCAAACAAAAAATTTAATTGGATTATTTAATCTCGACTTTGGCGCCGGCGGCTTCGAGTTTCTTTTTAACTTCTTCAGCTTTGGCTTTATCGACTTTTTCCGCAACCGGTTTCGGTGCGCCTTCCACAAGGTCTTTGGCCTCTTTCAGACCCAGGTTGGTGAGAGCACGGACTTCTTTAATGACTTGAATTTTGTTGGCACCTGCTTCCGCGAGGATGACATCAAATTCGGTCTTTTCTTCCACAGCGACTGCTGCGGCCCCTGCCGGTGCACCACCCGCAGCGGCAACTGCCACAGGTGCGGCAGACACGCCATACTTAGTTTCCAATGCTTTGACCACTTCGGCCAATTCGAGAACGGTCATTTTATCTATCGCTTCTATCAATTCTTCTTTTGTCATTATTATCTCCTTTGATGATTTTAATTTATGCCGGTTGACCGGCAGATTCTTTTTGTTTTCTAATTTGGTCTAAAACATTGACCAATCCATAAGACGGACCTTGTAAGACTCGGAGGAATCCGTAAATCGGTGAGGATAAACTTCCGACTAATTTCCCGATGAGTACTTCCCGACTTGGTAAATTCGCCAAGGCTTTAATTTGGTCGAGAGATAAAGCATTTTTATCCAAAAATCCCGCTTTAATTTTAAGTTTGTCATGGGCTTTAGCAAAATCCACCAAGGTCTTGGCCGGTTTTACCGGGTCGGCTTGGGTAATCGCCATTGCTACCGGTCCTTGAAAATGGTCTTTGAACGCACTCAATCCTGTTTGTTCTAATGCAATTTTGGTCAAACGGTTTTTCACGACTTTATATTCCGAACCCGCATCGCGTAATTTGTTACGCAGTTCGGTAATTTCCGCGACAGTAAGCCCGCGATATTCCGTAATATAGGCGGATTTGGCCGATTTCAATTTCTCGGTCATGGATTCTACTTCTTTGATTTTCTCAGGTTTTGGCATTCACTCACCTCCTATCTGCAAATAAAAATCCCCATCGAAGACGTTCTCCGATGAGGATTTCGATAGTTAGAGGGTTCGATGAATATTTTATCTATTCATCCAACCACCCAACTATCTACGCTCTGTCTCGGTAGGCTGTCTCTTCGCTTGGAGACACTTAAACCCTGAATACAGGGTGCCGACGGTCTTCGACGGATATTCAATTATAATTTTTAACTAGAATGATGATACTACAATACCGGAAAATATGCAATATTTCGAAGTAGTAGTTTTTGACAAAAACGATGTATTTTGTTATTATAAAAATTAATCATAGGTATATAATTTTTTATACCTATGTATATTCAAAATAATTGTGTAAAGTCTGTAATTTCATTGTAATAATCAATTGGTAAGATTACCATAGTCTTATAGAAAGGGAGTTACTCAAATGCCGAAAAAGAATACAGCGAAACCTGCTTTAAAAACCGTAAAATTTAGTTTAACTGCGCCGGAGGCCAAGTCAGTATATCTGGTGGGGGAATTTAATCACTGGAATCCGACGGAGACTCCGTTAAAGATGGACAAGAAGACTGGGACATGGAAAGCGAGTCTCAAATTGCAACCCGGACAATACAAATATAAATTTGTAGTAGATGGTGAATGGTGGACTGACCCCAATTGCCCGATTTGGGAATGGAATGAACATGGGTCCCAAAATTCAATTTTGGAAGTTTGAAAAAACAGAGGATTCTGAAAGACTATTTATTGACTATCTTCTCCAACCTTAAAAATGCTTGGTTCCAAAGGAAGGCACCATTGTTGTTAATGGACTGGGCATAGATTTCAAAACTTGTATAGCTGCCCAGACTGGGGAAATCATTACGTCCATCCTGCTAAGTGATGGTTGCACTGCCTGATCTATCAATGACTATCCTGGGATAATGTAGGAAATTACCCAAAACGTACACTTGGTTCAGCAGTCCTTTTCCATGGGAGACAAAGCGGAGTTAAAGCGGAGACAATACGGAGACAACTCGAACCTTCTCCATCTAGATTTGTACGTTTTGGTATATACTACGCCAAATTGACACATAGCAACTTTTCTCATTGAACCACTCTCTATTAGCAGCGAAAGAGAACCCTTTCTCTTTCTAAAATCTGCAATTATATTTTATTATACTATTCATTTTATTTGTGTTTTTACCTGTTTTTCTATGAAGATTTGGTACTTTTGATACCTTACTATAATGGAGGAAATAAAAATATTATGTAAGAAAACGCTTTCGAGATGACACTGCTATGGTAGGAAGAAAATATTTTGTAAGGAAATAACCCATTTTTATAGTCTATACGTCTATACAAGAGAGAAGAAATAATTTTTATGATAAGATGCTATAGAGTTAGTTAGTCGGGAAAACGCAATGAAAAAGTACCTTCGAAAGAAAAAAGACGGAGTAAAAGCTTTTTCTTGGAAATGCCGGCCATGCACCCAATGGCAATGCGCGTTGGCACCGGGGGTCATGATTTCAATAACCGAAAATCTCCCGAGTTTACCTCCTCCTTTGCGAAAAGCCATTCGTTTTATGCAGGAGAATTATTCCAATGACCAATTACGCATTAAGGATGTTGCGCGGGCTGTCGGGATATCCGTTCGCCACTTACAACGATACTTTCGGGACACTCTGCATTGCTATTTCCGGGAATGTTTGCGTTGTCTTCGGGCAGGCCATGCCAAACGATTAATACAAGATAATCCTAACCTGACCATTGATCAGATCATGGAACAAGTTGGGTTCATATCTAACCATGCATTCTATCATGCCCAAAAAGAACGGGAACAGAAATTCCCTATCTCACTTTATGAAATATAACCGACTCCCCTTAACTGAGACATCGGGAATTTGAGCGTTCTTTGTCCCTGCGAAAGCGGGGATATTCCCGATGCCATCTATCTTCTAGGGGTCTCTAGTCCGTTCCCGTGCAGACGGGAATCCATTTTTCTGCGGGCTTTCGCCCTCCCTTAACCATACTAAATACCCTTCTTTTCCCCCTAAATCTAAAAATAATGGCACATTCGGGCAGTAAGTGGCACATTCCGGCATTGTAAATATAAAAATCGGGTTTATAATGATTCGCATAAAGCTTGATTTATCTTTAAAGAAAAGAGAGAAATAAAGCGATAGTGAATACAATGAAAAATAACAATATTTGTAAAGGAGTCCATTCATGACTAGTCAAACCCTTAGGACCTTATTCCATGAAAGAGAGGTTTCGTACATGCCATTCAAAACTTATCTCATGCTCAGTTTTTTATTGTTTTTTGTGAGTATTCCATTTTCAGTGTATGCCGCTATTCCGCAGCAGATTAATATCCAGGGTCAGGTCATGGATTCTTCAGGAAACTTAGTGGATGATGGAAACTATCCATTTACTTTCAATATTTATGATGCATCAGCAGATGGAAATTGTCTTTTTACTGAAACTACGACCAGTCTCTATGTAGAGAGCGGGATGTTTTCTTATCTGCTGGGGACGAATGCTACACTATCCCTGCCTTTTGGAACTCCCTATTGGTTAGGAATAAATTTTAATGGAGATGGAGAAATGACTCCCCGCCTGGAGATTGTCTCTGTAGGAAATGCCTTTAAAGCGTGGAATTCTGATAGTGCCACTAACGCTATGATTGCCAATACTGCCCTAAGTTTAAACTCAACAATTATAAATGTCTCATTTGCGACTACCGCTGGTACTGCCAACTTTGCTTTAAATGCAAGTAATGCAAGTACCACTTATTTAGCACTTAATATACTTAATGGGGGGCAGACTATTTCGATAACGACGGATGTAAACACGAGTTCTGCAATTGGAGTTTTTGATATTTTGAATTCGGCGGATTCGACCAGTAATTTTGCCATCGTGACCACTCTTTCACATGATACGTTATACCTAAATGCTACAGGTGATGGTAATTCTAATTTCGGCTATTTAGTTATTCAATCCACAATGTTTAGTACGATTTTTTGGAGTATCGCATCTTCTTATGACCATTGTTGCTCTGTTAGCCCAACAAATTATTATAAAATCAGTAATGGACTTGGTGGATGGATTGACATAAGTACATGTTTTCAAAATAATTTGAGTAATGCCTGGGATGGAACTTTAGGACGGGATGGTGGAAGTGCTTTGGGTCAATCAGGTTATATGTACATGCCGACCACGATAAATACGTTATGGGGGACAACTACATGGGGAGGAGTTAGCGGATATGCGTTTGAAGTAATTATTAATGATCCCGGTGCAACGCCGACTAATTCGTTAAATGATGACAGTACATATACTTCGTCTATATTAACTACAATTACGAATTCAACCGTGTTTAATGCGGTTAGTGCCATCACGGCTACAATGGCGGATACGGCGAATTTTGCCTATACGGCCAGCACAGCTACTTATGCGGTGACTGCCGGCAGTGTACCCAATGTCCCTCTATTAAATGGAAGTAATACCTTTAGTGGGAGTAATTATTTCTGTTATGTTACTATCAGCAGTATTTGGAGTCCGTCACATGAGACATCTTTGGTTGTGCAAGGCTCCACGAATGGTGGTGGTTGGCCCGGAATGATGAGTATTGGTGGGAATGCGCAAGCTTCAACTTCAGCGGGAGGTGCTGGTGCGGATTTATTTGGTGGTATCGGTGCCAATAGTGGTGGACTGTATACTTATCAAGCCGGTCCAGGAGGAGTGGGAGCTTATATATCAGGTGGTCAGGCAGGAATTAATAATGGCGGGGGTTCCGGCAATGGGGGAGTAGGGTTAGTTGTACTTGGTGGATATAATTCCAGTACGACTACCCGTTCGAGTGCGATTCAAGCGACAGGAAATATCACATATCAAGCAGGGTATACTATAGAGGGTGTGGATGTCAGCCAGCAAAATGCCACTTGGCTGGGGTCTACCGCTTCACAAACCCTCACCGCTGCTACCTTTTATGATGTGGTGACCTCGGTCAGTTATGTTAATGGGGGAGTGAATGTAGCATGGTCTGCACTTTTTACTCAAAAACCCAGTGTTACCACAGACGTTCAATTAAACAATGCGAGTTTCTCAGCGACTACTTATTATACGGTTCAATGGACGGCATTATCCGCCTCGGCAGGGACTTTCCGAGTTATTAAAAATGTTAATGGAACCATAGGAGAAGCTGCAACAAATGATATATATGTAATGATTCATGCCATCGGAAAATAAAAGGAGGAACTATGAAAAAACTATTATTACTGTTTATCTTATTACCCTGCCTGTCATGGGCGCAGGTAACCTATAGCGGAGTGAGTATTCTTTCTATAATGACTACGGGAGATATCCCTCCCGTGATTACCGTGAGTGCGGGATGCATGTTTAGCGGTGTATCTTCCGATCAAGCCAATCAATTAGGGTTAATGAGTGTTGGCCAAGACTCGTCCACTGGGTCAATAGTCACAACCTATAACGGGTATAATCCACAAACCCAGCAAGCGTTTATCTTAATTCCCAATCAAACCTTTACCCTTCCCAATGATGGATTGGCTTCGAATCAATATATTACCTCTATTCAGAATTATGTCGCGAAACGGTATAAAATTTACGCTGACCAAATTACCAGCACATTCTTCACGACTCCCAAACCAACGAGCAGTATAAATTTGAATTCCTCGGTATCTCCTCAATATCAGGTGGAGAAATCGGACGAAGAACACTATTCTTCAACACCTGTTAAGCAGAACGAGGGGAAAAATATAGTCCTCTGGGATGGGAAAATAGCTGCGTTGCAAAAGTGAAAATATGTGGACAAGTAGAAGGGTAAAGGAATAAAATGGTTCACTGGAACATAAGGAAGATATATATGCCTATATTTCTCGGTAGTTCATTGCTGATATTCTCATCTATGACATATAGCCAATCCTCGAGTGCGAATTATCAAATCCCTTTACTAACTCCCAGTGAGGGGGGAGGACAATCCGCCAGCCAAAATTATCAAATCCAAATTAACGTAGGGCAACCCGCATCCGGGCAGGCTGCCAGTGCTAATTATGCGATAGATTTGGGTTCTCCACCAACCAACATGCCTATTTGCACCAACTGTCTCTGTGTAAAAAAAGGTTGTAAATGTAATAGTAATACCGTCTGTACGTATGCTTCTTTAAATTGCAGCCATACCATCGTTGCTTGTAACCAATGTTGTTCCTGTAACAAATGCAAACCCGCAACCAACACCTGTGGTTATCCTACTTGTGCAGGATGCCTCGGACAAAATTGTGATACTACATTGTTCTGTCGGATGGGGAATAATGGTCAAAATTGCCGATTGGGAATTGCTCAATGTGGGTGTGGAGGTGCACATTGTGGCTGTTCTACACTATGCTCAAGTTTTTTATCTTATGGAAAAGGGACCGAAGGGTTTACTTGGGAATGTAATTGGAAATATAGTGCAACCGATCCTCATGTAAATGACAGTTTCCATAAAGGACCATGTGGTTGTGGAGGCACTACATGCGGTTGTTGTAAAATATCATGCGGAACCTGTGGTGGAAAAGGATGCAGTAAATGCTGGACAAGAAATAATGTATTGGTAAAATGTAATGAACCTAATGTCTGTAAATCTATTTGTGGGGATAATCCTTGTCCCAAACCATGCTGTGGATGTAATAATGCTAATTGTAATGGTCTTAGTCCCAATTGCAGTTCCATTACTATTGATATTTGTTATGATTGGCCAGACAAGAAATATTCTGGAACAGGGCCTTGTGGTTGTATGCAAGCATCAAACGCTGCAAACAGACCTTTATGTAAAGATCACCATGTGGGTGGTGGAATTGCCTGTACTGGACCAAACTCAAAGCCATCTTCTAATTGTTGTGTCGGATGCCAATCGGGAGGATTTGGGATTGGCTGTCAACGAGGTGACCCAGGTTGTATTGATCATTGTTCGTCGTCGAACCCACCGGGTTGTGGATTAGGTGCCGAAGGTTATTGTTATTGTGAAAAGATGTATGAATTGTATCAGGTACCATGGGCTTGTGTAAATTCCACCGGTGGGAATTGTCATCTTTGTACGGTTAAGGATGCAAATATACAATACTCATGTACTATCTCTTCGCCTGATCATGAAGGGCCTAATGCCACACCCTGTTGGGGAAGTCAAGCACAATAACAAAAAGGAGTTTACTTATGAAAAAGTTTTTTAAGAATCAAATACATAGAAAAGGAATACTATTTTTGCTAATGTCGGTGTGTCTCACATGGATGGCGTATGGGAAAGATGAAGAGTTAAGCCAGATGAACTTTAACGCTACCCAATTATTATTTAATAAGAAGTATGACGACGCTTTGGCACTTTGTAATAGTGTTATTAGCACGGCCATCAATCAAGATAATTATTTGGAGATAGATGGTGCCTATGACTTGAAAATTCGGTGTTTAGATGCCAAGAATGAACATGATTCGACGGAGGGATGTTTATTGGATGAATTAACCCGATTTCAAAGTCAATCAAAATCTATAGCCGATGCTATATTGCCAAACACCTATGCAGGGTTGGCTCATTTTTACTATGACAAAAAGGATTTTGTGAAGGCGGAAGAATATCATAAAAAAGGAAAAGGTGAAAGTTCCGACGTATTTATGGGGGATTGTGAATATCAATTAGGCAATTATACTTCCGCTATTCATTATTATGAGGATATGATGAATTTCACACATACCCCAATATATTCCGATTCAACGGCGATAAGGTCTTCCGACCCCAAAGATAGAATTGCTCACAAAAAAGCATCGGCTGATTTTGCCAAATATATTACCCTAATAATCGTACCGAAAAACATAGGTGATTGTTATAAGGAACTTCACAATTATTCTAAATCCACAGAGTATTACTATATGGCGAGAGAATATTTAGTATCGCATGAAGATATGCTCACAGAAATGTTAGGAAATTCCACAACCCTGAGCCATGAACGTATGTCGAATTTATCGAATGAGATAGATAATAAGTTACAAGAATGCGAAAGGGAGATGAAGCAACCATAGATATTTAAAAAACAGGAGAAATTATGTATCACATTAATAAAAATAATCGTGTTGTAATTTCGTTATTAATAATTTGTCTATTTTGTATACAAATAACTCTCGCCCAATGCACCGGGTCATCCTGTAGTGGAGGGACAGGGTCATGTGGAATGGCATCTTCCACATCGGGTTCTTGCGGTAGTTCTTGTGGGATGAGCGCTAAGGGGTCTGGCTGTGGCTCTGGGATGAGTTGTGGGTCACAAAACACGACTTCTTCCATGTCTTGTTGTGGTTCGAGTCCCCAGAACACCAGTATGGCAAATGGATGCGGGTCAGGTTCTTGTGGTTCTAATGGCGGTTGTGGGGGGATGAGTTCCTGTGGTGCACCGGATCAAGTGACTTTGTTCACGATGACCCGCATGGATAAAGATAATGGTCCTTGGGCATTCGCCTATCTTGCCCAGCGATACAAAACGTCTATCACAACCCAAAAAGTCACTCAACAGATTCCCGATTATGATGCCGGTAAAGGCATTTCCATGAGGGACATGGCGCAAGTCGCTAATAAACTGGGATTGGTTGCCAAAGGGTATAAAATGCCTTACGAGGAATTATTCAAACATCCATTACCGGTCATCATTTATTTCCCCGACCATATTGCGGTATTAACCGCGTTGGATAAAAAGAAAAATATCTTGACATTCACCGATTCCACTAAGAAAAAAATTACCTTAACAAAGGAGGAATTCTTGAAACAATGGGAAGGGTATGTCTTGGAACTCCAAAAACAATCAACCATCTCATTAGCCGAATAAAACAACATCATCTTGTCTATCGGGCATGAATGCCCTCCTACGTGTAGGACACCCTTCAGGGTGGAAAGGATAAATTATGCAACTTCATAAAAATAAAGGTTTTACCTTAATCGAACTCTTAATCGTAGTAGCCATTATTGCCATCCTGGCCGCCATTGCCATCCCCAACTATCTGAATGCTTCTGTCCGTGCCAAAGTCTCTCGTGTCATGGCAGAAGAAGAAACCCTTGCGACAGGGATGGAGTCCTATCTGGTAGATAATAACTGTTATCCCTGTTGTTGTGTCTGTCAAATCCTCACCACTCCGGTCTCCTATCTGACGACTGTTCCCAATGACCCTTTCGTCCAAGGGATGCCAATGCCTTATATGACCACCCGGTGTATGAATATGCAAGCCTTTTGTATTAATAGCGTAGGCCCGGATGGATGGACTGACTGGATGCCGGATATGTGGATGTGTTGTGATTCTATGACGTATCCTATGAGTTATGACCCGACCAATGGCACTGTCAGCAATGGGGATATTTATCGCAGTACCCTGGGTGATTAAACAATTCCATATTACAGGGAGTATAGCCCTTGATGGTCGTATTGTATTTCTTAAAAGGAACAGACAACATGCCTCGGTGCATAAGATATATCCTCTTGGGCTTTTTCTTGATAATATTATGCTCTATGGCACACAGCCAATCCTCCAGTCAGGATTATCAAATCCCTTTACTAACTCCCAATGAGGGGGGAGGTAGCGCCTCCAGTCAGAATTATCAAATCCAGATTAACGTGGGTCAACCCGCAGGCGGACATACCTCCAGTCCTAACTATACGATAGATTTAGGTTCTCCTCCCCCCAACATGCCCATTTGCATCAACTGCGCCTGTGGGAAAAAAGGTTGTAAATGTAATAGTAATACCACCTGTACGTATGCTTCTTTAAATTGCAGCCATACCATCGTTGCTTGTAACCAATGTTGTTCCTGTAATAAATGCAAACCCGCGACCAATACCTGTGGAAATCCCCCTTGTGCAGGGTGCTTGGGTCAAAATTGTGATACTATGACCTTCTGTCGATGGGGGAATAATGGTCAAAATTGCCGATTGGGAATTGCTCAATGTGGGTGTGGAGGTGCACATTGTGGCTGTTCCACACAATGTGCAAGTTATATAACTTATCAAAATACAGCGTTCACATGGGAATGTGGATGGAAACAGGGAGATGGTTCTGGTTTACATAATGGTTGCAGTTGCGGAGGCTCTACATGCAGTTGCTGTAAAAAACTATGTGGAACATGTGTTAGAACACGGACAAATGTTACACTCTCTATGGATAATGCAGATGTTACAAATCAAACTATAAATAAAATCTATCCTTTCTGTGGAGATGATGTCACTGCCTCAGGTGGAAGTGTTGATGGCACGTCTCAAATAATTACAGTCCCTTGGCCAAGTACTTTTCCTAGTGGATTTGCAGATTCTGGTAATCATTGGCTATATCATATAAACCCGGCCGGATATGAAAAATATATGGCTCTAAGTAATTCATATACTTTAACTGCCACTGTTATAGGAACAAATGCTTGTGGTTTTACAGTGCCTTCAAAATCAGCATCCGTCACTATTACAATTGGACCAGATGATAACAGCGTTAAATTAACATTAAACAAATATGCAGGGACTTCAGATCCAGATTTTAATGACGCAAGTCAACGAATAGTTAATAATGATTCACCTGGTTGCTCGGTATCGCATTGTACTTATACAGATTATCCATTATGTCTTGATTTATCCAAGGATGTCTCTGTTTCTTACACAATAACAGAAATACAATGTCCAAACGGTTGGGTAGATGCTACAGGTTGGTATACCAATGTAACTCCAGATGATATATTTCCATTACAAGGGAATATTAAAGTTGTTAGTCAATTATGGGGTCCAGATATAACGGGAGCACCTGTTAGAGCCGCTGGTGTTGAAAATTCTGATAATCCTTCAAATCCCAATATAATATTAATTTCTGGTGCACCTGGTGCTGTTTTAGCCCATGAATATGGCCATTCTCAAGGAGCCAAACATAATTATAAAAGTAACAATTATATTATGTACCCTTATTATGGACAAGCAGGCGGCACATATAATTATATTGATTATAATGAGTTTAGTGGAGGAGCAAATGGTGAATTATATTGAAGAACTAAATAAAATATTATTGATTGTGAAAGGAGTATCTATGTTTAAAAGAATTATTTTTTGTGGTTTGCTGACCATTTTACTAATGAAAAATGTATTCGCTTCATCATTTTCAGAGGAGAGTGTTTACCAATATTTGTTTTTGGAACATTTTGATGCCGATTCCAAAGATTATGCTATAGAGACGACAATGTTACATCAATTAGGACCCGATGCTATTTCAGTATTTTTTAAGGTAATTAGTGATGATTCCACACAGGATATATTGGTAGCGCTTGCTAAAAATCAAGCAATTCAATTTGGTTGGAAAGTTGACCGAGGTTCTTATGAACGAGACAATATAGTTTCACGAGCACTGTATGGGATAGGAGAATTATCCAAGGATAGTATTCATATGAATTCTATAAATGATTATGTTGAAAAATTGTTAAGTAATGGATCTACCCAAAATCACTATTTTCTTATTACTGCAGGTTTTGCAACATTAGCAAAAGACACATCTAAGATAGGTATACAGCGTTTAATGAAGATTAAAAATGATCTAGAACAAAAAAAATACTCTTTAAAATCTCTTGATAAAGTTTTAAACAAAACACCAGAACAAGCAAGAAAAAGTCTTTTAAAAGCTGTAAATGACCAACTAAATTTCCAAGATGAGCGATCAAAAGGAATAAGACCTTAAGAATAAATGAAGAGAAGAAATTATGAATCATGTTAATAAAAATAAACTTATTGAAATATCCATAGCTATTATTTGTCTGTTTTGTATACAGATAACTTTCGCTCAATGTACCGGAGCATCCTGTGGTTCAGGGTCATGTGGTATGGCATCTTCCACATCCGCTTCTTGTTGTAACTCAGATACGACCCAATCCAGTAGCCTCTTTCCCCATTGTGCCTAGAGTATGGGGTGCTATATGAATAATAACTAAGCCATCAGTAATGGGGATATCTATAGCAATACCTTGGGTGATTAAAGTTCTTCTTTCTTGGGAAAGCTTATTCCAAAACAATTAAGAGCGCCATAATCCCAATTCCGAGAAGGATACAAAATAACTGCAAAAGTGATTCAGTAATTTCAACATTATGATGTAATTCCGGTATCAAGTCCGACCCAGCGATATAGAGAAATCCTCCTGCGGTAATCGGCATTATAATCAATGAATAATTCTTGACATGAGTGCCAATGAGGAGAGATAAAATCGCGCCTACTATGGCTGTCAGCGCTGTAAGAAAATTATATAACAAGGCACGTTTCACCTTAAGTCCACCATGAACCAGTATGGCGAAATTGCCAATCTCATGAGGAATTTCGTGCAAGATAACCGCCAAAGAAGTGGTCACTCCTATGGGAATACTAATTGAATAACTGGCTCCGATAATCATTCCGTCAATCAGGTTATGGGCCGAATCACCGATAATATTCATGGTTACCACAGGATGTACGTGTTGCTTCGAGTCCAAAACATGACAATGTCTCCACCGGATAAACCGTTCCAAGACAAAGAAAATCAAGATTCCGAAAAGTATGTAAAGAGAAGTGGAAAGTTTGGGGCCGAGTTTTACAAAGGTTTCAGGAAGCAGATGAATTAAGGCGTCGCCAAAAAGTCCCCCCACCGCAAAACTCACCAGAAAAAGTAATATTTTCTTCAATCGCTCATTATTCAGAGTCAGAGTGAAAATACCAATTAAAGAGAGGAGGCTGACTACGATTACACTGACAAGAGTATATGTCCAAACGAGCATTATTGAGTATTTGCCTCGGCGACGCTATCTGCTTTAAGGCGATAAATACTCATAAGAGTTCCATCGATATAATTTTCTCCGACTTCAAAAGTTCCATAGACGTTCGTGGGGACGTCCATACGGTATTTTGCGATTTTATCGTTATTCATTTCCACATCCACCCATTCATTCATTTTCGGTGTAATTCCAAAACAGCATAGCATTGTGCTGCGTACCAGCATAAACGATTTGGCTTGACCGTCCATGACCACTACAGGCACTACGTATCCTTGCAGTATAACTTTTTTCCCGTTCAAAGCTTTAATACTGGGAGGAATGGAATCCCCGTTGGAACTGGCGGACGTACTGGAAACTTTGGTTAGTGTTGACGGATTATAGTTATATCCGCTCAGAACATTAAAACCGACAGGTATGTATCCTTCCAATTTTGCAGAAGGTGAAAACCAACCCAAAAAAGAAGAAAAATGTATACCTTGAGAAAACTTACCGCAAAAGGGACACGTCGAAGGGTCATGAATCCATGAGGCGCCGTAAATACACAAGAATACCGTAATCAAGAGAAATAATTGAATGCCATATTTCATACGTTCTGTTAATGGTGTTTTCTTTATATGAGATAGAAACTTCACGAATGTCTTCCTTTTTCTTTATTTATCTTGAATGACTTTATCGGCTTTCATCCGGTATAAATTGAGTAACGTATCGTCTCCATCATATTTGGGTCCCACTTCCAGAGTCCCATAGATGGTAATCGGACTGGGAGTAAAGTTTTCTTTCAACGGTTTCCCGTTGCTCATAGAAACAGAAATCCACTCGTTGATTCGGACGGCATCCCCAAAACAGCAGTAAATTTGATTGCGGAGCAATAGAAAATCTTTTATGGTACCATCACTTTCGAGTTCCATCGGATACAAATAACCTTGAATGATGACTTTTTTTCCATTCAGGTCTTTAACATTTTGAGGAATCTGATCCACCTTGTTGGTCATCGCAACGCCGTTGACCGCAATACGTTCCCGGTAGTCATATCCCCCCAGGACATCAAAACTGATGGGTTGATAACCATTTCCCTTGGGACCGGGAATTGAAATAGCTGAACTCGTTGAAAAGGCAATGGTTTGAACAGAGGAGTTTTTTTGAGAGTTCGTTGAACCGGAGTCCCTCGCATAAGCGTGGTAATATCCGGCGATCACCACGAAAAGGAAAAGATATTTGACGAGTTTCATTTATCTTCCACCATCTTATCCGCTTTCATACGGTATAAATTCATCAAACACCCGTTGTCAAACTTTTCACCTACTTCCAATGTTCCATACAGAGTAACCGGACGGGAGGTAAAATCCGCTTTTAACGATTTGCCATCTCGCATGGTTACAGAAATCCATTCATTGATTCGTACCGCACAACCAAAACAACAAGTAATCTGATTGCGAAGTATCATAAAATCTTTAATTATCCCGCCGTTCTCAATATCTACCGGATAAAAATATCCCTGAATGGCGACTTTTTTCCCGTTTAAGGATTTCACCTTATCCGGTATTTGATTTTTTATACTACTAATCTGTTGACCATTGGTATAAAGTGGTTCCGTGTAGTCATAATCTCCCAAAATATCAAAACTGATGGGCAAATAATCATTCCCTTTGGAAGGATTGGTTGACGGAGCAGTTGTATTTGATGCCTTGGCATATTGTGTTGAGGGTGCAGTGGAAGCGTTATTTTGCGGTTTTATCTGACTTGAGTCTGCTGCATGAGTATAGCAATACCCGCCAATCAGCAGGCAAAGAAAAAGCGATTTTGTCCGTTCCATGAAGAGCATTTTCTTTATTCCGTACAGGGCATTCATAATATTCATTTAATCCTCCACAAATTTATCCGCTTTCATTCGGTAGAGGTTCATCAAGGAACCATTATCATATTTTTCGCCTACTTCTAGTTTACCATAAAGTATGACTGGACGGGAGGTGAAATTTGCCTTAAAGGGCTTCCCATCGCTCATGGTCACTGAGATCCATTCATTGATTCTTACAGCATCCCCAAAACAACAATAAATCTGATTGCGGAGCAAAAGAAAATCCTTGATGGTACCGCCATTGGTCATATCGGTAGGGTAAAAATATCCCCGGATTCTGACATTTTTACCATTTAGAGATTTAATATCGTCAGGTATTTTATTTTTGTTATCGTTTACCTTGCTGCTAAAAATAAAAAATGGTTGTTCGTAATCATAATTACCTAAAAGATCAAAACTTATAGGCTCATATGCTTTCCCGTTTTGAATGGTATCCGAAGCCGCAATGAGATGGCCGGAAGATAATTTATGGGATTTCGTTGGAGCCGTAGTATACGCTCCAATGATGAGGAAAAGGATAATGCTGAAAATCCATTTCGCAAACCGGAAACCGGGTGATTTTAAGAATTGTGAATTAAAAACGGAAAATCTCTTTTTCACAGGGAAAGTAGAGTTCCTACGTTTTGTGGAGGATATTTTTGTTATGTTATCCGGAGATTTCATAATTTTTCATTTAATCCTCAATCAATTTATCTGCCTTCATGCGGTATAAATTTAATAAAGAGCCGCTATCATATTTTGCGCCCACTTCCAGTGTACCGTAGAGTGTGACCGGGCGGGAGGTGAAATCCGCTTTGAATGGTTTGTCATCGCGCATCGTCGCGGAAAGCCATTCATTGGTATTTACCGCACACCCAAAACAACAATAAATCTGGTTACGCAGCAACAGAAAATCCTTGATGGTACCACCGTCACCCGTGTTGACAGGATAAAAATAACCTCGAATCGAGACTTTTTTTCCGCTAAGCGCTATTATATCGTCAGGTATTTTCGTTTTAGGGTTGTTCATCAGTTTACTGCCAATATAATACGGTTCCTCATAAGGATACCCTCCCAAAAGATCAAAACTTATCGGCACATACTCGCTGTTCTTTTGGCTGGTATCCAAAACTACGGCGCTGGAAACTTTGGCAAAACTTTTGGAAAGTTGCGAATTCAAGTTCGCCTTATGAAGATAACAATACCTCCCGATAAGCAGGCAAAGTAGAATATTAAAAATCCACATGCTTATCTGGAATCGAGGTGATTTTATCCATCTTTCATTTACCATATCAATCTCCTTTGATAGCTAAACACATATGCCTAATTCGTATCATTTCCTTTCGGAAAATTGAACGGCACATCTTTAAAATCCGCACCTCTCGTATGTATAAAGGATAGCACAGCATCGAACTCTTTCACGCCTTTTAAATTATTCGATTGGCCTTCAAATTGTGAGGTATCTCCAACAGTTTCACCTGTAAGTACATTGGGAACAGCCGCCAATTTCATCGTGAAATTCTTTTTTTCACCACCTTGTTTCAAGGTGATTTGAAATTCCATTTCTTTTTGGGCCAGTTGGACAGCATCCTCCGCATCATCATCCAATGCATAGGCTGTCAATTTTCCCGTTTCAGGATCAAGTATCATTTCCACATGAGCAAATCCTTCTCCCAGGGATACCAGAGTCCCGCCTCGGGGTGCGTCCAGTTTAAGAGGAGGCGGTTCCGCCGTAGTGGAAGTCGATGAAACCTGTGATGATGGAGTCGTGTTTGTCGTACTTTCCGTGGATGTTCGGGTACATCCCATCCATATCGCACTTACAACGAGGATAATCACAATGATGATTCCAAGATTCAAATTTTTCATAAATTTCTCCTCTCCTCATGAAGATGGCGCGATATATGTCGCCACATCCGTTGAGTACGCTTTATATGCAGGAATAATCCCCGATAAAGCACCTATGATTGCCATTCCAATAGGAGTTAATACCAATACCGGCTGGAATTTTAAAACATCGAGAACGACACCCGTTTGTGCCCGCACAATGATGGAGGCAGTCTCCAGAAGTATCCCATAAATGATATATCCCACCAGTGTACCTATAATGGATATTGCCGCTGCTTCCAACACAATGGAGGAAAATACTGTGGATTTTCGCGCACCCAATGCCCGCATAATCGCAAATTCCCGGCGGCGTTCATTGATTGAATTATAGATACTCGCGAGAATTGACCCGCCTGCTACAATGGCGATTAGATAAGCCACCAAGCCCAAAATCTTGTTGACCCAGCCAATTTTATCGAATAAATCTGCCATAACGGTTCCAATGGGCCAAGCCAGCGTCGCAACCTTCCCTTGCTTATTTATGGTTTGATCCAACATAAACCCTGCTTCGGGATTTCTGAATTTTAACATCACCGCACTGACTTCCTTGTCCTCATCAGGTATTTCTACGCCTTCTTGGGGTGTATAAGTCTTTCCGGTACCTCTCAATACATGGCCGGTCATGCGATACATTCCATCAATCGGTATCCAAACCACTCGATCAGATGGAGAATTGGTGGGTTCGAGTACTCCCACAACTGTATAAACATCAGGATGTTGCATGTTTTTATCAAAGATAAGCCCGTGATAGGGTCGAAATGTTGAACCGGCTTTCAAACCCGTTTTTTGAGCGACAAAACTTCCAATAACCGATTCCTTTTTGTCTGGATCAAAATATCTCCCACCCGGCTCTATGGTAAATTTCTTTCCTTTCTGGTACTCGAATTTTGTGAAGATGTCAACGGTCGTTCCTACAATCCGAAAACCATAATAGTTGTCGCCCACGGCGTATGGAATCGCCAATTTAACTCTAGGATCGTTCTTTACCGCTTGATACAATGACCAGGGAATATTCCCCGGGGAAGTTTCCAATTGAAAAATGGTGTTCAAGACCAATTGTAACTGGCTCCCACGAGCGCCTAAAACTGCGTCAAATCCGATGGGTCCGCCCGTGAACGCTGCATACGTTTGTGCTTGAATGCTAAATACCGCCATCAATAATCCAGCCGCCAATGCCACAGATAACGCGGTAATACAGGTGGACAACGCGTAATGTCGCAGGCTTCGTCTGACAATCAACGATAATCCACTCATACGGCCACTTCCTTTCTCTCAATTGAATTGACTTGATTGATTTCTGCAAAATTCTCTACCTTATCAAACTGTTCGAGTACCCGCTGGTCATGGCTGACCAATAATAGCGCGGCTTTTGATTCCGAACAGATTTGGCGAATCAATTTGATGGCGTCCAGGGCATTGACATGATCCAGATTTCCAGTGGGTTCATCCGCCAAAACCAATTTGGGTTGATTCGCCAGGGAGCGTGCGACCGCCACCCGCTGTTGTTGTCCCACCGAAAGACTCCGGGGGTAATAATTTTTTCGATTACTTAATCCAACCCTGTCCAGTAACGAATTGGCAAGTTGATGGTCGACTCCATGCACGAACATCATCCCCATCAAAATATTTTCCAACGCCGTGTATCCTTGCAGAAGATTAAAGGTTTGGAAAATATATCCAATGGTATTTCCTCTCAATCGGTCTCTTTTGGATTCGGTTAATCCGGTCATCTCCTGCCCTGCCAAAACGATTTTCCCGCTATCGGCCTGCAGAATCCCGGCGATTAAATTGAGAAACGTGGATTTTCCCAATCCGCTCTCCCCCTTAACCGCCAATTGTTCCCCGTTCTCCAATGTGAATTGGGGAATATCAATGACTTTATTGATCTCCCCGTCGGGAGTAAGATAACTTTTTTTCAGATTACTGATTTCCAGTATCGGCATATTTGCCTTCCTTTTTTCCGATTTGCGTTCTATATTATACCAGTGAATCCGGCTTTGGGTTGAAATCCAAGGCCGGATTCACCAATAAATTTACCTATTATTGTCCATTCCCTGGGAACCCAGGGCCAAAACGAGCCAAATTACCTAAACTCGTCAGACCATTGGTGGGATCGTATGGAATTGTAAAATCCAAATCCTTCAAGCACGGTCCATGACTCCCAACAAGCCATTGCACGGGTAGCCCAGTATAATTTGCTTGACCTGGGTCCGTCTCTCCAGATATTAGGAACTGTGCCGTATATGCCGTAAACATATAATCTTCAGATTCCCATGAATTCTTGTAATGATAATTGTGATACTCTCCATGTCCGGGTGCCTCGTTTTGAGACTGGAATACATCAATAAAAGCCGGATTTATAGCAGTGATGTAAGCCACCGGAGTTGTCAAAACATACGGCAGGAAATTATCACCTTCATTGGGTGTGTCCAGAAGTGGTGACCCTGCTGGTTGATCATCCAATGGATTATCGTATATGGGATATACATTGTTATCCACACAATACGCTTCTATTGCGGTTGCCGCCGACGAGAATTGAGCCAAGGTTCGGGACACATTGCTACGAACCATCGCTGCCAGAAAATTCGGTATGGCAATCGCCGCCAATATCGCGATAATGGCTACCACAATCAAGAGTTCAATCAAGGTAAACCCTTTCTTCTTGAAAAGTTTCATTAAATTCCTCCTAAGGAATAAATATACGACTCTTCGGATATACGAATAAATAAATATCCGAAAGAGTTTATGATTATTTTATTTTGTTGAAATAAATATGTTTAGGAGGTTGAGTACGGGGGAGCCCGTTCACTGCAGTAAGATAAGTACGGTTGGTAAATGAAAAAATAACTGGTTTGTGCCAGGAAAAAGTAAATTATCGTAAAAATAATTGCTATTACGGCAACGGGTAATGCATTATTGGTCAGGCATATCCATTGACATATCAGACACTCATCAGCCTCTTTGGGATCCGCATGATGATGAAAGCCTGTTAGTACCGTTAGGAAAATAAAAGCTAATAACGCCACCATGGCGGCAATACGATAAAATGAATATTCGTACTGTCTACCCGCTGTTTTCCTAATTCTTAATAATCTGCTTATCATAAAACACAACCTACACCAAATAATTATAGCACATTGAGGATATTTTAATCATATTTATCGGTTATTAAATAACAACCCAAAATCAAGAAATTCCCTCTTTTAAAATATTCCAAGAACAGTCAAATTATATTATTGCATAGAGATTTTGAAAATAATATAAAAGATAAAATCAACAGATTTCTCTTCGGTAGAATTAATAAGGAATAAGCAAATTATAGTGTCTCCCAGACTGACTCTTGACCGCTATCCCAAATCCCAGTAGAATTCCCCATCATGAAGATGATTACTTTTTCCGACCATGCGATGGATCAATTAAAAGACCGGGGAACAACTACTCAGGAAGTCGAAATAGCCATTCGTGATGGAGAACCCACACCCGCGAAAAAAGGTCGTCTTGCTTTCCGAAAGAATTTCTTATTTGATGCATATTGGAAGGGAAAGTATTATAATACTAAACAGGTAATGCCGATTGTGAAAGAGGAAGAAAATCAATGGATTGTGGTCACAGTGTACGTATTTTATTTTGGAGGTTAACTTTATGAAAATTTCCTATGATCCAAAAGTAGACGCAATGTATATTTCTTTTAAAAAAGGAACCGAACAAGTCACCACCGTCCGCTTGACCGAAGACATGGCGGTTGATTTCGGTGCCAAGGAAGAAATCGTTGGCATTGAAATCCTGGACGCCTCTTACCATTTGGGCTTCTCTACTAAAAACCCAAAAATTCAACTCGAAAATCTTCGGTTGGCTAAATAAGGAAACAGCGTCTATTCTTATTAAATCATACCAAGAACTCTTAACCCTTTTTCAAGATGACCATTTTCAATAAGAATTTTTCCCAAATTAATTCCTGCTTCTTGTTCTTTCGGATTAATTTTTAATACGCGTTTATATTCTTTTATTGCTTCATTTATCATTTTTTTCTCAGAATAAATCCATGCAAGACATAAACGTGAGGGTATATGATTTGGGACTATCATTAAAACTTTTTTGAATTCTTTAATTGCTTTTTTGAATTGTTCTTTCTTAAAGAATACTGTGCCTAAGCCATATCGAGCTTCAACATAATCCGGCTTTACCTGTAATGCGACTTCAAATTCCTTAATTGCTTGATTATAAAGTTTCTTCTTTAAAAAAGCCGCTGCAAGATCATGATGGACATCTGGTTCATGTGGATTTATCTTGATTGCAATTTTATATTCTTTTATAGCTTTAATTAATAACCCTTTCTTAAAATAGGCGTTTGCAAGATGCCAATGGATAACTGCACTTACTGGTGATAATTGTATCCCCCTTTTATAAAGACTTATTGCTTTTTCAAAATGATTAGACCTTTCATATAATATTCCATAGTTACAATAAGTATCGCTAAGATTTGAATCATATTTTATAGCCTTACTATATGCTTCCTTTGCATTTTTATACATGCTCATATCCACAAATATTACTCCCATTAAGCTATAAAGTTGTGCATATTTTGGATGAACTTTAATGGCTTTTTTACATAACTTCAGAGCGTCTTTAAGACGCCCTTGTTTATAAACTGAAACAACTAAACAACTGTAATATTCTTGTTCTTTGGGTTTTAATTGTATAGCCTTTTGAAAAGATTTAAAAGCATTCTTGTATTGACACAAATTTAAATATACTGCCCCTAAATGGTAGTAAATATCTGCATCATTCTTATTAATTCTTAGAGCCTTTTTACATTCTAAAAGTGCTTCTTTTAATAATCCTTTTTTCACAAGTGCAGCAACTAAATTGCAGAATGCACTAATATCATAGGGATTATCTTTCAACTTTTTTCTGTTTATCTTCATAGCCTTTTCCGGTTTGTTCCTATTATCAGAGTAGGTTTCAATATGCATTCCAGTCATCATTCAATCCCTTATTAAGATGAAATATTATTGTAAACGGGAAGAAATCTTTGTTTTAAAATATTTTATTTTCTAAAATTAACAATAACTTCTAATTTTTTAAATCTGTCATCGATATTTACTCTACCTTCAGCGACTAATACATATAAAATGCTAAGAATCCTAAATCTACCCTCTGTACCTTCTAATCTCCCCAAAATTGCGTTTGCTTTTTTGGCTTTAGGTAAAATGTCATTAACTGTAATCTCTTGTTTACCTTTAAACTTACTATAAATCCACTCGACAGACTTCCTATCTACCAGTGTAATGTTAAATGTTGTCTCTTTATTTGACGATAAATGAAAGTATCCTTTTACATTTTGATAAACATAATATGTACGCTTTTTGCTTGGTGCTTCCCCTACATATTGCAGATTTTTTAATAACTGAGATGGATTAAATCCCATATAAATACCTCCTTGAAGTAAATCAGACTAATTGACCTTTGTCACATTGCCAAACTATAATCTATTTTGGAATCCATATAGTTCTATCATTATATCATCTTGATTGATTCGTAAGAAGACTGAATTGTCTTCTCCACATCCCTATCACTATGCGCTGTAGACATAAATCCTGCTTCAAATTGAGAAGGTGCAAGATAAATCCCCCGCTCTAACATGGCATGAAAGAATTTCCCATATTTCTTTGTATCAGACTTTTTGGCAGTCGTATAATCAGAGACCGGATTGGAAGAAAAGAAAGTTGTAAACATCGCCCCCACTCGATTCTGAGTAATGGCAATCCCTGCCTTTTTCGCCACATCCCGTAATCCCTCTTCCAATTGTTTTGACCGTTGTTCCAATATTTTATAAGTTTTCTTTTCCGCGCATAAATTCAACATGGCAATCCCTGCCGCCACCGATACCGGATTCCCACTCAATGTCCCTGCCTGATAAACGGGTCCCAATGGCGCGACTTTCTCCATGATTTCCTTTTTCCCGCCATAAGCACCCACGGGTAATCCCCCGCCCATCACCTTCCCCAATGTGGTCATATCCGGTTTAATCTTATAAAGCTCCTGCGCCCCACCGAATGCCACCCTGAATCCTGTCATGACTTCATCAAATATCAACACAACGCCATTATCCGTACAAAGTTTTCTCAATCCTTCCAAATACCCGTCATTCGGCGGGACACATCCCATATTCCCCACCACCGGTTCAATAATAATACACGCGATATGCCCGTCATAATGGGCAAGAACTCGCTCCACAACTCCCAAATGGTTATAAGGCACAGAAATCGTATGCTCGGTAAATTCATAAGGCACACCTGCCGAATCCGGTTGTCCTAACGTCATCGCTCCCGATCCCGCCTGCACTAATAACGCATCCCCATGACCATGATAACATCCATCAAATTTAATAATCTTGGAACGACCCGTATATCCCCTCGCCGCACGAATAGCACTCATAGTCGCCTCCGTGCCGGAACTTACAAGACGGATTTTCTCCATACTTGGAAACGCTTTTTGGATAAGTTTGGCTAACGTGGTTTCTTGTTCGGTAGGAATCCCAAAACTTGTGCCTTTCGAAGCTGCCTCTTTGACCGCTTTAACAATTTTCGGATGAGCATGACCGAATAACAAAGGTCCCCACGACAGAACATAATCAATATATTCATTCCCATCCACATCCCAGAACTTGGAACCTTTCCCTTGAGTAGCAAAAATCGGCTCCCCTCCCACCCCCCGAAACGCCCGCACCGGACTATTCACCCCACCCACCAAATATTTCTGAGCTTCTTGGAATAATTTATGAGATATTTTTCTTGACATAAAGTACTATTCTAACAAATAATCCTACGTGGACAAACTAAAGGAAGGTATATTATGGAAAAAATTACTTTATTCCTTGTTTATTGGCTTGTTCAAGGATTTGTTGGGTGGTAGTGGCACCGATTCTGGTTACCCCCAGGGATTGAACTCGCAGCAAGTCATCGAGGGTGCGTATCCCGCCTGCTGCTTTAACCTGCACTTGGGGAATACAATGTTCTCGCATAAGCTTTATATCATGATCTGTAGCCCCATGATACGTATATTTCCCATCAGGTCCTTTAACAAAGCCATATCCGGTTGAGGTTTTAACAAATTCCACCTTTAATTGGTTACAAATATCGCATAACTTAATTTTATATTCATCTTCCGGTAAAAAATCATTCTCAAAAATGACTTTGAGAATGGCATGGTATTTATGAGCGACATCCAATACAGCTTTAATTTCTTTCTCAATATACTCCCAATCCCGGCTTAGGACTTTACCAATATTCACTACCATATCCAACTCTATGGCACCGTCTTTACAAGTGAATTCTGCTTCAAAGACTTTCACCTCTATCCGGCTGTTCCCATGAGGGAACCCAATGACGGTACAGACAGCTACATCTGTCCCTTTTAATATTTCCACAGCTCTGGAAACACCGTAGGGTTTGATACAAACGGACGCAACATGATATTTCTTTGCCAATTCACACCCTTGCTTTAACTCTTCATCGGTCATGGTGGGATGAAGTAAGGAATGGTCAATCATTTTGGCTATTGTAGGCATAATATAAGCCTCCCGATTATGAAGTATGGTTATAAATAAACCTTAATGCCAAAATTATACCATACTCTTTGGATAGGAAAGATAAGACAAGTAGTTCAGAAATATTGATCTAAACTCTTCTCCCCAAGAAAGCAAAAAAAACTCTCTCTATGATAATTATCGTTATCCTCTAATGGGTTTGTCTTTAGTGCCGGGTTTCTATTTTTGTTTTCCCCGTTTTCCCAATTCTTTATCGATATAGAGGATGGCACTGGACTTATCGGCGATCATTTCTAATTTCCCGACAATTTCCGAGGCGTTGGCTTCTTCTTCCACTTGTTCATCAATATACCATTTGAGGAGAGATTGTGTCGGATAATCTTTTTCCGCGAGAGATAATTCATAGAGCTTATAAATTAACCCGGTGACCTTTTGTTCATGCTTTAAGACTTGCTCAAACAAGGAGTGCGGGGTGCCAAAATCTGTTGGTGGAGCATCAATTTTTCCCAGGGTAATTTCTCCGCCCCGTTCAATAATATAATCGTTAAATTTTAATGCATGCTCGACTTCTTCGGCGTACTGCAATCTCATCCAACTTGCGAACCCCTTTAAATTTTTTGCGGCGCAATAATTGGACATGGACAAGTATAAATAGGAAGAATATAATTCCGCCTGAATTTGGTCATTAATCGCTTGTTGTATTTTTTTGCTAATCATAAACTTATTTTCCTTTCCTGTGAAGTGATATTGAAACTCGACAAAATGATTTTACCAAATTAACCAGAAATTATATAGTATACTAGTCTGGTTCAGTACGGGTGCAGGAGTGGAGGTGAAATTTTCACCTCCACTCTTCCCCCGGATTAAAATTGCTTCTGAAACGGATATAAGACATATGCCGACATTTGATTTTTTTGAACATACAGCGGATATTGGAATACGAGGGTATGGAAATACCTATTTGGAGGCATTGGAGGGAGTGGCGCAGGGAATGTTTACTCAAATATGTGATATTTCGAAGATGTCCGGCACACGGGAGAAACGTCTGGATATTTCAGCGGATACTTCGGAAGATTTGGTGATTCGATTTCTGAATAAATTGATTTTGCTTTTGGAAACAGAACATTTCGTTCCTATCAACTATGAATTAAGTCAGCCAAATCCAAACACCATTCATGCGGTTTTAAAGGGAGATACTCTTGACTCCGCCAAACACGAAGTCCGCGCCGAAGTCAAAGCCGCCACCTATCATAACCTTGCTGTCCAACATAACGGTGACTGGATGATTCAGGTCATTGTGGATGTATAACGGAGTTCCAAGTTCAAGGTTCAGGTTGAAAAGATTTACCACTTGGATATGGGGAATTCTTTAGGATTAATGCTTTTTTACCGGTTCGTGAGTACTCACCAGACTTGCGAATTCCGGAACTTGGGAAACGGGTAGCCAGGTGGTTAACCCTTCTCTCCAGACCAAATGGATTTTCTCGGAAATCAAGGTGGGATTCTTTTGCAGTGTCTTCAAGTTATACGGACCCATTCGTTTCTGATCTTTTGTCAGGAACCAATACGATTTTGGAGTATAGGCGGTATCCGCGGGAACACCTTCCTTATAAGCAGCGCTTGCTTTATTTAAAAATTCGATAAACAAGTTCCGGTTTTCTTTGTAATTGGGCACATTGATTTTTCGATTATCACCTAAATCCAATTTTTTTAAGGACTGGATCAGGGTTTCCCCAAAACGGAACTGGCCGCCTAGACTCCTGTATTCCGCGACTTTGGGACGTTCCAGTTCATTTTTCCAGTACACGTGTTGGGTGGTAAACGCGTATCCTTTGCGGATATTGGGCGCTCCTTCGGAGTTGTCGAATATCGCAATTAACAATTCATCGGGTTTGATATCCAGATAACAACTTTTCGCTTTAGAGAGTACCTGGGTTGGGATATAAGGGTAAATGAAAATGGAGGAGGATGGGTTAAATAATTTATGAAAGGTATCTATGATATATTGTTCCAATTGTGTCAACTTACGAGGGTATACATTGGTTTCATCTTTTTTCATATTCTTCGGCCGCCTTTCTGTATTTTCTCAACATGTCATTTCTAGGATAAGGTTCATACCAAATTAACAGAGACATTCTATTGAGTTTATCATTCCCGGTCAAGCAATCCAATTAGATACACTAGGTTTTTTTCAAATAATAGGTATATCTCTCCATACTACAATTGTCAATTAATTAGCTTCCGAAATTTAAAATGTAGTTAGCTAATATTCTCGGAAATATTGTTTTGGGGTTCTACCTATCTGGCAATTAAAATTAGCGTTCAGACAGTACCGTCGTATTGGTTCACTGGAAATTGGTTCATTAAAAATTGTCATTTTTCATCAAAAACAGTGAAATTACATTTATATTATAACCATAATAATATCAATTATATACACGATTTTAATTGCTATTTTAGGCGAAATCGAGTAAACTATAGACTCATGTCTTTAGTAGATAAGTTGAAAGGTGGCTTAATAGTTTCCTGTCAGGCAAAACCGGGAGAACCGTTCTATGGACCAACTTTTATGTCCACTTTTGCCCAATGCGCCGAATTAGCGGGTGCTGTTGGAATACGTGCCAATGGTCCGCGGGATATTCGCGCCATCAAGAAAGCGGTGAAGTTGCCAATTCTCGGAATAAATAAAATAGATTTTCCGGGTTGTAACGTGTATATCACCCCGACTTATAAATCTGCCAAGCTGGTGATTAACGCCGGTTCGGATATCATTTGCCTGGATGGTACTCCGAGAAAACGACCCAATGGAGAAACATTTAAAGGAATTGTCGAAAAGATACATAAGAATCATAAGGTCCTGGTCATGGCGGATATTGCTATCTTGGAAGAAGGAATTCGATGTGAAGCTGAAGGAGCGGATATTGTGAGTACAACCTTATCCGGTTATACAGAGTATAGTCCTCAAGGGAAAGAACCGGATTTTAAGTTAATTAAAGATTTGGTGAAGACGGTAAAAATTCCCGTGATTGCCGAAGGGAAAATCTGGACATTGAAAGAAGCCAAACAGGCCATGGATTGTGGGGCATACGCTGTGGTTATTGGCTCGGCGATTACACGTCCCATTATGATTATGAAACGTTTTATCAAAGCTATTCAGAGAGGATAATAATATGCGAGTTTCTAGAGAGCAAATTAAAGAAGCACTAGTCCATTATGGAGTTCGGCGCGGGGATGTTTTATCATTGCATGCGTCTCTTTCTTCGATGGGGGAAGTGATTAATGGCGCGGATACAGTCGTGGACGCTTTTCTGGATGTTCTTGATGACCGCGGAACATTGATTGTTCCAACCTTTACCTATTCCTTGAAAATCTGGTCGGATAAATTTCCACCGTTCAATCCAAAAACCTCTCCCTCGGTTTGCGGTGCCATTACTGAAGCCGTACGTGTTCGGGCCAACGCAGTCCGCAGTATCCATCCGACTCATTCCGTGTCAGCTATTGGATTTTTTTCCAAAGAAATGACCAAAGACCATATCAAATGTCCGCCTCTTGGCAAGGGAAGTCCCTATCACAAACTTTCCCAAATCGGCGGGTTTGTGGCGCTCCTGGGTGTTGGACATGAGACCAACGCCTTATTGCATACCTGCGAATCACTGGCAAAATCGCCCTATCTTAATATCTCTTATACCAATTCCACTACCGGGGAAGAAATTGCCAAAATGGTGGACGAACTGGGCGAAGTGGTGGATGTCAAAGTAACGGAAGTCCCCGGATGTACCAAGGGATTTAAAAGGGCGGAACATGCCTTGCGGTCTCGCGGGGTCATCCAATATGGTCAACTGGGATTGGCGACGATTCAGGTGATGAAAGCGGAAAATGTGGTGGATATTATCCTGGAAAAATTGGATGAAGACCCGTTCTATTTACTCTGCGATGATTCGAGTTGTAAGATTTGTACCCGTCGGCGGAAATATGGGAAGAAAAATCTTGCTAAACCTAAACCGCGTAAACGGATGGTATCCGTGTAGAGACGTAGCATGCTACGTCTCTACGTTTAGGTCGTATGCTATTTATTTACAACCTTATTTTATGTCTCGCCGCACTGGTGACTCTGCCCTATTGGATTATTCGCGTCCTATTCACCAAGAAATATCGCCAAAATATTATTCAACGGTTTACTTTTTATCCAAAAGAAACCTGTAGTAAATTCCAGGGAAAAAAGCCCGTCTGGATTCATGCGGTTTCGGTGGGAGAAACTCTGGCAGCGATTATCCTGGTTAAAGCTCTCAAAAAGAAATATCCTGATTTGCCTATTTTGATTTCCACGGTCACGGTAACCGGGAATCAAATCGCCAAACAAAACGAAAAATTATTCGACGGAATCATTTATTTCCCTTTGGATTTCCCTGTTCTCGTTCAAAGAGCATTGTCACTCTTTTCTCCCCGCTTGATACTCATTATGGAAAAAGAACTCTGGCCTAATTTTCTGTTTACGGCGAAAAAGCGGAATATCCCCTGCATTTTAGTCAATGGGCGGCTGGCGGAAAAATCTGTTAAAAAATATTTGCGTTGGAAATTCTTTATAAAAAACACTCTCAATTTATTGGCTCAAATCTTGATGCAAACCAAGGAAGACGCGGAACGGATGAAACTTATCGGTGCCGACCCATCTAGAATTGAACTCACCGGGAACTTGAAATTTGATTTGTCTCCCCCGGCAATATCACCGCAGGAATTAAGCGAACTCCAGCGGCAATTCGGGATTACTTCACCGGAGCAGCCGGTTTTTATTGCTGGTTCCACTCATCCGGGAGAAGAAGAATTTGTTTTAGAAGCGTTGCACTATGTTAAAAAGCGATTTCCAAACACCAAACTGATTCTCGCCCCCCGTCATCCCGAACGGTGCGATGAGGTTGAAAAACTTATTCAGCAACAGGGCTTTTCTTGTATTAGACGGAGTAAAATGAATTTGTCACCCGACAATAATTATGACATTTATCTGATTGATAAAGTCGGAGAATTATTCAAATTATATACCTTGGGCAATGCGGTATTTGTTGGCGGGAGTTTGGTTCCTGTGGGTGGGCACAATATTCTCGAACCGGCGGTTTGTGAGCGGGCTGTGGTTTTCGGTCCGTATATGCATAATTTTCAAGAATCCGCCGACCTTTTACTGGATGCCAACGGTGCGGTTCAACTCACTTCCGGTGCCGATCTACCAAGCGTTATTGAACGTCTCCTTATCAGTATGGAAGAATCCCAAATCCGCGGTCAAGCCTGTGCTGATGCCATTAAATCCAATACCGGTGCCACCGACCGTACCCTGAAAATCATAGAAAAATATCTCTAATTCTCTCTGAGATGCTTTCAGGGTAAGTCAAACATATCCATGCGGTTGACAGTTCTTCGTAAGAGGGCTAAGAGATGACATGCAATGTTTACGCCCGAACCCCGAGTTTTTTTGTTAATTCATAATTCATAATTATTTTGCTGGGTCTCCTACGGGATAAGGTGGCATCGGGAATACCGTAAAGAGCACTTTAAGTTCCCCAATGTTTCTGAATCTAGTTTTGATAAAACCTCTTATTTTTTAAATGTTTTCTTTTTATTCATATAAGTGTTTACCAATAAAAATATACTTAAAATAAGTATTAAAAATCCAATTATTGATGTGATTAACTCTACTGTGGGAATTTTATCTGGGAAGAATATTATTAGTGGGAAGAGCATTATTAGAGAAAGAAATATTCCCAACCATCCACATGAATAATAACTATAATATTTCTCTTTTCGAATTAATCCAATAAATAAATTTATAACGCATAATCCTAGTGAAGCTATTAACAAAATTCCATAAAGATTTTCCACTGAAAAATTTACTCCTAACTTATATACTACTGAGGAGGGGGTAAACTTATAAACCACATTTCTGTTCGCATTTATCTATAGTATTGGCACACCAATTCCCACAATTTCCTCCAATCGGAAAAAACCAACCTGGATCTTCTGTTCTGGAATCGTTTACACACTTTTCAAAACAACTATTCCCTGGATGGAGTGGGTTGCTTCCTTTTGGCTTAGAGTTCGGACATTCATAACGGATTATCCCTGCTGAAATAGGATCCCACCACACCTCGGGAAATTTGCCAAATCCACCATATTCATCAGTCCATAGATAACAATGTATGCCACGGTTGCCTAAATAAACATTTAGACCATTCGGATCTATAAAGCGAATTGGATTATTATTCACATAATTATAGCGATTAACAAATTCTACCGGGTCTTCACTCACAAACCTCCCCACACTGGGATCATACCAACGTGCGGAGAAGTAATAGAGACCGATATCCGGGTCTTGTTCTTTGGTGGTGAGGTGATAGGAGTTAGTAGAGGTAGGACCATAGGTTAGATAAACGTTTCCAAACCCATCCTGGCCATAATCGGTATTGATATTCCCGCTGGTATCCGAGACAAAGAGCACATTACCTATCGGGTCGTAGTGGTAAAATAAATCCGTCCCATTATTACGACAGGAGATAATTTCCCCTATGACTCCCGGTGCCAGGGTATAGACGGCACTAGTGGTAGAGGGATACCCATAGTAGGGGTTATATCTCTCCAGTAATACATTAATCCCGTCATAGAAATAGAACGTAGTAGCATTGCTTTGTTGGTATATCCTCCGAATCCGTTTGCCTAAGGAATCATAAAGGAAGTAATCCGAATAACTAGGACTTCCGATGGAGATCATTTGATTTTCATAGTTCCATCTGGGTGAGATGAGACTATTTTCGGACGTCAGATTCCCATCGGCGTCATAGTTATAGTATGTTCCCGCTCCCTCACTGGTACTGGAAGTCAACTGATTAAGGTTGTTATAGTAATAATTCACGGTTGTGGTTCCATTAATCATACTTAACCGATTCCCGACGTTATTATAACTGTAAATTCGGGTATAGGCACTAGTCCCTACGCGTTGCTCCGTCGTTAAGCGATTTAAACTATCGTATAAATAATATGTCGTGTTATTGGATAAGTCAACCATATCCGTACGGTTGCTTGTAAAGGCATAATTGTAGATATAGAGCAATTACACATGTCATTTTGGCGTAGTATCTACTAAAACGTACAATATTTCTAAAGAGGGTTCGAGTTGTCTCCGTATTGTCTCCGCTTTGTCTCCGTATTGTCTCCCATAGAAAAGGACTGCTGAGCCGAGTGTACGTTTTGGTACATTTCCGGGTCATTGTAGAGCGGAGAGGTATTTTTTCTTTAGTTATGGATTAAAACTTTTCTCTTGTCAAAGCAAATAGCTGACAGATTACAGTATAAGTTGGTATGATAGAGTATCATCGAAATTAAGTAATTTCTTATCTTATTTTAACGGAGTAGTATTATGACTAAATATTTGGAAGTGGCAATGGAAGTGGCGCGGGAGGCGGGAAAGATTCAGAAGAATGCTCTTGGGAAAGTGATCCAAATTGGGTACAAGGGGAGCAAAACCAATGTGGTGACGGAAATAGACCATAAATGCGAAAAATATATTGTTAACCAAATTAAAAAAGCGTTTCCTGACCATGCGTTTTTCGCGGAGGAGGGGACGGATGAAAAGTCGGAGACGCCGTATAAATGGATAATTGACCCCTTGGATGGCACGGTGAATTATGCGCATGGGTTGCCGATGTTTGCGGTGTCTATTGGATTGGAATACCGGGGGAAAATTATTACCGGAGTGGGGTATGGTGCCATGCTAGATGAAATGTATTACGCGGAGAAAGGCAAGGGCTCGTATCTCAACGGGAAAAAGATTTATGTGTCGAAGACCAAGGATTTGAAAACGGCGATTGTGTGTACCGGATTTTCCTACGATGTACAAACCAATCCCAATAACAATCTGAAAAATTTTGCGCAATTTGTTTTAAACGCTCAAGCGGTCCGCCGGATTGGGTCAGCGGTCTTGGATTTATGTTACCTGGCATGCGGACGGTTTGACGGATTTTGGGAATTGTATCTCCATCCGTGGGATGTAGCGGCATCGTCGCTCATCATTACGGAAGCCGGGGGAAAAATTACGACATTTAACGGGTCAAAATATTCTATCTATAATCATCAGACTTTGGCCTCCAACGGTAGAATTCATAAATTAATGATGGCGCAATTGGCAAAGGGCATGAAGAAATAGTCGTTGTTACCGCAGACGTTTACGATGGGAGGCGGGATTAATGACGGCTTCCACGCGACCTTCAACATCATACGCTGGAATAATTGCTGTTCCCCCATAACGGATCAACCCATCTCCACTTAAATTTAGAAATACAAAATACGAATTGGGGGGGATGTCAATCCGCCGGTTGGATCCGATAAGTGTACTAGAAATGGCAAGTAACCCGGTATCCACCTGTTTATCATGAGCATAGAAATTATTTTTTTCAACATAGATTGTTTCATTGGGAAATCCAATCAACCGGGCGAGTATCGTTGTTTTGGAATAGGTAATGGCTACCAAATCCTGCCGGTCATAGGTGCGAGTGACGCCGGGACGGGAATTCAAAAAGACATAATCGCCGCGCGCTAATTCCGGTTCATATCCCGATTGGCGAATTGGAATTACCTTAAGTACCGGCGCCCATAGGACAAAGACTACCGCGAAACACGCAATGAAAAATCCCATAGTTTTTATTCTTGAAAACAGGGAAGGCACAATCGGATAATGTCGTTCCCGCCAGGTATAAAATCCGTCAATCAGCGACCAGAGATAAACCAAGAGTCCAAAGGGAACCAGGATATTGGAACTCCAGTGATTGAAAAGGGTGAATCCCAACAAAAGCGGAATTACCGAAAGAATCAGCAAGGCCAACCCTTTTTCATAGTAATCCATCGCCCACAGCGCAATGCCCGGTATCCATACAAACGGTAAAATTAAAGCACGCTCCAAAATGGTTTGAGGGTCCCCATCAATGATTGGACCGGGCAGGGGAAGAGTCCTTAACCATTTTTCAAACGCACCGGGAGGTTTTACCGATTCGCCGGATAAACTTAAATAGGATTTTTCCGGGTCAAACGGACGACCGCAATCGTAACACCGGATACTGGTCGGTAAATTATCCAATCCACAGGAAGGGCATTGCATGGTTAATGGCCTCGCGTGGCGGAATTGGAAAGCACTTGTTTAAGTTTACCGGCTTTAACTGAAGAGGGAACCGCGGGAAGTTCAACCCTGTTTCCAACGGCAGAAACTAACAATTGAAAATATCGTTCTTTATTTTCATCTTCGAGCTGTGCCAGGTCGAAAGACAATAAACCTTCAGGATTGATGTCCATATTGATTTCTTCTTTTTGAGGACCGGAAAGTATAGTGATTTCTTCCATTTGTTTATCGCTTAATGTCCATCTCCGCAAGGTCAGTTTTACAGTGGAATCTGAACCAACGGATTCACCCGCCACGAAATAATCCTTGGATCGTAGAATCGCCAAGGTGCGATGAAAGGCGTATTGTTGAATGAGATGCCGCATGACTTTATCACCGAGACCCGCTAATTCTTTGGGAGAATATTCGTTGGAGTAAATACACACTTGGTCTCCCGATTTGGAAGGTTTTCCAAAGAAGAAAACCATGGATTCGCTGCGCAAGAGAAATGGGTTAATCTTTTTGAGAGAACGAGTTAAATATTCCGGTACCGGTAGGGAAATGGAATAGCGATACTCATCGGTGAACTTGAGAGGAGATTCCTGGTCGGGTTCATCGGATAAAAATGAAAAACTGAACCCGCCGGCATTCGCTCCCGACGCGAATATCTTCCACTCCCGTATTTCCGGTTGCAGAGTAAATTTTACCGGTGCCGGCATTTGCTGTATCCTTTATGAACGTATAATTTTAGATCGGTTATGTTTATCATCTCCCATCACCTGTCCCTTTTTGACGGAATGCCGTCCGGATAAGTTCCTTGTTCTAAAGCAGTATTTTATCATACTCTTAGTCTTGATACTTTGGTTACGAATATTTTGTTGTCATAAAAATAGTATAGTGCTATGATATAGTAGACCGCTCTAAAGAGCAGGTCTGGTGAGCATGAAAAGTGAAGCGGATACGCGGTGTGGGAGGGTTTATTATATAGATTCCGTCTAACGCAAGTCCTCTTCACTTTTCAATTATATAGAACAGAGTATTTATAAAAGACTTATTTTCATAATGTCCAAGTATATCTATTTTTATTGCCTGATTTTCCTGTGTATAACCCCTAATATTGTATTCGCCTATACCCCTTCTCCAACTGATTGGCGGGATCAAACCTTTTACATGGTGATGCTCGACCGGTTTGAAGACGGGGATTCCACCAATGACAATTACAATGGGAATTATCAACCCAGCAATTGGTCTGGAGTTCACGGGGGCGACCTCAAAGGGGTCACGGAACATCTGGATTATATTAAACAATTGGGAGTGAGCGCCATTTGGATTTCACCGGTTCCGACTAATGATGGACAATACCACAATTACGCAGCCGTGAATTGGCAGCAGGTAGACCCCCGGTTGGGAACCATGAGCGATTTATCTACCTTGATTGCCCAAGCCCATGCCCGGGGAATGTATGTATTCCTGGACGTTGTGTGTAATCACATGGGTTTTCGGATAAACGAACCTAGCAGCAACTGGAATTACCCCACAGGATATACCCTGTCTTGGGCCAATTCTAATCAAAAATACTCTCCTGCTCCATTTGATAGTTTAAGTTCGTTTCACAATTATGGAGATATTGCCGATTTTAGCGATGATACCCAGGTAGTATTAGGCTGGTTGGACGGATTGAACGATATTAAAACCGAGGATACCACTATACGAAATACCTTGGTTAATATTTATGAATGGTGGATTCAACAGACCGATTGTGACGGGTTCCGGATAGACACCTTCAAACATGTGGATATTGAATTCTGGCAGACTTTTTGTCCGGCGATTCGCTCCTATGCCGCCAGTCTGGGTAAGAACAATTTTTTTATGTATGGCGAAATATTTGATGGCAATGACTCTACGGTTGGTTATTATACCGGGACAAAGGCGGGCGGTTCTTATGTGTTACCGTCGGTACTATATTATCCCATGTACTTCACTATGACGAACGTTTTTGCCGATAACCAGAATACTTCACAAATTGATGATGAGTACGCCAATTTGGTGAATTACGACACAACCACTTGGGATTATTTGGCAACGTTTATTGACAATCACGACAATCCCCGTTTCCTAAGTCAAAACGGTAATGATACCACCGGATTAAAACTGGCATTGACGTTTCTCTTGACCGCCCGGGGTGTCCCGATTATTTATTATGGTACGGAACAAGGATTTTATGGATCTGGCGACCCCTACTGCCGGGAAGACATGTTCGCGGGACAATGCAAGGATGCCAATTTTTCCGGACAGAATAGTTTTAATCCGAATTATCCTCTTTTTCAATTTACTTCCACCCTACTTTATTTAAAGAATAATAACATCCCACTTCGCCGGGGAACCTACATTTCCCGCTGGAGTAATCCCACTTCTGCCGGGATTTACGCCTTTTCCCGTATCTATAATGGTCAAGAAATCGTGGTGATTTTGAATACCGCCATGTCTGTTCAATCTACCCAAAGCGGAGGAACCGGTTTGGTAACCACCTTTCCACAAAATACTATCTTGACGAATCTGCTTGACTCCACAGATAACTGGGTCGTTGGTGCCAATGGCGTCGGTACCAACCAAATTGCCGTTACTATGCCTCCGCGGTCTTTTAAGATATTATCTGCGTATGCTTCATCGAGTACACCACCCACAATATTATCAACCAATCCTTCCAACGGACAAACGAATGTGTCGCTCAATCAACCCATTTCCGCCATCTTTAGCCTGCCCATGAATCAAATTACCGTACAGACTTCAAGTTTCATTAATCCAAATACCAGCGGGACTTTTTCCTGGAACGCACAAACTTTGATCTTTACACCTAGTACGCCGTTGTTGAGCTATCAAGTTTACACGGTTACCATTGCCACCACAGCCTTTAGCCTCAATGGAGTCAATTTACAAGTGCCTTATGATTTTTCATTTACCACGTTAAACTGTTCAGACACGGAGTCTCCAGTCATCTCGAATTTTATACCCTTGAATGGATCAACGATTGCCAACAATTACACCCCAACAATTCAAGCTCTTCTTTCGGATACGGTGAGCGGTATTAATTCTGCCACCATTGTAATGACGCTGGATAATGTTCCAATCACACCAACCTTTAACGCCTCTTCAGGTTTGTTAAGTTATACACCTCCATCGGCGATAAGCTTGGGTCAACATACCGCTGTTATCAGTGTGCAGAATAATTGTGGCAATGTCACTCAGGCATCTACTGATTTTAATATTATCTTGTCAAAAGTGATGGATGGAAATTTTTCTCCGGGCGAATGGAGTACCACGGAACTTCGTGTGACAAATAGTGCCGACCCCTGGGGATCGAGCAATTACATTTACGATCTTTATGTATCCGCGGATACGCAATATCTTTACGTCGGCGTAGTTGGGAATACCGATACAACGGGGTCTGACAAAAATGTGATCGGAGTCTACGTGGATGTGCCGACCATTACAACCGGCACCTCGGAAGTGGATTATTTCGAGGGAATGAAACCGTCAGGATGGGACCCGGATTTTATGTATGCGGTGGTACAGATGCAAAACGACCCCACTGGCGGTGGTTCTGTGCGTCAAATATTGTCCAACGGTTCAACGGTAGAAATCGGCAATGTCTCCAGCGGAAATTGTGGCGCCTTATCGGCGGCGTACAATGCGAATGGATTGGGCGGCATTGAATTCCGTATTCCTTGGTCGGCCACCAATGGGGCGACGGAGTATTCCACCATCAAAGTTGGCGCTTGGTTGGCTTGGGCTGAATCCACCATCCCCTCTGCAGGTCTTGGCGGAGGCAGCGGTGACCAGTTGGGTCCGCAAGTTCCCGACAGTGATCTTTTGACCATTGGAAATCCGTGGATTGGCATCCCCGCTCCTGTTGTAGCCATAGACGATTTCTGGAAATATTAATTAAATACTTCTACCCATTCAAAAGCGTAGTACAACCGGAATTATTATTTTCAATTCCGCTTCCACTGGCAAAAGACAGAGTTTCTCATCCATCTACAAAAGTTTATTAAATAATTGATTTTATGGGAGATAGATTATTTCTTTTGGGAAAAAGTTTCAATTTCGCCAATGGCGAAATTGAAATTGACAAAAATGTAAGAAAAAGTGTGGGCAGTGTCCATGCCACTTTTGAAAGATGATTGATTTTATTGAAGATAAAACTTTCTACAGTTGCAGAAAGTTTTCCTAACATTTTTGTAGGAGCTTTCTACAAATGTAGAAAGCTGTGGATAATAGACTTTCTTTTTTCCCGTCTCTGTTGTTCTTAACTTGATCGAAAATCCGAATAATTTCAAAATTTCTAGTTTCGAATTTTGGATTGGGGTATAATTTGAGCGTCGGGAAATCCACTTCGGTCCATTCCAGACTCAGGGAAATAGGTTTATCTAATGATAAGAAAAAAGAATGCCAAAGTTAAAGATTTAATAGAGAGAATTAAAAAATTAGTGGATAGTAAACAGAAAAAGTTAAATTCTCAAGGTTATCGTTTAATATCCAGAAATTGGAAAATATGGTTGGATATTTTGCGAAAAGGAAATCGTTCTCCTTACTTGGTAGATGCTGTGGATTTTGTGGGATATATGACAAGATCAAAAAAGTTTCCCAAGTATATCCCATATTTAGAGAAATATCTTTCCCATCCAAGTGAGGATATGCGTAGTCATGCGGTATCGGCTCTGGGTGTATATGCTGATGACAAACATTTTCCTAAATTTTTAGCTATGTTAAAAACAGATGGAAAAATACGCTGGCAAATTTGTATGGATTTATCAAATTTTTCAGATAGATTTGAGGAAGAAATTATTGATGCTTTAATATGGGCAATTAAACGTCAAGAATATCTTTCTCAATGGACAGCATTATATGGTCTTGTTCGTTGGATTAATCCTAGAGTGCCAGAAACTCTTGCATGGGCATCTAAACATGCAAAATGGATAGAATGTCGTAAATTAGCCAGGAAATTGCTAAAAGGATAACGAAAATAATTTTAAAATATTCCGAACCCTATCTTTAATAGAATTTCCCAAAGCTATCCATTTTGTTTATTTCACCTTTGTAAATTGGATAGCAGCCGCAATGATGTACCCGCTAGTGCCTTTATCAAACTCAAAGGTGCCTCATTCGACCCAGAACCCGCTGTTTTCTTTGGTTTTAACCCGTATTTTACGGAGATTCCATTTCTATGATCCCGGAGGGTAAATCTGGTTTTGTAATGGTTTCTCAAACACGTAGAATAATCCTTTTCGAAATTTCACGATACCTGCATTCCAATATTTCAATTTTTGATATAGTCTAACCGCACCCGGATTTTCTATAAACGCATCCAGGCGGATTGCATCGTATCGTTTCTCATTCCCCCAGCACTCAGCAAATTCCATTAATTGGGTTGCCAAATGGCGTCCTTGGTAAGAGGGATCAATGGCAAGCCGATGAACTACTAAAATCTTGCCCTGATATTTCCATTGGACTTGTTCATATTCCGGGGATTCCTGTTCATTCAAGACCATCATTCCACACAAAGTATCCCGGTCTTCCATAACCCACATCTGTGATAGTTCGATATCTTTTTGCAGGGTACTGGGGTCGGGGTAAATATCGTCCCATTGATAAATTCCCCGGCTCTCCATATCCCGGATGCACGCTTGGACTATGTTTATGACTATAGGCAAATCATTTTTAACAGCGGGGCGTATTTTCATTTCCAAAAACCTAACGTCCAAATTATCATTTCACCGTATATTTTTCCACTCCCCAAATCCCCAGGATTTCCCCAAAATACGACCTATGATAATCATTACGGTACATGGGGGCGATATAATTCGCGAGGAACATTTTGGGATTAATGTCCTGATAATAAATTTTCTTGCATTCCATAATCAGTTCCGCTTCCTCAAACCCAGGTGAACCGATATGGCGGGACGGGATGGGCGTTAATCCGGACTCTTTGATTTTATCGGAATCCCTGCCGGACTTGGTCCCCAACATCATCAAGGTATCATAATATTTCTCCGGGAACGCGCTTAAGGTAAAACTGTCATACTGTTCCGTGAATTGATAGGTATATCGCTGGGGACGAACCACCACCTGGACAAAAGGCCGTTCCCAGATTCTACCCAAACTCCCCCAGCTAATAGTCATGGTATTGAACTTTTTCTCTTTAAAATCGCCCGAGGTTAATAATAAAGCGTTGGCAAATAATTGAAATATTTGAGTCTGGAATTGTTCCACCGGTATCTCTATCCGTGTTTTCATCTTTCTCCTCCTTCTGATAGGTGCATTGATTTTACGGAAATATTATATACAAAAAATACTGTTTTATATAATCTCAATGGGCTTGTATATCCCCAACCCTCTTACTTTTTAAACAATTCCAAGTATTCCCTAAATGCAAACAAACGATTTCGCTTAAATTGAGTGATTTCCTTAACTATATCCTTATTCTGAAACTCTCTTGCGAGGACACCGGCAGTCGGTATAGATATATTCAATACTTCGGCGATTTGAGTCACATTCATAATCGGTTGAGAATAAAGTTCTTTCAATAAGCGCTGACCTAATTCCGCGCGTTTTCCCATGGCCATGATCTTTTGTTCAGATTTGCGACGTAAAGCAATAATTTGCTCAAAGGTTTTTTTACCTTTTTGTGATGTTTCTGAGACTCCAACCAAAAAGAATTTAATCCAGGGTTCGATATCATTGGACTTCCGAACAATAGTCAACGCATCATAATAAGAGTTCTTATTTCGCTCAAAAAAATCCGATAAATATAAAGTTGGTTTGCTTAAAATCTTTCTATCTACCAAATACAATGTGATAAGAAGGCGTCCAATCCGTCCATTACCATCCAAAAAAGGATGGATAGTTTCAAATTGATAATGGGTCATTGCCACTCGAATCAAATGAGGAATATCCAAATTATCATTATGCCAAAACTTTTCTAAATCGGTTAACAAATCCGATAATTCTTCATGATGAGGTGGAATAAAAAAAGCGTCTTTTAAACTTGCACCGCCAATCCAATTTTGGCTTCTGCGGATTTCACCGGGAAGTTTATGTTCTCCTCGAACATCGGATAACAATATTTTATGAGTCTGTTTAAGTAAGCGCATGGATAAAGGTAACGTTTCCAAATTCTTAATCGCATACTTCATTGCCTTAATATAATTTTGTACTTCCGCCCAATCATCCCGACGCTCCGGATTGACTTCTTCTTTGGGCAATAATGCTTCATCCATCCCTGTGCGTGTCCCCTCAATTCGACTGGAAGTTGTTGCCTCTTTATAAAGATGCATACGGATAAAGAAGTCTACATCAGGAACCAATGAGGAATACGCATTGAGTTCACCCAGAAATCTATTGGCATCTTCCAACAATACATTTATTTTCCCATCTTTCCATGTAAATGGTGCATTGATAAAAGAGGGAGTGAAGCTCTTGTATTGATATTGTTGTTTATATATACCTGCTTTAAAAGAAGTTTTCATAACTTTTAATATGATTATTTATATTTTAAGTTCATCCAATAACTTTTAATATAGAAATTTATATTTAAAGTTTAGCACTTAACTTTAAATATGTAAAATTATATTTAAACTTGGCGCCAGGAATTATTTAACACACTGTCTTTGTTGACAGTGATTTAGGTAATAAAAAAGCCCTATTGGTTAACCAACCAATAGGGCTTTTAGATGTAAATCGTAAGGTAAGGTTAAATTCCCGTTCTCTCCGGCTCTCCCCAAGGTCTCCATGTCAAGATATGCGCCGTCCGGTGCATGGTTTGATAAATCCAATGCAGGTAGGACCGGTTTAGGATATGCACAACTTTGGGATTGACCATGGGTTTCAACATCCATCGCGGGAAATCGTTCTTGAGTAACATCAAAAGGAACGAAATATAGGTCTGTCTCTTGATATCCGGTGTTTTGCGATAGATTTGTTTGCGTTCGTCGGTAATCAGCCCTTCCCGTTTGGCGCGTTCATAAATTTCCGTACCGGGATAGAATACCAGACTGAACACATTGAGATGGAAATGCCCCGGCAGGCCGACGACGAATTGTAATGTTTCCAACACATCATCATCCGTCTCCCATGGGTTGTCAATAATCAAATCATAGGTAATAAAGAATTTCTTGCCCGATTTCTCTGGTGCTTTGGCAAGAGCATTAGCGGCATCAAGAACTTTCTTGCCCAAACCGCTGCGGTTATACATTCGCAGAGTATTTTTAGCGGCGGTCTCGATTCCCATCTGAATACCCTCCATACCGCACTCAATCAGTAAATCGAGTTTATCTTCGCTAAACGTCAATGGTTCATGGAGACAACGGAACGGTAACCCCACTTTTTCTTTATACTCTCTGGAGAAATCTTTAATGACTTCAATTGGTGCCGCCAGAAAAGAGTCATCTTCAAAAGAAATCATGGTTACCCAGGGCATGTGTTCCTTGACCCAGGTCATTTCTTTAATCAGATGTGCGACACTGCGATGCCGGACATATTTCTGCCGGGGATACAATTTCCGATAGGCATTATTGCAACAATAGGTACAGTTCAACGGACAACCACGGGTCGCCAACGTGCGATACAAAATTCCTTCACCCTTGGAACCTTTTTTATTTTCAAGGTCATCTTTGTCAAGATAATCATGCAAAAGCTGCCAATCCATCGGCACAATCTTTTCCTGCCGTTCCAGATAGACATAATGTCCTTCGATACCATAATCAAACGGCGGATATACATCCAATTCCTGTTCCAACGGCCATTCGGGATTACGATAAATTTTCCCGTCTTTGCGTGCCCACATGCCGGGGATATTGGTGGTATCGCCGCCATTTTCAAGGCGTTTTACCAATTCGAGTAGACTGTCTTCCCCTTCTCCACGACAGACATAATCGGCAATTTCAATACATTCATCCGGTTTAACGGTCGGATGGATTCCGCCCCAGACTTGGGGGATGTTTGGTAATTTCTTTCGGAGATATTCGGTCATCTGTACCGAACCTTCAAAATGTTGAGTGAACATGGTCAACCCTATTAATTGGCAGTCTTTACACAGGTCAACCAATTGGTCCAACGCATTATCAGGATAGCGGAGTAAATATTCCATCTCATCAGAAAATTCTAGAGAGGGACGTGCCATGTGAATCATTATGGTCTCATGGCCTTTTTCCCGCAGCCAGGAAGATAATCCACGAACACCTAAAGTGGAAATGGTCGGAAATGGTGATATAAACGCTACTTTCATTTTACGCCCTCCTTTATTTGACTCTCTTAAAATATTTGATGATACGGTCGAATTCACCCGCCATCACCGCGCATCGACCGCGATTAATCAGGTGTGACCAATCGGTTAACCGGAATGCCAAGTTATACAATGGCGCAAACGCCGGACGATCCATTGCTTTAATTACTTTCTCAGTAGTTAGGAATTTCAGCATGGGATTCGATATCGTACCATACTGCGACGCGTACAAAACTGCATTGAGATATTTCGGTTTTGGGTCAAGGAACGGCTGGCGATACACCTGTTTCATTTCATCGGTGACAATGCCCTCCTGTTTGGCTCGTTCCAATAAAGCCGTTGCTGGATAAAATTCCAAACTGGATAACACCACATTGAAGGGTCTGGGTAATTCAGTGAGAACATCCACGGTTTCCAAGATATCCTCGTTGGTTTCCCACGGATTATCAATAATCAAATGATAGGTTGGAGGAATCAAGCGATGAGAGTATTTTCCAAAGCTTTCCGCCGCTTTCATGATTTGTTCCCGCGGCATTTTCCGGTCATACATGGTTTGAATTCTATCAGAACCGGTCTGGAGTCCCATTTCCACATAGCACATTCCCGCGTCCAGCAAAAGTTCCATCTTCTTATCTGATACGGTTGCCGGGGATGCCTGGCAATAGAATGGCAACCCGACTTGTTCTTTATATTTCTTGGAGAAATCTTCCATGCGTTTCAAACCTTGGGCGAAGAATGTGTCATCGAAAAATTGAATAATTTCAACCCAGGGAAATTTCTTCTTGATATCAACCAACTCTGCAATACAATGGTCAACCGAACGGTGTCGGAGGAAAGCTTGCGGAGCATACATATCGCGTAACCAGGAATTACTACAGTAGTTACAGCGATGGGGACAACCACGACATGTCATTGTTCGATAAGACTTTAACAATTTGTTATCAAAATAAGGTAAAACATGTGAAGCACGGCGGAGAACTTCCGAATCCATTGGAATGACTTCACCCTTGAGATGGTCAAATAAATAATGCCCGTCTAAATCGTAATCGTATGTCGGCACATCATCGAGATTCATCATCAATGGTTTGCGGTCATTCATGATTATATCGGAAGGGTTATTATTTTTCTTAAACCAGAAATTCTGGACATCCCGATAATCTGTGCCCGCTTCCATTTTATCAAGCAGTTCAAGGAGAGACTCTTCGGCTTCACCCAAACAAACTGAGTCCACAAAATTTAATGCTTCTTCCGGTTTGATAGTCGGATGGGTCCCGCCCCAGCATAAATGAGCTTTAGGCAACGTCTTCTGTAAATGTTGCGTGACATTGACCGCCCGGTCAAAGAAATGAGTCATGAAAGAAAAACCAATAAACCCCGAGTTTTTGCAGATTTCAGTGATTTGATCCAGAACGTGTTGCGGGTATTGATACTCGGCAAATTCACTGGCAGCAAGCATTTCAATCCCGCCGGGGAGTAGGATTAAATTCACCTTATGTTTGGATTTCTCTTTTACATACGCGGATAAAGCTCTGACTCCATAAGCAGCAATATCTGCGGGACAGGGAGTGATTAATGTTAATTCCATTTTTTAGTTCTCCTATTAGTATAAAATGCTTTAATTGCGACGCCCTTGCAAATTTATGACTAAATCGCTCAACTTCTTGATTAATTAAGATAGCACGGAGATATATTGGTGTCAATATAAAATTAAATAAAAATGTTAAAGCTTGGATTGAAGGTTTTGGGGAATCTTGGTAAATTGGTAAGATATGAGAAAACCGATAGGAATTGCCCATCGTGGATTTGCCGGGATTGCCCCTGAAAACACCTTAATTTCCTTTCAAAAAGCATTGGAACATACGCCGGATGCTGTGGAATGCGATGTCCATTTTAGTGCGGATGGTCACCTGATGGTTATCCATGACGATACCCTTGAACGAACCACCAATGGCAAAGGAAAAGTCGGAGAAAAGACTTTTTCTGAGTTACGAAAACTTGATGCCGGTTCCTGGTTTTCGAAAAAGTATCATGGGGAGAAAATTCCAACTCTTGAAGAATTGATTGAACTCGTCAAAGGCAAAACCGGATTATGTGTTGAGTTGAAAGGAATAGGAACTGCGCGAAAATCTGTGGAAACAATTGAGAAATTCGATATCGTTGACCAAACCAGCCTGTTTAGTTTTCACCCGGAAGAAATTCTCCTCGCCAAACAACTCAATCCCGCCATCCCAACCTTGTTACTCCGTTATTTTGATCCCAAGAAACCGGAAACATTGAAACCTTCAGAAGTCGCTCATGAAGTTCTTGCCTCTCATGCCAATATCTTGGGAATCAATAAAGAATCCGTTTCACCAGAATTGGTCAATCTCATGCACCGCCGTGCTATCACGGTTGGAGTCTATACGGTCAATACGGATGAGTGGATGAAAAAATTAATAGACATGGACGTTGATGGAATCGTCAGTGATTATCCGGATTTATTGATGCGTACCCTAAAAAATATTTAACTATAATGGGATTTAATTAAGGTTTATTTCTTTTCCAAAAGATACTTAATGATCGGCTGATTGGCAGCGGGAAAAGCGTATTTGCGTAGTTGAGAAACAGTAACCCATTTGAAATTAGCACAACCGATTTTTTTTGGCTTTCCATCCAGATAATGGCAATGGAAAACATGGAGTGTAATAGCAAAATGAGAGTAGGCATGGTTTACTTTCATAATAAACTTACCGACTTTTACATCAATATCCAATTCTTCCTTGATTTCCCGTTTCAGACATTGTTGTAACGTTTCTCCCTTTTCCAGTTTACCGCCGGGAAATTCCCACAACCCGCCCAATAGCCCGTCATGAGGACGTTGCCCAATGAGGATTCTTTCCCCTTTCCAAATGACTCCCGCGGAAATGTTGTAATGCGGTAATATTTTCTTTTCTTTCCTAAAGGGGATGGAATCAATTAATCCTTTTTTTCTCGCGAAACAAAATTCACTGATCGGACAAATCAAACAGGTTGGATTGCGTGGAGTACAAACCATTGCTCCCAGTTCCATTAAAGCTTGATTTAAGTCGCCAGGATTTTTTTTGGGTAATAACTCCATCGCCAATTGCCAAAGCTGTTTATTAACATCTGACTTTTTAGGGTCATCTTGTATTCCATATATCCTGGTCAAAACTCGAATCACATTCCCATCGAGCACAGGAACCTTTATACCGTAAGCAATACTGCAAATCGCTCCTGCCGTATATCTTCCAATACCGGGAAGTACGGCTACGTCATCGTAATCTGTCGGTATTTTTCCTTTATGGTTTTTCACAATAAACTTTGCAGCTTTCTGCAGATTGCGCGCTCTCGCGTAATACCCCAATCCTTCCCAGAGTTTTAGAACGTCATCAAGTGGAGCTTTGGCAAGATGGTTTATTATCGGAAATTTTTTCAGGAATCTCTCGTAATAGGGAATTACAGTTTCCACTCTCGTCTGCTGCAACATTATCTCCGAAACCCAGATATGATATGGATTGGTAGTTCTTCGCCAAGGTAAATCGCGTTTATGTTTGCGGAACCAATCGAGAAGACTTTTTTGAAGTTTTTGAGACACGTTAGGATGCCGGCTGTTCATGCGTTAAACAATGCAGTGTCCCAAACCCAAGAACCAAATCCACGGCATGAATTCCAATGACAGGGCGGTCGGTGAAAAGTTCGGAAAGAATCCCCAACGCAATCCTGTCGTTTGGGTTATTGAAGGTCGGCACAATCACCGCACTATTCCCTATATAGAAATTCGCGTAACTGGCGGGTAACCGCATTCCATCATAATAAAGCGGTTCTGGCATCGGCAGATAAACCACATTTATCTTTGACCCATCTTCCAATCGCATCCCCTGTAACCGCTCGCGATTTTCCTGCAAGGGTTTGTAATTCGCATCCTTGGGATTTTTTTCTTGAATCAAAACAACCGTTTCGGAATTCACAAATCGGCACAAATCATCCACATGTCCATGCGTGTCATCCCCTGTAATTCCCTTGCCCAGCCACAATACATTCGTGATACCCAAATAATCCCGAAACACCTGATTCATTTCCTTTTTGTGCAACCCCGGATTCCGTACCTGCGTTTTCTGGTCCAAAAAACATTCTTCCGTCGTTAACAATGAACCGCGCCCGTTGGAATCAATCCCGCCTCCTTCTAAAAAGATAGGTCTTTCTTTATATTCTGCATGAAATATTTTGTAACCATATTTCTTCCCAATCTTTTCAGGAATAACATTATCTTTTATAAAATCGGGATACTTTGCCCAAGCATTAAACTGAAATTTGGAAATAGCTACTTCTGGTTTAGGAGAATTTCGCTTTACAAAGATTGCCCCATAATCCCGTGTCCACCCGCGATTGGTGGGAAAATGCACGAATTCTACATTTGCCATATTCACGTGCGTCTTGGTCAGAAGATCCCGTGCCTGTGATTCCATCCTTTGTGAATCTACCAATATTCGAATCTTCTCACCGACCACAAGTTTCTGTATGATTTCCCCGTACACCCAATGTATGGTATCGAGTTTTCCCGGCCAGTCATCAGGATGGTGTGGCCATCCCAGCCACGTCGCATCATGCTTTTCCCATTCAGCAGGTAAACGATAACCCATTAAAAAAGGGGTTTCGAGTTTCGAGTTTCGGGTTTCGGGTTGAAGTCTCATTCTTCTTCAATAAATCGGCGGGTAATTCCCTTATAAGCATCAATTCGCCGGTCGCGGAGATAAGGCCAGTTCCGCCGAATCTCTTCCAGATGTTGCAAATCTATTTCACCTATAAGAATCTCTTCTTTGTCTGGCGAGGCGTGAGAAATGACAACCCCTTGCGGGTCGGAGATAAACGAACCGCCCCAAAATTCCAACCCTTCCCCCGCATCCGGTATCTTCTCAAGCCCAGTTCTGTTGACTGCCGCCACATAAACCCCGTTGGCAATTGCGTGCGACCGTTGTATCGTTGTCCACGCCTCTCGCTGCGCTGCACCATTTTTTCCTTTTTCAGCAGGATGCCAGCCGATTGCTGTTGGGTAAAAAATCACATTCGCACCCTGCAATGCTGCCAACCGTGCCGCTTCGGGATACCATTGGTCCCAGCAAATCAACACGGCAATTTTCCCATAGTGTGTGTCAAATACCTTAAACCCTAAATCTCCGGGCGTGAAATAATATTTTTCGAAATAACCGGGGTCATCAGGGATATGCATTTTGCGATAGGTGCCTTTGATTTTTCCGTCCGCGTCAATCACCACTGCACTATTGTGATAAAGTCCCGCGGCGCGTTTTTCAAACACAGGCACAATCAACACCGTCCCCGTTTTCTTGGCTAGAGAACTAAATATTTCTGTCGTCGAGCTGGGAATCGTCTCTGCCAAATCAAATGATGTCGCATCTTCCTTCTGACAAAAATATTGCGTCCGAAATAATTCCGGCAGGCAGATAATCTCCGCGCCATCCTTTGCCGCTTTCTCCACAAACAATACCGCGCGTTCTGTGTTCTCCGCCGGTTTGGGAGAACATTCCATTTGTATTAATCCGATTTTGAATTTTTGAATTAAATGTTCCATGTCTTACGCCGGTTTTAGAATTTTATCACAAGTAACAGGGATTATTAATTATTCTTTAAGGAAGGACAGGTTCAATACGTTTCCCCGGTCGGATATAATTTTTCAGGCATTCTTCAATACTCAGATACGTCCCGCCCGCCACGCCCGCTAATAACGCTGCGCCATACACGCTGGCACGAGGTGGAATTGGATTCGTTGGATTGGTGGGATTGGGTATGAACTGTATCCATTTATTAGGTACGGCGTGATGATATAAATCCGACTTGTTTTTTTCTTCGGGAATGGGTCCGGCAAGTACACGATAAGCTTGGGCGGGATCAATAACTCCCATATCTCCCGAATTCACCAACCCCATGCCAAATAATGCCGATGCCGCAGAAATCGCTCCCGCTCCCACCATCGTCCCCATTGCCAATCCCGTTTCCTCCGCCGCTTCCGGTGTGATGACGCCCACTACATGATGCGAGGCTTTTAAGGTCGGTAACTTTTCCAACTCTACTCCCATTTCTTGGGCTTTCTTCGCAGACCATTTTAAAGTCGTGTTGTCTAATAGATTCATGGCGGACGCTCCGCTGAAATCTGCGTGCGCCTGTCCGGAGAATTTAAAGCGCAAGAAATCTTTGGGCAATAATAACCAGGTTGCCTTATTTAATGTCTTGGGTTCCTTGTCTCGAATCCATTGCTGGAGTTCCGCAAACGAATTTCCTTTGATAATAAAAGGCCGGACTGCCTTTCCTTCTGCATCCATATAAATGGGAAATCGTTGTGAACTGCTGAACCCGATTACCGCAATATCCGCCGGTTCGATTTTCGATTCTTCCACAATCTGTTGTATCCCGGCAATACACGCCTTCCACCATAACTCCGGGTCAAATCCTCCGGGTTCAATGGCAGGTTTATGGGAATCCACTTTCTGTTCGGTACAGGAAATCAAATTCCCCGGCTCGTCAAATAAACCCATCTCCAATCCCTTATCGGTAATGTCAATTCCTAATAAATATTGCATAATCTTCCTGTTAAAATATTCCTTTACGGAATCATTATTGTATCAGATAGAATTCTAAAGTAAAAATTTCCATAGAATTGGAAAGTGATATATAATAAGCAATCATGGCAAATAAACTAAAAGAACAATATATCGTCAACAAAAGTGGTAAGAAAACAGCTGTAATTCTACCCGTGGATGAATTCGAAGAATTATTGGAAGATTTGCATGATCTTTCCGTTATTGCCGAACGAAAAAATGAACCTTCCATTTCCCATTCCGAAGTCAAAAAACAGTTAATTTCAAGTCTTTAAATTCCCTATTCCATAATTCTTAAATTACATCCCTTATACGAAGGTGTCTCACCGAGTGTTTTTCTGCCGTCGACTTGAAGATAACGTTTAGAATTCAAAATTTACAATTCAAAATTCATAATTGCTTTTAATCGCTCTGGCTCAACCGTTTTACCGGTTCTTTATAAAGCAATTTATGCGTCTCCCGCAGCATGGTCGGAATTCTGTCTGCAAAAGGCGATTTGGTGAGTGCTTTGGATATGTCCACCTCATCCAATTTCTCCGCGTTGAGTCCGGGAAACCAATGTCCGCCATTCCCCAACAAGTTATACCGCATTTTGCCATACTCCACCATGTCATACGCCACTGCCAGATTCCGCAGCCACAGAATAATCGGAATATTTATATTCCCGGGCGTGTCTTCCCAAACCGGCAGTCCTTCCGCAAACCGGGTCGCAAAATCTTCCCCCACCGATTCAATTAATGTCTGTTTCAATCGCGCGTCAATCGGCGGTATCAGTTCTTTTGCTTTATTAAAAACATCCAACGTTTCCACATGCTTATCAAAATCCGTAGGTCGCGATGCACCGATACTGAGCGTATGGACTTGCGGATGCGACAGGCAAAATAAATCATTAAACACAATCGGGTGCAAAGGTTTGGTTAATTTCATTAATTTTTCAGAGGGCTGATAAAGCATCCCGCCTTTATCCGAGGGACTGATGATAAAAATTCCCATATCTCGTTTGGTTGCTTCCTCAATTGCCGGCCAGTTCCGTTGCAAAATATAATACCAATGCAGATTTATATAATCGAATCCGCCGTCTTCCTCATGTGTGATGGCATCCAAAATCACATCCAACGGAGCATGTGTTGACAAACCGATATGCCGTGCCCGTCCTTCCTTCTGAATTTTCCGGGCCACCGATAAACAACCCCCGGGTTTGATTGACCACTCCAGCACCTCTCGATTATTCACGCCGTGCAATGCAAATAAATCCACATAATCCAGCTTGAGCCTGTCCATGGATTCATTAAAGTTTTTTAGGAATTCCTCAGGATTCGCCTCCGGTCCAATTTTGGTCTGGATAATCATCTTGTTGCGCGGCAGGTGTGGTAAAATTTCTCCCAATTGTCTTTCACTCGACCCGTACCCGCGTGCGGTTTCTATATGATTGATTCCCAATTCCAGTGCTCGCCGTATCGTGTTTTCCAGATTGACCTGACTATCCGATGGGATTTCATTCATCGGCATATCCTGCCATTTATATTGATACCGCATCCCCCCGCAACTAAACACCGGTACCTGTAATTCCGTTTTTCCAAATCTCCGATATAACATATCTAAAAATTATACCAAATCTTCCGCTTTTCCAACTAACTTACTTGAAATCAAGCGATGAAATGGAAAATAAGAAAAATAACATTTTTGTCATAATTTTGGTGAGTTTTGATAGGGGTATGGCAAGAGACCCTGTCCGTACCATCTCCATACCATCTCCGTACCAAGTCTGACCTGACCCCCGAAAACTAGCCCACCTGAAATGTTAGTATATCTTCACAAAAGAAGGAGATATACCCATGCAAAAGAAACGGCATAAAGTGGAAGAGATTTTTCGGATACTAAGAGAAGTGGAAGGAGGGCAGACCATTGCCCAAGTTTGTCAGGTTCATAATATTACGGAACAGACCTACTACCGGTGGAAGCAGAAGTATGGAGGGATGACTTTGTCGGAAGCGCAACAGTTAAAAGCCTTGGAAGAGGAGAACAACCGGTTAAAGAAGAAAGTCGCAGACTTATTGTTGGAGAATGATTTAATCAAGGAGATTAACTCAAAAAAGTGGTAGGCCCGTCCCCGAAGAGGAAGATGATCCAAGTGTTGGTGGAAGAGAAAGGGTGTTCGGTACGTCGGGCCTGTCAGGTGATGCAGTTTGGGAGAAGTAGTTATCGGTATAAAGTCCTGGAGAATAAAATAGAGGGACGGCTTAAGAAACGGATAGAAACCTTGTCCCGTCGGTATCCTCGGTATGGATATCGGCGGATCACGGCAGTACTGCAGAAGGCAGGATGGAAGATCAATAAAAAAAGAGTTCAACGATTAATGCGAATCATGGGTTTACAAGTCAAGCAGAAAGCTAGAAAACGGCGGAGAGTAGGCTTATCCACGGGGGTTCGCCGAAAAGCGGAATATCCGAATCATGTCTGGAGTTGGGATATGATTCAAGACCAGACCGCAGATGGACGTATGTTGAAGTGTTTAACCCTCTTGGATGAATATACTCGGGAAAGCTTACGGATTCGAGTGGGTCGGTATCTCACTTCCGGGGAGGTGTTGAGGGAACTGCAAGAGGTCATCAAGGAATATGGAGTCCCTGAACATATTCGTAGTGACAACGGACCGGAGTTTATCGCTAATGCCATTCAAGTCTGGTTACAAAAAAAACAGATTACCACTCTGTATATTTCTCCTGGAGAACCTTGGGAAAATCCGTATATCGAAAGTTTTCACGGAAAGTTCCGAGATGAATGTTTAAATCGAGAATTATTTACCAGTCTGTTGGAAGCTCAAATCATCATTGAAGATTGGAGAAAGGAGTACAATCAAACCCGACCCCATAGTTCCTTGGCTTATTTGACACCCAAGGAATTTAAAGAAATCTGTGGCAACTCTTCGGTCGCTACGCTCCCTACGAGTTGCCACAATCATCATAACTTGGAGTATACTAACATTACGAGTGGTACAGTAATCGGGGGCTAGTCAAAATAATTATCAATATTTGTTTTACTTACAAAACTTATAGATTTTTTGCCCTCTTCAAAATATATAGAAATCGTTCTGCCTCTTTCAGTTATAGACGTTTGATATGGTCGAACACCCTCTTGCAATAAAAAAGCATACCAAGATAAAATGGTTATATTCTTAGGTATATGTCCATTTTTCTTTATTAAGTAGGAATTGATTTGTTCCAGATTTTCATTAGTATAGGTAGTTATAAGTACTTTCTTTGTACTAACAGCAAGTGCTTGTTCAACAATATAAGAAGTTTTACCAGAGCCGGCAGCTGCAGTTATAATCTTATTCTTCTTTAACAGCATCTTGCACATAATTAGGAAATTGTATATTTTCAGTTGTTTCAAAGATTTTAAGAGCACATTCGGTTTTGTTGTCTTTCATATACTCAACTAAATCTTCTTTATTGGTATATTCTGTTCCGAATATCTTATTTAACACTCCTATTTTATTACTTCTTACAATTTGAGGTTCTAGAGTAGGAAAATTATCATCACTATCAGCGAAAATCTTTATATTTTTACTTTGATAATCTTTGTATTTATCAATAACTTTCTTTTGGTATTTACCATCATTATCTGTAACAACTACTACATCATTTTTTAATTCTTTTGCAATATCAAGGAATCTAGTAAATGACAAACCGTGAACATTTATAACGTCAACCCCATTTTCTATAGGCAATTTATTATGCTTTAAAAGATATGCTTTCTGGACTATCAATTCATCAGATGGACCTTCAACTAAAATTGTCTTCCTAGCAAGAATAAGTCGAAGAGTATCATATCCTGAAAGCTTCTTGAAATATTCCTGTGTATCCTCTGGTAAACTTGTTAGTGATGCCACATCGTTCCCTTTTAGAAGTATAACTTTCTCCATGCCTAATAAATTAAGTACATAGGCACTGTGAGTGGCTATAATTATCTGCTTATTTAGATATTTATCTTTGATCTTTTTGATAAGTTTATTCATGGATGAAAAGGACAGATGATTCTCTGGTTCTTCAATGAGAATTATGTGGGAATCATCAGCCTTACGTTCTAAAGCTAACATGATTTTGAGGGCATTTTGTGCACCTTTACCAATAAATTGGAATGGTATATTATCGAGATGTGGGACGAGACTTGTTTCCCAGTTTGACTTTTGAGACATATCAATTGATATCGTTAAATCTTTATTAGTTATAGTTTCTTTATGCTGAGTTAACTTTTTGTTAATATTCTTTATGGTTTTCTCATTAGAAAATTGCTCTTTAAGTTTTCTATATTCAATAGAAAGAGCAACACGTTCTTTAACATCTAAACCATTATTTATTATATTTTGCAGATAATAATCAGTCCCGCTTTGTAGACGAATAGTCGTTGCATCGATATAGGAATGGCATATTGGTAAATTGCGTGCAGTGAAAGCGTTGTCATCAAATTTATACCAATGAACCGTGTAATATTCAGTTGGAATAGCTTTGATTTGCGAACGATCCTCAAGTAGTTTTGCATATTCCTCTTTATAGTCGTTATTAAATTCAATTACTAGCTTTATGCCAATACTATTTGATTTTTCTGTGTTATTAGAACCTTTAAAATTTTGTAATTCAGGAAGATCTGATAAATAAAGTTCAATAATTATTTTTGGTAATTCCGGGTTATTGCCGCTAGTTATAGACTTTAAATAATTTTCTTCGCACGTTTTGTTAAATAAATTGGAGGTTAATTCTGTTTCTATCGGTTTTCCATTAATTCTTTTTGTAAGAGCTAAACTTATAGCCTCAAGAACAGTAGATTTTCCCGCCTCATTATTTCCTACAATAATGTTGAGATCGCTATTTAACTCCAACGGTAATGATTCAAATATTTTAAAATTTTGTATGTAAATTCTATTAATCATTAGTAATCTAAAGTTTTCTGCTAAAGCAAAATGCTAATTATTCGCTCCTATTTTAACTTCAAAGGAAACTTTTCAGGATGTTCATTAGACTCGATTGAGAGGTCTACATCCAAATCCGGCCAATAGAAATGTCCGGCATGAGGTTCCTGTACATTAATAATTTTCCCAACTGGAACATCCTTAAACCAAGGGAAATCCTCATAAGACATAAATAATTCCCTATCCCTCGACAGAAGCCACACTCCATCAGAAGAAATATGTGTAACCTCAACTGCGGAAGTGTTTTTCCCAAGCGTCATAGTTTAAAATTCCAATTTATTGCATTTTAGTGTGCTTTTAATGCTTTCACTAAAGGAGCACGATAATCTGTGTCTTTCTCTGCAAACGTTAATTTATTTGCAGACAATTCAATGTCGATAAAAGCTTCCGCATATTCATCTTCTTTATCCGAATCATAAAAAATTTTAATTTTGGTCAACCCTTTTTCAAGACTATTAGGATTGCCTTCTATTGACATGGCGGAAAATTTTGTTTTTGGTTTTATTGTTTTAGGGTTTAAATGGGTAGCATAAATCTGATCCAAGACTTGAATGAAGGTATTGCTTTCTTGACCGATTGAACGGCATGTCACAATACCACTATATATCTTTATCGGGATTTTCTTGTTGGATGTATCAGTTTTCCATTCAGGACTAAGCACAACTTCAAAACCTAGATGTTGTCCCTTGTGAATACCAGAAGCCCAAAGAACCTGCGTACCATCAGGAAGTTTCTTGTGTTGCGCAATATAGAATACTAAATCATGAAACCCTCCTATTTCTTCGGAAGTTATTTCTGGTGGTTTGATCAAGGGTTTTGATTCCTGTTTTTGTTGACCGGGTTGAGGTAATTGTACTTGAGTCTTTATCTGTGGATTTGATTGAGCATACGAGTAACCACAGATTAATAATAGGAAAGGCATTATAATTGCGAGAAGCTGTAATTTGGAAATCCTGTGTGTTAAACAATTAAACATAGATTACTTCTTCTTCTGATACACATGTTCCGGGAAAGTGATAGGGATACCTTGTTGAGGTTTGGGGGTGAGTTTGACGGGGGCGTCTACGGTGTCTACGATACCGACGATGGCGGCATCGGAGGGAGTGTCAATATTGGGGTCGGCTTGGGTGGCGTCCCCGCTGGTGACAAAAAATACCAATTCACCTTCTCCCATTTGTGCGGTATGGTCGGAACAAATAATCGGACTGCCCGTAGGTTTCAGGTTTTCATCCAACGGTTGTACCACGCACAATTTCATCCCTTCAAAGGAAGAGACCTTTTGCGTTGAGATAATTTTACCGATTACTCTGCCAATATCCATCTTATAAGTTCCTAGTTCCTAGTTTCAAGTTTCAAGTTACTTTTTTCATTACTTCACTGTCACTTGTTATAGAGACGTAACATGTTACGTCTCTACAGAAAAAGAAGGAGGATAGATGGTTATTCAAACTTCCTAAAAACTACTTTCCCTTCAATTTCCACCGTATCCACGATCCCAAGAATCACGGCATCTATGGGTTTATCTTTGGATTGGTCGGTCATTCGCGCGCTGGACCCTGTAGAAATCAATACCACTTCATGGTCACCCGCGCCTACAGCGTCGTAGGCCACATGAAAAGTTTTCGTCAATTGCCCCTGAATATCCATTTGTTGCACAACCAATAATTTCCCCCCATCCAGTTTGGGGTCTTTCTGTGTGCTAACGACCGTTCCTACCACTTTTGCCAATATCATGTCATCCTCCTGAATACGGGCTCAGTAATAAACCCGTGCAGATAGTTATACCACCCATGCGGATTGAAATCAAGGGCAGTCGGATTTCAATTCAACCTGTGATAGAATCTCCTGTGGTTTTCTTAGGAGAAAACGCAAAAAATAAAACTTCCGATAAACCTTTTTCTTGTGAAAAACGTCTATAAGAAGTATGCCGAAAAGGGGTATTTTGATATGGGTAGAATAAATAAAAAAGTGACCTACAGTGTGTTCAGTATCCTTTGCCTGATTGGAATCTTACAAATCTCACCTGCCGCCGAACTTAGTTCCAGTACCAGTACGACGCAACAATTGCAGCAATTATTTTCCACCCGCACCAGCTTTGAAAACCTGAGTTTGGATGAATGTATTGATATCGCTCTGAAACATAATCTGGATATGCAAACCGCCCAAGAAAATCTCAAAATTTCCGAATCCCAATACCGGGTGAACAAGGGTGTCGTCACTCCTACGGCCTCCTTGAGCGGGTCAAATGCCCGGTCTAACCCCCAGGATGATACAGATTCGGCGACCTTAAGCGTGAGTAAATATTTTACTACAGGTGCTACCTTATCGGCCTCCTATGGTTCCACCCGGTCTTCCGACAGCACCGAAGGCTACTATACCTCTACCGGCAGTATCAGCCTGACTCAACCCTTGTTAAGCGGGCGTGGCGGGTCATCCGTCAACGCTACAGAAAAAGGGTTGAAAATATTAGATGAGCAAATTGAAATTGCCCGGTCCTTACAGGATACGAAAGCACCGTTGATTTATAACGTAACCAGTGGATATTACCAGTTGATTGGTGCTCTGCGAAATATCAATACGGCGCAGGAATCCGTGGATGAAGCGGAACGGGTGTTGAAAGTCGCCAAAATCAAGAAAGAAGAGGGATTAGTGGCCAAGATTGATGTGAGCCGGTCGGAGGTGCAGGTGGCCACGCAACGGGCATCTCTGATTACGGCGCAACAGAGTTATGAGTCCAGCGTGCAAGGTTTTCTCGATTTATTGGGATTGGAGATGGGAACGCATTTAACGATTCAGACGACCATCAATTATACGGTAAGAGAAGTCAAATTGGAGGATTATATCAAACTGGCGTTTAAGAACCGGGTGGACTGGCGGTCTGCCGAACTGGCCTATGAACAAAGCGAGATTGCCTTAAAGATTGCCAAACTGGCCAAAGACCCGCAACTCAACGCGGGGTTATCTTATAGCGCCTCCAAAACCACCACCGGGCTATCGGATTCCTTAAAATTGACCAATCCTGAACTCACTGCGTCATTAACCTGGTCGATTCCCCTGTGGCAATCCTATTCCAGTTTAAAAGAGAGTTACCTGCAAGCCGTCAGTAACAAGAAAATCGTAGAAATCAGCAAGGAGGAAACGCGGCGGTCGATTATCTTGAGTGTCCGGCAGGCGGTGATTGCGGTGGAGGAAGCCAAACAGAATTTGGATATTATCCAGAAAAGTATTGCCCAGGCGGAGGATTCCTTACAATTGGCGAAAAAGAGTTATGAAGAAGGGATGCAGACGTATCTGGATGTGCAGGACGCCCAAAATAGTTATACCACTGTACAAACCAGTTATACCAGCGCCTTAATCAGTTATTTGATAGCCTTGGCAAATTTAGACCAGGTGGTAGCGGCGGATCCCAGATTACAATAGGACATAAGTTAATGATAAAACGTTTCGGGAAATGGTTGGTCTTGATACTCATTTTATTGGCAGCAGGTACGGGTATGGCTATTTACGCCAATTGGTTTGAGAAAAAAGGATTGGATATCAGCACCATTCCTACCACCCTCGCGAAACAAGGCGAATTCGACATCCGCATCAGTGAGGTAGGTAAATTGGATGCCAAAAAATCAATCAATGTAACCTCCAACACTCAGGGAAAAATCGTTAAAATGGTACCGGAAGGGACACCCGTCAAACAAGGGGAACCTATTGTTTGGCTGGACACCTCGGATATTGAAAAGCAAATTAAAGATGGAGAGACTAATCTTAAAAATGCTGAAAAAGATAACGAAAAAAACCAAGAAGACCTAAGGCTTAAAAAATATCAAAACGATATGACTGTGGAAGGGGCAAAATCGGCTTTGGAATCCGCAAAACTGGATTATTCGGATGCCACTGTCAAAGAGGCGAAGACACAAAGGCTCGTTGACGCGCAAATTGTCCCCGAGTCAAATTTGGATGATGCAAAATTGCGTGTCTTATCAACTAAAACAGGAGTTGAAAAAGCACAATTATCGTTGGAAGAGGCGGAAGAAACCAGAAAATCCAACCTGATTTCCAGTGAAATCCAATTAGTACAATCGAAAGCAGCCGTCGATGAAAACAAAAGAAAATTGGATGAATTAAAGGGTCAGTTGAAAGACGCCGTGATTAATGCACCAGGTGACGGTATCCTCATTTATGCGGATACTTATAGACCGACGGGAGCCACTAAACTGCAAGAAGGGGATCAAGTATGGCAACGGATGAATGTCGCTCAATTACCGGATTTGACGCAGATGATTACCAAGGTTATGGTGGATGAGATTGATATTTCGCGCATCAAAATGGGACAGGATGTAATCGTAAAAGTAGATGCGATGCCGGAGATTACCCTGCACGGGAAAATCAGTCAAATCGCCACCCTGGCGGTGGATAAGGGCGCGGGAGATGCGCCTTGGTGGATGCGCAAGGAAGCCTCCGGTGTGAAAGTATTTGAGGTAACCGCGGATATTGACGCGAATTCCTATCCCCTGAAACCCGGCATGACAACTAAAACAGATGTTATCGTGGAACGCTTTCCCAGCGTTATCTATCTTTCACGGGAAGCGGTTTTCGACCACGGGGAAAAGAAAGTTGTGTATCTGGTGGGGAAGCAGACTGCTCGAGAAAAAGAAGTCAAACTTGGCAAAGGAGACGGCAATTTTGTTATCGTCGAAAACGGGTTGAAAAATGGTGACAAAGTTTGTCTGCGCGACCCGACCAAACAAATTAAAGATACTTCTACCGAGGACAAGGAGACAGGGAAACAAGAAAAAACTCAGCCTGCGGTTCCATCCTCCCTGCCGGCATCTCATTAATTCGTCATATTATATGAAATTCCGTATTGTATTTTTTATACTGGCGATTGCCGCATTGGGAGGAGGCATTGCCCTCCATCGCTATTTTCAAAAATCCGCACCCGTTATTACAGATACGACAACTACTATCGTAAAACAGGGAGAATTTATTGTCTCGGTAAATGACACGGGTATCGTCAAAGCGAAAAAATCCAGTATGGTACTCGCTCCCCAATCCCAGTGGTCATGGGGAGAAATGAAAATCAATAAACTCATTAAAGAAGGTACTCATGTGCAAAAAGGAGACCCTATTTGTTGGTTGGATACCACCGATTTGGAGAAAAATTTAAAAGACAGCGAGTATCAGTTGGAATTGAATGAATCGAATTTGAAAAATAGTTTGGAATCTCTACGATTAAAAAAGGAAAACCGTGAACGTACCATGAAAGAAAAGAAATTAGACTGGGATTCTGCCAAATTGGAATTTGAATTGGAGCAGAAAAAGTACGATAAAACCAAACGGCTGGTTTCGGAAGAAGTACTTCCGCAAAAGGATTTGGAGGATGAACAAACTAAAATTCGCGCGGCTTCCTTGAAAGTGGATCAAGCGGAAAAGGAATATTTGAAAGCCTTGGAACAGGAAAATTCTGACGAAAAAACGAATCAAATTGATATTGACCGTACCCGAAGCCATACATTCTGGTATCATCGGCAATATGATCAAATCACCGAATCCATTTCCAAATATACTCTCTATGCCCCGGCGGACGGGATTGTTGTTTATCAGAAAACCTGGTCGGGACAAAATTTAGAACCTATAAAAGAGGGCGACACAATCTGGCCGGGCAACGGAATCGCTTTTATCCCCGATTTGCGGGAAATCCAAGTCATGACACAAGTAGCAGAAACAGATGTTTCCAAAATCAAGGTGGGCATGCCGGTGCGAATGAAAATGGATTCTATTTCCGATCTGGTATTAACCGGCAAAATTGCCGAAATTGGGAATTTGGCTATGGAAAGAGAACGCTCAGCAGGTTCAGGCAACGTTTCGACCGAAGAATCTTCCGGGATTCGTGTATTCGAAGTTTTGGTGGATGTCGTTGGGGTTGACCCCCGGCTTCGTCCCGGTATGACTTGTAAGGTAGAGATGATATTGGAGAGTTTCCCATCAGTAATTTATGTTCCACTAAAAGCGGTTCATATCGAAGGGAATTCAAAATATATTTTTGTCAAAAAAGCCGGGAAACAAGAACGGCGTATCGTTACACTGGGCAAACAAAATGAGAAAGATGTAATTATCGCAAAAGGATTAGAATCTGGAGAAGAAATTGTATTGCCGGAAGAAGAAAGTTAATCTTGGGTTCAGTCTCTCCCCGCGGGAGAAAATAAGGATTATATGAATGTTTCAGCAAACATAGTTATCGGATTAGAGGGATTAGCAACTTTTAGAATGCAGACAATCCTAACCATGTTGGGAATCATTTTTGGAGTTGCCGCAGTGATTTCTATGGTAAGTATCGGGGAAGGGGCACGCTTGGAAACCATCCGACAAATTGAACTTATGGGCACCAATACCGTTCGCCTCAAAGCGGTCACATTGGAGGGGACAGATAAAGACAGAGCGAAACAATTATATATGGATGGTATGACCCTACAGGATGCGGATTATATTTTAGAACTGACGGATTATGTGAAGTATGCCGTACCCTTAAAAGAAGTTGATTTGAAAGTGCGTTTGGGGAGTAATTTCCCGAAATCTAAAGTGGTGGGTACTACAGCGGTATATCCTAAATTAAGTAATTTTCAGGTTGAATCCGGTCGTTTCCTAGACGGGGAAGATTTGCAATATGCCCGTAAAGTTTGCGTGCTGGGTTCTTCTGTTGCCAAATCCCTCTTCCCGTTGGAAAATCCTCTTCAAAAAGAAATCAAAATAGGGACCCTGTGGTTTACTGTAATCGGGGTCATGCAAGACCGCCGTATCTCACAAAGTATTGCCGCGGCAAATTTACGTGATTCCAATCGGGATGTCTATATCCCCCTCAGTACCGCCTTGGAACGAATTGGTGGATCGAAATCTTTAACCGAAATCGTTATCCAAGTCACGGATTCTAAATATATCAAAGAAGTGGCACATTTGATTACGGCTTCTTTGAATCGCCGACATCATGGGATTGAAGATTATGAATTAATTATCCCGGAAGAATTATTACGCCAATCGCAAAAAACTCAGCGCATTTTTAATATCGTCATGGGTTGTATTGCGGGAATTTCATTATTGGTAGGCGGGATTGGCATTATGAATATTATGTTGGCGACCGTGACACAACGGACACGGGAAATCGGGATTCGCGCGGCAGTAGGGGCTACCCGGCAGGATATTCTCGGTCAGTTTTTAATCGAATGTCTCATTATTAGTATCCTGGGAGGGTTGATCGGTGTATTAGTGGGTATCGGACTGGGACAGGTGATTGCGTATTATGCCCATTGGACGACGGTTGTCTCAATAAAGGCAATCATTATGGCATTTGGGATTTCTGCGGCGGTAGGGATTATTTTTGGAATGTATCCGGCACGCAAAGCAGCCAATCTTGATCCCGTTGAGGCATTACGATATGAGTAAACCTATTCCATTTCCAAAAAAATAGTCTGCGGTAGCTTGCGTCATCGCAGACTAACTAAAAGCCGACTTATCAAAGGGGTGTGAGAAGAGGGCGATTGTTCCCACAGTTTACACTGTCATTCCCCTTTTCAAAGCCGGCAACTCTAATTTAACAAAGGTTTATTTCGCAAAGGATATGCCATTCTTGTAACATTTCCCACGCATTTTCCATCCTCAAGGAAGTGCCTCGAAAAAGGATTCGGGAAAAGATATTTTTAGAAAACCGTGAATAATTTTAAACAAAAGAGTTAAGGCAATTCCTTTAGAGAATTTGTTTTTAGAGTACTTTCTAAAAATTTATTTTGTATACGATTTCGGATTCCCTTTTCTTAAAAAATCTTACAGTATTTTTAACCATAAGGTACCTATTGAACCCTGATACTGTACCTTGTGGTACATATTTTTAATGAAGTAATATTTGAACAACATGATTATTTACTAGGTTTTACTTGACTAAGATGCATAGGGAATTTTTGTTTTATCTCTTCCCGATACCACCTTTCAGGGGTTTCTAAGAATCTTTTGAGAATCATGGATAATCATCTCCGGCGGAGGGTCTTTCCATAATTCTTCCGGAATTCCGGTGGCGTAGACGGGAACAATGGCATAATCTAATACTTCACCAAGAGTAGGATACACGGAATCAAAGGCAAACGTATATCCCGTCCATGTCAAACTACCATCTCCATTAATAAAAGCCGTGGCAAAGGCTCCACTTTGAAGAACGTCAATTTCTTCAAACACCAACGCTAATTGTTCATCCGGGGTAACCCGTGGAAAACCAACAGCCCAACCCGGTTCAGAATAATGTTGTCCGGTATCAGTAACTCGACCCGTTATATCTATCGTCAATAAAGCAATTCCATAAGCCCCTGTCGCCCCCCATAGGTATTTATTATTTTGAGAAATCACAGGCTCCCTAAACCCAATAGAATTAGGAATATTCAGAATTTGAGACGTGGTGGTTACGTTAAATACACTGTCAATATTCAATACCCATAAATCTCCCCCACTGGGGGATACCCCAAAACCGGACAGAAATCCTAACTTTCCATCCGGTGTAAAAGTAAAACTATAATAGTTTCCATTGCCTAAAGGATAGGTAGTCATCAAACTCAAAGTCCTTGAATTGTAGTTGATAGTATAGGCACTGAAAGTACTAATAGAAGAGATACCCAAAATCCCTCGACCCAAGGGGTCTATGTAAGGATAATCAATTCCAAGACTACTTATACTTATTCCATTGACCAAATCTCCGGTGGAGGTGAGGGAATAGATAGTGTTTCCTCCGATGTCCAATTGTTCGTTGGGAGTAATAGCAACAGAATCAGCAGGAGTGGTTGACCCAATGGAAACCAAACTCCCATCGGATTGGATTTGAAAACGGTAAATCACATCCCCCGAAGCAAAGAGAAACCGATTTTTTGGAGAGACCGCTAACGCACTACCAAATCCATTCGCTATAGTAGTATACTGGATATACGTATCGAGAATTTGCCCATTGGGTAGAATTTTTAACTGATAAATCCTCCCTGGATAATCTTCTCCCGAGACCACAAATAAACTGTAATACGCCACGTAGGCATGACACAGGGAGGTCATGCCTACTAGAATAATGGCGATCATAAGAAGTGTTACATTTCGTTTTTTCATCTTTCATCTTCTTTCCTTAGATACATTATACTACTTTCGTCATGTTTTACCATTTTATTATTACGGATACAACTCTTTGACAAACAGGAGTGGAAGCGAAAACCCGGCATAACTATCGTCCCACGCCAGCACCGTGTCTCGGCGATTGACCGTATTGGTCGTAATGCGCGGATGACCTGTAGTCCCAAACAGGGTTACCGCATTCCCTTGATTAGTGGTTAGGTAGTATGCCCCCCACACCTCCCCTGTTTGCCACACCGTCAGTTTCTCTCCGGTACTTCTATAGGTTAAATCCGTTTCACCGGAACCCGTACCACCCGTACTTACGCTGGTGGGGCTATAGGCATTATCGGGAGTCCAGATATCGCTGGACGGAGTACTTAAATCATACGCCCGCAGATAGCCCTGTTCCAGAGCCGATGAAAAATCTTGAAAGGCTGGGGCACTCCCCGTATAATTTGGGTTATACACCAACCGTACATTGCCTCCCGCATTTTGTCCCGATTCTGTGACAGGTTTTCCGAGAGTAGGACTATTATACTCAAAACTAATGGCACCAGATTTATTTACTAGTAATGGACTCTCCCACAAACCAGTCGTGCCTGTACTGGGATTATTGAGAAACGCCAGGCGAACTCCATAACTCGTATCACTACCAACGTATCCCACCGCTTGTGGGTCATAAGACATACTGATGGCATGTCCTCCCGCCGCAGCCGCACCATTCCAATTGGAAATAAGGACATTACCAGCATTCAAAGTGACATTGCTGGTACTCAGGGAAAGCCGTGTTGCACAAAGTTTGCTGGCAGATTGGACATTCAATCCCCACGTCACCCAGACATTGCTATCCTGCCCGACGGAAAGCGAGAGGTCTCCTATATAGCTCGGATAGGTCGAGGTAAAATCAAAAGATCCCATGAGCGACCATCCGCTGGTATCGCTGAGATACTTGTAAATTCGTAAATGATTAGTTAGGTCGCTATACACCAATCCCCCGACAATGGTATTGTCAAAGAGAGAGACCGCCAAGGATGCAACCCCGGGCCAAGGTGCTGACGAAGAGCCATTCCCTGTCACAAGCTGATTGTTAATGGGTGTATTCGGCACATGATACCCGCATCCCTCTAAATAGAGAGAACTGGTATGACACCCATTACAGTAAAGCACCATGGATTGATCAACCAGGGTATTGGAATTCCATGCCCCGGACACTACATCTTTCCCGATAAAATAACTACCCTCAGATTCACTCAACAGAACCGTCGTCTCAACGTTGTATACAGTGGATATATTCCCAAACACATCCGTCGTATAGACCACGCTCCCGTTATAATGATACCCAATATCTAATCGTCCTAACGGGTCAGTAGTACTGGTGGGCAAGGTGGGTGCAATAATCCTAAATGTTGAACCATTATCCTGCGTTCCATTGGTATTGGTATTGCCCAAGGAAGCGAAAATGGAATAACGATAGGTCGTTCCACCTGTGAGTGTTGTCGTTTTCACAGCACCTTGATCTACCGACGCACTTCTTCCCCCGGCACTATAAGCGGACTGTGCGAGTCCTGTCCCGGTTCTCCCAGTTACCAGTGGCATATCGTATTCCATGGCAAACCAAGCATCTTCCGGTATTCTTGTCACACTGGGTGATTCGTAATAACTACTGCCATCCAAGGCCGTCCAGTACTGCACTTGGGTTTCGTACAACGAACCTTTAGGGAGATACACCCGGATGGAATCACTACCAAACAACAGGGTGATTGAATCGGTTGAACTGATAGTCCATCCATTCGCACCAGCGTTCAGGGTAATTAAGATATTTCCCAATCCGGAACCGGTGGACGTATATGACCAACCACCCCCATTCAACGTGGTAGCATACCCCAGTTGCGTACTCCCGCTCAATCCGTTGGAATAGGAAGATACCGTAATCTTGACGCCGCTTGGTGGTGTGCTGGCAAACGAAAAGGACATCCCTGACACACTGCTAATTTGCAATGGGAACCGGCTGGCATCCCCGCTATTCTGTGCCAGATAAAACCCGTCATGGGCGGTGGAACTCAAAAAGGCATTATTTGCCAAAGTTGCCTGGTGTACTACCATTGGATTGGCACCCGTGATATCCGCATTATCCCCGCCTGTCGTATTCAAAGGAACTCCATTGGTATTTTGTCCATTATCCCAGTACAGATTATTGCGGGTCTCTAGAGTAAAGGTACCATAGGAAGTGAACACCCCGAAACTGTTGCCGAGAAAAATATTATTTTCCAGTCGCAAGGTAAGCGAACCCTCATTGGCCAGGAAAACACCGGTACCATTCCCATAAAACGTATTACTTTGAAGATAGTTTATCATCCATGGACTGGGCGGTCCCGCTACCAACAATTCCGCACCGCACATATTATTGATAAAGAGATTATTGACCACATTCGCCATAACCGCACTGGAGCAATCGAAATAAATCCCATATATATCGTTTTTAAAAATGTTATTCTGGATCGGTTTATCGATATTCAAAGAAGCTTCCTCATCAAGACCGTATTGGGCATAGGCGAATTGGCAGTATTGAATATTTGACGCCGGGTTGGAACTTGGAGACAGAACAATAGCGAAGTAATCATTAGTATCCAATCCCCCGCGCAAGGGTAGAGTATTTAAATCGGATGTCGCATAGATAGAAGTGAACTGGATTTCATTCCCCGGTTGACCGATGGCCGTGAGAGTCGCTTCGTTACTCAATTCCCCTCCCGTATCGGTACTATCCCGATAAAAAGAAACCACCACTCCAGAGTCAATCGTTAGCGTATTCCCACCCTCGGATACCGTGATTGAATAATTGCTGGCACTATTGCCAATGATCACATCCACCGGGTCATAATGATACCCTCGATCTGATGAGGAACCTGTATCTCTAGGTACCAGTAACCATATCGGTGTTCCTGTAATATTACCCAATATTAAACTTGCCGTCTCCGTAGTTTTGGTATTCAATCCATAACTGCTGGCAGCTTCGGAACCGTTCCCAATAACGGCTCCTTGAGATTGAACCAAATAATAGGAACCATTGGGGGAACCCGTTTCAAAAACGTTGCCTGAAAAAGCGTGCCCAGTGGATACTCTGCTATTATCGCTATAGTCATTGGTATGATACGGAATATTACTGCTCAGATCGTTACTGCACTTCGTATAGGTATTGTAATTGATCGGTGTTGGATTACTGGTCGTATCATAATTAATGGCAGAATTTATCCCTGTGGAGAATTGAGAAAAAATATTGTCGTAAATGGTTAAAATGGAACTGTTCAAAAGACTGGCATTCCCCACGATATAGATGCCTTGGGTTCCATTGACATTTCCCGGTCCGGCAAAGGTATTATATTTTACGACATTGTTATAGGTTGTGTTTTGATTGGTATCCAGATACAACCCATAGCTGTTGGGGGTGGTTGTGCTTGTCAGAGCAATCAAGTTGTTTATAATATTGACCGTATTGACGCCTGAATCCGCGGGTTGAGAAACAATGCCATAACTGCAATTTTGAATGATATTATGCGCAATCACCGTACTTAGTTTTGTAGATAAATACAGGCCGAATTTCCCATAGGCAATTTTGCAATATTGGATTCGGCTGGTCGTCAAAGCATCGGAATTGAGTTGGATGGCTACATTATAATCACCCGGTGCGGGAGTTGCTGTACTATAACCAGAAATGGTTGCACCAACCGAATTATCGTTAGCACTACTAAACAAAACGAAGTTGAATTTATCCCCTCTTGTGGTGATTTGACCATCCACCACTAAAGCACCGCTAACACTGTTAACTGAATACGGGATAACTTTAATCACCGCACCGCCTTCAATCGCCAAAGCATATCCATGACTAACGGTATAGGTTCCACTGAGATAATACGTATTTCCAGATTTCCAGACTTCATTATCCGATTGTGAATTTGACTTGGTTTGGTAATCGAGCGTTATCGGATATTGTGACGATTGTACCCAGCTATAGGGGACTCCTTCCAAAAGGTATAAGTGTCCATCCGCTTGGTAAATCTGTTTATACATGTTTAGAGGTAAGCCGTTGTTTTGACTGTCAAAAGCTTGACTTACTACAAATTGACAGATGGTGTTTCCGGTTGAACTGTCGGTAAAATATAAACTCTGATTTTCTCCCGAAAGAAAACCATTCGTTAAGGATTCTCCAGCACTGTTGGTGATAGAACAGGATACGCTACTCGTATCTATTTCCGTGATACTCACCAAATAGACGGTGGTGTCCATATTAAAGATGGAGGGAGAGGGGAGGGAAGAGTTGTTTTGTAAGATTAATTTCTGCTCAAAAGAACCTCTCAAATATTGATATTGGACGTCTATCCCCGGAAACACGCCGGGATAGGTTAAGGTATTTCCATTGAGAACGGGATAGGATTGGGAAACGACTTGTAAGGTCTGTAATGTGTTGGTTTGCATATTATAAAACCCGATGGAACGCAGACCCATCCGGAGTATATCGCCATTCGCGGTATAAGTCACAGGAAAGGAGGCGCTTATTGATCCAGTAAATTTAATTTGATAAGGACCTTGCAAAGCTTGATAGGTTCCATCCTGAGTTGATTGTATACTCTCGACCGATACCTGCCAATTATTGGCCGTATCCTGGTAACATAACCCATCGGCACGTTCATAATAAATTGGATAGGTTGTATTTTGCGTACCAGTGGGCAATCCGGTAACTAAATCTACGGCGTTTTCGATATTGGTGGTTTGCCAGACCCGGGTATTGGCGTTTCTTCCAGAGACAATCTCCGTAGGACTTCCTGCGGGTGGCGTATTTCCAACTACGCTGGCGATGGAAAAAGTGCACAGCGTGAACAAACAAAAAATGATAAAGCACGTTCTCTTACTGGATGTAGTCATGGGGCGTAGCCCTCCTTGGAATATGATTTTTGTTCTTTTTACTTTTTCATTTCTGAATATCTCCTATAGAACAGTGTCATCTCGAAGCACTTTTCTTACAAAATATTTTTGGATTTTTATACATAGTTGAAAATAAAGAGTTATAGAGGGATTCGAGAAATAGGTGTTCTCGAATCCCTCTTAATATGGTATGTATTTTTGATTGATTATGTATATAATCAGTATGGGATGTTCCTTTTTTCAATTTTATATACTACTGCGAATTGGCTGCTTTTTTTTCGCATGGACTTTTCTATAACCGACTATTGTATAAGCATAACATCTACTTTGTCAATAATATTTGTTGTATAGCGTAATTAACTGCAATGGCAAAAACCGTCATTATGTTTATTACAAAGGAATAATGATTATGAAGACACAAAAACAACAATTAGGTACGCGTATACAGTATTTACGAAAACAAAGAGGCTGGACGCAGGAATTCCTCTCGGAACGAGTGAATATCAGTCTTCATTACCTCAGTCGAGTAGAAGGGGGAAAAGAAAATCCCACAATCAATATGCTTCTTAAGATCGCCAAAGCCCTCAAGGTAGAGCCGTGGGAGCTCTTTGATTTTGGGCATGAGCTAGAATCCAACGAGTTATGGGAAGTGCTCAATGAATTGGCGAAAGAGATGGATGAGAATAAGCTCAAGTTGGCGGTTAAAGTATTTAGAGCCGTTGTGCGTTAATTATAACAACACTTTTCTAAGGGGACAGAGGGATCCTTCATCTTTGGTTCAGGTATGCTTTGTCTATGCTGGACAAACGTTTTACCTAATAGTTAGTTAAGCATTATATTTAACTTGGTAAAGTGTGCCATTTTGGCATAGTTAAATTTGCGATTTAAGGGGTTTAAAATGTTACAAAATTGAGTATAGGTTATCTCCCTATTTTCTCCGTATTATCTCCAGTTTGTCTCCCAATGAAAAAAGGTGAGGATTTAGTTCGAGACTTGATTTAAGATTCTTTCAGGTGAGTTTATTGTTTCTACGTCAATTTTGAGTGATTTCTGAAGGTTTTAAAAGAGGAGGCTATAAATTCAGGAAAAGAGCATAGATTATTTTTGTATTTCCCTATACTTTGTCTTTGCTGAACAATGTCTACTATATCGGTTTACTAAACGGTGTGCTTTATAGGTTTTTTCAGAGCTATTTAGGATGAGGGGGTTGGGGGGGGTTGCTATCATTCCATGTTTGACCTTTTGATACTCTAAGAGTCTTCGTATACAATAATGAAAACCGCTTTATACCATTCATAAAATATCTTATCGCTCAATAAAGGTATAAAGCTGTCACGGAAGAAAACTCTTAACAAAACAATAGTTTACCGGATTTACTTGACTTTGATAAGAGTGCTGGTTAGGATTAAAAATGTTACAATAATAGTAAGTAGGTAGATTTTGCTTTCCATGAAGATTCTTGTAAATGGCAAAGAAATGGAAATTACGGAAGGTTTGAATATTACCCGATTGTTAACTCAATTAGGAATTCATGCCGGACGGGTTGTGGTGGAACGCAATGAATCGGAAATTATCAGCCGGTCGAAATTTGAAGAAGCCATGATTCATGAGGGGGATAAATTGGAAATATTGAATTTTGTCGGGGGCGGGGAAGTAAAGTATTTATAAAGGAGATTTTTATGTCTGTCGAAGCATTAGCACAAGAAGATATTTTGAAACTGGGGAATCGGATATTCCATTCCCGTTTGATTATCGGGACCGGGAAATATAGTACCTTTGAAATTATGCAGCAATGTCATGAAGCCAGCGGCGCAGAAATGGTGACCGTTGCTCTGCGCCGGATTAACTTCGACAATAAAACCGAAAAAAATATGTTGGATTATATTGACACCAATAAATATACTCTTTTGCCCAATACTGCCGGATGTTACACCGCGGAAGATGCAATTCGCGTCGCGCGTTTATCCCGCGAGTTGGGTTTATCGGAGCTCATTAAATTGGAAGTATTGGGAGATGAAAAAACCTTGATGCCTGACCCCATTGCCACCTTGGAAGCCGCCAAAGTTCTTATTGAAGAAAACTTTTTTGTGATGCCCTATATTTCCGACGACCCGATTATGTGTAAGAAATTGCAGGAGATTGGATGTCCTGTTATCATGCCGATTGGTTCACCGATTGGGTCGGGTCAGGGAATTTTAAATAAAACCAATATCCGAATTATTCTGGAACAGGCTAAAGTACCGGTTATTGTAGACGCGGGTGTTGGAACGGCCTCCGATGCCGCGATTGCCATGGAATTGGGCGCCGACGCCGTGTTAATGAATACAGCCATTGCCGGTGCCAAAGACCCATTGAAGATGGCTTGTGCGATGCGCTCTGCTGTAGAATCTGGCCGGTTGGCTTATTTGGCGGGACGAATTCCCAAAAAACTTTACGCGACAGCCAGTAGTCCGATAAAAGATTTTTAACAAATTGATGCATCCCTTTTCAAGGATGTAAATCTAAATAAATCTTACAGTGAGTTCTTATGCTTGATACTGACTTAAAAAAACTGAAAGACCGGGTTCTTTCCAATAAAAAGTTAATCGAGGAACTCTCCCATGAAATCGAATTATTGGAACGAAAGCGGGTGGAGAGATTGGAAGAAGTGACGCGTAATAATGCCGATGAAATCGCGCAGGAGGCGTTGAAGGAAATTGAAGAAAAATTGGATGAAACCAAGGAGAAACGCAAAGAATTGGAAAAACAAATTACCGAAATTACGCAGCAATACAATCAGATTCAACGGCAAAAGAGCTTCAAGCTTTCCGATAATATTCAAGTGCAATTGACCAAGGCCAGGGAAGAAAGAGAATGGTTGAGAACGGAATTTATTCCGGCTTTGCAGCGGCAATTACAGGACCTCGAAGAACGCAAAAAAGAATTGGATTCATTGGTACTTTCTCTCAGCAATCAACTGTCCCATATCCACCGGGATAATCCCGTGGATGATGAAGGGATCAAATATTAATATTCGTTTATGAACCGGTTGGGAATGTATCGGATGATTGATGCCAATGGGAATCGGGCTTGCGAGGGGTTGCGTGTGGTGGAAGATATCTGCCGGTTTGTTTTGGAATCCCAAACCCTATCCCAAAAATGCAAACAGTTGCGGCATCAAATTACCCGTGTTATAAGTCAATTGGATAACGGGCAAGGCACATTGCTGAACTCACGTGATAGTATGGCGGATGTTGGCGCTGATAGAAAAGCTCAATACGGTGAACCGAAAAAGAGTTATCTGGATTTGGTTCGCGCTAATTGCCGCCGGGCCGGGGAGGCCATTCGGACACTTGAAGAAACAGGACAATTGGTGAATAAAAAGAGCAGCCGGAGATTTGCCTCTTTCCGGTATGATTTATATACATTTGAAAAAGAAATTGTAAAAGAATTTCCAAAAGAAAAATGGAAAAATATTGATTTATATGTTGTGACAGACACTGGATTAGCCTTGGGTCGTAGAACGGAAGAAGTTGTACGTCAGGCGATTCTTGGAGGTGCGCAAGCTATTCAATTGCGCGATCCCTATATGAGCATTTCTCAAAAAATGGAACTAGGCTGGAAATTACGTAAGATGGCCCAAGACCATGGAGTTCTTTTTATCGTTAATGACCGACCGGATATTGCGTTGGCTTTAAGCGCCGATGGAGTACATTTGGGACAGGATGATTTTCTCGTTCAGGAGGCGCGGAAATTTCTAGGCTATGATATTATCATAGGCAAATCAACGCATAATCTAAAACAGGCGCTAAAAGCTGAAAATGAATGTCCTGATTATATTAGTGTGGGTCCGGTTTATAGTACAACATCGAAATCCGATGCTCTGTCGCCGGTAGGAATCGGTCTGTTAAAAGAAGTTCGACAAAAGACCTCTTTACCAATTGTGGCAATTGGTGGTATTAATAGAAGTGTAATTAAAGAGGTGGTTTACGCAGGGGCGGATACGGTTGCGGTAATTTCCGCCGTAGTTTCCGCGAAAAATGTAAAAGAAGAAACATTAAAACTGGTGCGATCAATTAAGAGTATAAAAAAGAAAATAAGTTCTGAAAGGAGAACAGTATGATTAAGGCCGATATCGTGAATGAGATTACGGAAATTACCAAGTTGCCGCGGGGCGATACAGCGGTGGTCGTAGAAGAGATTATTAAAGTTATTAAAGAGGCGCTGGTAAAAGGGGAACGGTTGGAATTGCGTAATTTCGGCGTTTTCCAGGTAAAAAATCGGGTAGCCCGGGTGGGTCGTAATCCCAAAACGAAAGTGGAAGCAAATATTCCTTCCCGCAAAGTACCGGTATTTAAACCGGGCCGGGAATTGAAGGCAATTGTCAATTTGTAATCTCGATAAGGACTTTGGATTTCTTGGTCATTACGAATTCCGGTTCCAGGGTGATCCTTTGGAAAAAAACAAGGGAATGGGTATGAATCAAGAACGGTCTGGTTTCTCCCAATTTTTTTCAGCTTTCCAAATCGTCCTGTTGCTTTTATTTCTCTATCTCTACATCCAGAATAATGTCATTGGAGTATTGCAGAATCTACATGGGAATGATTTTGCCCATAATTATGTCGCGGGGTATCTGCTGGCTGAAAGAGGCAATCCGTATGATCGCGGACAATTACTCTCCACCGCAGCGGCACTAGGTATTCCACGCCTGAACCCTTATGTGTACCCTTTGTTCGTTGCGGAACTTTTTATTCCCCTTAGTTTTTTTTCTTATTCCGATGCCCAGTTTATTTGGTTTCTGTTAAGTCATTTGTTTTTTATAGCAACAATATTTATCTTTCTCTCGACAGTTCCCAAACTATTACGCAATATAACGGGATTATTATTTCTGGGATTTTCTTCCTGCTTTTTTCCCATTATCCGGACACTTACGGCGGGTCAATTGAATTTGCTGATTTTATTTTTCCTGGCTTTATTGTGGAAATATTCTTTATCACAAAAGAAAAATTGGGCAGGTTTTTTTCTTGGAATCACCACCCTGATAAAAATTTTCCCCGGTTTTTTTATTATTTATTTTTTATGCCGGAAAGAATATCGAATTGCCTTGACAGCTGTTCTAACAATATTTCTCATATCACTTGTTACGATTTTATGTTTTGGGATTACTTCATTTACGGATTATTTTAGTATTGTTAAATCCATGTCTTACGGCCATTCAGTCTGGTCGGATGTGGGTGAACCTTTTTACGTAGCCCCCGCCAACCAATCGTTTCATGCCTTGATTTCTCATCTCCTGACGAAAAATCCCGTTACCCAATGTTGGTTCGATGTCCCCGCTCTGGCGAAAGGAATCAGTATTCTTTTTTCAATTTTTATTACAATATCCACTCTATTTCTAGCATGGAAAGCAGATGTTGTAACAAATTCTTCTCGTGACAAAGTTTTGTTTGGTTTGGCATTGCTTTGTTCTTTGTTGGTTCCCAGCCTGTTCTGGGATCATTATTTGGTTCTTATTTTATTTATTCTAATTACACTTTTTGTGTATCACGCGGAGACTCAAACATTCTCCACGAGTCGAATTTTATTTCTCAGTGTTTTATTGTTCTGGTTCGCGATGCCGTTCAACTATTGGGATGAATCGTATCGTGAAGGATGGAATATCTTTGGGATGTCGTCTAAACTGTATCCTTTGCTGCTCTTATTCATTTACCTTTTGAAAGAAGGAATTGGTTGTCACAAACGCAATCGTGCTGTATAATTTCGACAAGGATATTAATAAAAATGAGACTGATTTTCAAGAAAACTTTCACCTTCGTTACTTTTGGAATTCTCTTGTTGATGAGTTTGTCCGTTTGTATGGCGGACCTTGTGTATCTGAAAAATGGGAAAATTATCGAAGGAAAGGTAAAGTCCTCCAGTGAAAATATTCTCCTGATTGATACGGATGGCGGAACGATCTCCGTAGCAAGTCAGATGGTGGACAGGGTTCAGCGTCAGTCAATATCCACGGAAGTTATTCCGTACATTATTGAGGTCTCCTCCCAGATTCGCAAGGAAGATTCGGAACGGGCATTGAATTATTTATTGGATAAAGGATTTTCTTCCGCCCATATTATCTATGAGGAGCCCTATTATAAAGTCCAAGTGGGTCCCTTTACCAAAGAACCGGAGGCCATCGCGGCAGCCCAAGCCATTGATAAATTACCGGTTCCCTTCGCCAGTGCCAACAAATCTCAGGTAATTCAGGGAAATGTAAACGCAACGACCGTCGCGCCTTCAACGGTACAAAGTGATATTGCCTTAGCGGTGAATGGTGCGAAAGCCACAGCCGATTCATATCGATCCGGCTACCCTCCTTCCAATGTTATTAACGGAGATGTTATGGATGAGAAAAACCGCTGGATTTCTAAAAACGTGCCAGGCGACCATTGGCTGATTGTTGATTTTGGTGAACCCAAACCATTTCACCGGATCGAAATATATTCCGGTGAAGAGCACGACTCCCGGTATATTCTGAAAAATTTCACTGTCCAATATTGGACCGGGACGGAATGGGAAGACTTGGGTGGGGTACGCAATAACCTGGTGGAAAATCCGGTGTTTAATTTCAGCAGTGTCACCTCTCAACGCATTCGCATTTTTATCACATCGTCCAACTATATTGATGATGCGGCACGGGTTTTTGAAGTGCGGGTAATCAGTGAACAACAACGCGAAGTTACGGCATTGCCTGTCGAGCAACATATCCCTTATGATTTTGATATCGTGGAACCCGCTTTCTTGAAAAATGACAAACCCGAATTTTCCGTGAAAACCGGAGAATGGTATACCCTGCCGATGAAGGTGACATATGAAGTTGGAACCATATCGGCATTTTCCGCCATGATTATTCCGGATGCTGAAAATTTTTGGACTGATATTAATTTCCGGGATTTCCTGGCTGTGACACCCGAACAATATAAAAACACGGTTGCCTTTGATACCAAAAACAATTCCTTATCCCCCACCATTACAGGATTAGGCGCACTTTTATTTGGTTTGAAAAGTAAAGCACCGTTACAACCGGGACAATACTCCAAAATCTTAAAATGCAATCTCTATAACCCACAAAGTCTGGGTATTCAAAAAGCCAAAGAAATTCCTTTCACGTTGATAGTGCAATAAATACTTTTCTTCTTTTTTCAATTCCCTTCTCTTTCGAGTATTTCTAATAAACTGGAATTAGAATTTCTTATAATAAAACAATTTCGTTCTAAAAATAGAGTGGAAGCTTAGTTGTTTATAGGTTGGTTTGCATAAAAGTCATCTGACATTCATTGGTTTTAACGTAAGAAAATTAATCATCTAAATCCAGCTCTTTTAATTCACTTGACATGATTTCCCTGTATCGCTATAGTAATGGTATGTTTAAATGTAGTTATTTGAGTAGTTTATATAGTATAGACGGGGGGTGCCCTACAATATGGCAGAAGTGCGGATTACGGAAAATGAAACCATTGACCGCGCTTTGAAACGTTTTAAAAAGGAATGTGAAAAACATGGGATTCTCGCTGAAATCAAAAAACGGGAATACTATGAAAAGCCCAGTGTCCGCCGCAAAAGAAAACAATTGGCAGCCATTCGGAAAATTAAAAAACGCGAATCCCGATTGATACGATGACGATAGTTTTGTTGAATCTCGTTAGGAGTTAATTGTGCCTCATGCGACATTGGATATACGAAAGTATATCCGTGACATTCCAGATTTTCCCAAACCCGGAGTGATATTCAAAGATATCACTCCTTTATTACGTGACAAAGACGCTTTTAAACAATCGATAAATTGGATTACCGAACCGTTCTTGAACAGCTCTATTGATGCTGTGGTGGGAGTGGAATCGCGCGGTTTTGTATTTGCCAGCGCGTCCGCCTACCGGCTGGGAGCCGGGTTTGTTCCAGTGCGAAAACCCGGGAAACTACCGTGGAAAACCATTGAAGCATCCTATGCTTTGGAATACGGAACCGACAAATTGCAAATTCATCAGGACGCCATTCAAAAAGGAACACGGGTTCTGGTGGTGGATGATGTCCTGGCAACCGGAGGAACAGCCGCCGCTACAGTGGACCTGGTAAACCGGTTGGGTGGAACAATTGTGGGAGTTGTTTTTTTAATTGAATTGACTTTTTTACATGGCAAGGATAAATTGAAGGAGTATCCTTTCCAATCGTTGCTTCAATATTAACAAAATAAACACGGGTTGTGAAATGTGGAATCATATCAAAATCAAAACGTTTCATGTCTCTATTTCCCAATCCGTCTTGGAGCCCAGGCGAAGGTAACCCCGCTGTCTTCGGTACTCACGAGTCAATATCGTGCGCCCGTAGCTCAGTTGGATAGAGCAGCGGTTTCCTAAACCGTTGGTCGTGGGTTCAACTCCCGCCGGGCGCACCAAATAATCTTTTAGAATTACCTCACTTTCTATAAATCGTATAACTTTCCTTGTTGTTAACTTGTTGTCAATATGACTTGGATGGGGACCTGTTTTATTGCGAACATAGGCCAAGGATTCACCTTGGCAATCGACTTGGACTCTGTTTATTTTACGACCATAATGATTCTATTACCTACGACTGTCGAAAAGAAATATTGGGAGTTGTTGGAATAAAAGCCATTATATAAAATTTTAAGGGATGAGATTATCAATCAAATGGGAAGAGTTAACCGTATCTTTAAGGACGAATTTGCTGAATCAGGTTTGTATAGTAAAATAATTATTGTATTTTCACACGGATTAACCCGCTACTCATAGTTTCTATCGTATAAGAGAGGATAAGGAATATGTCAGCAAAAATCGAAAAAGATGCCATCGTTTTATTTCAAGGAGACAGCATCACAGATGCAGGTCGGAACCGGGAGGATAGTACCTGTCTTGGATATGGATATGCCATGATGGTCGGGGCTTGGTTTTCTTCGTTGTATCCTGAAAAGCGAGTTCAGTTTATCAATCGGGGTGTCGGTGGTGACCGCATTACAGATTTACTTGCCCGATGGCAAAAGGATTGTTTAGATTTAAAACCCAGTTGGTTGTCCATCATGATTGGAATCAATGATACCTGGCGGCGATACGATAATAACGATCTCACGTCCCCGGAATCCTTTGAGGGAAAATACAGGGCTCTATTAACTCAGGCTCGAGAGAAATTGGATTGCCGGATTATCTTACTGGAACCTTTTGTTCTTCCCGTACCGGAAGATCGAATCCGCTTTCGGGAAGACTTGAATCCCAAGATTGATATCGTTCGAAAATTGGCCAAAGAATTCCATGCTTTGTTAATTCCTTTGGATGGAATTTTTGCCAAAGCGATGACCCTGCGTGAACCGGCGTTTTGGGCGCCTGACGGTGTTCATCCTTCCTTGGCGGGACATGCGTTGATTGCTCGAAATTGGTTACAGGCGACGGAAGAATTTTAAAGGGTACCCGGTTGACTTGAGTTACTGCCAAGCTAATCAGGGACAGTTACACCCATTCTTAGTTGCTGTTAACCCCTTTGATTTTATCATCAATATCCCATAAATCATTCCAGGAATCGGCACCTTTCCAAAGGAAGACCTGTCCTTTAATTAGCCGGCAATTCTTATCAATCCTGGAGATTTCCATCATTTCTGTTTTAGAAAGAGGTTCGGTCACGGCGGCACGCAGATTGGCAAGATATTTCTCACGATGGATTGAAAAAGGAATCGGAATCTGCCCGCGTTGAATTGCCCATTTGACACAAACCACCGCGGGATGGACATTAAGCCGGTTGGCAATTTTCACAATGACCGGGTCTTCCATATCCACAGTATCATCGGGTGTTTTATCACGGTCCGGGCGGGAAGGTGAACCGATGGGACTGTATCCGATAGGAACCATTCCGTGTTCCATGACATAGTTGAATAACCGGGGTTGCTGAAAATGCGGGTGTAATTCCATTTCATTACAAACCGGTTTTATTTCAGCATCCCTTAGCAAAAGTTCAAGTTTGGGAATTGTCATATTGGAAGTACCAATATGTTTCACCAGACCTTTATCCACTAATTTTTCCATTTGACGCCAGGTTTTCATATAATTTTCATGGATATAAGGTTTCGCATGAGGGTCGCGAGAACTCACATCCACACCTTTTGCATGATAATTTGGAAAAGGCCAGTGTACCAGATACAGATCAAGGTAATCGACCTGTAAATCCTGGAGTGATTTTTCACAAGATGGAATGACATCTTTTTCGCCATGTTTATCATTCCAGAGTTTTGACGTAATCCAAAGTTCCTTACGGTGCATTCCTTTTCTCATGACATCCTGAAAAACCTGTCCGATGAGATTTTCATTTCCATAGACTGAGGCACAATCAATATGTCTATATCCGATAGTGATAGCATCTGCCACAGCTTCAGCAATCTGTTCACCGGAATATTTGTCCGATCCAAATGTTCCCAATCCGATACCTGGTATCTTGGCTCCGGAAGAAAGAACTTTTTTGGGGATTTTATCAGGATCAATACCGTCTAGGGCATTTTGAAGAGATTTGGAACTAGGTTGGTTTTTCATAAAGTGATTTTCTCCCTGACCTTTGTGGGTCGAATTTCTTCATCAAAGACAACGGCTACTTTCCCACATTTACCTTCCGCCATAAGTTCATAGGCCTTCGACACCTGATCCAGGGTAAACCGGTGTGTGACAAGATATTCCGGATGAATACCCCAACGAACAAGCCTTTCAACCAGTTCTTCCATTTTCCAGATACTGGTGACCCATGACCCATAAATCGTCTTTTGATCGTGGATAATATCGGGGCTGGGATTGAATTCCACAGTGCCCCCTTCACCGACAAAAGCAATTTTCCCCCATTTCCGTGTTGCTCGGATGGAAAGTTGCCGTCCCAAAGTATGGGCGGAACATTCGACCGCACGTTCAACACCGTTGCCCTGGGTTAAATCCAGTATTTTCTTGAGGGCATTGGGACCGGAGAGAAATATATGGTCGGCAAGTTTTTTCTTTTCTGCCAATTGGCATCGTTCTTTAATCACATCCACACCGATTAGCATTTGTGCCCCCATGGCTTTCGCCAGCATGAGTGTGGCAAGGCCGACCGGACCCAACCCGACCACCAGTACGGCATCATTTCCGGAAATCCCGATTTTTTCAAGCGCTTCATAAACCGTACCGAATCCGCAAGCCACTTGGGCTCCATCGGTATATGTCAAGATATTAGGGAGAAGTACGCAATCTTTTTCTTCCGCAAGAATATAAGGTGCCATTCCACCGTCTCTTTGCCAGCCATAGGCGGCTCGAAGAGGACTGGTACAACTGATCATATACCCTCTCCGGCAATCGTAACATACCCCACAACCCGAAATATGATAGACAATAACTCGGTCACCCTTTTTGAACCTACGCATACCGGGACCGCATTGAACAATCTGTCCTGCCGGTTCATGCCCGGCAATTTTATTTTGATATCCTTCGGGACCTTTTCCCAGATGTTCTCGATAGATAGCGCGAATATCGCTGCCACAGATGGTCGATGATTTTGTCTTAACCAAAACCTGACCATGACCCGGTGTTGGTATGGCAACATTTTTCAGGACAACCGTACTATTACCGGGTAAATAGGCCGCTTGCATCAATTGTTTTTTATTCATGTATAACTCCTTTATTCCGAATATGTCTGGTAGATTGCATAAGATAACGGGTATTTATTATACAGTTATCTCCGAAAGTATTGAATCAGGAGAAAACGAAGACCGTAAACCTCAGTGTGTCATTGACCGATTTGAGCAATGGCATGGACTGCGATAGCTTCTCCGGTTCCGAGAAATCCCAATTTTTTGTGAGTGGTGGATTTTATATTGATGGAGTCCGGTGAGCAGTGCAGGGTGGCGGATAATTTATCGCGCATATCAGGAATAAAGGGGTTTAGTTTAGGGGCTTCCGCAATGATGGTGGAGTCCATATTGATTATTTTAAATTTATTTTCAATCATGCGTTTATAAGTTTTTTCCAATAACACGATACTGGAGATTCCCATGACTTCGGGAGTGCCGACACCAAAGACTCTGCCGATATCCCCATGTCCCAAAGCTCCCAGGATGGCATCTATGATGGCATGAGTTAGTACATCTGCATCGGAATCGCCATCCAGTCCTTTATCGAAAGGGATATGTATTCCCCCGAGGATTAACGGACGTCCCGGGACAAGAGGATGAATGTCATAGGCAATACCTACGCGAAACATAAATTATAAGTCAGAGTTATCGTTTTTTTAAAAGTAATTCTGCCAGTTCCAAATCTTCCGGAGTGGTGATCTTAATATTATTTTTCGTACCGGGAATCAATTTGACTGCATTGCCGAATTTTTCCACCAAGCTGGCGTCGTCGGTGACTTGTAAATGGTTATCGAAGGCCCATTGATAGGCGGAGACCAGGATAGAGTAATTAAAAGTCTGGGGAGTTTGCACCGACCAAAGGTTATCGCGCGGGATGGTTTTCTGGACAAAAGCACTGCCATCGGTTTCTTTGACAGTGTCGGTAATTTTGGTAGCGATAACCGCCCCACCGACTTCTTTAGCTCCGTGTAAAGTTTGCTCAATCATGTCTTCCGTGAGGAAAGGACGGGCGGCATCCTGGATAAGCACAAATTGAGGGGGATGACTGATGGCTTTGAGTCCCGCCATAACAGAATCCTGCCGTTCTTTCCCGCCTTCAATAACCTGGTCGACACGGACGAGAGAATATTTATGAAGAATTTCTTTTTCACAGGTGGAGACCAATTCCCGGGAAGTGACCAGGATGATGTTGTCAATCCAACGGCTCTGGTTAAGGGTTTGTAAACAATGCACCATGAGAGGTTTACCACCCAAAGTAACCAGGGATTTGGGCGTATTTCCCCCGAACCGGATTCCCTTGCCCGCGGCAACAACTATCGCGACAGCATCCATAGTAATAATTTTAGATTTCAGATAGTAGATTGTAGATTGAAATACATTGTTTCAATCTTATATCTTAAATCTACAATCTGAAATTTTCTTATTCTCCTGCTCCGGCGATGCGCGAGAAGATCATACGGCCGGCGGTGGTTTGTAAAACGCTAGTGACAACCACATCCACTTTTTGGTTTAAGAATTCTTTACCACTGTCCACGACGACCATGGTGCCGTCATCGAGATAGCCGACTCCCTGATTATATTCCTTGCCTTCTTTTAAAACAAAGACTTTAAATTCCTCACCCGGAAGAACCACGGGACGAAGAGCGTTTGCCAGTTCATTAATATTGAGTACCGAGACCCCTTGTAACTCAGCGACTTTATTGAGGTTGAAATCGTTGGTAATGATAGGTCCACCCATAGCTTTGGCCAGTTCCACGAGTTTGGCATCTACGGCAGGAACTGACGGAAAATCCGTTTCCACGATTTCCACAGGGAGTTCACTTTTTTGTAATTTATTTAAGATATCCAATCCTCTGCGTCCCCGTTTACGGCGCAAGGGGTCGGCGGAATCGGCAATATGTTGCAATTCGCCAAGGACAAAACGAGGGATAATCAATATGCCGGAAAGAAAACCAGTCTCGGCGATATCGGCAATACGCCCGTCAATAATGACACTGGTGTCGAGGATTTTGTATTCTTTACTCCCGCCGTGCATAGCTGCCGCGGAAGTAAATCCCAGACCGGATTCGTCCAGATGCACTTGTTCGGATTTTTTGATACCAACCGTGAATCCCAGATAACCCAGAATTAAAGGCAATAAAACTTTAACAATATCCGCATAAGGGGGATTGGCGGGTAAGACAGAATCAAACGTATTTACCAGAATCAATCCAGTGATCAATCCGCCGATAAGTCCCAATCCACCAATAAATAACGCTTTAATTCTAACTTTACGAAGTGCCAATTCCAGTGCAATGATAATGAGAGCACCGATTAATCCGAGAGTTCCTCCCAAGGTGGCATCCTGCAGAGAACCGTTTCCATGATAAACAATATAAAATGTAAATGTGGCGGTTAGTATTGCGAATATAACACGAATGATATAGAGCATTCATAGTCACCTCCTCGTCTGGTTGAAATAAATGTAACATAGTGGTTAAAAATATTAATAATATGTAAGGTTATTAATTATATATACTCGTTACCTCTCAAAAAGGATTATAAGATTATATATGAGATGGGTATTTTTTGCCAATTTGGTGGGATTCTTCGCAGACTCAGAATGACTCTACGAGTCAGTTTCGGGTTTGGGGTTTAGAGTTTAGGGTTACAATTCCACCTTATTACCCTGTTACCCTCACCCTAGCCCTCTCCCAATGGGAGAGGGAAATGTTTGTGTAGGGGCGACTCAGTGAGTCGTCTGGGGTTGTCATTCCCGACTCCGAGCGGGAATCCAGTGTTACCCCTACCTCAGCCCTGATTTTGGATAACATCCGATTGAGTTTCAATCCCTTGTTCATAAGGTCTCGTTCTGTAACGATTTAAAAACGGCGGTATCCGATGCGATTGGCGAGCTGTTTCAATCCCTTGTTCATAAGGTCTCGTTCTGTAACGAAAAATGTTTCGATTTTGGTAAGTGCCGCTGGCGTTTCAATCCCTTGTTCATAAGGTCTTGTTCTGTAACGGTTAATTATTTTCGGAGCATTAGTCATATTAATGTTTCAATCCCTTGTTCATAAGGTCTTCGTCTGTAACTTAAACCCGGAGAGATAAAATGAAAAAATATATGAGTTTCAATCCCTTGTTCATAAGGTCTTCGTCTGTAACGACTCTTTTGAAGAACAACGACATCATTATTTCGAGTTTCAATCCCTTGTTCATAAGGTCTTCGTCTGTAACATAAAATGTATAGAGTAATTGTGAATTGCAAAATGGTTTCAATCCCTTGTTCATAAGGTCTTCGTCTGTAACACAGAATGATACGTTGGAAAAATTAAATGATAGGTGTTTCAATCCCTTGTTCATAAGGTCTTCGTCTGTAACATAAGAAAATCGGATTTATGGTGGCTGGATTTTTGTGTTTCAATCCCTTGTTCATAAGGTCTTCGTCTGTAACCTCAACCGTATGCGATAGTCTGCTAGGATACACTTGTTTCAATCCCTTGTTCATAAGGTCTTCGTCTGTAACTTCCACTCTATCCACCAGTTCTTATTTAATCCCAATGTTTCAATCCCTTGTTCATAAGGTCTTCGTCTGTAACTGATTATGATTTTATCCACGCTTCCCCACCGTGTCGTTTCAATCCCTTGTTCATAAGGTCTTCGTCTGTAACTTATTGGAAGTGAACCAGCAGAATTTACCTATGAAGGTTTCAATCCCTTGTTCATAAGGTCTTCGTCTGTAACTGAATATAATCCATTAACCAAGAAATTCCTAATTGAGTTTCAATCCCTTGTTCATAAGGTCTTCGTCTGTAACTACTTACAGGAAGTAAAGCGTGGTAGACCAAGGAGTTTCAATCCCTTGTTCATAAGGTCTTCGTCTGTAACACTAAATCACTTCCTTTGATTTTATTAGAGTTATGTTTCGTGGAAAAGTCCAATATTTCGCAAACCTGTTTTCTGCATAAAAAGGGGGTAGGTTTGCGAAAAAATGAAGTCAGGATATTTCCTGCACACTTATTTTCACTGTGCCAAACCCTTTAGATTTATATCCACCCAACCGATTTATGCTTATTAAACGGTCTAAAATATAGGTTTTAATAAATTCAGGTTGAGTAATTGTTAAACCATTTAACCAGGCATCGCTAGTAGCTGTTTCTGCCAAAGGGCGGGATTTCCCAAGAACCCAATTTAAGACGGTATCTTCCAAAAGCACTGTCATTTCCCCTTCAAATTTGGTTCCTTTGGGAACTAACTCATAGGGACGGTTTGACCTTTTTGCCACAATTTTTGTAGCTCTATCAATACGCGCTGAATAAAGTTTACTTAATGGAACATCTGTAGATAGGAATGGTACTCTAACAAACCCATTCATACTTTGTGCACCCAAGAGATAACAAGCAGGACAAATAGGTAGATTATTTTTGCCATAAACACAGCCGAATCCGCGATATTTTCCCTGTCTAACCAAAGATGTTTCATCAGTTGACAATTCAGTTGCCGGAATACAGGGTTGCCATGTCTTTTTTTCTAAAGACCATTTTTGTGATTTTAAATCAAAATAACCATCTATTAAAAAAGTCTCTATTGAATTTCTTAAAGCACCTTTTAGAGAAGGGCCCGGTATTACTAAACGGCTACCAATTTTTGAAACAGGATTATCCGCACCTGAAAGAGGATCGGCAATGCCACCAACCCGGAATTCATCTAAAGTTTCAAGAATAACTTTAATTCTTTTTTCTTTAATCATCTTACACCTCCATAATTTTTTATTGAATTGAGAGTTTTAAATATAAATCTTCCAATGGAACGATTACTCATAATTTCAGGATATTTTTCTAACTTTAAGAGAACCTTCAATAAAATTGTGGCTTGTCTCTCACCACGACCCTCTTTTTCCAAAAGAAAAATCCTAGTTGTCCCGGCTCCATGTCTTTCAAAAATATCTCCAACATCATTAATTAAGCCAGAATATTTCATATTAGCAATTGTATTATCTTGTTTTAATTCTTCCAGTAATTTTTGGATATTATCCATGTTCCCTCCTTATTTTTGTAATAGGAAATCCGGTCCCACAATTTCCGAACCTTCAAATAATGATAATACATATACACCTGTATCAGGTGTTGTTGGTTTGAACAGATAACCATACACCGGACGTAGTATTTTTCTTATTGCAAATATATCTTGAGTTTCTATAGGAATTCGCACATTAAGTTTCCCCGGTTTCACAGATTTATCTTCCAGAATACTTTGTTGGATTAATCGACATCTTCCCAATCCTTTGGATCGAAATGCACCCATGCTAATAGTAAATTCTTTCGGTAATTGGATGGTAAAATCATTTTCTAAGACAAACACTTTTCCCAAGACGTTAGTTAAATATTCAATTTGTAAAGGAACCTTGCTTATGCCTAAAATACGGTCACGGGGTGAATATATCAAATAGTCGAATTGATTATGTTCTCTATCTTCGTCAAGGTATCCGGTTGCATGAATATCTTGATTTCCAAAGTATTGTCGTAATGCACCGCTTATTTGGCTATAAGGGATTGTACGGACACAAGGACGAAAAATCCCCCCTTTGATCCGTTCTCCCAAACAAAGAGTGTCTGCCGTTAATATATATTCCAGAAAACGCATTATTTAATCACCAATGATTTTCGCAAAAGTTAACATATCGCGGAATCCCAACCCTAAAGGCAATGTTTTTTTCAAAGCTTCATAGGTTTGGAAATCATTTCTTTCCGATGAATCACCAAAAGCCAGTTTCGCGAGGCTTTCTGAGATTCTAGCCACTTCAGCCAACTTATGCAAGGAACTCTTGCGATATTGTCCGTTGGCGGCTTCCAATAGTTTTTGAAGTTGATTCATTTGAACTCGAAGTTCACCTTGTCCAATTAAACCGACATGAATATCCGCTTTAGGTTCTTCTAAAATTCTCCATACCTCGAAAAAAGGATACTTAATAGGAGAACAAACTAAACCAATTTTAATTGGTGAATCGTTACTTTTTATAAACATTGGGAAATATTTAATAATTAGAGAATGAAAAATATTTAATAGATTGATAATCTGCTTTGGACTTTCTATGTGAACAGTATAAAAATCTTTCAATATGGGTTGAATATCATTTTCTCGATATGACTCATAAAGGAGTCTTTTAAGTTCCTTAATAAATAAATCATAATCCTGTTGAAATTCTGCTATTACGGAAAATCTGATTTGTGCTTTTTCAGGAGTTATTGAATCATCAAGTTGTTTCAAATAATCAAAGTATAAATCATTAAGAACCCAGGTTAGCTTATCAATATCTAAGGATAATTTAATCCAAAGAGCTCTTGTGGAACCTTTGTCAGACCAATAGGCAAATTTACCCATAAGTGTTCCATACTCACGTATTTTGAAGCAATAATCACATAGATACTCAATTGGATTATCTTCTTCTGATTTTCGGGCTATCCCTTGGGACATCTGGCAGATTTCACAAAGTGGCGGCGTAAGATATTCAAGAAGTTCCATTATATAAAAATGCTCACTATTCGCTTTCGGCGACAATTGTAATTTATTAAGCTCATTGGATGACCAATATATCTCAAACCAAAAATTAGATAATGCTAATTCTTTTAATTTTTCTTTAAAAACCTCAACATCAGAAACCACAAGTAATAATTCGTTGGATGTATATAAAAGTATATTATCTGAAAAAGATTCATAAATCTTTTCAATATATTCATTCAACATATGATAAATATTAAGATCTTTAGCGCGAATAGGATTTTGGGATATATGAAGTTTACATCTTACTGTGGTTATCTTCCATGAATGTTGTTCGTACCGATTGATTATTAAGCGAATTTCCTTTTTGCTCTTTAGATTTAAGTCTTTTTCTAAAATAGGAAACTTTGTAACGTCTTTCAAAATACGATAAAACTGGCCGGATAACTTTAAATGAGTATATAGGGTTGTTATAGAACGCTCGGCATTAGCATCCTCACTTCGCAATGTCAACATTTGCTGATATTGTTTTAGAAAATCTTGACCTGAGGGGTCTGTTTTCAAATATGATAATACTTCATTAATTCCAGATTTCCCTTCCAGTTTCGCCTCTTTCACCGACTTTAAAGGATTCCATAATTTATAAACTTCATATCTTGGAGATGGTCTTTTCCCCTGTAGCCTCGTTTCTGATCTTGATGATGCAGCAGCTAAGTCATCTGCAATGCAAAGAATCAATGTATCGTTAGAATTAGGGTATAACTCAAAATTTTCACTGCAATGGTGCTTTAATATACCATCTCTCGTTGGATTATCTGGTAATTGAGAAGTATAGTCACATTCAGAAGGTCTATAAACATTCCTTCCTATTGAACTATCAAACATTTTTCCAACATGCCCGTCTTCAGTTATTTTAAAGATATCATGTAATTCTGGTTGAAGTTCTCTTGGCATTGATTAATCCTTTTAAAATCTATTTCTCCCCCACCATTCGATATTGTCCAAGCCCGAAAGAAGTATTTTTGCCTATATGGATATATTCACCGAGTTTGAGAAAGGGAAGGAAAGGTTCGAGATGTCCTTCAAAAGTGATTTGGCCGATAATCCCACCGAGCTTCATTTTGGTATCCTGTTTAGCGGAATATCGTTCCCAATCATACCATCGGAGTTGTTTATCGACCGCTTTTACTTCTTTGGCTTGTTCGATGAATTGTTTAAAATCCATTTGTTGTCCCAAATCAATCCCACAGTGAAAATATAGAACCGAACTAATTCTTCGTATGAGATTACGCATAATAATATGAAATTCCATATCCGATGTCAATTGTCCTTGGTAATGTGTACAGACATATGGCGGGTTTTTTAGAATGAGGAGATGTCTATACGTATGGCAACGACGATTCAAGAGGAACGATTACGCTGGGTATTACCTATAATAAAGAAAGAGATACGGTTAAAGGAGGTGTGTAAGATTTGTCCACACAGCCAACGAAGTTTGGAGCGATGGGCGGCGGCGTATCGGAAAGGAGGAGAGAAGGCTTTGGAGCCGCAATCCACCCGACCCAAAACTTGTACAAAAGAAACCACTCTCCGAGTGAAAGAGAGAATTCTGGAAATCCGGAAGAAAACGAAAAAGTGCGCTCTAAAGATCCATTGGCACTTGGCCAAAGAAGGAGTGAGGATTCATGCACGGACTATCGGGAAGATCTTGAAGAAAGAAGGGTTGGTGAGGAAATATCGGGTGAAGAAAATGAAATACAAGTATTTGAAAGCACCACGATCGGTCGGTGAACTTCTAGAGATCGATGTGAAGTATGTTCCCGGAAAGGTAGCGGGACAACGCTATTATCAGTATACCGCCATTGATCTGGCGTCCCGCTGGAGACATTTGGCGGTCTATGACGAACAATCCAGTTTCCACTCTCTCCGGTTTTTAAAAGAGGTCCTGGATCGTTTCCCTCATAGAATACAAGCGATTAAAACTGACAACGGGGTGATCTTCACCAACTACTACACCGGCGTAAACAAACGCCGTGATCGAACCCTGAAAACCCTTCACCCGCTGGATGTCTTTTGCCAAGAAAGAAATATAGTGCATTATCTTATTGATCCGGGAAAGCCCGCGCAAAATGGAACCGTCGAACGAAGTCACCGGGAAGACCAGGAGAAATTTTATGACCAAAACACCTTCCAGAACTTCCAAGACTTGCAAAATAAATTGAAACGCTGGAATATAGAATACAATCATCTGGAACATTGCGGCTTACTGGGCAAATCACCCAATGAGTTCATGGCACAATACCAAAAACCTAAACCGCCAAATGTTCGTACCTAAAACACCTTCAAATTTTAATCGTGCAGGTGTGAGGAAATAGAGGGTAATTTTTGAATTATGTGTTGGCAAAGATGCCTCTACAGGTTCATAGGCGGGTAATGAGAAGAGTATCGGCTGATAGGTATTCCGGACAATTCGGTCGGTACCAGTATAGATGGGAATGACTTGGTTGGATTGGGTGATATTGTTGACAGTCATTAATTGATATTTCCCTTTCTCTTTGCCAATACCGATTTTACCCAATTCTTCAAAGGTATAAATGAAATAAGGGAGATACCCGATAGATTTCCCAATAAGCATTAATCGAAAAGATAATTCATCATTGATGGAATAATTTCTTTTTTTATCAAGGGTCGGTTCAATGACAAAAGGATGGGGAGCATAAGGATATTTCCGCATTCTTTGACTGTCCACGGGAACCGGAGTTTCAAAGATATAACCATAGGGACATTTTTCTTTAAGAAAACAGGACTCGTGACATTTTTCCGGACAAGAACAAACAAGAGATTTAAACACATGACCGAATCCACCACGAAGGGTTGACCCCTTGAAGGGTGGAAGAAATAAATTGGTTTGGGCTGTTACTTGAAGCTCAAACAAACCAATATTGATTTCGGTCATGTTTTCTCATTTTCCCATAGAGACTTGAATGATGGGGAAGTATACCATAATATCCAAGATTATTAAAAAGAGTTGATATATTCTTAGGTAGAAAACCAGAATTCTTCTCTTGTAAAAGCTTTCCCAGAGATGACAAACAATAAGAACAATATTGAATATTGGGAAAGAAGCGAATGGGCGAAACGGGGAATCGGTGAATCGGCGAGAAAGGAAAAGAGAAAAAAGATAAAATAAAGTTGAAAAAAAAGATTGACAACGAGAAAAATGGAGATATAATAATATAGTTTCAGGTTTCAGGTTCAAAGCTAAGAAAAACTATTTAGCCTGATATTCATTGAAATTTGCATTAAACAAAGAGCAAAATTGGTTGGGTGATAGAATACCTTGGTTTAGGGTATATGTGGGGTTGATTTTCGGGATTCAGGTGAGAAATCTACCTGATATTGACAACTTCAATCTAATTAATTCTCAATAAGGCAGGGATGAAGGAGATCGATCTCCTTCATCCCAACTCCGTTTCTTCTCCGTATTGTGTCCGTTTCAACTTCGTTTCGGCTTCGGTGTTTGTTCGCTTGGGGAAAAGAGGGTGAAAAGGACAATTATGTTAGGTAATTTCGGCGAGTTCGAGGGCTTGATTGACGGATTTGACACCGTGGATTTGGAATCCGTTTTTATTGAATTTATTATCCTGATTACTATGGGCAATAATGGCTTTGGAGAAACCGAGTTTTTGGGCTTCCGCGAGTCTTTTTTCAATCCAATTGACGGAGCGGACTTCGCCGGACAGGCCGACTTCTCCGATGGCAATAGTGCGTTGGTCCACGGGTTTATTGCGGAAACTGGAAGCAAGGGCGAGGATGATACCCAAGTCTATGGCGGGTTCTTCAATGCGGACTCCGCCGGCGATATTGACGAAGACATCGGCGGTGCTGAGATGCATCCCGACACGTTTTTCCAAGACGGCGATGAGTAGACTTACACGGCGTGAGTCAACACCTGTCGTCATGCGGCGGGGGGCACCGAAACCAGAGCCGGGAGTGACCAAGGCTTGGACTTCAATCAATAGGGGTCTAGTTCCCTCAACACTGGGAACGACAATGGAACCGGAGGCATGTTCGGGACGTTCGGATAACAGAATTTCGGAAGGGTTATTGACCTGAAGCATCCCTTCCTCATGCATTTCGAAAATGCCTAATTCATGGGTGGAGCCAAAACGGTTTTTGACAGCGCGGAGAATGCGGTATTTTTGGAATCGTTCGCCTTCGAGATAGAGGACGGTATCCACGATATGTTCCAGGACGCGGGGTCCGGCGATAGAGCCGTCTTTGGTGACATGGCCGACAAGGAAAATGGCGATGTCGTCACTTTTGGCGAGATACATAAGCTGAGCGGCACATTCCCGGACTTGAGCAACAGAACCGGGTGCCGAGGATAATTCGGGACGGTAGACTGTTTGAATAGAATCTATGATAACGACAGGGGGATGAAGTTTATGGATTTGGGCGCAGATTTGGTCGAGGTTGGTTTCAGCGTATAAATAAAGGACGGAGGATTTGATACCGAGCCGGTCGGCACGGATTTTTATTTGGGACGCGGATTCTTCCGCGGAGACATAGAGGATGCCACCATGTTTTTGGCTTACGGAGCTGGCACATTGCAACAGTAGGGTGGATTTGCCAATACCCGGTTCTCCGCCGATAAGGACAATAGAACCGATAACAATACCCCCTCCCAGCACACGGTCGAATTCTTCGATTCCCGTTTCAAACCGTTCTTGTGCAGGTGTGGCAACTTTATCGAGCGCCACGGGAATTTTATCGGCATCATTTTCCTTTTTGGAATAGGCGTAGCGATTGGGTTTAGGCGAGGATTCTTCAATCTCTTCGACTAAGGAATTCCAGGTTTGACAATGGGGACAACGACCGAGCCATTTAAGCGACTCGCCACCACATTCCTGACACACGAATTTGGAGATAAATTTAGCCATGTTAGATCGGGCTGGAAATAGTCAACGTACTCTTAATAACGCATTTGGATACCGGCACTAGCTCTGGGTTCGCGGGTTAAATCGTCACCGCCTGCGACGGCGTACCAGTTTACGTCCCAATATTTACCCAATAATAAATAACTTTGCACGTCCAATCTTGTTTGGCCAGTCAATCCAACTCCCAAGACACCCAGCGAAAAACGGTCTTTGAACATATTGTAATCAATTTCGGCGGAAGATTTGGATTCCCAAATTCCCAATTTAATATCGAGGGGACCTTCGCGCCGGACGTAAAGCAAATTCAAACCGACATTGCCGCCGATATCACTGGCACCGATTACATAATATCTTTCATTATTGGGAGTGATGCGGGCATTAATATCATTTCGGAACCGGCTGAGTTCAGCGCGATAGCGCATTTCATATTCGAATTGAATTCCGCCGAAAAACTTTCCTCCTTCGGAAATCGTGGAAGCGGCCTCTTTGATTTTATTGACGGTTTCGGTCGTCTGACCATAAAGTGTTTCATCGGTCATTAATTTACCGACCGTGCCTTCGCCCTTTTCGATCCGTTCAGTAATGATATTTAGTTTCTTCATGGACTCTTTAAATTCCTCAGACGCGTCACGGAAATTTTTCAAGGTAGTTTGTAAATCAGGTCTGCCTTCAGTGGCGGTTCCGCGCAATTGTTGGGTCAACGCGTCAAGATTCTCGGCAATTTTAGCGGAATGGGCGCGAATGGATTCGGAGGCATCGGCCAGATTGGAAGTAATTTTTTTAACATCCCCGCTATTTTCTTTCAGCATAGTATCCATTTCTGACACAACCCCTTTCATATTTTCTGAAAGGATGCGCAAATTTTTGGCGAAGGTATCAATATCCCCGCGCCGTTGAACGATGAGGTCATTAATATTTTGGCTGATACTATCCAACCGTATAATAAAATTGCGCATGGAATTTTTGGTAGACTCTTGCGTGAACACATCGGCAAAAACCTTCATGGTTTTAGCGAGATTATCGGCAACTTCCTTACTGGAATTAAGCACATCCTGCAATTCCGTGGGGCTTTGGCCCATGAGCGGTTCCCCGGGTTTTAGATACGGGGATTGCTGGGTGCCGGCATAAATCTCCACATATTTTTCGCCCATGAGACCGAGCGTATTGATATAGGCGCGCGCGTCTTTATGGATTTTGGCGGCATTCGATAATTCGATGGTAACCACGATGGGGGGAGTCATTTCCGAATGGATAGTGATGGTTTTGACTTGACCCACGCGCACGCCGTTTAACCGCACGGGAGAGCCTTCCTGCAGACCGCTGACAAAATCAAAATGAATATCCAGAGTATTGGTTTTTTGGAACCATTGGAAATTTCCCACAAAAAGAGTTCCCACCACCAAAACAATAATAGCAATAAGTGTAAGCAGGCCAACTTTTAATTCGGGAGTTTTCTTTTTCATAAGCAATAGGTTCCCATTGTGGAATTTGAAAATACCAATGGTTGAATCTTCACGATAGGCAATTATAAGTGTGACGGCACCAAAATTCAAGTATGAGTACTAACGATTCAAGAATTACCATAGAATTGGTTTGCGGGAAAAATGTTTTATGGTAAACTAAAAGAGGAGCGGAAAAGTAAAATAACCCATGGGCACAACTATATTTGCAACAGTCCTTTTACTCGGTATCGCCATCATTTTCCATGAATTCGGCCATTTCATAGTGGCGAAGTGGCTGAAAATCCGTGTGGAACAATTTTCCATTGGATTTCCACCCCGACTAATTGGATTTAAAATGGGGGAGACCGATTATTGTATTTCCGCGTTGCCTTTGGGGGGATATGTCAAAGTGACAGGACAAGACCCCACCGAAGAATTGACGGGCGCGGATTACGAGTTTAACTCCAGACCACCTTGGCAGCGAATGCTGGTGGTGCTTGCGGGACCGGTGATGAATATTATCACGGCTTACTTTTTGATTGTTATTGCATTTATGTTTGGGATTCCAACGCAATTGCCCAGGGTTGATACAGTAACACCCAATACCGCGGCAGCCAAAGCGGGTCTACAAATAGACGATTTAATTGTTTCTGTTAACGGTTCTTCCATCCAATCCTCCGACCAATTCGATGATTTACTGGCTCAGAATTTGGGAAAAAATGTTTCCCTTACCGTCTCTCGCGGAAAAGAGTTGGTAAAAACGGATATGTTGGTTCCCAAAGAGTTGGATGATGTTGGCGTGGATTTTTCGATACCTGCTGTGGTTGGAATCGTTCAACCGAATAAGCCTGCCGCTCGCGCCGGGTTACAAACGGGGGATGAGATTGTGTCTATTAATGGCCAAACTACAAATAACCGCTGGCAGGACGTCTCAAAAATTATCAGGTCGGGGAAAGGTGCTCCTCTTACTATCGTGATAAAACGAAATGGACAACTCCTCAATTTCAATATTACACCCGAATATTCTGTTCTGGGAAAGGCGCCTTTAATCGGTATCACTCCCAAAGTGGATAATGGTCCAATCTTTCATTTTCCATTGGGACAATGTTTTATTCGTGCCTGGTTTGCCTTTGAAAGACAGGTCGTTATGACTATCTATGGGATCTATGAAATTGCTTTTGGAAAAATTCCTTTGAAAGAAGCGCTGGGCGGACCTCAAACCATTGCCAATATCGCCGGACAATCTATGCAACTCGGGGTAACACAGTTTTTGGGGTTTGTAGCGGCTATTTCCATTATGCTGGGAATCATGAACCTTTTACCCATTCCTGTTATGGACGGTGGCCACATGTTGTTCTATATCATTGAGACAATTCGTGGAAAAGCATTAAAACCCAAGACTTGGGAAATCGCCACCAAATTCGGTTTTGCGGTTCTGGTGACCTTGATGTCTTTTGTAGTTGTCAACGATTTCATCGGTTCCGGCACCCTGTCCAATATTCTACGGCAATTCCATTAAGTACCACCCATTATTTGTCGAATCGGTTGTTTGTGATATAAAATAAACATCCAATTTCTAATACATTCGTTGATTTGAAGGATACCTGTTTATCATGCTTTGGTCAAAAACGCTCATTCCAACTTTAAAAGAAATTCCGGCGGAAGCGGAAATCGCTTCCCACCAGCTTATGCTGCGCGCGGGATTAATGCGCAAACTGGCATCCGGTCTCTATACTTATCTCCCCCTCGGTTGGCGGTTGATTCATAAAGTCGAACAAATCGTGCGGGAAGAAATGGATAGGGCAGGGGCGCTGGAATTGCTCATGCCGCAATTACATCCCATGGAACTTTGGGAACAATCGGGACGTGCCCAAATTATGGGACGGGAAATGATGCGGCTGGAAGACCGCAGTGAACGTACCTTTGTTCTCGGTCCAACGCATGAGGAAATTATTACCACGCTGGTTTCTTCGGAAATTCGGTCGTATAAACAATTACCGGTTAATTTTTATCAGATAGCGACGAAGTTTAGAGACGAAATCCGTCCCCGTTTTGGAATCATGCGGGCGCGGGAATTTATTATGAAAGACGCCTATAGTTTCGATGCCGATGACGCGGGCGCGGAGAAATCTTATAAGTTGATGTATGACGCCTACACGCGAATTTTCCAACGGTGTGGATTGACGACGGTTCCTGTAGAAGCAGAAACTGGCGCTATCGGCGGCTCTTTCTCACATGAATTTATGGTTCCTGCCGAAATCGGCGAGGAGCGCATGGCACAATGTACCGGTTGTGGTTATTCAGCGAATCTGGAACGCGCGGAATGCGGGACATATTCAAACGAGGGCGATAAACCGGCTGGAGACGATAAGAAGTATTATGAAGTCCCGACTCCCAACCGCCGAACCATTGAGGAAGTCTCTTCCTTTTTGAAAATTCAACCTTCTCAATTAATTAAGACTTTAATTTACGAAGCCGATGGTGAGCCCCTTGCTGTTCTGGTTCGTGGAGACCATGAATTGAATGAAACCAAATTGAAACGGGTGTTGCATTGCGAGAAACTGGCGTTGGCGTTACCGGAAACTATACGTAAAGTTACCGGAGCCCCTGTCGGGTTTGCCGGGCCTGTCGGATTAACCGGCATTAAAATTATTGCGGATAATGCTGTTATGGCGATGTCGTTGGGTGTGACCGGAGCCAATAAAGCGGATACGCATTTGATGGATGTTATACCGGGTAAAGATTTTATACCGATAGTAAAAGATATTCGCACCGCGCAGGACGGCGACCCTTGTGCGAAATGTGGCAAACCGTTGAAAGTTTCTCATGGGATTGAAGTCGGTCATTGTTTTAAACTGGGCACCAAATACAGCAAGGCATTTAATGCCACCTATCTCGATGAACACGGGAACCAAAATCTCACCATCATGGGTTGTTACGGTATTGGTGTCACGAGGACAGCCGCGGCGGTGATTGAAGTACATCATGATAAAGACGGTATTATTTTTCCCTATAGCGTGGCGCCGTATCATATTTATTTATTGAACGCCAGCAGTATGAATGAGGAACTTAATCGAGTAACCGAACAAGTCTATCAAGAATTGCTGGACAAAGGGTTTGAAGTCCTTTATGATGACAGAAATGAACGGCCGGGAGTAAAATTTAAGGACGCGGATTTGTTAGGATTTCCCATCCGTGTTACACTGGGGGAAAAGAACTTTAAACAAGGGCTGATTGAGATTACTCCACGTGCCACGAAAAAATCAGCGCTTGTTAAAAGAGAATCGCTCTTGGCAGAGTTGGAAATATTGAAAGTAAGTCTACGGTGAAAGGTATTGTTTTATGACGGATACAAAAAGTAAAACTATTGTTATCGTCGATGATGAAGCCGATATTTCAGCAATATTGCGAATGGCTTTTGAAGAGGAAGGATATACAGTGAAAGTATTTGCGAACGGGAAGTTAGCGCTGGATGAAATTGTAAAGGAAAAACCTGATTTGGTGATTTCCGATATTTTGATGCCTATGATGAACGGGTATAAACTTTGCGAAACTATCAAGTCCTCCGATAAGACAGGCAGGGTCCCGGTCATTTTGCTCACGGCGGTGTACAAACTAGACCATCATATTGAAATGGGTTTCAAATATGGTGCCGATGCCTATTTTTCCAAACCTTTCAAAGTGGAACGGTTAATGGAAGTTGCCAAGAAACTGATGGGAGATATCTAAATTCACCTCACCCCCGTCCCTTCTCCTTGTCAAGAAGAGGATGAGGTTCATCTTCTTTTTTCGCTTCATTCACCAATGCTTTGAACAATGCCCGGTGCGTTTCATAGCCGGTTAGTTCTTCCGGATGCCACTGGACTCCAAGAACAAACCGGTTGTTCTGATATTCAATCGCTTCGATAATGTTATCGGACGCACGACCCACAATTTTAAATTTTTTCCCAACCTTCCCTAAAGCCTGATGGTGAAAACTGTTGGTTTTTATTTTTCCCTTTTTGAGAATGCGGAATAAGCGGCTATTTTTCTCGATGTGGACATCATGGGTTTGGGCTGACCGGCCTTCTTTCTGACTATGAGCTATGTTTGTTTTTACCTGACTCGGAATATCTTGTATCAACGTCCCGCCGTTGACGATATTCAAGGTCTGACAACCCAGGCAGACACCGAGAATCGGGAAATCCGTTTTCATGGCCAGTTTGGCAATTTCAATTTCATATTCCTGCCGGATGGAATGGAGCGTATCTGTTTTGGGATGTTTTTTAGAGCCATATAATTTCGGGTCGTGATCCATGCCGCCGGTGAGCAATAATCCGTCCAATAATTCCAACTGCTGCCGGATTCCGGCACTGTCTCCACCCCCGGCGAGTAATACGGGAATCCCGCCCGCCTCTATCACCGCCTGGACATACGACCGGTTGATGCAAAATCTCTGGCGCGGTTTCATTCCGCGTTTTGGCGGTTTTCCAATCTCAAAATCACACGTAATTCCTATTACCGGCTTCTTTATCATCCCAATATAATACCATCAATTCCCATCCTCAAACACTCTTGTCATTCTGAGCGCAGCGAAGAATCTCTCGATATAACCAGGAAAATATTACTCGTATATCTCCCAATCTTTCCGAGGGATAGAAGTCGGACCCACCGAACCAGGATTCAATCGCAACATGGTTCCATTATCCCCTACGATAAATCCTGTGCCGTTGGGTGAAAAGGTTATGTAATTTAAGTTGTTCGAAGTTACCGGTTGCAGATATTCCCAACTTTGCCCTCCATCTCTCGTCTGCAACATCGTCCCCCCATTTCCAATCACCCATCCGACCTGGGGAGTGAGGAAATAGATTTTATTGAGAGACGTGGTAACCGCTTGAAAAACATTCCATATACTTCCACCATCCGTGGTTTGAAATAATTCACCAATGTTGTTGCAAACCAAACCAGTGCTCTCAGAAGTAAAATATACATCGGAATACGTTATATTGAGAGTAGTTTCTGGAAGATAGAGCGTATTCCACGTTGAACCACCATCTTGGGTACAAATTATGTTATTTAAATTACCGGCTAAATATATATTACCAAAAGTCGCCCACCCTGTAGATTCATTAAGGAAAAATATGCTTGAATTGTCTTCGTCATATAAACTACCCTTATAAATTAGTGTCCAAGTGATCCCCATATCTATACTTTTAAAAATTGCAGCATAATAGTAGTAAATATATCCATAAGGAATATTCATAGAATAACGAATATAACCGTTTGTATAGATTGTTGAAGAATTAGTTAAAATCACACCTTGTACATTGGGTGTTACCAGAAAATCACCTGCAGAATAATCAACAGGTGTAATTGAATTCCATTGTTGTCCGCCATTTAATGTTTGATAGACATTTCCATCAGCGATAAAAGCGGTATTTTGATTTAATGCCAATAGGCAGTATCCGTTATTTTGTGCGGAAGAGATTTGATACCATGATTGTCCATTATCATAAGATTTATATTGCAGAGGGAGATTTCCACTCCCCGCCATCCACCCAACTCCGTCAGAACCGAAAGCAATGCTATTTAGAGGGAGGCTTAATAAGAACCCATCGGGGGATTGTCTTTGCCATGACTGTGCTCCATCATGGGTCACTAAAATAAATCCCAACTCTAGTGAAGTATCTCCACTGGCTCCAATTAACCAACCATCCTGTGGAGTTTTAAATAATATCCGTTTGATTCGAATGGAGTCAAAACCTGTTGTAGAACCAGACCATGTGTTTCCTCCATCTGATGTTTTGAAAACCTCATTAAAATCAGCACCGACAGCATAACCAATATTTGTATTGGGAAATGAAATATACACCTGTCTGACAGTTGAAGCGAATGTTTCAGAAAATAGTAAGGATGTGGAAAAGGTAAATCCTCCATTTGTCGTTTTAAGAACATTGTGATTGATATCATAAGTAAATTGTAAATATCCTTCAGAATAACAAAAACCGGGAGCGGGACAGCCACTATCAGTTGTAATGAAATTAATATAATAAGAAGTAACTTGAGAAGCCGCCAACCATCCAGTATTTGAATTGATAAATTGAACATCTGTAAACATATTGATACCCGTTGTGACAGACCAACTTATTCCAGAATTATTCGTTTCAGAAAGAGACCCATTAATATAAGGAAATGTTGTATCTGAATAATCCTCTTCTTTACCCTGATACCATGACCCTCCCCCTGTCGTAAACACCGAGCCTGTGACCCAACCGGTATTGGAAGTATTAAAGGTAACTCGATTCAAATCTTGGTTTCCACTAGCTTGTTCTGTCCAAGAATTGCCTGAGTCAGTAGTTAATAGAATCGTGCCGTTGGGTCCAACGGCATAGCCTACATTTGTGTATAAGGGTTTGAAAAAGATGTCATAGACATTGAAATTGGTCGTGGTGCTGTCCCAGGAAAGGCCGCCATCCTGGGTTCGCAAAAGAATCCTATCTCCGCCGATATATCCGGTGGAGGAGTTTGTGAAAAAGACGGCGCGCAGATTAGAACTGATACTGGTATTAATGGTTATCCAGTTATTCCCACCATCGGTGGTATGCAAAATGGCACCCAAGTCCCCGACAATCCACCCCTCGGTTGTAGATAGGAAATAAAGGTTGTTTAGAATCGGATAGGCGGGAGAATTAACCTTACTCCACGGATTATTTGCAGTTTGAAGAGAATATATTGATTGACTCCAACACGATTGCGTGAGAATACTAATCAAACAGACAAATTTCAAAAGGGATTTCATATAGTACCAAGTTAAATTGCTACATTTAACTTCATACAGCCTTTCTCTCTCCCGTTCCCTGACCGATACTCTATCAAAGTCCCTCTCTTGCGTCAAACCGTAATCTTCTTCAAACGTCTTGGGAGTGGAATTGAAATTTTCAATTCCGCTTGAAAGAAGGAGAAGGGAAAGTGTTCATCATTTCCATGATGAAGTGAACAAAGGGATGGGAAGAGGGAAGATAAACTTTTCCTTACTAATTAACGTAGAGACGTAACATGTTACGTCTCTACCAATCATTAAAGGAGGAAAGGTGTATGAAGGTACAAGTAACAAAGATTCAAGTAAAAGACCCGGTGCGGATTGACGCGGGGAATATTCAGGAGATGGCGGAGAATATCCGGGAATTCGGGTTGTTACACCCTATTGTGGTGAGACAAACCGGGGAGGACACGTATGAGTTGGTGGCGGGATACAGGCGATTAAAAGCCTGTGAACAGTTGGGTTGGACAGAGATTCCGGTGACGCTTGTCAACGCGGAGGATGAATTGCGGAAATTGGATATGTTGTTGCACGAGAACTTACGGCGTAAAGATTTGAATTACATAGAATTGGCGGAAGCGATTCTCGATAGACGCAAATATTGGGAACAGGCGCATGGGGCAATTGAAAATGGTGGAGATCGGAAAAGCCAAGATTTCAGAGTCGCACAGGACGACTTTGAAAGTTTCATTGAACAAACTTGTAGAATTTTGAAACTAGATCGAGCCAGTATCTACAAATTACTTCAACTCAATGACTTGGACGAAGATTTAAAAGAGCAGGTGCGGGAGAGGACGTTACCCTATCGTGTAGCATTGACCCTGCAGCGGGAACGGAAGCAACCGGAGCCGCCCAAGAAGTTATCGGCGCATAAGGGGCGGATGCGCTGTATACAGGGGTTGCCGAATCAGGAACTGGGGATAGCGTTTTGTGAGAAATTTCAGAGCGCGCCGAATTTAGCGCAGTTGGTATTTTTGATACAACATATTTGGCAGATTACGGGGGAATCCAAAGAGCGGGTGATGGAATGGGAGAAATTGGATTTGGAATATTCGTATCATCTAATGAACTGGTGCGGGGAAGCGATGGGGTATTTGCAATATGTGATGGAAGAAATTACCAAGGTGCAGGAGAAGTTGGTTTAAGATTTAAGATTGTAGGGGCAGACCCCCGTGTCTGCCCATTATCCATTCGTAAATGGGACAGTTTCATATCCAGGGCAGACGCGGGGGTCTGCCCCTACGGGTATTATCTTGTCATTGTTGCCGGAATCGGATAGAGTAGAATTCTACATTTTAATACAGGAGAGGAAATAATTATGCCGATTACCCCAGAACAATTTATTCAGAAACATACCAAAATCGTGGAACCGTTGAACAAACAAATCGCCCTAAATTTTTGGAAAGCGGCGGTCACGGGGAAAACAAAATATTTCAAGACCTATGCTCGCATGGAAAAAAAGATGGCGGATATTTTTTCCAATAAAAAAGAGTTTAAAACAGTCGAGGGGTTCAAAAAATCCAAGGTACAAGACCCGATTCTACGCCGTCAAATTGACTTAATCCACAAATCTTACAAAACCAAACAAGGGGATAAAGCGGTTATCAGGAAATTGATTGACAAGAATGCCAAACTGGAACAGGCATTCAATACTTTTCGCGCGAATTATAAGGGTGAAAAAGTCACCGAAAATAAAATTAAGGACATTTTGAAAGAGACGAAAAATTCCAAAGAAGCCGAAAACGCATGGGATGCGGGGAAACAAATCGGGAACAGTGTGGCGAAAAAGATTTTGGAAATCGTGGAATTGCGCAACAAGCTGGCGAAACAATTGGGGTATAAAAATTATTATGCGATGTCGTTTGATTTACAGGAATTAAACGAAAAGGAGATGTACGCGTTATTCGACAAATTGGAAAAGCTGACGCGGGAACCTTTCCTAAAATTGAAAAAGGGAATGGATAAACAACTGGCGAAAGAATTTAAAATATCCGAAAAGGATTTGCGACCCTGGCATTATCGCGACCCATTTTTTCAGCAGGCGCCGCAGTCCAGTGAATTGAGTTTAGATTTTTGTTTCAAGGGGAAGAGACTGGAAAAATTGACGAAACAATTTTATGAAGGGATTGGATTGAACATTGACGACATTCTCAAAAAAAGTGATTTGTACGAGCGACCGGGGAAAGACCAGCACGCGTTTTGTATCGGGATTGACGAGCCGAAAGACGTGCGTATCCTGTGTAATTTAAAATCCAATGAACAATGGATGGATACCATGTTACATGAATTTGGGCATGGAGTGTATGACAAGTATTTGGACCCGAAATTGCCGTATTATTTGCGAACCGCGGCGCATACTTTGTCCACGGAAGCGATTGCATTGTTCGGCGGACGGATGGTTTCAGAAACGGATTTTCTGAGAGAAATTGCGGGAGTCGCTCCCAAAAAAGCCATTCAATTGGGTAAGGATGCGAAGAAAGTGCAGCGGGTACGAATGCTGGTTTTTACGCGGTGGTGTCTGGTGATGATTCATTTTGAGAAAGCGTTGTATTCCAATCCCCGGCAGGACTTGAATAAGCTATGGTGGGACCTGGTGGAGAAATATCAATTCCTGAAACGACCGGAAGGACGCAATAAACCCGATTGGGCGTCGAAAACCCATATCGCCACGGCGCCGGTATATTATCATAATTACTTGCTGGGAGAATTGCACGGGTCACAACTGGTGTTCGCCATGAAAAAAACTTTTAAAGGAAAGTTTAAAATCGTAAATAATCCGCAAGTGGGACCATTTTTAGTAAATCGCATGTTTAAACATGGCGCGACGAAATCCTGGAACGAGCGGTTGAAAGAAGCGACGGGGGAATATTTGAATCCGAAATATTTTGTGAAACAGTTTGTGAGTGAAGTCTAAAGTTTAAACTCCTGTTGCAATCTTTCAGCAAATTCAGGATAGATTTGATTAACCCATTCCCCCTGCCGGTTTTCGTGAATCGTCAACCAGAGTTTGGGTTGCTCTTGGATAATGGCAAAAGTAATTTCCAATACGCCGCTTTTCTTGAAGTCGGGATGTTTGATATGCCAGTGCAAACAGTCTTCATAAGCAGCAAGCGTCCCTTCCATGGAGACCGCCGCACCGAATTCACGAATCACTTTTCTAACTTGTTTTCTGGCGGTACCATACGAAACTCGTTTCAGGGGAATAGGGATATCAATTCGTTTCATCCGAAAATTAGTTTCGGGACATCTCCAGCAACATATCCCATTGTTTCTCTGTGACTGGAACCACCGATAACCGTGACATTCGGACTAGTATAAAATCGGAGAACCGTTTATCCGCTTTTATTTCGGCGAGAGTAACCGGGCGTTTTAATTTCTCTTTGGGTTTTAAATCTATAACCACTAGTTTGGGTTCTTTTTGTTTTGGGTCAGAATAAGGTTCACTGACAACCTCCGCGATGCCGATGATTTGTTTTTCATCTCCCGTATGATAAATGAAAGCCATGTCGCCTTTTTTCATACAACGAATATTTTTCAATGCGACAGGATTAGTGACACCATCCCAAGTCGCTTTTTTGTCTTTGACCAAATTATCATAGGAATATACCGAAGACTCTGTCTTTAATAACCAATTTGCCATAAATCAGAATCCTTTGGGTCTGTTATCCTTTTAATATTGCACCGGTCGCCGCGTTCTGCACTATTTTCTGATACCTGCCCAACCAGCCGAAATTCATATTAGGTTCCGGCCGCTTCCAATTTTTCTTGCGTTCCGCCAATTCAGAATCCGACAATTTCACTTCCAGTTTACAATTAGGAATATCCACGCGAACGATGTCTCCATTCTTCAATAACCCAATCGGCCCGCCTTCTGCCGCTTCGGGTGAAACGTGACCAACACAGGCACCGCGCGTCCCGCCGCTGAACCGGCCATCGGTAACAAGCGCCACTTTTTCGCCCAACCCCTGTCCCATGATATACGATGTTGGCGCCAGCATTTCCTGCATTCCCGGCCCGCCTTTGGGACCTTCATATCGAATGATCACGACATCTCCGGCTTTAACTTTGCCAGCAAGAATTCCAGCACAGGCGTCATCTTGTGATTCAAAAATCACCGCCGGACCTTCGTGTACTTGCATCGCTTTACTGACACCTGCGGATTTCACGACCGACCCTTCCGGCGCCAGATTTCCCTGCAGAATTGTCAACCCGCCGGTTGGCGAATAGGCTTTCTCCACAGTACGGACACAATCATACGGGTCGAATCCTAAATCCTTAACATCACGAATCGAGGAATAAGTTTTTTCTACTGTCATTCCTAACGCTGTGCGTTCTCCACCGGCAGATACCGCTGCCAATTCCAGCGCTTCTTCCTGCACATTGGCTCCGCGAATATCATACTCTTCGATATTCTTACCCAATGTTTTTCCAGTTACCGTCATGCAATTTAATTTCAACAATTCCTTTTTGCCGCGCACCAATTCACCCAATATCGTATGAATCCCGCCGGACTGGTGGACATCCTGCACGTGATATTTTGACGAGGGTGATACTTTGCAAATATTAGGTGTCTTGCGATTCAATTCATTAATCCGCGCCATGGAATACTCCACTTTGGCTTCATGCGCAATCGCCAGAACATGCAATAACGTATTGGTTGACCCGCCCATCGCCATATCCAAAATCATAGCGTTATCAAAAGCTTCCCGAGTGCAGATATCTCTCGGCTTAATATCTTTTTTCACTAAGTCAATAATTTGTTTTGCAGCTTTTTGAAATAATTTGTTTCGCTCGGTACTGGTCGCCAATAACGTCCCGTTCTCCGGTAACGCCATCCCCAAGGCTTCGCACAAACAATTCATGGAATTGGCGGTGAACATGCCTGAACAGGAACCGCACGTCGGGCACGCAAAATCTTCCAATAGTTTCAATCCTTTTTCATCCAAATTACCGGCTTTGAACGAACCAATTCCTTCAAACACCGTAATCAAATCCACTGTTTTCCCGTCGGGTGTTTTTCCCGCTTCCATGGGTCCACCAGAAACAAAAATAGTCGGAATATTACACCGCATGGCAGCCATCAACATCCCCGGCACAATTTTGTCGCAATTGGGAATACATATCATGCCGTCAAAACAATGCGCTTGAATCATCGTCTCCACACTATCGGCAATAAGATCCCGCGACGGCAGGGAATATTTCATCCCCTCATGTCCCATCGCAATCCCATCATCCACGCCAATCGTATTAAACACAAAAGGTACGCCGCCCGCCGCGCGTACGCATTCTTTCACATATTGTCCGACCTTGTCCAAATGAGTATGGCCGGGAATAATATCCACATACGAATTGCAAATCGCTATGAATGGTTTATTAATATCATCGTCTTTAAAATTGCCTGTCGCTTTTAAGAGAGCCCTGTGCGGTGCCCGCTCAAAACCTTTTTTAACTGTATCGGAACGCATATTTGACCTCCTAGTTTATAATAATCATTTTACCTTTAATTAAATGTAAAATCAAAATAAATGAGGAATTGTTCTAACCCTTGGTGATCGTCCTAAAATACCTTTGACCCATAGTTTACTAACTATTTGCCAATTTCCATTCCATGATTGAAAACAAATTCCCGTAATATCTGACACGGCAATATAATCCTTCACAAGGATTTCCGCGAAATCATTCCGCAACTGTGTCCCTTCTTCATACCGGAATAAATCCTCAAACGCTTCCATGCTATCGCGTGAAAATATCTCCTCAACATCAATCGCTTCTTTAGCACTATTGATCGGGGAGAAATAGGTCTTCTCCTGTCCAATAACAGAAGGTTGAATCAACAGCACGGCTTGCGTCTCTTTCGTTTTCTCAATCATTCGTTTGGGTGGAATCAATGACAAACAAATATAATCATCCAACGCAGTCCATTTCTTTCCCCACCCATGATACAAAACCGGTTGAATATCCCGCAATTGCATTTGTTTCCGGCTAAGAATTCCATGTTGTAAAATGGAAGAGAGATTCTTGACAGGTGTATAATGAAGGAAATAGGGAATCTTTCTACGGTCTACTACATCCAATAAATCCGCATAATCCGGTTTGCGGGGTCTTTCCCGGGTCAATTTCATGGAAAGATATTACATGAAATCCATCCTTGGAGACAAATGGTTAACGTTTCGTGAAAGATATTCCAGCACTATGGAAATTTAGACCGATTCCTGTTATGGTATGCAATGATTCAATAATTAAGTTACTAATGCAATATTCTTGAATAACATATTAAAAGAAAATGAGGATAATCATATGAAGACAAAAGTCAAAAGAATCATCATTCAACGCCCTCCTTTTACAGAACGCGATACCGGGAAAGACTGGCTTGGAAGAGGTTATTGGCCCTGTTGTTGGATTACCCATCCCGAAATATCCAAATCACCTTATGTTATGGCATTTCGGAAGATATTCACATTAAATAAAAACAGAAAGTTTCGGGTGCATATAACTGGTGATGAAAGGTATGTGCTTTTTCTGGACGGGATTAGAGTCGCCAGAGGAAGTGAACGAGGGGATAGGCGAAACTGGTTTTATGAAACTTATGACTTTGATCTTCCCAAAGGAGAACATGTCTTGGTAGCCCGTGTTCATGTATTGGGAGATAAATCACCGTGGGCTCAAATGAGTGTAATCCCTGGATTTTTATTTGCACCCGAAGGTAAATTTACGACAGTTTTGGGAACGGGAATCGCGAAATGGGAAGTAAAGATGTTGCATGGTTTTGAATTCAAATGGCCCGAACGATTTGGCTGGATGAGCGGTACCGAACAAGTGGTTCATGGGAATCAATATGACTGGGATTGGGAAAGGGGTGATGGAACCGGTTGGAAAGAAGCGGTTAAATTGCATCCGGGAAACAATGGTTCCTATTGTAATGAAGTTCCATTGGTTCATCGATTACATCCCGCCACCCTACCCGGGATGATGGATAAATTCCGGAAAATCGGGAAAGTGTTATTAGTCGAGGGAACAGGTTCTAAAAATACAACCCTTGTTCGTGTTGACATGAATAAAAATATTAAAGAAGAACAAAGGGATTGGAACAATTTTTTACGGGGAAAACCCATAAGAATACCCGCTCATACGCAAAGACGTATCATTATCGATTTGGAGAACTATTATTGTCTTTATCCCGAGTTCACGACCTCGCAGGGGAAAGGCAGTACAATTCGAATCTGTTGGGCGGAATCGTTGTATAACGAACCGGAACTAAAAACCAAAGGTCAACGGAATGTAGTGGAAGGGAAATATTTCTGGGGATTTGGAGATATCTTTAAACCAGATGGCGGTTCCCACCGGCGATTTGACACCTTATGGTGGCGTTCGGGATGTTATATGGAAATCCAAATACAAACCCAGGATACACCTTTATTCTTAGAGCAAATTACCTTTCATGAAGTGCGTTACCCGATGAAACCGGAAAGCCGGTTTGAATGTAGTGACAGCCAGTTAGAAGGGATTATTCCCCTGGCCTTACGTACCCTACAAGTATGCAGTCATGAAACGTTTTTTGATTGTCCACATTATGAGCAATTGATGTACCTTGGGGATAGCCGGTTGGAGGCTTTGGTGACGTATATGTTAACCCGGGATGACCGACTACCCCGAAAATGTATGGCCATGTTTAATGAGTCCCGGTTACCGTTCGGACTGACACAATCCAGATATCCCAGCCGGATCACTCAAGTGATTCCGCCCTTTTCATTATGGTGGATAGGAATGGTATATGATTATGCTTTATGGAAAAGTAATCCGGAATTCATTAAGCGGATGCTCCCCGGCACAAGAGGAGTTATAGATTATTTTATTGGATGTATGAACCAAGAGGGTTTGATCGAAGCGCCCAATGGATGGAATTTTGTAGATTGGGTGGGTCATTGGCAATGGGGCATACCACCCAATGGGGACAAAGGGGTTAATGGCATTCTCAATTGGCATTTGGTGTACACGCTCAATCTCATGATTCAATTAGAACAACATTATGGCGACGCGGAACTGGCAAAACGGTATCGCCGACTTTCAGTCGGTTTGACCCAAAAACTAGTGCAACATTTTTGGAACACCCGTAAAGGAATATTTGCAGACGATTTGGAAAAGAAGTATTATTCGGAACACAGCCAAATTCTTGCCTTACTAAGCCTGCAACTTCCTACAAAGATAAGAAATATCGTGTCCCGGAAATTGTTTACAGCTACGGACACGGAAAAAACAACCATTTATTTCACCCACTATTTGTTTGAAACCTGTTATCAAATGAATCGAATGGATATTTTCTATGAAAGAATGGGTTTATGGATGGACATTTTAAAGAAAGGATTTAGGACAATTTATGAAGCACCTGAACCCACCCGTTCGGATTGTCACGCGTGGAGTTCACATCCTATATATCATTATTATGCGTCCGTTTTAGGAATCCGACCCTCCTCGTTTGAGTTTAGGTCAATAGAAATAAGGCCACAATTAGGATTGTTAACCCATGCCAAAGCCTCTTTGGTTCATCCCAACGGGATGATTCACATTAACCTTACTCAAGAGAATGGGAAAATTAAAGGGACGGTAACACTCCCGCCCAAATTAAATGGGAAATATATTACCCCGCATAAAACCATCCTTTTACATGGAGGGACTCAGAAGGTTTAAAGAGATGGAGAGAGAAATTTACTAAGTTCTGATGAGTAAGTCTGGAGACTGGGAGACAGGATTACCGGTTGCGGATCTTCACGGCTTTAATCGCGCAAAAGGAGGGGTAATCCTTGGTGAATTGATAACTTCTCGGGTCTATTTTCTGGGAGGAGACCGGGGGACGGGGTTCCACTAGTCGTTGTATCACAAACCCTGCGTCGTTCAAGGTATTAATGACAGTTTCAAACGTGTGATGGAAACTAATAAGCTCCATGTTCCCGATCATTTTCCAGCGATAGGATTGGTTATGGAAATAAGGACTTAAGGTGAATACTGTTTTTCCCTTTTGAGTTTTTCGTTCCAGACATTCATGTACAGGATGATGAAAAGAAAATACAAACAGCCCGTCTTTTTTTAGAATTCTGGATATTTCCCGGAACAAGGGACGCAGATGTTTCAAATAATGTACCAACATGGCACTATACACAATATCAAAGGATTTGTCCTGATAAGGCATTCGCAGAGCGTTCCCTTTGTGAAACGGAATCCCAGGATTTTCCTGTTTTGCCAGCGCAATCATGGTTCGGGAATTATCCATCCCCGCGACCTTCGCCCCCCAATCCGCCAAAACTCGTGTATAGATTCCCGACCCGCATCCCAAATCCAAGACCTTTTTCCCAGACACTTCCTTTTTTAATAATTTCTTTAACATCGGGAAATCCAGATAATCATTCCAAAAACTCTCTGCCGGATTCTTCCGTTTCTCATGATACTTCCGTCCGTATAAATCGTATTGTCTTTGATTATGCTCTATGGAAAACATCTGAGAGATTTTAGCATGTTTATTAGCGTGCGTCTTTAAAGATAATGAGATATTACTGTTATACCCAAAACTATAATTAGAAACAGGTAACTGTACATATTTGCTTTTCGGCAGATAGGTTTGATTTTCTGAAAAGTTTCATAATCTTCTCTAAAATACTTTTGAATTACACGACTTTCCATGTAAACTGAAATATAATATGCTGGTATCAGACCAATGCTCATTGCCAAAGGAATCATCCAATATCCTTCAGTTTCTATATTCCAGGGAATAAGCCATGCAGCGCTTAAGACAAATCCAATGATATTTAAAATTGTTTCCCAAAATCTATTGTAATGAGGAGATCTGCTGCCGATAAAAAACGCATATAACCCGGTGGTTAGAAGTTCTACTCCAAAGAGAATTATCCAGGATAAGGGATACCCCGCCAGGGTGGATGCGATATTTGCCAAACCGACTGCCTTGAAAAGCCTTTTATAACCTAATTTTAATTCTTTTTGAAATACATAGGATTCGATGAATATGATTGGAATCAATAGTAATATTAAGTATGGCATCCCCACGATAATCATGGGTAAACCGGTATCGGCAAAACATAATGCGGGCAGTAAAAGGAGAAATAAGAAGCTTAATAGAATACTTTTAACATGATTCATTTGTAGCATTTTCCAGATGCTATCCTGGTTAACTTTTCCCAACTAGACTTATTTTGTTTTTTCTAATTTTTCGATAAAGGATTGGGTGGCTTTGAAATAATCTTTAACGGCAGGAACGTCATAGATTAAACCACGATAGTATCCCGCGATATGTAAAGCATCATAGAGTTTGTCAAATTCCCTGAGCAGTTTGCCGTTATGAACCGTAACATGTTTTTGTAGGGCAATCCGGTAGGCTTCTACTGACTTAGGTAGATCCTTTTTTGTGAATCCTTTTTTAAATAAGACTTCGTTTACAGCTTCAAGAACTGCAAGATAGGCTGTGCCGAATGCTTCACGAACAGGTTTGACGTCAAGATAAGTATTATCCTCAATCTTTATCTGCTTGAGTATTTGTTTGGCATTTTGTAAGTATCGAATGGCTTCCGTTTGCATAAATATTCCTTTTCTACGAAACAATTATACAATAAATAGTATCATTCAAGTAAGTTTGGAATAATATTTAATCTCATCATATTTTGTTGTATCATAATAGCCAATGCCAACAAGAGGCGGTCACAAATTGTGACCACCTCGAACGATTGAAATACTCACCTACATTACCCTATGCCTTTACGGAACATGGGGCTATCATGGTGGCATCCGTGTTAAACAGTCCCAAGGCGGTGGAAGTCAGTGTCTTTGTGGTGAGAGCTTTTGTTAAACTGCGACAATTGGCGGGTGAACACCGGGAATTGGCAAAGAAATTATCCCAGTTGGAAAAGAAACTTCAAACCCATGATACCGCGATTCAGGCATTAATTTCTGCCATCCGGGGTCTCATGGTTAAACCCGTGCCACCCAAACGTCAAATAGGTTTTCATTCGGATTTGGATAAAAAATAAAAGGTAGGTTACTTAATCGCCAACATCCTATCAAGTGCCATCTTGGAATATTGCTTAATCTCATCGGGGACTTTGATTCGATTAACCACTCTGCCTTGTACCAGATTTTCCAATACCCAGCAGAGATAGGAAGGATGGATTCGGTACATGGTGGAGCACGGACATACAATCGGATCGAGACAGAAAATTAATTTATCCGGCATTTCTTCCTGCATCCGATTGACGAGATTGACTTCCGTGCCTACCGCCCATTGGGAACCCGCCGGAGATTCTTTCACTCGTTTATAAATCAATTCTGTGGAACCATATTCATCGGCGGCTTGCACCACATCAAAGGTACATTCAGGATGGACAATCACCCGTATCCCCGGATATTCTTTTCTAGCTTTTTCAATCTGTTCTATTTTAAATCGCGCGTGGACGGAACAATGCCCTCTCCACAAAATCACTTTGGATTTTTGTAACTCACTTGGCTCATATCCCCCCATATATTCAAACGGATTCCAGAGTACCATATCCGATAGCGGGATTCCTAAACTGTAAGAAGTAATCCGTCCCAAATGCTGGTCAGGGAAAAACAAAATTCTCTTGCCTTGCGTCAGTGCCCAGGTAACCACGGCTTTGGCATTGGATGATGTGCAGACCGATCCGCCATGTTTCCCGACAAAGGCTTTGAGGTCGGCAGCAGAATTAATATAGGTGATAGGAATAACATCGGTGACACCGGCTTCTTCCAATTCCTGCCAGCAATTTTCCACCTGTCCGATATTCGCCATGTCCGCCATCGAACAACCGGCTTCCATGTTGGGGAGAATGGTAATTTGATGGTCGGCGCTGAGAATATCGGCGGCTTCCGCCATGAAATGCACCCCGCAAAATACAATAAACTCTGCTTCTTTGCGTTGCGCCGCCAACTGTGCCAGTTTCAAAGAATCCCCGCGGTAATCGGCAAATTTGATAATTTCATCCCTTTGGTAATGATGTCCCAAAATCACCAACCGCTCACCCAGCTTCGCTCTCGACTCGGAAATACGCCTATCCAGCACCTCTTCCGACAACTGTTTATATTCATCGGGAAGAGTCGCGTTATTCAAGACGTCATATTCAATGCCACAATTTGTACTTGCTGTTAGATGGGCCATAAACTTACCTCGTTTTGCTATATCTATTTTATGCCTCTTTCACACTCCAGTCAATTTATGGTAAGGTCAATTTTGAATTATGAATAACGAATTCCATTCCAAAAATCACTTTCGCACCCGTTCTGTGGCGGTTTCTAAAAACGGCATGGTTGCCACCTCCCAGCCATTGGCTGTCACAACCGGATTGGACATCCTCAAACGCGGTGGAAATGCCGTTGATGCGGCCATCGCTGCGAATGCCATGTTGGGTGTTGTTGAACCGGAATCCTGCGGGATTGGCGGAGATTTATTCGCCATTGTCTGGGACAATAAATCACAAAAACTTTACGGACTAAACGCCAGCGGGCGCGCGCCTTATGACCTCACCATCGAAAAAGTTCACAGTCAAGGACTAAAAACGACGTCCTCTCCTTACCAAGGAGAGGGATGTGATGAGGTTATTATGCCGGATATTGGTCCGCTGACTTGGACTGTCCCCGGTTGCGTGGACGGCTGGCAACAACTAAATTCCCGTTTTGGGAAAAAAACTTTGAAAGAATTGCTTTCTCCCGCCATCACTTATGCGGAAATCGGGTTCCCTGTCACGGAAATTATCTCCCGTGACTGGCAATCCTGCGAAGAAAAATTACGCGCATGGGATACCAGCGCGCAAACCTTTCTTCCCCAAGGTCGCGCTCCCCGTGCAGGTGAAATGTTCCGCAATCCCCAACTGGCGAAAACACTCCGGCTCATCGGTGATTATGGAAAAGGAGAGTTTTATCGCGGGGATATCACCGATAAGATTTTGCAATACTCGCAGGCGAATGGCGGTTATTTCACAAAACAAGATTTCTTGGACCACACATCCACCTGGGTAAATCCTATTGCCGTGGATTATCGTGGATATGAAGTCTGGGAAATCCCACCCAACGGGCAAGGCATCACCGTTCTTGAAATGTTAAACATTCTGGAACTATTCGACATCGCTTCTCTGGGGCATAACTCTGCTGACTATATCCATCTTTTTGCAGAAGCCAAAAAGTTAGCGTATGCCGACCGCGCGAAATATTACGCCGACCCGGAGTTCTCCCAAGTCCCGATAAAAGAACTCATTTCCAAAGAGTACGCCCAAAAGCAAAGAGAACAAATTGACATGGATTGCGCTCTTCAACCAGAAACTCTAAACTCGGAACTCGAAATTGGAAAAGATACGGTTTATGTGACGGTTGTTGACAAGGAGAGAAATTGTGTTTCCCTGATTCAAAGTATTTATCATTCCTTTGGGTCTGGGATGGTTCCCGGTGATTTGGGTTTCGCTTTACAAAACCGGGGACGCGGATTTTCTCTTAACCCCGCTCATCCCAATTGCCTCATGCCGCACAAACGGCCTTTTCATACCATTATTCCAGCGTTTGTTACCAAAGAGGGAAAACCATTTTTCAGTTTTGGTGTGATTGGCGGAGTGTTTCAACCGCAAGGACAAGTTCAAATTTTGTGTAACATAATTGATTTTAAAATGGATCCACAATTGGCAGGAGATGTCCCCCGAGTCCGGCATGACGGGTCTCAGGAACCCAGTGGAGAAAAAATGATAAACGGCGGATGGATTTCCATAGAACCTTCCATCCCTGAATCCATTCGTGAACAACTCCGGCAAAAAGGACATCGCGTTGAAGAAGATTCTCACGGTTATGGCGGTTATCAGGGGATAATGCTCGATTCTGAAAATGGTACTTTACTCGGCGGTTCCGACCCGCGCAAAGATGGTCTTGCCCTTGGATACTAATTTAGGTTGGAATACCTTTCCTAAAATTGATTGAGTGATATAATATTTACTGGTACTATTATCACGACGGTTGATCCAAAAATCCAATATCCTAAGGAGCTTCTTATGAATAACAAACTATTTCTAATTTTATTCCTTTGTATCATTTGTATCATTTCTCTGGTCAGTGTGGCATGGTCAGGCTCATTGCTCTATTCCACCTTTCTTGGCGGAAATGTCACGGATTTTGGACAGGGAATAGCTATAGATTCAGCAGGTAACGCCTATATCACGGGGTATACCGATTCGCACGATTTTCCAGTCTCACCGACTGGTTTTAGTACGACTTTACGTAGTAGTACCAATAGCAATGTTTTTGTGAGTAAATTGAATGCCAGCGGGAGTGCCCTGCTTTATTCAACTTATTTAGGGGGAAGCATTGATGATGAAGGTTATGGAATCGCCATAGATTCGGCAGGGGATGCCTTTGTCACCGGATACACCTTGTCACCCAATTTCCCCGTTACCTCCAATGCTTTGAGTACAACCTTTATCGGAGGAAGTAATAGTGAAGCCTTTGTAAGCGAATTAAATTCAACGGGTACTTCTTTGCTTTATTCTACTTTTTTGGGTGGCAGTGGCGGGGACCAAGCCACGGGAATTGCTGTAGATATATCGGGGTTTGCGTATGTCGCAGGATACACCGGTTCTGCCGATTTTCCAATAACGTCAAATGGTTTGGAAACGATATTTAATGGTGCGCCAGCCTTTGTTAGTAAAATTGATACAACCTTACCCGGGAAATCATCTCTGGTATATTCCACCTTTCTGGGCGGAAATAATATAGATGCCGCTTACGCAATTGCTGTAGATACCAATGGTAATGCCTATATCACGGGAAATACTCAATCGGGAAATTTTCCTGTTACCTCCAATGCTTACGATACCATTCTGAATTTTTCAAACGCTTTTATGAGTGAAATCGCCACAGATTCATCCGGTAAAACTTCCCTCGTTTATTCAACTTACCTGGGTGGGAGTAATGGGGATCAAGGGAATGGTATTGCTGTTGATGAATATGGTAATGCATATATCACGGGACAGACAGGGTCAACTGATTTTCCTGTCACAGCCAACGCTTTTCAGACATTGAATAAAAATACTTCCGGCGGAAATATCGCCTTTGTGAGTAGAATCAATACGAAGGCTTCCGGGAAAGCGTCTTTATACTATTCGACCTATCTTGGCGGAAGCGGCGGAGATTATGGCACTGGAATCGCGGTGGATTCTTTCGGCAATGCTTATGTTACTGGATATACATATTCCAATGATTTTCCAGTTACGGCGAATGGATTGGAGACAACGAATAATGGCGCGCCGGCTTTTGTCAGTAAAATCGCCACGAATTCTTCCGGTGTATCCTCATTGGCCTATTCAACCTATCTCGGTGCAAACGGGGCGGATGAAGGGAATGGGATAGCTGTGGATTCTTTCGGCGACGCTTATGTTACCGGAATCACCTCATCGCCTAATTTCCCGGTAACCGCCAATGCTTATGACACAACTCTTAAAGGATTCCAAAATGTTTTCGTAACAGCATTAGCGACCAATCCACCGCAATTTACCACCGTCCCTTCTTTAAAATTGTTTCTTGATCAATCTCTCGATTCAGTTTTTGATCTTTCCGATTACAATTCAGGAGCTGTCGCTACAAATTATTCAATCGTGTCCAGTTTTCTAACGTTAACTACCTTAACCGGGAGTCTGGTGTATCAAGCACAATATCCTACCTCGACGGTAGGAACCAATGTCTATGAAATGAATAACACCATTGAATCCAGTACGGCAAGTAATTTAGTGAAATATTCTTACTTCAAGATTCAGAAACTTCCCGCCATTGGATTAAATCCCGGTTCTTCCTGGAATATTAACGTAGCAAGTTATACACTCAATGAATCGGGTCCGGTCCTTTCCAGTGCGCATGTGGATGTGTCACCAATGCCATATCCATTTTATCCAAATTCTTTTGGAAATGTGAGCGCACTGATTGTCAGTGATCCAAGTTTGGTCAATGCCACCTGGCTGGATAGTACCAGTATCAGTATTACCGCTCTTTCCGGATTCACTTCGGGTAACCCAGTCAGTGTGGATGTGATTGCGTCCTCTTTATCGAGTCCCCCATACACGGATATGGATAAAGAGCGCGTTCGGGTATATCCCAATTTATTAGCTCACGGTTCTTTTGATACCGGGAGTGATACAACGGCATGGTCACCCATGGAAATTCCGCCCGGTCGATCAACGATGGCATCACAACAATGGATTTCCAGTTATACAGATTCGGCGGGCACTCAAGCCAACGGAGTCTGGCAATTTATTTTTGCGGATACCACTAACGGTGTAAAAGCAACACCCACTGTCTCCAACTGGATCCATATCACCGACGGTCAATGGTACACCTTCAGAATTCGTTTAGTAGCGGATACTCCCAACAACAGCCATTCGGCTTTCTTGTATGGGTATACGAACTATCCCGGCGCGGGAACGCAGACGGATATTGTCGGGAATATATTGTTTGGCGTACCCACCGTGTGGACTTGGCAGGAAGCGCCCTTATTGGCGCATGGCAGTAGCACTACTGGTTACCCGCAATTCCAACTCAAAAGCGGAGGAACGGGAAGTATATACGTTGATGAGGTACAAATAATTAATGCCGCACCGGCATTAGCCCAAGCACGCAGTAATCCTTATTACCATTACTTTTATGGTCAATTTACCGCGGGATACGACACAACCGGTTGGGGACAGGAATTATACAATGGCGCGGGAAGCGCACCAAGTATCTCGATTAATAATGGATTGATATTAGACTTTACGGGCGCAGGTTCTGGCAGCTCGCAAAAAGGGATTAAATGGACTGCCAATAATGGTGTACAGGGACAGGGCAATGCCTATTCGATACCGGTCAACCTGAATCGTGATGTTGACGTTCGGTTAACCCTGGCGAAACTGTCCGGTAATTTTAACTCTTTGGGTATTGTTCTATTGGCAGCCTATGGTGTACAAACCGAGGGTCAACAGAATATTGCTATACCGCCGAGTAACTTAATCGCTTCCGCCGGAGTCGGCATATTGAATAGTGGAGATTATTTTGCCGAAGGGAATGCCATCAATCCGTACTATCAAGGACAATTTGGGATTCGCAGTGATCAATCGGGTATTTTGATGGTCACAGACGTGGATGTTGGCATGGACAACGATGACCCCAATTTCGGGGATGCGACCCTGTTCCCGTGAGTAACAAGATATCTCCTGAAAATTAAAACTTCCGGTTGCGTTTTATCCGGATAAACTCCAACTGTGAATTTGGCTATATTAGGGGAGATATTAGGAGTAATACCCAGTAGGGGATGACCCTCCTAGGTATTACTCCAGACCTGAACATAATTACAACCGCATGTGTTGGAGCATTGGCATCGGGAATAACCTCTTTTCTATTCCAGACGCCCTTGGAAGTCTCTACGGTAGAAAAAATATCTCCAATAAAATCAATAATCTACAAAGTCCCTCCATTTTAATAAAAATATTTTGTAAGGAAATGACTTCAATATCCCACTGCTATAGTAGAGATTAACCATAAATAGTATAATAAAATGCATCAGGAGGATGAGTGCTATGAAAATAGTTCTACGATTCTCGATATTCGTTACTTCGGTAATATCCATCTTTTTTCTCTACTTACCTTATCCAACGCAGGCGCAAACTCCCGCTTGGACACAACTTTCTCCGAACCCTGACCCTGTATATGGTCTCCCAACTACTCGAGTCTTGCATAGTGCAGTCTATGATGTTACTAATAATAAAATGACGATTTTTGGGGGTACACCGGAAGACAATGTGACCTATCTGAATGATGTGTGGGTGCTCAGCACGGCCAATGGATTAGGGGGTACTTCCGCTTGGAAACAACTTAATCCACATCCTGATTCAGATTATGGCTACCCTCCGATACGAGGGAGTCATACTGCGGTCTATGATACTGCCAATAATCAAATGATTATCTTTGGGGGCTATAATGGTAATGGTAATTTTCTGAATGATACATGGGTCCTCAGTACTGCGAATGGATTGGGGGGTACTTCCGCTTGGAAACAACTTAATCCACATCCAGATAAAACTTATGGTTACCCTTCGATACGACGGAATCATACAGCGGTCTACGATACTACCAATAATCGAATGATTATCTTTGGGGGTTACAATGGGACTCTTACGAATGATGTGTGGTATTTGAATGATGTGTGGGTGCTCAACAATGCTAATGGACAAGGAGGAACTCCTACATGGACACAATTATTTCCAACGGGAAGTACTCCTGCAACACGATGCTATCATAGTGCTGTCTATGACAACACCAATAATCAGATGATTATTTTTGGGGGTGATAATAATGGGACTTATCTGAATGATGTATGGGTGCTCAGCAATGCCAATGGTCTGGAGGGAACTCCCGTTTGGACACAGATCACTACTACTGGGAGTACACCGATTGCACGATTAGAGCATACTGCCGTCTATGGCGCTGCCAATAATCGCATGACAATCTTTGGGGGTTCTACCACTAGTCAGAATGGATTTCCTGTTCCTACGAATGATGTGTGGGTGCTCAGCACGGCCAATGGATTAGGGGGAACTTCCGCTTGGACACAGATCACTACTACTGGGAGTACACCGACTGCACGGTTAGAGCATACTGCCGTCTACGATGCTACCAATAATCGGATGACAATCTTTGGAGGAGTTAACTTTACACTTGGTGAGCCTTATTATTTTAATGATGTGTGGGTGCTCAGTACGGCGAATGGAATATCAACAACACCAAGTGCTGGATTCTATGCCGTCCCCACCAGTGGGTTTGTCCCATTACAGGTTCAATTCACGGATACCTCGGCAAATAATCCCACCAGTTGGATATGGAGCTTTGGAGACGGCGGAACCAGCACGACGGAAAATCCAAGTTATTCTTATACTTCTGCAGGAGCCTTTACCGTACAACTCATCGTAAGTAATGCCTATGGAACCAGTACGGCAACATTATCTAATTATATTTATACCATCAGTACGGTAGAACTCCCGCCCATTTTGTCAAATCCACCCAGTCTAAAAGCGTTTATCGGGGTTGGATTAACCACAGTCTTTAACTTGGAAGATTACAATAGCGGGGGATTGGGCAATAGCTATTCCCTTCCCACGGATTTCTTATCTCTGGGAACCACTAGTGGAAGTTATGAGAGCCAGGCTATCTATAACGCAGCGACGACCGGAACCAATACCTATCAAATCAGTAATGATGTGGGCACAAGTTCCGCGAGTGGACTGGTGAAATATTCCACTTATGGGATTCGCAAACTTCCTCATGTGGGATTAACCCCCGGTTCTTCCTGGGATGTGAACTTGGAAAACTATACCTATGATACCAGTGGTATCGCTCTTCCCCTGTCCTTTGGAAATCCAACGGCTTTATATATCAGCGACTTGTCCAGTGTGACGGCCTACTGGGTAAACAATTCGGTTATCCGAATCACCTCCTTGCAATCCTTCTCCGGTGCCGTCGATGTAGACGTGACGGCTTCACCCAATGCCACTGCGCCCTTTGGCAGTGACGTAGACGTAGAACGCATCCAAGTCTATCCCAATCTTCTTGCCAACAGCACGTTTAGCACATCCAATGACACCTCAACCTGGATGCCGGAAATCCCCTTGGGTAAGTCTACGCTGGCTGCGCAACAATGGACATCCAGTTATATCGATGCGGCAGGCACCCAAGCCAAGGGCATATGGAAATTCACTTTTACGGATGCCAGTAGCGGTGTGAAAGCGACTCCGGTGATATCGGATTGGATTAATATTACTAACGGGCAATGGTATACCTTTAGGATACGCTTAGTAGCGGATATCCCCAATAACAGTCATCAAGCGTTCTTATATGGGTTTACCAATTATCCGGAGAGTGGCACCCAGACGGATATAGTCGGGAACGGGTTCTTCGGCGTACCGACGGTGTGGACGTGGCAGGAAGCGCCGTTATTGGCGCATGGCAGTGGCACCACCGGTTATCCGCAGTTTCAATTCAAGGCGGGGGGAGCGGGCAGTATCTATGTAGATGAGATACAAATTATCAATGCCGCTCCTGCGTTAATGCAAGCTCGCAGCAACACCCATTCCCATTATCTCTATGGCCAATTTACTACCGGGACTGATACGACGGGCTGGGGACAGGAATTGTATCCCGGCGCGGGAAGCGCACCGGAGATTTCCGTTGACCACGGGTTGGTCTTAAACTTTGCGGGAGCGGGTGTTGGGACAACAGCTCAGGAAGGGATTAAATGGACAGCCAACAATGGAGTACAGGGACCGCTGCATGCCTATTCCTTCCCGGACAATGTGGGTCATCAAGTAGGTGCCCAATTGACGTTGAGTATCGTATCTGGCAATTTTAACACTTTGGGTATTGTCTTGGTAGCGGCGTATGGTGCCCAGACGGCGGGGGATCAAGATATTGATAACCTAATAGCCGCGGCAGGGGTCGGGGCATTGGTGAGTGGAAATTACTATGCCATCGGTGAGGCGCTATACCCGTACTCTCAGGGCCAATTTGGAGTACGCAGTGATGCGCCGGGAGTGTTGGAGATTAATAATGCGGATGTGAATGTGGATAACGATGATCCTAATTTCGGGGATGCAACCCTATTCCCCTAGTTGGAAAAATAATATCATAAGGTCATGAGTCTATTAACCTATGTTCCAATAACAACCCTAATAGCCTGTTTTGCTATTTAAAACCAAGCAGGGCTTTTAACAATGGTTTTCTCCATTCTTTCTTTTCAGGGTCATATGCACCAAAACCCGAACAGAACTCCCAATATCCTGTTGACCACCGACAATTTTGTGCTTGTTCAACTACAAAATGTGTCCAGCGGGCTCGGGAATCCATATCAGCAGCATTATAGGCACCAAATTCTCCCAAATAGACAGGTCGGTTATGTTCTTTGGCCCATTTTTGGGCAGTATCAAAATCATTTATAACTGCCTGTTTTTCGGATGTTGTTCCCGACCACGTGGTCCCCGCCCATTTATCCGAACCCTTTATCCAACCGGCATTCTGATGGGTAAAATGCATGGGGGAATAATAATGGATGGTGACAATCAATCTTTGGTCGTCTTCGGGTAATTGTAATTCCGACAATCCGCCAATACTGTTATAGTAGGCGGGACCTACCATAACAACTCGATTTGAATTGGAATCACGAATCACGTGCAAGACCTGGGGAATAACTTTATTCCATTCTTTTACATCCAGTTTATTGGCCGGTTCATTGAGGATTTCAAATACCACGGAGCTTGGTTGGTTTTTGAAATGTTCTGCCACCTGTTTCCAAAGCTCTAAAAATCTTGGCAATTCTTGTTCAGGATTTGCATACATTCCATCATAATTATGAAAATTGATAACCACAGCCAAGTGATTCAATAACGCTTGATGAACAGCCCAATCAACCCGGTTCATAAATGTGGTATCAATCTGATAAGGAGCCGTGGTATCAGCATGTGCCGACCAGCGTATGGGAATACGTACGGAATCAAAACCGGCATCGTGAATTAGTTTGAAATAGGGCTCTTCCAATCTTACTCCCCAATCTCCTTCATTCGGCGCTTCCAACATATTCCCAAGATTAATCCCATGGCCTAGTTGACGGTTAATGGCAGATACTTTGTCTGATACATTTTTTCCTATTACTGTGGTTGATAAACTATTTATTATCATTAGCGCACCACCCAGTATGATGTATAGTAAAATTCTTCTCCTAAACATTCGATTCTCCTTATTTAACCTTTTTTGAAGTTTCAATCTCGAATACAACAGCTTTATCATTGACCATCTAGTATATAATATTCGGAGTTGTTTTATGTAATTATTTGAAACACTTTCCTTTAAAGATAGATTGGCATTATACCCAGTTTCTTGTTCCCTATGGAGGGAGTTAGAATGAATTTTCTTCAAAGAGGAGAGAAAGCTAGCCCAATTCAGGAGAGCCTTTCTTTCTGAATTCTACTAATCCTTAGAAAGATTGGGAAGAGATTTTCTAATGCGTTTGGTTAAGTGTTGCCCTCTCCGGCGAAGGATATACAACATATCGTCGAAGGGACTGAACCAGAACTGAAAGGTTTGATTGAGTTCACTCCCAATGGGGACAAATCCTTTTACTTCCCGGAGAACACGGAACATATAACTAACGGACCGGGTATCCGGTTCTTTAATCCGTTCCAAAGTCCAGGCTGTTAGTAATCGGGTTGAACCGGAAAGAAAGAATAGGCATTTTAATGCATCCGTATCTCCTAAAATCGGCAGATGAAATATTTCATTTTGCGCAAAATGTAACACGAGCCATCCACCTAACAACGGAGAAACAGCACATGCCAGATTGATACAAGCCGTATCGATAGCCAGATAGGCAACATTGTTTCCCCTCGGGGATAGTTTTAACAATAAATTGGAAGAAGTTAAATTAATAGCGCTGTCGAAAGAACACAAGAGATGAGTAAAAATCAAAATCCACCAATAATTAGAGGGGGTCACTATAATCCATACCAAAGGGAATAGAGTTTTTGCCATACAGGAGACATTCATGAGCGGTTTACAACCAAACTGATCTACAATCCGACCCCACAATTTCAAACAATAGAGAGATGCCACTGTAGCGATGATATTGAGTAGACCGATATATGACCAGCTTACTTTTAAATGTTTTAGTAAATAAACATTAAAATAAGGGGCTGCAATACAAACACTAAAAAACCATGCAGACCGCTCGAACATGAACAATCGGAAATTTTTATCTTTGAGGGGTTGAACCAATTCATGAAAGGCAGGTATTTTCTGGGAATGGGTAATCTTTCCCAGTTCAGGGATTCGAGACAACAACCGAATGGAATATAATCCAAATACGACTGCTATCAAAAACAATCCGGTAAACCCATACCCATAATCTTTTACCGGAACGTGTCTTTTGTAAAAATCCAGTCCGGCAGTACCCGCGTAGAACACCAGCATCCCGACAATTCCTGTCCATAAATTACGTTTACTGAAATATTGACCGAGTATATCCCTGGGCACCAGATCGCTCATCCATGACCACCAGGAGATTAATCCAATACTATTTAATGCGGTAGATAATACGATAATCCACAAAACAATCCTAAATTGCAGTTCCAGACGATGCGTGAAAAAGAATACCGGAAGTAAGGCGATAACCAGCCAGAGACTTCTACTCAATCCCATGGTCCATACAGTTAATTTCTTACGTTCGCCGGTCTTGCGCAACAACCAATGCGTCGCCAATTGAATCATAGAAACCAAGGGAGGCAGACTGGATAGTAATCCTATTTGAAAATCTGATGCACCCAGATAGAGGGCAAATCCGGTTAGAAAGGCACCGCCCGCCAAAGAGCCCATAACGGTTGCGATACAACCTTCGGTAATTGAAAGACGTAAAGCGGTATCTTGAGAATCGGACATAATGGATAATATTTTAAATATTCTATCTGTGTCTATGTTTGGTGTCAAAAGACATATTTCTTGAGAATAAATTTTTTACAATTCCTTCCGATACTCTTTTGCCCAACTATCAGGTAAGACAGATCTTCGCTAATTTCTGCAGCATTTTATTAGACAGTAGTGATATGATGTCAATATAAAAAATAATAGTTAAAAGTAATCACTTTAATTTTTATGAAAAAATACTTTCAAGTTGAATTGTGTCTTGAGTCCAAAGCCGTTATTGGCGAAGGTCCCTGTTGGCATCCAGAAAAGAAATTGTTTTATTGGGTTGATATTTTCAGTAAAAAGTTGTTTATATGTCGGCCTAAAACCAGAACCCGTCGAATAATCAAACTTCCTGAAATGGTCGGGTGTGTTGTACCGCGGAAATCCGGTGGTGTTATTGTCGCTCTTCAAAACGGTATTGCGGCGTTGGATATCGAAACAGAAAAACTAACCTATTTACTTGAAATTGAAAAACATCTCCCTGCCAACCGGTTCAATGATGGGAAATGTGACCCGGCAGGCCGACTAGTCGTCGGGACAATGGCTATTCAAGCTACTCCGGGTGCGGGAGCTTTATATTCTATTGACAAGAATCTCCAAGTTAAAAAATTGCTTGATAATCTCTGTATCTCCAATGGAATGGGCTGGAGTCTCGATTATTCCATATTTTATTTTATAGATTCTCCTACTCGAAAAGTTATGGCGTTCGATTATAATTTGGAAACCGGAGATATTCGCAACAAAAGGGTGATCATCACAGTACCTAAAGTAATGGGCGTGCCGGACGGTATGACTGTTGACGAAAAAGGAATGCTTTGGATCGCTTTATGGGGAGGGAGTTGTGTGTCTCGATGGAATCCACTAACAGGGAAATTGTTACAAATATTTCCCATACCTGCCTTAAACGCATCTTCCTGTACTTTCGGGGGACTGGAAATGGATGAACTTTACATTACAACCGCTCGACAGGGAATGAACAAGGCTCAACTCAACAAATTTCCTCTTTCCGGAAGCATTTTTCGTTTCAAAACTGATATCAAAGGGATGAAAAACTTTATATTTACTGGTTAACACCCATGAACGATAACTAGATGTCCCTGAAAAAGTTTCTTTTTTAGATTGTAGGACACAAAGAGGGAACTTTGGGAGAGAGAAAGGAACCTCCCGAGCCGAATTTTCCAAAGGACAAAAAGAAGCTTCCTTAGAAGCTTGCGGATATTGTACCCACATCCGCAGAGGATCGCATTGATGTGATCGCCGTGGGTTCCCTTCAGATAGTTTCGTCCTAACCATCCATCGGTTTTGGCATGTCCGATCACGGGTTCAATCGCACTCCGGCGTTTAATCCATCGAATGACCGATTCTTTGAGTCCGGATAACTTCCACCGACTGAGATGAATCGTAGCCTCTCCCGCATAATCGTGTCCCCGATACCCTTGATCCGCATACACCTCCTGAGCTTGAAAATGTCCCAACCGCTCGGCCTGTTTCAAGGCCTGCTCTAAGGTATGTCCGTCATAGGGATTCCCGTGAAGCGCTTGCATGCCTACAATGAACGGATCTTGAGAAGTCGCTACCACACTCACCTTGCAGCCAAACTCATATTTCTTATGGGCTTTACCTTTGGCGATACATTCCACCTCCGGGGCATGCAAACTATACAGTTTCGGAGAATCCTCTCGCTTTTGCTCCAACAACCTCTGGGCCATGGCTAATTCCGGTCCCAATACCTCCCAGAGTTCCTCCCGGTTTGCCTTCAGGACCTTCCGACCTACATCCCGACTCACCCGTCCCAAGTACACCTTTAACTTCTTCCATTCCTTCTGCGCCTTCTTCCCCTTACGCCCATGGGCATACCGATGATACAAAAATAAACTCTTCTTGGCTTTGCGGGTATAGCTCTGCCGCAGTTCAATCCCTTCCTGGTGGCACAGATTCACCAAGCGTTGCAACATCTTCAGGTACAGTTTCGCATCCGTGGGATAGGTAATTGCTTTCTCCTGCACCGTCGTATCCACATTCAGTTTGGCCAACTGCCTCCGCTTCAAGGCACCCGTCTTCAACCCTGTGGTAATGGTCACCTCTAAGAGCTTCTCCATCTTCTGTTGCTGGATCCGTTTACGCCATTTACTCAATAAGCTGGCATTCAGGAAAAGCTCCCTCTGAAAATACTCAAACCCACAAAAGTATTGCCAGTACGGATTTTCCGCCAAGCGCTCCACGACTTCCTCATCGCTCAAGTGATAGGCATGCTTTAAATAATGGATCCCCACCAGTAATCGAATGGGTTTGCAGGGACGTCCGAAATCCGGACAATAACACCCCGCAAAGGCGGCCTCCAGTTCTCCCCATTCCATCTGATGGGCCAGTTGAATTAACGGATGGCGGGGATTACACAGACTTTTTAATTCTCCACTAAATAAATTCTCTTGTGTCGTATCGGTCAATGGAATCACTCTAAATCCTCCAGATATTTGTATTTATTTCAATATACCTGGTGATTTTAACATGGCGAGAAAATCATTTCTATCCCATCTTTATTGTTCTATTTCCCTTTTTCAAGGACGACTAACTACAAATAAATCTGACTTATATCAACTTTAAAGATTCGAATCCTTCCCTAACCACCACTTTATTTTCTAACATTGACAAGGTAATATGTCTATTAAAATTCCTTAAAAACAAGCTTATTTCACGGATGTTTTAAGTAGTTAAAGTTATATGAAGAATATTCTTAACAAGAACCGGTTCATAAAAGAGTATGGTATAACCCTTATCCCGTTTCTCCAAATGGACAGGTATATTTTGGGAATCGAGTTTCACCGAAACTTTTTGAGGATGAATCTCTTTGGGATGAATATGAATTTCAGATAAGTTTAAATCACCATCATCCATCCTGATACGAATATTCATTTTCCTGTGATGGAGTTCTTGATGGTATATTCCCCATCCGGACCCTATACAGAAAAATGCGGTAAAGTTGTTTTCATTTATTCCAGGATTAAATTCGATACGTTTTTGATTTGCCGAGTAAGAAAACCCGGAAAGAGCAGTTAATAAGGCATAACTGGCTAGAGACCGGGCATAATGATGACCGCATTCTATCTCGTTCCATGGATTTCTCTTTTTCCCGTCATAGCGATAACGTACCCCATGTATAATTTTTAATCCTTCCTCTATCAGTCCCTCATAAATGAGATGCGAGGCAACTTGATATTCGATCCCGCACCACACTTCATCTGAATAATACATAGCATTTCCCGGTCTTTTTCCCTTGGGCCAAGTGGATATCAAAAGACCCGGTTCTTTTCCATAGGCGTAAATACGCAGGAAATTTGGGTGTTGGGTCAAATCCGATTTCCAGTTATAACGGTAAATTGACTTCAAGGTTTTCTTTACCTTTTCCGGATGGAATAAATAACCCAACCCCAACATGGCGCCATACCATTGGCCGATTAATTGGTCGGATAGACATCCCTTGCCAACCTGCCATTTCGGCCAGTCCTTGAATTTCTCATCCCTACCGGCTTTTTCAGCTAAACTCCTCTGAGGGTCAGGCCAAGCTTTATACGCCTCTGAATTTACTTTCTGTTCAAAATACTGGCCATTGAACAGATTTTTATTCATCCAATTGGAACCTTTGGTAAATATATCTCGATAGATTTTTGCTGTATCCGGTTCACCGATAGATTTTGCCATTTCTTCCCCCGCTCGCAAGGCGCATAGGTAAAGACTCCCCATCATGGTATTGGGACCATAAAATTCAATGTCATAAGTATTATGCTGCATCCCTTCCATAACCCCATCCTTATCCCGATCCCAGTATCTCCAGGCAAATTCTAATGCACACTTCACTTTTGGCCAGATTTTTTTCAGCCATTGATGATCCCCGGTAATTTGCCAATGCCTGTAAACCTGGATGATCAATCCCATTTGTCCATCGGCTGCAGGATGAAAATCAAATTTGGGTTTTGTTCCCAAAGGTAAGGGCATTCGGAATTGCATGAATCCATCTTCTCGCATACTGTACTGAAAATGAGCATCCAACATGGAACGTTGTAAATTGGGAAATAAATAAGCCAGGGATTGCGCATAATTCCAGACATGCGAACAGGATCCTTCACAACAACCGCTGGTGTTATTACATCCTTCAAATCCATAGAATGTACCGTCCTCCAACCGTAAACTCGTTGGGCTCTTTAATACGGATAATTGAGAACTCACAGCATCAATAACATCTTTCGGTAAACTGGAACGAAAAAGATTTTCCGAAAATAAATGGGTCTTAGCGTAGAAATCTTGATAATGGTTTACGGTATATCTTGCGACATCCCACGCATCGGTCCATTGGCTGGTATAGTAATTTTTCCAAATGGTTGCTGTGTTGGCATTCGGGGAACATCCGGGACTGGTACAACAAACGGTTTTTTCCCAATGTTCAAAATTGGGGAAATGCCAGGTAATAAAAAAGGGAATCTGAATTTGTTGACCCGGTTTCAGCGTAAAATAAGCGGCTATTGTTCCAACATTTATATTTCCCGACCCGGGTTCTTTGGGAAAATTCTTTGGATTTGATGTTGTAGCAATATCCCAAAATTTGCTTAAACAAGATTGCCAATCGCCGCCCCATTTGGGCCAAACCAGTGTTTTTTCCCAAGAAGTTGTCAGAGCCATGGTTCCAAATTGTGGAGAACTGGGAGCATATTTACTCGTGGTCAGCCATAATCCCTTTAGCTTTGGCGATATTCGCGATTCATTGATTTTTCCTTCATCCTCCGGATAGCCGATAATATTGTTAAGATTTCCATAGAGAGTTCCCGAAATAGTTCTTTGGGTCGGATTATGCAACTGATACTGCAAGATAGCTACAGGAATTGACGAATCCTTCTCATTAAGAGGAATAAAAGGATTAAAGGCCGTTAAAAAAATGTCCAAGGGGATTTCCGGGTCCTCAAAACCTATTTCTGCGATGGGAAATTTTCCAATAAAGATATTTTTTTGGAAATGGGGTAGTCCTTCCCCGCATGATCGTAGTGCGGATTGGCCGTTTTGTGTTAAATTGTCTTCCTTCATAGGTCCCTGTAATATTTTGGTAATGTTCTTTTTCCCATCCAGAACCCGCAATGTGAAAAACGAATGGTCTGCTATAAATCCTTTTGCAGGACGATTCATAATTTCCCAATCTTTGAGTTGTCCCCATCCGCCTAAAGAAATACACCCGGTTCCGATTCCTCCCAACGGAAACCCTATGTATTTCAAATGTTCGTCGGCATATGAGATTACTCTACTTCGACCCTCGGAATGGTGTTTGTTGAAATCAATATTATTTGTGCGAGTCATATTTTCCTCTTATAGATTATAGTATATGGACTTATGATGTTTTTGTCTGTAATCCAAGGAGACAATTTATATCAATGTCTCAGGGTTTGTAAAGCTTATGAAAAAGATAAGTCCGTGCGATTGCCAGTTTTTCGTAGGAGAGCTAAGAGATGACATGCAATGTCTACGCCCGAACCCCGAGTTTTTTTGTTAATTCATAATTCATAATTATTTTGCTGGGTCTCCTACGGGATAAGGTGGCATCGGGAATGCCGTAAAATGCACTCAAATTCCCGATGCATTAATGCTACATTTTCAAATGTTTTTTAATATATATTATACGCAATGGATAAATAACTATCCAAATCTGAGTAAAAATGAGATAAAAACCCAAAATAGAAAGGTTTAAAGTAAAATCATGAAAAAGCAAATATACGAATGGAGGACCAACCCACCAAAAAACAGCGTACAGAACCGTACTTGTGGCAATCATAACAAAAATAAAGTGGTATAAGTTCATTAAAGGTATATTGTCTTTAATACTAAGCGGATATAGTTTTTTATGAAAGTAAATTGAAAAAAACCAAAATACAAGTAATTCAATATCAGAATAATATGTCGGCCAACAAAACCAACGATAGCAACTATCCCATATCCCACTATAAAACGCTTGGTTTAATGTTAATATTACAAACAAGTCTCTTAAATATAATTGTTTTTTTAAACTACTTTTTTCTAATTTAGTGGTAATATTCATCTGCTTAATTTCCAGGAAGATCATTTTCTGGCGGTATTTCGGGTGCCGGTTCTCCTCTAAACCATTTTGACCTCCTCCACCATTGCCATGCCGGATTAATAGCATGTTTGACTACTGTTGGCCAAGCTAACCATCTATGACATATGAATGAGTTACGGTATGAGTGCTTCCCTACTTTTGTAACTCCTTTCATAAATTCCTTATATGCTTTATCACCTTCTGTTTCACATAATCCTTTTTTGGGATCCCAAGTAGGCCAATTTTTTTCAAGCCACTCACCAAACAAAATCTCGCATGGAATAGTCATGAAAAATAGTCCATCTGGATCAAACCCATTCACAGGATTATTCAACCCATACTGATACAAATTCGGTCCATCCAATTCAAGTGGTTCTTCGCTCACAAACCTTCCCACACTCGGATCATACCATCGTGCGGAGAAGTAATAGAGATTGATGTCCGGGTCGAGTTTTTTGGTGGTGAGGTGATAGGAGTTAGTAGAAGTAGGACCATAGGTTAGATAGACGTTTCCAAAGCCATCCTGGCCATAATCGGTATTGATATTCCCGCTGGTATCTGAGATAAAGAGCACATTGCCAATCGGGTCGTAGTGATAGAAATAGTCCGTCCCATTCTGATGCACAGAGACGATTTCTTTGATGACTCCGGGTGCCAGGGTATAGATAGCACTGGTAGTAAAGGTGCTGTTATTACTACTGCCTTTTTCCATCAAGGGATTAATTCCATCAAAGAAGTAGCGGGTATAATTGGTATTGTTTTGTTTCCAGACCCGTTTTCCCAGTGAGTCATAGAGATAGTTTATAGTACTACTATACGAAGTCATGAGGTTCTCGTAATTCCAGCCCAAGGAATTGCTTCCTCTGGTAATCTCATTACCATTATTGTCATAAGTATAGGTATTACTCCCGTTGGAAGTCAACTGGTTGAGGTTATTATATGCATAATTATTAATTGTTGTAAATACTCCCTCATACACATATACCATTTGGGTACGGTTTCCCACCGAGTCATAATTATAAAACCACTCAAGGGGATACTCCCATTCCGTTCTACTCTCCGTAGTTAACCGATTTAAAGAATCATAAAGATAAGATATATTTGTGGGATACATAAAATGTAAACTAGGATTCCCCCACGTTTCAGATACTTGGGTACGATTCCCTGCCAGGTCATAGGTATTAGGCAGCAAAGTGGTACTATTATAATTTTTTTGTCTAAGATTTGGCTAATATAGATTCAATATCGATTATAAATGCTTTAGGGAATAGATGATAAACCTCTTTTAAGGCAATCATTTCCTTCCAAACACTATTTATCTTATTTAAGTAGCCTTCAAAATAATAAATTTTTCCCAACCAATAGATATCATTAATACCCACGAATGGAGAAGATTTTAATTCATTTATTATAACATTTGAAGGTTCATTTTTAGTAATTAACGTTAAATATTTATGAGCTTTGATAGATGATTTCAGATAAGCAATCATATGCTTTTTTAAAAATTTATGAGAAAGAAAATTTTCCTTAAAAAGAATTTCTACCAACTCGGTATTATAACCACTACGCATAATATTTTGATCTCTATTTACATTTTTTATTCGAGTTGCCTTATTTAAAATCCATATAACCTTTTCCATATTATTTTGCCTTAAATATAAAACTCCTAAAAGGTTATAGGCCAGAGTTTTAAAAAAAGGAGTATACTCACGACTATTAATAACTTTAATACAGATAGAATTTACCTCTGAAAATTGATCAAAACATAATAAAGTTCTAATTTGCTGATTTATATATAATGAATATTCTCTTATAAAATCTCTCTCATTACGAAACTGTAGATAATCTTTTCTATTAAAGATATTGTTAAAATCACTTAGCGAATTTAAAGATTTATTAAAATCACCCTTTTCCCTATACGCAATTGTTTTAAATATATTAAGACCTATAATATGTGTCCAATCTTTTTCCCCGTCATTATTAAAAAGTAAACTTAAACATTCATCTGTTAATCTTATTACGTCCTGGTATTTTCCACCTGATAGATTTATCTGTATATTTCTCATTTTTTGTGTTAAATTTTCCATTTTACCGATTTTCGAACATGAAATTATTTACTTTATTTTCAATTATTGCAAAACAAATTATAAAACAGAAAAAGATCTACTAATAAAACCTTCTCATAAAACTACGCATCATTCATTTTATCAAAATTATGCACCTACCGGTGCTAATGCTACTGGTATTTCCCACCACAAGTTTGAAACAATCCAGGAACCAACTGTATATACAGCACCAGTTACTGCAACACCAATTCCTACCTTAATGCCTGTTTTTACACAGTCACATGTGGGATATTTTGGATTTTTTCTCGGATCTTTTTGAGGATCGGCTTTAGGATAGTCCGGCATTTTTCCACACCCCCAATATACCTCGCAACATTCTGGATCACCGAAACAAAATTCACTATCTAAACATTCACTCATACACGTAAACCAGTCCTCTACAGGTCCCATTCCTTTTGGATCTATTTTGTGTATTGGATTATCTTTCACATATAGATATAAATTCAACCCACCCCTAATTCCTATCGGGTCTTTACTAATAAACCTCCCCACACTCGGATCATACCACCTTGCAGAGAAGTAATAGAGACCACAATACGGGTCTTGTTCTTTGGTGGTGAGGTTATAGTTGTTAAGAGCACTGCCATTGGTGGCGAGGACATTCCCAAACCCTTCCTGGACGTAAGAGGTATTGATATTCCCACTGGTATCGGAGATAAAGAGGACATTGCCAACCGGGTCGTAGTGATAGAATAAATCAGTCCCATTATTACGACAAGAGACAATTTCTTTAATCGCTCCCGGTGCCAGGGTAAACACAGCATTAGTTTTTAGGGGTGACCCAGGACCGGCAGATCTCTCCATCAATACATTAATCCCGTCATAGAAATAGCGCGTAGTAACACTGGAATTCACCTTTGTCCTCTGAATCCGTTTGCCTAAGGAATCATAAAGGAAATTAACCGAATAGGAGACACTGGCGATGTTGGTCATCAGATTTTCATAGTTCCAACTGGGCGTAATGCTCCCTTTGGCGGTCAGATTCCCATTGGCATCATAGCTATAGGAGGTTCCCGCTCCCCCGCTGGTACTGGAAGTCAACTGGTTGAGGTTATTATACCCATAATAATTCATTGTCGTAAATTCTCCCTCTAACACATATACCATTTGGGTACGGTTCCCCACTGAGTCATAACTATAAAACCACTCATGGGGACACTCCCATTCCGTTTGACTCTCCGTAGTTAAGCGATTTAAAGAATCATAGAGATAAGATATATTTGTGGGATACATAAAATGTAAACTAGGATTCCCCCACGTTTGAGATACTTGGGTACGATTCCCTGCAAGGTCATAGGTATAGGTATTGGTAGCGATAACCGTAGTACTCTTATTCAGGATGAAATCGTCAAAAGAAGTGCAGGCATAGCCGCTCATAACGCCGGTGTACCCCGCAGGTACACTCGAACCATAGGCATACGATAACTGCGACTGCCATCCGCTGGATGTTAAGCGATAGAGAGTCACGGTACTCCCTGAGACCGTCGCACGCAGACGATACATGAATTCTCCAACCACAGGCCCGGTATCTTATAATATTCGTGCTAGATATATCTTATTTTCTTTTGTCTGAAGCAATAAATAATTTTGGCTAATTACCCCTTCCGTATCAGAATTAATCAAGTTTCCAGAATTGGTTTTTAATAGTGAGACTTTCCCAGATTCAATAGAATATATACCATATACAAGACCGACATCTTTTAAGAATATTGTGCATAATACTTTTTTTCCGTCTGGGGAACAGGAATGAAATTGTAGTCTTAAATTAAAATCCTCAAATTTCATATTGCTAAGGTTTAGAAATCCAGATTTCCCTGGAAGATTGGATACGTTTAGACTTGGAGTTTTACTGTTATTTAAAGGATATTTCATAATAATGGCTTTTCCTCTGCTGGGACACAATTTCATGTAATCAATCGTTTCTATATCCGTTTCAAGAATCTTTATATCGTGATTGTTTAGATTCATTAATCTGACTTCGGAATGGTCATATTTTTTAGCGGTTGTGTTATATATATCAACTGTATATAATACTGAATCACTATTCCACCAATTAAAATTATGTGCCAATGCGAAGAAGTTAGGATTTTCATTTGGAAAAATCCATTCTTTTTTAGCCTCAATATTTTTTAGCATAGGCATTTGATTACTTCTATCAAGCCCAATTATAATATTCCCAGCTAAATTAACAGTAGGGTAAATAAAATTTGGTATAGTCAATTCATTATTAGATTTTGTATTCCATATTAATGTGACACCTTTTTTATCAGACGGAGCATAGTATGAAAATACAGCATAGTTGCCATCTTCTGACCAATGTGTTCTTTGATAAAAGAAAGATTCTTGGGGGAATTGTGTTGTTGATATATAGACGGTAGACAAATCTGATAACTTTAGAATTTGAGGATGCTGATTTGAAATCAAGGCAATATAGGTTTCATCTGGGGAAAGAGAGCCAGCATAGGAATCATTCATTATCTTAAGAATTTCAACTTTTATTGACGGCATACCTGTCATGGAACAGGATACAAACAAAATTGGTAAAATTAAATTAATTATTTTATATCGCATCGTTTTAATCACATTGGATTTACAGAAATGCTGATACATGGTTTTATCACATTAGCCACATCACCTTTTATACATTTCCAATAACAATCATTATTCAGCACAGGCGTACCCATTACATCTACCGTGCACTTTTTTGCACAATTAGGGGCATCATTTAAAGTATTACAAGCTGCTATTCCTGCTTGGGCAAGAGGAACAGTAGGAATAGGAATACCCGGCTTCTTACTATCTAAATAATTTACGCATTGCTCAGTAGTATTTTTAAGTGGATCTTTCCAAAAATTATTCCACTTATCTTTAAGATAATTTCTAAAACGATTCCACCAACCCCCATTAGGATTCTTTGGAGGATTACTTGCGTTAGAACCTTCTAAACCCAATGGATCAACTTGATTAAGTGGGTTATTTTCTACATATACATAGGGATTAACATTATCAATCAGATCCTCACTAATAAACCTCCCCACACTTGGATCATACCATCGTGCAGAGAAGTAATAGAGATCAATATCCGGGTCTTGTTCTTTGGTGGTGAGGTGATAGTAGTTAGTAGGGGCAGGACCATAGGTTAGATAGACATTTCCAAACCCATCCTGGCCATAATCGGTATTGATATTCCCACTGGTATCCGAGACAAAGAGTACATTGCCTATCGGGTCGTAGTGATAGAAATAGTCCGTCCCATTCTGATGCACAGAGATAATTTCCCCGATTACTCCCGGTGCCAGGGTATAGACGGCACTGGTAGTAAAGGTGCTGTTATTACTACTGCCTTTTTCCATCAAGGGATTAATTCCATCAAAGAAGTAGCGGGTATAATTGGTGTTATTTTGTTTCCAGACTCGTTTTCCCAGTGAGTCATAGAGATAGTTTATAGTACTACTATACGAAGTCATGAGGTTCTCGTAATTCCAGCCCAAGGAATTACTTCCTCTGGTAATCTCATTACCATTATTGTCATAAGTATAGTTAGTACTCCCGTTGGAAGTCAACTGGTTAAGATTATTATACCCATAATTATTAATTGTCGTAAATACTCCCTCATACACATATACCCTTTGGGTACGGTTTCCCACACTATCATAACTATAAAACCACTCATGGGGACACTCCCATTCCGTTTGACTCTCCGTAGTTAAGCGATTTAAAGAATCATAGAGATACGATATATTGGTGGGATACATAAAATGTAAACTAGGATTCCCCCACGTTTGAGATACTTGGGTACGATTCCCTGCCAGGTCATAGGTATAGGTATTTTGGGCAATCACGCATGTCAATTTGGCGTAGTATCTACCAAAACGTACAAATCTAACTGGATAAGATTCGAGTTATCTCCGTATTGTCTCCGCTTTAACTCCGCTTAGTCTCCCATGGAAAAAGTCTACTAAACCGAGTGTACGTTTTGGTACATATCCTCCCTGTGCATAGATACTTTCGCTAAGATAAAGCTTTTCCCCACCACTTAGTGAGTACGTAATAGGTTATCGTGGTCAGTATAGAACACAAGAGCCGGTATGTCGTATTACACAAGCTGGTCTTCAAACAAACGCAGAATTGAGAACCCAATTAACAGACTTCTTACGCTCTTTGCTACCTCCTCATGTGAAAACCCTGACGGTGGATAATCTAATTTTTACTTTAAGATTAGATTACCAAATATTATGATATAAGCATTTTTGCTTGTTGAAGGGTTCTTTCCGCCAATTCTGAAATCTTGTTCACATGATAACCAATGACACTGGATTCCAGGGTGTCATTCAAGGGTTCAATCCATTTTTTCGGCAAGGCATCCGCACCCACAATCGCTCCTATAATTGATCCTACCGTTGCACCATTACAATCCGTATCATAGCCACCGGTGACCGCTAAAGTGATCCCTTTTTCATAATCCAAATCAGAATAACACAATGCCATGATTACCAACGCCGCATTATTGATGGTGTGGACACAATGATATTTTCCATATTCCGCATGAATTCTCTCAATGATTTTCTCGGGGTTATTATCTTCTTTGACCCATGTGCGAACTTTTTGTACCGCATCAAACAAGCGGGATGTCTTGGGAATTTCTGAGATTCCTGTATCGATCGCTTCCTCCGAAGATTGACTGACTAACGCGGCAGAAATAATCGCCGACATCAACATCTCTCCATAAATCCCATTTTTTACATGAGACACGGAAGCATCTCGATAAGCAAATTCCGCGGCTTTTTCCGGCCAGCCGGGTGTGACATAACCAAACCCATCCGCGCGAATTTGTGCACCAATCCATTCCCGGAAGGGATTACGAAATCTGGCAGATAAGGGCGGTTCCAGATTGTTTACCAAATTGAAATAAGCCACTCGTTCAGCCGTATAGACTTGGTGATAGGGTAAGCGGGATAACCAGGTTTCTGCCACATTCTTGGAAGAGAATTCCGCGCCGAATTTCTCTAAATAATAAAGTCCAAGAATGGTATAATCTGTATCGTCATCCCGCACAGAACAACGGATATTGCCGCGCGTACAAGGTTTTAATTCATTCCACCAATTCAGGGCAATATGTGAAGGTAATCCCGTATCAAACCAGGGAATATAATCAGTAATCGGATAGGCATTATGCGCCTTAAGAATATCAAGCATCATCGTGGGATTATATCCCAAAGGTTCCAACGGTTTCCCCAACATACATCCGGCACAACGACCCAGCCATGCGCCATAAATCCGATTTTTCAATTCAGCATCTGATAAAGTCTTCTTAATGCGTCGGTTAGAGACGGTATGCAATACCCCACGAATACGTTTCTTTTTTATTTTTTCCAAGTCCGAAGGTTCGTTGAAGGGAAAGTCTTTGGAAGGTTTTAAACGGGAAACTTTTTTATAAAGCTTTTCAATTTGTTTGTTAATCTTGGGATCATTCGGATTTAATTTAAGGAATTCTTGGTTCAGATTTTCAACCAGACATCCTTCTTCTTTTAATTGAATCAATTCGTCTTTGAATAATTCATATAAGGATTGAGTGAAAATCATTTTGTTTTCCTTTCATCATTCACAAGAATTTATCTCTTTAAAATCCTGTTGTTAAAATATGAATTAATGCGGCATTGAATTTATTTGGTATTTTTTTAAATTAATAAACTGTTTCCTTTGTATATCCTTAACATCCATTGGATAAACCTTCAAAAAGTTATTTTACATTTTGTCCTTGTTTAAGTATTCCATGGTGTGTAACCGATTATACTTCTCTCTGTGTTATTGGGTCAATTTTTCATCCTTGTTAGACAGCTATTCTTCGTGAAAATCATTAACAAGGCGTCGAGTATGACGAAAACAGGGACGGATTTCAGTCGGATAAATGCTAATTCTGTTTCCCGATCAAGGGGGCGGATGTGTTTACAGCAAGTATTCCGATGGTCATCATACCATCCGTGAAATAGGGGTCGCCACCGCCATTTTTGCCGGATTTTGTGGGACCTATCCCGTCTTGGGAATAAAAGTCGGATAACTGGCCTGCCTTTTGTAAATCCTGAATAATTCGATCCCGTTGTTGGTCAATGTCCGGGGAGATATGATGGGTAATTGCGCCGGTTTTGTGACTTATACCGACACTGCGATCAAAGGTCGCGGCGCATAACCAAACGGGACGCCCGTCAAAGGATTCTTCCGATTTCCAGAGTCGGATATGTTCCCGTTCACGTGCGCCTTTCGTAGAAAGTTTTTCAAAAGCAAGGTCCTGTTTTCTGCCAAGAAGATAAAGATTGCTGACCGGAGCATCAGGGTCAGGACGGTTAAGTAACACACTTTCTGCGATTTTCAAACTGCTCTTCGGAGTGATGGGGTCGGCGGGTGACCACCCGATACGAATAAATGCATGGATGATATCCTCATCGGTTCCCACCAGACTGATATTGACAGGGTCACCGGGGATACCCTGTTTGGTGGTTGTTACTTTGGGGACATTGACGAGATTTAATTTTCGATCACGTTCTTTCCAGAAGAAGGGTAATAGAACATAGGAAATAAAAAGGTACACGAGTAGTAAACTCCCGATTATAATTACCAATATAAACATGTCATGGCGTATAGGGAATTTCATTTTTGTTGAATATAGTAATATCAGATTATTGCGAGAAAGGGAAGGGATTTTAGAAATTGAAAGATGGATGACAAAAGTAAAAGTCCGATTGTGAAAATTCTAGTGGGCAGCCACTAACTACTTAAAAGCTGTGTCAGTCAATTCAGAGGATAATTCCAATCGTTTTGCCCAAAATCGAATTGCATTAAAAAGAGTCGTATTGGTTCCGAGACAATACAAATCCAGGAGGTCGCCCCAACGGTATCCGGCGCATTGAGGACATTCACACTTAAAGGTATTGGTGTAGGTATCAATGAATAAAGTCTGTAAACATTTATCATGATGGATCGGGCAAAAGGTAATAACATGTCCATCATTCTTAACAGTGTTTTGAGGAAAGTTCCGAATGTTTCCAAGAATTCATCCACTTGAATGTGTTCGTTGATTTCTCTTACGCTTAGCATTTATATACGAATATCACTTAACCTTTAACCTTTAAAATTCCATTAATAAAACATAAACGCAAACCGTGTGCCAATGCCTGAATATTTTGGAACCAAGATGGTAAGAAAATTAGCTCAATAAATTCTACAAAAAAGTGGTATTAAATTTATTTTGCAAGCTGATGGTTCAAGATTCTGATTATCGAGATCATCTTATTTTTAGTATCTATAATTCTTTATTTTTCAGTAGTGTACAAATTCCAGAAAATATTTTGTAAGGAATTGGCATCGAGATACCACTGTTATAGTAGAGAATATGATGCTTTGGACAGGAGGATTTAACAATGAAGTTAAAATCATTCTTACTATTGTTTGTGGTCGCTCTTTTTCATGTATCTGTTTTTAGCCAAAGTTTTACAACAAATCCTGATGCGGGTGATTGGTCAAATCAACCACAGATTACCGTCAGTTGGTCTGCGTTAACCAATGAGTTTAGCGTAATCTCTGGTTATCAGTACATATTTGACCAAAACGTACAAACCTCCACTTGTGGGTCTTCATATACATTTACAACCAATCCATCAGCCGCTAGTTCCATACTGGGGTCGGGAATCTATTATTTCCATTTATGGGCTATCAGCAGTTCAGGAACCGTCAGCCCTGTTGTACATACCGTAGGCCCCTTTTTTCTGGATTCCAACGCACCGAATATTCCGGTATTAAAAGATATTCCCGATATTAAATTATTGAAGGATTCCACCTCCGTAACATTGTTCAACTTGTCAGATTATGTGAATAGTGCTTCGCTCAACTGGTCATGGACAATTGAAACGAATTGGCGGCATAATACGGATCTGGGAACACAAATTAGTCAATCGGGAGGGTGGATAACCTATTCACCTAATACAGTTGCACAGCCAGTCGGTCGGCAAAGAATCAAATATTCAGCGAATGGAATTTTTAACAAGCGTTCAATAATAAAGTTATCCAGTTATCTTTGGAATGCCAAATTTCCCGACGCGATATTTAAGAATGGCCAGCCTGTAGAGAATAGCATCATTCCTTTAATGAATTACCTGTCCAGTGCGGGGAATTGCACAACTCCTCAATTCAATGCGCAGGTGATCGGCGTACCGTATGTTTCTGTGACCGTGCAAGGAAATAATCTGATACTGGGTGCGACTTCGACAATTCCATATCCATCGCGGATTCGTGTCCGAGTAACTGGATCCGATTCTACACTGGACTGGGATTCTCAAATCCTGTGGGTGCGTGAGAATTGGATGCTTAATGGCGATTTCCTGAGCGATGGGACAAGTTATTGGGTTTATCAAAATGGTGCAGACCCTAATAATCCGAATATGGCGGTCAATTGGCTGCCTATGGTAAATTCCCAAACAGGCGTCGTACAATTAACTCAATGGGGTGATTCATCTGTGAAAATGATACAAAATGTAAATAACAATCCCAACGCGGGGAATCCACTTATTTCTGTGCATGGCGGGTCGTGGTATACCTTACGCGCGAAATTCATGACCGATAATACATCGGCAACTCGAACCGTCAGTTTGCAGATGCATGGGTATAGTGGGTATGCTGGCGATACTGAAATGACATCCGTCGGATTAACCATCGTACCCGCCGGTACAATTTGGCATGAATATGAAGTTTCCTTTTACGCGCGCGGCAATCTGGCGGCGGTGGTGATTGTGAGCAACACCAAGGATAGCTCCACCAGTTCTTTGTATATTGACGATATTGAGTTACTGGAAAAAGAACCGGATGCAAACAATGCCTACGGGAATACGAGTATTCCGCTGACCAATGGTAATTTTGTGAACGATTTATCGGGATGGGGATTCCAAGGTGTCTATGGCCCTTTGCAGATGCAGGATACTGCGTGGTTCTCTTCTTATAATGGACGGAATGGGGTTTGTGAGTTAAATTCAACAGCTCTGGGGCGTACAAAATTCACTCAAATAATTCCTTTAAATAATGTAACCACTCAACAAGTGCGTTTACGAGTGTGGGCGGCGACTGATGCCCCGGATCAAACTGTTTCACCCATTCTCGTCATGGCGTTCAATACATTGGACGCCCAAACGATTCATATATTGGACGTGGAAGGATACGCAGATTTTCATGTGGCAGCGGGAGGACAATGGGCGCGATACGATTTTGCCTGTCCGGTGAGCGGGCCTTTGCTCGCCGTGCAAATTCAGGGATGGGATTTGTATTCAACCGACTTGTATCTAACGGGTATTCAGTTGGACTGCGACCAGGATTCATCCGCTTACTGGAGTAATGATGAAATAAATCAAACCGAACTGGTTGTGATAGATACGGCGAATTCTCAATATTTTACGACTGCCGAATCGAATGAACGATTTATTCCCTATGGCAGTAATTTCTCGGAAGGGTTTCAGTTTGGATTTCAAGATGTATGGTGGAACCCGTTTTCAGAAGATAGTTTTACATCCCTTTACCTGGATGAAAATTTCGACTTGTTGGAATCTCTGGGAGGAAATGTGATTAAACTTTCGGTAATATTAAATGATTTTTTGCCGGATTTCGATTATGAAATAACCCCGACCGATACGACCGGAGAATATTTCCCGACATATCAATCCATCACAAACGTCCAAATCCCTCCGCGAATATTAGACCGCTTGGATCAAATTATTGCGATGGCACGGCGGCATCATTTGCGAGTCATTCTGACGATTCCTCTAAAATTATCTCAATCCAATTGGTGGTTGGCGGGCGGTGGAAATTTTGGCGATACTGTACAGGTGATTATTTCCCAATTCTGGACAGACATAGCGCAAAGATACCAAAACGATCCCACCATTATGTCGTATTCCTTTTTAAATGAACAATGGGGACAGATGCGGGAATGGCAGGATACCAATTTGGCGTATTCTCTGCCATTTCAAGCCTACTATTATACGGCTCCGGTCACTGCCCAATGGCAATCTTGGCTGCAAAATAAATATGGCACTATTGCAAATTTGAATACGGCGTGGGGTGCAATTCCCTCTCAATATCTAATTTACGGAACAGGTATCCCCTATTCCAGTTTCAATGCAATTCCAATTCCGGGAAATGACGGAAAAAATACGTTCGGCAGTTCTGCGTTTACCGGGGGAATTGGCGGCGGGGGTGACTCTACATATCATATCCCCGACAGTCCCATCCGAACCGATTCGGGAAACAGCAATATCGTAAGCTGGATTCCCAGCGGTGATACAACCTATTTGGGAACCTATTATATTTGGCGTAAAGAAAAAAGTATTCAAGATTTGAGGAATTTTGGAACCACTTGGCAATATCTCCAGCCTGTCTCCAATAATGTGCTTAGTTTCACGGATAATAACGTCAGCAGTCTCTCCACATATCAATATGAAGTCACGGGCGGAAATCTGGATGCATGGAGAAATTATCCCGAAGGGACGATTCAAAACCAAAACGCCACCTACGATCCCATGCTCTTCGATTATCTTTTGTTCCGGGAATCTGTCGTGGATAATTATAATTACAATCAGAGCAGTGCCCTCGTACAGGTGGAAACCGGCGGGGCGTATTCCATTCCCCGTCATTTAATCAGTACGGGATTGGCGCAATTCGATTATTTATACCGCTGGCCGGCGACACAACGGTTATGGGGAGGTCCTCCGTCACTCACCCCGGAAGGGCCTTTGTGTACAATGGGATATAATCCGCGGGAATTGGTGAAATCCCTGGACTTTGTGGAATTGTCGTATTACCCGGAATTCCCCTGGACTCCCGCAACACCCGATAATCCCAATACCGGGTACAATATGTTAAATTCGGACGGGGGCATAAACTTTGCAGATGAGATGGTTCTTGCCCAGTATTTACGAACTCTGTTGCGTCTTTCCCACTCCAATCCCGACCCGGCGTTGAGTAAACCTATTCTTCTTAAAGAATTCGGCGGTATCGGAACTGACCCCATCGCTCAAAACCAATGGAATAATTTCATGATTGATTTCGCCAGGGAGGAAACGGCAGGTTTTGTCGTTTGGTATTTCACGGATGAATACCAAGGATTGTATAATTACGATTATGGGCTGACTCTCTGGGGTGCATCCTTCCAATGGCGGGCGGACGATTTGAAATCCTGCGATTATGCCTACCCTGCGCCTACCCGGACTCTCGAAATGACCGGCGGAATCAGCACCTCCAGCAATTATATGTTCCTATTGACCGCGAGCCAATACCGCGATGAGAACGTTGACACGAGTTATGACCCGTTGGGACAATATTATACCCTCGGCAGGTTACTCAAAGGAGTCCAACAAGGGACGTATCTCCCTTCGGATCATCTCGACCTTTCCTGGCCCGATAACAGCCAAATTCTCCGCAAACCCGGGTTCTAAATCATAGAAGACCGTTCACGGTCGAACCATATCCTAAATGTATAAGTGTAGGAACAGGCCTGTGACCCGCATTGAGTAACGGAACAGAAACGGAGCTGAAACGGAGACAATACGGAGAAGAAGCGGAGTTGGGATGAAGGAGATCGATCTCCTTCATCCCTGCCTTATAGTAGATTGATTAGGTTTAAGTTGTCAATAACAGGTAGATTTCTCACCAAAATCCCTATATACTATCCCAACGCTACCCTAAACAAGGTATTTTATCACCAAACCAATTTCGTCTCTGGTTTAATTCAAATTTCAACCATTATCAGGGAAAATAATATTTTTTAAACTTTAAACCTGAAACCTGAAACTTGAAACTTGAAACTATCTTATTATATCTCCATTTTTCTCGTTGTCAATCTTTTTTTCAACTTTATTTTATCTTTTTTCTCTTTTCCTTTCTCGCCGATTCCCCGATTCCCCGTTTCGCCCATTCGCTTCTTTCCCAATATTCATTATTGTTCTTATTGCCTGTCATTCCCGGCACCGAACGGGAATCCAGTCACATAAATAAAGGCGGTGTTAGACACTAGCAAATACTTTTATTTCTTTATCCAATCTCGTCAATAGTCTATCGCTAACCATTTCCAGATCATAATGTCCCTGTAGGTTGACCCAAAAAAGAGCCGACATTTTGAAATACTTGGATAATCGTAAAGCCGTATCCGCCGAGATGGATCGTTTCCCATGAACAATTTCATTGATTCGTCTAGGGGGGACATGAATGTCTTTTGCCAGACGATATTGAGAAATACCCATTGGAGTTAAAAACTCTTCCTGTAATATTTCCCCCGGATGAATGGGTGGTATCTTAGTTATCGTCATCTTTTACCTCCTTAATGATAATCAACGATTTCCACATCATACGAATTTCCGTCATGCCAACGAAAACATACTCTCCATTGGTCATTAATCCTTATACTATATTGTCCTTCTCGATTGCCATGCAATAATTCGAGCCTATTGCCCGGTGGTACTCGTAAGGAATTCAAATCGGGTGCCGCATCTATCATCCATAGTTTTCTCATAGATATTCTTTGTATGGTATTAGGCAGTTTCTTTGAATATTCACGATGATAGACTTTTTCAGTCTCCTTATCCTTGAAACTCTTTATCACAATGTATAATAACACTTCCCGTTATTAATGCCAAGCGTTATCTATGCAGAGAATGGTATGAAATGGATTTCCCGACGCCTTCCAACGGAGGAATTCTCTTCTAAATCGTAACTCCATATCCTTGAACGGAGCTAAGGATGAAATCTTCCATTTAAAATCCCCTCCCCAATGGTCAAGGTTTTTGACTGGCTGAAATCCACCATATTCCAAGAAGTAAAGAGATCTTCTCTTTGTTGCTCCCGGAATCGGACGTGAAAATAACACGTCCGATTCCTTCACACTTAAAGATGCATCGGGAACTTTTGTTCCACCTATTCCCGATGCCTTTTTTTTTAAAAGGAAGAAATATTACGTTTTTGAAGCTATTTTAATTCTTCGAGTATCTTTCGTGTTTCCTCAGCATCAGGGTGTTGAATCCTTTTGCGTATAGCATATGCGGCTTCCAGACGCTGTTTAGCAAGTTCCGGTTCACTCAAATTTTTGTGGCATACTCCACAAAGATGAAGCGCATTGGCTTCACCCCAGGCATATTGGCAATCGGGATGCTGGGAACGGTCAAGAGCTTTACGAGCATTACCAAGGGCTGATCGATAATCAGGTATCGCTAAATATATTTTTGCTAATAGTAATAACAAATCAATAGCAAATTGTCCATAACCACAGCTCTCTGCGTGATTAAGTCCTGTCACAGCCTCGGTTAATGCACTTGGATAGTCCTTTGAACAAAAAGCAATTTCTCCAGCTAAAATATGGGAACGGATAATACATTCCATATGCCCGGATTTATCAGTCCAATCCCGGGTTTTTTGAAGGTATTTTCGAGCTTCTATTATTGAATCAGGAAGAGAGAGTATACCCAGTAATATATGACATAATGATATATCTCTTGGCGATTCAATTATTTCACTTACAGTCAGGTTAGCCTTGGTACGTTCATAAGCAGTCTTTTTATCTCCGAGAGCAAAGAGATGTTCGGATTCTTTAATACCACTATTTGCAGATAAAAATTCCCCTTTTATTTCTATTGCTATTTTGAAATATTTCTGTGCGTCCAAGATTTCACCAAGGGCATGACAGGTGAAAGCTAAACGAACATAGCTGGTATTTCTTACAAAGGCATCATCTTTTTCAGCATATTCTAGAGATTCCATCAGAAGTTTTTTTGCTCTTGGAAAAGAGCCTCGAACCATTGCATACACAGCACTATTTTGAAGTCCTTGAGAGAGATTTTCCCAATCTTTGTTTTTTCGAGCCATTTCATTCGCTATGTCACAGCACAGCTCTGCTAGATTTAAATCTCCCTGTGCCTGTGCAGCCAGTGCATAAGTATTAAATAAGTAACCTCGACACCATATAGGAAGTTTCTCACCAATATGTTTAGGTTCACCATCTTCTGAAAAGAGTGATGCTATGCGTATAATTCGACCATAATCACCTAATGTATGATAAAGATGCCCTCGACGCCCTTCTCCACCCATTACATTAAAATACAAATCATACGCCTCTTGAAAATGTCCTGCCAAAATAGTCTGCTCAATCAATGCTTCATATCTATCCAAAATATTTGTTTCGCGAGGTTTTGTTTTAGGTTTGCTATCAAGACCAATTGCCAGTTTGGTTCTAACAACTTCATGAATTTTTTCAGGTGGAACGCCCAGCAAATTACGAAAATATTCCCTTAAAAACGGGTGCGCAGTATATGTAATGCTATTTCGTAGATAATAGGTATACACTAGTCCTTGTTGATGCAAACGTTCAGAAAGTTTCAAGAGTTTAGTTTGATTACACCCTATTAATGCTCCTGCAATTTCACCCCCTGCATCAATTAGGTAACCAAGTAATTCTATTGAAACACCTTTAGGGAAAACCGATAATCTTATTAATAGGTCACGTTCTTCTTCAGATAAGCTTTTTGCATATCCCGCTAATATTCGTCCAAGTTTGGCAGCCTGGGATTCATCCTCAGATATTTCATCCAGCCTAAATTCTTTTGCACCTTCCGGGTCGCCGTGACAGTAATGATTCAAATAGGAACCGAGAACTGATACAGATAGCGCATGCCGACCTACCGACTCAGCCAATCTTAATAATTGTTTTTCATCACCCTTAACACCCCATGCCTGAAGTACACTTACTGCTGTCTTTTTATCCAATTCATCCAATGGTATACTCCGATAACCCGCTCCTTCCCATTGTTCCAGATCACTAAGTTTAAACCGAGATGTTATTACAGCACGTGTCCGTCCCAAACCACTTGCTATTGAACGCAGCAGATTCCTTATTCGGTGATCTTCCAAATCCCCTTTTGCTCGTCCTGTCTTGCCTTCAGATTGTACTCGTTCCAATCCATCCAACACTAATAAATGTGGTTCATTGCCGGATAAAGCACGTTCCAATCGTTCCAACCGTCCACCTACTCCTTCCCCCTCTTCTCCGGCAAAAAGAATACAGGTTTCTCGTAAAAAGTCATCGGTATTCGGTTCTTCATAAAACGACCATACCAAAACACTTCCTCTCAATTTATCTTTTTGGATATTTGCTAAAAAACATTCAATAACAGCCGTTTTACCTGTACCACCAATAGCAACTAGAGAACGAACCCGGTCAGGGGTGACTGGGTTTTCCCACCATAGTTGTAAGTCCTTTAACAATTCTTCCCTGCCGCGAAAATGGGGGGCTGGCTGTAGGGGGTGAACTACACGGAATTCAAATATTCTTTTTCTGAGAGTTTTATCAGGTTCAAGTAGTGTTTTCCTTATATTAGTTGATAAACTAGTGGCTACTTTTAAAGCTAAATCTTCTGGTGTTGTGAATATATCCCGAGTCAGTCCAGCTTGACTCTCAAGAAAGGTACGAAAATCTTTAAGTGCCTGAACTTTTTTGACAACTTCTGCAATATCTATTTCTTTTTCTGCTTTTACAAGAAGGTCCTGTTCCTTAGGCTGAGTCCAGCCATAATTCATATCCACAAGAAAGGCAAATACAGGAATCTTTTCTTCAAGAGCAGTTTCTACTTCAATCCAAGTAATACTTTTTTTCCCATCCCCACCCTCTTCAACACTTGGTACCCAGCCATAACGATGGGCTACCATAACAACTAAAGCATTACATTCCCGTATTTTTTGTTTACATACATCAACCGGTTCATTTGGTTGCGCATTAAAGGTCTCCATAGCAACCGGTAAATCTCCCAATCGTAAAATGGCATCAGAAACTTTTTGCCGATGTTCCTGTAAATCAATGGCAGTGGAAGATAAAAATATTCGATATACTGGATTTATTATTTTATTCATAAGCGTTTTACTTTTAACCTAAATCCCTTACCTGCCAAACCATGTTCTAATACCGAAACCACATATTCGACATCTTTCATTGTCATGCCGGGATAGATGGGTAGGGTAATAAGACGGGAATAAACTGAGTCAGTCACGGGGAGAGAATTATTTTTAAATCGTTTGCGGTAATAGGGATGGTGATGGATAGGGATGAAATGGACACTCGTGCCGATATTCCATTGCCTTAAAAAGTCTATCACCCGATTACGTTGTTGGAACGTCCAGTTTTTTCCTAAAATCGGATAAAGATGCCAATTATGTGTAACGTAAGGTTTGGCGGTTGGAATTTGTATCTCTGGAATTTGGGAGAGAAGTTGGGTGTAACGTTTGGCTAATTTAATTCGCGCTTTGATAAATGAATTTAATTTCTTTAATTGAGCAAGACCCAGAGCGGATTGCAAATCACTTAGATTGTATTTATACCCCGGTAATATGATTTCAAAATACCAACTACCTGTTTTGGTGTATCGTTTCCACGCGTCTTTCTGGATACCATGCAAACTATAAACCCGTAACATCTTTGCCAACTCCGGGTCTTGCGTGGTAATCATCCCGCCTTCTCCGGTCGTCATGTTCTTCGTGGGATAGAAACTAAAACACGTGGCAAAACTTTTTAAGGAACCAATAATTTTTCCTTTATAAAGAGAACCATGCGCATGGGCGGCATCTTCGATAATCGGGATTTTGTATTTTTTCCCAAGGGCCAAAATTTTATCCATGTCACAGGGATGACCGCCATAGTGCGTGGGGATAATGGCGCGCGTGCGTTTGGTAATCTTTTTTTCGATGTCCTTTATCGAAATATTAAAAGTGTCCGGTTCTATATCAGCGAGAACAGGTGTTGCTCCCAGATGAACAATTTCATTGGCTGTGGAAGGGAAAGTCAGCGATGGCAATATCACCTCATCCCCTTTTTTAATATTCAAAACCGCCAGACATAAATGAATTGCGGCGGTGCAGGAGGTTACCGCGATGGCTTCCCTGGCACCCACATATCTAGCAAATTGTTTTTCAAATTCCAAAGTCCTCGGTCCGGTCGTCAACCATCCACTGTCCAGAACTTTCATAATTTCTCTTTTTTCCTCTTTTCCCACCGACGGCAAAGAGAAAGGCAGAAAATGTTTTCGTTTAATTAGTTTTTTCATAAATCGCCTACTTATATAGTTTTTAACTTTAGACTTTAGACTTTAAACTTTGAACTTCTTTAAGTGTTATCCATTTTACATTATTTAATCTGATAAATCTTCATTCCTTGAAAATGATAGATTTCTTGAGTTTGTGTTTGCAGAAAATCGGTCATTAATTGGACTTTGGAAGGGTCGGTGTCGGGAGATATATATGCACCGTAAAAATCAGTCAATCGTTTTAATTCATAAGGATTATCGAATATATAATTGATATGCGCTTCCTGAAAAAGTGCTTTTAATTCTTCCGGAGTATTGGCATATTTTGCCATTTCCAAGAAAATTATCGGATCAAATACCGTATTTATCAAAGCCGATCTTTGAAGATAGGTCCGGCGGGCTTCCGCGAAAAATAATAACTGGGTGTTGGCAGGCAATTGGGTGTTGATATACTCAATGATGGGATAGGTGGACACGTTTTGTTGGAGAAATTGTTTTTGCCAGGAGATTTGGAACGGGAATTTCCAGTGAAATTCTTTGGTAAAAGGCCCGCCGTAACCGAAAGAAAGTTGGTCAGGCTTCCCCTCAATCTTTACCAAAGTAACTTTTGCATTCTTGGCTGTGGTATCGAAAATATTTTGACAAGTAAAAAATTGATAGGCGCCATTTAGTAGAATACAACTAATTCCCAAAAGTGCTAATAGACCACGATATCCGCCTTTTCCCGTGGCGTTATAAATATTTTCCAACCCGCTTGCCAGAACAATACTCACCGCCAAACAGAGAAATGGAAAAACGGGAATCAGAAAACGGTCAACGTGATGGGTGAATACCCAACCCAGATAACTGATTCCAAGGTATATGAGTAAGGGTTTCCATACATATGAGGATTTATTGATTAAGAAAAGAACAGGCAGAAAAAGGATGGGAATCAAGGTGTAAGGAGCGCTCGATATAGGTAAAAAAAGGCCTTTATGATCATTTAGAAGATGTATAAAATCTAATACGGGCGCGTGGGCTTCAACGAATTTATGCGACACAAAATTATTCCATTCATATCCTCCCAAAAACGAGTAGGCAAGGGGGAAAACGGGATTGCCGGTCAAGAAAAAATTTTTCAATAACCAGGGTACAAAGACGATAAAGGAACTTATACAAAAAAGAAATAATGTGGATAGCTTTTTATTCTCTACTTTTTGATAAAAGAAAATGAGGATAAGAAGAGGTAATACATTGAGTGTAATAATGATGTATTTACAACCCAGAGCTAGTCCTGAAAATATTCCACAAAGAACCAAATCGGAATTTCTTTTTTCTTTTTCCCAATTCAGGAAACTTAGAAAAGAAAATACCGAAAAGCATGCCATCGCAATATCAATATTCCCTTGCAGATTCAGTTTGACCAGCATGGGCAATGCCGCAAACATACTTCCCGCCATGGCACCCGTGAGAGAGGAAAAATGTTTTTTGCCGGTATAATAAATCGCCCAGGTTGTAAGTAATCCCACAAACCAGATAAAAAGTTTCCCGATAATCTCATTGTGGAGTAACATCCCCCACGTATTTAACATTTCCATATTTGCCGGGAACGCTGCATAAGCGTTGCCCCAAAGATAACCTAATTTATGAATTTGGACATAATACGTTGGCCCGCCAAAATGATATTCCAACGCATCGTATCCCACCGGAGGGAGATAGGCAACAAGCAGTTGTAAGAATGTAAAGATACTCATTGCATAAAGTAAAAATCGATGGATATGCGCATCTGGACTTTTGGAAAGAGTTATCCGCAGAATGGCAATATTCTTACCACATTTCCAAATTAGAAACATAAGAGCGGGAATGGAAAAGATAATGGTTAATCCAAAACTTAAACCCGCATAAAACAAATTGATGAATCCCAAAGCAAAAATAAATAGTGATTCCAAACCAATCCCCAGACCGGCAGAAATCAAAATTATTTCCAATCGGCCTGCTGTTTTTATTCCTAGGAATTGTACCAATAAATATCCGTAAAAAAGTGCTGACGATACCAGTAATGCAAACAGAAAAGTGTCACGAAGGGAAGAGACAAAAAGTTCCGCGAAGAGCAGGAATAACGGTCCTTTTCCGATGGGAAGACAAGAAATTAAAGTTGTCGCGAGGAGATACAAAAGCACAATGCGTGCCGTTGGATTGGCCGGTTCTCTGTTCACTCGAACGTTTTTTGCTATCATAGAATTTAGAACCCGATAATACGGGTAGATAAGAACTCTGTCAAATGTTATAATCCTAGCAACCTTTTGAAAGGATTACAAAGCAATGTCGGCTGAAGTCATTACACCGCGAATTCGCGGATTTATATGTATCAATGCGCATCCTTTGGGATGCGCAAAAAATGTGGAACGTCAGTTCCAACATGTGTTGGAACGACAGGCCAAACCGGAAACACCGATAAATGCACTGATTATTGGTGCATCCACGGGCTATGGATTATCCTCACGAATTGCCGCTGCTGCCGCATTTCAAGCTAAAACCTTGGGAGTATTTTTTGAACGCGCGCCGGAAGGAAATAAAATCGGTTCCGCGGGATATTATAATTCTACAGCATTTCATCGGCAGGCAAAAGCCAGAGGGTTGTGGGCAAAAAGTATTAATGGGGATGCTTTTTCAGAAAGCCTCAAACGACAAACTTTGGATGTGATTAAATCAGAAATGGGAAAGATTGATTTGGTGATTTATAGTTTGGCTTCTCCCCGCCGGACGCATCCTAAAACCGGGAAAGTCCATAACTCCACTTTGAAACCCATTGGACAAGCGTATACCAGTAAAACCGTGGATTTGGCTTCTGAAAAGGTAATGGAGATTACTCTGCCAGCCGCTAGTGAAAAAGAAATCAACGATACTATTGCCGTGATGGGCGGGGAAGATTGGCAATATTGGATGGATGCGCTGTTGGAACATAATTTACTCAATCAAGGCGCGCGTGCTATTGCTTATTCGTATATCGGACCGGAATTAACTTGGCCGATTTATCGCAGCGGGACGATTGGCAAAGCCAAAGAGCATCTGGAAAATACGGCACGGAGTTTGAATCAAACTCTGCAAAATAAATTGGGCGGACACGCTTGGGTCTCTGTCAATAAGGCAGTCGTGACGCAAGCATCCGCAGCAATCCCCGTTGTTCCACTTTATATCAGTTTGCTGTATCGCATTATGAAAGAAAGAAAGATTCATGAAGGGTGTATTGAACAAATAACCCGTCTATTCTTGAGTCAGGCGGGGCCGAATCGCCAGCCAGTTCTGGATAAAGAAAGCCGGATTCGCTTGGATGATTTGGAAATGCGCACTGATGTACAAGCCGAAGGCGTCTCTCTTTGGAAGCAGGTGACTACTGAAAATCTCAAACAAATTTCCGATTTTGAGGGGTATAGACACGAATTCCGGACATTATTTGGTTTTGATGTGGATAGTGTGGATTACAGCCAGCCGGTGGAAATTCTCGAAACTCTTTAAGGAAGAAAAATCAATCCTGGAATTTCTGTACAATCCAATATTTCTTTTAAAAATCTATCTACGGGTAACGTGGGCTTTATGGAAATGATTCCACGATCCCCAAAACAAGAATATAACTTTTCATAAAGCGATAATGAGTCAACTTTTGCAAACTCTGCTCCCGGTGTCCAATTCCCATGAATCCCTTCCCCAACTGTTAATTTACTCAGCCGGTGGGTGATAGATTTCTCAGAAGTTGGTTCGAGTGAGACGTTTAGACCGGATTTCCAACTCTCCTGTTTTACGAGTGCAATGATTTTCTCCAATACAGTGACCGCGAATTCCATCTTCTTTTCCAACGTCATATTGGGTGAGAGAGATACTAATTCTACTGCTTGTTCCAATCCTGTAATTCCCAACGCAAATCTCGATATGTAATTTTTTTCTTGAATCGAATTTCCAAAAGATTCTGACAAAAAAGATAATATGCTGTTTTTCCCTGTTGACAGGAGATGGGTGATAAATTGATTTTTCTGTTGATGTGCTTGGATGGCTAACTTAATAGGTTCATTCAATTGAGTGAGAAAATCTGTAAGGTTATCTTTTGCCTTTGCCGCGGCTTCCACTATATTTAACGTCACTTTATGGATTGTATAGGAGGAATCCAATTTTACCTGGTGGTCAAAGTGAATTTCAATCTTACGTTTTTCGTTAATTAATTCTGCGATTTTGTGAAATATTTGATCATCACCAACTAGTTCATTAGATAGATGGATGACCGGCAGAATATTGGAATAGTTTCTTCCAATATCATCACCCTTGGCATATTCCGTGAGAAAACTAGAGAAAATATCGTGTATCACCGGATTGGTTTGATTCGGAAAAACAAAATGAATTCGATGAATTACAGAATTTCCCAATCCATTTAATTCTGTCAGAAATCTACGAATTTCTTTATCTAATTCTTGCTGGTTTATTTGGAAAGTGGAGAGATGGAGATTAAACGCCAACCAGTCCACCGATTCAGTAAAATAGTTCTGCCATGCGGCGCCCAATTGAATCAATTGGGTGATGAGTTCGGAAAATTCAATGGCGGGTTTCCTATAGGTTTGGCTGGTTGGTAGAAGAAGTCCGTTTTTGATGAGATTCGCCAGGGGAACCAGCCCGCTTACCAATCGCGTGATAGAATCCAGATTATGTAGATGAATCTGTCCCCGCGCGTGCGCCGTGACCACGTCATTGGAGAAAACCCGTGTCAAGGCATATTGCCGATAAATATCTTTGGCAATCGTGGAATCCAGACTGGTCGGAGACGACGGTTCGTTGGGTGGAAAAATTGTATCCGGGAAAAATAATTGTTCCATGTCGTAAACCGGCAATCCCAGTCGGGCATGTAAGCGATGTTCCTGAATCAAACCATATTCAATGAGTTTGGCATTCACCAATTCCCGGATTAGACCGACAGTGACCACCTGCATTTTGGAATAAATAATTTGCTGTTCAACTTCGGATGCAATCACAAGTGCGATTTCTTTTTCCAATTGGGCTTCCCGGACAAGCGCTCCAATAATTCGTTCTTTGTTCCAATCCACCAATTCATCATCGGAGGTTTGCACCCTGACTTCAGGCGATGGAGAAATAACCGGAAATTTGGATGTTAATTGGACTTTTCCCGTTTGGACTTTTCGGATACGCGCGCGCTGGTCCCGATACAAAATATAGGCTTTGACTGTTCGCGCGTGACCGTTTTCAATCAATACTTTTTCCACGGCATCCTGGATTTGTTCGACATTCAATAAACCGTCGTCATGGGTTCGCGCCAGATAGAGAATTACCCGGTCTGACAGATTTTCCGCCATGTCCCGGTCTTTTCCACCCACTGCTTCCGCCGCCGAAAATATCGCTTTGCCGATTTTCGATTTGTCGAAATCCACAATCGTGCCGTCCCGTTTCTGAATCCGTTGGAACATGACTCTGGGATGAGTAATCGCGTCAATAACCGATTGTGTAAATAGAAATTCAGATGACGGGTTGATTTTTTCGTCTGCCATAAATAAAAAGTTTCTTTTGAAAAGAATGATTAGGAATTGATAAGGTAACATACGTTGGACAACTCGTCAAATTGACTTTTGCGGGAGTATCACGATACGATAAAGAATAAGAGTTTTAGAGGGAAGCGAGGGGATTTTATGTTTGAAATCAGGATAAAAACAGATTTTGCGGCGGCGCACCAATTGCGCGGGTATCCCGGGAATTGTGAGCGTTTGCACGGGCATAATTATCATGTGGAAGTGGTTTGCCGGTGTGAGGAATTGGATAAATTGGGAATGGGGATTGATTTCAAAGTATTGAAGGGGCATATTAAAGATGTCGTGAAAGAGTTGGACCACTATAATCTGAATGAAAAACCCTATTTCCAGAAAATCAATCCGAGCGCGGAAAATATCGCCAAATGGTTTTACGGAGAAATCAGCGAACGGGTCAACGATAACCGCGTGAAAGTCGTCCGCGTGGATGTCTGGGAAACCGATTTTTGCTGCGCGTCGTATTTTGAAACTTCCGAATCACTACGTTCAGAAATACCTATTGTTGAAGAATCGGAAATTCTGAAAAGATAATTCTAATCTCTTCCAAGGCAAACACTAGGGTTTACAAGAAAGGCCATTCTATTTATGAAAAAACGTTCGGATGAAGTTTGGAAATCGCCAGCATTGGCAAAAAAGTTTTTAGAAGTAGTGCGGGGTGGAATTCCACTGGCGGCGGAACAGATTCGGGTCATGCTGAGATTGATTGCCGCTCAACCCAAACCTGTCAAGACATTCCTGGATTTGGGTTGCGGAAACGGGATTTTAGCATCTGCGATTCTCAGTCAATTCCCGAAAGCAAAAGGATTACTGGCGGATTTTTCCGATACGATGTTGGACGCGGCGCGGGTGGATTTAAAAGAGCATTCCGGCAATTTGTCGTTTCGCAAAATTGATTACGCGGAGCCGCAATGGGTCCATGCGGTTTCCGATTTTGCCCCGTTTGATGTAATTGTTTCCGGGTTTTCCATTCACCATCAACCGGATAAACGGAAAAAAAGAATTTACAAGGAAATCTATGGATTGCTTAAATCGCCGGGTTTGTTTGTTCATATTGAGCATGTGTCTTCTCCCACAAAATGGGTTGAAAGCGTGTGGGATGAATATATGATTGATTCTGTCTACACTTCGCTGGTGAAGAGAGGAAAGAAAATTAGCCGGCAGTACGTGGCGGATAAGCATTATAAAAGACCGGATAAAGATGCCAATATTTTGGCATCGGTGGAAGACCAGTGTGAGTGGCTCCGGGAAATCGGATTCAAAGATGTGGATTGTTATTTGAAAATTTTTGAATTGACTGTTTTCGGCGGCAGGAAACGTAAGTGACGAATAAAAAAACGGTTCTTATTACCGGCGCTTCCAGCGGGATTGGTCTTTCTCTTGCGAAAATATTTGCGCGGGAGGGATATGCATTGATATTGGTTGCACGGCAGCGGGATAAGTTGGAAGAGTTGGCTAAAACACTGCAAGTCTCTGTGACGGTGATCCCCAAAGATTTGTCATTACCTGATTCTCCGCGGGAGATTTTCGACGAGTTATCGCAGAAATCAATACCGGTGGATATTTTAGTCAATAATGCGGGTTTCGGAACCTATGGGAGGTTCACAGAAATTCCAGTCGAAGATGGGTTGCAAATGTTACAAGTGAATATGGTGGCATTAACCCATCTGACCCGGCTGTTTCTTCCAGCTATGATAAAAAATAAAGATGGGAAAATTCTCAATGTTGCATCCACTGCCGCGTTCCAACCCGGTCCGCTCATGGCGGGATATTACGCGAGTAAAGCCTATGTGGTTTCTTTCTCCGAAGCACTGGCGTTTGAACTAAAATCCACTGGCGTGACTGTGACCGCGCTCTGCCCCGGTCCGACACGTACGGAATTCCAAGCCAGAGCCAATATGAAGGAATCGAAATTATTCACCGGTTCTATCATGGATGCGGACACGGTGGCAGAAATTGGGTATAAAGGTTTAATGCAGGGGAAAAGGGTGGTCATTCCCGGTTTCAACAATAAATTTATGGCTTTTCTTTCCAAGGTTTCACCCAATAGCATCGTAATGCAGATAATTTACAATATGCAGAAAAAAAGAGTGAAATAGAATCATCCGGTCTCCACTGAAATATTTCACTTGACAAGTAAAAAAGATAACGCTAGAGTTTACTTAGTCATTTTTGTTACAGATAAGTGACAAGTAATTCCACCCTGATTGAGAAATGAGTTTTTGAGTCTAAATGCAATGGGAACAGGACGATATTTATACGCCTGAGGCGGATCAGCCCAGTTGGACAGAAGAAGATTGGGAACACTTCTTTCAGGAACAGGAACGCCGCGCCGAACACTACCAAAAGAAATTCGAAGAAGCCTACGACAAGTATAAAGAACAATATACTGACGATGAGGAACTTTCCAAGAAAATCCAAAGTGATATGGCGCAGCATACCCCTTCCGTGAATTCCCAATGGCTGGAATTGGCCAAGGAAGCGGATGAAGAATATCGGGCACAGGAACCGTGGGAATCCGCGGAATCGGACTTGGACTTGGAATTGGATATTGAAAATGCCGAATTGGATGCGTTGCCCGCGTATCAATATTCCATGCAATTTGGTCTGGACACTCCGCGATTCATCAAACCTTTTTATGAAAATGGATTGGACACTCCGGAACTTCATCAATTGCATTTCCATTGTTATCAAATCGCCGCTCATGTTGCCGGAGGGCATGCCTTGGGATATGACAAGGACGGGCTCACCGGCAATATCGCTAAACTTAAACGCGCTTTGAAAAGTGCCCATCTGTGTCTGGAAGCATTGGATGCTATCAAACGTAAACAACTCTCCGATGACGAAACCGTCAACCGCCTCATCCAACAAATCATCCTCGTCCGCGACAGCCTCATCCACCATATCGTCGAATTGCGTAAAAAAGTTTGGTGGTAAACAGTTTGCGGTTTATAAAATGATATCACTCGAATAATCTTTCAATATGTAGTTTAAGATTATTTATCCTTGACTTTCCATCTTCTTGAATTAACTCATAAAAGAATTCTCTCTCAGGGAAAAAACCTTTCGATGGTGCAAGAAAATATTGATAATGCATTCCACGTTCACAGATAAATTCGACGAGATTGAGATCACAATCATTTAATTTTTGGGCAAGTAAATTAGCAGATTTAATATCCTGATCACTCGGCTTTGTACAATTATAATAGTTAGGATTGCTATTGGGATGATTATGAAAAATTAAAACGGATTGCTGATTATCCTTTTTTGCAATGCTTGCTATTTGTTCGATAACGATGTTAGAAGATACACTGTGATTATCATCACCCTTATTTAGCCAAATTTTATTGACAGCTTTGTTTCTTTCAAAAGCAATGATAATCCATTCGTGTTTCTTTCCTTTTAATAATCCCGCTGCTATTGATGGGAATTCATATAGTTTATCGTCGCGCGGATAGAATTTACCAGTAGGATGCATCTTTTTCTTAAATTCCTGATTCACAAAAAACTTTCTACGGTCAAAAGAAAAGTACAACCTGATTTGTTTATTTCTCCTCTTGTTTACTAAAATTCTCATTTCTTCATCTGTTAGATCACGTAAATGCGTCAAAATGAAGAATAAAGCTAAAAATAACACTAAGAAAATTGTAATTATAATAATTGATAAGAATGATTCCATCTTGTTAATTATGGCACTAGGAATTTTGAATAATTTTTATTGTATTCCTAATGCTGGTAGCTTATTCTACCCGACTTTTATTAAGGTTGACAACCATTGATCCAATGTTATACAAGAAAACTTTCTGCGTCGTAAATAAAGTGCTTTTTAAGGATTTTCCAAAGTATATATACATATTGTAGAATTAGTTAAAATCTATGTAATAAAGAAACTATTATGAATTTCACAGAGATTGAACAAGAAGTTATTTTTCTAAAAGCTATAAATGAATCTATTGATTCAATGGTAAATCCTACAATTTTTGAATTGATGGAAGGCAATGGTGGTGCTGAGATAAAATTCAAGACTTCACTTCATCAAAGGTTTTTCAATATTATTCTTGTAGATTTTCTTTCGAAGCCAGCAAGAGAGTTTATATGGAAACGCAATTCATGTTTGGATGCATTAATTGAAATATGTAGTAACCCGAACTTCAACAAATATAACTCAGTCAAGACATTAGAATACGCGGTTACAACATTCAAAAATTGGTTGGAATCTGAAATCCAAGTTAAGGTTTATCTTCCATCTATTAACCTTCAGACTGAGCTCATTGTTAGTAGGCGGGAGTTCATAGAAATATGTGGAGATATTTCTAAACATAATTTCTCAAGGCTTTCAAAAAGAGTAGAAGATTTACAAAAAATACTTGCTAAAAGTAAAGTGACACGCAGTAATGAGGATGGACTATTAATAATAGATGATTTTTACGAGAAATTTCATAGTGACATTTTGAATTATCTTGGAAGTCAATTGGTGGAGCAGTTAAATAATATTAGATGGGGTATACAAGATTATTTGCAACCAGAATTTAAAAGGTCGATTATTGTATGTAAAGATGGCGATATGCGGAAGTATCGGTATACTTATCCAAGTGATATCAACACAGAATTTGCAAAGAATTGTTACTGGGATCTCATGGATGAAGTGAGAAATGCTCCTAATGTAAAGAGATTCAAAACGCATGAAATATTGAAATTAAGGTATTAAATTCTCTGCATCGATAACGAAATGCCCTTTATAGTTTTCCGACATCTTACATAAAAATTCTTCAACTATAAATTCTGATCCTTCAAAAATAACAGCCCTTCTTTTTTGGAAAACCTTTAGTTAAAAAAAACTTTCCGCAATCGTGGAAAGTTTTTATATTCAATCAGACTTGTCCAAAATAGGGATTTAAAAAGAACTCCGGTCGAAGTAAAATTGTAGTTTGCGAAAAACAAAATCTTAGACCGGAGGTAATACTATGAATAAGTGTAGCAGTATTTTTGGACAGATTCTATCCCTCCTCCCACGGATAGGATTTGAGGGGTTGGTACAGGAAACGAAATCGGAGAAAGGGGCCAAGGGATTTAGTAGTTGGGAGCAATTAGTAGGGATGCTGTTTTGCCATATCGGACAAGCCTGTACGTTACGTGAGATTACGCAAGGATTATCCAGTATGCTCGGGAGAGTGAGGCATCTAGGGATGGAGGAAGCGCCGAAACGTTCCACCTTAGCCTATGCCAATGAGCACCGAACCTGGGAGTTATACCGCCAGACGTTTTATTTGCTATTGCAACGCTACCAAGGAGAGTTTGTGGGGAAGAAAAAGTTTCGGTTCAAGAACCAGTTGGTGAGTTTTGATACGACGGTCATTGATCTATGCGCCAAGGTGTTTGACTGGGCGAAGTTCCGACGGACCAAAGGGGCCATCAAGTTGCCTTTGGTGTTGGATCATGAAGGATATCTGCCGACCTTTGCCTGTGTGACCGAAGCGAAAGTACATGAGGTGAATGTCTTACGCAGCCTGCGTTTTAGCGCTGGCAGTATCGTGGTGATCGATATGGGTTGTGTGGATTATCAGATGTTGGGAGACTGGAATGAAGAAGGCATCTATTTTGTGACCCGGCAAAAAAGCAATGCCCGCTATGAGGTGGTGGAAGAGAAGGAAGTCCCCCAGAATCGGATGATTCTAAAGGATGAGATCATCTATCTGACGGGTCAATATGCCTTACATAATTATCCCGATCCCTTACGGCGGATCGAGGTAAAAGATCCCCAATCCAATGAAGGGATCGTATTCCTGACCAACCATATGAACTTTGGAGCCACCACGATTGCCGCTATTTATAAAGACCGCTGGCAGATTGAGATCTTTTTTAAGACCCTCAAACAGAAACTACGGGTGAAAAGCTTTGTGGGAACCTCGGCCAATGCTCTCAAGATTCAGATTTGGACAGCACTGATTGCCCTGTTGTTGCTCAAATACCTGAAAACGCGCTCCACCCATGGCTGGTCCTTCAGCAACCTGTTGGCTCTTTTGCGTTTTAACCTGTTTGTCTATCGGGACTTATGGGAATGGCTTGAAAATCCATTAATCCCACCCCCGGAACCCTTGGGGGCCCAGCAACTTTCTCTGGGGATTATTTAATTGGACAGCAGAGATGCCTAGAGGAGACAACCTGGTTTATCAAAATGGCATTTGCTTGTCTAAAACCGTGATTTGGAAGGATATTTATAGAGAATAGAATTTATCTTGGACAGCAGTGATCTTCAATAAAATCAATGAACTAATAATTTTTTACCGTTCGGTAAAGAATTCCATCTGCCTGAAATCCACCAGCTTTTAACGTTTGAGACCTCTGAAAAAGTCTACCTTTTGTTGGGATTGAGAGTATGGGAAGGAAAACCTAAAAGGAGAGACACATGATCGGGGAAGAAAAAGGACAAGGACACTTACTGCAAGGATGGATGGAGTTGGATACGAAGACCGGGAAGTTTTTGGAGAAACTGAAAGGGATGCTGGATTGGAAGGGACTGCATCAACGGTTGGAAGGAATGTATTCGAAGGATCAGGGACGTCCGGGGTATGCGCCGGAGGTATTATTTCGGATATGGTTGTTGGAAAGGATTTATAATCTGTCAGATGTGCGGGTAGTTGAAGAGGTTACGGATCGGTTGTCCTTTCGGGAGTTTGTGGGGATTGCTTTTGGGGAGGAAGTGCCGGATGATACGACGCTGGTGAAGTTTCGGGAGAGAATTCGCCAGGCGGGAGTGGAGAACGAGTTGTGGGGCTGGTTTGAAGAACAGTTAGGACGGCAGAAGGTGTCCTTAAAGAAAGGGAGTGTGGTGATTGTGGATGCGACCCTCGTGGAAAGTCATCATAAGAAAGAGGCCACAGATCCAGAAGGGAAACCCTTAGAACCGGAAGCAGGAACCGGGAAACGAGGACCCTTGAAGATCGTGCATGGATATAATGTGTGTTTACGCTATGATCCCAAGACGACGTTGGGGGGACGACCGTTAGTCGTGCCTGCGAATATTCATGATGTATTTTTACTGCCGCAAGTATTGACCGGAGAGGAAGGGATCGTGCTGGCGGACCGGGGATTTGATGCGAAACGGAATCGGGAGTGGTTGGGACGCCATGGGATCGTGGATGGGATTTTACGGAATCAGCGCCATGCCCGAGTCCAGAAACCTGAAGATGTACGACATAATGAGCGCTGGAAAAAGAAGAAAAGGTATCTGATTGAATCGTATTTCGGGTGTCTCAAACTCTGGCGCGGGGTACGCAAGATGACGGTCAGCGGATTACAACGAGTGAAACAATTCTTGGAGATGGCGGTCATGGCCGAGAATCTGGTCCGGATGGTCAAACGCAGGGGAGTTGTGTCTCCTTAATCCGAAAAGGACAAGAATACCAGTGTATTCTCCTCTTTGGAGACTCCTCCAAAGGTCGTTGGACTCTCCCAACCGCTTCTTTCCTCCTCCTCAACCTTCTCTTTTTTTATTTATCACTCTTGTAAAACAAAAACAATACTTTTTCAGAGGTCTCGTTTGTTAAAAGCTAAAGGAGTATTGGGAAAAAGATAGTATCCAAAGAACTTTGTGCGTTCGCACAAAGTTTATAATTCCAATAAATTCAAGCGTCCAAAAAACCTTTATCGAACGAGATTCTTCGCTGCGCTCAGAATGACAATGGATTTGTTTTCTATGATAAAATATCTATTCTATGAGCGAAAAATTAAGGATAGTGGTCGCTATGAGCGGCGGTGTGGACAGCGGAACCGTGGCGGCGTATTTGAAACATCAAGGGCATGAGGTTATCGGCATCACCATGCGGTTATACTCCGGACCGTCCCATTGTTGCGGGACGGGGGATGTCGAAGACGCACGCAGAACAGCGTCCCATCTGGGAATTCCTTTTTATGTACTGAATTATGAAAAAGAATTTTCCAGTTCAGTGATTGATAAATTCGTTTCGGAATATACTCTTGGACGTACTCCCAATCCCTGTATTTTATGCAATCAAAATGTGAAATTTGATGACCTGTTATCCCGCGCGGAATCCTTGGGCGCGAATTACTTGGCGACCGGTCATTACAGTCAAATTGTATATGACGAATCTACGAAAAAATATCAATTAAAAAAGGCAAAAGACGATAATAAAGATCAGTCTTATGTTTTGTTTTCCATGACCCAACGCCAATTGGCAAAAACCCTTTTTCCTTTGGGCGGGTTTAGTAAACCGCAAACTCGTGCGATGGCGAAAGAATGGAATTTACCGGTTGCGGACAAAGCCGAATCCCAGGATATTTGTTTTGTGCCGGATAAAGATTACGCGGCTTTTGTGGAAAGATGGCTCGAAGGAAAACCTACCACCCCCATCTCCCCCTCCTTAGTTAAGGAGGGGGAATTAAAGGGGGTGGTGGAAAAAGAGATTCCTCCGGAAGGTGAACTCGTGGATACGCAGGGGAATGTGCTGGGGACGCACCGCGGAGTGCATCATTACACCATCGGTCAACGCAGCGGGCTGGGAATCGCCACAAAAAACAATCCCTTTACCGGTCAACCCGTGTTTGTCACGGAAATTAATATGGAAAAGAATCAAGTGGTGGTGGGTACGTCGGAAGAAATTTTACAATCTGCGTGTCTGGTAACGAATGTTAACTGGATTTCCGGAGAGATTCCTGATAAGCCAATTCCGGCAATGGTGAAGATTCGTTATAAACATCCCGGCGCGGAAGCTCAGATAATACCACAAGCGGACGAATCAGTAGTATTGCGATTTTCAACCGCTCAGCGGGCTATTACTCCCGGCCAAGCCGCTGTATTCTATGATGGAGATACCGTGCTGGGCGGTGGTTGGATCAAGAAAATCGTCTGACAGAAATCAAATCCTTAAGAACTGCTCTCCGCTTTGCTAGACAACAATGACTTGTTGATTTCAATCTTTGCCCGTTTCTTCAATGTCTGAACCCAGTCGTTGAAAATTTGCCGTTTTTTCTGCAATAAAACCTTTTCTTCAATCTGTGCTTTTCCCTCCACATAATTGGCTTCCGATGCACCAACCCGCCCTTTCACTTTGATGATGAAATATTCTATCAGTCCGCGCTGCATTGGGTCGTTAACCGGAAATGCGTTGCTGGTTTTCCCATCCGGTAAATTGAAGGCCGCGATAGCTAATGGAGTTTGTTTGCCGATACCAGGGATATTATCTCCTAAACTGAACGGAGGCAGCGAGGTTATTTTTCTTCCCATCTTTGTGGCGATATCTTCCAGTGAGACACCGGATTTCACCATTTGATCAGCTTCCTGTGACTTTTTTCTGGCTTCTTCCTGCGCTTTTTGGAATAATAATTGGGTCTTGACCTGCGTCTTGATTTCTTCGAATTTTGGAATACGGCTGTCCTGTTTCCCGATTAATTGGAGGAGATTATCTCCCGCTTTGGTTTTTACCGGTCCCGCGACTTTTCCAACAGATAAAGATAACAAATCAGTGCCCAAATCCTTGTTGTCTTCAAATCCGGGAACTTTATTTCCGGCAAACCAGCCGGTCGTTCCCTTGGTATACCCGTTTTTCTCCGCCAGATCGAGAATCTTTGTCTGCGGAGTTATTTCTTTTAGAAATTTCTCCACCTGTGCTTCCGCCGTAGAATCCTCGTCTTGCGTTTTCAAAGTTTCCACAATGGCGTTTTTGACCTCTTCCAATTTCTGAACTCGCGAATCTTCCCGGTCGAGAACTTTTAAGATATGCACCCCATATTTGCTTTGAAATGGTTGGCTGATTTGACCGGTTGCTGTGGAAAATGCCACTTTCTCAAACTCCGGCACGGTGTCTCCCTGTTTAATCCAACCCAAATCTCCGCCTTTATCCTTGGATCCCGGATCTTCGGAAAATTCCTTGGCGACTTGCTCAAACGGTACTTTGGCAATCAATTTGTCTGAAATTTGTTTTATTTTACCCTGCACAACTTGGACTTGTGCTTGTGATGGGTTTTGCGGTACTTGGATTAGAATATGCTCGACATGAACCCGCGGCTGCGTGGTGAATTGTTCCGGATTGTCGGCATAGAAATCTTTGATATCCTTGTCCGTAATCTGGATATTTTTCTCAAATAATTTGGGAGAAACCGTTAGGTACGCCAGATTATAAAGCGGTGGAATCGTATAATCCCCTGTATGCGCCTTGTAATAGGTCTCCGCCTCTTTGTCATCCACATTGACATTCTGAATGTAATCCATGGCGGAAAATCGTAAAGCATCCACCGACATTTTCTCGAATTCTTTGCGGAATTCTTCCCTTACTTCCGGTTCGGTTACCTTGATAAAATCTGTAACTGCGTTTTGCGCTTTCGAATACATCCGGTCCAGTCGTAATTGATTTTCGAATATTTCCGGTGTCATTTGTTTGTCATACAGAAACCGGGCATATAATTGCTGGCTAAACCGGTTGTTATCGTCTTGAAATGCCTTGCTGGTAAATATGACACTGCGCAGTTCCTCATCCGAAACGCTGATTCCCATTTTAGGCGCTTCCTGTAAAACCAGCGCCTTATCTTCCAATTCATCAATCACTTGACTGGGCAATCCGAGCTGCGCGGCTTCCTGTTCATCGAAACTCTTTCCATACATCTGTTTTAACTGGTCAACCATGCGTTGATATTCGTCTTGATATTCATGGAGAGAAATTTCTACTCCATTGACTTTTGCCGCATAAGTCAGATTTTCGTCGGATGGATTTCTCGAGCCGGTCAAACTGTTCCACCCGTAAAACGCTACAAACGAAGGAATGACCAAAATCAATGTCCACATCATAATCCGTTTTACATGTTTTGGATTTCGTAATGTTTTTAACATAAGTTTATTTATTTCTCCTAATGCATTATTGTAGAGACGTAACATGTTACGTCTCTACACAAGATTGAAAATAAAAGTAAGCTAGATATTATACCAAAAATTAAGGAAAACAAAAAATCTATCTAGTGTGAAGGTATCCCACCGAGCCATTTTTAATATCTTAATGTCTAACTCCCAACTCCTAATTCCCATTTCCTATTTCTGCTAATCAATTGGCCCTTGTGCTGGTTTCCTATATCCCAGCGCAAAGGGACAAAGTACCGGCGCGTACCGGATAAGTTCCTTTTCGAGATCCATGGGATAATACGCCCGGATTTTCAACAGGTTATCCCGGGTCGTGCCGGAAAGTGTGCCGTCCCGGTTATAATTCCAGGGAACTTCCCGTAATTTCTTGTCACAACCTACGATTAAATAAACCTCCGATGGTGACATCCCCTCTTTGTCTTCATCGCTCGGGGACACATTGATATCGGGATGAGAATGGAAATCACCGATATTTCGAACTTTTGCCAAATCTCCCAGTACCCGTACAATTTTTTCATGTGCTCGTTCATTCCGGTATACAAAAGAATGGAAGCGTTCGGCGGTTTGATAGGGAATGGCATATTCAATGATATACCGGTTCCGTTCCCGATACCCCACCAAGACCCCATAGGTCTCCTTCGGATGAACCTCAATCGTTGATAATATTAAACTTAAAAAGGCATGTTCCGTTAAATACACTTCTTTGCGAATATTCGACATACTACGACTTTTCTTCTTTCCTTGGGTAATTTCTTTTGTCATGAGGGTCTCCCTCGGGGCTTAACTTCTAACTTACTATACTCTTTTTCAATTGTCAACCAGAAAATTTCTCGCTCTATTATTTAATAGCTCAATTCTCCCTTTCTGGTTGACATTTGAGTCCATATCTTTTCACCTACCACTTTTAAAATACACGGAATTTATCCAAAAGGTACATCAATTGTACGGAATTGTAACTCACTATTGGCATGCTTTCTATATGGGAGATGGTACGGCGTTGGTATGGAGATGGTACGGAGAGAACTTGAACCTTATCCGGCTAGATTTGTACGTTTTGGTGCATACTATGCCAAAATGGCACATACCCCATTCCTCTCAATTAATCCCTTTCCCTTGCGCCACTCCTTTGATGAGAATATGGAACGGAGGGGTATTCCTCGTCGAGCTATGATAGGTTTTTATTGGTTACACAAAAATCTATCGAAAGACGAGAGGAGATACCCGAATGTATTATATCGGAATGGACTGTCATATCGCCAGTCTGGAGTTTGCGGTAGTGAATAAGCAAGGGAAAGTGATCCAACGCGGGAGCGTATCCACCAGTGAGAAAGGGATGCTGGAGTATATCCGGAGTGTGCCTCGTCCCCGGAAGGTCATCATGGAGGAAGGAAGTTTAGCGGGATGGGCAAAAGAGGCCTGTACGCGCTATGGAGAAGAGTTGGTGATCAGTGATCCGAAAGAGAATCGGTGGATTGCCTGTGCCGGACAGAAAAGGGATTCTGTAGATGCGGAGAAACTGGCACAATTAGGTCGTGGGGGATATCTCAAGGAGATTTATCATCCGGTGGGCGAGCCGCGCCGGTTTCGAGAGTTAGTCTTGGCGTATCATGATACCGTGTCCCTGGAGACGCGCCTAAAGAATAAGATCAAAGCGAAGTTTCGACAAAATGGGATTCCCTGTAATGGAAAAACGGTGTATGGAGAGAAACAGCGAGACACCTGGAGAAAGAAGTTGCCTTCCCAGAAGGTTCCGCAGATGATTGTAGAAGGGTTATGGCAACAACTCGACCAGACCCGGAGATGCCGTTTGGAGATTTTGCTGGCCTTGCGAAAAGAGAAGTCGCACTATCCAGAAATTAGCCGATTTATGAGAATCGATGGCATTGGTTTGATTCATGCGGTCACCATTTATGCCTTGGTGGAAACTCCTTATCGGTTTGCCACCAAGAAGCGCTTGTTGGGATACTTTGGCCTGCGGATAGACCAGCGGTCTTCCGGGGAGAAGGTCTATAGCACGAAATTAACCAAAGAATACAATCGGAGATTAAAAGGGACAATCAAACAAGCAGCGGAATCCGCAGTTCGTAAAAGAGGGGGCGTGTTTCAACAGCAATATCTGCGTTTAACGATGCACGAGGGGAGAGCCTCGCATCGCGCCAAATTAACGGTTGCTCGCAGTATGGTTACGGCAATCTATGCGCTGTGGTTGACCGGAAAGGAGTACGACCCGACACGACAAGCCCGAGATAGAGCACGCTACATCCGTTCTGGTCAGCCGTCCTAACCGAATTCTCGCAGGGGAACGTTGGTAGACGACTCCGATCGGAGAAGAGGGAGAGTCTCCCCGATGCATTGGCCATTTCAAGGTCCTTTTTTTGATGAGTAGGCCCCTTCTTCCATTCCCGAAATTTTTATTGGTCTTCGAGACCCCAAAAGATGTGTAGGTAAAACAAAATATTTTTTCAACAAAGTAAAAACAATTTCAGTCGTTGTGGTGAGAACCCACGATGTTCCATAAGAGAAAAACAAGTTATACAGGTTTCCAGAAGGAACACCATTCGAGGAATCCCCAAAAGTCAACAAGGACGTTTTCGGGAAAAGGGAAAACTCTTTTTTCTTGACTTTCCGTTCCAAAGATGCATCGGGAACTTTTGCGCCACCTATTCCCGATGTCTCCTTAATAACTTTGGACCGTTGTTCAACCGGAATTCCTTTTTTTAATTCCGCTCCTTGGTATGAACGAGATCAATCTCGTTCATACCAAGACCAATATGGCCTGCCTGCTATTTCATGAGGATAAGTAACTCTCTTACCATTTGATAAAAGGTTATTATCTCTAATAATATCAATAAGCTTTGAATTCTTCGCCATTTGGAGAAGAATTATTTTGAAGGATGTAACAAGTGGATAGGAATAACTCTGTGAGTCATTCGGGGAGTGACGAGAAAGTGGGAAATAAAAAAGAAAAGGGCCGGGGTTGGAGGGCTCCGCGCCCGACCCTGTACAAGCAGGTTCAGTGGGATGAGCTGAACCTCCGATTAAAATTATATCAGGTTTTATTTTTTAGTATAGTGCCCATGCGCTAAAATCATCCTGATGCCGCAACTCTACTCTAAACTTATTTTTCTTTTGTAATCCCAATACTATGACTTTCTTTAAAAAATGTACCAACAAATATTGACAATAGAGCATGTTTATGAGAATCTCAGATATGCATTTGGATAGAAAGAAAATAGGATTAGTTTTATCTTTCCTTGCCGTATTATGGATGTTGATACCGTGTGTCGGTCACTGTGCACTTTTAAGTTCCAATGTACCAATATCACACAACTGTTGTGAAACCCAAGAGAAACCTTTTTCTACGAGCGATAATTCCAATCATTCTAATAATGGATTGAAACAAATCTGTATCTCTATGGCAGAATCTTATACCGTACCGGTATTGTTTCACTATGTTGAACTAAAAACAATCGTGTTTAAATCAACGGATATGGTTCAAGACGTTGTGCAATTTCTGAACATCACGTTTTTAGCACATTTCTGGACAATCCATTCACCGCCTCTAATCATAGCAATACTACTTCTTACTACACACCTCTACACCCCTCACGCCCCTCCCAGTTTCTAGTTCTTGGTTTAACACTTTAAACCTTAAACTTTAAACATTTAACATTTATTATACGGAGTGGGTCATGAAATCAAAAAAGAAATACATTTACTCAACATTACTCATATTAGTAACTTTGATAGTGACGATATGGATCGTCAAAAAATATCGAAATCCCATGCGAATGCCCGTTCATCAAAGTGGCGCGGATATGAGTATGGAGGCAATGGGTGGGCAAACGGGATATGTGCCGGTGGCGACGGCTATTGTGGAGCGCGGGGCTATAGATGAAGTTGTGAATTACTCGGGGACCATTGTTCCCTATACTCAACAGGATATTTATCCCAGGGTTACGGGACGGATATTGCAAATGAATGTCTATCCCGGCGATGAAGTGAAACCCGGTGAATTATTAGTCAAATTGGATACAGAGGAACTCTCTTCCAAAGTTAAAGAAACGGAATTGAATGTTGAAGCCGCACAACAGGAATATCAAAAAGCAGAACGTGAATTAGATGCTGCAAAAGCCAGAGTAGCATCTCATGAACATGAAATTGAAACGGTAGAGGCTGATTATGAATATTGGAAAAATGAAATTGAACGCGAAGAAAAGTTATATAAAAACGGTGCTGTATCCAAGGATGAATATCAAATGGAGTTGTCGAAATATGGAACAGCGGAAGCCAATCTGAAACTCCATCACGATATGCACGAAGAATCCTTGGCCATGATGCAAGCCGCGGAATTCAATTTGAATAAAACCAAAGCCATGTTGGAAGCCAGCAAGACAGAACAAAAGACTTCAGAAATTGTCCGGGATTACACGTCTATCCTTTCTCCTATTCATGGTTATGTCAGTGAACGGATGATCAGTCCCGGCGTTTTGGTGGAACCCGGTACACCGATATTGAGATTGGTAGAGACAGACAAGGTACGGGTTCAAGCGAATGTTCCAACAGCCGGTTTGACGGGAATTAGAAAAGGAAATCGGATTACGATTATCTCTTCCAAAAATGAAAATCAACCCGTGGAGGCGAATATAACCTCCATTTTTCCTTCTGCGGATCCTACGGCACGCACAGTCGTTGTGGAAGCTGTGGTGGAAAATAAGAACCACCGCTTATTACCGGGTGATTTTGTCTCTGTGCAGATAACCGGCGAACACGAATCCAATGCTTTGATGGTACCGTCATCTGCTATCGTCCGATTGGATAGTGAAAATACAACGGCTGTTTGGACAGTGGAAGGGAATACGGGTATGGGAAAAAAGAGCACTAAGCAGGAAGTCTATTATACCTGTGAAATGCATCCTCAAATCCATTTGGATAAGCCAGGGAAATGTCCCATCTGTGGAATGCCGCTCATAAAGAAAACTAAATCTATAGTGAAATCGTCTTCCGGTCCCGGTATTGCACATCTAAAAAAAGTCGGTCTGGGTATTCGTGATTCCAATAATACGGAAATACTGGATGGATTAAAAGAAGGGGAAGTCGTTATCAGGGCGGGTATGCAATCACTCCAGGATGGTGATTGGGTCTATCCAAGTCAATGGACTAAAGAGGGACCTGCGACAATGCCACCTCCGCCGGATATGAAAGACATGCCCGGCATGAGTCATGATACGCAAAAACAGGATAACCATTCCATGGACAATATGCCTGGGATGAAAATGTAACCGGTATGATATGAGGAGATATGTATGCTAACCGAAATTAAAAATAAAATGACAACGGGCGGGAGCAATATCACTCGATGGTCCATTGAACATCCCCATACGATTATTTCATTCTATGTAGGGATATTCATTCTCTCCATACTCACCATCGGGTTTTATTTGCCCCGCCGGATGATGCCTTATGTCGAAAGCCCGATGATTGGCATAGTGACCAGTATGCCGGGACTTTCGGCGGAAGAAATGGAAATGTATATTAGTAAACCTATTGAAGAGCAATTGGTCAATGTAAAACATTTGCATTATATCCGGTCAAGTTCTCAAGACGGTCTCTCTGTGGTTACGCTTGAAATGGAATACGGTACGGATATGAAAAAGGCGCTCTTCGATACCCAATCACTAATGAATATAATTCAAGCAACACTTCCCGTGACTGGCGCTAATTTAAAACCTTCCTGGGTCGCGGCGATCGATCCGTTAAACCTGCCGATTCTTTCACTACACTTGTCGAGCGATACTTGGGATAAAGTCAAACTCCGTGAATTTGCGGATAACGAGATTGTAAACAGGTTAAAAACAATTAAAGATGTTTATTCCGTTGTCCCTTTTGGCGGTTATCACCGTCAATTACAAATCGTTGTAGATAAAAATAAGTTGGCGGCGTTTGGATTGTCCATTCTGGATGTTAAATCGGCTGTGGATAAATTTAATGTCAGCCGAACGGGTGGAACATTGACTCACGGGGATAGCGAATCCATTATCCGTATTGACAGCCGTGCGCTTTCACCGGAACAAGTGGAAAATTATCCTATCAAATCCAATCAAGATCGGATTGTATATGTTAAAGACGTAGCAAAGGTGCTGGATACCGATTGGGAAAGACGCAGCGCGTTTTATTACACTCATGATGGAAAAGTCGAGCAGGGGATTGAAGTTTCCGTGATTCAAAATCCCGAAGCCAGTTCCGCGCTTGTGGTTCCCAAAGTCTTGTGGGAATTGCACAAACTTGAAAAAGAAAATCCGGGTCTTCATGCGCAAATTGCTTATGACAATTCCCATTTCGTCAATATCCTTTTCCGGAATATGTTCGAAGAATTGGCCGTCGCCATTTTCCTAACCGGAATCGCGGTATTGTTTTTCCTCGGCGAATGGAGGGGTGCATTGATTTCCCTGTTAACTATTCCAACTTCCTTGAGCCTTGCGATACTCGGTTTGGTTCCATTGGGGATGACGTTAAATAGTGGAACCTTAATCGGTCTTCTATTATCTATTGGCCGGTTGGTGGATGATTCCATTATTGATATTCACGCTGTTGAACGTTATTTGAGGATGGGTTACAAACCGAAAGAAGCAACTATTGCTGGGATTACCGAAGTCCGGTTGGCAGTGATTGCCTCGACGCTGATGTTAGTGTTAGCTCTGTCACCGCTTTTATTTTGCGGTGGAATTGTCCAAGCGATGTTTGTGGAGTTGGTCTGGCCCTTAATCCTTGCGCTCTTGGCGTCCATGTTTGTTTCCTTTACACTCACGGCGCTCCTGGCGTCCAATTTATTGAAACCCCATGACGAATTGGTCAAGGAAAGAAACTCTGTGTTTTATCGAACGTTTCTTTCTCCCTTCCAAAACTTTTTAGATAGGTTGGAAAAGGGATATGCGAAAATTATCGCATGGATGTTGGAGAATCGGTTCTCTAATATCGCACGAATTTTAGTCACCGTGATTATCGGTTTCGGTTTTTATTATTTTATCGGCAGTGAAATGATGCCCCTCGGTGATGTTGGCCAGGCGTATGGTGTGCTGGAAATGCAGCCGGGAACGTCTTTTGCAGAAACTGAAAAAGCCACTCTTCAAATACAAAAAATAATTTTGAATCATCCAGAGATTAAGAAAGTCTCCACAGAAATTGGCACGGAGACTATGTTTGAATCGTTCAATCCTTTTTTTACCGGGTATGCCATGCCTGCCGTGAACGCTGCCACTTTTATGATGACACTTTCGGATAAAGATGAACGAAAAAAGACTATCTGGGATGTTATTGATACCGTTCAAAAGGAAGCGCTGGCAACCATTCCCGCCATTCGCCGATTCCAAATTAAAGAAATGGGTGCGGATGTCATGGCTTCTTCCGAAGCGCCTATTCAAATGTTGGTGTATGGTGACAATTTGAACATGCTCGATAGAATGGGAAATGAAGTTTATAAAATTGCGGAGAATACCAAGGGATTGGCGCAGCCCGGAACATCCTGGGTTATGGGAATTCCGGATTATGAAGTGCAAGTTAACCCGCAACGCGCACAGGAGTTGGGGCTAACACCGGATGATATTTCCCAACAAGTTTATTACGCCACCCGCGGGGGACTCACAGATGAATTCTATCGTCTACCCAACATCCGGCAGAATACTATTTTAGTCCGCTATGAACAGGATCAGCGCCGGGACGTGACCGACCTTCGCTCAGTATATATCACCAGTAAAAATGGAACCACCGTTCCGCTTTCTTCCGTGGCAGATGTGAGCTTCCGTAAAGCGCCCACAGTGATTGAACACGATGGGTTGCGACGTGTAAAAACCATTACAGGATTCTATCGCCTGAACGGTCCGCCTTCAATGGATTTAAGTATGGACGTCATGATGAAGGCGATTGGGAATATCAATTTCCCTCCGCACTATGGCATTGAACTCCGCGGCGATATGACTCAAATGATGGATTCCTTCAACCGCCTTTTAAAAGGACTGGGATTGGCTCTGATTTTTATTTTCTTGGTACTGGTGGCGCAATTCAAAGGATTTCTACAACCCTTGCAAATGGTCTTTTCGCTACCCTTGGAATTGGCAGGAGTTTTTATCGCGTTATTTTTGGCGCATCAATCTTTTTCAACAGTATCCATCATGGCAGTTATTGTATTGACCGGCATGGATATGACTACTGCTATTCTACTGGTGGATATGATTATGAAATATCGTAAACAGGGTATGGAACGGAATCAAGCGGTTATTACTGCCTGTCCTGAACGGTTACGTCCCATATTAATGACATCTCTTATTACAATTCTGGTCATGATTCCGGTGGCTTTTTTCCCTCGCACCGGGATTGACGCATATTCCCCATTAGGGACGGTGATTTTAGGTGGATTAATTGTTGGAACTGTTCTTTCGTTATTCGATATTCCCATCATGCATACCTATGTGGATGACTTATCTAAATGGGTCAGAAAGGAGAAAAATCATGAAGAATTATAATAAAAGGAATGCTTTTTACGGAGTGAAGAATCTCAGTGTTCTACCTATGATTAGACAACTTTGGAAGGGATTCTTCACTTCACTCAGAATGACAGGATATTTGATTCTCCTGATTCTTTCAATAAGCTCTTACGCCTTCTCTCAGACAACGGATAATTTGACTGCATTGACCTTACAACAAGCGGTTGAATTGGGACTGGAAAATCAACCTTCTCTCAAGGCAATGGAATCACAGCGTAAAACAGCCGAATATGAAGTCGGCATAGCCAAGACCAATTTCTATCCCAAACTTTCTGCCAATACGTTTCTGGCAAAGGCGAATGAAGAAATGTTGATGAATTCTCTTTCCACGCCGGATTATATTACACACATTGAACCGAATAACTCTATTGTGCAAAATTTCACTTTGATGGTTCCCTTGTTTACCGGCGGGAAAAATATCGGGATGTATAATAAATCCAAAAATGAAAAGAATAGCGTAGAAAATGATTATCAATCTGCACGGTTGGATTTGATATTACAGATCAAAACGATTTATCGGATGGCAATATATTTTAGGGAACTGGTCAATACTTATCATGAATTACTCAAAGAATCGGAGGAACGGGTAAAGAATGACAGGGAAGCCTATGAAACCGGGAAAATCGCTTATACCAATGTCTTGCGAAACGAAACACGTTTGGCACAATCCCGACAAATGGTAACTAATACTGAGAAAGATTATCAAACCGCTATAGTCCAATTGCGTGCGTTAATGGGCATGGATTCTAATTCACCAATCACCCTGTCTCAAGATACCATCACACCAGAAAAAATCGAATTGACTCAAGACGATTCTCTGGATATAGCTCTAAAAAACAGGCCGGATATTCTGGTAATTATGAATAAATTGAAAGCGGCCAAATCGGATATTACGGTTTCACAAAGTAGTCTATATCCGCAGGTTGGATTTACGGCAATGAATGATTTTATGAAAATGGATGGAGTGGATAATACGGAAGGATGGTCGGTTGGATTAGTGGCCTCGTTCCCGTTTTTTGGTTCCGGACAAAGTTTTTATCAGATTAAACAGGCAAAGGAAAACCACAAACAAGCGGAATATAATTATCAGGCGGAAATCTTGAAAACCAAAGCCGACGTGGAATCCGCGTGGTTGGCCATTCATGCCGCCGAACAAAATATAACTACAACCCAAAAAGGAGTCGAACAAGCGGAAGAAGATTTCCGAATTATGAAAATGGCCTACGAATCCGGTAAACGGATTAACGTGGAATATCTCGATGCTTTGACTGCATTGTATCAAGCCAAGACCGATTATTCCAAAGCGGTTCTAGATTATAACCTAAGCGTGGATCAATTATATCGGGTCATTGGAAAGGATAAATTTAATCAATAATAGTTAGATAAAAACAGAGTAAATTAATGGTCAGCGGGGATAATTTTATGCATTGTTTTTTAAGTAATTCAATGCATCGGAACTTGAGCGCTCTTTGTGATATTCCCAATACCACTCATCATCTAAGAGATACGCTCTATTCCCAATATCCTTACGTTACGGAACGTTCCATACTAAAATTATGTTAATATATATAAAACTGGCGAGGTTATGCGAAAAAAAATACTCAAAACAGGTGCACTTACTGTTTTAATTATATCTTTTATTGTTCGGCTATTTCCGTATAACTATTACCCAGTAGTTTCTGAAGAGTCTCTCAAACAACCAGCTTGTTGCTGTAACTGCGGCTGCTGTTCTATGGGAAAGGGATGTTGTTGCTGTGGTATGCAGGCAAAACAACAATCGGCAGAGGATACTGGGATTCCTTGTTACAAAGATTGTGCCTGCGGGGGAAACACTGATATAGCCGTATCAGGATATTCCCTTTATCACGCGTTATTTCCGCTCCCATCGAGTTTGGTTCCCCTTTTGCCTTCTCAAATACTTGCATTAGTTTCTATCCATAAGGCGAATCCCTACATTTCCGATGTAATCACACCCCCTCCCGAATCCTGACATCTCTACTCTATTATATTTTTTAAATCAAAGGAGATGTCTTTATGAATCGAAGAAATCTAAAGGCGGGATTTACTTTAATTGAACTATTGATTGTAGTAGCGATTATCGCCATACTGGCGGCGATTGCCATACCCAATTTTCTATCCGCAGAGGTACGTACTAAAGTATCGCGTGTGCGGGATGAACAACGCATGGTTGCCATTGCCCTGGAAAGTTATGACGTGGATAATAATACTTATCCATTTTATAACAGTCCCTACGACACCGATGACCATCATATACCGTTGTTTTTGACAACCCCGGTAGCCTATATCACTTCCATCCAACCGGATATTTTCTTTCACGAGAATACTACCGGACCAACAGCGGGAATCAAGCACCCATATCATTATTCCACAGAGGATTATTCACCCGGAGACGTGCTTAGCAAATTGAGTACTGCCGGGGTATATACTTCCACTGCCCAATGGATACTCTGGAGTTTTGGGCCGGATATCATTGATGATGAAGGAGCACTGTTCTATGACCCATCCAACGGAACAGTCAGTAATGGTGATCTCGTACGATACGGACCGTAACATCCCATGGTAGAGACGTAACATGTTACGTCTCTACTGTGAAATCCTGGGTGGGATAGGATAGAATAGGTATCGGTGAATCCATGCAATGGAATAAAAGTCAGAAAATCATCGTGTGTATCGTTGGCGCTTGTCTGGTTGCCAGTGTGTTAAATATTGCCGCCATGGTTACTGTTTCAAAAATATGGAACGCACCATTAAGTATTAAGACTATTTATTTCTCCATCTTACCGGGAACACTGACGGGAGCATTTTTATTGGGGTATTGGCTGGAATTCAAGGGTTGGAGTTGGGGTATTCTCATACCAATAATCTCCATGATATTAGCTTCTTTTTCCCACCCGGACAAGGTGCATACCACCGTTTTAATTTATGTATTACAAATTGTTCCGGCGGGTATCGTAGGGGAAATCGGGTTTCGATTAAAACAATACAAGTGAGATATTTATGGGTCTTGTAAGCATTGCAAAAACAAATAAAGGAATTAAAAATGGCTTGGTGAAGGCACTTGATTTACTCGGTGGATTGAAAGAATTTGTCAGTTACAGTGATAGGTAATGTTGAAACCGAATTTGAATGGTACAGAAGGATTGACGAATTTAGAATTGACCGAATCACTGATTCAATTATTAACTGAATATGGAGTCAATAAAATAGCCATAGGGGAATCTACTTATGGAAATCAAAGCATGACGGATATGTGTTTTGAGAAAAGTGGATATGCCGAATTATCTAAAAAATATTGTATTGATCTACTAAATTTAAATAGATCGGAAGCAAGGGAAGTTAAAGTAAAAAAACCATTGATCCTTAAGACAGTGAAAATTGCTAAAGAAGTGTATGAATTTGATAAAATCATCAATCTTCCTGTAATGAAGGTTCATTATGCGACGGGGGTATCCTTATCCTTAAAAAATCTGAAAGGACTCGTTGTAAAAAAACAGAAACGATATTTTCATGAAATTGGTCTGGATAAAGCTATTGTAGATTTAAATAACACCCTCGAATCCCATCTCAATATAATTGACTGTATTTCCTGCATGGAAAAAATGGGTCCCCGAGGTGGGGATATGGTGGATCTAAATTTATTGATAGCCGGAAAAGAAAGAGCTGAGGTCGATTATATCGGATGTCAAATCATGGGGTATGATTTGAAGGAAGTGAAACACCTTCAATATTATATTCAAGTAAATGAGATTCATGTGGATACGATTGAAGTTCTTGGTGAAAAGATCAAAAAGGTTCAATATCCTTTTAAAAAAGTACAGATGGATGAGATTATTCCCAAACAGGTCACGGTCCATAATCATAACGCCTGCAGTGCTTGTATGAATGCATTGTTGTTATCTTTACAACAGCTTGAAAATGATCTTGGCAAAAAAACAGACATTTTCCTGGGATCAAGAACCGATAAGGAAGAAGTGTTTGAAGGAATCAAGATAGCATTTGGCAATTGTTGTTTTTACGATATCGATTTTGATATTGAAATTAAAGGATGTCCACCCTATCCCTTAGATTTACGAAATGCACTAAAGGATAATCCATAGAAAAAGTTACAGTATGCCGGGAAATTTAGTACATATCACGACCTTTGGATGCCAGATGAATGAATATGATTCCGAGCGTATGGCGGGATTATTGGAACGTGCGGGCTACATGCTGACCGAAGAGGAGGAAGCAGCAGATATTATTTTATTCAATACCTGCAGTGTCCGGGATTCCGCGGAACAACGCTTGTTTGGCAGGGTCTGGGAACTTAAACCATTAAAGCAACAAAATCCCGATTTGATTATCGGAGTCTGCGGGTGCATGGGCCAACAATATGGCGAGGAAATGGTGAAAAAACTTCCGCATGTAGATTTGGTTATGGGACCAAGACAAATTCCTGACATCGCGAATTATGTTACGGAGTTACAGGGTCATGGTGGCCCGTTGGTAAAGGTTGGATTTGATGACCCCTATCAACATGAAGAAGTCGTCAAACGAAAAGATAAAGTCAAAGCCTTTGTCAGTGTGATGGAAGGTTGTAATCATGTGTGCACATTTTGCATTGTTCCCTTTACCCGTGGAAAACAGGTCAACCGTCCGGTAGAAGAGATATTACAACAAATCCGCAAATTGGCGGATGAGGGGTATAAGGAAATTACTTTACTGGGACAGAACGTGGATGCCTGGCGGAACAAAGGAATGGGATTTGGCGATTTATTGATAGCGGTCAACGAGATTGACGGGATTGAGCGAATCCGGTATACCAGTCCTCATCCGAGTCATATTACCGAAGGTGTGATTGAAGCCATTAAACAATCGCCAAAAGTGTGCGAGAGTTTTCATTTGCCGGTTCAATCCGGTTCCAATAGGATTCTCCAGGAAATGAAACGGGTGTATACCATTGAAAAATACCGGGACTTGCTTACTAAAATTAAAAATTATTGGCCGGAGGCCGGAGTAACCTCCGATATTATTGTTGGATTTCCCGGTGAAACCGAGGAAGAATTTGAAGAGACTTTGCAGGTGGTACGGGAAGCCCAATACGATAACGCCTTTTGTTTTATGTTCAGTCCTAGAACAGGGACACCGGCGGCAGATATGGGAAACCAGGTTCCTTTGGAGATTCGCAAAAAACGTGTCCAGAAACTAATTGATATGCAGGTAGAAATTATGGCGCAAAAAATGAAAAGCCATATTGGAAAGACGTTTGAGATTCTCGTGGAAGGGGAATCGAATGTCGGACGTGACCATCTGTTTGGGCGGACACGAACCAATCTCATTGCAGCGTTTCCGCCGGAAAAGAGTATGCGAGTTGGTGATTTTGTGAATATAAAAGTAACTGATGCCAGTGCCTATACCTTGTTTTCGGAGATTGTTTAAAGTAAGATTAAACGAGTGAGTTTTGTCTGGAGGTAAGGTTGACTTATCAGCGGACGTTTATAATAACAACAGCCGGCACCTGCATAATATTGGCGTATATCTTGGGATTTATTGTTACTACTCAGTTGGGAAATCGGTTCGTCCGTGAGATTTCCCTAACCTCGTTGGAAATTTTAAAAAATCACGGTAATTTAATACAACTAAAACCGGATAGCTTGGAAACCCAATCCATGGAAATGCTCTCCACTTTGTCAGGCTTATCGAGTGTGATTCATGTACGTGCCTATTCATCGGAAGGGAAATTACTCTGGACTGGTCCTCAAAAGATTTCGGAGGAATCTCTCCTGAATGATAAAGACGTAAATTTTGCTTTACGCGGAAGCCAATCTGTACATTTAGTTTATGAAAATGATATAACCAAATATTACATTCCGAAGATTCCCAACCATGTTATTAAAATCACAATTCCAATAAAATCCTCAAACGGGATTACACAGGGAATTTTGGTGGCGTATCAGGATATTGGATTTATTTATCAGGATATTCACAAGGTTCAGGTTAATATATGGGGAGTCACAGCGGGAATCTTCGGTTTATTTTTTGTACTTTTAATATTCTTTGCTAATCATTATTCCCGTGAAGTAATTTCCAGGACGATGTCTCTCCAAAATGAAAAGGAACAATTGGAAAAGTCCTATCGCGAAAGTTTGCAGATTCTCGCCAGCGCCGTGGAATCAAGAGCTCCTTATTCGGCAGGTCATTCTCAAAGGGTCGCGTTATATGCGGCAGAAGTGGCAAAACAATTATCGTTGTCTACCGAACAAATAGAGCGGGTACGATATACCTGTCTGTTACAAAACATAGGGTTGGTTCGTATACCCGATTCTGTTTTGTTGAAAGAAGGGACATTGGAAGCAAAGGAAGTAACCCAATTACGGCGACATCCAACCGATGGCGCAGAATTATTGAAACACAGTTCCTCTTTGATAGAACTTGCAGCAGCGGTAAAAGCTCATCATGAGCGTATGGATGGAACCGGATATCCCGAAGGTTTGGTGGGGGAACAAATCCCGTTAGAAGCGCGGATTGTGGCGGTAGCCGATGCCTATGTGGCGATGACGACAGACCGTCCTTATCGCAAAGCGTTAACGCGGGAACAGGCGATTATGGAGATACGTAAACATGCTGGGACACAATTTGATTTGCGAATTGTGGATATGGTGATTCAAGTTGTTCAAGAAATAGCAGATCGGCGAAGTGGGCAGGAACGACGGATCAGTGATTGGGGTCCCACGGAAGGGGATGACCGCAGAGAATTGGATGACCGCAGGCAGGTTTAAACTGACGATAGTTGAATTGGTTATGCGAAATCCGATTAAAGCATGGGTGGTTTGGTTTCCGAAGCTTTGGCCCAGAGAGCTTTTAAAACGAGATCCGTAGAAAAATGATGCTCAACAGTTTGCAGGATTTGTTTGGCTTTTTCGATATTTCCAGTTTCCAATAATGCAGAACAGTAGGGTTTGATAATATATGGATTGGTGGGATTTTTGGCATAGATCGGCCCAAGAATGTTCAATGCATGACTAAAATCATGGAGATTCAAATAACAAATAGCTAATTCGACAACATAATTAATATCCTGAGAATTATGATTTATGGCTTTTTGGAAATAAGGGATAGCTTCGGTATATTTTTTTTGCTGTTTTAAGAACAGGGCTTTTTGATAATTACCCGCTGCCGCTTGCGCGGAGGTTGGATAATTAGTTTTTTCACTAGGGGATTGCATATGTGTAATTAACCTTTCGTAAAGAACTGGTCAGCTTGTCGGGTAATTTCTTTCAATCGGGACTCCACTAACAGCCGTTTTAGTTCCAGTTCATTCTTATTCGCATTAAGAGGGACATAAACGGGTTCACCAACGGTTACAACACCGGCACTAAAAGGTTTTGGGATTATATATTTATCCCACGAATTAATGCGCCAATAATTTTTTGAGGTTGCTGATAATGGAACAATGGGATAACCTGTTTTTTGTGCCAACACGATTACTCCGGATTTTACGATTTCTCTCGGACCCCGAGGCCCGTCTACGGCTATTATCGTATCATACCCCTCCCGCATGACGTCAATCAAATTCATAAGTCCGCTTACGGCACCCCGTGAAGACGAACCCCGGACAATCCGGAAATTAAATTTTTGGAGGATTCTCGCCAGGAGTTCACCGTCTTTGCTCCGGCTGGCCATGACACACATTTTTTTTCGGTTGGGGAATTGGCGGCGATATTGGTCAAGGAGGAGAAAATGGCGACCATGCCATAAGGCGCAAATGGCGGGGATTTGATTTTCCAGGTTGTACGATATCTTTTCCTGACCGATAATTTGCAGAGGGACAGTCCTGCCAATAGAACGAATAAATCCCCATGCCAGAAAGGAAGTCAATGAAAGTCCCCAAGGGGTATGGACGAATTTGGCCATGTGAATTAAGTTTCATCAGCGATAATTGATTTAGCGGTTTCTCTTGCCCATTGGTCAGCTTGCAATATATCGTCCAGATTGGGATGAGATTGGATTTTATGTTGATGCATAGTTTTTTCAATTACTTTGGGCAGTTGCGGGAAGGAAATCATTTCGTCGAGAAACGCTTGCACGGCGAGTTCGTTGGCGGCGTTTAAAACAGTAGGCAATGTTCCTCCCACCCGGCTGGCCTCATAACCGAATCCAAGACAGGGGAAACGTTTGTGATCCGGATGTTCGAAAGTTAACTGAGAGATCTTTTGTAAATCGAGCCGGGCTAAGGGTGTTACTTTGCGATGAGGATAGGTTAAGGAAAACTGAATGGGGAGATACATGTTTGTGACCCCTAGTTGCGCAATGATAGACCCATCCACAAATTCCACCATGGAATGAATCACACTTTGCGGGTGTATGACCACTTCAATATGGTCGGGAGAAATTCCGAATAAGTGGGTACATTCGATAATTTCCAACCCTTTATTCATTAAGGTAGAGGAATCAATGGTTATTTTTTTCCCCATATTCCAGGTGGGATGTTTTAATGCTTGTTCCGGTTTTATAGAATCAAAGGAGTCTTTATGATTTCGGAAAGGGCCACCGGAACCCGTCAAGAGAAGTTTTTTTACTTCATTTGCGGTTCCGCACATGAGGCATTGGAAAATAGCATTGTGTTCGCTGTCAATCGGGAGAATGGAAACTTTTCTTTTTTTCGCTTCTTCCATCACCAATTCTCCGGCCATTACTAAGACTTCTTTATTCGCGAGGGCAATCTGTTTTTCCGCTTTGATGGCTTCCAACGTGGGTAAAAGGCCAATAGCGCCGACTGTAGCGACCACGACCATATCAATGTCAGGATAAGTTGCCACTTTAATCAGTCCATCCATTCCACCAAGAATTTCTTCGACTTTAATTCCGGATACTTTGAGTTTGCGGCAGAGTTCCTCTTTTTTGTCCATGTTCATGACAGAAACAATTTTAGGATGGAATTGTTGGATTTGATCAAAAAGCAGATCGATATTCTCGTGAACAGATAATCCGATGACTTCCAACTCATCGGCTAAGTGCTGACAGACTTTTAAAGTATTAATTCCAATGGTTCCAGTGGAACCGAGTATAGCAACGCGTTTTTTCGGCATATTTTTATCTATTGTTTGTGAAAATGATAGCATGAACTTATCACTAAATGCCAAGGGGGGAAAATTGCGACCCTTGTCAATCCCAGAAGATTCTGATATGACTATTAATATGTTGGTTGAAAAATTGAAACCAAAAATGCGAAAGGTTTTCTCTTGGCTGTCGGTACATCCATTTTGGAATTACTGGTTTCCGGTAATATTTTTAACCGGATTGGAATATTATTTTTCAAGCCAGTCGCACTTACCGCAACCGCCTGTGCATATCGCGAATTTTGACAAATTGGAACACATTACCATGTATGCTCCCATCGGCTTTTTTGCACGACGTGCATTTAAACAAACGAAAATCCCGTTTTTATCGGAGTTTCCCGGATTTTGTGCGTTTGTCTTTTGCGTATTTTATGGTTTTTCCGATGAAATTTATCAGTCTTTTGTGCCGAACCGAGATACAGATATTTATGATGTTCTCTCGGACAGTATAGGCGGGTTCATCGGTCAGTGGGTACATTTCACCGGAAAATTGAATAAACTGTTAAAATATATTTTATGAGTAATGCCAAAGCGAACTCCAAAAAAGTATCGAATTCCAAACCCTCCAGAAAGGAACAAAAAGAATTCCTATTTGACCGCTCTTGCCGGATTGTTATCCGATGGGGATTTTGTCTGTTGGTGGGACTCACACCATTGATTATCGTTCCGCAGATGTCGGAGAGCGCCATCACACCCAAATTTATTTACTCTGAGGTTTTATTGCTCATTCTGACCAGTCTTGTAGTTGTCCAAATCATAAAAAACGGGATATTTCGTATTCAAAGAAATTTTATGTATTTGCCTCTTCTAGTATTTGCGGTAGTGTATTTTATCCCTTCTTTATTTGGAGAGATGCCGAGACTTTCTTTTTTAACGGGGCTACCTACACTCTTCTGGTTATGCGGATATTTTGCGCTGGTATCCACGGGTAAGGATGACAAATTAGTTCGGTGGCTTATTGTGGCCGTAATAGCCGGCGGTATAATCCCGGCGATTTATGGACTAATGCAATATAGTAATTTGGATTTTTTACATTTGAAATGGGAAGGGCGTGAGATGGAAGGAAAAGGAATTATGATTTCGACTTTTGGAAATACTAATTTTTTTGGTGCTTATATGGTTCCGATATTATTATTAATTATTACGTGGGGGATTCTGACCACAAAAAATATAATTTTGAGGTTCATCAATATTGTTTTGGTGACTATTTTTATTGGGAGTATTATTTTAAGCGGAGTACGTTCCGCATGGGTGGCTACGCTCGTGACAATGGTATTGGGTGTATGGTTGTATTATCGGAAATGGTCAAAAAAAGAGGAACAGGCCGTTCCGGTATCAAAATATCGCCGATACGCGAAAATTATTGGCTGGGTAATGTTGATTGTTTGTCTGTCGGGTACCTTTGGATATTTTTTTTCAAAGTCTAAAGTCTATAAACCGGGTTGGTTATTAGGCCAACTGAAAGCCATGCAAGATATTCATGACACGAGAGTGGAACAACGGTTCCTAACCTGGCAAGTCGGTTTTAATATCATTTCGCGGCATCCCATTTTGGGGATGGGGATTGGCAGATTCCCGGGGGTATATTTTCAAGGATTAAGCGAAATTGTGAAGTTGAACGCAGAACATGAATATGACGCAGTATTGGATTATATGATGGGTAGAAACGCAAACCACATGCATAATGATTATTTGCAGCTAACGGCAGAATCAGGAATAATAGCTTCTTCCATTTTGCTCTGGATTATCTTATATTTTTATTTTTGTCAAATTAAGAGTATCCGCCAAAGTCAGGACACGAATTGGCGGCTGCGGCATATCGGACTGACTCTAGCGACGGTAACGTTTTTATTGGATGCCTTGGTCAGTTTCCCATTTTATCTGCCGGCGAACGGGTTACTTTTCTGGATATTGGTGGGTCTAACGGTCGTCCATTCTCAAGATGTGATAGAGGAGAAGGGAAAACAAATCCTAATTTCTAGATGGATTAAATCGGTAGGTTATGGGTTGGTACTAATTATTTTTGTGGTTATACTGAGTGTTACCGTAAATGTGGTAAAAGCGAGTTATTATTTCAAAAGGGGAGTAGGTGCGCTCATGTCACAAAGTATTCCTGAAGCACTAGATTATTTTCAAAAGTCGGAACAATTAAATCCATCGGTAGGAGAAACTCATTTTTATCTGGGGAAATTATATGGTATACGGGATCAACTGGGACAAGCGATTGCCGAATATTCATTAGCCGAGCAATATGGCATGGATGATATTGAGGTTTATGAAGAACCAGCGGTTTTCTATTTCCGCCAGAAAGAATACCGGAAAGCAGCGGATAAATATGAACAAATCCTGGTGCTGGAACCGAGTTATCCGGAGGCGCATAAATGGCTGGGTGTGATTTACTCGGATTATTTACCTGACCGGGAGAAGGCTATTTTTCATATCCAAAAGTATCTTGCCAGCAACCCTTGGGAAAATTATAGACAATGGTTTCTAGACAAACTGACAGAATTGCAGAATTCCAAATAAATCGTGTTATTATCGGGCTGACTGGATTATTGTTATTCGGGATTCCCCATGTTATTCACCGTTCCATTTATTACACCGCCGTCAATGCAAAATATTTTTTTTCTGAATTATTGATTTTAGTGATATACGGAATTTGGATTTTAAGTTTTTTGTGGTTCAATCCTAAGGTAAAGAAATCTCCAGTTCAAGTCCCCTTACTGGTATTTTTGGTATATCTCCTATTACGCATTATTTTTCATCCCCTGCCGTTGGTTGGATTAAATGAATCATTACCTTGGATATTGGGGATCAGTCTCAGCTTGGTGTTACTCCAAACGATTGAAACCGAAAAGGAAACTTTGTTTTTGGTGGGATGTATTATGGCGGGAGCGGTATTATCTGCGGTACATGGGATATTTCAATATTATGGAATGGAAATTCCCATCTTGGTATGGAAAGGGAAACCGCAAGTCGGTACCTATGTGGTAATCGGGACACTGGGGAATGCCAATTTCATGGCGGAATATCTTCTTCCCGTATTGTTGCTGACGTTGTGTTGTTTTACTTTTTCATTTACCAACAAGTGGGTTACGGTCGTGGGACTGGTGTCTGGATGGCCCATGGCATTTTGCATCTGGTTGACGGGTGCCAATGAAGTATGGGTGATACTGCCATTTATTGGAATCATTTTTCTAATTCTTATTTTTCCTATTGTAAGGAATAGGGCGAAATTATTAGTGAAAATAATTTTTCCAGTTGTGGTGTTAATTATAATCAGTATTTTTTTGGCAAAGCCGTCTCCCAACTGGCGGCTGTTGAAAAATCAATATCGCCTGGTAGTTGATCGTAATACCTATAGTGACCGGTTGATGGTTTGGGAAATAGCCAATAAAATGATTATCGAAAAACCGGTGTTCGGTTGGGGGATGGGTGAATTTCGGATTTCCTATTTGCAGGAGTTGGCAGGATTTTTGAGAGTACCGGAGAATGAAGGATTCACGGATTCCGCGAAATCAACGCAAGGAGCGAATGCTAACCAGACTCATGACGATTACCTACAAATGACCACGGATTTGGGGATTGTTGGCACGGGAATATTTCTATGGATTATCGTAGTATTTTTCTGGACGATGTTCAAACAATACCAGAAAGAGCAGGAATGGAAAAAGAAAATTCAAGCAGTGGGTTGGATGATTTCGGTGGTGGTTATTTTATTAGACGCTGTAATGAATTTTCCGTTGTTTCTGCCAGTGACTTGCTTATTGTTTTGGACATTTTTAGGAATGGCAAGCTCTCCCTTACTCTCTATTGCTCCACCCTTTTCCCAAACACTATCGCCTATCCGCTTGATTATAGGCAGGACGGGAGGGGTTATCATTGTAATCATGATATTCATGTTGGGAATACACACGTGGCACAGGATTATCGCGAGTCAATCGTTAAAAGAGGGAATGGCTTTGGTGCCACAAAAGAAATGGAAAGAAGCGGATTTGAAATTACAGAAATCTATTTATTATGACCCGACGGTGGGGGAGGCGTATTTGCGGCGAACGTATGTGTTGCTGGAGTTGAATCAAACCAAAGAAGCGGTTAGGGACGCGTTTTTGGCGTTTCAATATGGCACGGGAGATGTGGAACGGTATTATGTTTTGGCAAAAACGATTTTGCAAAACGGGGAACCGCAACGAACGATTGAAATCCTAAATTCGGCAACGATTATTTATCCTGATTATGGCGATGCCTATCGATTGCAAGCACAAATTTATGGGGATATTCTCCATCATCCGGTACAAGCAATTCAGTGTTGGCAAAAATATATGGCTACGGGAATTTCGGATGAAGAGAAGAAAAAGGCACAACAGGAAATCAATAAACTGCAAGAGAAACTTTGATTACGGCTGTAAGAACTGAATTTTTTTATTTTACTCAATTGAGATCACTGAAAAAGTGACTTTCTCTATCTTTTTAAAAAACTTTCAACAAATGAGACCTCTGAAAAAGTCTACCTTTTGTTGGGATTGAGAGTATGAGAAGAAAAAACTAAAAGGAGAATCAAATGATCGGAGAAGAAAAAGGGCAAGGACATTTACTGCAAGGGTGGATGGAATTAGATACGAAAACGGGGAAGTTTTTGGAGAGGTTGAAAGGGATGCTGGATTGGAAGGGGCTACATCAGCGGCTGGAGCGATTATATTCGAAGGATCAAGGGCGTCCGGGGTATGCGCCGGAGATCTTGTTTCGGATGTGGTTGTTGGAGAGGATTTATAATGTATCGGATGTACGCGTGGTGGAGGAAGTCACCGACCGGTTATCGTTTCGAGAGTTTGTAGGGATCCCTTTTGGGGAGGAAGTCCCGGACGATACGACGCTGGTGAAGTTTCGGGAGAGAATCCGTCAGGCGGGAGCAGAGGACGAGTTGTGGGGATGGTTTGAAGAGCAATTGGGACGGCAGAAGGTGTCGTTAAAGAAAGGGAGTGTGGTGATTGTGGATGCGACCTTGGTGGCCAGTCATCATAGAAAGGAGGCGACCGATTCCGAGGGACAGCCCTTAGAACCGGAAGCGGGGACCGGGAAACGAGGACCCTTGAAGATCGTTCATGGATATAACGTAGGTGTGCGGTATGATGTAAAGACGAAGTTGGCAGGACGACCGGTCGTCGTGCCTGCGAATGTGAACGATGTGTCTTTACTCCCGCAGGTATTGACAGGGGAAGAGGGGACGGTGATGGCGGATCGTGGTTTTCATGCCAAAGCCAACCGGGAGTGGTTGGCGCGGCATGGGATACGGGATGGGATTTTACGATCGCAGGGGAATGCGCGGGTGCTGTCTCCGCAGGATGCGCGACATAACGAGCGTTGGAAAAAGAGGAAGAGATATCTGATTGAATCGTATTTCGGATGTCTCAAACTCTGGCGCGGGGTACGCAAGATGACGGTGAGCGGCTTACAACGGGTGAAACAATTCCTAGAGATGGCGGTCATGGCCGAGAATCTGGTACGAATGGTCAAACGCAGGGGAGTCGTGTCTTCCTAATCCGAAAAGGGCAAAAAAACCACTATCTTCTCCCCTTTGGGGACTCCTCCAAGGGCACGCAGACCCTTCAAACCTACCTTTCCATCCTCCCAACCCTTCTCTTTTTTCATCTGCCACTCCTGTAAAATAAAAAAAACACTTTTTCAGAGGTCTCAACTGCAGAAAGTTTATCTCCAATGAAATCAATTGCCTAGAATAATTGTACGTTCGCACAATTATTATTTCCTGCATATAAATTGGACTTTTTCAGAGGTCTCAATTGGTAATATCGTTGTTTGTTCCATTTTGCCCGTCTGGTTAGTAAATATATATATCATAACCTTTGTGATTATGTTTTCCATGACATTAATACTTATACTCATTGCCCCACGGGTCTTTCGGAAAATTTTTCAAATACGGGCATTTCAAATTGGGGGGAAAGGAAACAAGTAAGTTTTTCTACAAGGCTTCTAACCCCTGGTCTGTAGTCGGATTATGCCATTTTTCTTTCTACACATTCCAGAGCCTTTTTTTGTCAAAACTCTCAAAAATTGGATTGATCCCCTCGACAGGGTTTGCAGAGGTATTTATAGTATCTTGCGAGGGGGTGTTGTCATATACGATGGCATTAGACAGAGAAGTGATGTTGGGGAGGGTCTCCATAGCGAGTAGGATATTCGGAATCCTTCCTGCGTATCGATAAACTCTCCGGGTTTACTGGCAAGGGGACCTCTTCCTAACTGTTTAAGCGGGCTAGGAGTTGTGTAAGTCATTGCCGAAGAGGCGCTCGCCTACAATCAAGTTGTTGATGACATTTGGGGGGGATTTAGGACGATACTCCCCCCAAGAGATTATGAAGGTTTTGGGGAAAATCCTCGCAATAACGATGCCGCAACGATAAATTATGAGGATTTTAAAATTAGAGGGAGAGTTTCCTCCTTTTTTTATAAAAAGATAGGATTCACTCAATCTTTTTATAAAGTATTAATACTTAGTGAGTTACTAAAAAATGTTCGATCTTATAGCCCTTTTTTGGGAAGCTTCTCGAGAAAATCCACGATCTTCTAATAACCGCAACTTCCGAAAGCCTTTTTCTCATTTTTTCAAGGTTTTGTGGAAAAACTTTCCCTTCAATCCTCTACGTAAGGTACTCTTGAAATGATTTCAGAAATTCACCCCCTAGCCACCTTGATATGGTTTTCTCAAAGTTCTCATCCCTCTTCCTCTCTCTTGCAATATTCTTTAGATAGGATATTAGACAAAAACATTGTGTATGAGAAGAATTTATATAAAATATTAATATAACTTGAGTTAATAAAATATATTGACTACCAAATATTTGGTTTATTTGCAGAAATAGACTGGTTTATGATAGAATCTCTTCTTGTGTGGAGAAGAGTCTCGATGAGTCGAGACTTTTTTATTAGGTGGTATTATCTCTACGAAATGGTGGCAGAAAAATGGATAGAGAAATGGTCATACAGAAATTGGAAAACTTGACAAATCCTATATTCCAAGAAAGGAATTTAGATTTGGTGGATATTGAATTCGGTTCCGAACGTGGTAGAGGATTGGTACGGTTTTATATTGACCGAGCGGACGGAGTTACTGTTCAAGATTGTGAAAGTATCAGCCGACGATTGAGCGAATTGTTGGACGGGCATGAAGAGTTAATTCCCGGGTCATATTCCTTGGAAGTGTCGTCTCCGGGTTTAGACCGGCCATTTAAGACCGAACGGGATTACCAAAGGAATCTGGGACGGTTGATAAAAATTGTGACCAAGTCGCCTATACAAGGTAAAAATGTGTTTGTTGGACTCTTGGATGATTTCAAACAAGGTCGCAACGGTAAAGATTCGAGGGTGATTTTACGGGAAGATGAGACGACGCCATCCGTGGAATTGACCTTTGAGGATATAGCCGTTGCCCGGTTGGAAGTTAATTGGAATGAATTATTTGGAGAACGAAAGAAAAAAACAAAACGCCGGTAACTGGCAAATTCGAATTAGGGGAAAACTATGAGCGTAGAACTAATTCAATTAATTAAACAAATTGGAGCAGATCGCGGGGTAGACCCGGAAATCTTGTTTCAAGCAATTGAATCTGCGGTTGTTTCCGCGGCCCGGAAGAATCTGTCCCGTGCCAAAGAACTGCGTGCAGAAATTGACCGGAAATCCGGAGAAGTCAATCTTTATGCACAAAAAACAGTGGTCAAAACTGTAGAAGATGACGCCACTCAAATTACCCGGAAGAATGCCCGCAAAGAAGTGGGACAATTGGTAGATTGTGGAATTAATGTGGAGGTCAAGGTTCTGACTGAAGATTTGGGACGGATTGCTGCTCAGACTGCCAAACAGGTGGTATTGCAGAAAATCCGTGAAGCCCAGCGGGATAACGTGTATGAAGAGTTCAAAGACCGCATTGGTACGGTCATTACCGGAGAAGTCCAACGATTTGAACATGAAGGAATTATTGTGGATATTAGTCAGACGGATGCCATTTTACCGTTTCGGGAAGTTCCCCGCAACGCAGGATTACATCAGAGTGACAGAATTCGGTGTTTAATTACCGAAGTCCGCCAAATTTCCAAAGGGCCGCAAATCGTGTTATCTCGGACACATCCGGAATTGGTGACCAAGTTATTCGAACAGGAAGTTCCTGAAATCGCCGATGGTACTGTCAGGATTGAATCGGTGTGCCGGGAAGCTGGTGACCGAGCGAAAATTGCCGTATCGTGCAAGGATAAGAATATTGACCCGGTCGGAGCGTGTGTTGGAATGAAAGGGTCACGGGTGCAGATGGTGGTGCGCGAATTACGCGGGGAGAAAGTGGATATTGTTCCATGGAGTGCCGACCCTGCGGAATATATTGCCAATGCCTTGAATCCAGCAAAAATCGTCCGAGTGAAAGTCGAAGAAAAAGCGCAAAAAGCCGTTGTGATTGTCCCGGAAGGACAGTTATCACTGGCCATTGGAAAACATGGACAGAATGCTCGGTTGGCGTCGAAATTAACCGGATGGAATATTGATATTATTAGTGAAAAAGAAGACAAGGAACGAGCCGAAGAAAAGGAATCAGCAATTACCACGGCTCAATTGAGGGAACTGGGCAAGAAACTGGCGATGACCAAAGCCATTGGCGCACTGGAAGGTGTAGGTGAAAAAGTAGCGGAGCGATTAATTGCCAGTGGTATCGCAAGTATAGAACAATTAGCTGGGTATACCGTTGAGCAATTAACTGCGATTGAAGGAATCGGAGAGAAAAAAGCTCATAAAATTATTGAATCGGCGAAAAATGCTGTTGAAAAGGGGCTAATCCACACGGAACATCAGGAAGTTCAGGAACACGTTTCATAAAAAAATATGACAACCACTGAAAAAATACGAGTTCATACCCTGGCGAAAGAGTTGGGGATTCCGAGCACAGACCTAATCAATTTTTGCCATGAAGTCGGCGTGGATGTAAAATCACACTCCAGTAGTTTGGATGCAGAAACTGCCGCTTTGCTGAAGAAAGAATTTAAGCGGCGGGGAAGGATTCATCCGGGAGATAAAACATCCGTAACGGGGGTACCCGGATCCGGAAAAGAACCGCATCCGGAGACACATCCTAAAAAGCCGACAGTGGAAACCAGTGGTGAGAAAAAGGGCATGTCCCGAGAATCCACCTCTGTGTCGGAACCATCAACTATGCCAAGCGGTATTGCCGGGGAGGGTAATGGGTTACCTGGTGAATCGGGTACGTCTGCCACAATGGCTATAGTCAGTAAAAAAATAGAAATTACCAATGCTCCTACCATACAAATTTTGGCGCAAAAGCTAAATGTCCGCCCTAACGAATTAATCAAAAAAGCGATGTCGCACGGAATCATGGCAACTATCAACCAACGGTTGAATGAAGAAATGGTATTTCTACTGGCAGCAGATTACGATGCTGAAGTCGAATTTGTAACCCAAGAAGAAGATGAAAGTTTGTTGAAATCACAGCAGGATAGTAAAGATGCGGGATATTTGGAACCGCGTGGGCCGGTTGTTACTATCATGGGTCATGTGGATCATGGGAAAACATCATTGTTGGACTCCATCCGTAAGACAAGTGTTGCCGCAGGTGAGTTTGGCGGAATTACGCAGCATATTGGTGCTTATGATGTTAAAGTCAATGACCGCGAAGTAATTTTTCTGGATACTCCCGGTCATGAAGCATTCACAGCAATGCGGGCGCGGGGCGCGAAAGTCACGGATATTGTAGTCTTAGTGGTTTCAGCCGTGGACGGTGTAATGCCGCAAACTATTGAGGCGATTCATCACGCACAAGCTGCGAAAGTACCGATTTTAGTAGCGGTGAATAAAGTGGATTTACCAGACGCCAATGTCATGCGTATCAAACAACAATTGAGTGAACACGGATTATTGCCGGAAGATTGGGGAGGTAAAACGATTTTTGTGGAAGTCTCCGCTAAAAAGAAAATTGGGTTGGAGCATTTATTGGAAATGCTGTTATTGGAAGCGGAGGTTTTGGAATTGAAAGCCAATCCGCGTTTACCCGCCAGCGGCACGGTGGTTGAGGCAAAACTCGACCGGGGTCGCGGACCTGTGGCAACAGTTTTGGTGGATGAAGGGACGTTGCGATTGGGTGACCCATTTGTCGCGGGATTAGCACATGGAAAAGTACGAGCGATGTTTAATGATCAAGGAAAAGCCGTTGTATCCGCAGGGCCGGCAAAACCGGTAGAGGTATTGGGATTTTCAGCGGTACCGGAAGCGGGTGATAAATTCATAGTGACTCGCAATGAAAAAATTGCCAAAGAAGTAACATATAAACGGCAAATGCAAAAACGGGAAGAAGAATTGGTTTCCCGCAAACATATTACGCTGGATGAATTATCGCAAAAAATTGCGTCTGGCGAAGTCAAGGAATTGGGAATTATTATCAAAGGCGATGTGCAAGGTTCTATTGAAGCATTGGCGGAATCGTTATTGAAGCTTAGCACAGAAGAAGTCAAATTAAAGGTCATTCATTCGGGGGTGGGCGCGATAACCGAGTCGGATGTTTTATTGGCGACGGCGTCCGATGCGATTATTATAGGATTTAACGTTCGACCGGAAACAAAAGCAGCAGAAATTGCTAAAAAAGAAGGCGTGGATATTCGGCTCTACCGAGTCATTTATGATGCCGTGAACGAAATCAAAGCGGCGATGGCGGGGTTACTGGCACCACAAATCAAAGAAAATGTATTAGGCCGCGTGCAAGTCAGACAATTATTCAAGACACCGAAAATCGGCAATATCGCAGGATGTTATGTAACTTCCGGGAAGATTGTGCGAACAGCTAAATGTCGGCTATTGAGAGACAATCAAGTTGTCTATGAAGGCACTTTTGGATCTGTGCGCCGGTTTAAAGACGATGTCAAGGAAGTTGCTGAAGGATTTGAGTGCGGTATTACGCTGGAGAATTTTAACGATATCAAGGAAGGAGATATTATCGAGGCGTATTCGTTGGAAGAAATCGCCCGCGAATTGTAAAGACAATCGAAAATCGGGGGTTGTCAGGCTGAAAGAGTTGAAGAGTTGAATGGATTTTTCGATTGTTTCAGACGGACACTACTCTCAGGATTTTAAATAACGAATTATGCATATCGGTTTATTACAAATCGAATTATTTCTGCCAAGGGTTCAATCTTTAAAAGAAAAAAGACATATTATCAAAAGTTTGAAAGACCGGGCACGAAATCAAACTAATATTTCGATTTCAGAAGTTGATTTACATGATGTTTGGCAACAGGCGCAGTTGGCTGTCGTGACCGTGGGAACGGATCACGCGCGTGTCAGCCAAGTGTTGGAATCAGTAATGAAATTGGTTGAGAATACACCGGGGTCCGAAGTCACCGCCCGGAAAATTGAAATGTTATAAAAGGATAAGAAAATGTCGTTTCGAGTTCAACGAGCCCAAGCCGTGATTATGGAAGAAGTCAGTTTGACCGTGTTTAATGAAATCAGGGACCCGCGGGTCAAAAATGTCACGATTACCGGCGTGAAATTGAGTCCCGATTTACGTAACGCAGTGGTCTATTTCAGTGTGCTGGGAAAAGAAGAAGAAGTTGCCCAAGCCACGGAAGGATTGGCGCATGCCGCGGGTTTTATCCGCAGTCAAATCGGCCATAAGATACAAATGAAATATACCCCGCAATTACGATTTGAATATGACGATACGATAAAAAAAGCGGCGCATATTACGGAATTATTGGAACAGGCTAAAAAACATGAACATGAATGAACAAATTATTAATCAGATTGTTGACATTATTAAAAACAAACAATCATTTTTGATTGCGGCACATGTATTCCCCGATGGAGACAGTTTGGGTTCGGTGTTGGCGTTGGGAACTTTTTTGAAAGAGAAATTGGGGAAAACGGTGGATATGGCTCAGGACGGAACGGTTCCTCCTCATTACCGGTTCCTGCCGAACCAGGACCAAATAAAATCCAAAGGTCAAATTGGGAAAAAATATGATGTCGTTATTGTTTTGGAGTGTCCCGATCCCAAAAGGGTGGGAAATGTTCTGGATGATTTGGATAAAGGATATACATTACTCAACATAGACCACCATCAAGATAATGAAATATATGGGACAGTGAATCTTTTGGATGCGAAAGCTGCTGCGGTAGGTGAATTGGTGTTTGCAATTATTCAAAAATTGGACGAGACGAAACTGTCGAAAGAAATCGCGACGTGTCTTTATACAGCGATATTAACCGATACCGGCGGGTTCACTTATTCCAACACTACAGGACAGACATTACGAATTTCCGCGGATTTATTGGATCATGGTGCGGATGGATGGAAAATTGCCAAAGAAGTTTATCATACAAAACCGTTATCGCTGACTCAATTAATGGGCAAAATGATGTCATCAATAGCAACAGCGAATCATGGGAAGATCGCGTATGCTTACGTGAGTAAAAAAATGTTTAAGGAAACAGGTTGTGAACCTGGAGATACGGAAGGATTTATTATTCCTGTGCGTGCGGTAGCAGGTGCGGAAGTCGCGATGCTCTTTCAAGAAACCAATGATGGAAATGTGAAACTCAGTATTCGTTCAAGCGGAAAACAAAATGTGGCAGTAATGGCACAAAAACTGGGTGGAGGCGGACATAAAATGGCCGCCGGTGCTATGATAGAAGGTACTCTGTCTTCGGTCATGGAACCCACTCTTCAAAAGGTGAGTCAATGGATGGAATCTTAAATATCAATAAACCGAGGGGAATAACCTCGCATGATGCCGTGCTGAAAATTCGTAAAATTCTGCGGCATGAAAAAGTCGGTCATTGCGGAACGCTGGATCCGCAGGCGACCGGAGTCCTCTTGGTTTGTGTCGGTCGTGGAACTAAACTCAGCCAATATTTTCTGGGTATGGATAAAACTTATTGGGCGCAGGCGTGTCTGGGAAAGACAACTGATACGCAGGATGCGGAGGGAAGAGTGATTGAAGAAAAACCGGTTCCTGATTTAAGCAAAAGTGAAATTGAAGAGACCTTGAAAAAATTTCTAGGAGAACAAACCCAAATACCACCGATGGTATCCGCCAAAAGGCACCAAGGCCAACGGTTGTATGATTTAGCGAGAAAAGGTGTGGAAGTGGAACGTGCTCCGCAGAAAGTCACGATTCATGAAATTGAGTTTCTGGATTGGGAATCTCCCTTTATTACGTTTAATGTAACCGTTAGTTCCGGGACTTATGTCCGCACGTTATGCGAGGACATTGGGAAAATGCTCGGTTGTGGCGGTCATCTGGCAGCTCTCGACCGGATTCGGGTCGGGAATTTCCGGGTGGACGAATCGCGCGATTTGGAATCACTAAACCACCGTGAAAAAATTGCCCAAGCGTTACACGGGTTGCCCAAACTGATGATGGAATACAAAATTAATTTGAATCAAAATACTGCCCCACAAAAGAGTGGGGCTTCGACCTCTGCCTAGGATATTCGACCAAAACGAATTTCTTGGACAAAGGCAACTTACAAAGGAGGTAACGGAATATGCCGTTAGCCAAAGAAAAAAAGGAAAAGGTAATTACCTCAAACCGGTTGCATGAGAAAGATACCGGTTCACCGGAGGTGCAAATCGCTCTATTGACAGAGCGGATTAATGAGCTGAGCGCTCATTTTGAGAAACATAAACGGGATAATCATTCCCGGCGTGGATTATTGAAGATGGTAGGTCAACGCCGCCGGTTGTTGGATTATCTAAAAACGAATAATCCCGATCGCTATTTAAGCACGATTGACAAATTGGGATTGAGAAAATAATCAGCTTATTCAGCGGAAAGGTAGAATAAAAATATGAATCGAGTAGAAGTAGAAATTGGAGGACGAATATTACGGCTGGAAACCGGTCGTATGGCAAAACAGGCGGACGGCGCGGTGTTTGCAACCTATGCCGATACCGGTGTTTTGGTAGCGGTGGTCGCCGCCAGGAAAGCCAGTGAAGACCATGATTTCTTCCCCTTAACCGTGGATTACCGTGAACGGCATTATGCCGCCGGACGGTTTCCGGGAGGGTTTATTAAACGCGAAGGGAGACCTTCGGATAGTGAGATACTCTCCGCGCGTCTCATCGACAGACCGATCCGGCCTTTATTTCCGGAAAGTTTTTTCTGTGAAACGCAGGTCATGTGCACCGTCTTGTCGAGTGATAAGGAAAATGACGCGGGAATATTGTGTATTGTAGCAGCTTCAGCGGCCTTGGGAATCTCGGACATCCCTTTTAATAATCTCATTGCCGGTGTTAAAGTCGGACGTATTGACGGAAAATTAATCGTCAATCCTACCTATACCGAACAAATAACCAGCGATATTGAATTGGTTGTTGCCGGAACCAAAGACGCCATTATCATGGTCGAAGGCGGTTCCAAAGAGATCACTGAAACGGAACTGTTGGAAGCGTTAAAATTCGCTCACGAAAATATCCAAAAAATTGTAGCTGTTCAGGAACAACTTGTGGCACAATGCGGAAAGCCAAAACGGGAAGTGACACCCATAGAGTTGGATGCAGAATTAAATAAACAAGTCCGGGAATTCGCTACGACGAAAATTTCCGATGCGGTACGCATTGCAGAAAAAGAAGCGCGGGAAGAAAAATTGAATGCCGTGCGTGATGAAACGCAAGAGCATTTCAAGGAAATATTGCCCGAAAAAACAAAAGATATCAACACCGTATTCAATACGATTGAATATGAAATCGTCCGCAAGATGATTCTAGACGAGTCAAAACGGGCGGATGGCCGCGGGCTTACGGATATTCGTCCCATTACCTGTGAACTCGGAATACTCGCGCGAACACACGGTTCGGCATTATTCACCCGCGGGCAAACACAAGCGCTGGCAGTGACCACCCTGGGTACATCGAGTGATGAACAAATCATTGATAATATACTCGGAGAGTCAAGCAAGCGGTTTATGCTCCATTATAATTTTCCGCCTTATTCTGTCGGTGAAGTCCGCCGGATTGCAGGCCCGGGTCGGCGCGAAATCGGTCATGGGAATCTCGCGGAACGAGCGTTGTTTGCGGTTCTTCCAACTGTCGAAGCATTCCCCTATACCATTCGAGTTGTTTCCGATATTCTCGAATCCAACGGATCGAGTTCGATGGCGTCGGTTTGTGGTGGCTCGCTGGCGATGATGGATGCCGGCGTACCGATTACTTCACCGGTCGCTGGAATTGCCATGGGTCTGGTCAAAGAAGGTGACAAAATTGCCGTGATCTCAGATATTATGGGACTGGAAGACCATCTCGGTGACATGGATTTCAAAGTTGCTGGGACTGAAAAAGGGATTACCGCGTTTCAATTGGATTTGAAAGTGACCGGAATTTCTTTTGAGATTATGGAAAAAGCTTTGCAGCAAGCCAGAGCAGGACGGTTTCATATTTTGGGTGAAATGGCAAAAACTATTACGACGGCACGTCCTGAAATGTCACCTTATGCTCCGCGACTTACTGTCATGCAGATTAATCCTGAGAAAATTCGTGAAGTCATCGGACCGGGTGGCAAGGTCATCAATAAAATTATTGATGAAACCGGAGTTAAGATTGATATTGAACAGGATGGCCGCGTAATTATCGCATCCACCAATGGAGAAGCTTCGCAAAAAGCGATGGACATAATTAAATCTCTGGTTGAAGAAGTCGAAGTTGGGAGAATCTATAACGGTACAGTTACGCGATTGATGAATTTCGGCGCTTTCGTAGAAATTTTACCGGGCAAAGAAGGTTTAGTGCATATTTCTCAACTCGATGAAAAACGGGTCGCGAAAGTAGAAGATGTCGTCAAGGAAGGCGACAAACTGTTCGTCAAAGTTATGGAAATTGACGACCAGAACCGGGTTAACTTGAGCCGGAAACAGGCGATCCGTGAAATGGCTGGATTGCCGGCGGTAGATCCCAATGAACCTAAGTACGAACGACCGGAACGTAGTGGCGGTGGTGGACGAGATCGTGATCGCGACCGCGGCGGTCGTGACCGGGATCGGCATCGCCGGTAAAACTTAATCCTCTTAAACTTATGCGAAGGTGTCCACACCGAGCGAAATTTTCTCGGTCAGGAGACCTTCGAGTAAGAAAGGTTTAAAAAACAGTGTATCAAAAAACTGTATTGGAAAATGGCTTAAAGATTATTAGTGAAAAGATAGATTCTGTCCGTTCTGTCACTATTGGAATCTGGATTTTAGCGGGGTCACGGCATGAAGAGAAATCCGAAGCGGGATTGGCACATTATATTGAACATGTGACATTTAAAGGGACACCCACCCGGACTCCCAAACAAATCGCCGCGGAAATTGAATCGGTCGGCGGTAATCTCAACGCCATGACTGACAAAGAAATCGCCTGTTTTTACTGTAAAGTGTTGGATACGCATTTACCCCGCGCGGTAAATTTATTATCGGATATTGTATTAAACTCAACCTATCCGACCGCTGAATTGGAACGGGAAAAAGGTGTCATTCTTGAGGAAATTCGCATGTATGAGGATGACCCCGATGAAGTCGCTATTGATACATTCACCTCCGGACTCTGGCCGGAACATGCCATTGGCCGACCCACGATTGGTTATGCGGAAACAGTTAATTCCTTTACCCGTGACGATATTTCTCGTTATCGCGAAAAACATTATCCGATATCCAATATTTTGGTAACGGCGGCAGGTAACCTGGAACATGACCAACTGGTTAAGTTAATCAGTGAAGTTTTCCCTTCCGGGAAATCGAATAATGGAACGGTGAGTTCCAACGGGAAACCGCCCGCACCGCAATTCCCCCAACAAAATGTTGAAAAACCCATTGAGCAAATTCATTTTTGTATGGGCACGCAAAGTTTTCCGCGCAATCATCCCGACCGATTTGGCGTCAGCGTATTAAGTGTGATTTTGGGAGGGGGAATGAGCTCGCGGTTGTTCCAAGAAGTACGTGAGAAACTGGGATTGGTATACGGGATTGGCGCCTTCGGCCAATCCTTTCGGGATACCGGGATGTTCGGGATTATGGCGGGTACAAGTCCCGAAAAATATAAGAAGGTCATTGAAGTCATTCACCGGGAATTGGATTTGATTCGTAAAGAACCAGTCTCGGAACAGGAATTACTGGATGGGAAAGAACAATTAAAAGGTAGTATCGTACTCGGGTTGGAAAGCAGTAACAGCCGCATGATCCGTCTCGCTGAACAGGAAATCTATTTCGGACAACATTTTTCCATTGATGAACTTCTCGTGGAAATTGATGCGGTTACCCGTGACGACATCCAACGTCTGGCCGTTAATCTGTTCGATGAATCCAAACTCTCCTTAGCCGTTGTCGGCCCTATCAGTAAAATCAAATAATATAATCTTGACAAAATCCTGAATAGGTTTTATTCTCTCACGTAAAGAGTGTATGAATGAAAATTCAAGGTTTGATCTGGATTGACCGAATTGTTGATAAACTTGAACAAAAACATCATGTTTATGCAGAAGAGGTTGAAGAAGTATTTGACAATACTCCCCATTTTCGTCGAATTGAAAAAGGTAAGGTAATCAAAGAGGATTTGTATGTGGCGATGGGAAGGACTTTATCGGGAAGATATTTAGTTGTATACTTTATATATAAGCGAACGCAACAGGCTTTGATTGTTACAGCCAGAGACATGGATGAGGCGGAACGAAGGTTATATGAAAAAAGATAAAAGAAATGGAATTTCTGATTTTCAGGCGATAAATCAAGCGGGTGTATTTTGGGATAATCATAGTATCTCTGAATATTGGGATAAAACAGAACCAGTTCAGTTCGATGTTGACCTTCGGAAAAATAGGAATATCGTTACGCTGGAAGATTCAATCTCCCGCAAAATCCGTAAAGAGGCAAGACGCCGTAAAATTTCGTCAAATACATTGGTTCAACGTATTTTGGAAAAGCAACTGGCATAACGTTCATTCTAACTATTTTCAAACCTAAATCCTCCTTGTAAGTTGTGTCTTATTGAATAATTCTGATATTATTACGCTGGTAATAACAGAGGAATTAAGCATGGCGAAAATTCAAGACATAATAGATGTTCTCGAGACGATGTTCCCGCCGTATCTGGCGGAATCATGGGACAAAGTGGGATTGCAGGTGGGAAATCCGAAAACTCCGGGAAAGAAGATATTTCTGACTTTGGATGTCACGGAATCCTCTGTAAAGGAAGCCATTCAGCAGAAAGCCAATTTTATCATTTCGCATCATCCCTTTATATTTGACCCCATTACCTCCTTAGTTGATTCAGAAACGCATACACGTATTATTTCACTATTACTAAAAAATAAAATCTCTGTTTATGTAGCGCATACCAATCTGGATTTCGCGCCCGGTGGCACGTGCCATTCTTTGGCGGAGGAGTTAAAACTACAAGATATACGAGGTTTGTCTCCGGTCTATGAACAGAAGTATAAAAAGATTGTGGTCTTTGTGCCTTCGACTCATTTGGAAAAAGTCAGTCAGGCGATGTTTCACGCAGGTGCAGGGGTCATTGGAGACTACTCCAGTTGTTCTTATCGAATTGACGGGACGGGGACATTTAAAGGGTCTGAATCCAGCAATCCCTTTTTGGGGAAAGCAGGCCAATTGGAAACTGTGAAAGAAACACGATTGGAAATATTGGTTCCAGCAAATAAAGTGCCGGATGTTCTAAAAGCCATGCGTTCCACTCATCCTTATGAAGAAGTCGCTTACGATATTTATCCATTGGAAAACCCGCATCCCCAAGCCAGTAAAGGTGTTATAGGCACATTATCGAAAGTTGTAAAATTAGATACGTGGGCAAAAGAAGTAAAATCCCTGTTGCGATTAAAAGGATTGCGAGTGATCGGTAGACCGGACAAGAAAATTAGAACCGCCGCTATCGTGACGGGTAGTGGCTCTGATTTTATTGCCGATGCCGTACGTGAAAAATGCGATGCACTGTTGACGGGAGATATGAAATATCATCAGGCATTGCACGCGCTGGATATAGGATTGGCGGTTCTGGATGTAGGCCATTATCCCAGTGAAGCACGCTATATGCCCGTATTGGCAAAACGATTAAACAAGACCTTCAAATCCTTGGACTGGCAGATTCCGATTATTGTATCGAAAACAGGCTCGGATCCTTTCCGGTTTTTCTAATCTCATTTCTATGCCCAAAATATCTGCTGAACGTATGGTTCTCCGAAGTCCCAATTGGCTGGGGGATGCCATGATGATGACCCCCTCCGTGACGGCGCTTCACCAACTCTATCCACAAGCCCACATCGCGGTTGTGACCAAAACTTCGTTGGTGGATGTTTGGAGCGCGAATCCGCATATTTCTGAAATTATCCAACTCCCCCAATCCCGCTCTACCAGAAATATTTACCAATTCAGCCAAAGTTTGCGGGAAAAGAAATTTGATTTAGGGATTTTGTTTACCAATTCAATTTCATCCACGTTGGAATTGGCATGGGCGAAAATCCCTTATCGGTTGGGTACTCCCAATGGAATCCGGCGGTTGCTTTTAACCCATGCGGTCTGTCCCAATTCTCCAGCACAGCATACTGTGGAACAATATTTGGAATTGGTCAGATATTTGGGTGACGTTCCCCAAATACCAGATATGTATTTCCCAATTTCCGATGAATCCAGGAAATCAGCAGAAAAACTTTTGCAGGAGAATAATATAACCTCTTCGGACAAGATGATTGGCATTAATCCAGGCGCGGCCTTTGGTACGGCGAAACGCTGGTTACCGGAAAGATTTATCGAATTGGCAAATGAATTAGCCAAAGAATCTAATACCAAAATTGTGTTATTTGGCGGGAAAGAGGAATCACAGGATATTCAAAAGATGGCTGATAGCATTAAACCCAAGGCGATTAATTTAGCGGAAAAAACAACCCTCGGTGAATTGGGCGCCTGTATCTCCCGCTGTAATTTATTTGTGACCAATGACAGCGGTCCTATGCATATTGCATCGGCATTGGGTGTTCCGATGGTGGCGATTTTCGGTTCCACCAATCTAAAATCCACGGGACCTATAGGCAAAGGAAAGATTGAAATTGTGCAGAACCCACCGGAGTGCGCTCCCTGTTTATTACGCGAATGTCCCATTGACCATCGGTGCATGACGAGTATTACAACTAACGCTGTTTTTCAGGCGTGCAAGAACTTATTGGGTTAAAGATTGCCCCTCTACTTTATCTAAGCCTGCGATAGTCTTCTTTCCGATCCATGACCCCGTGTATCTCAATAATTCTTTCGGAATGATTAATATAATAGAGCAAACGATAACTTCCTATTCTGTATTTGCATAAGTTTTTTAATTCATCCGGCAGGTGGCTTAATTGCACATGAGTAATTTGATGAGCATTCTCAGAAAGCCAATTTAACTTTTCTTTGATTCTCTTTTGAATGTCTTTGGATAATTTCTTGAATTCTCGTTCCGCAGTAGGAATAAAGGTAACTAAATACCCAATTCTTTCTGGATTTGATCCCATGTCTTTGATTTTCCTGAAAGGGCTTCCTTTTTGCGTCGTTTCATCTCTCGAATAAAAGCGGGATTACGCGCCAATTCCCAATTTTCCAGATAATCTTCAATCGGTTCAATAGATTTTTCAGAAACCGCTTTGTCTAAAATATCTTTGGGTATGGAAATTAAAACCTTCTTCTTATCAGAATGTTTCTTACGAATTTTAGGGATATGTTTTGCGATGGTTGCCATGCGTTAATTATACAACGTTCATAATACGCTTTACAATAAATATAAAAAATGAATCGGGAAGAACAGAATAAGCGATGTTATACAAGCGTGTAAGAGGTTGTTGGTTTAAAGACTATCCCCGGTTTGTCATTCCCACGTAAGTCTTTGAGTCCTGATTCTTTTTATCGGACCGGGAATCCAGTCTTTTAGGAGCGTGGGCTAAATCTTGACAAGCTGCGTCGGGAATGAGTTCTTTTCTTTCCCGACGCACATCAAATATATTCAAATTATCCTAGAAACTCTGGTTATTATATGGACTACCGGGGTCAGCAGGAACAGAGCTGCCTATGACATTTCCACCAGAATTATTATTAAAGGTATTGCGTCCATACCAGTTGGTGGCAAATTGGAATTCAATCCCATAATGGTTATTTGTAATATGGTTGCTATCAATCCGATTCCCAACACCTAAACATTTTATTGCCAAGCCAAAAGTACTATTTTGTCCGGTAATAGTATTCCCAACCACCAGACAATTACTGCCTTCTACACTAATGCCCGTTCCGGTATTGTTTAAAACAGTATTGTCTTTCAAATAACAGTTAGACCAGACATCAATCCCATCCACATTATTTTGCATGCTATTTCCTGTCAAGGTACAGTCATTGCCGGTTTCAATTCCAACTCCGACATTAGCATATGCGTTATTGTCCCGAATAATGAAATTTTCCAGAGCATAAATTCCGTCATTATTCCCTTGGGCGATATTATCAGCCAATAATCCATTATTACTCATCCATACATAGATTCCTTGTAATCCATTTCCGATTACTTTGACCTTCATAATTTGAACATTGTTACCCGATAACGTAATACCATTACCCTTGAAATCACGAACAACGCCATTGGCAATAAATATATTATTAGATGAGGAACCGGCATTAATTCCATCGCCGGATGACCCCGTTGTCGATCCTGCTCCATAGAGCGTATGCCCATTGAGATCTATGAACACATCGCTGGTATTGATGGTTATAGCATTAAGGTTTTGCGCCGTGGTCAAATTCTTCACCACTATATACGACCCCGGTGTACTAATGGTATACGGCGTATAAGCAATATTAATCTGCCCATCCGCATACACCACACTCGCCAGCATCACGCTGACAAGGACTAGAATAATCATTTTCATATCTTTTCTCCTTTAGTTTATAGTAGAGGCTTAGAGTGCTAAGCCCCTACTATATTATGCCCTGAAAAATAATCAGGAATGGAACAGTTGGCAACTAGAAATTAACATTCGCTAATACACCGGCACCTTCGGTAGACCCATTTAAGTTTTCCGATGTCGTATTATCAAAGAGTTTATTCTGTTCAACATAGTTTCTAGCTTGAATAGAAGAACACATTAGACCCGTACCGTTACTGACACACAGATTTTGACCAATAAAATTACCATTACCAGTGGCATAAATACCAATACCGCCATTATATTTACAAATATTACCAACTGCCTGACTGTCACACCACAACTCAATACCATTGATACTATTATTAGCAACTGTATTATCTTTTATGAACCCAGCCTGTGCATAACATTTAATCCCAGTTGTATTACCAGAAATACTGTTATTTATAATGGAAGTACCTTCACCAACAAAAATTCCTATCCCACCATTATTCCGAACACTATTATTCCGAACCACCCCAGTTGGGCCAATCGTTATTCCACCTCCATTATCTTGATTTTGAAAGTTCATATTATTTTGAAAAAGCATATTATCATAGACCAAACCATTCTCATTCAAGAAAATTCCCCACTCCCCATTATCATGAGCTGTAATCTGGTTAACCCGACAATCATTACCGAACAGTGAAATTCCATCTGATTTAAATGAGCAGATTATTCCGTTAAATACAGCAATATGGTTATTACTCCATGTGACAATACCATTACCGTTGAGTCCTGACGTTGCACCTGCGCCAGTTAACGTATGTCCGTTAAGATCAAGGGTCACATTGTCGGCTTTAATAGTAATACCATTCACATTTTGCGGTGTCGTTAAATCTTTTACCACAATATACGACCCAGGTTGAGTAATTGTATAGGGAGAATAGGTGATTATGAAAGTACCGTTTTCGTTAACCACTCCAGTTCCTGTATAAATATCCATCAGGGTATTCCCATAGGAATTATTCCCAGCTAGAGTGGCATTTTGTACCCAAATCCCTGTGGTTTGATTATACGTAACGTTATTGTCCTTGACCAAACCTCCTAAAGCAGAAATTCCAATGGAATAATTACTAATTACATTATTATTCTCCACTAAGCTAATGTTTGCTTCTATTCCACAGTATTGATTATTGGCGACATAATTTCCATTTATTGCACCACTCATGGTTCCAATCCCGATGCCTCCATTGTTTGTTACGTTATTATTCCGAATAATCCCACCAAGTCCGCTGAAAATCCCAGCATTTCCATTGAAAGAAGCATTACAATCGTAAACCGAACCAGGGTAGACTAAATCAATTCCACTATTCCCATTGTAGGACACATTGGCCCGACTCACTTGGACCTGATTGCCCTGTAACAAAATCCCATAGAAACGAAAATCTCGTATGGTGCCATTGAAAATCGCTACATTGTTAGAACCTTGCGGGTCAATGTCAAATATTCCGGAACCGGAGGAACCCGCTGTAGTCCCCGCCCCATACAAGGTATGCCCATTCAGGTCAATGGTCACATTACTTGCCATAATAGTAATACCATTCAAATCTTGCGGTGTCGTCAAATCTTTCACTACAATATACGACCCTGGGTTACTGATGGTATAAGGGGAATAGGCAATATTAATCTGCCCATCCGCGTACACCATACTTGCCAGCATTACAATGAAAATGATTAGAATAATTCTTTTCATATCTTTTCTCCTTTTTTATTTATTGTTCATTCAATTAAACTATCCACCCTTAGTCGGACTCGTCCCCGAGTCCGACTAAGTTCTTAAAAAGCTACATCGTGAAAGGTGTTCTTTCCTTTTCCGATCCAGAGTTCCATGCATTAGTAATTGACATCGTTTAAGGGAGCTACATTTTCAGTAGAACCATTTACCGAAATGTCGTTACCATGGAGCCTGTTTTGTTCCAAGTACTGCCCTCCGCCGGGAACGCAATAAATCCCTTTGTTGGAATTCCAATTACAGAGATTATGCGCGATATAATTACCCCCCCGGCTCCATAAATACCATAAGAATTTGATAAACAAGTATTTTCGATGATTTGGTTGTCTGCTTGTGAGAAAATCCCGCTCCCATTAGTATTATGAAAAGCAACATTGCCTTTAATCAAACAGCCGCCTTGGGTAGCATCAATCCCGTTCGATGCATTATAAGAGACATTGTTTTCGATTATTTGGCAACCACCGTTACCGCCAATTGTAATCCCGTGCGCATTATTAGAAGACGCAGTATTATTCTTAATCAAACCACCGGCTGCATTAACGAAAATACCACCATTTGTATTACTAAGAGTATTATTCTCGATTACTTGGCAACCGTTACCACCAACATAAATCCCGACACCATTATTTGATGCGATACATCCTGTGATAATACCATTAGAGCCAATCTCAAAACCATTTCTGGTATTACTATCGGCAATACAATCTATCACCCGCATGGAAGTACCTACCAAATAAAACCCCTGATTTCCATTGTTGTAAGACTTCACCTTGGAGACTTGGACGTCATTCCCTGAGAGAGAAATACCGTTATGTCCCCAATCCCGCACTACCCCATTGGTAATAGTGATATTGTTATTCCCCACTGCCGACCAAATTCCATCTGTAATTTGCCCTGCACCATAGATATTATGCCCATTCAGGTCTATGGTCACATCGCTCGTATTAATGCTTATCGTAGGGATATTGGTCGTAGCCGTTAAATCCTTCACCACAATATACGACCCCGGTTGATTAATGGTATAAGGCGAATAAGCAATATTAATCTGCCCATCCGCGTACACCATACTCGCCAGCATCACGCTGACTATCATTAGAATAATCGTTTTCATAACTTCTCTCCTCTTTTTGTTTAAGGTAGAGACGTAACATGTTACGTCTCTACTGATATCTATTCACTCAAAGCATCGAACTGACTTAATTCCACGGGAACGACTGTCCCTGTGGTCAGAGTTACCGCGGCAATATTCACTTCCGCGGGTATCCCTTCAGACACACCGCAAAAATAGGATGTTGCACTGAATCCCCCACCTGTCGGATTAAAGGATACAATATCCGATTTATTAAACATATTACTGGAACCAGCAGGCAAGTTACCTGCGACATCAAAAGCCATAATCGTTTGGGTGCCTGTCACGTAATGATAGATATCCAGGTTCATTTCCGCAGGGACGTTATTAGCGGAGGCATCAAAATCCTTACCTGTAAATCCGTTTCCTGCGACATAATGAATGGCATCATTCCGGCTTACTAATCCGATACCCGGTAGCGTGGCATCCTCCCGTAATGAAATGGATAGGGTCAAGGGACTAAGACTGGTAACATCTGCCGCATCCAATCCAGCTTCCTGAGGTATCCCTGCACCTTGTCCGTCAAACAAAAGAGTAACATTGGTTCCGTCCCAGACCATCAAATCCTGCCGATGGAACAGCGTGCCTTGAATCACGGCATCTTCCCGTATCGCAAATACCGTCGTATTAGAAGCGATATATTGTAAAGAATCAATTCCTGTTTCCGGGGGCAATACCGCCGAAAGCGAGGTTAAGACTTGCGTATAATTTCCCGTACAATTAGTCGAAACAATACTAAACTTATCAAAAGTATTTGACCCATTGGTAAACGCTTCTTTGGTAGAAAACAAAAAATCAGCATGAGCATAACTCGAACATATTACTATCCCTAAAATAACTGGTAATAATTTTTTCATAGTTACACCTCCCTACCATAAGTTATTAGAAATGCAAATAAAAAAGCCCGATGAATACTTCTTTCGTATTCATCAGGCTTATAGAAATCCTGAAATCTTAAGTTCCGTCCGATATTCTTGCGGACGTCTTTTTCAAATTCCTTGAGCGTTCGTCTCATCAGGCCGACTAACTACTTTCTCTCTTCCACGTCGGACCGACCTAATTCAAACATCTCGCTAATTGCTAAGATTATAGGACGCCCCTTCTAGTTTGTCAGTATTAGTAATGAATCTACGCATAAAGAGCTGGATTCCCGGTCCGATAAAAAGAATCAGGACTCAAAGACTTACGCGGGAATGACAAAAACTGGAAGGAAAAATCACTCAAAAAAGAAACCTGCAATTTTTAGAGCTTTTAACAAATGAGACCTATGAAAAACTCGTTGATACCCATCACCCTGTCATTCTAAGGAGTCCCGATGAATCGGGATAAACTCAGTGACGAAGAATCCCTTCCTAAAGTCGCTTTAAATCAAGTAGAACACAGAGATTCTTCGCTACGCTCAGAATGACAAATTAAATAAATTGACAAAAAGAAAACTCGGGATATAATTAAACCATTGCAGATTTTAGATTTCAGATGGTAGATTGAAAAAGCTAGAATTGGGAATACCTGAAAGATAGAATGAATGAAACGCTGGAGGGGAGTAAATGGGCTAAAGCCCGGAAACCCTTGACTAAAGTCAGGTAGAAAAAGTATATATTTCCAACCTTAATATTGTAAATCCTCTATAAGGCAGGGATGAAGGAGATCGATCTCCTTCATCCCAACTCCGTATCTTCTCCGTATTATCTCCGTTTCAGCTTCGTTTCAACTCCGATGGACATAGGATTAGTTAGTAGACAGGGAAAAGAGAGTTACTTAGTGGACTCAGAATTCCAAAAATGGGAATTGTCGTTTCAGCCAAGTCTTGCCGTAGGTGTATGCTAAAGGTATACTTAATCGAGTAATAACTAAAATATGCTGGGAAAGAGGATAACGAGGAAAAGGATGTTGCGGTGGGTTATTGATGTAATATTGCTGGCGTTGGCATTTTTCGTATTTCTGCGGTATTTTGAGCGATGGCAAATCTATTATCCGACCCAATTTATTGAACAATCTCCGGCGACCGTCGGATTGGCATACGAAAATATTAATTTCAAAACCGAGGATGGCGTTACGCTCAATGGGTGGTTTATCCCGCACCCGGAGGCCATCGCCACGATTTTATTTTGTCATGGCAACGCGGGGAATATAGGGGATCGGGTGGAAACTATTCTGCTCTTACATGATTTGAAAGTGAATCTATTTATTTTCGATTATCGAGGGTATGGGAAGAGCGTGGGTCGTCCTTCGGAGATTGGAACATATCGGGATGGGATGGCGGCGTATCATTATCTCGAATCCAGAAAAGATGTAGATATGAAGAAAATTATTTTATTTGGAGAATCTTTGGGCGGAGCTGTTGCCACAGAAATGGCGACTAAGGTTAAACCCGCGGGATTGATTCTGGACAGCGCTTTTACGTCTATACAAAATATCAGCCGGGATATTTATCCATTTTTTCCAATCCGCCCGTTGATTCGTACAAAATATGATACCTTGTCGAAAATCAAAACGATTCATTGCCCGGTACTGGTGGCACATAGCAAAGAAGACGATATCGTGAAATTCCATCATGGGCAGGAATTGTTCGCGGCAGCCAATGAACCCAAAGAATTTCTCGTACTCCACGGAACGCATAATGAAAGTATCGGGATGAACGGGGAAGTGGCGTTATGTGGTTTGGCGCATTTTATTCAGCGGGTGATACAATACCAGAATTAATTTTCCAGGGTAATATTTTCCAGCAAATCGTCCAAGGCGTTCTCTACAAGTTTATCCGTGGAAATCTTCTCATCGGTTCCGTCATAATGGGCAAATCCGTAATGCAACCCATATTCCTCCGGGTATTTTTCCTTAATAAAGGTTTGAATACTTTTCTTTAACCGTTTAATGATCAAACGGGCGTGTTCTTTGGTGACCTGCGGGAAGAGAAAAGAAAATTGATTGGTGCCATAATTTGCCAGGGTGTCGTAGGGGCGGGTTTGTTTCGCCAAATATTGGAATAATTCCACATCACAATTTTTCGCACGGTCGGGTTGGGGCGATTCACCGGTCTCTACCAATTGCATGACAACCAGGGAAAAAGGCATATGGAACCGTTTGCAACGTGCCAATTCTTTGTTTAATACTTCCATGAATTCAATATCAGGAATGCGCTTTTTTCCGGTTTCTTCCGGTTCGGATATTTCCTGTTCCACAATCATTTCTTCAGGAATTTCCGGTTTGATTTCCGGCGGAGGCGCTTGAGTTTTTGGATTGGACTGGAGATTTATTTCTATTGTTTTCAAATCTTTCAGGGTTAACTTTTCCCCATTCACTTTTTTCTCCCAATATTCAAAAGTGACCTCCGGGGGACAGTTAAATGTCAAAGAGAACAAATCAATCAATTTGCCTTCTTCATTGCCGGGGCATTGCGTATAGGAACACTTGAATGAACGGTGTTCGATATCAATCAGCAGAGTCCGAAAGGCATTGGATTTGTGGATGGGACAAAAACATCGCAGGGAACTCCCGGAGGCGAGGGGCAATATCTCAAAAGCCTGATTCAAGTCTTCCAATAATTGTTTAATGGATAAGGCTTGATTTAATGTCACTTTTGGATCAATTTGCCTGTTTATCATAATTCAGTCAATGTTTAATATTTATAGATTCTATCAAATTTTGTAACTTTTTTGTAATAATTTGAGATTTATAATTACGATATGTATGTCGTAAAGAGGAAAAGTATGGTAAAACTTTATAGAAAAGATACAATATTTAAGGAACTATTTACCATTGTAGGCGTCTAAATGGATAGAGATATTGAAAGGACAGGGGTTAAGAGGGATTTGAGCGAACGGGAATTAGTGGAGAGATGCCGTTCGGGTGACCAAACCGGCTACGAGGAATTTTATCGAACCTATTCCGGTGGTGTTTACACGTTGGCATGGAAAGTATTAGGGGATACGGAAGGTGCCAAAGACGCAACTCAGGAAATTTTTATGAAGGCCTTTCGGGGATTGAAGGATTTCCAGTATCAGTCGAAGATTTCCACGTGGTTATATCGGATTACCGTGAACCATTGCCGGGATATGCAGAGAAGCAAATCCCGAAAAAAGGAAGTTAGTGTTGAAATATTCAACGATGAAAATGAGGTCGAATCGTTATTGGATCGTATGCCGGATAACAAACCGACCCCCAGTCAGGAACAGTCTGACAAGCAAATACGTCAAAGAGTAGTAGAAGCGATAAACCACCTACCGATGGAGTTTCGGGAAACGGTTTATCTCAAGGAAATTGAAGATATGAGTTATGAAGAAATCAGCAAAGTTGTTGGATGCCGTTTGGGGACGGTGAAATCGCGAATTTTTCGGGCGAGAGAAATGTTGCAAAAGGAGTTAAAAGATTTTTATAAGGAGATCGTGAAAGGAGAAGGGATATGAAACATGGGTATTGGTTGAAAAACTTATCAGCGTATCTGGATAATGAAGTTTCCGAAAGGAAACGGAAAAAAGTCGAATTGCATCTGGTGGATTGCAAACTTTGCCAATCGCGATTAGCGCAATGGGAAAAAATCCAAGAGATCCGCAAAACAGAGACCATGATGTATCCTGAGGAACAAGTGTGGCAGGCGATTTCCCGAAGAATGCGCGCCGAACCCGTTAAACCATTACGGTTCTGGGAGGACGATTGGATTACTCGTTATATTCCGAGTCCGGTGTCGGCGGTGGTGATGGCGGCATTGGTGGTATTAATTGTCATGGGAATACAGCCGTATTTACGACCCCAACAAATCCAACAAGATACAACGCCAGTGACGATTGACCAGTATCTGAGCAGTTGGACAGATTCGACGACCAGTAGCGGGACAGATACCCTGGCCATGATTTATGGTCAATCCTAAGGCATGTAAGGAAAAGATAAAATGACACAAATATTTATTCAAGGAACGGGTCTATGAGCAGTTCAAAAACCAAATGGATTACTTTAATAGTAGTGGTGTTTATTATTGGTGGCGCGTTGGGATTTGTCGGCGGAGAATCGTATCAACGCTATTTATTCCACAGATTGCAGTTGAACGAACCGCCGCTCCCGCCGCCAGGTCCCCGGGGTCCGCGTGATTTTCAAAAGAGATTATTGGATGAATTGAAACAAGACTTGGGATTATCCGAGGATCAGACCAAAAAAATCGCCGATATATTTGACCAAATAGATAAAAAAAACCAAGTGGAACGGGAAAAACACCAAGCGGAGCGGGAGCAACGTATGAAATCTATGCGGGAGGAGGTGGATAAGCAGATTAACACGGTATTAAATCCGGAACAGAAAGTGAAATTTATTGAATTTCAAAAGAAATTCGATCAAGAAAGACAAACGCGAGAAAGACGATGGGGACGGGATACAACATCCACCTCACGTGATACAACTTCCAAAAAGGGGAAATAAGTATGAAATTAGCGAAAAAAATAACCATGGTAGGATTATGTGTGGTTTTAGGACTCACCACCTGCGGTATTGTAATGGCACAGAATGATGGCGGCGGACGAGGCGGTGGACGAGGAAATTTTGACCCGGCACAAATGCAAGCAAGAATATTAGATCGCGCGACAACTGATTTAGGTTTATCGAATGCGGAAGCCAAAATCATTGTTCCGAAAATAGAGAAAGTTTTGAGTTCACGGTTTTCCAGTTTTGAAGACATGCGGACATTGAGAGACGGTTTAAGAGATTTATTGCAAGACCCCAAAAGCAGCGATAAAGCTGTTAAACAACAACTGGAAAAAATTAAAGCGTTAAATGCACAATTGAAGAAAACATCTGAAGCCGCGGAAGCGGATTTGAAATCAGTGTTGAGTGTACGTCAAGAAGCTCAATTGACAGAAGCTGGTATTATTAACGGCGGCGCTGGTGGTGGATTCGGCGGGTTCGGTGGCGGTCGTGGTGGACGCGGTGGCCCAGGCGGTGGTGGTGGACGTGGTGGCCCGGGCGGTAATCCTCCTCCGAACAACTAAACGTATTTGAACATTGAAATAACATACCGTTGGCAGAGTTTCCGAAAAGAAAATTCTGCCAACGGAATCTTTAAAAATAAAACAATTCAAAGGTATCTATGATTGAAGAAATATTACAAAAAAAAGGACTAATAACTCAAGAGCAATTACTCTCTGCACAAAGTGTGCCCAAACAACCGGGAGAACATTTAGGGCAGACGCTGGTACGGTTGGGTATGATTTCTGAGGAGAAGTTATTGCGTGCTTTGGGTGAACCGTTGGGAATGTCGTATATGGATTTATCGGAAAAGACGATTGAGCAAGACGTGATTAATTCAGTTCCCGCGAAATTTGTGGTACGAAAAAAGGTACTTCCCTTGGAACGAAATAACGGGACATTGATCGTCGCGACATCCAATCCGTTTGATTTGAAAGCACTGGATGAGCTGAGGATATTATTGAATTGCAATGTCCAGGCGGTCATCGGAAGTTCCCAAGATATAGACCGGCTATTGAAAAAATATTATGGAATTGGCGCGGAAAGCATGGATCAGCTTTTGAAAGAATCCGGCCAAAATCTGGAAGTGTTGCAGGAGGGTAAGGACGATAATGGAGAATCTCTTGAAATGGTCGAGGATGCGTCACTGGTTCAATTTGTCAACCAGATTATTTTGGAAGCCGTCCGGGACCGGGCGAGTGATATTCATGTGGAACCCTTTGAAGATGAATTACGGATACGGTACCGGATAGACGGTATGTTATATCCTGCCGTGACTCCGCCCAAAATAAAATTATTTCAAAACGCGATTATCTCACGTATCAAAATCATGGCGGAATTAAATATTGCGGAAAAACGGCTGCCACAGGATGGCCGGATTAAACTACGAGTCGGAGACAAGGAAATTGATGTGCGTGTATCCATTATTCCGGGAATTCACGGGGAAGATATCGTGATGCGTTTATTGGATCGCGGTTCCATTTTTCTCGGATTGGAAGAATTGGGAATGGATGGACAGGTTTATGCCGGATTTCGGAAATTGATTACCCGCCCGCATGGAATCATCCTAGTGACCGGACCGACTGGCAGCGGGAAATCAACGACATTATATGCGGCACTAGCAGAAATTAATTCCGACGACCAAAAAATCATTACGGTAGAAGACCCTGTGGAATATCAATTAAAAGGAGTAGAACAGATTCCCACCAAACCGAAAATTGGATTTGATTTTGCGCAAGCTCTGCGCTCCATATTACGCCATGATCCGGATATTATAATGATTGGCGAAATTCGTGACCGGGAAACCGCGGATATCGCGATACGGTCCGCTCTCACGGGTCATTTGGTATTCAGCACGCTGCATACCAATGACGCGGCAGGCGCCATGACCCGGTTGATTGATATGGGGATTGAACCGTATTTGGTCGCGTCTTCGGTGGAAGGTCTAATGGCGCAACGGTTGGTTAGGAAAGTCTGTGACCATTGTAAGGTAGAACAAAAAGTAGAACCATCGGTAGAAAATAATGGATTAACAAAATCCTATCGAGGAACCGGATGCGAGCGTTGCAAGAAATCAGGATACAAAGGACGATTGGGAATTTTTGAATTACTCATGGTGACGGATGAAATCAGGGAAATGGTTATGCAACATTCCTCTGCCGGAAAAATTAAACAAAAAGTAGTGGCGGATGGAATGAAGACCTTAAGGGATGACGGGTGGCACAAAGTCCAGAACGGGCAAACCACCATGGAAGAAATTCTGCGAGTTACCACGGAAGAATAATTTTATATTATGTCAAATTTTCTTTATAAAGCAAAAAATCGGAACGGTCAGGTGGTCAGCGGTATTATGGTAGGAGAAAGCCGGGGTGTCGTGGTTGACCGGTTAATGGGAATGGGATTGACCCCGCTGGATTTATCCACTCATGACCAGGAATCGGGGCGAACATCCTCCGCAAAAAGTTTATTCGGGAAGCGAATTAAAAGAGCTGATATCTCATTGTTCATGCGGCAAATGGGAGATTTATTGGGAGCCGGTGTCCCCTTAATCAAGGCATTGACCACCCTTGCCAAACAGCAAAGCAATCCGAAATGGCAGGAAGTGATTCACAAGATTCGGAATGAGGTTGTAGCGGGGAGTAATTTAGCGGACGCGATGGCGCAGCATCCCCAAGTTTTTTCAGAGTTACAAGTGAATTTAATTAAAGCCGGAGAAGTATCGGGAAGTTTGGAAATCGTGTTGGGTCGAATTGCCGACTTTTCAGAAAAGGAACAAGGGTTATTGACGAAAGTTAAAACGGCATTGGCCTATCCCATATTATTATTTATTGTAGGGGGTGCGTCGGTGACATTTTTAATGACGTTCTTTATTCCCAAATTTGCGGGTTTATTTGCGGATATGGGTCAGAGTTTACCTCTCCCGACACAGATTTTAATGGCGATCAGTAAATGGCTGCGGACCTGGTGGCCTCTTCTGATATGTATTTTGGTTGTGGGTATTGTTTTCTTTCGCCGATGGGTAAAAACCAAATCCGGCAAGTATCAATTTGATGGATTCAAGCTGAAAGTGCCGGTCGTCAAAGATATTGTCATAAAACTGGCGGTATCCCGGTTTTGCCGGACCTTGGGGACATTGGTACGCAGCGGGGTTCCGCTGCTTTCTGCTTTACAGGTCGTGAAAGGAGCCGCGGGGAATGAAGTAATCGCAAAGGAAATTGGGGAAGTGGCAGGGAGTATTCGCGAAGGACAGTCGCTGGCAGAACCGTTGGGGATGAGTAAAGTATTCCCGCCATCGGTGGTCGAGATGATTGCCGTGGGTGAAGAGGCAGGAAACTTGGAAGATGTACTGATAAAAATATCCGAGGGATACGATGTCGAAGTGGATAATGCTGTCAAGGTTTTCGTTTCCTTGCTGGAGCCCGGAATGATTTTATTTATGGCGTGTATCGTAGGATTTATTGTAATATCCATGTTGTTACCAGTATTTTCGTTGAACGCGATGGTTAAATAAAAAATAAAAAGGAGAGTGTATGAATCGGAAAGGTTTTACTTCGTTTGAGAGCACGAAGCTCGGAACTGCCGAAAGCGGATTTACATTAATTGAAATATTGGTAGTTGTTATTATCATCGGAATATTGGCAGCATTGGTTATTCCGAAATTCTCAGGCCGAACGGAGCAGGCACGAATTACGGCTGCCAAAACCCAGATTGCATCGAATTTTGGTTCGGCGCTGGACATGTATGAGGCAGATAACGGTTTTTATCCAACGACCGATCAAGGATTGGAAGCGTTGATTGTGCAACCAAGTTCAAATCCGGTTCCCAATAATTGGAAAGGGCCGTATTTGAAATCAGATTCTATTCCCAATGATCCCTGGGGTAAACCGTATATTTACTCATGTCCGGGAACACATAATCCGAGTGGCTATGATCTATATTCCTGCGGACCGGATGGACAAGAAGGCACGGAAGATGATATTACCAATTGGACAGTGCAAAAATAGTCAAACCTATGATAAATGGCGAACTCGAAACTCGAAACTCGAAACTGCCGAAGGTGGTTTCACATTAATCGAGATGATGGTTGTGATTGTGATCGTAGGGATATTGACAATTTTTACCGTTCCCTATTTTGGCGGATTTGCCAATCGAACCAAACTGGATACGGAGTGTAGAACATGGATGGCGTACGCGAATTATGCCCGGGCACAGGCGGTAATCAATGGAGTAATTTACCAGATGACTTGTGACCTTGACCAGCAAACCTATGCATTAACATACTTGGCAAGTTCAACGGATATAAATGGGCAGGCGGGGCAATTTGTCTCTTCCAATAACCAATGGGGACAAGTGGTGAGTGTGGATTCCAGTCTCCGAATGGCATCCATTCAGTGGGAACAAAATCCGCCTCAGCAATTTGGTCAAGTGACCATTCTGTTTACGCCGGATGGAACGACCAGCAACATAATCGCTACTTTTCAGGATTCCGAACAGGACACAAGACAGATAGATATAAATGCATTGACCGGATTGGCTCAAATCCAATCGGATACGACAATACCCAGTTAGATTATGAGAAATAAAGGATTCACATTACTTGAAGTCATTGTAACGATGGTGATCGTCGTGGTGGGATTGGTCATGATTTCCCAAGCCTTTTCGACGGGACTGCGGGCCGTGACTGTTTCTGACAAAGCGACCTTGGTCAAAATGTTGGCGGAACAACAAATCGCTCAATTGGAAATGCAAACTTTTTCCACATTACAATCTGCAAATGGGAATTTCGCACCGGACCATCCGGAAATATCTTGGCAGGAAGATGTGCAAAGTACCGCGTTGAACAATTTGAAACAGGTGACTTTGACCTTTTCCTGGACGGAACGTAACACCACCCAGACACTGGTCATTACCAAATTGATGGCGGATCACGGAACGGTGGCAACTACAATATGAGAAAAATACGACAATATGGATTTACCCTCATAGAATTGCTTGCGGCAATCACTATTGCCTTGGTCTTAGCGAGCGCTATTTATGCAACATTGAGCGCGGGACTTAAGTCGAGAGAGAAAGGAAACACGATTGCCCAAAACAACCAAATTGCCCGGTCGGTTATGGAACTAATGCAGCATGATCTATTAACGGCCAGCGTTTCCAGCATAAGCACAACCTGGGCATTTAACGCAAATGCATCTTCTATGGGAAACGGAAGTACCTATACGGACTCGCTTGAATTCGTGGCAACGGATCAAGGCATTGATTGGTCGTCGTCGCCCTTGCCCTGTTCGGATGAGGCATTTATTACCTATGCTATGGGTACCGTACCGAGCATCGCAACACCTAATATAAACGTGACAGGGTTGGTACGGACAGTAAATCGACATATTACGACTCCGACATCAACAGATACAACAAGTCAGTTGGTTTCCCAGTCGGTGGTGAGTTTACATTTCCTGTATTATGACGGGACACAATGGGATACGGATTGGTCGGTTACAACGACTCTTCCTCAAGCGGTTCAAATCACAATTGGTATTCAGGATGCGAAGACACCCAGCCTGGTGGATTGGTACACCAGTGAAATTCGGTTACCCAAGGCATAACATGAGAAATTATCAGATGAAAGAACAAGGAATCATATTAATCGTTATTCTATGGATATTGGTCATTTTAACGACTATCGCATTGGGTTTTGGACATTCCATGATGGTGGAATATAGGATATCTTCCTATGAGATTGATAAATTAAAAACCATGGAGATAGCGAAAGCGGGAATCGAAAGAGCCATCGCGGAACTGACCAATGATACTACTAATCTTAATGCGGGAACTTTAACCAGTCCTTGGCGTACGACTGGAGTCATGGGTAGTTATCAAAACGTAAGCACGGGTGATGGATACTATACCTTATTTTTTGGTGATGTATCAGGAGATAATCAATCCTCTGGATACGGACAAGTGGGCTATGGATTAACTGACGAAAATTCCAAAATAAACATTAATTCAGCTTCCGTAACCACTCTGATGTGGTTGACGAACGGGGATCAGATTCTTGTCAATAATATAATGACGTGGCGCGGTGGCAGTACAACCGGTCCGAACGCGGGCGCCGGGGATTCCTATTATACCCAATTGAATCCTCCGTATAATTGTAAGTATGCACCTTTCGATACAGTGGAAGAATTGCTCTTGGTCAGTGGAATGACACCGGAGATATTATTCGGTGATAATACTAGCTTAAACGGCATATTATCTGCCAATGATCCCAATGGAATACAGGGTCTGGGTTTGTATCCCTATCTTACGGTCTACTCGTATGACTTGAATCAGGCTTTGGATGGTACTCGACGGATTAATCTAACACAATCGGCAAATTCTCTGGGTCGGGCATTACGTCCATTACTCCAACATGGGTTAACTAGTGGGGATATTACTAATATCGTGAATTATAGGCAAAATAACCGGTTTACCAGTATAGGTAGTTTATTGAATGTTCCTGGAATAACATCTGCTAAATTTGGCATGGCCTCTGATTATGTGACTATATCAAATAGTTCCACATTACCCGGATTGGTCAATTTTAATACAGCGTCTGAAGCCGTACTGTCGGCTTTACCGGGCATGAATTCCACTCTCGCTGGACAAATTATTCAACAACGAACTGGTACCCCTTTTACTAATTTGGGGGACGTAGTCAATGTTATCGGTACAAGCCCTTTTATCAACGGCAATCCCAATCGAAACGTAAGTAGTTGGGTAACTGTTCGTTCGTCGCAATTTTCTATACAATCTCTGGGTCGCTTGAATAATAAACCTGCCTACACCCGGCTGATTGCCGTGGTAGACAGGGCGGTTGTACCTATACAAATTTTATATTTTCGAGATATTTCATCTTTAGGTTCGGGGATTTAAACTTATCATTATGAAACAAAATATTCAACGAATCATAGGATTGGATATCGGAACGTACTCCATTAAAGTAGTGGAGTATCTTGTGAGTGATACGTCCAGTGTGGAACGTGTTCTTTCGGTTCCGATACCCGTTGAAATGGATAAAACCAAACCGGAACTCTTGGGGAAATGGCTGGCAGAAGTTTGGAAAGGTTCGAATCTAAAAAGCAAATTCGTTCGACTTGTGTTGCCAAGACATCAGGTCTTATTAACTGAATTAGAATTGCCTGCGGGCGATGATGCCGAAACTGTACAAATGTTGGAATTGCAAGTGGAACGGGTATTGCCGGTACCGGTAGATTCTGTAAAATCCGATTATTATTTGGTATCCACCAGTGAACTGGGAGACCGAAAAATCATGGTGGTATCCGTAAAAAATGAAGTCGTTGAATTCTATAAAATCTTGATTCGACAAGCGGGATTGATTCTGGAGAGTATGGAACTCAGTTCTTTGTCATTAAGTCGGGCGGTTCACTCTGCGGTAACTTCGATGGATACATGGATGGCGGTCAATATTGGACATTCCAATTCAGAATTAATTGTCGTGGAAAAAGGATTTGTAACCTCTTCTCGCAGCGTTGCCATTGGCGTGTCTATAATGGATTGGAGTAACAAATTATTTTTTGAATTAAAACGGAGTATGGAATCCTATACCATGGAATTTGGAAAACCGGTGCCGAATCAGCTGGTTTTGAGTGGAGGGGGAAGCCGGAATGCTCAATGGGTCCAAGAACTGAAAGAAAAATTGGGCGATTCTATCCAGATTATTGATATTGGTGCTTCCTTAGGGCGGCTTTTGCATACCGAACCCGAACAAGCGGTGAACTTTGTTTTCGCGTATGGCGTGTTGGTGGCTTCCTATGGAAATTTACCAACTTGCAATCTGTTGGTTCCACGGTTATTTGCTCCTATAAAACGGCACATGTCTATTCGATTAAAACAAGTGGCTATTGGAATCGGCTCCACGGCTGTTATTATCTTGATTCTCCTGAGCGCATTATATTTAAGACAACGAAAATTGGATCAGTTGAAAACCGAATACAGTACATACAGTACACTGGTTGCCAAATCCGAACAAGTATCCGCCAGCACTGCGTTAATCCGTACTTGGAAACAGGAACAAACCAGTATTCTTGACATTTTGCGGGAATTATCTTCCGATTGGACGGATGAAACTTATTTACAGGTATTGACCTATGATAAAACGAAAGATATTACGGTTACGGGACTGGCCTCTTCCAATCAAGCAGTAGCAGAATTATTGATGAAATTAAATAAATCGCCAAAAATTGGGGATACCAAATTTACGTATATTCGGGCTTCCAAACGCAATCCAACCTATCCGGTTGAGTTTGGATTATCCATGAAATATAAAAGCAGTACAACGACGACTATTGTTCCCGTTGCAGGCAGGAGTCAATAATGGCGAATATTAGTGCTCATGAAAAAAATATGATTTTATTGGCAGTTCTAGTTATTTGCTTAGCAGGAGTATATAAATTATTTGCCGAACCCTATTATGAAAAATGGAACTCCGTCACGGCGCAAATCAACCAGATGGAAACTCGGTTAACAAGGGCAAAACAATTGAAAGCCAACGCAAATATGGTATTATATGCTGAAAATACCATAAAAAATCAAACAGCGACCATTGCGGCATTGTTGGAAAATTTGGAAAACTGGTCGAATGAGGCGGGACTTAAAATAGCTGGTGTGAAACCGGGAGCTAATGTTGATAAGACTACCTATCGTGAACTGGATTTCGATATCGAGGTGACCGGTGAACTCGGGAATGTTTGCCAGTTGATTGACTCTATTGAACAGCCGCAGTCCCTTGCCCGGATAGATAAAATCCGAGTTTCAAAACCCAAAGATTTATTAAAAGATCTCACGACAGTGATTACCGTTTCCACCATTTGTTTGCCGGAAGTCAAGCCGGTCAATAAGAAACCGGCTGTCGTAAAGGAGAGCGATGAACTCTAAGATATATATTATTTTAACGGTACTCACGTTGCAAGTTTTCTGGATAGGGTGTGTTCAAAAATCCGAAAAAACTTTAGCTTCTTCAAAAGTATCGCTTCACTCAAAAACCCAGAGTAATTCCAATGCAAATCCAAATAGTGATACCACCGGTCCTTTTGGCGAAATCTTGAGTAATGATATTTTTACTCCGCCGGATATGCGCAAAGTGATTGATACGCCTCCATCCACCACACCCGAGGTTGAGGAGAAAATTGAACCGCAAAAATTGACCATTACCGGAATTGTATTTGACGGGAAACAATATTTGGTATCGGTTGAAAATCTTGAAACCGGTGACCAGCATTACTTGAAACCAGGGGATTCCATCGCGAAGTATCCCATTATGACCATTGATTTCGATACTGTCAAAGTACAGGACAAAAAGAAATTGTTGGCATATGGCATTGGAGATGAAATCCCATTGCCGGGAACAAGAAGCCAGGCATCTAACGTCTCATCAGTGGCTGTAGATTCATCTGTAGTAGCTAAAGATACCACGATAGAAAAAGAAAATGATACCCTATCAACCGCACCGGCTTCAGCGCCGGGAGCTGGGGATAGTATGGAAGAAATCTTACGTAAACGACGACTAAAAGAAGAGGAGGATTTGAAGTGAAATTAGACAAAAAATTGTTATTGTACGGATTATTTCTGTTATTAATTACAGCTTGGGTTCATGCGCAAACCAGCCATTCGATTACGTCGGGAGATACCACCGCATCAATGGTTACTATCACTGGAGGGTCCGATAGTTCAGCGCAAGAAATGCCGTTATCCGAAAAACGGGTTTCTATGCAATTCGATCATGCCAGTCTTGACCAAGTATTGAAATTTATCAGCAAGATTTCCGGCGTTACCGTGGTTAAAGATACGGATGTCAAAGGCGACGTAACCATTCTCAGTGAAAAAGATATTACCGTGGATGATGCGTTTGATGTTTTAAATTCAGCATTGGCAACCAAAGGATATACTTCTATCCGCATGGGAAATGTATTAAAAATCGTGGCGTTGGATAATGCGCGGGAGTCGAATGTTCCGGTTTGGGTTGGAGTGGATCCCAATAAAATTAAACCCGGCGATGAAGTCATTACTCAGGTCATGCCGTTAAGCTATGCCGATGCGGTCGCTTTGAAAAAGGATTTGGCTACACTCATTCCCAAGGATGCGGATTTATCGTCCAATGCCCGCAGTAATACGTTGATTGTGACGGGTGTTGCCTCCAATGTTCACCGGATTGCCCAGATTGTCAAAGAATTGGATTCTCCGCAGGCCAGCGTAACCCAGATTCGAGTTTTTACATTAAAAAATGCCGATGTTGAAACTCTTGCCAAGACTCTCAATGATATTTTTAAACAAGATGTGACTGCAACTACCCAGGCGGGTGGATTTGGCGGCGGTCCAGGAAACTTTTTCCGGCAATTTGCGGGTGGCGGTGCTGGTGGCGCTGGTGGCGGAGCTAATGCTGCTACAGGAACCGGTAATTCTGCTATAGATGATGCGTTAGCCCGGGCACGTGCATCTGTGAAAATCACGACAGACGATCGTACTAATTCACTGGTGGTTTCTGCGCCAGCGGCGGATATGTTAGTGATTGAAAATTTGATTAATCAACTGGATAAAGATCAGACCGAACAGGAAGGAACCCTCGTCATTCATCTAAAGCATGGCATTGCCAGTGCTCTTTCACCCATGTTAATCACTTTATTACAAGCCAATACCAATACCTCCACTCCTCAATTTGGTGGCGGTGGGTTTGCAGCGGCTATCGCTCGTGCTACGCAACAGACAGCTCAGGCCAAAGGCGCAAGCCTTCTCCAGCAGGTACAAATTGGGGCGGATTCTACCACCAATTCATTAATCTTTGTTACCTCTCCCCGCAATTTCCCAAGGCTTCGTGAAATGGTCGAAGCATTGGATTATGCCCGTGATCAGGTTATGGTGGAAGTCATCGTCGCAGAACGGACGGTTACAGATCAAACCCAATTAGGGGCGGAATGGAGTTTTTCGACTATTGGAAATATTTTTGGCAATTTGGTTTCATCAGTCGGAAGTACAGGTTTTAATTTGGGTAACAATATCACTCAGGGATTAACTTATTCAATCGCCCATCAAAGTATTCAGGCGACTTTTCAGGCTCTTAAAAACAACACAAATTTAAAAGTCTTGTCTTCTCCTCGTATTTTGGCCAGTGATAATTCCCTGGCGAACATCTATGTCGGACAGCAGATTCCCTTTCTGTCCAACACGCAGGTGACCGATGTAGGTTCGGTTCTCAATAGTTATACTTATCAGAGCGTGGGACTGATCCTGTCAGTAACACCGCGGGTTAATCCGGATGATTATGTGAGTATGCAGGTTAATCCATCGGTTTCTCAAATTGACCCGACAACGCAGTACTTTAATGCACCGGTGATTGATACCCGTTTGGCATCAACCAATGTCATGGTACATGACGGTGAAACGGTGACTATCGGCGGATTAATGCAAGATACCTATAGTAATTCGGAGAACAAAGTCCCCTTCCTGGGAGACATTCCGGGTTTGGGCCTTTTATTCAAATATAAAGATACTCAGAAGGAAAAAACCGAATTATTAATTCTTTTGACACCGCATATTATACATAATTCCGAGGATCTTAGAAATTACTCCGCACCGGATAAAGCCAAATTGAGTGAGTACGATTCTTCGACAACCAAAAAGACGGATAAAAAATAACTCATCACTTAAAAACGGCTTTACCATTGATTCGTGTTAATAACTTATTTTGAATCAGTGGAATAGTAATTTTCTGTTTGGTTGTTTCTTCCAAAGAGAAATAGTACTGGTCGGGATAAGCGGGCAGCCTAGGCAGATTCATTATGCTCGGCTCCCTTGGCATAATAATAATCCAAGTCTTTACCAAGAATAAATCCCTTTTTAATCAATAAATCGCGCATTTTTTGATTGGGTTGGACAGCTACTGCTTCCATCCCCTTGTCTCCGTGATCCAAGTAAATTTTAATATCTTTTTTAGAACCATTATCATTCTCTACCATATCGTAAGCTTTTCCGTTATCTGCCGGGAACCAGGTGGAGAGACATGCAGCTTTGGAAAATATATCACTATGTTTCCAGACCAAAAGAAAAGAAATTAATCCACCCATACTCGAACCCATCGTTGCGGTATTTTCTCTATCTGGCAGGGTTCGATAGGTGGAATCAATAAACGGTTTGACTTCCTGGATGAGAAAATCCATATAGTCATTTCCGATGGAAGTGTCGGAATATTCTGTCATCCGGTCGGGTGAATTGTATATGCCGACGACGAGAATTTCCTGCATTTTTCTTTCTTTATAGAGTTTATCTACGGTTTCGTCAATTCCCCAGTCAACTTTGGTGTATGAGGTGCGAGGGTCAATAACATTTTGTCCGTCGTGCATATAAAGAACAGGATAATGTTTTTGAGTATTCTTATGGTAGCTGGGGGGAAGGAGGACAATCAGGTCTCGTAAATAATGTAATTTTTTTGATGGAAAATTCCGATGATATTCCACCTCGCCTGTAATTCCACCTTGAATTGTTGGAGGGGGTGGAGAGATGGTTTTAAGTTGAGCTAAATCCACCCAATCTATAATCTGCAGATTTACAGTCTCATCCTTGGTCACGTTCAATTTTTGATTAATGGGAAATTCATCTTTCAGGTAAACAGCCTCATTCTCCCATTTTCCTCGTGTGATTTTATATTCGAATTGTGATTCTTTGGGCAGGGACAGGGTGATTTCCCATGTGTTTTTTCCGGTCTTGGTCAATGGGACTTTCCCAGCATCCCAATTTCCAGCAGAAGTATGGTTACCGGCAATGAATATTGTATCTGAGGCAGGAGTATTTTTCGGTACGGTAACAATAAATTTAATTTGTAAATCATCCGCAAAAACGGATATGCCTAAAAAGCAACAAAAGAAAAATAATAAAAGTCTATGATTGTATTTTTTCATAATCCATCTAAAAGCGATGAATTATTATATATGAACTGATACTAAATCGTATAATCCAATGGGATGTTGTTCCCAGATTAGGAACTCGAAACTCTATTTAACGTGGTATAATGTGTTATCGGTTCAATAATTACTCGTAGATAGTTTATTATTTTATAGGAGGATATTTTATGGAACTTGGTTTTGTGGGTTTGGGTCGCATGGGATTGAATATGGTGCATCGCTTATTGGATGGCAAACATAAGATTGTTGGGTATGACCGGAGTCCGGAAGCTGTCAAAGGATTGGAATCCTATGGCGGAACCGGCGCGACTTCGTTGGAAGACTTGGTCAAGAAACTTTCCGCGCCCAGAGCAGTCTGGATTATGGTACCTGCCGGCGCGCCCACGCAACAAACCATTGATGACCTTGCCAAATTGTTAAGTCCCGGAGATACGATTATTGATGGAGGCAACTCCAATTTTCATGATTCCAAACGCCGGGCGGAAGAATTAAAAAAGAAATCGTTGACCTTTGTGGATGTGGGAACCAGCGGCGGAATCTGGGGATATGCCGTTGGCTATTGCATGATGATTGGTGGAGAAAAAGCGGTATTCGATAGGTTGGAACCAATATTCAAAACCCTTGCCCCTAAAGACGGTTACCTCTATACCGGCCCCAGCGGATCGGGCCATTTTGTAAAGATGGTACATAACGGAATTGAATATGGGATGCTGCAAGCCTATGCCGAGGGGTTTGATATTTTGCAAGCATCCGAATATAAATTGAATTTTGCGGAAATTTCTCATTTATGGAACCAAGGAAGCGTGGTGCGGTCGTGGCTGTTGGAATTGGCGGAATTGGCATTCCAGAAAGATCCCAAATTAGAGACTATCAAAGGGTATGTTGATGATTCCGGCGAAGGGCGGTGGACAGTGCTCGAAGCGATTGATCATAATGTTCCTGCGCCTGTGATCACAGCTTCTCTCTTTGCTAGGTTTGCCTCCCGCGAGGATGAATCTTTTGCAGCGAAAGTAATTGCGGCATTACGCAATGAGTTTGGTGGACACCCGGTAAAAAAGGAATAGTAATAAACGAGTATGGCGGTAGAACCTCTTGTAGTCAGTGACAATCCATTAAAAGAAGGGTTGACATTACGTGAACGTCCCGACCCTTGTGCCATGGTTATTTTTGGTGCAACAGGTGATTTGACTCACCGGAAATTAATTCCTGCCCTTTATAATTTGACGTACGACGGGTATCTCCCCAGCCGGTTTGCCGTGGTGGGTTACGCCCGGCGTGACAAACAGCATGAGACATTTCGCCAAGAAATGGGAGAGACGGTTCAGAAGTTTTCCCGTCGTCTTCCCATTGATTCCACGGTCTGGAATCAATTTTCCAAGAGTCTTTATTTTCATACGGCAGATTTCGAGAATATCTCAGGATTTAAAAGATTAAAAACCCTTTTAGAAGAAATTGACAAGACCCATGGAACGGTAGGGAACCGATTATTTTATCTAGCGACTCCTCCCGCCTATTTTGCCAAAATAGTGGAAAATCTTGGCGCAGTGGGATTAATCAATCGGGATTCAAAAGGTACGGGTTCCCGGATTATTATCGAAAAACCCTTTGGCCGAGACCTTTCATCCGCGCGCGAGTTGAATGCCGAAATCACCAAAGTGATTGACGAAAAGCAAATTTATAGAATTGATCATTATCTCGGGAAAGAGACCGTACAAAATATTTTGGTCTTCCGGTTTTCCAATGGAATCTTTGAACCGATTTGGAATCAGAAATATATTGACCATGTCCAGATTACCATGTGCGAATCTTATGGCACGGAAGGACGCGGCAGCTATCTCGATGAGGCGGGTATTTTTCGAGATATCGTGGAAAACCACGTAATGCAATTGGCGAGTCTGGTGGCAATGGAACCACCGGTCACGTTTGACGCGGATTCTTTGCGGGATGAGAAAGTCAAAGTATTGAAAGCGCTCAAGATTTATACGAAAGAGGAAGTTGCCAAATATACCATTCGCGGGCAATATAGCGAGGGGTTTATCAATGGGCAGAAAGTCCCACCTTACCGGCAGGAAAAAGGAGTCGCTCCGAATTCGAATACGGAAATGTATGTCGCCATGAAATTATTTATAGACAACTGGCGTTGGGCAGGCGTTCCGTTTTATTTGCGGTGCGGGAAACGATTGCCGAAACGTTCCACGGAGATTGCTATTCAGTTTAAAAATGTACCGCATTTATTTTTCAATACCCAGAATGGGCATTCCATTGAACCCAATCTCCTGGTTCTTCGAATCCAACCGGATGAAGGAATCTCTATGCGGATAGGCTCCAAGATTCCGGGGCAAAGTATGCGGATTCAACCGGTGAAAATGGATTTTCGATATGGTGCGTCCTTTGGGATTGACCCGCCGGAAGCCTATGAGACCCTGCTATTGGATGCTATGTTGGGTGACTCGACATTATTCACCCGGTTTGATGAAGTCGAAACGGCGTGGAAATTCGGTACGGCACTATTGGAAGGATGGGCATCCAGTTCTCCGCCTCCATTTCCCAATTATGAAGCGGGAACTTGGGGACCCAAGGAATCCGATGCGTTTATCGAACAAGATGGACGAGAATGGAGGAGATTGTGATGAGTGCACAAATTTCCAACGACCCATCTCAGGTTAATGTGACTCATTTGTATGAGGAATTGCATGCCTTTTGGAAAACCATGCATGTCTCGGAGGAGGAATCCGAAGGGGTAACTCGCGCGTGCCTGCATAATCTGATTGCCTACACCGAACGCCAAAATATTTATGAATCGTTTAGTGAACCGATTGTTGCCATCACTCAATTGTATCCCTGTCGGGCGATTGTTCTTCACGCGGAACCGGGAAATCCGGTTTCGGGTATCGAGGCGTGGATTTCCGCGCATTGTCACCTGCAAACATCTACTGCCAAACAAATTTGTTGTGAACAAATCACCATTCATGCGACCGGGGACGATGTCCAGCAGATTCCCAGCCTGGTTATCCCCTTATTGGTGGCGGATTTGCCGACCACTCTGTGGTGGCGGGAAGACGGTGGGTTTGATAGTAAATTATTTTCACAATTAGCGGATGCATCCGATGAAATTTTGGTACAGTCAAATGATTATGAAAATCCCAACCAGGTGTTTACGGAAATTGATCGTCTCTCCGCTCATCCTGATTTTCATACGCCGGTGATTGACCTGGCGTGGCAAAGGATTCAAGTCTGGCGGGAAATCATCGCCTATCTTTTTGATAAACCGGAATTTCGAGAAGATGTTCATCATATCCAAAATATCAAAATTGAATTTAACGGGGAAGAAAAAAATCTCAATACCACCCTGCCTCCGGGTGTCTATCCTAACAAGATATATTTAATCGTCAGTTGGTTTACCAGCCGTTTACAATGGACGGTAGAATCAAAAACCCAGGATACGTCAAAAGATGTTTTTTACGCTAAAACTCCGGACGGACGAAACGTGCCGATAGAAGTTCAACGGATCCATGACGAGAATATTCCGCTCAAACAAATCATTAAATTGGAAATTGTTACCGGAAAAGAAGAGGAACTAAAGAAATTCTCTATAAATTGGATGAACCGGTGTAACCATTTGCTCATTCAAGTGGAGAGTGGCGGAAAATCCTTATATTCCCGGGCGCAAGTTATGAAACTTCCTTCCGACGCGGAATATGTAGGCGCTAGGTTACAATCGATTGGACAGGATAAGGTGTTCGAGAAATCACTACAGTCTGCTATTCGCTTGACGGTGTTATAAATTATGCCGGATACTCCGAAAGTTGAAATTTATCCTGATTTACCAACCTTGAGCCGCAAGGCAGCGGATTATTTTATCCAAGTCGGGACACAATCCATCGCTCAAAAGGGAAATTTTCTCACGGCGTTATCCGGCGGTGCAACACCTAAAGAATTATACGCGCTCCTGACAACGCCGGAATACGTCTCTCAAATAGACTGGTCGAAAATCTTTATCTTTTTTGCAGATGAACGCTGTGTTCTCCCGACTCATCCTGACAGCAACTACGGCATGGTTAAAGAAATCCTGTTTTCCAAAATCAATATACCCTCGAAAAATATTGACCGGATTTCCGGTGAAGCGCCAGGCAGAAAAGGAATAGCGCAACTTTATGAACAAGACCTGAGAGATATATTTGAAACCCGCGACCCTGCCTATCATCATCTGGACTTGGTTTTACTGGGGATGGGTGAAGACGGACATACGGCTTCCCTGTTTCCCCATTCTCCGGCACTCAAGGAACACCATCGTTGGGTCACGGAAAATTATTCCGAACGGTTGAAATCCTGGCGGATTACCCTGACACCCAAAGTCATTAACGAGTCGGAAAATATTATTTTTCTGGTCTCTGGCGATTCCAAAGCCGAAACTCTCCAAAAGGTTCTACAAGGTCCGAAAAACACGGAGGAATATCCCGCCCAGCTTATCCAACCGACTCACGGGAACCTTCTCTGGCTTCTCGACCAACCCGCTGCCCAATCGCTGAGTCATTGAATCCATTGGGTTATCTTGAAATATCAAACTCAGAACATACAACCTATGTAAAGCGAACTTGTAGCGAAGGAACACTGGAGTAAGTACGGAGAATATACGGACGTGTTCCGAACACGTCCGTACTGGTTATTATAGGAAATTCTATTTTTTTAGGGGTTAGGCGGGAATTCTTTCCCGGTTTTCATTCTGCAATCTGAAATCCTTGTCCTTGAGAATCGAGGATAAAATCTGCAATGGTTTTATTATATCCCAAGTTTTCTATTCATCAATACCCAATAATTTTTTCATTTGACATTATTCCCCAATAAGAATATCCTAATGTGAGAAATTGGGAACGTCCAAGAGACATAATATAAGTAAGCCTGTTGTGAAGAATATGACAACTCCTAATAATAAATATCCAATGAAATTCCGGGGAGATTATTATTCTCAAATAGTAGGTTTCCTTTTAATTGTTTTAAGTTTGCTTGTATTGTTGGGATGGGGGTTGGATATTGAAATGCTACAAAGTTTCCTGCCCGGTAAAACTGCTATGCAACCCAATACCGCTGTATCTTTTATGTTGTCCGGAATAGCCCTCTGGTTATTAATCTCCGAACGGGACAATGAATGGAAAAAGCGGTTTGCGGCGATTTGTGCGGGGATGGTCTTCCTGATAGGGTTATCATCGTTAATCGAATATGTAACGGGATGGAATTTTGGGATTGGCCAATTATTATTACTGGTTGTCCAAAATATCACTAAAACAGCTCATCCCGCTCTGATGGCACCCAATACTGCCCTATGTTTTGTATTTACCGGGGTTGCCTTTTTATTGATCAATGAAACCATCTTGCCTAAATACAATCCCATCGTATTGGGAATCTTGGGTTTCTTGATTACGGTACTTTGTACGTTGACCATTCTGGGATATTTTCCCTATATAGGTATCGGGGATGTATGGTGGAATCCGACTCTAATGGCAATGAATACATCTTTCCTGTTTATTTTATTGGGAATAGAATTTATCCGCTTGGCTTTCAGGCAATACAAAATTAAATGGATAATTGGTAAGAAAATCAGGATAATTTTTATTTCCGCACTAATGATATTGATTTTTGTAAGTATAGCCACTTCTAATTATGTTATTAAAATGGTAGATGCTACGCAGTGGGTAGCGCATACCCAGGAAGTCCTCAAAGAAATTCAAGAACTATCCGCCAACCTCATAGCTATCCAAAATAATACCAAAAGTTATCTCCTCTCGGGTGATAAATCCTTTTCGGATACCATTTTAATGAAAACCAAAGTAACTCAGGAAAATCTTGTTACCCTTCGAAAATTAACCCGGGATAACCCCCGCCTACAACAACAACTAATAATTCTCGAACCGTTAATGCAGGAAAGATATCAGTTTTCCCAAAAATTGATTACCCGGCGGAATGAACAAGGATTTGCCTCGGCATTACAACTCTTCATGACCTATCAAGGGCTAAAACTCTCGGAGGATATCAACCAAATACTGGTTTCCATGGTGGACGAAGAAAATAATTTATTACAACAAAGACAAGCTCAATCCGCTACATTAAACCAACGCGCCCTCTTTATCCTGCCGTTGGGTACTTTGATTAGTTTGATTTTATTATCTGTTGTCTTTTTCTTGCTGAATCACCAATCTCTGGAACGTAAAAAAATATCCGATCAATTACTGGCTAATTCTTTATACTCCCGCAGTTTGCTGGAAGCGAGTCTTGACCCCTTGGTAACGATTAGTCCGGAGGGAAAGATTACCGATATTAATGAAGCTGCAGTGAAAGTAACCGGACTCCCGCGGGAACAGCTGATGGGAACGGACTTTTCTAATTATTTTACCGAACCGGATAACGCCCGAAAAGGGTATCAGAAAGTTTTTGAACAAGGATTTGTGACCGATTATCCTCTTACGATTCGACATCGCGATGGAAAACTAACCGATGTTTTATATAATGCGACAACGTATAAAGATGTGCACGGGAATACCTTGGGTGTATTCGCCGCGGCACGGGATATCACTAAAATCAAATTAGCAGAAGAAAAGTTAAACATTACCATGGATAATTTAACTCGGTCAAACATAGAATTGGAACAATTCGCCTATGTAGCTTCCCATGACTTGCAAGAACCCTTGCGCATGGTATCGAGTTACATGAGTCTCCTTGAACAACGCTATAAGGATAAACTGGATACGGACGCTTCTGAATTTATTGGCTATGCCGTAGATGGTGCCAAACGGATGCAAACGCTTATTAACGACCTGTTAAGTTATTCGCGCGTGGGAACTCGTGGTAAACCATTTGCCCCGATTCCCTTGGATAGGGTCTTAAACCAGGTATTGGAAAATTTACAAATATCCATTCAGGAAAATAAAGCTACTATTACCTATGGTTCTTTACCGACGGTAATGGCGGACGAAAGTCAAATGGTTCAGTTATTTCAAAATCTAATTGGTAATGCCATTAAGTTCAAGAGTGATAATAATCCCAAGGTTAATATATCGGCAAATCAAAAAGAAAAAGAATGGGTTATTTCCGTTCGAGACAATGGGATTGGCATTGACCCGCAATACGCAGAACGAATCTTTATTATTTTTCAACGTTTACATAGCCGGACAGAATATCCCGGTACGGGAATTGGTCTGGCGGTGTGCCGGAAAATTGTGGAGCGACATGGAGGAAAGATATGGATTGAGTCAAAACCGGAACAAGGAGCCACATTTTATTTTACTATTCCAATTTAACAGGAGGTTTTTATATGGAAAATACAAAAACAGGTGTGCCGATAGATATTCTCTTGGTGGAAGATAATCCCGGTGATGTCCGGTTGACCAAAGAGGCACTTAAAGATGCAAAAGTGTGTAATACTATGTCTGTTGTGGTAGATGGCGAAGAGGCCATTGCTTATCTGAATAAGCAAGGGAAATATTCTCAAGCCATTCAGCCGGATTTGATTTTACTGGATTTGAATCTACCCAAGAAAACCGGTTTTGAAGTGTTGAAAGAAATCAAATTAAATGAAAAATTAAAACGAATTCCCGTGGTCGTTTTGACCACCTCTCAAGCGGAACAGGATATTGTGAAAAGCTATAACCTATACGCCAATGCCTATGTAAGCAAACCAGTTGACTTGGGTCAGTTTATGAAGGTGGTCAAGTGTATTGAAAATTTCTGGTTTGAAATTGTTAAATTACCGCCGAATGGAAAAAGATGAGTAACAAAGTATTAAAAGTATTGTTGATTGAAGATAATCCCGGGGATGTCCGCTTGATTCAAGAATTGCTGAAGGGAACCAAGATTCAACAATTCCATGTAGAGCATGTTGACCATCTTTCCTCCGGCTTGGAACGTTTAGCTCAAGGAGATATTGATATTATCTTATTGGATTTATTCCTTCCCGATAGTAACGGGTTGAATTCTTTTGTCAAAATCAATAAACTATCACCCCATATCCCCATCGTAGTATTAACCGGGTTGGACGATGATGGGGTTGCCCTACAAGCGGTGAGTAGCGGGGCACAAGATTATTTGGTCAAAGGGAAAGTGAATAGTGAATTATTGAATCGTACATTGCGCTATGCCATAGAACGAAAACAGATCGAAGAAAAGATTCTAAGGTATCAAATGCGACTCCGGTCTATGGCTTTGGAATTAACTTTGTTGGAGGAACGGGAAAGAAGGGAAATCGCTACTGTCATTCATGATCAAGTCAGCCAGTCTTTGGCGGTCTGCCGGATTAAATTGCTTCAATTCATGGAACAAGAATCCATTTCCCGGGAGATGAAAGAACTGGAGGAAATCCAGAAAATCATTGAAGAATCCATCCAGTTTACACGTTCTTTAACCTTTGAACTCAGTCCACCCATACTCTATGAACTGGGGATAGAATCGGCGATTGATTGGCTTTGTGAGGATTTTCAGAAAAAATATTCCCTGCAAGTAAAATTTACGGATGACCGGCAACCGAAATCCATTGGCCATGAAATAGAGGTAATTTTGTTTAAGACCGTGAGGGAATTACTAATGAATATTGTCAAGCATGCCCACGCAAAAACTAGCTGGATTTCTCTGGCTAAAGAGGATTCTTTTATTAAAATTGATGTTGGGGATGACGGCATTGGAATGGCATCAAATATAATGGATTTTACACAAACAAAGGGATTCGGACTATTTAATGTTCAAGAACGTTTGGCCTCTATCGGTGGTTCTCTAAAAATCCAATCATCACCGGGGCAGGGAACAGAGGTGACCCTTTTTGCCCCTTTGTGTTTTAGGTACGAACATTTGGCGGTTTAGGTTTTTGGTATTGTGCCATGAACTCATTGGGTGATTTGCCCAGTAAGCCGCAATGTTCCAGATGATTGTATTCTATATTCCAGCGTTTCAATTTATTTTGCAAGTCTTGGAAGTTCTGGAAGGTGTTTTGGTCATAAAATTTCTCCTGGTCTTCCCGGTGACTTCGTTCGACGGTTCCATTTTGCGCGGGCTTGCCCGGATCAATAAGATAATGCACTATATTTCTTTCTTGGCAAAAGACATCCAGCGGGTGAAGGGTTTTCAGGGTTCGATCACGGCGTTTGTTTACGCCGGTGTAGTAGTTGGTGAAGATCACCCCGTTGTCAGTTTTAATCGCTTGTATTCTATGAGGGAAACGATCCAGGACCTCTTTTAAAAACCGGAGAGAGTGGAAACTGGATTGTTCGTCATAGACCGCCAAATGTCTCCAGCGGGACGCCAGATCAATGGCGGTATACTGATAATAGCGTTGTCCCGCTACCTTTCCGGGAACATACTTCACATCGATCTCTAGAAGTTCACCGACCGATCGTGGTGCTTTCAAATACTTGTATTTCATTTTCTTCACCCGATATTTCCTCACCAACCCTTCTTTCTTCAAGATCTTCCCGATAGTCCGTGCATGAATCCTCACTCCTTCTTTGGCCAAGTACCAATGGATCTTTAGAGCGCACTTTTTCGTTTTCTTCCGGATTTCCAGAATTCTCTCTTTCACTCGGAGAGTGGTTTCTTTTGTACAAGTTTTGGGTCGGGTGGATTGCGGCTCCAAAGCCTTCTCTCCTCCTTTCCGATACGCCGCCGCCCATCGCTCCAAACTTCGTTGGCTGTGTGGACAAATCTTACACACCTCCTTTAACCGTATCTCTTTCTTTATTATAGGTAATACCCAGCGTAATCGTTCCTCTTGAATCGTCGTTGCCATACGTATAGACATCTCCTCATTCTAAAAAACCCGCCATATGTCTGTACACATTACCTTTGTCTCTTGATTCCAAATAAGAAAAGTGTGTTGTGAGGATGGTCTCCATCCGAACCCTTGAATCATTGGGAGCAGAGTTCCCTAAGAACATTTGTTGTGTCCCTACCCTACAAATAAAGATTGTTTTATAATGAATGTCGTTATGACAATAAAAATCATTCTGGCGGATGACCATAAGATTTTAAGAGAGGGTTTAAAACAATTACTTTCCAAAGAATCCGGGTTTGAGGTGATTGGCGAAGCGCAGGACGGGAGAACCGCTGTCCAACTGGCGAAAAAGCTCTCGCCGGATGTGATGATTATGGATATTGGGATGCCGGATTTAAACGGAATTGAAGCCACCCGGCAAATTAAATCGGTAAAACCGGATATCAAAATCATTACCCTGTCCATGCATGAAGACCGGCGATTTATCAAGGAAATGTTTAAGGCGGGGGCCACGGGTTATTTATTGAAAGATATGGCGTTTGAAAATTTAGTCAAGGCCATTCAATCGGTCATGAATAACCAGATTTATTTATGTCCCAAGCTTTCCGATTTATTTCTGAATGAATTTATCCGGACCCCCTCTACGGATTTACCTACGGTATTTTCAGAATTGACTCCCCGGGAACGGGAAGTGCTGCAATTTATCGCTGAGGGGAGATCCACCAAAGAAATAGCAGGCAAGTTACAGGTGAGTGTTAAAACCATAGAAACTCACCGCCTACAAATTATGGGTAAATTAGATATGCATAATATCGCTGATCTCACAAAATACGCCATCCGCGAAGGACTAACAGACCTGAATTAAACTCCTGTGGCGTCGGGAAAATTGACCCTGGCAGGGGGAAATCCTGGGTACGAAAGAACTAATTCCCGACGCAGTCTTCCGTATATTTATTCTCAACGCAGTTCAAGACCCTCCCATCGCTAAAAGCAGGTAAGGTATTTCGAACCCCCATATCAGGAATTTCCTGATTCTCAAGCATAGAATTATAAGAAAGAATATTTAGGTTAAGGCTGAGCGGGATTGACAGAGCCTGGGTCGGAAATGAGTTGGTTGTATTGTGTCGGGAATGAGAATTCTTCTCTTTCCCGACGCAGATACAACATACAGGATAAGCGAAAGAGAATGGAAATTTATTCTAAAGGAGAGGATATGCATGAAAATCCATATTAGTTATGCATTGATTGAGTTGCTTCTCGTTGTAGCGACTATTGCTATACTGGTCGCCATAGTAGTTCATCCTTAAAGCTTATAATTGAAAATTGAATTTTGTACAGGCAATTGAATGTCGTAAAAAAGAGGTAACAACCCAATGAATGGTCGTGTTAAAGGAAACGTGAAATGGTTCAATGAGAAAAAGGGATACGGTTTCATCAGTCAGGAGAACAAAGGACCGGATGTTTTTGTTCATTTGTCCGGGATATCTTCTTTAGGATATCGAACCCTGAATGAGGGTACAGCGGTAGAATTTGAAATCGTTGATGGTCCTAAAGGTAAGCAAGCAACGAAAGTCACTCTGTCAATATAACCTAAAACCACAATTTCATTGTTATAACGGGGAGTGTTACCCAGAAGGGTCTGACATTCTTGGGGATAACTCCTTATTTGATAAGCATTAGCAAGCCTTCCACCCTAAAACGTGGGCAAAGTATTTAGACCTCTTTTCAAGAATTTCCCGTACCCAAGGGTAGGATTATAAATTAACCTTGGAGCATATCAAAGCAGGCAGCGGCACTTATTTCAACCTCAAAGGTGTAAATGTATTTTTAAAAATGGAAATCTTAAAAAGAGATTTTCAACCTATGAATAATAGTCATTATCCCCAAAAATGAAGTAATATAATAGTAGAAACAAGGTCTGTGATGAAAGTAAAATCATTTCAAAAAACAAGTTCAAGGGATAGTAATTCCCAATATATAAATTATCTTTATGCTGTTGCTGTTATCTTTTGCCTGGTAACGGTTATTATTTTCTTGCTTTCCGGGGGGAATCTTGTTGAACAACAAACATTATTGGATTTGTATTTCTTTCCTGTACTCATCGCGGCGGTGGCTTTGGGTTGGCGGTGGGGTTTATTCTACGGTATTTCAGCCACCCTGTTAACGATTTTATTGTACACTGTAATCCCGCGTGTTATGGGTACTTCCCGCCAAATAATCAGTGAAGAATTAATCATTCGAACTGTTCTACTCAATTTAATAGCCTTGGCCGGCGGGTGGTTATCCGATAGTGAACGGCGACAGAAAGAAAAATACCGGCAATTGAATATTGAATTGCAAAAAACCAATACAAAACTACAACAAAAGGTACTCGAACTGACCCTGTTATACGATACGGCACGCCAATTGGGTGCCACGTTAAATCTTGACCATATTATGTCCGGTGTCCTGAAATCTGTGTCCTCGTCGTTGGGAGCCAATGCCGGATTTATTTACTTGAAAAATAATCAAGGTATCCTGGAACTTCAGTCTTCCATCGGTGAAATTCAAATTTCACCGGAACGAATTATGCGGGACGATGGGAAAAATATATTGGATTATGTGAGTGAGTCCGGAGTCGGATTTTTAATCGGAGATATGCAGGATAGTAAAGGATTTAATCTCGACTTTAAGGTTAGGGATACCATGAATGTTCGATCGTTAGCCTGTACCCCTCTGGCTTTGGAAGAAAAAATAATTGGGATTATTCTTATTACAAATGACCTGAATGCGAAACCCTTCGATACGAATATATTGGATCTTTTGGCAACCCTGTCCGGGCAAGCCGCGCTGGCCATTGACAACGCCATCACGTATCAACGGATTAATCAAGCGTATGTGGATATCATAGGGAATATGGTGAGTTCTATTGAGACCCGTGACTTGGCGTCCATTCATCATTGCCAGCGAACCTTGTCCTTGGGGACGGAATTGGCTAAACAAATGAATGTCCCCTGGGAAGACATAACCGCTATTGGGTATATTTTATTAATTGACCATCTCGGACAGATATCGCCGGATAAGGTTATCCGAACCATGGGTGCGGATTATCTAGCGCAAATTCATGAACAGTTACAATTTACCAAGATTTCTGAAGAAATATTAACCCAGTCGGTTCGGTTATTGGAACGTGTGGCACCGATTATACAATGGCGGTATGAATGGTATGATGGCACCGGTCAACCGGAGGGTAAGCAAGGGGAGGAGATTCCTCTACCGGCGCGAATCGTCAGCATCGTAGAAACTTATCATAATCTGGTATTTGGTTCCCAGGAATCAACTCGGAAATATACCTTGGAAGAAGCGATTACTCATCTGCAAAGCCGCAGTGGTAAACAATTTGATCCAGCCGTTGTCTCGACCTTTATCCAGTTACTTCGTTCCTCGCTTTCTTGATAGGGCAAAACTTGCCGAAATGTTGTGGGATATGTTTGAATTACATTAGCAATATTTCTTTCAGTAAATTCTATACTATCCACAAGGAGTAAAACTATGATTCAATATTCATTGGGACAATATACAAAAAAGATTGAAGAGGAAATACGTGCTCTCGGTGGGAAAAAATTAATTGAACGATTTTGGAAGAGAGATGCGTCACTTTGGAAATCTGAGCCTGACCGGCAAAAGCTGATTCTTGACCGTCTGGGTTGGCTGGATGTAGCGGAGAAAATGCTTGCCAACATTGACGAAATCAATGAATTTGTCAATCAAATCAAGAAAGATAAATTTACGTTTGTGGTTCTACTTGGGATGGGCGGATCAAGCCTTTGTCCGGATGTTCTGCATCAGATTTTTGGGGTTAAAAAAGGGTATCCGAAATTTTATATGCTGGATTCGACCGACCCGGAAGCGGTTGTCAATGTCGAAAAGAAGATTAATCTAAAGAAAACCTTATTTATCTTTTCCAGCAAATCCGGCGGAACCATTGAACCGAGTTCCCAATATAAATATTTCTGGGATAAGTTATCGAAACTTCGCAAGAATGAAAACATTGGCGACCAATTTTGTGTGATTACCGATCCGGGAACCAGTTTGCAACATTTGGGACAAACCATGAGATTCCGCAAGATATTCCTTAACCCGCCGGATATTGGGGGACGGTATTCCGCGCTCTCTTATTTCGGTTTGGTGCCCGCGGCATTGATGGGGATTGATATTAAAACCTTGTTGAAAGATGCCGAGCAAATGAAAAAGCATACGCAAGATGTGTTGACTGTTGAGAAGAATCAGGCGGTTTATCTGGGTGTCATTTTGGGAGAATTGGCGAAACAAGGGATTGATAAGGCGACTTTTCTGATTCCCGGAAAACTCTCTGCGTTCGGGTATTGGGTGGAACAATTGATTGCCGAAAGTACCGGGAAAGAGGGCAGGGGAGTGATTCCCGTCGAAGGAGAGACGATTGAGAACCCGGATATCTATGGCAAAGACCGCGTGTTTATCACAATGGGTTTGAAAGGGGAATCCAATAAGGGGTTTGAGAAAAAGGTAACGGCATTGAAAAAAGCCGGATTCCCGGTTATCGAGATTACATTAAATGATAAATATAATTTAGGCGGGGAGTTTTTCCGGTGGGAATTGGCGACGGCTATTATCGGGGCGGTATTAAAGATTGACCCATTTGATCAACCCAACGTGCAAGCCGCCAAGGATATTACAGGAAAAATACTCGATGGATTTAAGAAGAAAGGGAAGTTTGATATTGAACCCGCTAAACTAGAATCGAAAGGAATCAAGGTGTATTATGATGACAAGGTGAAATCTGCCCTGCAAAAGAGACTTGCGAAATTTAATGGGAAACCCAATAAACTAGAAGATGTCCTGACGGGATTTCTGTCTTTGACGGAAGCGAATGACTATGTTGTATTTCTCGCATATCTTGCCATGACGGATTCCATGCGGAAACGGTTTGATAAGATACGCAAAGTCATCCGGCACAAATTACATGTCTCCACCATTCAAGGTTTTGGTCCCCGGTATCTCCATTCCATCGGGCAACTCTACAAGGGCGGGCCGAATACGGGTGTGTTTATTGAAATTACAGTGGGCGATCAAAAGGACCTAAAGATTCCCAATGAGAAATATACTTTTGGACAACTCAAAACAGCACAGGCATTGGGCGATTTCCAAGCCTTACAATCCGACAACCGCCGCGTTATCCGTATCGATTTAGGCAAGGATTATTTGAAAAATTATGCCATTCTCGAAAAGGCGTTAGGTATTGCACTTGGTCGTTTGTATGTGCATCAGAAGTAACCCCAATTTGTCATTCTGACCCTCGAACGCTTTAATCGAGGGGAAGAATCTCTCGCTACAATCCATATAATCGTATTCAAAGGTTATTATAAAATAAGTCTCCCATCATGATAACGAGAGACCCTTCGCTCCAGGGTGACAGAAAGTGAACGTCGGGAAATACGTAAAAAGCACGTCATTCCAGAAGTAGAGGTTTAAAATATTTCTATTTATTATTCCTATTTAAATATTCATTTCTGAGTAACATAAAACCGATTAAGCCAGCAGAAGTCGCTATTATAAAAAGGATAGTCAATAAAAAAATAGTAATAGTTGCGCAAAAATAGATGTTATCTCCAAATATATGCGACAACGCTAAGAAAATTATATATACAAAAAAGACCCCAATTATATATGTGATAAAGCATGTTAATATCCACTTTAAAATTTTTGAAAAAGGGTGGAAAAACTCTTTTTCATCTGAGGTTTTCCCCAAGACAAGTTTTCCACCTTTTCTTAACCATGTTATCCATTCACTTTTGGATCCAACGGTAATTCCTATATATCCAATTGGTTTCATGCCATTACTATAGAACCAACTGTCTTTGTCGGTCAAGAAAAAACTTCTTTAAACCCTGTCTAAATGGACAAGGTTTTGTATTTGATTGATTTCATTAAAGATAAAAATGTTCAACAACTGTTGAAGGTTTTTTTGAGAAGAGTAATTCTACAAATGTAGAATTATTCTTCCACAATTGCCAAAGAATTTAGACCTTTGATTTTATTGGAGATAAATATTTCGCCCATTGGCGAAATATTCCATCATCTCCATGAAATGGCAGGCGTGTCAAAACAATACAGAGAATGTAAACATCCGGTACACTGGTTGTCTACCTAGGGCTTGCAAGTGGAATTGAAAATCTTAATTCCGCTTACGGTAGCAAACTAGAGGGGTATCTTTCCATTATTTTAAATTATTTATTTGAGGTTGCAATTACAAGCATATAAAAATCATTTATTTATTGTTCGTTCAATGCCAGCTTTTAGAGCGGCTTGGATACGGGCGCGGGTTTCATCGAGATGCGCTTGGGTTTCGGAATCTAAATTGTTATTTCCCCGCACTTGTCCAATACGGGTGTCGAGAGTCATTAAATCGGCGCGGGCGAGTGTACGTGCGTCTTCGGGTAATTCATCGGACGGTTTGAGAAGAAGACCGATAAGGGTATCCAGATGGACGCGTTGTAAGGGACGGCGGAAAGAGTTGATATTGGAATTATCCGTGAGTTCCGACCAGATGGAATCGCGGATTTGTTCAAACAAATCGGACAGCATTAATACATTATTATTGGGGCTGGATTGAATTTCAATATCGTGCATCCGGTTCAACAATAACGGATCATAGATATGGTTTAAGGCATCGGATTGGATTTTCAATATTTCATCATGAATGGGGTAGTCAATGCGTTTGGTTTCCCAGATGGCGTCCGAGAAATCGTCCAAACGTTCCGCGCCCAACTTATTTAAAAGTTCGGGTTTAATGGGGAATGCACTGGTGCTGAAAATATTTTCTTTAAGGAAATCGAGGGCTTGTTGTTGTTTTTCCGCGGGCACGGGGGTGAAAGGGAGATGACCGTTAGGGTCGCCGACATGGTCGCGGTGGACATAAATCCCGCCAATATATTTACTGACATTATGGATGGCAATGGAATATTGCGCGAGGGCGCGGTCAAAGACCTGGCGGAGTTTATAATAGCGGGTACCTTTTTTCTCAAATTGAGATTCCATGGTATTCCAAATTTCCTGTGCGAGAAGAATACGATTTTTGTGATAGAGAATCGGGTCGTCGCTCAAATCGTAACGGTTGCTGAGAGGGTCAATGGCGCGCGAGTCATCAATCGTGTCTTCATCACTGGCGTATTGGTATTGGGGGAGTGCAGTACGGGCGGCGATTTCATCCAATTCTTTCGACCCTGAAGGGTCTCCTACGGAATCAAGTGGTTTGTAGCCGTATTCTATTGCCAGATAGTCGTAAATTCCCAAATGAGTTTGAAAAAAAGGTCCTTGCTTTTGACCCTTGCGGGCAATGTAAACCGGCACATAATCCATGACGGAACTGGTGAGATTACCGTCGGATAATTTGTCGTAAGGATAAATGGAAGTGCCTTTGAAATTATGGCGGAGTCCCAGGGTGTGGCCGACTTCATGAGCGACTACATGAACCAGAAAATCATGAAGATATTTTTGAACATCAATTTTGCCGTTGTCCACATCCCCGCGGGCGCTGAGGAGTTCAAGCCCGAACGCGGCATCGGGACCCGCGCCGAATTGATAATCGCAGAATCCGGGAGCGTTGGTCATCAACCCATTTCTTTCCCAATGCGAGAAATTTCCCGGCGCGAGAGGCTGCACGAATTGCTCTTCACTTTCAAAAACAGCACGAATCATATCGGCATTGATACTGATTTGAGCGTTGTAGATTTGGCCTGTAAATGGGTTGGCGCGAGAAGGGCCGACCGCGAATGCCGCACCCGGATGAACCATCCAGCGGATGGTATTGTATCGCACATCTCCAGCGCTCCAATCGGCGTTATCGGGTTGTTGTTTAACAACGACTACATCTTTAAAACCGATTTTTTCAAAAGCCGAGTTCCAGAGCAAAATCCCTTCACGGACGGCGTCGCGATATTCTAGAGGGATGGTGTTTTCCAACCAATACACAATTTGTTGTTTCGGGGGACTGAGTTTGGCTTTCGGGTCGGCTTTTTCAATCTGCCAACGGTTGATGTAACGGGTGTAAGGTGTGTCGCGCTGGACAGTAGAATAATCCTGGTACATGGTGAGGAAGTAACCAATGCGGTCATCCGCCACACGGGGTTTGTAGTCGGATTCAGGAATAACAGAAAGACTGTAGTGATAGATGTGACGGAAACTGCGGGCGTCGGGGATGGTAGAAACGGGTTTGGGATTTCCACTTTTAAAATAAATCATGGTTTCAATTTCTGTGTTTTCAGGGAAAGATTGTAACGAACTGAAATAGCTGTTTTCTTTATCGAAATCGTATTTGACTTCTTTGTGATGTTCGGAGAAAGTGTCCCCGACCAAGTCAATATCCTGTAAGAAGAACCCGCTGGGGTCTATGAGAATACTGCCGGTTTGGGTTTGAGGTTGGCTTTCGATTTTTGCGGAGCCGATAATGGAATCGGTTACTCCGCGAGTCACCGCACGGGAAATCGGCATATTTTCATTAGCGCGAAACTCGACATTCTTTTGAATCCATAAGATTCGTTTTCCCACGCGTTTGAGAATAAACGGGAAACTGCCTTGCATACTCGGGGCATCGAAATAAGTCCCATCAGCGGCTTCGCGGGTTATGGCACAAAGAAAGATTTTATTGAACTGGTCGGGTTTAATTTCCATGTATACTTTGCCTTCGTCTTCTTTTTGATAGAGAGTAAAGAACCCTTTGATGACCTTGTAATCTTTGATGACCTCTTCAAAAGGTTTTTCCTCATCTTTTTTCTTAGCGGTGGTATCGTCTGATTTAGATTTAACTGTTGTATCAGTAGATTTCAATTCTTGAACAGAATAGTTGGGAAGATTTCCCTGTGAATACGCCAAAGACAGGGGAAGAGAAATGGTTAGCAGAAACAACGGGACATAAAAAAATAGTTTTTTCATTTTGATCTCCTTTGAATACAGGCTGGGGAACCCAGCTCCGACAATTAATAATCTATTATAAACTATGTCTTGGAAGAATGTTGTTTTTCATGGATTGATTTCCAGACTCCGCGATTGAAAATCCACCACAGGCCCAGAGTTCGGAAAGCCCAATCGAGAGCGGTTGCCAACCAGACGCCTGCCAGTCCCCAACCGAAAACAATCGCGAAAAGATAGAGTACACCGAATCGAAAAATAGGAATACAAATTAGCATAATATATAAAGGAGACTTGGTGTCACCGGCGCCGCGGAGAGCACCGATGAGAATCATGGAGAATGAAAGAAAGGGAAGTTCCAAAGCGGATATCCGTATGGCAATGGACGCCAAATGGAGCACGTTTGGCGTGGCTCCGAAGATAACCACAATGTGCCGTGCAAACAGAGCGAACAAAATTCCCAATGAAATAGTAAAGATACTTGCCCAAAATAAAGTCCGGCGGACAGCGGTTTCGGCGATGTGCGGCAACCGTGCTCCAAGAGACTGGCCGACAATGGTACTGACAGCGATACTGACTCCAAAGGCTGGCATGAAAGAAAGAGATTCCATGCGCAAGGCGAGATTATGCGCTGCCAGTGCGGTTGTTCCGAGCAAGGCAACGATGGTCATAAATAAAGTATAGGCACCCGTGTTTATGGTGCGTTCGATAATAACCGGGAGTCCGAGAGTAAAGGTTTGTCGAAGAATCGGAAGTTCCCATTGAAAGAGGGAACTGAAAGGCAAGTGAACCGAAGTGATACCGCGCATGAGGACGGTGAGAGATGTCAGTCCCCCAATAAGTTCGGCAATCATGGAACCCAGGGCAACTCCTTTCAAACCCATTGGCGGAAACGGGCCGTACCCGAAGGCTAGGATGATGCTTAACGCGACATGAATGATATTCATGGTTAGGCTGATTAACATGGGTGTTTTTGTGTTTCCAGTCGCGCGGATGATCCCGTTGGAAATAAACAAGGGAATGGCGATAGGAGAAGAAAGCAAAAGTATCCGCATATATAATCCGCCTTGTTGAACCACTTGGGGACTTCCGCCCATCCACGCAATTAAACGATATGCCAGAGGCCAGCCGATTAATAAAATAAAAATGGAAAATAAGAATACGATCGATAAAGACTGTGCGGCATATTTTTGAGCTTTCTGAAAATTCTGTTCGCCCCAATAGCGAGAGACCAAAGACGAAGTGGCGACTGACAAGGCTTGAAAGGGAGTACTACCGAACATGAGTAATGTGCCGGCGAGCAAAGTTCCCGCGAGAGCGTTTTCGTTATGCAGCCAGCCGACAATGAAGGAGTCGGAAAAAAACACCATGGAAAGCATTAAATTTTCCAGAATCGCGGGGAAGGCGAGAGAGAAGATCGTCCGGTTTAAACGTTCTTCCCGCAAATCCAGTCGCCGGGGTGTAGAAGGGCTTTCGATGTCGGGGGCTACTGTTTCGTCCATATAATTTGAGAAAATTGAGATTAGTGTAAAATTATGTCCATGTATAGGAGATTGTTGATATACGTTTTCTTTTCATAACGGATTCAGGAAAAACTGATATAATGAGTCATTTCAAAAACCATAAATAGAATAGGATACAATTGTCATTTGAGCAAATCTTCCGCACGAGCCAATTTAACGAACGATTATTCCACCGTTGATTATGAATCCGGCGGAGTCAAAATTGAATTTAACGATCTTTTTCAGCGTGCCCTGGACATTATGGAAAAGACCCAACGCCAAATCTTTGTTACCGGAAAAGCAGGAACAGGAAAATCCACGCTATTAAAATATTTTCGGGAGCATACTTCTAAAAAGGTGGCGGTACTTGCACCGACGGGTGTGGCAGCAATCAATGTCCAAGGGGAGACGATTCATTCCTTTTTCGGATTTAAGCCGGGGGTTACCCTGGAAAAAGTAAAAAAGACCAGGGATAAAAAGGAATTAGAGATGTATCAGAAAATTGACACGATTATCATTGATGAAGTCTCTATGGTACGCGCAGATTTGATGGATTGTGTTGATAAATTTTTACGGTTCAACCGGTCTCAGCACAATCTCCCATTTGGCGGAGTGCAGATGATATTTATTGGAGATTTATACCAGTTACCACCCGTAGTGACCGGAGAGGAGAAGGAATTATTCAAGACCTATTATCCCAGCCCTTATTTTTTTGATTCCCATGTTTTTGAATCGTTAAAGATTGATTTTATAGAATTAGAAAAAATCTATCGTCAGAAGGATGAAACTTTTATCAAGTTGTTAAATCGCATACGCAACAATTCCGCGGGAGAAGAGGAATTAAAATTATTGAATGAACGGTATCAACCGGATTATGAACCAAGGGATGATTATTCAGTTTTTCTGACGACAACCAACGCAATGGCGGCGGAGATTAACGAGGGCCAGTTAAACCGGTTGGAAGGAAAAGCGCACCGGTTTCATGGAGAGATTAGTGGTGATTTCGATAGTAAATCATTACCAACAGAATTGGATTTGTTTTTGAAAATGGGCGCGCAGGTGATGTTATTGAACAACGAGTCCCATGGTCGTTGGGTAAATGGAACTATAGGGAAGATACTGGATTTTAAAAATGACCAGATCACTGTCGAACTGGCTTCCGGCGGAATTGTCAAAGTTACCCCGTTTCAATGGGAGATATTTCATTTTTATTTGGATGCAGGAACCGACCAATTGAGAACCGAGCCGGTCGGAAATTTTACGCAATATCCTTTGAAATTGGCATGGGCCATTACGATTCATAAAAGTCAGGGGAAGACTTTTGATAAAGTGATTATTGACATTGGCAAAGGGACGTTCGCGCACGGTCAGATGTATGTCGCGCTTAGCCGGTGCAGGAGTTTGGAAGGGATTGTTCTCAAAAAGAAAATTCAAAAGCCGCATATTTTCATGGACTATCGGGTGGTGAAGTTTGTTACCCAATACCAATATTTATTGTCGGAACAGAATTGCTCGATGGATGAAAAAATTAAGATTATTGAACATGCGATAAAAGACGATGGGTGCCTGGAGATTACTTATTTAAAAGCCAATGACGAAAAATCCAAGCGGATTATTCGTCCCCGAACTATTAATGAGATGGAATATAAAGATGTCCCGTTTACTGGTTTGGTCGCTTATTGCTATGAACGCAAAGATGAAAGAGTGTTTCGAATTGACCGGATTTTAGAGTTAAAATTGGTAGCAGAATCAAATTAAAATGTACTGGATGTCGGAAAATCAATTAACGAGGCATTTTAAAAAAATTCTAAGGAAGCTATATAAGCTATTATGACTGTCAGAGAGTCCAAGGATGCTCTCTCAAACAATTGAGAGATTCTTTTTCAATAACTTGAATTTGTATAGATTGGGGTATATCATAATCAAGTAGTCATAGGTTTCAAGTCTGTTCAAAAAACAGAAAAGGGGAATCAGATATGCCTGAACCAAGTCGTGGGAGCGCGAAATTAATCAAAGACATTAACCGTCAAATCTCTTTGAATTTAATATTAAACAAAGGTCCCATTTCGGGAGCAGAATTGGCGAAACAGACACGAATGAGGCCGTCCACAATTTCCGGGATATTAAAAGCGTTGTCTGGATTGGGATTGATCGAGGAAGTGGGAAGGGGACAGTCCACCTCGCAAGGAGGAAGGAAACCGGTTTTATGGAAAATTAATCCACAGGGCGGGTATGCAATTGGGATGGAAATAATCCACAGACGCATTATTACTATTCTCATGGATTTGGAATGTCACATTGTGACACGAGAATCACAAAAAACGGAAATATTTGAGGATGAAACGCAACTGGTGGAGAAAATTGATGAGGTAGTAACTAGAATCTTATCGGAACATCAGATTGATTTGAAAAAAGTTATAGGATTTGGATTGGGTGTTAGCGGACTGGTAGATACACATAGAGGAGAAATTCTGTTAACGACTCTAATGGAGAAACGAAACGTTCCTATAAGCCGGATGCTGGGTGAGAAAATGGGAATGGAAGTGATTATTGAGAATGATGCTAATGCCGCAGCATTTGGAGAACATTGGATTGGATTGGGTAGGGGATCGCGGCATTTAATTTATATCGAAGTAAATGAAGAAGTTACCGGTATTGGTTGCGGGATTGTGATTGACGGTCAGGTATATCGCGGGGCGAGTATGTGCGCCGGGGAACTGAGGTTGGTTTTGCCGAGTATTGCGACGTTGTACCAGAAGGGTTCTTTGGTGGTGAAAGATTCGGTACTATTGGGTATGGCAGGAGGGGATATAGAGAAAATTACCATTGAGATTCTGTTAAATGCTGTCAAGCAAAAAGATAAGCTGGCGTTGCAAATGTTGGAAGATCTGGGTGGGATATTGGGAGAAGAGATAATGCATATAGTGTATTTATTAAATCCGGAGAGGATCATTTTAGGAGGAGATATTGCGGATGTCAGTGATTATATCTTAAAACCCATCAGAGATACTATTTGTAGAAAAGCGTTGAATGCAGTGGCCGATGTCGTAAAAATAGAGACCAGTTCTTTTGGGTTGTATTCCGTGGCGGTGGGGGCGGCCAGTTTGATTCTGCAACAGGTATATCGGGAACCCAGTGTAGATTCTCGATATATATTTAATACCGGTTATTTAATAGAGAGCAATCATAAAGAAGAGATTTAAGATTGGCAAGATCATTTTTAACCTTATCATGGGGATGGCTATTTTAGCGGTAAAACACGCCTGGTGAGTTTAGCTTTAGTGAGAAGGGTTCCGGTGCCAATATTTTAAAATCCTATCTTGACAACATTGGCGCCAGTCCCCGTAGCTTTGGTTGAGATGGAATTATGGAATAAATGTTAAAGGACTGGCGGAGAGAGTGGGATTCGAACCCACGGTACCCTTACGAGTACGCACGCTTTCGAGGCGTGTTCCTTAAACCAACTCGGACATCTCTCCGTTTTTAATAAATAGGTATTAGGAATTAGGATGTAGGAGTAAGGTTTTTCCCTGGCACCTATCACCAACTCCTTGTTACTTATAAATATAGCGAATCGGATTCTTTCTTGCGCAACTTTTGAAAGAACGATTGTAACAGATGACGACATTCGGTTTCTAGAATCCCTCGTGTAATTACAATTTGATGATTCAGTTCTGGGTGATTGACCAAATTGATAACACTTCCCGCCGCACCGCTTTTGATATCCTGAACTCCGTAAATTAGGCGATCAATGTGCGCCAACACCATTGCCCCGGCGCACATAGGACAGGGTTCCTTGGTTACATAAATCCATGCCCCGTCCAACCGTTTTTGATTTACTTTTTGACAGGCTTGGCGGATAACGGATAATTCAGCATGGGCGGTGGAATCGTCCGACTGAATATTCCGATTATGCGCTTGGGCAATAATTTGATTTTCATAGACAATGACCGCTCCCACCGGGACTTCCCCCTCTTTTTCTCCTTGTTCCGCTTCCGCCAGCGCGATTTTCATGTATTCAATATCGTCAAGATTCATACAGTTATTGTACACTGATACCACAGAAATAATGATAGAATATTTTGTGGAGAATTTATAATGCAGGAATCCAATTCGGTTTATCCATTGTTATGCAAACCCGTCTTAAAAGAAAAAATATGGGGTGGGCGGAAATTGGAAGCGCTCTTTGGGATGCCCTTGCCGAGAGATAAAAAAACAGGTGAAGCGTGGCTGGTGGCAGATTTAAAAGAAGGGACATCTTTAATCGCAAACGGGCCGTTGGTTGGTCAAACCTTGTCTCAAGTCACTAAACAATGGGGAGAAAAATTAATCGGCACCGCCTGGAAAAACGCACCGACCGGAGGGCGTTTTCCACTTTTAATAAAATATCTCGATGCTCAGGACGATTTGAGTATTCAAGTTCATCCGGACACCGAATCCTGTCAAAAATATTTTCCCAATGATTTTAGCAAGGACGAAAGTTGGATTATTCTCCATTCTGATAAAGATGGGAAAATACTGCATGGATTCAGGCCGGGCACCACGTTACAAGATTTCGATAGGTTATTGGAAAAAGGGAAAATTATAGATTGTCTGCGCGAAATCAAAGTAAATCCAGGAGATGTTTTTCGAGTCGCGCCGGGAACTGTTCATGCCCTATGCCGCGGAGTTTGCATTCTCGAAATCCAGGAACCCTCGGACACCACCTTCCGCATTTTTGATTACAACCGTTTGGGTGATGATGGGAAACCGCGTGCGTTACATATCGAACAATCCCGTAAAGTAATGCGGTTTGGCGATGATACTCCCCCGCGTATTGAACTCCAAAAAAGCAAAACGGACTGGGGAGAGCATGAACTCTTGGTGGATGTGCCCGCCTATCGCATTGAAAGATTGACCGTGAACAAATCCTGCTCATGGAAAATAAATCCCGCTTCCGTACAGGTTTTGATAGTGTTATACGGTAATATTTTTATCCATACTGCCACAGGGAAATTGGCTCTTAAGGAAGGAGATTGCGTGATTCTTCCCGCGACATTAGGCGATGTTGAAATGGTTCGGAGTCATGGGGTGGTTGTTCTGGCTGGTGCAGGGCATGTCCCTATGGTCAGGTAATATTAAACTCAATTTGATTGAATAGGCATCAAAGGGGATAACTCTGGTATCTCTTTGACCGCTTGGAACAGGGCGCGCGCCTTGTGCAGTGTCTCTTCGTATTCCATTGCGGGGTCGGAGTCGGCGACTATGCCCCCGCCGGAATGAAAATACAAATTCTGATTCTTGAGGATCATGGTTCGTATCGCAATGTTAAAATCCGTTTCCCGGTTAAATCCAAAATAACCTATCGCGCCGGTATAAATATTTCGGCGATGGGGTTCCAACTCTTCAATGATTTCCATCGCCCGGATTTTGGGCGCACCGGTGATGGAACCTCCAGGAAAACAACTCGTTAGACAATCCAAATGACTCACCGATTCTTTTAAATCCCCATGCACCGTACCAACTAAATGCCATACCGTTGAGTAGGATTCTAATTCAGGAAACGAGTCAACTCGCACAGAACCATATTCACATACTTTCCCGATATCGTTTCGTTCCAAATCAATAATCATCGTAAGTTCTGCCCGGTCTTTGGCACTTGCCAAAAGTTCATTGCGGAATTGGTTATCCTCTGCGGCATTTTTCCCGCGCGGTCGGGTCCCTTTAATCGGTCGAGTCTCCACATGACTCTGTGAAATTCGCAGGAATCTCTCCGGCGAGGAACTCAAGATACTGAAATTGCTCCCGTTAAAATAAGCGGAATAAGGCGCGGGATTAAAATGCCGTAACCGTAAATATAAATCCCAGGGGGAGTTCTCCCATCGCGTGGAAAAGCGCTGGGACAAGTTCACCTGATAAATGTCTCCCGCGGAAATATAATCTTTTGCCGTTTCCACCATCGCCATATATTGTTCCTGAGTTAAATTGGATTTGATGGGGTCGGTGTGCAATAAAAATTCATTTGGGCGGGACAAGATATACCCTTCGGGATTTTGACTGGCGGTGCCGATAATTTCCAACGCGTGGGTCAGGCGTTTCCATGCCCGTTTCTGCCGTGCGGTTTCGGAAATCTCCGGGAACCCGGACGAGATGATCCAGGATTTTTTTTCCAGGTGATCAAACGCCAATACCAGGTCATAAAATCCAAAAACACAATCGGGTATTTGGAAATCCTGAATTGCTATTTCCGGCAAGGTCTCCAGTTGGCGTCCGAAATCGTAGGAGAAATAGCCCACGGCACCTCCCACAAACGGCGGCAATCCTGCTTGGGAGTCAATCCGGTAGCGGGTGAGCAATTCCTGCAACAGGTTCACCGGCGAGCCGGTAAACTTATGGCTAACGTCCTCTTCCAGAATATGTATAACGTTTTTATGACTCTGAAAAATCAAGAAAGGGTCGAACCCAAAAAACGAATACCGTCCCAAACGCGGGTGTACCATGCTGCTGTCCAGGAAAAAACTGTACGAGCGGTACCGGAATAACGAAAACAATTCCATCGCGGAATAATCCGTTTTCAATTCATGTATCAAGGGTGTCATCATTTTATATTTGTCATTCTGAGCGCAGTGCTCTTTACGGAGCGAAGAATCTCTATATTTTAGCTAATGTGCTAATTCGTGTGAAAAGATGTAGAGACGTAGCATGCTACGTCTCTACCATTACACATATTAGGACATTACCATATTTTATCTACGATTGACATTCATGGGTCATAAAGTCATGATACCTTGCTTGCAATTCCAATGTGATTTTGCCCGGTCGTCCATTGCCGATGTTCCGGTTATTGACTTTAACCAGGGGTTGAATCCCTCGCAGGGAATTGGTGACAAAGGCTTCATCGGCTTTGAGGAGCGCGCTTATTGGAACGGCAACTTCTTTGCAGGGAAAATTATTTTCTCGCGCTAATGTCATAACCAGACCCCGGGTGATTCCCGGCAATACTCCGCACTCAATTTTGGGGGTATACATTATTTTACCGCGAATCCAAAAGATATTGTGCATGGCACATTCGGCGATATGCGCGCTCGTGTTCAATAGGATCGCCTCGTCAGCCCCCGCCTCGTGCGCTTGATTCAACGCGAAAATATAGGGCAGGGAATTACAGGTTTTTAACCGGCTGAAAGGGGAATATTCATTTTGTCGGATGGAGGACACCAGCGCTTTTATCCCATTGGTATTATAATTTTTCGGCATTTGCCGAAAAATTATGGAGATGGTGGGTTTTGCATTTTTGGGAATGGTGAATCCATCCCTGTTTACTCCGCGTGAAACGGTTAATCGAATGGCGGATTCTTTAATCTTGTTTCTCTGAATGAATCCTTGAATTATTTTGGTTAATTCCTTTTTGGAATAAGGAATTTTAATCTTCATTATTTTTAAACTATGAAACAATCGCGTTAAATGTTCGGGCAGACAAAAAGGGATAGCGTTATAAACTGCGAGAGTTTCCAGTAACCCGTCTCCATAGAGAAACCCCCGGTCTAAAACCGAGACCTTTGCTTTGTCGTCTTGGTAATATTTTCCATTTAACCAAATCATAGTCATTCTCTTGAATAGATATGATAACCTAATCATGGTTAAATACGTTAAATAGATGTCCCTGAAAAAGTTTCTTTTTTAGATTGTAGGACACAAAGAGGGAACTTTGGGAGAGAGAAAGGAACCTCCCGAGCCGAATTTTCCAAAGGACAAAAAGAAGCTTCCTTAGAAGCTTGCGGATATTGTACCCACATCCGCAGAGGATCGCATTGATGTGATCGCCGTGGGTTCCCTTCAGATAGTTTCGTCCTAACCATCCATCGGTTTTGGCATGTCCGATCACGGGTTCAATCGCACTCCGGCGTTTAATCCATCGAATGACCGATTCTTTGAGTCCGGATAACTTCCACCGACTGAGATGAATCGTAGCCTCTCCCGCATAATCGTGTCCCCGATACCCTTGATCCGCATACACCTCCTGAGCTTGAAAATGTCCCAACCGCTCGGCCTGTTTCAAGGCCTGCTCTAAGGTATGTCCGTCATAGGGATTCCCGTGAAGCGCTTGCATGCCTACAATGAACGGATCTTGAGAAGTCGCTACCACACTCACCTTGCAGCCAAACTCATATTTCTTATGGGCTTTACCTTTGGCGATACATTCCACCTCCGGGGCATGCAAACTATACAGTTTCGGAGAATCCTCTCGCTTTTGCTCCAACAACCTCTGGGCCATGGCTAATTCCGGTCCCAATACCTCCCAGAGTTCCTCCCGGTTTGCCTTCAGGACCTTCCGACCTACATCCCGACTCACCCGTCCCAAGTACACCTTTAACTTCTTCCATTCCTTCTGCGCCTTCTTCCCCTTACGCCCATGGGCATACCGATGATACAAAAATAAACTCTTCTTGGCTTTGCGGGTATAGCTCTGCCGCAGTTCAATCCCTTCCTGGTGGCACAGATTCACCAAGCGTTGCAACATCTTCAGGTACAGTTTCGCATCCGTGGGATAGGTAATTGCTTTCTCCTGCACCGTCGTATCCACATTCAGTTTGGCCAACTGCCTCCGCTTCAAGGCACCCGTCTTCAACCCTGTGGTAATGGTCACCTCTAAGAGCTTCTCCATCTTCTGTTGCTGGATCCGTTTACGCCATTTACTCAATAAGCTGGCATTCAGGAAAAGCTCCCTCTGAAAATACTCAAACCCACAAAAGTATTGCCAGTACGGATTTTCCGCCAAGCGCTCCACGACTTCCTCATCGCTCAAGTGATAGGCATGCTTTAAATAATGGATCCCCACCAGTAATCGAATGGGTTTGCAGGGACGTCCGAAATCCGGACAATAACACCCCGCAAAGGCGGCCTCCAGTTCTCCCCATTCCATCTGATGGGCCAGTTGAATTAACGGATGGCGGGGATTACACAGACTTTTTAATTCTCCACTAAATAAATTCTCTTGTGTCGTATCGGTCAATGGAATCACTCTAAATCCTCCAGATATTTGTATTTATTTCAATATACCTGGTGATTTTAACATGGCGAGAAAATCATTTCTATCCCATCTTTATTGTTCTATTTCCCTTTTTCAAGGACGACTAAATAAGTTAAATATGTTAAATGAGTTAATGTAAGGATTTAGGAGATAGGAATTAGAAGTTAGGTCAAGATGCCTTATTACAAAGGAAGCCGTCGGGAAAGAAGGGAAAGCGTTTCATTCCCGATGTATTGAGTCTAATATTTAATTAATCTTAACCAATTTAATAATCCCTATATCGGTTTCTAGATAGGAAACGAATTGTTTAAATTTATCTGGATTACTAAGTGTAAGATGCCCAATATCTGTATTCTTTTGATTATCTCCAGGAATTTTATATAAAAATTCTTCGAACTCATTTATATGTTTTAAGACTAAATCTACATTTTGTTTAGGAGCTAGACGTTGCAGATCATCTAATAAAACTGAAAGGTCTTCCTCATGAAATTTTGGTGCGTGTGGCGAATCACCATTAAGTTCACCCGTTATAACGTTATACATCCCAATTCCTATGCTATCACGATATGGTAAAATTGTTGCATAGGAATTGGTTGATGAGCTAGGTAAAAGGTCATGGATTTTTTTCATCCTACCTGTAATTTCTCTAACAAGTTCAGTTTTATCATTCTCTTTTTTATTATCTTCTTGTAATTTTTGTGCTTTCCTTTGTTGATATGATGAAAATGATGCAAGTACAACTGCACTAAGCAGAAATATTATTAGTGATGAGTTGAAAAAAAACCATATTTTTATATACCAGGGTTTAATTTTAGATTCTATTTCTTTCCGAATTGCTAAACGATATTCTTCTTCTTGTATAATTTTCTTTTCTTCTTCTGTTAGCATTTTGGTCTCAGATTTATGATATGTATTTCATTGGCTGCACAGGGAAAACTGTTATATTTAAATTCTCAACATTAGATAGAAAGTACAAGGGTATAATTTACTTCTTGCCCTTATTTAAATAATCTAAATAAACACTTTTTAGATGAGATGGTAACAGTTCCGCTAGGAAGGACTTTTTATTAATACTCCCTTGGTGCCACCACCACATTTCTAAAGGTTTTTCTAAGTTGTCATATGCAGGCTTATTTTTTATTAAAAATTTAAAGAATTTTAAGTCTAATTTCTGTACTCTCAAATCACTTCCTCCACCTAAATCTTCAATCTTATCCCTAATGACTAACGTCATAGCTGCAGTTTTTTCATTAGCACTAAACAGAGCCTTAAAACCACCAATTTCAAGCCGCCACAGTTTTATCAACGTTTGCAAATATTGCTTATTTGAAGCTGTTTTATCTGTCACTAAATCAATTCCCTTTTGTTTAGACATTATAGATGTCGTTTTCCCGTTTTTGGTTTTCATACCTATTCTTTTGCACCTGATTCTATAAGAAATTGGACGATATCATTGTAACCATTTTTCTTTGCAATAATTAATGCAGTATCATTATCTTTATCTTTTACATTAATATCTACTCCTCTATCAATTAGTGCCTTTACAATATCTATATGCCCCTTAGTAGCTGCATACATAATCGCAGTCTGATTGTCATTATTCCACATGACCTGACCCCCGAAAACTAGCCCACCTGAAATGTTAGTATATCTTCACAAAAGAAGGAGATATACCCATGCAAAAGAAACGGCATAAAGTGGAAGAGATTTTTCGGATACTAAGAGAAGTGGAAGGAGGGCAGACCATTGCCCAAGTTTGTCAGGTTCATAATATTACGGAACAGACCTACTACCGGTGGAAGCAGAAGTATGGAGGGATGACTTTGTCGGAAGCGCAACAGTTAAAAGCCTTGGAAGAGGAGAACAACCGGTTAAAGAAGAAAGTCGCAGACTTATTGTTGGAGAATGATTTAATCAAGGAGATTAACTCAAAAAAGTGGTAGGCCCGTCCCCGAAGAGGAAGATGATCCAAGTGTTGGTGGAAGAGAAAGGGTGTTCGGTACGTCGGGCCTGTCAGGTGATGCAGTTTGGGAGAAGTAGTTATCGGTATAAAGTCCTGGAGAATAAAATAGAGGGACGGCTTAAGAAACGGATAGAAACCTTGTCCCGTCGGTATCCTCGGTATGGATATCGGCGGATCACGGCAGTACTGCAGAAGGCAGGATGGAAGATCAATAAAAAAAGAGTTCAACGATTAATGCGAATCATGGGTTTACAAGTCAAGCAGAAAGCTAGAAAACGGCGGAGAGTAGGCTTATCCACGGGGGTTCGCCGAAAAGCGGAATATCCGAATCATGTCTGGAGTTGGGATATGATTCAAGACCAGACCGCAGATGGACGTATGTTGAAGTGTTTAACCCTCTTGGATGAATATACTCGGGAAAGCTTACGGATTCGAGTGGGTCGGTATCTCACTTCCGGGGAGGTGTTGAGGGAACTGCAAGAGGTCATCAAGGAATATGGAGTCCCTGAACATATTCGTAGTGACAACGGACCGGAGTTTATCGCTAATGCCATTCAAGTCTGGTTACAAAAAAAACAGATTACCACTCTGTATATTTCTCCTGGAGAACCTTGGGAAAATCCGTATATCGAAAGTTTTCACGGAAAGTTCCGAGATGAATGTTTAAATCGAGAATTATTTACCAGTCTGTTGGAAGCTCAAATCATCATTGAAGATTGGAGAAAGGAGTACAATCAAACCCGACCCCATAGTTCCTTGGCTTATTTGACACCCAAGGAATTTAAAGAAATCTGTGGCAACTCTTCGGTCGCTACGCTCCCTACGAGTTGCCACAATCATCATAACTTGGAGTATACTAACATTACGAGTGGTACAGTAATCGGGGGCTAGTCACACATATTAACATTGGCACCCTTTTCAAGCAACAATTTAACTATATTCAAATTCAAATAACCATTATATGCAGCAGTCATTAGAGCTGTTCCTCCATCATTTGATTGAGCATTGACGTCTGCTCCCTTTTCAAGTAAAAATCCTACGATATTAAAATGACCCTTTTGTGCTGCAATATGTAAAGCCGTCCAACCTTCATCATTTTTTACATCTATCTTTGAACCTCGATCAATCAAGGTTTTAACAATATTAACAAAACCTGCTTGTACTGCAAGCAAGAATGCTGTCGTGCCATTATTCATTTTGGCATTAATATCTGCTTTATTATCAATAAGGATTTTAAGTATTTCTGGATTACCATTAAATGCAGCAAGCATTAGGGCTGTTCCACCATCATTTTTTTGTGTATTGACTTCGACTCCATTTTCAAGAAGTATTTTTACTGTTTCAAGATAACCCTGTGCAACAGCATGCATTAAAGCTGTTTCACCATACTTATTTTTTTGATTGATATTAGCGCCTGCACTAATAAGTGTTTTAATCTTCCTTGTATCATAAATTGCCCTCATTAAGGGAGTTAGGTCTGGAGTTGTGTCACTTATAGTTTTTTTATTAACAGTAACGGGTCTATTAATAAGAGCAAGTGCTTTTGTTATTTCCTGCTTTTCATTCAATACTGCCATAATTGAGGTACTATTATTAGACGGAATATTTTGATATTCAATCCGTATATCGTCATTTAAGACGCTATCTATTTTTTTACCAACATCCGAATAGAGAGTTTTTAACCCAAAATAGTCATTAGGAATCAAGTTTTAAGGATGAAAGGCCAGCTCATAAGGTCTGCCGAGGACCAAAGACCCGAGAACCAAGTTCGTCTTTTCATGGAAAGGGACAATTTAAGGATCCTTGAATTTCCCTTCTGAATCAAATAGCCACCTACCGCAAAAACCTTATAGCGAATGGTTTTTAAAAAGGGCTTGGATGTCCCTCCGAGAAGGGCTTGCCGAAAAAGACTCATCAGATTATACGCCAGCATCACGAAATTTAAGGTAGCCTCGGTGGCCCAAAAGTGATGGGTATTAAACCGGTCTGCCCCAAAGTCATACTTTACTTCTTTGATACGGTTTTCGGCATCGGCCCGATTGCGATACAGGTCATACACCATCTTGGGAGACAAGTCTACATTGGTCACAAAACAACTGTAGCGATACTTCTGGTAGAGGGTTTCGTCCGAAAACAAACGTAATTGTTTTCCCACCGCCTTGGGACGCTTTTCGATTTCCTGCCGAACCATAATCAGACGTCGGGGAGCCTTCCAGGAATCGGCTTGATAGAAGGTCTCGGCAATCTCCAATCCCTCGTCCAGTTTTAACCATCCCTTCTGCCGGAGGACCACCGCTTGAAGAGGAGGATAAAACTTGGCCGCCAGGATATAGGACGTCGGACGATGGGTTTCCAGATACTCCATGATTCTATCGCTGTAGAATCCACTATCCGCTCGAATCAACCCTACACTTTTCCCCTGAAGCTTGTTTAGGGTATCTTCCAAAAAACCTAAAAAATTATTGGTCGTGTGGCTGTCTCCGGACCGCAGCCAAAAATTAGCCACCATCCGACAATCGGGAATAAATGCCATCAACGGATGATGCGATTTTCTCCCCCGTTTCTTAGGATTATAGCCCTTCTTGCTCCCTTGCTGTTCCCCATAACGAGTCAGGACCGTGGAATCAAAATCCAAGGTATAGTTGTCAAAATGTATATTCCGAAAAAACCATTGATATAAATGCGTGAAAACCCGTTGATTGGTGGCTTGCGTAAATTTATTGAAATAGCGTGCAAAGGCTTTATTCCCCGCCATCCGTTTCCAATCGAAGATCTCCTTGACCACTTCATCCTGTCGCGTCACTTCCAAATGCTCAAAACAATTCGCCCCACACCATACCCCGACCCAAAAGTTCTGGATCAATTGACTGGGACGGTACCCTCGATTAGATCCTTGTTGGGGGAGTGGCGCTTCTTTCAGGGTCTCCTCCATCTGGATTTGCTCCAGCATCTTCCTCAGGATACTCATCCCACCCCAGGGGGTTATTTCTTTGTCTGTATATTCTATTTTTAGATTCTTCATAATGTCCTTTATTCTTACACACCTTGACCCGTTTTTTAACCCCCCTTTGCCCAGGTCTATAGCACTCTATCTATTTAGGTTACCTATCTGTTTCTCTAATGACCGCCATTAGAAACTATTGCCCCTATTGACGAATTTGGGTTTAAATCAGGATATGTTCTACCAACATCTTCAATCTTTTTTACAGTGTACTTAATAAGTTCTCTTTTAATAGGGGATAACCCATTACTATATTTTAATAAAACATCATTTAGCTTATTTTCATTAGAGTAACGCTGTTTAATATTAACTAAATAATAAAATATATAGCTTTCTTTCTGCGAAAAAACAACATTTTTACTTTCTAATAATTTCTCAAACCACATTATTCCTGTATCAATGGGACCCTTTAGTAATAATTCTCCAAAACAATCACCAGATCCTTTCTCTGCGCCTTTTTTAAAATATTCAAATCCTTTCTCCTCATTTTGTAAACATCCCTTCCCGTACCAAGTCATCCAACCTAAATGAAAATAGACCTCATCTGATCCTAATATTAAAGCTTCCTTTAAAAGTTCGTAGGATTCTATATATTTTCCATTATTAAAATTATATAAAGCTAATTCAAATTTGATACTACAGGGTTGTTTATTGGCATTATCTTTTTTATTATCGCTATCCATGTTCGTATTTTGAACTGACTTTAAAACCTGTTCAGCTTCGGTAATAACTTTAATCACTTCTTTCAACGGTGCTTGAAAGAATTCTTTATTATTAGATAATCTATATCCATTGGATTCAAGCTTATTATGGATATAATCTTCGGCTAAAGTGCAATCATTAAAGTATGCATCAAAGGCAACGGTAAAAGGTGTGGGGACACCTGTAGCGGAGGACAATTCTTTAGCACGGCTTTCAGAGTCTTTGGTCGTTTTTCCAACCTTGACAAGACCCGGTAAAGTTGAATTTATCAAAACATAAACATATCCAGCATCTGGCATTTGAACACTCCCTTAAAGCCTATTAAGTATATTAGTAGACGATAATTTTGTCTATGAAATGTTTATTCCCGTGAATATAACAAATTATGTTTCAATGGGGCATTGGGAATAGACAAAATAAAATTCTCGAAGCATAGGAGCGAGATTGCTTCGTCGTAAAGAGCACTTCTCGCAATGACAAGGAAAGACTGGATTCCTGCCTACGCAGGAATGACGGATAAGAAGGAGAAGCGAGATTGCCACGCTCCGCTCGCAATGACAAAAAGAAGGGATTGTGGAAATGGCTAACTTAGTATAGGATATAGGGATATGGAAACAAGAGAATCTAATTCGATACAAGTGACGCGGGGTTTGGCGGGGGTGTTGGAGAGTTTGGGGATGAAGATGTATGAGGAATGGGGTCAGGGGAGTGGGAAGAAGGTCGAGGAGTTTCAGGGATGGGTGGCGGGGACGGTGAAGAAGGTATTGATGGCGGTGGAGTTGGAAACGGCGACGATACAGTACCGGCAGAGGAAGTTAGCGGAGAGTATATCGGGACGGATGGGAGAGGTATCGTATGTCACACCGAAACATAGACAAGCGCATGGACGGAGATTGCCGAGTAAGCCTTATCAAGAGACACCGAAACGGTTGATAGTTCAAGAGCGGGTGAGACGCGCGGATCTCGAATGGAAGAACTTGCATAAGAACCTAAAAGAAAGCTGGATTAAAGCAGGCAGAAAATTACATATACCGGGAGTTTCCTTATTTCTCGGAATTTATTTGAGTTTACTGGTGGATGGGAAGGCGATTCCCAATCCATTGTTACCCACCCAAGAGTTAATGAAGTATTATAAAGAGCGCAAGTCCCGCCGCAAGGTCAAATCCCAAGTCAAGTAAATAGAATCATCCATAAGGCGACCCTTACGAGATGCATCTTGTAAGGGATTGCTCCGCTTTTCCTTCGCTTTTGCTCCAGTACTGATCCAGTGGAAGTCCAGAGGATGTTCAGGGATGGGTTGGATTTGTGGCAAGAGTGGAAAGGGATTGAGACCAATAGCCGGTTTGGTTGTGAATCTTGAGAGCAATATCCACGGCATGAGAGGTATTTTTGCAGATGCCAAAGACGGCGGAACCGCTCCCGCTCATCATCGCATTGAGACAACCCAGAGCTATCAATTCCTGCTTTAGGGTTTTGATTTCGGGATGGAGAGAGAAGGTGACTTCTTCCAAACGATTATAAAGTTGATTAGTAATGAGTTCGGGATTGTTGGAGTGGATTGCCTGAATCATATTATCGGCGGTGCGAATATTCTTTATAGGTTTGGCGTCCAGGGTTTCGTACACTTTTTTAGTCGAGACAGAAAGATTGGGGTAGACCAAAACTAGAGAAAGGGTAGGCGACTTAAACCGTTCCTTAATAGTTTCTCCCCGGTCAACGCCGAGTGCTGTTCCTCCTTGAATAAAAAAGGGGACATCCATTCCCAACTGTGCGCCAAGTTTCTCCAATTGTTCAGGAGTGTAATTCAAATTCCATAACTTGTTGCATCCGACTAATACAGTAGCGGCATCCGAACTGCCCCCGCCCAATCCTGCGCCGCTGGGAATATTTTTTTGAAGATGGATGGATACACCAATTTTTGTATTTGAATCTTCTTTTAATAACTCCGCGGCACGATACGCTAAGTTTTTGGAATCTACAGGTAATGACGGGTCAGAGCATGTCAAAGTAATTTTATTTTCGTGGGGAGACAGTTCAATCTCGTCGTGCAAGTCAATCGCCTGAAACACAGTAACCAATTCGTGATACCCGTCAGGACGGCGGGATACGACTTCCAGGAACAAATTAATTTTGGCGCAGGCTTTCAAGTGCATAATATGGAAGGCGTCGGGAAATCCGTAAAGAACACTTCATTCCCGACGCAGAGTAAAATCACCACCCCCTTTAATCTCCACGTAAATTATCGTAGAGACGTAACATGTTACGTCTCTACCACAAGAGTATAAGACAGGGGGTGGTGTGGTTTAGCTCAATTACCGTAATCTCTTTTTGTGACGGTCACGACGACGCCGCTTCCGTAGTTTATGTTTAGCCATCTTGGCGCGTTTCCGTTTTTTTCCGCTAGGCATGTAGTGTCAACGCTCCTTTCCTCATGAATTAATTTCCTAAATCCTTAAAGGCCTTTTTAAGCAGCTCCAATTTATCGAGGGAAGTGGTCTCGGCATAACACCGTAACAACGGCTCGGTGCCGGAGGGACGAACGAGAGTGAAACTGCCATCTTCCAATTGCCACCCCACGCCGTCAATCTGCTGGGTTTCAACCACTTTAATTCCCGCGAAAGAAGTGTGCGGATGGTGAATGAGTTCATGCCAGATTTTATCTTTTTTCTCCGGCGTTAACCGCAAGTCCACACGGTCGGTATAATACGTGCCATAGGTTTTGGCGATATGCGCCAGGGTTTCACGAATCGGCTCTTCCCGCTGGGCTACCATTTCCGCAATCAGGAGACAGGCGATAATCCCGTCTTTTTCCGGGACGTGACCGAGAATACTCAACCCGCCACTTTCCTCGCCACCGATAATCACTTTTTCTTTTTCCATCCATTCCCCGATATACTTAAACCCGACGGGCGTTACATGAACGGGAATATTGTGTTTCGCAGCGATGGCGTCAATGAGATGAGTCGTCGCCACGGTGCGCACGACCGACCCTTTCCATCCGCGCGATTCAATGAGGTGTAAGAACAGTAATGCAATCACTTGATTGGGGGTTATGTACGTCCCATCCGAGTCAATGATTCCAAACCGGTCGGCATCACCATCCACAGCCAATCCCAAATCCGCTTTAGATTCCTTGACACGCCCGATGAGTTCCCCTAAATGTTCCTCATTAGGTTCGGGAATGGAATTCCCGAAGTACGGGTCACGCCAGTTGTGCAGGATTTCCATCTCCACGCCGGCTTCCCGGAGTAGGGTATCCAGATAATCCCGTCCGGTGCCGTACAGGACATCCACTACAACTTTAAGCTGGGCGTCACGGATGGTTTGCAGATTGATTTTGGTGCGCAACTCTTGCAGGTAACGCGGGCGGATATCGAGATATTCAACCAGTTTTTTATTTACCGCATCATGGAATGGAATTGAGTTGAGCGATGTTTTCGATTCCAACAATTGATTGGCAATTTCCTCTACCCGTTGGGTAACTTCCGGGGGCGCCGGCCCACCGGAGGCGGGAGAAAACTTGATGCCGTGATATTCCGGCGGGTTGTGACTGGCGGTGAGATTGATACACCCGGCGGTTTTGCGAAACCGGATTTCCGATGCAATCGCGGGAGTGGGCGTGTCGCGCGGCGTCAGCCAGGCATGGACTCCGTTCCCTGCCAGGATTTCCGAAACGGATTCGGCAAATTTCTCCGACAGAAAGCGCGTGTCATAACCCACGATCAGTCCCCGTTCCGCCAGATTGATTTCCTGGATGTACGCGGCGATTGCCTGGGTGGCGATACGGACATTATCAAAAGTGAATTCGTCCGAGATAATGGTCCGCCAGCCCGATGTTCCAAACTTGATTTTCATGCGACTGAAATTATACCATGTTCTCCTTGTGCTGTAGTTGTTGTTGGATACAATCCCAAAATTCATTTTCTGAATAAACAGACAACTTAATTTCTAAAAACAACCATTGAATATCTGATTTTTGTAAGAGAGATTTTATTTTTACAGCATCTTTTTCGGTTGTGATAATCCAATCAAGGTTATTCTGGGATAAAAAACGCCCAATCTTAACTATGTCTGCTTTTTGATAAACGTAATGGTCAGGATATATAAAATGCTCCTTTATTTGTAATGACAAATATTGTAATGCCTTCTCAAAAGATTCGGGATTACCAATGCCGGATACGGCAAGAACATTTTTTTGTTTTATATAATTTTGACTTACGATTTCTTCCGTTAATACAGATTTTAATCCAAGAATTTCCATATTAGATTTATAGACTGTTTGATTATTAAAAAGTTTTGAGATTTCCGGGTTGTCCGGTGTAAGGTCTGTTCTCGTGGAAACGATTACACCGGCACGTTTTAAGGCAGATAATGGTTCTCGCAATAATCCTCTCGGTAGACAATATCCATACCCGAATGGGTTGGTTGCATCCAATAGTACAATATCTATGTCTCGATGTAAGGGAAGATAGGAAAAACCGTCATCCAACAAGATAAGATTTACATCGAGTAGACGAATGGCATACTCTCCCAATTTCCGCCGGTCATTTCCTACTAGGACAGCTATGCCGGGCAGAGATTTTGCCAATAAATAAGGTTCATCTCCTGCCGTCTCCCAACCTGCATTTATCTTCTCGAACGTAGAAACAACAATCATTGGTGCAGTAGTAGAGTAAGATGGTTTTTTATAACCCCGGCTTAAGATTGCAACCCGGTATCCCTTTTGTTTAAATTGTTGGGCGAGATATTTCACAAACGGAGTTTTTCCCGTCCCGCCAACGGTAATATTACCAACGGATATTACGGGACATGAGAGTCGGTGTCTCCGGAAAATGCGGGTTTGATATAGAGAAACTCGTATCTTTATAAGGCTGGAATAAATTAAAGACAGAATCCAAAGGACTCCCCGCAGAAATTTTGTAATCAGGGATGGATTTCTGGAAACAATAGTTTTTAAAAGAAAATGTTCGTTTTTCTTTGTACGATTTGCCTTTATCTCTGCGATGCGAGTCACCCCGTCAACTTACAGAATCCTGGAAATTCTGTCAAGGATCATTGGTTTTCCAGTTTTTCCAAATTCTGTTGCGCAGGTTCGTAGGCTGAATCTATCGACAGCGATCGGACAAAAGCCTGTAGAGCGGCGGTGGTATCTCCACTGGCACAATACACGATTCCCAATGCGTTATATGCTTCCGCAGAGTTGGGGTTGGTTTTAGTTGCTTCTTGAAAAATTTGTATAGCTCCCGTAAAATCATGGGCATAATACTTATTCCACCCAACTTGTAGGATTTTTATAACTTCCGGCGAAACAGGTGTGGGAGTGGCAGTAGGATTGGCAGCGATGGTTTGTGTCGGGATACCCGTGATATTAAAATTGTTATAATAAACCGCATTCGTTTCATGCTCCACCTCATCGGAAGGCAATTCTCGAAAATAGATTTGATTTTGCGGTTTCAATTTTTCAGAATAATGAACTTGCCCGATGCTATTTTCGTCGATCCAGGTCTCATAAATCTGTTTCACGGGGTCTACTGTAATTTTAAAAGAATGTTTTTCCTGCTTGATTTGTTCAGGTGTCCAATCAACTACCGAGAAAGTTCGATAAGAATCCGATGCATCCGGATTATATGATAAATTGGGCAATTCATTTAACAGGCGCAACCGGATATGCCCAAAATCCAGCAATTCAATCGGCCCTTTACCGTGAAAATCAAAAGAAATTGTATAAGGTTGCGAGAGGTTTACAGGAATGGCAGGAGAACGAGCATAAAAAAATCGTTGGGGACTGGCAGTCACTGTGAACTTAACCGCGAACCTTTTATCCGGTAGCATGTTATGATAGGCCAGTAATACGAATCCGTTGCCATCGCTCGATGGAGTTAGATTTGCCCAGTCTAACGTCCACCCTTCCAAATTCGATTGGTCGAAATTCGCCATCCATACCGTTTGCGTTTGTCCCTTTGCATTATCTTTATGCGCAGCAACAGGGGTATTTGACGTGGTACTTTCCGTTTTGGATTTTAATACAAAACTCAGGACAAATAATATCGCAATAAATCCTGTCAATATTCCCCAACTGATAAAGATCCATTGAGGTAATCCCGCGGATAGGGTGGAATTAACCGCACCAGATGGGGATGGCGAGGAAGTATTTATATTTTGTTCATCAGGCATGAGTAATCCGGTATTGAGTAGAAATTATCGCACAAATCCCGCCAGTTCAAATATTAAAGTTTCATGTTGACATTTGGGGCAAAGGTATGGCCCCGTAGGAACTTCTCTGCCGGTTTTTATATAAAATTGTAATTTCCCTTTGCAGGTGGGACAATGATCTGAAGTTCTTGTGTCCCGGACATTGACAGCAATAATATGCTGGCAGTTCGTGCATCCTGCCGGGACGTAATCCACTTCCGTTATCCCATATTGGCTACCAGTATGCAGTTTTTCACTCTTGAACCGGCAAAATAGATTTCGGGTACATTTGGCGATATAAATTGTTCCTTGTACAGCTTCGGGCATATATCAAGAACCTCGTAGAATTGATTTTACTCCAGTTTTAGTCTTCCAATCAAGTTCATGGATTAATGAAAGGTCTAACGATTGGAGTGGATGATAATTCATCTGGGAATTGGAATTACAATGTTTTATGACTTAAATTTTCGAAGTTCTGTGATTTCATCCCCGGAGAGTTGGCGATATTCACCTGGCCTCAATCTACCTATATGTAAAGGTCCATACTGGATTCGTACCAATTGGACCACCGGATGTCCGACTTCTTCAAACATACGCCGGATCTGTCTTTTTTTCCCTTCCGCAATTTGAATCGTGACGCGGGTTTCGCGACCCAGGAAGACATCGATTTTCACTTTCGCTGGTGCTGTAATTCCATCTTCTAGTAGTACTCCTTTACTCAATTTATTAACAGCAGCTTCCTGGAGTTCGCCCTTGACCAACACCCGGTAAGTTTTTTTGACCCCAAATCTTGGATGAGCCAACCGATTTGCCAGTTCCCCGTCGTTGGTCAATAACAATAATCCTTCGGTATCGGCATCCAATCGGCCTGCCGGAAATATGCGCATATCAATTCCCTGGAGAAGATCCATTACTGTATCCCGTTTTTCCGGGTCATTGGTGGTTGTGATATACCCGGTGGGTTTGTTTAACATTAGATAAATAAATTCTTTCGCAGGCCGGACAGGTTTTTGTTTGAAAGTCACTTTATCCAATTGAGGATCAATGGTAACTCCCATTTGGGTCACCCGATTCCCATTGATCGTAACCAATCCTTTGGCGATATACTCTTCTGCTTTGCGGCGGGATGCCACTCCACATCGAGCTAAATATTTCTGCAATCGTTCGTTTAATAAACATACCACAAATAGGGAGTTATAGAGAATGAAATGAAGATGATTTCCAATAAAAAAGATTATCCTAATTTTTCGATACTACCGACATAAGGACATATCTGGTTTTTCCCGGCTGATTTGGCATGATAAAGTGCCTGGTCAGCCGCATGAATCAGTTGGTCATTGGTATTTCCATCCTCACTATAACAAGCTATCCCGATACTCACAGTGACTTGGATTTTATCCCCGGATGGAAGAGTTACCTCATGTTGATGAATCAGTCGACACAAACGTTCGGCTATGGTTAAAGAATCTTTTTTAATGATCTCCGGCATCAGGATGGTAAATTCATCCCCGCCAAACCTCGCTACATAATCGACGTTTCGGACATAATCACGGAGCAGATTGGCGACATCACAAATCACTACATTTCCGGCTTGATGACCATAAGTATCATTGACCTGTTTAAAATTATCAATATCCACCATCAGGAGACAAAAGTTGCGTTTATATCTTTTGGCACGTTCAATCTCTTCGGATAGTTGAATGTAAAATTCAATATAATTTAACAGATGTGTCAGCCGGTCTGATATGGCCAGCGTTTTGATTTCCTCCTCTGCCAACTTGCGTTCAGTGATATCCCGGCTTATGCCAATAATCCCGGCGACATTTCCTTGCTTATCGAGACAAACCGATTTAGTGATGGAACACCATCGCCTGGAATGGGGATTAAAATCCACCTGGTCAATGATGGGTTGGCCGGTTGCCATGATCATTTGTTCCTGCTCCTGATATTGGATGGCAATATCTACAGGATAGAAATTAAAATCAGTTTTTCCGATTGCCTCCTGTGGATTGAGGAGTTTCATACTTTCGGCCATGGGTTTATTGATTCGAATATACCGTCCATTGGTATCTTTGAAATAAATGCTATCCGGGATATGATCCATCAAGGACTGTAACAAACTTTGTTCATTGGACAATTCCGTTTCGGTTTTTTTACTTCGGGAAAAATCCATCTGGATTCCCCAACCCCCAACCAACAACCCGTTTTCAATGATACCCACCAAGTTACTGAGATAATATTTATGTTTCCCGGATTTATCCACTATATGAGATTCGACATTGGTTAACCGATAACCGGAACGGATAAAATCTTTTAATAAATGACAGTTATTATAATCCGGAGGAATCCGAATATCTTCCAGCTTCATACCGATCATTTTATCTGCACTGGTAAATCCATACATCTGGGCAAGAGCCTCGTTGGCTTCTATTAAATAATATTGTTGGTAAAAATACTCAATTTGTTTTTTTTCAGGGAGCGTGACGGGCATGGGTTTATCTGATTCAAACCACCATATCCCTTCCACGCTTTGTTTTAGGAAGGTATGGTAGCGTTGTTCTATCTTATTCAATTGATCAAGATTGAGATTTTTGTCCACGATAGATTATCAAGGCTCACCGGAAGGTTCGGGTAAACTGGTACCTTATTATATTTTAGTAATAATCCATTCTATAAGTTCAATTTCCTGCCTTTTGAGAATGGTCTCCCAAATGTGCTATAGAGGGGATGTCTACTTGAACTGCATTTCTATCTAAGATTACTTTCTTATATTTGGTTAAAATCATAAGAATTCTTTATCGGTATATCTAAGGCTACATGAATTCCTTTTTTGACAATGGAATAATACCAATAAATCAAAAATACTATATATGAGTAGACTAGTCTAAATGACTGAATTTGTCAACAGAAAGTCTTATCCAATACAAGATGAGGCTGAACGTAGTATGATATAGAAAGATAATGATATAATACGGGAATAGTTAAATAATTCACGACCTTGGTGATAAGGGAGGTGAAGGCGAATGACTTATAATTTCAAAGACTTAGCTAAAACAAAAGACGACAAGAAAATCTTTGGGATATGCGGCGGATTGGGTAAATATACTCCTTTGCCCGTTTGGTTATGGCGTGCCATTTTTATCATTACACTATTTTGGGGCGGGTTAGGATTAATCGCCTATATCATTCTAGCGATATTTATGCCCAAAGAAAAAATATCCGTGGCTGGTGCCGGTGCTCCATCCAATCTGGCAGGGAATCCAACAATTTCATAATCTATTCCATTGAATATTCGGCTTGGTGGTTTGTTGCTCATAACAATAAGCCGTTAGTGATATTCCAAGGGAGTCTATTTTATATTTATTCAATTACACTTCATTCTCTTGATAAAGGAGTAATCATCTATGGTTAATAAAACGGAAATCGCTCTTGATAAGTTCAAGAGTGGATATAATTGTGCCCAATCGGTACTGTTTGCCTATTGCCAGGAGTTGGGTATGGATAAAAACACCGCATTGAAACTGTCCTGTGGATTTGGAGCCGGACTGGGCCGAAAACAAGAAACCTGTGGCGCAGTCAGTGGTGCCATCATGGTCTTGGGATTTAAACATGGTCGCGGACTCGTGGATGATAAATCGGCAACGGATAATACCTATACCAAAACCAGGGAGTTGATCGACCGGTTTATCAAAGAACAAGGGTCGACCCAATGCCGTACTCTTTTAAACGGGTGTGATTTATTAACCGAAGCCGGTCAAAAGACTTTTAAAGAAAAAGACCTGTTCAATACCCGTTGTGTGAAATGTGTAGAGAGCGCGGTGAATATCCTGGAAGAGATATTGTGAATCGTTTTTATAATAATAAATAGAGACGTCCGGAGGGGGGACGTCTCTAGCAAACCATCCTATGGTAGTTCTTTATAATCCTGTGCCGCATAGAACTTACCGCTCGGTCCATTATCTTCCAATAATGCCGGAACCAACGCACCCGGAACCACGGATTCCGGTGGGAACATGGCATTAGGCCCACCCATATCGGTTTTCAGCCAACCCGGGTCCAGCATATTAACCAGGACATTGGTCCCTTTTAATTCCGCCGCAAGGTCGCGGGTATATTTATCCACGGCGGCTTTCGAGACACTATAGGGAGCCAGGTTGGGAGTGTCTTTAATCCCGGAAGTGAGATTGATAATTCTGCCATATTCCCGGCGTTTCATTTCCGGACCGAAGGCATTACATAAGGTAATCATAGCGAAAAGATTGACTTTAAAGGTATCCAGCCATTCATCCAGGGTAATGTCCCAGATAGATTTCCAGGGGTTTTGAATCGCGGCATTGTTATAGAGAATATCGACATGTCCCGGTCCATTTTTCACACCTTGAATAACCGACTGAATCCCTTCCGGAGTTCCCAATTCCCCGGACACTACATGAGTTTTGACACCCCATTCTTTAACTTTTTGTAATGTTTTATCGGTATGTTGGATATCCCGGCCATGGATAATGACGTTACATTTTTGTTTCGCTAGTCCCCAGACAATTTGTTGGCCGATACCCCGGCTGGAGCCGGTTACTAAAGCCCATTTATTTTCTATAGATGCCATACTGTTTTCCTTTCCTGATGGAGAGATTAGATTAGTTTATTAGATTTGAGGAATCATTATAACAGGAGATGCAATATTATTTCCATAAATGTTTTTTCTGACACAACTGGCTCAAGGGGAGGAAGGAGATTAATCTTTCGCTTTTTTCTTACCGGGAATCCAGATAGGTTCCTGGATATGTTGCCGGTGATTGAGGACACGCGCCAACACAAAGAGTAAATCCGATAACCGGTTTAAATAAATCAGCACATTTCTGCCCACGTGTTCCTTTTCCATCAAATGTACCACGTCTCGTTCCGCGCGGCGGCAAACACCCCGCATGATATGAATATAAGCGGCAGTCACCGCACCCCCCGGCAGAATAAAATTCTTTATGGGCGGTAACTCCTCCTGATATTGATCAATCCATCTTTCCAACTGGCGGATTTGTTTTTGGGAAATTCGCGGGACCTCTTTGTGCCGTTTATTTTTTATTTTTTGAATCGGTGTAGCCAAATCGGCACCCAGGTCAAATAGCTCGATTTGAATTTGAGTAACTACATTGCGAACATCCTTTTCTGTTATCGTGGAGCATAACAATCCCAGCCAGGAATTCAGTTCATCCACCGTTCCGTAGGCCTGTACCCGCAAAGATGATTTCTTTACACGTTCTCCGGTAAAAAGAGAAGTCTCTCCCCGGTCCCCGGTTTTCGTATAAATTTTCATAATGGTATATAATAACAGGTTCAAGTTTATAATTTAATATAAACAAGCCAAAATAATAATTGGAGGAAACATTTATGCTTTCAGAGAAAAAGAGCATTTTGCTATTAGGAATAGTTTCGTTGATTTGCTCCGCCCTCTTCGCGCAAACCGATTCGGGAGGTTTTAAGGCTCGTCCACCGATACATATTCTCCCGAAACCGGTGGGCATTCAACCGTCTTCATCGCCTCTTGGATTATCTCCGTCGCAGGTCCGTGCGGCGTATGGCCTGCCTTCCACGGGAGGAAGCGGAACGATTGCGATTATTGATGCTTTTGATGACCCCAATATTCAAAAAGATTTCAATACCTTTAGTCTACAATATGGGTTACCCACTGCTACGGCCACCAATTTCGAAATTCATAAAATGGCATCCACCATACAATCCGCTACTGCCAATCCTTTTGACAGTTGGGATGGGGAAGAATGTCTGGATACCCAATGGTCTCATGCCATTGCACCCAACGCCAAAATCTTATTTGTGGAATGTACTTCCGATGATGATGATCTATTCGCCGGAGTTGCTTATGCTGCGAGCAGGTCAGATGTCGTGGCTATTTCATGCAGTTGGGGTGGTTCGGAATTTCCCAATGAGTCTACTTATGATTCATATTTTGTCAGTTCCTATGGTGCCACCTTTTTTGTTTCATCAGGCGATGATGGCGCGGGAGTCTATTATCCAGCATCCTCCAAGAATGTAATCGGAGTTGGAGGGACGAATCTGTATTTTAATTCCCTGGGTCAAGTAACTACGGAAGTAGCTTGGAACGGCAGCAGCGGTGGGATGAGCCGGTATGAAACAGAACCGACTTTTCAAACGAGTTTTGGTGTCCCGTCGACCAAGGGATACCGGGCAGTCCCGGATGTCTCCTATAATGGGGGTGCTGCTTCCCCGGTTGCAATTTATGACAGTTATGCAGAGGGTTGGAATGAAGCTTGGGGAACCAGTGCTGGTTCACCGCAGTGGGCGGCTATTCGGACGCTCAACCCAAGTATAACCGATACTTTTTTATATAATTTAGCCTCTAATCCTGTGCTCTATGCCATTGATTTCCGCGACATCGTCAGCGGAAGTAATACCGTTCATCCCCCTGCGACTTATTACACCCGCGCTACCGTGGGCTACGATTATGTGACTGGGTTGGGAAGCCCGCTTTCTGCTAATTTCTATAGTTCTATTACGGTTCCGGTCATTAATAATCCGGTTGTGACCAATATCCCCAGTGTAAAAATGTTTCTTAGCAATGCCAGTTCATCAAATCCCGAATTTGATTTGTCCAATTTTAACACCGGAGGCACGGCAACCACCTATTCGATTATCAGTAATTTCCTGGGATTGTCCACCTTGTCGGGAAGTTCTGTGGCCGAATCTACCTATGTTTCCGCGACTACCGGAGTTAATCAATATTTTGTGGCCAATAGCTACGGGGTGCTCACAGCGACCAATAAGGTCAAATATTCCACGTACAAAATTTGGAAACTGCCAAAAGTCGGGTTGACTCCCGGTTCGTCTTGGGATGTGAATGTGGCGAGCTACACCTACGATACCACCGGGAACGATCTCCCGCCCTCTTTCGGGAATGCAAGCTCATTAATACTCAGTAATCCCAGTAATGTAACCGCCTATTGGACGACCAGTTCTGTGGTGCATATTGTTGCAATGCCGTCGTTCATCGGTTCGGCGGAGGTAGACGTGATTGCTTCACCTGTCGCCGTCCCGCCGTATGGCAGCGATATAGATGAAGAGCGTATTTCCGTTTATGCCAATTTATTGGCGAATGGAACCTTCAGTACGTCTAATGACACCGCCGCTTACGGTCTGGAAATAGCGCCGGGACGGACGACTCTCGCCACGCAAAGTTGGATCTCCACGTACGTGGATTCCGCCGGAACGATAGCCAATGGTGTCTGGCAAATTTCTTTCCCTGATGGAAGCGCGGGTTTCAAAGCGACTCCCTTTGCGAGTAACTTTGTCACGATGTCCAGTACTCAGTGGTATACCGCCCGCGTGAGAGTGGCGGCAGACAGTCCCAATAGCCATACAGCTGTTTTATTTGGCTATAGTAATTATGTGGGTTCGGGAATTCAGGCGGATATTGCCGCCAATATCTATTTTGGCATTCCGACCACTTGGACCTGGATAGAAACACCCTTCCTGGTTCACGGCAATTCCACTGCCGGTTATTTGCAAGTGCAATTTAAAGCCGCGACCACAGGGAATGTCTATATTGATGAATTGCAAATAATTAACGCTCCGCCGACTCTGGTGGATGCCAATCGCGGGAATACCCGCGTGTTTTATTCCGGTGGAGATTTCACGAATAGTAATAGTACGACTTTATGGGGTCAGCAAGTCTATTTTGGTGCAGGAAGTTCACCCATTGTGGGTCTGGGCAGCGGGTATTTGCAGTTTACCTTCGCGAACGCGGGTTCAGGTTCCAATCAGGTGGGTACCAAATGGACCGCGGATAACGGTACTCCGGGAACCGTGGCAACCCCGCAGGTAAATGTCGGTCGCCAAGTCGGGACTCGCTTGAGTTTCTTTACGCAGTCTGGTTCATTTAATTCGCTGGGAATTGTTCTGGTGGCCGCTTATGGAGTTCAATCCAGCGGTCAATATGATTTTGGCGCTCCGTATAGTAATTTGATTGCGGCGGCAGAAGTCGGGGTTTTGGTAAACGGGACAGTCCGTGCAATCGGTACCGCCGTCAACCCTTATTACCAATTCCAATTTGGTGTACGCAGCGACCAATCCGGGTTATTGTTACTCAATAATATTGATTTGGATTACGATAACGACGACCCCAACTTTGGCGATAGTACCTTATTTCCCTAATCTAATCTCCTAAAAGGTCAGGGTGGATTCTCCCACCCTGACTCTTTTATCTATTCTAAATCTCTATACCTAAAACCATCTTTCTTCTTGTGTATCCTAATAATCCCAAGAATGAATCAAATTGATTTAACCCATAGCAAGTAAGAAGAAAATCTGCACATTTTTCTAAAAATTACCCTATCCACTTTTAGAATATCCTTAAATCGCTCAATATTTACTAAGAATAATCGAACGATACTCCAAGAGCCTTCGGTCATGCCTCCCACCGATTCCACACTTTTCTTTAATGGGAGTTAGTACGGCGTTGGTTCGGAGATAACACGGAGACAACTCATACCCAATTTTGTGATATTTTAACCCCCTTAAATCGCAAATTTAGCTATACCAAATTGTCATCGTTCCCCCGTCATTCTCAAAGTCCTCAATTTGATTGAGGATTGAGAATCCAGCATTATATATTCTTACACTAACTCTTTATCCTCCTGTGATTTGTAAAATTATAAAAAGATTTTGTAAGAAATTGGCTTCGAGATCCCACTGTTATAGTAGAAAAGGAGTATAATTGACTGTAAGGAGATGGGTTATGAAACCTCAATTTCGTTTAGTTTTAGGAAAATTCGTTAACCTAATGGCAATGGTATTACTAATATCTTTCTTAAATTACCCTTCTGTAGTCTTGGGTGAAGGATGGAGTTATATGTCATCATTTCCGGGAGATTTCGATGATCCAACTCTGAGTCGAAATAGTTATTTTTATACATTAGGACCAGGTGGATATGAAAGGTCAACCATTAATTCGGATGGGACATTGAGTAATTGGACAGTGGCTTTATGGTCAAGTGGTGGGTTAGCGTATATTGGTGGTGCGGTTTCAACTACAGCGAATCTAATTTATGAATCGGGAGGCGGAAGTCAATTAGCTTTTGCTCCACTTGCCGGTTTAATCGCCTATGTTGGATACAACCCTGATGGGACGTTGACAAATCCAGTAGTACAGCATAATCCGATAATGCAAAGCCCGCGGGAATTACATGCTTCTATAATTCTGAATGGGAATTTGTATCTATTTGGTGGGTATAGTACTAATTTACCCCCTAGTGGTGCGCTTTCTAGTGTGGAATTTGGTCCGATTAATGCGGATAGTTCAGTGGGTCCTTTCCAATATACTAGTTCTTTCAGCCAAATTAGTGGAGCGGTATCTTTGGCATGGAGCTTTGGGAATTCAGTATATTGCTTAGGAATTCGCGATGTGGGTTCTACTCCAACCACCTTTATTGAACGTTCTACGGTTCAACCCAATGGCACCTTAAGCAGTTGGACAGTTATTGGGGGACCTTACCAAATCTCTGGTAATGCGGTGTTAACCAGCCGTACTACCTTGTTTGTAATTAGCGGGAGTAATGGTCAAACAGTTAATCCCACGTATCAAACAGGTTTCGAACCTGCTAGTAACGTAGTAGGTAATTTTGTACCTGTGCCCAGTACCTTGGTACCCCATCCGTCTGGCGACATTGGTACGTGGGATCGGTTTGTTTACTGTCTGGGTGGATATAATAATGGCACCATCCATATAACCGAAATCTATGACCCAGATTTGGCAGATACCGGGTTATTTCCTGATAAAGATATTTCATTGCATTCTCCGAGTCAGTTACAGATTAAAGAAATTCTATTACCAAGCAATTGAAGTTAGAACTGAAAGAAAGAATAGTATTTTTGACGAGAAGTCTCAATTACAGATGGGAAATCCAGGACAAGTCTTGGAGGACGGATTTGAGGGATTTGAAAGTGCGTTTATCGAAAATGGTCTTGGCAGATTTGATGAGATGACCTTTTTTAGCGTGTTGGAAGGCGTTGCTGATGGCGATGGCATTATATTGCAGGACACTGGAATCGCGGTAACAGTCAATCATGCAGGCGGTACAGCCGTCACGGATCAGTTTTGTGGAATCAAACTCATAGATAGTGCACATGGGCGTCGCCCAATGGTGACACCGGTACATATTGAGATTCCAATCCAGATAAAAATATTTCAACCCGCCCAAACAGGGAAATAATTGGGTTTCCTTTTTCACGAACCTTTGCATATCTTCCAATGACGCCGTGGGATTGACCACATGAAATTTAGTTTTCAATTCTTTCACTTTATCAAAAAGCGCGACCAATTCATCAGCGGTATAACTCACCAAACCCGAATCGGAAAATCCCAAATAAGACGAACCCAACGTTTGTAATGGATAAGAAAATGTGATGCTATGAAATCCAAGACTTTCAATAAATGCTGGGATATCGGAATAGTCTTTAATCAACCGGCTCATGGTAATGGACGCGGTGGTTTGTATTTTATATTTCTTGAAAGACTGGTTGGCTTCGCGGATTTTGGCGCAGACATTGTGCAGCCCGCGGTTATCTTCATGTTCTTTTTCGGTAGTCGCATCAATAGAGATGACGCAACTGCTCAATCCCGCCTCCGCTAATTTCTCGATATTGACGGGTGTCAGGAAAGAAGCGTTGGTGCAAAGCATAGGCACCATACCCTTGAATTTGGCGTAACGAATCATTTCGTTGAGGTCGGGATGGAGCATAGGTTCTCCGCCCACAAAAAGAAGATAGGTTAACTCATTCTTGGCGAATATATCAATGGAATCTTTGGCTTGTTGCAGAGTGACATTAACCCCGTTTTTAGGGTCGAATTTATCCAAGGCAAAATTACAAAACCCGCACCGGGCATTGCATAAATTGGTAATGGCAAACTGCACATAACCCGGTCCGCCATTTTTTAAGACTTGTTTGATTTGCTTGAAAAGCATGTTTAAAGTTTAATGTTTAAAGTTTAAAGTTATACCATAGATGGGAACGTTCAACATTAAACCTTAAACCCGAAACGGCTTAATTGGCTTCGACCGGTTCTTTCCGCGTGAGCATGAATTTAAAAAACTCGTACCCTTCCCGGAGGCGACGTTTGCAGACCTGCCGGTCTTTGGACATTTCTTTCATAATCCGCAAAATCGGCTTGGGACGGAAATAAAACTTTTGATAGAACTCATCCACAGAATTAAAAATCAAATGGTTATTTAATCCGGGATATCGCAATGCCGCGCCCTGGAATCCCGAATCATTACTGACCAAAGATTCATCCGCGAACCATCCGTTGGCTTTTGCCTGTTCAAATAATTCCGTCCCGGGATAAGGAGCGGCAAGGGATACTTGAATGGTATACGGGTCAATTTCTTTGGCAAACTCTATGGTCTGTTTGATGGTCTCCGGCGTTTCTCCGGGTAATCCGACGATGAAAGTGCCGTGAACGATGACTCCGGCTTTCTTACAATCTTTCATGAATTGTCTGGCTTGTTCAACGCGGACACCTTTTTTAATGTTATCCAAAATTTGCTGGTTGCCGGACTCAAAACCTACCAGTAAAAGGCGTAGGCCGTTATCTTTCATCAGCTTAATAGTGTCATAATTAATATTGGCGCGGGAGTTACATGACCAGGTCACGCCCAAAGTCCCCAGCTTTTTCGCTATCTCACGGGCACGCGGGAGATTGGCGGTAAAGGTATCATCGTCAAAGAAAAATTCTTTGACCTGCGGGAAGAGTTCTTTCGCCAGTTTAATTTCTTGATACACATTTTCAGGACTGCGGGTGCGATAGCGATGTCCGCCAATGGTTTGCGGCCAAAGGCAGAAGGTACATTGCGCCGGACAACCCCGACCCGTGTAAATGGACATATAAGGATGTAAAAGATAGCCGATAAAATATTTCTCAATTTGCAGGTCCCGCTTGTACACGTTAGCAACAAAAGGCAGGTCGTCCATATTGGGAATCAATTCTCGTTCCGGGGTATGGATAATCTTACCGTCCTTACGATAACTTAATCCATTGATTTCCGCAAAAGGTTTTCCATCCACAACATCTTTAATCGTATAATCGAATTCCTTGCGCGCGACAAAATCTATAATCTCAGAAAGTTTCAAGGTTTCTTCCGGCAGGACAGCCACATGCGCACCCACGAATCCGATAAGCATATTTGGATTTTGTTGTTTGAGGGCTTCCGCCATTCGAATATCATTTTTAATGCTTGGAGTGCTGGTATGGATGACCGCTAGGTCATACCCTTTAGTCAGGGATAAAGTAGTATTCCAATCCAAATCATGCGCCGGGGCATCAATTAGTTTACTGTTGGGAACCAATGCGGCAGGTTGCGCCAGCCAGGTGGGATACCAGAAGGAACGGATTTCCCGACGCGCTTGATACCGTGACCCTGCGCCCCCGTCGAATCCTTCAAATGCCGGTGGATTTAAAAATAAAGTTTTCGTATCTGACTCCTTTACACATGGAAAAACACGACCGAAACAACTAATAATGATACCTTTTTTAAGCCTGTTCCGTCAAATTGTTATAATACTTTCTATCCTCTAAACAAAAATACTTATTAAGCTGATTCGAGAGAATGACAAAATCACTTTTTATTTTAAGAAACTTCTCAGATTGTCTTCCAATTTCATGGGTGTGACGTGGAGGTCGGTGTAAAAGGATTGGTTGTCGGAACAGACGGATTCTTCTAATGATATGGTGATTTGGTCGCGGGTCAGCGGATACCAGGAAAAACGCTCGAAGAGTGTCGCCATTAATTGGTGAATGGGAACGGGAAAAGGGCATTTGGTTACCCTTTTGCCGACGACTTTGGCGAGGGTATCCACAATATCCCGCCAGACAATAACTTCCGGTCCGCCGATTTCATAAATCTTATTTTCCGAAGCTGGAGTTTTTAGCGCGTTCACAGTTCCTTGCGCGACATTGGTAACTGCGACCGGCTGGAATCGCGCTTTGCCATTCCCAATCAAGGGCGCGAAACCGTGTTTAATCATGTCGAGAATCATATTGGTTAATTCCCCATCTTTCCCGATAATCACGGAAGGACGAAATATCGTCCAGGTCAATCCGGAATTACGCACCAGTTCTTCGGCCTGCCATTTGGTTTTGTGATATTGGGTCACGGCATTTTCCCGTGTACCCAGCGCGCTCATGAGAATAAAACGGTTAACTTTCTGCGCTTTACAAGCTTCTACAGCATATTTTGTGGCTTTGACATGCATAGTATCAAACGTGATATATTCTTTGGGTTTCTCGCGAATGATTCCGGTCAGATGAATAAACGCTTCGCATCCTTCCAAAACATCGGGAACAAAGACGGTTTGATAGAGAATATCACCGTAACTAAATTGTACCCGTTTATCGAAATCGGGGAATTCAGCGCGCAGTGAGTCGAATTTATTCGCCGACCCATGCCGGCATAATACCCGCGCTTCATATCCCTGCCGTAATAATTCCGCAAGGACATTCTTTCCGACAAATCCGGTTGCCCCGGTTACAAAAACTCGCATGAACAAATCCTCTCCTTATCAAATGAATAACAGGTCATTTACTATAACAGAAAGAGAGAATTCCGGGAAAGTAGACCCCCTCTTTCAACCCTTTGCCATTTTCGGCTGGATAGTATATCATTAGTGGAGAGGAACCTAAGTGGGTCAAACCCTCTTGGGTATTGCTCCGCAGGTAATTCGTACTGGAAAGGGGTTTATATGAGAAATAGGAGTACCACGTCACCGGAAGTCATGATTCAAATAGAATTAGCGCAATTCAGGAAATTAGTGGGGAATCAACTGTATCAAAGTTTACGGAAAAGTCATGCGATAACCTTGACTCAAAAACAATTTAATAAATTTGTGGAAAATGCCTTTCAAAATGTCCTGTCCCGGAAATTTGCTCGGGATGGAGAAGTGCGGTTGTATCAGATGCCCTTGGGGTCATTCTCCGCGATCGGGAAATTCAGAGATGCGGATATCGGGAAAATTGTCTATGTTCCGGGCACCAAGAAACATAAACCTTATCAGAGAAAATGGGTTGATCCCAAAGATCCTAAAACACCTTTACAAAAACAATACCGGAATTTATTTAAACAGGCGGGAACCAATTGGACCAATGAACCGCCATCTATCAAAGATCAATGGAATATAGCGGCGAAAGAGGCTGGGGAATATACCGGCCAGACCTATTATATTAAACGCTGGTTCAAAGATTTGAAAAAGATCGGTCTCCCACCGGGACTCGGTTTTCTGCCCTAATAACTCACATTAGCCACGCTATGGTCAATATCCTTTTCGCTTCCAATAAAAAAAGCCGCAGGTGAAACGGCTTTTTAGGAAGACAAATAGATTATCGAGAATAAATCGAATTAGTAACTTTGGTTTGTGTAGGGACTGCCGGGGTCGGCAGGGGGAGTTCCACTGGTATTTCCCCCGCTGTCACTGCTAAAAGTATTACGTCCATACCAATTTTTGTTACTTGAGAAATTAATTCCAATCCGGTTATTGGCGATATGGTTGCTGTCAATCCGGGTTCCGGTTCCCTGCACATTGATACCCCGGCCATAGGTCGAATTGAGATGACCGGAAATGGTATTCCCAGTCACCTGGCAATTACTTGCAACGACAATTCCATCCTGGGCATTGGCTACCAGAACATTATCTTTAATCGTACATCCGGGAGCAGAGGTAATCCCGTTTCCACTGTTATTATAAAGGCTATTTCCGGTGATAGTACTCCCGTAATAGGATGCAGAAATCCCATCCGAACCATTAGAGACAATACTATTGCCGGTGAGGGTACATGTCCCCTCCACAATGATTCCATAAGTACCGTTATAATAGAGGCTATTATCAATCACCGAAGAGCCAGCAGATACCGCTATTCCATAGTCGCTATTATTGGTAACGGTATTATTTTTCACCACGCCGTTAGCATCCACTATTATTCCCCTGTAATTCCCGGAAAGAACACAATCCCGAACGATTCCACTGGATAAAAGGATTCCCACATAATTATTGTTGAAAGAGTGAATATTGTAAATTAAATCATTCGCCGAAAAGTAATATCCTAGATTAACCCCACACTCAAAAAAATCCCTGGTGATACCATTAAATACGGCAATATTATCGTAAAATCCGGCCAGTGCAACACCATTTCCGGTACTGCCGGTTGTGGTTCCCGCGCCATAGAGCGTATGTCCGTTGAGATCAATGGAGACATCACTGGTATTGATGGTAATACAATTGAGGTCTGGACCAACCGTTAAATTTTTTACTACGATATACGACCCCGGTTGGCTGATGGTATAAGGGGAATAGGCGATATCAATCTGTCCTGTCCCATACACCAGGCTTAACAGTAACGAACTGACTATGAGTAGAATGATTGTTTTCATAACGTTTCTCCTTTTTTGGTTTTTAGTCTCACCAGACATTTGTTTGAGTTTAATACGTGACATTGGTAAACCCCGTGGTGCCGTTACCCAAGGTATTTCCCGCCGTGGTAGAAATACTCACAGAATTGGTAGTTAATCGGTTCCCGGCGATATAGTTAGCTGTTCCGGTCGCGGAAATTCCGGTAGTATTGTCAAAAAGAGTATTATTTTCAATCGTATTATACTCAATCGCCACGATTCCTGCGCCAGAAAGATGGCCATAACAGTAATTACCAATAACCCTGCAAGAGTTAGCAGAAATTCCATTGGGATTATTTGAATCTAAAGTATTATTTTCTACTAAACAATTTAAAGCAGTGATTCCATTCCCTTTATTGAAATATGAGAAATTACTCGATATTGCCACATTATTACCATAAATTCCATCAGATTGATTATTGGAGGCTTGGTTATTCCGAATAATCCCGCCGCAATTCTCACCATCAAGTTTGATTCCGACATAACTATTATTTGAGACATTACAATCTGACACCAACCCGCTGGCACCGAGATGGATTCCAAAGTAATTATTGCCAGAGACATTGACCCGCTCCACTCGTGCATTTACTCCAAATAGTTCAATCCCGTTGGTTCTAAAATTCCGAATGGTGCCATTGTAGATGGCGAGATTCATGGCTCCGGCGCTAACATCTTCTATCCCACTACCTGACGAGCCTGCGGTGCCTGCGCCATAGAGGGTATGACCATTTAAATCAATGGTGATATTACTGGTGGAGATGGTAATACAATTTTGATTTTGGGCGGTAGTTAAATCTTTGACCACAATATACGACCCCGGTTTACTGATGGTATAGGGGGAATAGGCAATATCAATTTGACCTGACGCAAAGACTGTCCCCGCTAAAATAATGGTACTGAAAAGAAAAGCTAGAGTTTTCATATATTTCCTCCCATATAAAGTTGTTAGGTCTTAATGACCATTGCGAAAATTGTAAACCTGCATCTATTCCCGTGTCAATTCAAATCCAGCGAATGGTTGGATTTGGACATTAAGTTTATTTAATAAGTGACATTGGTAAACCCCGTAGTACCGTTACCGAGGGTATTTCCAGCCGTGGTAAAGATACTCACACTATTGTTCATTAAGCGATTTCCGGCGATATAGTTATGCTGTCCGGACACGAAAACACCGGTTGAATTAGAAAAAAGAGTATTATTTTCAATCGTATTATAATCCGTCGTCAAGATTCCTGCGCCCAAAGAATTGGACAGACAGTAATTCCCAACTATCCTGTTATAACTACCAGTAATTCCATTGAAAAAATTACTATCCGCAGTATTATTCTCCACTAAACAATATGACCCAGAGATTCCATTCGCTCCATTGTCCCATGAGTAGTTATTCAATATCGTTGCGTCTAACCCATAAATTCCAATGGATTGATTATGGCAGACATTATTTCCGCTTATTACGACACCATACTGGCCATAAATCCCGTAATTTCCACTGTACGATACGTTGTTGTTCCGAATAATCCCGCCAACGGAAGTACCACTTTCAAGTTTGATTCCGATATAACCATTATTTGAGACATTACAATCCGCCACCAGTCCGCTAGAACCGAGATGAATTCCAAAGTAATTATTGCCATAGACATTGACCCGCTCCACCCGTGCGTTCAATCCTAATACCTCAATCCCGTTGGTTCTAAAATTCCGAATGGTGCCATTGTAGATGGCGACATTCATGGCTCCGACGCTAATATCTTCTATTCCACTACCGGACGATCCTGTGGTGGAGCCTGCGCCATAGAGGGTATGGCCATTCAAATCAATGGTGATATCATTGGTATTGATTATAATACCATTGAGATTTTGGGCGGTGGTTAAATCTTTGACCACAATATACGACCCCGGTGTACTGATGGTATACGGCGTATAGGCGATATCAATTTGACCTGTCCCGTACACCATGCTTGCCAGTAACAAGCTGGCCATGAGTAGAATGATAGTTTTCATAACCTTTCTCCTTTTATAGTTTTTAGTCTCACCAGACATTGCGTTGGGAATAATACACTTTAATGAATTGCATTAAAAAATCCTGTAGTCCCATCACCCAAGAAATTTCCAGCCGTGGTAAAAATACTCACGGTATTGCCCGTTAAGGAATTTCCAGCGATATAGTTATTCACACTATTTGTGAAAACTCCGGTAGAATTAGCGTAAAGAGTATTGTTTTCAATAGTATTCTGAGTATGTGCATAGATTCCCGCACCTCCAGAATGGGACTGACAGTAATTACCAACAATCCTGTTATAACTACCTGTAATTCCATTGGAAAAATTACCATCCACATTATTATTTTCCACTAAACAATATGACCCGGAGATTCCATTCACTTGATTCAAAAATGAGTCATTATTCAGTATCGTTGCGTTTAAACCCAAAATTCCATCGGATTGATTATGGGAGATATGATTTCCGGTTATTACGACCCCATACTGGCCATAAATTCCATTAATTCCATTATAAGTTACATTGTTATTCCGAATAATCCCTCCGGCGCCAGTTGAATTTTCTAGATTAATTCCGTCATACCCATTATTGGAGACATTACAATCCGCTACCAGCGCGCTAGAACCCAGGTAGATTCCATAATAATTATTTCCAGAGACATTGACATGCTCCACCCGTGTATTCATTCCGAATAGCTCAATCCCGTTGTTTCTAAAATCCCGAATAGTGCCATTGTAGATGGTTACATTATTGGCTCCGTTGATAAGATCTACTATTCCATTCCCGGATGAGCCTGTGGTGGAGCCTGCGCCATAGAGGGTATGGCCATTCAAATCAATGGTGATATTACTGGTGGAGATGGTAATCCCATTGAGGTTTTGAGGGGTAGTTAAATCTTTGACCACAATATACGATCCCGGATTATTGATGGTGTAGGGGGAATAGGCAATATCAATTTGTCCTGTCCCGTACACGGTTCCTGCGAGAAGCAGGGGTAACCAAAGTAAACTTACGGTTTTCATGGTTTCCTCCTTTGAAACCAAATTAAAATACATTATCTTGGGTTTCTACAAGAATCCAAGCACCCAAATGTGCCTGATTATATGAGGGCATTATATAACACAAGGAGTTAAAATACAAAATAAAGGTGGCAATTTTTCACGGGAATAAAGGATGACTCAAGAAAGCAGGTATAAAAATATATTACCCATTAGTCAAGAAGAGCACAAAAAAAGATGGTGATTCCAGATGCCGTTAGAAAGACTGATTAGTATAGGGACTTCCGGGATCGGCAGGTGCTGTTCCTCCCGTAATGTGCAAATTAAAACTAAAAGTATTTCGTCCATACCAATTACTGGCGGAAGTAAAATAAATCCCGTAATTATTGCTGGTAATATGGTTATTATCAACACGGGTGCCTGCCCCGTTAACAGATATTCCATATCCCAACCCGGTGATATGATACGAAACAGAATTACCCACCACCTGACAATCCGTTTGGCATATTATTCCAGCGACTGAATTTTCGTATACCATATTGTCCCGAATATCACATTCATCACCGGTAGTAATACCACAATAGGAATTTGTTTGACAGACATTTTTAGATATAAAACAACCCCCAATATAGGCATTAATCCCATTTTGATGGTTACTAATACAAATATTATCTTCCACTTGACACTGTGCATTGTCCAACAGAATGCCATCCTGGAGGTTGCCATACATATAATTGCCAATTACCTTGCTTATTTCGTCACACTCAATCCCCGCGAGTGCATTTTGGACACAATAATTGTCTTTGATAATCCCGGAAGAATATCCAATCCCTCCTCCCAGACCGCTAAAACGCACACGATTATTAAGGATGGAACCATAACCACAAGTAATCTGATAAACAGCGTTTTGTGCACAGCAATAAGACACATTATTGTTTTCAACAATTCCATAGTTTATGTTAATTCCATAGCTTCCACAATTGGTAACATTCAATTTGGAAACTTCAGAATTATTTCCATTTAAAAGGACACCATCCATCCGAAAATCCCGGATATTCCCATTTTTGACAATAATATTGTTGTTGATGGCGGTGCCACCCAAATCATAAATTCCGCTACCATTTGAGCCTGACGATGTTCCCCCGCCATATAACGTATGCCCATTTAGATCAATCGTAACATTGCTGGTGGCGATATCAATACAATCATAGTTTTGAGAAGTGGTTAAATCCTTCACCACGATATACGACCCTGGAGTACTAATGGTATAGGGTGTATAGGCGATATCTATTTGACCGACAGCATACACCATCCCTGACAAAATAAAAAACAAACCGTATAACGAAATGCGTTGTATCACGAAAAGTTCCTCCTTGGAACTAAAATTTGACCGCTCGACTTGTTATTATATAATAACCTCTTTAGAAGACTCGCATAAGAGGTTAATGGAAAAGAAAATATATTACGATTATTTTTTAATTACACTCGAAAAATTCATATCCACTCAATACAAGAACCAATCCAGGATGGAGACGGTGCCGAGACCCGTAGAAATCGCATCAATATTAGCTTCCGGTGGAATGTTATAGGTAGCGGAATTGAAATAAGGTGTGGCACTGAATCCGGCGCCTGTCGGATTGAAAGAAACCAAATCAGATTTCGCAAAGAGATTACTGGAATTAGCGGGAATCAAGGCTTGCGCGTCAAAGGACATAACCCATTGTGTGGAATTAATCCGGCTGAAGGCGTCCAAGCTGACTTCCGGTGGAATATTTTGCGCCACGGCATCAAAATCTTTGGCTGTAAACCCACTCCCTGATTTCCAATGAATCAGGTCGCTTTTGGTTACTTGAGTATTTGCTACGCTGTTGATGGTCAATTGGGTCGCGGCATTCAATCCAAAAGAAAATTCCAAAGGACTGGTGGAGATAATGCTGACGGCATTGATAGCCGTTTCCGGTGGTAATCCATTTCCCTGTCCATCCCACAATAAGGTCGCATTGCTCCCATTCCACACAATTAAATCCTGTTTATGGAACAAAGTCCCTTGAATATAGTTGTCCGAACCGATGGAAAAAATCGTCGTGGTGGGTGAGACGGCTTGTATCGCGTCTATATTGGTTTCCGGCGGAATGACCGCGGATAAGGAAGCCAGCACTTGATTGTACGCTCCCGACCCATTGGTCGAAAGGACATCAAACTTATCGTAATTACTTGCACCCAAACTGAACCCGGCATCACTGGAAAACAAAAAATCTGCACGGGCAGAACTTATCAAAAGTCCCATGCCTAGCACAATACATACACCTAAAAATCCGATACGTTTCATATAGCAACCTCCTTTATTTTAGTGCGCTTATTTTCCCTCTTTCCCAAAAAAAAAGCAAGTAATTTTAGGGAAGTACTGCATTGGTAAATCCTGTAGTCCCGTTCCCCGCTACATTGTTGGCGGCAATGGTCGTTGAGACACCATTGTTTTGAAATACATTTCCCGAATAGAAATTCGTGGAACTGGAAATAAATAACCCTGTATAATTCGACCAAACCGAATTATTCAGAATAGTATTGGCACCCCCACTGACATAGATTCCTACTGCAAAATCCGCATCAACGTTATTTCCTTCAATGCGATTTCCGGCATTGGCAGTAATGCCCATCACCCCGTTCTGCCGGATGGTATTTCCACGAATCAGTGAACCGTAGACTACATCTATTCCGTCTAACGTATTCCCATAGACATTATTATCTGTCAGAGTAATGCCCTGACCAGCAGAGATTCCCGCACCCCCATTTGCGTAAACTTCGTTTTCGGATATCCGACATCCCAGCCCGTTTGCATAAATTCCATTTGAGGTGCCATTGGCAACTGTATTCTCAATAATATTACATCCATTATTGGTAACATAGATTCCAGACCCGCCAAGAGTATTGCTTACATTATTCTTTGTTATTGTGCAGTTAGGACCATTTATCCATATCCCGTTATTACTATTTTTATTTAAGGTGTTCCCTGTTATTTTACAGTTGCCTGATTGTACATAAATTCCAGTGGTATTGGTATTGGCTACGGTGTTTCCTGTAACATCACAATTATTTGTTGCCCAAATTGCAGGATAACCTGAATTACTTGTAGAACTTACTACATTCGTCGCAATAATACCTGGGTAAATAGTATTGTTCAAAACAATTCCATTGCGACCAATATTAGTAACTAGATTGTTTTCAATCACACCACCATCTGCGACAATACCCTGACTACTGCATCCTATGATTTTCACTTTGCTAATATGTGCTTGTGCCGTTAAGCTTATCCCCGTACCATTAAAATTACGGATGGCACCATTGGTGATAGTGATATTATCTCCGGCGGTACTGTAAATCCCATTTCCGCCCGGACCCGCAGTTCCAAGACCGTAAAGGGTATGTCCGTTAAGGTCAATCGTGACATCGCTGGCATTGATAGCAATCCCGTTACCATTAGCCGTGGTCAAATTCTTCACGATAAGATACGACCCCGGCTGATTGATGGTGTAAGGGGAATAGGCAATATCAATTACCCCTGACGCGAAGACTGTCCCTGCTAAAACGATAGTACTGAAAAGAAACGCTAAAATTTTCATACACTTCCTCCCCTGTAAGTTTTAGAATTAACCGACCAATAAAAATTATAGGACTGAATTTATCCTGTGTCAATGAAACTTTTATCCCTTCACCTCTCAAATCCGGCGAATTGTTGGATTCGGACATAGGGATTAGGGGACAATGATATTGGCAAACCCGGTGGAACCGTTACCCAGGGTATTTCCCGCCGTGGTAAAAATACTCACAATATTGCCCGATAACCGGTTCCCGGCGATATAGTTACCCGATGAGTCTGTACAAAGTCCGGTAATATTACTGTAAAGCGTATTATTCTCAATCGTATTATTAGTAGACGCCAAGATTCCTGTACCCGAATTACTTTGTTGACAGAAATTCCCAATAATCCTGCTATTGGAAGCAATAATTTGAATGACATTTGATTCCACATTATTATTCTCCACTAAACTATAGGTTGCATTTATTCCATTTCCATTATTGAAAAATGAGTTGTTATTGCTTACCGTTGCGTCTCTGCAATAGATTCCATCGGAGTAATTGTAGAAAAGATGATTTCCGCTTATGACGATACCATTATAGCCGGTAATCCCGTAACCACCATTGTACTGTACCATGTTATTCCGAATAATTCCCGTGTTGCAATAAATCCCATAGCTTCCATTTTCAGAGGCATTGCAATCAAAAACTGAACCACCCGCAGCGCAGAAGATTCCAACGCTTCCATTACTGAATGTATTGACCCGACTCACTTGGGCCGCTAAGCCATATAAATAAATCCCGTTGGACTTAAAATCTCGAATGGTACCATTGAAAATCGCTATATTATTGTCAATTTGATAATTGCCCAAGTCATTTATTCCGGTACCAGAAGTACCCACTGTGCCTGCGCCATACAAGGTATGCCCGTTAAGGTCTATGATGACATTACTGGTATTGATATCAATGCAATCCAAATTTCGAGCCGTGGTTAAATCTTTGACGACCAGATACGACCCCGGTTTACTGATAGTATAGGGAGAATAGGCAATATCAATCACCCCGGATGCAAAGACTGTCCCTGACAAAATAATGGTGCTGAAAAGAAACGCTAATATTTTCATATAACCCCTTTTATTTAAGTCTTGGTGCTACCGAACATTGGGACAGATTATATGCTTGTATCTATACCCTGTCAATTCAAACTTGAATGTAGCAAATGTTAAATTTAATTTAAAAGACGGTATTAACAAACCCCGTCGTTCCATTTCCGGCGGTATTGTTCGCGGCGATGGTCGTCGAGACGCTATTGTTATTAAATACGTTACCCGCAAAGAAATTATGTCCACTGGAAATCCATAATCCCGTATCATCGGACGTCACTGAATTGCTCAGGATTGAATTGGCACTCCCATTGACATAAATCCCCACAGAATTATTCACATCAAGAACATTTCCCTCAATACGATTTCCGGCATCGCCTGAAATTCCATAATGTCCATTTGACCGAATCGTATTCCCACGAACTAGTGATCCGCTGATCATATCTATTCCATCGCTGCTATTGGAGTAGACATTATTATCCGTCAGGGTGCATCCATTATTTACAGCAATTCCGGAAGACAAATTGGAGTAGACTTCATTATCAGACACCCGGCATCCGTTATTTACAAAAATCCCACCTGTACTGTTACTATCCACTGTATTCCCGATGATATTACACCCATACCCAGCATAGATTCCATAAGCGCTATTATTGGCTACATTATTGCCTGTGATAGTACAATTATTGCCACCTACCATAATCCCGCCAACACCACTATTACTATTCACATTATTCCCTGTAATAATACAAGTATTGCCAGTTACATAAATCGCGCCATCATAACCAGTATTATTAATTACCGTATTCCCTGTTATTTTACAATTATTGTTAGTTACATAAATCCCATCAGCAAGGTTACCGGTTACATTATTTCCTATAATATCACAATTAGTAGTCACAAAAATTGCAGGGAAATCAAAAATTCCTCCCTCCAAGTTATCGTTATTACTCACCACATTATTCATGATAACCGCAGGGTAGAAAGCATTGCCACATACGATTCCATAATCACCGTTTTCAGTAACCAGATTGTTTTCAATCAAGCCTCCATCTACTCTTATACCCGTATTGCATCCCACGATTTTCACTTTACTAATATGTGCTTGCGCCACTGGCAAATCAATCCCATAGCCATTAAAATTACTGAATGTACCATTGGTGATAGTAATATTATTTCCTGCAGCACTATAAATTCCACTCCCGCCGGAACCGTTCTGTCCCGGACCGTATATTGTATGTCCATTCAAATCAATAGTGACATCGCTGGTATTGACGATAAAGCAATTGAGGTTTTGTGCAGTTGTCAAATCTTTCACGACAATATACGACCCTGGTTTACTGATGGTATAGGGTGAATAGGCAATATCAATCACCCCTGAGGCAAAGACTGTCCCTGTTAAAAGAATACTACTAAAAAGTAACGCTAACGTTTTCATATACTTTCTCCTTTGTAAGTTTTGGATTACACCGACTGTTGTGAAGATTATATGCTTGTAGTTATCCCCTGTCAATGAAATGAATTATTGACAAAGAAAAAAGTCTGGTGTAGGTTGAATATCATGTCTGATTTAATGATTAGTGTTGCGGGGATTCGCGGGATAATAGGCGATAACGTCACCCCCGACTTGTTTTCCAAATTCGCTTCCGCCTTTGGGAGTTTCCGCGGGGGAACCAAAGCCAGGATTATTCTGGGACGGGATACCCGGATCTCCGGCGGGATGTTGCGACATGCTGTGAGCGCGGGACTTGTGGCGGTGGGATGTGAAGTAATTGATATCGGAGTTTGTGCAACTCCCACCGTGGGTATTCAAATCCGCAAACAAAAAGCGCAGGGGGGTGTGATGTTGTCGGCGTCGCATAATCCCGTCCAATGGAACGCACTGAAACTTATCTGGGAAGACGGGATATTTATGGACGCTGAAAATGGGGAGAAGTTTTTAAAACTATTCCATGAAAATAAAATCCAATACACCGACGTGCATCATCTGGGAAAAGTTCTTTCTCACGCCATTGCTTTGGAAGAACATCAAACATTGATTTTATCTCATATTGATCAAGAGGCTATAAAAAAACGCAAATTCAAGGTTGTCTACGACCCCTGCAATGGCGCGGGTGCATTGATTATCCTCCCGTTATTAAAAAAACTCGGCTGTTCGGTGACAACCATCAATGAAAACCCCAACGGTCAATTCGCCCATAGCCCGGAACCTGTCCCTGAAAATCTTAAGGAATTGGGGGAAGCGGTCACAACGTTTGAAGCCGATTTGGGAATCGCTACAGACCCTGATGTTGACCGGGTCGCGTTCGTCAATGAAAAAGGGGAACCGGTGGGGGAAGAAAATGGGTTGGCATTGGTCGTGGATTATGTTTTGAAACAACAACGCGAATCTCAAAATAAGAAATCCTCTTCCGAAAAACCTGTCGTGGTAGTCAATATGTCTACGACACGGGCGATTGACGATGTCGCCGAAAAACGCAACGCTGTAGTGATTCGCACGAAAATCGGAGAAGCCTACGTCGCACGCCGGATGATGGCGGAACCCAATTGTATCATCGGCGGGGAAGGCAATGGTGGTGTGATATATCCTCCCACGCATTATGGACGGGATGCCGCCATCGGTGTCGGACTCCTGTTTGAATCCCTGGCGCAATCCGAAAAATCCCTGTCTCAACTTGCCAGTGAATTGACCTCCTACATTATCGTCAAAGATAAAATTGAATTGGAACAAAAAGCCATTCCAAAACTTTTGGAGAAGTTACAAAAGGAATATGCCTCAGAAAAAATTGATATCCTTGACGGGGTCAAGATTAATTTCAAAGATTCCTGGGTTCACGTTCGTCCCTCGGGTACCGAACCTATCGTGCGCATTTTTGCCGAAGCCAAATCTCTGGATTCCGCCAAATCCCTTTGCAACGCCGTCAAGACTCTTCTCTAACCAACTTTCCCAAGAACGGAAATGAGGGACATAGATTATTAAACCCGTCGAATAATCCCTTTTCCAAGACCATACACCGCAAAATAGTTTGAATGATATCAAAACCCTGAAAAAAGTCCTTCCCTGAGTAACCCGGTTTGGGTACGGAGCACTACCTAGGAGGGTCTGAGCCTCCTAGGTATACCTCCCAATATCTCCCTTATAAAAAACCAAAATTATCAGCTCCTCTTTTAAAACACTCAGAAACCATTCAAAATTGACGTATAAACAATAAACTCACCTGAAAGAATCTTAAATCATGTCCCGAACCGCTTCCTCACTTTTTTTCATTGGGAGATGGTACGGAGATGGTATGGAGATGGTACGGAGAGAACCTGGACCCAATTTTGTGATATTTTAAACCCCTTAAATCGCAAATTTAACTATGCCAAAATGGCACAAACTAGTAATGCGATAGGTTTTTTTGTTGGTTTTATTGTAGAGACTTCTATTACTGCGACTATCCCGACTTTCTTTCGAGATTTAGTAGCCGTTCTCAAGCCGGAGTGATAAACTTATAGGTACAATGATTGGTAAAAAGAATAGGATATTTATGATAGGAGTTGTTATGTTCTTTTGCATAGCAACTCCTGTTTTTTGTGGACAACTAGGTAGTTTTATATATACCAATAGTTTGAATTATCCACGAGCAGATAATATCGCAGTTATAGCAAATGATACAGTAATTTATGTCTTTGGAGAATGGGAGTGGGAGACTGACACACCTCTACCCGTAGAACGTGCAATAATTCTACCAAATGGCTCCTTAAGTGCATGGACTATTGAATCCGAACGCTACTCAGGAGTTCGAGACAGTGCAGTAGGAGCTTATGCCTATGGGTATCTTTATGTGATTGGCGGAGAAGACGCTACCAATGGAGATTCCACTACAGCAGAACGAGCACAAGTTAACCCCGATGGAACGTTAGGAGTATGGTCTACCATTAGCATACTTCCTAGTGGATTTGTAGGATCTACTTTGGTTCAGACTTCAACTTTTCTTTATGTCATTGGGGGTGGATATAGTGGGAGTTCGTATGTCTATCGTATACAAACGAATCCTGATGGCACTTTCGGTTCTTGGATACTTTGTACCGCACAATTAAATATTGGTAGAGATGCACAAGAGTCATATTTGATCAACACTACACTTTATGTAATGGATGGATATTTTGTTTCTGGAGGAACTAAAACCGTTGAAAAAGCGACAGTTTTCCCGGATGGTGAACTAAGTGCTTTTACAACTATAGGCAACACAGTAACATATCATGAGGGTGGTGGAATTGCTTACGATGGACAGTATCTATACATTATTGATGGATATGAAGGAGGACCGCCTACTTATCAGTGTGAAAAAGTACAAGTTTATCCCGATGGTTCTCTTGGAACTTGGGAACCCGCAACAGCACAACAACTTAATAATTCGGAAGGTGCTGGAGGATTTGTTCAAACAACGACAGCATTTTATTCCGTTGGCGGATACAATGGTGGAGCCATAGCAACAGTTGAATATGCTCCAATTATATTTCCACTCCCTACAGGGATTAAAAAAAGGGAGTGGGAGATTTTTAATTAATACAATCCATTCAATTGCAGTATATTGACGGATTAGTTCTCCTTTATACCGAGTAATTCTTCAGTCTCATATTGTACTCCTTCAATACCAAACCCCTCATAATAAATAACCCAAAGATACCTAAAACCCTAAACATAAAACTGACTTGTTGAATCATTCTGAGTCTGCGAAAAATCTCACTTATTCGTTCTATTTTACCTATATCCTAAATCCTTTATCCTATTTCCTAATTAACTTAAAACCTTGTCCTTGAGTAATCGAGGATAGAGACTTTTCTTTGAAATGACCTTTTGGTACTGTGTCTTTTTTAAAATAGATTATTTTAATCCCAACAAACTTATTCTTCTTTTCTCATCAAACCTTCGAGTCATCTTATGCTCATTAAATACCAGGATGGCTATCTCTGATAAATATAAGACTTCACTCCCCTCTTCTAAATGACCGCCATAAGTTTCCTCTTCACCACAGGAAACAACGATGTGTAAATGCGGTTTTCCCTCGGCAATTAATCCATTTACAGATAAGAGCTCAAGAGGTTTGTGGAGTGTATAAATACAATCTGTCGGTGGGAATCCGGTATGAGTAACATAATGCATTCGACAAGATTTCAGTGTACCTATACCTGAAATAACTGCTCCATTCATTATATGACAATCTTTAATGGCCTTCTGAATAGATTCCAGCAACATCTCTCCCGGCTGAAATCCTATGGTCACCAGTTCTGTTTGTCCGGTATATGGCATCACATTCATAAGTAGCACTCCTTATTTTACAGTTTTATCTTCTTTCCAACCCAATTTCCGATAATGATCACGCCGTCTCTTTTTATCTCTTTTATGTTCTGCATTGGCATGATACGCCACATCCTCAGCAATTTCTGATGGCACTACAATCACTCCATCCCCATCTGCCACAACCATATCCCCCGGACGGACTTGGACACCTCCTACCGATACATTGATATCTTTGGCATCAAACTCCAGTCTCCCTTGAACCATACTCTGGCTGCATATCTTTGACCAGAAAGGTATCTTTTGCAATATAATCTCATCAGTATCCCTCACTCCGCCACTGCTGACAAATCCTTTGGCACCCCTTCTTATACAACCTAAAGTATTTTCTGAACCCATTAAACCGGCATTCACTCCCGATAAATCAATCACGATAAAATCCCCTTCTTCAATATCCTCTACCCAGGGATACCGGCATATCTCATTATAATAATGTCCCGACCATTCCCAATATTTTTCCGGTGTCATGGTAGGGATGCTCCCTCGAAAGGGTAAATATCGGCAGGTGCGTGCTATCCCATAACTCCGGGTCCGATATAATGGTCGAATCTCCGGATTCATCGAACCTACATAATGATGCATCATGACATCCATCCCATCCCGGACATCCGCGACTCTTAAATCTTTATATATCTTTAATAATTTTTTCCTTTGTTGAGGAGTCATATCCTGTCCCTTTCTATTACCTGTTGTATAAAATCATTGATTAGTTTGTTATCTGTCTATCTGCTGGATATCTTACACAATTTAATCAAAAGGGGCTACTTCATTATTGAATATTCTTTGAACCAAATTTCCCTTTCCGATGTCTTTTATATAGAATCTCATGATAGGAAAGATGAGTTCATGACCGATAAAGATAAAATTTATTATGAATTACTGGTACTCCGGTTCCGAAAAAATGATCCCGGGGCACTCGAAGAACTTATTCATCAATTCGAAAAACGGCTGTTCTATTATCTTCGAAGACTGGTTAACCAGGAAGAAGATGCCTGGGATATACTTCAGGAAACTTGGATTAAAGTTCATAAAAACTTAAACCAATTACATCAACCTGAAAAATTACCCGCCTGGTTATATACCATCGCCAGGAATAATGCCATGACCCATCTTAGAAAATTAGCCTCTTATCAGAATTATCTTAATGAATCGGATAACCAAATCCCAGAGGTGGAATCTCCAAATGAATTTACTTTTGAAGATGTCGCTGCAGTCCATCATGCCTTAGCACAAATCAGCCTTCCTCACCGGGAAGTATTAACCCTCTGTTTTCTCGAAGACCTGTCCATTGAAGAGATTGCCGATATTATCCAAGTCCCCCCAGGGACGGTTAAATCCAGAATATATTATGCCAAAAAAGCTATTCGCAACATCCTGGATAAGGAGGTAGTGAAATCGTGAATCAAGATAAAAAACTGTTTCGAGATCAACTCATTGAATCGGAATCCATGAATCCTAATTTAAAAGAAAAATATGAAAAGGAGCTGAAAAATATGTTGGAAAAGAAACTGAATTTGACCATGAAAATAAGTTACACCCTAAGTGGTATTCTGTCACTGGTTATGGGTGTGTTTTTTAGTTATATTGCCATTGTAACTGCCAAGGGATTACCCAACCTAATACGGTTTAGTTTTGGGTTTGGCGCAATCATGGCATTTCTATGGACCGGAATGATGGTCTGGATATTAAAACGAGGCCGGCTTAATCTCCGGAGGGATAGTAAAATGTCTGCCGGGTGGGTATGGGGTGTTGTGGTGGTCAATATGACTGTCCTGTTGCTGGTTTCGGGACAGAATCCTAATTCCACCCTATCGGTATTTATGGCCGTGTCCGGATTGGTATTTTTAGTCATAGGCGCTGTGTTTCTGATTGCTGAAAAAATTAATCAATCCGAATTAAATACCAAAGAACAGATTCTTCTCATGAAATTGCAAATGGCCGAAATCCTCGATGAATTACACCGGCATAATTCATCATCAAAAACCGATTCCCAACAATAAGTTTGATAATTAACCTTATAAAACTTGACTTTCTGGGTGTAAACCCTTATATTCATTGATGGAGATGTATGTATGGCAATTGATGACCGACAGATAGATAATGGCGCGGTACGAATCAATAATGAAGTGGTTGCCATTATTGCGGGGATCGCCGCCAATGAAGTGGACGGAGTGGCGGGGATGGGTGGAGGATTTTCCCTTACCGAAGTGTTTGGTAAAAAAGCCATGAATAAAGGCGTACGGGTGGAGATCGCCCAAGGGGAAGCAGCCATTGATATTAATGTGGTGGTGGAATACGGAAGAAATATTCCGGAAGTTGCTACCGGGGTTCAACAAAATGTGAAACGGCAGGTGGAAGCCATGACCGGATTATCGGTGGTGGAAATCAATGTGAATGTCGAAGGAGTGCAGATTCAGCGGGAACAACGCCGGAGTCCTGCACCCGCGTCCATGCCGGAATATCAAGTAAAAAATTATAGGTAAACCATGAGAGTATTACGACGAATTTCTGCATTTATTTGCATGTTACTGGTACTGACCGTTGGTGTTCTCTTTTTAATGACAGCCACGATTTACATGACCGAATTGCCAATGAAAGCCCAACTCAACACGAAGTTCGACCAATATCAGAACGATTTGAGTACTAGCGGAAAAGTACAGGTAGTTACCGGAGCCGTTGGCTTATTATTGTTGTTGGTGAGCTGCTTGACTATTTATCTGGCGATTGCGGATATTCATTCCTCCGGCCGTATCCGCTTGGATTCTGCGGGAGGGAAACTGACGGTATCCGCGTCCGCGATTGAAGACCATCTCAGCCGGCTGGGACGTAATATCGAAGGAGTTAAAGATTTAAAATGCCGCATCCGGCGCACTCCTACTGGTTGGGGCTTATACGCACGAGTGACAGTTTATTCCGACCAAAATGTCAAAGAAGTTAACGAAAAAATCCGGGAACAAGTAAAGCAGGGAATCATCGGTGTGATTGGAGACCATTCGATTGAGCCGATTGATGTTCATGTCACCAAGATTGCCGAACGGGGACGGGTCGGCGGACGCCGGAACATGGACGTTGAGTTTACCGCGTAAGAAAGGAAATTAAATATGGAAGTCCAATCCGATTATCCGCAAAGGGGGAGAAACGAAGTGTTGGAAGGTATTATACAATGGGCACAGCGTCATCCGCGATTGATTATTGGCGGTGTTTTGGGAGGTATTCTGGGTATATTGTTTCATTGGCTGGGGTTCTGGGACACGCTGGTCTTGCTCCTTTTAGTAACGCTGGGTGTCATCATCGGGAAATATTTGGATGAGCGCAAAGAAGTCGGGCAGGTATTAGACCGATTATTTACATCAGAACAATAGTTCTGAATTTTTAAAAGTCTAAAAAATCATAGTCTAATTCTGGGGGATGATACGTCTCTTTTTTCTCAAATAAATATTCGGAAAGATAAAATAAAATGAAAGAATTTGTGAAAAAACAATTGGCGAAAAGCGCCCTGGTTAAAATCAACTTGGCGGAAGGTAAACAGGTGGATGTGATTGTGTCCATTGCTAAAACCATTATCAAAGCCTTTCGGAGCAACAAGAAAGTTTTATTATTCGGGAACGGCGGGAGTGCCGCGGATGCCCAACATATCGCCGCGGAATGGGTGGGACGGTTTTATAAAGACCGAAAATCTTTACCGGCAATGGCATTGACAACCGACTCGTCCATTATCACGGCCGTTGCCAATGATTACGGATTTGAAAATCTCTTTTCCCGGCAAATCGAGGGATTGGCAAATCGAGGAGATGTGGCGATTGGTATCACTACCAGCGGAACATCGCCCAATGTGCTGAAAGCCTTTGTGGAAGCGAAACGCAAAGGAGTGGTCACCATTGGATTGACTGGAGAAAAGGGAAAATCATTGGTCAAGAAAGTAGATTATTGTTTAGTTATTCCTTCGGAATACACTCCGCGCGTGCAGGAAGGGCATATCACGGCACTTCACATCATCTGCGAAATCATTGAAAAAGAACTATTTTCCAATAAGTCCCATTAATAAAAAAAGCGGATGAATAACTCATCCGCTTTTAGTTTCTACTTCAAACGGTGCTATTTAGGGAAATAATGTCGCGTCCCCAAAGTTGGGGTCATCATTATCCACATCCACGTCCACGTTATTGACCACCAAGATCCCTGACGCATCACTGCGTAACCCAAATTGGTCTTGAGCATACGGGTATACCGCCTCACCGATGGCATAGTAATTTCCACTCACCAATACCCCAACCCCCGCCACGGCTATTAAGTTATTGAAGTCTTGATCCCCTGCGGTCTGAGTTCCATACGCCGCGACCAAGACAATACCCAAGGTGTTAAAATTGCCAGATTCTATGGCCAACGTCAACTGGGTACCTACTTGATGACCCACATTGTCCGGGAAGGAATAGGCATGCAGCGGTCCCTGTACTCCATTGTTGGCCGTCCATTTAATCCCTTCCTGAGCTGTTGTCCCCACCCCCGCTTCCGCAAAGTTTAAGACCAACCCGTGGTCAACGGAAATCTCCGGTGCGCTTCCCGCGCCGGGATACAATTCCTGTCCCCAGCCCGTCGTATCAGTCCCGGTAGTAAATTGTCCATAGAGATAATGGGAATGGGTGTTGCTGCGCGCTTGCATTAACGCAGGGGCAGCATTGATAATTTGTATCTCATCTACATAGATACTGCCCACCCCCCCCGCCTTGAATTGAAACTGCGGATAACCGGTGGTGCCACTGCCATGCGCCAATAACGGCGCTTCCTGCCAGGTCCAGACCGTCGGTACGCCGAACAACCCGTTCCCGACAATATCCGTCTGGGTGCCACTCTCCGGATAATTGGTAAACCCATATAAGAACGCTTGATGACTGTTATTGGGGATATCCGCTACCAAGCGTATCCGAAAGGTATACCATTGCCCGTTAGTAATATTAATCCAATCTGATACCACCGGAGTCGCTTTCACACCGCTACTGGCATCCGTAAAAGTGAATTTCCATATGCCCTTGGCTTGAGTGCCTGCTGCATCCGTATAACTGTATATCCATTGTTGCGCAGCCAGCGTAGACTTACCCAGGGGTCTTTCCATCGGTGACCAGGTCGTGGTGTCCCTGCCTGTACTGAAAGTACTATGGGATAACAGGTTGCTGTAAACATAGAAGCGTTCCTTATCCTGATCTGTTCCCGCAGGGACAAAAGGAGACGCTGTCACGTCTACATCTACGGCTCCTGTGAAGGATTGCAAGGAGGTGATTCGGATAACTGAATCGTTTACCCAGTAGGCCGTCACATTGGACAAGTTGCTGATATGCAAAGCGGTCGGATTCCCAAAAGAGGGAGGAAGTGCCAGACCGCTGGTATTGTAAGTATAGCTTCCCACGTTCATATCCCAGGACGAACCGGGGGTTAATCCCACAATGGGAAGTTTGTAAATCTTGTAGGTGGAATATTTGACAGACCCATTACCGGAACTGGATCCTACATTATTGCTGATTTCATAGGTATTGGTTCCCACAGTGGCGGAATCATAAGCCGATTCGCTGACCGAACTCCCCAGGAGAGTACCCAAAGATAGGAAGTTAGTCAGGAATGAATAACTTGTCCCCCTCCCGCCGCTATTGTAATCTTCCAAGTTAAAGACCGTGGTTAATCCATACCCGATGAACGCTTTGAGACTGGGTAGATTGGATAAAAGGGGAGGGATTTCACCCGCCGTACTGATGGTATAAATGTAATTGGATATTATGGCCGTACTGGTTTCATAGGTATTACTCGCAATGAGTTGTACGGTAAAGGTTCCTGCGGAATTATAAGAATAACTCGGATTTTGTGTTGTGCTGGTCCCTCCGTCCCCAAAGCTCCATGTCCAACTGGTGGGAGTATTGGCTGAGGTATCCGTAAACTGAACCTGCAAGGGGACAAACCCACTGGTGGGAACGGCATAGAAGCCGGCACTGGGTGATGGTGTTAGTCCATTCGCTGTGCTGAGTACCCACACATCGTTAAAATAAGTTCCAGTAAAACTCTGCCCCCCAAAGACAGTCATCCGATTATTGGTAGCATCGTAAGTTCCAGTTTGTCCACATCGCGTTGTTGGAGTACTCCCAGTCGTAGTAATTTGTGTCCAAGCAGGAGTTCCTCCTAATCCATTGGCATTACTGAGTACCCATACATCATTAAAAGTAGTACTACCATTCACCCCTCCAAAAATCATCATCCGATTATTAGTATCATCATAGACAACCGTAGGAAGCTCTCGTATTGCCGGAGTACTCCCGCTTGGAAAAAGTTGTGTCCAAGAGGATGTTGTACTGTCGAGTCCATTGGCATTACTGAGCACCCACACATCATTAAACCAGTTCCCATTATTATACCCCCCAAAGATTGTCATAAGATTATTGGTTGCATCGTAAACCGCACTATGATATGCACGTGGCGCTGGAGCAGTTCCAGTTGGAGAGAGTTGTGTCCACACGGGTGTTCCACCCAATCCATTGGCATTGCTAAGAACCCACACATCATTTAGACCAGATCCACTAGTTCCCCCAAAAATCGTCATCCGATTATTGGCAACATCGTAGACCGCCGTAGGAGCATATCGTCCAGACGGTGGTCCTCCAGTTGGAGAGAGTTGTGTCCAAGCGGGTGTTCCTCCTAGTCCATTCGCCGTACTGAGTACCCACACATCGTTATAAAAACTCCCATTAAACCCTCCAAAAATTGTCATTCGATTATTGGCAACATCATTAATAGCGGTATGCGATACACGTACTGCAGGAGGACCACCTATTGGAAAGAGCTGTGTCCACGCGGGAGTTCCACCAAATCCATTGGCATTGCTAAGAACCCACACATCATTTAGATTAGTCACATTAGCTTGGGGAGTTCCCCCAAAAATAGTCATGCGATTGTTTATATTATCGTAGACTGCACTAAGCTCATATCGCGTCGTCGGTACACTCAGGCTGTTTCCATTTGCGATGAGTTGTGTCCAACTTTGTGCCTGTGTTTGGTGGGTTAATAAGAGAAAGAAAATGGATATTGCTAAAACAAAACCAGTACGTTTAAAGAACATTTTAAATCCTCCTAAGAATGTCATATTATACTACTTTAATAGTTACTGTCTACTATAACAGTGTCATCTCGAAGCCATTTTCTTACACAAATTATAAATATATTTCTATTATTTTTGTAACATGTTTATTTTCAATTATTTATAAAAATAAAAAACGGGGTATTATTCGGTAATTTTTCTAAAAATAGCATCCTTCCCAGTTTTTTCCCAATATCCCGTCTTCTAATTTCCATATAAATATCTACGAGAATTATACTCCCATTACTTGCTTTGTCAAGTAAAAAATTCAGGTCAATTGGATTGAAAAACAGGGGAAATATTATTGATTTTAAAAGAGATAATTGTATACAAACAGTGCCAAGTATTCATTCTTGAAATCCATAATAATTGACTTGGGAGAAGCGCAATACCTTTTCGACGATAAATTTTACAGCGTTTCATCAATTGGTTTCTATCTTAATTAATAAAGTACTCGTTTCTTCTGCCATTGATTAAACTCCATATTTCAAAAAGTCTTAAAAGAGAATCACTCCGACTGGGAAAAGATTTGTCACGTTTAGACGTTAAAAAGAGATATCCTTTGCCTTGTTTTGCATAGATGAAAAGAAAAAATCTATCTTTCGTATAACCTTGCCAGTGCTGGATAATCCAATACTGCCAAGCTGGTAGCCCCAACGGGAATCGAACCCGTATTATCAGATTGAGAATCTGACGTCCTAACCATTAGACGATGGGGCCATAGATAGTCTAAAATTTAAAGTTTAAAGTTAAATAATATAATTTTGACATAGATATTCTAGTGGAAGGAAGGATTTGGGTCAAAAGTTAATATTTCTTCCAGATTCTTTTTGGGATGGATGTGGCTTCGGAAAGTTTGAGGATTTTGACGGCTAAGTCTCGCTGAAAGGATGGGATGGAGAGAGTCAGCGTTCCGGTATTGGAAGATTGAAGCGATTGTTTTTGTCCTATTGGACCGCCGTAATTGTAGGTATCAAAGTATCGCACAGCATACAGAGTATTACTTAACAAACCCGTAAGAGTAATGGTTGCGTTGGAAATTGTGCGATTGGCAATATCTCCCGGTTCGGCACCGGTGTAATAATCGTTGGCGGTATCACGGAACCAGAAATAAGCCCGGTCAACCGTGGATAATCCACAAGCTTTGATATTAGCGGAGGTCGTAAATATCGCCGAAGACAATCCATAATTAGGCCAATCTTCAAAGGGATATTTTGCGGGATTTAAAGTGATTTGCAGATATGCGTTGATAGGGACATAATGATAGTACAAAGGAAATTGCGGGGATGTCCGATGGAGTGTAGTATCCGATTCGATATAATAATCCCACCACCATATTCCCGACATGGTTTCGTTCATCAAAGCTGTCCAAAGAGCGTTATGGTGATGTGTCCCTTCCAATAAATGATCCCGTTGGGCAAAAGACCCGTTAAAAGTTGTCGGGTCAAATCCATGGGCCGACCCGTTGGCGGCTGTGGTATTGGTATATTCCGGATTATTTTGTAAACCAAATTCGGCAATCAAGTCAGGTTTGTGAAATGTATTTTGGAAATAGCGGGACTGTTGAGTAATGTCATTCTCAATCGTAGAAGTGTAAATATGGGTTTGGATAATATCCATTTGAGGAATCAGCCAGAGACTTGACCATAAACTATACGTGTAAAATCCATATTTCCCATACCAGGGGTCATCGGAACTGGTGGTCACTAAATGTTTGTTGGGGTCAATTGTCTTAAGGTATTGCGCCATGGCCTTGTGCCAATTGATGATATTAGTTTTCACGGTATCATCAATGAATACATTATCATTGGAATCGCCGGAGTATTCGACTTCATTAAAATGTTCCCATGCAAAAATATTCGGCAGGTAACCCCAGCGCGCGACAATATAACGTAATTGATTTTGGTACCTTGCCATAGCCGTAGAATTGGTGAAAAAGTCCTGCGGTCGGGCATAGGACACAGGCCCTCCATTCACTGAATTATACGGACTTTGCGGCCAATAAACATCAGCCCAATCACTTACTTGACGAAAATCCAATAGCGTAAATTGGATATAGATGTTATTCGCTTGAGCGGATTCCAATATCTTATCAATACGATACGCACGATCCAGTGCATAATTTCCCAGACCCGAATATCCGGTTCCAGTCCATTCAATGGCGTTATTGAATATATTCGTCATCCAGAACCGAATCCAATTGGCTTTATTGGCTGCCAATCTTGGATGATAGTATCGCGCCGCTGTTACACCGTCCAGTGTGGGATGAGTTCCGGTGCTATTTCCCGCCAAATCCTGACCAATGGGAAAGTAAAAACTGCTATTATCGAACTGAAAATATTTATAATTATTAGGATGGGTACGGATAAAACCGTTATTGCTGGAAGTAACAGCTGTGAAATACAATGTAGACGACACACTGTTTCCGGGAACAGAATTGACTTGGATCACATAAGAATAATTCCCGACCTGCGTGGGTGTAAATCGAATCAGCCAATGGGTGGTATCTGAAGCGGTGTATATTTCGGCAGTGTTCACTCCGCCGGAAATGGTGAAAGGCTGATACCAAAAAGCAAAAGTGGTGGAAATTAAATTTGTAGGGGATGTGACAATAGCTTGAATATCAATTACACTTGGGTCAAAAGGATTACTGAAACTGGTCGTCAAATCAAATTGCATTTCATATTTACTATAAAGTGCGATTGTATTACTTACGGGGTTCACATTGATTACAGAAGGTGGAGTTATGGATAAATGGGATTCGGTGAAACCTAAAATGCCAATGAAAAAGCAGGCAAGAATAAATGATATGCTGTATATTGTTTTCTTAAAAGTCATTTACAACTCCTCAATAGATTTTAGGTCACATGCGATATAATATCCACGAAATATCTACTATAACAGTGTAATTTTTCGGACAATTCCTTACAAAACTTTATAACTCAATATATTACAATGGGTTAAGCAATTCCTGAAAATGGCGGTTCTGGTCGAGAATCAGGTGTGGATGGTCAAATGAGTGGAATGGGTGTCGTCCTAATCCGTTCTTGCTTTTAAAGTTACAATCTGAAATTGTTTTACTGTATCTCAAATCAAAATTTTGTCAATAAATAAAATCTTTTATATTTTCATGAAGGACTCGCCAGGGCTTGTTGGACTTCTTTGAGTTTTTCAGGAATTGGGATAAATTGGGGACAAGCGTCTTCACATTCTCCACATTGCAGACAATACTCGACGCTGGCTTTTTTATCCTGGATTTCCTGGTATCTTTTTTTCATCGGCTTCCAGGTTTCAAACATGGCGGCTTCATTATAGATTCCAAACAACTCAGGAATATCGACATTATTAGGACAGGGCATACAATACCGACAGGATGTACAATTCACCCGGATGAGGGAATTATATTCTTTGCGGACTCGTTCAATCAAATCCAATTCAGCGGGTGATAGTTTCCCGATGTTGGATTCGTTGGCATATACCAGGTTCTCTTCGACTTGCTGTGGTGTACTCATGCCGGAGAGAATCACCGAGATTTCCGGTCGAGTCCATAACCAGTCCAATGCCCATTGAACCGGGGGCCGTTTTATCTCGGAACTGTCCCAAATAACCTGAATAAGTTCGGTAGGTTGAGCCAGTTTCCCTCCCCGCAAGGGTTCCATAACCACGACAGCTATGCCTTTTTCGGCTGCATATTGCATACCCTCGAGGGTGGCTTGTTTATCCTGGTCTAAGTAATTAATAAAAAGTTGACAGAACGTCCAAGAATCATAATCATCGATAATCTTTTTTAAAGCCGGATAATCATCATGAAATGAAAATCCCAGGTTCCCAATGACACCTTCCGCCATTTTTTTCTCCGCCCACTCAATAACGCCCAATCCCTGCATCTTGGCCCAACTGTCTTTACCAAGGGCATGTAAGAGATATAAATCAATTTTGGGAATATCCAACCGGGTTAATTGTTCCTTAAGTTTGGCATCCATATCCTCTCGGCTGTTGATTAACCAGCAGGGGAGTTTGGTGGCTACTTTCACTTTCTCCCGGTATCCCTGTTTCAGGGCTTTCCCAACCAGTACTTCACTTTTTCCATTATGATAGCCATAGGCGGTATCGACGTAATTAATGCCCCGGTCAATCCCGGTTCGAATCATTTGAATCGCTAATTGTTCATCAATTTGTCCGGCATCATTATTCAGGATGGGGAGACGCATAGCACCAAAACCCAATGCCGATACTTGCCAGTTTAACCTTTTACCGAATTCACGATATTGCATAATTCTAATATACCTTCTTATAATGAATATAGAAAATGAAAATAAAAAGGCGGATAAGCCCAGTTATGTTCACTTACTTTTTATAAGTTTATTATGAAGACTCTACCGGATTCTGTCAATGAATAAGCCGGTTCCTAGCCAGTTGAAAGTTTTATTGATGTATACGAAGTAGGCGTGAATCACCAAAGGTCAAAGTTAAGTTGACAGCAAAAATTCTAAAAAACCCCCTTTCTTTTCCAAAATTATAGCCTCCTCTTTTAAAACCTTCAGAAATCATCCAAGATTGACCTGTAAATAACAACCTTACCCAAAAGAGTCTTAAATCTTGACTCGAACCGATTCTTCGCTTTTCTTCAATGGGAGTTGAAGCGGAGTTAAAGCGGAGACAATACGGAGATAACTCACACCCAATTTTGAAACATTTTAACCCCCTTAAATCGCCAATTTAGCTATGCCAAAATGGCATACTCCACCTTGTCTTCCTCGACCTGAGTCCTAACTCCAATTGAAGAGAATCCAGTTTTTGCTTTATTAAAGTGCTTAGTAATCATTTGTCCAGCGAAAAAAAGGATAGAAAAAACTTCACAAAATAAGAATTATTCCTAAGATTAAACCCGTCCTAAAAAAGTACTTGACAAGCGTTTTTATAGTGCTAATATAGCTGTCATCTTTTGCATGAAGAACGAGAGAAAGGAGGAAAGTATGAAAAAGAATACATCACGTTTTATGTTGTTTGTCGTGGTTTTTGTTAGTGCAATAACGGTCTACTCACAGACCATTCCCTTTTCGGATTTAACATCGCAGAATGAGTATTGTCGGGGTTCTGCCATGCGTGATATTAAAACGATACCGGACAAAGAAAATTTATCGAAACAAATATTGTCGTTATTGGAAACGGATACGACTCTTTCTAGAGAAATACAAGATAATTTAATAGAAGTCTTGAGTATTTCTAGTTGTACTTCTGCGATTCCCTATATAGTTCATTATTTTGCGGTGACTTATTCGGATTTAGATTATATGAACTATGTTGGTATCGCCTACGCTCATAGGATATGGAGCGCCCAAAGAGCCATCAAATCTATGGGACAATCCGCCGTTCCTTACATGTTGACTGAATTACGAAAAGAGGACACTATCTCGCATATTTTTGTTTCTACTCTAGCCGATATTGAAGGGCCGGTAAAAATCAAAGAAGATTTAAGACAAGTAATCCAAGAAGAAAAAGATACGAACAACAACAAGAAACGGCTTTTATTACAAGAATTTTTGAAGTAAATATTAGTTTCACCCGGTAGTGGCATGACCATGAAAAACAAATTCACTACGATTTGTTTGTTTCTGTTTTTGTTATTGCCCTGTTGGTTATTCGGGGACAATGTAATATCTCAACTCATGAGCGGGGATTCTCTGGAAGTCCAACGGTCGAAAGAGTATCTTTATTCCCACTATTCCACAGTATCGGAGAGTCAACGACAGGAATATGTGAAGGGATTGATATTGATTATTGATAGTCCCGATACGGTGGGGGATACGATGAAAGATCATTATCGTTATGCTCACGGGTCTAAAACAATTCTCACTCCAACGGATATAAGCCGGACGGCGGCAATTGATATAGTAGGTCAATTGCGAATTACGGAAGCCTTACCGATATTGGCGAAACATCTAAATTATATGACTCCCCAACCCGATGCCCCGCCATTGGAAATTTCTATAGGATATGGGCCACCCTATGTATCGTCATATCCTTGTGCCCAAACAATGACACTCATGGGGGATACAGCGATTCCATATCTTGAAAAGGTTTTAAAAAGCCATCAAGACAAGGCAACTCGATTTTTAGCCGGAAGAACCATTCTCACCATTAAAGGGGATTATTATGATTTAACTCCCATTAAAAATATGTTAAAACAAAGTACCGATTCCACGGAACAAGAGCGGTTAAACGATTTTATACGTCACGGCATGGCTAAAGGTGGCGTTCACGATTGGATGTGAAGATAGTTTCATCCGGTAGTGGCATGACCATGAAAAACAAATTCACCAAGATTTGTATGTTGGTATTCTTGTTATTGCCTTGTTGGTTATTCGGGGACAATGTAATATCTCAACTCATGAGCGGGGATTCTATGGAAGTCCAACGGGTAACGACGCCTATGGGGATATGAATAGTATTGAACGTGCCATGATTCTTCCATTATCCGTCGAAAAGAAATATTGGGAAATCTTGGAATAATTTAATACCTTTAAAAAACACCTTGGGAATGAGCTCTTTTCTTTCCCGATACTTCCTTACTTCCACATAATGCTATATCAAGAGATGTAAGACAATTTGAACAATCGCAATACAACACTTATTGAAAGCCCTTTACTTCTTTTCATGATGGACTTAAAATCGAATGATAAGAGAGGAGAATATTTTATGAAAAAATATATGCCCGCATTATTAGTTTGTGCTGTACTATTATTTGTCAGTCCGGGATTATCTCCGGCACAATATGAGGAACGGAGTCTTTCAGATGAGAAAACGAGCGCTCCGGCGGATTCAAGATTTGAAATTATCCAATCTACCGTCGCCGCGAAAGTTACCCTGCTATTAGATAAATATACCGGGACCGTTTCCCAATTTGTGTTGGGGAGAGACAATAAATGGACTTGGCAAACCATTGAACGGCTGAAACATCCGCAGGATTCCAATCTCAATACCAATAAAGTCAATTATCAGATCTTTACTTCCGGTATAGGTGTCAGATATACCTTTTTATTGAATGTAAATACCGGAGCTACGTGGATGTTGGCAGAGGATACTCTTCGAAGAACGTTATATTGGAATCCTATTGTTTTACAATAATGTTTCATCTAGAGACTGAATTTTACTTGGATATAATAACTCTGTAAATCCTTTCCAACAATCAAATAAAAAGAACCCGAAGCATAATAAAACTCCGGATTCTTGGATTCGATAGATAAGAGACTTTTTAGTTGGCTGTTGGTTCTGTCACATTATCCTTTTCTATAGTTTTCATATTCGGTTTATCTTTATCAGGCGATGGATCACAGGATTTGTTGCAAGAATCGCAATGAGTATCCGGTGATACCACATAATATCCCGGATATGGCGGATAATAATAAACAGGTTGCGCGACGAATAAGGGCGTAATGGCTGCACCTACAAAAACTCCGCCAACAAACCATGCTGCGTCATCATGATCCCAACCCCAATACGGTCCGGGTCCCCAAGGACCAGGGGGTCTACCAATCGGTGCTCCTGGAGGTGGCGCGACAGGCGGTGCTCCCAGCGGTAATGCTTTTGGAGACATCCGTGGAGTGTTGAATTGCGTCATTCCGGGCGTATGGAATCCTTGAGTTGTATATCTTGGTGCCATAGCCGATGCCCGATACGCATTACTCGACGCAAAACGTGTCGCCGTGAATCCACGTGAATAGGTGGCGGATTTAGCGAAAGCAGAAGTGGCGCCTAATGCATGTGACGCATGTAATAAACCGCTGGCGGCACCACCAAAATGGAATAGATGACTCGCCGCTCCCCCCAATAAAGCAACAGGTAGCGCTTGTGCCGGTAAAGTCGAAAATCCGTAAAGGGTAAAACAGAGTACTCCCACTAGCCCTATCTTTAAAATTCGTTTCATAACTTTTCTCCTTTCAATATAGCCTTCTCAATTATATTATAACAAAAAATATGCCAAATCATCACCCGCTTTCTTAAACAGGATGAAAGATTGAAATAATAAGTTTTGCGCTATTCTCTTTTATTTATCTCTTCATTATATAAAGCACTATTGCACCAAAATGTAACCCTATTCGTTCAATTTGGAATAATATCCATCATTCGATATTCTATTAAAAAAATATGGGCTATGCTATATTTTGGCTTGATGGCTGGGCAGGAAAAGATGAACGAATCATCCGCACCAAATAATCTCCGGGGATTCTGGGCGTTGATTGTTACCCAGTTTCAGGGTGCCTTCAATGACAACGCTTATCGAAATCTTCTGTTATTTTCGGCGTTGACTATTACATCACAACTCACGGAGCAGAATCGGCTGGAAACCATTATTTCGGCTGTCTTTACCATCCCATTTCTTCTCTTTTCCATGCATGGCGGCGCGCTGGCGGATAGGTATAGCAAACGGTCAGTTTTGTTCACTACGAAATTGGTTGAAATTCTCGTCATGGTGATTGCCGGGGTTGCTTTCCTGACAGGTTACTTTTGGTTTTCTGCGAGTATTTTATTCTTGACTTGTACGCAAGCCGCTTATTTTGGTCCTTCAAAATATGGGATTGTCCCGGAACTCATGCCCGAAAAAAGAATTTCGTGGGCGAATGGAATTCTGGAGTTAACTACCTTTGCGGCGATTATCCTGGGAACCAGCGCGGGCGCAATCCTTTTTTCACTTTTCGAAAATCATTTGTATTACGCCATGATGGTTCTGTGCGGTTTCTCGATTATCGGTGCTATTTCCGCGCACCTGATTACTCCGGTTCCGGCGGCGGCACCGGATAAACCTGTCAAACTAAATTTTGTTAGCGACCTTTTCACCAATATTCGATTGGCAAGAAAGGATCAGATTCTTTGGCTGGCGGTTCTTGGAAATGCTTTCTTCTGGTTTATGGGAATGATTGTATTCATGAATATTCTGGTCTATGGCGCGGACACTCTCCATTTAACCAAAATGCAAATTAATTATTTGCAAATTGCCATGTCGGTGGGAATCGGAATCGGAAGTTATGGTGCCGGATACCTTTCCGGAAATAAAATCGAATACGGACTCATCCCGCTGGGTGCGATTCTTATGTCTATCAGTTCTTTGGATTTATTTTTATTTGTGCATTCGCTTCCCCATGCGGTTCTTGCATTAACCATTCTTGGGTTTGGGGGAGGTTTCTTTGCCGTCCCGATTAATTCCATGATTCAACACCGTCCCAATAAAACCGATAAAGGCGGGATTCAGGGGATGTCCTATTTCCTGACCAATGTGGGAATGTTGTTGGCGACGGGAGTCTATTACCTATTCACGGTTTCCTTCCATTTCCTTCCCCATCAAACCTTTTTAGCCTGCGCCATCCTGACGTTGATGACGACTTCGTATGTTTGTTATCTTGTCCCTGATTCGCTCTTGCGTCTCGTGCTTTGGATGTTAACGCATACTTTCTATCGCATTAAAATCGTCGGGCGGGATAATATTCCCGAACGTGGCGGCGCGCTTTTTGTCACCAACCACATGTCTTTAACCGACGCCCTATTTCTAATAGCTTCCACTGATCGCCCCATTCGCTTTGTCATGTATTCCGGGATTTATAAGATGAGACTCATTCATCCCCTAGCAAAAATCTTGCGCTGTATTCCGTTAGCAGCAGAAGATGGCGCAAGAGCACTCATTCAATCTCTCCGCGAAGCAACTAATGGTATCAAAAATGGCGATGTGGTCTGCATTTTCGCGGAAGGGCAAATAACCCGCACTGGTCAAATGCTCCCTTTTCGCAGGGGTTTTCAACGCATTATGAAAGGTGTCGAAGAGCCGATTATCCCCATCCACCTCGACCGCGTCTGGGGTTCCATCTTCTCTTTTGAAAAAGGAAAATTCATTTGGAAAATGCCGCACCGAATCCCCTACCCTATCACCGTTTCTTTTGGAAAACCGCTTCCCGCTAATACACCCGTGCAGGAAGTGCGCCGTTACGTGCAAGAACTTGCCACCGATGCCTTCACCTATCGCCGAAAAGATATGCATCCCTTGCACCGTGCGTTTATCGAAGAAGCCCGCCGTCATCGCCGTCGTTTCTCATTGGCAGACGGCTTGAATCCAAAAGTAACCAACAACGAAGTCCTCATTCGCAGTATCATTCTCGCGCAAAAAATGACCACCCTCTTTAATTCCCCCTCCTTAACTAAGGAGGGGGCTGGGGGTGGTCAGGAAATGGTAGGTCTCCTCATGCCGCCTTCCGTTTCCGGTGCGTGCTTGAACATTGCCGCCTTACTCTGCGGAAAAATCCCTGTCAATTTAAATTACACCGCCTCTCAAGAATCTTTTCAATCTGCCATAAATCAATGTAACATCAAGACCATCATTACCGCCCGCGCTTTTATGGAGAAATTAGATGCTCGTCCCAATGCCCCCTCCTTAGTTAAGGAGGGGGATAAGGGGGTGGTCGTCGTTTACCTCGAAGACCTCGTTCCTCAAATTACTTTCTTGGATAAATTCACCGCCCTGCTCAAAGCCCGTTTCTATCCCATCACCTGGCTCGAAAAATCTCTGGGTTCAAAAAAGAAATGGCAACTCGACGACATGGCGACCGTCATTTTCTCCAGCGGCAGTACCGGCGAACCCAAAGGCGTCATGCTCAGCCATTATAATATTTATTCCAATCTCGAAGGTGTCGCGCAAGCCCTCGCTGTGGATAAACATGACCGCATTATGGGCGTCCTCCCGTTTTTCCATTCCTTCGGATTCACCGGCACTCTCTGGTTCCCCTTAATCAAAGGATTCGGCGCGGTGTATCACCCCAACCCGATGGATGCGCGCGTTATCGGCACCCTCTGTGAAAAATACAAAGTCACATTGCTTGTCGCCACTCCAACTTTTCTGCAGGCATACATTCGCCGTGTCGAACCCGGTCAATTCGGCTCCCTTCGATTCATTCTCGTTGGCGCGGAAAAACTTCCCGACCGCATCGCCTTCGCTTTTGAAGACAAATTCGGCATCCGTCCTTACGAAGCCTACGGCACCACCGAATGTTCCCCCGCTGTCACCATCAACACCATTAGTTTCCGCGCCCCCGGATTTTATCAAGTCGGTGGAAAACGCGGTCGCATCGGTCATCCACTTCCCGGCATTGTCGTCCGCATCGTTGACCCTGACTCTCTCCAACCGTTACCGATTGGACAACAAGGATTACTCCTCATCAAAGGTCCCAACGTCATGCTCGGTTATCTCAACAAACCCGACAAGACCGCCGAAGTCCTCAAAGATGGATGGTACGTGACGGGTGACATTGCCACAGTGGATGAAGACGGATTCCTCACCATCACCGACCGTCTCTCCCGTTTCGCTAAAATCGGCGGAGAAATGGTGCCTCTCATTAAAGTGGAAGAAACCCTCCACGAACTCATCGGCGCAAGTCAACAATCCCTCGTCGTCACCGCCATCCCTGACGAGCGCAAAGGCGAAAAACTCATCGTCCTCCACATCCTCGACGACACCCAACTCGAACTAATTAAATCCAAGCTCTCAAGTTCCGGTCTCCCCAACCTCTGGATTCCCCGCCCCGATGCCTTCAGGAAAATAGACTCCATCCCCATCCTCGGCACTGGGAAATTGGATTTACGGCAGATTAAGCAGTTGGCGTTATCACTACAGTCCCAAGGATAAATCCTTGGGTTATTATCAATTTATCCCCGACGGGATATAATATTTCAACCGTCCCATAGGGACAGAATGACAATAACCCAATATTTTAATTTTGGGTAAAGCAAATCATAATACATTGTCCCGTAGAGACGTATGAAAATAACCCATTGTTTCAACATTGGGTATATTAGTACAGAAGGAGCATCCCATGTCGCACACCTATATCTCCAGTTATTATCACATTGTCTTCGGCACTAAAAACCGGGACAATCTTATTACTCCCGAAATCAAGGAAAACCTCTGGTACTACATGGGTGGGATTGCCAGAGAAAATAATATGAAAGCTCTTATCATCGGGGGGACAGAAAATCATGTCCACGTCCTGCTATCCCTGCCAGCCACGCTCACACTTGCCAAAGCCGTGCAATTATTAAAAGGCGGTGCCTCTTATTGGATTCATCAGACTTATCCTCAATATCAAGATTTCACCTGGCAACAAGGATACGGCGCATTTAGCATTGGCATGTCCCAATTGAACAAAACCATCGCCTACATCCAGAATCAGGAGAAACATCACGCCCTGAAATCCTTTGAATCCGAATTTCTCACTTTCCTCAAAACCCACCAAATTCAATACGATCCAAAATATATCTGGGGATGATCTTGCAGAATACAAGATTCCATCTTGACCTGTTCCCAGTATAGGAATAAACTATTCAACAGGGAAAATGAAAAAATGATAACCCGAACCAAAATACTTCTTCTCACAATAGCTCTCACACTCATTTCTACAATATCCAGCTATGCTTGGCTTCGTCCTTGGTATGAAGATGCGGAAGTGGTGGGTCGTTCGGAGCTAATTGTCGTGGGTCATCTTTTTCCAGACTCCATCCAATATATTCCTCACACTGAAAAAGATGGACATATTTATAGTTGGGAATATCATGCCAATCTCGTTATCACGGAAACCTTAAAAGGGAAATCCGATAATAAAGAGATTCCTATTATTATTCATTATGGGTTAACACCCCTTGTTGGTGGTTATTGGATTGAGAGAAGCGGGAAGAGTAAAAGAGGAGGAATCCCAGACAACTATCCAAAGGATATTATTGAGATTTTTGACGAAGCAATGGGCGGTGTGGGTTACATCCCACTCGTGAAAGATGCAAGTCAAGATAATCTATGGTTCTTGCGTAAGAGAAGCGGCGTATTTGGTGAAAAACCAGGAACAGGAGATTATGGCATTGTTGACCCTGAAGACCTCCAACCCTTGGAATTAAAAGATTATTTCAAATGCTATCTATCCAGTAATCCAGAATCTTCCGTGAAGAAATATATTTCTGAAAATCCGGTAGTAGCCAAAAGAGCGCAAAATTATTTTGATCATCTTGAAATTGAACGTATTCTCAAAACTCCCAGCCAGCAGGAAAGGTATGAGAAACTCTTACCGTTTTATCTCAAGGGTATGAGATATGGTATGAAACAAGAAGCGAAAGATGGGATTATTAGTTGTGGTAAAACAGGTTTGGATAATCTGGTCAATGTATTCAAAGACTCGAAAGACCACAATCTTAGACAGGACATCATTTTGATATGGTATCGCAACGGCTATAAAGAATCCGCTCCGATTCTTATTGATTTGCTAAAACAAAATAACAAGTTCTGGGAAAATCAACATTTAGATAAAAACTGGTGGAACCATGATTTAGGTTCAGAACTTAATGAAAAAAGACGTGGTATTTATGGGGAAATATACTATGCAACAAGCGCCCTCCGCTCTTTCAAAGACCCAAAAGCCAAAGAAGCCATTGAACTTACCTTAAAACGCTGGAAAGATAGCGATGTAGGAAATGGTCAAATTCGGGAAGAATGTGAAGCCTATTTTAAAGAATTTCCCAAAAATTAAGTATCTACCATCAAATCAATCATTTACAAAACTCTTAACGTACGTTAAAGGTTTTGAAGGAAATAATTATGTACATCCGTACATAATTATTGTCCAATTGGACAATAATATAAAGACCATTGGTTTTATTGGAGATAAAGCTTTCCACAGTTGTGGAAAATTTTTCTTCATCTTCTTGAAATGTTCGGGGGGTCAAAATGGCCACAAACTAATCGTACCCACTTTTTATGCGGTTCAGGAGCGGAATTAAAAATATCAATTCCGCTTGCAATCCAGAAATAACAGAATGAAAGTGTCCACAATATTCCTGATAGTTTATAATAGAGAGCTATGCATTATATTACTCGGTTACAATGTACAGTTTGTGAAAAAGAATACGATCCCAAGGATGTGGAGTATACCTGTCCCGCTTGCGGGAATAATGGAAACCTGACCGTTCTATATGACTATCATTTGGTCAAAAAGGGTTGGCATAAGGAAGATTTGTTGACCAATCGGGATTTCACGATTTGGCGGTATCTCCCGCTATTACCGATTCAGAATCCATCCCATATTCCACCGGTTCAAGTGGGTTGGACACCGCTATACCAATTTCCCAAACTTGCCAAAGAATACGGTTGCGCCGATTTGATTATTAAAGACGATGGCAGAAATCCTACGGCTTCTTTCAAAGACCGGCCTAGTGTGATTGCCGTTGCCAAAGCTTTGGAGAAAAAAGCTCAAGTCATTACCTGCGCCTCGACCGGCAATGCGGCATCCTCCCTGGCAGGAGCGTGTGCCAGTGTCGGGTTACCAAGTGTAATCTTTGTTCCGCAGACGGCACCCCAGGCAAAGATTACTCAATTGTTGGTCTATGGCGCTAAAGTCGTAATGGTAAAGGGAACGTATGACCAGGCGTTTGATTTATCGTTGAAAGCGACAGAGAAATTCGGCTGGTACTCGCGCAATACCGGGTTTAATCCCTATACCCGGGAAGGGAAAAAGACCGTTGCCTTTGAACTCTGTGAACAATTGATGTGGCAGGTTCCCGATAAAATCATTATCTCTGTGGGGGACGGAAATATTATTTCCGGCGCGTGGAAAGGTTTTCTGGAACTTAAAGAAATCGGCTGGATTGACCACCTCCCTCACATGTATGCCGTACAGGCGGAAGGCGCATCCCCGGTGGTCAAAGCGATTCAATCGGGTAACCCTATTGTTGAAGAAAATGCACAAACGGTAGCAGATAGTATCTCCGTGGGAAATCCGCGCGATGGATTGAATGCCGTCAAAGCCGTTACCAATTCCGGAGGAAAAGGAATCACCGTAACGGATAAGGAAATTTTGGATGCAATCCCCGCCTTGGCACAGAAAACCGGTATCTTCGCTGAACCTGCCGCCAGTGCCGCCTACGCTGGATTCTTAAAATTGGCACAAGCAGGTGAATTTAAAACCGATGATAAAGCAGCAGTATTGATTACCGGAAATGGCTTGAAAGACATCTCCGGTGCCATGAAATCCGTTTCCACAAAACCAATTCTTATTGAGGCAGATGAAAGGGAATTGGATAAAATCTCTATTTCTTATCATTAAGATTTACAAGGTATCTTTTAATACGATTTTCATCTCTCCTATAACCAAATGCCACCAACTCAACATAAAGGGTATTATTCTTGGGATTCCAACAATGTATAGGACTTAATGAATATAGAACATCCGGTACTATCGTTGGCGAGACCTTCCTCCAATCTGTACCATCAGATTTAATGGAAATCATAGAGCCTAGTAACCTTTCGGTTGCTACATAAGCAATCCTTTTCCCATCATAAGAATAACTGGGTTCCTCAATATATTCCTTTTCTCGGATAACTTCTCTGGATTTTCCAGTTTTTAAATCAAATTCATAAAGGATTCCTCTGTTTTCGGTATCCACAGCATATAAAACTTTTTCTTCCAGTGGATGGAATGATTCATTTCTCAAAGGAGTCATACAAAAATATATTCTGCCGGGAAATATAATCTTTTTCTTTTTTTTAATGGAATAAAAATATTGTTGAAAATTTTGATTATCCCCTTTGTCTTCCCTTAAATATAGATAATTCCCTTGAAAGACAGGATAGACAGAATTCCAGGGAGTATCGAATTCAGTTATCTTGGTAGTTTGAAGAGAAACCCATTGTCCCGTCATTGAGAATACTGGTTGGGCTTTCCAAAGAGTATAGTAATGAAGAATGACCCCTTTGCCAGGTTTCTTTTCCTTGTATGTCAAATAATATAATGTGGTATCTTGAGCCCACCAAATATCCGTTATCAATTCCTTGGAATGATAAATTTTTCGAGTAGTTTCTTGGCGGGAATCATACATCATTACATCATACTCGGGAGGAGTGGTGGATCGGCAATAAAGAGGTGAGGCGAATACAAAATAGCGAGAATCAGGACTCCAGTTGTAATAAAAATATTTGAATCGAGGATAATATCTTGTGCCTAGTGCAAAATTGTCTTGGGAAAATATTTTACGATATTGCTTGGTGGGATAATTAAAAATATATATTATTGCCTGGGTGGTTCCCTGATCATCATAGCTTTGATAGACAAATTTTTGGTTATCGGGTGACCAATGTGCAGAATAATGATTATAACTTTCAGTGGTTTCTTGGAGAAAAGGATACACCTCTTCCTTTCCGTTCTTAGGATGATCAAAATAAATGGATTGGTTTGAATAATGGCATAAACTTCCATCCGGGGTGAATGAATAGTCAGCGAATGACTTTTGAAAATTCAATTCTTGAGTTGGCGCTCTGGGTATCAAAAACATAGGACCCTGCCACACCAATAAGAAAGAAATCAGAAATATAGGCACAATATATTGGTGATGATAACGGGAGTCGGGCACAAATAATAAAAGATTAAAAAAGAATACTCCTATAAATAGAATTCCATATCCAAAATAAACCCACGTATCATTGAAATAAATCAGGATATTCGGCGTACAAATCATTGATAGGAATATGGCTATATAACACCACCCTTGTATATCTCTTTTTGGAGAGGGATGATAGTCGAATTGGTTTACTAGATAGGACATGAAGAGACATGCAAAGAGCCATGTAATAGTATTCCATGTCCAATTGTCAAAGGATAATCCGTAGGGAATTGTCTTTAAGTAACTCCACCCTGCTGCTAAAGTTACAGGGATTAAAAGAATACCCCAAATAATCTCATTCCTGCGGTAATTTCTTTCTAACTTATTTCTGAACTTTATATATTTTTCTGGAAGTGGAATATTTGTCCGGTTGGAAATTTCTTGGATTAAATCAGGACGGCTGAAAAGGTATTTCAAAAAGTATATCTCTTTAGTCTTTTCCTTATTTATGTATTTTAGAAAAATGCGTTTTGGTTGCAATGTAGGACGTTTATATTGAATCTCCCGAATATCTGTCCAAGGGATGAATAGTGCAGGGAATAACATTCGCCTAATAAAGAGTCCGCTTTCCTGAATTTCCACTTTATACCGTTGGTAAATGGGTAAACTAAACAAAATCCATAGTCCAATTAAAAAGCCAAAATAGCCTGATGGGTCCCATCCAGCCCGAAATGATTGTATTCCATAAAAGATAAAAAATAATGATAATACATACAATGGGGAAAGGTCTTTAAATGTTATTTTGAATTTCACTATTTCTTCCTTCATGTTATTTTTATATTTGATCCAATTGTCTTCCTATAAGACGAAATGCCCTCAAAAAAGGTTTAGTGTGAAGATTTATCTATTTGAAGTTGCCATTTTTAGCCCACTAATGTTACATTAAGATAGACTATGGCGAGAATACCTATTGAATTAAATCTAAACGGACAGGTTGTAAAAGGTGACGTGTTCCCTGCAAAGACCTTGTTGGAATTTCTGCGGGATGATTTGCGATTGACCGGAACCAAGGAAGGGTGCAGTAAAGGGGAATGTGGTGCCTGTACCGTCATCATGGATGGGAAAACGGTGAATTCGTGTCTGGTTCTCGCGACTCAAGCCAATGGTACGACAATTACCACAATTGAGGGTTTGGGAGATATCAGTCACTTGCACCCCGTGCAGGAATGTTTTGTCATGGAAGGCGGGGTGCAATGCGGGTTCTGCACGCCGGGCATGATTGTTTCCGTGGCGTGGTTATTGGAGAATAATCCCAATCCAACGGTAGCGGAAATTCAGGATGCCATTTCTGGCAATCTTTGTCGCTGTACCGGATATTCCAACATTATTAAGGCAGTTCAAAAAGCAGCCAAAATGAAGAAAAGACAACTAACTCTAAACTCTAAATCCTAAACTCGAAACTTATTATATGTCTCGAAACGATGTCCCATACTGGTTGGGTTCCACGGTTAAAGAAGCCGTGCATATCCTGGCGGAAGAAAAGGCTCATGCTAGGGTTATTGCCGGGGGAACAGATTTACTCGTCCAGAGGAAAGAGGGACGCTGGCTCGAACGCGGTCTCCTGGACATTTGTAAAAATAAAGAATTGGATTATATCCGGGAAAAGAACGGCTCGATTTGTATCGGTGCGCTAACTTCCCAACAAACTATATTGGAATCCCCGGTCATTCAGAAATATGCTCAACCTTTACACGAAGCGACCCGGGTGTTTGCGTCTCCTCAAATACGTAATAAGGCAACTCTGGGTGGAAATATTGCCAATTCTTCGCCTGCGGCAGACACCCTCCCTGCACTCTTTGTCCTAAACGCAAAATTGAAATTAACATCCGAATTGGGAGATCGTGAAATCCCTATCAGCCAATTTTTCACAGGACCCGGGAAAAATGTCATGCGGGAAGATGAACTTCTCACAGAAGTTACTATTGAGAAAATGAAAGAGGATGAACAGTCCGGATATATTAAACTGGGCCAACGGGGTGCGATGGCAATTGCCTTGGTCGGTATTGGTGTGATTTGGTCAGTGGATAAGGGAACAAGAAAAGTTAATCATTGCAGAATCTCCTATGGTGCGGTTGCTCCGACAGTCATTCGTACTCCCAAAACAGAAGCTTTTCTGAAGAGTCAAAAGTTATCTCCTGCAACCATTGCAGAAGCAGGAAAAGTTGCGCAAACTGAAGTGAAACCTATCTCCGATGTCCGCGCTTCCGCGGAATATCGCCTGGATATGTGCGATAAATTACTGCAACGGATTTTACTTTCCAATTAGATCCATTTTGTAGTGTAAATAAAAAACGCCCGTGAATCCTATAGACTCGCGAGCGTTAGCCTCTGTCTGCTTGACAAAGAGTATTATTTAAACTTGTTGAACAAATCTTTCAATTCCGGCACGCCTTTTTCCATAGCCAGTTTCTGGAGAGCTTCCACGCGTTCTTCCATGGTTGGCGCATCATTTTCATAGAATACGCCCAAGTAAATCTTATCGGTATCTAAGGCATATTTTAACGCAGAATACAGGTCTTTGGTGTCATGGTCTTGCGGTAGGGACGCAATTTTCTTCGGCCAGATTTTATAGGTATCATAGAAAGTGATACAGGGACTATACGCGTCAATGAAAGAAAACCCTTTATGGTTAACCCCACGGGTCACTATACTGGTCATTTCCTGCCGTTTGCCGGAATAGGCACGGGCGACAAATCCTGCACCGTAAATCAGGGTCATGGCAATGGGATTTAACGGCTTTTCAATGTTTCCCAACGGCGTTGAACCTGTATCCAATCCAAGAGGACTGGTGGGAGAAGTCTGCCCTTTGGTTAATCCATAAATTTCGTTGTTCATGACGACATAGGTGATGTCTACATTTCTCCGACAGGTATGGGGAATATGTCCACCGCCGATGGCAAACGCATCCCCATCGCCACCCACAGCCACCACGGTTAATTTCGGATTGGCGAGTTTAACGCCCATCGCCAGAGGGAGGGCACGTCCGTGTACTCCGTGGAATCCATAAGTAGTCACAAATCCCGGCAATCGGCTGGAACATCCGATACCGGACACAAACACTACATCTTTCGGGTCTACTTGTTTGGCAACCAGAGTATCGTACAAGGACGCGAGAACACCAAAATCACCGCATCCGGGACACCAGATAGGTTCATTTGCACTTTTGTAATCTTTCGTTACCCGCTGCGGTTGAGGCGCTTGCGGTGCTTCAATTGTCGCTGTTGTCATTTTATTTACCTCCTAAAAATAATACTTGTGTTCGTCCAATTATTTGGCCACACTAAACGCCGGTGCGGCACTCGGTTTTTTCTTCATAGTGGCATGCACTTCTTCAATTTTGCTTAAAATATCCTGCGGTGTAAATGGTACCCCACCGTATTTGTTTAATCGAATAGGTTTGAAGTTATGCGAAGTTTGTAAGAAGTTGGCAAGTTGTCCGAGATAATTTAATTCCGGAACAATGATTTCTTGTACTTTGCTGATAAAGGCAGCGATTCGTTCATTGGGAAGCGGGTTTAATATCTTGGGATGAATCGCGGCAACCTTGATTCCTTTTTCCATGGCGGCACTCACAGCTTCTCGAATAACGCCTTCTGTGGAACCCCACCCGATTAATCCGATTTCCGGTGCTTCATGACCATAATACCGTACCAATTCATTGCTTTCTTTAACAACGGATTGCAATTTCTTGTATCGTTTGTGAGTCATGTTGGTATGCAGTGCCGGAGTATATCCTGGTTTTGCGGTCTCATCATGCTCGATTCCAGTAGCGACGTATCCCATGGCATGCTTGCCGGGGGTGGAGATGGGCGAAATTCCTGATTCGGTAAATGCGTATCGTTTATATTTGTCCGTCTGCGTACTATCCGGTTCCAAGCGATGCTCCAGGACAATCTTGCTGGCATCGGGTACCAAAATACTTGCTTTTCTTTGTGCCAAATACTGGTCGGTAAGTACTATCACCGGCCCTTGTGTGCGTTCTGCAATATTGAACGCGCGAATCATTCCATAAAATGCATCCTCGACACTGGTGAGTGCTATGACCACACGGGGTGCTTCACCATGCGACCCATACAATGCAATATTCAAATCGGATTGTTCGGTTTTGGTGGGCATTCCGGTACTCGGACCGCCCCGTTGAACATCCACGATAACCACAGGTAATTCCGCCATCGAGGATAATCCAATTAACTCATTCATCAGCGATACACCGGGACCGGAGGTTGCGGTCATCGCTTTTTGTCCTGCATAGGACGCACCGAGACAGGAAGCCAGGGAGGCAATTTCATCTTCGCATTGCACCACCATACCGCCCAACTTTGGCAATTCCGGTGCCAGCCATTCCATGACTTCGGTGGCCGGAGTAATGGGATAACCGGCATAATACTTCAACCCACCGGCGAGACTGCCTAACGCGCAGGCATCGCTGCCGGAAATGACCATCTTTTGAGTGGATTTTACTTTGGCTATTTTAAGGTCTAAGGGTAATTGGAGGTTATCTCTTACGTAAGCCATCCCGACTTTGAGTGCTTCGATGTTCTTTTCTACGACTTTGGCTTCTTTATGTGCCCACTTCTGTTTGATCATCTCAATAAGAATATCTTCCGGGAAATCAAACAGGCCGGCAATTACGCCTAAAATCAATACGTTTTTAGCACGTTTTGAACCCACTTGTTCTACCGAAATCTTGGTAAAGGGAATTCCTACCGATTTATACCGTGGATCTTCTTTGACATTGGGAGTCTGGTCGGTATCATATAGCAAAACACCGCCGTCCGCGAGATCTTTGATGTCTTTGTCGTATGCCTCTTGATTAAAGCAGATAAGAACATCCACTTTGTTACCTTGGGAAAGGAGTAACTCATCCTTCACCCGTACCTGCCACATGGCATACCCACCTTTGATTTCTGCGGGAAATGTCTTGTAGGCGTAAATATCATATCCTGCGCGGGCACAGGCTAATGTGAGCAATTCACCGGTACTGATGACACCTTCACCGCCTTCGCCACCAATACGAAATACTATACCTTTCATGTTTTATAGACCTCTCAACCCGTTATGGGAATAAATTTGTGTTATCCGTAGATAAACGAAGACAACAATTCACACTTCTTATTTTACATCCAATTGGATTTTTCTTCCACAGTGGATAATCGGTATTATTATTATGGGACATATTATATATCGTTACTCGCTCTAATTAATTCTATCTCACCTAGGGGAACATTTCAAGGTTTTTCTCTACTCCAAAAGACTTTCAATTGACATGAGATTGCAGGAGAGAGTAAACTGTTGGTTATAATAACTCCACACATTTTACGGGAAAAAGGAGAACTGATTATGATGAAGTTCTTTTCGTTCAGAAGTCTCTCACTATTATTATTTTCGTTGCTGGTATTCCCCTCTTACGCCAAAACACCACAAGAAGCGAAAGATGCATTGGCGCAAATGAAGATTACTTATAGTGAAGATGAGTTTTTTGCTTGTGCAAGGGATGGAAAAACCGACACTGTGAAATTATTCTTAGATGCAGGAATGAATCCGAATGCGAAAAACAGCGATTATTGGACAGCCTTGATGTATGCGGCACGGTATGGACATACGAAAACCGTGAAAACCTTATTAATTAAAGGTGCGGAAGTAAATTCGAAAAATAACTTAGGCTTTACTGCTTTGGCACTTGCGGCAATGTTTGGTAATAAAGATACCATTCAAGCCTTATTGGTGAAAGGCGCCGACGTCAATGAGAAAAACAAGGGTGGTTATACCGCCTTGATGTGGATGGCATTACTTGGACATACGGAGATGGTACAAATTTTATTAGCCAAAGGTGCAGATGTCAATGTAAAAGGGAAAGATGGTAAAACCGCCTTGATGTTAGCGGTAGATAAGAAACATCCCGATATTGTAAAACTCCTAAAAGATGCCGGAGCGAAAGAATAACGGGAATAATTCCAAGCGCATTCAACTAGGAACTAGGAACTCGAAACTCGAAACTGATATTACGGTTGGTAACTGCTTTCTTCATAATACAAATGGTCGGAGGGGATAATCGAGGTCTCCCGGTAGGGCGGTTCCGACCAGAACAAGTAACATAATGCCACCCCTTCCTGCTGGTAATATTCCAATAAAATTTTGTGCAATCCCTGGGTCAGGTGCACCATTTCCTTGCGGCTGAATAGTCCCATGGGCAATACCTGTTTGTCATCAATGGTCAGTTGCGCTCCATCGTCCGCGTCCAGCCGGATTTTATAATCGTCTTCCTGGTCAATCATAAGGTATCCCGTCCAGCGTACCGAGAAATGATCCTGGGTAAGCCGGGAATTGGGCGGATACGTTTCCCAATCAAAAGAAATTTCATTGTCCACGCGTGTGAACACGGGAGGGTTGGCGAAAAAATTATTATTGCCTTTCCACTGGTAATATTGCCCATTCAAACCGCCGGATTTTAAGTTTTTCCGTCCGTGCATCTTGCCGGAGACATTTTTAGTACTGTCCGTTGCACCCCGGGGAGACGTGGCTTTAGATGAACCGGCTGCCGGTGTTGTAGACGGTTGTTGCAATTTGCGGTGACACCCTGTCACCATAATTACCATGATCAGCATCAAGCCGGATAATATAAGAATTGAATTTCTCAAGAGCGATTTATTTCCTGTCCGTTTAGTTTTCCTGTTCCAAAGGAATAGTTCTTCTCCTCCGGTAAAAAGACCACACTATATAACCACACAAGGCAACGAATGTAAAGCACGAAATCAAAAAGGTCACATTAACGCAAGTATTGTAAAAGATGGGCGGCAGTTCAATAATATGAACGTTGGAATGTAACAAGAAATCTATATTCGGTTGGATTTTCATTTCGATACTCATAATTCTCCAATAAAATGAATGGGTCGCCAAAGCAAATCCCAATTGCATCAAGCCCGCTAGGGACAATACGGTGGTTGTTCTGTTTTGGGTGAACCAGGCAATTCTTTCCTGTATCCGCACCACCGAAATGAAAAGAAGAAATAGAACCGGCAATAAAATGAATCTGGAAGGAACCCGTTCCACTCTCAAAAAGGGGAGATGCAGTTCCAGAATAAGAAAATAAAAGTAACTCAAGGATAAAATAAAAAAGGTCAGGCAGGGGTTATCCAGGAAACGAAATTTCTGTGTAGTAGATTCAAAGCCTTTTTGGAACCGCCAATAAATGCCGCAATAGAGGATTATCGCCAATCCTATCACCCCGATATACATATCGTATTCCCACCAACTTTGGTACCCTTGTAAGATCCCACCAATGTATTCATTTTGGGGCATTTTCAACAAGGTTAATGCATCCCATACATCTCGCAGACTGCGATAACCGGTGATATAAACAGGTTGTATTTTGTAAAGAGAAAACATGCCGGGGAGCAGACGGAATAAAGACAAAAAAGCGGTCAGTACCAAGGTTCCTAAAACCGGGTTCAGCAATTGCCAGTTGAATAATAACGTCACGACAAGAAATAACAGGCACCGGTTGAACAGATGAAATGACCCTTGGAGTAATATGGCGAATAAGACCAGGGAGAGTTTTATCACCGGGAAGGGTGAAGGTTTATTTTCCGCCAATTCCAGGAGATACAATAGGAAAAAGGGAAGTAAAAAATAACCTCCCCAAGGGTGTCCGACGGAAAGATGCGACGTAATATGGCCGTTAAAATTAAATAAGAAATAAAATATCGCAAAGGAAAAAAGGGAGAGGGAGTATTTTTTCTTTATCCGTAGACAGCCAAGATAACCCAGGGTATATAAAAATAGGATATTGATCATGACAAACTGGCTGATGGGTAGGGAGCGGAGAAGCAAAATTTGAGGGGAAAGATTTATTTCGGGTACGGCAAGGAACCGGATGGTATCGTGATAGGGATAGGAAATATAATAGGGGATTTTGAATGAAGTGACCATTTCGTGGAGTACCGTTTCATAATAATATTCCTGGGGCCAATCCCCGGGCGCAAAGGAACGCGTTCTTCCATAATTGTAGAAATTCGCCCAATGCAGAATCCCAACCAGGTAGAGCAGGAGCAGTAAAAGATAACTTTGCCGTTGAGCCGGAGTTCCCGATTTCACGGGATGAAAAATAAGTTCCTCTGCCTTCTTCAGGTAATGATTCCCAATGCGCTTTTGTTCATCGGCACCCATGGTGGATGTTTGTGAATTCGTTTTTGGGGTAAACGGTTACATCCCTTCGCGGACTTTTTCGACCTGTGCCGTGAGTTCTTCCAGCGTGATAAGTTTTTTCTCGACTAATAGCTGGATTAACCCGGTCTGGACTACGCTATTGGCAAACACATATTGTTCCAAAGACGGTTCTTCCCCTTCACCGCCGGGTCCGTGTTGATGTTCGTTTTCTTCGCTGCTCCCGCCGGGCCGGATGATATATTTGTCGTCACTACTTGGCATGAATTTTCCTTTCCCTTGCTCGTTAATATGGAATATTCATGCTATCACAGGTCTATAAAATTGGACAGGTCTTTCATCCCCAACGCCAATCGGCGTTTGTTACAAGGTTCACTATCCGTTATACCCAAGCGGGCATTTAGGGATGGTGAACCGCCAAGCTCGAGACTACGATGGCACCCAAAATCCCAATAATCGAGATTACAAGGAGTAATTCGATCAGGGTAAATCCGCGTCTTCCTATTCTATGTCTCCAACCCTTTTTCATAACCATCTTTTCCCTTCTCTATAACAGTGCCATCTCAACGCCTTTATATTACACTTGTAATCTCTGAAAAAGCGCCATTCCCATTTTTGTCATTCTGACCCTGAACTTGCGAAGGGGAAGAATCCCTGTGTTCTACCTAATGTAAAGCGATTTTAGGCAGGGATTCTTCGTCGCTTCGCTCCTCAGAATGACAGAGTGTAAAGTTTTGCTGACTTTTTCAAGGGTCTCACCTGTGTAACCACTAAACCTTTCTTATCTATTACACGTCAAGTATAATGAAAGGTATACACCATGACTCGCTTGACTATCAGAGATTGGCTGGCAGTCCTTATCGGAAGCGCTTTGGGGATAGGGTGGGCGTACTGGTCTATTCTATTTAGTGGGAGTAATTCTGATTATATACTTGTACTCCCAAGCGTATTTAGTCCATATCTTTCTGCTTTGATTACAGGGCTTATCGCCAAGAAAAATGAACGGACTTTGAGCGGGATTACTATTCTAGTACTACATTATGGTCTTCTTGGTATTGTAAGTTATCCACTGATTCAGCATGATGGTTGGGACGATTTCTGGGGCTTTCATAAATGGTATATCATACCTTGGTGTTTTGCGGTTTTGTTCATGTATTTTATAGGTCGTGCTCTTGGCTATCTGGCTGTTAAACTAAAAGGTAAAAAGCAAACCGAGCAAGATATCTATTTGGATTTGGATAAGAGACTGCTGACTTTATGTAAAAAAGGGGAAATGAAGATGAAAGCCTTCTTTGCCAAATTATGGACGAAGTAATCCGACACATTCGATAATGTCTTGTATAATCTAAGGCATACACCATGACTCGCTTAACCATCAGAGATTGGCTGGCAATCCTTATCGGCAATGGATTGGGTATAAGCGGGGTAGTTTGGCTTTTTGAATATAGCGGTATCGAATCAGGGTTTACCATGTATCTCTGTATTCTTTTATGCCCCTACGTACCTGCCTTCGTGACGGGACTTTTAGCAAAACGAAATGAACGCATATTATCGGGGATTACGGTTCTTATCGTGACCTTGAGCATGTTTGTGGTTATCGGTTGTCTATCCAATCAATCCTACTTTTGGATGCATTTTATGATATGGCGTAGGTGGGGGGCGTTTGTTGCGGGTATTTGTATTATCGGTATGTATTCTCTAGGACGACAGGTGGGGCATCTGGCGGTCATACTCAAAGGTAAAAAGGCAATCGAAAAAGATATTTATTTGGATTTTGATAAGAAGCTATAAACTCTCTTTGCCAGATTTTAGATGAAGTAATTCGACAATTGTGAAAACGTCTTTTATAATAACAGCTAAATACTATGACTCGTTTAACCATTAGAGATTGGTTGGCAGTTCTTATCGGCAGTGCTGTGGGGATAGGGTGGTCAATCTGGGCGATATTATATAGTAAAAGCTATTCCGGTAATGCTGGATTTCTCGCAATATTATTTAGTCCTTATCTGGCAGCATTAATAACAGGACTTACGGCTAAACAGAATGAACGCACTTTGAGTGGGATAACAATTCTTATTGTATATTATGGTCTTATTGGGATTGTTAGTTATCCATTGATTCAACATCATGGTTGGGACGATTTCTGGGGGTTTCATAAATGGTATATAGTATTTGATTGTTTCATGATTTTAGGAATATATCCCTTAGGGCGTGCGATTGGCTACCTTGCTGTCAAATTAAAAGGTAGAAAGCAAATCGAGCAAGATATTTATTTAGATTTTGACAAGAAAATTATGGGCTATTTTTCAAAAATTAGGAAAAAGCAGTCATAATACGTCTCACCTATTGATAAAAGTAGAGTTACCTGCAAATTAGACATCAGGATGAACCGAAGGAGTAGTGGAGTTGAAGTGGAGGTGAAATTTTCACCTCCACTTCAACTCCGTATATGATACGTATTCTATTGAGTTAAACATGCTTTACGGGACAGACTTTCGGAAGTATCAACCAATTGATTTTACGGGGGTTAGCTATTTCGGAATGACGGCTTTTCCACAGTTGCTGGATTCGTAAGCGGCAAGGATAGCGGAGACGGCTTTGCGCCCGTCTTCCGGGGTTACTAAAGCGGGCCGGTTTTCCTGAATAGCGGAAATAAATTCGCGCATTTCGTTCAAGAACCCGTCACCGGTTGGGATTGAAATGTCGCGCCAATCGGAATCGGTTTTAGTCACCAACTGAATCGAATTTTTCCAACTCCAACATTCAATGATACCCTCCGTGCCGTGAATTTTGACAACGCACGTTCCCGCAGGTTTGGGAGGTGACCAACTCAAATGGCAATTAGCAAACGTGCCGTTGGACAGGGTCAGCAACATCATCCCGTTGTCTTCGACTTCAATATCCAAGGCGTAACGTCCGCATTTGGAAAACACGGAGGTCACTTCCCCATTCAACCAATACCGCATCCGGTCAACGCTGTGAACCCCGTTGTTAATGAACATTCCGCCCCCGGACAGGGATTTTATGCCCATCCACGCGGGATACCCGGGTTCAAAACCAAGAGATAGAATTTGATCATACGCCATAATGGGCTGGCCGATTCGCCCTTCGTCTATTAACTGTTTCACAAGGAGATTCGCTGGCAGAAAACGATGGATATGTCCCGGCATAAAGAGCACTTTGTTTTTTCGGCAGGCGTCCAACATGGAATCTATTTTCTCCAGCGTGGTCTCAATCGGTTTCTCGCAAAGAATATGTTTCCCCGCGTTCGCTGCCGCGACCACACAGTCATGGTGCAGGGTATGAGGATTACAAACCACGACCGCCTGCAGATCTTTTCGCTCGATTAACGGACGATAATCGTCATACGAATCAATACCATATTTTTGCGCGAATTCCTGCGCCCTGGTTTTGATAACTTCCACAACCCCCACCACTTTCGCCCCGGAGATTTTCTGAATGTTAGCGGCATGGACTTCCCCCATCCGCCCCGCTCCGATAATTCCAATTCCAATTGTCATAAAACTCCCTTGTTACGCAAATGTAGCGGCGACCGGCCGGTCGCCCCCTACGAATAAATTTATGATATAATAATATCACTAAAAGGGCAGGTGATTTCACCTACCCTTTATTTATATATAGAGGTAAATTTTATGAATGCAAAACATGTAGCGATAGTAGGGGCAACGGGCGCGGTAGGTGCTGAATTTAACCGCGTATTGGAAGAACGGAAATATCCGGTCAAGAGTATCCGATTTTTGGCGTCCGCCCGGTCGATAGGCAAGAAAATCAAGTTTCAGGGGAAAGACCATCCGGTGGAAGAATTAACCAAGGATTCATTTAAAGGGATTGAGGTGGCATTATTTTCCGCGGGGGCAAGCCGGTCGAGGGAATTTGCTAAAAGTGCTGTAGAAGCAGGTGCGGTGGTGGTGGATAATTCTTCGGCATTTCGGATGGACCCGGAAGTTCCGTTGGTGATACCTGAAATTAATCCCGAGGATATCAAGAAACATAAAGGGATTATAGCCAATCCGAATTGTTCGACGATTATTATGTTGATGGGGATTTATCCAATTTATAAGTTATCACGTATTAAGAGAGTGATTGTGTCTACGTACCAAGCGGCAAGCGGTGCAGGCGCGAAGGCTATGGAGGAATTGGTGGAACAAGCCAAGGATTTCTTGAATAATAAACCGATTAAGAAAGTGGCGTTCCCGCATCAGATTGCGTTTAACTTATTTTCTCATAACACCAAGATTGGGGAAGACGGGTATAATGAAGAAGAGACGAAAATGGTGAAAGAGACCTGGAAGATATTGCATGATAAAGATATTAAAGTGACGCCGACATGTGTACGGGTGCCTGTGTTGCGGGCACATTCGGAATCTATTGTGGTGGAGACGGAAAAGAAATTGAAATTGGATGATGTGCGTAAAGCCATTAGCGCGTTTCCGGGGTGTAAATTGGTGGATGAGAGGGAAAAGAATTATTTCCCCATGCCGATTGAAGCGTCAGGCAAGGATGATTGTTTTGTCGGACGGATTCGGTATGATAATACGTTTGAGAACGGGATTGCCCTGTTTGTGGCGGGTGACCAGTTGCTTAAAGGAGCGGCATTGAACGCGGTACAGATTGCGGAATTGTTGTAAATCTGCCTAACTTATAAAACTTTGTACATTCGCTCAAAGTTTTCTATATAATTGATTTTATTGCGATTATAACTTTCGGCATTTGCCAAAAGTTTCTACCCTTGCCCATTTCTCGTTACTTTGATATATTCTCATTTTATTAAGGTAGCATCGGGTATACCATAAAAATGCTCGAATTCTGATGCATCATTTAAATGTTTTGTACAGTTTTATATAATCTTAAAAGCCCTGAAAATGCCGGTATTATTGTACGTACTCATGTCGCATTTGGCGGTGATAAAATTATTGTCATCGGCTCAGAACCTTGGCAATTTAAAAAGCGTGCACAAGCCTTTTCCCGTAGATTAGAGAAGATTTGTGAATTTATTTATTTGAAAAAAGATGATGAGTTTTTTGACTGGTGTAAGAAAGAAAATATTATTCCAATTGCCATAGAAATTAATTTACCACCTACTTTTCTTCCTAAATTTAAATTTCCAGAACGAACGGCTTTAATCGTAGGGAACGAAGGAGAAGGTCTTCAACAAGAATTTCTCAAAAAATGCAATGCAACAGTAACTATTCCACAATTTGGTCCGGTTGAATGTTTGAATGCTGCAGTTTCTTCTTGCATTGCAATGTATGAGATTATTCGTCAACAGCCGATTCAAAGAGAAATCAAAGAACACAGGTTTATTGTATAACACATTTTTTGTTTCAGGAATGAAACGTTCTTTTATTTCCCGACGTGCTTCCTGTTTCACCGAGAGATTCATCCTAAAGAGCAGGACCCCAAAATGATATTCAAAACATGGGGTGCCATGTTTCTACGAAGAAATGTTGTCTACTAAATCCTGCTTATTTTTACAGAGATAATCCCCCAAAATATGCTATAGTAATAACAATTAACAGGTAACTTCTTTTACATTCGGTTAACGAAATGACAAATCATTTATCAGATATATTGGATAATCTTCGTAAGCAACTCTACAGCATTTACGGGACAAAATGGGTAAAAATGATATTATACGGGTCTCAGGCGAGAGGAGATGCCCAACCCGGGTCGGATATTGATGTTCTGATTGTATTGAAAGGGGAAGTCCATCCAAGTGAGGAAGTCAGCCGTACGGTTCCCATCACCGCCGCTCTTTCTCTCCAATATAATGTGGTTATTTCATGTACATTTATTTCCGAAGACAAAGTTCAAGGAAGAGATAATCCCTTTTTGTTAAATATTCAGCGAGAAGGGGTCACTGTTTGACATCGGGACAAACTGCGCTACTGAAGAAAGCTAAGGAAAGTATAGAAGCGGCAGCATTATTAGCCAAAGATGAATATTATGATTTTGCTGTTTCCCGTGCTTATTATGCCATGTTTTATATTGCAGAAGCATTTCTTTTAGGACAGGGACTGTCTTTTTCAAAACATTCTGCTGTCATTGCCGCTTTTGGCGAAAAGTTTGTCAAAACGGGAATTATTCCAGAAGAATTCCATCAGTATTTGATTGAAAGCCAGGAACAACGCAATATTGGTGATTATCAATATGATTCAGAAATTCCTATATCAAAAACAATAGAGCAAATTCAACATGCGGAACAATTTCTTAAATTAGCCCAACAACATTTAGATAAAACAAATTCCTGAGTTCAGTAACTTTTCCCACATTAGTTTAGGTGTAAACGATTCAAATATTGATTTGCGGATATTCTTATCATAAATTATAAGGATCAACTCATCGAAATTGTTGATGATAGCAAGGGTTTTGAAGCGTTTACATTTACGTTTAGGTGATACATTTAGAGTATTTTCCAGGTTTCCAATCAACTTTTTTAAGACATGCCAGGTATTTTATGATACAGGGTATTAATGAAAAAGTTGAAATGTTCAAGCAAGTGCGCTAAAATCAATACAGAGGTAAGATTCTCAAAAAATTGAAGAACAGGCGAATCGGGGATTAGAGGAAAAGAGGAATTATGAAATTTAAAAATCTCGCCAAACAACTTAGTTTCTGGCTGGTGATTTTAATTATCCTGGTCTTGGCGGCGTATTCCTATCGTGAAAACGACAAACCAAACGAGTTATCCTACAGTCAATATTTTACAGAATTAAACCAGGGTAAAATTTCGGAAATAACCATTCAAGATTCAAAAATTGAAGGGAAGTATGTCGCCGGAGTATCGCCCAATAAAACGTTTGTGACCCAGCTATTGGATGGGATGGGCGGGGATGTCGCGAAAGACTTGCTCGCTTATAATACGGCTCATCCCGATAAAACCGTCAAATTTAAAACCCAACGTCCGACTTTACTGGTGTGGAATTTATTGCAATTGTTACTCCCGGTTTTATTGTTTGTGGGATTCTGGATATTCATTATGCGGCAGATGCAGGTGGGGTCGACCAAAGCGATGTCCTTTGGACGGAGCCGGGCGAAACCCATGGTGGAAGGGCAACTTAAAGTGACCTTTAATGATGTGGCCGGGGTGGATGAAGCGAAAGAAGAGTTACAGGAAATCATAGAATTTTTACGCGACCCGCAGAAGTTCCAAAAACTCGGCGGGCGAATTCCCAAAGGAGTATTATTGGTAGGCCCTCCGGGAACCGGAAAAACATTGTTGGCGCGTGCGGTAGCCGGTGAAGCGAATGTTCCTTTCTTTAGTATTAGCGGTTCGGATTTCGTGGAAATGTTTGTTGGCGTGGGTGCGTCACGAGTGCGGGATTTATTCGACCAGGGCAAGAAACATGCGCCCTGTATAATTTTTATTGATGAAATTGATGCAGTAGGCCGTCAGCGCGGTGCCGGATTGGGCGGCGGGCATGATGAACGAGAACAAACACTCAATCAACTGCTGGTAGAAATGGATGGATTTAATACCAATGAAGGCGTTATTTTAGTTGCCGCAACCAACCGACCGGATGTTCTTGATCCGGCGTTGTTACGACCGGGACGGTTTGATCGTCAAGTGGTCGTAGACCTGCCGGATTTAAGAGGGCGGGAAGGGATTTTGAAAGTTCATGTGCGGAAAATTCCATTAGCAGAAAACGCGGATTTAACGACTATCGCGCGGGGGACACCTTATTTTTCCGGCGCGGATTTGGCGAATTTGGTGAATGAAGCGGCATTATTAGCGGCACGCCGAAATAAAAAGAAAGTAGAAATGACGGATTTGGATGAAGCGCGCGATAAAGTGATGATGGGGCCGGAACGTAAATCCAGAGTGATTTCCGATAAGGAAAAGAAAGTAACGGCGTACCATGAAGCGGGACACGCGGTAGTGGCGAAACTAATTCCGGGAACCGATCCCGTGCATAAGGTTACGATTATCCCCAGAGGCATGGCGTTGGGGTTAACGCACCAGTTACCGTTGGAAGATATTCATAATCCCAAAAAACAGGAATTATTGGATGATATCACCATATTCATGGGCGGTCGTGTAGCGGAAGAATTGATATTCGGAGAAGGGTCAACCGGCGCCAGCAACGATATTAAACGGGCAACGGAATTGTCGCACCGGATGGTCTGTGAATGGGGTATGAGTGAAAAACTCGGGCCGATGACTTTTGGCAAACGTGAAGAACATATTTTCTTGGGACGGGAAATATCGCGTTCGAAAGACTATAGCGAACAAACGGCGATCACTATTGATGAGGAAGTTCGGCGGATTATCGAAGGTTGTTATGAGCGCGCGACGAACCTAATTCGGTCTAATATTGACAAACTGAATGCGATTGCGGAAGCTTTATTAGAACGGGAAACATTGGATAAAGATGATGTGGATGCCATTATGCGGGGAGAAAAACTCGCTCCTTCGCAGAAACCCGTGACACCGGTTTCCTCCGGCACAGTTTCTGTCGGTGACACGACCCCCTCGCCAACTCCCACGGGAATCAAGCAAGGCCCACAAATTCAGCCGGCGTAAAATTATTTTGAAAAATAATAAAAAAATTAAAGCAGGCCCCTTGAAAAAGCGGCCTGCTTTTTTTATTATCATAAATTTTTTCCTTGCCAGAGAACCTCAAGTTATGATAAATATTCTCAGGCGTAATATTGAATAGTCGGTGAGTTGCGATGGAAACAGTATCCTTTATGGAAAAGAAAACGAGATTTATAGACCTAACTCAAGAACAGACCCGAGTCATGGGGATATTAAATGTGACGCCCGATTCGTTTTCGGACGGAGGGAAATTTTTAGAATCCGACAAAGCCGTGGATCATGCCGCGCAAATGGTTGAGGAAGGCGCGGATATTATTGATGTGGGTGGCGAATCCAGCCGGCCCGGCGCATTCTCGGTTCCTGTGGAAGAAGAATTAGAGCGGGTGATTCCGGTCATTCAGAAATTGGCGGAACGATTTGAAACAGTGATTTCCGTGGACACCACAAAAGCGATTGTTGCGCGGGAAGCGTTGAAAGTGGGCGCGGCGATGGTCAACGATATAACAGCATTACATCATGATGCGGGAATGGTGGATGTAATCAAAGATTCAAGTTGTCAGGTAATTCTAATGCATATCCAGGGGACTCCGCAGACCATGCAGGAGAATCCAACCTATACGGATGTGGTGAATGATATTAAAATTTATTTCAAAAGTGTAATTCAACAGGTTCAACGTTCCGGAATTCAGCAAGACAGAGTAATTCTTGATCCGGGAATTGGTTTTGGGAAAACAGTGGAACATAACTTGACGATATTACGGCGGTTATCGGAATTGGGTGAATTAGGTTATCCCCTTGCCATCGGGGTGTCGCGGAAATCATTTATCGGGAAAATACTGGATGTGTCTGTCGAAGAAAGATTGGAAGGAAGTTTGGCTGCCGTTGCTGTTGTCGTATGGAATGGTGCTAAAATCATTCGTGCGCACGATGTACGAGAAACGGTGCGAGTCGTTCAAATGGTGAACGCGATTCAAGGGAAAATGGGGAAATCATGCTGAGTTTATGGAGACAAATATTCGCTAATTTCCATGCGACGGATTTGTTGGATATTATCCTCGTGACCCTATTTTTTTTCTATCTATTAAAATTTCTTCGGGGAACCCGCTCGGTGCAGGTTATCCAAGGTTTAGTGTTACTGATTATCGCTGTGTTGCTTGTTTCTGCCCTGGCCGCGTATATCCATCTGGATACAATTTCCTGGATATTGGAGAAATTTTGGGCGGTATTTATTGTGGCGATGGTAGTCGTTTTTGCCCCGGAAATTCGCCGGGCATTTACCCAATTGGGCCAGAGGCGCCTGTTTCGCCGGTTTTTTCAAGCGGAAGAACAGGTGTTGATTGAAATCGTGCAAGCCGCTACCACATTATCAAAACGAAAAATGGGTGCGTTGATTGTGATTGAAAGAGAAACCAATCTCGGCGAATATGTTGAAAAAGGCGTGGAACAGGATGCCAAAGTCGTATCGGAATTATTGGTCTCTATTTTCATGCCGTATTCCCCGTTGCATGATGGAGCCGTTATTATCCAGGGAAACCGGATCACCTCGGCAGGTGTTTTACTGCCGTTGAGTCAACAGACGAATTTAGACCGTGAACTCGGTTCCCGGCATTACGCGGCGTTGGGAATTACGGAAGAGACCGATGCCGCGGTGGTGGTTGTATCCGAGGAAACAGGTACAATTTCTTTCGCGCGCAACGGTGAATTGACCCGCGGGTTGGATGGGATTACCTTGAGAAAAATGTTACGAGTCTTATATGGATTTAAAGATGAGGAGCCGGAATCATGACCCCTGTTTCCAAAGAAGACGGCTGGCTACTATTGGTCTCCTTATTGATTGCCGCAGCGTTATGGTTTAATGTTTCCATGCAGCGGCAGGAGGTCATCGCAGAAAAAGAATATTCCGGTATTAAAATGCGCGTTGTGGGAATATCCAGTACTCTGGAAAGTGAAATCAAACCTGAAAAAGTAGATGTGCTATTACGTGGATTGCCCCAAGAACTGGTGAAGATTATGCCGGAGGATCTCGATGTGACCATTGACCTGACGGGGTTGTCTGAAGGAAAATGGTTTGTGACACCGCAAGGTATTGTCCCCGGCCGGCGAACATATATTGTAAAAATGATTCCTGAAAAAATAGAAGTAGTTTTGAAAGCACGGTCTCCACAAATTCAAAGTAATAAATAGGTTATAGTATGAAAAAGCTGAATGTAAATATTGACCATGTCGCCACCCTGCGCCAAACCAGAAAGGGAATTGAACCCGACCCAGTATATGCGGCAGTGCAAGTTGAACTGGCAGGGGCGCATGGGATTACGGTGCATTTGCGTGAAGACCGCCGGCATATTCAAGACCGGGATGTGCGTCTTCTAAAGCAAATCGTCCAGACGAAATTAAATTTAGAAATGGCGGCGACGGATGAAATGATTAAGATTGTGAAAGAACTAAAACCTGCCTGGTCTACTTTGGTACCTGAAAATAGACAGGAGTTGACTACGGAAGGCGGGTTAAATGCAAAAGCACTTCTTGTACCCTTGACTCAATCCACCAAAGAATTACATAAAGCGGGTGTGCTGGTCAGCTTATTTATTGACCCATCCATTGCTCAAGTGGATGCCGCGCGGACTATTGGGGCGGATTTTGTGGAACTCCATACCGGACGATATGCCGAACTTTTTGGAATCAAGGGAGAAGACAATGAGTTTTCAGCGATTAAGGAAGCTGCGGAACACGCCTTTAAATTAGGGATGCGGGTGAATGCCGGACATGGATTAAATTACCAAAATATCGTCCGCATGTCGCAGATTTCCGATATTGAAGAATTTAGTATTGGCCATTCCATAGTCTCCCGCGCGGTGATGGTTGGAATGGAACGCGCAGTCAAAGAAATGTTAGCTCTCCTCGGATAATTCTCATGGCGATTCTCGGCACGGGTATTGATTTGGTCGCCGTAGAGCGTATCCAACATTCCCTCGACAAATACGGCAACCGGTTTAAAAAACGGATATTCTCAGACAAAGAAATTGACTATTGCGATTCCCGTCCGCATCCCGGATTGCATTATGCGGCACGGTTTGCTGCCAAGGAAGCCTATGTTAAAGCGATTGGCACGGGATTCCGGTTCGGTATCAAACATACGGAAATTGAAATCTCGCATGATGAATTAGGGAAACCGGTGCTGACCGTACAGGGGAACGCACTCACGGAGGCAACTAAACGAGGGGTAAAGATATTTCACGTCAGCTTATCACATACCGATGAACAAGGGATGGCTATCGTACTGTTGGAAACGTAAAGGGGATGTTAAATGTTTCCCAGGCTGGTGGTGTGGCGGACTTTTTTGGTCATTAGACAAATCGCGAAGAAAGTATTTAATTTCACATCTTCTACAAAATTTACCAGCACTTCATGCAATTTTATGCGTGAGAAATCCCTGTTCCGCCAATTGACTTTGGTCCGTGCCCAGAACCATTTCAAATGTACCCGTGTTTCAATGCCTTTGTAAGAGAACACATTGATTTTATTGAAATAGAACTTGACCGGATGTGGTTTGGGAATGCGCGCACGAAGAGCACGAAATTCTTCTACAATTTTCTTTTCCCGTTCACTGCGTAACCGTGTCGCCAGCCAGATTTCTTCCATTTCCAGGAAAAGATTCCAGTACCCTTTCAAGATATTTTTAATTTCCTTGGTTCGCCGAATAGCGTATTGCAACCGGCTTTCCATAGGGAAAGTCGCCCTGCGACTGGTACGGTCTTTCAAGCGGAAGAAACCGGTAATCATGGGATGTTCTTTTTCGATGATGGCGGCTGTTTTGTACCAGATGAAATTCATGAAAATACGCCAATAGGTAAATTCCGAGGCACGGGCTAAAATGCGTTTCATATTCTCTTTACCGTAGAATGTTATCCATGCGTCTCGATAAGTTTTAGTCCATGTTCCCTCAGGAAAATTCGGATTAATGGTGGTTTGATGGAACGAATCATAGTTATTGAAATCCGGGTCCATATACGCGCCGGCTTGTTTCATGTGGAAATGGTCCATAGAGCCGGGCAGGGGGGTGAGCATGAAAAAGGATGCCTGGTCCACTTTGATTTCATGCATCAAGCGGTGGACATCCTCCTGAATGGATTCCGGAGTATCGAAGGGGAATCCGATAATAAAACCAACATGAGTGGCGATGTTATGGCCGTGAAACGTTTCGATTAAATTGGCATAATCCTGCGCCTTGTTTTGTTTTTTATCCGCGGCGATCAGGTTTTTAGGATTAATAGACTCCATCCCAATAAATACTTGGGTGCAACCTGCTTTTTGGGCTTTCTCCACGAAATTGGGAATCTTATAGGAAAGCACATCCACCTGCATCATGAAATAGATATCGAACCCTTCTTTTTCTTTCACTTCGATCATGGCGTCAAAAATCTGTTCCCAGTTTTTATTGCGGGCGAAATTATCATCTGTGAAGAAATAATAGTTCACCTTGTTTTCTCGGTAATTATTAATCATGGTATTGGCAATACAGCGGGCATCGCGGTTGCGCATGGTATGCCCTTGTACATTGATAATCGTACAGAAACTGCAATTAAAGGGGCACCCGCGCCCGCAATCAATGGTGCCAAAATTGGAGAAAGCAAACCGTTTGAGATAAGTGGTATTAATCATGGGAATCGGTTTGAACTGCATGTCCGGTTTGGCGTCCAGATAATTGTAAAGAATATTTAATTTCCCTTCATAAGCATCTTTGAGGATGGCTCCCCAATGGTCTTCGACTTCGCCCATGACAATCGTGATTCCTTGATCCATTAACGCTTGAATTTCTTCGGGTATTTCTTTGAATAAGGACATGGACCCGCTGACATGGAAGCCACCGATGAGGACATCAATACCTTCTTTTTTAAAGGCCAGTGCCAAATCGGTGCAACGGATAAATTGATTACTTTGCACTCCGACCATGCCAACGACGAGTTTGGTGTCTTTTTTCCGGCTTTGGCGGACTATTTTTTTGACATTAACATAATGCACCGATTCATCGTAGAGGTCAGTGGTAATTTCGACGTTTTCGCCCAATACTTTTTTAGCTTTGACATCTTCAGTCAAACTATAAAGACAGGCGAGAGTATTACTGGGCAAGACTCCCCGAAAATGACTGATGACATACCCTTCATCATCATATTTTGAAGGTTTAATCAATACAATATGAAATTTCTTAGCTTTCGTTTGTAATTCAGAACCAACCATAACTTATTTACTTTCCTTATTCAGGGAAAAATTACACGCCCGAAATGAGAATATGATATGAAATATTCTACTTAAGGGTGATTATCAATTCCCGACCTTATCTTTTACTACATATATAGAGTATACCGAATTCTTGATTAAAAATCAAGATTAATTTTCCGGCCTGAGGGGCGGCCTGTTGTCCTGTTGGGGAGCGGGAGCCGGAATGCTCACGGGTTTTTCCTGGCCGCGGTGGCAGGTATAACAGGTAATTTTTGGGGCTTTTTCTTCACCAAAATAATTAGTATTCAAATCTTTAACCATTTTCAACATTTTACGCGCGGTACGTTTTTCATCTTTTTGGTCATTGGGATAATCCCGCGGGACGTGGCAGAAAATGCATTTTACTCCGAGTCCCTTGGAGACATCCACCATTTTTTGTCCGATTTGCTGAAGGTTTAATCCGGTCAATACTTGAACATTCTTGGGCATACGCATTCCTTTGGTAGTATCGCCTGAAAACTGATTATTGGGATTGGGCGGAGGATTTCCCATCGCACCATTTTCCTGAGATGCCACATTTCCGGTTGCCAGGGGAATATAGACCAATATTCCGAGTATACTTACTGCCAATAGTTTCGAGACCCAATTGCTCTTCATACCAAGTTTCCTTCCTTCATGAGGTTGAAATAGTTCTTCTGTAAACTTAATTACCTTACCGAGAGTCTCTTTAGTTGTCAATAGGCAATATTTTTGGCACTTTAGTGCACGGTCATTTGGTTTTAACCAAAAAGCTGGTAACCCTCCATTTTTACATATTTTATACTATTGATATTACGTGAGTTATAAAATTTTGTAAGGAAATAGCTTCGAAATGACACTGCTATAATAGGAAAAAGGTGTAAAATATAGCTTTAGAAAAGGGGTACTATGAGCACAATTAGAAAAATTCTCATTGGATTAATTCTTGGGTCTCTTTTATTAATATGCCATGCTTGGCCAGTTAGTGGAGAGATTTTTATAGGGTCAGGTAGCGCACAACAATTAGTTTCTGATGATGCCGGGGGTGCTATTATGGTTTGGGAAAACCCTGTTTTTGCCCAACGAATTGATCATCAGGGTACTATTCTTTGGAGTTCCACTGGAATATCTATATGTACAGTTTCGGGAAATCAATTAAATCCTCAATTAGTATCAGATGGTGCAGGCGGAGCTATTATTGTCTGGCAGGATGACCGCAGTGATACTACTGGTCAAGATGAAAATTATGATATCTATTCCCAGCGTGTGAATTCCAATGGTTCTACTCTCTGGATTCTCAATGGCGTGGCAATCTGTACCGCCGCCAATAACCAAATCAATCCAACACTTGTGAGTGACGGGTCGGGAGGATCTATTATCACTTGGCAGGATGACCGCAATGGAAATTTTGATATTTATGCCCAGCGCGTCAGTTCTACAGGAAGTACCCTCTGGACGATTAATGGTATAGGCATTTGTACTATAGGTTTTAGTTATAACCAAGAAAATCCTAAGCTTGTGAGTGACGGGTCGGGAGGAGCTATCATCACTTGGCAGGGTGACACTGCAACTTTTGATATTTATGCCCAGCGGGTCAGTTCCAAAGGAAGCACTCTCTGGACCCCCAATGGTGTGTCTATCTGTAACGCATCAGGTGACCAAATCAATCCACAGTTAATTAGCGATGCCTCTGGTGGAGCCATAATCGTATGGCAAGATAATCGAAGTGGTACAGAGCATATTTATACCCAACGGGTTTCAAGTTCAGGATCCACTTTGTGGTCTTTAAATGGAATTGCAATTTGTACAGCCGTTAATGGTCAGTTTACACCAGTATTAATACCTGATGAATTGGGCGGAGCTATTATTGCTTGGGAAGATGATAGAAATGTAAATGAATCCAATGTCGAGGATGAAGGTTCATCCGTCAATGTTTTTGGACAACATATTACTTCTCAAGGATCAACATTGTGGGTACCCAATGGAATAAATTTAATGGGAGGCTATTTTACTTCCCCCAGTATTGTATCAGATGGTTTAGGGGGAGCAGTAGTTTCTGCGCTCAATTGGGACTATGCTATCGAAATTATAGATTATTGGGTACCTGGGAATATTGCCGTTTCGAGAGTTAATAATTTAGGATCTCAAATCTGGATTGATTGGATGGGAAATGATAATGATAATATTTGTTCAGCACCTATTGCTATTATGAGAGATAGTTATGGTGGATTTATTACGGGATTTGATGTTTCATATTATTATACTGGTCTTTATGTCCAACGGATGGATATTAATGGAAATATATCAAGTCCTGAATTGTTTGCTAGTCTACCGGATGTCAAACTACTCCAAGGAACTAGTGCGACCGACATATTCAATTTGAACAATTATTATAGTCCTGAAACCGCCTTCTGGTCATGGTCGGGCAATACGGTGAATATTCAAATTAATCCAGATAACACCGTGGATTATTTGACAACAGCAGATGTCAATTATATTGGTCAGGAAGATGTTACTTATACTGCGATTTCTTATGACACGGAAAGCACAGTCTCGGTCACCAAATATTCAAGTTATTTGTTAAGCAAATTGCCACGTGTGATTGTTAAAAATGGTGTGGTTCTTGAGAACAGTTCGATTGATTTTAGCCAATATGCCACTCCGACAACTCCATTCACTTGGCCGGTTCCTCAAATCCAGTATACCAATGCCAACGACACAGGTACTATTTCAGCGACAATCAATTCGAATTTTCTAACAATCACTGCTACTAAATTTTTGCAAAGTCCTGCCAATGTTATTATAACGGCAACTCCTGATTCCACATCCAACGATTGGGATGAAGAAATTGTCCGGGTGTATGAAGTGTTAAATGATTATGGTTTATTTGATTCAGCTAGTGATACTTCTCAATGGGTTTATGAGAATATACCGACGACTTCAGAGGAACCCACCGTAAGTTATTTGAGTACCTATAATGGAGCGACGGGTATTTTGACATTATCTTTTAGCTCTGCGAATCAAGGGGTCAAGATGACCTTGGGAAAATCCAATTGGTTAACGTCCTCCACCGAACAGTGGTACACCATTCGTATGAAAGTCATGTCCGATACCCCCAATAATATGTTCGCACCAATGTTATTTCTTTACAACGGTGTACCGGGAAATCCGTTTGAGGTATCGGTGCATGTTTTAGTGTCTGTACCTACCACATGGACATGGATGGAGACTGCCGTGTATTGTGATTTTACTGCATCGCTTTATCCACAATTGTTGATAAGGAATGGAAACAGTATCGGGAATGTATATATTGATACTATTGAAATCATCCAAGCCAATCCCGGGATTGAACTGGCATACGGGAATACCCGAATTGCCAATCCATACGGGGCATGGGATGATTCCAGTGACACAGCGGGTTGGGCGTTTGAAACTCCTTATGGTGCCACCTTGGCAAATTATGCGGTCTCCGGTGATTATCTAAATGTATCCTTTGATGGAACGACCACCGAAGGAATTAAAATGACTGGAACCACCGCTCCCCATGTCACAGAGACCTCTCCGGTAACCTTTGGCAAATCGGCGGGTATGAAAATGAATCTCAGCACATCGGGGACAATGAGTTATCCCTTTTTCCTATTATCTGTTTTTGGCACGGATTCTCAAGGGAGTCAAAATTTCAAAGAGTTATGCGCGAGTGCTTCGGTGTGGTATATCCCCGGTTCCGGTCAATTGGAGACTTCTTATATTCCCTACCAGCCATATATTTATGGGCAGGTGCAGGTGAGGAATAGCGGGAATGGGGTATTTTATCTTAATAACACCTATCTCCAAGCCGATATGGATTCACCCTATTATTGGGATCATAGTTTGTTCGAATAAAAAACAGATTTTAAGTGGGGTTGCAATGAACGAGACTGATCTCGTTCATTGCAAGTCCCTTGCGTCAAGGGAAAGGGATGAATTGGACAATAATGCAATCGGGAGGAGAAAACTTGTCGAAAAGTAAGTACAAGAGAATGGTTCTTATGGTATAATCTCTCAGAAATATGGTGAAAGAAGAAGAGACGTTATCAATTCAAAATCAGGGAAGTAAACTCCGGATTCTGCCACTGGGCGGGTTGGGTGAAATCGGGATGAATATGATGGCGTTTGAATACGGGGATGATATTATCGTAGTGGATTGCGGGGTCATGTTTCCGGGAGAAGATACGCCTGGTGTGGACCTGATTATTCCCGATACCACCTACCTTGAAGATAATAAAAGTAAAGTCCGCGCGTTTATTATTACGCATTGCCATGAAGACCATATCGGTGCGTTGCCGTATGTTCTCCCACAAATCAATGTTCCGGTGTACGGGACGAAATTGACACTCGGTTTAATCCAACCCAAATTGAAAGAGCATAAACTGCTGGGTTCGGTTGATTTGCGTGTAGTGAAACCAAGAGATATTGTAAAAATTGGTTGTTTCCGTGTGGAATTTATTCGTGTCACACACAGTACCGTGGATTGTGTCGCTTTGGCGATCCATACACCCATCGGGACAGTGATTCATACGGGAGACTTTAAAATTGACCCGACTCCGGTGGATGGGGAAGTCATGGATTTTCATACGTTGGCGCGATTGGCAGAAGAAAAAGTTATACTGCTTCTTTCTGACAGTACCAATGTCGAACGGGAAGGATATACCCTTTCAGAAAAAGACGTTGGCGATGCCTTTGACCGTATATTTCAAAACGCACCGGGACGGATTATCGCGGCGACATTCTCCTCAAATATTCATCGCGTACAGCAGTTGATTGATGTGGCGGAAAAATATGACCGGCGGTTTATTTTGACAGGCAGGTCTATGGTAAATAATATGCGGATTGCCAATGAATTAGGGTATTTGCATATTCCGGCGAAGTTACAGGCGACATTTAACGATTTAAATAAAATGGCTCCCTTGGAAACATTGATTATTACTACCGGGAGCCAGGGGGAACCCATGTCGGCGTTGTTCCGTATGGCGCATGATGAACATAAAAATATTGATATTGAACAAGGAGATACGGTCATTATTTCCGCGCGGATTATTCCAGGAAACGAAAAGTCTATCGCGCGGACGATTAATAATGTATACCGTCGCGGGGCGGAAGTGTTTTATGAAAATGTATCGGAAATTCATGTGTCCGGTCACGCCAGCCAGGAGGAACAAAAAATGATGATAAACCTGGTGAAACCCGAATATTTCATTCCAATACACGGCGAGTACCGTCATTTAGTACATCACGCGCAATTAGCGCAGCGGTGCGGAATCCCCGAAGAAAATACCCTGATTATTGAGAATGGGGATGTGGTCGAGTTGTCAGAAGAAGGATTGAAGAATGTGGGGCGAACTGTGTCGGGTAGGGTTTTTGTGGATGGAAAAGGCGTGGGAGATGTCGGAGACACAGTATTGCGTGACCGGCGGCATTTGTCGTCGGATGGAATGTGCATTGTGACGGTGGGTATTGACCGGAATACTGGCGCCATCATTCGCGACCCGGATGTTATCAGCCGGGGATTTGTATATGAAGAAGAGGCGGGCGATTTAATCTCGGCAGCGGAGAAAAAGGTGAAAGACGCACTGGAAGCCATGTCTCCTGAAGCAAGAATTGATGTGCCCGAAGCCCAGGAAGAGATTACCAACGCATTACGAAAATATTTATTTAAGCACACGAAACGCAGACCGATGATATTACCGATTATAATAGAGTTATAATTAGTAGATATGAAAATTCTACCGCATCTGAGCGAGAAAACGAAAAATGAAATTGTGGCGATATTATTTTTCGCGTTTTCCATTATTTTATTTCTCAGTTTAATCACACATCTTTTGGATTTAACGTGGATGGGGAGATTAGGCTGGCATTTGGCAAATGTATCTTTTTTTATTTTTGGACGGTATGTATCATTCCTGTTAGCCGTCCTGATGTTTCTCTGGGGTGTGGGTGAATTTCGCGGGCAGACACCACTCGCTAAAGAGAAAATTGTTGTGCGTATTATTGGCGCTGTTATTTTAGTGATTTCATTATGCACTTTATTGGCCTTGGCTTTTGATCCTTATATGCTGCAAGATAGGAACAAAAACTTCATTGCTGGCGGATTTATCGGTGCCTTTGTAACCACGAATCCCGATTGGTATGGATTGGGCATTTCGCAAAAACTGGGTCCGGTGGGTGCGTATATTATTGCGGTGACTGGTGTTTTAATCGGGATTGTATTAACGACGGAATTTTTATTTTCGGCTTATTTGATTCAATTGAAAACCCGCTGGGCGGAGAAATGGAAATCGTGGCGACACAAGGAACCAGCGGTTAATGTTGGTGCAGTTGCTCTGCCTCCCGTACCAGTTATCAATACAAAAGTGGAAGAGGAAAAACCTACACCAAGGATTTTAGTGGAAGACGTTGTCAAAAAGCAAAAAGCTGAAAAGAAAGCCATAAAACCTGTTGTCAAACCGCCCCAGCCCGGAGAATACGTTTTGCCTTCGTTGGATTTATTGTATGACCCTCCTCCGCAGGAATCTGAAAAGCGGATGAAAGAGGATATGCTGGAAGATTCCAAGAAATTGGAGGAGACGCTGGCCAGTTTTGGAATTGAAGCACACGTGGTGGAAGTGAATCGTGGACCCGTGGTAACGCGGTATGAATTACAACCCGCGCCCGGAGTCAAAATCAGCAGTATCACAGGATTGTCCAATGATATCGCGCTGGCGATGCGGGCGGCGCATGTACGAATTGCGCCTATTCCGGGAAAAGCAGCGGTGGGGATTGAGATTCCCAATCGGACGGCCAGCGCCGTATTTTTACGGGAGATTTTGGCATCTGACGCATTCACACAAAACCCTTCAAAATTAGCGTTGGCGCTTGGAAAAACGATTGCCGGAGAACCGTATGTAACAGATTTGGCGCGGATGCCCCATTTACTTGTAGCCGGTACGACCGGGTCGGGGAAATCGGTGTGTATCAATTCGATGATTACGAGTATTTTGTATCGCGCAAAACCGGATGAAGTTAAATTTATCATGGTAGACCCGAAACGCGTGGAACTTTCCATTTACAATAACATTCCGCATTTGCTGACGCCCATTGTGACGGAAGCGAAGAAGGCGTGCCGTGCGCTCAAATGGGCGGTGACGGAAATGGACCGGCGATATTCTTTATTCGCGGATGTCGGGGTGCGGGATATTGATAGTTATAATAAATTAGTGGAGAAGAAAAAAGAGGAAAGTAAAACCGAGGAAGAATTAATTAACCGGATACCGCTAGAGAAGGTTCCTTTAATTGTAATTGTGATTGACGAGTTGGCGGATTTAATGATGGTCGCCCGCGCGGATAATGAAGATATGATTACCCGGTTGGCACAGATGGCGCGTGCTGTTGGTTTACACTTGGTTCTTGCCACCCAGCGTCCGTCGGTAGATGTTATCACGGGATTGATTAAAGCGAATTTCCCGTCAAGGATAGCGTTTCAGGTTTCCTCGAAAGTGGATTCGCGCACGATTCTCGACGGAATGGGAGCAGAAGCGCTCTTGGGTCGGGGGGATATGTTATTTTCGCCGGGCGGGACACCCAAACCGATACGCCTTCAAGGTACCTATATTTCCAATGATGAAATTCAAATAATCACAGAATATATTTGCAATCAACAAGCGGCAGAATATGCCCTTCCATCGTTCGATAAGGTGGCATTGGATGAGGAGGACGAAGGACCGACCGATGCCAAAGATGAATTATACGAGGAAGCACTCCGCATTGTGAAGAAAACCAAACAGGCGTCCGCGTCCATGCTGCAAACCCATTTGGGAATCGGTTACCCGCGCGCCCGGAAGATTATTGAGATTATGGAACGGGAAGGGTTTATTGGTCCCATGCGCGGTTCCAAGCCCAGAGAGATTTTGATTCCGGACGATTTGGAATAAGCTCTATTTGATCGAGGTTTTGACCTTCAGAGAACTAGGCAGAAGAACTGCAATGATACAAATTCTCAAAGTCTCTCCCGGAAAGTTGTATTGCCAACACGCTTATTAATCCGCAAGGATGTGATGAAGTTGTAAAAACTTCTCGAATGGAAAATACCGTTAACTCAATGAACCCGATTAACTTATTTAAACCCTTTTTATAGACTATGCGTCTTAATGAAATGAATGAGTTCGTCTAGTTTTGCTTCTGCCATGGAAACACAAGTATCTGCACTTCCATAATAAATCCGCACCGTTCCGGTTTCAGGAAAAGTCACCATGGAGCTGGGAAATACTACATTAGGCACATCCCCCACTCTTTCATAGATCGTTGTGGGAGCCAACAGGTAATCGCGAGTTCGATGGATTACTTTCCATGGTTTGTCCAAATCCAATAAGGCGCCTCCCGCATAATACAGATACCCGTTACAGGAAGTCCAGACTCCGTGATAAATCAACAACCAGCCTTCTTTGGTTTCAATCGGAGAAGGGCCGGGTCCGACTTTCGTACTCTGCCAACCGCCCGCCGGACCAAAAACATGACGATGTTTTCCCCAATAAATCAGGTCGGGACTTACGGAGTAATAAATATCGCCAAAGGGTGTATGCCCCCGGTCACTGGGCCGGTGATATAGGGCATACTGTCCATTAATTTTCTTTGGAAAGATGACCGCATTCCGGTTTGGAGGTTGAAAGGGATTTTCCATTTGGACAAAAGTTTTGAAATCGGTGGTGCGCGCCAGTCCGATACAGGGTCCCTGAGCCACAGCATTGCACCAGGTTAGATAGAACGTGCCTTCGAGTTCCACGAGACGGGGGTCGTAACTATGATCACTGACACGAATATCGGGGTTATCGCTTTCCATTGTTAAAACATTCGGGTCAATATCCCATTGAATACCGTCTTTGCTGAATCCCACATGCATCCGAAAACAAAAATCTTGTTCATCTACGCGAAAGACTCCCGCGTAGGCGCCTTTATACCGAACAATCGCGCTGTTATGAATACTATTGGCTCGTGGAACGTTTGCGGAAGTTACCACAGGATTATTTGCATAGCGTTTAAATACAGTTTCATTAGCCATAAATTTATTCTCCTAACATTTGAATGAAATTGATAATAATGTTACAAATTGTACCAAAATTATTGTAGAACGGCAAATACCAATATTTTACACTCACTCCTATTTCAGTATGTTATGCAATCTGCATGATAAACGATAATTTTTTTCACAAAAATGGAAGAATAAAACTAAAGAGTCTTGGCAGTAATACAAAATTAATTGACAGGTTAGTTAATACAGCAGATACTATTTGAAAGAGTAAATTCATTTCAATTCTTTAAAAAAAAGAAGGAAAAAGTATGAAAAAGTATTTTTTATTAACAATTTGCACGGTACTATTTCTGCTGTATCCGGGTTTTGCATATTATTCAACCAATTTTTCACAATCAAGCAATACAACGGGTTGGGGAGCTGTATGGAATAGCGGTAGTAATAGAGGTACGATTACCCTTGGATGGGGAGCAGGTGGATATTCAGGAGAAGATTGTTTGTATATTATTGTCAACAAAACTTCCTCTGCCTCTGACGCTATAAACCTTTCTTATAGTAATCCTTCCTTTGTTTTGGGTACGGATACCATTTGGAGTATCTATGCGGTAAGTTCTACAACCGCTCAACCTCCGTATATGTATACACAGGCTTTTTCCCAACAAGGTTCTGGATATGCCTGGTCAAATCCAGGATATGATACGCCAGGGTATTCAGGTCCTACTCCAAGCGGTTTCACGGGAGATATTTCTACTACATGGCAGCAATTCACATTGTATAGAAACGACACGGTCTTTGGAACTCCTATGATTGCAATTGGTATCCAATTTATTATTGGCACTCCAACGGGTACCTTTGTATTTAAAGTGGATAATGCTGAATTTGGACCGAGTCTAACCCCTAGTCCTGTGGTTATTACCACTTCGACTACTTTGCGTAATGGAGTGATTAATTTTCCGTATAATTTATCCCTCCAAGCGAATGGAGGGGTTTCTCCCTACAGTTGGTCAACCGTATCGGGAACAGTACCTCCGGGCTTGTCATTAATCAATACAGGTCTTATTTCCGGAACACCCAATACTTTAGGCACCTATAATTTTACAGTGCAAGTTACAGATTCTGTATCGAGTAGTACAACGCAAGCTCTATCTCTCACAATAACCACAAGCACATTTACCGTTGTCCAGCAAAGAGGAATGTCTTATGCTGCTTGGGGATATAATGATCTCGAGACTCTTGATTCCAATTCCACCATTCAGGTCATGGCGTCCGACTCGATTCAATGGGTCTCCTTATGTGATTTCTGGTTCCAAAATAATGAGACAGATACTGTGATATCGGCCAGTTCTACCCCGTTTAAATATGGTGCCAGTACTACCTCTATTAAATATGCGTTTGACCAAATTCATGCGCTGGGAATGAAAGTGCTGTTGAAACCCATGGTCGATTTATGTAACGGTGACTGGCGCGGGAATATTGTTCCATCCAATGCCTGGTTTTCCAGTTATTCCTCTTTTATCCAATTCTGGGCACAGTTGGCAACGGAAAAAAATGTGGATATGCTCTGTATTGGATGTGAGTTTGAAAATACGGATTCATGGGATTCCAGTTGGCGGATGATTGCCGCGACAGCCCGTGCGAATTACTCCGGGCCAATCACGTATGCTGTCAATTGGGACCATTATGCTGTCCCGACTTGGTGGGATGCCTTGGATTATATGGGTATTGACGCTTATTTCCCTCTGGGAAGTTCTTTAACTCCTAGTTTGTCGGATCTTTCATCGGCATGGGTAACGACGGCCAATGATATAGCCTCTTTTCGGGATGCTAATTTCCCCGCAATCCCTGTCATTTTCACGGAAATTGGTTATCAAAGCGCCGACAGCGCCAATATCACACCCTGGGAGACTTCTTCTCCCAATGTGAATCCCACTCTGCAACAGAATTGTTATCTAGCCTGTCTTTCCGTAATGACGACGGAACCTTGGTTTTATGGCGCGTATTGGTGGGCATGGAATACAGACCCCACTTCCGGCGGATTTTCTGACACGGGGTTTTCTCCGCAAAATAAATATGCAGAAAACATTCTGAAATCCTTTTATTCCAACACCTTAACAATAACGGGAGACACGACGGACTTGCCCTATACCCTGGCTGTATCCGGAACGGATACCAACACAAATAATGGGTATGGTTCAAGCGCGTACTCTCATCGAGTATATGGATATGACGATCCGTCTACACTCTGGGTTTTCGTAGAAGGCACTTTACAGTCCGGGGATGAATTATGGATTCTCATTGATTCCGATGCCAATAACACCACGGGATTTAATGGGCAACCGCCCGTAGGTACTTTTGGCGAAACCAATGCGCTAAATGAATTTACTCAAATTGCCAACGGCGGTTGGGATAGCTTGGTGACGATTGCGACCAACAGCGCAAGTTCACCGGCTATATTCTATGGTAATTTTATTGCCTATGGCGCTGCGACATCGGGAAGTGTTACGAGTGAAACATATTTGGGTCAGGTGACATTCCCATCCTCGGTTGCAACATTCCCTTGGGGTTCCATTTCAATGACCCAGCGAGGAAACCCTGGTGTTATCTGGTATGCCTATAATGATTATGGCGCAGGCGGTCAAGGGGTTGAAGTCGGGATTCCCAAAAATTGGTTATTAAACGCCAAAAGTGCTTCTCAATACCGGTTGGCAATCTTGGATGGTTCAGGTTCTGGGACTCCAAGAAACTGGTCAAATTCCATGATTCCACCAGTGTCTTCAGGTTCAAATTTGGGAACTACTCCCGGAAGTGCTATGACTGGACTGACAGCGCCTGTGTTTAAATATCAAAATAATGCATTAGTCCCTGTTTTGGATTGGGAAATCTACGGAGATACTTTGCAAAAATAACTTTTATTCTATTTGCTGCCTTTTCGGTTCTCTTCACAACGGGTTATGGAACGACCGACAGGATTAATCATTAATTTCCTGAGCAAGTAGGTGAGACATGATTCTCCCGTGACAGCTTTATATCTCTAATAAGCAAAACGTACTCCCTCGGTAAACCAGTGTAGGAGACATTCCTAACCCGAAAGAACCGGTTTGGGTACGGAGGGATACCTAGGAGGGTATGACCCTCCTAGGTATCCCTCCCAATATCTCCCCTATAAAAACCAAAATTATCAGCTCCTCTTTTAAAACCTTCAAGAAACACTCAAAATTGACGTAGAAACTACAAACTCACCTGAAAGAGTCTTAAATCTAGTCCCGAACCAAATCCTCACTCTTTTTCAATGGGAGACAATACGGAGATAATACGGAGAAAATAGGGAGATAACTCAGACCCAATTTTGAAACATTTTGAGCCCCTTAAATCGCAAATTTAGCTATGCCAAAATGGCACACTCCACCTTATCTTCCTGACCTGAGTCCTCAACCCCGATTGAAGAGAATCCAGTTTTTATGTTGGATGGTTGAGACGAGACTCCCATCGCAGCCCTGTTTGTCAAAGAGTTGTATCCGTAATAATAAAAGTGTTCACACGACGAACGTAGTATAATATATAAATATAAGGAAAGATGATGAAAAAAATCATACTACAAAGTATATTAGCTATGTTCGTTATGGTGGCCGGAGTTTCTGTGGGGTTCGCCTATGTCACCTATTACAGTTTATTTGTCATTGACGGAGAAGATAACCCAGGGAAAATTTATCAGTTAAAGGTCTTACCGGATGGGCAAATCTTGGATTCATATACTCAGTATACTGTGGGATGGAATGGTTTTATCAGCGGTGAACTTGCTGTTACAAACAACTATAATTTTCTATTTATCTCTACTGGTGAAGCCATCTACCGGTATCGTGTACAGTCGAATGGTACTCTAGTTGCGTTAGGATCAACCTTGACTCCCCAAGGTTCCCCAGGTTTTACCATTACCCCGAATAATCAATTACTGATTACCGTACCTGCGTATGGTTTTGGGATAGGGACCGTTTTTTCAATATCTTCTATTGGCGATTTGGTAAACGGAGCGCCAGGTCTGTTAATAGCCAGTCCCAAAGTAGACCCTTTGGGTCGGGGGCTTTTAGCCATATCTTCTTTTAGTACATTTAGTGCCTATACCATCAACTATAATTCTAAGACTTTGAGTTTGACGACCACCTATCCTCTTGAAGTAGATTCACCTTTTTATTTTGCTTTTACACCCAATGGAAATCTAGGATTTTTTTATAGTCCGGTTTGGGATGGTTTGGGAGTTCTTTCTTTTGATAGCCTCTTTAATGTATCAACAACCCAAGTCCTTAATATCCCTGGCAGTTCCATAGGCGACTTGGCGGTATCCAAGGATGGTAGATATCTTTGGGCATCCGAATCTTATATAGAATTGTTTGCTATTGATACGCTAGGAAACGTTACAGACACGGGGAAAGAATATTATGTGAGTAATGATACCGGAGAAACATTATCTGGTTTTCAAAAGATTACACCCGACGGAAGTCTGGCAATTGTGGACTACCTTGACCTGAATTCAGGTGGAGAATGTTTTGCCACGGCTTTGATTAATGGGGATGGGAGTTTAACGTGGACGGGGTATAGCTTTGCCTTTGATTCGGCGCATCCTACAGAGGGAACAGTAGTTGATTATGCCATTATTCCTGTGTATGCCACAGGAATCCCGGAAGAATTCTGGAAAGACTCTCCGCCAGAAATGATTATCCATGATTCTCAAAAGATTCTTATGAATCCCTGAAAACAGTTGTCACGGAATCGGGGCAAAATGCGGAAGCCAATGTGCGGTTGGTGTATAACCCAAGGGAACCTAAAATCCTAAACATAAAACAGACTTGTTGAATCATTCTGAGTCTGCGAAAAATCTCACTTATTCGTTCTCTTTTACCTATATCCTAAATCCTTTATCCTATTTCCTAATTAACTTAAAACCTTGTCCTTGAGTAATCAAGGATTGAAACTCTAGCCCCGGAACTTGAAACTTGAAACTAGAAACCAGAGACTTTTCTTTTAAATGACCTTTGGTCCTACGTCTCTTTATCCAATTCAAGATCATATCAAGGCTGTGTTTTTCCCCGTGTAGTACTTTGGATGCAATTCTTTTAAATTTTTCATGGTTGTACTACTTTTCATTTCTGTCGCTTTCATAAAATTTTTATGTATTTGACTTGAATTAAATTTTCAATCTTTAAAAGGATAAAATATGATAAATGAGAGTTTAGTATGGAAAGAAAACGAGAAGAAACGATATTAACTAAAACCGCATTCATTTTAATATGATATTTTTATTGCATCAGGAATAATTGAATTTCTTTTCCCTATTACCTTTCTCTGCTACACCATATGATTCTTCAATCTTATACTGCCTCCTTCATTCTAATTATTGAGGATTTGGAATCTGGTATAGATATTGCGGAATAGATTAGTTAACTAGAAACGAGGCAGGAATATGAATAAGCGATTGAATCCATGTGAGTTAGAGATAGATTTATTCTGTAAGGGAATTAAAATCCATGATTCCTGTACATTAGAGAATGATGCGCGGTTGTTTTCCCGAACCCGGGCTGGATTAGGGAGTGGGTTGGAATTAATTATTCCGGGAGATTTGAAAGATATTTGGATGAATGTGCCGGTGGAGGAAGATTTTGTGGAAACCACTCCATACCTTTTAAGAAAAACCGGAAACGATTATTTTGTGATGGATGAGGCAGCGAAAGACCTTCAATATAAAATTAAAATCCCGCCAAATCCAAAATGGTACTTCAAGAAAACATCCCGGGACACTCCCATGACGCAAATCGGTGTTTTGCAAGGGACTTATCTGGGAGTTTATATCGGCGAATCCTGCAAATTTTGGAAATATCCCGAAAAATTACAATGTAAATTCTGTACCACGGGAGTGAATGTCGGAACCAATGAAATTGAACAAAAAAATGTTGGGGATGTAGTCGAAGTCGCTTTGGCAGCGAAACAAGAGTCCGGAACAACTTTCATTCATTTCAACAGCGGATATCAAGGAGATCATGGATTGGAAGTGGTTGCTCCCTATGTCAAAGCCATTAAAGAAAAAGTCGGTCTGCTGGTGGGCGTTCAAGCAATTCCCTATAAGCAATTGCACAAATATGATTGGTTAATAGATTTGGGAGCGAATCATTTTTCTTTTTGTTATGAATTTCAAAACCCTGAATATTTTGCCAAATACCTGCCGGGAAAAGAGAAAATTATTGGTCAAAAAACCTTTTTTCAAGCCTTGGAATATACAATTAAAAAATTGGGCAAAGGCCGATGTTCCGGTGAGATTATTGCCGGGGTGGAACCCGTGGAAGATACCTTGAAAGCCATTGATTATATTACAGACGTCGGTGCATTTCCCACCATTTGTATTTTCCGGCCATTGGAAGGTTCAGGGATGGAAAATCATCCGTCACCGGCATATGAAGATATGCGGCAGGTAATGAAATATATGTATGAGGCTTGTATGAAAAAAGGGATACCCATTGGATTGGCACCGAATATCGAAGTCAGCTTGGTGGTGCAGCCGGATGATGCCAAATACCTTGTCCCGCAAAATCTTAGATATGGTATGTATCAATTGAAATTAAAATCTATGAAGAAATTAGCCCAACCGATTTTGAAAAAGGAATTAAAACCTAAGAAAATTAAAGTAGATGCAGAGAATCCGTCCTCTTATCAATCAGTTAATGTTTAATTCCGCACATTAATTTGTCCAAAACGATGTATTTAACAGTGACGTTGTTCCTAGTTTAAACGATACACTCTAACTAATTGATTTCAAAAGACTTGTATAACCCCTTTTAAATAACATCGAAAATATGTAATAAAAGCGAACATATTATGGAACTTGAAAATAATGTTTTATATGTAATAAATAACCGTAAAATCCACGTAATCAATATGTTTTGATAAATATAACCTAGTTGGCATAATCAATGCGATATCTGTAGTAAATGAAGGAGAAATAGATGAACGAATATAAATTGCCCTATCAAAATCAAAGAGGTTTTTGTAATATCTTAATATCCGCGATAGGTGGCGATGGTGCCAATATGGCGGCAAAATTATTGTTTAAAATCGGCGTGGAATCGCTCGGATTGGATGGCGCTTATGACGCCAGATACGGGAGTGAAAAAAAAGGGACGCCTACGGATGTATCGGTTCGATTCTGCCCATTGGGAAAACCGGTTCGTGAAGTCGGTCCCAATAACAAACCCCATATTCTTGGAATTTTCCATGTGGGACTTATCAAACCACTGGGCTTGAATAAAGGATTGCATAAAGATGCCACGGTGATTGCCAATACCACGCGCTCTCCCAAAGAAATCCGGCAAGAATTACAACTTAATAGCGGAACGGTCATTTGCCTGGATGCCCAGGAAATTGCCGCGAAAACTGGTTCTCGTTTAAATATGCCGATAATGGCAATCATTTCTAAAGTGATGGGATTCCCCGAAGATGCAGTGATAGATGCGATTGAGCATACTTGGCCCCGTGCCAAGGAAGCGAACATTGCCGCATACCGTGAAGCAACACAAATTCATACCAAGGAATATTTCCCGGAAGAAACTACCTTTCCATTGATTTCTCCATCCATTACCCGTGGAGAAATTGGTTATTTGAATATGTTAAACGGCGGAGCGATTGATGCGTTATATCATTCCACCGTGAATCGTAACAACCAAATTAGCGGGTATGGTTTTGTTCCTAAATTTGAACCGGAAGCTTGTTCAGGTTGCGCGATATGTATGAGCGTTTGTTCCGACCCGGGTGGAATTATTTGGAAAGAAGGGAAAGTAATAGGAATCGATACAGCCTTTTGTAAAGGGTGTATGCGATGTGTGGAAGTATGTCCCGAATCGAAACGGGGAAAAGCGTTACAATTACCCCGGGAAATGGCAGAGGTATAACATCCAATGAAAGTTGAAGAAAATGTCATGGTCAGTGAACCACAAATTGATGAAAAAGAATCTTTAAAGAATAAAGTCGAGCAAATACCGGTGATTGTTAATGGCAACGAAGCGGCGTCACGCGCCATTATTGATATTGGATTTGATGGAGAAGGATATTATCCCATTACCCCATCTTCAGAAGTCGGTGAATATGTCAGTAAAGCTGTCGCTGCCGGAAAATCAGATATAAATTTTGTTATCGGTACAAGCGAATTGGCCGCTCTAGGAATTGTCACCGGAATGGCGATTGCGGGAGGCCGCGCTGTGGATGTGACTTCGGCACAAGGATTAATGTTGAAAGCCGAGGAAATGCCAGTGGTCAGCGGATCGGGATTACCGGTAGTTTTGAATTTATCCGCCAGAGAAATTTCTGGTCCCTTGAATATTAAATGCGGACATAGTGATTTAGCCGCGGCTCTTGGTTGGGGCTGGATTATTTTACTGGCGCCAACAGTACAAGCCGTGTACGATATGAACATTATTGGTACCAAGTTGGCGGAAGCGGTGAATTTGCCGGTGATTATTTGTTATGACGGATTTTTGACTTCTCACGGCAGCCGGCGGATTTCAGTCTTTGCCAGAAGAGAAGATATTGCCAATTATGTCGGACCAAAACCGGAACGGCTAAATATTCTGGACGTAAAAAATCCCCACACGTTTGGTCCCTACATGAATGACGATATTATCAATGACAAAGTCCAAATGGAAACCAAGTTTGATAAAGCGTATGGATTAATACCAAATTTGTTTGAAGAATTTTATCAAATGAGCGGTCGGAAATATTCTTTTATAGAGACCTATGGGGATGATGACGCGGAAGCAACGCTGGTAATATTGAATTCGGCTGGGTTGGCAGCACGAAATGCTATTGATGTACTTCGAGAACAAGGGCATAAAGTAAAATTGGTGGTTCCGTATGTTTTACGTCCCTGGCCGGAAAAAGAAATCGTCAATGCCATCCCTAATAATTCAGTTGTTGTCGTTGCCGAGCGGGTTTCTCAATATGGTTCTGGAAATTATTTATCAAATGAAATCGGTGCCTCCTTACAACGTTATTTTAAAGACAACCGAATTATCAGCCGGGTCTATGGCTTGGGAGGATTAACTTTTACTTCGGAAGATAGTATCAAAATCTTAAAAGAAGCACTTAAACAACCCAAAGCGGATTTGAATAAATTCAAAGAATATTATGGGGCATGGCCGGGAAATCCGGATTATAAACCCATTCAAACCATTGACCCTCTTACCGCCGAAGAATGTACCTTGAACGCGGGTATGGAAAAGATTGATTTGCGAAAATTAGCGGCAATGCCGAATCGTTTTGATAAACATTCTGCATGTCCGGGTTGTGGGATATTTACCAATTTGAATTTATTCTTGCGAGGAATTGACGGACATGTGGTCTTCTTGTTCAATACGGGCTGTGGAATGGTGGTCACGACCGGGTATCCCTTGACCAGTTTTAAAGTCCCTTATTTCCATAATCTGTTCCATAATGCGTCGAGTACGGCAACCGGTATCGTCGAGATGTATAAACGCTTCAGGGCACAAGGGAAAATCAAAGAAGAAATTACCTTTATCTGTGTTTCTGGAGATGGTGGGGATGATATCGGAATGGATCAATTGATTGGTTCTGCGTTACGCAACGATCCAATTATTTTTATTGAATACGATAACAAAGGATATATGAATACCGGTGGACAGTTGTGTTATACCGGGATTAAAGGACAGAGAAATAGCAATGCGTATCTCGGTCCGAAGCAAAAAGGAAAGAAAACGCATCATAAAGATATGATCGAAATATTACGGGGAACCAATTGTTCCTATCTATTCCAGGCGGCGGAATCCAATGCACGGGATATGATTAGCAAAGCGCGCAAAGCCCAGCAAACTGTGCGAAACGGCGGTTTTGTTTTTGGCAAGGTATTTTCCACGTGTCCCTTAAACTGGGGTGCGGAACCTGCCAAAGGGCCGGAGATTATCGACCTGGCTGTTAAAACCTGCCTGCATCCGTTATATGAAGTGGAAAACGGGATTACCAAAGTGAATTACAACCCTGAAAAAGCTGGAAAGAAAGTGCCTATTTCAGAATTATTCAAAATTATGGGTAGTATCTTTAATCATCTGGCAAAACCGGAATATAGCGAATTGACCCAGGAAATTCAAAATGAAATTGACCGACGGTGGCAGCGGTTACTCGAAATGGATGGCAACCCAAAATTATAAAAAAATTGGCTGCCCGCTGTTTACTTTAAGTTTCTCGTAAATAGCGGGTAGCCGGAAAATATCTATATGAACAAAAATATACCGTGTTTCCTCATTGTGGATCAAGAGAAACAGCCTGTTTTGGAAAGTTTCTTCCAACAAAAAAGCCAATCCATTCATTGCTTGCAAGTGCAAACAGCGGCAGATTGCTTAAAAACCATTCTAAATAAAAATGTCGGCGTGGTCGTGGTAGATGAAAATCTTCCGGACTTGTCAGGGCTCACGCTCGTCTCTTTGTTGAAAAAAATGAAACCTGAAATAGAAATTATTTTTACCGCCGCTTGTCATGATCCGCAGAAAGAAATTGATGCCCGTCTCGCCGGAATTTTATATTATTGTGTCAAACCCGTTGATTGGTGTATTTTAATTCAAATTATTGAAAAAGCCCTCGATAAACAAAATAAAAATTTTCTCGTTTCCCATCCCTCTTGATTCCGGTCGTCTGATTTTCTAATATCAGCCCGAGACACACAAACGAAAGTGAAAGATGTGGAGAAGAGATGCAACTCAATTTTTTACTTGAAATTCACCACTTCTAAATTTTTATTGTCCTGAAATCGGACAAATTCAAATATTTAACTACAGATTTATATAACTCAATTAATACCAATAATCTAATTATTAAAAAATAAAAAAGTGTTTAATTACTATACAACATTCTAATGCTTGAATCCGATTTGCCAGCTATATATATTTCATATCTATAACTGTATCAATAATATACATGTATTTCTGTGAAGTGGCATTAAGGTTGCAATTTAACAGGGTGCTGAGTGAAAGGAAAGGATACTCATATGAAACTATCAAAAATAATAGAATTATTGGATGCTGCCGAAATTTCTTCGGTTAGTGATTATAATCCGGATGTAAATACTGTGTGTGCCGCTGATTTCTTGAGCGATATTCTCGCTACCAAGAAAAGAAATTTTATTATCCTTACAGGATATACTAATCAGCAAGTGATTCGAACGGCGGATATTGTCGGAGCCGTCGCGGTTGTTTTCGTACGTGGGAAATATCCTCCCGGAGAAACTATTGGACTGGCGAAAGCGCATAGAATTCCCCTTTATGTTTCTCAACATCCTATGTTTGAATCTTGTATCAAACTATCTGAGGTTATGGAGAATTCCCATGAGAGCGTCCAAAGAACTTGATAATTTTAGTTTTATCCATGAACTCGCCTACCGTTTGCGAGTGCGGGATGCCATGACTCAAATCGTAAGTACCGTTTCCCCTGAAAAGAGTATGTGGGAAGCCCGCACGATTCTGAGGGATAAACGAATTTCCGGTCTCCCCGTTGTTCAGGGAAAAAAATTAGTCGGTATTATCAGCGTGGAAGATATTATTCGAGCACTGGATGAAAAAGAAATCAATTCGGTGGTTGAAAAAAGAATGACTCGTAATGTCAAAACTCTTGACCCGAATTCTACTTTAATAAAAGCTCTGAATACTTTCCAGAAATATCCGTATGGCCGTTTTCCGGTTGTTGATAGAGAGGGCAATCTCTTGGGGATTATGACCCGCGGGGATATTTTGGATACATTGTTATTTGAATTAAATATGATCGTGGACGAAGTCGCCGCTAAAGAAGCCGCGAGTATGGCTCAAAATTATGCGTTTGGGAAAGAAGGCAAACAAGATTTACTAGATGCCAAATTGCGTGCCGGGGATTTCGAGAATATTGGATTGCTCTCCTCCCAATTAAAAAAACAACTTCAAGGAATGGGAATCAAACCGGAAATCATCCGGCGAGCGGCTATAGCGGCCTACGAAGCGGAAACCAATATTGTGATTCATTCGATTGGCGGAACCTTGAGAGCATGGATTGAACACGGCAAAATTATTATTGAAGCGGAAGATGAAGGACCCGGAATCGCGGACTTGGAAATGGCATTGCATCCCGGATTTTCTACTGCCAGTGATCAAGTGAGGGCTATGGGGTTCGGCGCGGGAATGGGTTTGCCGAATATTAAAATGTCGGTAGATCAGTTTCATATTGATTCCAAAGTCGGGGGCAGTACCCGGTTGACAGTGGAAATTGTTCTAAAAAAAGTGGATACGCTGGTTCCTTTGGAAGCAGGCAGGTAAAGGAGTTTTTTTATGGCACAAATATTAGCTGAACATCCCAGTGGGGATATACGCTTTGCGAAGTTGGACGAAGTTATGGATCGTTACAACTGGGCTCCCGATGCCCTCATTCAAATCTTGCACCAGTCCCAGCAATTATTTGGCTATCTTGGAGATGATGTCTTGCATTATATTTCAATCAAAATGCGCGTCCCGTTAAGTCAAATTTACGGGGTAGTAACTTTCTATCATTTTTTCAGTACGGTTCCCAAGGGGAAACACACGGTGACGGTTTGCATGGGAACCGCTTGTTATGTCAAAGGCGGTGACCGGGTCTTTGACCGGTTGAGCCGGGACTTGAAGATTGACGATGGCGAAACCACGCGGGACGATATGTTTACTTTGTGTAAGGCACGTTGCCTTGGGGCTTGCGGGTTGGCACCGGCAGTGGTCGTTGACCAGGATGTCTTTGCCAAAATAACACCCGATAAGATTTCCAAGGTACTTAAAAAATATCAATAATTTATTTCTGGATAACTTTTATGAATATACAAGAATTAATTAAACTACGTGATGACATAAGAAGAAAATTGGATATAAAGAATAATGGCGATGAATTCCGGGTCGCAGTCAGCATGGGCACTATTGGGCTTGCGGCGGGTTCCCGTGACGTCATGAAAGCGCTGCAAAATGAAATCGAGAAACAAGAGCTTGACGATGTCAGGGTATCCATGGACGGGGGAAGCGGGCTGGATAATCTCGAACCCATTCTAACCGTAGTTAATAAAAAAGCTGAGAAGTTTACGTATGTTCAAATGACACCGGAAAAAGCCATCCGGGTCGTTAAGGAACATTTGAAGGGTAAAAAACCCGTATTGGAATTTACACTGGAACATCAACAAAATGCCGGTACCGCCGGTTTCTTTAATAAACAGAAAAGAATTGTCCTGTCCAATCTTGGAATCATTGATCCGGAAAGTATAGAAGAGTATATCGCGCAGGATGGGTACGCCGCCTTGGCAAAAGCTCTTTCGGAAATGAAACCGGACGATGTGGTCGGGGAAATGAAAAAAAGCGGTTTGCGTGGAAGGGGCGGTGCTGGATTCCCCACCGGTACGAAATGGGAATTTGTTAAAAACGCCAAATCCGACAAAAAATATGTTATCTGCAACGCGGATGAAGGCGACCCCGGTGCGTTTATGGACCGTGGAATCATTGAAGCTGACCCGCATAGATTACTGGAAGGGATGGCGATTGCCGCCTATGCTGTCGGCGCCAATAAAGGTTACGTCTATCTTCGTGCGGAATACCCCATCGCCGTCAAACGGTTGGAGTTGGCAATTCAACAATCCAGGAAAACAGGTCTTTTGGGTGAAAATATTTTAGCTCAAGGATTTTCTTTCGATGTGGAAATTCGACTTGGCGCGGGCGCTTTCGTCTGCGGCGAAGAGACCGCTTTGATTGCTTCGGTGGAAGGAAAACGGGGAATGCCCCGTCCCCGTCCGCCGTTTCCTGCGATTTCAGGACTTTTCAAAAAACCTACTTTGATTAATAACGTCAAGACCTACTCCAACGTGAGAGAAATTATTGCACGAGGCGGAACTTGGTTTGCTACTATTGGAACACAAAAAAGCAAAGGTACCGCAATCTTCGCCTTGACCGGAAAAGTGGTCAATACGGGACTTGTTGAAGTTCCTATGGGAACAACTCTTCGGGAATTGGTTTACGATATTGGAGGAGGAATTCCCAATGAAAAAAAATTGAAAGCAGTACAAATAGGCGGCCCTTCAGGAGGTTGTATCCCGGAACAATATCTCGATACATCTCTCGATTATGAAAAGTTAATCGAACTGGGCGCTATGATGGGTTCCGGCGGGTTAATCGTGATGGATGAAGATTCCTGTATGGTTGATGTCGCCCGATTTTTCTTGGAATTCTGTCTTGACGAATCTTGCGGAAAATGTCCTCCTTGCCGTGTTGGAACTGTACAAATGCATAAAATATTACAAAAAATTACCCAAGGATACGGAACGATGGACGATTTGCTGATTCTCGAAGAACTTTGCGAAACGGTAAGAGAAACCAGCCTCTGTGGTTTGGGCCAAACAGCGCCCAATCCGATTCTTTCCACCTTACGGCATTTCCGGGATGAATATCTCGCACATATCGTGGATAAAAGTTGTCCCGCAAAAGTTTGCAAAGAATTACTGGAATTCAAAATCTTGGAAGAAAATTGCACAGGTTGCAGTCTCTGCGCGCGCGCGTGTCCGGTTACCACCATTTTCAAAAAAGATAATCTTAAGAAATTTTATATTGTGGAAAATATCTGCATCCGTTGCGGTGCTTGTTTCGATGCCTGTAAATTCGATGCAGTTTATAAAATAACAGGACCGGAGGCAAGGTTGCGGAACGTATTGAACTCTCTTCCGGAGAAAGGGGTAGCGGCACATGGATAAAATAACCCTGCAAATTGATGGAAACCAAATTAACGCGCAAACCGGGAAAACCATTCTCGATGTGGCACGTGAAAATAACATCCATATTCCCACCCTTTGCTATCTGAAAAATTTATCTCCTGTCGGAGCCTGCAGAATGTGTCTCGTAGAAGTTGAAGGAATGAGAAAAGTGGCGACCGCTTGCACTACTCCGGTAACCCAGGGAATGATTGTTAAAACCCAAACCCCAAAATTACAAAATATGCGCCGGATTACCTTGGAATTGCTTTTCAGCGAACGGAATCACTTCTGTCCGTTCTGCGTGGTCAGCGGAGGCGATTGCGAACTTCAAAATTTGGGGTATCAACACAAAATGGATCATATCCGGTATCCCTATTTATTTCCCAATCTGCCGGTAGATAGTTCTAATCCGTACTTTTTATTAGACCATAATCGTTGTATTCTTTGCTCCCGCTGTATCCGTTATTGCGATGAAATAGAAGGTGTTCATACCCTTGATTTGTCCATGCGCGGCGGACGCGCTTTTATTACCGTGGACCTGCATCAATCTTTTGAAAATTCCACTTGCACGTCGTGTGGGGGATGTGTACAAGTCTGTCCGACGGGCGCATTCTTCGATAAATTAGGCGCATTTCGTGGGAAATCTGCCAATTGTAAAAAAACCAACACCATCTGCCAGCAATGCAGTTTGGGTTGTGAAATTGATGTTTATTCCATGGGAAATCATATTGTCAAAATAGATGGAGACGTCTCCTCCGAATTTAACGAAGGGCATCTCTGCGTCAAAGGCCGATACGAACCTTTATTGAATCACAAAGAACGTATTGTTAAACCCACTGTCTCCCAAAAGAGCACTCCGGTTGAATTCAGTTGGGATAAAGTATTAGGGCAGGTGGCGAACCGGTTAAAACGATTTAAAACAAAATCTCCGGATGCGGTTCAGGCATTCATTTCACCTCAAAGCACCAATGAATCAGTTTATTTATTCCTGAAACTCTTCCGGGAGATTGTCGGAACTCCTCACGCGGAACTCCTGAACCGTTACGAATACAGTTCTTTTGTAAAATCCGTTTATCAACCGGAATCTGAATATTTTGTGCCGGATTTGGAATCCGATATTTCCCGTCTGGATGATTCGGATTGTGTAGTTATTCTAGGTGCCGACCCGGGAAGAACACATAAAGTATTGGCGTCCAGAATCCGAAGCCGCGTCAGAAAACAAAACGTTCCGTTAATTACCATCAATTTGCGGAAAGCGGTCTTGGATGATATTTCCAACATTGCCATTCGCGTGAAACACAATACCGACGGAATTCTTCTGAATTCTTTGATTCATGCGATTCTCGATGACCCGAAACGAAAACAAAATACTTCCATTCCCGAAAATATGATAAAAGATTTTTCTGAATACTCACCTGAAATTGCCGAATCCAAAACCGGGATAGCCTGGGATAAGATAGTTCAGATAGCGCGGCTTTTACAAAGGGCGGAAAATCCGGTTTTTGTCTATGGTCGTGGAATATCCAATCAAAACAATCCCGGCTTATTCCATACCTTGATACTTTTATCTCGGTTGGTTGGCAGGTTGGAAAATGGAAAACTTCCTATTCTTGGATTACGCCATGGTGCCAATGCCCGCGGCGCTTTTGAAATGGATAAGTTAGTCCCTAATAAAAAAGACGTGTTGGACAACGCAGCCGTTAATCCGTTGGAAAATATAGACCCGGAAAAAACCAAAATTCTCTATCTTGCTCTGGGAGATGATGAATTTCCCTGGACGGAAGCCGCCTTGGAGAAATTATCTAAAATTGAATTTGTTATCGTACAGGCGAGTTATCCGTCGGAAGTATTGAAATATGCTCATGTGATTTTGCCAAGTCCGGTTTGGTATGAAAAATCGGGTACCATGAACAATTCCCAGGGTGTCAAACAGATTCTTGAACCGATTTTCCCACTGGGTGATATTCAAGAAGATTGGCAGATTTTCGCGGAGTTGATTAACCGTTTGACGGAAGATGATTCTCACACAATTGCACTTCCGGTTAGAGACCGTATGAAATACGTTCAAAAGGAAATTGAAAACAGATTATCAGACTATCGAATGCATACCGTTCCGGTGGATTTGGAAAAGCTTTCGTTTAAATGTATTTCGTATCTTGTAGAGGAAAAACAACATGCCTAAAGTAAAAATAGCGACAGTCTGGTTGGGTGGATGTTCCGGATGCCACATGTCGTTCCTTGATTTGGATGAGCGGTTGATTGAGCTCTCCAAGCTCATTGAAATAACCTCCAGCCCGATTACCGATATCAAAGAATGCCCTCAGGTGGATGTGGGAATCGTGGAAGGTTCCGTGGCCAACAATGAAAATATTGAAGTTCTCAGAAAAATGCGGGCGAACTGCAAAATTCTCGTTGCCATTGGCGATTGTTCCTGTTACGGCGGCATTACGGCGTTACGCAATCTGTTTAAGAAAGAAACTATTTTGGAAAGAGCCTATGTGGACACGGAAAGTACCTTGATTGGGGAAATTCCCCATTCTGCCGAAGTCCCTGAATTGCTGGACCGCGTAAAACCAATTCAAGAAATTGTCAAGGTGGACGCCTATATTCCCGGTTGTCCTCCCAGCGCGGATGAAATTTATTATGCCATTACCGAATTATTGGCCGGACGGATTCCCTTCTGGTCGAATGGCCGGTTGCATTACGATTAAAAAGGATTTGTTATGAGTGAGACCATTACCATAAACCCCGTGACCCGGATCGAAGGACATGCCAAAATCACCATTCATCTGGATGAAAATAAAAAGGTGAATGATGCCCGGTTTCACGTGGTTGAATTTCGTGGATTCGAGAAATTCTGTGAAGGCCGGCATTTCTCCGAAATGCCCAGTATCACTGCCCGGATTTGCGGAATTTGTCCTGTCAGCCATCTGCTGGCATCGTCCAAAGCCGGGGATGCGATTCTCGGAGTTGAGATTCCCAAACCCGCGAAACTCATGCGCGAACTCATGCACATGGGACAATTGGTTCAGTCTCATGCTTTGAGTTTCTTCCATCTTTCAGGACCGGATTTATTGTTGGGATATGATTCCGACCCGGCGGCACGCAATATCATGGGACTGATTGAAAAACATCCGGAGATCGCTCTACGCGGAATCCGGTTGCGTAAATTTGGACAGGAAACCATTAAGGCGGTGGCGGGCAGGAAAATCCATGCGGAGTTCACTGTTCCCGGCGGCGTGAATAAACCTTTCAGCGCGGAGAAAAGAGACGAATTGCTACGCGATATTCAGGAATCTATCGGTTCGGCGCAATTCGCCATTGATTTAATTAAAGGGTATATTGAAAAACATCAAGTAGAAGTGGATACCTTCGCCTCCTTTGATTCCAATTTCATGGGCCTGGTTCAACCGGACGGAAGTTTGGAACATTACGATGGAAAACTCCGCGTCAAAGATACTGATGGAAATATTCTGGTGGATCAAGTTCCCCCTTCCGATTATCTTTCGATTATCGGAGAAGCTACCGAAGACTGGTCTTATCTTAAATTCCCGTTCTTCAAAGAAAAAGGATATCCGGAAGGCGCCTATCGTGTAGGCCCCCTGGCACGGTTGAATCTGATTGATAAAATCAGCACACCCCTGGCGCATAAGGAATGGCTCAATTGGAAATCGCTCAATGGTGGAATTCAACATAGTTCTTTCTATTATCATTATGCCCGCATGATAGAAGCTCTTTTTGGAATTGAACGAATTCAACAATTACTCCATGACCCCGATATCCTCGGCCAGGATATCATCAATAACGGTTTCCCCAAAAATGGAGAAGGTGTCGGGATTATCGAAGCCCCGCGCGGGACTTTGTTTCATCATTATTGGGTGGATGGCGCGGGCCGGATTGAAAAAGTAAATCTGGTAGTCGCTACTGGCCATAATAATCTGGCGATGAATCAAGCGGTTAAAGCGATTGCCCTGCAATATGTGGACGGCACCAATTTAAAAGAGGGTATGCTCAATCGGGTGGAAGCCGCCATCCGCTGTTATGACCCGTGTTTATCCTGTTCAACTCATGCTATTGGCGAAATGCCCCTGGTGATTCAATTAATAGATTCAGATGGAAAGAACCTGGATACCTTAGTAAAATAAATAGTAGAGGTTGAGCCCTGTCTCAACCCTGCAAAGTTAGGAGCGTAAAATATGGAGTCGGATACAAAAAAACCCAAAACCACACATCATAATCCTATTCTCATTCTTGCCTATGGGAATCCCAATCGAAAAGACGACCGGGTAGGGTGGTATATTGCTGAGAAATTAACTCCAATGGTGCCGGACTATGTCACCATAGAGACCCTGCAACAATTGGAAATTGAATGGGCGGATACCGCGAAAGACTATGATTTGGTAATTTTTATTGATTGCCATGTCAGCGATGTCGAGGATTGGACTAAAATCACAGTGATTGAACCGGGATATGAAGTCGGCGCGATTTCACATCATTTGACTCCCATGACACTGTTAGGTATGTGTCAATCGCTGCATCATAAATCGCCGGCGGGGATGCTCTTTTCAGTAAAAGGCACTGATTTTAATTTCGGCACGGAGTTAACCGAGAAAACTAAGCAAGCCGCCGATGACATGGTGGTGGACATCCTTGCTATGGTCAAAACCGGTGAATTACCCAGGAAACCGGGATTCCCTCCTCCTTGTTACCGCCGGATCATGCAAGGGTCAAAAGGGTAATAAAGATTTTGGAGTATGTTTTAAATTACTTTGGACTTTAGACTTTGAACTTTGGACTTAATTATGCATGAAGTCTCTGTCATAGAGGAATTAGTCGAAAGCGTTCAATTAGAAATCAAACCATATCCCGAACGCAAGGTAAAATCCGTCTCTGTCACTATGGGGAAAATGCGCCAGTTTGTTCCTGAAATGATGAGATTCTGTTATGATGTAGCTAGTCAAGGCACTCGGTTGGAAGGGTCACAATTGCTCCTGAAGGAAATTCCGATTTGTATTGTTTGCCGAAAATGCGCGGAGCGAGTGGAAGTGACAGAATATGATTTTATTTGTCCCAAGTGCGGGTCGGTAGATGTGAACATGGTGTCGGGCAATGAATTGGTTCTTGATTCGATTGAATTGTCGGATAATTGAAATGATGACATTATGGAAATAAAAATTGTCAAACGGTTAATGAAAGCCAATGATGACTGGGCACAGCGAACCCGGAAAACCTTGTTGGAGAAACAAATCCTCTGTCTGAATCTGATGAGTTCACCCGGTTCCGGAAAAACCTCCATCCTGGAATGCACCATTGACCGATTGCGGGACGCGTACAATATTTTCGTTTTGGAAGGAGACCTGGCGACCACACGGGATGCCGATAGGATTCAAAAACATAATGTGCCGGTCGTTCAACTATTAACCGAAGGTTCCTGCCATCTGGATGCCAACCTGGTGCATCACGCGTTGGAAAATGTGGATTTGAATTCGCTGGATATTCTGTTTATTGAAAATGTCGGGAATTTGGTTTGTCCCGCGGAATTCGATATCGGCGAATCCGCCAAAATTGCTGTTCTCAGTGTACCCGAAGGGGATGACAAAATTCTCAAATATCCCAAACTCTTCCGTGACGCGACTTGTGTCATCCTGAATAAAATTGATTTGTTACCCTATCTGGAATTTCGTAAAGAACAATTCTACGAAGATTTACATAAACTCAATCCCCAAGCCCCCGTCTTTGAACTTTCCTGCAAAACCGGTCAGGGCATGGATCAATGGATTGCCTGGCTTGCGCAACAAACCCAAAAATCTCCCATCCCTTCGGTATCCTTGAAATAATATAAATATCCCATAATATGCGTCGGGAATGGAAAGAAGTGAATTTCCTGACGCAGATAATTATTTGAATGAATGTTGACATTTCCTGTTTCTAATCATATCATTTCAATTTGGGAAGGAGTCAAAACAATATGGCAAATCCTGAACACGAGGAAGTAGTAATTCGAGGATTTGGAGCAATTTATGAATGGAGATATAAAAACAAAGATACAAAGTTTGATCTAAGTTATGCCAATCTCCATGGCACCAATCTCATGGGAATTAATCTTCAGGGAGCCAATCTTGTGGAAGCTAATCTCCAAGGAGCCGATCTCGACGGAGCCAACCTCCAAGGAGCCGATCTCGAGGGAGCCAACCTCGAAGGAGCCGATCTCGAGGAAACCAATTTCCAAGGAGCTTATCTCATGGAAGCCCTTCTCATAGGAGCTTTTCTACGAAATGCTGATCTTTCGGGAGCCCATCTCCAAGATGCTAATCTCACAGAAGCTAATCTCGAGGGAGCCAATCTCCATGGAACCTATCTTCAGAGAGCCAATTTTCAGAGCGCCTATCTCAAGGAAACCGATCTCACGGAAGCCCATCTCGAGGAAGCCGATCTCCAAAGTGCCTTCCTCATAGGAACTTATCTTAAACGAGCCAATTTCTTAGGTGCTATATGTGGTGATACTTTTTTTGGGGATGTTGATTTATCCGAGGCTATAGGATTGGAGACGGTCATGCATAATTATCCCAGCACTATTGGAGAAAACTCATTGTTTAAATCAAAAGGAAAAATTCCCAGAGAATTTTTATTAGGTGCGGGTGTTCATGATTCTTTAATTAAATATCTACCCGATCTAATTGGGGCATTGAAACCCATCCAATTTTATTCCTGTTTTTTGAGCCATAGCAGTAAAGATGAAAGGTTTTGCAAGAGACTTTTTTCAAGGTTACGAGACGAACAATTACGGATTTGGTATGCTCCAGAGGAATTAAAGGGAGGGGAATTATTAATTGACCAGATTACCAAAGCCATTAGAGTCTATGACAAACTCTTATTAGTACTATCAGAGAATAGTATCCATAGTAAATGGGTTGAGACGGAAATTCTCAATGCAAGAAAAAAAGAACGAGAATCAAACAAAAGAATATTATTCCCCATTCGATTAATTACTATTGATCAATTAAAAAAGTGGACATGTTTTGATTCGGATACCGGGGAAGATTTAGCTATTGAAGTTAGAAAATATTTTATCCCTGATTTCTCCAACTGGAAAGATCATGATAATTTTGAAATAAGCTTTAAACGTCTCTTGGATGACTTACGATCAGAAGAACCATTAAAAATCAAATAAATAGTATTATCCTCTTTTGAATTGATTTAAAACGATTCTTTCAACATTGACTTTTCCTGTTCCTAACCTTATCATTTCAATTCGGGAAGGAGTTTAAATAATATGGCAAATCCAGAACATGTTGAAATAGTAAAGCAAGGGTTTAAAGTTTTTAATGAATGGAGAGTTACAAATAAAGATATTCGGCTTGATCTAATTAACGCCGATCTCCAGAGAATCGATCTCCGTGGAGCCGATCTCGGGGGAGCCAATCTCGGGGGAGCCAATCTCTGGGGAGCCAACCTCTTTAAAACCAATCTTAAAGGAGCTTATCTTGGGGGTGCCAATCTCGTGGAAGCCAATCTCCAGGGAGCTGATCTTCAGGGAGCCAATCTCCAGAAAGCCCATCTTGATAAAGCCTATCTCTTGGGAACTTATCTCAAGGGAGCTTATCTCTGGGGAGCAAATCTTAAAGAAGCTCGTCTTAGAGAAGCCGATCTACAGGGAGCTAATCTCCGGGGAGCCGATCTCCAGGGATCCGATCTCTGGGAAGCCAATCTCCAGGGAGCCGATCTCCAAGGAGCTCATCTTGAGGAAGCCCATCTTAGAGGAACTCATCTCCAGAAAGCCGGTCTTAGAGAAGTCGATTTCCAGAGAGCTAATCTCCAGGGAGCTGATTTTCAGGGAGCCGATCTTCAGGGAGCCGATCTCCAAGGAACCGATCTCCAGGGAGCCAATCTTCAGGGAGCTGATCTACGGGGAGCCGATCTTCAGGGAGCCGATCTACGGGGAGCCGATCTACGGGGAGTTATATGTGGTAATACAACTTTCGGAGATGTTGATTTATCGGAAACCATAGGATTGGAGATGGTTGAACATCGAACTCCCAGTTCCATTGGTGTAGACACCTTATTTATGTCAAATGGTAAAATTCCAAGAGAATTTTTAGAAGGTGCAGGTATTCCTTATACCTTAATTGATAATTTAGACTCTCTTATAGGAGCAATGAAGCCTATTCAATTTTATTCCTGTTTTCTTAGCCATAGTAGTAAGGATGATGAATTTTGTAAAAGACTTTTTTCAAGGTTACGAGATGAACATTTAAGGGTTTGGTATGCTCCAGAGGATATGAAAGGAGGTAGATTTCTAAATGATCAGATCGAACAAGCAATAAAAAAATATGACAAACTTTTGTTGGTTCTTTCGGAGAATAGTATCCATAGTAAATGGGTTGAGACGGAAATACGAAAAGCAAGGATTAAAGAAAAAATATTGAATAAACGAGTACTTTTTCCCATACGTCTTGTTGGTATGAAAATGATAACAGAATGGGAATGTTTTGACACAGATTCTGGAGAAGATTTAGCAATTGAAGTACGAAAATATTATATTCCTGATTTCTTAGATTGGAAAATTCATGATAATTTTCAGTATAGCTTTAAGCGTCTCTTATATGACTTACGTGCAGAAGAACCACTAAAAATAGAATAATTTTATTTATATCAATCCAAGTAATATTAATTTGATAATGAAAGTTTATTATTTTTTACCAAAAAAGTCAAATTAAATATATTAACCTCTTTGAATTGAATAAAAGAAATTCTTTCAACAACATTGACTTTCCTTGATTCTAACCTTATCATTTCACTTAGAAAAGGAGTCAAAACAATATGGCAAATCCTGAGCATATGGAAGTAGTAAAGCAAGGTGCTAAAGCAATAAAAGAATGGAGAGTTGAAAATAAAGATATTCAACTTGATTTAGTTGAAGCCGGTCTCCAGCTTGCCAACCTCTATAGAGCCAATCTCCAAGGAGCCACTCTCATGGGAGCCAATCTTCAGGCAACCAATCTCTGGGGAGCCAATCTCAAGGATGCCACTCTCCTAGGAGCTACTCTCTGGGCAACCGATCTCAGGGGAGCCGATCTCCGGGGAGCCAATCTTAATTTTGTCACTCTCTATAAAGCCTCTCTCCAGGAAGCCAAGCTCCAGGGAGCCAAGTGTTGTTCTACTATATTCGTAGATGTTGATTTATCGGAGACCATAGGATTGGAGATGGTTGAACATCTCGCTCCCAGCTCCATTAGTGTAGACACTTTATTTAAATCAAAAGGAAAAATCCCAAAAGTATTTCTTAAGGGAGCTGGTGTTCCCGATATTTTGATTGACTACCTAAATTCACTTACTGGTAAAGCTTTTGAATTTTATAGTTGTTTCATATCTTTTACAGAGAATGATGATATTTTTAGTAAATGTCTTTATCAAGATTTACAGGATAATGGTGTTCGGGTATGGCGTTGGAAAGAGGATGCTAAATGGGGTGAAGATTTAATTGGTGAAGTTGATAAGGCTGTTAAACGATATGATAAACTAATCGTGATATGTAGCAAAAGCTCTTTAAATGCACCTGTTGTACTTAGAGAAATTGAACGAGCTCTTCAAAAAGAGGATGATTTCAAAAGGAAAGGAATAACCAAAAACGTTCTATTTCCTATTCGGCTGGATGATTATATTTTCAAAGGTTGGGAACATCCTCGTAAAGCCGATGTAATTGCTAAAAATATTGGGGACTTCCGTGAATGGAATAATCCAAAGGAATATAAAAAATCTTTGGCACGTTTAGTTAGGGATCTCCGTTCTGGAGAAACACCAAAAATTAAATAGTACACTTAACCTGAAATCCTTCAACCATAACCCTTGCTACCTTTATTATTTTTCTGACCTTAGATTATTTAAAGAGATGAAAGAACCTCTCATTATCACAAGGAGGGCGTCGGGAAATCCATTTCATTTCATTCCCGACGCATAGAAAACCTTGAGTTTAATGAGATGCATCGGGAACTTTTGCTTCACCTATTCCCGATGCTTCCATTATTATTTTTCTGACCTTAGGATATATAAAGAGATGGAAGAATCTCTTATTATCACAAGGAGGGCGTTGGGAAATTCACTTCGTTCCATTCCCGACGCATAAAATGCTCTTTGCGATATTCCCTATGACATTTTAGACTCCCCATCCGATTACTCCGGTACGCTCCTGTCTTTTTCCAGTCGTTGCAATTGACGTATATTTATGTAAGGTTTATGATTAGATAAAAGGAGGAGAGTTTATGTTTTGCGGAAAATGTGGGAAATCCATTCGAGATGATTCTGATTTTTGCCAATTCTGTGGAATGAAAGTTATCAAAACCAACTCACCGTCCATGGATGAAAATAAACCTATTTCTCCAGATTCGAAGGAAACCCAAGATATCGTAACCGGTATCCCTTCCGACCATTGCAGGAACCATCCGGATCGGGAGGTGCTTGGGGTATGCAAATCTTGTGGATATTCTTATTGTTTTGATTGTTTAATTGATGCCCAAAATGGCTTTTATTGCAAAAACGAAGAATGCCAAAAAAGATATCAAATAGAAAAGGCAGATACAAAGTCACCCCTTGAAAATTCTGAGATGAATAAACGTGATATTGCCACATTGGTCTGCAAGATTTTTGGGATTAGTGTCTTATTTATAGTAGTGGAATATCTTTCTAGTGGATTTTATACGTTTATGAGGAATCCTGTAGTGGGTTTAATCCCTATAGTCCTTTTGGCAATTCTTGGATTTCTACTCTTCCTTAGGCCGAACCCTATCAGCCGTTACATAGTATCCGATGAGGACCATCCCAACGAGAAACTTATATGGGCTTATAAAGATGTGGAGAGAATTGTTTTCTCCGCTATCGGCTTATATAATTTAGTCATAGCAGTTCCTGCAATCCTTGGGTCGATTTTTCAACTTCTGCAAGAAGTTTACATGAACAACCATTACCAAACAGATAATTATCGTATTGGTTTAAGAGCCATTACCTTAATTCAATCTCTCCTTCGAGCTGGAATTGGATTATGGTTACTTCTCGGTTACAAGGGTCTGATTAAGTTTTTGAACAAATATCGGGATGTAGATACCTAAAACTTCGGATAAAATGGAAGAGTAAAAAAAGCCCTCAATTTCCTGACGCATAAAGTGTTTTTTTAAAATGATTCCATCTTAATAATCATTACTAATATGGCGTTTAAAAGTGTAAAACCAGCTACACACTGTCTCCGTACCAAGGCCGTATTTACTCCGTCACTTTTTCACTTCTCCTTTTAATCTCTTTCAGGTCTTTTTCAGGGCTTTTAGGAAGGGGGGATTTTTTTTCAGGGTTTTTGCTGTCAACTCTTAACTTTGGGCTTTTTGCGGTCACGGAGTCTCCGTCCACCAATAATTCTTGCGCAACTGCGCAAGAATTCCAACTCTCTGAAATCCATCCGCTTTTGACGTTCGTCAAAAGTTATATCCATCAAGATTTTTTCAGAGGTTTAATTGGCATAATGCTTGTATTTTGATAAAATTTATCTTGTATAGAGAGTGAAAGGAGAATGTAATAATGACCGGGTCTCAAGCCACAGCAGAAGTATTTATCACCGCCTTAAAATCATTATCCAAAAAGGAACGTAATCATGTCATCCTGCGGATTGCCGAGGAAAAAGAATTACGGGAAGACCTATTGGATTTGTCACTCATTGCCAAACGGAAAAATGAACCTTCCCGCCCCTTTCGTGAATATCTCTCCGAAAAGAAATAAATGAGCACCTCGGCAAATTAGGAAACCTTAAGACCGGGAAAAACCTTTAACATTTGTGATCTCTGAAAAAGTCACTAAAACGACAAACCGTGTCATTCTGGGGAGCGTAGCGACGAAGAATCCCGGTCTAAAGTCGCTTTACATCAGGTAGAACACAGGGATTCTTCCCCTTCGCAAGCTCAGGGTCAGAATGACAAAATCGGGTGGCACACTTTTTCAGAGGACTCATTTGTTAATAGTTTTTTATCTTCAATAAAATCAATTCTATAAAAATATTTCGCCAAATGGCGAAATACTCTGATCCATTAAAATTCTCAAACTTTTGACGTTCGAGACCTCTGAAAAAGTCTACCTTTTGTTGGGATTGAGAGTATGGGAAGGAAAACCTAAAAGGAGAGACACATGATCGGGGAAGAAAAAGGACAAGGACACTTACTGCAAGGATGGATGGAGTTGGATACGAAGACCGGGAAGTTTTTGGAGAAACTGAAAGGGATGCTGGATTGGAAGGGACTGCATCAACGGTTGGAAGGAATGTATTCGAAGGATCAGGGACGTCCGGGGTATGCGCCGGAGGTATTATTTCGGATATGGTTGTTGGAAAGGATTTATAATCTGTCAGATGTGCGGGTAGTTGAAGAGGTTACGGATCGGTTGTCCTTTCGGGAGTTTGTGGGGATTGCTTTTGGGGAGGAAGTGCCGGATGATACGACGCTGGTGAAGTTTCGGGAGAGAATTCGCCAGGCGGGAGTGGAGAACGAGTTGTGGGGCTGGTTTGAAGAACAGTTAGGACGGCAGAAGGTGTCCTTAAAGAAAGGGAGTGTGGTGATTGTGGATGCGACCCTCGTGGAAAGTCATCATAAGAAAGAGGCCACAGATCCAGAAGGGAAACCCTTAGAACCGGAAGCAGGAACCGGGAAACGAGGACCCTTGAAGATCGTGCATGGATATAATGTGTGTTTACGCTATGATCCCAAGACGACGTTGGGGGGACGACCGTTAGTCGTGCCTGCGAATATTCATGATGTATTTTTACTGCCGCAAGTATTGACCGGAGAGGAAGGGATCGTGCTGGCGGACCGGGGATTTGATGCGAAACGGAATCGGGAGTGGTTGGGACGCCATGGGATCGTGGATGGGATTTTACGGAATCAGCGCCATGCCCGAGTCCAGAAACCTGAAGATGTACGACATAATGAGCGCTGGAAAAAGAAGAAAAGGTATCTGATTGAATCGTATTTCGGGTGTCTCAAACTCTGGCGCGGGGTACGCAAGATGACGGTCAGCGGATTACAACGAGTGAAACAATTCTTGGAGATGGCGGTCATGGCCGAGAATCTGGTCCGGATGGTCAAACGCAGGGGAGTTGTGTCTCCTTAATCCGAAAAGGACAAGAATACCAGTGTATTCTCCTCTTTGGAGACTCCTCCAAAGGTCGTTGGACTCTCCCAACCGCTTCTTTCCTCCTCCTCAACCTTCTCTTTTTTTATTTATCACTCTTGTAAAACAAAAACAATACTTTTTCAGAGGTCTCGTTCGTTAAAAGTTTCATCCATCATGACTTTTCAGGTGTCTAAATATAGATATATTTTGTCTTAAAATTGGACGTTTGTTTAAAGGAATGGAAAAAATCATAACACCAATAAAATCAGATATTAATGTAATAAATATAGTGATTTTGTCTTTATTCATGACAATTCTCGATATAATTCCACTATATTAAGTCCTATTTGTTTCATATAACACTATTAATTTCAATTGTTTATTATAACTGGTATGGCATAAATCCTGCTTTTAAAGAAGCGACGCAGGAGTGGAATTGAAAATAACAATTCCACTCCTGCGCCGGAACTAAATAAAAAAGGAATGGAAAAAAATGAGTGCCGGGTTGAAAGAGAAAACAGGAGTATCGAACGAAAAAAGGGTGCGTATCGAAGTCACTGGAAGAGTGCAGGGGGTTGGATTCCGTCCTACTGTTTATCAGTTTGCGACTGATTTAAAGTTACGGGGTTTTGTAGAGAATTCAACCGATGGAGTCACGATTGAAGTGGAAGGGAAGGAAGAGAACATTTTGTGTTTTATCAAAAGGTTAAAAAACACCCCGCCGCCCCTGTCAAAAGTTGAGAAGATAACGGTTTTGGAACAAGAGGGATTGCTACACACTGAATTTCAGATTTTGGAAAGTAAAAATCACGGGGAATGTCACACGGAAATACCGGTGGATACGACGTTATGCGCGGATTGTAAAAAAGAAATGGAAGATGCAAATAATCGTAGATATAAATATCCTTTTACCAATTGCACGAATTGCGGACCCCGGTTCACGATTATTCAGGATATCCCCTATGACCGGCCCATGACGACCATGGAAGAGTTTACCATGTGTCCGAAATGCCAAAAAGAATACAATGACCCGCGCGATCGGCGGTTTCATGCCCAGCCAATTTCCTGTCCGGATTGCGGACCCAAACTCGCCATGTTATCGCCCAGCGGGAAAATGAAAGTCACGGAACCTTTAGAATCAGCCATCCGGATGTTGCAACATGGAATTATTATGGCGGTCAAAGGATTGGGGGGGTATCATCTGGTTTGTGACGCGACCAACAAGTTGGCGGTTCAATCTCTCCGACGACGAAAAAACCGGCCGGATAAACCATTGGCGATTATGTTTCCCAATGTGGATATTGTGCGGGAATATTGCCATTTGCATGAAATGGAAGAAAAACTGTTGACCTGTCCCGAAAGTCCTATTGTGTTATTGAAGAAAAAGAAAAACGGTAATTTATCCCCCGATTTGGCACCCGGCAATTCTCATTTGGGTGTGATGCTGCCGTATACTCCGCTGCATCAATTACTAATGCAACATTTCAATGCCCTGGTCATGACCAGCGGGAATTTTACCGATGAACCCATTATCAGCGAAGAAATGGAATTGCAAAATCTTATGGAAAAAGTCATTGATTGTGCCCTGGTGCATAACCGGCCGATTGCCCATAAATGCGATGATTCCATTGTCCGGGTAATAAATCAGCAACCCGTTATGTTGCGCCGGGCGCGGGGATATGTCCCTAATCCGGTGGAGTTACTTGAAGACGGTCCCGCTATATTTGCAGCGGGAGCGCAAATGAAATCCACCTTTTGTTTGTCCAAAGGGAACAAGGCATATTTCTCCCAGCATTTGGGGGATTTACAAGAATACCCGTCCACGCAAAATTATGAAAAGGAATTGGCGGAATTAAAAAAATTATTGGAAATCGAACCGGATATCGCCGCCTATGATTTGCACCCCGATTATTGGTCAACCCGGTTTGTAATGAAATCTCAGATTAGAACCAAGATTGGCGTGCAACACCATCACGCGCATATCGCCAGTTGCATGGTGGAACATGGTTTAACAGAACCGGTGATCGGGATTTCATTTGATGGGACGGGATATGGAACGGATGGAAATTTATGGGGCGGGGAATTTCTTTTGTGTGATTTGCAAGATTTCCAACGTGTCGGTCATTTAGCATACCAACCATTACCGGGTGGGGAGCAGGCGATACTGGAACCCTGGCGGACGGCGGTTTCCTATCTCTATTCCGTGTATGGGAAAGATTTATTGAATCTTCCCTCACCTGTGATTCAACAGGTTCTCCCATCCCAGGTGGAAATGATGATGCAGATGATGGATAAAAAAGTTAATTCTCCGTTGACTTCCAGTGTAGGCCGGTTATTTGACGCGGTCTATGGGATTCTAGGGTTTGGGCAAAGGATTACTTTTGAAGGACAAACGGGAATTTTCCTGGAAAGTATCGCCGATCCCAATGTCAAAGAACGGTATGAATATTCCATAGAGAAAAGCGAAGATAGTTTTCAAATTATAACCAAATCTATTTTGCAGCAGATTCAGGAAGATTTGCAGAAAGGTATTTCACCGAATATTATTTCAGGAAAATTTCATAATACGGTAATAGCCTTTTCCACAGAGATGGCTCTTCTTTCTCGAGAGAAATACGGCAATAAAAAAGTAGTTCTTTCGGGCGGGTGTTTCCAAAATGCCGTATTGACAGAGGGACTTATCCAATCATTGGAATCAAACAAGTTTGAAGTGTACAGTCATCATCAGGTTCCGCCGAATGACGGGGGAATCGCGTTGGGTCAACTGGCGGTGGCGATGGCGAAAATACAGTATGAGGAGAAATTATGTGTTTAGCAGTACCCGCACAAATCGTTTCCATCAACGGTGATTTTGCCAGGGTAGATATTCAAGGTAATTTTCGGGACACGAATGTCAGCCTGATTGAAAATCCCCAAGTAGGAGACTGGGTTTTGCTTCACGCGGGATTTGCCATTGAACGGGTGGACGCGGATTTGGCGAAAGAAATGGAAGAATTGGAGGGGCTCGGATGAAAACTCTCAACAACTCCAACAAAGCCGAATTGATTCAGAAGACGATTGGTCAAATTCAGCAATTGACCCGGATGTTGGACACGCAAACGGTGAATTTGATGGAAGTGTGCGGAACCCATACCATGTCAGTTTATCGGCACGGGATAAAGAATGTTTTGACAGCATCAATCCATTTACTGGCGGGGCCGGGATGTCCGGTTTGCGTGACACCGACCAATATCGTAGACGCGGCTATTCTGATGGTGCGAAAACCGAATGTCATTTTGACGACGTTTGGCGATATGATTAAAGTGCCGGGCAAAGAAACCACCTTGGCAAAAGAAAAGGCCAACGGCGCGGATGTTCGAATCGTGTATTCTCCATTGGATGCGTTGGATATTGCCCGCAGTAACCCCACAGGGGAAATTGTTTTTATCGGTGTAGGTTTTGAAACGACGGCTCCGACGATTGCGGCGACGATTTTGGAAGCAGAAAAGCAAAAGATACAAAATTTCTCGATTATCTGTTCACATAAAGTCATGCCGCCACCCATGCGAGCGTTGGTAGAATCGGGTGAAATCAAGATTGACGGGTTTCTTTGTCCGGGACATGTGAGTACGATTACCGGCGCCAAGATATTTGAATTTCTCGCGAAAGATTATCATATTCCCTGCGTGGTGGCGGGGTTTGAAGCGTTGGATATTTTACAATCCATTGAAATGTTACTGCGGCAAATTGTAACTCACCGTGCGGAAGTAGAAATCCAGTACAGCCGTTGCATCACCTGGGAAGGGAACCGCAAAGCCCAAGCGGTATTAGAAAAAGTATTTCAGCCCTGTGATGTAGAATGGCGGGGATTGGGAATCATTCCCCAAAGTGGATTGGAGTTAAGGAAAGAATATAAAAGATTTGATGCACTCACCAAAATGAATGTGACCTTGCCGGAAGCGTCTCATATTCCCGGATGTATCTGCGGGGATATATTACGCGGGACGCATAGTCCGGCAGAATGTAAATTATTCCAAAAAGTATGCACACCGGAAAACCCCATCGGACCTTGCATGGTTTCCAGTGAAGGGACGTGCGCCGCCTATTATAAATACGAGAATGCCTATGCAGTCTAAAGTCCAAAGTCTAGAGTCTAAAGTTGTTGGTGCCGGGAAAGAAAAAAACTTATTCCCGATGCAAGGAACCAATGAAATGGATAAGATATTGATGGCACATGGAGGCGGAGGAGTGATGAGCCGCCGCTTGATTGAGGAACAGATCGTTCCCCGGTTCAGCAATGCATTATTGAATCCCTTAAATGACAGCGCAGTGTTTCCCTTGGGCGGAAAACGAGTGGCGTTTACGACAGATTCTTTTGTCGTCAAACCGCTCTTTTTCCGGGGGGGCGATATTGGGAAACTGGCGGTGTGTGGAACAGTGAATGATTTGGCGATGGTGGGCGCCCTGCCATTATTTTTAAGTTGCGCCTTGATTCTGGAAGAAGGTTTTCCCATTGCCGACTTGAATAAAATTTTAGACTCTATCCACCAGACAGTCAATCAAGCGGGAGTGTATATTGCGACAGGGGACACCAAAGTGGTTGAACGGCATGCCGCGGAAGGAATCTTTATTAATACATCCGGGATAGGCATGATTAAGGATGGAATTGAGTTATCCTCCCATTTCGCGAAGCCGGGAGATGTGGTGATACTCAATGGCGCGATTGGAGATCATGGGATTGCGGTACTGAGCGAACGGCAGGGATTGAAATTTGAAACTTTGGTAGAAAGCGATGTGGCACCGCTTTCCAACCTGGTGCAAGGGGTATTGAATGTTACCCAAGAAATACATTGTATGCGCGACCCGACGCGCGGCGGAATGGCGACCGCCTTGAACGAAATCGCGGTTTCTTCCAATGTGGGAATCCGCATTTATGAAGACAGAATTCCAATACATAATGCCGTACAGGGGGCTTGTGATATGTTGGGGCTGGACCCATTGCATGTCGCCAATGAAGGGAAGGTAATTATTATTTGTCCCAAACAGTATGAAAAAGTTATTCTCAATTATTTACGTTCACATCCCTTGGGTGTAGAATCGTCAGTGATAGGAGAAGTAGTCGAAAATCCGAAAAAAGCCGTTTTGTTAAAGACCTCCATTGGTGGAGAAAGAATTGTAGATGTTCCTTATGGGGAGGATTTACCGCGAATTTGCTAAACATATTTTAATTTCATTCCAACATAATTCAATTTAAAGAAAGGTTTATATGAACAATATAAAATCGTTAGATGCAATATTTGCGCCGAAATCAATTGCTGTTGTCGGCGCTTCGACCCGGGTAGAAAGCGTTGGCCGGGCGGTTTTCAACAATCTATTACAAGGGGAATTCACAGGAGTGATTTATCCCGTTAATCCCAAAACGAAAAGCATCAGCGGAGTACGATGTTATTCCTCCGTTCTTGAAATACCCGATAAAGTGGATTTAGCCGTGATTATTATCGGCCCACAGTTTATCCCACAGATGATGAAAGAATGCGGCGAATGCGGGGTGAAGGGGGCCATTATCATTTCGGCTGGATTTAAAGAAATCGGCGGAGAAGGAATCATTCTTCAGGAAAAAGTAAAAAAAATCGCTGAAGAATACAAGATTCGCGTCATGGGACCCAATTGTTTGGGTGTCATTAATACGGATCCTGAGATTCGAATGAATGCCACGTTTGCGACGTCCATGCCCATGCAAGGGAATATCGGTTTTATCTCCCAAAGCGGGGCTTTATGTACGGCGGTACTGGATTATGCCAAAGGACAACATATTGGTTTTTCGAAATTCATCAGCATGGGAAATAAACTGGATATTACAGAAAATGATTTGTTGATGTATTTACAAGACGATCCTAAGACCGACGTTATTTTGTTGTATCTGGAACAACTCTCCAATGGCCAGGAATTCATTGATATCTGTCGAATTATTACAGGTGAGTCTAAAAAATTAAAGCCAATTCTGGCGATTAAATCAGGTCGAACAGCCCAGGGCGCGAAAGCGGCTTCCTCTCATACCGGTTCTCTTTCAGGTTCGGATGAGGTGTATGATGCTATATTCTCACAAGGGGGGGTATTACGGGTGGAAACCGTGGAAGAATTATTCGATTATGCCATCGCCTTTGCCAACCAACCTATTCCTAAAGGGAATCGTGTTGCTATTGTTACCAATGCGGGCGGTCCGGGTATCATCACAACAGACGCGTGTATCCGCCATGGATTACATCTTGCATCATTTAGTGAAAAAACAATTTCCGACATTAAAGATAAACTTCCTTCTACAGCAAGTTTAACCAATCCCATTGATGTTATCGGGGATGCGCAGCATGACCGTTATGATGCGGCTATTACAGCCGTCATGAATGATGAGAATGTGGATGGAGTCATTACAATTCTAACACCGCAAGCCATGACGGATACTGAAAATATTGCACAGGTTATTTTACGGATTGGAAAAGGAAGCAAGAAACCATTATTATCGTCTTTTATGGGGGTTGTGGATGTCTCGTCGGGTGTAAAAATATTAGAATCCAACGGAATGCCGCATTATAAATTCCCGGAAGGCGCCGCTCGATCCCTTGCGAAAATGTCTACCTATGCAAATTGGTTAAAACGTCCGAGAACGGAGGTCAAGAATTTCAAAGTGGATAAGGACGCGGCTTTGAGAATTATCCAGAAAGCGCGGAACGAAAAGAGGGAGTACCTTCCGGAAATTGAAGCCTTTCAAGTATTCGAGACCTATGGTTTTCCTCTTATTAAATTTCAGTTGGCAGACAGTAAAGAAAAAGCGATTGCCGCAGCGGAGAAAATCGGTTATCCGGTGGTTATGAAGATAGCGTCACCGGATATTGTTCACAAAGTGGATGTTGGCGGCGTGAAATTGAATTTAAAGTCCAAGGAAGAAGTTGGGAATGCGTTTGATACTATGATGGGAAATGTGAAAAAAGCAGCGCCTAATGCCCAAATATGGGGAGTTAATATCCAAGAGATGTTGCCGAAAGGTAAAGAAGTAATTTTAGGAATGAACCGAGATCCTCAATTTGGTCCGCTGTTGATGTTCGGATTGGGCGGGACGTATGTGGAAATATTTAAAGATGTTACTTTCCGGCTTGCTCCAATTCGTGAGCTGGGCGCATACCGAATGATTGAATCCATCCGTTCCTACAAGATTCTGCAAGGAGTTCGGGGAGAAAAACCGTCTGATATCAAATCCATCGCAGAAACTCTGGAACGATTGTCACAACTGGTGACAGAAATAGACGACATTGCCGAACTGGATATCAATCCCTTGCTGGTTTTTGAGGAAGGGAAAGGATGCAGGGTGGCGGATGGAAGAATTCTTTTACGGACGAAAACAATTAACGATTAACTAGTTGTAATCGTCATATATGCATCGTACCGACAAATTTGTCGGATAACTTCGTTGCATATTTATACTTTGCATTTTGTTTGCTGGACAAACGTTCACTAACTGGTGAGTGTTTGTCCAATAGGCAATTATTATTTGTCTACCAGTGGGATGATTATTAAATCTTGTGAAAATGCTTACGTGAGGTGATAAATAAAAGAGATCCTGTGACGACTGTACAAGATTGAAAAATGGTGTTACTGTAGCAAATTATGCAAGAATTCCGAGAAGAACATATTCGGCATCAGAAATTTGCCATGAAACTGTCCTTCTGGATAGGTTTCCTGATGTTGCTTGGGAAAATATCTGCTTATGTGATTACAGGTTCTGTCGCCATTTTATCCGATGCAGCAGAATCGGTTGTACATGTCATCGCCGTCTCTTTTGCAGCGTATAGCCTTTCGGTCAGTTTCCGTCCCGCCGATAAAACTCATCTCTACGGCCATGAAAAAATCAGTTTTTTTTCCGCGGGATTTGAAGGTGGGATGATTATACTTGCCGCCTTTTATATTATTTATTCCGCGGTCAATAAATGGATAGGGGGATTGCATTTGCAAAACCTGGGTCAAGGAACCCTGATTGTCGTTGGTGCTGCATTGATTAACGGAATTCTCGGTTTTTACCTGATTTGGAAAGGAAAGAAGTATTCTTCCATAATTCTGATTGCCAATGGAAAACACGTATTGGCCGATTGTTATACCAGTATCGGTGTCGTGGTAGGACTTGGTCTTGCCATGTTGACGAAATGGCTTCCTTTTGATCCCATTTGTGCAATTTTCGTTGCTTTGAATATTCTTTGGACAGGTGGAAAATTGATGCGCCAATCAATCGGTGGATTGATGGATGAAGTTGACCCGGTTGTTGCAGCAACCCTTACTAAAATTCTCGAAGAGAAAACCAAAGAATTCGGGATACTCTACCATGGCTTGAGACATCGTTATACCGGTAATACTATTTGGGTGGAAGTCCATTTGTTATTTCCGAAAGGTACTCCGATTGAAGAAGCCCACCGGATTGCTACGATTATTGAAGAAAATGTTGGAGCCGCACTTTCTGTTCCTTCTGAAATAATAACCCATCTTGAATCCATTGAAGACCATAATTTGGTACATCGTAAGACCCATTTTGAAAAGATTTAAATAGATTTTCGCTGTTTATTATTGCTACATGTTTATTTTTATAACAAATTAACGTAATTCTTTTGTTTTCAATAATCTAACTATAGACCGATGATTCCTGTCATTAAATGATGCAAAAAAATGCAAAGTACAGAATATTAACCTTGTTAATTATATCTGTATAGAGGAGTGATTCTATTACAGTTATGTAAATCATGCAAATATGAATGATGGCACGAAGCATGCATTCACTTATAACTAGAGGATTATAAATATAGGAAATATAAACTTGACATCAACAAACCGGGCGGAAAATCATTCCAGCATCCGAATATGGAGACCGACCTCGCTCAGTTCAAAAGAATCCCGCAAAAATTCCATATTCCCTGGTGAGGCCCTACCAAGCAATAATTCGCTACCTCGCTCATACTCCGCCCGGCTCTCTTAAATAGAAATGAAATTTATGGAGAGCCCTAGAATAGCGATTGCCACTGTAAATAAACCGGTCAAACCACAAAGTCCCACCCTTGCCTTAAAACTCGATAACTCACTTTATTTGAATATAACGAATGATTGTACCTGTAAATGTAGTTATTGTTTTCGCTTTCATCCGGAATATGTAGAGGGTTGTAATTTTCATTTAAATTCCCAACCCAACGCAACTGAATTGATTACGCTTACAGATAAACCTTACCAATATCGGGAAATTGTATTTTGGGGATTAGGGGAACCAACTTTGCGTTTTGGAATAATCAAACATATATGCCAATGGGTAAAGGAGCGCCGTGGAAAAACCCGATTAATTACCAATGGGCACGGTAATCTTATTCATAAACGAAATATTGTTCCGGAAATGAAAGGCCTGATTGATTCGATAAGCATAACGTTGAATGCTCCCACCAAAGAAAGTTATTACAAGATTTGTCAACCCCAATTTGGACAGGATACTTTCGATCATGTATTAGAATTCATCAAGCAATCAATTTATTATATCCCATCCGTTGAAGTGACTGCGCTAAAACTGCCAGGGGTAGATTATCTTAAAACCATTGAAATCATTTCCAACCTTGATGCAACTGTTCGACTGCGAGAATTAGGCAAGTTGGATTAGCTCTTAAAGATTATTTAGCAACCGAATGGGTTTCCAAGAAATCTTCCGAACGCGCGTGTTGTTTTCTTTTTTGTTTGGCTTTGCGGGTACGTTCGACGATTCCGGGGAGATGTTCCAGAAGATAATCAATGTCGCTCTGTTTATTGTACCGACTTAAACTAATTCGCAGTGACCCGCGGATATAGTCCTTGGGGACCTTCATTGCTCGTAATACATGGGACACATCTTTGGAACCCGTATTGCAGGCGGAACCAGAAGAAGCGCAAATTCCCACTTCGTTCAAAATCAAAAGAATGGCATCGTCTTTGGCATCTTTGAAACAAAGGTGGCTGGTTCCCGGGAGACGAGGAGAATTTCTTGCGGTAATCCGCACATCGGGAATTCGTCGAATGACTTCCGCTTCAAATTTATCACGCAAGGACGACAAATATTTATTTTCTTCCGGCAAATGATGCTGCGCTAATTCGGCGGCTTTACCCAGTGCCACAATCCCAATCGTATTTTCCGTTCCCGCCCGTTTTTCAGATTCTTGATGTCCTCCCATCAGATAGGGAGACCATGCCACGTTTTTACGGAGATAAAATACGCCAACTCCTTTTGGGGCATGGAGCTTGTGTCCGGAAATGGATAGCATGTCAATATCGGAATGTCGCAAGTCAATCGGCAATTTACCAACGGCTTGCACGGCATCTGTATGAAAATAAACTTTCTTTTCTTTACAGATCGCACCAATTTTATCAATAGGGAATATGACGCCGGTTTCATTATTTGCTGTCATAATAGTCACCAGTGCAGTATCCGAGCGAATGGATTTTTTCAGATAATCCAAGTCTAATATTCCACCTTCATCCACCGGTACATAAGTCACTTCATATCCATTTTTCTCAATAAATTCACAGACGTGGCCGATGGCGTGGTGTTCCACAGCGGACGTAATCACATGCTTTTTATCGGGATTTGCCCAAAGTGTTCCCCATATCGCGCCATTATCGCTTTCCGATCCGCAACTGGTAAATATAATTTCCTCTGGATCACAATTCAACAACGATGCCACTTGTGCCCGTGCATGTTCCACGGCTTTTCGTGAAATCCGTCCCAAATCATAAAGGCTCGATGGGTTCCCATAATTCTCATCAAGATAGGGTAATATGGCTTCCCGTACTTCCGGGGCAATCTGTGTCGTGGCATTGTTATCAAGATAAATAATATTCATAATTTCACTCCTTTATCTTCTATAATATATTATACTACTAATTCGCTCAGAAATTCTTTGATATTAATTAGTTTCCCCGAAAAATCGGTATTTTTAATAATAATATAAAAATATAAACATTTGATTTCATTGGAGATAAATTATACGCCTATTTTTCATTGCTGCGAGTGCCAAATGTTACCGGAGACTGCCGAGTATATCGTAGGATAGAAGGATTATTTTTTTTCGGCAATACTATATTCGGATAATTTTTTGTAAAGCTGGGTGCGAGAAATTCCTAGAATTTGAGCAGCTCTTGATTTATTTCCCTCCGACGCTTTCAGAGCGGTTTCGATTGCCCTTCGTTCCGCTTCCAACATGGACATCACGACTCCCCCTTCCACCGGTTTCAGTAATGCCTTTCGGTCTCTACAGATATTGGGAGGTAGATCAGATAGATGTATCGTTTTGGATTGAGTCAAAGCAAAAATTCCTTCGATTACATTTTCTAATTCTCTTACATTCCCGGGCCAGGAGTAGTTGGCTAATCCATCCATAGCATCAGGATCTACCTGGGTTACCAAGCGGTCAAAACTCTGGTTGAATTTATTGATGAAATGCTGAATCAACAAGGGTATATCCTCCCGGCGTTCCCGTAAGGGTGGCAGATGAATCGTAATGACACTGAGGCGATAATAGAGATCATCCCGTAGAGATCCATCTTTCAACGCGGTTTGCATATCCTGATTGGATGCTGCAATCAACCGGACGTCGATGGGATATTCTTCCGTTCCCCCCACCGGTCGGATTTTCTTTTCCTGCAATGCCCGGAGTAGTTTCACCTGGGTATCCTTGCTCATTTCTGCAATTTCATCGAGAAAGATTGTTCCACCCGCCGATGCTTTGAATAACCCTTCCGCATCACTGGTCGCACCGGTAAATGACCCTTTTTTATGACCGAACAATTCACTTTCAATAAGTTCCCGGGGCAGAGCGCCGCAATTGACCGGGATAAATGGGTGTTTGGCACGGGTGCCATGATAATGTATCGCCCGTGCCACCAGTTCTTTTCCCGTCCCGCTTTCCCCGGTAATCAGAACCGTACTGTCTATTTTCGATGCCGCGATAATCCGTTCAAAGACTTGCTGCATGGGTTTGCTGTGGCCCACGATACTGTCGAAACTATATTTTCCTTTAAGTTCTATATTAAGGCGTTGTACTTCTTTTTCAAGAGAATGGAGTTTAGTGATTTTCTCAATGGAATTAAGCAATTCCTCTTTATTAAAAGGCTTTGTAATATAATCTGCCGCACCCAATTTCAGGGCTTCAACCGCGTTTGAAATTGTCCCATGTCCGGTCATGATAACCACTTCAGTTTCCGGTGAAGTGGCTTTTATCTTCTTGAGTAATTCAACCCCATCCATGCCGGGCATTTGCAAATCAGTTAGGACAATCCGAATCGAAGGGTCTTGTGATAACGTCTTTAATGCATTATCCCCGTTTTCGCAAGTCACCGGTTGATAACCCGACCGGTAAAATAATTTGGCGCAAGTATCTGCCATATCCGTGTCGTCTTCGACAATGAGTATTTTTATAGCCGTGGATTCTAGTATCATAGGTAAATGTTATACCGAAATAGCGACGGGTATAGCCGCATGTTCCACCGGCAAGGTGATTGTAAAAGTAGTCCCTTTTCCAGCATGAGAATCAACTTTAATCGTTCCTTGATGGTCGTGGGCAATACGCGCACAAAGCGCCAATCCCAATCCCGACCCCTTCCCGATTTCTTTGGTGGTAAAAAATGGGTCAAAGATTCGAGCCAGATGTTCCTGTTTGATCCCTTTCCCCGTATCACTAATTTCAATGATTACAAAGCCATTCTGCGAAGAAGTAATCACTTTAATGGTTCCCGAATTGGCAATTGCATCTCCGGCGTTGGCAATTAAATTCGATATCATTTCTTCAATGGTTTGCGGGTCTCCGGAAATCATTGGCAGGTTATTGTTCGCTTCCAATATAAAACTGATAGATTTTTCTCGTAAGGTAGGTTGAATATTATTGACCACCTGGCGAATAATCCGGTTAATATCTACGGGTTCATGTATCGCGCTGGCGGGCCGCGATAAATTCAGTAAATTTTTGACAATAGTTCGGCATCGTTCGGTTTGTCGTTCAATCCGCTCGACATCTTCTTTCGAGGTATTTGTAGAAATCTCATCTTTCATCATTTGTGCCGACATTAAAATCGAAGCCAGGGGAGTATTCAGCGCGTGCGCGATTCCAGCTGCCAGTTGTCCGATGGTTGCCAGTTCCCGTGCACGGTTCATTTCTGCCTGTAATTTTTTCTTTTCGGTAATATCTCTATGCATGGAACAAAACTCTGTAACATGGCCTAATTTATCTCGAATGAGAAAAACCGAAATCGCTACATCCAAAACCTTGCCGTCTTTCCGGACACGTTGAGTTTCATAATCCGGCAAGCGTTTACCTTTTCTGACCATTTCGATAATTGTAAAAAATTCCGCTTTTCTATCTTCTGAAACAATGGGATAAGTTTTACCAAGAACCTCATCGGCGGAATATTGATAAATTTCTTCCGCGCCTGCGTTCCATCCCGTTACGGTTCCCTTTAAGTCAAAAGTAATAATCGCATCAATCGTGTTTTCAATGATACTGCAGAACTTCTCTGCGGTTTGGCATGCAGTATCACAACCCGCACTTTCGTTCGGTGACATAAACTTACAATAGGGTTTTGTTTCCGACATACGTTCCTCTTAGATTATATCGTAAACACACCACTTTGAACAATATTTCCTGAAAATGGACACCTGTATCGAAATAAACCAACCTTTAAATTGAACCGTTTCTTTACTTTATAAATCCTCTCTCTCCAGTGATGGCTATATATGTACAAAACCCTTCCCGCCGAATACCCCGGAACATAGCCGAAAACCCAACGGATCATAGGTGTAAGAATGTAACAGAACCAGAGGAGTTGATTGGGAGCTGATATGGAGACAATACGGAGAAGAAACGGAGTTGGGATGAAGGAGATCGATCTCCTTCATCCCTGCCTTATTGAGAATTAATTAGATTGAAGTTGTCAATATCAGGTAGCTTTCTCACCCAAATCCCTATATACTACCCCAACGCTACCCTAAACAAGGTATTTTATCACCAAACCAATTTCGTCCATTGTTAAATTCATAACTCAAAATTTATATTTCAAAATTGATTTGTACCATTATTTCAGCTCAAATTTTATCTTTGTCAATCCTTTTTATTTTTGTACCGCCGACTCTCAGTCGGTTTTTAAAAATGTCCTTTCTAATGCTTCGGGAACTTTTGCTCCATCTATTCCCGATGCTGCCTTTAAAATATTTTTCACCCATTCTCCGTTTCCCTATTTCGTATTTCCCCTTGACATAATCATCCCCATCCCCTATAACTATACACATCCAAAATATGGCACCGCCCCAACAACTGATTGAACTGGTCGAACGTTTTGATCGGAATAAAGATTCCTATACTTTCAAACAATTACCCCAAGCCAAAACACCCCATGACAAAGAATCCCTCCAACGCCAAATCACCACCACCGACCACCAAATTGACCAACTGGTCTATGAATTCTATGGTTTAACAGAGGAAGAAATAAAGATTGTTGAAGAAATTTAACATGTAATCAAGCATATTTATTTTCCTAAGGACATTATGCATAAACAACCTGATCCTGAAATAGTAAATAATTTAAATACAATTTCTAATTTAATTAATAACCATGAATATCAAAAAGCACTTGATTTTCTAAATTCACTCTATTCAAAAGAACCGAATAACATAAACTATGCAAATAATAGAGCTAACTTTCTTATAGATATTGGGCATGGGCTTAAAAATAACGAATTAATAAGAGAAGGTATCAATCAAGGAGAATCTTTATTAAAAAATAAAGAATTAAGCATGTGTTTTGCATTAATTCATTACAATCTAGCGACTGGTTACTCAGACTTATATAATATAGAAGAAAAACAACTTGGAATAACGGAAATCCCAAAATCTAAGAATTTAGAAAATGCCAAATTGCATTTTAGAAAAGCATTTGAATTGGGAGATATATATAATGAACGTTTATGGGTTAACTATGGGAATTGTCTAAAAAATATTGGAAGGGTAGTTGAATCCATTGATGCATATAATGAGGCTTTAAAATATAGTAAATATTTTCCTAATGCCCTTTTAAATAAATCAAGAGCCTTAAGATTTTTTGCCGATGTCTCGGGTAAATATAGAGGTGCTATTTATCATGAATCATATCAAATGCTTTCTCCAATTATTGAGAGTAAAGGTATAGATATTTACACAAGAGAAATATTTGAAAATGAACGTGAAAAGATTAGGGAAGATTTTAAGGATAAAAGCATTTTGGATAGAAGGTTTCAACATCAAGAATATGACAGAAAAAAACTATCAAAATTTGAATTATTTTATATTGATTATTGCATTAAAAATAAATTATTTCTTAATTTTCATATTCATGAAGATAATTGTGAGGAATCAATATGCGATCCCATATTTATAAGGTTAATTACTTCAGTTGGCGACAATACTACCTTCTACAAATTGGCAAAAACTATTAATCAGATAAAAGAAGATTATGCAGTAGCCAGATTATTATTGGTTCAGTCTCAATTTAAAAGAAAGGATTTTAATAATATAAGCCTAAGAACGACTTTTGTTAATACCCTTGATTATTCTCAATTTAATATTTATTATGGATTATTAAAATCTGCTTTTAAAGATGCTTATAGTATTTTTGATAAAATCGCCTTATTCATAAATGAATATCTTGGATTAGGTATTGAAAATAAAAAAATCTATTATTGGACAATTTGGGAAAAGAAAAACGAGAATAATCCTAATAAAGATAATAACTATATTATAAGAGATGAAATATTAAATACGAAAAATATAAGTCTTTATGCGCTTTATGATATAAATAAAGATTTTAAGACTCCCTACTATGGCAAATTAGGAAATATTAGAAATGCAGCACAACATCAAAAGCTTATTATTTATGACTTGGTAACTCCAGATAAAAATAAAGATTATTACTGTATAGAATATGATGTATTTTTGGAAGAAACCATTAAAATAATGAAATTGGCAAAATCCGCAATTATATATTTAATTAATTTTGTTAATATTCAAGAACAAAGGAAATTAAAAGGGCTAAAAGGAAAAGTGATGCCAATGTTTACAGATAATTCACAATACTTTTATTAGTAATTATTATGCATCGGGAATAGAATGAAATGGATTTCCCGACGCCTTCCAACAGAGTAATTCTCTTCTACATCATAAATCCATGTCCTTGAGCCAGAGATTCTTCGTCCTAAAGAACAGGACTCAAGAATGACAAGTTTACGGGAATAAATCCCATCATCTTCTACCCGACAGTTTAATATAAAATTAATTCCTTAACACGAAGGGTAGCTGGACTTCAGTCCAAGACATAATGGGCTAAAGCCCCAAGAACCGTACACTAAAGTGTCGTAGAATATGAAAACATTTTCCGACGCCTTCCAACGGAGTAATTCTCTTCTAAATCTTAAATCCATGTCCTTGATCGGAGCGAAGGATATTGCATATCTTCTCTCGGAAATCTTCAATCTAATATTCCATCCTTCACGGGAATAAATACTGAAAAGACAATATCGCAAGGTGCTTTTTGTTTGATTTACTAGAGATTGTTCTGGTTTTCTTATAAAATGTAAGCAATGTATATTGAATCCGCTTCCTCCGGCAGTGTATCTGCTGTATCTTCAAAAAATCAATCGGGTAAACTGCCCATTGATTATGCTTTTTGCTGTATCATTTTGGGTCTGGGACTTACTATAGGTATTTTCTTCCGCCATTACCGTACCGATGACCCTTTCATTACCTACCGTTATGCGCGCAATATTGCTGAAGGATTAGGTTTTGTATACAATACCGGCGAAAGAGTATTGGGAGTCACCAACCCGCTTTATACCTTTCTAATGGTCGTGGTTTACAAACTGGGTTTCGATCTTCCGCAGATTTCCACTGTTATCAGTATGGCTTCCTGGACAGGTGTTAGCATTCTAACTTATTTAATTTTCTTGGGTTGGGGACAACGGGCTGTTGGAATGATTGCTTCTCTTCTTCTGATGACTCAACCTACATTTCTCTTTGGAATCGGTTTAGAATCAAATTTCTCACTTTTGTTAGTCCTAATTGGATTTTATGGATACTACAATGAAAAATATTATCTCTCCTCTTTTTTCCTTTCCTTGGCGGTGTTAAATCGTCCTGATAGTATTTTGGTGCCATTTATATTACTGGTTCATTACCTGTGGCAAAAGCGTAATTTCCCCCTAGGCCCATTTTTATTAATACTGGTTCTACTCCTGCCCTGGTTTCTTTTTTCAAAGTTGTATTTTGGCAGTTTCACACCCAATACCCTAAGCGCAAAAATAGCCCAGGGTAAAATCGGTACGTGGTTTTTCGGCCTTGGGAATTTTTTCCCGGCATTTATTCATAATCAAGGTCTTCCCTTTATTTCGATTGTCTACAATCGGATTCTATTGATTTTGTTTTTGTTAGGCTTGATATATTGTTTTCTTTATTTTCGCAAACCATTACTGATTTTCTTTTGGTCATTATTGTATTTTATCAGTTATTCTTTTCTACAAATTCCCGGTTCGTATCTCTGGTATTATATTCCTGTGATTTTCGGGATGGTCATCCTTGCCGCTTATGGAATTTACTGGACTCCGCAAATTATTTCTTACTGGTTTATTGGCAATCATTCCAACACCTTAACTATTCGGAAATATTTTAATAATTCTGGTATACTCATGTTGTTAGTGATCACATTAATTTTCCATTATCAAATTCTCTCACTGGTCTATGACTGGAATATCCGGCAAACACGATTCCCGGTTTATCAGAGTATTGTGAAAGAATTAAAATCGGTTGGAACACCAGCGAATACAGTGGCGTGTACTGAAATAGGAATCATTGGATATTATTCGAATTTTCGAATGATTGATCCCTGCGGATTGGTTACTCCGGAAGTTGTGGGACATTTAGCAACGGATTGGTGGTGGTCGTACAGAACATTGAAACCAGATTTCTGTGTTTTATATGAAATTACAACTGATCCAAAAACGTTGCCTGAATGGTTTAAAAACGAATATATGCCGATACATTCTTTTCCGACACCGAAGTTTCTTTTAAATAATAAGCCCGTTGTCTTATATCAACGTAAGAATTTAGTGCTTCCCGATATGAAATAAGATAAGTTATTTTTTCAAAGACTTTTTTGAGGTTTTATAAAACTTAACGATTTCCCTCACGACTTCTTTCGGGTCATCCACCACTTTGAATAAGTCCAAGTCTTCTTTGGAAATATTCCCTTGTGCCATCACGGTATTTTTCAACCAATCCAAGAGCGGTTTCCAATATTTGCTGTCTACCAATATGACCGGGAAATGATTTATCTTTTTGGTTTGAATCAAGGTGATGGATTCGAAAAATTCATCCAGGGTACCAAATCCGCCCGGCATAATGATAAAAGCATCGGCATATTTTACGAACATAACCTTGCGTACGAAAAAATAATGAAAGTTCATTTCCATCGTTGCATAGGGATTGGGATATTGCTCCATAGGCAATTGGATATTTAACCCAATGGATTCACCTTTGGCCAGGGAGGCGCCCTTGTTACCGGCTTCCATAATACCGGGACCGCCTCCGGTAATCACGGTAAATCCCTCTTTTGCCAATCCTTTGGCAATTTGTACTGCTTTTTCATATTCCGAGTCGCCAGGCCGGACACGCGCGGAACCAAAAATAGAGACCGCAAATCCTACTTTGGAAAGCAGTTCAAATCCTTCCACAAACTCCGCCATAATACGGAAGATACGCCAGGTATCCTCAGTCGTAAAATCCGATTTTTGAAGCATGGCATCCACTTTAAGGCTATTATTCTTTTTCAATTTATTATTTACCATATAAATCCTTTCTAATTCACGGAACGTTTATTCTACCTGAAATTATTCATTCCCGGAATAGCGGTGGTATAATACTTTTTCTATCACGAGTATGAAAACCATTGTGTTATTATCCGGCGGGTTGGATTCAACAACGGCTTTTTACTGGGCTCTTCAGGAAGGCTGGGATGTTACTGCGTTGACGTTTGACGCCAAACAAGTGAGCCGTATGGATATGCAAGCGTCCAGAGATATAGCCAAGTGTTCCGGTATCGCAACTCATAATATCATCAAACTGCCTTTCTATGATTCTTTCACAGTCCATCCCTCCATCGCCTCTTCCGGGAAAGATAAAAAACCGGTTTCTATGGATTACCTACCTGCGCGCAATGCCATTTTTTATTCTATTGCCGCCGGGTTCGCAGAATCTATCGGTGCCAACCAAATCATATCCGGTTCCACCAAAGAAGACGGTTTGGATTTACCCGATGCGCGAAAAGAATTTTATACCATGATGAATCAAATCCTGAAATTCGGCACTCGTTCCGGTGTGGTGGGTCAGCCCATTAGTATCCTCACGCCGCTGATTGACAAAAAACATTCTGAAATCTTGCAAATGGCACGAGATTTAAAAGCTCCTCTGGAACTTACCTGGAGTTGTTACAACGACGATCCGCCCGCTTGCGGGAAGTGCCGGAGTTGTCAGGCTCGATTATCCGCTTTTGCACAATTGGGTATTGTCGACCCGATTACTTATGCGGATGCGATTGATTAATCATGCCTGATAATTCAAAATTATCTATTGCCGTTACCGGTGCCAACGGATTTATCGGTTCCCACTTGATTCCCAAATTAATCAAAGAATCATTGAGCCCTCGAACGTGTTTATCGAGGATTTACACGATTGTGCGGAATGAGAAAAAGGGAGAAATGTTTAAAGGCACACCGGCTATAATTAAATTGGGGGATGTGTCTGATGTCTCTTCCCTGCAAAGCGCGTTTAGTGGTGTAGATGTTATTATTCACCTTGTGGCGATTATTGCGGAGGAAGGAGATTTAACGTATGAAAAGGTCATTATCCAAGGGACACGGAATGTTGTCGAAGCGGCAAAGAGAGCGGGAGTGAAACGTGTTATTTATGTGAGCGGTCTGGGAGTTGAATCTGATGCTTTAATCGGTCATTTTCGCGCTAAATGGCAGGCAGAACAAATTATCCAGAAATCAGGATTGGAATATATTATCTTTCGTCCGTCTTTCGTTCTCGGTCCGGGAGATTACTTCACGATGGAATTAGTCCGGCAGGTTAAGACAGGAGAAATCAAAGTCTACGGTACTGGGGAATATAAAATGCAGCCGGTTTACATTGAAGACTTTCTTGAATTATTTTACCGTGCCGCTATTTCTCAAACTATTACCAACCGTATTTTCGATTTAGGTGGACCGGAACCCATGTCTTATAACCAATTAATTGATACGGTGGTAGAGATTGTGGGGGTGAAGTGTAAGAAAGTGTTTGTCCCTGTTGAATCCGTAACTCCCGACATCATGAGTTCCGATGAACTCTATATCCTCACCCACGACTATATCTGTGATTCTTCCATTGTTGCTAAAGCCTATGGGATACCGTTAACTTCAATTCCACAAGCATTTGCTAAAATCATAAAATCAAGTCTCAAAGTATGAAAAAGAACAAATGATACTTGCTTTAATTCAAAATAGATTTGTAATCAATTATGGGTAAAAGAGTATTATTATTTAATTATGGTATTTAGCCGTTTTTGTGATTTTTCTAAATTCCTGTTAAAGGGAATACTACCGGTATGCGTAACTATTTTCAGTTGTTCTCAGTCGTTCGCTACCGTTCCCGACTATCCTATCGGACTTGATAACTTAACTCAGTTCGAGGATTTGCCAAATATTCCGACGGGTGTAAAAGTGTTACAGCGGTCTTCCTTTGACCGAACCGGCGGGGACCATGATTACGGGAATTACCTTTATTCCGAAAATAGCGGCTATGTGATTTTTGATGAATATGGTCCGGGTGCCGTGGCAAGGTTATGGATGACGTGGTATCCGACCAATTCATTCGATTCCTACGGACGCATCCGGGTTTATGTGGATTCAGATACAGCTGTATTGGATTTGAATATCCATCAGTGTTTTGATGGAACAACCTCGCCCTTTCTCTATCCCCTCGTTGCCGATTTCACAACCTCCCACGGCGGGTATATTTCTTATGTTCCCATCCCTTTCAATAACCATTGTAAAATCTGGATTAACGACACCTCCATGTTTGTCTATTACCAGGTAACTTTTTATAAATACGATCCCAGTGTCCCAATAACGCCGTTTAATCCGGCGATGGATGTTTCCACGGTTCAACAACTTTGGAATGCCGTAGGAAACGACCCGAAATCAACGTATGGAAATGTCACTATTTCAAATTCGGTCACGGTCAATGCCAACTCTACTTTCACTCTCCTGGAGAAAGCCGATTCCGGTTATCTTACCAGTATTAGATTTCTTTTTCAGAATGGCACACCCACTGAATCTGTTCTCACGTCTCTGCGTTTACAGATATATTGGGATAATTCAACCATCGCATCCGTGGATGCCCCATTAGGACCTTTTTTCGGGACTGCCGTAGATACAGTAGGAATCCGGTCTTTATTTTTAGGTCAGGATACTCAAGGCCACTATTATTGTTATTACCCAATGCCATTTTGGTCCGGGGTAAAGATGATACTGCAAAATCCTTTAAATTCATCTCCAGGTAATATGTCCTACGAAATCATTTATAGCCAACAAACTATTTACAACCAGCAAAAAGCCGGTTATTTTCATGCCACCTACCATCGCGAAGACCCCACGACTCCTGGACAAGATTATTTAATTCTCGATTCCTATGGGACAGGTAAACTTTTGGGTGCAACCATGGACATGTCAAATTCCGCCAATGACGGGTTGGCTGGCGAACTGGAAGGGGATGAAAAAGTCTTTTTGGATGATTCCCGCTCCCCAGCCATTCATGGTACCGGAACCGAAGATTATTTCAACGGCGGGTGGTATTTTACTGTAAATAATGAAATTGTCCCCTTCAATCTACCGGCGAATGGATTACAAAATTTTGAAGTCGAATATCTCCCTCCTTTGCCGGACACTGTAAGCAACTATGCGTCGGGAATGGAGCGAAGCGGATTTCCCGACGCCGCACTCTCCCTCCCGCTTACTACCAGCACTTCTACCACATGGTGGAGATTTGGCGCTTATCGGTTGCAGTTCCCGGACGCTCCCATTTATCATTCCCATATTCGTTTTAGTATAGAACACGGATTTCAGGATGACGATGTTCCCGGGGTTTATTCCAGTGTGGTCTATTATTATCAGCAGGATAACTATACTCTGGAAATGACGGATGTCGTTGATATGGGTGATTTTTCGTCCGAATCAGCACATTTATATACAGGTCGCAATACCGGTTCGACGGGAATTGAAAAATATTCCTTTGAAGGAGATTCCTTGGAAGTCACCGATCCAACCTATGTTTTCGATGAAGGCCGGGAAACTTTGGGTTCTTCCGAGTTTTATGTAACGATTAACCCCAATAATCAGGGAGTGATTCTGCGCCGCCGTTCCGACCAGGGAATGGGTAAACAGGGTGCTTTGCTCTTTGTCAACGATTCGGAAATAGGGTATTGGTATTCGGCATTGACGAATTCCTACGCGCGCTGGTTGGAAGATGAATATTTTATCCCCGCGGAATATACCAACGGGAAAACCAGTTTGAAAATTACTTTGGAAAATGACAGTTCGGATACTTATTGGACCGAATATCGCTATAAGGTATTTTCCGTGGTTGAGCCATTCAGTCAGGATACCCAACCTCCCACCCCGCCCAATTGGGTGTCTGGTTTATCTACCTCCACGGAAAATATTCTCATGTGGAAAGAAAGCGAGGATAATATTGCGGTTACACAATATCTGGTGTACCGGTGTTTAAATCCATTCATACTGTCCAATAGCGTTGAACTGATTTGTGAAACCACGGATTTTATACTCGATGACAATTACCCCCCAAATAGTGGCGAGTATTATCAAATTATTGCCGTGGATGAAAACGGCAATCAATCCAACCCGTCTGATTGGGTACTCCTCGGCCAACCTCAACCAACTGCTGTTCCAAGGGAACTATTTTTAAAGTTTGAATAAGGTAGCACCAACCGCATTTTTGATTTAGACGGATCGGAACCTATGTCTTACAATCAATTGATTAATACGGTGTCGAAGATTGTGGGTGTGAAGTGCCAGAAAGTATTTGTGCCTGTGGAATCTGTAACTCCCGATACTCGACAAGAATATTAGAGGACAAGTATCATGAGTTCCGATGAACTCTATATCCTCACCCATGATTATATCTGTGATTCAAGCGTAGTAGCCAATACCTACATGGTTAAGCTAACACCGATTGAAAATATGTTGCGAAAAATGATCAAAGGTAAAAGCTAATAGATATTGATTATTTATTATCTTTAAAAATGAGTTCCTTTAATTTATATTCCTCATTTGTCCATCTCTCAAGATTAGTAATTTTAAAACCATATTTCGATCTTAAGTTAAATTCATATTCCCAGGCTTTTCCCCGAAATTCCGTTAAGGATTTTTCTGGAAAATTCTTCGAACGTATGGATTCAAAGAGCATCGCATTGGTCATAGGATAATAAAGTTCTCCTTTTTTTATTCCTGAAACCATAAAACTAATTTCACTGGTTTTGCCAAGATTGCTATAATTAAAAAAGAGCACACCATTATCACTCAATTTTAATCCTTTGGGGGTTATCGTATCAGGTTCCACCTTGATTTGCCCTACATTCCAAACTCGAATTAAATACGGTTTTGTTGCCCGAATGGTAATAGCGATACGTGCTTGATTATTCCCCAGAGGGGTACAATCACGAGTCATCCAAACGCTCGTCACAATCCCTTGAGTTGTATAACCAAAATATCCAAAATAGGGCGGAACACGATTTTCATTCGCTGTCCAATGCAATTGGTTTTCTCCATGTGTTCTTTCTAAATCACCTTGATAGCTCTTGTGTAGTTTAACCGTGTCTTTTGTAAACACAAAAAGTTCTAAAGGAAAATTCCCCTGATCCTTTGATAAAACCTCAGGATAAACCGCTCCTCCTAATTCTAGACTACTTTTCTGCCCGTCTTGCATATCCTTTGTTTCCATTTCATAGGTGGCATAGTTGCGTAACAGAAGAAGGCTCAAATCGTGTACCTTAGAAGAATTTTGCATAACTACCCAATGAGAATTCATCATATAACCATCATCAAATGCAATAATACTTTTTTGTGTAACACATCCTAATATTAGAAAAAGTTCCAGTAGAATAATGCTAATCGCTATTTTTTGCTTTAAACGTAATTTCATTATTTATATACCACCTTTCTAAGTTAGTCTCTCATTTTTTATTGTTATAGTTTACATGCTATATTGTACGCTTAATTTTGTCAATTCTTAGTCTTTTACATTTCTGGACAGTGTTCACAGTTTCAGTTTTCCTATTGGCAAAATTGAAAAACAAAATTATCCCATTAATGAAGTAAATGCTTATGTTAAAATCATTGATTTTATTGGAGATAAATTGTCTCCATGGGCGACACTTATTTTTCTCCAAATGGAGAAGAATTATTTAGAAGACTCGTTTTATTAAAGTTACAAGGAAATTATAAGTTATATCGGGTTAGGAGTGGAATTGAAAAAAGCAATTCCACTCCTGATACGGTAATCTACTGTTGAGGGTTGTTAAGGTCGAGGGCGGTGACAAAAAGGAAAGCCATGCCGATAAATTCGATGATAAGCAGGAAGAAATTAATATGGACTAGGGGGGTTAGGATGACCAGGCGTTCGAGAATATTTCCCGCAAAGATGACGAAAGCGATGACAGCCACTGCAAAGGGACTCCTTTTGGTTTTGTTGAAAATCAAGGCTACAAAAGGAATAAAAAACGATAAGAGGATGACATTATACATGAGGCATTTATAATACGGTTGTTCGACGCGCATAATGAAGAAGGCGGATTCTTCCGGGAGATGTCCGTACCAGATGGTTAAGAATTGGGCGAACATGAGTCCCACCCAAACCACGCTCCATCCCAGCATTAAAATCCCGGTATCTTTTAAGGTTTCTTTATACTCGTTAAATTTAGCGGGGTACCGTTTGGAAATAGCAAACAGGACGACTCCGGAAACTCCAACACCGAGATAAAAGGATTCCACAAAGTAATATCCGCCAAATAACGTGCTGACCCAGGGATATTCCAACGACATAACCCAATCGAATGCGACCAGGGATTGGGAAAGAACCCAGGCAAATAAATAGAGCACGGCATAGGTCGCTTTATTATCACTTTCTTTTAAAGATTCAATGGCATATTTTCGCGCTGCCAGAAAGGTGATGAAGAGTACGGCCACATTCCGAATTATAAAGAAATTCTTATTGAGCCATTTTCCGTTCATGTTATGCCACGGATATAAATCCAGTTTGGTATACATAAACGAGAACATTACCGTTAATAGCAAAATCAATGGGTAGAGGGATAATAAATGTTTTTTAATGGGTTTAATCCAGGAACCTTCCGCTGTTTCGACTGCCGCCACTACCGCGATACACCCTTCCGTGATAGCTGTCCAAAAGGTCATGACCAGAATGTAGGACGCGCTATGACCGATGGCGAAAACACAATCAATAACGGCAATAATCCCGCCTATAATAATGGAAAGCCCGATCAATTTACCGTTGTTCATTAGTTAGGTTCCTTTGTGTCGTCAATGACGATGGCATATTTATTACCATAATCTTTTTGGCTCATCAAGTTTTTATAGGAGGGCATTCGGGATAATAATAAAAACCCGAGGAACGAAACCACTCCGCCGAATAAAATAGTCAATTCATATCCGATGATGATAAACGGGGGAAGAGAAATCAAAGGTTTTCCCGCGGTATCTATAGGCCAGCTTTCTACGGTAAAAATAGTTAATGCCAAACCACTGATGGCTCCGCTCAGTGCTCCCAATAAGGTGAAAAACTTAAGCAAGCTGGATTTGGGATTGACCAGATGGTCGAAACCATGCACCGGGTGAGGTGCGTAAATGGTAATATTCTTTTTGGGAATATTACTTTTCTCAATTTCCTTCCATTTTTTTAAGAATTCTTCATAGGTATCAAAACAAAATTCCTGTTTCATGCGTGCCCTCCTTCCCCATGAATAGGTTCCAGTTCTTCTTTGACTTCAGTTATGGCGATAATCGGCAATAATTTTACAAAGAGCAGGAAATAAAAGAAAAACCAGGCAAAACTGCCGATCACGATCCCGACGTCAACTACTGTAGGCTTATAAATTCTCCAGGCATAAGGGTCGTAATCATGCGAAAGGGAAGTGACGATAATGACGAACCGTTCCAGGTACATGCCGACATTGACCAACAGCGAGAGGATAAATAGGAACTTAATATTCCTGCGAAGTTTTTTGATAAACAGTAAGAGCGGGAAAATACAATTGCAGGAAATCATAATGTAATAACAATATTTGTAATATCCAAATACGCGGTAAGAAAATATGGCAGATTCAAAAATATTATTCCCATAAAATGCCAGACAAAATTCAACAATGTAGGAATAGGCGACGATTAAAGAGGTGAATAAAAGAACTTTGGCAAGAAGATCCATGTGTTCCAGGGTTATTATTTTATCCAACTTGTAAAACTTACGCATAGGGATAATTAAAGTAAAAACCATGGCAGTTCCCGACAGGATGGCACCGGCTACAAAATACGGCGCAAAGATGGTGGTATGCCAACCCGGAACAATACTCATGGCGAAATCCCAAGAGACTACGGAATGCACGGAAACGACGAGCGGGGTAGCGAACGCGGCCAAGAACATATACAACTGGTTGTAATGTTTCCATTGCCGATCCGAACCCACCCAACCAAAGGACAGAATGTTGTAGGCAATTTTTTTAATTCCAGTAGTGTACCGGCGAGCGATGGCAAAATCAGGGATTAAGCCGATATAAAAGAAAATCGCGCTGATAGTGAAATAAGTGGAGACGGCGAAAACGTCCCACACCAATGGAGAGCGGAAATTAATCCAGATATGGCGTTGGTTCGGGTAGGGCATCAAGAAGTAGAAAACCCAGACACGTCCCAAATGAATCATGGGGAACAACCCGGCGGTCATGATGGCAAAAATGGTCATGGCTTCCGCGGAGCGGTTAAACCGGCTGCGGAATTTCGCACGGAACAAGTAAAGCACAGCGGAAATCAATGTCCCGGAATGGGCGATACCGACCCAAAAAACAAAACTGGTAATGTAGAGCGCCCAACCCACGGGATTATTTTTTCCGGCGACGCCAATCCCTTTCATGATTTGGTAACCCCATAAGGTAAACCCGATGTTAAAACCGATAAAACAGACAGCCAACCCCAGCCAATAACCGATGGATGGTTTTTTCATGGCTACAAGAACGTCTTTTTCAACCTGGTCTTTTAACTGGACAATATTGGTATTGGTCGCTTCCATTACACTTTTTCCTCATTTTTCTTGCTGAGATAATATACGGCTGGGCCAACTCCAAGGTAATCAAATACTTGATTGGCTTTCTTGGAATTCGCCGCTATATACACAAGAGATTTTTTATCTTTCAAATTCCCGAAGGTGATAGCATTGGTCGGACAGCTTTGCGCGCATGCCGGTGATACTTCCCCGTCTTTGACAGTTCGTTTTTCATCTTTGGCATGATCTTTGGCGGTACGGATTCGCTGGACGCAGAAGGTGCATTTTTCCATGACCCCGCGGCCCCGCACTGTCATTTCAGGATTTAACATTCTATCCAAGGGCGATTTCCATTCATGATCAAACCAGTTAAACCGCCGGACTTTATAAGGACAATTATTAGCGCAATACCGCGTGCCGACACAACGGTTATAGAGTTGGCCGTTCAGTCCTTCAGGAGTATGATATGCCGCATAGACCGGGCAGACGGATTCGCAGGGAGCATAATCGCATTGTTGGCACAACATGGGAACAAATTCCTGCGAGTCACTTTCAAAGAACGGTTCAATGCGAATCCAGGACATAGTGCGTCCATGGATATGGTCGTCTTTGCCAACCACCGGTACGTTATTTTCGATATAACACGCGGCGACACAAGCGGAACAACCGGTGCAGGAATCCAAATCAATGGCCATTCCCCAACGATAATCCGGGTAATTGGGTTCATCATACAGACCGGCTTTCTTTTCGTATTCTTCATGTTTTTGTTTGTCAATCGGTTCCGGGATAATACCGCGGCCTTCTTCGTGCATGGAACCAGAGAGAATGGGCAATTCAATCCATTCCCCGGTTTTCTGGATTTGGATATTTTGGATAACGGCGATTTTCTCCAGCCCGTTCTTATCAGAGAGTAAATTTCGTGCATCAAAATTTCCATATTGAATCACAAAAATACCAGAGGGCAAATCCGGCTGGATTTTAACGGGGTATTTGTACGATTCTGTACCGGCGGTTAACGATACTACATCTCCGTCTTTCAGATGGAGAGAGGTGGCATTGTCTTTGGATACAGAAACCCATTCACCGTAAGAGATGGTCGTTAAGGGGTCCGGGATTTCATTCAACAACGGCAATGCTTTCCCGCGACCGTCATAATATCGCAAGGAAGGTACGACCGCCAGAACCGGCCCTTTTAGTGGTTCTTCCAGTTTTATTGATTTTAAATATGCTACAACCGTCGAATTGAAAGTCACAGACTCATGCGAAACCGGGATTTCATGGAAACCGGATTTCAAGAAATTGTCATTAAACGTGTCACCATAATTCTTTTTCCACTTGGCAAAGAGATAGAGTTGATAACTTTGAGCGACCGGTTGGCCGGATAATTCCAACAAGATATCCCCTTCTGATTTTGTATCGAAAATAGGTACTAAAGTTGGCTGAATGACAGAAACAACATTTTTTCTCGGTTGCGCGTCTCCCCAGGATTCCAGGGCATGGGATAACGGTAAAACGATATCGCATTCATTTAATGAGTCGTTCATTAACTCACTCATTCCCACACGGAGAGCCACATTTTTTAGATTTTGCTCAAAGTCTGCTAAATGAGCAACAGGATTAGCACGGGAAATAATCATCACGCCAATTCCATTGGCTTTCAATCGTCCCGAAAGATTTTGCAGGTCTTGGAAATTTCCGACTTTGGCATAATTTTCCGAGCGGCTAAAATCAATGGTGGAACCAATCATACCGGTGGACCATTGGAGTAAACCGGCGAGAATAGCTGTGCCGGTAGAACCGGAAGAACTTGTTGAAATTTCACCGATGATTAATAACGGCTTGGCTGCTTTTGCCAGTTGAGTTGCCATTTGCTCTAATTGGTTTTGCGGGATACCCGTTTTTGTGGAAACTTCACCCTCCGACAAATTGGGCAATGCCGAAAAGACCGCATCCAATTTCCCGCCTTTGGCGGTTTTCTTTAAGAGATACGCCAGCAAATAGCTTTCGGTGCCGGGTTTTATTATGATTCGATTATAGGCGCTTAATCCGGACAAGGTCAGATGGGGTTCCACATGCGTCCAAGAAAAATCAGGCCGTTTGATAGCATCAGAATATTGTTTTCCATAGGAGACCGGACTTACAAAAGTACCGACAATATCAGCACCAATGGTTAACAGGAAATCAGCATGTTCAATATCATAAAATGGGATTTCATTTTTATTAAACAATATTTTATTGGCGTTGCGGATGGCAGAATAGGATAAAGGTTCAAATTCGGGCGCGCGTTCAATTCCCAGCTTTTGACAGGTTTCATCAATCAAATCGGATAAAGAACCGGTGGTTCGTCCCGACAGGTAAATATTCTTTTTACCTTGTGATTTGGCATTTTGTAATGCAGCGGAAATTTTCTTTAAGGCATCTTCCCAAGTTACCTTTTGGAATTTACCGCTGCTGTCTTTTAACAACGGCGATTTGATTCTATCCGGATGATACAATCGCGTTAAGGAAGCCTGTCCGCGAATACAGAGCCCGCCAAGGTTTATTGGATTTTCTTTGACCCCTTCCAGTTTGATGGGACAAATCGTGTGGCGGTTATTAATGACTTTGTCATACGCTTTGACAATCGTACCGCAATTGGCGTTACATTCCGTGCAGGTAGATTTATAAAAGATCGGCATTCCCGGAATAATTTCCGGGTCGGGCGGAACAAGGTAGGGAAGCACTTTGCTGTTGTCTTTATAATTAATAGAACAAGAGGCTGCCGCCATGGCTGCTGTAGTCGTCGCTGCTAATTTTAAAAAATCTCTACGATTCATTTATATAACTCCTATTTGTGGCATGTCCAACAGTCTGTGGGTGCTTTATTGGCTCTATGGCATGACACGCACCAACCCATTTCCAGTGACCTTGATTGATAAATTCGATCCATTCCTTTGACATCCCCGTGACAGACGGCACAATCCACACCTTTTTGGATATGCCGTTTATGCGGGAAATAAACATGGTCCGGAAGACGATGCACCTGGATCCATGGCACGGGTTCTTTCTTGTTCCAATACTCTGTTAACTTAATAATTTCCGGACTATTGGTTTTCACGTTTTTATGGCAATTCATACAAACAGATATAAACGGTACTCCCGGACTTAATCCTTTGGCGCCATAGATATGACAATACGTACATTGCAACGCGACTTTTGTCGTATGAGTTCTGTGACTGAAGGCTATCGGTTGTACCGGCGCTTTCCAGAATTCATACCAGAATGCGCCAAAGGCAAATACCAAAACCGCAAAGGTTAAGAAATAAACCGTTAACGCAAATTTTATAATTTTATCTTTTTCAAATTTAATCATAGATTTATTTCTTCTCAGCTACCGGACTCACTGCCGGTTTCGGAGGAGCGGGAGTGACCAATTTTTCATCTTCAATATGTTTCATCATATACGCTACAACCGACTCCACTTCTTTTTTAGTTAAAGGTTGTGGCGGCATTTCCGGATACGCCGGATTCACTTTATGTGGATGCAAGATAAATTGTTTCAAAGTATCTTGATCATTGTAATATTTTGGCAATACTTCATTATGTGGAGGGCCAACCACTTTATGGTCGAATGCGTGACAGGTCATACACCGACCCTTATATACTTTTTCACCCAATCCTAAATCTGCCACAACTTTTTCTCCGGAAGTTCGTTTTTGTTCCAGGTCAAATTTTACCTTTTCTCCCAAGTCAGCAATAAAAACAGCATGGCCTAGATTCGCATTTTCCTTGCCCACTTCATCGGATAATATTAATGCAAAGAAAACGAAGATTAATAATACGAATGGCGTTTTTGTAATGGCCAATCCCGGATGGGAGATGAAGTTGTAAATGGATATACTGACTCCGATTAATAAAATTAATGCCAATGCATTGAGTATAAATACTCCAATCGAATAGGAACTTTGAGGCATGGTCATCGCATTCCAGATTATGAGTAAGGGCAAGACTAAAACGGCCAAACTGGAAACAACAAGCCCGAAATTCCGTACGAAATTTCCATAACTTTCATCGAAATCCATCTTGTGCCAGTTAAACCAAAAGAACAATACTCCCAATCCTGTTAAGGCAAACGCTAAATGTAGATATAATAACGCCCGCGCAAAGGAATTCGCTTCAAACAACCATGGTACCGGCCAGGGAGTCAAAGCCCAACTTTCAGGACGCAATGTCATTCCGATGACATTGGCAAAAACATAATAGGCTCCAATCAATAGTGTAACTCCCGGACCCCCGGTATTAAGAGCTATAAAAAAATTAGGGGTTTTACTTTGCATCATTCGTGCATATAAATAAATCAGTATTAATCCCGCCAAGGTCGCCAAAGCAATAAAGCCAAAATATTTAAACAATTCAAAATTCGTTTGGTAGAACCATTCGGAATAAACCAGCATCAAGGTTGGCAGCGGGATAAAACCCAACATTAGATAGACCGCGAAATTTGTTGGTACGAGACGGGATAAGTCTCCTGCCAACCGGCGCACCCTCGTAGACGGTTCGATTTTATCCTGTACCAGGCAATGCACCGATAAAGCTGTGCTTCCTAGTAACAGGAAAATATAGAGCAAATGAATTAGCATGACTAACACTGTAAGAACGTTCAATAGTGTCAGATGCTCCGGATAAGGTAATAATATGCTCTGCGGTGACATTTTGCTAAAAATCTTACCTTTCCACCAGAAGACTCAATCCGGGTTTGCCATATGTCAATAGTTTCTCAATAGAGAGAATGACAATGACTGCCAGAATATAGATATTGATATTCATAAAAACTTTCATAAAAGAAACATTATTTTGTCTTAATAATTTCATTGAGGTTCCAATAAGCCATAATGAAATCGCAATGAGTAAAAAGGCCGTTATCACCGAATAGGCATTCCCGTATAAGGGCATCAATATCCCAGTAACCCCGGTTGCTGCAATCCACATAAAGGTTATTCTTCCAAGTTGTCGGGAAGAAAATAGGTTCGTCAAAGTCGGTAATCCTGCTTTTTTATAATCTTCGCTAAAATTTAATATCAGTAACCAAAAATGCGGTACCTGCCAAATGAAAAATAAAAATGCAACCGATAAAATGGAGGGGTCAAAAATACTTCTACCTGCGGCAGACCAACCTAATATCGGTGGTATCGCTCCAATCAAAGAACCCGGAACAACCGCTAACGAGGAAACCCGTTTTAAATACATGTACACCCCGTTATACCAAACCATGGCAAGTAGACTGAGACTCCAGGCTACTGGATTTGCGCCAAAATAAAGTATCAGACTGCCGGTGACAAAGGTTATTGTCACGATTACCCATGCCCCACCAAGACTGATTCGTTGTGAGGGTAAAGGACGTTGTTTTGTCCGGTCCATACGAGAATCGAATTCCCGGTCCTGAATTTGGTTTATCGCGCAAGAACTGCTCGACATAAAAAAGATACCGACTGTCGCGGCAAGGATACCTGCGGAAAATCGTCCGGTTGCCAGAATATAACCCGTTGCCGCGGATAATGCCGCCAATAGGGATATTCTGGATTTGCCCAGTTCTAAAGCAATCTGTATTTTTTCTTTCATCTACTTTTTCACTTCCATTGTTTTTTTTGCAGTGGTGTCAGCCGTTTGAGTTGCGTTCGTTGTTGTATCTTTCGCGGTGTACCACTTATCAAAATCATTTTGTTCCATAGCGACTACTTTGGTATGCATTTGGGCATGATATAACCCGCAATATTGAGTACAGAAGATATCCTGCGATTCGGTTCTGGGTGCTTCAAACCAAAGATAATTACCGGGTAATCCGGGGACGACATCTCGCTTGACCCGGTACGCCGGGATATAAAATCCATGGATGACATCCAGCGATTCAAGCGTTAATTTGATGGGTTTTTGCGCGGGAACAAATAGTTGGTCGGCCTGTTTACCATTGGGATATTCGAATTTCCATTGCCATTGCTGCGCGATTACTTTCACAACAAAGGCATTCTTGGGAACCGTGCGGATGGTCTCATACCCTACAAGTCCATAATAAAACATTCCCATAACCAGTATCGTCGGTAATACCGTCCAGGTAATTTCCAACATTGCATGTTCTTTCACTTCCTCCGGTTTCGGGTGACGGCTCTTATGATATTTGATTACAAAAAAGATCATCAGAAACGTGATTAACGCGAGCAGCAATATATCAATCGCGATAATGAGCGTCATTACATTATCCACTTGTTGAACTATAGTTGACAATGGATTTTCCCGTGCCTATTTATAGAATGATATTTCTAAATAAAGTATCCGAATAAGTCAAAAATAAAATCACGGCCAGCGTGACTATGGCAAATAACAACATGACTTTGAACATCCGGTCTTCAAACTTCAGATTCATGAAATATGAAATTACTAAAATGGTTTTGACGGTGGCGATAGTCAGAGCGATAGTGACGGCCAACCCGCGTATGTTAATTCCGGCAATGCCAACTGTTAAACCCGTAAAAATTAACAAGCTTAACCATACTAAAATGTACACGCCATACCTGATTGGTTCATGCTGTGGTTTATTGGGTTCCATTTTGCCCTCTTAAGTGATTAAGTAAAATAATGGGAATAAAAATATCCAGATAATGTCAACTAAATGCCAGTATAAACCGGCGTTTTCCAGTTTGATTAAATCCGAATGGTTGATCTTGTCGGAGTTATAATCCTCATACGCGACTGTCATGGAAACAGATTTCACGGAAGAATCAATCTCTGGCCCGTTCCATACCGTCTTGCCGTCTTCCCCTTGCAGGCATAACCGGGATCCAACAATAGTGGATATTTGATGAGGCATCAATTTGATTCTTTCATAAGGGTTCTTTATTATAAAGACCAATAGGAAACTCAGAACAATCATTCCTAATAGAACATGGATTCCGTGGAGGCCCGTCATCACAAAGTAAAGTCCGAAAAAGAGTATTTCTCCCTGGCTCCGGTTGCTCAGTTCCTCTGCTCCCGGATAAAGTCCGTGCTCGAATTTTGTCATCCATTCGAAATACTTGTTGACTAAAAACGCTAGACCTAGCAGTATTGTGATGACTAGGAAAATAATGGCCAGTTTCTTGTTCCCACGTTCCAACCCGCCAATAGACAATACCATGGTTAAACTACTGGTTAATAAAATGATGGTATTAATGGCACCCACGTATGTATTTAAATCCGAGGCGGCATTATGAAAATCCGTCGGATATTTCATGCGGTAGACAGAATACAAAAGAAACATCCCGCCAAACAACAACAATTCCGTGAATAAAAATAACCACATCCCGATTTTTGCTCCGCGGGGACTGCTGTGTTGTTCTATTTCAAGCGTGGCGGTATGGTTCATTTAACGGTCTCTTTCCCAAAATGATATGGCCCGGAGGTAATCGTCGGAATTTCTTCGAAATTTTCCAGGGGCGGTGGAGACGGGATTTTCCATTCCAGCGTGGAACCATTCCATGGGTTATCTTCCGCTTTTTCTCCACTAATTAATGCTTTTATAAGATTGACGATAATAATCAAAATCCCGGTAATTAAAATCCAGGAACCTACCGTGGAAACCACATGCCAGAAATGAAATCTCGGCAGATAATCGTAATACCTTCTGGGCATTCCTTCAATTCCTAAAATTAACATCGGAAAATACAAGATATTAAATCCCACGAACATGATAAACCAGCCGATTCGGGAGACCGATTTATTGTACATTTTTCCGAACATTTTCGGGAACCAGTAATGCAGGGCACCGAAGAAGGCAAATCCTGTCCCCCCGAAAATAATATAATGGAAGTGTCCCACAATGAAATAGGTGTCATGCAGATGAACATTGGCGGCGAGCGCGCCTTGCACCAGTCCGGTTAACCCGCCGATGGAAAATAGAAAGATAAATGCCATCGCGAATAACATGGGCGGTTGCAAATCTATACGCCCTTTATAGAGGGTCGCTATCCAGTTAAATACCTTCACACCGCTGGGTATCGCTACCAAAAAGGTTAGGAAGGAAAATACAATCACAGACGTATCACTCTCTCCGCTGACAAACATGTGATGGCCCCAGACTAAATATCCCACAAACGCAATCGCCATCACCGAGGCGACCATGGCTTTATAACCGTACACCGCTTTCTGGGAAAAGGTCGCGAAGATTTCAGAAATTGCGCCCATCGCCGGCAGAATCATGATATATACGGCCGGATGAGAATAAATCCAAAACATGTGTTGGTATAAAATCGGGTCTCCCCCTTTGGCCGGGTCGAACAATCCCACACCAAAAGAACGCTCTAGAATCAATAAAACCAGGGTGATTGCCAAAACCGGTGTGGCTAGAACTTGCACCCATGCCGTCGCATACAGCGACCAGGGGAATAACGGCATCCGTGAAAATTTCATTCCCGGTGCGCGCATGATGTGGATGGTCGTCACGAAATTCATTCCTGTTAAGATGGATGAAAACCCTAAAACAAACACGGCAAATACCGCCAATGAAACATTTGTTCCAGTGCGTAAACTAAAGGGTACATAAAACGTCCAGCCCGTATCCGGTGGGCCTCCACCGGTAAACAGGGAAGTGATCGCTAGGCACGCTCCGGTGACGAATAACCACCAGGATAATAAGTTCAATCGCGGGAACGCTACGTCTTTGGCTCCAATGAGTATGGGTAAAAAGAAATTCCCAAAAGGCGCCGCCAAGCCCGGGATAACAAACAAGAAAATCATGATTACCCCATGTATGGTAAACAGTGCGTTATACGTTTGAGCAGAAAATATTTTCCCGCCGGGATTGAGCAATTCCAACCGCATGAGAAATCCAATGGACATTCCCACCAGGAAAAAACTCAACATAGTTATGAGATATAAAATCCCGATTCGTTTATGGTCTGTGGATAAAACCCACGACAGGATTCCGCTGAACCGTCCTTTCTCCTTGTAAAAACTTAAAGGCGGATGAAGTGCTTCGGCAACACCGTTAGGCATGTTTTTTTACCTCGATTTCCTTGCGTTTCTTTCTCGTCATAACCAGGACTATGGTTAAAAAACCCAGTCCAAAAATTAGAGTGCAAATCCCGCCGATCCGGATGATGTTAAATGCATATCTTCTACCTTGCGGTTCATACGAAAAACAATATTGTAATACTTTATTAATCGTCGGACCGGTTTTTCCGTGAGAGGCTTCCGTCAGTGCCATTTGCAGGTCAAAGGGCAAATAATCCAAGCCATACAAATACCGCGCGATTTTCCCATCCGGTGAGATCGCCATTAAAGCCGCGGAATGTAAATAGTAATCTCCGGGGGTAGCTTTCTTATATTGAAACCCGACGGCATTGACGATTTTTGCGATATTCTCTTTGGTTCCGGTCAGAAAATGCCAGCTTGTTACGGGAACCTTGCGTTTCATCATCGCCAAAAAAGTCAATCTCTTTTCAATGGCCAAAGACGGCGTATCGGTCGGGTCAAAACTAATAGTAATAACATTAAAATCTTTTCCGGGTTCCAATTCGACATTATCCAATACATCGGCAATCCCGCTCAATTGTTTGTCACAAATCCCGGGACAATGGTAATAATTTAACGACAAAAGAAAAGGTTTATTCCCCACCAGGTCTTTTAATACAACCTGTTGTCCTTGTTCATTGATAAAGGTCGCGTCAAGGGGAATGGTTTGTCCCAGTTTCTCATCAATCCCTATTTCATCTTTCGCAGAATTATCCTCCGCGATACATTTTGTATGGGGAACAAATCCACCTATGACTATCGTTAATAATAGGAATAATAATCGCCTAGTGCTTGTGAAATGTTTCACATGCCTCAGTATTATATTCCCTCTGCAATAAGTAAACATTATTATCCTAAGGTGAATAACACAAATATCTTACAACAGATATTTCCCTTTCCCGGAAAACAATCCTAAATATTTATCTGACTAGCCCGCTCTGTTTTATATATAAATTATTATTGCATTACTTGTAATTATTTTCAATACCTTTGGTTTTAAGATGGAATTCCTTCATTCATAAAGATACAACGGGAACCTTCTCGACCAGAATTATGTCGCTACTATCCGCTTTCACCCATCTTATGGAGAACTTTTGCCTGACAGGAATGGCAAAAATGAGTTGATTTTAAATCTATTTCTTCTACATAGGTCGAGGGATGTAACGCACAATCTTGGTTAGAACAATGAATGAGTCCCAGGGTATGACCCAATTCATGCACAGACTCTTTGACCAGCCTTTCGTGATATAGATTCTGGTCTTTCGGCAACCCGTATCTTTCGTTTTGCAATCGGTAACCGGAGACCACCGCGACCCTCCCATCCAATTGTGCCTCCCCAAACACAAAGGTCAATATTGGAATGAATAAATCGCAAGAAGTCACCCCCAAAATTCTTTCATATCCCTTTAAAACTCCCGTTCCATTGGGAAATAATTCCAATAATTTCGCCAAAATTAACGTCGAATTATATTGCCCTCTCGATGAATTAAACGCAAAATCCGGATTAATTTGGAGATTGTGAATGTCCGCCTGCACTGGAATAGTTCTCTGAATCGAATCCCGCAAATACTCCAATGCCGGGGTGTCGGAAAAAAGAATGGGAACAATCGCAAGGCGATACATACCTTACTTATACCATTATTTCCCGGGTCGTTTCAATCCATATTTCTCAATCTTCTTATATAACGTCACCCGATCTATTCCCAATATATCCGCGGAACGCGAAATATTCCATAAATATTTATCCAGGATAAATGCAATGTGTGATTTCTCCACCGAGTCCAGTGATTCTCCGAAGGGGATCGGATGCACCCCGTTGGATAACTGGAACGGCAAATCCGAGCCGGTTATTTGATTGTTTTTCCCGATGACCAACGCACGCTCAATCGCATTTTCCAACTCTCGAATATTGCCGGGCCAATCGTATCGTACCAGCAAATCCATCGCTTCCGGGGATATCTCTATACGCCCTTTATTCATCGCCGTGGCATACTTATTCACAAAATGCTGTGCCAATAATGGAATATCCGACCGCCGCTCTCTCAAGGGGGGCAGCATAATCGTAAACACGTTCAACCGGTAATATAAATCTTCCCGCAAAGTCCCTTCTTTTACCGCCTGTTCCAAGTCTTTATTGGTCGCGCAAATCACACGGAAATCAGAATGTATTATTTCATTCCCCCCCACCCGGGTGAATTGTTTGCTTTCAATCACGCGCAATAAATCCATCTGGGTTTTTAAACTCACATTCCCGATTTCATCCAGGAATATGGTTCCCCCGTCCGCCATCTCAAACCGCCCCTTGCGCCGGTATTGTGCCCCCGTAAATGCCCCTCGTTCATGGCCAAATAATTCACTTTCCAATACCCCTTCCGGTAACCCACCGCAATTGACCGTGATAATGGGAAAATATTTCCGTGAGCTGTTAGCATGAATCGCCCGTGCTATTAGTTCTTTGCCCGTCCCGCTTTCCCCTCGAATCATAACGGTGGTGTCGGTCTGGGATACGGCATGAATCAATTCAAAAACTTTTTTAATGGCAGAACTTTCTCCGATAATTTCATCCTCTCTCGACCATTCTAAAATTTGTTGGCGCAATTGAATATTTTCCACGCTCAATTTCCGTTGCCGGATGGCGTTTTTAATCAAATGACTCAGATAATCCGGGTCAATCGGCTTAGTGACATAATCGTAGGCCCCGGATTTGAGTGCCTGTACTGCCGTATCCACTGAGGCAAACGCGGTAATCATGATGACCACAATATCCTTGTCAATATCGGCAATCCGTTTCTGTAATTCCAACCCATCCATCCCCGGCATCTTGATATCCAGTAAAATAATATCCCATTTCGCGTTTTGCAACTTCTTTAAAGCGTCCACGGCGCTTTCCGCCGTTTCTACTCGATACCCGTCTTCCTGAAACCATTTTTGCAATGAGTCCCGTATCGCAGGTTCATCATCTACAATAAGTATTCCTACATTATCATTTGTCATGGGCTTTCCTCCGTACTTGTATTATTATTTAATATATCTTTCTTATTTGCAGATTCCTTTTTCTGAAAATCCCGGGGCAGGACAATATTGAATGTAGTCCCCTCGCGCGGTTTTGATTCCACAGTAATTTCTCCATGGTGTTGCCGGATAATTCCATACACAATGGAAAGTCCCAAGCCCACACCTTTCCCGTTTTCTTTGGTCGAAAAGAAAGGCTCGAAAATATGCTCTAAATCTTTTTCAGGTATGCCAATCCCTGTATCCCGGATGGTAATTTCGACGTCTTCTTTCACGGGACTCGGTTTTGTGGTGACACTCAGAGTCCCGCCCTGCGGCATGGCTTCCACGGCATTAATAAACAACGCGATAAATACTTGTTGTATCCCCTGTCCGTCACACACCAGTTCATAGCCAGGATCGCTGACCTGTTTCTCCAGTTTCACATTACGCATCTGTAAATGATGCGCCACCAGCTTAAGAGATTTTTCTAATATCTCATTGAGGGATTGAACCGAAAATTCCGTCACCTGCTTTTTGGAGAATAATAATAAATTCCGCACGATATTCCCGCAACGAGTGACTTCCTCCGCCATAAAACTCAAATCCTTGGTAATATTCTGCACCTCTTCCTTCGTCAAATTTTCCTTACTTAACCGCCGGATATTCAACTTGGTATAATTCAGAATCCCCGCCAGTGGATTGTTTAATTCATGCGCCACCGTCGCCGATAACTTCCCTAGTGACGCCATCTTTTCAATTTGGATTAAATGATATTGTGCCCGTTGTAATTCCTCGGATTTCTCCTGTACTTTTTTCTCCAGGGTCGTGGACCAGTCGGTAATTTCATCCCGCGCCTTTTTAAGTTCCCCGGTCATGGAATTAAACGATTTTGCCAACAGCCCAATCTCATCATCCGATTGGATATCCAAATGATAATCCAGATTCCCTTCCGCGATTTCCTGAGTACCAAGCGTCAATTTATGCACCGGTATCTGCACCACCCGGTAAATAAATAATCCCGATAATAGCGCCGTGAAAAATATTGCCAACCCTGCCGTGAACATCATTCCATTTTTGCTTTCCTGAATTTGGCTGTCCACCGTTGCCAGTGACATTTTCACATCCAGTACCCCTAAGACAGTTTGATTGGCACTATGATAATGGCATTCTGCCGTGTAACAATCCGGCTCATTGCGAATCGCATGAATAATCCCTAATACACGATGCCCATTATTGGAATTATATACCCGCGACCGTAGACTGCCGGCAGGAGATTCAATCGGACCTTTCCCGACATGACAGATATTGCACGCCTCCGCACTCATATCGACCATGGTTTTAATCTCTGTGGAGTTGGTCGAAAACATAATCTCCCCTTTTTTATTGTAGATTCGAATCCCTTCGACTCCCGGCTGGTCTCCCAACGCTTTGATAATCTGATACACGTCCTCCCGCCGGTTTAATAACATGGAATACCTGGTCGAACGTTTGATTAAATCCCCCGTACTGTTGGCATGTTCCATCACCGTGCTCATCAAGTGAGTGGTTTGGGTACGGACATTTACGTACGCATAAATTATAAATACTACGAGTAGAACGCCTAACAATAGCAGAAATAAATGGAAGCTGAGCGTTCTCGCGAGTCGGACAATTCTCATTTTTTCTTACCTTCTGAGTGTCCCCGTCAATCATTGACCTCGCTTGTAACACTCAACTAATAGTATATAACTAATAGTATATATTAAACTGATTAAAAAATCAACATGATTCATTCCTCTACACCCCCACTATGTAATATTTACTACAACTACATCCCTTATTTGCCCATTAATATACAACATTCCCCTCTTTAAGTTTAGACTTAAAACCTCAAGCTTGAAACTTAGTTGGTAGACACAAAATTGTTGTCCACTGGACAAAACTTCTTCGTTTAGTAAGCGGTTGTCCAACGGAGACAAAGCGGAGTTAAAGCGGAGACAATACGGAGACATCCCCTACCTATCCTCTTTCCTACAAAATTGTTGAATCTCTATTTAACGACCCAACTTTAGACTTGAGACGTTAAACTGTCGTTTGAACTGTAGTTTAACCGGAATTGCTTTTTTCAATTCCGCTCCCTGTAATGAACGAGATCAGTCTCGTTCATTACAATGCCAATATGACCTGCTTGCCATTTCATGAAAATGGCAAACACTCTTTATCGTTTGGTAAAAGGTTGTTATCTCCAATAATATCAATCGTTACTTGGGACTCCGACAAAAACTGTAGCTATTACTTTGCAACACCCTAAAAGTACATATTGGTCGCCATTTCTCTTAGAAATAGTGAATAGAAATGTGTTGAAGGCTACAATGTCGCATTGGGTTAAGCGATTAATTTGTCTCTTGGAGGACGCGGAAACTTGTACTAATCACTCTGAGAGAATCTACTACTTTATTGTACGCTTCCAATTCATCTTTATTGGCATCCCTTTTATCAATATGCAATGTCGCCGAAAACATGATATTACTATCATCTCCAGGATTGATATAGGTGACGTATTCGTAATATTTTCCCGCAACAATATAAATCTTGGGATAACACTTGTAAATAGGGTGGGTCATCTTAAAATCCTTAAAGGTTGCATTGGGTATTTCTTTTTTGAATTTTTCCATATCATATTTTAAATCATCTTTTCCATCATCGTTTTTCTTCTCTTTAGAATTTACCCTCACAATGATTATCCTGGTATATTTCTCTAGAGATTCAGACGATTTATAGAATACGACATTCCCTCCACCATATTCATCGGCATTTTCAGTATTCCCGACCCAACCATCAGGCTCTCTGACTGTAAATAAGAACCCATCTCCAAAAATCATCAGGGAATTAAGTTTCTTTTCTGTGGTTTGTGTGGTATCTTTTGTTGGAGTCGCAGGAGCAGACGATTGGACAGGAAGTTCGCTTCCCAAAGTCCCTGATTTTATGGCGGGACCATCAATTGTCCCCAAGTCCGAAACAGCCTGACTCTGGCCGAAAAGTAAAGTAACGAAAACGAAGACTGTTACCATTGCTGTCCGATGATTATGCATTCTATAACCTATACAATTTTCTTCTTCAAAATAGATAAAAATGTTTCCTTACCTAAGTTCAAGTGATTTTAACATAGCCTGTACATTCGGAGAATATTTGAAATAAAGCTCTGTCTTCGGGAGATTCTTCGGTCATTGAGAATCATTCCCTCAAGAACGACAACTACAGAGGCATGATGCCTCAAGTCCTTACAAAAACCAAAACCTACAGGATTCCCTTTCGGAGTTGGGCCCTGTTTCATGTGGATCCCGAACCCCCCGCCAGTCCTGTCGAACTGGATTGAGAATCCAGTAATTTAAAGTGTATATTGCTCAATTTGATAAGGTTTGATATATTCAGAACTCTATGAAAATACCCAATGCAGAGAGTGCGATCGTGGATATAGAAAAGTTGCGAGATTACTGTCTCAGTAAAACACATCCAAGAGGACGGCATAAAGCCAGGGTCTTTGAAACAGTTTTAGGATTAACAGAAATCCATACTGAAGAATTAAGGAGAACTTTATTAAATAAGATCGAAACAGATGATGCGCTATCTGTTGAAAAAGATGATTATGGTCAAAGATATATCCTGGATTTCCAAATCAAGGGACCCCTTGGGCAAGCGATAATTCGCAGTTTGTGGATTATTCGGAGGGATGAAAACTTTCCCAGATTCATCAGTTGTTATATACTATAATTAGAGGTTAAGAACGTGAGTCCTACATTACATAATTTGGATGTGGTTGCCTTGACCGTGGATATTCCAGAACGGAAATTGTACCGTGGTCAAGTAGGCACGGTGGTTGAAATATTATCGCCGGATATTTATGAAATTGAGTTTAGTGATAATCTCGGTCGTACTTATGCCTCCTTTTCTTTATCATCCGACAAGCTTCTCGTATTGCATCACGAACCTGTCCAAGTCTCATGATTGTGGAGATAATAAAGGTTTGGTCTTCTTCTAACCCTAAACTTTAAACTTCTTCCCAACGCATATAATCCCGCCAATAAAAAACTCCTATAGTGGTATTCTCACTATAGGAGTGAAATGAAAAACAAATATAAAATTCAACTATTTCTTGGGCATGGCATGTGCAATTTTAGCCCATTGTTCTTTATAGTTGAAGGATTTAAAGGTCGGGCTTTTCTTGTTATGGCATTTGGTACAGGTTTTTTCGTTATTGGCGCCCACGACTAACCCGGCTTCCATGGCCTTGGCAATATCCTTTTTGGAATGGATTGCCAAATAATCGCTCGCCGGACCATGACAGGTTTCGCATACGATTCCGTCCGTCACATCCAATTTTCCTTTTTCACTGATTTGCGCCGGGGTTACATCGGCTGCCGTCGCGTGACATTCCAAACATTCCTTACTGTCTTTGGCTGCCGTTTTCAATCCTTTTTTCTTGGCGATTTCATCCGATTGGGCGCTTAGTAATTCTTGATAGGCTTTGGCATGACCGCTGGACGCCCATTTTTCATATACTGCCCCTTTGGCTTCGCCTTTATGGCACAACATACACGTTTTTACGCCAAGATATTTATGATTTCCTGTACTTTGCGCTGAACTTAGGGTCGCTAAGAAGCAAATCCCCAGAATGAATAATGTAATGGGTATTAATTTCTTGAACATTTATATGAATCTCCTTTCAATAATATGGTAGGAGGGCATTCATGCCCGAACCAAACAAAGAGTTCCATCCTAAAGGATGTCCTACGTTAGTTTTTTCAAATATCGAAAAATAATCTCGTAATACTTTTTCGTCCCCAGGATGTCCTTGATATTGGTTAAGCGGGGACCCCCATCCTGCAGGGTCACCCCAATTTTCTTACTGTTTTCTTCGAGCGCCTGGGAGAATTGGTTTTTCAGTATCTTGATTTGGTTATCCCGCCAATCCAGAGACCGGGTATCAAAAAGCAAATCTTGTCTATCTTTCTCAAATTCTGTGGACTCAATTTCTGCCAACCAAACATTTTTCCCCTGTTCCCTGAGCAGGGATTCCGGTTCCAATCTAACCGTGGCATTGACCCGGGTCACTACTCCGTTAACGGGTGCCACGATGGGTAATGGCGAATAATCCCCGAATAACCAGCAGAAATATTCCCCTTTGTGGATGGGGGTACCCACAATCGGTAACACAATTACATCCACATGCCCCAGCATATATAGCAGGAATGGGTCAAGACCGATATTGAAATGAGTCGTATCGGTTTGTTCCACCCAGGTATACCGCGGGTCATAATATAGATTCTTCTTGATGGGTTGATGGAAAGGGACATATTGTTCCAGAATTTGAGACATATCTTGCGTATTCACCTCCTTTTCATCTTTCAGTGGCCGCAGACTCGGAGAGGAGGGATTGGAATGTAATGAACGCATCGCATTATCAAAGGGACAATGGTCACAATCAAATGATTGATCGCATAATTTGAACGCGACGGAACCCACGTCCATCCAGATACACCGGGTCTCGGATTCCGGAATCAACCGGCGGGAACTTGGTCGAGGTTTCATTTCATTGTCATTCATAATCAATCCTCCAATTGCATGGTCTATGCGGGAATAATTTTAAATTGCTCATATTTAATCTCTTGTTTCGGTTCATCTTCCAATTCCTCAAATATGGGCAGATATTTGACCGCCAATGTAAAGGCCGTAATGGCTGTCGAAGCCACCGCTAAAACAATGGCGATTTCCGTCCAAGACGGGAAGTAAGGGGTTTTCACAAACGCTTGAATTCCCGTGATACTGATATTTCCACGGTTCAAGACCATTCCAAGAATTATTAATACAGATGTCCAATAAAGGCCCCGCTGGCTTTTTCGAACGGCGGGGAACGACAGGATAATAATCGGGAGAATTGTCCCAATCAGTAGTTCCGCCATAAATAAACCGCTTTCCAGATTCAAGGTGTACAGATAGGTAATGGCACCCCGGCGGAACAAATCCTGTACTCGCACGATAAGATAAATGGTTTCTATCACAATAATCATTTTCGCGAGGTCGCCAAGCAAATCAATATGCAGGCGTTTCCCAAAATTCCGGTAACTTAAGAAAGACCCAAACATCAACATCGCACAACCTGCGCCCAGTGCCGATATGAAAAAGAATACCGGTATCATTGGGGAATACCACAGGGGATGCAATCTGCCGGGAACGATTAAATACATAGAACCGAGGGAGGATTGGTGTAACGTGGATAACACCACTCCAAATATGACCAGGGGAATGGTAATGGTGTGAATCCATTTCATCGGTGTATGCCAGCCCAACCGTTCAAAAAGTATCGGGCTGAATTCCAATGCCAATACCGTCGTATACAACATCACGCACCAGGATACTTCAAACATGACGGAATGTTCATTCCACATTAATAGGGGATGCCAGATTCGCCAGGGTTGGCCCAAATCATATAAGAGTGTGACGATAAACGATAGGTATCCTAGAAATGCAATTAAAACCGCTGGACGGACCAAAGGCTCATATCGTTTGATATGAAAAATATGGGTAATCGCGCAAAGGGTAAACCCGCCCGCCGCCAGTGCCACAGCGCATAATTTAAACCCGACCCAAAGTCCCCAAGGAATTTCGTCGGTCAGGTGCGTAGAACCTAACCCATGTGTGACCCTCATAAAAGTAGCCGCTAGTCCGGCTAGTATCGTAAGAAGAAATATGCTTTTCCAGAAGGTAAGTTTAAATATTCCGGGCGGTAATTTTACTTCTATCGGTTCCGCGGCTTTCTTTTTCAGTTCTTCCCTGACCTTCTCTTGCATTTCATTTTTGCGATTGGTCAACCACCACATTCCGCCAAGGAAGATACCCCAACCTAATGCAAAATTGGGTGTCTCGGAAAGGACATTCCAAGTAAGTTTGGGTAACGGGTTAACACTGGGATTCGGTTTAAGCCCCAAATCCACAAACGGGACTTTGGATAACATTAATACGGAAGTGCCACCGACTTCTTTTTCACCGTAAACCTGGTTTTGGTATTCAGTAGGATTATCTTGAATCCGTTTGTGGGCTTCCGTTAATAAGTCATCGCGAAACCCGAAGGCGGTTGCTCCGGTCGGACATATCGCCGCGCAAGCGGTAGGCTCCCCTTTGGATACTTTGTCATAACACATGATACATTTCTGAACAATGGGTACGACACTATTCCATTGATATGTGGGAATTTGAAAGGGACATGCCTGCATACAATAACGGCAGCCCATGCATTTGTCCTTATCATAAATGACAGGCCCTTCTTTTGTCTTCGTGAAAGCCCCGACGGGACAAACGGAGGCGCAGGTGGGTGTTTCGCAATGCATGCATAAGCGCCGGATATAATTCCCGCTTTTCTCTTGAATGGAGGTATAGGTATTACAGGATAATTTGTCTTTTAATGGGTCATCGGAGGTTTTCGGGAGATGAAATTCATCCTTGCAGGCGTTATAACATGCCCCGCAGCCGATGCATTTGGTTGAATCATAAAGGATTGCTCTTCGAGTTGACACAGCTTAGGTACTCCTATTTGACTGCGTCGGGAATGAGTTCTTTTCTTTCCCGACGCCTTATTTTTATATTTTGGTTAAAAATTGTTTTTGGAATGCGTCCCAGGATTGGTCATTCAGTTGTTCCAATAAACCATTCGCGGGGATCCCGCCATCCTGCATGGTTTGACCCACCAGTGCGGGAGTCATTGCCGTTGAACTTAAGAAATCCCGCAGGCGGCTAAGTTCCGTTTTCAACCAGGCGAGACTTCGTTCTCCCACCAGTAATTTCGGCAGATTATAGGATAGATTGGTTGGTTGAATTTCATATATCCATCCGGATTTATAAGGACTTTCCTGTAATAGGACAGGATTTTTCAGAAGATGGTCGTTGATCTGAGTGACCGTACCATCCACCGGAGAGGCAAAAGAAAGAGTACGATTCCCCTGTTTGATTTGCACTAGGGTTTCGCCTTGTTTAACAGTTTTACCGATAGGTTGTGCCTGAATTTCACTAACTTTTCCTACCAGTTTTTGTACAAAATCATCAATCCCTACTTTGACGCTGCCGGACATCTGGATATTCGCCCAGGTATGGCCGGTATAATAAAATAAACCTTTGGGTAACCGGATCGAGTTATCCTTTTCCACTGCCAATACCGGTTTTTTCCCTCTAATTTTCTGGATAATGACATCCAATAGAATGAAAAATACTACCGTTAAAAATAGAAATATAGTGACCATAAAATTTACTCCCTTTCTCTAAATGATTTTTGAATTACTGGATAAAAGAATTCGTTTTGGATTTTATTCCATTGTTCGTCGGTGATTTTTTGGCTGACATCGTCTGCCAGTTCGCCCCCGTCCTGATATACCGGACCCAGGTGCGAAAAGAAATTCTGCACAAAGAGGGTCTTCGAGGTGTCCTGCCACTTGCGTGCCAATACCCCTTGCAACAGATTATTCAAATTTTGCCGGACTTCCAAAGGATGTATTTTAATCATCCAGGTGGTGCCATCAGCAGGCTGTGTAGCAGCGGACTTGTTATTAGCAACCGTTGTATTTACTTCCATTACTTTCCCGGTTAGTGGGGAAACTTGAGTTAATCGTCTGCTCCCGCGTATAAAAGTCCAGAGGGGATTCCCTTGTTGAATGATTTGTCCCGTGCGCGGTAATTCAATCTCTTCCACCGGTCCCATAATTTTCTGAGTGAAACTATCCGGACCAATCTCGGCAGACTGATCTTCCCCTTTTAGCTCTACCCAGGTATGCCCGGGATGATAATACTTTTCCGTATTCACGGAAATAGCAGGTTTTATCTTTATCTCCACGGCTCCTTTCTTCTCGAAAAATTTGATATAAACCCATTCACCTAATATGAAGAGTGTAAAAAGTATGATGACGGCGATGACTGTCATTGGTTGTTCCTCCTTTCGTGTATTTGTTTTTCCAATTTCATAGCTTATTATTGCTAGTACCATGCCAAATATGTAAGTTTTGTAAGAGATTCAAAATATTAATTAACTTCAATTAAATTAATAATCTATAACCAATTTTTTATTTAATAAATAAACCTATGAAAATGGCATTCTATTTATAGTGATGTAAATAACCACATGAAGAGTGAATATAAATACAACCAATACCGTAACATCAATAAAATCATATATCTTAAAGTGATGATGAGAAACAACACACGGTTTGATGAATTACTCTACATTAAAAGTGTTGAATAAACGTAAAAAAGTCCAAAATATAAAACAGACAATAATCAAAAACAAGTAAAAGAAATAATATTTTCCATATAAATAATAAATATACCGTTTTATTTCTACGATATTTTTGACATATTAAATTCAATTAAACAAAAGTGTAATGAAAAAAGACAGTGTGGAGGAAAGTCACAAAATATCGTAACAAAAATAAATTCAATGATTAAAATACTAAACAAAGAAATCCTGTTAATAAGAAAAACAAATATAGAAGATATTTAGTGTTTAGAGGTTTACGCTAAAAGTCTATCATTAAATAATCCAACTTGTTATTTTTCAATCATTTGCAAATCCAATTGCGAAATTTTACGCACTGGCATGAATCCAGCATAAGTAATTCGATGTAACTAATAATTCCAATGAGGAGTACGAGATGTCGGACAGTCGAGAATTAACAATAAATCACCCGATGGAAATGAATCGAATGATTAAAGTTGGCTGGCAAGCGTTTTGGGATTTTTGGAAATCCATTAAACTGAGTGTTACCCTATTCAGTATATTGATTGTGGCCTGCATTATCGGTACGTTAATCCCGCAAAATGTCGAGCAGCAAGCTTATATAACAAAATATGGGATTGGGATGGCATATTTATTTCACACCATTGGTTTAACGAATATCTATCATTGCGGCTGGTTTACCCTTCTATTAATTATGTTAGGTATCAGCACCAGTGTCTGCGCGACCTACCGGTTGAAAGTCGTCCGGCGGTTTATGCGGGAACCGGCGGTCATTATGGACGACCATTTTTATATGGTCGCCGATAAGGGAATTAAATTATACACTTCGATGCCTCTGACAGAATCGCTGGAGACGACCAAAACCGAATTAAAAAAACATCATTTTGACGTGTATGAGAGAAAGAATGGAGATGGAACGTATTTATATGGTTCGAGCGGGATGACCAATCAATGGGGAAATTTACTGATTCATTTCAGTGTTATTGTCATTATGGTGGGAACGCTATTCGGGAATACCCGTATCAGCCAATTTTTAAGCGGATATTTTGTCAACGGTCCCTTAAAAGGATTCACCAGCAGCGTGGATGGGCAATATGCTTTTAGTACCAATATGCAGATTAATGAAGGGGAGACTCAACAGGTACCCCATTCGGGATTTCAAATCCGGTTGAATAAATTTGAAGTGGAGTTTCAAAAAGATGGTTCCATGCCCAAGGATTTTAGAAGTTTTGTCACGGTCTTGGAAAACGGCAAAGAGATTTCCAATCCATTGATTCGAGTCAATCAGCCCTTAAAGTATGAAGGTGTGAAATTCTTCCAAAGCAGTTATGGACAAGGGCAGAATCTGAACCGGATTACTTTGCGAATCGTTGATCCCGCTACTAATCAAGATGTTGCCAAAATCGGGGCACAAATCGGGACATTGATTGCCATTCCAGGAAAACCGGAATCCTTTAAAATCACTCAATTCTTACCAGATTTTGCACTAGACCCGCAGATGAAACCTTTTAGTAAATCCAATGATATGGTGAACCCGGCATTTCAGATTGAAGAATATGCCAATGGACAGATGACTAATAGAACTTGGATATTTCCGAAAATTAGTGATTTTCACGCAGGCAAAAAATTAACCTATAACTATGTTGTAGATGCTCTGGAACCTTCTTATTATTCTGTATTCCAGGTAGTCAAAGATCCGGGTGTTCCTATTGTCTATTTTGGATTTGCGAGTTTGATCTTTGGGACCATCTTAAGTTTGTTTCGAGATCATAAACGGGTGTGGATAAAAATATCCGCCAATGAAAAAGGGTCTCTCATCCGAATGACCGGACATGCGAACCGGAGAACAGATAATAAAGTGCCGGAGTTGGATGTTATTGAGGAAACATTGAAACAACAAGCAAAAGGAAAGGAACAACAGTATGCATAGCCACATGAATAGTTATGGATTGTTTATCATCGCGTATTTCATATATTTTATCGGAACGATATCTTATTTATTGCTGTCTACAGGAAAAGTTCCCATTCCTCGTAAATTTAATATTGTCCTTATGATTATCGGAGTGACCGCACATACCTTTGGGTTGTTGTATCGCTGGCATGAAGCGGGACATGCACCCTTTGCCAATATGTATGAATCGGTGATTTTTCTGTCGTGGGTGGTGGCGTTGGCATTTACTTTAGTGGAGATATTCCGACCCGTGCCAGGACTAGGTGCGATTGTTCTCCCGATTGCCTGGTTGGTGCAAGGTTATGCTCTAGATATGGTACCGGTTTCTTATATATTTAGTTTATTAAACGCGTTAACGGCAGGCATCGGCGGGAAAGGCGGCTGGTTCCCTCCCCCCACGCGGGAAGCGGAAGCGTTAATGCCAGCATTGAATAGCTATTGGCTGGAGATTCATGTAATCACCATTTTCCTAGCCTATGGCGCGTTTGCTTTGTCTTTTGGAACGGGACTTTTATTTCTTTGGAAGAGCCATAAGGAAGACGTCGGGAAAGAAAAGAACTCATTCCCGACGCAGAACACCAAGAATCTGGATGCGTTGGATCAAAATACTTATTGGGTTGTTACCACAGGATTTATTATGCTGACCGCCGGAATTATCTTTGGAGCCGTGTGGGCGAATGAAACCTGGGGCTCTTATTGGAGTTGGGACCCCAAAGAAACCTGGTCATTGATTACTTGGATGGTCTACGCGGCATTTTTACATACCCGATTGGTAGCGAAATGGCGCGGGTCTAAAACCGCGTGGTTGGCGGTTGCCGGATTTGTCGCGGTGCTGATTTGTTATTACGGAGTCAATATCATCCTGCCGAAATATACCGAGGGCGGGTTGCATAGTTATGGTCAGGTGAGTCAATAAGGAAGGCATCGGGAAAGAAAGAAATCATTCCCGACGCAGAGGTTTGAAAAAATTATGACGATACATTGGGAAATAAGAGACACCATGCAATGGTCTTTACTACTGGTCACCATCACGCTATATATCATCGGTGTGGTCGCAATAATTCTCTCCAAAATCCCAATCCAGCATCGTTCCTTGTCACCGGCTACCGCGTCCGGAAATTATTCTGCGGATACCGGTTTTCATTTACGGTTATTTCCGAATGGAATCCTTTATCTGGGAGCCTTTCTTCATTTGACAATCCTGGTTATCCGGGGTATGCGTTCCGGACATTTCCCGGTCACCTCGATTTATGAATCACTTTTGTTCTTTTCATTTGTCATCGTGGTCGCGGGATTCTATTTCAGCAAACGTTCCACGATTCCTTTTATTAATGTCGGAGTGATTCCGGTGGCCATTATTTTGTTGATCGCCGCATTGTTTCAGATTCAGGATGTGGAAGCATTGGCGCCTGCATTACGATCCTATTGGTTGACGATTCATGTGGGATTTGCGTTTTTAAGTTACGCGGCGTATTGCGTAGCGTTTGCGGCAGGCGTTTTTTATATTTTCCTGGAACGGCAAATGAAACAAAAACATTTTGGGTTGCTCTATCAATTAATACCTCCTTTGGAAGTATTGGATGAAATCAATTACTTTGCGGTCGCGTTAGGATTTGTATTTTTGACAATCGGTATCGTGACCGGTTCCGTTTGGGCAAATGAAACTTGGGGCCGGTACTGGGGTTGGGACCCGAAAGAAACCTGGTCTTTAATTACCTGGTTTTTGTATGCGGTACTTTTGCATGTTCGTATTACCTCCCGATTTCGCGGTCGGAAAGTTGCGTATCTGTCAATACTGGGTTTTGGATTTGTTATTTTCACATATTTAGGAGTTGGGCTTTTGTTACCCGGATTGCATTCGTATTTAGCAAAATAAACAGGAACAGATTTATGGATATAGTAGTCGTAGGAATAAGTCACCATACCGCGCCGATTGACGTGCGGGAGAAACTGGCTTTTCCCCGAAAAAATCTGGGGGATGCGTTGAATGCGTTAAAAAAGCTTTCGTCATTGATGGAAGCGGTGATTGTGTCTACCTGCAACCGGGTAGAAATTTACGCGGCATCGGAAGAGACGATTACCGCGACTTCCGCACGAATCCGTAGATTTTTATCCGAGTATCATCAAATCGCGGAAAATGATTTTGCCAATGTACTTTATATGCACCATAGTATGGGTGCGGTGAAACATTTATTTCGAGTCGCTTCCAGTCTGGATTCCATGGTGGTGGGGGAAGCGCAAATTCTGGGTCAAATCAAAGAATCGTATGAAATTGCCAAAGAGACCGGATTCACCGGTGTCATTCTCAATACCCTCTTTCAACGCGCGTTTAACGTTGCCAAACAAGTTCGGTCTTCTACGGATATCGGGGAAGGCGTGGTTTCGATAAGTTCCGTAGCGGTGGATTTGGCCAAGAAAATATTTGGGGAATTAAATGAAAGAGCGGTCATGGTCATCGGAGCGGGACCTATGTCGGAATTGACACTCCAATCCCTTGTGAAAAATGGCACTCGTTCGGTGGTCGTTTCCAACCGGCACTATGAAAAAGCACAACAATTGGCGGAGGCCTGTCAGGGAGAAGCCGTCCGGTTTGATGACGCATTCCAGCGCATGTCGGATATAGACATTGTAATAAGTTCGACTGGCGCTCCGCAATGTATTATCTCCAAAGAAGATATTAAAGAAGTCCTTAGAAAACGAAGAAACCGTCCGATACTATTAATAGATATAGCCGTACCCCGCGATATTGATCCTCAAGTGAACCAACTCGACAATGTGTATTTATATGATATAGATGATTTACAGAAAGTTGCCAATGAAAATTTGATGAAACGCCAGCAGGAATTGCAAAAATGTAATCAAATTATCGAGACGGAACAGCAGGACTTTCTGAAATGGTATAGTAACCTGGCGGTTACTCCCACCATCAAAGAATTAATTGAAAAATTTGATGAAATCCGCATGAAGGAATTGGAAAAAACCCTCCATCAATTACCCGAACTCTCCGAACAAGATAAAGAAAAGATTGCTTATTTGACACAGCGGATTACCCATCAACTATTGCATTATCCGATTAAAGAATTGAAACGGAGAACCGCGGCGGGAGATGGATATTTTCATACGGAAGCGGTAAGAGATTTATTTGAGTTGGATAACCATGATAATTCAGAAACCTACGAAAAGGGTGAACCGAAATGCCCTAAAAAAACGGACTTTACAAATAAACCAAAGGAGGTTGTAAATCAATAATCTATTCTTATGCAAGCAATTTGAAATTTGAAACTTTTTTACTGAGCGAGTAAAAAAATTGCGGGAGAAATGGATATGATAAATGATATACCGTGGAATTTTAAAATTTAAACACAAAATTATAAACTTTAAATTATTTTTAATATTTGCATTTATACCTATTTTTGTATCGAATTCAATCACCGCTTACGCGGTGACGAAGACAGCGGCAGAAACCAGTAATCGTAAAATCAAACAGTGTTACGACTGCCACGCGGATTTAAAGCAAAAATATACCCAAAAATATATCCATGATCCGGTCAAGAAAAACGATTGCGAAAGTTGTCATGACCGGCATGGGTTTGCCAATAATCTGGTATTGAAAAAGCAGGGGGCAGAACTTTGCTATTCCTGTCATTCCAAAGAAGAAAAATCGTTTCAACAAGCCCATATTCATCAACCCGTGACGGATGGGAATTGTTTGGTTTGTCATGACCCGCACGCTTCGCAGGAACCTGCTCTCCTGAAAAAGAAAAATGGTAAAGACCTTTGCCTAACCTGCCATCAAGCCGAAAAGGCCGAATTTGAAAGAAAAAATGTTCATCAACCCTTAATCAATGGGGATTGCAATCCCTGCCATACGACTCATTCTTCAGCCAATGAAAAATTATTAACCAAACCTGGAAATGAGTTATGTCTAACCTGCCATAATTCCAGCGAGCCGGACTTTACCAAGAAACACGGAAATTTCAACTTTGACAAAACTTCTTGTGTTTCCTGTCACGACCCGCATTCCGGTGAAACCAAATCCTTATTCCGTGTCAGCGTCCATGACCCTCTAACCGGGGGAGACTGTCAGATTTGCCATAGCCAATTAACCAAACCCATCTCAAAACTCTGCTATACCTGTCATTCCGATGAAGAGAAAAAATTCAAAGACACACATGTCCATCATCCTGTGGAACAGGGTGATTGTTTATCGTGCCATTCCCCTCACGCCAGCCGGACAAAACCGTTATTAAACGGAGATAACCTGACCTTATGTCTGACCTGTCACGCAGATTTAAAAGATCAGTTGAATAAAAAAGATGTCCATCCTCCGGCAAAATCGGGTGATTGTCAGATGTGCCATCAAGCTCATTCATCACCGAACGAAACGTTGCTTATCAAAACCGGTGGCGACCTTTGTTATACCTGCCACACAGACTTAAAAGATAAATTCAAACAAAGTAAATACCCGCATCCCCCCGCGGCAGAAGGCCAATGTTTGCAATGCCATTCCGCGCACGGCAGTGATAACGGGAAATTATTGAAATCCAATAATGAGACCTTATGTATCACTTGCCATACGGAGGTAGCGAAAGATAAGAGAGCACACAGTGTCCACGATCCCTTTGGTAAAGGAGATTGTTTGTCCTGCCATGTTCCGCATGGAGGAGAAAACAAAGAGCAATTAAAATCCACCGATAGCAAACTCTGTTACTCCTGCCATACCAAAGAGCAAAAAGAATTTAAGAAAACCTTTGTCCATGGTCCGGTACAGAATGACGATTGCCTATCCTGTCATAAAGGACATTCCAGCCAAAATTCCCATCTGTTGGTAGATACCAATTCCGATTTATGTTACACCTGCCACTCGGATGAGAAGGCAAAATTCAATAAAGCGGTAGTTCACTCACCGGTAAAAGATGGAAATTGCCTGGCTTGCCATGATCCCCACGCTTCCGATAATAAAGGTTTTATCAAGAACTCCGTAGCAGAATTATGTTATGGGTGCCATACCAAAGAAGAAAAAAGTTTTAAAGAGGGGATTGTCCATGCGCCGGTGGCCCAAGGGGATTGTTTGAAATGCCACGATGCGCATTCCACGGATGGTTCCTATTTAATTAAGAAGCCGATTGCTGAATTATGTGCCCAATGCCATGATTATAAAGCTGACCGGTTCCAGAAACCTCACAAAGGATTTACGGTGGATAAAGCGAATTGTTTGAGTTGTCATACCGCTCATTCCTCCCGGGAAAAGGGATTGATTGCACCCGTCAAACATGAACCTTTTAAAGAAAGTATGTGTGAAGCCTGCCACGTTCAACCGCCCACGCCAACGGCTTCATTAAATCAAGACCAGAAATCCCTTTGTTTTACCTGTCACAGTGATTTTGAAAAGAAGATTAATAAAAAATTTGTCCATAGCCCTGTAAAGGCGGGCAATTGCACAGGATGCCATTCCACTCATGCCTCGGAACAACCTAATTTATTGAAAGCTAATGGCGACCAATTGTGTTATAGCTGCCATTCCAAAGAGAAAGCCGAATTTCAAAAGGCGCATCAGCATACTCCTGTGAAAAACGGTTCCTGCCTGAGTTGTCATGACCCGCACGCCAGCAATAATCCCAATCAATTGGTGGAAACGGGAAATAATCTTTGTTTCAAATGTCACGCCAACCCGGAAACCAAGTTTGCTGGCAGTCATATCCATCTGCCGATAGAAAAACCGGGAAATGATTTGTGTTTGAAATGCCATGATATGAAATCAGATACACTTGTAAAAGCGCATCGAACCATGAATTTGTCGGAGAAAGACGCCTGTACCAAATGTCATAATCCCGAACATGCCGCCGACCTGATGAATATGCCCAAGACGCAACGGGACGAACTTTGCCTCAAATGCCATACTTCGGAACAAATGAAAACCTTGGCTCCCAAAATTCATCCGCCGGTTAAGGACAGTGAATGTACCGTATGTCACGATGCCCATGCTTCACCCGAAAAAAATCAATTAATGGGTAAATCGCCGGAATTATGTCTGGTATGCCATACTGCTACCGAAGCGAAATTTAAGAAAGCGCATAATGAATACCCTGTGGAAAAGGCCGATTGTTTGATTTGTCACGACGCGCATGTTTCCGCGAAAAAAGAGCTAACGCATTCCTGGGTACATGAACCATTCAAGCAGGGTGATTGTTCCATTTGCCATGCTAAGAATACGGATAAAAATCCCTTCGCGTTAAATGATAAACCCACGGATCTTTGCATTACCTGCCATCAAGATAAACAGCCCTTGTCGGCCAAACAAAAGACGGGAACGTTGCTGAACGCCGATTGGCCGCATCAAGATTGTATTGCCTGTCATACTCCGCACATGTCCAATCACAAATCTTTACTGAAAGACACACCTGATAAGATGTGTTTCACTTGTCATAAAGACAGCCATACGGACTTTGAACAATCGGTACAACACATGCCATCCAAAGAGGGTCTTTGCACGCAATGTCACGTAATCCATGGGACGTCAAAGACCGGGTTGATGCCGGCGGATAATATGAGTATTTGCCTGACTTGCCATTCCATCACGCGTCATGTGCACCCGGTTCGGATAGATTTGAAGGACCCGCGAACCCAAAAACCCATGACTTGTATGAGTTGCCATAAACCGCATTCCAGCAATGTCAAAGGACTTTTGGCCGAGAAAGATCCGGATTTATGTATTCAATGTCACAAGTTTAATTAGAGGGGAAAAGTGAATCAGAAATTTTCCATATTCCCTTCGAGTTTGACCGCAAAAATTACTCTTGTGCTGTCGGAAATATTTTTGTTAACCGTCGCCATCTCCGCGTATATCGGTCTGACTATACAAGAAGAACGCTTGATGGACCGAACGAAATTGGAAAGTGTAAAAATCAGCCAGGTGATTTATAACCAATTACAGCGAACCATGTTATCCGGACGGAAAGAAGACGTGCAAAGTTTTTTGCTCGATTTGGCGGGAAGCAGTGCTTTTACAAAAACCGAAACTCCCAATGAAGCTTCCATTTTTGACCCCACCGGAAAAATAATCTTTTCCACCCAAACAACCCTCCTTAACAAAACGGTTGATTTTGATTATGGCAAAGTATTCAAAGCGAATGAGATTAATGTTCAAGTGAATCAGATTGCCCGGCGCCAAAGTATCACTGTGTTGACACCGATAGTCAATAAAGCACAGTGCCAGCGGTGTCATGGAACTGGAAGTATTTATTTGGGGGGATTATATTACCGGCCTTCCCTGGATTGGATTGTCAAAGAAAATGATGAAAATCGAAAGTTGATTTCCTATTCCGTGATCCTAACGGTTTTTATATCTGTGGGAGTCATCATCTTTTTAATGCATTATTTGATGCGAATCCCCTTGCAGAATTTGGAAGGTACTATATCAGAAGTGGCTCAAGGCGACCTGTCCAAGCGGGTGCAAATAAAATCCGATGATGAAATTGGCAGATTGGGACACCATTTTAATACCATGGTTGATCAATTGGAATTAGCCAATAAAAAACTGGCGGAAGTTCATGAAGAGGAATTATTACGCGCGGGAAAATTGGCGTCTTTAGGGGAAATAGCCGCGGGTCTGGTGCATGAAATGAAAAATCCGTTATCGGGAATCAGTGCCGCCACCCAGGTCTTGTCAGATCAATTGAATGAATCCGACCCTCGCCGTGAAATTATGCAGGAAATGATTGTGCAGGTGGAACGGCTGAATAAGACGCTCACCGATTTATTAAGTTTTGCCCGGCCCCGGGCACCCCAATTAATGCCGGTGAATGTCAATGAAGTCGTCCAGAATGCCATCTTATTGACCCGGTCTCAGGCGGAAAAACAGAAAATCCAATTGATTGAAAATTATGAAGAGAACCTGCCTTTAATAAAACTTGACCAGGAACAAATGAAACAGGTTTTGCTCAATTTGATATTGAATGCCTTTCAAGCCATGCCGACAGGCGGGACTTTGACCATTGAAACCAAAAATGAGAGAGGTCAAAGTTTGGATATCGAAATCCGGGATACCGGAAAAGGAATCTCTCCGGAAAATCTGGATAAAATATTCGTTCCCTTTTTTACGACGCGCGCCAAAGGTACCGGACTGGGGTTACCGGTATCCAAAAAAATTGTAGAAATGCATGGTGGTGAAATGGTTGTAAAAAGTGACCCGGGACAGGGAGCCGTGTTTACCATTCGGCTGCCGTATAAGTTTAAAGTTTAAAGTTTAAGGTTTAAAGTTTAGATCCTCGATTTCTCGAGGACAAGGTTCAGAGTTAGGTGATACGATGGCAAAACGAAAAATACTGATTGTCGAAGATGAAAAACTCGCCATGTGGGCGTTGAAAGAAATGTTGAGTGGGGTAGGGTATGAAGTATTCACCGCGCAATCAGGCGAAGAGGCGATTGAAATATATTCCGCGGAACAACCGGATTTAATCTTATTGGACATTACCCTCCCGGGAATTGACGGGTTAACGGTTCTGCAGCAAATCCGAAAGACCGACTCGGAGACTGCTATTATCATGGTGACGGGAAAAACCGATTTGACCACGGCGGTTACGGCGGTGAAATATGGCGCGGATAATTATATCGGGAAACCCTTTCAGTTGGATGAACTTTCCATTCAAGTGGAAAAGGCTTTGCAGGGGGTCAGGTTAAAACGGGAAATCAAATCGGTGCATGATGAACGAACCAGGCAATATAGTTGGAAGAGTATTATTGGAAAAAGCCCGGCGGTTCAGCAGCTCATTGAACACGCCCAAAAAATCGTGGAGAGTCATCCGACTACCATGTTACTGCTGGGAGAAAGCGGGACAGGAAAAGATTTATTGGCGAAAGTCATGCATCACGAATCGTCCAGAAGGGTTATGCCGTTTATCGAGGTAAACTGCAATGCCATCCCGGAAAACCTTCTCGAAAGTGAATTAATGGGTTATGAAAAAGGGGCGTTTACCGATGCCAAATCTACCAAAAAAGGATTGTTTGAATTGGCGGATGGGGGCACTATTTTCTTGAATGAGATTGGCGATATGCCGCTGCATCTCCAGGTCAAGCTGTTGCAGATATTGGAGAACCGCCGGTTTCGGCGGGTGGGTGGAACGCAGGATATCGAAGTGGATGTTTGTATTAAAACCGCCACCAATAAAGATTTACACCGGTTGGTCGAACTCGGAAGTTTCCGGGAAGATTTATATTATCGCCTGCAGGTTCTCCCGCTGTCTTTGCCGCCGTTGCGGGAACGGGGAGACGATGTCTTACTACTGGCGGACTTTTTCCTTGCCCGGTTTAACGCGCGCTGTAAAAAAACCATTCAGGGAATCTCGGAAGACGCGAAGAAAAAGTTACTGGCGTATAAATGGCCCGGCAATATCCGGGAATTGTCCAATGTCATTGAACGGGCGGTCATCCTCACATCCTCCGTCATTCCCGCGGGCTCTAGGCAGGAATCCATTACGGAAGATTTATTGCCCAGAGAATTAGGTATTGCCTACCCTCTCTCAGGAAATGGTCTCTCAGATAAGAATGGAAAACCGACACTCCAGTTTGCCTTGCCGAAAGACGGATGCCAGATTGATGATGTGGAAAAAGAATTAATCATTCAAGCGCTTGAACGATGTAACCGGAACCAGACCCACGCCGCCCAACTGGTCGGATTATCCCGCGACGCCCTCCGTTACCGTATGCAGAAATATGGGATGTTGAAAGAACGGGAATAAAATACTTTTTCTTTTATGCATCGGGTCAGTGAGTCCGAGTATCGGACAATTTTTTTCTTCTTAACCTGAAGCCTGAAATCTTGACCCTGCGTGTTTTTGACAGGGGTTGAAACTTTCTATTCTCACTCTTTCGCCCTAGCATTCTTTAGGAGTTTTACGATGTCGGGATGTTCTAGTATTGTCGCCCACATCAAGGCGGTCAAACCATTATTATCTTTCGCATTAACGTCCGCGTCTTTCGCCAATAATGCTTGCATGGTCTTTGTATGGCCATTCTCTGCCGCATACATCAAGGCAGTCCTACCAGCGTTCGTTTTCGCATTGATCTCCGCGCCTTTCGCCAATAATATTTGCATGCTCTCCGTATAACCATAGGATGCTGCAAGAATCAATGCGGTGTTACCATACTTGTCTTTCGCATTAACGTCCGCGCCTTTCGCCAATAATACTTGCACGGTCTCCCTAGGATATTTCCCTGCCGCCTCCATCAAGGCGGTTATACCTTCGTTGTCTTTCAAATTAACGTCCGCGCCTTTGTCCAATAAAGCTTGCACAGTCTTCGTAGAGCCTTTCCCTGCTGCAACCATCAAGGCGGTCCTACCATGGTTGTTTTTCAAATTAACCTCCGCGCCTTTGTCCAATAAAGCTTGCACGATCTCTGTCTGGCCTTCCAGTGCCGCAAAAATCAAGGCGGTTGTATCATTGTTGCTTTTCACATTAACCTCTGCGCCTTTGTCCAATAAAGCTTGCACCGTCTCCGTATGACCATAACCTGCCGCATACATCAAGGCGGTGTAACCATTGTTGTCTTTCAAATTAACCTCCACGCCTTTGTCCAATAAAGCTTGCACCGTCTCCGTATAGCCTTTCCATGCCACAAGCATTAAGGCAGTGTACCCATTCTTATTTTTCGAATTCGGGTTTATTCCCGCCTCTAAAAACAATTTCACAGCCGCAGTTTTGCCTTCTCCGGCACATTTAACAAATGCATCTTCGCTATAAGTAATATTCATTTGCGCCAATTCATCTTTCGCTTTAAGATTCCGTGTCATAAAATAAATTCTCCTTTTCCCGTAAATGGTATTGAATTAAGAACGCTCAGAATATAACATCTTTGAGAATCCAAGATCAAGAAAAAAAGGAAAAGATGGGTAGATATTTTTAAAAGATGCATCGGGTCTGGAAGTCCGATTCTTTTTATCGGACAACTTTTGCTCTATCTATTCCCGATGCCACTACATTTATCTTGGCTGAAATAGAAAAAGCGTCTGGAATACCGTATAGACCACTCAAATTCCCGACGCATAGAATCCCCTACACATAGAAATCCCCGATGTATTTTTGGTCACCATGTACTTGTTTTGAGATAAAAATTTATCTTTGGTTCGTTTGTTTCATTATCGTTTTCAATAGTTACTTTCCCTTCAATATTATAACTAAAACCTTTATCTAACGATTTATGAGGACATACAAATTCTTGATTTTCAATTACTGAAGTTGAGGTTATATCAAATAATGTTGTTTCTGTTGATTGATTGCTAGGATTATATTTTGTAGAAAAGAATTCTATATAAAGATCAATTTTATTTTTTCCATCACTTGTTTTTCCGATTATTGTGGGTTTGATATTGAGTTTTTTGTACCGTGGGAAAATTATGGTTATACTTGTTGTATCTTGGGCATTGGGTACTGTTGAATTAAAATCTCTTATAAGAGTATCCGGTGGTCCTGGATATTCTGAACGTAAGTATGCATAGTTTTCTTCATTAATTTCCCACTCGGATTTATTTGTAGATGAATTACTTTTCTTAATACTTTCAAATATTATATCCATTGGCCAAACCACAGTTTTCCCAACCTCCCCATTTATAATATCACTATGACTAATTACACCTATTACTTTGTGTGTATTGAGTTCTATAACTGGTGCACCACTATCTCCGTGTTCAGCACGAATATTTAAATAAATTTTACGAAAAGGTATGTTTGGAAAGGGACCATCTTCTGTACCTGCTATTATGGCTGGGGTAATTAAGGGTATCATGGGTTTGTGTAACTCAATTCCAGGAATATCTAATGAGCCACCACCAAGAGAAAATCCAACAAATACAACATCATCTCCTGCTTTTACTGTAGTACTTCTGTCTATTTGTAATGGCTTTGGATTAAATCCATTTACTATTCCTTTAGGTTGTATAATTGCCATATCAAAGGAAAATGGAACATATTTATTTGTAGTATCTTGATAATATAAATTAATACTTGAGTCTATAATATCGCATGGAACCCATTGTGCAAATCCCGGATATTCAACTTGAATATCATCTGCTCGATAATATATTTCATTGGTATATTTTGTTGTTTTGTCTTCAATCATATGTGCTGCTGTAGCTATCCATAGTGGATTTTTACTAATTATAAAACCTGTTCCACTTCCCATTATATATGTAGTCATTCCACTGGCGGTAATTTTCATTCCAGTATGTATTTTTACTATTGAACCATCTAAATCTTGATATAGTTTTACGAGTTGATCATCAGCGTATGTCGGTATTGATAATAGATATGCTATGGCAATGGTTACAAGGTAACGTCTAAATTTATTTGGTCGCATGCAATATAATACCATAGAGTTATAAAGCTAAACATATGAATTTTTTATTGGGAATGATGTCCTTTTACAGATTTCCCGCCACTTTCCCTAAAACTCTTCAATCATACCCCCCCGCTCCCTCAAGAATAACAACCCCTTCATTTTTTAAAAAACCTTTAACAAACATTAAAGGTTTCTTATCTTCAATAAAATCAATCCTATGAAAATATTTCGCCAAATGGCGAAATACTCCGACTGGGTGAAATCCATCAGATTTTGAAGTTGGTAATCTCTAAAAAAGTGTAATTCCTGTCTTGGTCATTCTGAGCGGAGCGAAGAATCTCTGCCTAAAGTCGTTTTACTTCATCCTTCGCAGACTCAGGATAAAGTCCGAACATCGGGATTCTTCGCTCCGCTCAGAATGACAAGGTGCTGCTTTTTTGGGATTTTTCAGAGGCGTCAAAAGATACTATGCGAAGGTGCAATGAACGAGATCAGTCTCGTTCATTGCAAGTCCACTCGAAATTCATACATTATCCTGATTTACTAAGAACTGCGTGATATCACGCAGTTGGTTGCGTGATATCACGCATAATAATAAAGATAATGAATATTACAATTAGGACATTAAAATTTAAGTTTACGTTACATTAATAAAATCAATCATTTAGTAGTCTAATTAATTATTGAAATAATAAGGTTATCGGCACAGATATTGCGTAATAAAGTAACGTTGAGGAAATAAACACCATGAAATACACCGTTTTAGTAGTAGATGATGAAAAGTTAGTGAGATGGTCTGTTGGCCAGGTACTGAGCGACAACGATTGTGAGATAGAACTCGCCTCTTCCGGGGAAGAAGCCATTGAGAAGGCCAAACAAATCAAGTTTGATTTAATCGTGACCGATTTAAAAATGGACGGGTTGAACGGGGTGGAAACCGTGCGGGAAATCAAGAAAATTCTGCCGAAGATTAAAGCCATTGTCATCACGGCTTATGGCACGGAAAAGGATGCGTGGGAAGCGAGGAATGAAAATATCGCTTTATGGATGGCGAAACCCTTTGATATGAAAGATCTCATCCGGTATATTAAAGATTTATTGAAGGAAACAGGCGTCGAGAAAGAAAAAGACTCATTCTCGACGCAGAAGTCTGGGCATGGTCTTACCTTATTAAGTTTTTTGTCGCTTTTATTTATATTCCAGTTTTGCTGCCATACATTAACCTTCGCCCAAGATCAAACCGCACCTGTATCTTCCTCAAAATATATTGCCCAATATTTGTATACCATCAAAGATGCCGGAACCAAATATGAAAAGTTAAATACTCCATATACGATTTATTTCGATTCCAATGATAAAGAAATCTATGTGGTAGACCTGGGCAGCCATCGAATATTTTCCTACGACACGAATGGGGTTATCACCCATGAATGGAATAGTTTCGGTAAAATAAAATACCCCGGATCGGTTACTCAAGACCAGGAAGGCAATTTTTACGTGGGGGATGTTTCCAAACCGCTGATCGCCATTCTCAACTATTTGGGGAATGTCAAAGGGTATCTGGATTTATCCAAGATGCTAACCCAGAGCGAACAAACCACCCAGCCTTCGTTCTTCACCAATAGCGACTCGAAAAAAAACACGAAAACAGCCAACCCTCCGGAAATAAGTATTCGCAAATTATTGATTGACAAACAGGACCGGTTATATGTAGGGGACAGCAAGAAAAACAGGATTTTTATCGTAGATATCATCACGGGAGAATTAATCAAGGAAATCAGCGGGAAGAAAAACCCGGATATAGTTATCAAATCGTTGACCGATATGGCGTTGGATGACCGGGGGGATTTATTGGTGTTGGATGCGGCGAGAAATCAAGTATTGGTCATCAACCCGGAAGGAGATTTAATACGTTCATTCGGGAAAACCGGGGATGGCGATTATTTTCTAGGTCTGGCATCCGGCCTGGCCTATGACGAGAGCCGGAAATGGATTATGGTAACGGATTCCAGTCACCACAGGGTTTTACTGTATGACGAAGACGGGGAATGTTTTTTTGGATTTGGCAGATTGGGTATGACCAATGGATTATTTTATTTTCCGCACGGGATTGCCATAGATTCCAACCAACATATTTATGTGCTCGAACCCGATATGAATCGGATTCAAGTGTTTCAAGTTCTAACTCAAACCCCGCCGCTAGAGGAGAAAAAATCATGAAATCTTTTTATCAAGTTAATCGTAACTATAATCCAATGAGAAAGGGGGTGAATTCTATGAAAATAATGAAACTAACTTTGGTATTTTTCGTTGCACTCATATTGTTCGCAGCTATTCCAGCGTTGGCATTTCATAATGGCAGTGAGTTGGTTTGCGACAATTGCCATACCATGCATTACAGTGAAGGTGGAGAAGTACCCAATACTGTGAATAATGGTTATCCACAAAATGCGGACTTGGGTGGACCTTTTGAATACTTATTGGTCAAATCCAATATAACGGATTTGTGCTTGCAATGCCACATGAATAATGGTTATACCGGTGCACCCAGTGTGTATAATACGAACCCGGCGAGTGCCTCGGTTCTATTGCCGGGTGGTGATTTTGGATATAGTGCAAAAATTCCACAAGCCACCTTACCGGGATTAACCGCAGGCGGACACAACCCGTTTGGGAGCGCCGCTTATCCATCGGTCAATTTTAATCCGAGTCCGGATGGTGGAGCGACAGGTTTGACTCCCCCGGGAAGTAGTACGACGATGAGCAGTTTTCAATGCACTAATTGCCACGGAGTACACGGACCGGAAAGTGGAAATGTCAGTGTATCCCGTCTCGCATCCTATCAAAACTATGGATACCGATTGTTGTTGGCTGAACCCCTTGGCAATAGTACCTTGGTGTCCACCGATTCAATCATAAGCCGCGCTTGGGTTGTCTCTGGTGGAAAGGTCAGTCCGGGACCTGATGGAGCAAGTTTACAGCAGAGTGAAAGTGCGACCAACATAAATGTCTATAAAGGCGGATTTTCCGAATGGTGTTCGAGTTGTCACGCGAATTTCCATGCTGAAATTGATCAAACCGCCAACGATTGGGACGGGACTGCTTATATCAGACATCCGACCAATAGTGCCCTAACCTCTCTCAGAGCTTATACGACTGGCAGCACCTATGACTACAATTATCCATTGGTCGAGGGTAATGGAACTTGGACCAATACAGGTGGTGGAACATTAGGTAATGCTGATCATATTATGTGTTTGACTTGTCATAAAGCACATGCGACGGCTTATCCTAACGCGTTACGTTGGGATCCAACTCAAGCGAGTGCCCTAGGTCAATGCAACAAGTGCCATGAAGAGGGCGGTGGTATATAGTTCTTAATTTTTTAGTAATTGGTTATAGACCCGAGTTTTGTAAGAGACGGTATGCAATGTCAAAACTCGGGTTCTTTTTTAAAGTCTTTGATGTCTTTTATCAATACAGTGTTGCTTTCTTAAGCATAGAATTTATGATTAATCCAACTATATTAAAATCAATCATTTAGATTAAACAAGTAACTATCACGTTATGGAATAACACATTTAAATAAAGTTCCATGGTTTAGGGCTTATAGTTTAGAGTTTAAAATAATTAATTAAGCATAATAAAAACAATATTCTATAAACTGTGTAAAATTACGCAGATGGCATAGTACCTGCTTTATAATAGAAAGAACAGGTCAAAAACATGCGCAGACAATTTAAACAATGGACACAATACAATCTTTTTACCGAGTTTAATAGTATTAAACCACTCTATTTATTATTATTTGTTTATATCTTTATTGTATCCCAACAATTTGCCAGACCCGATGATTTACCCAATGGAGGGAGACTCCCACGCTGGTCACCGGATGGGAAAAAAATCGCTTTTCTTTCCTCGAGCCCGCATAATTCCGGTTCCTTATGGATAATGAATTCAGATGGCAATGAAGCCCATAAGTTACTGTTAGGGGATGTGAATGATTATTCCTGGTCAATAGAAAGCCAAAAAATTCATTATATCTCTTTTCGAAATGGAGCTGCCCATCTTTTCGAATATTCCCTGGATGACAAGGAAACCCTTGCAGGGTGTCTCTTAGGAAAACCCATTTCGCTACTCCCCCAAGATGTCACGGAAGCAGTTTGGTCGTCGAATGGCCAATGGGTGGCATATTTAGCTGCTTCCACGGTCGGCCGGGATTTGTGGGTCGTTCAAAAAGATGGCGCCCACAGGATCCAACTAACATCCGGTCTCTGGATACAAAATCCTCATTGGATTGAGAATGACCGGAAAATCATATATCAGGTGGGTCAAACCATGCTCAGTGCCATTTTTAGTACTGGGGTCTCTACTGATGGAAAGAAACAACTGGTCTTTCATGGATTTTGCGGTGTAATGAGCGTATCCCATGATAAAAAACGCATTGCCTTCACTCAATCGGCAGGAAAAGGACAACATATCCTGGTGGTCATGAATACCGACAGCACTGCCAAAAAAGAGTTTGCTTTACCCGGTAACAAAGGCACGCCTGTAAAATGGTCTCCGGATGATAAACAATTTGCTTATACCGGTGAAATGGGAACAACTATAGGCATTTGGGTAATTAATGCCAATGGAACAAAACCGATCCAAATTACCCCAAAAACAATCCACGGGTCCAACCCGGAATGGTCTCCTGATGGTAAATTAATCCTATTTTCCGGTAAATCTCAAAAGAGTTTTGGTTTGGATATCTTTACCATTGGACCATTGCATGGTGTCCCTAATGGCGGGAAAAAGTTACACAGACTAACCCAGTCAAGCTATTCAGAATGGGCACCGGAGGTATCTCCCGATGGTTCCCAAATCGCCTTTTTCACCAATCAATCTAAAAATACACAAATTGAGATTGTTACCCGAGACGGAAAACTCGTGTCAAAGATTTCGAATATCCAACCGCATTTTGATTCCCGGATCCTGTGGTCGGCGGACGGAAAAAAAATTATTTTAATTTCCGATACGTATCTGGAGTCCTGCGATATTGCCAATCCGGCGAATCATCCATTGTTAAACTTTCCCAACGGTCTGTTATCTGTAGACCTTAATCATCACGACGGGCAATTACTTGTCTGTACCATCCGCAATGGCCAGCCGCATATTTTAATTGGGAAATCCAGCGACTCCCTGGTCATGGATTTGTCGGAGTTACGAATTAAAAACCATCCTGAAATTTCACCCAATGTTGTGGATTTAGTACCGCAATGGTCTCCCGATGGAAAAGAAATTGCCTTTATTGGGAACGGACATTTATGGATTATGGATACCGCGGGGGCTCATTCTAGGGAAAATTACAATCCCGATTCAACAAGTAATCGGAATCCCACCCGGGTTATCAGTAATCTAAAATGGTCTCCTCTTGGGAATCAATTGCTGTTCACCATGGATGACTGGGAGAATCAAACGGTGTATAAAGAAATCTGGATGATTAACAGGGATGGTTCCAATCCGAGAAAACTTTACCAGGAACCGCTCTTAAGTGAATTTTCACTTTTTGAACATGATTATACCTATCCGCCGTTATTCACACCGGATGGAAAATATATTTATTTTACTTCCGACAAAGATGGAAATCCCAATATATTCCGGATTCCCACGAGCGGGGGGGAATCCCAAAAAATGACCTCCGCCGGAGGAGTCTTTCAATCTTTTTTACCGGAGGAGGATGTTATGGTTTATACCTCAACCACTGGGAATGTCGAACGTATCAAAATAAAAGACTTGGCAGGACAGACAGATGGCGAACTATTGGTCAAATAAATTAGGTTTTATCTTCTGTGTTTTTGGAATTGTTTTTATTGCATTGTTTCAGGAAACCCAGTCTGCCAACCCATCCATACAATTAGTCTGGCTTTACACCATCAATGGATATGGTGGACACGATTTTTTCTTAGAACCGCAAGGAATTTGGTTTGATTCAAATCAAAATGAGATTCTCATCGCGGATACCGACAATGATTCAATAGGAATATTTGATACCAATGGGAAACTGCGATTTCGTTTTGGACGTGAAAAACGAGTCTCCTCCCCTGTGTCTGTGGCCACGGATTCTGCCGGGAATATCTATTGGTCGGAGGCTAATACCTTGAAAGTCAAACAAGCGGATTTTCGAGGAGAGTTGATCAAGGAATATGATTTCAGTAAATTCACGTTGGGACAGGAACAATTCACCCCGTTAGACTCATACTCGAAAAAAACTATACGCCAGATAGAACCGGATAGTCTAACGGGGTTAATCCCCGGTAAACTGTTTATAGACAAAACTGACAACTTATATGTTATTGATCGGGCCAACGGTCAGGTGGTAAAATTAAATTCCCAGGGACAATTTATGGCTGCCCTGGATGGAATTCAAGAAAATCAGTTGCAAAGTGAACAATACGCGGGATTACAGATTACAAAGGATGACAAATTATATCTCCTCTCCTCATTAGGAACAGCGATACACACTTTTGATACCACCAATCATCTGGTACAAAGTTTTGGGGAACACGGGTCACAAGAGTTTAATTTTTCTTTTCCCACCGGATTTGCCATTGATAGGAAAGGGAGAATTTGGATTGTGGACAGTTTTCAACACCGGCTGAAAATATTTTCTTCCAAAGGAGATTACCTTTTTCAATTGGGTACAACCGGAAAAGAAAACGGCCAATTTTATTTTCCCATAGATCTAGTTTTTGATTCTCAAGGACGGGTCTATGTGTTGGAAAAAGGAACCAATCGAGTTCAAGTCTTTGAAATTAAGGAATAAAAATGAATAAAGAAATTTCAGATTTCAGATTTCAGATTTCAGATTTGCAATCTACAATCTATAATATTAATTTTGCTATTATCCTACTTTTACCTTTTGTCTTACTTATGAATAATTCTTGTTTTGCCGATGACCCTCACCCCTACCATACCGATTTACAATGTTCGGATTGCCATACCATGCATTACAGTGAAGGGGGTGCACCCATAAAGACACCTTCCGGCGAATCTTACGCGGGACCATCCGAATTCTTGATTCGTGCAGATTCTGTAAATCTTCTCTGTTTAAGTTGTCATGATAGTGGCACGGGTGGCATAAACGGTGCGCCGGATGTATGGGGTGTGGCTTCCTACGAAACTCCCGTCCTTAAGCGGGCGGCAGGTTCATTCCAAGGTTCGGTTGGAGTTATTTCTCATAAGGGACATAGTTTGGGGGTAGTTAAAGACATCGCTCCGGGGAGTAATCCGATTGTCACGTTTCCTACCGGCTTAACCTGTGTAAGCTGTCACGACGCGCACGGTAATGGAAATTATCGAAGTCTTAAATCAAATGTGGGGAACGGTACCCATTTAAAAGTATCTTATATCAATGGTATCTATAGCGGATCTTCTTCGATTTTTCAAGTCGAGTTGAACCCCACTTCAATTCACTATTCCACCAGAAACATTCAATACCGGAGGGATACCCCTGTGGATGGATTAAGCCAATGGTGTAAAGGATGTCATACGAATTTTCATGGTACGGGCGGTGAAATAAATGACAGCGGGATTTTGCTCGGGGACAATAATGCCACCAATTCCGCATGGGTACAGCATCCCATCACTGGAGTGACTATGTCACAAGCCGTCAAGAACCAACATTTGGACTCGTCGGCATGGTTCAATGAGAAATTAAAATCCCGTTTACCGGTCGTTTCTCCCAGTAATCAAATTCCGGGAACTAACACAAATAGTGATAACCAAGTGGCTTGTATTACGTGTCATAAAGCGCATGGCTCCACCAATCCATTTGGATTGATTTACGATAACCCGTTATCACCAAATCGGGAAGACGGGACTTCGTTGATGCAATCCTGTCAACAATGTCATAACAAATAATAGGAAGAGCAACTATGAATTATGAATTAAGAATTATGAATATAAAAAAGCACCGGTTCGCTTTCTTCCATGTATTCTGCTTTATACTTAATTCATCATTGTTAATTACTCCTTGCTTTGCCGGAGGGGTCTATCTTCAGACTAAACATGGAAATCCGATGACCGGTATCTTGCGGGATACCCATCAACCCAAAGGAGATTGTGCCCAATGCCATTATCAACATTCCGGTATACAAGGAACCAATACCGCCGGACCTTATGCTTATTTATTATTCGCACAAAATAATAATTCCTTGTGTTATACCAGCGGGTGTCATGATAGCGGAGTGCCCAACCAGTCCTATCAAGGGAGTGAAACCTATAATCTCAGCGGGCATAATAACAGTCCCAATATGATATGGCCCGGTCCAATTCCCTGGGCGAGAGATGGCGGAGAGGTTGGACAATGTATTAATTGTCATGACCCGCATGGAGTTTCTGATTCCCAAGGGTTGATTCCCGCTATGCAATTCGCCAGAGCCGAAAAACTTTGTTTGGGGTGTCATGGGCTAAACGGGCCTGCCCGATATGATATCGCGGCAGAATTTTCCAAAAATAACGGCCAGTTCAATACCCAACATTATCTTACTTATTCCAAATACACCGACCGCCATTCCGAAGCGGAAGGAAATGATGGAACTAAATACGGTATCACCAACCGCCATCTCGATTGTTCGGATTGTCACAACCCGCACCTTTCAAGAGAACAAACCCATGTCATGCCGACCAATATCGCCTCCGAGATGTTATGCGGAGTCAATGGAATTAAGGTCATCAATAGCACGGCAGGAACCATACCCTCTTATATTTATATTGCTCCCGATGCCGTCACAGAAAATCCCGAAGGACATGAAGGGGTCGCGTACGAATATCAAATTTGTTTTAAATGTCATTCGTCCTGGGCAACGGGAATTACCAATATTACCTTCCCATCTTATCCGCAATTCAAGATTACCGACCAGAGTGTCGAATTTAATCCCAATAACCTTTCGCAACACGCTGTCGAATCCATGGGAAAAAATCAAACTCTTAATCCTAATTACGAACAAACCTTTGTTTCTCCAATTACCAAAACCAGCCAAATCTATTGCAGTGATTGTCACGGGAGTGAATTAAATACCGGGAATAGTTTCCATCCTCAAGGTCCTCATGGATCAACCAATAAGACCATTCTTGCTGGATCAGTCCCAGACCCATCCAATGTCTGCTGGAAATGTCACCGACAGGATGTGTATAACGATGGTTCGCTTGGAACCAGAGCCACCCGCGCCCTGAGCCGATTTGACCACAGTTTTGGCGGGGCACAACACTTTAATGCCAACTCCAATGTTTGGAAAAATCCTTGTCTCAATTGTCATGGAGGCAATGCGGTCGGGGGAATCCATGGAACCAATACCGGTAGGGGTATACGCGGATCTTCTAATCTCGGGGAACATTTTATGAATGGCGCGAGTATCGTTGGATTTTCTTCCGGCAACTCAGGTACCCTCGGCTCAGGTGGATGTTGGACTCCCCCAGGTTCTTCGATTCTTGGCTCGTGTCACGCACATACGACCGGAGTCAACTGGACACCCAATTATGAATATTAATATGAAAAGTTAAATATGTTAAATTCGTTAAATAAATTAAATAAGTTTTTTTTTTGGCGTCGTATCATTAAGAGACGATATGAAATATCAATATCTATACTTTTTCTTATGATGAATACTAAAATGACAATCCATGGATGGTGTCAAAGTCAACCGCAGTTAACCGGGTATTCCAGCTTATCTTTTTTAGAATCTTGGCCGGGGAACAATCAGGATAATTCCTGGAGCCAGAGTTTAAGTTTAGATTGGAAAGACCAACTTTATAAGAATCGAATTGATTTAGGATTGGATATGTTGATTGAAAAACCTTCTTCGGAAAATATTCAAGTCCGCCCGACCTGGAGTATGGATATGCGGGGGGAACAATATGACCTGACCTTGAAATATTCGGATTATCGGGATGATAATTACGGAACCGGGGAGGCGCCATTAATTTCCAAATATGAAAATATCAATCTCGTATTAACCCCACCGGATTTACCGCGCATTACGATTAATTATACCGGGAACCGGTATTACGATGACCAAAATATCCATGCGGTGAATAACGAAAATAATACACTTACTTTAAAGGGGGATTATCAACTGGGAGATTTAAACATCTCCGCCTCCCGCACCGATTATACTTTTTGGAGTAATCCGCAGACCCAGAACAGCCAGAATTTGCAAGGACTGGTGGCGCTCGCCGTGGACGCCGCGGGTTATGTCTACACGCTCAGCGATTTGACTTTTAATGTCCAAATTTATACCAGCGCCGGCAGTTATGTCAGAGAATGGGGAGGATTCGGGTCAGGACTCGGCCAGTTCATGAAACCCGCGGGAATTGCGGTGGATAATTCCGGGAATGTATATGTTTCGGATGCGCAATTACATTCCGTGCAAAAATTTACCAACACCGGAACTTTTATCACCCAATGGGGAGGATACGGTTCCAGTAATGGTAAATTCAATACGCCCAACGGATTGGCAGTGGATAATCTGGGTTATATTTATGTGGTAGACCAGGGCAATCAACGGATTCAAAAATTTACCAACGCCGGTAGTTTTATCACCGCCTGGGGAACGTCCGGTTCCGGGGACGGCGATTTTAATTCTCCAGTTGGAATCTGCCTGGATCAATTTAACAACGTCTATGTTACTGACCAAAATAATCATCGCGTCCAAAAATTCGACTCTTCCGGCAATTATCTTTCTCAATGGGGAACCGTCGGCAATCAAAATGGGCAATTCAATACCCCCACGGGAATCACTGCCGACAATCAGGGATATATCTATGTCCTGGATTATGGCAATCAACGCATTCAACGGTTTACCACTGCCGGAATTTTTGTCAATAAATGGAGTGCCTATGGTTCCCAATCCGGGAATTCCATTGCCATTGGCCCGGCGGTTCATCTATTCATTGCCGATACCCAAAACGGTCTGGTCGAAACGTATTCTTCCGATGGCGCCTATATCTCCAATTTTGGAAATTTTGTCACCATTACCTCCAGCCAATCCTGGTCTAAAATGGTTACCAATCAACTGGTTTTAAATTACGGACTTCATCCCTCCGACTATTTCGATTTTAATTTCGGGTATAACCTAACCAATACGCATCAGGAAGGCACTTCCGTAGCCACCACCAATACCCTCTATCAACAATACTCTTTCGGTTGGCGGGTAGCCCCCAATGATCTAGTGTCCCTTTACGGGAACCATGATTGGACTCTTACGCAGGAGGATTCTAATAATCAATCCTCTCAGGATTCCAAACAAGTTACGCATGATTTCGGTATTAACTTGAGACCCTATGAACTTACCAATATTAATCTCGATTATTCCATCAGTAAATATACCGAAGATACCTCCTCCAATACCCAAACCAATACCGGTTCTATTACTCTCACTTCCCAACTCTATCCCGACCTCTCTCTCAATGGCAATTATTCCCATTCCGAAACCTTTTCTATGGATACCAAAACCTCTATCAGTGACCAGATCTCTATGACCTTGACGGGCCAACTCCTACCAGAAGCTTCCGCGGACTTGTATGGAACTTATAATCAAACTAACGATATCGCCGACCAAATCAACAGCAATAGTGAATCGTTGGGATTGCGTTTTCGCTCTCATCCGACGGATAAACTTTTATGGAATGAAACGATTCAATATACCGATAACCAATCCAAAACCACCTCGGATGGGACAACCTCCAATTCCAATTCCTCCCAATTGACCATCACCACCGAACTAAATGATTGGATACGTTCCTCCCTCAATCTCTTTGCCAATGCCAGCTATACCCTCAATTCCGACCAAGCCAATACCCTTTCCTATACTCTCGGCTATTCCTGGAAACCTAAAAATAATTTCTTTATGACCAATTCTTTTTCACAATCCCTCGGGGATACTAATTCCTCGACCTTTAGTTCGACTTTGCAATTCCGATTTCGATATCAAACCAGCCTTGACTTGGGGTATCAATATTTTGAAGAACAAGGCAGCGGAACAACACAAACTGTTTATGCCAGATTTACCAAATCTTTTTGAAAGGAGTGAAAGAATATGAAAGCGATAAGAAATCGAAAATGGGTAGGATACCCTTTAGGGTGGAATTATTTCTTTATTACTGCGAATCTACTTCTGTTGGTCTTTTTATTCGGTTGTGGAGCGACCAGCAGAGTTTTTGTTCATCCCAATACCGATATGGGGTATATCAAACGGGTGGCTGTCATCCCCTTTGAAAATCTCACCAATGAAAAATATGTGGGTGAAAAAGTCAGCCAGGTTTTTTTGTCGGAAATGTTGATTGCCAAAGATTTCGATATCGTGGAACCGGGCGAAGTCAGCAAGGCATTACAAGTAGCTCAGGTGAATGGAAATGGAAATGGTTCAGCGATATTCGGCCCTGAAGGAGCAACCAATCTGGATTTGATAAAACTACAAAAAATTACCGGCCAACTCAATTGCCAGGCATTGGTCATCGGCTCCGTAACCAGTTATGAAATGGTACGGGTCGGGTCGGAACAATACCCTCAAATCTCTTTAAATGTTCGGTTGGTAGACGGAAAAACCGGAACGATAATCTGGATGTCCAGTTTTACAAAACGCGGCGGTCCGGGAGTTCCTTTCATCGGTTTTGGAGAAAAATATACCTTAAGTGAACTGACACAAGATGTTTGTAGAAATATTGTTGGCGAAATAAGTAAAAAATTATAAGGAAGGAGTTGAATAAAATGTTCCAAGTTTCAAGTTCCAAGTTTCAATCCTCGATTTCTCGAGGACATAGTTTTAAGATTACCTCTTGTTTAAGGTATTGCATACCCTCTCTAAGTTTGTTTGTGCTCGCAGTTGCCTGGTATTGCATACCCTCTCTTGGTTTTTGTCAAGTCAGCGCTTCATCGGGAGAAACAACGTCTCTACAGACCGAACGGAAGACAGACATACAAATTAAACACATAGCGATACTTCCGTTTGATAATCTGAGTGAAGAACCGGATGCCGCCAAACGGATTACCACTATTCTGCTGACCGAATTATTTTCAAGAAGTGAAACGTTCAATCTCATGGAATTGGGGGAAGTTGAAAAAGCCCTGATTGATGAAAGAGTGCGCAGTACGGGAGAAATCGAAGTGGAGGTAGCCAAAAAACTGGGTGAAAAATTAAATGTGGATTATCTGATTCTCGGTTCCGTTGTGGAGTATAAATTTGTACGCGATGGGAACAACGATATTCCCGTTATCGGGATTGCCGCCCGTGCCATTGATACGAAAACCGGAAAACTCTATTGGAGTGACCATCAATTCGGCCGGGGGAACCAAAAAGAGAAGATTTTCGGAATTGGCAGAATTGTTTCTCTCAGCCAGCTTTCCGAAATCATCATCAAAAAATTAGCCGATTCATTTGAAAAGAGAGTGGTTGAGGATCGTTATCACAAGAAATAAAATATTGGCGTCGGGAAATTCACTTCGTTACATTCCCGACGCATATTGAGGAATAATATGTTAAAGAATAGGTCATTTTTATGAAAAATAGTTATTACAAGTTCTCTCTTAATTTATTATTGATATATATATTTTTATTTTTCTTAGTCAATTACCATTTCATGGTATCTCCTGGTTTTGCGATTGATAATAATGCCTGTTTTATGTGTCATGGGAAAGCCGGACTAACAAAAACCCTACCCAATGGTCAAATCATACCGCTGACAGTGGATAAAGAAACATTCGACCAATCGGTGCATCACAACCGGCAATGCACGGATTGCCACCGGGATATCACGACCATTCCGCATAAGAAAGATATCCAGCCGGTCAATTGCAGCGGATGTCATTTTGCGGGGAATAAAATCGGTGCTCCCGACACGGAGAAATATGCCGAATACCGTGATAGTGTCCATGGGAAAGCCCTATTGAACGGAAATCCCAACGCACCCACCTGTAAATCCTGTCACGGGACCCATGATATTCGACATGCCGGTGACTTAAACTCCCGTGTCAGCAAACCCAATGTGGCGAAAACCTGCGGTGCCTGCCATCTGGAAATCTATGCCGATTATAAAACCAGTGTTCATGGCCGGGCTTTGGCAAAAGGAATTTTTGATGCGCCGACCTGTACGGATTGTCACGGAGAACATAATATTAAGAAAGTAACAGATACTTCTTCTCCAGTTTCGGAATCCAATGTGGTGCAAACCTGTTCCGATTGCCACGCTTCCGCGCGCATGATGAAGAAATATAACATTGATCCGACCAAGGTAAAAACCTATATGGAGACTTTTCATGGAGCCGCTCATCAATTGGGAGATCAACGAGCGGCAGTGTGTATAGATTGCCATACCGCTCATAATATACGACCGCAATCCGATCCGGCATCCTCTATCAATCTTGCCAATTTACCAAAAACATGCGGACAACCCGCCTGTCATCCCAGAGCGAATATCAATTGGACAAAAGCCAAAATTCATGTGGATAAAGCGGACATGTCGGACCCCACGGTTATTGCTATCCGCTGGTTTTATCTGGTCATGATTCCGCTCACACTCCTCAGTATGCTGCTCTATAATGCATTGGAACTGCGCCATGAAATTATGTTGAACCCGCCGATTCTGGGGTACGAGCGAATGAACCGAAATGCCAGAATTCAACATGCCGTATTGTTGTTAAGTTTTATTACTCTGGTTATTACCGGATTCGCCAAGAGTTTCCCTGATAGCCCATTCTCGATACTCTTTGTCAAACTCATTGGCGGATTCCAAATGCGTTCATGGATACACCGAACCGCCGCATTGGTGTTTATCGGACTTTGCTTATTTCATTTTTGTTATATTCTGTTTACGAAAGAAGGACGCCAAGAGTTATATCATTTGCTCCCGCGATTACGCGACGCCCGCGAATTACGGGATACTCTCCTTTACTTTATTGGCCGGAAACCTACACTGCCGAACTATGAGCGGTTTACGTTTGTAGAGAAATCGGAATATTGGGCGGTCGTGTGGGGCGGCATGATTATGATTCCCACGGGCTTGATTATCTGGTTCAAAGAGTATTTCATGCAGACCTGGCCCAAATGGGTTATTGATATGGCGGTTTTAATTCATTTCTTTGAAGCGGTACTTGCGACTTTGGCAATTTTAATCTGGCACTTGTTCCATGTCTTTGTCTTGAGTGAAGAACATCCGGTGAACCGGATGTGGTGGCATGGAAAAATGTCGTATGAAGAATGGATGAAGAAACATCCAGATGAATTTAAGCGCGAACAGGAGAAAAACCCGGATGACATAAACAACTCGTAAGGCATTGCCTAAGAGATACCATGCAATGGTTTGTTCAATTCGTATTAGTATGCTAGTATTCTAAAAACCTAATTATAAGTAGGGGTTTGATTCATCAAACCTTATAAAATATAAAGGAGCGCGTTATGACCACAACACAATATTCATTACCACAGTCTGATATACCCAAACAATGGTATAACATTTTACCGGATTTTCCAGAACCCTTGCCTCCCCCGCTGCATCCGGGAACCAAGCAGCCTGTTTCTTTGCAGGACATGGTGGCGATATTCCCTGAGAATCTGGTGATGCAAGAGATGTGTCCCGATCGCTGGGTAGAAATTCCAGAACCGGTACGAGAAATATATTCACTGTGGCGTCCCACGCCATTGCTCCGCGCCGTTCGGTTGGAGAGGGCGTTACAGACACCTGCGCATATTTATTACAAGTATGAAGGGAACAGTCCTGCCGGAAGTCACAAACCTAACACCGCGGTAGCGCAAGCGTATTTCAATAAAGAAGCAGGAGTCAAACGGCTTGCCACGGAGACTGGTGCCGGTCAATGGGGTTCTGCTTTGGCGCTGGCCTGTAAATTATTTGGATTGGAATGTACGGTCTACATGGTCAAAGTGAGTTTCCACCAAAAACCCTATCGGAAAATGATGATGGAAACCTGGGGTGCGACAGTCCATGCCAGCCCGTCTAAATTCACGGAGTTTGGCAAAAAAGTTTTGAGTGAAGACCCTAATTCTCCGGGAAGTTTGGGTATCGCCATCAGTGAGGCGATCGAAGACACGGTGAAAACACCCAATACCAAATATTCCCTGGGGAGTGTTTTAAACCACGTCTGTATGCATCAAACAGTCATCGGACAGGAAAGTATTAAACAGATGGAGTTGGCGGGTGAAGAGCCGGATGTGATTATTGGGTGTATTGGCGGAGGAAGTAATTTCGCAGGAATCTCGTTTCCATTTGTGCGGTTGAAGATTACGGAAAAGAAGAAATATAGAATCGTCGCCGTGGAACCTTCGGTCTGCGCATCTCTTACCAAGGGAGAATTACGTTATGATTTTGGAGATACCGCAGAAACCACACCTTTGATGATGATGTATACGCTGGGTCATAAATTTATGCCTCCGAGCATTCACGCGGGCGGGTTACGGTATCACGGGATGGCACCGACCGTCAGCCATCTTTATAAACTCGGACTGATTGAAGCGGTTGCCTATACCCAGACCAAAGTTTTTGAAGCAGCGTTGCAATTCGCTCGAACGGAAGGGATTATCCCCGCACCGGAATCGGCGCATGCCATCCGTGCCGCTATTGATGAAGCGCTCAAGGCCAAAGAGGAAGGTAAGAAACGCGTTATTCTCTTTAACCTAAGCGGGAACGGAATGTTGGATTTGACCGCTTATGAGGCTTTCATTACCGGCAATCTGAAAGATTAGAAAATAAACAAATAGTGTCCAAGGTTGGTACCAACCTTGGACACTAAGCTTAAGCTATTCGGTTCGCTAAAATCCAGCAGGGATTTTTACCGCCCCGGTCATAATATATCTCGAATTCCTCATTCGTCGTGGTAATTACGCGGAAATAATTACGGTGGCGGCGTTGTCTCCAAGCCATTCCGACTGTCGCTTTACCACTTCCTAAAGACCAATCCTGCCAGGCTCCCTTTACTTTCTCAATAGAGTATTTCTTTTCACGCCATTCAAAACCAATAGGTTCCAATGGATTTTTGTCTGCCAATTCTACTTTGATTTCTTCACATATAAATTCCTGGGGCATGGATTGATTATAAGACTATCCAATTATTTTGTCATGGATATCGGGAGATAGGAGACCACCCCTTAGTCCCCTCCTCAATTGAGGAGGGGAAAGCCTATTAAATTAAAGATGGGGAAATTCTGAGAGGTGTGTAGGGGGGACTCTGTGAGTCGTCTGGGGGGTTAATCTCCCAAGGTTGAAACCTTGGGTTATTATCGTTACTCCCAATGGGAGAATTCATTTATGTGGGAAATGCAGTGTTACCCTCACCCCAACCCTCTCTGACCTCACCCTTAATCCCTCTTCCTTCCAGGACAGGCTCTTGGTAAGGAGAGGGAGAAATGCAGAGGGTAATGTTTGTGAAGGGGTTTGGGGGAAGTTATTATTGACCTACATTCCATTGAATTTCCTCCAAGGATATTGCATATCTTCTCTTATCAGAAATTCAAATCATTCCCTGCAGTATTGCGAGGAACGAAGAAATCTCGTTTTTGGTTTTTTGTAATGTAGGGATTTATTCCCGTGGGGTTGTCTTTCCCGACACCGAGCGGGAATCCAGACCTTCTCCCTCTTATCACGTCATTCTCGACTCCGATCGAGAATCCAGTCTCCCCATTCTTGTCATACCCGACCTGATCGGGTATCCAGTCTTTCATAAATGAGATGCATCGGGAACTTTTGCTTCACCTATTCCCGATGCAACCGCCTTTTTGCTTCTATTAATATGCTACAATACTGAATTATCCCAAAGGTTATTGGACAATATAACTTAATATTAAGGATTTATTTGAATTTTAAGAATTTAATAAAAAATACATGAAACGATACTACTATTCTAATTCGATTGCTACTTTTCTAAAAGCTAAACCTATTGAGATTCTCGGTACATTAACAGAGAATAATGATTTTGATTTGGGGCAAAATCAACGTGATGCATGGATAGAAGAAATCAATATTCTACAAAGGGTTCTACCTGGCCATCATGGTTCTATCTATTTTGAATATTCAATTCCAAGAATGGGAAAACGTATTGACGTTGTACTACTTATTGGACCTGTAATTTTTGTCCTTGAGTTTAAAATAGGTGGAAGAGAATTTACATCAAATGATAAAGATCAGGTTTGGGATTATGCTTTAGACTTAAATAATTTTCACGAAACAAGCCACGAACAGTTTATTGCGCCAATTCTTATTGCAACTAAAGCAGAAAATTCTATACCAGTTATTGCTGTAACCCCACACAATGATAAACAACTTATTCCAATTAATTCTAACTTAGAAATGTTGGGTAAAGTTATTACTGGTGTTTTATCTTTTTCTGATGGTGATGATATTAATCCCGAGAAATGGGAACAGGGAAGATATTGTCCAACGCCTACAATAATCGAAGCGGCTATGGCACTGTATAAGGGACACTCAGTAAACGAAATCTCCCGCAGTGATGCAAGTGCTATCAATCTAAGCAAAACGTCGGATGCAATATCAGAAATTATCCGCACTTCAAAAAATAAATCACATAAATCCATTTGTTTTGTGACTGGTGTCCCGGGCGCCGGGAAAACATTGGTGGGACTTAATATTGCGACCAAGCATATTGATAAAAACACTGAACTATACAGCGTATTTCTTTCAGGTAATGGCCCACTTGTTGCTATTTTGCGTGAGGCTTTAGCTAGAGATAAGGTTCATCATGAAAAAGATTTAGGTCATAAACTAAAAAAGGGTGTGGCGATGAGTGATGTTAAAATGTTTATTCAAAACGTTCATAACTTTCGTGATGATTGCTTAGTCAACTTAATTAATCCACCTATTGAACATGTGGCTTTATTTGATGAAGCACAACGTGCATGGAATCTACAACAAACAGCAAATTTCATGTCTCGGAAAAAGAGCACACCTAATTTTAAACAGTCTGAACCGGAATTTCTCATCTCTTGTCTAAATCGTCATAAAGATTGGGCTGTAGTTGTTTGTTTAGTTGGTGGAGGTCAAGAGATTAACACGGGAGAGGCAGGGATAAGTGAATGGATTGAATCTTTAAACCGTTCATTTCCAGATTGGCATATTTACATATCGTCTAAACTTGACGATAGTGAATATGGAGCAGGAAAAATATTAGAAGAAATTAAAACTCGGAAAAATGTCATTAAAAAAGATGAATTGCATCTTGGAGTTTCAATGCGTTCGTTTCGTGCTGAGCACGTATCCTTGTTGGTAAAGCAATTGTTAGACCTTGATATTAATGATGCTCGAAAGACATTAGATAAAATAAATACCAAATATCCAATCGTTATCACACGTAATCTTGCCAAAGCAAAACAATGGCTTAAGAATCAAGCCCGCGGGTCGGAGCGTTATGGGATTGTAGTCTCTTCTCAAGCCGAACGGTTAAAGCCTCATGCAATAGATGTAAAATCACCCATGGACCCAATTCATTGGTTTTTAGACGGTAAAGAGGATGTGCGTTCTTCTTATTATCTTGAGGATGTTGCAACAGAATTTGATGTTCAGGGACTTGAACTTGATTGGGCATGCGTAACATGGGATGCAGATTTTCGATATACACAAAATGGATGGGGGTATCGGTCGTTTTGTGGAGATCGGTGGAATTATATTAAAAAAGTGGAGCGCCAAATCTATCTTAAGAATGCCTACCGTGTTCTTCTGACACGTGCGAGACAGGGAATGGTCATAGTTGTACCGAATGGCGATATAGAAGACCCAACACGTAATCCTGATTTTTATAATCCAACATTTGAATACTTAAAAGAAATAGGTTTTAAAAATATTTAAAGTATAAGGTTTTAATTAGTAAGATAGTGATTCTTTCCAGAAATATGGAATTCGTATGCAAAAGTCATTATATGGTTCTGTCTGCTATTTTATTTTGGATTGTCATTTTTAATTTGCTTTAAAGCATTCTCTAGTTTGGCAAGTACCTTGTCATAACGTTCTTTTAATTCATCATCTATTAAACTTTGATACTCCTCTGAAATGAGATATTCGGATTCTTCGAGTGCATCTTTAATTATGTTTAATTTTTCTTTCTTCATAATTTCCTTCTAATTGTCTGTTTTTTAATTTACCAGTTGAAGATTTGGAGGGTCGAAGATAAACTCCAACCATTCGGATCGCGGGTCAAATACAATTTGGATACCTCTGGCATTATCATTAATAAGATGATATTCCCATTGGGAAACGGTGGCGAATTCTTGGAAGGTTTCAATTAATTCATCAATGGATTTGAGACTTTTGGCTTTGCCCTGGTAATGAATGGTTATACTCATGTTGCGTTTCCTCCCGTCTACTATAAATCATATTGTTATCGCAGACAAATTTATAGACTTTCCCCAACCCATTAATATACTAACATAACATAGGTTTAATTGAATGTCAAGAAAAAAGGCTGGCATCGGGAATAGATGGTCCCCATTAAAGACGGTGTCTCTAACGGGGTGAAGCAAAAGTTCCCGATGAATTATAAGGATGATGTTTATCTTTTATTATGGGCTAAAGCCCTGAGGACCGTACACTAAAGTGTCGTAGAAACTGGCTATTGACAAAAGGGAAAAGAGGGGTATAATAGTAAGAAATAACAGGTTTAAAGTTAAAAAGAGAGAGGGAATTGGCTGGTTTAGGGGATGCGCCAAGGTGATCTTTCAAAGTCTTGTTTAATAATTGTTTATGAGGCAGGGATGAAGGAGATCGATCTCCTTCATCCCAACTCCGTTTCATCTCCGTATTATCTCCGTTTTGTCTTCGCTTCAGGTTCGCTTGTGATACGTTTGTTTTTCGGAGGAAAAATGGGGGTCATTCATCCTATTTTTGGGTAGGGAAGGGGTTATATGGGATTGTAAGGGATAAGAACAGTGTTAAAATCACTCACGAAATAACGTATCTATCAATAAATCAATCGTCTACAAAAAAATGTATATTTTACTGTTTACTTTTGAAACATTAACAAACGCAACTTTAAAACAGTCTATCCAAAACTAATCCGGTTTATTTTACATAACAATAAACAAATCAAGTATTTACAATAATTTAGCGAGTTGTAATAGGTTGGCATATATTCTGCCCTAAAGAAGAGTGAAGTTGTAATAAATTTTAAAAATATGAGTGAGGATTAGGTAAAATGGCAAAAATCCTGGCAAAGAATTTAATCGCTCCAAAAACACATTATCTGCGAATTCATATTCCTTTGATATCGACCCATGCCCAACCGGGCCAATTTGTGATAATTCGGGTTACCAAGCGGGGAGAACGAATCCCGATAACCATCGCGGATACAAATCCGAAAGAGGGTTCGATTACTATCGTGGTACAAGAAATCGGTAAAACCACGGAAGGGATAGGCAAATTAAATACCGGAGATGATATACCCGATATACTCGGTCCTTTGGGTCATCCGTCCGAAGTAGAGAATTTTGGACATGTAGTATTACTCGGCGGGGGATTCGGGATTGCGGCGATACATTTGCTCGCCAAAGCTCTGCATGAAAAAGGGAATATGCTCACTTCGATTATCGGTGCCCGGACGCGGGAATTGCTGATTATGAAAGAACCTATGAGACAAGTTTCCGATTATCTCATTGTAATGACGGATGACGGTTCAGAAGGTAGAAAAGGGCTGGTCACGGAACCTTTACAAGAAATTTTAAGAGACAAGGGAGGGGTGAACCGGGTGATTGCCGTAGGACCTTTACCGATGATGCGGGCGGTCGCCGAATGCACCCGATCTAGTGGAGTAAAAACCATTGTAAGTTTAAATCCCATTATGGTAGACGGGACGGGGATGTGTGGGGGATGCCGGGTTCAGGTAGGGACCGAAACGAAATTTGCCTGTACCGACGGTCCGGAGTTTGACGCGCATTTGGTTAATTTCGATGAATTCTCCAACCGGGCTCGGATGTATCGAGACTTTGAACATAAATCCCTAGAACAATGCCATATGAATCAAGTTTCTGAATTCCACCCTGAAGGGTGTCCTACGGGTGTCCAACATGGATAATAAAGCAAAAATTAAAATACCACGACATGCCATGCCGACCCGGGACGCGCAGGTCCGCCAGACTTGTTTTGATGAAGTTGCGATGGGTTTCGACGAAAAGTTAGCGATAGAGGAAGCCCAGCGATGTTTGCAATGCAAACGGCCTTATTGCACAGAAGGATGCCCGGTGGCGATTGATATTCCCTTATTTGTGAAACAGGTCGCAGAAGGAAAATTTGAGGATGCCAGCCAGACCATCAGCCAGACCAATAGTTTGCCGGCAGTATGCGGTCGTGTCTGCCCGCAGGAAAACCAATGCGAGAAAACCTGTATTTTGGGACGCAAAGGAATGTCCGTAGCGATTGGCGCATTGGAACGATTTGTAACGGATTACCAACGGAAAAGTGGAATCACAGAAATCATTGTCCGGCCTAAATCCACAGGAAAGAAAATTGCGGTAGTGGGGTCGGGTCCTGCCGGATTGACCGCTGCCGATTATATGGCCAAGCTCGGACATGATGTGGTGGTCTTTGAAGCGCTGCATGAAGCGGGCGGGGTGTTGATTTACGGGATACCGGAATTCCGTTTACCGAAAAATATTGTTCACGATGAAGTCCAAGCACTGGAAAAACACGGAGTGGAATTTGCGTTGAATACCCTGGTAGGAAGAACCATCACCATTGATGAATTATTTGGGGACGGGTATTCGGCTGTATTCATCGCACCTGGAGCCGGGACCCCGATTTTTTTGCATCTCCCCGGGGAGAATTTATGCGGAGTTTGTTCCGCGAATGAATTTTTAACGCGGGTTAATTTAATGAAAGCGTTTGATTTCCCGAATCACGATACCCCCGTCTATTGCGGGAAACGGGTTGCGGTCATCGGGGGCGGGAATACGGCGATGGATGCCGCGCGAACTGCATTACGCCTGAAGCCGGAGGAAGTGTATATCGTGTACCGGCGTTCGGAAAAAGAAATCCCGGCGAAATTGGAAGAGTTACATCACGCGCAAGAGGAAGGAATCAAATTTTTATATCTGACCAGTCCGGTAGCGTATCAAGGAAATTCCAAAGGTTGGGTGGAAGGAATGGAATGTATCCGCATGGAATTATCGGAACCTGATAGTTCCGGGCGACGGAGACCTGTCCCAATCAAAGGGTCAAATTTTGTGTTACCGGTGGATACAGTAGTGGTTGCGATTGGCGCGAAATCCAATGATTTACTTATGCGGACAACGGCAGGATTAGAAACCAATAAAGATGGATATTTAACCGTTGACCCAAATACCCAGATGACGCAGCGGGCGGGAGTTTTCGCGGGAGGAGACATCGCGTCAGCAGAAGCAACAGTCATCTCGGCGATGGGGCAGGGAAGAAAAGCAGGAAAAGCAATGCATGAATATGTCATGCAAAAATAAAGGGTAGGCGTCGGGAAAGTAAAGAACTCATTCTCGACACAGAACAAAAAAGAAGCGAGGTAAAGAGTATGATAGACATCACCAAGTTATACGCGGGCAAGGATACGACGGGAGATCCTTTGCGATACGGACACAAGCGCGGCGCGGGACACGGGAGTCCCCACGCGACCGAGACCCAGGAACATTCCGTTCCCAAATCGGCAAATGAGCGAAAACCGATTGTGGTTTGGAACATTACCCGAAGATGCAATCTCCATTGTGTGCATTGTTATACCGACTCCCATGACAAACTCTATCCCGGCGAATTAACCCTGGAAGAAGCCAAGGAAATGATAGATGATTTGGCGCAATTTGGAATTCCCGCGTTGTTACTTTCGGGTGGAGAACCTTTAATCCGACCGGATTTTTTTGACCTGGCGCGATACGCGCGGTCGAAAGGATTACGGCTCACGATTTCGACCAACGGGACATTAATCACTCCAGAAAAAGCGCAATGGATCAAGGATACAGGATTTTCTTACGTGGGGATTTCGTTTGACGGATTGGGAGAAGTAAACGATAAATTCCGCGGAAAAAAGGGAGCGTTTGAAGAAGCATTGAATGGGTTGCGCCATTGTAAAGCCGTCGGTCAAAAAGTGGGGTTGCGATTTACCTTAACGAGAAGAAATTATGAGAGTTTGGAAGAAATATTTGATTTTATTGAAAAAGAAGAAATTCCGCGAGCTTGTTTTTATCATCTGGTGTATAGCGGACGAGGGAGCAAGATTTCGGCAGACGATTTAACTCATGAAGAAACCCGGCACGCACTGGATATTATCTTGAGACGGACAAAAGATTTTGTAGACCGGGGATTACAGAAAGATATATTGACCGTGGACAACCATGTGGATGGCCCGTATTTGTATTTGAAATTGAAACAAGAAAATCCAGAAAAGGCGGAAGAGGTTTTACAACTCTTGCGTTGGAACGGCGGGGGCGCAAATTCATCCGGCGTGGGGATTGGCGAAATTGACATGTACGGAAATGTCCATCCGGACCAATTTTGGCAGGACTTGCATTTAGGAAATGTTAAAGAAAGAAAATTCAGTGAAATTTGGACGGATAGAACGAATCCGATTTTCGCGGGACTCAAGAATCGGCTGCCGTTATTAAAAGGGCGCTGCGCGGAATGCAAATGGAAAGATGTATGCGGCGGAAGTTTCCGGGTGCGGGCATTGCGAGTGTACGACGATCCGTGGGCACAAGACCCGGCGTGTTATTTAACCGATGAAGAAATTGGATTGGCAACGGATAGAATTGCTGTGAATGCATAAGGGAATGAGAGAGAACCGATGAACTGGCAGGAAGACGCACTGCGAAAAATCAAAAAAATGACAGAAGAGGAAGGAACGATTGATTCGCGTTATTTCAGTGTGAAGATGTGCGGGGGTGCCATGGGTTGCCCGATGACGTTGATAGATGTCAAACGAGTTGCCCAAACAATCGCCGAACGAATTGAAAAATCAGACTTACCAAAAGTCATTGAATCCAGAGTAAAGGGACCTTTACTTACCCATTACAAATTTCGTGTAGCAGTGGCGGGATGTCCGAATTGCTGTTCGGAACCGCATATCAAAGATTTTGGAGTCAACGGCCAATCACGACCTGTAACAACAGAAAATCCGTGCATTGCTTGTTTACAATGCGTCAAAGCCTGTAAAGAGAATTCAGTTTTCGTAAACATGAAACAGGTGAGTTTCGATTATTCGGAGTGTGTACATTGCGGCCAATGTTCGCGCGTCTGTCCGACTCAAACGATTATGCCGGAAGGCGTGGCATATCGAGTATTAGCGGGAGGAAAATTGGGCCGGCATCCGCAGTTGGCGCAAGTGGTGGCTGAGTTAGTTGACGAAGAGAGAGTGTATCAAGAATTGGAAGCGCATTTACAACTATTGATAGAACATGGAAAACCCGGTGAGCGACTGGGTAGTTTACTCAATCGGTTGGGAATTAATTATTCCCAAAACAACGAAACTATTATTCAAGAGCGGGAAAGCGAGTTGGTATGAAACAAATTTATCACATTTGGATTCACTTTCGATTTGCTTTTACATTAGCAAGGAGGTTGACTCTATGAGCGGTCATCCAATGAATATCAAGCAAACCTTTCAGGAAATAAAACAAGGTGGCGGAACACATCCCGCGCACCAGTATATGCAGAACAAACAGAATGAAATGCGGTTGTTGTTTTGGGAAACCACGGCGGGGTGTAATTTGGAATGCATCCATTGCCGAAGAATTGATGTAAGCAAGATGTTGATGAAGGATGATTTGACGACCGAGGAATCAAAAAGATTGGTGGATCAAATTGTGGCTGTGGGGAATCCAATTTTGGTTTTATCGGGCGGAGAACCGTTATACAGACCTGATATTTTGGAGATTGCATCCTACGCCAAGAGCAAGGGATTAACGGTCGCGCTGGCAACCAACGGAACATTGATTGATGAAAAGAAAGCTAAAGAAATTGTGGAATCAGGGATTCAACGGGTGTCTATCAGCATAGATGGGGCTGACAAGAAAACCCATGACGAATTCCGAAAACAGGAAGGTTCATTAGAAAAAGCGTTAAACGGTTTTCGTCATTTACGGAAACTCGGCATGAGCATGCAAATCAATTGCACCGTGACCCAACATAACGTTCACCAATTGGAGCAATTGTATAATTTGGCATTGGAATTGGATACGGAAGCACTGCATTTATTTATGCTGGTCCCGGTGGGATGCGGAGTGCAGATTGCCCAATCCAATATGCTCACCGCGGATAAATATGAGGAAGTCCTCAATTGGATCTACGATAAATCGCGGGAAGGAAAAATGCATTTGAAAGCCACTTGTGCACCGCATTATTTCCGGGTAGTCCGGCAGCGGGCGAAACAGGAAGGGATTACAGTTACTCCGAAAACGCATGGCATGGCGGCCATGACCAAAGGATGCCTGGCAGGAAGCGCGATTTGCTTCATATCCCACAAGGGTGAAGTTTTCCCCTGTGGATATTTGCCCGTAGAATGCGGCAATATCCGGAAACAATCGTTGAAAGATATTTGGGAGAAATCCGAGCAATTTCAAATGTTGCGTGATCCGAATCAGCTTACAGGCAAATGCGGATTATGTGAATTCAAAAATGTATGCCTAGGTTGCCGGGCGCGGGCATTCTATAACACAGGGAATTTTATGGATGAGGAACCGTATTGTACCTATGAACCGGTCAGAATGAAAAAAAATAACTTAAACGATGTGTTCGCTGAGATTTAACTATATTTTCATATAAATTCATACAAATAAAATATTTCAATACCATTCTCTTTTATACATCTGCTTGTGAATTATTTCACAAATAGATGGGTCAGGTGTTTATGCGTTGGTTTACTAAAGAAAAGAAAATTCTGATTAAAAAATGGCTAATTAGATTATTAAAATTTGGAATTATCGGTATTATTGGATTCGTTGTTTTAAGTTTTCTTGCTGCTGAATATACCAGCCGACCGCAATTTTGTATTTCATGTCATATTATGAAGCCGTATTTTGTATCGTGGCAGGAATCCGGTCATAAAAATGTGCCTTGTGTGGAATGTCATATTCCTCCCGGGATGACCCATGAGATTCGCGCCAAATTTCAAGCCCTGGGGATGGTGGCGAAATATTTTACCCAGACCTACGGGAGTAAACCCTGGGCGGAAATACCGGATGCCTCCTGTTTGCGGGAAGGATGTCACCAAACCCGATTATTAAAAGGAAAAGTGACGGCTCAACTGGGTGATGTAAAAGTTGTCTTTGATCATACACCGCATCTAACAGAAGTACGTCGGGGAATGAAATTACGTTGTACCTCCTGCCATTCACAGATTGTACAAGGTGAACATCTAACCGTCACGCCGAGTTCTTGTGTTTTGTGCCATTTCAAAGGATTACAACAGAACCAATCGGTTGCCGGTTGTCTTGCCTGTCATTCCGGATTGGATAAAGTAGTAGAATTCCAGGGCGTTCGGGTGGATCATAAAGAAATTATTAAACAGGGGATTTCCTGTGAACGATGCCATGTGGATGTTGTGGTGGGAGATGGTGCGGTTCCCAAACAACGCTGTTACACCTGCCATGACGAAACCTGGAAATTAGAAAAATATAATGACATTAATTTGATTCATTCCAACCATGTTACCAAACATTCCATCGATTGTTTGCATTGCCATGTGGAAATTCAACATAAGATTAACAAGATGTCACCATCGGTGGCTATTGATTGTCAGACCTGCCATCCCAATCATCATGTGGCACAAAAAGAAATGTACATGGGGATCGGCGGGAAGGGAGAGCATCCGCAGAAATTGGATCCCATGTTCCTGGCACAGGTCAGTTGTTCAGGATGTCACTCGCAACCGCATGGAGACGAAATCACCAAGGCCACAATGACAGCGGGAAAAGAATCCTGCGTGTCCTGCCATAGCGACCAATACAAGGCGATTTTATCCGGCTGGCAAAACCAATTGCAACAATTGGTTGCTGAATTAACAGAGTCCTTAACACGGGCGAAAACCGAAATAAAAGGAAATTCCCAGGCAAAAGCATTACTGGCGGAAGCAGAATACAACCTGCGCTTTGTGCAATATGGGAAAGGCGTACACAATATTCAATATGCCCAGGAATTGTTGGAATCCTCCCAATCTCAAATCCAACAGGCATTAAAACTAGTCAAATCAAGTTATCAACCGAAATTTGCACCCATCAAACATGCCGGTCCGAATTCCGAGTGTTACAACTGCCATTTCGGGATTGAAAATAATATCGGAAATCTCGGTGGATTGATTTTCCCGCATGGGATCCATTTGGAAAAGGCCAAATTGGATTGTTTGAAATGTCATCAGAATACCGAAAAGAAGCACGGCATGATTCTGGTTGAAAAAAATGATTGCAAGACCTGTCATCATGCGCAAAAGGATGCACAATGTTCGGCATGTCATTCCCTTGAAGCCAATATGTATACGGGAGATATGACCGTTGCAAACGTCAAAGCTTCCCCGAATATCATGGCAAAAAAAGTTCCGTGTGAAGGATGTCATCCCGATTTGAGTAAGGGTAGTGATATGAAAAAAATCAAAGATACCTGCGTGGCATGCCATGATAAGAATTATCCCGATATGGTGGACGGGTGGGAACAGAATACGGTGGATGGTTTAAAAGAATTGGATAAGTTGTACAGTCCCCTCGCAAAACACAAATGGACCACACAGGAACAGGAACAATTATTCAAAGAAACACAATTAATGATTGACGTCCTCAAACGTGACAAGAGCAATGGTGCGCATAATATGGAATTTTCGGATAATTTGATTACCGAAGCGAAAAAACGGTTGGTGCAATTGAAAAAAGATTTACCGACTATTACAAAAACTCATTAGGGAAGGAGGTGAGTACGATGAAAAAAATGTATATCTATGGAATCGTAGGATTGATATTGGGAGGGTGGATGTTGGTGAATACGTCTGGCGCCGCACAATCGGACAAAGCAACGTATGTGGGTCCGAATAAATGCAAGATGTGCCACATTGCCCAATACAAAAGCTGGCAGGAGAATATGCCCGAACATGTGAATGCATTAAAAAATTTACCTGCGGATAAACAGGCAGACGCTACTTGCAATAAATGTCACGTAACCGGAGCAGGAAAAGATACCGGATTCAAAGATGCAACCAGCACACCAGATTTGGCGGGGGTAACCTGTGAAGCCTGTCATGGGCCGGGAAGTGAACATGTTGCCGCAGCGAAAGAGCAGAAGAAGGATACAATTACAAAAGTCCCAGTATGTACGACCTGTCATGATCCTCATGTCAGTAATAAGAAATTATATGGAAAAGGATAAAATTATCCTCAACAATAGAGAGGTGTGATGAATTTTACACCTCTCTTTCTTACCACGAAAGGGTAATGAAATGAGCCGGCAAAACCAAGAAAATCGCAAGTCCATTCCTCTACCGGAGAAATTATCCGGCAAGCATATTTCCATTTTCATGGGTTCTGTTTGGGTGCTGGGTGCGTTGGTCGTTGGTTTTCTCGGTGGAATCTGGTTTGCAGATAATGCACATAACCAACTTTCCAATCCGATGACAAATGTTTCGGTTAATCCAGGGACGGCAATGGATGTGACTCAAAAGGAAACGATGCCGGGACCGGTGAATATTGATACACCCCAAGCGATTGCAAAGATGGAAGAGATATTGAAATCAGATCCGAATAATTTACAGCTTTTGATTCATCTGGGAAATTTGTATTATAACAGTCATAATCCGGAGAAAGCCATTGCGACCTATGAGAGAGCATTGGCACTCGACCGAAAAAATCCGGATGTACTGACAGATTGCGGAAGTATGTACCGGGAACTGAAAAATTACAACAAAGCCCTGGCGTATTTCAAGGAAGCCAGCCAGATTTCACCTCAACATTACCAAAGCTGGTTTAACATGGGAATCACCTATCGCGAAGATTTGAAACAATATCAAAAGGCCATTGATGCCTGGAACCAATTGCTGGTGAATAATCCGAATTCTCCCAATGCCGCACAAGTCCGGGAAGAAATTCAGAAAACCAAGGCATTGTTGTAATTCCCAATACGCCTCTGCCTTCACGTTATACAATTGACCGATTATGGAAACTCGAATATCATTGTTGCAAGCCGTTTCACTCTCCAACCTGGAATGGCTCAGCTTGGTTTTTAGGCTATAATAACGTAGGGATCAAGAAAGATTTAGGTGATGCACAAAACGTCAAAGAAAATCGAAATCAAGTGGTTGAACGAACCGGAAGAACATGACTATCCGGCAGCTCTGTCGTATTTGTTCCTGCTCTATGATAAACAAACGGCCACCACCCATGTGAATAAACTAAAACGTGCACCGATAGTAGAATTCAAAGCAAAGGATATTTTCAGGGCGTCCGGTATGTCATTGCTTGGAATCAGCAATTCTCATGTCAAAAAGGATCAACAAAAGATAAAGTCCGGTTGTGCCTTGTCGCCTTTGCTTCTGATAAGAGATTCAGCCCATGGAAAAGTTGTCATTGCGGACGGATACCATCGGTTATGCGCGGTCTACTCTTATGATGAAGATGCTGTAATTCCCTGTAAAATCGCTTAGTCCCACCAGTTTACCTAACAGGAACTAATCATCAGGCTGTTGACCGACTAGATAACATTGAAATATCTAAAAAGGTATACCGAGCTACACAAACGAAGTTTTCAACCCATTCTTAAATCTTACAACTCCCATAAACTCAATGGAGCTGGAGAAGGGACTCGAACCCTTGACCTACGGTTTACGAAACCGTTGCTCTACCAACTGAGCTACTCCAGCACGGATAATTACATCGAATAAGTGGTGAGATATTCTAACATCACGATTTTTTAGTGTCTATTTTATATTCCCTTAATTACCTCAATCAAATAGAATAACTGGTAATTTCAGAGATTATCGAGATGGTTTGGATATATTAAAAAGTTAAAAACTGTAATAACTCTGAAAGTACCAGGAAAAAATCGAAAAACTAATTATTAACTTTTTAGTTTTTTCTAAGACAGGAATGAAATGTAATAAATTTCCCGCTGCCATAAATAATTTGTCCTGATTCATCAGAATAAATTGTAACTAGATAGGATATCTGCTCTATCGAATAATTCTTTTATCCCTGAAAAATGAACTTTTTACCATTTGAGACCTCTGAAAAGTGCTTTAAAAAAACTATGGGAAATGCCATAGCTTTTATCCTTAATAAAATCAATCCTTTGTAATTATTGCACATTCGTACAATAATTATTTTCGATGCCGGGGGGACTTTTTAAAAAATAACTTTGACCAAATGGTCAAAGTTTTCTATTCCATTTGTTTTATTGGAGACAGAACTTTCCACACCTGCGGAAAGTTTCTATTCAATGACCGGGGGGACGCGGAAGAAACCATTCTCTTTATCCGGCGCGTTTTTGAGCATGACTTCCTGACCGGGAGACGGTTTCACGATATCTTCGCGGGTTACATTCCGAATCGGGAGAACGTGAGATGTGGGTTCCACGTTGGCTGTATTTAATTCATTGATTTTTTCAACATATTGCAGAATGGTATTCAAATCCTGGGTGAGCGCCTTTTTTTCATCCGGGGTTAAGTGTAGCCGGCCCAAAAGTGCGACATGTTCAACATCTTTTTCTGAAATCGCCATACTTGTATCCTTTTCGTTGATTAAAGTTCCTCTTCCTCTTCTTCTTCCTCATCCTCACCAAGTTCTTCTATGCCCTCTTTAACAGTATCGTCAGCTTCCACGGGAATATCCGGAATGATAGGATGAGGGATGTGTTCTTCATAAGACCCCTTTTTCGATTTGCTCGAAGACGAACTGATTTTTTCCAATTTGGCGTATTTCACCGCCAATGTTTTTTGTCCTACGTCCTGAAATAAAACAATGACCTTGCTGTGGTCTCCGGCACCGCTTTTATATAATATCGTCCCTATTCCCCATTTGGGATGATTGACTTTATCTCCGCGTTCAAATTCAACGGGTTCGGTACGTTCTGCCATACGTCGTATTCCTCCTTGATATAATGCTTTCTTTATATGATGTATTGTTTATAATACCCGATTTTGCCCAGACCGGGTCAATCTCTCCAATAAACTGGGACGGTGCGTTATACATCTTCTGACCGTATAACCGCCGGGCTACTGCCGCGGTCAAGATAATTTGCTCCTTGGCACGGGTTATCCCAACATAACACAAACGGCGCTCTTCTTCCAACTCCTCGTCATAATTAATATCATTTTCACGAAGAGATGGGAAAATATTCTCTTCCATTCCAACCAAAAATACCAGCGGAAATTCCAGACCTTTGGCCGCGTGAAGCGTCATTAAATGCACCGCTCCGCCATCACTTGGCGCGGTATCTATATCCGTCAAAAGCACAATTTCATTTAAATACGCGGACACCGAACCGTCATCGTTGGCGAGTTCAAAATCCGCCGCCGCAGAAACCAATTCTTGCACATTTTGAATCCGCATTTCACTATCCAACGGATTATCTTTTTTCAAATAATCCGTATAATTCAATGTATCAATCAAATAATGCAGAAAATCCGATATGTTTTTGGTGGCGGATACCTGGCGCAAAGTATCCAATAGTTCCACGAAATTTTTAATTTTACTTTTTACTTTGGAGGACAAGGTGTTAATCTCCGAAACCCGTTGCAAGGCATCATAAAAACCGATTCTCTCTTGAGTGGTAAAAATCGCGATTTTCTCAAGAGTCGTCTCTCCGAGGGCACGGGACGGAATATTGATAATCCGTTTTAAAGCGACCTCGTCCTGCGGGTTCACAATCACCCGTAAATACGCCAATAAATCCTTGACTTCTTTCCGGTCATAAAAACGAGTCCCGGCTATCAGCACGTAGGGAATCCGCGCCCCTCGAAACGCATCTTCAAATGCCCTCGACTGGGCATGAGTGCGGTAAAACACCGCGACTTCCTCATAGTCCCGATACATTTGATTTTTCCAGGTATAAATTTGTTCACACACCCAGCGCGCCTCATCCATTTCATCGTTTAATTGATTAAACATGACAGGAATTCCCTCGGATTTTTCCGTCCATAAATGTTTCTTGTTCCGCCGGGGATTTTGCTTTATCAATCGATTAGCGGCATCCAATATCGGCTGGGTCGAGCGATAATTTTGTTCCAATTTCACAACCTTGACATTGGGATAATCCTGCTCAAAATTCAAAATGTTATTAATATCCGCTCCCCGCCAGGCATAAATACTCTGGTCATCGTCACCGACCGCGCACAACATGTTTGTGTTTTCCGCTAACGCCCGCAACATACGATATTGCACATGATTAGTATCCTGATATTCATCAATCAAAATATGCCTAAAACGATTTTGATAATAATCCCTTACCATTGGATGATTTTCCAATAGTTGCACGGTCAGAGTCAGTAAATCATCGAAATCTACGGCATTATTTTGTTTCAGAATGACGTTATATCTCGCGAAAACCTTTCGCACCACTTGATAAAAGATTTGATACTCCTCTCCCTGAATATCCTCAGGTGCCATCATCTGGCTTTTCGCCTGCGATATTTTGGCAAGGATCGCGCGCGGGTTCCATTGTTTGGAATCATACTTCATTTCTTTGAGAATTTGCCGCACGACCCGCCCTTGGTCGTCCTCATCATAAATCGTAAAATCCCGTTTGTATCCTAACAAGTCAATGTGCTGCCGCAAGATTCGCACGCACGACGAATGAAACGTGCTAATCCATAATCGCGGAACGCTATTTCCCAGCAAATTTTCCACTCTCGATTTCATTTCCCCCGCGGCTTTATTGGTAAACGTCACGGCAAAAATATCCCTCGGCTGAGAATACCCTTCCGCAATCACATAGGCAATCCGATAGGTAATCACACGGGTTTTCCCGCTGCCAGCACCAGCCAATACCAATACCGGTTTGTCCAAACTGGTCACAGCTTCCAACTGTGGGGGATTTAGGTTTTCAAGATAATTCATAATCAATTTCAGATTTTAGATTTTGGATTTCAGATTTAAAATTCGGTGGATAAATTGCGTAGTAGAATATCCCTTGATAAATGCAATCCGTTTTACTTTTCCGCCCCATCCGACGACTTCTTTCGCTCCCACAATTTCGCGTATCTTATAATCTGCACCTTTCACCAACACATCGGGATGTAATTTCACAATGGTTTTTAATGGTGTATCCTCGCCAAAGAATGTCACATAATCCACGCACGCGAACCCTGCTAATAATTCCGCTCTCTCTTTCTGCGGGAGCAAAGGCCGGTGATTCCCTTTCAACTCTTTAACAGACGCATCGGTATTAATCGCCACCACCAACACATCCCCCTTCGAGCGCGCTTTCTCCAAATACCGCAAATGACCGATATGCAATAGGTCAAACACCCCGTTGGTAAAAACAACCTTCTTCCCTTGTTTTTGCAACCGGCGTATGTCCTTGAGTAAAGCAGACAACGATTTTATTTTCTTCCGTGCGGATATTATTTTCATCAGTTCCACAATAGCATAAACCATCCCTGCTTTTCTTACAATTTATTTTCTTACCCATATCTTCTTGAATAAAGAAAAAATTTGCTGGGTAGAATCAGTTTATAACCTCAACTCCTTTAGCATATCAATCTATCTCCGGAGGGTTGCTTTCAATTTTTCTTGACGGATTACGAAACCTGAACTATAAATAAATAAGACACTTCTTTTTGTGCTGAGCGGGAGGAGTTATGGAAATTTGGCTGGTCTGCGTCATTATCACGGGATGCATGATCCTCTTTATCAAGGAATGGCTGCCAATAGAAATGGTTGCCATGATTGGTCTTTCTCTCCTTGTGGTGACAAAAATACTGACTCCGCAGGAGGCATTGAACGGTTTTGGCGACCCTGCCATTATTATACTTGCGGGAATGTTTATTATGTCCGCTGGACTCATTGAAACCGGCGTCACCGATTATATCGTGGATAAAATCCAAATTGTCGGCGGGTCATCGTTTGGGATTATTCTATTTTTGGTGATGATCGTGGAGGCTGTCCTTTCTGCTTTCATGAACCATACGGCAGCGACGATGGTTTTAATCCCGGTGATTATGAAATTGTCAGGACAAAGCAAAATACATCCCGGTAAACTGTTGATGCCGATGGCGTTCGCGTCCTTTCTCGGCGGTTCCTGTACGGCTATCGGTACGACGGCAAACATTGTAATGAACAGTTTTCTAGCGCGTAATAATCTTCATCCGTTTACCTTATTTGAATTTACCCCCATCGGCGCGCTTCTTTCCGTTTTTGGAATTGCTTATCTTCTTTTGATTGGACACCGGTTCATCCCCGCGCGCGGAGAAGTCAACATTGAAAAAAATTATAATCTCCGGGAATATCTTACCGAAGTGTTGATTCTGGAGAAGTCGCCATTGGTTGGGAAAACCCTGCGCGAAAGCCAAGTACAGGAAAAATTGAACTTGACCGTTCTTAGAATCAGCCGGCCAGAAAAGAACCGTGTTATTCCCAAACCCAATGAAATTCTCCATGCCGGTGACCTGCTTTTCGTAAAATGCCGGGTGGAAGACATATTAAAAATCAAAGAGACCCAAGGAATCGAAATTAAACCCGATTTTAAACTGGCAGAACAAGGATTGGAAAATGAAAATATCAAATTGGAGGAAATTGTAATTACTCCGTTGTCAGGACTGGCAGGGAAAACATTAAAAGAAACGCGTTTCCTGCAACAGTATAATCTGGTGGTATTGGCGCTGTATAAACACAGCCGGTTGATCCGTTTGAAATTATCCAAGGTTAAACTGGCAATAGGAGATGTTTTGTTGGTTCAAGGGGACAAAGAATCTATTGAGGCTTTGCGAACCGGACATGATTTCATGTTGTTGGAAGAATTGCCCATCTCCCGGTTTAAACGGCGTAAAGCAATTGTGGCAATTGGAATATTTCTAGCAATGTTGGTTTTAGCAGGTTTACAAACCGTTCCCATTGTAGTTAGCGTTATACTTGGAGCGCTCTTGATGGTTCTGACAGGGTGCATTAAATTAGACAACGCCTATCGCTCTGTGAATTGGTCAACGATTATATTGATTGCTGGGATGACTTCCCTGGGAACCGCTACGGAAAAAACAGGATTGGCAAAAATCCTTGCCTCTATCATGGTTCATTTAATCGGCGGGTGGGGACCTATTTGTTTATTAGGCGGATTTTTTATCTTGACTGCCGTATTGGCTCAACCCATGTCCAATGCTGGCGCGGCACTCTTGATAGCGCCTATTGCCTTGTCCACGGCAGTGGGACTGCAATTGAATCCAAGAACATTTATAATGACTGTAACAATGGCCGCCCATTGCACTTTTCTAACTCCATTAGAGCCGGTCTGCGCCCTGGTTTATAGTCCCGGAAAGTATCATTTCTCCGATTTCCTGAGAAATGGCTGTATCCTGGCTCTACTCTGTATGTTGGTCGTGCTTTATTTTGTTCCAATGTTTTGGCCGCTTACGGCCCAGTAAACAAAGCGGGAATTTAGAAAGATTTGACGACGATGCAAAGGGATACTTGAGTGCGATTATTTTCATCAGTGTAACAACAGCAAATTAATTATAAAAGTAAAGGCCATTAATATTCCAAAGCGTTTTATATAATTTATTTTTTTACCCATATATTGTTTCATAATGACCCATTCATTTGCTAAAAACCCACACTGCAAAATTTAACGGAGTTTAGGATTGACTCTTTTGACGTCGAGAAATCCATGTTGTTTCATTCCTGACGCAAAACAAGTTGATTTATCAAAGCTAATTTTATCCGGGAATATTTATCTTCATTCACTTCGACTAACGATGAATCATATCCCGTGATAGGACTATAGAAAAGCTGGATATTGTTAATGTCCCACGATTTGAAAATAGACACCCAGAGAGAAAACTCTGGGTGTCTAACATAATCTATCAAATTCAGATTAGATATACCCTTTACGGGAATAAGGATGCATCCCCGAAATTGGGGTCGTCGTTGGCTACATTAACATCCACGTTATTGACCTCTAAAATTCCTGGCGCATCACTGCGTAATCCAAATTGGCCTTGAGCATACGGGTATACCGCCTCACCAATGGCATAGTAATTTCCACTAACCAATGCCCCGACCCCCGCCGCGGCAATGATTTTACCGATGCCTTGTTGACCTGCGGTCTGGGTACCATACGCCGCTACCAAGACAATACCCAAAGTGTTAAAACTTCCAGATTCTATGTTCAACATCAACTGGATTCCCACTTGATGGTTCACATTGACAGGGAAGGTATAGGCATGTCCCGGTCCTTGTACTCCATTATTCGCTGTCCATTTAATTCCTTCCTGAGCCGTTGTCCCAACCCCCGCTCCCACAAAGTTTAAGACCAACCCGTTGTCAACGGAAATCTCCGGTGCGCTAACCGCACCATAATATAATTCCTGTCCCCAGCCCGTGGTATCGTTGCCGGTAGTAAATTGTCCGTAGAGATAATGGGAATGGGTATTACTGCGCGCTTGCATCAGCGCAGGGGTGGCATTGATAATTTGGATCTCATCTACATAGATACTTCCCGCTCCCCCTGCCTTGAATTGGAACTGTGGATACCCGGCGGTACTGCTGCCATGTGCCAATAACGGAGCTTCCTGCCAGGTCCAGACCGTCGGTACGCCGAATAACACGTTCCCGACGATATCCGTCTGGGTGCCACTACCCGGATAATTGGTATATCCATATAAGTAGGTAAGATGATTGTTATTCGGTGTATCCGCGACTAAGCGTATCCTAAAGGTATACCATTGTCCGTTAGTAATATTAATCCAATCCGATAATGCCGGAGTCGATTTCACACCGCTACTGGCATCCGCAAAGGTAAATTGCCAGACACCATTGGCTTTGGTTCCGGCCGAATCCGTATAACTGGGAATCCATTGTTGCGAGGCTAGTGTAGACCGTCCCGGAGGTATTTCCAAGGGCATCCAGATGGAAGTGACATTCGAGGTACTGAACGTATTATTGGCAAGAAGATTGGGATAGACTTGGATGCGTTCCACGTCCACGTCACTGCCGAAGGGCGCAACAGCATTGGGAGAAGCCGTCACGTCAACTTCCACAGGACTGGAGAATGCTTGCAAGGGAGTAAGTTCAATGACAGTGTTGCCAACCCATGTAGCCAAGACCAACGTTGTGTCACTGACTGTGATGGCATCAGGATTGCCGAAAGAAGGGGGAATGGCTAAGCCCGAAGATGAATAGGTATAACTGGCGAGATTCACATCCCAGGAGAAACCCCAGGTTAATCCGACTTCTGGAAGTTTATAAATCTTGTAGGTGGAGTATTTGACTTCATTGGTGGCGGTGCCTTCACCGTAGGCATTATCGGTGAGATAGATATTCGTTCCAGTGGTGGCAGAACCATATCCAGTTTGATTGACGGAACTGCTATCGAAAGAACTTAAGTCTAGGAAATTGCTCAAGATGGAATAAGTAGTTGCTGCACCGCCCGTGTTGTAATCATCCAAATCAAAAGCGGGAGTTAAGGATTGATTGGTGAATAATTTTAGGGCGGGTATTTGAGTATACTCAGGAGGGGGAATGGATGGAGTAAACTGCAATATCCAAAACCCGGCTTCCCAATCCGTCAGATAAACATAGTTCCCACTCACTGCGACATCATAGGCATAGCTCGGTGTAGTATAGTACCCTGCCAGAGTCGTGTGCGCAGGATTGCTGATATTGATAATCTGTAACCCGCACCAACCATCCGCTACATAGGCGTAGTTCCCACTCACCGCAATACCTTGTGCAACGTAATCGTACAACGGATAGGATCCTGCCAGAGTCGGTAACACAGGATTTCTGATATTGATAATCTGTAATCCGTCACCTACGACATAGGCATAATTTCCACTCACCGTGACACTATTGGCTAAGCCTATACCCTCATAGTATCCTGCCAAAGTAGGCGAAGAAGGATTGCTGATATTGATAATCTGTAATCCGTTCCTATTATCTGCCACATAGGCATAGTTCCCATTCACCGCTACACCATAGGCATAGTCTGCCGTAGTATATGACCCTGCCAGAGTCGGTAAAGCAGGATTACTGATATTGATAATCTGCAACCCGTTATATGACCCCGAATAATAATCTGCCTCTACCACATAGGCATAGTTTCCGCTCACTGCGACACCATTGGTCCAAGCTGCCGTAGTATAGAACCCTGTCAGAGTCGGTAAAGAAGTAGTACTGATATTAATAATCTGTAACCCGGAAGGAGTTGCGACATAAGCGTAATTTCCACTCACTGCGATACCATCGGTCCCAACTTCCGTAGTACAAAACCCTGCCAGAGTCGGTGACGAAGCAGTGCTGATATTGATAATCTGTGATCCGTTCCATTGACTTGCTACATAGGCATAGTTTCCACTTACTGCGACACCTTCGGCAAAGCCCGGCGTAACATAGGACCCTGCCAGAGTCGGTAACACAGGATTGCTGATATTGAGAATCCCTAAACCCCCAGCAGATACCACATAGGCATAGTTCCCACTCACCGTGACTCCATTGGTATACATCGGCGTAGCATAGGACCCTGTCAGAGTCGGTAATGCAGGATTGCTGATATTAATAATCTGTAACCCGGAAGGCCAACCCGCCACATAGGCATAGTTCTCACTCACTGCAACACTAACGGCATAGAACGGCATAGCGTATGACCCTGCCAGAGTCGGTAACGCAGGATTGCTGATATTGATAATTTGTAATCCGGAATTCTCATCCGCCACATACGCGTAGTTTCCACTCACTGCGACACCTACAACATCGCTCGAGCTCGTAGCATAGGACCCTACCAAAGTGGGAGAGACAGGATTGCTGATATTGATAATTTGTAATCCGGAACTCCCCTCTGAAACATAGGCATAATTCCCGCTCACCGCGATAATACCTACAGCATCGCTCGAGCTCGTAGCATAGGACCCTACCAAAGCGGGAGAGACAGGATTGCTGATATTGATAATCTGTAATCCGGAACTCCCCTCCGCCACATAGGCATAGTTTCCGCTCACCGCAACACTATAGATAGAAATCGAGCTCGTAGCATAGGACCCTACTAAAGTGGGAGACGCAGGGTTGCTGATATTGATAATCTGTAATCCGGAACCCCCATCCGCGACATAAGCGTAGGTTGAACTCACCGCCACACCACCGGCTCCACTAGGTAATATTACCGATCCAATTAACTGCGGACTGGAAGCAGTACTAATATTCAAGATACTCAAATTATCGTTCTCGGCAATATAGGCATAATTCCCCTGGATGGCAACTGCGTTATATGCTCCCATCTGGCCCACCAGTTGCACATTTTGGGCAGAACTAAAAGAGAATGTTAGAATAAAAGATAAGAGAAATGATATACAAGTAAGTCGAAGCATTCTTGCTTTATTATTTTTCATTTTTTCCCTCCTCAGAGTATTTTCCTTATTTTATGAAATTTTTGTTAAAAGAGTCAGATTCGCATCTAATCTCCTACTATAATAGTGTCATCTCGAAGCCATTTTCTTACACAAATCATAAATATTTTTCCATTATTTTTGTAACCTGTTTATTCCCAATGCTTTATGAATGTAAAAAATTAAGTGTTATTCGGTAATTTTTCTAAAAATAATATCCTTCCCAGTTTTTTCACAATATTCCATCTTTTAGTATCCATATATATTCGGGTATTATACTCCCATGTCGTCCTAAAAAACAATACTGACTTCGCGCAATGATAAATAAAAGATGTAGTGCAAAAAGCCAAAGTCAAAATGACAGCTTCATAGTGGAAAGTGTGGTGAACAAAACTCAGACTTGAATAAAATGGGAATGAGTATCAATACCAGTACCGTAAGGAGGATAACTTTTTTAGGTTCGAATTGCTCAAAGTTGGCATCTTTCATTTGAGCTACTTCTTCATTTCTTTTGGTTCTAATTACCATGAGGGTAAATGAACAACACTCCTGTTCAGGCTCCAAGGCACCATAATTTTAACGACGACCCGCAAGGCACAGTCTTCTTTAGAGGAGTCAAGCTCTTGGAATAGAACGTGCTCACTACCAGTTATTTAACCTAACGAAGGTAGGTTTATTCAAACTAGCGCATATAGTATAAAAAATGATTTGTCAGGGGATATTTTAAAGATTTTTTCAAGTTAACAACCGTTCCTATTATGTGCTAAAAAAATGTCCAAAAGTGTAAAGTAAGCTACACAATGTCTCCACTTTAACTCCAGTTTAAGTCCGCTTCATCTCCCATGCCATTTTGGCACACCTTTGTCGGTGTTTATTCGATGTATTTTTGATGTTTTTAGGGTTTTTCAGAAAGAGGGTTTTCAGGTTTTTCGCTCTCATCTTAACTTTGGGCTTTTTGTATCATTGGAATTTTCTAAACCACTATACTCGGAGGATTTCTTTATCTAACCCCTAAATCCTATAGACAAACCAATTAGAATATAGGCAAATTTCTACAGCCAACGAGTTGAAAACTGTTAAAACAGTTTGAGGTTTATTAGATGAGTTGCTAACCCCTAGTTGAAAACTAGGGGTTAATAGGATTTTCAGAATGGGATATAATCAAGTAATTGCAGTTTGTAGATTTAAAAAAGGAAAATATTCCTACCTAACCCTAAGAAAAATTGATTCTCCGCTAGAACCGGATTGTTATATCAAGGACTCAATATTTTGACATTTAGGAATGGACTTGATAACATTTTCCTACCCATGTCAGGGAAGAAAACAAATATAACATTGGTCAGTATGACCGGGTATGGCCGGGGAAACCAATCCATTGGCGACCGGGAATTGGCTATCGAAATTAAGACGGTCAATCATAAGGGATTGGAGATTGTGGTGCGGAGTCCCGTGGATTTTGTCTTGCTGGAGAATCAAATCATCAAATATGCCGGACAATATTTGCGCCGGGGCCGTGTGGAAATCTACATTGGGTTTAACTCTCCGATGAGTCAGCCGGAAACTCGCATTGAATTGGATGAGGCAGTGGCAAAACAGTATTATCGTTTTGTCCAAGGATTAGCGGCACAATTGCATGTCCCCTTGGAGATTACCATTGGACAATTGCTTGCTTTGCCGGGGATTCTTAAAACGCAGGGGAATGGTTCCCCGGTTGCGGTGAGTTGGGAGATGATTCAGCCCGCACTGGAAAATGCGTTGCAATCTTTACTCGCCATGCGGAAAACGGAAGGCGAAGAATTGCAGAAAGATATTGTGGCGCGGATTAATGCGGTGGGGCAAAATGTTAAGAAAATCCATAAGTTCATTCCACAAGCCATAAAATCCCGCCAGGCGAAACTGAAAGAGAATATCAAGGCATTGTTTGAAAGAAATGAATTTAAACTGGACTCCAATCAGGTGGCCGCCGCCGCGATTACACTATTAGACCAATGTGATGTTACCGAAGAGTTGGTTAGAGTAGACAGTCATCTGGCGCAGTTTCATGAAACGGTTAATTCCGATGACGCGGCAGGACGACGGTTGGATTTCATCTTGCAGGAATTGTTCCGCGAGTTTACGACTATTGGTTCCAAAACTAATGACGCGGACATCGGGCGATTAGTCGTGGATATTAAAACCGATTTGGATAAAATCAAACAACAAGTCGCTAATATCGAATAAAAATTTTACTCTAAGAAAAATCATTATACGTTTATAATATTTTACTATGAAGAAATCCCTTACGAAAAGTGTATCTGCCATCCGCAAAAAACCCATTGGACTACTGGTGGTGCTATCGTCACCCTCCGGCGCAGGCAAGACGACAATTGCCAATGAAGTATTGAAGAGAGTGCCTAACGTCATCCGCACTATCACTGCGACCAGCCGGCCCAAACGTGCCGGAGAAAAGAATGGGAAAGATTATTTTTTTTATTCCCGCCCACAATTTGAGCGTTTAATCAAGAAAAATATATTTATCGAATGGGCGGAAGTCCATGGGCATTTGTACGGGACACCGCGTAAATTTCTTGAACGAATTGTTAAATCCGGACGGATTGTTTTGCTGGTTATTGACGTACAGGGGGCGGAAAATATTCGCAAGATTTATCCGGACGCGGTCTTAATTTTTTTATTACCGCCGTCCATGCGAGAATTGCGTGCCCGTTTGAAGAAAAGAAAAACTGAATCGAGAAAATCCATGACTGTCCGAATCCGGGACGCTATGGTAGAATATGAATCTATCTACGAATATGATTATGCGGTGGTGAATGATGTCATTGACGACACCGTGGAAAAAGTTCGAGGGATTTTATTGGCGGAACAATGCAGGGTAAACCGATGGATTCATCCGAAAAAATAAAAAAAGATTGGGACGGGAAATTCGTCATTCTAGCGGTAACGGGAAGTATCGCGGCTTATAAATCGGCGGAAATATTACGCAGAATCCAGGATCAAGGCGCCGAGATTCAAGTACTATTGACGAAAACAGCGACCCATTTTATTGCTCCCGAAACCCTCAAACAACTCAGCGGACATAAAGTTCTTACGGACATTTTCGACGATGAAGATACCTGGCAGATGGGCCATATCTCTCTTTCTGACCGAGCGCACGCTATGTTGATAGCTCCCGCGACAGCCAATATCCTGGCGAAATTAGCGCATGGGATTGCCGATGATTTAATCAGTTCAACCGCGTTGGCGTTTACCAAACCGATAGTTATTGCGCCTTCAATGAATGACGCGATGTGGAATAATCCCGCGACACAGACCAATTTAAAAATATTATTGGAACGAGGTGTATTGATGATTCCACCGGTACAGGGTTACCTGGCCTGCCACCGAATTGGGATGGGACGATTGGCGGATGCGGACGATATTTTAGCCGGACTGGGTTTTGCCTTGCAGGAAAAAAAAGATTTGCGCGGGAAGAAAGTATTGGTGAGTGCGGGTCCGACACAGGAACCGCTTGATCCCGTAAGGTATCTTACCAATCCTTCAACCGGTAAAATGGGTTATGCGATTGCGGCAGCGGCTTATCAGCGCGGCGCGGATGTAACTTTAGTCAGCGGTCCGACGCATTTACGCGCGCCGTTTGGTATCAAAACTATTTCCGTGCGAACGGGGGATGAAATGCGTGAGGCAGTACTCTCCGAATATGTCCATACAGATATTGCGATTATGACGGCGGCGGTATCTGATTTCCGGCCCGCGTCCTATTCTAATCAGAAAATAAAAAAATCCAAACACGGAATGGAACTAAAACTTGAACCGACACCGGATATTCTTATGGAATTAGGGCAACAAAAAGAACAAAAGATACTCATCGGGTTTGCCGCAGAAACCCAGAATCTTTTGGATAATGCCAAAAAGAAATTAAAGGAAAAGAATTTGGATTTAATCGCAGTCAATGATATTTCCCGGTCGGATATTGGTTTTGCCTCGGATAATAACGCGGTAACCTTGGTCAATTCACGGGAAGAATCCGAACAGATTTCTCCACGGAGCAAACAAGAAATTGCCCATATTCTTTTGGACCGGATTGCCGGTTTGACAAAACGTAAAAAAGCGACTTCGGTCAGCCGATAAATTGCACGAGGTAAATTATGGAACTAACAGAATTTGAATTATTATTATCTGCAATGATGAATAAAGGGGCATCAGATTTACATCTAAAAACTCACACGTCGCCCATCTTTCGTATCAATGGTAAACTGTATTATACGGACATGCCCAAATTAACACCGGAGGAAACTTTTTCTCTTACAGAATTGTTATGTAATACGCCCCGTCTAAAAAAATTGCGGGATGAAAATGGATGCGCGGATTTCGCCTATACGGCACCTGGATTGGGGCGGTTCCGGGTCAATGTATTCCGCCAACGGAGTACTTTCGACATCACATGCCGCGCCATCAAATTAACCATCCCTACACCGGAAGAATTGCATCTGGAGCATGTATTTCATGATTTGGCGAAAATGGAACGCGGCTTAATTTTGCTTTGCGGGACGGCAGGTTCCGGTAAATCCACCTCACTGGCGGTTCTGGTTAATTTAATCAACCAGAGTCGGTTTGATCATATTTTGACCATCGAAGACCCTATCGAATATCTTCATCAAAATCAAAAAAGTGTCGTGAGCCAGCGCGAAGTTGGGACCGATGCCATTTCTTTCCAGGACGCGCTGGAACATGCCTTACGGCAGGATCCGGACGTTATTTTAATCGGTGAAATCCGTGACGAGGAAACCATGCGGGTGACTATGGGGATTGCGGAAACGGGGCATTTGGTTTTGTCTACTTTGCACACGTATAACGCTTCTCAAGCAATTGACCGTATTTTGGATTTTTATCCGCCGCATCTTCATGCTCAAATTAAAAAACAATTATCCAATACGGTGCAAGCGATTGTTTGCCAGCGATTGATTCCGCGTACCGACGGCAAAGGCCGGGTGCCGGCGCTTGAAATCATGGTCGCCACGCCTTCCATTCGGAAATTATTGGCGGAAGGAAAAGCATCTGAATTAAATCAGGTCATTCAAAACGGGGAAATGGGAATGCAGACTTTTAACCAGTCATTAGTAAAACTTTATCAGCAAAAACTGATAGATATGGATACCGGGTTGTTGTATTCCGATGATCCCGCTGGGTTCCGCCGGAATATCAGCGGCAGTTACGCGGATTCGGATCGAAAAGGGATTATTTACTAGAAATCTCAATTTAAAACACATTCATGAGCGAGAATCCTGAAGATATTTTGTTTGATTTGACCAATCAACTGGTCAGCCATATTCAATTGGAGCACATTATTAAAGATAAACCACTTCCCGCCATCTCCAGAATTGTAAAAAGGTCATCACCTAAAAAGGAACCGGTAGAAATCCGGGTACCTAAGAACTTTGATGTATCCATACCTAAAGCTACTTTTGATTATTCCAATGCCACGCCTGAAAAAGTCAGTGTCTTGGAGAAATTACGGAAGATTGCCATTGTATGCGCTCAATGCAAACTGGCGCCCACACGAACACAAGTGGTGTTTGGAGTGGGAAATCCCGACGCTGAATTAGTATTTGTGGGTGAGGCGCCGGGACATGATGAAGACGTGCAAGGAATTCCATTCGTGGGTCGTGCAGGACAATTATTGACGGATATGATCGAACATCCCCGTTCACTTGGAATCAAACGGAGCAATGTCTATATTTGTAATGTCATCAAATGCCGTCCCCCCAATAACCGTAATCCGGAACCCGATGAAATTGATTGTTGTGAACCCTATCTTTTGCAGCAATTGGATATCATTCAACCCAAAGTAATCTGCGCTTTGGGTAAATTTGCGGCGCAAACTTTACTTCGTACCGAAACACCTATTAGCAAATTGCGGGGGAATTGGTATGAATATCATGGAATCCCGCTCATGCCGACTTTTCACCCGGCAGCTTTATTACGCAATCCCGCTTGGAAAAAGGATTGCTGGGGGGATTTGCTGAAAATTAAAGACAAATTGGATTCTCTCAAATAAAATATATCTCCTTTTAATAATAACAAAAGATACACAGTAGAATTTTCCACAAAGCGTGTTTCTTTTGCCACATTGCTCCTAACGAAATTTTACTTCCGGTAGTGTATATCAATAAAATCAACGTCTTTATGATAAATATTTGTTTCGGCACAATGCTTGCTTTTTAGATAATAATCAAGAATATTTTCAAAGGAGTGTATATGGAAACAACCAAAGGAACTGTTATAGCGGCAATTGTCGGCATCAGCATAATAATATCTTCAAACATTTTGGGGTCCTATTTTTATAAAAGCCATAAAGAAAATGAAACCATAAGTGTTATTGGTTCAGCGACTAAACGGCACGTATCCGATATTGTTAAATGGAAAGTGACTTTGGAATTAAATACGGACTTGAATGATAAGAACGCCGGCTATATGCAACTTCAAAAAGATATGGATAATATGCTTCAATTATTGAAATCAAATAATATTGATCAACAAAATATTACTATAAATCCTATTGAGTCGGAAGTTAGGACGGATAAGAATGAAAAGCAACTTGGATATACCCTGAGCCAGTGTTTCTTTGTTATTTCCAGCGATATTCCCACAATTGAGAAGATGGCTTTGCATCCTAATTTTATTTTGGGAAAAGATATTCCGCTTCAATCATCTTCTTTGGAATATTATTTTTCAAAATTGCCTGACATTAAACGAGAATTAATCGCAGAAGCTATACAAGATGCTGGCAAAAGGGCGGAGACGATTGCCCAAAATTCAGGCGGCACCATAGCCAAATTAACCAGTGCCCGTACCGGAGCTTTTCAGATCAATGAACCCTATTCAACAGAGGTAAGCTATGGAGGAGTCTTTAATACTTCCACCCGGGAAAAAGATATTACCATTACGATTGATGCCTCGTACGCAATAAAGTAATCCAGTTCTTCTGAAACGTGCATTATAAAAAGTGTGGGAGTGTAAATAGGAATCGCACGGGTTATCAGACGAGCTAGCCGATGCAGGGGGAAAACGATAGGAGATAACTCCGTGCGATAAGGTTCTCCCAAAGGGGTGGGAGAATCATCTTGTGGGCATTTTATGGCTATAGGAAACCCTCCAGTTGCGCGCGAATGGTAGGCCGGCGTAGTTTGTTAATGGCCTCTTTTTCAATGCGTCGCACACCTTCCTGGCTTAATCCAACATACCGGCTGATATGACGTAAGGAAAGATCCTTACCTCCCATAAATCCAAACCGCCACATTAATATTTTTCTTTCCCGTTCCGATAGGAAACTCATAACTTTTTGCAATTTTGTTTGCAATTGGTCCGACAATGCTTCCTTCCGAGGAGATGGGGATATTTTGTCTTCAATGAAATTACTTAACTCTGTATGATCGTCGTTGATAGGCGACTCAATGGATAAGGGTATTTCTCTCGATTCTATCAATTGTTTTATAGAACTGACAGGTAATTTTAAAAGTTTTGCCAATTCTCTCTCATGCGGAAAACGGCCAAATTCCAAATAAAATTTTCCTTTTAAATATTCCATTTTGGCAACGGAGCGGTGTTTTCGAACCGGGAGTCGAATCGTGCGCGCTTTTTTGGCAATCGCCCGTTGCATAGCCTGCCGAATCCAATAGGCGCTGAATGTCGAAAACCGAAATCCCATTTCCGGATCAAAACGGTCAACTGCTTCAATCAGTCCAATATTCCCTTCCTGGATTAAATCCAACATGGATAATCCTTGATTCCGATACATTTTGGACAGTTTGACTACGAATCGTAGATTCGCTTCGATAAATCTCTGGCGGGCTTCCTGGCTCCCTTTCCCGCCGCGCTGTATTTTTTTACAAAGTTCAATTTCTTCTGTTGCCGATAGTAAGGGAGTATAATTAATTTGTGTAAGATAGGTTCCTAAAGATTGGCTATGCTCGCGTATCATATTTAGTACTCCTTTCTATTGTTCTTAAGTATTAATCCGCACCATCTATGCCAAATGGTTTTAAAGAGAATTGGAGTTAATTTTGTTATAATATAAAATTGATTTTCCTATTTTTATACGATTCATCAATTTTTATGTATAAAATATCAACATAGGCTCCTTGCTTTTCAACCGGTCCCAAGTGAGATGTTTTCTTCCCAACTAAGAAGAGAAATGTCACTCTTTGTATCGAATTAGTGAAGTTGCAATGAACGAGACTGATCTCGTTCATTGCAAGACCTTGACAAGAGTTCAAAAACCCACTAAAGTGCCTTACTATGGAAGAAATAAAAGCTCCCCCACAATTAGTAGTATCTATTCCACCGTCACAAAACAAGGGAGAGATACTTTGGATCGAGATTTCACAAAAAACCTGGTTTAAAGTTCTGTACCTGCTGATTATCTGTTTTACTCTCTGGAATTTCTGGCAGCATGGGATACTTGAATCGGTTAATAATATTAATATAGACTTTGATATTTATTGCCGCTGGTCGAAACATATTCAGTCCGGGTATCCCTATTTATTAAATCAGCAAAGTCCTCAACATCCCTGTTTTTATTATCCGCCTTTCTGGGGAATTGTAATTGCGCCATTTACGTGGATATCCTATCAAACCGCTCGATTGATTTGGTTTGGATTCAATATACTCTGTCTCCTTGTTTTCGTAAGTTTACTCTGGAAATGGGATCAAACTGAAAATCCTCAACATAATTTCCAGCATCGTTTTGTGATTATAATATTATTACTAAATTTCACACCCTTGTATGAATCGTTGCGTCATGGACAGGCCAACATCCTTATTTTACTTTTATTAACTGCCGTTTTATGGTTTTACAAAGAAAAAAAATATACTTATGCTGGAATCCTATTGGGATTGGCGGCTATGATAAAGATTCTTCCGCTAATACTCCTGGCTTATTGGCTATGGAAAAAACAATGGAAATTAGCGGGCACAGCATTGGTTACGGTTTTTGTATTAGGGTTCATAACTCTCCCCCTAACAGGCTTTGCTTCTTATACAAAGTTTTTTCAGGATAACCAAATCTATTATCAATTTACCTTAGACCATTGGACCCATCAAAGTAATGTTTCGATTTATTCCTTATTGCGGGAGGCTCAATCCCATGGACTGATTTCTTCACATTTTTCCATGTATACTGTTGCGCTGTCATTTTTTCTGGTACTGGCAATATATTTGATTTGGAGAATTCCTATTAAAGAAATTTCCTTGTTGCAGACCGGTTTGGAATATTGCCTGATTTTGGTTGCCCTGTTTTTGATGGTCATTTACACGGAACATCAGCAATATCTCCTGGTATTTACGGCGTATATATGGATTTGGATTTATCAAACCAAACTAAAACAGGGAGTGGCGCTCGCACTTGTTTTTCTCTCCTGGTTATTTATCACCGGCGGTTTTAATCTAAACGATTTTGGAGCGCAACTGGGAATGAGTTATTTTACAAAATATACCGTTACCTATGGTGTCATCCTGGTATGGTTATCTATTTTATATTTGATAGGATTTAGCCGTGGTAAACAGCTCATATAGTAGTTTGATTGAGGTGTTAAGACGAATCCAGAGACAACAGCTTTTTCCCATTTTATTATGGGTAATAATCCTTGCCACCCTATTTAACTTTTTCAAAAATGGAATTTACCGCCCAATCATTTATCCAAGTGTGGATTTTCGTCTTTATCACGATTGGATAACCCATAAAGGTACTACCTTGGATTTGAACAAATTCCAAGCTCCATTTGTCTCCATACCGTATTCCCCGCTTTGGGGATTCATTTTACTTCCCTTTGTGCCATTTTCTTTTCCTATTGCCAAACAAATGTGGTTTGCCTGTAATCTATCTATTCTTCTTTGGTTTATCTATCAATCTGCCATTTGGTTCAAGAAGAGTTTGATTTTTTCCAAAATTCCATTTCTCGCAAAGTCAATTCTCATGATTTTGATTCTGAATTATATGCCTACTCTGGCGACTCTTCGGGTCGGACAGGCGAATCTTCTCACTTTTTTGTTTCTCGTATTGTCTATTATCGTATTTTTAAAAAATCATAAAACAGCCTGTGGATTTTTTCTTGCGTTGGCCATCTTGACCAAAATTACTCCGGTTTTTCTATTGCTTTACTGGTTGATTAAAAAAGAATATCGTGTAGTAGGATCAACCATAGTCAGTACTCTTTTATTGTGGTTGGCCGCGATTCCTTTGACGGGATTACAATTACAATATGATTATTTCCGATGGATTAGCCAATATCCTTTTCACATTCTCGCCAATGCTCAGGTCATCAGCAATAATATGTCTCTTTACGCGCTACTTGCAGATATAACCAAATATCTCAACTTGTCTCCACATACTGCCCTTATCCTATTCCTATTTTATCTCTTGTGCATTATCCTATTCTGGTATTGCTGTATTATTTCTTTTGGTACGAAAAAAAACCAGTGGAAAGAAATGCTTCTTGAATATGGCTGGACGATAGCATTGATTCCATTATTGACCCATTACACCGAAGATCACCATCTTACATTTTTATGTCTGTTGTATGTGAGCCTATTTCTTTTTTCGGACAAACATATTTCACAATATTATTGGATTCTTTTTGTATTATCCTGGATATGTATCAACGGAACTTTTCCTTGTACGGATATACTTATTAGCGACCTGATTCCTATTAATCTTCACTATTATAATTTATATGGAACAATCCTGGTATGGATCACTACAACCTTTTTTCTTCATTCCATTCGAAATTCCGGTAAAATAGCTATGCGTGAACACATATGAAAACAAAATCATCCACAAATTTAATTGCTTTATTGCAACCCTTTTGGAAACAGAGATTATTTCCCTGGTTGATCGGGACTGTAATTCTGTTTACGACAATTAATTTTTACCAACATGGTATTCTGGAACCCGTTACGTATCCCAGTGTTGATTTTCGACTGTATCATAATTGGATAAGACATCAAAGTCCGCCTGTAGATGAGAAAATATTCCAGCCCCCTTTCCTCGCAATTCCTTATACCCCTTTTTGGGCCATATATTTGCTGCCTTTTGCGCCATTTCCTTTTTCTATTGCCAAACAAATGTGGTATGTCTGTAATTTGGCCATAGTTTTTTGGTTTGTATACCTGTCTATCCGGTGGATTAAAGAATATAAACTGTTTCGTCAAATACCATCGTTAGCAATCACAATTCCGGTAGTACTCTTTTTTAATTACATGCCGATTATGTCTACCCTGCGTGTTGGTCAGGCAAATCTCCTCACATTTTTATTTATGCTTTTATCTATTTTCTTCTTTTTAAAGAATCAAAAGTATCTTTGCGGTTTTTTTCTTGCACTTGCCATACTCACCAAACTCACCCCGTCTTTTTTGATTCTCTATTGGTTGATAAAACGGGAATATCGTGTAGTATTGGCAACTCTTGCCAGTGTTATTATTTTATGGCTTATCACAATTCCCTTGTTGGGTTGGCAATTTCAAATCGAGTATCTTCATTGGTTTTTCACATACCCCGTGAATATCCTTGATAAGGCGCAATTGACAGGAAATAATATGTCAATTTACGCATTGGTAACGGATTTTTCCCATTCTTTTCATCTCAATCTCGAAGTCACCCTATTTCTGACTGCAATAATTTTAATGGGATTAATATTCGTCTGGTATCGGCGGATTCTCTCTTTAAACAATAAAAAAATTCAAAAAAGAACCCTGCTTTTGGAATACGGATGGACGGTGGCATTAATTCCGTTACTAACTCATTATACAGAACATCATCATCTGGTAAATTTATGCCTGCTCTATAGCAGTATATTGTTATTTGCCGATAAAAATATATCAAAGAATTTTTGGTTTTATTTCGGTGTATCCTGGATATTGATCAATGGGACTTTCTCGCTTACGGATTTATTTGTTATTCCGAGAAAATTATATATCCTTCTTTATTTGAACATTTTTGGAGCTATTATGGCATGGATTTGTGGATATGTTTTGTTAAGTTCTGTGTTTCGTGACGGGGAAAGTAACGAGTGACCGCGCTTCTCCTTTACTTGTGGTTATGTTGGATCGGTTATCGGATTGGTGATATTTTCCTTTCTTTTTGCGGAGTCACAAAAAGCAATACAGAAGAAAAATTTCTATTTTCTATAGGTCTGGGGTTTGGCATTTTTGCTTTTCTGATTTTTGGCTTGGGACAAATTAGTTTTCTATATGCAAGTGTTGTTTACTTTATTCTCTTTTTCTTAACGATCATTTTAATATTATTTAAAGAAGAGACTCTCTACAAGAGGGGAAACTTACCTCTGAACTTTATTTCCATTTCCATGTTTTTTGTGTTAAGCATCGTAGGGATTGTCAATATCTTAGGCGCATTAACCCCTGAACTACGTCATGACTCTTTGCAATATCATCTCTCGGTACCGCATTATTATATGCTCCATCATCAAATGCTGGATATTCCTTATTTGATTTATCATTTTTACTCGTTGAACATGGAAATGCTGTATACAATGGCGTTACTAATACATGGGGCTGCTTTAGCAAAGTTGATCCATGCGGGAATGGCGATTCTGTCCGTTTATGGGATTTATGTATTGTCTAAACGATATTTTCCATTTCCTGTTTCTCTTTTATCCGCCACATTATTTTATAGTCTTCCTCAAGTTGCGTGGATGTCATCCACGACTTTCAATGAAAATGGCTGGATGTTTTACGGAGTTCTTTCAGTGATGACCTGGTTTCACTGGTGGGATACTCAAGACCAACGATGGCTCTATCTTGCCGGAATATATTGTGGGTTGGGAATGACAATCAAGCTTATTGTTATTGTCTTTTATCCGTTTCTATTGAGCTTGGCAACGATCTATATCATTACCCGCCAAAAGACTTGGAGCCAATATTATCAAGTTATTATCTTTAGTTTATTGATGGTTCTACCTGTGATTCCCTGGTTATTACGAAATTATATCTATACCGCAAATCCAGTCTTTCCTCTATTAAGCAATGTTTTTCAAAGTTATCCTGAATATATCTACGCAGGCAACTCGTTCCACAATATTCGACAATTACCTCCATTAACTCTATCCATATTGTTTGAGAGAATGTACAATGCTTTTACCTCCATTCAAATAAACGGGAATGGAATGTTACCTTTATTTTTTATATCTATTTTTGTCATTCTGCTATTTTGGAAGTCGGTGCCAAAAGAAATGAAATTTCTAATGTTCTATGGAGTCGCAGTCTGGTGTATTTACAACATCATCGAGGGGGGGGCAGATGGAAGATTTCTATATCCCAGTTATCCGCTTATGGCTATCGTAGCGGCATATATGATTTGGCATCTTCTTCGACGAATCTCCCGTTTATCGAAGATTATTGTTACCACCATCCTTTGTGTTGCAATGTTACTAACTTTTGGCTATGGGAAATATGTCTTTTATCAAGATTTTGATGAATCCCCTTTCCCCCTCCTTAGTCCGGCATCACAATCGAAATACCTTGCATCCAATATGTTTCTTTATCCCTCGTATCAATTTGTCAATGAACATTTGCCGAAAGATGCTACTTTGATTTTACCGGCGGGATACGGCGCCTTATATTGTAACCGGAAATATATGGCAGGGAGTGAATTTGATCGTTCCCCGCTTATGGTGATTCTGGAACATAGCAAAACACCGCAAGAAATGTATCAATTGCTTAAGGAATGGCATATTACTTATCTCGTTTTACCGGGTTATTGGACAGAAACAAAACGGTCCAATGAAATCGGTCCGCAATTTGTTAGAGAATATGCCACAATTCTTTTTCAAGACACACATTTTATTGTGGCAAGAGTCAATACGACATCTACTTGAATTGACAAAACAGTCTTTGATTCAGAGATGACCTCATTTAGTTTGTTTTTCTTAAAAGAATTTTCTTTACAGCGGAATATTTTCTCGAGATCCGCACCCTGTCCCGGCGATAGATATACCAAGTCCATTCTTAATTCATTTATTTGTTTATTGTAAATTTTGAGCGAGGAAGAGTGTTCTTTTTTGTGTCCTCACAAATAAAAAAACTGTTTGAGAAATTCTAAACGGCTTTTTATATTGTAAATTATTTAAGATTATGGAATGAATGGAGTGTAATTTTGACGTTCATCACCATACCAGTTATTCACGTCATCCGATTCAAGCCCGGCCCAAGGGAAAGCATAGGTAATTCCGTTTTTTCCTCTGGAATAAATCTGGTATCCTCGGGGATTAAACCAAGTTTCTTCTTGAGACAGTAAACCTGTAGTACTTATAGTTACCGTGTTACCTGTATACGTTCCGGGAACATAGGTACCCAATGACTGATAATCCCGCCAATGGACATACGAATAAACATGTCCCCACGGATCTACTATTGCTTGTGTAGACCCGGTACCAAAAAGATTGGCTGTAGTTGCAATACTTATAATACGGTCCGTCTTAACGTCGAGATAAGGTCCGTGCCAACCCTTGGGAGCCGAAAAAGCGCTTCCAGTAGAACTGTGTAACAAGAACATCGTCATATTTGTAATTCCTGAAGGAGGGAAATCTTGCAAATCCAATTCATACGCGGCAAGAGCCGTTTCCATTTTGGCAATGTCCGCGAGCGCCTGGGTATATTTCGCGTCCGTAACACGGTTGGTCACCACGGGAATTAAAATACTGGCAAGTACACCTATGATCAACAAGACCACGGTCAATTCTACGAGAGTGAACCCGGATAATTTAGATTTCAAAAATATCCGCGCTTTTTCGATTATCCTTTGAATTACATTTGTCATAATGATTACCTGCCCTTTTTAAACTTGTTAAAATGTATAATATAAATTATCTGGGTTTCCCGGGGTTAAATCCCGACCAAGACTCACAATCGCAAAATGTCCGATGGTAAAATTCGAAAATCCCGATATTACTCCCTGGCTTCCTCCCACGTTTCCTTCAGCATCAATCACTTCTCCGTTAATACTTAAAAAAATATACGATCCTCCCCAAGGATCCAAAGGAAGATACCCGTCTTGTGCAGACCCGTTCCATGCAGTTTGTCTCTGATACGTCATAAAGGGGCCTTTCCATTGGTTTGATTGTCCGTTTAACATATTCCCAATCGTTAGGGTGTTGCCACCGATGACAACATTTGAACCGGTTGTTAGTGCGTCTACGATAAAAAAACTGGCTTTGTCTGAAATAATATCTTCGTTGGTTACAGTCACGGGAGCACTGGGAAGAGATTCTAAGACACTCAACGGTACATAATATCCGTAATTCGCTTCCACGGTTATTTCGGCGTTGGCAATTTGTTGCATTTCATGCATCGCCACGGTTTCTTTGGCTTGTTCGCTTCGATTTGTGTAACTTCCAACCGCCAAAAAAGTAATAATTCCCAAAATCGCTACGACTGCGATAAGTTCAATCAAAGTAAAACCTGAATTTGTTGTTTTGTTATACGTTTTAAATTTTTGCATAAAATACAATTAAAAATAATACACGATATCATCGCTGGCGGGATCACCCGGATTGGAACCCGGCAGACCAGTTCCCGGCGCACCGTTTTTTCCATAACTTACAATAGCATTCCGGTAGAAAGCTCCGTTATATTGCGTTTCTTCGCCCGGCGCTGGATCGGTCAGAGTCAAAGGAGTAAACAAACGATATGGGTTTCCCCACGGATCCAAAGGTGCTCCATACGTTTGCTGGGAGGCTATCAATCCAGAATTGGGACTGCCGGTTGTGGAAATATCCGCACTTTGATAGGTCATATAGGGGCCTTTCCAACTGGAGTATGGAAAATAATTTCCGTTAAACATAGAACCATCGGTATCAATCGCAAAAGGTACTGGCAATGATTGAATATTATAAAAGAATACACTTCCTTGCTCATAAGTACCTATACCCGGTTCGCAACTTAACGCACGTAAGTTTACATAGTAACCCGTATCAATTTCACATTGTTGTTCTGCCGAGGCAATGGCTTTTTCCTCTGATTGCGCCGCAGCAATTTTGGCAGCATCCGTTCGTGAAGTATACCGATTCACGGCTAGTACACTCAAGATACTTACCAGCACAAGAGCGACTAATATTTCCAATAACGAGAATCCATATTGATTAAGTTTGATTTTATGATATATATTTTGTATCACTTGATACCTCCAAATTAACGAGTATAAAGAATATCGCCACTGTATGCGGGTCCCCACGGGAAAGTTGTTTGATTATTAAATGGTAATAAATTCGGTCCTTCACTCCAAATCCGAATTTTACTACTTTGAGTTGTATCTGTCTCTGAAATAGTTATAGGTCCAACAAAGACATAAGGATTTTTCCATGGATCCAGCGGGGTAAAGGACGTTTCATCCTGCAATTGAGAAGTTTGATATGTAATATAGGGACCTTTCCATGTTTGGACAGTCATTATGGTATATCCCGACCCTCCACTTACCCAATTTTGATAATTCCACGTGGTGACAACGGTTCCCGATGGTACAGGTTCCGTTCCGTGCAGATTTCCTAACGACACATAAAATCCTGTATCCGCATAGCAGAGGGATTCGGCATCTGCCATTCGTGCCATTTCTTCGGTGGCACTTGCAATGCGTGCCTCTTCTGTCCGGCTCCAGAATTTTGGAATGGCAATCAATGCCAGAATCGCAATGATGGCGACGACAGTAATAATTTCTGCGGCGGTAAATCCTTTTAAATTAGTGATTACTTTATTTTTTCTTTTGTTTGCCATAAGGTATCCTTTTAGAAACTGTAGTATATATCATCCGAACCCTGTTCATTAAAATAGAGCCAATAAGATGCGGTTTTTGTATCATAATTGGTACCATCGGTTGCAATACCCGGGAATCTATCCGGTCCCCAACTGATGACCAATGCCAAGTCTGGGTTGAGTCCCGCAGATGAAATTGTATCACTACTTAATAGAGTAGTGATTCCGCCTTGGGTACTCAGTAAAGCAACCTGATAACGATTCCCCCAAAAATCAATTGGATACCCAGATGAATCGAACTTGGACTTATTATCCGTTCCGGCGGTTTTTTGAAGACTGAGATAAGGACCTTTCCAGAGAGTTGAATCTAATGTGATTGAGTTAGTAGCACCTGTATTAATCGGACGGCCATAAACATCAATATTGGGCATGGATGGAGATTGTAAATCCTGCAATCTCCAAAAAACTCCTGTATCTCCGCGAGCGATCCCCTCTTGCAAGCCATAATCTTTTACTTCATCCAATGTAGCACCACGTTTTGAATTATCAATGATTCTCTTATAGTTTAATAATCCGATGGTAGAAAGGATGGCAATAATACTTACCACCACCAAAACTTCCATCAGTGTGAATCCTGTTTCTTGCTTTTGGACACAAACCATTTGCATAATCCTTCATCACAACCGCTTAATTTCACCAGAAATCGTACTTTTTGTTCCAAACTGGCCAGTGTAAATATATTACGTCCGCCGCTTTCTGTCAACACATTATCAGTATTTCGAGTCAAAACATACCTATATTCCCCAATCGCATTCTATTGTAGTTCACTGGTTGTTTTGGGGATAGGTTTGGGTGTAATGGCGATTCCTCCGGTAATAACGCCTTCAGAACCTCCACTGTCCGCACCCAATAAATCTCTTCCCTGTCTACGAACTTTCGTTCCAGGGGATTTAAAATCAGATGGAAAAACGAAAGTGATGGGCGTATAAAAACTGGCTTTTTTTGCTTTCCAAGAAATGGTTGCCAATTTTCCTCCCATGTAAGAATTGTTGGACAATGATTTTACAATAAAATGAATCTGTCCTTTGGTTGTATCTACCTGATTAAGTACAATTTGTAGATCTGGATTTTTTTGAGGTGTAATAACAGGCTTTATATTAATTCCCGATAGAGTGGGGTTACTGTCCAGTACTTCAAGATTTTTGGTTGAAAATTTTAATACAATTTCAGCCTCATCAATAGTAATTCCACGCGGATTATCCAGGATAATATCTTGTTGAATGATATCCCCCTCTTTGGCGCGGATCATCAACGGGTCTACACGTAAAGTAATATTTCCAAAATTTCGTCCGGTTCCGGTCACGACTTGCGGTGCTGGTGGTGCCACAGGGGGTTGTGCGGGAGCCGGCGTATTACCAGGTGTATTTAGTTTGGAAGGCACTGGTACGGTACGACCCGTATTATTCGGAGCACGAGGGCGCAAGGTTTGTTGAGTGGAAGTTCCGGGATTATTAATTGCGTTGAATGGTTGAGGAGCACTCCTGGGAATCGGTGGATTATAAGGAGTTTCATCTTGAGCTCCGTCGGCGCACAACGGTTCTGTAAGGAAAACGATTAGGCAAAAAATAGCCACTACTACTTTACCTGTGTCAAATAAAGCGCTTGTTATGTGATGGAATAATTTCATTATGGGATAAGTCGTTTCTCCATAACAGTTACTATGGTTGGATTTGACCGGTTGACAATGGCGTGTATCCGGCTTTCTGCCAGTAGTTTTTTTCGTTGTACCAATCGTGCATAGGAATCAATGGTAAAATTAAAAGATCGGACACAAACCCAATTCGACAATTTCCGAAAATTGGAAATTTTTTGTTCCAAATTCGTGGACATGTCAGTTGAATTTTTTCCGGTGCTAATAGGCGTTTCCATTCCCGGAACCTTTAATAATTGGCTGATTTGAGTAAAAGGTCCGTGGACTTTGCGATAGGTCACTATCTCTTTTGCCAAGGTCTCATTAAGTCCCGGTAACGCAGACAACACTTCATAGGATGCGGTATTAATATTCACGGCTCCAATTCTTTGTTTGTCATCAACAATCGATAGACAGTCTATCACACTATCCAAAGAAATTCCCGTAGTAGCTTCATCAATCCGTAATGTCATCCAAGGGGTTTCCGGTGAAGCGATAGAGACAAACGCTAAATCGGCAATTGATTTAGCCGCCACGTCCGCTATATAGGCCATATTATCTTCATCTATTGTGCCATTGGGAGGATAATAAGCATTATTTTTATAATAGGGTGTACCATGCTCCTTCTGGTTTAAATCATTAACTCGCGGGTCGTCTTTTTCCCAAGAGACATCTTTGGCACTGGAACCATAGGTCAATTCATCCACCATGTTGCCGTTAGAGTCATATAATTTTAATGTATCACCACTTTTGGATAAATCTAGTGTGGGATTTTCTACCAAATTATCACTCGCCACATTCCCATAATTGATTTGGTAGGAATATCCGTCCGATTCTCCATCACTCGAATCGTCGGAATATTTGTCGGTAATAATGAAATACCCTTTTGAGGGAACGGTTCCATACAGGTCAATAGAACCGAACGCACCTTCCAAGCGCCATCCATCTACATGGATATCATCATGATAGGGATTAAACAATTCCACATATTGACCATCATTCCCCTTATCATCGGGGGTTTTTGACCAAGGCATTACTTCATTGAGATAAGGCGTATTTTTAATTCCTCGATAGGTAACTCCATTCACAGTCAAAAGAGTGGGTACATCACCGCTATTCATGAAATCAACAATATTCACAGCCAATCTCGCGGCCCATTCTTTGCTTATTGCGGTTGTTAAACGATCATAAATTTCCTTGGCAGATGCCGTGTTGATATTCACGCGTTGTTTATCATTTTGGTGTACATTGGATTCAAAAGAATAGAACGTCACCGAACCAGCGATGGCATTATAAATCTGATTTCCAACCACTTTTTTCAAATCATCCATATTTTTTAATTGTTTTTTTTGTCGCGCGGCGTAGAGTTGATTGATGGTGGTACTAACGCGGGTAAAAGTGAATCCAGCCGTGGTTAAACGAGCATAGAAAAATCGTTCTGCAGACAGGCGATGCCATTCGTCCTTATTTGTCGTATCCAAAGCCACTGCCAAATTCAGTTTGGATTCTTCATCCGAAACTGTTACATCCGGTGTAACGATACCGTTTTCAACGGTAACTCCCAGTGATTTGCTGGTAAAACCGCTATAGGGTGTTAGATGTCCTTTGGAGTCCACCCGTTCCGCAATCAACCGATTTTCAGCTGCGGTTAACCCCAGTTCTGCCAAATAATCGGCTTGTACCTTATTGGCAAAATTATCCGCTGCCTGCATTTCCGTCCGCATAACAAAGGTGAAAGAAACACCCAATAGGGTTAATATCGTTAATATCGCCAATACTAAAACCAACGTGACACCGGATTGAGAAATTTTAGATTTAAGATGTAAGGTTTCAGATTGAATGGTTAATCTACAATCTGCAATCTGCAATCTGCGATTTTTTTTCATGGCAGGGTCACCAACGTCGTATAAGTTTGCGGTAAAAGGCGTTTCTCTTCATCTTGAACGGTAAGCGCGATATAAATGGAACGGGGCATACCATCGGTTGAAGAATTCCAAAGAGGGTACCATTCCTGACTGGTGGTATCACGATTAAAAAAAAGAAAATTCATACTGCAAACACTAAAGGCCAAAGGTTGAACCGTTCCATTTGTATTGCGCATTAATTGGTTGGAGGAAGTGTCAATAAAATAAGTAAATTCCACATCGCCTGCACTAATAAATTCGATACTATCCTGGTTATAACCTCTGGCTGCAAGAAGTATGGAAGCCGTGTCCAAAATGTTGGTGATGATAGGAGTGGAATTCGCCGCAAAAGATTCGAGAAAGGGTGTGGTTGCAGCGGGTGTTGCTTTGAGATTGATGGTGATGTCCTCCAGCACGGCACGGGCATTTTCTATCATACGGACTCCAGAATCATTCTTCTCATAAGACAATACAACTGTTTTAAAACTGGCATACACTGTTATTGCGATTAAACTGGTAATGACTACGGCAAATAAGAGTTCCACCAATGTAAATCCATTGAAACGGTTACGCCAATTTAAGTTAAGTCCATGATATATTTTTGATTTCATATTTTTGTTTGAATTTCGTAATTGCGGTCACGCCATAAGATCGTGACAGTCACCAATCTATCTGTACCTCCTGCAGCCACGACGGTCGCTTCCCAACGAAAATCCGGTTGCAAAGGGAAAGCAGTCGGTCCAGCGGTTGTTCCCGCTGACCAGAGATATTCCTGTCTTTTAATATCTTCCGCTTTTTGTTGTCCCAAAAACGTGGCAACGGATAAATCTTCTGCTACTTCCGCTGATTTCATACCTTGTGGAAACAAACTGACCAGTGCCAGAATGCCAATCAGTAAGATGGCCAGACTGGCCAATACTTCAACAAGGGTAAATCCATGCATAACCAGTTTTGAGTTCTTCATAATTATTTTCATAATTTGGTATTGGGTAGAATTTCCGCACGGGCTGTCGCAGGAAATGTCTGTACAGTATAATAATTTTGGTTGTTGGTCGTATCATCGGATTTATTGATTAAATGCACATTTTTTGGATCTGCCGTACCCGAGGGATAAAAAAGGATAAATTCATAACTTGAATCGGAACTAGAAATATCCGTTATTTTGACTTGGTCGGGAATAAAATGAATATTGGTGATTTGAAGCTGCCAAACGGGATTTCCCGCTGTATCGTAACTCAATTGATCTATCCAGTAGGCTTGGCGGTAGGAGATGACAGTAGGATTATTCAATTCAAAAGTTACTCGATATGTGGAATTGACGGCAATAGACATTTCTCTTGCTAAATTCTCAGTTGCCGCCACATCTTTTGCACTTGTTTCAAGTGCCGTGCCTGTTAAAAAGTATGCATACCCAAATACTAAAATTGCTAATAATACTCCAACAATGGCTACCACAGCCAAAGCTTCTATTAGAGTAAAGCCATTCCAATCATTGGGCTTATTTTTATTTTCCGCATACCATTTCATCGAATTTAAAACTTTCACATAACGTTTTCTCTTGTGTCAGGACAGAAAATTCCACTTTTCCACACACAAGCTTCTGTAGCGAAGTATACTACCCCTTGCAGAGAACGTCAACAGTTTATTCGAGCGTAAACGCATCCCTACTTACTTGATAACGTTCACAATATTGAATAGTGGCAAATAGAGCGCGATAACGATAAATCCAATGATGATACCCAGAAAAACGATTAGTAGAGGTTCAATCAAGGAGGTTAATCCTTTTACGGTATCGTCCACTTCTCGTTCGTATGCTTCCGCTACTTTATTGAGCATGGCATCAAGAGCCCCAGTTTCTTCACCGACCGCAATCATGTGAACGACGAGGGGCGGGAATACAGGGAATTTAGCGAGAGGTTCGTGAATAGATTCCCCTTCTCTGATAGAATCATGGACCTGGACCATGGCGCGAGCGACGACTTCGTTACCGGAGGTTTCGCGAACGATTTCGAGGGCTTGTAAAATGGGGACACCGGAAGTAATGAGTGTAGCCAAAGTACTGGCAAAGCGAGCAATGGCCATTTTATTAACCAATTGACCGAAGACGGGGAGTTTGAGTTTGACGGAATCAATATAAAATTTACCCTGAGAAGTTTTATTCAGATATCTGAAACCAACGATTAGAAGGATCAAACATACGAGGGCCGTGGAAGCTTTAATTGGATCAATCAAAACATTGGAAATATCAATAAGGATTTGGGTGGGTGCCGGTAAATTTGCATGTAGTTCTGAATAGATTGCTTTAAAACGGGGAATAATAAAAACTAGAATGAAAGTTACAATAAGACCGGATACGCAAATAACCATCGTCGGGTACATCATCGCCGATTTGACTTTGGAGCGTAATTCCCGTTGTTTTTCCAAAAAGACGGCAATTTTTTCGAGGACAGCTTCGAGGACACCACCGATTTCACCCGCTTTAACCATGTTGACATAAAGTTTAGAGAAAACCTTGGGATAATGACTCATCCCTTCGGAGAGATTTCCGCCGGATTCAATACCGACGGCTAATTCTTTGATAATTCTTTTCAGGTTACCGGCTTCTGTTTGTTCTTCAAGGATGGTAAGACTTCTTAATAACGGGAGTCCGGCTTCGATAAGAGTAGCCAACTGACGAGTAAAGGTAGAGATATGACGTAACTTTATCCGGCCAAAAAGCCAACGGAAACCTGGTAACGTTCCAAGATCTATTTGCCCCACGGCCTCTTTGGATTTGGTAATTTTGGTAGGGAAATAACCCATTCCTCGAAGTCGTTCAAGGATCATGTCTTCCGTATCCGCTTCAATCGATCCTTTAACAGGTTTTCCGCCTTTATCCAGTGCTTCATAGTTAAATTTTGCCATAATCGTTACCTCACGTTCAGCATTTATCTCTGCATCTTAATAATATGTATTATGTATGACGTTATATCTCCAAAAAAAGTTTATTGTCTATATGCATCGGGAATCCCCCTCGATGTCTCGAGGGTAATCTTCAGAATGTTCAAATTCCCGATGCATTCTTTAATCAATCTTATTTTTTTGCTCTGTCTGCTTCTTCACCAGTTTCAACTTTGTCAGTGCCTGGTCGTCCCGCCAGTTCAGATTGGAGTTCTGGGGTTTCGGCCTTGGGAGTTAACGGCAATGGTTCCTCGGAGATACCCATTCCCGGGTCAATATCTTCAACTCCATAAGTTACCCGGAGAATTTCTTCGATAGTCGTGATACCCGCCAATACTTTTTGCCAACCATCTTCCCGCATAGTCATCATGCCTTCTTGCCTGGCTTTTTTTGCGATAATATTGGTAGCTGCCCGTTGAAGGATCAAATCCCGAATGGGTTCACTGACTACCAGCAGTTCAAAGATACCAATTCTTCCCTTATATCCGGTAAAATTGCAGTCTTCACACCCTTTGCCATGATAGAAAGTATATTCAGCGACTTCTTGAGGACTAATCTTTAATTCATTTAACATTTCAGTGGAAGGCTTATAGACATCGCGACAGTTAGGACAAATAGTACGAACCAAGCGTTGAGCGAGGACACCTTCGAGAGTGGAGGAGATCAAGAAGGGTTCAATTTCCATGTCAATTAACCGGGTTACGGTGGATGGGGCATCGTTGGTGTGAAGGGTGGAGAGAACCAAGTGGCCAGTGAGAGCGGCTTGAATAGAAATTTGAGCCGTTTCCAAGTCACGAATTTCACCGACCATGATAACGTCAGGGTCTTGCCGCAAAATAGATCGTAAACAGGAGGCAAATGTGAGTCCGACAGCTTCACGGATATTAACCTGCACAACGCCTTCCAATTCGTATTCGACCGGGTCTTCGGTAGTAATGACTTTTAATTCTGGAGTAAAGATTTCATTAAGTCCGGCGTAGAGAGTGGTGGTTTTTCCGCAACCCGTAGGACCGGTTGTTAGGACAATACCGTTGGGCTTATCAATCAATTTTTTCATAACTTCATGGACTTCCGGTAAAAGGCCTACCTGTTCCAAACCCATCATCATCATGGACTTGTCCAAAATACGTAGCACAATGGATTCTCCCCAAACCGTAGGCAGAGAACTGACACGAAGGTCAATTTGTCGTCCCGCTAAGTTTAATTTAATACGCCCGTCTTGGGGTAATCTACGTTCCGCGATATCCATTCCTGCCATAACTTTAAGGCGGGATTGAATTCCGATATGCAAATGTTTCGGAGGAGAAGGGACTTCATGCAATACCCCATCCACACGGTACCGAATCCGCAAAATCTCTCCAAAAGGTTCCACATGCAAATCGGATGCTCTGTCCTTGATCGCCTGCAACATCAATAGATTGACATATTTAATGACTGGTGCTTCCGAGGCGATTTGTTCCAGATTCGTCAAGTCAATTTGTGAGGTGTCTTTAAGGATTTCCTGTTCCACATTATCATCGTGTAATTTCTCCACCATCGCATCCAGATTTTCATCCCCGATTCCATAATACATGGCGATGGCTTCTTCGATATCCACTTCACTGGCAATGGCACCGGAAACTGGTTTGTCCAATAACAATCGTAAATCATCCAATACTTTAATATTCATGGGATCAGAAATAGCGATCAAAATACCCCCATCGGTTTCTCGTTTGAGAGGGAATATTTTATACGCTTGAGCGACGTGAAATGGTACTTCTTTTAATAAATCCAAATCAATTTGATAATGCGCCAGTTCTACATAGGGCATCCCGGTCTGTTCCGATAACAATTTCAGCGTGTCCATTTCGCTAACGGCAATTTGGTCGTGTGTATACGCTGTTTTTGCGGATTGACCCGCTTCCTCTATCGGCATTATTTGAGTTGCCGTGGAACGGGTAGCATCTTCCATTAAATTCCGTAAAGAATTGTCATCAGGTCGTGCCGCTTGTGTAGGTCGTGTTCCGTATTCAGCCATTTTATATAATCTCCTATGCCGGTGTGAACCCCATTAATTTGCCGCGTAAATCTTCCGGGTCATGGGCACGTTCCAGCGCCATTTCCGCGGTTATTTCGCCTCGTTGATAAAGGTTTAATAAAAATTGGTCCAAAGTAATCATACCTAATTTTTGTCCGGTTTGAATAGAGGATAAAATACGATTAGTTTTCCGTTCACGAATCAGGTTGGAAATAGCGGGCGTATTAATCATGATTTCATACGCCGCAATACGTCCGCGTCCACTGGCACGGGGTAGCAGCGCCTGACAAATTACAGCAATGATGGAAATGGATAATTGCATACGGATTTGTTCCTGTTGATTGACCGGGAAGGCGTCAATAATACGTTCCACCGTCTGGGAAGCAGAATTTGTATGCAGTGTCGCGAATACCAAATGGCCCGTCTCCGCCGCCGTGATGGCAGCCTCCATAGTTTCCAAGTCACGCATTTCACCGACTAGGATGACATCCGGGTCTTGACGCAATGCATGTTTCAAAGCAGCCGCAAAAGATGGAGTATCCACACCCAATTCACGATGGGTCACAATTCCTTTTTTATGGGGGTGATAATATTCAATGGGGTCTTCAACGGTGATAATATGGGCGTCCCTGTTTTCATTAATCCAGTCTATCATGGTTGCCAATGATGTCGTTTTACCGGAACCGGTTGGCCCTACAATCAACATTAATCCACGTGGACGGCATAATAATTCTTTAATAAATGTTGCGGGTAGTCCCAATTGTTCAAAGGTCAATATTTTATATGGAATTTGCCGGAGAACAATTCCTATTTCACCGCGTGAACGAAATGCACTTACTCGAAATCGTGCTATATCCAAAAATGCATAACCAAAATCGGCACAACCTGCCTCCATAATCGCCTGTTGATGGCGGGTAGGGGTAATTTCTTCCATCAAGCGTTCAGTATCTTTTGGAGACAATACTTGTTGACCAACAGGTTCCAACCGTCCGTCCAAACGCAATGTCGGAGGACGTCCCACAGAAACATGGATATCAGATGCGTTTCTCTCAACACATAACTGTAATAAATCTTGCATCACAACTTTATTATTTGCACTACTAAATTCAACTGCCATTTTAATTCCTTTCTTGCATAAATCCTATGTTTATTACCCCACGTCCATCTGGGTTACACGCATAATTTCTTCCACGGTCGTCTGTCCCATCAAAACTTTTTCAAAACCGTCTTCCCGTAAGGAATGCATACCAAATTGCCGGGCTTTCTGTTTTATCACGGAAGCCGCTTCCCGGTTCAATACCATAGAACGAATAACATCGTTCATCACCATAATTTCATGGATAGCCGTTCTTCCCTTATATCCCGAAAAACTACATTTTTCACAACCCCGGCCTCGATAGAGAATTGTCTCGGAACGTTTTTCCGATGGTATATTTAAAATATTCGCCATCTCGTCATCCGGTTGAAACTTTTCTCGGCAACTATTGCAAATACGGCGAATGAGTCGTTGGGCGACAATTGCCTGCACACTGGACGCTACCAAGAATGGCTTGATTCCCATATCTATTAAACGAACGGTAGCGCTGGGCGCGTCATTAGTGTGTAAGGTCGAAAAAACTAAATGGCCGGTTAATGCTGCACGGATAGCAATTTCTGCGGTTTCCGTATCCCGGATTTCTCCAATGAGAATAACATCCGGAGATTGACGTAACATACTGCGTAAACCTACCGCAAAAGTTAATCCAGTATCGGTATTGACTTGTACCTGATTGATTCCATTAATCTGGTATTCAACAGGGTTCTCCACGGTAATTAATTTCTTATCCACAGTATTAATGGCAGAGAGAGCCGCATACAGTGTAGTGGTTTTCCCAGACCCTGTTGGACCGGTCATCAATAAAACCCCGTTGGGTTTTTTAATTTGTTTTTCAAACATGTCAATGTGATAAGGCGAAAATCCAACATCTTCCAATCCCAATAATACCGTACTTTGGTCCAAAATACGCATAACGATACTTTCCCCATATAACGAGGGCAAAGCGGATACACGAACATCCAAATTCTTTCCTTCCAATTGTAATTTAATACGGCCGTCTTGCGGGATTCTCTTTTCCGCCATATCCATGCCACTCATTAGTTTTAATCTCGATAAAATCGCATTCTGTGCGCGTTTTGGCGGGGGACTCATTTCGTGTAAAACACCGTCTATTCTGAATCGTATTTTGACTGTACGGGCGAAAGGCTCTACATGGATATCGGATGCCCTGTCGTGGATGGCCTGTTTGAATAATGTGTTGACAAATTTCACGATGGGTGCATCATCCGCTTCTAATTCTTTATCCAGAGCTTCTAAATCGTAGGTCATTGAATCCAAGGCATCTTGTCTTTGTTCTCGGGCAAATTCTTCAATCATTTGCTCGACGACAGTCCCTTCATAATATTTTTTGATGGCCCGTTCTATTTGTTCTTCTTTGGCAATAACCATTTTCAGGTTAGCATCCAATAAAATCTTTAAATCATCGGATAGTTGGACATTGAAAGGATCGGCAATGGCAATGGTAATCGTTCCGTTATCCTGTGCCACCGGGAATATATGGTAATGTTTGGCCACTTTTTCCGGGACGACCTCTTTGACTTTTGGATCAATCAGGAGTTGATCCAAATCCACTATTTCCATCCCTAATTTTTCTGCAGTAACTTTTAAAATTTCTTCTTCGGTTACCTGTCCGGTGGAAATCAGCGTTTGTTTTAATGACTGGCCGGATTCTTCTGATGCCAGTAACGCTTTACTGATAGTTTCGGTATTGGCAACCTGTGCTTCTTCTAACATCCGTGCAAAAGTATCGTATTTATTAGTTGATGCCATAGGATTTTTTTAATTTCACCTCTCCTGTCTTCTTGCTATAGTCTAGACCCTTAGGTATCTCATGTCAAGCCTAAATTTCAAGAAGGGCACTTCCCCTGCTTTCCCTAAATAGTATATTATAGATAACCTCAATAACGCAAAGAAAAAAAAGTTCACTAATTATGATTATTTCTCGACGGATTAAACCATATGGAAGATTGAAAAAAATATTACCAATGGCGAAGTTTATTATCATCTTGTTATTGTCAGGTTGCGCTACGGTTCGATCGAGTACCAAGGAACGGAGTACCGGGTATTCTGAGATGGGTTTTGCCTCCTGGTATGGATATGAATTTAATAATCGGAACACTTCCTCCGGGGAACGGTTTGACCCGCGGCAATTAACTGCCGCGCATAATTCACTGCCATTTAATACATATGTAAAGGTGACCAATCTTGAAAATGGAGAATCTATCATTGTCCGAATCAATGACCGCGGCCCTTTCGTAAAAGGTCGAATTATTGATCTTTCTAAGGAAGCAGCACAACGTATTCACATGATTGGTAAAGGGGTTGTAAAAGTACGTCTTGACGGTGTGTCGGGGCAATAGAGACCACTGAAAATCCCCCAATTGCAGATATTCATCAAATGGTATATTATTCCAAAGAACTGATTTTATTGAAGATAAAACCGTATCCATTTGGAGAAGGTTTGTCGAAACTCTTTATCAAAGGGCCTCAATAGACCAATTATTTTTATAAAGGATAAGAATATTTAGACATGCGGGTTTCTATTATCATTGCGACTTACAATCGTCCCGATTATCTCAAAAGGGTGTTGGAAGGTTATTTGGCACAAACCCATTTGCCAGATGAAATTGTTATTGCGGATGACGGATCTACTGGTGAAACCTCTTCCTTGGTTCAACAAATAAAACAAAATTCAAAAATCAAGCTTCTCCATGTCTGGCAGGAAGACCTGGGATTTAAAGTCGCTCAAATTCGCAATAAAGCCATCGCTCAATGTTCTGGAGAATATTTATTGATTTGTGATGACGATTCAATCCCCTGTCCCACAATGGTCGAAGATCATCTTCATTATTCAGAACATGGATATTTTATCCAAGGACATAGGGTATTATTGGGACCGAAAATTTCTGAATATTTTACACATAAGAATATTACTTTCCTTAAAATTGTCCAATTTTCATTAAAAAGGCAACTTAGTAACACCATAAATGCCATTCGGTTCCCTATTCCGCTAATTAATAAATCTACAAATCTTAAAGGAATACGAAGCTGTAATATAAGTTTTTATAAACATGATTTCCTTGCGGTTAATGGTTTCAATGAGGATTTCCAGGGGTGGGGTAAGGAAGATTCTGAACTGACGGTTCGGTTCTATAAATTTGGACTAAAGAAAAAAGACGTTAAATTCCGCGCGTGTTGTTACCATCTTTATCATAAAGACTTTTCTAGAGACCGGCTCGAAAAAAATATTGAACTTCTGGAAAAAGCTCAAAAGGAAGAAGGGTTTTTCTGCAAAAACGGAATTAACAAATACCTATCCCCTTGAGCATCCTTTCGAATTTATCCCCCATCGCTTGACCCGAAAAATCGGTCTCGATGGTTTTCCGACCTTCTGCCGCTGTCTTTTTTGCAAATTTTCTATCTTCTACATATCGAAAAATCGCTTCCACAAGTTTCCCGCCATCTCTTGGCGGCACCAATAACCCATTTTTCTCAGAATGAATTAGCTCTGGAATCCCGCCAACCGTCGTGGCAATCACTGGCTTCTCCATGGACATGGCTTCCATGACAGACATCGGAAGTCCTTCTCGATAGGAAGGCAAAACGAAAATATCCATCGTCGCATACATCTTCACCATGTCTTTTCGTAATCCCGCAAATATGATTTTCTCTTTGATTTTCAAAATCTCCGCTCTTTTTTCAAGTTCATCCCGACAGGGACCTTCCCCGACAAATAATAGACGGGCATGTGGATATTTCCCAATTACCTTTTCCATGGCATTCAATAAATCTAGAACTCCCTTCCCCGGGTCCAGCTTGCCTGCGTTTCCAATCACCAGTTCATTTTCGCCAATCCCCCATTCTTTTCTGGCTTCCGCTCGGTCCACCGTGTTCGGATTGAATTTATCCAATTCAATCCCGATATGAATCGTTTCAATCTTTTCAGGAGACACTCCGCTAGCGATCAGTTTTTCTTTTACCGCGCCACTGTCTGCCACCACCCGGTCAACCTGATTCGCTATCAGCCAGACGGTAACCTTTTTTAAATAATCTAATTGATGTCTTACAAAAACGACTTTCACACCAGACCATTTTGCGGCCACCGCCGCCGGCCAATATTCTTTTCCAAGATTCGCAATAACCACCTGAATCTTCTTCTCCAAAACCATCCGTCGTATTTCCCATACGGCGAAAATATCTACTGAATTTACCACAGTAATATTAGCCATCGGCAGTCCCAATTTCTCTGCGTGTTCTCTCACCTGCCCTTGGAAAGGACAGCCGATAATCACCCTGTGTCCCTTTTTGAGAAGGTTCAGAGTCAGCGTCACGCAATGAGATTCAATCCCACCCCATCCTTTCCCTCCGTTCATCATGAGAATATTCATCTCCGTGGTCCCCGCCGAACTTCGTAATCCAAAGGTAACTTATTCATAAATACCATCCAAGGCGTATTCCAATTCTCTGCCCCGGGAAGAGAGCACTGTGGATTTCCCGACGCATAGAAATCTGAAATCTGCAATTAGTTGCCATTGTATCTTTCCTCGAATATGTTATATCATGAACCAAAAACTTGCTATACATTTTAGAAATTCGGAAATGGTAAAATAAACCCATGTCTTCTGAAAATGACAACTTAAAATCAGATTGGGGGGAACTGTCCAATAAACTTCTCTTCTGGAGTTTCTGCGGGATGTTCTTCTGCTTGCCTCTGGCAACCGCCCCCGCCGCCATCACAGGCGGATTATCTCTCATCATCTGGATTTTCTCCGGCAAAATTTACCAGGATCGCCGGCAATGGCTTTACCGACTCTGGGTTATCCCCGTCCTCCTCTTCATCCTCTTCCACTTCATCGGACTCCTCTGGACCAAAGATCTTCCCACAGGTCTCTATTACACCAAAAGAACCTATTACTGGTTATATGCTGGAGCCATCGCCTCTCTCGTTTTTGACAAACATGCCATGAAATATCTACTCAACTGTTTCCTCGCTGGCCTCTCCATTACAGCTATCATTTCCATCCTCCAATTCTTCCATCTCTTTCCCTTGAAAGGCGAAATGACCACCGGGTTTATCGGTCATATCACTCACACTCTTTTCCTTGTTTTTGGGATTCTTATTTTATCCTTTTATTTCTCAAAAACATCCAGTACAAAAACAAAAATCTTCCTCTTATTACTCATGCTCCTGTACATCGTCGCTTTACTCGTGGGTTGGGGACGTGCCGGTTATCTCGCCTTTGTCATTCTTTCCCCGTGGATTGGTTACAATCTTCTAGGTCAAAAACATAAATTAGGAATCACCGCTATTGCTCTTGCCTGTGCCTGCATCTTATTCTTGTCTCCGACTGTTCGTTCTCGTACAGCTCTTATATTTCACGATATCCGTTCTTATGAAAATAGTGATCCCAACACCTCCATCGGCTGGAGAATCTTTATTTGGGAGAAGGCGTCAAAAATATTTACGGAAAATCCTTGGTCAGGTACTGGTACAGGGGGTTATCAATTGGCTATGAGAAAATATGAAACCCCGCAAATCTCAGATAACTTCAATGACCTCAAAGACCCGCATAATATCTTTCTATATATGGCAACCAATTTCGGTATCCTCGGTCTCTTGACCATGATTTGGCTTTTCTATATCCTGTTTTCTAAAGGATGGAAAAATGTGGATACTCTCGTTGGATTTACTATCTTGGCATTTACCGCCGTTACCTTTATAGGCAATCTGTCCGTTGCGACCACACTCTGGACCGCTACCGGCCAACTCTTTTCCCTCGTTACCGGTCTCCTCAGCCATTTAAACAACAAATCAGACTTTGGTTAACTACTCCCCAATATCCCTATTTTATTCTTCCCAATGGTATCTCTTCACTTCTCACAGAAGTTTCAATTTAAAAGAACGTGTTGTATAATCCTATAGTTTCATGGGCTTTCTATTTTGTATATGATAAAGTGTAAATTTATTTCCTATTTGCTTATTATCGTTATCTCCTCGTTCTTGGGGTCATGCACTCAAGATAAACCACAGGATAATGGGGTGGTGACCCTCTCCTTTTGTACCTTCTCGGGTGGAAATAGTTTTACAGAAGAACAAAAAATATTGGATGCCTTTGAAAGATCCCATCCTAAAATTAAACTGAAGCTGGTTTATGCTCCGTGGGGTAATTACACGGAGAAAATACTGGTTTTAACTGTTGGAGGAATAGCACCCGATGTGATGTGGACTATCCCGGGCGATATGCCCTTTTACTCTTCCCGGCAAATCTTAATGGACATCACCGACCAGGTGGCTCATGATCCCACTCTCGATACCACGAAATATTTCCCTCATGCCCTGGATATGTGTTCCTATAAAAACAGGTTATATGCCTTACCCCGCGATGTCAATTGTTTGTTTTATGCCTATAACAAAAAAATGTTTGATGAGTCCCATGTACCTTATCCCACGGCGGATTGGACTTGGGATGATTTATTAAACAAAGCCATTAAATTAACCAAGAAAAAGAATGGCCGGGTTTACCAGTTTGGACTCGGGGGCAGTGGTGGGAATTCTTTCTATTGGAGGGATGTCGCCCGTGAAAACGGCGGTGCACCCCTCAGTCCGGACGGTAGGCAAACTTGGATTGATAAACCCGAGTTCTATGAAGCAATCCAATGGTGGGTTGACCTCTCTATTAAATATCATGTCGCTCCTTTGGCTTCCGAAAATTCCGGGTTCGGGGGAGACTTGTTCCAAAACGGGATTTGTGCCATGGCTCTCACCGGGGCATGGAACTTTGCCGGGTATAAGAAAAATGTCAAATTCCCTTACGATATTGTCAATGTCCCTAAGGGTAAATATGGCAACAAGGTCAGTCTCCTCGGGCTGCCGATTGCCATCTCTAGTAAAACTAAACATCCCAAAGAAGCGTATGAACTCCTCAAATATCTTACCTATGGTGAAGAAGCTCAAACCCTGCAGGCGAAATTAGGGGTGGCAATGCCCTCTCGTAAAGATTTGGCAACCTCCGATGTCTTTATGAAACAGCCCATCATGCCACCTCACATCAACCTCTATATGGACTCAATGCTTAATTATACCTATGCGGGGGATGCTTTTGTTGATGATAAACAAGTCTATGACATCATTGATTCTGCCATCGAACTCACTAACCTTGGCAAAATGTCGGTCAAAGAGGCTATGATCCTTAAAAAACCACTCATTGATAAAGTGATACAAAAATGTATTAATAAAGGCGAACTTTAGCTCTCTTCCCCCTGTGACAGTAAGCAAAAAGAAAAACGTACACCCTCGGTAAACCAGTTTAGGAGACATTCCTGACCCGCAAGAACCGGTTCGGGCACGGATGGTAACCTAAGAGGCTCAGACCCTCCTGGGTATCCCTCCCGATATTTCTCCCTATAAAAACCAAAATTATCGGCTCCTCTTTTAAAACCTTCAGAAACCTCTCAAAATTGACGTAGAAACAACGAACCCACCTAAAAGAATCTTAAATCAGGTCTCGAGCCAAATCCTCACTTTTTTTCATTGGGAGATGGTACGGAGATGGTATGGAGATGGTACGGAGATAACCCATACCCAATTTTGAGACATTTTAAGCCCCTTAAATCGCATTTCTAGCTATGCCAAAATGGCACACCCCAACTTATCTTCCTCAACCCCGATCAAGGATCCAGTTTTATACCCTATTTAAAGTAAAGTGCTAGATAATCGTTTGTTCAACATAACAGAAATAGTGCTGGGACATTCCGAATTCACCCAGGATTGCCTTGATTTTGGTGAGAGCCCAAGGATACAACGCTTCGGTTGTAGAAGTGACTCTGAATGCCAGCGATGCCGCCAATGCGGGATTCAGTTATCAACCTTCATTGTACGAGCAAGCCACTGCGAACAATGCAATCACCCTGAACAATGCTGCCTCCAAATACCAATTAGGCGTCACCTATTATAACAATTCTCTTCAAAGTTCCAATTCCGATGACCAATGGAATAATCTGAGAGCGGCAATACAAGTCTTGCAGAATGTGGTCACCAATTATGCCACGGACACCATCACTCCCCTGGCACAATTACAATTGGCCTATTGTCTTAATGCCGCACAGCCTTTTAGCATTAATTCGACACAGACCTTGAATGATACGGTTACTGGTTTCCAAACCGCCGTTACCCTGCTTGCCAACAGCGGAAATACCACCCTCCTTGCTCCAACCCAAATGCAACTGGCAAGTTGTATGCTGCAACAAGCCTTGATGAATGAAATTTCTTATGATTCTGTTCGGAGTGCGCTGGCGATGGTGGGTAGCAATTATCCCACAACCGGTTCCGGGATATTGGCACAGACCCAATTAATGATTGGAGAGACTTATTATTACCAAAAGAATTATACCCAAGCCAGTACCGTGTTCAATAACTTATTAAATCAATATCCCGTCAGTTCGGTGAATTGTGCCTATGCCCAATATTGGCAGAACCAGATGTTGTCAGACCAAAAGAATTATGCCGCGGCATTACAAGGGTATACTGCAATTCTCAATACTTATCAAAACCAAACAGCGGATATGTATCCCATGATTCTGCGCTCGACCCTATTCGGTCAGGCATGGTGTCTGAGAAAATTGGGTCAGAATTCTACCGCGCAACAAGTCGCCACCCAATTAATGGCACTCTATCCCAATACGCAAGAATCCCAAGCCGCACGGATTATCTTCTGGCAGAGAAATGCAGAAGCCTTCGGAGTTCCAACAATCAATGGACAACCGGTTACAGTCAGTCAATAGTTAATCGTGAATAGTATACAGAAATAATTAATTGACGAAACCATGAAAATGGAGGAAACTTTATGAAACGATATATCTTGCAATGGAAATGGATTGCAGCGATTATGCTGAGTTTATTTGTAAACGCATATCAAGGGGTACAAGCTACGCCGCCTATTAATGACTGGACGGTATTTGTGGACAGTTTTACGGATTGTACAACCAGCGTTGTAGCGGCACCGTATCATCCTTATTGGGAAGCGACCAATGCCACCAATAGTACCGTTTTTGTCGCTCAGGATACGGTTGCTAATTCGTATCACATCTCGTCCTGTTTAGGAGTAGCCTCTTGGAGCGCCTCGCAGGAAGTGGTTACCGTGCACCGGAATCAACTGGCGAATTATAGTTTCATGTATTTTACGCGAATTCAGCCGGGCGGGGCTTGGTCGGAGAGTTTATTCCGGTTTAATAGAGATACTATTGGGAATGAAAATGGATATTCTCTATCACTTAGTGAAATAGGTCAATTCAAAGTTCAGAAAGTGATTAATAATAGTTGGACTACTTTGACATCCTTTTCTTACAGTACGGCGTCCATCGGCAGCCCGCATCAATGGACTTACGTCAAAGTGGATATTTCAGGTAGCAGTTTCATCATTTACTTGAACAATTACACTATGGCAACGATTAATGATTCCTCCATCTCCAGTGGGGGTGTCGGATTTAGAGCTGTTTATTTCGGAGCGTTGTATTACTATGCCCGTATAGATGTCTCGTATCAAGGACAATGGAAAATGTTGTATGGTCATTTTTCAGTAAACACCGTGTTGAATACTCAATGGTGGGATGTACGGTATATTGATCCCACGAATGATACCACTGGTGGAAATGGAACTCTATTTTTAAGCGGGACAACTCTACAACAATACTCTGAATATTCCAACCGGTATATCCATAGTGTTGCTGCTACAGTAGATGGTAGTACAGTGCTTTATGGGTTGGCAACAAATTTATTTTATACCAGCAATGATATCATTGCCGCCAGTAATTACTCCTCTTCTTCCGTAGCAGATCTATTTCGTTGGGATTCAGGCTGGCAGGAATTTGGCGCGGTAGGCATTGATGATTATGCCTATTTTATGTCTACCTATAACCCCAACAACCCTCCCTATTATGGTTCCGAACTGTTTGATATTGATAAAGTATATATAGCCGGTTCAGGGTTGGGAGAGACAGGTTCCGTTCGAACCACACAGGTTTATTCTGTCCGTACTGCTATTAGTACGCATTTCTATCCCATAGGTGGCAACCTGTCTCCTGATGGCGGTCGTATTGCCTTTGGCCGTATCCGCAACTATAATCCCAATGTTACCTATCTTCTCCCGGAAGCAGGTACAACCACGGGTGTATCGGTATTGTACGATATAGCCATGATGACGCCGGATAATGCCTACTGGGCAATTTTTGCTTATAATTCAATGACTGCGGTAGTGCAGACCTGGGCGTATTCCACGACGACTACATTTTCCGGTATGACTATATACATTCAAGTCCCCCCGCCCCCGCCGGGACAATTTGCTCCGGACTTTTTTGACGTAGAGGGAGCGATGCAACCCAACATTATCATGCTGGGAATCTCTTCGACCACAACTTATACAGTGAGTACCAATGGTTGGTGCGGGTATGCTGGTGGCGGACAACCGTGGGATTGGGACTTGTATAATCATGGATTCTGGACCGAAGAATATGGACGCTATAACCCCGATACCACGGTCGGGGAAGGTCTTCGAACCTTGATGTACCATATTGATCCCGTCAATGCGACCTATAGTGTCTATTCGGATATCCATAATGGACAAGTCCCTCCTGTACCTTATCATGGTTACTGGCATTGGCCAACAGATGACCCCCGATGGAGTAGTACTAGTACGTTTTGGGCATCGTACCAGGAGCAATATCCTCACTTCAATAACTATGGCGGAAGTATCAGTGGTCTGTTTTATATTAATACTGCGACGGGGATTGCCAAGAATTTAACACCCTTTCTGTATTATTCGGATAACGGGACCAGTTGGTGGAATATGCCGTCTGATTAAAAAAGGCTATCAAAATGAAATATATAACAGAAATAAAATTTATGTTTTTGGTTCTCTGTATGGGAGTTGGGCTTCATGCCCAACTCCCAGCACAAACAGATGGAACTCTCAAATGGAAATTTCAAACGCCATTTTATATTTGGTCAGCACCCGCTATCAGTAGTACAGGAACCATTTATTTTGGGACACAAAATGGGGTATTTTATGCTTTAAATATAGATAGTACTGTATTGTGGTCTGATAGCACTTCCTCAGGAAGCTGGGGATATGGTTCCCCCGCCATAGGTCCGGATGGAAAAATATTTGTGTCGGTAGAAAATAATAGATTGTTCGCTTTTAGTTCTACAGGTTCAGTATTATGGGTTCACAATTTTGGCAGTACAATGGGGGGAATTGGATTAGGTGATCCAGTCATTGATTCCAATTACACTATCTATGTCGGTTCTGGTGATAATAATTTTTATGCTGTGGATACAATGGGAAATTTGAAATGGAACTATCTATGTGGTTCTCCACCATTAGGAGCAAATGCTGTAACTAAAGATAATCACATATATTTTGGTACAAGAGACGATGATTATCTTTACGCACTAAATTGTAATGGTTCTCTTTTATGGCGTTACAAAATGAATGGAAGTGTTGCTGGTCCCTGTATAGGTTCAGACGGAACGATTTATGCTGGATCTGCTGACAGTTCTATGTATGCGTTTAATAACAACGGAAGTTTGAAATGGATATATACCGGAAATGGTTTTATTGGTAATCCGGTGTTAGCTCAAGATGGGACAATTTATGCCAGTTCCAATGGTGGCTATCTTTATGCAATAAATTCTAATGGAACATTGAAATGGCAATATAATGTCCAATCAGCCTTTGCAAGTTCAACCCCATTGATTGGTAATAATGGTACTATTTATGTTGGGGGTGGTACTTCTAATTTGTTCTATGCTATTGATTCAAATGGAAATTTAGTTTGGGAGTATCAGACAGGTGACTGGGTAACTACATCTCCAGCGATAGATTCTAGTGGAACTATCTATTGTGGATGTGATGATGGGAATTTATACGCTTTTTATACGAATGCTACAGGATTAGCAAATACTCCTTGGCCAAAATATCATTATAACTTACAAAATACAGGGCAAAGTCCTTATGCTACACCTACGTCCGCACCTTTGTTTCCAGATATTGAATTTGACTTGTTTCCATGAATTGACAGGAATTACAATTCGTAGGAATAGACAGGAATTCGTATATTATGACCAATTATAGTTCGAATTGGTTTGATGTAGACAAAGTATATATTGCTGGTTCAGGGTTGGGAGAGGGTAATTCCGTAAAAACGACTCAAGTTTATTCTGTGCGTACTGCCATTAGTACGCATTTCTATCCCATCGGGGGAAACCCGTCTCCCGATGGCGGTCGTATCGCCTTTGGTCGTATTCGCAATTATAATCCCAATGTTACCTACCTTCTTCCGGAAGCAGGTACAACCAATGGTGTATCGGTATTATACGATATAGCCATGATGACGCCGGATAATGCCTACTGGGCAATTTTTGCTTATAATTCAATGACCGCAGTCGCGCAGACCTGGGCGTATACCACGACCACTACAATCTCTATTTTAACTACCTATATTAAAGCGCCTCCGCCCCCGCCGGGACAATTTGCTCCGGACTTCTTTGATGTAATGGGTGCAATGCCGCCCAGCTATATCCTTGAGGGAATATCCACGATCACTACCTTTTCAGTAAGCACCAATGGATGGTGCGGATATGCCGGAGGCGCACAACCGTGGGATTGGGACTTGTATAATCATGGATTCTGGACCGAGGAATATGGACGAGTAAACCCAGACGCCACTTTGAATCAAGGAATACGCACGTTTATGTACCATATTGATCCGGTCAATGCAACCTATAGCGTGTATTCGGATATCCATTGGTTTAATAATCTTGGTACCAGTATTCCAATGCATGGCTACTGGCATTGGCCGACGGATGATCCGCGTTGGAGTATTTCAAGTACCTTTTGGGGGTCGTATCAACAATTAGACCCTACAAAGGGAAGTATTAGTGGTCTCTTTTTTATTAATACAGCTACAGGTATCGCTACTAATTTGACACCTTATGAGTGGTATACGGATAATGAGACCAATTGGTGGAATCAACCTTCGGATTAGATGAGGATATAATGATGAAACAAATTAAATTCACTATTATAATTGTTCTGCTAGGGATTGGGCTTTCTGCCCAATCCCTCTCTCAAACAGATGGCACTTTAAAATGGAAATTTCAAGGGGGCATCTCTATCCTTTCAGCACCAGCTATAAGTTCAGATAGTACTATAATTTATTACGGATCAGAGAACGGTACTCTTTATGCTTTAAATACGGATGGAAGTGTACGCTGGTCTAATAGTACTTCCTCAGGAGGTTGGCAATTGGGTTCTCCTGTCATTGGTCCTGATGGAAAAATATTTGTTTCAACTGGTAATAATCAACTTTTTGCTTTTAGTTCATCAGGTATCGTATTATGGATGATTAATTATAGTTTTTTTGGTCTATCATCGGGTAGAGGAGGGTTGAACGGTCCAGTCATTGATTCTGATTATACAATTTATGTTGGACCTTCAGATTTTATGTTTCAACAAAATGTTTCTCTATATGCTTTGGATACATTTGGAAATGTGAAATGGAACTATCTAACAGGTGGTTATTTTGTTACTCCAGGAGTCATTTCAGAGGAACATCATATTTACTTTGGTTCTTCAGATAATAATATTTATGCCTTGGATAATAATGGAAATCTATTATGGAAATATAAAACTAATGGGTGGGTAGCTCCCTTTGCTTTAGGTTCGGATGGCACTCTCTATGCAGGTTCATGGGATAGTTGTATTTATTCGATAAATCGGCTTGGAGGATTAAATTGGAAATATACAACTGGTGGACTGATTAGTGGATGTTGCCTAAATTCTGACGGAACAATTTATGCAGGCGTTTCAGACGGTTATCTATATGCCTTAAATTCTAATGGAACATTAAAATGGAAGTTTTTAACTAGTGGTGCAATCACAGGGTCTTTTCCATTGTTAGGAAATAACGGTATTATTTATGTGGGTGTAGGAAATGGTCCTCCAGCATTTTATGCCATTGATACAAATGGAAACTTGGTTTGGAATTTCGATCTACCTTCTACAAGTTGGTCACAGGCCCCTCCTGCCTTGGGATCCGACGGAACAATTTATTTTGGTACTGAGGATGGGTATCTTTATGCACTCTACACTAGTTCTTTAGGATTAGCTAGTACTCCTTGGCCAAAATATCACCATGACTTACAAAATACAGGTCAAAGTCCCTATGCTACGACCACTGCTCCCTTATTTCCAGATATAGAGTTTGACTTGTTCCCATGAATGGGAATTATCATGACTATTGGCACTGGCCGACAGAGGATCCGCGCTGGAGTGTCACAAGTACTTTTTGGGCGTCGTATCAACAATTAGACCCTACAAAGGGAAGTATTAGCGGTCTTTTTTTTATTAATTCAGCGACAGGTATCGCTACTAATTTGACACCTTATGAGTGGTATACGGATAATGAGACCAATTGGTGGAATCAACCTTCGGATTAGGATGCTAAAATGAAACGTATAACAGAAATAAAACTTATGTTTTTAGTTCTTTGTTTGGGGATTGGGCTTTATGCCCAATCCCTGGCAGGAGGTGATGGAACTCTTAAATGGAAATTCCAAGGAGATTCTTTTATTTTTTCAGGACCAGCTATAAGTTCGACAGGAACGATCTATTTTGGTACAGCGTTTGGAACTCTTTATGCTGTTAATACAAATGGAACTTTGATATGGTCTAATAGTACAGGTAATGGCTGGTCGTTCAGTTCCCCTGTCATAGGTCCCGATGGAAAATTATTTGTGCCTGTTGTTAATAATAGGTTATTTGCATTCAATTCCGCCGGTTCAGTATTGTGGGTGCTCAATTTTGGCAGTACACACGGTGGAATTGGGTTAGGGGATCCGGTGATTGATTCTAATTACACTATCTATGTCGGGTCAGGTGATAATCATTTGTATGCCGTAGATACATTGGGAAATTTGAAATGGAGCTATTTGTGTGGAGGTGTTGTGGCAGGTGACCCTGCTATTTCCAAAGAAGATCATATTTATTTTGGTTCTTATGATAATAATGTATATGCATTAGATAACAATGGAAATTTATTATGGAAGTATCAAACTAATGGGATGGTAACAGGACCTTTATCAATAGGATCAGATGGAACTATCTATGCAGGTTCATGGGATAGTTGCATATACTCAATAAATCGGTTGGGAGGCTTGAATTGGAAATACCAAACTGGAGGATTTGTTAGGGGAGCAACACCCGTGATAGACAATAACAATGTAATTTATGCAGGTTCTGACGATGGGTATATCTATGCTTTAAATCATGATGGAACATTACGATGGAGATACTTAACAAACAGTCCTATTGAAGGCTCTCAGTGCCTTATAGGGAATAATGGAACTATTTATATTGGAGCAAGTCAGTCAAATTGGTTTTATGCCATTGACTCCAATGGGAATTTACAATGGGAATATCAGACAGGAGATTGGGTTAATTCTTCTCCAGTAATGGATTCTACAGGTACTATTTATTTTGGATGTTATGACGGAAATTTATATGCCTTGTATACCAATGCGACAGGTTTTATGAACTCACCTTGGCCTAAATTTCATCACGATAATCAGAATACTGGTCAAAGTCCCTATGCTACGACCACCACTCCTTTGTTTCCAGATATAGAGTTTGACTTGTTTCCCTGATGATTAAAATAATTAGATGTATTTGCTTAATAATCTCTTTAGGGATTGGGCTATATGCCCAATCCCTGGCAGGAGGTGATGGAACTCTCAAATGGAAATTTCAATCTCAATTTTATATTTGGTCCTGTCCTGCCATTGGAAGTGATGGAGCCATTTATTTTGCCGACCAATTTGGTGATCTATATGCTTTAAATACGGATGGGAGCTTACGTTGGTCGAACTCTACGGGAAATGGCTGGGGATTTGGGTCTCCTGCCATTGGACCCGATGGCAAAGTTTATTTTTCGAGAGAGGATAATAAGTTGTTTGCTTTGGATTCCTTAGGGAATGTATTATGGGTTAAAGATTTTGGTTATCATGGTGGTATAGGATTAGGGGATCCAGTCATTGACTCCAACTACACTATTTATGTAGGTTCAGGAGATGACCATTTTTATGCCGTAGATACAATGGGAAATTTGAAATGGAGATTTACTTGTGGTGATAGTGCTTTGGCGGGTCCAGTTATTTCTAAAGAAGGGCATATTTACTTTGGTTCCTTTGACAATTATATTTATGCCTTGGATAATAATGGAAATCTATTATGGAAATACAAAACCAACTGGTTAGTTACTCCTCCCCTAGCCTTAGGGTCGGATGGAACTATCTATGCAGGTTCGTGGGACAGTTGTCTATATTCGATTAACCGACTGGGAGGATTAAATTGGAAATATAAAACTGGTGGATTAGTCAGCGGTTGCGGTCCGGTATTAAGTTCAGATGGGACAATTTATTTTGGTTCTGAAGATGGTTACTTATATGCCTTAAACTCTAATGGTACATTAAAATGGAGATTATTTACAAATGGGGCGTTGACAGGTTCTATGCCTTTACTTGGCAATAATGGAATAATTTATGTTGGTGGTGGCGAAACGAATTGGTTATATGCCATTGACTCCAATGGGAATTTACTATGGGAATATCAGACCGGAGATTGGGTACAGTCTCCTCCTGCAATGGATTCCACAGGAACTATTTATTTTGGCTGTGATGACGGAAACTTATACGCATTGTATACCAATGCGACAGGTTTTATGAACTCTCCTTGGCCTAAATTTCATCGCGATAATCAAAATACCAGTCAAAGTCCCTACGGTACAACCACCACCCCTTTGTTTCCAGATGTAGAGTTTGATTTGTTTCCATGAACTATTACGGCTACTGGCACTGGCCAACGGATGATCCGCGTTGGAGTAGTACAAGTACGTTTTGGGCATCGTATCAAGGAGCGTTAAACTATAATACAAGTACTACTTTGAGCGGTTTGTTTTATATCAATACAGCGACGGAGGAAGCTATAAACTTAACCCCTTATCTTTATTATTCAGATAATGGGACCAGTTGGTGGAATATGCCGTCGGATTAAAAGAGGATATATAAATGAAACGTATAACAAAAATGAAATGTATGTTTTTGGTTCTCTTGTTAGGGGTTGGGCTTTATGCCCAATCCCTAGGAGGTACTCCTGGAACCTTAAAATGGAAATACCAAGCAAGTTTTACCACCTATTCAGATCCTGCTATAAATTTGGATGGAAATGTTATTTATTTTGGGACAGAAAATGGTGTTCTATATGCTATGAACACTGATGGAACCTTGTTTTGGTCGAATCCCACTGGTAATGGCTGGGGGTTTTGGGCTCCCGTAATTGGACCGGATGGGAAGTTATTTGTCCCCGTAGAAAATAATCGACTTTTTGCGTTTGATTCTACTGGAAATTTACTATGGATAGATGATTTTGGAAGTAATCAGGGAGGGATTGGGATAGGCATACCAGCTATTGATGACGACTACACGATTTACGTAGGGACAGGAAAAAATTATTTTTATGCCTTGGACTCCATGGGAAATATCAAATGGAGTTATCTTTGCGGAGGTCCACCTTTTGCAGGTCCTGCTATTTCTAAAGACCATAGAATTTATTTTGGGGCAGAAGATAATTATATTTATGCTTTAAATAGTAGTGGTGCACTCCTATGGAAATACAAAACAAACAGTTGGATTACAGGGGATGTGTCTATTGGTCCCGACGGGACAGTTTACGCTGGTTCACTTGATGGCTCAATTTATGCTCTCAATTATAATGGAACACTAAAATGGCAATTCCAAGTGAATACCACAATCCTAGGTCCGCTCATTGCTCAAGATGGGACACTTTATGCCAGTTCTTCAGATGGAATATATGCGTTAAACCCCAGTGGTACTTTAAAGTGGAAATATTTAACAAATGGAAATCCGACATCTGAACCAATTATTGGGAATAATGGAACCATATATATAGGTATAGGTAATGGACCCACAGGTTTATATGCAATTGATTCCGAAGGAAATTTTTTATGGAATTATACTCCCTCAAGTTGGGTACAGGTTGCGCCAACAATAGATAATAATGGTATTATTTATTTTGGTTGTGAAGATGGTAATTTCTATGCTCTTTATACTGATACAACGGGAGTGATGTCTTCTCCTTGGTCAAAAGCTCATCATGACTTACAAAATACAGGATTGAGTCCTTATGCTACACCCACATCCATCCCTTTGTTTCCAGATATTGAGTTTGATTTATACCCATGAATGCTTGGACGGTATATCTGGATGACTTTTCAGATTATACGGCTTGGTATAGCTCTTCCACGATAGGCTGTCCCTTGCTCCCTTTTTGTTTAAGCAGCAATGCGACCAACAGTACAATTTTCTTAACCAAGAATACGGATACAGCAGTGTATCCTTCCATCAATACCTGTCTGGTAGTGGCTTCCTATGGTACGACTCAGGAAGTGTTATATTACCATGTGACCCGTTTGGCGAATTACAGTTTACAGTATTACACTCGCGTCCCTACCCCCGGCAACATATCGGGAGCGCTCGTGCGGTTCAATCTAGATACCGCTGGGAAGGAATACGGCTATGCTTTGAACATTTGCGCCTCCACCTCCGGCGGGATTAACAATGGGAAAGTGAAGTTGTATGAAATCGTCGCCAGCAATTACACCAACCTGACTTCGGTCAACTTTACGATTACCACCTCTTTATCCAATATGACCGCGATTAATCCCTTTGAATGGTTCTATGTGCATTATGACATTTCGGGAAATAACATTCAAGTCTATCTCAGTACCGCCACTACCCCGATTATCAATATGACCGTAGACACCACTTCCACCATCCCCATTGGAGGAGTAGGATTTCGTGCTAATTACGATGCCGCCTACTTTTACTATGAACGCTTGGATGTGCAGGTGCAGGGGAGTTGGAAGATTTTGTATTATTGTGGTGATGCCAATGGAACGGAAACCAAATATGTGGATATAGCGACCACCAACGCGGCTGGGACTTTATTGATGAGTGCAACAACTATCAGTGCTTTAACCACTTCCCTATCAGGCGTCACCGCCTGTTGGATATCTTCTGTGTGTCCCACGCCCTTTGGAGACCATATAGTCTATATGTTGTCAACTCCAACCACAGCACCAACTTATGGCTCCGCTTTCTTTGCCATGAGCAGTTGTGATGGGTCGAATCCGCATGTGATCTGGAATCCAGTTTATAATCAACAGAGTTTCCCTGCTAATTTTCAGGAACTGGAATCGGTGGGGGTGGATGGATACGCCTATGCCAATATTACCGGTGTTTGCGGACGAATCTCTCTCCCGGATTCTACATTGGGAACCTTTACCTTACTCACCGCAGAATTTACAGGTCCAACGGTATCCCCTGACGGGAGTTATCTATATAATGCCCAATTACGTAAGAATCCGAACTTATCGTATGTAACGATTCAGCGAGTCGGTACGAGCAGTTATGTAGATGTGAGTGATGGATGGTTAATGAATGGCTTGGCAGCCAATGATTCTTCTTTTGCCGCAGACACCTCGTTAACCGCCGTATCTACGAATTTCATGCCTGGGAATTATTGGGCAGGGTTCGGCAATTGGTATCAGATTTGGGACTGGGGAATGAAAGGGATTTACTTCCCGGAATATGGTCCTAATGACAGCGCTCCCGGCAATATCGGTAATAATTCCATCTGGTACTGGAACCCACATAATGGTCAGTCTATCCAGTATAAGAATTTAGTGGATAGTCAACAACCTATACCAAATAGTTATCCTGGCTATTGGGATTGTCCGTCACCTGACCCACGTTGGGCTTATCCTAACCAATTTATGGCTAGTTATCAAAGTCCTGACTCTACCGGAACTCCTGGGTATTGGCACAATTATATTTACTGGGTTAATAAAAGTACACAACAAGTGATTACACCTCCCATTACATATGAAGTTGGGACTAATGGAGACCCGTGGGGTGCTATATTTTGGAATAAGCCGGATTAAACCATGATAAAATTTTTCAAGATAAGTTTGTTTATATACTTTGTGTTTGGTTCCTTCCTGTGCTATGCACAGGAAGGAACTGTTAAGTGGAGTGTAGGTACTAATGGCGGAATTGATGAACCAATAGCTTTAGGACTAGATGGAAATGTTTATTTTATAGATATGGAACAAGATTTATATGCATATCATTCCAATGGAACATCCTATTGGACACTTTCTCAGGGAGCAGAAACTGATCCCGTCGTAGGAAGTGATAGCTCTATTTACGCTGGGTATACCTATAATATGTTCTCTTATTATCCGAATGGAACTCTTCAATGGTCAACAACTATTTATTCTAGCCCTTTTAATGGTGCAGCTTGTATCTCTATCGGTCCGGACAATACTGTCTATGTAGGTGGATATGATAGCACGTTACGTGCTTTTACTCCTCAAGGGGTACAAAAATGGGTAATAAAGCTAAAACAAAGCACAATAGCTCCAACTTGTATTAATCGAACATATGGCACTATTTATGTAAGCGCTGAGACACCACTAAGTTATCAAGTATATACAACCACTTTCTATGCCATTAATTCAGATAGTTCCATAGCATGGCAGATTAGTACCTCCGGTTATTTTGGAGCTGCCTCTCTGGATAGTTACGGCTTTATCTATGTTGATTATACCGTATCGGGACTCACTACAGGAAATGTCTGTTGTTTGAACCCTAATGGAACTGTGAAATGGAGTTCTTCCAAGACGAATGGATGGGTGACCTCAACTCCCGTATTTGGAGAAGATGGCACCATTTATGTGGGTTCTTGGGATAGTACATTCTATGCTTTAAATTCTAATGGAACTTTAAAGTGGCAGTATTTAACGGGAGGAATAATTAATGAAAGTGCCGTAATAGGAAATGATAGCGTCATTTATTTTGGAAGTAACGATCATTACTTGTATGCGTTCAATCCCGACAGCACCTTGCGCTGGAAACTCTTATTCCCAGGACCTGAAGCAGCGATTCAGACTACTCCAGTAATTGATTCTACGGGTACTCTCTATGTTGGTACAAGTGCTAGTGCTTTTTATGCAGTTTATTGTAGTAGTACTGGTCTTGCTAATTCTGCTTGGCCAAGGGCAGGACATGATAATCAGAATACTGGATTAAGCGGTCCTCTCATTTCCTCTACTCCCTTATTTCCTGATGATCTATTTCCCTAATAGTTAGTCGTCCTTGAAAAAGGGAAATAGAACAATAAAGATGGGATAGAAATGATTTTCTCGCCATGTTAAAATCACCAGGTATATTGAAATAAATACAAATATCTGGAGGATTTAGAGTGATTCCATTGACCGATACGACACAAGAGAATTTATTTAGTGGAGAATTAAAAAGTCTGTGTAATCCCCGCCATCCGTTAATTCAACTGGCCCATCAGATGGAATGGGGAGAACTGGAGGCCGCCTTTGCGGGGTGTTATTGTCCGGATTTCGGACGTCCCTGCAAACCCATTCGATTACTGGTGGGGATCCATTATTTAAAGCATGCCTATCACTTGAGCGATGAGGAAGTCGTGGAGCGCTTGGCGGAAAATCCGTACTGGCAATACTTTTGTGGGTTTGAGTATTTTCAGAGGGAGCTTTTCCTGAATGCCAGCTTATTGAGTAAATGGCGTAAACGGATCCAGCAACAGAAGATGGAGAAGCTCTTAGAGGTGACCATTACCACAGGGTTGAAGACGGGTGCCTTGAAGCGGAGGCAGTTGGCCAAACTGAATGTGGATACGACGGTGCAGGAGAAAGCAATTACCTATCCCACGGATGCGAAACTGTACCTGAAGATGTTGCAACGCTTGGTGAATCTGTGCCACCAGGAAGGGATTGAACTGCGGCAGAGCTATACCCGCAAAGCCAAGAAGAGTTTATTTTTGTATCATCGGTATGCCCATGGGCGTAAGGGGAAGAAGGCGCAGAAGGAATGGAAGAAGTTAAAGGTGTACTTGGGACGGGTGAGTCGGGATGTAGGTCGGAAGGTCCTGAAGGCAAACCGGGAGGAACTCTGGGAGGTATTGGGACCGGAATTAGCCATGGCCCAGAGGTTGTTGGAGCAAAAGCGAGAGGATTCTCCGAAACTGTATAGTTTGCATGCCCCGGAGGTGGAATGTATCGCCAAAGGTAAAGCCCATAAGAAATATGAGTTTGGCTGCAAGGTGAGTGTGGTAGCGACTTCTCAAGATCCGTTCATTGTAGGCATGCAAGCGCTTCACGGGAATCCCTATGACGGACATACCTTAGAGCAGGCCTTGAAACAGGCCGAGCGGTTGGGACATTTTCAAGCTCAGGAGGTGTATGCGGATCAAGGGTATCGGGGACACGATTATGCGGGAGAGGCTACGATTCATCTCAGTCGGTGGAAGTTATCCGGACTCAAAGAATCGGTCATTCGATGGATTAAACGCCGGAGTGCGATTGAACCCGTGATCGGACATGCCAAAACCGATGGATGGTTAGGACGAAACTATCTGAAGGGAACCCACGGCGATCACATCAATGCGATCCTCTGCGGATGTGGGTACAATATCCGCAAGCTTCTAAGGAAGCTTCTTTTTGTCCTTTGGAAAATTCGGCTCGGGAGGTTCCTTTCTCTCTCCCAAAGTTCCCTCTTTGTGTCCTACAATCTAAAAAAGAAACTTTTTCAGGGACATCTAGTTATACCGTGAGATTCTTTAACTCGAAACCTTAAACTTATGTCCCCTAAATCCTAAATCCTTTATCCTATTTCCTATCAACTCGAAACCTTGTTCTTGAGTAATCGAGGATTGAAACTCTAGCCCCGGAACTAGAAACTAGAAACTAGAGACTTTTCTTTTAAATGACCTTTGGTACTGCGTCTCCATTGTTCTTCAAACCAGCCTCACAACTCATCCTTCGCTTCCGCTTGGTCGAAACCTTACTAGGGTCATATCGTTCGGCACTTCCTCCCCAAAGGGAATCCCTCAAACTCCCGAAAGGATAACCGGTCATTTACCGCTTCTACCACCCTGCATCCGTTTAACAACCCGGAATATGTAATCTTTCCGTAACCTTTATTTTATTTCATTGTAATAATCCAGGGGTATTATTACTCTACGGAATATATGGGAAAAAAAGTAGACACCCTTATCATATCCGACCTGCATCTGGGATCGAAAGTCAGCCGTCCCAGGGAATTGCTAGCGGTCTTGGAAGACTATCAATACGATCGACTCATCATGCTGGGGGATATCTTCGACGATTTGAATTTCACACGCCTAAAAAGCAGCCACTGGGATTTTCTTTCCTATATTCGCTGGTTGTCCAATCCGAAACGGGACGTTGAAGTCGTCTGGGTGGAAGGAAATCACGATGAGGGACTGTCGATTATCACATCGCATTTGATGGGTATCAAAGTCCATAAGGAATATTCCTGGGAACATGACCATCAAAAATACCTTGCCATACACGGACATCAATTTGATAAGTTCATCGTAGACCACGAAATTCTTACCAATGTCGCCTGTACCTTTTACGATTGGATTCAAAAATGCGATACCAAACAGAAAAAAATTAGCCGGTATCTCAAAACGAAAAGCAAAACCTTCATGCGTAATACCGACCAGGTCGCTCAAGGAGCTGCTAAATATGGTGTTTCACGCAAAGCCGATGTCGTCTTTTGCGGGCACACGCATCACGCCGACAACCTCCTCATCGATAGCATTGATTATTATAATACAGGGTGTTGGACGGATATCCCGTCCACTTTTGTCACCATCAATGGAAAAGGGGTTGATATTCATGAGGTTGAATAAGGAATTGACCATTGTGATTCCCGCGAAAAACGAAGAGCAAAATATCGGTCATCTGTTAAAATCCATCCAAACGCAAGATTACGCGCACATGTGGTCTACCCCTATTTATGTCGCCGACGCCCAATCTACCGACCGTACCAAAGAAATCGCCGAATCGTTTCCCAATGTGAAAGTCATTCCCGGGGGATTACCGTCCATCGGACGAAACGCGGGCGCCCGTCTCGCAAAATCCCGCTATATTTTATTCTTAGATGCTGACTTGAAATTTGAGGGAACTCATGTCATCCGTGAAGCCGTCCAATTAATGAAAGATAAAAATCTCCATTGTGTCGCGGCTAAACTCAAATGTCGGGATGGCGGGTTTATGGACAATCTTCTCTATTCTCTCAGCAATCTCGTCATGTGCTACTCCAAATACATAAGCCCATTTGCGGTCGGCGCTTTTATGCTTTTTGATAAACAAAAATTCGATGAACTCGGTGGGTTCGATGAACAGGTGCATTACGCTGAAGATTACTTCCTTAGTAAACAGGTTCAAGGGGAACGGTATGAGGTTCTTAACGCCTATATCCTTACCGACAACAGCCGGTTTAAAAAAATGGGTTATTTCAAAACCGCCGGAATGTTTCTCAATACCATGCTCCATGCCAACAACGACCAATATTTCAAAAAAGACCACGGCTATTGGAAAAACGGGTAATCTCCTCAAACTTTCAAAAATCTCAACCATTGAAAACCTTATCCATATCCCTTGTAGGACTGGAATTGCTATTAGCAATTCCAGTCCCGGTACGGATGTGATAGATTATTGTCATGATTCATCGGTTTTATGTGCCAGAAATTTATTTTATAGACGGACATTTGGTATTAGAGGAGTTACCGGTTGCTAAACAGTTAATCCAGGTATTGCGGATCAAACCCGGAGAAACGATTATCTTGTTTGACCAAAAGCAGATGGAATATGAAGTCAGGATTGAGAAAATTGGAACCAAATCCTTGGACGTTACCTTGCTTTGCTCCTCTTTGGGAAATCGAGAACCCCCAATTCACGTTACCCTCTATCAAGCCCTCTTAAAAAAGGATAAATGGGAATGGCTTCTCCAAAAAGTTACGGAATTGGGTGTGTCAGAAATTGTGCCTTTGATGACGGAACATTGTATTGCCGATAAAATTTCTGAAAGTAAACGAGAACGCTACGAAAAAATCTTGATTGAGGCGACTGAACAATGCGGAGGATGCAAAATTCCTAAACTGGCGGAATTGCAAACCTTTGAACAAGCATTACAAAATATTCGTAAAACCAAATCCCCCCCCGCTTTTCTCTTGCACACTGATTTATCGGCAAAACCTTTGGTTACGTCCGCAATTAATCACAACGAACTCAGTTTACTCATTGGTCCGGAGGGCGGGTTTAGCCCCCAAGAAATCCAGTTAGCAACCTCTGCCGGAATTCCCCTCGTCAGTCTGGGCAAACGAATCTTGCGCGCGGAAACAGCAGGAATTATAGCGGTAGGATTATTACAAAATAACGAATAAGATTATTTCTTTCATGTAAAGTAATTTTAGATTTCAAACAAGCCAAGGAATTAATTATCAAGATATAATCCCACATGGCCGGGTGGAATAAATCGGTCGGAACGGATAATTCGCCACACCCGCGGGTCTTCCCCGCCAATACGCCAGAAAGAAACCCCACCCAGGTGATAGTATTTGACTAAATTCCAGCGCGGGTTGAAACTTTGCCCGTTACTAAACCAGACGGTACGGCTGGAAAAGGTAGTTTCATCCGTATAGGTAAACCAAGATTCTTGGGAAGTAGTGTCCCAATTTAGGGTTGCATGATATTTTTTCATTAAATTGGTGGCATCGACATACATCGCTTCCTGATCTTTGGGTTTTCCCCAGTTGGTTCCATAGATTGGGAACCCTAGATAAATCTTTTCTGGTGGGATCACGGTCACTGCAAAAGCGACAATGTCATTTATCCAATCTATAGGCGCAATTGGACCCGGTTCCCCGCCAGACCAATGGTTGTCATACGCCATAATCCGTACTCGGTCAACGGCTTTCCCTATTGCCAAATAATCATGTGCGATATTACCCTCCCAAGTACCGGGTTCCAAGGTTTTTGCATGAACCGCCACGGATAATATTTTATTTTTGGCATGTAACCGGTCAGCCAATTCCTTTAAAAACGTAGAGTAGGGATCCCGATCTTGCATCATCATCTCTTCATAATCAATATCCACCCCATCGTAGTTATTCATCATCACAAGAGTTACGATATTTTCAATATGCCGTTCACGAATCATGTCATTGAATAAGACGTTGTGTACCGATTCTTTTTTGAATTCGTTGCTAATTAAAGGGATAACCTTGATATGATTCCGGTGGCAATAATCCACGAATTTCTTTTGATCCATCGTCTTCAGTAGTCCCTTTTCGCGCATTTCGGGGATTCCCTGAGAATCAAAAATCGCCCCCGTGGAATCCATGTCATACCAGAACGGCATTAGTTCCGAGATGATATCGGAATTTTTACGTACCGTGACCATCGCCCGGTCCCAATCCCAAAACGCCATCCACGCCGTAATCTTGGGTTGGTACTCCGGCTCCGGTTTAGTCAATTTCACAGTGACACAACCCGCCAGAATCAAAACCAGAAAACCCATGTAAATTATCTTTTTCAATTGGACAAAATCCTTTATTTAGAGTAAATTAGGGTATCATATTTTAGCTGGTTTTGAGAAACAGAGAATGAAATAGTATGGTTAAAAATCCTAAATTACTGGAAAAATTTGAAAGTGAACTGTCCGCTAAAGAAAAAACGGATTATTTCAAAAACCTACAGATCGTTGAAGAACTGTATCAAGAAGCACGTGCTTTGGGAATTTTCCCTTTAAAAGATCCGCTGGATGGGATTGAAATTGACATAAAAATTGCACGGGTATTAAATAGTGTTTAAAACCCTGCTTAAAAAAATTGCTCTCCAATTAAAGAACTCGCATATTCCTTATATGATTATTGGTGGACAGGCAATTCTTCTTTATGGAAATCCAAGACTCACCAAAGACATTGATATAACTCTGGGAATTGGAATGGAAGATATTGATAGACTCAAACAAGTAATTCAAAAACTCCGGTTGAAAATTCTAATTGAGCAAGTAGATGATTTTATAAAGAAAACAATGGTTTTACCCGTCATAGAGGAAAAAAGTGGGATTCGTGTTGACTTCATATTCTCTTTTTCAGAATATGAAAAACAGGCGATTTTAAAAGCAAATCCAGTTCGATTTGGCAAAACAACAGTCGATTTTGCGTCACTCGAAGATATGATAATTCATAAAATTGTAGCGGGAAGAGCTAGAGATATTGAAGATATAATGGGGCTTCTTGCTAAAAATAAAAAATATAATACTCGTTATATTCATAAATGGTTAAAAGAATTTGATAAAACTTTACAACAAGGCTTGCTTGAGAAGTTTAAGAAATTGACACACTCCATCGACTAGTCTATAGTCAATAGCTGGTCGTGCTAGACGGGGAACCAGCGGTGCCCTTTACCGGAAATCCGCTTTATGCCGGGTGGAATTCCGACTCTGCGGTTCCGAGTTTTCCGTGTCAGCCGGTTGTACAGGGTGATGATCATCAGGTCCTGTGCGACAAACGACTACCAACCCCGCCAGGTCCGGAAGGAAGCAACGGTACGTAGACCCGTTTGGGTGCCGCAGGAGCGCCGGGTGGGAGCTACTGGCAACCTCAGCGGCGGAAAGCGACGAATCCAGGAATCGGTGCACGGCCATTAAATTTTAGGAGAATTTCAGATTGAAGATTTCAGATTTTAGATTGAAAAAATAAACGCAAAATTCAATCTACAATCTGCAATCTAAAATCTAAAATCAACCATGAGTTATCAAGTTATCGCCCGCCGGTATCGGCCACAAACCTTTGAGGAGGTCATTGGGCAGGAACATGTCTCGAAGACCCTGGCGCATTCCATCGAAAATAAGAAGATTGCCCATGCCTATTTATTCAGTGGACCGCGAGGAACCGGGAAAACTACTACCGCGCGTATTCTTGCCAAAGCCTTAAATTGTATTCACGGACCTACCGCCAAACCCTGCAACGAATGTGACATCTGCAAGAGTATTACGGATGGTTCCAGCATAGATGTGTTTGAAATTGATGGCGCTACCAACCGGAAAATCGAAGACGCCCGGCAGTTACAGGAATATATTCAATTAGCTCCCAGCGGGAAAAGCAAATATCGGATTTATATTATTGATGAAGTACACATGTTGACCACGGAAGCATTTAATTCGTTATTGAAAACTATTGAGGAGCCTCCCTCTCACGCCATCTTTGTTCTTGCCACTACGGAAAAACATAAAGTGCCTATTACAATTATTTCCCGTTGCCAGCAATATGATTTTAAAAATATATCCTTGGAAGATATTGTCAAACAACTTTCTTTTATTTTGGACAATGAAAAAAATGTCAAAGTTCCTAAAGAGGAGCGGGGACATATTTTGGATATTCTCGCTAAAGCGGGACGCGGGTCAATGCGGGATTCTGAATCGTTGTTAGAACAATTAATTTCCTTTAGTGGCGGGGAATTAACGTTGGAGAAAACCAATACATTATTAGGGACATTGCCTTCCGAGTTGATTGCCAAGTTGGTGGACGCCATTCTCGCAGAAAATCATAAAGATGCCTTAAGCCAGATGGCGGTGTTACTGGATCAAGGAATTGAATTCGAGCAGTTGTGCGATGAATTACTGGATTATTTCCGGTCTTTGACCATTCTGCAAGTTATGGGCAAAGATACCGATATTTTGGATTTAACAAAAGAAGAAAAAGAACGGCGAACTCAACAAGCGGGACAAGTAAAGGGTGAACAAATCATCCAGATGATGAAACTCTGTACCCATAGTATTGAACAACTACGCAAGACTGTGCCGGGGCGGGTGGTAATGGATTTGCTGGTGTTGGATTGTATCCAGGCGAAGCAAACATTACCCTTGCCGGAACTGATTTCGCAATTAAAATCATTACAAAAAGAAGTATCCTCCATCGCAAAAACAAAAACGGTGGAAACCATAACCGTACCACGGATATCCGGCGGAGCGGATGTGTATGCCGCAGTGTTGGATGAAGCGGAAACAACGGTAGAAAAATTTACCGTGTCTGCGATACCAAGCCCAATGTCCACATTAGAATTATCATTAGATAATCTACAAGCCCATTGGGGGCAAATTATAGAAGAAATCCGGCAAAACAAACCCATATTAGGGCCGGTATTGGGGGAAATTACACCCGTGAAATTGGAACAAAATCAGGTAACCCTGGCACTCGATAAATCCCATAAATTCCATAAATCCATGTTAGATAAACCGGAGAATCGGAGTGCCATTGAGGAAGCACTAGAAAAATATTTTGGGAGGGCATTACAAATACGAACAGAAGTCATGGGTGTGCCCGTGATTCAAAAAACTGTTCCCATTCCTGTCATTAAACCCATGATGCGCGCGGACGCAGAAATATTGCAAGACCCAATCATTCAAAAAGCGATAGAAATATTTGGCGCTACCAGTATTAAGACTAGAATCAAACCAAAAGTACAAGAAACGGATACTCAAGAGGAGGAAAAGCAAAGTGAACCTTAATAAATTAATGAAACAGGCGCAGCAGATGCAGGAACAAATGACCAAATTGCAGGAAGAATTGGCAAATAAAACTATTGAAGGGTCAGCGGGGGGCGGAATGGTGAAAGCCGTGGCGTCCGGGGACGGGAGATTGGTGAGTATTACCGTTGAACCAGATGTATTAAAACAGGATGATAAAGAAATGCTGGAAGATCTAATTATTGCGGCAGTGAATAGTGCCCTGGATAATGCAAAGAAAATGTCCGCGGATGAAATGAAAAAGATTGCCGGCGGATTTAATCTCCCCGGTATTGGAATGTAATAGCACGTGACCTTTACCTAATGAACTATACTCCTGCTATCGAGAAATTGATTACTGAGTTACAAAAGCTTCCCGGTATTGGTCCGAAATCGGCACAACGCTTGGCCTATTATTTATTGAAACAACCATCCAACCAGGTACAGTTGTTGTCGGAAGCGATTGCGGGGATAATCGGAAGGATTCATTATTGCGAGACGTGTAATAATTTCACGGAAGAGACATTGTGTTTCGTTTGTCGCAGCGAGAAAAGAGATAAAAGTTTGATTTGTGTGGTGGAACAACCATTTGATATTCTGGCGTTTGAAAGGACAGGTTCGTTTCGCGGTTTATATCATTGTTTATTGGGTGCGATTTCGCCGATTGACGGGATTACCCCCGACCAATTACGGATTCAGTCTCTGGTTGATAGAGTTAAAAATGGGAATGTGAAAGAAATTATTATCGGCACCAATCCCGACACGGAAGGGGAAGCGACAGCGACGTATCTAACACAAATTCTTAAACCCATGGGAGTGCCGTTATCGCGTATTGGCGTAGGAATACCGATAGGCGGGGATTTGGAATATACGGATCAAGTGACTCTCTCGCGGGCGTTTGAAGGAAGGAAAAGTATTTAACGATATGATGAAACAAATTATACGAATATTCCTGGTAATCACTCTATTTCAAATCAGTTTAACAATTTGTCTTGCCGATGACCTCTCCGTTTTTTATGACGATAAAACGAATAAATCCGGTTTTAAAGACAAAGATGGAAAAATTGTTATTCCAGCTCGATTCGATGTGGTAGATGCCTGGTTTACTGATGGAATTACGCGTGCGGAAATAGATGAGAAATGGGGATTGATTGATGAAAAAGGGAATTTTGTAATCTCGACCATCTACGATTATATTTCACGACCCAGTGATGCGACGCGGGTTTACAGGAATAAAAATAAATATGGGTTAATGAAAAATAATGGAGATGTGTTGACGCCTGCGGAGTATGATTTTATGGGTGAAATGTCCGAGAATTCCCATATCTCGTTGATTCAGGTGAATAAGAAATACGGATACATGGATAAATCTGGCAAGGTGGTTATTCAACCCAACTATGAGGCAGGATTGGATTTTGATAACGGGTGTGCCAAGGTAAAACTAAAGAATCAATGGGGAGTGGTGGATGTAAATGGCAAATTCTGTCCCGGCTTTTACCAGAATTATTATAATGGATTGGTTGATAATAAATATCCCATCTTGTTATCTCTGACCATGACCAACAGCACGGAGTTTAGCGGTACATATAATTATAAATCTAGAACGGAAAGTTTGTTTCTACAAGGGCATGTGACCGAAAATCAAGGAATAGAATTGACGGAAATCAGCAGTGAGAAAACTACCGGGGGGTTCCAGGGGACTTGGGAGAAAGCGTATGAAAAGATTGATGGAGAATGGAAAAATGCCGATAGTACAAAGACATTTCCGTTTACCTTGAAAAAGATAGCCGATGGAGATACTTATATTGCGGAGGGGATTCAGATTGATTATCCATTATTTTCTGCTTTTGACAAATCCGTGAATGCTCAATTAAATAAGCGGGTGCAAGATGCTATTCAAAAAGAATTACAAAGCTTTAGTAAAGATTCAGAAGGGTTGAATTTGGGATACGCAGAATATGGATTTTCCACCTATGAAGATGAGTATGCTATAAATTATTACTCAGATAACTATATCTCGCTCCAATCCTCGTCCGACTGGTATGATGCGGGTGCGGCACACCCCAACCATAATAGAAGTTTTTTGAATTATGCCATTGTCTCCACTAAAGTCAAAACTCTAAAATTGTCGGATTTGTTTTTGCCTAAATCAGATTATCAAAAAGTAATCACCAAGATAGTATATGATGATTTGACACGCCAGCAAGCCAGTTGGCCGAAAGAGGTGAAATTGACTCATTGGACAATTCAAGGAAAATCACTGGTATTTAGTTTTGATCCTTATGCCGTTGGTTCCTATGCAGAAGGGTTTTATACGGTGGTTATTCCCTTTAGTAAAATCAAAAAACTGCTGAATCCAGAGAGTCCGGTAAGTAAATTATGGGAGAATTAGTCTGTAAGTTTTCGATAATCTCTAATGGATTAATAAACGAAACATAATAAAGAAAAGAAAGGATTCCTATGCCACAAATAAAAGGATATGCCGCCCTGAAAGTAAAATCTCCATTGACTCCATTTACATTTGAAAGGAGAGAACCTAAAGATCACGACGTGGTGATTGATATACGATTCTGTGGAATCTGCCATTCTGATATTCATCAAGCCCGCGATGAATGGGGCGGGTCAACTTTTCCAATGGTTCCAGGCCACGAAATTACAGGGGTGATCTCGCGCGTAGGAACCAAAGTAACCCGCTACAAAGTCGGCGATAAAGCGGGTGTGGGATGTTTTGTAGATTCCTGCCGTCACTGCAAGCCGTGCAAGGAAAGCCTTCAGCAGTATTGCGATAATGGAACTAGCTGGACGTATAACAGCGTAGAACAAGATAAGAAAACGGTCACTCACGGGGGATACTCCACCCAGATTGTGGTGGATGAAAATTATGTCTTTCGCATACCTGATAACCTACCCTTGGATGCGGCGGCTCCTCTTTTGTGTGCCGGGATTACACTGTATTCTCCTTTGAAGCATTGGAAAGCCGGACCGGGGACGAAAGTCGCCATCATCGGACTTGGGGGATTGGGACACATGGGCGTGAAACTGGCGCATGCCCTGGGTGCCGAAGTGACCGTGCTCAGCCATTCTCTTAAGAAACTCGAGGATGGAAAAAGGATGGGGGCAAATCATTTTTACGCAACTTCTGACCCGGATACTTTCAAGAAGCTAGCGGGTAATTTTGATTTAATAATTAATACGGTATCAGCGGAAATGGATTGGAACCAATATCTTAATCTGTTAACGACCGATGGTTCCATGGTGTTGGCGGGGATACCGGGGAAACAAGTTCCGCTTAGCGCATTTTCTCTGATTAGCAAGAGACGCAGTCTTGCCGGTTCTTGTATCGGCGGTACCCAAGAAACTCAAGAGATGCTCGATTTTTGTGGTAAGCACAATATCACCTGTGACATTGAAATCATTCCCATCCAAAAGGTCAACGAAGCCTACGAACGGGTTTTGAAGAGTGATGTTCGGTATCGTTTTGTTATTGATATCGCTTCACTCAAATGATAATGATGATAAAGAAAGAGTTGTGAGGAGAAAATATTTTAGCATAAATATATTTAAACCTATCCAATGTTATTTAGAGTTATCTATGAAATCAAACAAATTACAATTTTTTGGTCCAATGCTTGTGTAAGAGGCTTCAAATAGACATGGCGAGTTGTGTTGAAGTTATTAATATCAACCCGGTTGATTACATCCAGACTAACATAACTTTCTCCGGGATTTCCGGGCTTAAACTTACCGCAAAAGGTCTGCAAATTCCGGTCTGGCATTCGCCTCCTGCCGATAGATTTCGCCGCCAAATCGGATAGCATTTTGTAACGCTTGTCTAGCCGATTCTTTTTGATTCTCCCTCACATATAGATGGGCTAAATAAAACCATAGACTAGCGTCCTGCGGATTTTTTCCTAGCCCTTGGTTGATAATTTTGACAGAATCTGAGACCGAATTCTGTGACTCTTCAATCAATGCCAGGTTTAAGTAGACAGTCTTATCCTGAATGTTTCCATCGATCGCATTTCGATAATATTTTCCTGCCAGATTTGTATTTCCCAGACATTCATAACAGTACCCCAACCGGGACAATGTTTGTTCAGGAGATGGGTCAAGGACTAACGCTTTTTTGAAATAAATAATTGCCTGTTCAAACTGGTTGCTGCGGATGAATATTTCACCGAGGCTATTGAACACGAATGAATCGGGATAACCCTTTGCTACGTATAGGAAATCTTGCTTGGCGGTAGTCAGGTCACCCATCTTATACTCGAGCAAACCGCGCAGGGCGTGCGCCCGGTAAGACGCCTGAGTACTTTCGATATTTCGATTCAACTCATTCTGTGCGGCGGAATACAACTCTGGTTTGTTAATATTCGATAAGTAAGCATCCGCCGGATTCACCAAATGATAACCATATTTTTCGACTAATTGTGGATATTTAGACTTCTTAAGATAAAGTAAACTAACGTCATCCCAATAAACAAGCGACCAGTCAGGATGCGAAAATAACTGAAAACGCACGTTGTTTAGGGAAGGCTTATAGGCGTGGCTGGGACCCATTCGCCAATCTTCATATTCGATAAGAATAGCCTCAATCTGATATTTAGTTGACACTTTTTCCAAGCCGGAACGCATTTTAAAAAAATCGAGATAATCCTCCATTAAGTTATTGGAATACGTCATACCCAACCGCCCATCTATAAACACCCGATATTTTGGATAGCCCGCCCAGCACAGATAACCGCCGAAATTATAAGAGTTCAACATCCGCGGGTAAATTTTATTTTCCTTCATGAATAACAAAGCTTCTTTCGGAAACAGAGTGAGTCGTGGGCGAAATCCAAATTGACGAAAATAATCTGGGTTAAAAAAGACCGATTGTAAAATTATTACAGAACCTATCAGAATCGCTAATCCCGAAAAGCTTTTTGTAATGACTTTCTTATGGAACAGGGGTATGCTACGAAACAAATTATTCAGTAATGTGTTGGCTTGAATAGCAAAGACCGGAGTTAACAACAGGATAAAAATGTCCATGTGCCTGCGCGCATGGAGGAAGGCGGCCAGGAAAATCAGCGATAAACAGAATGTCGGGGAAAAGAAAAAGTGGGGGGCGCCATTCCGAATCGGCTCTGATTTGCGAAAAAAAACCAAGTTAATCATCCAGAACCCATAGCTTAGGAACGCAAAATACGCCATCGGCAGACGGAGAAATGCGCGATTCGGCGGCAACCATTCACTCACCGTAAAAGCCTTAAGACCCGAACTGGCAAACCCCAATAAGAAAAGAATGGTTTTATATCCGTGGGGATTAATCAGGGTGGCAGCCACAGAACACACCCCTACTGCTGTTATTTGCAGTGCTTTTCGAGCGAGTAGTGGATTTTTGTACCATGCAAAATCGAACCAACTAAACGCTATATAAACGCCAACCATCCCCAGTCCAGCAAGGAATCCGCCATGAAGATTTGCCCAAAAAAGGAAAATTACCGGCAGAATCCACAACTGCCAATTTATCCCTCCAGGACCCGGGTCATAAAAACGTCCTGTGGGACCGTCTTGAAATTCACCAGTGGAGGATTCGAGGAGAATCCAAGAAACAATGATGAAGAAAAAAGTGAATATTAATGGGCGAAATTGAAATCTATCCTGCGCGCTCACGACAGATAGTACCACGGCGATAAAAGCTACCGTTAGGCGTACCCCGCTTTTATTGAGATGAATGAAAAGCAGTGTAAAAGCAAGGGAAATCGTAACGCCCTTTAGAACAATTAGTCCCACATCTCCACTCAGCCAATAGAATATATAGAATATGACTCCCCCAAGCCACTCATGATTTATAAGTGGGCTGACAGGCTCGGTAAATGAAAATAAATTCTGCTGTAAGATCGTGCGGTGGGTGACCATGTACTCTCCCATCTTGAGATGGAACCACACATCAAGGTCGTAAATAGGTCGAAGGTTGATGAGAAAAATCAGTAGGAATACCAAGAAAGTGAGAAACTGGCGCAAGGTTCGACTAGAAGAGGACATGTGGGTTTTAGGATTTTGAAAATTCTAACATATTATCGGGGTAGTTATCATAAAAAGTATTATAGTATTCAAGTTAAATTGTTTGGATTACTAGTGTAGGATACTAACACAGAATAAATATAGGAGTCGAATCAAAATAATGTCTGAATTTCTTTATGTCGGGAATGAAGTTTTTTATGGTGGCATTATTTGTAGTGAAGTGAAATCACTACCGCATCTTGAAAGTCCAGTCAGAAGGCTTTGAGTAGTCGTAATATTTGTAATATGCCTTGCTTATACAGCAATTTGATGAAAAGATTAAGACTTTTTAAGTTTTTCCTGAAGTTCCTGAAGTTTAGTGAGAGCCTGGAGGGGTGTGAGATTAGTTAGGTCGAGTTTTTTTAATTCTTCGAGAAGAGGATTGGGCGTGGATTCAAAAAAGGTGAGTTGGACGGTGGAGACAGCGGGGCGGATATTGCCGACATTGGCGTGGGTACGCGCGAGTTCCGATTGAGCGGATTCGGAATATTTCTCCAAGTCTATTAATACTTCCTTGGCGCGGGTGATGACATCATTGGGGAGTCCCGCCAACCTGCCGACGGCGATTCCGTAGGAGCGGTCACAGGCGCCCTCGATAATTTTGTGAAGGAAGATAACCTGATCCTGCCATTCCCGGACGGCAACATTATAATTTTTGATGCCAGATAACATATTCGCCAGTTGTGTGAGTTCGTGATAGTGAGTGGCAAATAAAGTACGCGCGCCGATTTTGTCATGAATGTATTCAGCAACCGCCCAAGCGATAGAGAGTCCGTCGAACGTCGAAGTCCCCCTGCCGATTTCATCCAGTATCAAAAGAGACCGGGCAGTGGCATTGTGCAAGATGTTGGCGGTCTCATTCATCTCCACCATGAAAGTGGACTCACCGCGCAAAAGATTATCGGCAGCACCAACGCGAGTGAAGATGCGATCCACCAAGCCTATTTTCGCCGATTTGGCAGGCACGTAGGAGCCTATTTGCGCGAGTAGTGCAATGAGTGCCACCTGTCGGATATAGGTAGATTTTCCCGCCATATTGGGTCCGGTAATTAAAAGTAATTTATTATCTTCCGTATTCAACAAGGTATCGTTGGGAACAAATTGACCGACAGTGAGCACTTGTTCAATCACAGGATGGCGACCGTCGCGGATATCGAGGATCGTGACATCCGATAATTCCGGTCGGCAGTAATCCTGATTTACAGCAACGACCGCAAGGGCAGAGAGTGTATCCAACTGTGCGATAGCCTCCGCGGTTTCCTGAATGGGTTGTGTGAAGCCAGCGACCTTGTCCCGCAATCCACAGAACAATTCATATTCCAACTCCATCATGCGCTCTTCAGCACCGAGAATTTTGGATTCCCATTCTTTGAGTTCCGGCGTGATGAACCGTTCGGAATTGGAAGTGGTTTGTTTGCGCTGATAGTCGGGGGGCACAAGATGCAAATTGGGTTTGGTAACTTCAATGTAATAGCCAAAGACGTTATTGAACCGAACTTTGAGAGACTTGATAGTAGTACGTTCCCGTTCTTTAGCTTCCAATTCTACAACCCATTGTTTTCCCCCGCGGGTAATTTGGCGTAATTCGTCTAGTTCAGGGCTATACCCATCTTTGATTAAGCCGCCTTCTTTGATAGAGAGGGGTGGGTCATCGGTGATGGCGCGGGAAATCAGGTTGCGTAATTCGGGAATATCGTTTAATTGCTGGTTTAATTCCCCAATCAGTGAAAGGGGCTGAGATGGAGATTGGACGAGGGGATTCGTGCCTGTAGACACTCCTACCAAACTTTTAACTTGTGGAATCAAGTCGAGAGATTTCTCCAATGCTAATAAATCCCGCGCATTCCCCAAGCCGCAACCGATTCTTCCCAAAAGACGTTCAAGGTCGTAAATATTGTCCAAAAGTTCCCGCAGTGAATTGCGCAGCGAATGATTCTCGACAAACGTCTGCACGGCGTCCTGACGTAATTTTAGTTTCTCGATATTCAATAACGGTTGGCTTAACCAAGAGCGCAATTTGCGTCCGCCCATAGCGGTCATGGTCTGGTCAATGACTCCAAGCAACGAGCCTTCTTTATTTCCCTCGCGGGTAGTTTTGAAGATTTCCAGATTCTGCAAGGTGCTGGAATCAAGGGTCAGGTATTCTTCGATGGAATAAGTTTGAAGCGCGCGGATGTGTTCCAAATTGGCTTTTTGCGTCTCTTTGAGATAGGTAATAATCGCGCCCGCGCTGCCAATCGCCAATTTCAAATCCTCACAGCCAAACCCTTTTAAAGAAGTCGTCCCGAATTGGCGGATCAATTCACGATAAGCTGTATCGGGGTCGAAATAATATCCGTTGTACGGGTACACGGTGATTGGGGAATTTGGATTACGAAGGAGGGATTGGAGAGAGGTAGCATCATATCCTACATCATTAGGGATTAAACACTCACGGGGTTGGAGACGTTGTAATTCGGTTTGCAATTTTGCCAGGGCGGGAGTGTCCTGAAATTCAGTTACTTGAAATTCTCCAGTCGTTAAATCAATCACCGCAAAACCTAAATGAATGGTCTCCGGTCTCTGGTCTTTAGTTTCTGGTTTAATATTTACGGCAACCAAAAAATTATTGACTTTTTCATCCAACAAACTGGATTCGAGGACAGTTCCTGGAGTGATTACACGGATAACATCGCGTTTCACCACACCTTTGGCGAATTTGGGATCTTCCATCTGTTCGCAGATGGCGACCTTGCACCCCTGCCGGATTAATCGTGCAAGATAAGATTGAACGGCATGATGGGGAACTCCTGCCAAGGGTACAGTCTGGTCTTTCCCGACGTGTTTTTTGGTCAAGGTAAGTTTGAGTAACTTAGCGCCGGTAATGGCATCATCACCGAACATTTCATAGAAATCACCTACGCGAAATAGCAAAATCGCATCAGGGTACTGCGATTTAATCGCATGATATTGTTTCATTAAAGGAGTAAATGTATCGGTCATAACTAAAGGCTTCAGGATTCAGGTATCAGGTTACAGGAAAACCATAAAGCATGTCAACTGTAACCGGTATCCTGTAACCTTAAATGGAGGGCGGAGCATTGATTGTTTTTTCAAACTTTCCACGCTCCGTTAGGGATGGTATGTGCTACTGTAATTTAAATTACTTAGATTTAACAGGGGCGGCGGGTTCAGGATTTACTGGTACAGCGGGTTGTGCGGGCATACAAATCCGGCAATTCCGGCGACCGCTTTTTTCGGCTTCCGCTTTATCTTTAAAATAAACTCGGTTTGATATTTTGATTCCCTGTACCCAATCGCATTTTATGGAATGGTACACTTGGGACATAAAACTGGCGACATAATCTCCGACGGGTTCGGTAACCTTCTCTTCTTTGGGAGAAATTAAATCCATTTTCTGTGGAACTACGGGACGGGGCGCACCGGGATTAACGACCACTGTCCGGTCAAGATCAAAGGGACTCATCGGTTCATCGTTCATATCCGGCTGCACCTTGGGGTCTTCCAAAAAAACCACCTGATGTTTGCCCACGGTGATGGAATCAAAATGTTTCAACGGTCTACGGTTGACCCGTTCACCATTGACAAATGTCCCGTTGGCACTCTGCATATCGCTCAATACAAACGTCTCTCCTACTTTTTCGATTTTGGCGTGTTTTCGAGATACCGCCAAATTCTCAACAACAATATCATTATCGCTGGATCGTCCAATAGTCACCACGGACTTTTCAAAGGAAAACCTATTTTTTATACTTTCACCAAACTTTAATACTAATGTCGGCATATATTTCTACCTCGCTAATTTTTAGAGTTTCAAAGATTTGATTCATTTTTATTGAATATATGCCGCAATGGGCATACCAATTTATTATATTTCTTGTAGATTACTGAAAATAGGATGGATAGAGTAAATATATGATTATAACCATGACAAAATCAATGCTTTATACAGTGATTTTGTTTACTTGGAGTAACACAACTGTAACCCAAATTATATAACTTCTATGATGATGAAGGTCTATCTCATTAAATGGAATTATTGAACAAATGTTCAAAAATTCTTTGACACTTGTTATCTCTGAAAAAGTTATGAAAATGATAAGGAGGGGTATCGGACATGTTATTTTCACGTCCGATACCACAAGCAATGTAATGAGATTATCCTGGATTCCAGAAACCGCTAAACATTAACCATCTCATGTGCTAAAACATACACTCATAGGTAATTTAGTTAAGATATACGAATCCGAAATTTTCTTTTTTTATTCCCCTACCCAATACAATTTGGCAGCGATATCCGTTTGGATTTCGGGAACGATGATCGGGACGGTACCGATATGATTGACCAAGTTCCATGAACTCAGTAATTTGGCATTTACGGTGTCATACCATTCCAGTTTATATCTTCCGGTTTTTAGTCCGGAGATATCAAAGGTTGTTCTTTTAACGGGATCAATGGCTTGATTTCTTACTAGATTATACCAGTCATACCCCTTGTTTTGCATCCAAAAGATCGCCATAGAATCCGATTGTAATCCAAGTATCCGCAGATTGGGTACATCGGAAGAAACATAATTTGTCAAGGTTATTTGATTGATAGAAATCCAATCTTCCCCTTCATTGCTAATTTCAATCGTATGTTTGCCTTGAGTAATTCCAATGCCATAATCTTGGTCGTAAATATTCTGAAAAGCTCCAAATTCTTCATTAAACTTTTCTTCCTTCCATTCTCCTTTACCAGAGGCGGGATTAAATTCATGTTGATAGGCCACTTGCCCATCTACACGAATCGTCAGCACCGCTTGTTTCGAGACTTGATTCACATGGACTAAAAATTTTCCATTAGTGGGATAATCCACGGAAAACTTATGAGTTGTAGTCAACTCCTGTTTACTCGTTCCCTGCAAAAAGGTATTGATGGGTTCCTTTTCCTGTACAGAACCATCGGGAGAGATATGGTACATGAGAATATTGGACTTTTCACCCCATCCGCCCGACAGCCATAAGACCGCATCGGTATTTTTTTCATATACTGGCGCATCCATGAATCTCAAGGAACTGGGAATCATATATTGCAGTAAGGGTCTGTTCCAAGGAATGCCCTGAGTAAATTTCGCCAATCCTGTGAATACCTTATACAAATTATTCGGGTCAATATAATTATCCCACCACCAAGACATGGCGCTTCCCGCAGAACGACTCATGGTTGATGCCCAAATCCCGTTATGCAAATAAAGTCCCGTGGACTCAGTGTTTTCGGTTTTTCCCACGGCATCCAGCCCGAATTCACCGAAGATATGCGGTTTGGCATAAGTCATAGTTTTTTGTTCACACCATTGATGGATGGCAGCCGCTGTATCCAGAAAACCATACAAATGTGATTGGACAATACTTATTTCCGGCAATTCCCAGATATTGTGATCTCCCCGGGTATTAGAAAAACTGGTGGTAATCAAATGTTGCTGGGGATCAATCTCCCGGATATACCGAGCCATTTCTTGATGCCATTTCGTAACATTTGCCGAATTATAATTATCTGTTAAATCTACTTCATTCCATAATTCCCACGCCAGTAAATGGGTGGAATAGCCATATCGCGCGATAATGTATCGTAACCGCTTTTTAAAATATTGTTTCGCCTTTTCATTGGTAAAGAATTCTTCCGGCGAATTACACGGTCCCCGCTGGGTCGAGCTATAGGAAGAATTCTTAAATTGACCCAGGGAACCACCGGTCTTTAAATCGCTAAACGAATCTAAACAGAGCATGACATAAATCCCTTTTTTTTCCGCCTGTTCCAAAATAGTATCCAGTTTATAGGCGTTCGCCAAATGATACCGTCCCAGCCCGTCAAACCCAGCATCTACTTTAGGTGGATATTCCAATCCCAAACTCCAATTAATCATCCAGACTCGCGTGTAATTTTCTCCGGCAGCGCTCATTTTTTTAAAATATTTGTCATACTCGTATGTCCCCATTGGTCCCGTCCAACAGACATTATGCCCGATAGGAAAATATGGGTCTCCATTATCCATTTGAAAATAATAGGGCGACACTTTGCTTACCCGCACAAATCCCTTGCTCGGAGATGCGGTCACCATGAATTCCTGGGGTTCCGAACGGATAATTCGGTATTTATCCTGCACACTTACCGTATAGGTATATCTGCCGGAGAGTGGGGGTGAAAACCGGATTCTCCATCCTGCGTCCATGACTTTCGCTAACACTTCTTTATTGTCTTCCTGGGTACGTTGATATTCTTGGTAATAAAATCCCGGCACTGTTACCGATTTATCGTCCGGTCCTTTAAATCGCGCTTCCACACTGATTTCATCCGGATCAAAGGGATTATCGAAATAGGCGCTAATGTCGATCGTCAATTCCAGTTTTTCATATTGTCCCAGGGTGGTCTTATTGGGACTGACAAGATTAATCGAAGGGGCATGATAATCGGCGGGCGGTCTTACCCCCGATTGGGAATAGCTGAATTGAGATATTATTAGAAAACCTGATAATAGACATACCTGGTTAATCAGTTTCATCCGTACTCCATACTTCTTAAAATATTCCTTTGATTTTAGTTCCTTTTTCCGTTCCCGTCAAACATTTTCTCCAAATATAAAATAAATATTCAGAGTAAAGGAAATTAAATTTATTTATTAATTCAAAGGTTGCAGTCGAATCATAAGCACAGGTATAATCTTTAAACTCCCGCAAAAGGAATAATGAGCATGAAATTACTTGTAACCGGAGGAGCGGGGTTCATGGGCTCCAACTTTATCCGGTATATATTGACGAAATATCCCGATTATACGGTGATAAATCTGGATAAGTTAACCTATGCGGGGAATCTGGACAATGTGCGGGATTTGAAGAAAAACCCGCGATACCGGTTTGTCAAAGGGGATATTGCGGATGAAAAAATTGTCAACGACCTGGTGGCACAATGTGATGCGGTAATCAATTATGCCGCGGAGACTCATGTTGACCGTTCGATTCTTGGACCGAAAGACTTCATTATGACCGATGTCATCGGAACCTATACCCTATTAGAAGCGGTGCGAGAACACAAAACTCAACGGTTTGTACAAATCAGTACGGACGAAGTGTATGGGAGTATTCAGAATGGAATGTTTTCCGAGACGCACCCCTTCAATCCCAGTAGTCCATACGCAGCGAGTAAAGCAGGAGGCGATTTACTTTGCGGGGCGTATGTGAAAACTTATCGAACCCCGATTATCGTGACCCATAGTTGCAACTTTTACGGGCCGTACCAATATCCCGAAAAGTTGATTCCCTTGTTTATCACCAATTTACTGGAAGGGAAAAAAGTGCCGGTCTATGGTGACGGAATGAATGTGCGGGAATGGATTTATGTTCCCGATCATTGTTCGGCAATAGAGTTTCTATTGCATCACGGCAAAGACGGAGAAGTTTATAATATCGGGATCGGCGATGAAAATTCGAATATGGAGGTTACCCATTTCATTCTCCAGGAACTCGGCATGGGGAAGGAAATGATTGAATACATAAAAGACCGGCCGGGACACGATCAGCGGTATGCGATTGATACCCAAAAATTATTTTCACTCGGCTGGAAACCACAATATTCCTTTGAAGTGGGATTGAGACAAACCGTAAAATGGTATAAGGAAAACACGTGGTGGTGGAAAAAACTGAAAAGCGGAGAGTATTTAAAATATTATAAAAGACAGTATGGTACGGAGGTAAACCAATGATTCAAGGAGTAAAAGTAAAAGATTTGCGGGTAATCCCAGATGAGCGGGGTCGGTTGATGGAAATATTACGCAATGATGATGAGATGTTTGAAAAATTTGGCCAGGTATATATGTCGGCCACGTCTCCTGGAATTGTAAAAGGATGGCATTGCCACAAAATTCAGGAAGACAACATAACCTGTGTCAAAGGAATGTTGAAACTGGTGCTTTATGACGACAGGGAAGGTTCACCCACTCGTGGAGAGATTAATGAATTTTTTATCGGAGAGTATAAGCCACAATTGGTTCATGTTCCCAAACAGGTGTATCACGGGTGGAAATGTACCAGCGAAACAGAAGCATTGGTAATTAATTTAGTGACGGAAGCATATAATTACAAGAATCCCGACCAAACAAATTTACCGCCGCACAACGGTCCCATTCCCTATGATTGGGCGGTTAAAGAGAAATAGTCGTGAAAATATTTTTGACCGGTGCATCGGGTTTACTGGGCACCGACCTGGTTCCAATCCTAAAAAAAGTTCATCAAGTAATTAAATCTGACGTAAATACGTTGGATATCTGTAACGCGAAAAAGGTGTGTTTAACCGTCGAAAAGATCAAACCGGATATCATTATTCATGGAGCGGCGTATACGGATGTGGATGAATGTGAAAAAGACAAGGAAAAAGCCATGCTGGTCAACGGATTAGGAACAAAAAATATGGCAGAAGTAGCACAAAAACTTGATATTCCGATTTTGTATGTGAGCACCGATTACGTGTTTGATGGAAAAAAGAGAAATCCGTACCGGGAGAGCGATCCGGTCAGTCCCATTAATACGTATGGCATGAGCAAATTGATGGGAGAAAGATATATTCTTAAAAATACTTTAAAATATTATATTGTACGAACTGCGTGGTTATACGGACGGGGTGGAAAGAATTTTGTGGACACGATATTGCAAAAGGCAAAAACAGAAAAAGAATTAAAGATCGTAAATGATCAGGTTGGGTCACCTACCTGGTCTGTAGATTTGTCGGAAGTAATTTTGGAATTAATCCAAACCTCCGACTATGGCATTTATCACACGGTTAATGACGGGGAATGCTCCTGGTACGAATTCGCGCAGGCGATTCTTGCTTGTGCCGGAATTTCTAATGTAAAGATTTCTCCTATGACTACGGCAGAACTCCATCGCGCCGCTGCAAGACCCGCGTATTCCAAATTGAACACGGACGCACTGGAAAATACCATCGGGCGGAAATTACCGCATTGGAAAGAAGCATTAAAAAAATATGTTGAATCGAAAGGGAAAAAATGAAAGGAATTATTTTAGCTGGCGGATTGGGACAACGACTGCATCCATTAACCAAAGTCACCAATAAACATTTATTGCCGGTCGGCAACAAACCTATGATTTATTATCCCATTCAGACCCTCGTAGACGCAGGGATTGAAGATATCTTAATTGTGACGGGGGGCAACAGCGCGGGAGATTTTCTGCGATTGTTGGGAAACGGAAAACATTTTGGATTGAAACATATCAATTATACTTATCAGGAAAAGGAAGGCGGGATTGCCGAAGCCCTGGGACTGGCAGAACATTTTGCCGGCACCAACAGGATTGTCGTCATCCTGGGCGATAATATTATTGAAAAAAGTATCGCGAAATCCGTGGCAAAATATAAAAAGCAGAAACACGGTGCGCGAATTATTTTGAAAGAAGTGCCCGACCCGGAACGATTTGGCGTGGCGGAAATCAAGAATGGAAAAGTCACACATATTGTCGAAAAACCCGGGAAACCCAAATCACACTACGCAGTCACAGGTGTTTATATGTATGATTCCCGGGTTTTTCAGATCATTAAAACTTTAAAGCCATCAGGACGCGGAGAACTGGAAATTACGGATGTCAATAACGTCTATATCCGACGGCGGGAAATGGAATACGATATTTTGGATGGACAATGGACAGATGCAGGGACTTTTTATTCGTTAATGCGCGCTAATTTATTGATGACGAATTCTGCGGATCGTTCCAAACTCATCAAGGAATTGAAAAGTTAAATTTACTTGAGTTATGGCAGAAACCCTAATTAGCGTTATTATACCGACTTACAATCGAGCTGAAATATTGTGCAAAACATTGGTTGCTTATCAAAAACAAAATGTACCGTTAGCAGAATTTGAAATCCTGGTAATTGATGACGGGTCAACGGATCATACCCGGAAGGTAATGGAAGAGAGAAAAGAAAATTATCCGATAACATTGAAATTTTTGACACAAAATCATCAAGGTGCTAATGCAGCGAGAAATCAAGGGATTCAACAAGCCCATGGGAAATTACTTCTTTTTACCGGAGATGATATCATTCCCGAACCCGATTTTCTGAAAGAACATTTGGCACGGCATCAGCAATATCAATTAGAGGAAAGAATTGCCGTACTTGGATTCACCACGTGGCATCCCGATATCAACATAACTCCGTTGATGAAATATTTGGAAGATTGTTCTTTTTTACCTCAATTTGAATATAACCGGATCACCCATCCTGAAGATTTGGCCCATGAATTTTTTTATACCTCCAATATTAGCGTACACCGTACGTTTCTTTTGAAAAATGGTATCTTTGATGAGGAGATGAATAAACCGTTCGCGGATGACGGGGAATTGGCGTTACGCCTAAGAAAAAAGGGATTACGGATTGTATATCATCCTGCAGCAAAAGCATACCATTGGCATGAAATTCATGTCGCACAATTATACAAACGCGCCCAAACGGCAGGTGAGATGAGTTATCTATTTTGGAAAAAACATCCCGAACTTGGAAAATTCCCACCGGCGCAGCCGAAACACCGGATTAAACAATGGATTCGTGGATTGGCAATCTCCAAAGACCGGGAGATTTTGGAAAATGCAGACAAAACCCATAAAACATTTTTGGGAAATCCAAAGATTGAAAATGCCTATCGGAAAGTATTAATGAAATATTATCAAAAAGGTATCGGTGAAGGAATTCGACACTTTGGCAGGTCATAAATGAAAATTTTAATGGTTTCAAATGCCTATCCCCCATATACCACCGGAGGATATGAAATTGCATGCTTCGATAATGTCCAGCAACTGCGCAAAAAAGGGCATGAAGTGCATATTCTAACTAGCATTTATAGAAGAAAAGAAAATCATCCTTTGGATACCGATAAACAGGTTTATCGGAAATTGATGCTGGAGGCAAATTTTTACCAATTCAAGCCCTTTTTTCTGTTACGATATAATCCTCTTCGTCAGCATTTAGCTCGAATTAAGGATTCTGTCATTTTTAAGTATTATCTTTATAAAATCGATCCTGATATCATATTGTTTTGGAACATGGGACTGATCTCTTTTGCGTTGATTGCTATAGCAGAAAAATGTAAATCCACCGCCTATTATATTTCAGACTGCTGGCTTGCTTATCACCCGTGGTATGTTATCTTTAAAAATATTTCGTCTCCCACTATCCCTTTATCCAAATATTGGTGGGAACGCTTTTTTAAAAAAATACTCCCATTGAAAATATACCTTGTCACACCCAAAAATGTTATCTTCTGCAGTCAGGCACTTCAAAAGATCTATTTGGATATTGGTTATCCTTATGAAAATGGGAAAATCATATATCATGGAATTGATCCATCTCTTTTCTATAGCACTAGTGCTATTCCAATAACTCGACAAAGGGAAAATTACCGGTTGCTTTATTGCGGTCGTTTGACCCAGTATAAGGGAATTGAAACACTTATCAACGCATTAAATATACTTATTAATCAAAGATACCGAAAAGGTATTCAACTGACTATAGTGGGAAAAAGTGAAGACCCTGCTTATCCAAATATTCTCCATAATAAAGTAAGGAAATTATCACTAAGTCAATACCTTCAATGGATACCCGGTGTTGACAGGGAAAAAATACGAGATATTTATTGGAAACACGATATTTTAATTTTCCCATCTATTTGGGCAGAACCCTTTTCAATTACACTCTTGGAAGCTATGGCGTCAGGAATTCCCATTATTGGAACTCTTTCGGGAGGCAGTAAGGAAATTTTAGTGGATGGGTTCAATAGCTTGATTTTCCAAGAAGATAACGCAGATCAATTGGCGGATAAAATTGAATACTTGATAAAAGAAACAGGCTTACGGGAAAAATTAAGAGAAAATTCCCTTCAGACGGTGAGACAATACACTCTGGAGACAATGTCTGATAAGATTGAAAAATATCTTATGGAAATTGTTGAAAGAGATAAATAGAAATAGAATTCGTAACCAACCATGATAAGTGTCATCATTCCCACTCATAATCGCAAGGAAATATTGGTTAAATCGCTGAAGGCGCTATTTCACCAATCCGTTCCCAAAGAACATTATGAAATTGTAGTTGTGGATGACGGTTCCACCGATGGCACTGAAACTTTTATCCAATCCACACTCCAATCTTCACCGGTAGAAATCCGCTATTTTTCTCAATCGAATAAAGGTCCTGCCGCCGCCCGTAATCTAGGAATCCGACAGGCAAAAGGGGATATCGTCGTCATCATTGGAGACGATATCAGCGTTACTTCGACCTTTATTGAAGAACATGAAAAATCTCATTCCAATCATACCGATATGCTTATCGGCATTTTAGGATACATCACCTGGTCACCGGAATTAACTGTTACCCCGTTTATGCACTGGCTGGAAAACGGCGGCCCGCAATTCTCCTATTATCAAATCGAACAAAGAACAGATGTCACAGACGATATTGTGTGTTATTTTTATACGAGCAATATTTCATTCAAAAAGAAGTTGTTTGAGAACTACGGCTTTTTTGATGAAGAGTTTCCCTATGCGGCATTTGAGGATACCGAATTGGGTTTTCGTCTGCGAAAAGCAGGATTACGGTTGTTGTATAATAAAAAAGCGATCGCCTATCATTATCATCCCATGACACTAGAGAGTGTCAGCCGGAGAATGCAAAAGGTGGGCGAGTCCATGCATATTTTATTCCGTAAACAACCGGATATTATTCCTGTCATGAAGGGAATTTTTCCGGAATTAACTGCTAAAAACAAAGTAAAACAAATTTTATTAAGAGCTCTTTATCCAATTGCTTCCTTATTCAATATTCGCAAATGCATGAATCAATACTATGGATTATTAATGATGCAGCAACTCTGGATCGGGTATCGGCGGGTGCAAAACCATGAACGATAAATGTGCCGTCGTTATATTAAATTGGAATAAACTGGAAGATACAGTGGATTGTATCATCTCGGTGTTGAATTCCGATTATCCCAACTTCGAAATTATCGTGACGGATAATGGATATGATTCCTCCTTCCCCCAAATACTCCGTAAATTATTTCCGCAAATTGTTATTGTCGAAAACAAAAAGAATTTGGGATTTGCCGAAGGGAATAATGTCGGTATCCGGACCGCCTTGGAACGCGGTGCAGATTATGTATTTATCCTCAATAATGACACGTTGATTAGTAAAATGGCTATTCGGAATCTCGTAAAGACATTTAAAGGTGATTCCCAAATCGGTGTAGTGGGAGCAATGACCTGGGAATATATTATTCCAAATCAACATCAAAATTGCGGGGGGTATTTTAATGCCGCGACCGGGGAATTGGAATGGTTTTCCGCTGTTACAGATAATTCAAAGATACGAAAGAATAGTGTTTCGGTAGACTTTGTTTTCGGATCAGCAATGTGTGTTTCCAAAAAAATGGTAAATGAAATAGGATTATTTGATAGTGATTATTTTTTGTATTTTGAAGATATCGAATGGTGCTATCGCGCAAAAATCAATGGTTGGCGTGTTGTGATTGGATTGGATGTTTTTATTTGGCATAAAATGGGCACTTTCGAATCTGGTAAACAGGTTCGTCCTCTCAGCCATTATTATTATATCCGAAATTATAATATCTTTATTAAAACATATGGTGGATCAATTGCAAAGTTGCATAGAATTTTAGATAACATAAAATTATTAACATCAAGACAATTACTTTTACTCAAGACTTATCTGTGCAACGCTGATGAAAAGACTGCTTCACATTACGCCATTCGACAAGCAGTTATTGATTTCTACTTACGGCGTAAGGGAGAACAAAATACATGGAAATTGAATAACAGGAATGGCCCCTCGGTAAAATCTGATGGCCGACAAACCACACAGCCTCTCCAAAATGATAGAAAATTTCGTATCTTCATTCCCCTACCAGACCTTACAAATTCTCATTTGGAAAGCACTGCGGAATGGTTGATTCCTTTGGCACATAAATTTCCCGAGGTAGAGTTTATTCTCTGGATATACCCTTGCAATATGGTGAATGAAAATCAAGTGATTGAACAAAACCAAAATTATGATGTGTTCTCGGAAGGTTGGTTATTGCCTGAATTATGGCCGCAGGATTTGTTAGTGCGGTGGATAGGGCAGAAAGCAAGCATTCATTTGACAGGGGTTCAAATCAGTAAGATTGTACTGGATGTTCGACCGAAAGTCCCTCGGCTTGAGGCATTATTGACCATGATATTCCCCCGCTTTCCGATACGTGGAATTCGCAGTACGATTTTTGTGAATAACCATAAGGTGAAAGATATTCAGTTGCGAAATCGGGACTTTCAAAAAGTGGAAATTGATTTTCCTCCGACCGATAATGTCCATCTTTCCGTGCAATCGGATAAGTCTTGTCGTTACGGTATTTCTAATTATCGGCGGATTAGCTTGGCGATTTCCCGGATCGAATACTTCCAACAAAACGGACATAATGGGTTGACTTCCAAAATCCTGTCTTTGTCGCCGGCTTCCATTACTTCGGCAGCTGCTGAGAAAATGGTTGAGAAAATCAAAGAAGTCCAAAATATAAAATTAATTTCTTCCGAAGCACTTCGCAATATGGGTACGTTATATCCTACTCTGGACAGTGTGTTACTTTGCTCTTCGGAAAACAGCAAGCTACAATGGGGAATTCTGCTGACATGCTGCCGGAATGGAATTCCAGTCATCGCAACCAAAGAAGCATTGGGGAACCTCCCCTTGGTTGATAAAAAAGATTTGCTCATCGCAGATAAAGAAGGTATGGCAAATGCGGTACAATCTCTCATTCAATCCAATGAACTGAAAACCAATCTCTCTGATAATCTAAAAAAATCTATGGAGCAATATCTTGGTTTGTCCAAGAGATAACCAATGATCTTGTTGAGCGTAATCATTCCTACGTATAACCGTTCAAATATTCTTCAAGAATGTATCCTTAAATTGTCAGAGCAGACTCTTTCGCCTTTGGAATATGAAATCCTTGTTGTGGACGATGGGTCCACCGATTGTACCTGCGACATGATTTCCAACTTGACTACGCAAATTACACCGAAATTGCGCTATTTCCGTCAACATAATATGGGACCTGCAACCGCACGAAACAAAGGAGTCAAAGAAGCCAAAGGGAAGATTCTATTGTTTTTTGGTGATGATATATTGGCGGAATCGAATTTACTCAAAAAGCATCTCGACATGCACGAGAAATATTTCAACCCCCAAGAAGCTGTTTTGGGATTGATCAATTGGGACTCGCGTTTGCATATCACCTCCTTAATGCGCTATGTCAATCAAGGACCACAATTCGCCTATCATAAAATCCGAGACATCCACAATGCCGGGTACCCTTACTTTTATTCGAGTAATATTTCCCTCAAAGGAGAATTTTTGTTGGGAAACGGATTATTCGATGAAGAATTTAAAAAGGCAGCCTGTGAAGATACCGAAATGGGTTTCCGCTTGGAACAAAAAGGATTGCGAATACACTTTTGTGTAGATGCTGTCGCTTATCATCATCATGCCATTACTTTGGATGACTTTATTAGCCGCGCGATGTTGGTGGGCAGGGAAACAAATCTCTTGCAGAAGAAACATCCCGGCAAGTTTAATCGCAAAAATCGGAAATTTACACGCCTGATAATCGGTGTTTTTCTCCCCCTTTTAAAATCCATCGCCAGAAAAACAAGTACAAGATTATGGGGAAACGACCTTATTTATCGCGCTCTATTTCTTTATTATTTTCACCAAGGATTGCGGCAACCCCCCAAAGGCAATGGATAATTCAGTCTTGAATATTCTTTCTAATTTCTTGGTTTCACCCCGTACAAATCAAAAACAATCTCATCCAGTCTCTTTAATAATTCCTTTTGTGCTTTGAGTAAGTCTCGTTCGCGCAGTTGCAGAACAATCCGCTCTCCGACGATCTTTACTGTCGTGCCATGGTCTTGGGGTACTTCAATCTGGGCTAACAGCAATTCGGGTTTCATTCCTTCTAATTTCTTTCCCAAATTCCATATCAACAACTCCAGGTATTCTCCCAAAATTTCGTCGTCGCAACTGAGATATTGTCCGGCATCTACATATACCCGGGTGGTATAATCCTTCTGCAACTCCCGCCGGATATACGGTTGTCCAATAGAGTCATTTATCGCAGCACTTACCCCCGGATATCCTTTTAATGGAACCATCGGTGCATTGAATTTCCTGACTAATTTTCCAAAATCCCGTAAATACGGTTGTGTCTGCAAAAGTTTTAATTTAATCCGTTTCAAGGTATGCAGAATATCATCCAGTTCCGCTTGATATTCTTTAAGTTTCGATGAATTTTTCGCGGGTTTGATTTCTTTGGGAACAATCACGTTTCGGGGAGCGCGTTTCACCATCTTTTTCGCCAGGCGATTGGCGTCTTTCACAATCTCCAATTCATCCGCATTCACCAGTTTTCCATTTTTAACCACAATTTCCCCATTCACCATCGTCATGTCTACAATGTGCGAATCGCCCGCAAAAACTATCGCCGCCACCGGGTCATGCATCGCGCCCGCGTACCCCAATTTATTCATATCAATCATAATCAAGTCTGCCGCCTTGCCTTCTTCCAATGAACCAATATCCCGACGGCCTAAAACCCGTGCGCTCCCTCTCGTCGCAATCTCCAACGCCTGCCGTGCCGGCATAGATTTTACTCCGCTCCCGACTCGATGAATCAGCATACACTGCCGGACTTCTCCCAGGAAATCAGAGGAATCGTTGCTGGCGCTCCCGTCCACCGCCAGTCCGACAGGCACGCCCAATTCCAACATGCGCGGGACGGGACACACCCCGCTCGCCAGCCGTAAATTGGACACGGGACAATGAGCCACCCCCGTTTTGGTCTCTGCCATTATTTGCAATTCCGAATCGTTCAGAAATACCGCGTGCGCGAACCACACATCCTCTCCCAGCCAGTTTACCCGTTCCATATATTTCAGGGGGCGCACGCCGTGCATCTGCAAACAATAATCTTCCTCATCTTTTGTTTCCGCCAAATGGGTGTGCAATCGTACCTTATATTGCCTCGCTAGTTTCGCCGTATCCCGCAACAGTTCCGTTGTTACTGAAAATGGAGAACACGGCGCCAGTGCCACCCGACACATCGAAAATGGTTTTGCGTCATGATACTTCTCAATTAATCTTTGCGAATCTTTCAAAATTGTTTTTTCATCCTGCACTACATCGTCCGGCGGAAGTCCACCTTTCGATTTGCCCCGCGACATAGATCCGCGAGTAGCATGGAACCTGATTCCGATATCTTTTGCCGCACGGATTTCTTCATCAATTAAGCTCCCCGGCGCGGACTGCGGAAACACATACAAATGGTCACTGGTCGTCGTGCACCCCGTCAACAAAAGTTCCCCCATCCCCACCAGCGCGCTGACATACACACCCTCCGGCGTCAACCCTCTCCAAATCTCATACAAGTGTTTCAACCAGTCAAACAGTTCCACATCCTGCACACCCGGCATGTTGCGCGTAAACGTTTGGTATAAGTGATGGTGCGTATTAATGAGTCCCGGCAGAATCACTTTACCGGATGCGTCAATCACTTCATTCGCCTTTGCCGTAATCTTTTTGCCGATTTTCTTGATGATATTCCCTTGTATCAAAATCGAACCGGGACTGTATTCTGTTAATTTATCGTCCATGGTTTGCAACGCCACGGCGTTCTTGATAAGTATTTGTTTTGGTGCTTTCATGGAGTAACTATTCTAAACCAAGTTGGAGAAATCTAAAATCTTTTCCATGTTTAACTAATTTAAAATGAATAAGACATTGTTTGATAAAGAACCTATATGTGATATATTATCGCCATTATGGAATGCCCTGAATGTCATGCACCTTTTTCGCATGTGGACTATCATGGGGTCAGTATACAAGAATGTCCTCAGTGCGCTGGCATTTGGTTTGAAAAAAACCAACTCAGGGACTATATCAGCCAATATTTTATAGACCACCCTGACCTCCCCGCCGCAAAATTGGAATATCACAAGCTGATTATCGGTGAAGAAAATTTGCCTCACGGCACCAAAACTTGCCCGCGTTGCCATTGTCTCATGACACTGATTAATTATGGTTATGATTCCAACATTCTCGTCAACAAATGTCCTAAGTGTCACGGACTTTGGACTCCAAAATCGCTCCTGTCTCAATTCGCGGTCTATTTCAAAGGCAACCCCACCATGAACGCCCTCGGAAATGATTTGGTCAGAGAGGAAAAAACCAAGGAAACTATTAAAGACCTTGTGGAACTGGGTGACACTTTAAGCCATAGTGCGGCAGCCAGTCCCTCCGGACCTATTCTCCCTCTAGGTCTGGATTTTCGTTCCAAGACTTTTCCTTACGTGACCATTGGGATTATTCTGCTGAATGTTGGTGCGTTCATTTATGAAATAATAAATTGGGATACGTTGGATACCCTAATTCATCAGTATGGTTTTCTCCCGTCCGCCGTTCTGCAAAATGGAGAATATTACCGGTTCATTACCTCTCTCTTCCTTCATGTTAGTATTCTGCACTTGTCGGGAAATATGTTATTCTTTTGGATATTCAGCGACAATGTGGAAGACGCTATGGGACACCTCAAATATCTTTTTCTTTATCTGCTGTTTGGAATCGCCGGAAGTGGGTTTCACATATTGTTGACTGGCGATATGCAGACCGTTTCCATTGGCGCCAGTGGCGCTATATCGGGGGTCATGGGCGCGTTTTTGGTGTTGTATCCCACCGCTAAAATCAAGACCTTAATCGTGATTAATACCGTGGACATTCCCGCATTCATTTATATCTTTGCCTGGTTCTTTTTCCAGATGGTGTACGGGTTGCTTTTGGCATCAGGAAATTTGATTGCGCAAATTGGCTATGGAGCACACATCGGCGGGTTTCTCTGCGGTGTTATAATAGCGATACCTTTTAGGATTATGAAGCGAAAGAGAGTATAACAATTCCTATGAAATGTCCGGCGTGTAATGCAGAACTTCAGAAGAGCGGTTATGAAAATCTGGATTTGGATATATGTCCCAACTGTTCGGGAGTCTGGCTCTCTCAGGATAAATTGGAACCATTTATCCAATTGCATATCAAGTATGCCGATTATGTCCCCGGTACTGAAACTTCCTCCCACTGGAAAATCAATACCGAAAATATTGTTCCGCAAATTCTCCAGCCTTGTCCGCAATGCAATAAACCCATGAAATGGTACAGTTATGATTTGGAAGCCAATATCCATTTATACCGCTGTATGGACTGTCATGGGGTATGGGTGGATAGTTCCAAAATCAACCAACTGGTGCTGGAGGTCAAAGACCATTCGGATTATAAAGTGATCGGCGACGAAATTATCAAAGACGATAGGAGTCTTCAATTACTATTAAAAATGGCACGAGTCGGTAAATTCTTAAACATGCGTCCTGGAGGATACTTGTGGATATGAAGGGCGACACTTAAACTGAGGAGAGAATACTATGTTATGTCCAGTGTGTAATAATGCTTTAGTCCAGAAAATGTACTATCAAGTCCCTATTATGGTTTGCACCCAATGCGGGGGGATTTGGTTCGAGCAAGGGGAACTCAAGGAATATATTGAAGATATGCTTATTGAACGAAAAGATATTCCGGAACTCCCGATTTCAATGGACAAAATTTCCGCTATTGGTGAAATCAAAATCCAGGAACCACCCAAACCCTGTCCCAAATGCCATCAGACTATGACCTCCTACAATTATTGTTACGACTCCAATATTATTCTGGATAAATGCACTCCGTGTAAGGGGATTTGGGTAGACGGCGGAAAAATCGAGAAAATTGCCCAATATCACAAAGTCAACCCGGATGTGTCAGGAATCGGAGAAGGTCTGGCAGGAGACATTCGTTATGAGGAAAGAATTAAAGAACTTGCCATAAACTGGCGTTCCTCCCGCAGTAACTGGTTTTGGAACTTCCCCTGGTAACAACCGTCAAGCGTTCAAAACTCAATAAATACCGTATCTAAAGCGGAGTAGGACTGGAGTTGCTATTAGCAATTCCAGTCCCTCTCCAGTATAGGTTCGGTATTTAAAGGGTTTTGATGCGTAGAATTTACTTTCCCTCCCTTTAATTTTTCCGTCCGTCACGCTATACTAAAATGACCTCATGAGAATACGGTTTCATCTACAAATAGTGACCCTTCTATTGCTGTTATCAGCGGTGACGGTGACTTATGGGCAAGTTCTCGTACCCACCACAAGTTCCGTAGATAACCCAAAATTGGCGATTTCTTATAAATCTTCGCGTCCAGGAAATATCTTTTTGGCGGGTGACACGGCGCAATTCAAAATCACTGTCACGCATATCCCCGATACCGTCAAAAATATATATTTTCATTGGCAGATTTTCAACATCGAGAACAAGTTGGTCTCCGAAAAAGAAGAACACCTGACCCGTTGGCAGAATGGCGGTTTTATTTATCCCATTTTCGTGAACCATAACTTGAACGGCTGGTATCAATTGCAAATCACTTTGCGCGACGGTGAGCATACCCTCCTTACCCAGAAAATTAATCTGGCATGGATATCCGCACCACCCGCGACAGGATTCGATTCCAGTTTTGGTGTGGATTTAAATCTGGCGGAGTTGTCCAGCGCACAGACAGAAAATTCCGGCCAATTAATGGAACTCGCGGGCATTCATTGGATTCGCCAGGAATTCGAGTGGCGAAAGATTCAACCCCAACCCGACCAATGGGACTGGAAAGATTCGGACAATGCCGCTATCTCTGCTAAACGTTTCCATTTGGACACCTTGGGCGTATTAAACCACTGTCCGGATTGGAGCAAATCCTCCACCGGTGACAGGAATAAACTATTTGCCGAATTTGTCTCCCAAGTCATCACCCGTTATAAAGACAAAATTAAATCATGGGAAATTCCTATTAATTTTACGGATGACTCTTCCACAACCACTCCCGAACAATATGCAGGATTGTTGAAAACCGCTTTTCGCGCGGCAAAAGATGCCGACCCACAATGTAATATTATCGTACCGGCACGGTGGGATGAAGATACTACTTTCATTAATCAACTTTTAAAAGCCGGGGGAGGCGATTCATTAGACGGGATTGTCCTTCATCCGAACCAAAAACAAATTACAGAAAATACGGCACAAGTCTCTCAACTCCTTGAGCAATACGGTAAAGGAAAAGAAATTTGGCTGACGGGAATCGGCTGGCCTACCCATTCATCCGATAATCCCGGCGAAGATTCCTATACCGCTCAAGCCTCCGCCTTGGTGCGGAGTTATATTCTTTCCTGCTATTCCGCAACGGCGGATAAAGTATTTTGGAATACCTTTCGTGATTCCGGGTCATCCACAGAAGACATGAAACACCTTGAAGGTATCCTCGAATCCGATTTCTCACCCAAACCGTCTTACGTCGCACTAGCCAACATGGCGCGCCAGTTAAACGGGTATGATTTCGTCAGTACACTTAATTTGGGTAACGATTGCTCGGTCTATGCGTTTAAGAAAGATAATCAAAGTTTGCTGGTCGCTTGGCGCACTTCGGGGAGTGTCACAGTGGGAATGAAATCAGATGCCAATTCTTTGAAGGTGACGGATCTCTACGGTAACACTATTACGTTATTGCCGATCGATAAAGATATTTCCGTAACTCTGACGGATAGTCCGGTTTATATTTCCGGCGATTTTACGGAATTAAAAGACGTGTCCCAAATCATTAATTTAAAATTGCCGGTTTCACAGGTTCAACAGGGTCAGGGGTTGGATATGGGGATTGAATTGAGGAATATTTTTTCCAAGGATTTAATCGGGAATCTCGCCGTCAAAATATCCGATTCTATTAATCGAAATATTATTGGCGAGGAACAGGAAAAATTCGTGACAATTAAACCGGGCGAAGAAAAGGAAATTCAATATAAGTTGAATATTTCCGATTCCGCGACGGTGGGACTCACGCCATTGGAAGTTCAGTTGGATACCAAGGACGGCGGGACATTTAAATTGCAAACCGAATTGAAAATCCTTAAGAAAAAACCAACTCCTGTACAAGATACAACCGCCAACTCTCAATCATCTAATCCGCCTGAAAAGTAACACCAGGTAACCATAGAAGATCAATCATTATTTAGAAGTTGATTTAAAATTTCCTGTGGAGTGTTTAAAAAACGTTTGGTGAGTTGATAATGTTGGGTATCTTTATAAGAAATTTTCTTCATGAGGGATTCATCCAATGTCCATATTTCAGAATTGGGATAGGCAAGGATAATAGGTGAGTGAGTCGCTACTAAAATCTGACATTTCTTTTCCATTTCCAAATCCCAAAGGAATCGAATGAAAGCTAATTGGCGCAAGGGCGATAATGCAGCTTCTGGCTCGTCAAAAATTAAGAAATTTTGTTTACCCAACCGATGATGAAATAATGCAAAAAATGATTCTCCATGAGATTGTTCATGTAACGATTTCCCGCCATAACTATCTAAGGCACGCGGGTCTTCTTTCTGCAATTGATCTAGATAACTGGCGTAGTCGTAAAAACTTTCAGCCCGTAGAAAAAATCCATTAGTTATTTTTGGAAACCAAACTAATTTCATAATCCGATGAAAACCGTTATCCGAGTTCGTTGTCGAAAAGTTTGTATTCCGATTCCCACCCTCGACATTGAACCCGCAATGATACGCGATAGCTTCCAACAATGTTGACTTACCCGACCCATTTTCACCAACAAAAAACGTCACATTTTTATTGAAACGAATATGTTTAATTTTACTTATTGATGGAATGTTAAACGGATATTCTTTCAGAGTATTTGTTTTAGACCAATCAAATCTAATTTCTTTTAAATAAGGCATTGATCCAATCGCCTACTGTAGTTTCTGAATGGCTTTGGGGAGATAGGTTAAGAGGTCATCTGCAATCAGACAGAATTGAGTCAAACTTTGAGCAGCAAAATCGCCGGAAGACCCGTGCAAATAAGTTCCCAACAAACACGCCTCTAATGGCGTTAATCCCTGTGCCAGGAACCCAGCTATGAATCCCGTTAATACATCTCCCGCTCCACCGGTCGCCATGCCCGGATTTCCGGTTGGATTGATATAGACTTGACCGCCGGGTTCGGCGATAAGGGTACGTGCTCCTTTGAGTATCAAGTATACTTTATATTCTTTGGCAAACTTTTGCGCCAGACCTATACGATTGGATTGCACATCTTTGGTCGTGCCATGAATTAATCGCGCCATTTCTCCGGGATGCGGAGTTAAAATAAGCGGGGCTTTCGCCAATTTACAAACCGAAGGGTCTTGGGAAAAGGCGCGCAATCCGTCGGCATCTATCACCATCGGTCGGGTAGATTCCTGAATTAATCGTCGTACCAGAGCCATGGTTTGTTCATTAGTGGAGATTCCCGGTCCGACAGCCAGTACATTTGCTTTGTGTAGAAAATCCAAAATGAGTGGTTCCGCGTTCATGTCCAGAGTATGTTTGGGTGTTTCAGGTAATCCCCACGTCATCACTTCGGTTAATTTCGTCGCCATTACATTCTGCAATGAATTGGGAATACCTAATGTCACCAATCCGGCACCGCTCCGTAATCCCGCCATACTGGTTAATATTGCTGCGCCGGTCAATCCCGGGGATCCCGCGAGTACCAACACATGACCATAGGTTCCCTTATGGGAGTCCGGGTCTCGGGATGGCAGGAGAGTGGCAATTTCTTCCTCTGTAACCCAGTTCAGGTAAATATGTTTCTCCCGGATTACCTTTTCCGGGATTCCGATATCTACAATTTCCAAATGCCCGACATGTTTTGCTCCGGGATAGGTCACCAAACCAACTTTGGGTAATCCCAAGGTGATTGTCAGTTGCGGACCGATACATTTTCCCAATGTCGTTCCCCGGTCCGCATCCAACCCGGTCGGAATATCAATAGATACAATAGGTTTCTCCGTATTATTCAAAATATCTACCGCCAAAGATGTTAATCCGCGAATTTGTCCCGATGTACCGGTACCCAACAGTGCATCTACCAGTAAATCAAACTTCTTGAGCGAGAGACTGGCTTGCTTGAGTTGGTCATCGGTGGTTATTTCTATCAATTTCGGCGGAGGAGTCAGATTTAGATAAGCTGTTACATTGGCTTTGGCATCCCCTTTTAGATCATCCGCTGTTGCCAACAAAAAGACTTCTACGGATTTACCCTGTTGAATGAGGTGACGGGCACAGACCAATCCGTCCCCGCCGTTATTTGCTCTTCCACACAGAAACCCGATGGATTGAGCCGTGGGATAATGTTTTAAGATGGCGTCTGCTACGGCTTTCCCGGCATTCTCCATTAACCGCAATCCAGGAATCCGCATTTCACCAATTGTGGCATAATCAATTTCCCGCATCTGGGCGGAGGTAACGATTTTCATGGGTTTATAGACTCCAGCGCTAGATTAGCGAACCTGTGGTGCATTGTCAAGAATATTAGTTGTGAATCGGGTTTGAATATAAAGATAGCCTGACTCCTCTTTCCAGAACATTTAATAGGAGTTGATGATTTTGATAGTAATGGGTTAAAGGAAACGGTTCAATATATTCAGGTACTTCTACCAGCCAAATCCTCTCATATTTCTTTGCTGATTCCGCAGAAGCGGTTTCATAATAGGTAGGCGGATCCGGTAATAAAACATTAATCGCATCTGGATTATAATAAGAAAAAGACTTTCCCCAGAAAGGAGGAATAATCATGATTGCATCTCCCAGTTTGTAATGGATGCGAACATATTCCGCAGGTTTCCGCAGACTAATCTTATGAGGTTTTAAAAATTGTATATACAAACAAAATCCGTAAACAAAACATATTAATATCAGAAACAGTGTTTTTACCCACCGGGATGTAATCCAAGTCAATCCTTGCGCTGAAAGTAAATAAAAGCCGGGTAAAGCAATAATCAGATATCTCCATGCTAAATAACTATTTAAACGCAATGAATACAAATAAAAAATCACAATAGGAAAAATAAATAATGCCAAAGATAGACTAAAAGAAAAATTAGATTTATCTCCCAAATCATTTTTATTCCCACTAAATCGCCGAACAAATGCCAAAAAGAATAAGATGCAAAAGATTAAACTTCCAAACCATAATATCCATGCTGGGAAATTCATTTCGGTAATACTTGTACTAAAATCATAAAATGTTTCGGGAATTACTTTGGGAGACAGCGGAGGAATCCATTTGGCTTTTTCCCATACATGATATGAAGATAATGTCAAAAGCCAGGGGATAGTTACAATTAAGTAGATGCTTTGACTTATAATCCAACTTAAAGTACGCAACCGAATCTCTTTTTTTGAAATCCACAAAAAGACGAAATAAAGATTGATACTTAAAATCATTATTGTAGAATACCAATGAGCGAAGGTTGCCAATAATTCGCATCCTAAAAATAAAAGCCAATTTATCGGAGAATTGTCTTCTATGACTTTCAAGAAAAAGAAAATCACCGCCAAAAGAAGAAATATTTGTAATGTATACGCCCGTGCTTCCTGGGAATAATATATATGGTAAGGCGATATGGCTAAAAAACAAGCTGTACACAATCCTACGATATCATTGAACATTTTCCGCCCAACGAGAAATATCATGGGTATACCGAGAATCCCAAAGATGCAAGAAGGCAACCGGACAGTTATGGCTGATTCACCAAATAGACGCATAGTGAAATGTATTAGAACAGCTAAAAATGGGAATGCTCCATTTTCTAAAACATGTGGTAAAAGTTTAAAAACACTTTGACGAGCATCCCCAATTGTAAAAATCTCATCAAGCCAAAGGTCTTCCGTTCCTAAATGATAAATACGTAATATACTACCCAATATTACAATAAAACCTAATAGGAGATATGCTTTTGAACGGTCTGTAGAAGAACTGTTAATAATCTATTTCCTCTTGATTTATTGGATTATAGAACACAATACTATAATCAGGAATTTGCGGAGGAGTCAATAGGCGAAGCGATTAGACAAACAAATCAGCGAAGAGCGAATCGGAGAGATAGAGTCCCTGTTGGGTGAGTTGGATACGGGAGTCATCCATGTGTAAAAGGCCGGCTTGGGAATATTGGGAGAATACGTCGGAAAATATCTCCAGCGGGTCTTGTTGGAATTGGGCTTGGAATGTCGCCCGGTTTAACCCTTCATTGAGACGTAATGCTAACATGGCTGATTCCGCCATTTTATATCTACCATCGAGTTGTTCTTCTCCAACCGCCGGAGATTGGCCGGATTCCATACGTTTGACATATTCGTCAACTGAACGGATATTCCAATATCGCCGACCGTTGATATAGGAATGGGCTCCCGCGCCAAAACCGAAATAGTCCCCGTTTTTCCAATAATTGATATTGTGTTGACATTCTCTGCCCGGTAAAGAGAAATTGGATATTTCGTATTGTTGGTATCCTGCGGAAGGTAATCTTTCAAGAGTATACTGGTACATTTCAAGAACCAAGTCATCGTGCGCAGGGGTTTGTTTTCCTTGTTTTACATAGGTATAGAGAAAAGTGCCCGGTTCAACCGTCAACCCGTAAATACTTAAATGTTCCGGGTGTAACTCAATGGCTTTCTCCAGCGTATCCTGCCAGGTCTCCATGGTTTGTTGGGGATACCCGAATATAAAATCGAGATTCATATTATCGAATCCGGCTTCCCGCGCATAGTGTAAAACTTCTGGTATTTTCTCGGCTTTATGCGGGCGATTCATAGAAAGTAAAATGGTATTATCAAAAGATTGAGCTCCTAAACTAATCCGGTTAATTCCCGCTTTGCGGTATCCAATAAATCTTTCGGTATCCTCAATGGTCTCAGGATTGGTCTCCAAAGTAGTTTCTTTAACCTTGGAACAATCAAAAGATTGTTTCACTTGTTGTAACAGCCTATCAATCTGTTCGGGGGGTAAATAGGAAGGTGTACCGCCGCCAAAGAATATTGTATTAATCTTTTGTCCATTGGCAAACGAAGATATTTCTTTCAGAAGAGCTGACTGATACCGAGCCACCAGATGCGATTTATCGGCATACGAATTAAAGTCGCAGTAATGGCATTTGCTCACGCAAAAAGGAATATGGATATAAATGCTTGTCATTTGACCAATCGAATTCGCCATAAGGTCCAAGGTTTCCAAGGTTCAAAGGGAACACGATAGCCTTCCCTATCGCGAGAGTACCAATGCATGATAAATGCTTTTCCCTTAAGGAATTTCATATTAACCGGACCCCAGAACCGACTATCCCAACTATTATTGCGATTATCTCCCATTGCAAACACATACCCCGCGGGGACTTTATAGGGAAAAGTAACATTGGGCAGCATATACGGATTGGTTCGCATGGGTTCAGCAATGTAGGGTTCGACCAAGGCCACACCATTGCGATATACCTTGTCATCGCGAATATCAATAGTATCGCCTGCCACCCCGATACACCGTTTTATAAAATCAATATGTGGTCCCCGGTTCCACCCTGTTTCAGTATATTGGCGCTGTACCATTTCCCAAGGGATAAGGCCGTATTTTCCCGGAAATTTGAATACAATAATATCGCCATGTTTCGGGGGAGAAAACCAATAGATGAACCGGTTGACGAAAACCATGTCGCCGATTTGTAACGTATTGCACATGGACTCGGAGGGAATGACAAACGGTTTGGCAATAAAGGTATGGGCGATTAATGCCAATGTCCCCGCTACAAAGATGGCTTCCGTCCATTCTCTAATTATGGATTTTTTATGAATCACAATAAAGTCCTTTCTAACGAATCAAATGAAACCGCAAGGGATTCCAGGAATAGTAACCCATGTCCTTACCCTTGCGATTTTTATTATACCAATAGATGATATAGGCTTTCCCTTTGATGGCGGTTAATTGTAACGGTCCCCAGAACCGGCTGTCCCGGCTATTATTGCGGTTATCCCCCATGACAAAAACATAACCCTCCGGAACTTTATAGGGAAAGGTCGTAAGACCCTTCTCGACAGTGGGTTCCCGGATAAACGGTTCGGCAAGAGGTTGGTTATTGACATAGACTTTATAATCACGAATGTCCAAGGTTTCTCCCGCGGTAGCGATGATACGCTTAATAAAATCCTGTTTGGGATTTACTGGATACTTAAACACAATCACATCTCCTCGTTTCGGAGTACTGAACCAATAGGCAAACCGGTTGACCAATATCAAATCCCCGATTTGTAACGTATCCATCATGGAACCAGAGGGAATCTTGAACGGTTTGGTGATAAATGTTTGAATGACTAATGCCAGCATAAACCCTTTTAAAATAAGTTCAATACATTCCCGCCAAAGAGATTTTTCATGATTCATTTATTCTACCGTTAATACCGCCATGAAGGCTTCCTGCGGAATCTGCACCCGGCCAATTTGTTTCATGCGTTTTTTCCCTTCTTTTTGTTTTTCCAATAATTTGCGTTTACGTGTAATATCGCCGCCATAACATTTAGCCGTGACGTTTTTGCGGAGAGCGCTCACAGTTTCCCTGGAAATAACGCGGCTGCCAATGGCGGCTTGAATGGCGACTTCAAACATTTGCCGGGGAACCAAGGTGCGCAGTTTTTCCACCAGAGCACGTCCCCGGTGATAGGCAAAATCTTTATGGACAATAATAGATAAAGCATCTACCGGGTCGCCATTGAGAAGAATATCCAGTTTCACCAAGTCAGAGGGACGGTATCCAATAAATTCGTAATCCATGGAGGCATATCCCCGGCTGACGGATTTTAATTTGTCATAGAAATCGAGAATGGTTTCCGCCAGCGGGAAATTAAAAATAATGGTGGCGCGATTAGTATCGGAATAATCAATTTTGACGAATTCTCCCCGTCGGGTAGTCGCCAATTTCATGACGTTACCGACATATTCCGCGGGCATAATCAAGGTGGCTTTGATGTACGGCTCCAAACATTCCTCGACCTGACCGGTCGGGAATTTGGACGGGTTGTCCACTTCAATCACATCTCCACTGGGTTTCTTGACTTGATAGAGCACATTGGGCGCGGTTGTAACCAACGTTAAATTATATTCCCGTTCCAACCGTTCCTGAATAATTTCCATGTGCAGCAAACCGAGAAAACCGCAGCGGAATCCAAAACCCAAGGCGGGTGAATTATCCGGTTCAAAAACAAAAGAAGCATCATTTAACTTTAACTTGGAAAGAGCATCCCGCAACTCTTCATAATCTTCACTGACGGCGGGATACAGTCCGCAATAGACCATCGGTTTTACCGCGCGGTACCCCGGCAGGGGTATTGTCCGGCCATGCAAATAATTGGTAATAGTATCGCCAATTTTTACATCGCTGATGGTTTTAATATTGGCAATCATGTAACCCACTTCCCCCGCGCTCAATTCTTTAGTGGGTTCCATCTTGGGTTGGAAGGTACCGATTTCCATGACTTCATATTCCTGTTTATTTGCCATCATTTGAATCTTGTCCCCTGCTTTAATGGTACCGTCAAAAATCCTGTAATTCACGATGACCCCGCGGTAACTGTCGTAGGATGAATCGAAAATCAGCGCGGCGAGAGGTAAATCCAATTTCCCCTTGGGAGGCGGGACACGATGAACCACCGCTTCCAAAATATCCTCGATGCCAATACCTTCTTTTCCACTGGCAAGGATAATATCCTTTTCTTGAATAGGAAGAATCTGACAAATCTGATGGGCGCTGGATTCAACATTAGCATTGGGTAAATCGATTTTATTGATGACAGGAATGATTGCCAGTTTATGATCCATCGCCATGTAGGCATTGGCGAGGGTTTGTGCTTCCACACCCTGGGATGCGTCAATGAGCAGTACAGCGCCTTCACAACCCGCCAACGAGCGGGAGACTTCATAAGAGAAATCCACGTGGCCGGGAGTATCCAGTAAATTCAAAACGTATTCCTTGCCGTCTTTGGCTTTATAATCCAGACGTACCGGATGAGATTTAATGGTGATGCCACGTTCCCGCTCCAAGTCCATTGAATCCAATACCTGGTCGCGCATTTCCCGTTGGGTCAAGGCACCGGTTACCTCCAACAAACGGTCGGAGAGCGTAGTTTTCCCGTGGTCAATGTGCGCGATAATACTAAAGTTTCGAATTCTTTTTGGGTACATAAATTAATTAATCGATATCTTGAGCAAAGACGATTCCTGCAGCGCCAATTCGTCCGGCTTCATTACCCAGTTTCGCGGGAACGATTTTCGTGCGCTGGATTAAAAATTTGAACCCCCGTTTTTTAAATTCATCGTGTACCGGTTTTAAAATTAAGTTTCCGGCTTTCATAATTCCACCGCCGAGGACGACCATTTCGGGATTCAATAAATTAACTAGAGACATAATTCCAATTCCCAGATATCGTCCAGTATCATCCATTATTTTTTTAGCCAGTTTATCTCCGCGTTTAGCGGCTTCACTTACCAGTTTGGGAGTTATTTGTGTCAAATCGTCCTTAACTATTTTCGTAAGAAGACTTTTCTCACCGGATTCAAGCGCCATTTTGGTTCTTTTGGTTATGCCCAATGCAGATGTATGCGCTTCCAAACAACCGTGGTTCCCGCATCCGCATAACAAGCCGTCGGGAAATAAATTAATATGTCCCGGTTCTCCTCCCGCGCCATCCGCGCCATGCCAGACTTTGCCGTTTAAAATAAGCCCTCCGCCAATTCCCGTACCCAAGGTTAATAACACCATCGTATTCACATTTTTCCCCACGCCAATCCATTTTTCACCAAAGGCGGCGGCGTTCGCATCGTTTTCTAAATAAATGGGAAATGAAAACCCTTTTTGCATTTCTTTTCGCAAGGGGATATCCACCCAACCCGGTAAATTAGGTGCAATTCGCACTATCCATGATTTCATATCAATCAAACCGGGGACAGCCACACAGGCTCCGAGAATATTTCCATTTTTCTGTTTTCCATAATGCGCCAGTTCATGGACAAGTTGGCGCGTTTTTCCAATAACGTGTTTCGGCCCTTTTTTCCTTTCGGTAGGGTAAACGTTTTCGAAAATGATTTTCCCTTTGGAATCCACGAGGGCGCCTTTGACCGATTGCCCGCCCAGGTCTATACCAATGGCGTACTTTTTCTTGGGAACATTTTTAGACATTATTCAACTCTTGTCCTTATTCAGGTAAGCTATTAATTATATTACATCCCCACCCCAGCGGGCAATCATAACCCTTCGTACCCGCAATTACAAAAGTAACGCTACACTTGAAACTAATTTTCCGTCAATATGATATTATGACTGGAGGACAAGGGCATTTATGTTCAAGAATAAAGTATCCGGCATTTTTTTAATACTATTTTTGACCAGCATGGCCGTTTATCTCTATACCCTGTGCCCCGGGGTTTACTGGTGGGATAGTGGGGAATTTATCACGGCAGCTTACCGTTTGGGAATTCCCCACTCCACGGGATTTCCCTTTTACGTTTTGCTTTCTTCTGTTTTCTCGGTTTTTGCTCCGCTAAGAACCATCGCGTTGCGTATTAATTTTCTTTCGTGTCTGTCCGGTTCGCTCATTCTGGTCTATACTTTTTTGATTTTCCTTCTTTTCACAAAAAAAGAAAACTATTGTTTTACACAACTTCTCTCCGGTTTCATCGGTTCCCTGTCCCTTGCCTTTTCTCTGATTTTTTGGTCTCAATCCGTTATGGCAGGCGTGTATATTCCCAATCTCCTATTTCTTTTGGGTGCCGGATACCACCTTTTATATTACGAGCAATTTCCCGAAAATAATGAGAGGCATTTGTATTTTTCTGCGTTTCTTCTTGGTTTGGGGTTGGCAATCCACGAAGAGATGATTTTATTGATTCCGGGAATAGGGATACTCCTTTTATTTTCTTCCCTCAGAAAAACATTAACTACTCAAAAAATCTTTTTCCTTATATCTTTGATTTTCTTAGGCTGCATGACCTATTTATACATTCCTCTGCGTGCGGCAACCCATCCTGTTCTCAATTGGGATGACCCACAAACTTGGCACCGGTTCAAGATTTATATTACTCATCAGGATTTCAAAGAAAAAATGTTTTCCCATTCGTGGTACGGCATGGAGATTTTAGCCGTCGCCGCAGGCAGAGAATTTTTAAATAACTTTACCTGGCCGGGGATTATTCTTGGCGTTATCGGATGTATTTATTTGTCTCGCAAACGGTTTTTATATTTTGCATTTTCCGCTAGTATCATCCTCGCTAACATTCTTCTGGGACTGGTCTACGGTCACAGCCAACGCATGGAACAGGAGTTTTCCAATTATTTTCTTCCGGGATATGCGCTTTTCTCCATCTGGATTGGAATTGGTATTTATTGGATATTTTGTAAAGTTGTTGAAATCATGCAAAAGCAAAAATCCCCTTTTCTCCCGTCAATTTACATAGTACTGTGCCTTGTTTTTGTGAATTTTCCCTATCATTTGTTTAAACAGAATTATCAGGACATCGCAGTATTAAAATATGATCTGCCCCGTCAATTCGGTCATCAAATATTGCAGGATATCCCCTTTGGTTCGACGATTTATGTGCAAAATGTCTTCACCGATTTTATCACTCTCTATCTCCAGCAGGTGGAAGGGGTTCGTCCCGATATTAAAATTATCTGTGTTAACCGTGAAAAACATATTCCGAGGAACGCTAATGATTGGAAACAGGTTCTCGAAACCGGCAAGCCGGTCTATGCGGAATATGATGTCATCCTTTCCGACAACTTACAAGATTATTTTCTTCCTGCGGTTTATTTTGGACGACTAACCTCACATCCTGTGACCGACCGGGAATTACACGATTTGGCGGATCAATCCGTGTACTGGAATATTTTAACCAAATCCTTGGATATTCCCATAACTCAAAATCAACCCATCATCATAGATCCGCATCAACCCTTTGCACTTGCCAAACATAACCTTTCCATGCTTTACGCGCGAAGAAATATATGGGATCAGGCGTTTAACGAATCCTATTCGTCAAGTCAGTACGAACCCAATTATTCAGAACCTTATCTGACCCGCGGAATCTGGTATTTGTTTCAAAACCATATACCGGATGCCAAAAAGGAACTTGAAAGATATGTCTATTTAAATCCCCTCTCTCAAAGCGGTTGGCTCAATTTGGGTACGGCTTACGCAAAGACCGGAGACATGGACAAAGCTATTGAATATTTTTCTCAAGCCATTCGAATTAACCCAAAATCCGTGGAAGGGTACACCAATTTGGGACTCGCTTACGTTAATCAACAGAATTATTCAAAAGCTGAATCTGCTTTCCGAAATGCCCTCCAATGGAATTCGCATAATCCCAATTCATGGGTGAATCTAGCCCGCATACTTTCCCTCCTGGGAAAGGAACAGGAATCCCTCACCGCCTGGCAAAAAGTTCTTCAACTTGACCCTGCTAATACGGAAGCAAAAGAAAAGTTAGGGAAACAGTAAGATTTTTGTCGTTCTATTTTCCTTGCCCATTTTTGTCTTCTTTGGTATATTCTCACTTAATGGATACGCTATATTATAGGGTTAGTTTTCTGATTGGGAATAAGTACCTTTCTTTTTTCGACTCTGGTAGTAAGTAAAATCTATCAATAACGAAATGTTTCATACAATAAAAGAAAATCTATCTTTTAAGAGTGATTACAAACCCCGTTTATTAATTCTTATCCCTACTATAGTTATCATTAGTTTAATAGCAGAACTTCCATTTGGAATAATTTTGTTTTTAAAAGATTTACCGACATTATTTAAAGAAAACAATAATTTTATTTATCACGATTATTTAATTTTAATGCATCCCTTTTTAGCTATATTAATTGTGGGTATATTAGGGCCTGTTGTAGAGACTATTCTAGCGCAAGTAATTCCGATTGAAATCATGAAATATTTCAAATTCTCATCCAAGTATATTGTACTTTTTTCAGCCCTTATTTTTTCAATAGGACATTATCAATGGGGAATCGTAAAATGCATTGATATGTTTTTTATAGGAATATTCTATGCAACTGTTTATTTACTATGCCGCCGATATTCATTTAAAGAATCTTTTGGCGTCATCTCATCCATACATGGCCTTCATAACTTGATTGCAGTATTAGTCGTAATATTCTATGTATTTACAAATTCTGTACCTATTTATGAGTGGGGATTGCGTCGTGCTTGTGGGAAAGGGGATATGAAAACAATTAAATTTATTCTAAATAAACCTATTGATATTAATAATAAATCATTGGATAGAGGGTTTACTCCACTTATAATAGCTGCATACAATGGATATACTGAAGCAGTTCAATATTTATTAGATCATGGAGCAAAGGTTGACAACGTTGATGATTCAGGAAGCACTGCACTTCTTTATGCTTCTTTATATGGAAAAACAGAGGTGGTAAAACTTTTATTGAATAAAGGAGTAAATGTAAATATTAGAGTTTACAACGAATATACTCCACTATATTATGCCGAAATTAAAAATTACACTGAAATTGCCCGATTACTCAAAGAGAAAGGTGCACAGAAGTAACTAACTTTTTCTTGAAGGAATCTTGAGTATGAGAAACTTTGTACGAACGTACAAAGTTTCTATCCTCAATAAAATCAATTCTATAAAAATATTTCGCCAAATGGAGAAATATTCCCGCTGGCTGGAATCCACCACCTTTCCGCAACTGTGGAAAGCTTACGATTTCGCGGAATGCGTTAAAAAGTGTCGCCACTGTCCACACTTTCCACCATTTCATGGGAATCCCAAACATGCCAATTTGGCATTATGGAGCGGAGAAGGAGCGGAATTGTTATTTTCAATTCCGCTTACACGAGCATAGGAGGTCGAAATTCTTTGTTCCATGCACTAAAAAACCTGCCTGGGATTTCATGGGAATGATGAAATAAGTGTCGGCAAATGCCAACAATTTATCTTCAATAGAATCAATAGTTTAACTTTTCTGCATTTGCAGAAGAGTTTAGGAATGCATGGATTCGAGGAGGCGTTCGACGAAATGTGTGTCGAAGGTCCCCCGTCGGAATTCCGGACGGTTGAGAAGAATTTGGTGAAAGGGAATGGTAGTAGGAATCCCTTCGATGATATATTCATCCAGAGCGCGCAACATGCGGGAGATAGCTTGATCGCGCGTGGGAGCGTGGACAATGAGTTTGGCGAGCAGGGAATCATACTGACTGGGGACGACATATTCCGAATAGATGTGACTGTCCACGCGAACGCCGGGACCGCCGGGAGGATGATAGGAAGTTATTTTTCCGGGCATGGGCATGAAGTTTTTGGTATAGTCTTCGGCATTGATGCGACATTCAATCGCATGTCCGTGCAATTCCAGATTTTTTTGGGTATAGGTAAGTTTTTCCCCGAAGGCGACGCGCAATTGTTCTTTGATGATGTCCACCCCGGTCACCATTTCGGTGACAGGATGTTCCACTTGGACGCGGGTATTCATTTCCATAAAATAAAAATTATTATTTTTATCAAGGAGGAATTCAATGGTGCCGGCATTTTGGTAATTCACAGATTTGGCGACTGCCACTGCCGCTTCCCCGATTTTTTTGCGCAATTCACCATCGAGCACTGGTGAAGGCGATTCTTCCACCAGTTTCTGATGTCGGCGCTGGAGAGTACAATCCCGCTCTCCCAGATGAATGATGTTGCCGTGAGCGTCCCCCAAGATTTGAATTTCGACATGCCTGGGTTCATCGATATATTTTTCGAGATACACTTCGGAGTTTCCAAATCCTGCTTCCGCTTCCGCCTGCGCGGTCCCCAGCGCTGCTGCCAGACTTACGTCGGTATGCGCGATTCTCATTCCACGTCCGCCACCGCCCGCTGAAGCTTTGATGATGACAGGAAACCCGATTTTATGGGCTGTAAAAATACATTCATCAATGGTTTTAACCGGCCCATCAGAACCCGGGGTCACGGGTACACCGGCATTCAACGCGGTTTGTTTGGCAACGGATTTATTCCCCATCGCACGAATGGATTCGGGAGTCGGGCCTATGAATTTGATATTGCAGGATTCGACAATTTCCGCAAAATGGGCGTTTTCAGAAAGGAACCCGTACCCGGGATGAATGGCTTCGGCATCGGTAATTTCCGCGGCGCTAATGATGGCAGGAACTTGGAGATAGCTTTGGGCACTGGGTGCGCGTCCGATACAAACACTTTCATCGGCATACTGAACATGAAGACTGTCGGCATCGGCTTCAGAATAAACGGCCACAGTCCGAATACCCATTTCCTTGCAGGCCCGGATAATGCGGAGAGCGATTTCCCCGCGATTGGCAATCAATATTTTTTGAAACATAAGAATAGACCACTCCCTATCCTCCTCCTTAATTAAGGAGGGGGAATCAAAAGGGGTGGTGATTTATAATTTCTGCACCTTAAACAACGGTTGTCCGAATTCGACAGCGTGTCCGTTTTCAACCAATATTTCAATAATCTTGCATTTGAATTCGGATTTAATTTCATTCATCAATTTCATAGCTTCGATAATACATACGGTTTGGTCAGCTTCCACTACAGCATCCACTTCCACATAGGGGTCGGCATCCGGCGCCGAGGCGCGATAGAAAGTTCCAACCATAGGCGAGGTAATCTGGTCATATTGCTGTTCTTTGGCGGAAGAATCCGGCACCTTGTCTCCCACGGGTGTTGCTTCTACGGATGAGGCGGTCAATTGATGCGGAGAGGTTTGTCCGGAAATCAGTGTGGGAGGGTGAAGCGGGAATTGGATTTGCGGATTCATGCCACGCACAATTCGGATTTTGGTTTCTCCCTGTGTATATTCCAATTCCGCCAAATCGGATTTAATTGCCAAATCAATCAATTTTTTAATTTCTTTCATGTCCATAGCAGTCCCCTGTTTTTTTATGGATTTTGAAACCCGTTTCTATTGAATATTTTGAATACTACAGTAGCCGTGAATTCGGTTATTTGTCAAGAAAAAGTCTCCATGATAAAATTTTATTTTTCAATTCTAATGAAAGGAGTTACTATCATTATACTCTTAAAAGCCGCTATCAGCGGTCTATTTGTTGCATTGATACTGTGGTTATCACAAACCCGGCTAAGTTTTCTCGCCGGATTATTGTTATTATTTCCGGTAATCAGCATCTCCGCTTTATATTTTATCGGTTCCGCGAACGGTATGGCCCAAGTCCGGGAAGACCTGATTTGGAGTCTGGCTTCCATTCCGGTCTGGGTCATATTCGCGTTAACCCTCTATTGGGCCAGTTACCGATTTAAGATATTACCTTGTATTCTATTGTCGGTCTGTACCTGGCTCCTAGGCGCGGGGCTGCTGGTGTTCATTCGATTAGCGGTCTTGAAACGGTTTTTTCCCTAGCGCGATTACGCTCCCGCTTTTTTGCCCAATTGAAATTTCTCGTGTAATACTTTCACGGCTTCGTCGAGTTTTTCTTCCGGGATGACGCAGGAAATACGAATTTCGGACGTACTGATCATTTCGATATTGATATTTTTGGCGGATAAAGCCTGGAACATGGCCGCGGCGATTCCGGGGGTAGATTTCATACCGACACCGACCACGGAGACTTTGCCGATTTTGTCATCGCCTTTGACTTCCCGTGCTTGAATCTCATCCTTGATTTGATTGGATATTTTAAGAGCTTGTTTATAACTTCCCCGCGCTACTGTAAAGGTAATATCGGTTTTCCGTTCTTCACTGACATTTTGGATAATCATATCCACACTAATTTCCTGTTCGGCGATTTTCCCGAACACGGTGGCGGCAATTCCCGGCCTGTCGGGAACGCTCAAAATGGTAATTTTCGCTTCTTTTTCAGGAATAACACTTGAGACAACAACTTCTTCCATGGCTCTCGCCTCCTTGGTAATTAATGTTCCGACATCTTCGACAATGCTGGAACGGACTCGAATATTGACATTATGTTTTTTAGCAAATAGAACCGAACGGGCCTGTAAAACCTTGGCACCGAGGGATGACATTTCAATCATTTCATCATAGGACAGTACATCAATTTTCCGGGCGTCGGGAACGATTTTGGGATTGGCCGTGAAAACACCAATTTCATCGGTGTATTTTTCACAGACTTCCGCTTTCAAACTGGCCGCCAACGCGACAGCGGTTAAATCCGACCCGCCGCGTCCCAGTGTAGAAATTTCCTCTTCCGGGGTCATCCCCTGAAATCCAGCCACTACGACAATTTTGCCTTTATCCAATTCGTCAAGAATACGATTGGGATAAATCCGGGTAATGCGCGCGAACATGTGCCGGGAATCCGTGCGAATCCCCGCCTGAATTCCGGTAAAGGAAACCGCCGGATGACCTTCTGCTTGAATCGCCATAGCCATCATGGCAATCGCTTCTTGTTCCCCAATAGATACCAGCATATCCATTTCACGCGGGTCATTATTGGGGCTTATTTTATCGGCCTTTTTCAACAATTCATCGGTGGTACTGCCCATCGCTGAAACAACGACAACAATCTGGTCTTCTTTCTTTTTCATTCGCAAAATACGCCGTGCAATATCTTTCATTAATTCGGGAGTTGCCACCGATTTTCCGCCATATTTTTGTACGATAATCGCCATAATAATTATTTAACTCCTTGTATCGTTATCCAATTGATATTCTTTGACCTTACGTTGTAATGTACGTAATCCAATTTTCAATATTTGCGAGGCTTTAGTCCTGTTCCCATTGACCGATTGCAACGTGCGCCGAATTAATTCTTTTTCCATTTCCTTCAGAGAAAGACCAACGCTCATGTTCCCGGAACGTCTTCCCGACGAATGAGAAATCTGATCCGGCAAATCCTCCACTTTGATTTCCTTTTTATTCAAACGTACTACCAGACTTTCAATCACATTTTTTAATTCTCTCACATTTCCCGGCCATGAATAATGTACCAAAACCTCCAGCGCACCATGACTGAGAGTCATCACAGGTTTATTATTTTCCTGACAAAACTCTTCCAAAAAGCGCTGTACCATAAGCGGAATGTCTTCCTGCCGTTCCCGCAGAGGGGGAAGTTCTATGCTTATCACATTCAATCGAAAAAACAAATCTTCTCTAAATTTTCCTTCTTCGATAGCCTTTTTCAAATCTCGATTGGTGGCCGTAATAAGGCGGACATCCACTTTAATATTCTCCGTACCGCCCACACGGACAAATTCACGTTCCTCCAATACACGCAATAATTTTACCTGAGTGGACGGGGGAATGTCACCAATTTCATCCAGAAAAATAGTTCCGCCATCCGCCATTTCGAACCGGCCTTTGCGGCTTTTAACCGCCCCGGTGAACGCGCCTTTTTCATGGCCAAAGAGTTCGCTTTCCAATACTCCTTCCGCCAACACGGCACAATTGAGTTTCACGAACGGCTGGTCTTTGCGGGGACTATTATAATGGATGGCGTTGGCAATCAATTCTTTGCCGGTACCGCTTTCTCCAGTAATCAGGACATTGGCGCGGGTGGGCGCAATCTGTGCGACCGTATCCAGAATCTCATGCATCCGCTGGGAATTGGCAATAATATTTTCAAACCCAAATTTACGTTCGACCTTCCGTTTTAAATCTATATTTTCCGTAATCAGGTCTTTTCGTTCCAGCGCTTTTTTCACAGTTAAACGCAATTCTTCCACATTAATCGGTTTGGTCAAATAATGAAACGCACCAGCTTTCATAGCTTCAACGGCGGTTTCAATGGTTCCATATCCGGTAATGATAATGACGGCGGTATTGGGGTCGTTTTTCCGCGCAGCTGTCAGAATTTCCATGCCGTCTATGGTGGGCATTTTTAAATCCGTTAACACTACATCCACATCATTCGCTGTCAAATATTGAAACGCTTCGGCACCACTTTTCGCCGGGACAACATGATAACCCACCCGTTCCAATGATTCACTCATCACGGATAACGATTCCGGTTCATCGTCAACGACTAGTATGGTTGGTTCTGGTTTGGTCATAAGCACGAAATTATAAGTTAAAAGTTAATTGTTTGGCAATATCATGCCTGTGCGGATTAAGCCCATTGCAAGTGGATTTCCCGCTCTATGTCTCCCGACCGCATGGCTTTAATTTTTGACCGCGGGTGGCGGAGGTGGTGAGGGCATTACCTTCGTAGTGTCTTTGGACACAGGAGTATTGGCATTTTGAATTTTCATTTCCGCTTGTCTCACTGCCATGAGAAGAAATCGCAATTCTATCCTGCCATTGAGTTTTACTTGAGTAGAATCCGCATTCCATTGCGGTTTGCCCATCATGGTATTGTTTTCAATCGCTGCATTTGAAGAATCCTCATACTCCGGATGGGCGTGAATCCATTGAGTATAAGTCATATTACCAGATACCGGTGTATCAGCTATTTGACGATATAATTCCTGTTTTTCCTTTCCCCGAATGCCTGCTTCCGCCTGTGAGATTCGTATATTTTCGGGAATTGAGGTATCTTTAGCAACATCCATCTGCACATCCGCCTGAATCAATCTCCGAGAACCCGGCTGTATCATTCTCCCGTTATCAGGTCTGAATCCGGGTCTGAATCCCTCTCTCAACGGATTAGGTTGTATGATAGGAGAGTTCATATTTGTTGAACTTGCGCTGAGAATAGGACTCTCTTGAGTATTTGGAACACCTACGGGAACAGGTTTTTTCATTGCTACTGAACTCGTATCAAAAGCAACAGGTTCAACCGTTCTAGACGTATTCACGGAGACAGACTTTCCCATTTTTGACGTATCCATGGCAAGATTATTTTCCGGTTTCGTTGTGTCAACGGCCAGACTTTTTATTGTTTTAGATGTATCAACAGCTATATGCTTTTCCCTTTTAGCTGTATCTACCGCCAGCGTTTTAGGAGGCTTAGAAGTATCGAGAGCGAAATTTTTTCCCATTTTTGAAGTATCGGAAGCGAGACTCTTTGCCGTCTTTACGGGTGCTGTTTTCGTTTTGACGATAACCGGTTTATCGTAACGGGATATAAATTTGGCAAATTGCTGGGCATCGACTGAAATCTTCACACTGCCTGTGGAATCCGAGGTAAATTTAAAATTCGTGATCAAGCTATTCATGATAATCCATTGATTTAATTGGCGCGCGAATTCCGTATTGGATTTTCCCAAGATACCTATATTGCGTGTACTGTCCAAGGGGAGTGCCGATAAAAACCTCTCCACAGAGCGATACCCCGCGGTACGTGTTGCTTCTTTCACCAAAATGCTATTTTGGGCATCATTGGTTCCGGGTTGTTCCAAGACCCCGTTCGCGGTTATCTCGATATTTCCCTTCGCCCAAGTATAGGTATGGGTTTTACTATTAGATGGGGCAACGGATAGAATAAAAGTTACCCCAATTAAACAAGATATCCAATTATAACACTTCATAATAAAGACTCCTTTTTTTGAATACATTTTACGATGATACGGGAAACCCGTCATTCTGTCAATGATTTAGACCATCTGGTATAATTCTCTATACTCATCAAAAGGAGAAAAGTATGTACAAAGGGTTGGAAAAACGCGCGTTGGGGAATACCGGAGCAGGGGTCACATTTATCGGATTTGGAGCATTGGAAATAGGCCGGGACTGGGGACTGGGAGACCCTTCTGAGAAAACTCGCCCGGAGGAAGAAGAAGCAGGGAAAGTCTTAAACGCCGTATTGGATTTGGGAATCAATATGGTGGATTCAGCACGCGCCTATTTTAAAAGCGAAGAGCGTATCGGGAAATATATTTCCCATCGTCGTAGGGAATATTTTCTTGCCACCAAATGCGGGGAACATTCTGTGGAGCCAACCACTTATTACGATTTTTCGTATAAAGCGGTCAAAGACTCCATTGATTTAAGCCTTAAATTGTTAAATACCCCATACGTTAACTTGATTCAAATCCATTTTGGTCCCGACCCGCAGAAAGTATTGGATTCGGGCGAAACCGTTAAAGCCATGAAGGATGCCAAAGCCGAAGGCAAAGCACGGTTTATCGGCGCTTCTCCGGCGGGGGATATTGCCCGGCAATGTATTGAATCGGGAGATTTCGACGTGTTGCAAATGGATTATAGTTTGCTGAACGTGAACGATGAACATTTGATTGAGCAATGCGGAAAAAAGGGTATCGGTGTTATCCTTCGCGGCGGACTGGCGTATGGCAGATTAACCCGACGGGTTATTCCGCATCTCCAAAAAGAAAACGAAAGAAACCAAAAGAAAATCAAGGCTTATCTGGATTTGGTAAATGGGGACGGGGATAAACTCACCGCGCTCGCACTCCAATTTCTCTATCGTAACCCCCATGTCAATTCCGTTTTAGCGGGCACGAAAAACATTCATCATCTTAAGCAAAATCTTGAATTGATGGATACCCCGCTAAATCCAAAAATCATTGACCAAGCCACTGAAATTGCTCATAGTAAACCTTGATTCTATGAGTCCCGGACCGCTTAGATCCAATCCACTAGTGATTATTATCGGCGGGGGATTTGGCGGGTTATACGCGGCGAAAGAGTTGGCGAAGTCTCCTGTTGAAATTACTCTCCTTGACCGAAAAAATCATCATGTTTTTCAACCATTGCTTTATCAGGTAGCGACCGCGGGATTATCTCCCGCCAATATTTCCGCGCCCATCCGCAGTATTTTGCGAAAGCAAAAAAATGTGGAAGTCCTGTTGGCGGAGGCGAAACATATTGATGTTGCCAATAAACAAGTCATCACCGATGGACTCACCTTGCCCTATGATTATCTCATTATCGCCACCGGAGCGCGCCATTCTTATTTTGGGAAAGATGAATGGGAGAAATACGCGCCGGGATTAAAGAGTCTGGAAGATGCCTTGGAAATTCGCAGAAGGATTTTGACAGCCTTTGAATCGGCTGAAAAGGCGGCCACTCCTGAAGAAAAGACAGCCACTTTAACTTTTATTATCGTAGGAGGAGGACCGACAGGAGTGGAATTAGCGGGAGCGATTGCTGAAATTGCCAAATTTACTTTAGTTAAAGATTTTCGACATATTGATCCAAGACAAGCGAAGATTTTATTGTTTGAAGCAGAACCTAACATTCTGCCGATGTATTCCGAAAAACTGATTGCGAGTGCTGTTAAGCAATTGCAATCGCTGGGTATTGAAGTCCAGTGTAATTCCAGAGTGAACGTATTGAATGAAAAAGAAGTAGAAGTGAACGGAAAAAGAATTCGCGCGCATACGATTCTTTGGGCGGCGGGAAATGTCGCCTCCCCTCTTGCCAAATCTCTCGGCGTTCCTTTGGATAAAGCGGGACGCGTAATTGTGAATGAAGACCTGACGCTTCCCGGTCATCCGGAAATTCAAGTTATCGGTGATATAGCCTGTTTTGTCATTGCGAGGAGCGAAGCGACGCGGCAATCTCTCGGTTCTCTTCCCGGTGTTGCCCAAGTTGCCATTCAACAAGGCAGACATGCCGCGCGGAATATTAAGTCGGTTATTTCCAGCAAGGGGATGGTTCCGTTTCATTATAAAGACCTTGGCAGTATGGCAACCATTGGTCGTAATCTGGCGATTGCAGACCTTGGGTTTACTCAATTGACCGGATTTCTCGCCTGGCTAAGCTGGCTGTTCATTCATATTATCTGGCTCATCGGATTCCGCAACCGTTTCCTCGTCCTTTTTGAATGGGCGTATGCCTATGTCACCTATACCAAGGGAGCCAGACTTATCACCGATGATTGGGCGTTCTTGGAAAAAGATAGGGAAAAAAGGCAGGAATGATCATTATTCTCGTTTGTCATTATAGCTAAGCACGCAGAATCTCTCGTTATATTAAGACGTGTCGGGAATTCACGTTACTTCATTCCCAACGTGGAAAAACATTCATTTATTTTTTTAGCATTCTCTTGTATTGGACAAGACTCTACTTAGATGTCCCTGAAAAAGTTTCTTTTTTAGATTGTAGGACACAAAGAGGGAACTTTGGGAGAGAGAAAGGAACCTCCCGAGCCGAATTTTCCAAAGGACAAAAAGAAGCTTCCTTAGAAGCTTGCGGATATTGTACCCACATCCGCAGAGGATCGCATTGATGTGATCGCCGTGGGTTCCCTTCAGATAGTTTCGTCCTAACCATCCATCGGTTTTGGCATGTCCGATCACGGGTTCAATCGCACTCCGGCGTTTAATCCATCGAATGACCGATTCTTTGAGTCCGGATAACTTCCACCGACTGAGATGAATCGTAGCCTCTCCCGCATAATCGTGTCCCCGATACCCTTGATCCGCATACACCTCCTGAGCTTGAAAATGTCCCAACCGCTCGGCCTGTTTCAAGGCCTGCTCTAAGGTATGTCCGTCATAGGGATTCCCGTGAAGCGCTTGCATGCCTACAATGAACGGATCTTGAGAAGTCGCTACCACACTCACCTTGCAGCCAAACTCATATTTCTTATGGGCTTTACCTTTGGCGATACATTCCACCTCCGGGGCATGCAAACTATACAGTTTCGGAGAATCCTCTCGCTTTTGCTCCAACAACCTCTGGGCCATGGCTAATTCCGGTCCCAATACCTCCCAGAGTTCCTCCCGGTTTGCCTTCAGGACCTTCCGACCTACATCCCGACTCACCCGTCCCAAGTACACCTTTAACTTCTTCCATTCCTTCTGCGCCTTCTTCCCCTTACGCCCATGGGCATACCGATGATACAAAAATAAACTCTTCTTGGCTTTGCGGGTATAGCTCTGCCGCAGTTCAATCCCTTCCTGGTGGCACAGATTCACCAAGCGTTGCAACATCTTCAGGTACAGTTTCGCATCCGTGGGATAGGTAATTGCTTTCTCCTGCACCGTCGTATCCACATTCAGTTTGGCCAACTGCCTCCGCTTCAAGGCACCCGTCTTCAACCCTGTGGTAATGGTCACCTCTAAGAGCTTCTCCATCTTCTGTTGCTGGATCCGTTTACGCCATTTACTCAATAAGCTGGCATTCAGGAAAAGCTCCCTCTGAAAATACTCAAACCCACAAAAGTATTGCCAGTACGGATTTTCCGCCAAGCGCTCCACGACTTCCTCATCGCTCAAGTGATAGGCATGCTTTAAATAATGGATCCCCACCAGTAATCGAATGGGTTTGCAGGGACGTCCGAAATCCGGACAATAACACCCCGCAAAGGCGGCCTCCAGTTCTCCCCATTCCATCTGATGGGCCAGTTGAATTAACGGATGGCGGGGATTACACAGACTTTTTAATTCTCCACTAAATAAATTCTCTTGTGTCGTATCGGTCAATGGAATCACTCTAAATCCTCCAGATATTTGTATTTATTTCAATATACCTGGTGATTTTAACATGGCGAGAAAATCATTTCTATCCCATCTTTATTGTTCTATTTCCCTTTTTCAAGGACGACTACTTATACATCCTACCCATTTCATATTATAATGATGGGTTATGGAAATCCCTTAAGCAGGGAGTTTTATAAAATGGTGAGTGAAAATAAAAATAGGGAAGGATTTAACATTTTAGTTCTATTTTCCTTGGGTGCTCTTGTACTGTTTACACTTACAAATAGGCAATATGGTTTTCACCGCGATGAACTGGCATTTCTCGATGAAGGACGTCATTTGGCATGGGGGTTCGTAGAATATCCGCCGCTAACTCCGTTTATAGCCCACATCGCTTATAAGCTCTTTGGTCCCTCTTTGGTTGGCCTTCGTTCTTTTGCTGCTCTTTCCGTAAGTCTGATTATATTATTGTCCGGTCTGATAGCAGGGGAGCTGGGTGGTTCACGTTGGGCTCAAGGTATTACCGCCTGGGCGGTCGCCATTGCCCCAATGGCACTTACCAACGCATCTCTTTTTACATATATGACATTTGATTATTTGTGGTGTGTACTCATTGCCTATTTGATAATCCGGTTGATCAAATCAGAAAATCCCCGATGGTGGCTGGGAATTGGTGGAGTCATCGGGCTGGGGATGATGACAAAATATAATATGGCTTTCTTTGTGGGGGGTATTGTCGCCGGGGTGGTCTTTACACCGATGAGACGTTATCTAAAAAGCCCTTGGCTCTGGGGCGGGGTAGTCTTGGCATTGTTAATCTTCTTACCCAATTTAATTTGGCAGATACACCATCATTTTATCTCCCTACAATTTTTGAGCAGTATCCGTGCTCGCGCTATACAACTCGGGCGTACCAAAACCTATCTACTTGACCAATTTTATATCTGTACGAATATCGCTACGATTGTGTTGTGGATTAATGGATTTCGTTTTTACTGGGTAAATCATGAAGGTCGGCAATACCGGATATTGGGGTGGGTGTACCTAGTCCCCTTCGTACTGTATTTCATTGTTAAAGGAAAAGGGTATTATTTGTCACCGGCTTATCCCATGTTGCTAGCCGCGGGGACTTGCTTGGCAGAGAAAAGACTGGACTCATTGAAAGGGGCGCGGCTTAGAAAAAGACTGGTTTCATTGTATAGCGGACTCATTATTGGTGGTATAGTGGCCATGGGTTTGTCACTCCCACTAGCACCCATTAATTCCGTTTGGTGGAATTTGGTGAATAAGGTAAACCCTGAATTACGTGAAGAAATCGGTTGGCCAGAGTTGGTACATACAGTGGCGGATATTCGTGACACACTACCCCTTGAAGAGAGAACTCATGTGGGGATTCTAGCTGGCAATTACGGTGAGGCAGGAGCGATAAATCTCTATGGTCCATCCTATGGTTTACCACAAGCCATCAGCGGAGTTAATTCCTTCTGGCTGCGCGGCTATGGTAACCCACCACCCCAAACACTCATAGTGATTGGTTTGTCACGCGAAGATACTGAAAAAATCTTCGAAAACTGTACGCTTGCAGGTCATAGCTCCAATCGGTATGGAGTCCAAAATGAAGAGACGAAAGAGCACCCTGATATCTTCATCTGCCGGAAGTTGCGTAAACCTTGGCAGGAGTTTTGGAAATCTTTTCGGTACTTTGGATAAGATTTATTAAATTTTGGTGTCTCAGGGTTGATTCAGGACAGTACTTGACAAAACGGTATACGCTCATTATAATTTGACAAATGACAATAACCCAACTAAAAGGATGTTTATTAAAATGAAAAAATTATTTATAGGAATTATTATAATCGCCATTCTGGGTGCAGGATATTATTTTTATCAAAAAAATACATCTCCTGAAACAACTTATTCTTTTAATCAGATCGTTAAAGAAAAGCCAAAGGGTCTATCAGAACCTCAGTTCACTCAGTTGGACGAAATTAAAATCGTCGGTTTTCATCGGAAAACCAACTTAAATAATATCAAAAATGATGCACCTCAAGTTTGGATGTCTTTACAAGGAAGATATAAAGAAATTAAAAATATTATCAATCCCAATGCGGTTATAGGCATAGTTACAATTGATACGACTTCACTTAATTCATTTGACTTTTTTAATAATAATATTATTATTAACCTTGATTATATGGTTGGGTTCCAAGTCAATGATACTGATTCTGTTCCTGCGGGAATGACGGCCTTGACCCTGCCGGCTCACAAATATGCACTCTTTCAACATATGGGGTCTAGTTTTGAAATACAAAAAAGCTATGCTTACATTTTTCAAACCTGGTTGCCGAAATCTGGTATGAAACTTTCTCAGCCGATTACCTTCCAATATTATGAAAAAAGTTTATTAGGAACTGGACCTACCGATCCTAACGCCGAAACCTCTCTTTATGTTCCAGTCGAATAAGTAACTTATTCTTCATATCTATCCTTAGTTGGACTACATAGAAATAAATAAAAGGGAAAGGGATGATTGTTCTGGTTTATTTAGTATCCTTGAAGCAAGATGTTAAATTATAATGTGCGTCGAAAAAACCGTAAAAGATACTTCATCCCGATGTATAAAGTTTTTAATTCTGTGGAACAGATTTTTACTATGAATGGTACTCTTCGAAAAAATATAAAAGCCGGATTGCGCGTGGATATTGTTCAAAAAGGGGACCAGTCCAGTAACAAATTAACCCAAGGCATTGTTCAAGATATTCTTACCAATTCCCCAGAGCATCCTCACGGGATAAAGGTGCGTTTGGAAACCGGGGAAGTGGGTCGAGTGAAAAACATTGTTGAATAAATATGTATTATCTGTATATCCTTAAATGTGCCGATAAGACTTTATATACCGGCATTACCGTCAATCTGCAACGAAGAGTGCGGGAACATAACAGTTCAAAATTAGGCGCAAAATATACCCGCTCCCGCCGTCCCGTCAAACTCATCTATTCCAAAAAATATCACAATCGGTCCTTGGCTTCCAAGGAAGAGTTTCGTATTAAATCATTATCCAGAAAAGAAAAATTAGAGATGGCAAAACGCAGAAAATAAATGCGTGGATAGAATGGGCGTCGGGAAAGGTAAAAATCAACCATTCCCGACGCAGACATAATTATTTTGGTGGCTTTGTAGTCGGGCGTGGTTTCTTTGGTGCTTGTTTTGTAAGTTCATTGGTTAAAACATTTTTCATATTATCCTCCTTAAAACAAGATTATAATGCATTTAATAAATGTTATCCATCACGAAATATCGTAAATTGTTGTTGTATTCCATCCAATATCCTTCTGGGGAATTTTTGCATTCTTAAAATGACTATATATTTCTATAATCTTAATTGAATCATCAAGTATAAAGTCGTAATGAAGTTGATCGTTTTCACCAGGTTCTATTTGGTTATTTTGCCATTCGGACTCCCGAGAATCTATTATAGGCCATTCAATCTCAGTGTTACCCTCAGGAGGTAATTTATCCCCTTGATTGATAGACTTAAGTAGTTCGAGCGATAAAGGGAGTATTTGTTGAATACGGGTTTCTCCAGAAACTAAAGCAATGAGAACATCCCCAACGTTCGTAATTGTTACAGCTACATGCAATAAGATCTTTTTATTTCCAATCTGTCTATGAGTAATATTATGTGTGATATTAGCACGTGGGTACTTCTGTCTTTTTCTTATAAAAAGCATATAGCTCCATATACCGCCAATGATAATAGCGAAAACTGTTGCTATTGCTTGAATAATATCAAAGATATTTTTAATAATTTCAACATTATCTTTACTAAGAGATATGCACATCGATTTTAATCCTCAAACCGGATGGTTATAAAAATAAGATATTAATAATGTAGCATATAGTAATACAAAATTAAATTTTCTATTCAAGTCTGGCAACTGTGAGAGATTTGACCTGCTATGTGGTTTCGTACGATATAGATTAATTCACTCCACCAAATAAGGTAAAAAAACATTTAACAAATGAGACCTCTGAAAAAGTCTACCTTTTGTTGGGATTGAGAGTATGGGAAGGAAAACCTAAAAGGAGAGACACATGATCGGGGAAGAAAAAGGACAAGGACACTTACTGCAAGGATGGATGGAGTTGGATACGAAGACCGGGAAGTTTTTGGAGAAACTGAAAGGGATGCTGGATTGGAAGGGACTGCATCAACGGTTGGAAGGAATGTATTCGAAGGATCAGGGACGTCCGGGGTATGCGCCGGAGGTATTATTTCGGATATGGTTGTTGGAAAGGATTTATAATCTGTCAGATGTGCGGGTAGTTGAAGAGGTTACGGATCGGTTGTCCTTTCGGGAGTTTGTGGGGATTGCTTTTGGGGAGGAAGTGCCGGATGATACGACGCTGGTGAAGTTTCGGGAGAGAATTCGCCAGGCGGGAGTGGAGAACGAGTTGTGGGGCTGGTTTGAAGAACAGTTAGGACGGCAGAAGGTGTCCTTAAAGAAAGGGAGTGTGGTGATTGTGGATGCGACCCTCGTGGAAAGTCATCATAAGAAAGAGGCCACAGATCCAGAAGGGAAACCCTTAGAACCGGAAGCAGGAACCGGGAAACGAGGACCCTTGAAGATCGTGCATGGATATAATGTGTGTTTACGCTATGATCCCAAGACGACGTTGGGGGGACGACCGTTAGTCGTGCCTGCGAATATTCATGATGTATTTTTACTGCCGCAAGTATTGACCGGAGAGGAAGGGATCGTGCTGGCGGACCGGGGATTTGATGCGAAACGGAATCGGGAGTGGTTGGGACGCCATGGGATCGTGGATGGGATTTTACGGAATCAGCGCCATGCCCGAGTCCAGAAACCTGAAGATGTACGACATAATGAGCGCTGGAAAAAGAAGAAAAGGTATCTGATTGAATCGTATTTCGGGTGTCTCAAACTCTGGCGCGGGGTACGCAAGATGACGGTCAGCGGATTACAACGAGTGAAACAATTCTTGGAGATGGCGGTCATGGCCGAGAATCTGGTCCGGATGGTCAAACGCAGGGGAGTTGTGTCTCCTTAATCCGAAAAGGACAAGAATACCAGTGTATTCTCCTCTTTGGAGACTCCTCCAAAGGTCGTTGGACTCTCCCAACCGCTTCTTTCCTCCTCCTCAACCTTCTCTTTTTTTATTTATCACTCTTGTAAAACAAAAACAATACTTTTTCAGAGGTCTCAAATGTTAACGGTTTCTTATTTTCAATAAAATCAATCAACTAATAACTCTTCTACATTTGGTAAAGAGTCCCGATTGGCTGAAATCCGCCAGGCACATCATTTATAGAAATTGACGGGTAATGTAATGAACGAGACTGGTCTCGTTCATGCCAAAGAGTGAAACTAGAAACAAAACCGGTTGGTGGAAGACCAACCGGTTTGGGAGTTTATTTTTTTGCGGATGCGGTCGTGTTTTGAGAAACCGGGATTTCAACGATTCCCGGATTTTTGAAATAATCGGAGAGTTTGAGAATGTTCAGACCTTCCTGCAATTGGGCATCCACCACTTTTTCCGTGGAACTGGAGGAATATTTAAAGGTAGAATCGGTTTCCTGAGTCTTGATAATTTTGGGAATTTCCAAATCGCCTAATTTTCCGGCAAAAAGAATTGAATCTTCGACTTCCCTGGGGACTTCCACGCCAATATCCGGAGTTAACCCTATTTTATGAATCGAACGCCCGCTGGGAGTATAATATTTGGCAGTCGTGAGACGCAATGCGGTGTTATCACGCAATTCCATCACGGATTGCACGGAGCCTTTACCAAAGGTTTTTTTGCCTGCCGGACCAACGAGCACCGCCCGCTTGTAATCCTGCAACGCACCGCCAACAATTTCCGAAGCACTGGCAGAACCTTCATTGACCAGACAGACCATGGGAATATCGGTATATTTGTCTTTCCGGTCGGTGGTCTTATATTCCTGATCATTGCCCGGAGCGCGACCTTTGGTACTGACCACTACTTTATCTTTCGGTAAAAACAAATCAGCAACTTCAATAGACGCTTTTAATAAACCGCCCGGATTGTAGCGTAAATCCAAAATCAATCCCTGCATCCCGTCTTTTTTCAGTTTTGCCAAAGCGTTACCAATGTCCTCACCCGATTTTTCACGAAATTCAATCAGCCGAATGTATCCGATCTTCATCCCTTCATTATCGAACATTTTGGAGCGGATGTTTTCCACTTGAATAATATCGCGTACAATAGTGAATTCGAGAGGTTCTTTCACACCAGGCCGGTCAATTTCCAATTTGACGGAGGTGCCTTTTGGTCCGCGGAGTTTTTTCACCGCCTGATCCACCGTCATTCCCACGGAACTATCTCCAAAACTTTGTTGAATAATAACCACTGCTTCTCCATCAATTTTACTAATCCGGTCTTTGGCTTTGATACCCGCGCGGAAAGCGGGAGTGCCTTCCATGGGAGATTCCACAACCAGCCAGCCGTCTTCTGTCATAATGCGGATTCCCAATCCACCGAATTCACCTTTGGTATCTGTTTCCAATTCATTATATTGGTCTGTATCCATAAACTGGCTGTAGGGGTCGAGGGTTCCGACCATGCCACGGATGGCGCCATAAATCAGGTCTTTCGGTTTCACTTCGTCAACATAATTGGCTTCGATTTTAGCAAGGACTTCCGCGAAAAGTTGTATCCCGTCGAAGGTTTCCGAACTGCCGCCGCCGCGGCTTTTTGAAAAACCGCTATTAACCGCCAGACATAAAACGGCAATAATACCAATCAGAATAATTAATTTTATTTGTTTTGAAAAATGTGAATTCATGGTCAACCGATCCTTTTACTAAAATAATCCACCTTCAATTTCTTTTTCCCGCTATGGTAGAGACGTAACATGTTACGTCTCTACCGAAGGTAAAGGGAACAAAGGTGAGACAAATTATCTTATTTTTCTTCCAAGTCCGCCAGTTCTCTATGCGCTTCCGTGGCATATTCGCTATTGGGAAATAATTGCAGTAATTTATTCCATTCGATTTTGGATTGTTCGTTATCTTTTAATTGGCTTCTATAAATCCAGGCAATTTGACGCTGGGCTTGGGGTGCCCGTTTACTGGCGGGATATTGCTCGACTACCACACGGTATTCTTTAATCGCCTGTTGAAAAACCGGTTTGGCTTCCATCCGCGACAGATCAAAAATTCCCTTGTGCTGCAAGGCATAGGCTTTGCGCCACTGGTCTTCCACGTCACTATAACTTCCGCCGATAAGGGGAAGGGATCTTTTCAACTGGTTTATGAAGTTGCTGTCATTGCCGGATTGTCCTGAATAGTTTGAGTAGGTTTGTGGAGGCATTGACGGTGCGGGAGGCGTTTGCTGTAATTTTTCGATAATTTGTTGTTGTTCCTTAATGGCTTTCATTAATTCTGTAATTGCGGCATCGCGGTTCTGGGATTCCATGTCCTGACTGGCTTTTTCAAGATGTTGATTGACCGAATCCGCCGCTATGGCCAGTGTGGTATCCTGTGCCGCGTAACTGAAACTAAGATATCCGACGCAGACACATCCCGCCAAAAGATATCGCAACCCCAATGCATGATTTACTTTTTTCATAGAACTCTTCCTTTCTTCGAATGAGAATTAGCCTGCGGCGGTCGTCGCGACCGATCCCGTCAAGATGGATAATCTGGCTTCCGCTTCCTCTTTCCATGTTGAATCGGGATACGTTTTCACAAGACGTTCATAGGTATCTTTGGCTTTGGCCGGATCGTTTTGTTTTTCGTAACAGTCCCCGATTTCAAATTTAACCGATGGGAGCAGAAACGAGTCCGGATAATTGGTTTCCACTTTTTGAAATTCCGCAATAGCGGATTTATAATCCGATTTATTGAGATAGGCATACCCGATGGACATTTGCGCCAATGCAGCGGTGATTTTAGGAGCACCATGAGAAATCGCGTCGCGGTAGGCTTTGATAGCTTCATCATATTGTCCCAAATGGTAATAACAATCGCCCACATAGGCACCGGCGATTTTCCCATAGACAGTCAAGGAATTTTCAGAAACGATATTTTTGAAATCGGTTAGTGCTTTCTGTAACCCCACGATTTGATTACTTCTATCCGACGATCCCATGGCACTGCGATATTGAAGCTCTGCTTGAAACAAACGAAGTTCGGAGGTGGTATTTTGTTGTTTGAAATACCGTGTGGTAAAAACGCCCAGGACGACTGCCGCGACTACGGCGACCACCGGAATGATAATTTTTTTGGGATCTTGCTGAAATAAATCACGGAGTTTTAAAACGAATATTTCGACTTCATTTTCTTTGAGTGCTTTTTTATCTATTTTAATTCTAGGCATAATTTCTGGTTTCTTTCCTTATAAAATTTGGTGTGCCCGAAGAGAATAGAACCCTCGACCAACGGTTTAGGAATCTGACCCATTGGGCAAACAATAAGTTTAACATTATTAGATAAGTAGCGTCAAATATTGGAGTTAGGAAATGATAAGAAAATGACAAAATAAAGTAAAACAAACCGATTTATTGCTGATTTTGACCACGGATTTCTGTATGTCTTCAGCATCAGTTGGATAAACCTGTCGAGAATTGCTTTAATTTATTTCTCTATTAAAGAGCCCTCTCTTTGAAATGCGGTATCTTTTCCGAAGAAAGTTCCTTTATTCAACATCCATAGATGTACCGGAAAGACAATAAAGCTTAGCAAATGGTTTTCGCAATTGTAATTTTTTTTCTCCTATTTACCGGGAATACCATAATCGACCTCCACCCATTTCTGGGATTTGGCACTTTCAATAATCGCTTCACAAATCACAATTTCATTGTGCCCATCTAAAAAGGTCGGGAAATCAGCTTCCTTTGTTTTGGGATCTTTTCCATCCTGAATAAATTGGTAAAAATTCCTGCATAGATTTTTAATACAATCCGGATACCCTTCCGGATGTCCTCCGGGGTAGTGGGCATAGGTTTTGGCAGAGCCTGTTAATAAAGAGGGATCCTTGATGAGCACTTCATTAGGCTTCTCTCTATATCCAATCACCAGATTATTAGGATTTTCCTGATCCCATAAAAGTGAACACTTGGATCCATCAATCTCAAAGGAATTATAATTTTTCCTTCCAGCACTCACCTGAGAGATGACCACATTCCCCCTAACCCCATCCTCAAATTGCAGGAGGACTCCCGCATAATCTTCAGTGGGGATGGGGATTTCAATATAATCCGCCGGAGTCAATTCTTTATTGGCAAAAGTATCCACCTGCACTTTGGGTTTCTTACGAATCGGATGAACCGTATTGATATCTGCCATGACTTTAATGATTTTCTTCCCGGTGATAAACTGCACCAAATCACACCAATGGCTGCCGATATCTCCCACAGCCCGGGAACTTCCTCCAATCCCGGATTCCAATCTCCAGTTATAATCGGTATCGAGAAATAACCAATCTTGTAAATATGTACCAAAAACACTAAAGATTCTCCCTACCTTTTGAGATTTGACTAAATCATGGCAATGCTGAACCAGCGGATAGAAACGGTAGTTGAAATCCACTGCCAGTACCCGGTCTGTCTTTTTTGCCAATTTGACCAATTCACCGGACTCACGGGAGTTCATCGCCAGAGGTTTTTCACAAACGATATGCTTTCCAGCAGCCAGGGCAGCTTTGCAAATTTCGTAATGGGTATTATTAGGGGTACAGATATGTACCGACTCAACTTCTTTGTCAGCTAATAACTTGCGCCAGTCTCCATAATATTTGGGTATATTAAAAATCTCCGCTTTGTCTCTTGCAAGTTTTTCATTGATTTCCGCAAGAGCAATAATTTGTAATTGAGGATTTCTCCGTATCCCTTCAATATGTGCCGGCCCAATAAATCCTGTTCCAATAATTCCAATCTTAACTGTTTTCACAATTTATTCCTCCTTATATTATATATAAATTTTTTTCGAATATTATGGAAATATCGTCTTAATTTTAATTCTTATTAAAATAGAATTTCCTACATAAAGTTATTATCTTATCCTTACTTACCCAGAAGAAAAAGTTATCGAAATACTGCCCGTATATAGTCAATATCTTGTGGAGTTAGAGGTTCATCAGCACCTGTTAAATTGATTTCTACTTGGGACCGATTACGGAATCCCGGAATCACACAGGCAACCGTATCAAAACTGAGCAAGTATTGTAAGGCAACTCGCGCAAGATTTTGTGGGGTGATGCCAAACCTTTCTTTCAACTTTTCCAATTTAGGTTCCAGTTTGGCGAGTTCTTCCGCACTGAAGGCTTTGCCATTCCGCCGGTGGTCTCCCTCTTCGAAGGTGGGAGGATTCTTCGAATTGTATTTTCCAAGAAGCAATCCTTGTGATAAGGGGCTAAATGCGACAAAGGACATTTTTCTTTCTTTCATTAGTTTTCGAACCGGAGAATCCTGATTGATAAACTGGTCATCCAGAATATTCGCCCAACTTTGTAAAACATCCGGTTTTATTTGGGGCACTAAACGGACAAAATCTTCAATAGAATAAGCAGAGAGTCCTAGTAACCGGATTTTCCCTTCTTTTTTCAACCGGGAGATTTCTTCCATTGCATCCTCCAGATAATAATCCTTCGGGCCAAAATTGCCATGATGAAAATAATATAAATCAATATAATCCCTTTTTAAGTTTTTCAAGGATTGTTCGCATTGGTGCCGGAGATGTAACGAATCATAAGCGTGTTCGGCGGTGCCGGGGAAATGGCCGACTTTAGAGGCTATCACAACCTGTTTTGATTTATTTCCAAGGGCTTTTGCCAATAATCGTTCTGCCCTCCCATTTCCATAGACATCGGCATTATCAAAATGATTGACCCCTTTCTCAATGGCCAGGTTTACGGCGCTAATGACTTCATTTTCATCCACGTTTGCCCAACCATTTGGAGATCCATTAACCCAATTTAACCCGCCTAGAGTCCAACATCCGAGACTGATCTCGGAGACTTGGATATCCGAAGTACCTAATTTTCTATATTTCATTTTAACCTCCTGTTTTTGCAATATTGTTTTGAATACTCATATTAAACCAATTAGAACTGTTTTCAGGGTCAACTTGGCTTTAATGAGTCGTTTAATCGTTCGTATAGATATAGATTATTCGTCCTTATCTTAAATTCTATCTTCGATTTATCCAAGTATATCAGGTCTATAAAGCTTGTCAAGAAATTCCGATGGAAGAGAAAGTTTTATACTATGCCTTTTTTGGTATTGTTCGATAAAAGAATCCGATTCTTTACATTTGATTGAAGGGAGAGTCGTTTATGCCCGAAGAAATACTCGGTGTAATAGAGGATGGCGCTTGTTAGCTTATCTTTTATTCCGATAAATACATTCGGTTTCACTGCTTATCCTTTTCAATCGGGTTCAGAGGTTCATGTCGCAGCCATTGTCCCACTAGTTTCATGCAGGGTTCCGGGAATTGGTGTCCGGTATCTTTCATAATAATACTGGTGAAATCCACCCCCAGTAATTTCCATTCATCTTGCTGGAGTTGGGTACCCCGGAGTTTTAAATCTCTACCCATATCCGGTTTATCCCCGACCAAGATAAGATACCGGCAATCCTTCGAATACTGTTTATGTAAATCGGTCAGGTGAAACATGCCATGGTCGACTAAACAGAAATTCTTGAAATGGGTCAGAATAAATTGATCGTGGTTGGATACCAATACTGCGATGGTGAGTGCTCCATTGGAAAATCCCACCATCCCGCTTTTTTCCTTATCGATATTGGGTATCCTTTCAAAAAGCCGGCCTAACATGATTTCATAAGCCTCCGATATCACCGGGTAATCTTCCATACTGACCAGGATTCCCCCGGACAGTTCATTCCGGTCTATCGATTTCTTAAATAAAGGCAGGCTGGCAACAATCCATCCCTTGGTCCCGCCAATGGTTTGAGCATTCTCGATATTTCCTTTAGGACCTCCATGCAGTCCCGGGACATAGACCAATAATGGATAAGTTTTGGTAGTGTCATAATCCTCCGGTAACCGGACACTTAAACAGGGGGTTGCAGGTGTCTCATTAAACATGCTAAAAAGAGTTGGCGGCAGGGCTTCATTGGAAAAACAAATATCTGTCACTTTTCCGGGAACCAGTTCCTGGGCTATAACAGGAATCGATAATAATAGACAACTGATAATATATAATCCAATAAGATGTATCGAAAGAATTGTTTTTGTAGTCATATTGCAAGTCTCTTTTCAGAATTAGATTTTAAAAATCTCAAATATATATGACTGATACTTTACTCGAAAAAAACGCCGTTTGTCTATCAAGTTAACAAATCACTATTTAACCAAGATAGAATTATTGTATATTTTCTGCATCGGAAACACCAAAAAATGTTCAAATTTCTGATGATGGAAAGAGAAAGAAATATTCAGATACTCCTTTCCTATATTTTATCTTCCTATAAAAAACCGAAATATCAATTCCCCCTCATGATATAATAAAAACTACATGAGTTTCCTAACCCGACAAAAGCTGGAGAAAGACCCCTTTTCCCAATTCGCGCGATGGTTTGAGGACGCGAAAAAGTCCAGCGGGATGCAGTATCCCGAAGCGATGTGCGTATCGAATATGGGGGAAGAGGGATTCCCGGACGCGCGCATGGTGTTATTGAAAAATTTTGACGAGCGGGGATTTGTGTTTTATACCAATCTTGACTCTCCCAATAAGAAAGGGAAAATGGTACCCGCCAAAATGGCACTAACCTTTTACTGGCCGGGGATTCGCAGATCGGTGCGGATTCAAGGAACGACTGAATTGGTGAGTGATGAGGAAGCGGATGAATATTTTGCCTCCCGCCCCCGGTTAAGCCAATTGGGTGCCTGGGCATCGGATCAAAGTGAAGTGCTGGAATCGCGCACTACGCTGGTCAAGAAAGTGGCCAAATACGCGATAAAATTCGCGGGCAAAGCGGTTCCCCGCCCGCCTCATTGGACAGGGGTGCGCGTGATTCCCCGGAAAGTGGAATTTTGGCAAGACCAGTGCAACCGTCTCCATGACCGGTTTCTATACCAACGAAACAAAAATAATGCGTGGGACATTAAACGACTGTATCCGTAAAAGAATTATAGATTGTAGAGTTAAGATGTAAGCTGTAAGGCGAGAGCAATGATGGCAGCGGTCTCCGAGCGTAATATCCGTTTCCCCAAACTCACAATTCGAATCCCCGCTGATTTTACCAACTCAATTTTTTTGGGACTGAAATCACCTTCCAAGCCTGAAGGAGAATTGAAAAAATGGTGGGGTGCAATAAGAATATTTAATACAGACAATTACCCGTTTTTCCAATAGAGACCTCTGAAAAAGTGTTGTTTTCGTTTGACGGGAGAAAGTGGACGAAAAAAGCGCAGAATTGGGAAGAGGAAAGAGGGGTTGGGAGAGTCGTACTACCTTTAAAGAAACCTCCAAAGGGGTCGGATTGCTGGTTTTTTTGCCCTTTTCGGATTAGGAAGACACGACTCCCCTGCGTTTGACCATTCGTACCAGATTCTCGGCCATGACCGCCATCTCTAGGAATTGTTTCACCCGTTGTAAGCCGCTCACCGTCATCTTGCGTACCCCGCGCCAGAGTTTAAGACATCCGAAATACGATTCAATCAGATATCTCTTCCTCTTTTTCCAACGCTCGTTATGTCGCGCATCCTGCGGAGACAGCACCCGCGCATTCCCCTGCGATCGTAAAATCCCATCCCGTATCCCATGCCGCGCCAACCACTCCCGGTTGGCTTTGGCATGAAAACCACGATCCGCCATCACCGTCCCCTCTTCCCCTGTCAATACCTGCGGGAGTAAAGACACATCGTTCACATTCGCAGGCACGACGACCGGTCGTCCTGCCAACTTCGTCTTTACATCATACCGCACACCTACGTTATATCCATGAACGATCTTCAAGGGTCCTCGTTTCCCGGTCCCCGCTTCCGGTTCTAAGGGCTGTCCCTCGGAATCGGTCGCCTCCTTTCTATGATGACTGGCCACCAAGGTCGCATCCACAATCACCACACTCCCTTTCTTTAACGACACCTTCTGCCGTCCCAATTGCTCTTCAAACCATCCCCACAACTCGTCCTCTGCTCCCGCCTGACGGATTCTCTCCCGAAACTTCACCAGCGTCGTATCGTCCGGGACTTCCTCCCCAAAAGGGATCCCTACAAACTCTCGAAACGATAACCGGTCGGTGACTTCCTCCACCACGCGTACATCCGATACATTATAAATCCTCTCCAACAACCACATCCGAAACAAGATCTCCGGCGCATACCCCGGACGCCCTTGATCCTTCGAATATAATCGCTCCAGCCGCTGATGTAGCCCCTTCCAATCCAACATCCCTTTCAACCTCTCCAAAAACTTCCCCGTTTTCGTATCTAATTCCATCCACCCTTGCAATAAATGTCCTTGGCCTTTTTCTTCTCCGATCATTTGTCTCTCCTTTCTTGGTTTTTCTTCTCATACTCCACTTCCCATCAAAAGGTAGACTTTTTCAGAGGTCTCAATAGCCGTGATCTTTTTTGAAATATTGCTCGTTGTTGGCATGGAGCATGGTATTGAGAAACATTCCGGCGGTTTTGAAATAACCCATTTTTTTAAACCGGCTGTTGTCGGTAAGGATATAGGCGTTAAGAACCTCATACCGTTCCCCTTGAACCTGTTTACTAAGGAAGTAATCTTCAGCGTAATGCACCTGTTCATCGAACCCACCGAGTTCATCGAATTTTTGTTTATCAAAAAGCATAAAAGCGCCGACCGCAAATGGGCTTATGTATTTGGAGTAGCACATGACGAGATTGCTGAGAGAATAGAGAAGATTGTCCATAAACCCGCCATCCCGACATTTGAGTTTAGCCGCGACACAATGGAGATTTTTATCTTTCATTAATTGGACGGCTTCACGGATGACATGAGTTCCCTCAAATTTCAAGTCAGCATCTAAGAATAAAATATAGCGGGATTTTGCGAGACGGGCGCCCGCGTTTCGTCCGATGGACGGTAATCCCCCGGGAATGACTTTCACATTGGGAAACGATTCGGCGATTTCTTTGGTACGGTCGGTAGATTGGGCGTCGGCGACATAAATAGGGGTAGACCACATGTGCGCGTAATCTTGCGTTTGGATGGATTTTAACAGATGACCGATATTTTGCTCTTCGTTTTTCGCGGGAATCACAATGGTCAATTCCTTATTCAACCTCATGAATATCAACCCCTTTTCCATTGATGGTGACAAAAGTGGACGGGATATCCGTCCAACACCCTGTATTATAATAATCAATGCTATCGATGAGGAGGTTGTCGGCGTGATGCGTGTGCCCGCAAAAGACGACATCGGCTTTGCGTGAAACACCATATTTAGCAGCTCCTTGAGCGACCTGGTCGGTATTACGCATGAAGGTTTTGCTTTTCGTTTTGAGATACCGGCTAATTTTTTTCTGTTTGGTATCGCATTTTTGAATCCAATCGTAAAAGGTACAGGCGACATTGGTAAGAATTTCGTGGTCTACGATGAACTTATCAAATTGATGTCCGTGTATGGCAAGGTATTTTTGATGGTCATGTTCCCAGGAATATTCCTTATGGACTTTGATACCCATCAAATGCGATGTGATAATCGACAGTCCCTCATCGTGATTTCCTTCCACCCAGACGACTTCAACGTCCCGTTTCGGATTGGACAACCAGCGAATATAGGAAAGAAAATCCCAGTGGCTGCTTTTTAGGCGTGTGAAATTCAAATCGTCGAAGATATCCCCCAGCATGATGAGTCGATCGTATTGATAGTCTTCCAAGACCGCTAGCAATTCCCTGGGACGGCTGACTTTCGATCCCAGATGCAGGTCGGATATGATAAGGGTGTCTACTTTTTTTCCCATATATTCCGTAGAGTAATAATACCCCTGGATTATTACAATGAAATAAAATAAAGGTTACGGAAAGATTACATATTCCGGGTTGTTAAAAAGGAAAAGTAGTCAAGGAGTCAAAGAAATACGCAAGTTCGAGATATGACCAAGGGTATTATAATCAGTTTATTCATGTTATATTACCCAGCATTATGGTTATTAGAAATTATTTTATTTGTTTATCCAAGGGAGTACAAATAAAATGAATTCACGTGACCGGTTTAATGCAGTTATGCATTATCAAAAAAGAGACCGAAGCCCCATTATGGATTTTGGGTTTTGGACGGAGACAATCCCTACATGGGAGACTCAAGGTTATCCCAAAGGAGTTAATCCGGATGACTTTTTTGGTATGGACCCGCAATGGATTTACCCTCCCATCGATTTAGGATTGAAACCAAAATTCAAAACCAAGGTGATCTCCCGAGACGGTGATATCGAAACCTACCGGCAAAGTGACGGAGTGACGGTGAAAAGAAAACGTTGGATGGGTACCATTCCTCAATTTATTGATTGGATATTAAAATCCAGGTCCGGTTGGATGGAATATAAAAAACGATTGAATCCACATACTCCCGGCCGATATCCTAAAAACTGGTCGGAATTTAAAACAAAATATGAAAACCGGGATTATCCTCTATCTCTCTTTACCGGGAGTTTATATGGATGGATTCGAGACTGGATGGGATTGGAAAACCTTTCATTATTACTCTATGATGACCCGGATTTGTTTCAAGAAATGGTGGAACATCTGGCTTGTTTTATTTGTGAAACCATCCGGCCTGCTCTGGAATCCGGCGTTCGGTTTGATCATGCCCATTTTTGGGAGGATATGTGTTATCGGGGAGGTCCCTTGATTTCACCGGCAACTTTTAAAAAATACCTGGTGCCCAATTACCAAAAAATCACCCGGATGTTAAAACAATATGGGATTGATGTGGTGGTGGTGGATTGTGATGGCTCAATTGATCAATTAATTCCTCTTTGGCTGGAAGCCGGAGTCAATTGTATGTTCCCGGTGGAAGTGGGTGTCTGGGGTGCCGATGTCATCGCCTATCGAAAACAATACGGTCATCAATTATTGATGATTGGCGGATTTGATAAAAAAATACTCATGGGTGATCCTGAGGGAATTGAAAAAGAAATCTACCGGTTATTACCGCTTATCGAAGAAGGTGGCTATATTCCCTTGGTGGACCATCGGGTACCTCCGGATGTGCCGCTGAATAATTATTTATTCTATATCCGGAAAATCAAGGAAGTCTGGGGCGATAATATCGATGTCCGACCAACCGGAATTATACCAATAAAATAAAACAACTTTGAAATGACACCCTCATGAAACCCGGGACTATTACGGATACATATCGGTCAAAGGAATATTAGACTGGGTACTAATAATTCATCCACGACCTTATCCTTTAGTTCCCGTTAAGGCGATACCCTGGATAAAATATCTCTGGCAAACAAAGAATATGATAATAATAGGTAAGGTCATCAGGGTGGATGCTGCCATTAAAGGACCCCAGGGGGTTTTGGTGGCATACATGCCCCGGAACAGGTTTAATCCAATAGCCAGGGTGAATTTCTCGACATCTTGCAAATAAATCAAGGGGCCAACAAAATCATTCCATAATCCCAGAAAACAAAAAACTAAAACAGTTAACAAGGCCGGTTTGGAAAGAGGGAGAAAAATCTGCCAGAATATACGTAACCGGGAAGAACCATCCACAATGGCTGCTTCTTCCAATTCTTTGGGAAGAGTCATAAAAAATTGGCGTAATAAAAAGATATTAAAAGCGCCTCCGCCAAAGTAAGCCGGGATGATCAAAGGTTTAAAGGTATTTATCCAGCCAAACTTCTGGAACATGATAAAGACCGGGATCATGGTGACTTGCGGGGGCAGCATCATGGTGGATAATAGAAAAGTAAAGATAATTCCTTTTCCCGGAGCTCTCAACCGGGCAAAACCATAAGCACACAAAGCTGCAGTAAAGATAGTCCCAATCATATTAAAGATAACAATCTTAAGGGTGTTAATAGTAAACTGGACCATGGGTAAATGGATGATATTATGCAGAGTCAAGGGGATATTAGGGTCGTCGGATAGAGCTCGGATGGCGTCCCCATAATTAGTCCAGACCCAGGGTCGTGGGATAAGTGTGGGAGGGAATGCCAAAACATCCTCGGAGGCTTTGAAAGAAGTGGAAACCAGCCAGACAAAAGGGAAAATAAAAATTATTGAGCCTACGATGAGTAGGAGTAGAACAAAAAATTTGGATAATTTAGATGTCATGGATATAAGTCCTTTTAGAGAATTATTTTATGTCAGTTCCATATTCATAATAGACACGTTTACCGATAAATTTAAATTGAATCAGTGTTATGATGAGCACAATCACAAAGAGTATCCACGCCAGAGCACAGGCATACCCCATCTGGAATTCCCGGAAGGCTTTGTTATAAATATAGAACACATAAAATAGTGTAGATTCCGCCGGGCCGCCAAGACCGTTGGACATAATGAAAGCCTGGGTGAATACCTGCAAAGCGCCAATAACTCCGACAATCAAGTTAAAGAAGATAACCGGAGACATTTGCGGAATGGTAATATGCCAGAACCGGTGCCAGGCATTAGCCCCGTCAATGGAAGCGGCTTCATAGAGTTGTTCGGAGATGCCCTGCAGCCCTGCCAGGTAAATAATCATACCGCCTCCAATCCCCCACAATCCCATGATAATGATAGCCGGTTTAGACCAAGCCGGGTCAGCCATCCAGCCCGGAGTGGGTAAATGAAGAAAATGGAGGAAAGAATTGAGTAAACCGAAATCCGGTTGGAGTATCCAGAGCCATAACATAGAACTGGCGACTGCTGGAACAATGGCCGGGAGATAAAATGCCGTTCGGAAAAAAGATATCCCGCGTACTTTATTATTTAATAACAGTGCCATAAGAAAAGAGCCGACCAAACCCAAGGGGACTGAAAATGCAGTCAGGTAGAAGGTATTTTTCAACGAGTGATAGAAGGTAGGGTCATCGGTAAATATTTCTCTAAAGTTATCAAAACCAATCCAAGTGGGGTGAGTCAAAATATCCCAGTCGGTAAAGGAAATAATAAATGAGGCAATCATGGGACCCAGGGTAAAAATGAGCAGGCCCAATATACAGGGTGAGATAAACAGGTAACAGGCAATAGTTTCCTGCCGGGTAATTGAATAGGATTTCTTTTTAGGATTTTTCAAAGTGTTTATTCCTTTCTATGGCTTTTTGGATAATTTTATCGATAAACGGTTTTTTTAATTCCATCGCTTGTTTAGCAGTCATTTCCCCCAATTGAGCATATTCAATAGCCGCATTGATTTGGTCACCCACCAGTTTGGAATAAGTAAACCCTTCCGGGACAAAGGTATATTCCATCATAGATTTAAGATATAAATCAATATGTTTGGGATTGATTGGTTGTTTGACATAGATATCAGACATCGCCATATCTTTTCGGGAGGGTGTTCCAACCCCCAATTGGGCTTGAAGGGATTGAGCTTCTTTACTATAGGTTAAGAATTTTAAGAAATCATAGGCTTCTTTGGCATGTTTGGTTTTTGTAGAAATAGCAATGGGTAATCCCAATAACATGGCTTTGTTTCCAGCTTTCCCCCGGGGTAAATTGACAATATCATAAGGGAACTTCAAATTTTTCTTATACGTAGAAAACACCCAGGGACCGGCCAGGGTCATGGCACTGACCTGGTTTTGGAATAAATCCCCGCCAAACCCGGATATTTCGGAGCCTTTGGGGGCGACATGATATTTGAGAGCCAAATTGACCCACCATTGGATAGCCTCATAGAATTCCGGTTTGGTAATCCAACATTGGGTTCCATCGGGACTAAGTTCTTGACCCCCGTTTTGTCGCACCGCGTCATTATAAGACCACCAGGCTGTTCCGAATTGGTCAATATGTCCGGAATGATGTTTATCTTTGGTGAGTTTGGAACAGGTTTTAAGGAAATCATCCCACGTCCAATCACCGGTAGGATAAGGAACATGCGATTCATCAAATAATCTTTTATTATAGGCATAGAACCAACAGCAAACATCCCGCGGAAGACCATAGATTCTTCCTTTGTAAGAACAAAGATCCAAGGCATGGGGGAAATAATTAGTGGTATCTATCTCCGGGTCATTACTCACCTGCTGGGTCAAATCCATAATGACATTGCGGGAGGCATAAGATGGGAGATCCGTGGGAATCATCCAGATAAGGTCTGGAGCAATACCTCCTACGGTTAAAACGAGGTTTTTTTCCGTATAATTTGTCCAGGGGGTGTATACATTTTTAATCCGAATATTAGGATGGGAGGCTTCATAGGCTTTAAAGATTTGTATTTCCTGAGGAGAATCACCGCTGCTGGCCCAGGTTGAAATCCGCAGAGTTATTACATTATCATCGGCTGTTTGTTCCGTGGCACAGGATTCGAGAATCAATCCCAAAGAAAGAATTAGTATGCTTTTGAAAAGAACTTTTAACATGGATAACAAGCTTAAACCATCATCTTTATAACATTCATAATGTACCGGAGTTCAAGAAAATTTAGTTTACATGATAATCAGTTAATGAGTATCTTGGATTGTTAACGACAATTTAAGGAAATGAATTTTATACTGTCGGGATGTGAATCAAAATATCAGCCTAAGAACTTAAGATTTCAACTTCTCGAATGAAAGACCACCAATCGAACAGATTTATTACAAATCATTTTCTATTTCAATCAATTGATTGTAATGCGGTTATTATAATGGAGATATTCAAGAAATACAAATGATATTTTCAATTGTACCGTCATTCCCGCGCACGGGATTTATCATTGGGTTTATAGTCCTGTAAGGACGACTGAAAATAACCCATTGATTTATCATTGGGATTTTAAACTATCCGGTATAAATTTAGAGTTCACCTTTCTTTATAGATTTATTGATAATTTTCTGAATGATTGGTTGTTTGAGTTGCATGGCATCTTTGACGGACATTTTCCCCAGTTGAGCTAGTTCAATGCCCGCATTAATCTGGTCATAAATCTGTTTGGCATATGGGAGAGAATCGGGGACATAGGTATATTCCAACATGGATTTCATATAGAGATTGACATGTTCAGGTATGACCGGTTGTTTCAAATAGACATCGGACATGGCTATATCTTTTCGGGAGGGCATACCTATACCCATTTGGGCTTGCATAGTTTGCGCGATATCACTATAGGTTAAGAACTTTAATAATTCGTACGCTTCTTTGGGGTGTTTGGTATATTTGGAGATAGCAATGGGCAACCCTAGGAGGCTGACTTTATTCCCATATTTACCTCTAGGGATGTTGACAATATCGTATCGAAACTTAAGATCTCTTTTATACCCGGTAAAAATCCATGGTCCGGTCATCGATGTAGCAACCTTACCATTTTGAAATAAATCCCCACCAAACCCTGATGCTTCAGAGGAGGAAGGTGCCACATGATGAATGAGATACAAATTAAGCCACCATTGAATGGGTTCATAGAACTCCGGTCGGGTAACCCAAGATTCTCTCCCGTCAGGACTGAGGGGAGCAGCATTATTTTCATGAACGACATCGTCCCAATAATAGGCAACGCCGCTGCCGCTTCCTGTCCCGAATTGAACAATCCGGCCATTTTGGGTTTTGGTTAATTTTTTAGTGATAGCCAGGAAATCATCCCAAGTCCATTGGGTATCGGGATAAGAGACTTTGTCTTTATCAAACATGTCTTTGTTATAGACATAAAATAAACAACAAACATCCCGGGGTAGTGCAAATAGTCTCCCTTTATAAGAGCAGAGATTTAAGGCGTTGGGGAAATATTTACTGGTATCGATACTCGGGTCTTTATAGACCAAATCCGTTAAATCCATGATGACATTCCGGGAGGCATAAAAAGGCAAATCTCCTGAAATAGTCCACAGAACATCCGGGGAAATGCCGCCGACGGTTAATACCAGTACTTTTTCCGTATAACTTCCCCAAGGGGCATAGAGATTTTTAACTTTAATATGGGGATGGAGTTCCATAAATTTATCAAGAATTTTTTGGTCCCATTGGAAATTCTCCCCGCCATTAAAAGTGCAGAACTGGAGAGTGACATCGTCCTGGTTATCCATCTTGGTAGAAGTACAGGATGCCAATAATAGATTGATAATGAGAAGAAGTATGAGAGATTGTAAATTCTTTTTTTGTTTTCTTGATAACGATATCATAGGAAAAATATTTACTCCTTATTAAGAATGTTCAAGACGTTGGTCTCGGATGACAGCTTTTCGGATAATTTTATCAATGAGTGGTTTTTTCAATTCCATGGCTTGTTGAACACTAACGGTACCGAGTCCGGCAATTTCGAGAGCGGCATTGACCTGGTCTTCAACCGACAGGCTATAAGTATAAGCACCCATGACATAGGTTTGTTCCAGGAGAGACTTCAGGTAAAGATCCACATGGGGTGGCATAATTTCCAGTTTTTTATAAGTATCGGACATTGCCAGGTCTTTTCGGGAGGGGGTTGCGAGCCCCAGTTTTGCCTGGAGAGATTGGGCTTCTTCACTATAGGTTAGGAATTTAAGGAGTTCATACGCTTCTTTGGAGTAGGGGGTTTTGGTGGAGATGGCAATAGGTAAACATAACAAAGCTGTTTTCTTTCCGGCTTTTCCTTTGGGGAAATTAACAATATCATAAGGGAATTTGAGATTTTTATGATACGCGGCAAACATCCATGGGCCAGTGACCGCCGTCGCACAAATCTGGTTTTGGAAAAGGTCACCGCCAATCCCGCCCAGTTCAGACCCTTTAGGAGCCACATGATATTTAAGAGCCAAATCTTCCCACCATTGGATACCTTCATAGAACTCAGGTTTGGTAATCCAGCATTCTTTCCCATCGGGGCTAAGTTGCGCGCCGCCGTTTTGGCTGGCCACATCGTTAAACGAAAACCAGGAAGTGCCGAATCGAACCACCCGGCCATTTTTAATTTTGGTTAATTTTTTACAATCATAAAGGAAATCGTCCCAGGTCCAATTTTCTGAAGGATAAGGGAGATGTGCTTCATCGAACATCTTTCTGTTATAGGCATAAAAAGAACAACAGACATCCCTCGGCATGGCATACAGTCTTCCCCGATAGGAACATTTTTCCAGGGCGTGAGGGAAATATTTGGAAGTATCAATGGAAGGGTCATGATATACAAGGTCTGTAATATCCCGGATGATATTTCGGGAGGCATACGTTGGTAAATCTCTCAGCCACATGACATCGGGTGGAATCCCGCCAACCGTCAGGGTAAGGACTTTTTCCGAGAAATTATTATAGGGTGAATAGACCACCTTTATCTTAATATTCGGATGGGTCTTTTCAAAAGCATCGAATATTTTTCTTTCCTGGGGAGCCTCATCTTCACTAGCCCAGGTGGCAAACCGGAGGGTAACGATATTATTCTGTGTCGAGATTTTCTGTCCACAAGATACCAGGAATAAAGATACAGGCAGGGTGATAATTAAGTATAAGAATATTTTTGTCAATACAACTCCAGATAACTTATCTCATTTATATTAACGTTAGGAAATCAGAATTCATTATGAGTGTTATTATAGTGAAGAGTATTCAGAATCACAATCAAGAGTCTTATCCAACACAAAAGGAGTCTGAAACTTACCGCAATATAACGTACCCCCTAACTAAGCCAATTTAGTAGACATCCTTCACCCGAAAGAACCGATTCAGGTACGGAGGTATACCTAGGAGGGTCAAACCCTCCTGGGTATACCTCCCAATATCCCCCTTATAAAAAGCCAGATTTATCGCCTCCTCTTTTAAAACCTTCAGAAACCTCTCAAAATTGACGCAGAAACCACAAACTCACCTGAAAGAATCTTAAATCATGCCCCGAACCGCTCCCTCACTTTTCTTCATTGGGAGATGATACGGACTTGGTACGGTGATGGTACGGAGATAACCTGGACCCAATTTTGAATCATTTTAACCCCCTTAAATCGCAAATTTAGCTATGCCAAATTGGCGTACCTTGTAAGAAATCCAATTTTCTCAAGGGAATTCACCTTTATAAGGGTTAGGAATAAACTCTTTTCCTTTTTTAACTCTAAATCCAAAAATAATTTCACTTTCGGGCAGTTTTTTGCACATTCCAGGATTGACAGAATCGAAATTGGGTTTATAATATATCGCATTAAAGTAGAAAGGACAAAAATGAGGGCTAAGCCTCATGACTACATCCAGTAAGAGAACGTGCTTTTTTATTTTATGTTTGTTGACGCTGTGCACTTTTTCCATCGCCAGCGTAGTTGGAAGTACGCCACCCGCAGGAAGTCCCACAGAAATCGTTTCTGGGAGAAACGCCAACACCCGTGTCTGGCAAATACAAAAAGTCGTGGATGATGTTGATGTTACAACGATGGCGATGTCCCAGGTAACGGTTACTCGTTTTGTAACAGAAAAAGCCGATGGGTTATGTTTCCAGGATACGGCCAACAATTGGCAGGTATCGGTCGAGAGTATTCAATCCACCGAAAATGGAACCTATCAAGCTCTGCAAGGTCCTTATCAAATCCAATTCGGCGCTGGATTAGATACCCAATGGCCGATTGGTTATACGGTGAATGGGAAAATCATGCAATTGGGCTTGCGGTATTTGGCTTTTTACGATAAAGGTAATAATACCCTTCAACCTCTGGGTGCGATTAATGCGGTTCCTCCCACTCTCCAAGGCAATACTTTGACCTATACCAATATCTTTCCGGGAATAGATTTGTCTTTTTGTTATGGCAAAGGTTCTTTTCAACAAAACTTGATAGTAAGAAGTCTTCAAGCATTACCTTCTCCCAGCCATTATCAAATGGATCCCCGAACCGCTTATTTGGTGAGTGTTACCGAAATAGACACCTCGATTTTTGCCTGTTCTATTCAGGATTATACCGGACAAACACTGCAATCCGGTTTTCTGTCCGGTGAAGGAAAAGATTTTTATTTTGCGGATGCCTCAACTGGTCAAGCTCTCTGTTACGTTGCGCAAAGTCCCGCCTTTGACAGTAGTCCTGTAAAACAATCCATCACGATGTACAAATTTCTCTACCAACAAAATGGTCACACATATTTGGTCGAGGGAATTCCTTATAGTTTTTTGGTATCGGCTTCCTTTCCGGTTACTTTGGATTACAACATTAAAACAGGCACACAAACGGGTAATCAAGTCTGGAAATCAGGGAATACCTATTATCTCAGTGGAACCTATACCCTTAGTGCTCCGTGGACCTTGGTGATTGAAGGAGGGACGGTCTGTAAATATACTTCCGGTGCTTCGATTACGGTCCCTTCCGGTGCAAAAATTCTTTCTGTTGGAACCACTTTCGATTACGTCCTCTTCACCAGTTGGAAAGATACCACAATGGGTGATTCGGTGAGTACCACTTTCAGCACAGCGACAGGTGGAGATTACGGGACCGCCATTTCTCTGCAATCAGGGGCTTCAGCCAGTAGCCAGATTCAATATTGTAAGATCGCCTATGCCACCGATGGATTGGATATTTACACGAATCTCAATACCCCTATCCAAAATAATATCATCCAACAATGTTCTACCAATGGAATATATTTATCCCTCAACGGAACCAATAGTCGGATTACCGTAATGAATAATCTCATCTATTCAGGCTCCCGATATATTTCTTTCCCTACAGGAATTTATGCGATAGCCAATGATACAGTGGCCTATGTGGTGGCACTGAATAATACAGTGGATGGCGCAGGTACGGGTAATGGCATCCTCGGATATAACGGTGCCTTTGTCGATTGCCGTAATAATTTAATCACCAACTGTTTTTACGGATTGAGCGCGGTAAACGGATTTGGGAACGCACATTCCTATAACAAATTTTATCAAGATTATTCCAATTATTATGGTTCTATCGGTCAAAACACTGGAGAAGGGTCAATCAATACGAATCCTTATGCAACTTCAGCCAATGGTTCATATTATCTGAATCCTTCGGTCAGTGGGGCTACTAGCGCAGGGGATACCACAGCCGCATATTATGGATTACAAAACAAGACCACAGTTGCGCCGGTTCAAGCGCCCAACACCATCACCGCCAGCACCACGTGGTCGGAAGTTCCTCGCAATACGGGAATTGTGGATATTGGGTATCACTATGACCCCGTAGATGTCGTGGTGGGTAATTCCGGTACATATTCTACTTTAACAATTGGAACGAGTGGTGTGGATAGTGCGACCTTGACTATCTTACCGGGTGTGGTGGTTTCTTTTTGGCGTAGTGTCTCAGCGAATATCTCACAATTATTTAGCTGGAATTACGCCAATATTATTGCTCACGGTCATGCCAATAACCGGATTGAATTTAATACCATTTATGCGACCGGGGATATGATGACCCACCCTTTGGGAGCCGATGGTTTGTATAGTTACTTTATTGGTATTGAAATCGGTCAAAATTTAGGTCCCAATAGTATCATTCAGAATTGTATTTTCAGGTATGCCGCCGCAGGGATTGATTTAGATTCAGGAACCGTTCTCTATCATCGGATTAACGATAATGTTTTCTATGATTGTCGGGACGGGATTGCGGCTGTGGATTCCTATGTTCGAGCAGAGAATAATCTGTTTCTCGCGGGAAATAACAACCAGTACCAGATTTTGCTATGGACAATCTCCTCTTCCAATGACAATGCTATCCTTCGTAATAATACGCTAGTAGGGAATGGATCGGGTTGGTATGGAATTTATGGGGTAGCGACTACAAATATTACCAGTAATGTGGATATACGAAATAACATAGTCTCTAGATTCTCTACCGGAATATATTTAACATCTGGATATATTGAAGGGACTGTTACAAATAATAATCTATACAACAATACCTTGGACTATAGCGGTGACCCGACCAATAGCAATCTCATTACCGCTAATCCCCAATTTGCCAATAGCGGGAGCGGGTCCTTTGACGGATATTACCTGGCCTCGACGACTGGGGACGCCAGCCGGTTCCCTCTGCAAATTAGTGGCGTGTCAGGGATGTCTTATTCGTTTGCCAGTACACCTCCAAGAGGTGTCAAGATCACGATATCTTCCTATGCCAACGGATTGAGCGGGAGTACGCAACTGGGGTATGCTACAACGTTGAATGGGGGTGGTTGGTCGTATACATCCACCGGTTCCGGACTGGGAAATATCTTAATCACCCTGAGCGCTGGTGCGAATGGGTGGACCATCTGTTCAACCGATTCGATTACCCTGCTGTTTGGCAGTAATTCCAACCAGGTGTGTCTCCCCAAGGTTTCGGTGTACGAAGGCCAAGTGTGGTATTGGGCGGCCTTGGATGGCAGCAGTTATCGTGTAAACACCGGCATGACAGGAATATATGAAGATGCCTGGTATGCCATGAACTATGACAGTAACGGGTTGGTACAGAGTTCATATAATCATCTAGGTACCAGTCCTCTGGTTCATTCAGGAGACACCACTGTCCGTGCTTATGGCAGTACCGCTACCAATCAAACGTTAGACAGTGGAACTGTTAATATTGGGTACCATTACCTTGATCGGGGGTTTATTGAAGTAGCCCAGAATGGCAGGCTTTTTGAATACGAAGACGGTACTCCCTACTTCCCGATGGGATTTAGCGCCAAGTACCCTATTATAGAATATCAAGATAATCTTTCATTACCGCAAGAGGATAATTATTTGGCATGGGCGAAAGCACATGGGTTTAACAGCATGGCACGGGGATTTTTTGAAAATCCACCAAGTCCTTATGGTTATCCTGATAATGTTACGACGTGGTATACCGTAGAAACGCACGATTCTACCGGAAATACAATTTTTAGCGATGCAACGGCGATATGGATGGATCAACATTTGAATGAACTGGATAAATATCAAATGACCTATTGGTTGGGAATCTTTACGCTTTCGGGAGTCGCACCCGATTCTGCCAATTGGGTGGCAGCCAATCCACGGTCACAATATAATTTTTGGTATAGTGGTTCCAACATATTATACGGTTCGGTGACTTCACCGGGACAGGTTCTGAGTGAACAGACCGCCATCATTACTGCAGAAACCACCTTGCAGTATTATATTGACCACTGGGGAGACCGGGCGGGAATCGTTCTGTGGGATCCAATGCCGGAACTTAATTATATCGGGGATATTTCAACCACATCTGCTGTGAATGATAGTATCAAAGAAAACTGGGTCACCCAGATTGCCGGGTTCATCAAAAATTATGAACTCCAAAAATGGGGACATGGACATATTGTGAGTGTGTCGTCAGGAGCCTCCAATCCCGGACCCATCGGATCGGATATTGATTATCCTACAGCTAGAATACGACCCATGTATGCAAAGTCTCAAGGATTGGATATTGCGGTTCCTCTATCAGCGGTCAATACCGGGAATTCTACAGCTTATACTAAACCCATTTATTTCCAGCATCCCTTGTTGGATGTGGTAGCGACCCATCCGGTCTATGTGACAGTTACGACCGCTCCGTATGGTGTCGTGACGACATTGCCTATCAGCTTTCCGCTCTGGATACAGGCTACAACTGCTGGTCCCGGTTCCAATTGGTATGACGCGACATCCCCTCAATATCTAATTGATTCGGCGTGTATTGAAGCGGGAATAGATATGTTTCAAACTATTAAATTGGCTTTTAGTATGGAGACCTCTTCCAAACCTTATATCTGTACCTTCATGGGACCGGGAGATTATGAAGGACCTTGGACATTAAGTCCACAGTATTGGGGGGATACCACCTATGATAATGCAACAGGACTGTCCGCGAGTGCCGTCAATCTGGTAGACCGTCATATCAACGAGAATCTCTATGATGAATATTTTCATTTTATGGGTTGGGCGAATATTGCCAGTGGTGCCGCGGGTGAAGGGTATCATTATGGGATGTATGTTAATAATAAATTTGCATCAACCTTTCCTGGGAATGTCACTTATTTAACCCAATATACTACACTTCCACCTTATTATGTAAATGAACCTCCCTACTTAAACGAATACAATGGCTTTGATGATAATATGATGAATGACCATTTAGCGCGTGCTACTATTATTAATCAGTTTAATTGGGCGGGAATTACGCAATGGGTGAATCAGAATGGATCAACGGGACGGATTTCGTTTTCAGGTACTTCTTCAGAGAGTATTGTTCCCATTTATTCAGGAGATAGTCAAAACTTATTGATTTGGTTAATACAGGATTCCCGCTCTTTATATCAAACTCCGCCCCCACTTGCCAATACCTACATGCAGATATCCGCTTTTCCACCGGGAAGTTATCAACTGACTTGGTATAATTCGACCACCGGAGTTAGTGTGTCTACAACTGTTAATCTAACATGGAATTCCTATACGGATGTGGAAAGCACTCCTATCCCCACGTTCTTCCGAGATATAGTAGCCATTATTAAGCCAGAGTAATATACTTGATATGTATGAGAATTCAACGACAGCGTTACCTCTTGTTGTTTTTTATTATTTGTATTTCTACCCATTCGTTTGCCAGCTACACATTAGGCAATTGGAATTATACCAGTAGTTTAAATGTGGCACGTTCTGTCAACGTGGCAGTTTTATCCCAGAGTACTATTATTTATACTTTTGGGGGGTATGCTTATACGACAACTCCTTATCCTGTGGAATGTGCCACAATTCAACTTGATGGAACCTTAAGCAATTGGGTAATTGAAAGCACTCAAATGATAAGTGCCAGAGAAGATGCAGTTGGATTTGCGACAGATTCCTATGTTTTTGCTATCGGTGGCGATAACGGAGTTACTTATTGTACCACTGCGGAACGAGCACAAATTAATCCTAATGGGAGTCTAGGTATTTGGACTACGATTAGCATTCTACCTACAGGGATTACAGAGGCTTCGCTGGTTCAAACCTCGACTTATATATACATCATTGGAGGTTATGATTTTAATACAACTACAGGTTCTTTGGGGAGTTCAAACGTTTATCAAACCACTATTAATCCCGATGGGTCATTGGGAACATGGACTCTGTTATCTTCACAATTGGTAACAGGAAGGAGGAGTTTTTCGACAGTCCTAATTAATACCACAATCTATGTGGCTGGTTATACCAAAGGTGTTGAACTGGCAACTGTATACACCGATGGGGAACTAAGCACGTTTACAACAATTAGTAATACAGTAGCATTTCATTATGACCCAGGTTTGTTTTACGATGGAGAGTATCTCAATGTGATTGGTGGGTATTATGGTGGAGATGGTAACTATCGTTCTGAACGAGCACAGGTCTATCCAGATGGTAGCTTAGGGACATGGGAACCCGCACCCTATTTAGAGGATGAACGGGATGGATTTGCTTATCTTCAAACTTCAACAGATGCTTATGTTATAGGTGGATGCTGTGATACCAATGTTGTTGAATACGCGCCCATCCTGAATACCACAGATGTTAAAAAGAGGGATTGGGAGATTTTTGATTAATAATCAAAGATACAATGGCTTTGATGATAATATGATGAATGACCATTTAGCGCGTGCTACTATTATCAACCAATTTAATTGGGCAGGATTGACTCAATGGGTGAATCAAAATTCCACTGGAAGGGTTACGACTTATACAGTAGTTTTAGTGGATTCTTCCTACAGAGAGATTGTTCCCATATATTCCGGGGATAGTGAGAATCTCTTACTTTGGTTGATTCAGGATAAGCGATTTTTAGGGGAACAATATAGCACCGTATCCGATGCCATGATTCAAATCAACGGATTTCCTTCAGGACAGTATCAAATCACCTGGTATGAATCCAGCACAGGAAATGTTATAGGAACCGATTCAACAACGACGGGTGCTACTTCCTTGACCACTTCTATCCCACCCTATATGCGAGATATAGTAGCCATTATCAAGCCGGAGTAATATACTATATTTGTGAATATTCATTGGCAGAAATATGTATTGTTTCCTTTAATAATATGTATTTCTGCCCATTCTTTTGCCAGTTACACCTTAGGCAGTTGGAGTTATGCTAGCAGCCTAAACATAGCACGTTCCGATAATGTGGCAGTCATCGCACGGGATACTATCGTTTATACCTTTGGTGGGCTGGCATATACCAATACACCCTACCCTGTAGAACATACAACCCTTAGACCCGATGGAACCTTAACGTCTTGGACCATCGAAAGCAATCAAATGGTTATGGCAAGACAAGGTGCTGTAGGTTTCTCCACAGATTCCTATGTATATGCCATCTGTGGAGAGAATGCTTCGAGTATATTAACCACAATAGAGAGAGCACCCATTAATTCCGATGGGACTTTAGGGACATGGACAACGATTGGGGCATGTACAGTATCTTTTGGATATTCGGCATTAATTCAATATAACCAATATATCTATGTCATTAGTGGATATCAAGGGTACAACGTACTTCCTTATATTTATCGAACCATTATCAATCCAGATGGTTCATTAGGTACGTGGACACTACTTACATCACAGTTAGTAACAGCTGGTGAAGGGCCGAGCGCAATTTTGATTAATACTACTATGTATGTAGTAAGTGGGTTCAATAACGGTTATATCTACGATGTGGAAAAAGCAACTATTTCATCGGATGGTGAATTGAGCGCATTTACCACATTACGAGGTACAACAGTTCCACATAATGGGTGTGGTTTGTTTTATGATGGTCAATATCTAAATGTAGTTGGCGGTGCACCTTATTTTGTTACCAGCTATTACTCAGAGAGAGCTAATATCAATACCGATGGAACTTTAGATGCATGGGAAGAGGCACCCTACCTGCAAACAGAACTTTTAGCTTTTGGATATGTGCAAACAAAAGATGATGCGTATGTAATTGGTGGTACATCCTCTGATGGTGGAGAATTTAATACCGTACAATACGCTCCAATCCTAAATACCACAGATGTTAAAAAAAGCGAATGGGAGATATTTGAGTAATACAATGGCTTCGATGATAATATGATGAATGATCATCTAGCGCGTGCTACCATTGTTAACCAATTTAATTGGGCAGGATTAACTCAATGGGTGAATCAAAATTCCACTGGACGGGTTACGACTTATACGGTACTTTCATCGGATTCTTCCTACCGGGAGATTGTTCCTATATATTCTGGGGACAGCCAGAATCTATTACTTTGGTTAATTCAGGATAAACGATTTTTGGGAGAACAATATAGCACCGTCTCCGATGCCATGATTCAAATCAACGGATTTCCTTCAGGACAGTATCAAATCACTTGGTATGAATCCAGCACAGGGAATGTTATAGGAACCGATACAACAACGACGGGGGCTACTTCCTTGACCACTTCTATCCCACCCTATATGCGAGATATAGTAGCCATTATTAAACCGGAGTAATATACTCTATAGATATGAAATTGGTTTTGTCATTACGAGCAAAGCGACGTAATCTCGTTTTGAATCTGCGTCGGGAATGGCTTGCTTTTCAAAGCCTTTCCCGATGCCTATCTTATATCAGTGTTCTACTAGGATTATTTACTCTTCTGGTAATCTCATCTTATGCCGGACAGATGGGTCCTTGGAATTATACCAGTAGTTTGAATGTAGCCCGTTCCAGTAATGTAGCCGTTTTATCTCGCAGCACGATTATTTACACTTTTGGAGGCTACCCCTACAGCAATACCCCCTATCCTGTAGAATGTGCCACCATTCAATCTGATGGGACATTAAGTCCTTGGGTAGAAGAAAGTTCTCAAATGGTGGAGGCACGAGGCGGTGCGGTAGGATTTGCCACAGATTCTTATATCTATGCGATAGGGGGAGAAAATGCATCTAGTGTTCTAACTACAATTGAACGAGCACCTATTAACTCCAATGGTACTCTCGGTGTATGGACGACGATTGGAGGTATTACTACGATATTTGGAGAATCAGCTTTAGTTCAGTACAATCAATTTATCTACGTGATTGGTGGGTATCAAGGAAGTCCTAGTAGTTTTTCTTCAGGGAGTCCTAATATTTATCAGACAACTATTAATCCTGATGGATCTTTAGGGACATGGACATTATTATCTTCAAGTTTAACCCAAATTCGTCAATAGGGGCAATAGTTTCTAATGGCGGTCATTAGAGAAACAGATAGGTAACCTAAATAGATAGAGTGCTATAGACCTGGGCAAAGGGGGGTTAAAAAACGGGTCAAGGTGTGTAAGAATAAAGGACATTATGAAGAATCTAAAAATAGAATATACAGACAAAGAAATAACCCCCTGGGGTGGGATGAGTATCCTGAGGAAGATGCTGGAGCAAATCCAGATGGAGGAGACCCTGAAAGAAGCGCCACTCCCCCAACAAGGATCTAATCGAGGGTACCGTCCCAGTCAATTGATCCAGAACTTTTGGGTCGGGGTATGGTGTGGGGCGAATTGTTTTGAGCATTTGGAAGTGACGCGACAGGATGAAGTGGTCAAGGAGATCTTCGATTGGAAACGGATGGCGGGGAATAAAGCCTTTGCACGCTATTTCAATAAATTTACGCAAGCCACCAATCAACGGGTTTTCACGCATTTATATCAATGGTTTTTTCGGAATATACATTTTGACAACTATACCTTGGATTTTGATTCCACGGTCCTGACTCGTTATGGGGAACAGCAAGGGAGCAAGAAGGGCTATAATCCTAAGAAACGGGGGAGAAAATCGCATCATCCGTTGATGGCATTTATTCCCGATTGTCGGATGGTGGCTAATTTTTGGCTGCGGTCCGGAGACAGCCACACGACCAATAATTTTTTAGGTTTTTTGGAAGATACCCTAAACAAGCTTCAGGGGAAAAGTGTAGGGTTGATTCGAGCGGATAGTGGATTCTACAGCGATAGAATCATGGAGTATCTGGAAACCCATCGTCCGACGTCCTATATCCTGGCGGCCAAGTTTTATCCTCCTCTTCAAGCGGTGGTCCTCCGGCAGAAGGGATGGTTAAAACTGGACGAGGGATTGGAGATTGCCGAGACCTTCTATCAAGCCGATTCCTGGAAGGCTCCCCGACGTCTGATTATGGTTCGGCAGGAAATCGAAAAGCGTCCCAAGGCGGTGGGAAAACAATTACGTTTGTTTTCGGACGAAACCCTCTACCAGAAGTATCGCTACAGTTGTTTTGTGACCAATGTAGACTTGTCTCCCAAGATGGTGTATGACCTGTATCGCAATCGGGCCGATGCCGAAAACCGTATCAAAGAAGTAAAGTATGACTTTGGGGCAGACCGGTTTAATACCCATCACTTTTGGGCCACCGAGGCTACCTTAAATTTCGTGATGCTGGCGTATAATCTGATGAGTCTTTTTCGGCAAGCCCTTCTCGGAGGGACATCCAAGCCCTTTTTAAAAACCATTCGCTATAAGGTTTTTGCGGTAGGTGGCTATTTGATTCAGAAGGGAAATTCAAGGATCCTTAAATTGTCCCTTTCCATGAAAAGACGAACTTGGTTCTCGGGTCTTTGGTCCTCGGCAGACCTTATGAGCTGGCCTTTCATCCTTAAAACTTGATTCCTAATGACTATTTTGGGTTTAATTACCGGTAGGGATAATCTTTCGGCTATCATAGTCAATACCACACTGTATGTGGTTGGAGGAGAAGATGGTGCAGGATTTCCTCTTTACAGCGTAGAAAAAGCGACTATTTTCCCCGATGGACAATTGAGTGCGTTTACAACCGTCAATGCTGATTTGGATGCACCTGATGGAGGAGGTTTATATTATGATGGTACTTATCTTAATGCCGTCGGGGGAGGAGATAGTGTAACCGAACGAGCCCTCATCAACCCGGATGGAAGTTTAGGGAATTGGGAACTAACCTCAGGATTACAAATGTGGGATGGGGGATTCGGGGTTGTACAAAACTCCTCTGCTGCTTATGTGATAGGCGGGTATCCAGGCGGTAATGCGGTAGAATACGCTCCTCTTGTTCCTACAGGGATTGAGAAGAGAGAATGGGAGATTTTTGAGTAATATAATGCCTTTCTCTGTCATACCGAGTGATTCTTCCGTCGTAAACTTCACTCCCTACTACCGTTTTCTTTTTCTCTAAAAATAGTTGCCGGAGGATGGGATTGCGTGCTATATTTATTATCAGGTCGCGAGGGGGTACAATATCCCTAATGAAATGTATATTCCTTGATTTAAGTATACGAGGTCTCTAATTATGACAAAAGTATGGATGTTAAATCCACCCTATTTCAAGAAATTTTCACGTGCGCAACGGTCTCCAGCCGTTACGAAATCAGGTACTTTGTATTATCCGATGTGGCTGGCGTATGCCACGGGTGTGCTGGAAAAAGATGGATTTCCAACACAATTGATTGATTGTCCGGCGGATGATATTACCTTGGATGATTTACTGGTGCGGGGACGGGACTGGAAACCCCAGATGATTGTCATGGATACCTGTACACCGAGTATCGTTAATGATATCAAAGTCTGCAATACCTTAAAAGAGAATTTCCCGGATACATTAATGGTAATGGTTGGAACGCATGTATCGGGATTGGGTGAAGAAACCCTGGAAACTTGTCCCGGGGTGGATATTTTTTGTCATGATGAATATGATTATACGGTCTTGGATTTAGCGAAATGGGTGGATGGCGGAAAGAATCTCAATGATCTGGAACAAATTCAGGGAATCGGGTATCGTAAAGACGGCAAATCGCATCGTACTGCGCCCCGCCCGCAGATTATGGATTTGGATGCCCTGCCTTTTGTATCCGAAGTTTATAAACGACATTTAAATATTAACAATTATTTTAATCCCAATGCCTTACCGCCGATGGTGACGATTATGACCAGCCGGGGGTGTCCGTTCCAATGTATTTGGTGTGTATATCCCCAGACGGTCAATGGACAAAGAGCGCGCAACCGCAGTGTGGAAAATGTGGTCGAGGAGATGGCGTATATTGAAAAGACGTTTCCCCAGGCCAAATCTATTTTCTTTGAGGATGACACCCTAACCGCCAATCGTAAACGGTGTAAACAGATGGCGGATTTGATTCAACAAAAAGGAGTTAAAATTGGGTGGACGGCCAACGCGCGCGCGGATGTGGATTTTGAGACCTTAAAAGAAATCAAACGCGCCAATTGCCGGATGTTATGCACAGGGTTTGAGTCCGGCAACCAGGAAATTCTCAATAATATGAAAAAAGGGATTAAGTTGGAAAAGGCGAAACAATTTGCTCAGGATGCCAGGAAAGTCGGAATCATGATACACGGTTGCTTTATGGCAGGAAATCCCGGTGAGACCCGGGAAACTCTGCAAGAAACATTGGATTATGCCATGGAACTGAATCCTGATACCGCACAGTTTTATCCGGTGATGGTGTATCCGGGGACGGAAGCGTATGAGTGGTATAAGTCGCGCGGGTATTTGAATGTCGAAGATTATTCTAATTGGCTGACCGATGAAGGATTGCATAATACCGTGATTGAATTGCCGGGATTGCCGGCGCGGGAATTGGTGGAATGGTGCGATATGGCACGCAAAAAGTTTTATCTCCGTCCACGGTATGTCTGGTCCAAGGTACAACAAGTCGTTACCCATCCTGAAGAAATCGGGCGATTGGCACGCGCCTCGAAAACATTTTTCAAATATCTATTCCGCGGGTCGTTTCCGAGCCGGCCAGCCTCGTCTTCCTTATCCGTTCATGGTGTCTCGACGGGTACGGGTTCCGGTGATTAAAACCCGTTAGAAACTTTCGATATTATCCCGTTGGGAAATTCCATCTTTAACTGACTTTATGATATGGTATTACTTTTACTATGCTTTCTAATGGGTTAAATTTACTGCGTGTTTCCGTAATTGTTCCGACGTATAACGCGGAACGAACTATCGAAAAATGCCTAAATGCAATATCCCACCAAACCTATCCCCGGAATGATTATGAAATCATCGTGGTAGATGACGGTTTGCTGGATAATTCTAAGAATATCATAGATAAATTTTCGGATATTCATTATGTCTGGCAATCCAATAAGGGGCCTTCCGCCGCCCGCAATGCCGGAGCACAACAAGCACGCGGCGAAATTATTGTTTATACGGATAGCGATTGCATAGCCCAGCCGGATTGGCTGGAAAAGATGTTAAAGCCCTTCGATGATCCGAACGTCATCGGAGCCAAAGGTGTTTATCTCACCCAACAGAAAGAATTACTCGCCCGGTTTGCCCAAAAAGAATTCGAGGAACGTTACCGTGTTCTGGCACAACACAAGTATATTGATTTTGTGGATTCATACAGCGCAGCATTTCGGAAAAAAGAATTTCTGAATGTCGGGGGATTTGATACACAATTTTCTGTGGCGAATAATGAAGACGTGGAATTGTCTTATAAACTGGCGGGGAAGGGATATAAGATGGTTTTCGTGCCGGATGCGGTTGTCTATCATACCCACTCATCAAACTTTTTTTCCTATCTGCGAGTAAAATTCTCACGTGCTTATTGGCGGATGCTGGTGTATAAACGGTTTCCCAATAAAGTTATGCGGGATACCTATACTCCACTCACCTTGAAAATCGAATTTTTTCTAACCCTGTTTATGTTTATCTCTTTTTTGGGAATGGTGGCAAAATCTATTGCAATTTCCTATCCCCATACGCACCTGGCACAAGTTATTCTCGATATGTATTTCGGCACGGCGACGGTGATATTCCTGGGGTCTTTATTCCTCTGCACTTTCCCGTTGAGCTTGCGGATTATGAAAGAAGATTTGGCCGTAGGAACCGTTGCGCCGTTTATCCTCATTGGACGTTCCATCGTCTTTGTTTTGGGAACTATCTCCGGAATACTTGCTTTTTTTACTCAATCCATGCGGGATGCAGCGTATCCTGTGATGAAACGGATTTTGGATGTCATTTTATCTTTGGTTGCGTTGTTAATTTTATCGCCTCTTTTTGTGATATTGGGAGTTATCATACGATTTGATTCACCCGGTGCTGTCATATTTCGGCACACACGGATTGGAAAAGATGGACGTCCATTTATTTTTTATAAATTTCGCACCATGGTAAAAGATGCCGAGTATAAAAAGGAAGAATTGCGGAAATTGTCTTCCTTGCAAGGGCCGGTTTTCAAAATTAAAGAAGACCCGCGAATTACCAAAGCTGGAAAATTTTTACGCCGGTTTAGCTTGGATGAATTACCCCAGTTAATCAATGTGTTGAATGGGACGATGAGCTTGGTTGGGCCGAGACCTCTTCCCGCCATTGACATCCAACATCCGGAATTACTCAATCCCAAAAATCTGGACATTGACAAAACACGATTGGAAGCATGGTTGGCGTTACGGCAGACCGTCCCGCCGGGGATCACGGGATTATGGCAAATTCGCGGTCGCAGTAACCTGCCTCTTGAAGCCTGGTTTAATTATGATTTGGAATATCTCAAACGCCGTTCCCTCTGGATGGATTTGAAAATTATACTTCGTACGATTCCGGTTATTATTATTGGAAGAGGGGCACAATAAAAACTTTTGACGAACGAGACCTCTGAAAAAGTATTGTTTTTGTTTTACAAGAGTGATAAATAAAAAAAGAGAAGGTTGAGGAGGAGGAAAGAAGCGGTTGGGAGAGTCCAACGACCTTTGGAGGAGTCTCCAAAGAGGAGAATACACTGGTATTCTTGTCCTTTTCGGATTAAGGAGACACAACTCCCCTGCGTTTGACCATCCGGACCAGATTCTCGGCCATGACCGCCATCTCCAAGAATTGTTTCACTCGTTGTAATCCGCTGACCGTCATCTTGCGTACCCCGCGCCAGAGTTTGAGACACCCGAAATACGATTCAATCAGATACCTTTTCTTCTTTTTCCAGCGCTCATTATGTCGTACATCTTCAGGTTTCTGGACTCGGGCATGGCGCTGATTCCGTAAAATCCCATCCACGATCCCATGGCGTCCCAACCACTCCCGATTCCGTTTCGCATCAAATCCCCGGTCCGCCAGCACGATCCCTTCCTCTCCGGTCAATACTTGCGGCAGTAAAAATACATCATGAATATTCGCAGGCACGACTAACGGTCGTCCCCCCAACGTCGTCTTGGGATCATAGCGTAAACACACATTATATCCATGCACGATCTTCAAGGGTCCTCGTTTCCCGGTTCCTGCTTCCGGTTCTAAGGGTTTCCCTTCTGGATCTGTGGCCTCTTTCTTATGATGACTTTCCACGAGGGTCGCATCCACAATCACCACACTCCCTTTCTTTAAGGACACCTTCTGCCGTCCTAACTGTTCTTCAAACCAGCCCCACAACTCGTTCTCCACTCCCGCCTGGCGAATTCTCTCCCGAAACTTCACCAGCGTCGTATCATCCGGCACTTCCTCCCCAAAAGCAATCCCCACAAACTCCCGAAAGGACAACCGATCCGTAACCTCTTCAACTACCCGCACATCTGACAGATTATAAATCCTTTCCAACAACCATATCCGAAATAATACCTCCGGCGCATACCCCGGACGTCCCTGATCCTTCGAATACATTCCTTCCAACCGTTGATGCAGTCCCTTCCAATCCAGCATCCCTTTCAGTTTCTCCAAAAACTTCCCGGTCTTCGTATCCAACTCCATCCATCCTTGCAGTAAGTGTCCTTGTCCTTTTTCTTCCCCGATCATGTGTCTCTCCTTTTAGGTTTTCCTTCCCATACTCTCAATCCCAACAAAAGGTAGACTTTTTCAGAGGTCTCGAACGTCAAAAATTTTTCCTATTGATTTTATTAAAGATAGAGAATAGGAATTGTTTATAAGCCTGTGGATAAGCTGAGGATGGTGTGTGCAGAACTAAACAAAACGACTTAAAGTCGTAACGATGAAGTAGGTGATAGCAGCCATGATAGCAGAGGCGGGCATGGTAAGAATCCACGCTATGACGATTTCACGGGCTACACCCCAACGAACAGCGCTAATGCGCTGGGTGGCGCCAACCCCGCAAATTGCTCCTGTAATCACATGAGTGGTACTGACCGGTGCACCAAAAGTACTGGCAATGAAGAGACTAATAGCACCGCCAGTTTCGGCACAAAATCCTTGCACAGGATGCAGTTTGGTAACCCTTTGACCGAGGGTTTTGATGACATGCCATCCACCAAACATGGTTCCCATGGCAATCATGAAGTGACAGGAAACAACAATCCAAAATGGGAATGTTTTTTCATTTAATTCCATTCCATAATAAGCCGTCCCTTTGGTGGTAAACAATAAAACCGCAATTATCCCCATAGTTTTTTGGGCATCATTGGTTCCATGACCCAGGCTATAGGCCGCCGCGGAGATAAGTTGAAGTCGGCGAAACAATTTATCCACTTTGGCGGGAAATTGATTTCGTGCCAACCAATACACCGCTACCATAATTAATAGACCCAATATGAGGCCTACAATTGGGGCAACAACCATAAAGGATAGAGTTTTTATTATACCACTCATCACCAAAGCATGGGTGCCTGCTTTCGCTAGTCCTGTACCGACAAATCCACCGACTAAGGCATGAGAAACACTAATGGGTAATCCATTGTGCAGGCAATAGACAGTCCATAATATTGCGCCGACCAATGCTGAAAAAATCAGTGGTTGATCTACGATACTCTTGTCAACAATTCCTTTACCGATCGTGGTTGCCACGTGTAAACTAAACATATTATTCAAGAAAGGGAGAAATGGGAAAAACTTGAGAAAGAAAATACTGCCGAAAGCGGCGACAAAATTAAAAAAGGCCGCCCATACTACGGCTTGCCAGGGCTTAAGGACACGGGTGGAGACAATCGTGGCAACCGAATTGGCTGCATCTTTCATCCCATTATAGAAATCAAACAGAAAGGCAGTAGCAACGATTATAATGAGGGTCCAAGTCATACGATAGTTTAAGAGTTTTAAATATAAGGGTTAAAGGACTTTATTTTTCATGAAACTTTCAACATTATTCCTTCAAGAATATTGGCCACGTCTTCGCATTTATCGGTTGCCAGTTCGAGTTGTTCATAGAGTTCTTTCCATTTTATAATTTCAATCGGGTCTTTAGAATTTTCAAAAAGTTGAGCAACAATTTGACGGGTAATCAGGTCCGCCTCATTTTCCAAACGATTAATCTCGATGCAGTGGTCGGCAATGCGAGAAATATCTTTTAATTTGCTCATAGCCCGGGCAATTTCTTCACTGGCTAGCAGAACGATTTTGGCAATAGTAATCAATTCCGGCGTGACCTTTTGAATTTTGTACATCTTCATTCGGTTAGTGGTACCTTCCATTAAATCCAGGACATCATCCAATCGGCTGGTTAACGCATATATATCTTCCCGGTCAAATGGAGTGACAAAGGTTTGATTTAATTTACGAATAATATCATGGGCCAGGATATCGCCTTCATGTTCCAAGGTGCGAATTTCCGCTGCTTTGGAATCCAAGGTATCAAAATTATAATTCTCCAAAATTTCCACGAGAGCTTTGGCGGATTTCACCACATGATCCGCCTGCGCCTGAAACATATCAAAAAATTTTTCTTCTTTGGGGATAATTCGCCACATAGGTCTTCCCATCTCCTTTCGATACAAAATCAACTTTTTGGAACGTTTTAGATAGACTGTTCATTCTACGACTGGGTAATTTTTTTGTCAATCACACCCGGGTCTTTTTCTATTTAACAAAAAATAGTAAAGATTACACTCTTTTTTTATATCCGCAGAAGACTGTAAACCAGGATAAACGGTTTATAAGGGGGCAAATTTGTGTCAGGAATTTATCAAATTTCTGCCATCGAGAGAGGCTTTTTTTAAATTTGGATACATTGCGATGGCCAAAATCCCAATAAAATGAAAAAAAGGAAAATAAATAAAACTCATGATGGTCAAAAGTATTGAAACATTGTCCCATTTGACGAATATCTTGAAATGAAAAATAAGAAGCAATTTCTCTCCAGATTTTGGGACCGAACGTATACCGGTACAAGTTTACCAAAGGGTGGTATTTTAAAGGTTCAATAAAAATAGCTGTTCCTCCAGGTTTTAAGACTCTAAAAACTTCCCGCGCAGTTTTTAATTTATCCAGATGAATGAGAACCGCATTGGAATAGACGATATCAAACGAGTTCTCATGAAATGGCAGAATCTCTCCATTGGCGCGTAGGAACGTTGGATGGGCATGGTCATCTTTCAGCAAGCATTTTACCCATGCCAGTCTTTTCTGAGAAATATCAATGGCCGTCACACTCGCTCCTTTTTGAGTTAATAAAGTGGAATTTATACCCATCCCGCACCCAATCTCCAAAACCTTTTTTCCTTTGAGGTCACCCATTTTTTGATACGCGTACTCCTGCGCCGGAGTTTGATAGAATTCCTGTTCCAAAGTAATATCGAAATCTTCGATAGTTCCTTCGGATAAATTCTGCGGGTCAAGTACCGTGTCCCAGTAATCAGATTGTTTCATAGGATTATTATTCCGGATAAATTCTATGGGTATCAAGAAATCTAGTCAAGGGGAAAAAAGTACGGTTTAAATTTAACATAACATTCCGTCAAATCTTGCTCCATCCCTAATCGAACATTTCATTGTAATGTAACGTATAGATAAACCCGGAAGTGAACCTATTTTGCGGATGGAGGGGATATTCTGAGGTTGATGGTATGCTCAAATCACGATTCTCGGTTGGCATAAAGATTGCGATTATTTTACAACACTTGTTTTAGGTACGAACATTTGGCGGTTTAGGTTTTTGGTATTGTGCCATGAACTCATTGGGTGATTTGCCCAGTAAGCCGCAATGTTCCAGATGATTGTATTCTATATTCCAGCGTTTCAATTTATTTTGCAAGTCTTGGAAGTTCTGGAAGGTGTTTTGGTCATAAAATTTCTCCTGGTCTTCCCGGTGACTTCGTTCGACGGTTCCATTTTGCGCGGGCTTTCCCGGATCAATAAGATAATGCACTATATTTCTTTCTTGGCAAAAGACATCCAGCGGGTGAAGGGTTTTCAGGGTTCGATCACGGCGTTTGTTTACGCCGGTGTAGTAGTTGGTGAAGATCACCCCGTTGTCAGTTTTAATCGCTTGTATTCTATGAGGGAAACGATCCAGGACCTCTTTTAAAAACCGGAGAGAGTGGAAACTGGATTGTTCGTCATAGACCGCCAAATGTCTCCAGCGGGACGCCAGATCAATGGCGGTATACTGATAATAGCGTTGTCCCGCTACCTTTCCGGGAACATACTTCACATCGATCTCTAGAAGTTCACCGACCGATCGTGGTGCTTTCAAATACTTGTATTTCATTTTCTTCACCCGATATTTCCTCACCAACCCTTCTTTCTTCAAGATCTTCCCGATAGTCCGTGCATGAATCCTCACTCCTTCTTTGGCCAAGTGCCAATGGATCTTTAGAGCGCACTTTTTCGTTTTCTTCCGGATTTCCAGAATTCTCTCTTTCACTCGGAGAGTGGTTTCTTTTGTACAAGTTTTGGGTCGGGTGGATTGCGGCTCCAAAGCCTTCTCTCCTCCTTTCCGATACGCCGCCGCCCATCGCTCCAAACTTCGTTGGCTGTGTGGACAAATCTTACACACCTCCTTTAACCGTATCTCTTTCTTTATTATAGGTAATACCCAGCGTAATCGTTCCTCTTGAATCGTCGTTGCCATACGTATAGACATCTCCTCATTCTAAAAAACCCGCCATATGTCTGTACACATTACCCACTACTATTGACAAAAAATGGAAAAGGAGTAAAATGAAAGCATTTATGTTACATAGAGTTATAAAGATTTCCTTAAGAAGGGGGGGAAATTAATGTTAGGAAATAAACGAAGTTGTTTCATAAGGAAAATTTGGTTACTCACTCTCGTTACAATAATCCTCGTAGCATTTTCAGTGAGTGCGATTGCGATTCCTCCTGCGGCACCTGGTCCACCACCACCCGGTAAAGAATGGCAGTGGTATGAAGCCCATTGGGAATTAATTCCTGCTCCTCCACCGGGTCCGTTTGAATGGCATCACGCACATTGGGAAAACGGAGTCTGGGTCGAAGGCAATTGGATAACAATGAAAGTAGTTAAGAAAAACAGGGAATGGGTTCCTGCTCATTTTGATCCGGCCAAACGAATCTGGGTCGAAGGTTATTGGGCAAAACGTTCCCGTGCAGGTATCCTGATTCCAGAAAGACCGATAAGAGAAGAACATGGTCCGGTTCCAGCTCCACCTCCGCCAGGGAAAGTGTGGGGCTGGGAACCCGGTCATTGGCATCTCGTTGCGGTCGCACCTCCCCAGCCAGCGAAATGGGTACCTGGCCATTGGGATGCCAAATTGGGTGTTTGGGTCGAAGGTAGCTGGGTTGTTCTCGATACACCGGCACCGGCAGGCCGTGCTTGGATTGCCGGACACTGGGATCCCGTCAAAGGAATTTGGGTTGAGGGACATTGGGGTACTCCGGCACCTCCGGGAGTTCTTCCTCCAAAACCAAGACGTTCGGCAGGTCCGGGAATGAGATGGGTTTGGGACCCTGTTGTAGGACAATGGGTTGCTAGACCAAGATAATATCGTTATAATGACTTGATGCTGAATTTTCAATAAGTTTAGCATCAAGTCATTTATTTTTTACTCCAAAAGTGGAGGGAGGGTTGTTCAATGAAAAATGTATATCTTTTAAAAAGATATGCTCGGATATTATTTGTTGTAGCTTTAACGGTGGTTTTGGCATCGTTTGCTTTCGCCGTCAGACCACCGGTTCCTGCTCCACCACCCTCTGGGCAAATGTGGGTATGGGTGAGTCATCCGCACTGGGAATTGGTTGCGGCACCTCCACAGGGTCCTTATCAATGGCATCCCGGATATTGGGACGCAGCCGCTGGAGTATGGGTGGCAGGTTCATGGGTCGCCATCGCACCAAGGCCTGGCTATTACTGGGCTCCCAATTATTGGGATTCGGCACGAGGAGTTTGGGTTACAGGAGGTTGGCGGGCAGGTAAGGCACCCCTCCCCGGTCAACCGGGTGCTCTTGGTTCAGGTGTACAAATACATCAAGGCAAACTAGGACGACCTAATGCAAAACATGGGTCTGGTCTAGCCCAACCGGGTAAAGGAACCCCAGGCCAAGGTCAACCGAATGGGAAACTAGGGAATCAACCTTCGGGTAAAGGAACCCCAGGCCAAGGTCAGCAGAACGGAAAATCCGGGAATCAGTCTTCGGGTAAAGGAACCTCAGGTCAAGGTCAACCAAGTGGAAAATTTGGGAATCAGTCTTCGGATAAAGGTCCGGGTCAATCAGGAAGCCAACAACCTATGGGGCAGAATAAAGGTGGAGGACAAAATAAAGAAGGACAAAAATCTCCATAACAATAAAATGATTGTTCTCATAGGTACTAGTAATTCTTAAGTAAGTCGGATTTGATAAATAAAAACAAATCCGGCTTTTTTTATTTCTTCTTACCAGAGCAACCTATATTTATGGGCCATGATGCGATCATGGTTCATTTTATCGATTGTTCTGGTTCTTAAAAGATATTTATAGGAATAAATGGATACTGTATTGAAATTTGGGTCACCTTTTGGATAATCCACTGCGCCAAATAAATGTCCCAGTTCATGCATTAATTGCGAGTCTTCACCAACCACCACGCAATTCCCCAGATAATGAGCGATTCCAATATCCGCCCAATGTGATCCTTCCGTAATTTCGTACCCTTCTCCAGTCATGATAACCAAAATATCGGCATTCCCGCGATTAATGTTTTTCACCCCATAGGTCAAAATGTCTGAATAGTCGGTCATTTTATCTGGTTTGTTCCAGGCACTTATGTCCATTATATACATATGAATCCCAAATTCTTCAAAAAACCGATTATTGACATCTTTTACCAAATCCATAACATGGGTTTTCCAATAAGGATATTTTTGCCGGTATTCCTGGTCTACAACTATCTTGAGAAAACAATCCACTGTACCAGAGGGGGGAAATATTCTTTGCCAGGTATCAGCATAAAGGACATTGACTGTCCGTTTGGTATAATACAGATACCCCCGTAGATAATAATCCGTGCTCACAAAACTTAATGGCAAGATAATAATCACTGCCAGTAATTTCACCCACCATTGTTTATAAAACTTGCTCATATATGAAATCAATAAATGTGGATTGATCTGTTTATCAGGATTTTCCGCGGAGGTCATCAAAGAGCGAATAAATTACTGGTATCATGATCAGGGTTAACAAGGTCGAGAGGATTAAACCGCCGATAACGGCAATTGCCATCGGGGCACGGATTTCGGAAGCACGACCGATACGCAGAGCAATTGGCATCATTGCAAAAATCATAGCAATCGTGGTCATTAAAATCGGTCTCAAGCGAGTGGGTCCGGCTTCTATAATAGCGTCGTTGCGCGACATCCCGCGCCCACGCAAGGTATTGGTATAATCCACCAAAAGAATGGCGTTTTTTCCTACCAGTCCGACTAACATAATAATCCCAATCATGGAAACCAGACTCAAGGTTTCACCACTCAGAGTCAATGCCAATAACGCTCCAACCAAAGCCATCGGCAAACTTAACATAATTGTGAATGGATGCAGGAGTGAATTGAACAATGCTGCCATTAACATATACACCAAAAGAATGGATAAGACCAAAGCGAAAATCATGTAATTGGTATTTTCCTGTAACGTCTCAATATCACCACCCCAGCGCATAACTACATTTCCGCGTGGTAGGTCTTTGAGTCGTTTATCAATCTCAGTCTGTAAATTGCCAAGTACATATCCCTCGGCAATATCAGCGGATACTACAATTTGACGTTGCCGGTTTAATCGTTCAATTTGAGTTGGGCCTTGAGATTGTGTAATATCTGCAACATCGGATACCGTGACAGGTTTATTTTTTGCAGAACCGATGGGAATTTGCGCAAGATCGGATTCTTTCCGGCGGTCGGTATCCGCCAGTTGAACCCGAATATCGAATGTCTGATTTTTGTCATGGAATTTGGCATCGGTATTTCCAATGAGTGAATTACGCAATGCCATTATAGAGTCTTCCGGGTCAATACCCTGTTTAACTAATTTCAATGGGTCGAGATGTACGCGATATTCAGGCTGACCCACCCGCACGGAAACATTGGGATTGATAACGCCGGGAATTTGGGAAATCCGGTTGGCAACCTCTTCTGCGACCTTACTCATTTGCGATAAATCCTGACCGAATAATTGGAGAACAATCGGTTGAATATCCGAAGACCAGCCGCGCATGGGTGTCACGGTGATATGAACTCCGCTGATGCGCCTGAATTGGCGCCGTAAATCTTCAGAGATTTCCAAATCAGAACGGTATCTTTTTCCCGGTAATTTGGCAAAAGGATGTTGCACTTTATCCTTCAAACTGGGTTGGTCAAGTAATTGCAAAGTGATTTGCCCGTATTGCGATCCGTGTTGGGGTATTGAACCAAACCCGCCGGTCAGTAACCCAATGTTGGTCAGGAAATTGTCTACTTCGGGAATATTAGCGATGGTATCTTCCACCGCCGCCATCACATCGTCAGTCGCTTCCAAGGCTGTACCCACTGGCATTTCAACCGTGATATTGATAATCCCACGATCAATGGGAGGAGTAAATTCTGTGCCTAGTTTTCTCCAGGAATAAATTCCGGTTAATACCAGTGCCGCGACTCCAAAGCTCACCACCAATAGCCGGTGACGCAATGCCCACACCAGGATTCGGCGATAGGACGAATCCAGCCAGGAATAAAATTGGTCAAAATGTTGGAATAATTTGTGTTTAGTTTCCAAATCCTTCCCGCTTTTGTACCATCGAGACGCCATCATCGGGGTTAAACTAAACGAAACAAATAGCGAAAATAATGTGGCACCCGCTACCGTTAGTCCGAATTCTCGAAAAAATTGGCCGACAATTCCACCAGTAAACGCTATGGGTACAAAAACAACCACATCTACCAATGTGAGTGTGATAGCCGCCAACCCGATTTCTGTACGGCCATTAATAGCAGCTTCTTGCAACGATTCCCCCAAACGTAAATGGCGGTAGATATTTTCCAAGACAACGATACTGTCATCTACTAGGATTCCAATAGAAAGGGAGAGTGCCAGCAAGGTCATTTGATTCAATGTGAATCCTAAAAAATACATGGGAACGAAGGTGGCAATGATAGAAGTCGGTATGGCGACCGCCACTATAGCCGTCCCCCGCAGATTATGTAGAAAAAGAAGAACCACCAGTACCGCCAGTAACGCACCGAGAATCAGGCTCACGTTGACATCCTGCAATGATTCTCGAACCAAGGTGGATTGGTCTTGCAAAGCGACCACGTTTAAATCCGCCGGTAGGGTTGGACGGATTTCATCAAGAGCGCTCTTAATTGAGTCCACGACCGTCATGGTATTGGCGTCGGAAAGTTTATGAATAATCAAACCGACACTGTCTTTTCCACCCAGCCGTGTGATGACGTCCCGTTGGGCGACGGTATCGGAAACCATCGCCAAATCACCGATGAATAAAGTTTTCGTTGTAGGCTTGTTACTCACCGCGGCGAGAGCGGTGAACGGACTTTTCGGCACATTTTCGATAAACGTAGAGGCGATGATGCTTTCCCGGGAAGGGAATAACTCGGCTTTTCTAATCTGGTCTAAAGAATTAATTTCGCGGGTAATGCGAACGGAATATTCTTTTTGCTCATTATTTAATTTTCCGCCGGGAACATTCAGGTTTCCCGCTTTCAACGGATTGATAATATCGTTGATGGTCAGGGCATTATCGAGCAGTTTCTGGCGGTTCGCATTGACTTGAATTTCCCGTTGGTCTCCCCCGACCACCTCAATCGTGGCGACTCCGGGTATTTTCTCCAATCGGTATTGGATGATATCTTCTGCCAGCCTGCGCAGTTCCAAAGAAGATTGGGAACCGCTGATTCCCAGATACAAAACCGGTTCTGCGTTCAAATCCATTTTCGACACAATGGGGGGGTTGATTTCTTTGGGCAGGTTTAATTTTGCCAGTTCCACTTTCTCCCGTACATCCGCCGCCGCGGAATCGAGATTACACCCCAAGTCAAATTCAATGCCGACAATGGATACGTTTTCTTGGGAACTCGAAAAAATATTTTTTACGCGATTGACGGAGGCGACCGCTTCTTCTAAAGGTTTACTGACGAGAGATTCGACATCCTGCGGGCTGGCGCCGGCATACACCGTAACGATGGTTAGCACCGGGATTTGAACTCGTGGATAAAATTCCGACGGCATTTCGGTAATGGATTTGACTCCCAGCACCAATAGCGCCGTCACTAGCATGACGATAAAAATCGGTCTCGCAATAGATATCCGCGTTAACCACATACTAGAAAGTATACAAGATATGGTTTAGAGTTTAAAGTTTGATGGGTAATATTGAATGGGAAGACGATGTGAAATTCTAATTATCTTTTCCCAAAAAGCAAATAAAGATATCCGGATAAATGTTTGGCGGCGAACCGGCTGGTTTTCATCAAATGCAGAAAGAATTTTGTCTGCGAAGGGCGGGTTATTAGGGAAAGTAGAATTTTGTTTATCAGGAGATTATTTTTCTCATCAATAAATTGGTTGAAATCCATCGGGAGACTTTCATTGGCGGGATCGGCAATCACACGGATGGCACAAAAAGGAATACGGTTTTCCTCGGCGACCGCGGCAACTCCGGCAGATTCCATATCCACCATCACCGCGTGATACTCTTTTCCCAAATCCAATTTCTTTTGGGATTCGAAAATTACCGTTTCAGTACATAGGAGAATACCGGAAAAATTCATGGCGTCCCATAACTGGTTTGTCCACCAATCTTGTTCAATTTGGTGGTTTTTTATCACTTTTTCATCTTGACTAATATCGAGAATTCTTTCCGGGACAATGACCACGCCGGGTGTTATTCCGGAGACCAACGCACCGGAAAAACCGGTACTGATCAATCCTTGCGGGTAATAGGTTTTCATCAGGAGATTGGCGGCTTTACGCGCGTTTTGTTTCCCCAATCCGCAAATCGCAATCACCAGATTATGTTTGGAGAAATGGGTCTCGTAGATTTTAATCCCATTCTCTTTGACAATATCTTCAATATCCAAATGTTTTAGAAAATGTTTTATTTCCTGCGGGAAAGCGACAACGAGTCCTATGGGTCTTGCCAATTTTTATGCTCCTTAGTTCCCTCTCCTTACTATGGAGAGGGGCAGGGGTGAGGTTACATATCCGTTTTCTTTAAACCAATCCACAGCTTTTTTCAATGCCACGTCAACCGGAGTCTGTGGTAAACCAAGTTCCCGAATGGCTTTGGAGGAATCAAAAAACATTTTCTTTTTTGCCATTTTCACACCCTCAAACGGGATACGCGGCTCTTTTCTCAAAATCACACTAGAAATTCCATAATCACAATACGCGGCAATCAACGCGATGGGGTAGGAGATTTTAATTTTGGGGGATTGGATACCCGTGATGTTTGACAGCATGTCCAGAATATCTTTTAAAGTCATATTTTTATTTCCCAAGATATACCGCTCGCCCGATTTCCCTTTTTGTTCTGCCAGCCAATGCCCTTCTGCTACATCTTCCACATCAACCAAATTCAAGCCGGTATCTATATAAGCGGGGATTTTATGATTCAGGAAATCCAATATGGTTTTCCCGGTAGGAGTCGGCTTAATATCATGCGACCCAACGGGTGCAGAAGGGTTTACAATGGTTACAAATAAGCCTTTTTTGCTAAACTCTATCGCCTTTTGCTCCGCCATAAACTTGGAACGTTTATAATGTCCCACCATATCTTCTAACGTAACCGGCGTATTTTCCGTTCCCGGGGTTCCATTACCAATATTGCCGATTGCACCAACGGTACTGGTATAAACAACTTTCTCAATCTTTTCATCCATTGCCGCTTGTAATATTTTTTGCGTCCCGCCAACGTTACTGTCATATAAATCCTGCGGATGGGGTGACCAAAGACGATAATCCGCCGCTACATGGTATAAAACCTGACAACCATGTAATGCCCGTCGTAACGAATCTTGATCCCGCAAATCACCAAAGACCGTCTCAACAGGTAAACTCTTCAGATTATCCAATCGACTGGTCGGGCGGACAAGGGCGCGAACCGCATACCCCTTTTTCACCAGAGTTCGCACCACGTGTGCCCCAATAAATCCGGTTCCACCTGTCACTAATGCTTTCATCTCTTTGAATTATCCCATATTTTCTTTTGTTGTTAAATGGTTAGATACGTTAAATGTGTTAAATTTAGTCGTATTTAACATATTCACCCATTTAACTTATGTAACTTTTCTTTAATATCCTTGCAATTCTGCGGATTCGTTGGTAGTGTATCTTTTCATGAAACTTTGTTATATTGCCGACGGACGGAGTATCCATGTTTACCGCTGGATGGATTATTTCCGAAAACAGGGACATGAAATTCTTCTCTTGACAGATTACCCCAGGACTTACCCAGATATCCCACAACACGTCATAGGAAATAAAAAGGGCAATAAATTATTGCATTATTTTCAATGTGTCCGCGATATTAAGGAAGAGATTCAAACCTTCAAACCGGATATCGTGCACGCCCATTTTATTAGCGGATACGGTTATTGGGCCCAGATGTCGAAATTCCATCCATTGGTATTAACCGCCTGGGGATCGGATATTTATGTCACTCCGCAAAAGAAAATGATTTCAAAAATGGTAACTCGAAAAGCTCTTGCTCAAGCGGATTTGGTGACGGTAGACAGTATAGACTTAAAATCCGCTGTCTTGAAACTTGAATCCAAAACTAAGAATATTGAACTCGTTATTTTTGGTGTGGATACAACTTTGTTTAAACCTGCTGACAAGTCTGTGGGTCAAAAAATGATTTTATCTAATCGCCGGTTGGAACCGATTTACAATATAGAAAATATTATTCGCGCGGCCAGCTTAATGAAAAGGGAATTTCCTGATATTCAACTGATTATTCTTGGCGATGGCAGTGAAAAAGAAAATTTAAAACAACTTTCCAATTCCCTGGGTTTGCAATCCAATGTGGAATTCCGGGGTGAAGTAAAACACGAAGATTTGGTCTCCTATTTACAAGCAGCGGATGTCTATATCTCGATTCCATTGAGTGACGGGACATCGGTTTCTTTACTGGAAGCGATGGCATGTGAAAAGCCCGTTGTCGTGAGTGACCTGCCATCCAATCAGGAATGGGTGCAACAAGATATTAATGGAAAACTTGTCTTGCCGGAGTCGGTAGATGTTCTTGCGCGTAGTACGCTTGAATTATTACGTGACCCAAACTCCGCTCAGACCATGGGAAAGAAAAATCGCCAAATTATTCTTGACCGTGCCGAATTCAACTCTCAAATGCGACTCATGGAAAAGCTATATACGGAATTGCTGTGAAACCAAAATCAATTTCTGCCGACTTAGCCTTATTACTTGCCACCTTTTTCTGGGGTTCCAGCTTTATTCCGGTTAAATATTTGGTGGGGATTGTGAACATTCCTCCCTATGAACTCTTGGCTATTCGATTTGGCATTGTGGCTGTCATGCTATTTCCGATCATGCTTTTGCGTTTAAAACACCTTTCTATGCTGCCTTTTGGTTCACCTTTAGAACCCAAACATGAAGGAACTTCAGTAATTGTTAGAAGTGCTATCGTCCTGAGTATTTTGCTCTTTTCTGGAATGGCGTTCCAAACCATAGGTATGAAATATACTTCTGCTACCAACTCGGCCTTTGTAACGGGTTTAAATGTAGTCTTTGTGCCCATCTTTCTATCCCTCCTGGGTCACCATAAACCCGGGTTCCAATTATGGGTTTGTGTCCTGATTGCTTTAGTAGGATTGGCGATTTTTTCTCTCACTCCCCAATGGACGATTAATTATGGGGATTTTCTAGTCTTTTTCTGCGCTATCATTTTTTCTTTCCATGTGATTTATACTACTCGTTTCACCACCCTATATGACCCTATTCTTCTCTTGTCATTTCAATTTATATTAGTTTCTGTTGTTAATATGGTGTTCTCTTTCTGTTTGGAACGTCGACAATGGATTCAACCGGATCTTCACGGGTGGATAAATATTCTCTATCTATCCATTGTTACTACGGGCATTGCTGGTTTATTACAGGCTCATTTTCAGCGATTTACCGAAACCACCCGTGCTGCGCTTATTTATGTCATGGAACCCGTTTTCGCTGCCCTCCTCGGTTTTCTGATTCTACATGAACACCTAACTGGGCGACAATGGTTTGGAGCACTCTTGATTTTATTTGCTATGGTCTTCTCGGAAATCAAGATTGGAAAGCGATAGAATCAAAGTGGGCAAAACTCACATTGAATAACTATAATAAAATCAATAATCCTTCAAAGTCTACGATGCAGAGTTTGAATAGCTCTGGACACTGTCTACCCTAACCACCATCTCCTAGGAATCCCAAGCAGGCCAATTTGGCATTCTGGAATGGAGAATGAGCGGAATTGAAATTTTCAATTCCGCTCACTCTCCGCATCTTGGGAGTTTTATTTTTGTGTTTTGCAACATATTTGATCCAAGGTGATTTTCTTGACTAAAATGGGATAATAATAGTAAACTGGTTAGTTTGAGAGAGCCGTATAAAAGTCGGGTTTTATATAACTTTGGATGATTATGGACAATACATTTACTGAAAAAACGGGAAATAATAGGATTCCTATGCCTTCTTTCTTGGAAGCGGAGACTCGGAGAGTCTCTGATGACCTAATTTTACAGGCGATTCAATGTACCCAGGAATACATGTTGGGTATCCAAAAACCGGACGGACATTGGGTCGGGGAGTTGGAAGGGGATACGATTCTTGAATCGGAATACATCCTTTTGCTATATTTTCTTGGAAATGGGAATGATCCGCGATGCAAGAAACTTACTGAATATATTAAACGGAAGATGCTGCCAGATGGGGGGTGGGCGATTTATCCCGGTGGTCCGCCCGAAGTATCCGCCTCGGTTAAGGCTTATTTTGTTTTGAAATTGATGGGTGAAAACCCCAATGAAGAATTCATGAAAAAAAGCCGGGAAGTCATATTATCTCTGGGTGGAGTGGAAAAATGTAATTCCTTTACCAAGATTTATCTCTCAATTTTCCACCAATATGATTGGAACGCCGTGCCGGCGATTCCACCAGAAATCAATTTAATCCCTGTCATTTCCCTATTTGGCAGACGTTTATTTAATATTTATGAAATGTCGAGTTGGTCGAGAACGATTATTGTCCCTCTTTCAATTATTTGGGCATATAAACCGACCTGTCCGGTTCCCAAACACGCTTATATTAATGAATTGTTTGTTCAAGGAATCCATGTTCATAAATTAAAATTACCCTGGGATGAGCAGTTTTTTACCTATCGTAATTATTTTCTTTATGCCGATTGGGCGTGGAAATTCAAAGATAAATTTAAATTTATAAAATGGCTTTTGACTCCAAGTCGAACTAAAGCGATTAAAAAAGCTGAAGAATGGATGTTGGCCCGGTTTGACAAATCCGGTGGATTGGGCGCCATATTCCCGCCCATGATTAACGCCGTCATGGCGTTGAAATGTTTAGGATACGAAGATGATCATCCTCAAACTGTGCGTGCTATTAAAGAACTCGAAAAATTGGAAATTGAAGAAAGCGGTGCATTGCGTATGCAGCCTTGTTTCTCGTCCGTGTGGGATACAGCCATTGCGATTAATGCTTTGGTGGAGTCGGGATTGTCACCTGATCATCCTGCTCTAATCAAAGCCACCGATTGGTTGCTCAATAAAGAAGTCCGCAGTAAAGGGGATTGGTCGGTTAAACTTCCCGACATTGAACCAGGCGGATGGTTTTTTGAATATGATAATGAATTTTATCCCGATGTGGATGATACCATTATGGTCTTGATGGCTTTGAAAAAAGTTAAATATCCCAATGAAAAACGTAAAGAAGCGGCAATCAAACGCGGTATTAATTGGGTACTCGCTATGCAGGGCGACGACGGCGGATGGGCGTCCTTTGACCGGAACAATAATCAAATGGTTTATTCCCATGTGCCGTTTGCCGACCATAATGCCATGCTGGACCCCAGCACATCGGATATTACGGCGCGGACGTTGGAAATGTTGAGTTATTTTGGATATGACTTGGATAAACCCGAAGTCAAAAAAGCGTTAAAGTTTTTGAAAAAAGATCAATGTGAAGACGGTTCGTGGTATGGACGCTGGGGCGTAAATTATATTTACGGAACCTGGCAGGTTCTCAAAGGATTACGCTGGATTGGGCTGGATATGAAAGAAGATATGTCCAAGTGGGGAGTTACATGGCTTAAATCCGTGCAAAACCCGGATGGAGGTTGGGGGGAAACTTGCGCATCTTACGACGATTTATCCTTGAAGGGAAAAGGACCGAGCACTGCTTCTCAAACCGCATGGGCAGTGATGGGATTGATTTCCGCAAAGGAAGAAAATAGCCCCCAGGTACAAAAAGGTTTGGAGTATTTAATACGTACTCAAAGTAAGGATGGTTCCTGGTCGGAAGACTGGTTTACCGGGACGGGCTTCCCAAGAGTGTTCTATTTGAAGTATCATTTATATAGAAACTATTTTCCGCTTTGGGCGATGGGAATAGTTAAACAGGTGAGGTCTAATTCTATGAGTGTTGTGGAAACTGTCGAAAAGAAAACCAATGGCAACGTAAACGGAAATGGCCATGGTAATGGAAATGGAAAGAACGGCCATAAGCGCAAAGGATTATTTCATCCGCGTTTTCCATTAAGTTTGACCACCAATGCCGCGTCCTACGTCATGAAGAAAAAAATGACGGGGGAAAAGAAATATCCCATTGTCTTAATGTTGGAACCTTTGCATGCGTGTAATCTGACCTGCACCGGATGCGGTCGAATCCGGGAATATGAACCTACCATCCGGGAACGCCTTACCGTCGAACAGTGTTTGGAATCTGTCGATGAGTGCGGCGCGCCGATTGTCTCGATTTGCGGCGGCGAACCCATGATTTATCCGGAAATGGGACGGCTGGTTAAAGAAATTCTTGATAGAAAGAAAAATATTTACCTCTGCACCAATGGTATGTTCATTAAAAAGAAAATACATGAATATACTCCAACATCCCGTTTCTTTTTCAATGTCCATTTGGATGGTATGGAAAAGACCCACGACTTGTGCGTAGAACGTGAAGGGGTTTTCAAAGCCGCCATCGAGGGTATCAAAATCGCTAAAGATGCGGGATTCCTGGTTTGCACCAATACCACCGTGTTTGCCGAAACCGATATGAATGAAGTGGATGAATTGTTCGGATATTTACAGACCTTGGGTGTGGACGGTTACATGATTTCCCCGGGGTACGATTATAGCGCTGTTAAAGTAAAAGAAATTTTTATGGACAAAGCCATGGTGCGTGAGAAATTTAAAAACATTGATAAGTTATTTAAGAAATATACCCTCTACCAGTCTCCGCTTTACCTGGAATTTTTGCAAGGCAAACGCGAAATGACTTGTACGGCATGGGGCAACCCGACTCGCAATATATTAGGTTGGAAATCTCCCTGCTACTTGATTACCGATGGACATCATGAAACCTACAAAGATTTGATCGAAAAAACCGATTGGGATAAATATGGTAATGGAAACGGTGATCCGCGTTGTGAGAATTGTATGTGCCATGTCGGGTACGAAGCTTCAGTCGCTTTTGGTGTCAATCAATCTATGCTGGATATCTTAAAAATGGTTCATTGGCAGTTGTCGTAGGTTTCTTCTCTTTAAGCAATTTAGTAAAGTATAGTTTCATAACCTAATCTATCTATATAGATTTGTCGGGCAAAAACTTTTCAAAATAATTTTCAAAACTGTTTTTATTTTTTAAAGGAGAGGTCGTTATGGCAACTGAAAAAGCGTTGGAAGGGGAAGTTTTTTATCCATCGGAAGAAATCAAATCGAATGCAATACTAAAAGATTGGGATAAATTAGCGGCTTCGGCGGATAAGGATTTGGAAGGGTTTTGGGCCAAGGAAGCCGAAGAACTTCAATGGTTTAAAAAATGGGATAAAGTCCTGGATGATAGCAACCCTCCTTTTTTTAAATGGTTCACCGGGGGTAAAGTTAATATTGTTCAAAACGCGCTGGACCGGCATCAACAAACCTATCGGAAAAATAAATTAGCTTTTATCTGGGTGGGAGAACCCGGGGATGTCAGAACCTATTCCTATTACGCTTTAAACCGCGAAGTATGTCAATTCGCCAATGTGTTGCGGGCGATGGGGATTCAAAAAGGAGACCGCATTACCATTTACATGCCGCGTATTCCCGAAATCGTCATTGCCATGCTGGCGTGCGCCAAAGTCGGAGCGATTCATTCGGTAGTGTATGGCGGGTTCAGTGTAGATTCATTGCATGGACGGATTGATGATTCCCAATCCCGTATTGTCATTACGGCAGACGGCGGCTGGATGAATGGAAAGATCATAGAATTAAAGAAAATTGTCAATGAAGCCCTGCGGCATTGTCCGTCGGTAGAAACTGTAATTACTGTAAAACGGACGGGTCATGAAGTGAGGATGGAACCGGGAAGGGATTATTGGTATAACGAGTTGATTCAATTGCCGATTGCCAATGGGAAATGCGCTACTGAACCCATGGATGCGGAAGACCCGTTATATATCCTTTATACCTCCGGGACAACTGGCAAACCGAAAGCTATCCAACATTGTCATGGTGGATATATGGTGGGAGTGTATTCTACTTTAAAATATGTTTTTGATTTGACCGACACTGACCGTTGGTGGTGTGCGGCAGATCCTGGTTGGGTGACAGGACATTCGTATATTGTTTATGCACCTTTGTTAATGGGCGCAACAACATTTATGTACGAAGGTGCTCCCACCTATCATTATCCAGACCGCTGGTGGGCATTGATTGAAAAATACGGTATCAGTGTCTTTTATGCTGCACCTACCGGTATTCGTGGACTCATGCGATTTGGCGAATCCTGGCCTAATCGTCATAATCTATCCTCGTTACGTTTATTAGGTTCTGTAGGTGAACCGATTAATCCGGAAGCGTGGAAATGGTACCATCGGGTAATCGGAAAAGAAAAATGTCCTATTATGGATACCTGGTGGCAAACAGAGACGGGAATGTTTATGATTACCCCGACCCCTGTAGTTCCTCTGAAACCCGGTTCTGGTACTCGTCCTTTCTTTGGTCAACAAGCCGAAGTGGTGGATGATACAGGGAAACCGGTACCGAATGGGGAAGAAGGTTATTTGATTCTTAAGCGTCCTTGGCCGGCGATGATGAGTACGATTTATAAAGATCCAGACCGCTATGTGCAACAATATTGGAGTAAATATCCCGGGGCCTATTTAACCGGAGATTCTGCCAAACGTGATAAGGACGGATATTTCTGGATTATCGGGCGGGTGGATGATGTCATCAAAGTCTCCGGCTATCGTTTAGGAACCGCAGAAATTGAAAGTGCCTTGGTGGGGCATCATGCCGTTGCAGAAGCGGCGGCCATCGGGTTACCGCATGAGGTCAAAGGTCAATCTATTCATTGTTATTGTATTCTCCGGCAAGGATTTAAGCCTTCCGAGCAATTATCTGATGAACTTATTCAATTTGTAGGGAAGCATGTCGGACCGATTGCCCGCCCGGAAAAAGTTAGCTTTGTTGACCAATTGCCTAAAACTCGTTCGGGTAAAATAATGCGACGGGTACTTAAAGCACGGGCATTGGGTCTCTCTGAAGGCGATATCTCCACGCTGGAAGAATAGTATTTAAAACGGAATTGATTATCATTTGCAATGGCAAGGCAGTTTTGAAACCATCTCTTTACCTACTGGTTTGTAACCTGTTTGTAACAATTAAAATGTAAATTTATTAAATGATTATCCAGCAAGATTTGGGTATTTTCCATTAGGTAGGACCTGTGAGATAATATTTATCCCCGTAAAATGGGCTATCAATATGGTTCAAATTGAGAAATCAGCAATCAAAGGAAAATTAATTGCCGTAGAAGGATTGGATGGTTCGGGAAAATCCACCCAGATTTATCTGGTCAAACGTTGGTTGGAATTACAGGGGTTTAAAGTTTTCTTTACAGAATGGAACTCGTCCCTGATTGTAAAGCAAGCCACAAAGAAAGGGAAAAAGCGCCAACTACTCACGCCCACCACGTTTTCTTTGATTCATAGTACAGATTTTGCAGACCGTTATGAACGCCAGGTTCTTCCCTTGTTACGCGCTGGATATATTGTTCTTGCCGACCGGTATATTTATACCGCGTTCGCGCGTGACGCCGTGCGGGGATGCAACCGGCGATGGTTACGAATGCTCTATCATTTTGCCGTGAAACCGGATATCACGTTTTATTTTCAGGTCTCCTTGGAGACAGCGCTCAGTCGTATTCTGGATAATCGTCCGCAATTAAAATATTTTGAGGCGGGCATGGATTTGGGATTATCTCCCGACCCCTATGAGAGTTTTCGATTATTCCAAAAATGCATTCATAACGAATATCAAAAAATGGTTAAGGAATTTCAATTTACAGTCATTAACGCGACCGAACCGGTTCATGTTCAACAGGAACGGGTACGGCAGTTTATTTCTCAAAGAATAGATTTACCGGGGTACCGATGGCGGTTAAAAAGATAATTAATAAACGATTTTATGGCGATGGATTACCGGGAATAGACCTGGCTCAATTGACCGGCAAACTAATTGTCGTGGAAGGGGCTGATGGGTCGGGACGTTCCACCCAGATCGCTTTGTTGAAAGATTGGTTGGAAAAAGCCGGGCATGGCACGGTGGATGTGGGATTGCGCCGGTCCATGCTGGTGAGTGAAGAACTCGAAGAAGCGAAACGGGGAAATATCATGGGACATTTAACCATGAGTCTGTTCTATGCCACCGATTTTGCCGACCAGTTGGAGAATAAAATTATTCCCGCACTCCGAGCCGGGTTTATTGTACTGGCTGACCGGTATATTTATACCCTAATGGCGCGGGATCTTGTACGTGGCGCCGACCCCAAATGGGTTAAATCACTTTATGGGATTGCGCTGGTTCCCGATGTGGTCTTTTATTTACGGGTAAATCCCCAAGTTCTGGTGGAACGTAATTTCTTAAAAAATCAGACGTTGGATTATTGGGAATCAGGGATGGATGCTGGTCTTGCGAAAAATCTTTTCGATAGTTTCATGAAATATCAGACTTTGATTGGCGCGGAATTTAAACGTATGGCGCCGGTGTACGGGTTTCAGACTATCAACGGAAATCGCTCTATGCGCTTTGTGTCGCGTCAATTACAAACGCATCTCCAAGCAGTATTGGACATTGAATAATATGAAGACTTCATCGATAAAGAAGAAACGCACAAAATCTCCCGCGCAAAAAGTTTCCAAAGATAACTTTTCTTCTTTGGCGGCAGAATTAACCTTGTCCCTAAAAAGTCTGAAATTACAAACCAAAGAATCGGCGCAAAACTGGTCTATGCGATTACAGGCGGACATCGCGCAAATTATTGAAGATATTCATGCCTTTCAGTCGGATCGTAGAAAGAATAAAATGGTCGAAGTAATTCCGATTATTCACAGGATCTATAATATGGTTCAAACAGTGAATTTAAAGCCTGAAAAAGGCCGGTTGAAAGATTTGAAACATTTACACGAATTGGTAAAAACTATCCGGCGGTTGACAAATTTGCTGGATAAATAGGTGGAGTCCGGTGCAATCATGCCTGGGTTACGTACATTTCCTCCAAATTCTACACAAGCGAACTATTTCAAGGAACTGTTCCCAACACGTATAACCCAATTTAAAAAGGATTTGCGCCGTGCTCAAAAGGATTTATCTGCCGATACCGTGCATGATTTACGGGTGGCAATTCGCCGGTTATTATCACTTTATCAGACCCTGCTGATTCTGAATGATTCATCGGAAATTAGTGAGCCGATAAAACGTTTAAAAAGATTTCTGCGGCCTCTCGGTCATTATCGCGATTTATTATTGCAATCGGAAAGGTTAGACAAAGAGATTAAAAAATCCACTGAGGGATTAAAACAATACCATGCCTATGTCCAACATCAAATCCATAAAAATAAACCCAAGGTTAAAAAGATACTTATGGATTTTGAATTGGATAGATTTACTGGAAAACAAAATATTCAATTCCCGGAATACAATTCACAACAGGATATTGACTGGCAACGCAATATTCAACAGGCAGTTGATGAGATTATGCAATTAGAAAAAAATGTGTTTGAAAAATTGAGAATGGAGGATTTTCATAAAATGCGTATCCGGGTCAAACGGCTGCGATATCTCCTGGAAATTCTTCTCGGATTGGTTCCCCACCTTCAAAAAAGTCATTTGAAATCGTTAGTCCGGTTACAATCTATCATGGGGGATATTCACGATATGGACGTGTTGTCATTGGACTTATTAAAATTCAGCCAATCGTTATATCCTGATCATGCAGGGTATGTCGCGATTGCCGAATATGTTGAAATATTAAGAGCGAAACGGCAAACTGCTTTCGATAAGTTTCATAAAGAATTCGAGAAATTCTCAAAAGGTAAAATGAAATTATGACATTATCCCCGGTTACTCTATCCAAATGGACTTCTAAAGTAAGAAAAGAATTTAAAGAAATTAAGTTCCCCTTCCGCTTTGCCGCCGTGGATTTGGGCAGTAATTCCATCAAGGTGCGTATTTCCGAAATATATTCTCACGGGACTCATGAAACACTTTGGGAAAACAAGTATCCTATCCGGTTAGGTCACGAAACCTTTCAAACCGGCAAACTCAGCAGGGAGATTATTAAAGACACGGTCAAGGCGCTCGAAAAAATAAAGGCGATTTGCAAAGATTACAAGGTGGAGACGATTGTCGCAGTAGCGACCAGTGCCGTTCGGGAAGCCGCCAACCGCCAGCAATTGCTCTCCCTAGCCGCGCGTAAAACAGGAATTGACATTGAAATTATTCCCGGGTCCGAGGAGGCTCGTTTGATTGCCCTGGGTGTGCTCGGTGAAATTCCACCCGCCCACCAGGATTACCTGATTCTGGATATCGGCGGGGGAAGTACCGAGGTTATTTTTTCAAATGATTATAATATTATTGAAACCCAAAGTTTGGGATTGGGCGCGGTGCGCTTGACCGAGTTATTTGTGAAATCCGATCCAATAGGGAAAAATCAATTCGATTTATTGCATGACCAGATCGTTTCGCAAATTAAAACCCACCTGACGATTTCTGCCATTCCCGGGGATGTGATTTGTTACGGGTGTGCCGGAACTATTACCGTGTTGGTCGAAATGAATTCCGGGGAAAAGTCCCCGTCCGGCAAGAAAATCATTTCCCAATCCAAAGTCCACAGTTTAGTCAAAGAATTGCGAAAATTATCGTTGGCTCAGCGCATGAAAGAGTTTGGATTGGATAAACGACGGGCGGAAATTATTCTTGCGGGAGCTGTAGTCTTATCGGAAATCATGCGCACCCTGTCGATTCCCTATTTGGAATTATCGGGTCATGGGGTACGGGACGGGTTATTGCAGGATTTCCTGGAACGGCATGGCATGAAAGGCGACTTGGCGTTTGACCATGACCGAGCATTTGTCAAATCCCTTTTTTCCCTGGTTGACCGGTATGGCGCGAACCGCCAGCACGCCATCCAAGTCTGCAATCTGGCGTTACATCTATTTGATTCTCTGAGGTCGCTGCATGGATATGGTCCCACAGAAAAGAATATCTTGAAAGGGGCGTCCCTTTTGCATGATATCGGGCAGTTTATCAGTTATAGTAAACATCACAAACATTCCTATTACCTGATTATTCATTCGGATATTCCGGGGATTACCGAGCGGGATAAACTCTTGATTGCCACGGTAGCCAAATTCCACCGCCGTGCCCTCCCGTCCATGAAACAGGAAGAATATATCATTTTAAATTCGGGAGAAAAATCCTTGGTTCGCCAATTAGCGGGAATCTTGCGGATTGCCGATGCGCTCGATAAGGAACATCAATCGTTGGTTTCTACTGTAGATTGCCAGATTAAAAACGGGAAAATCAATTTCCTGATTACTCCCGCCCGCCATGTTCCCGTGGAACTCTGGGCGGCTGAAAAGAAAGCTGAACTCTTCGAAAGTGTCTTCCATTGTAAAACATCCTTCAAAGAAATCTCCTAAAAAATTCTCATATTCTTAGTACCGTTTCTCAGATTTCACAAAACTTCCAATAGATTTTAGAAAAATTGAGTATGGTACAATTTTTAATGCTGATTATTTTACGTTGGTTATTGATTATCAATATCTTTTGTTGGGTTGTAACTTTTTTACGGAATTATTGGACCACGAAAAACATTCCTTATATTAATGTGGATGAAACAGATTTAATAGAAAATTCAAATCAATTATTGCCCAAGATTTCTGTCCTTGTGCCTGCGCGCAATGAATCTCATCGGGTATTGCGCCAATGCATTGAATCCCTATGCGCGCAGACCTATGTGAATTTGGAAATTATTGTGGTCAATGATTGTTCCACCGATTCCACGGGTGACATTCTGGATGAGTTGGCGAAAACGAATCCCCGGTTAAAGGTGATACACGGCGCGTCCCCGCCTCCCGGTTGGTTGGGAAAACCCCATGCCATGTATCAAGCCAGCCAGGCGGCTACCGGTGATTGGTTACTGGCAACCGATGCGGATATTATTTTTCATCCAAAGGTCATATCTGCCGCCATGAAGTATGCCTTAAAAAATCAGTTAGACGTACTTGCCCTGATGCCCGGCGGGGAATTTGTTACTTTCTGGGAACGGGTGATTCTACCGGTATTTGTCTATTCCCTGATATCCATGTACCCACCCCATTTAGCTAATAAGCCCAAGTCCAAACGTGCCTTGGCAAGCGGCGGGTTTATTTTGATGCGCCGGGAAGCTCATCAAAAAATAGGCGGGTATGAACGCATTAAAGACCATGTCATTGACGATATTTATACCGCCATCTATTTGAAAGAGGCGGGGTACCGGTTCCGCCTGCTCGGTTCGAAAAATACAGTTTATACCCGTTCTTATTATGGGCTGGGCGATATTTGGGAAGGGTTCAGTAAAAATACTTTCGCGGGATTGAAACATAATTATATTTTCGCTTTTGTAGCCATTCTTTTTCTCATGGCGGTCGCTTTGCTTCCCTTTCTAGGCCTGGCGGTTGGAATTTATTGGAGTGATAATATGTTAATTTATTTATCTCTCGGTTCTTATCTATTGACCGTGTTTATTTTCCTAGGATTAAATCGCCTTTTGAAAGTTCCTTTGGGATATGCCTTGATTAATTGGGTCGGAATAGTCGTGATCGCCTTGATTATTTTTAATTCGACATGGAAACAAAGTACCGGGCAAGGCGTCACCTGGAAATCCCGTATCATCAATCCACCGGAAGACCACCCCCTTTAATCCCCCCTCCTTAATTAAGGAGGGGGACAGACTCTTTAGTAAGGCAGTTGGATTTCAGCCAGTTGGAATTCTTGCGCAACTGCGCAAGAATTATTAGTTGATTGATTTTATTGAAGATAAAACTTTTACCGAACGGTAAAAGTTTTTCCCAACTCAAGGTTTCCCCAAAATAATGGGGTTGTCGTTTTTGAGGGAGTGCAGTTGGAGTTTACCCTCGAACGGAGTGAAGGGACCGAAGAATCTCTCGGTGAATTAAGGAAAACGTCGGGAAATCCGTAAAGGGCACTACATTCCTGAAGAAGAGAATTCTAATTATTCTTCCATTCAGGAAACTTGTCTAATTCACTTACTTTTGCCTCATCTGATATTACTTTTGATAATAATTGGAGAAATTCAGGATGAGGATGTCCATCTTGTATTGCCCTGTCTACATTAATTTGCATATTCCAATCTTCTGAACGTACTCCTGCCTTTATTAAATCTTTAATTAACTGTAGCGCTTTTTCTCTCTCTTCTTGTAAATCCGAATGTGCATATTGATAAAAATAACATTCTAGTTTAGCTATTTCGTTGGATTCTAACTGCAAAAATCTTCCGATAAATTCAAAGCCTTCTACTTTTTTACCTCCTGCCAATAGTAAGCCCGCATTATTGATTACACTATTAGAGTGAGTGGGATCTATTTTTAAAACATCAAGATAATACTCTATAGCTTTGTCATAATTTTTTCGTATTGTTTGCAAAAATATTCCATAATTCCCTAAATTAGATGCATGGTTGGGATCGGTTTTCAAGGCTTTCAAATAATACTCTTCTGCCTTATCATATTCTTTACGTATAGTCTCCAAGAATGAAGCGTAATTCCCTAAATTAGATGCATGGTTGGGATCGGTTTTCAAGGCTTTCAAATAATACTCTTCCGCCTTATCATAATCCTTACGTATATTGTGCAAGAATACTGCATAATTCCCTAAATTATTTGCATCGTTGGGATCGGTTTTCAAGGCCTTCAAATAATACTCTTCTGCCTTATCATGTTCTTTACGTATAGTCTCCAAGAATGAAGCGTAATTCCCTAAATTAGATGCATGGTTGGGATCGGTTTTCAAGGCTTTCAAATAATACTCTTCCGCCTTATCATATTCTTTACGTATAGTCTCCAAGAATGAAGCGTAATTCCCTAAATTAGATGCATGGTTGGGATCGGTTTTCAAGGCTTTCAAATAATACTCTTCCGCCTTATCATATTCTTTACGTATAGTCTCCAAGAATGAAGCGTAATTCCCTAAATTAGATGCATGGTTGGGATCGGTTTTCAAGGCTTTCAAATAATACTCTTCCGCCTTATCATAATCCTTACGTATATTGTGCAAGAATACTGAATAATTCCCTAAATTATTTGCATGGTTAGGGTCGCCTTTCAAGGCCTTCAAATAATACTCTTCCGCTTTATCATAATCTTTACGGATAGTGTGCAAGAATGATGCATAATTCCCTAAATGAGTTGTATCGTTGGGGTCGGCTTTCAAGGCTTTTAAATAATACTCTTCCGCCTTATCATATTCTTTACGTATGTCCTTCAAGAATATTGCATAATTCCCTAAAATAATTGCATTGTTAGTGTCAGCTTTCAAGGCTTTCAAATAATACTCTTCCGCCTTATCATATTCTTTACGGATAGTGTGCAAGAATGATGCATAATTCCCTAAATGAGTTGTATCGTTGGGATTAACTTCATAAGCTTTCAAATAATATTCTTCTGCCCTGATATAATCCTTTATTGTCTCATGTAATAATAAAGCATAATAACCCAAAATAATATAATTTCCTGGGAAAGAACTTAGACCCTTAAGACAAATTTCCTGTGACTTTTCTGGATGTTTATTCTTAATTTTCTCAGCTTCAGAAATAACTGCCCATTCGGATTCAAATTGGCTTTCGGCTTTTTTAACTGCTTCTTCTAAGATCACCCTTTCTTCTGTAGGAGGGTGTAAAGCAATATTTTGTTTTAATTTATTAAAAGTATCAAAATAAACTTTGAATAACTTATCGAATCTATTTTTATCAGGATGCTTAAATTCAAATTCATCCCATAATAAAAGCATCAATTCATCAAAGTCACCGTGCTTTACCCATACTGCATTTCTTGCAATCAACCAATCTTTCAATTCGTTATCAGGAATCTCATCATTTACCCAAAATATACCTGATGGTAATGCACTAATTGGGAGTTCTTTTAAAATATTCAAAATGCTCTTATCGTTTCCACCGTAACCAATAAAAACCAACCCTGTTTCTTTCAATACATTATGTAATGCATTCTTAACTGCTTTATCTAGTTCTTTTGTTTCAAGACTAGTATTTCTCGGTGCTAGTCTTGCATCACCATGCAGTTTTAAAACCAGCGGACGGGTTCTGCTTATTGTTACGAATCCCACCAAACTATCATGATATATAACCAATGGTTTTTTATTAGAATAGATATACAGTGCATCAGCAACCAAATCATCAAAATTGGTTGTAAGAATAATGTTGCAATGTTTTCCAAATTTATCACTACTTATTAATTGAGCAAATACTGCATATCCAAAAGCTGGGTCTTTACCAGCAATAATATTTTCAATTTCATTTTGTCTTGATTGTGCATCAATAAACAATTCTTCCATTACCTCACCATATAATTCAGCATGATTACTGCCATTATATGTTTTAAATTCTTCCTTAGCCCAAGTTTCTAAATCTTCTTCATTTCCAGTTTTTAGTTTTTTTAGCCTTGGCAACCAACTCTTTACCAAATCTCCAGCACCAAGTATTCCGGACGAAACTGAACAACCGGCACCTAAAAAGAAAGTATATCTACATTCTGTAGTAATTGCAGAATGTTTAAATCTTCTAACAAATTCATGTGCAGTTATTTGTTTCATATATATATTACACTTTCTTCTTAATATCTTTTATCCTAAAGGATATGACGATAGTATAAGTTTATAGTATTAATATGTCAAATGTAGAAGGTTTTTGGTAGTGTTAGTGTTCTTTATGGTATTTCCGATGCTTGCGTAATTGGGAAAGAATCATTGGACACAAGTTCCATTACTCTTCTACAAATGTAGAAGAGTTCAGACGATTGATTTTATTGGAGATAAAGCCCTTAACATTTGTCAAAGGTTTTCCGTTATTTTCATGAAATGGCAGACAGGTCATATTGGCATTGGAATGAACGAGACGGGTCTCGTTCATTACAGGAAGCGGAATTGAAAAAAGGAATTCCGGTTAGACAACAGTCTAAGTTAATAAAGAGGTATCGGGAATTAAAAATAGTTCCTAGTTTCTAGTTTCAAGTCCCAAGTAATAAGGAAATAGGATAAAAGCGGGTCACAGACCCGCGCCTACATAGCATTTGGGTTTGATGAATCAACCCCCTACAATATAATGAGAACGAGATTACCACGCCTTCAGCTCGTAATGACAAAAAAAAGAGATGACAAGGCGTGGGTGTGCCATTTTGGCATAGCTAAATTTGCGATTTAAGATGTTTAAAATGTTTCAAAATTGGGTATGGGTTGTCTCCCTACCATCTCCGTACCAACACCGTATCATCTCCCATTAGAGAAAAGTGCGGAATCGGTCGGAAGATTAACTGAATATTCAGATGTTACTTTTTATCAAATCTGGGTCAATCTTGAATGATTTAGAATGGTTTTAAATATGGATACCATTATTTTTGGAAAATGGATATAAAAAGGGTATACTAGGGAAAGGGTGCTAAATTGGCGGGATAGTGCCAAAATGGCGTACCTGAGGATGCCAAAATAGCCCATTGAAAGACCCTTGAGTCGGGTCTAAAAATCAATTCAAATATAGCTTTGAAATAATACTTATAAATACTTGAAAACAAATTGGTTATATAAGTGAAAAATGGGGGTTATTTTGGAGTAAGATAGGGGTAATCGGCACGGGGTTTGCGTTATAGGATAGCGATGCAATAAAGTTCGATCCTCGATAAGAACATTCGAGGACAAGGTTAGCCAATAAAACAAAGAGTACAAGGAGGTCAAAAACTATGGCAATCGTAAAATGGAGTCCTTTTCGGGACGGGTTTAGAGATATCGTTGGGTTACAGGACGAGATGAATCGTTTGTTCGATACCTTTTCAAAGGGGAATGATACCCAAAGCTTGGTGGAAGGAGTCTGGGCGCCGTCGGTGGATATTTATGAGAACAAGGATGAGATTGTGATAGACGCGGAGTTGCCGGGGATTAATCAGAAGGATATCAGTGTGACTGTGACGGATAATGTCCTGACCATTAAAGGTGAAAAGAAACAGGAAAAGGAAGTTAAAGAGGAAAATTACCACCGGGTGGAACGAAGTTATGGCTCGTTCAGCCGATCATTCACCCTGCCGGTCGGTGTGAAGGCAGACCATATTAAAGCCGGGTATAAAGACGGAGTGTTGAAAATCACGTTACCAAAAGCCGAAGAGGCAAAACCTAAACAAATCTCGATTGATGTGAAGTAAAAAATCCGGATTTAGGATTTAGGTGTGAGGAGTTGGGTATATACCTAACTCCTTTATCCTAAGGTCTAAATTGTGGGAAATGAACCTCACCCCTTCCCCTCTCCTTGGTAAGGAGAGGGGATCGTGGGAGTGTAGAGAAAAGGAGAAATAATTATGGCAAAGGTTATTGGAATTGATTTAGGAACAACGAATTCATGTGTAGCGGTGATGGAAGGCGGAGAGCCGGTGGTTATCGCGAATTCCGAAGGGGGGCGCACGACTCCATCGGTGGTGGCATTTACCAAAACCGGTGAACGATTGGTGGGCGCGGTTGCCAAACGGCAGTCTATTACGAACCCGGAAAATACCATATATTCCATCAAACGGTTCATGGGCAGAAAATATAAAGAAGTTACTCATGAACAGAAACTGGTTCCCTATAAAGTTGTGGAAGCAGAAAAAGGAGATGCATGGGTTTCCATTGAGGGGAAACAATATTCCCCGCCGGAAATTTCCGCGTTAATCTTGCAGAAAATGAAACAGACCGCAGAAGATTATCTCGGTGAGAAAGTGACCGAGGCGGTGATTACAGTTCCGGCGTATTTTAATGACAGTCAACGACAGGCAACAAAAGATGCAGGGCGGATCGCAGGACTTAATGTTCTGAGAATTATCAATGAACCGACAGCCGCATCACTGGCGTATGGTTTGGACAAGAAGAAAAATGAGAAGATCGCGGTGTATGATTTAGGCGGCGGGACGTTTGATATTTCCGTGTTGGAATTAGGAGACGGAGTATTTGAAGTCAAATCCACCAACGGCGATACGCATTTGGGCGGAGACGATTTTGACCAGAAGGTCATGGATTGGATTGCCGATGAGTTCAAGAAATCGGATGGCATTGATTTACGCAAAGACCGGATGGCGTTACAGCGTTTAAAAGAAGCGGCAGAAAAAGCGAAATGTGAATTGTCCAGCAGTATGCAAACGGAAATCAACCTGCCGTTTATCACGGCGGATGCCAACGGGCCGAAACATTTGAACATGACATTGACCCGCGCGAAATTGGAACAGATTTGCGCGGACTTGATTGAACGAACCGTGGAACCGGTGAAAAAGGCGTTAGCCGATGCCGGGTTAACCGCGAAAGAGATTGATGAAGTTATTTTGGTGGGTGGAATGATTCGAATGCCCGCCGTGCAGGAATTGGTCAAGAAAATATTCGACAAAGAACCGCATAAAGGCGTAAACCCGGATGAAGTTGTCGCGATAGGCGCGGCAATCCAAGGTGGAGTATTGAAAGGTGAAGTCAAGGATGTGTTGTTATTGGATGTGACACCGTTGTCGCTGGGTATCGAGACCTTGGGAAATGTCATGACCAAATTAATCGATCGGAACACGACCATTCCCAGCAAGAAGAGCGAGATATTCTCGACAGCGGCGGATAATCAAACCAGTGTTGAGGTGCATGTATTACAAGGTGAACGGGAATTTGCCAGAGATAACAAGACTATTGGGCGGTTTATCCTGGATGGAATTCCACCAGCGCCGCGGGGAGTTCCGCAGGTGGAAGTGACCTTTGATATTGACGCAAATGGTATCTTGCATGTCACCGCCAAAGACAAGGCGACCGGCAAAGAGCAGAAGATTACCATTACTGCATCCAGCGGATTGAGCGAAAGTGAAATTAAAAACATGGTTCGGGAAGCGGAATCCCATGCCAAAGAAGATAAGCAGAAACGTGAAGAAGTGGAAGTGAAGAATCAAGCGGATAACCTGGTTTATAACACGGAAAAGTCCATCAAGGAATTGGGCGATAAGCTGGATTCAGGGAACAAGACACAATTGGAAACGGCGATTGGGCGGTTGAAAGAAGCGTTGAAGGGAACTGATATAAATGAAATTAAATCTGCTACCGAGGCACTGAATCAACAGTGGCATAAGGCGTCGGAACAGATGTATAAACAAGCCTCCGCCGGTTCTTCCGGACCCGCGGGACAGCAAGCGCCTTCTGGAAATACAAGTGGCGCAGAATCAAAAGGTGATTCCGAAACTGTAGATGCGGATTATGAAGTGGTGGATGAAGAGAAAAAGAAATAAGTTTTAAATTAAAGGTAATATTGAGGCAAGAGTGTGGTTATCCACCACCCTTGCCTTTTTTATTATAAGATGATTTTGAGGTAAGATAACAGAGACGAGTGTGATTATATGGCATCTAAAGATTATTATGCGATATTAGGCGTGGAGAAATACGCGACGGAAGCGCAAATCAAAACCGCTTTTCGGAAATTAGCGAAGCGATATCATCCCGATTTGCATCCCGGTGACAAATCGGCGGAGAACAAATTTAAAGAGGGCAACGAAGCCTACGAAGTCCTGAGCGATAAACAAAAAAAGGCGCAGTATGATCAAATACGGGAGGCGGAAGCGCATGGATTTAGCGGGTTCGGGGGGCAAAGTCCGCAAGGCGGGGGTCGGGGATTTAGCGCGGAAGATTTAAATCAATACGGTGATTTAGGCGATATATTCAGTTCCATGTTTGGGGGTGGAGGATTTGGCAGAGGGAGTTCAGGATTTGGTGCGGCACAGGGAGAGGATTTGAATTATGAAGTCGAAATCCCTTTTGAACAGGCGGTTCATAATGGTGCAACCATTCTCTCCATTCCTAAAAAGGTGGTATGCTCGACCTGTCGAGGGACAGGTTCTCAACCGGGAACACGCGTTCAGACTTGTTCTCAATGCCAGGGGCGCGGAGTCATTCAAATGGGTCAGGGAGGATTTGCTATTAGTCGTCCATGTCCGCGTTGTGGAGGGCGGGGACAGATTGTTGTGACACCCTGTTCGGAATGTCAGGGTTCAGGTGAAGTCAACAAAATCAGAAAATTGCGGGTAAAAATACCTATAGGGGTTGATAATGGAACGACCATCCGGATTGCCGGAGAGGGTCAACCTGGTCCCAATAATGCTCCACCGGGCGATTTGTATGTGACCTTTCGGATTCAGAATCATGAAATCTTCGAAAGAAAGGGAAAAGATATTTACATGGAAGTTCCCATTAACGTGTTTCAAGCGATGTTGGGAACGGAGATTGAAGTACAAACATTGAATGGAAAGGTGAAAATGAAAGTCCCGGCGGGAACGCAACCAGGAACTCTTTTGCGGTTGAAAGGACAGGGCGTGACCCTCCGGCAAAGTTTGGAAAAAGGTGATCAATTTGTTAGAATTAAGGTGACGATACCGAGAAATCTGACACCGGCACAACGAAAATTCATTGAAGAAACGGCGAGTTCTTTGAATCTAAAATTCTAGGAGAAACAAATGGCCAATATGCGCAAAATCGGAAGTGTTCAAGCTATTTTATTAATGCTAATCGTTTTGATTATCGGGGGATTGGTGGGTGGTGCCTTGGTTTATCTGGCGGCGACAAAGAGTCCGGAATCAGTTCAAGGTCCTACAAAAATTGTTTATCCAAAAGATGTGAACCTGCCGACATTCGCACCTATCGTGGATGTCATCCGGCCCGCTGTGGTGAATGTGTATACCGAGCAAAATGTTAAAGTTCCCTTTCATAGTTTTAGATCACCTTTCGATGATTTTTTTGGAGATGATATATTAAGACACTTTTTTGGCCAACCGCAAGGAAATTATAAGATGAAAAGTTTAGGTTCCGGTGTATTGATGGATCCGGCTGGATTTATTTTGACGAATAATCATGTCATTGACCAAGCCGATAAAATCAATGTCAAGTTAAGTGATGGGACGGAGTATAATGCGGAAATTGTTGGCCGTGATGCTAAAACTGATTTGGCTGTATTGAAAATCACAGCCAAAGGGAAATTACCCGCTGCTGTTTTTGGAGACTCGGATTCTAGTAAGACAGGAGATTGGGTTCTTGCCATCGGGAACCCTCTTGGATACTCGGAAACGGTGAGTCATGGGATTATCAGCGCGCTGGGACGGCATGTGGGTGTGGCTGAATATGAAGATTTTATTCAGACGGATGCACCCATTAATCCCGGGAATTCAGGTGGACCTCTGGTAAATTTAAAAGGTGAAGTCATTGGGATTAATACCGTGATTGCATCGCAAACCGGGAATAATATCGGAATCGGATTTGCGATTCCGTCCAATTTGGCCAAAACGGTTTTTACGGAACTTAAAACTCATGGAAAAGTTGTACGTGGTTGGCTGGGAGTCGGACTACAGGATTTGTCACCCGAACTCGCCCAAAAATTTGGAGTGGAGAGCGGGGTTCGAATTACCCGGGTATTTCAGGACAGTCCCGCGGAAAAAGCGGGGATTAAAGTAGATGATATTATCGTCCTGTACGATGGGAAAAAGGTTAAAAATTCCGATGAATTACGCGAATCTGTTGGCTCAACCAAAGTGGGGAAAAATGTTCAAATCCAGCTGGTGCGAAACAAAGTAACGATAACAGTTAAGGTTACGATTGCTGAAATGCCGGGGAATATATCAAGCGGTTCCCTCAAAGAAAATGGAATTGACCTGGGACTCACTGTTGAAAACGTTACTCCGGATATCGCCAGGAAAATACATCTTGGGAAAACGAGCGGAGTATTGGTGACGGAAATTGAACCGGGGAGTTTGGCGGAAAGTGCCGGTGTCCAGACCGGTGATGTCATACTTGAATTGAATGACCAGACTATTAAAAACACCAGTGATTTTGATTCGGCAACGAGTAGATTAAGTAAAGGTGAGAAAATTTACCTGAGAATTTTCCGAGATGGATATATAATATATATAACATTTAAGTCCGATTAAAACGTTTGTATTGGATTTAAAAGGTTGCACTATGACGGATAAATATAAGGATTATTACAAAACCCTGGGCATATCGCGGGACGCCGGGAAAAAGGAAATTCAAACCGCCTATCGCCGCCTGGCCAAAGAGTGTCATCCCGATTTACATGACGGACTTAAACGGAAAGAGGAAATGTTTAAGGAAATTCAGGAAGCGTATGAGACGTTAAAGGATGTGGAACGACGGCGAAAATATGACGAGGAGTTGGCTCAATCGGAAGCGGTTCGGAATGGCGCGTTTATTGATATATCGCAACTGGATGATATTGCGTGGGGAGACGAAGAATTCGATTGGATTAATGAATTTTTCGGGAATTCTGTTTTTGCGATGAACCAGGTGCAGGATGATCTGGAAATTGTTTTATCGAAGAAAGAAGCGAAGTCGGGTGGACAAATTGCCGTAGATTTGCCTTCCTACTTTGGGTTGGGGTTTGGATTTTCACCGAGTTTACATCGCAAATTTAATTTACGAATTCCCGCGGGGGTCGCGCAGGATACGGTAAAGAATTATTATATTCCGGAACATGATTTTTGGATTCGGGTCCGGTTTCGAGTTTCTTAAAGAGTGAGCGGGTAGATAAAAGAAGAAATATTTGCCGATGGCGATGGCTATCGTGGAGCGTGGTGAAGAATCTGGGAATTACTCGGGAAGCGTAGTTCCCTATGGGTGGAAGAATATTGTTCTTGTCTCTATACCATAAGAGTACTGTACTATAATTTAAAGATTTACTGGATTTAAGATGGGTATCATAGTAAAATAGCTATTGTGGATTGCGGTTGAAGGAATTAGGGGAGTTCCTACAAATTTGTCTTTCTGCATAACCCTTCGTAACATTCCCGTAACATACCTTTTTATCTTGGTGAACAGAGTTTAATTTGAAGAATGAATAAGAAGAAGATACATCTTTGATAATTCAATACTTAGAGACCTAACTCCTACAGAACGCAAGAGGTTGGCGATTTGGCATAGAATTAGCAAATAGTGTTACATGAGTTATTATCAAAAATACATTTTACTTTTAACTATTGCCACTTTACTTGTTGCCCCTTTATTAGCAGAGACCATTCTGGTAGACGGTTTTGAAGGTGTCTTGACATGGAAAGCCGATACGGTTGGCGACCCGGCAACCCTTTCCATTGTTCCTGAAAATGCCACAGAAGGGAACAATTCCTTACATGTCAACTTTCAAAATATGGGGAAGGGAGAAGCGATCATCTATCGAGAAGGGAATGTGGATTTATCCCATTCCATGTCGCTGATGTTGGATATAACGAATCCACAGAGCGAAGTTGTCTTCATAGCCACTGCATTCCAGACGGGTTCAGACTGGGTGTATTACGAATCCAAACCTGTTCCTTTGCAACCCGGATTAAATAAAAATGTTTTGTTCTATTTAACCAGCTCGGAGTATCGCTGTGCCGAGAGCCAGTGGAAATTTAGTTCTAATTTGCGGAATCGGGATCAGGTGCAGAGAATTAATTTTTTAATTTTCACAGGTTCTTATAAGACAGGGGATATCTACTTGGATAACATTCGCCTCCAACAAGCCCAACAAACCGAATCCCAAGGTATCACTCCAGGGGCGGCCGTAACTAATCGTAGGACTGTTTTGATCAGCGGATTTGAAAATGAAATTCAATGGATACCTCTTGCGGGTAGTGAACCGCTGGACGTCAGTTTATCGAATGAACATGTTACCGAAGGAAATAATTCCATGATGGTGACTTTTGAGAAAAATACCGCGGGGAAAGCAGGTATTGTGTTGGATTTTACAGGGTTCACAAATGAATTAAAAACCTCCAACGGCTTACTTATAGATATTTATAATAGTACGAATGATACTTTGGGTTTCGGCGTTGCTTTTATAATGGGAAAGCGTTGGGTATGGTACGAATCATCAATGGCACCTATTCATCCAGGTCTTAATAAAGATATCTGGGTTGATCTGGCCGGTCCGACTTTCAAGACTGTTGCATCACACTATGTAAACAATGTTTACCTCCCTAGGGGTGAAAAATCAAATACACTTATGCTTTTATTTTATCCAAATGTATCCCCCAAAGCGGTGGTTTATTTAGATAATTTACGCTTGGTCAAATAATAGGCATAAACAAGCGGGACATCATCAAATAACATAAATATGTATAAAAAATAGTTTTTGAATTAACAACTTTTGAGTAACATTTTTTCGGAATAAGAATTAATGATATATTTTTAATGAAAGGAGTAAAAGATTATGCACATTTCAAAAACACTAAGAATACATTGCTTAATTTACTTTTTACTTCTGGTTATACCAGGGTTGTTTGTTATTCAGACTCCGGTACATGCTGAAACCATTCTGGTAGACAGTTTTGAAGGTACCTTGACATGGAAAGCCGATACGGTTGGCGATCCGGCAATTCTTTCCATCGTTCCAGAAAATGCCACAGAAGGGAACAATTCCTTACATGTCGCTTTTCAAAATAATGGGAAAGGAGAGGCTATTATCTATCGTGAAGGAAATATGGATTTATCTCGTTCACAGACTCTTCTTTTGGATATAACGAATCCGCAGAGTGCGGTTGTATACATAGCCACCGCTTTCCAGACGGGTTCAGACTGGGTGTATTACGAATCCAAACCTGTTCCCTTGCAACCCGGATTAAATAAAAATGTTTTGTTCTATTTAACCAGCCCGGAGTATCGCTGTGCCGAGAGCCAGTGGAAATTTAGTTCTAATTTGCGGAATCGGGATCAAGTGCAGAGAATAAATTTTTTAATTTTCACAGGTTCTTTTAAGACAGGGGATATCTACCTGGATAACATTCGACTCCAACAAGCCCAAGGTATTACTTCAGGAGCGACCGTAACTAATCGTAGGACTGTTTTAATCAGCGGGTTTGAAAATGAAGTTCAATGGATACCTCTTGCGGGTAGTGAACCGCTGGACGTCAGTTTATCGAATGAACATGTTACCGAAGGAAATAATTCCCTGAAGTTGACCTATCAGAAAGGTAAAACGGGTATGATAGGTATGATGTTGGATTTTACAGGACTTACAGAGGAATTAAAAACATCTAACGGCTTGCTCATAGATATTTTTAATACTTCAAATGAAACCACCTATTTCTGCGTTGCTTTTATAATGGGGAGACGTTGGACATGGTACGAATCATCAATGGCGCTTCTTCATCAGGGTCTTAATAAAGATATCTGGATTGATCTGGCTGGTCCGACTTTCAAGACCCCTCCATCAATCAACCAATACAAGGTATCCCTTCCTAGGGATCAAAAATCAAATACACTTAATCTTATAATTTATCCGGCTTCATCCCAGAAAGGGGTGGTTTATTTAGATAATTTACGCTTTGTCAAATAATAAGCTTAAACAAGCAGGGCATCATTCAAATAACTTGGCTGAAAAATATATAAAACATATAATATTAAGTTAATATTATGTGAATTAAAAACTTTTGAATAACATTCTTTCTGAATAAGAATCAATGTTATATTTTATTTTTAGGAGAATAATGGCATGAACATTTTCAAAACTCGAAGAAAATATTGCTTAATTTATTTTTTACTTTTAGTTATCCCAGGGTTGTTTCTCATGCAGACTCCGGCACATGCGAAAACTATTCTTATAGACAGTTTTGAAGGAAGTTTAGGATGGAAATCCAATCCAAGCGGTGATCTTGCCACCTTATCTATTGCTCCGCAAAATGCTACGGAAGGGAAAAATTCACTTCATGTTAGTTTTCAAAGTACTGGTAAAGGGAAAGCAGTTATTTCTCATCCAGAGTCCCGCGATTTATCATCCATCAATGCTCTGGTTTTAGATGTAACCAATCCGCAGGCTACTCCCGTTGACATAGCACTGGCTCTCCAAACCGGTGCATCCTGGACTTGGTTTGAATCCAAACCGTTTACACTGATACCCGGTTTGAATAAAAATGTCCGATTTGACCTTACCAAAAAAGATTTTAAATCCACCGCCACTCAATGGCAATTCACAACCGTATTGGGAGATATCGCTCAATTACAACAAATAGTCCTCCTGATTTTCCCCGGCCAATTAAAAAAAGTAGATGTCTTTATAGATAACATCTGTTGGGAACAAGCGGGGTCTAATCAAAAGAAAACCGAAAGTCCGGTCATAAGCTCCAAACAGACCGTTGAACAAATTCCCCCGAGTGAATATGTTGCACCAAAATTAGTTTCAGTTACGGCAGAAGATAGCGCGGTTGAAAAGTTTGCCAAGTTTGAGTCCTCCGTCAAATTTACCGGAACCTATCAGAATCCGTTTGATCCGGACGATATTCGATTGGACGCCATAGTAACCAGTCCTACCGGTAAACAATTCACCGTCCCCGGCTACCTTCATTCCCAACCGGATCATTGGAAAATCCGGTTCGCGCCCAATGAAACCGGTACTTGGACTTATGTAATCAAAGTAACCAATCCCAAAGGTTCAGATGAATCCAGAGAATATAAATTTGAATGTATCGCTTCCCATCTCAAAGGTCCCATCCATGTAGATAAATCCGATGAGCATTATTTTCGATATGACAATGGTGATTTTTGTTATCCCATTGGAGAAAATATTGGCTGGTTAGCCGACCCTGAAATAAATTATCCAATTTTCTTTTCCAAAATGGATGATGCCAAAGCCAACTGGGCACGGGTCTGGATGAGTCGGTGGGGATGGTTGAGTATCGAAGAGAAGGAAGATGAATATGGCGGACATGGTTTGGGATGGTATAGTCTGGAGAATGCAAAGCGTCTCGACCGAGTTTTGGATTCTGCGGAACAAAACGGTGTCTATGTTCAACTAGTTTTAAATTATCACGGTCAGTTTAGTTCTACGGTCAATCCCAACTGGGATGACAATCCCTTTAATGTCAAACAAGGCGGATTCCTGAAATCGGGAGGTGAAGTCTTTACCAATGAATCCGCCAAACGCTTGTTTAGAAATAGGTATCGTTATATTGTAGCCCGGTGGGGTTATCATTCGGCGATCATGGGTTGGGAATTGTTTAACGAAGTTAGTCAGACGGATGATTTTGATAAACAAAAGAAAATCGTCGGTGACTGGCACGAGGAAATGGCGGCGTTCATTCATTCTCTTGATTTCTCCAAGCATCTTGTTACAACCAGTTTTTCCGATGAAGCGCGCGATAAAAAAGACATTGACTATACCCAGATTCATTGCTACAACAAGGATTATATCGGTTCCGTGCAACTTTTGGCGGACAGTTATTATCCGTTCAAAAAGCCTGTGTTCTTTGGTGAAATCGGCGATCCCGACGGTTACGCCGATGATACTGAAGGTGTCGCAATGCATCAATGGATGTGGACATCCGTAGCGCAACCGCAAGGAGCTTGTGCAATGGGTTGGACGTGGGATTCGTATGTTGATCCGGATGATTTATATAGAGTTTTCACTCCTGTGGTAAACTTCGCGAAAAACCTCGATAGAGCCGAATACAAACTCGATCAAAACGCAAAAGTGGTAATTAACTCTTCCTCGAAAAATTATTCGGATTTATCTTTCGGCCCTGTTTTGGGTTGGGAGCCGTCCACTGAATCTACTTTTGATGTGGGTAATGACGGCGTGGTGACTCACTTGAAGGGTCTTTCCTCTTTTTTTCAGGGTCCCAATCATCCGGAAATGCGCGTAGAACCAATTTTTAATCTTCATTGTCTTTCAACCTGTCAGTTCATTATCGATATTGGCCAGGTATCAAGTTATGGAGCGAGTTTTGCAATGTATTTGGATGGAAATCTTTCAATTCAAAAAGATTTTCCGACCCGTCCCAATAGAAGAGAAATTAAAATTAATTCGACATTTAGTATCCCTCTTACTCCCGGTCAGCACCAAGTGAGAATTAGTGGGACAAAGGGTGACTGGTTCTTGGTCAATAAAATTACAATTAAAAACTATGGGTTGCCGGCAAAAGTTATCGGCGTAGCAGGACAACAGGGCGCGGTTCTCTGGGTCACCAATCCTCAATATTCTTCCGAACAATATTATAAAGGAATTCATCCCCAATCGGTCGGTGGAATTTCTTTAAACGTCCAAGGTTTACAAGACGGGCAATATCAAATTGAATTTTGGGATACCTATAAGGGAATCATAATTTCCAAATTCAATGCTTTTACCGAAAACGGGAAAATTGATTTTTCTATTCCATCCTTTGATAAAGATATGGCAGTTAAAATTTATCAAGGTTCTTAATATTTCAATATGGAATATAGATTTATAGTATTATACGTTTCTTGATAGACTGAGAATTAACATTTGATCATTTCAAAATTGTGGGATGGAGAGGCGTGTGATAAGATAAAATATCTTTCGATGTAAATTTCCCAAAAAGGAACTCGTTTTATGATTGATAGATATTCTTTACCCGCTATGCGGGATTTGTGGAGTGAGGAAACCAAATTTCAAACCTGGTTGGATGTGGAATTGGCAGTGTGCGATGCGTGGGCGAAGCGTGGGAAAATACCTAAAGCAGATTTGAAACGGTTGCACCAACGCTCAAAGTTCTCTATCCGCCGGATTGATCAGATTGAGTCCAAAGTCAAACATGATGTGATTGCATTTGTGTCGGCGGTGGCGGAAAATGTAGGTCCATCGGGCAGGTATCTTCATTTAGGGATGACGTCATCGGATTTAGTGGATACGGCCTTAGCTATTCGCCTGAGAACGGCATTACTATTAATTTCGGAGGAATTAGAAAAAACAAAAAATCTACTGATTAAAAAAGCACAACGATATAAGTATACCCTTATGATCGGCCGGACGCATGGAATTCATGCGGAACCGATTACGTTTGGATTGAAACTAGGACTTTGGGTGAATGAAATGGAGCGGAATTCCAAACGCATTGCCCGTGCCATTGAAATAATCAGTGTTGGAAAAATATCCGGTGCGGTTGGGACGTATGCCTATATAACACCAGATATTGAAAGACAAGTTTGTAAATTACTGGAACTTAAACCCGCAGAAATATCCAATCAAATTATTCAACGGGATCGGCATGCAGAAGTCTTAACTACCTTGGCGATATTGGGTGGAACCATAGAGAAAATTGCTACAGAGATTCGCCATTTACAAAGGACGGAAGTTTTGGAAGCGGAAGAGCCTTTTACCAAAGGACAAAAAGGGTCATCTGCCATGCCGCATAAACGCAATCCTGTGACGTGCGAACAATTATGCGGGTTGGCGAGAGTAGTTAGAACGAATGCTTTGGCGGGAATTGAGAATATTGCACTATGGCATGAGCGGGATATTTCCCATTCATCCGTCGAGCGGATTATTTTACCGGACAGTACTACACTGATTCATTATATGTTGAATAAATTAAATTATGTTCTATCCAACTTGATGGTTTATGAGAAGAATATGAAAGAAAATATCCATCGGACACATGGACTTATCTTTTCTCAGCAAGTCTTGCTTGCGTTGACACAAAAAGGACTCGAACGGGAACAGGCGTATGCCATTGTACAGGAAAATGCCATGAAAGCTTGGCGGGACAAAATATCGTTACAAGAATTATTGGCACAGGATGAACGAGTCTGGAAGATTTTGAAACCGCAGGAGTTAAAGAAATGTTTTAATCCGGATGTGTTTACACGACACATTGATATAATTTTTAAAAGACAGGAGTGGTACCATGAACATTAAGCAAGGGAAAAAGTTATACGAAGGGAAAGCAAAAATTCTGTACGCCACCAATCACCGGGATTTGGTGATTCAACATTTTAAGGATGACGCGACGGCATTTGATGGGACGAAAAAGGGGACGATTGTCGAAAAGGGTGTTTGCAACAATAAAATATCCTCCACATTATTTACCTTACTTGCGAAAAAAGGTATCCCGACACATTTTGTGAAACAGTTGAATGAACGGGATATGTTGGTGAAAAAAGTAGAAATTCGGAAAGTGGAAGTCATTGTTCGGAATATCGCGGCAGGCAGTTTATCTAAACGATTGGGATTACCGGAAGGGACTCCCATGAAACGCGCCGTTTTGGAATATTGTTATAAGAACGATGAATTGCATGACCCCCAGATTAATATTCATCATATCCTGGCGATTGGATTGGCGACGGAAAAACAGATGCAAATGATAGACAAATTATCATTTAAAATCAATGATATTTTGAAAACATTTTTCAAGAAACGTGGAATGAGTTTGGTTGATTTTAAATTAGAGTTTGGATTGTATAAAGGAAAAATCATACTAGCGGATGAAATATCGCCGGATACGTGCCGGTTCTGGGATTCCAAAACCAATGAAAAATTGGATAAAGATAGATTTCGCAGAGATTTGGGACGAGTGGAAGAAGCGTATCAGGAAGTATTAAGGAGAGTAATGCAATAGTTTATGAATAGTTTGACTCCAAAGCAGATTGTCGAAGAACTCGACAAATATATAATAGGGCAGGGGGATGCCAAAAAAGCCGTGGCTATTGCATTGCGAAATCGTGTGCGTCGGAAACAACTTCCCCCAGAATTACAAGACGAAATCGCGCCGAAAAATATTATTATGATTGGCCCAACGGGAGTTGGCAAAACTGAAATCTCTCGACGACTGGCAAAATTATCGGACGCGCCTTTTGTAAAAGTGGAGGCAACACGATATACCGAAGTCGGTTATGTCGGGCGTGATGTGGAATCCATTATCCGTGAATTAACGGATTTGGCGGTCAATATGGTAAAAGCCGAAAAAATGGAAGGGATTCGATCTTCCGCGGAGAAGGCGGCAAAAGAGAGAGTATTAGATTTATTATTTCCTCCGCGAAAAAAGCGGCAGACACGGCAGCCGGACACTGAACCATTGCCGGTTGATTTGCAAAAACTGGAAGATGAAAAATGGCAAAGGACACGAGATAAATTTCAGCAGCAATTGGAAGCAGGGGAGCTGGAAGACAGGGTGGTGGAATTGGAAGTGAAAGAATCCAACCAGCCGATTGTTGAAGTGTTCGGCATGGCAGGGATGGATGATTTCGTGAATATGGACATTAAAGAAGTGATGGGACGGATGATGCCCCCAAAAACCAAAGAACGGAAAGTGACGGTAGCGGAGGCGAGACGAATCCTGACCCAGGAAGAAATGGATAAACTGATTGATCGAGAAAGTGTGATACAGGAAGCGATTCGCCGTGTGGAGTCATCCGGTATTGTGTTTTTGGATGAGATTGATAAAATCGCAGGGCGGGAATCCGGTTCGGGCGGTCCGGATGTTTCGAGACAAGGAGTTCAACGGGATTTATTGCCGATTGTGGAAGGGGCGAATGTTTCCACGAAATATGGGATGGTGAAATCAGATCATATTTTATTCATTGCATCCGGCGCGTTCAATGTATCCAAACCCTCGGATTTAATTCCTGAATTACAGGGGCGATTTCCCATTCGAGTGGAATTGCAATCCTTGACGAAAAATGATTTCAAGAAAATTCTGACTCAGCCGCAAAATGCCTTGATTAAACAATATACCGCATTACTTGGTACGGAAGGGATTGAATTGGAATTTACGGCTGATGCGATAGAGACCATCGCGGAATTGGCGCAGAAAGTCAATGAAGTCACGGAAAATATCGGTGCGCGCCGATTGCATACAGTCATGGAAAAATTACTAGAGGAGATTTCTTTTAACGCACCGGATTTGAAAGAAAAGAAAATTAAAATTGATAACAAATATGTCCGGGAAAAATTAGCCGCGCTGGTCAAGGACGAAGACTTAAGCCGGTATATTTTGTAGAACCTACAACTCCAATAAACCCATGGTTGAACAAAATCAATTTAGCATTCGAGCGATAGTGATGGGGTGGATGACGGATAATGTGATTACCTTCCTTAGCTCCTTTATCATCATCTTTGTCGCCAGTATGGTATTTGTTCTGGCAACTATGGCTCATGGGGGAAGTCCCAATCAAATCACATCGGAGCAAATTCAACAGCAATTTGAATCATCTCTCATAGTATTAATCATGGAATGTGTCGTGGGATTGTTGAGCACTATGGTAGGCGGATTTGTCAGTGCGTATCTCGCGAAAGGATACGAAATAAAACATTCATTTGCCATGGGAAGCCTGTCGTTTGCCACGGGTATACTAATCGCGAGGGTGTATCCCCAACCTGTTCCCCATTGGTATAACCTATGGGCGGGAGGTTTAACGATACCGTTTGCGATATTAGGCGGATTTATCCGGTTAAAGACAAAGACCATTTTTTTAAAATAAGAGAAAGGAGGCAGGGTTATGGCGAAGGTAAAAGTAGGTCAAGCAGCACCCGATTTTGAAGTCAATTCCAATAAAGGGAAAATTCGGCTGGCAGATTATAAAGGAAAAAAGAATATTGTATTGTGTTTCTATTGTGGGGATGACACACCGGGATGCAATATCCAGTTATCGAGAATGAGAGATGATTATGCCAAATTTGCCGAAAAAGATACAGAAGTCATGGGAGTAAATCCGGCAAGTATTGATAAACATGACCGATACGCCACCAAATTCAACTTTCCTTTTCCCCTGTTGGCGGATATTGATAAAACTCTTTGCGAGTCTTATGGTGTATTGAAAAAGTTTATCCGAGTGGTCACGCGCACGGTTATTATCATTGATAAGCAGGGTATCATCCAATACCATCAAAAGGGAATGCCCAGTGATGAGGAATTATTGGCAATCCTGGATGAAATCAATAAACCGTCTACGTAAGAAGATACTTTTTTAAATAGTCCACGCGCGAATTTACGCCCACCACATCGAGCCTTTGTCTTCGTGCAAGAGAACCTGATTTAAGAAACTCACGGCTTTGGTTAATCCTTCATTCACGGACATCAAGGAATCTTCATGTTCGATACTTAAAACATCGTCATACCCCACCATGCGCAACGTCGACACATAATCGTTCCAGAATTCAAAACTATGCCCGTAACCCACTGTGCGGAATATCCAGGAACGATGCAACTCATCGCCGTAATGTTTGGTATCCAACACACCATTGATAGTCGTATTATGTGCGTTAATCTTGGTATCTTTGGCATGAGAATAGAAAAGAGCTTCACCCAATTCACGAATCGCCATGATAGGATCAATGCCCTGCCAGAACATGTGCGATGGGTCGAAATTTGCGCCAATATTTTTTCCTGCTTCTTCCCGCAGCCGGAGCATGGTCTCCGTATTATAGACTACAAATCCGGGATGCAGTTCGATGGCAACCCGAACGCCGTTGTCTTTGGCAAACTGATTCTCTTTTTTCCAATAGGGGATAACTTTCTTGTCCCATTGCCATTGAACGATATCTGAAAAATCTGTCGGCCAGGGACAGGTGACCCAATTGGGTGTGGTATCTTTCTCACTTCCGCCGGGACAACCGGAAAAGGTCACAATCCGATTTACGCCCAGCAAAGATGCCAGTTTAATAGCTTTTCGCTGGACATCGTGATTCTGCTGCGCGTACTTTTTATTGGGATGCAATGGATTCCCGTGACAGGATAAGGCGGAAATTTCAATTCCACGGGATTCGAATTTTTCTTTAAATTCTTTTCGTTTATCCTCATCTTTTAACAATTCATCCACCTTGATATGTGGCGAACCGGGATAATTTCCCGCGCCGATTTCGACAACTCTCAAACCGACCCGTTTGACATAATCGAGAGCATTGTCCAACGGTTGATTTCCAAATAATGCTAAAAAGACTCCGAGTTTCATAATATTTCTCCTTTGTTTTAGTTATTGAATTATTATTCTAACATTATACTCGAGATTCTGAGAATAGGGAAAACCGCGGGGGATTCCAAGTATTTATTTATGGGAAGATTTTGCCCGGTCAATGCGTTGGTCAAATTCATCCCAAAAATGCCAGAGATAGGGATATTGAATGAGATAATCTTCGAAAATTCTAGCCCAGTCTTGCATAATATCGGCGGGAGACCGATTTTCACCGGAATCCAAGGGTGGATGAACGAAAGTATGAAAATAATCCACTCGTTCCTGCAAGGTAAACGTGGGTAATAATAACGCACCTGTTCGTCGGGATAAGTTCACCGGACCGGTGGCAAATTCCAATTTCTGTCCCAGGAAATTCAACGGAATAAATTCACCAACAAACCGTCCTCCGCCAGCACCGTCACCCGTGGTCATGATGACCTGATTCTCTTTTAATCCCCGAATGACAGGACGCAGGAAGGAAGTCGCGGGAATGATTTCCGCCATTATTTTCGTTTCATATTTCATGCGTAACCGGAACGCCACTTTTCGTCCAATGAAACTCAACCCTTCTTCTACTGGTAACCCGACTTGAATCATGGGATACCCTTTGAGTCCCAATGCCTGCAATGTCAAATGCGCCGGACCGAAATGCGCGTGTAATAAAATGGCGCCCTTCCCCTGTTCCCGGACTTTATCGAGATGTTCCAATCCGGTAAAATGATGATAATTGCCCATGGTGTCCGCGCGAATGGAAGGGAAAACAAATATTTGCATCTGATTGATATAATGTATCTGAAGATATTTCTTGGTTTGTTCCTGCCAATAGACCTCTCCCTTACCACCCCCTACCCCCTCCTTGGTTAAGGAGGGGGAATTAAAGGGGGTGGTAGAGGACGGGACTAGGGGGTGGTCTTTTAATCCCAATTGCATCATTTCGGGAATATGTTTTTTCAACCGGCGGGATACTTTATAATGGATGGTTCCCATTAGAGCAAAGAGCCGATAGGCGGAGGACACAGGGATTATCCGCACCACCCAGCGGATGGGATACCAAACAATCAGCCGGACAATATCCCGGGCAATACTTTCTTGGACAATCATAAATTAAGTTTCAAGTTTCAAGTTTAAGGTCTAAAGTTAAGAACATTAAACATTAAACTCTAAACCTTAAACTTTTTATAAGTGAGTTCCATCCCGTCACCAATAGGGATAAGTACGGAATCCAATTCGGGATGGTGGCGCACAAAATCCAGATAATTTTTCATTTCTTGGGCATGACCAATGGCATTATCCGCAAGAACCAATCCACCGGGTTTTAGTTTGGGATAGATGATTTTAAATTGGGAGAGATAATCTTCTTTGACGGCATCAAGCAACACCAGGTCAAAGGGACCTTCTAGGGTATGGAGGATTTGATTGGCATCCCCTTCCATCTGCTGGATTTTATGAGCGACTCCCGCCTTTTTCCAATTTTCCCGTGCTTCTGCCGCGCGTCCCGCATCCATTTCCATAGTAATGATTTTTCCATCTTCCGGTAACCCCAACGAAAACCAAATGGCGGAGTATCCATTGGAACCACCGACTTCCAGAATCCGTTTGGCGCCCGTCGTCCGGGTCAGGATACTCACAAACTGCCCGGCCTCCCGTGACAAATTCCACATATCCCCCCGGCGCTGTTCTAGACTCCACATCAACTTGTCAAAATCGGTTTTTAGGTTATATGCGGGTTTTCGGGGTTTCGTCATCTCACCGTACCAATGGCGTAATCGCCTTAACATTATAGTAATTTAGCATGAATAGAGAAATATTGAAAATAAGTGGGAAAATAAAAAAGCCGGTGGAAAGATTTCTCTCTCCATCGGCTGGAATTGTCTCAGTAAGCCGAATTAACGGACGACGGTGACATTTTGGGCTTGCGGGCCTTTTTGGCCGCTGCCGACTTCATATTCGACAGTGTCCCCTTCATTGAGAGACTTATAGCCTTCTCCTTGAATGGCGCTGTGATGAACGAACAAATCCGTTCCTTCTTCTCCAGCGATAAACCCATAGCCTTTTTGGTTGTTAAACCATTTTACGGTACCTTTTGCCATGTGAGCATACTCCTTTTTTCTATAAACTTGCGAGAGTTAGACTCGACTATATCTATCCGTTTTAGGGGACATAAAAAAACCGCAAGGTGATTTGTTTTATCAACCTTGCGGTTTATACTCCAAATTAGCCTTCTAAATTTCTTTATGACTCTTACATAAACACTATAACAGAATTCCAGGAGAATAGCAAGGAAATAATTCATCCCCTCCATAATCAACTCTTTGACATTTGAGACCTCTGAAAAAGTATTGTTTTTGTTTTACAAGAGTGATAAATAAAAAAAGAGAAGGTTGAGGAGGAGGAAAGAAGCGGTTGGGAGAGTCCAACGACCTTTGGAGGAGTCTCCAAAGAGGAGAATACACTGGTATTCTTGTCCTTTTCGGATTAAGGAGACACAACTCCCCTGCGTTTGACCATCCGGACCAGATTCTCGGCCATGACCGCCATCTCCAAGAATTGTTTCACTCGTTGTAATCCGCTGACCGTCATCTTGCGTACCCCGCGCCAGAGTTTGAGACACCCGAAATACGATTCAATCAGATACCTTTTCTTCTTTTTCCAGCGCTCATTATGTCGTACATCTTCAGGTTTCTGGACTCGGGCATGGCGCTGATTCCGTAAAATCCCATCCACGATCCCATGGCGTCCCAACCACTCCCGATTCCGTTTCGCATCAAATCCCCGGTCCGCCAGCACGATCCCTTCCTCTCCGGTCAATACTTGCGGCAGTAAAAATACATCATGAATATTCGCAGGCACGACTAACGGTCGTCCCCCCAACGTCGTCTTGGGATCATAGCGTAAACACACATTATATCCATGCACGATCTTCAAGGGTCCTCGTTTCCCGGTTCCTGCTTCCGGTTCTAAGGGTTTCCCTTCTGGATCTGTGGCCTCTTTCTTATGATGACTTTCCACGAGGGTCGCATCCACAATCACCACACTCCCTTTCTTTAAGGACACCTTCTGCCGTCCTAACTGTTCTTCAAACCAGCCCCACAACTCGTTCTCCACTCCCGCCTGGCGAATTCTCTCCCGAAACTTCACCAGCGTCGTATCATCCGGCACTTCCTCCCCAAAAGCAATCCCCACAAACTCCCGAAAGGACAACCGATCCGTAACCTCTTCAACTACCCGCACATCTGACAGATTATAAATCCTTTCCAACAACCATATCCGAAATAATACCTCCGGCGCATACCCCGGACGTCCCTGATCCTTCGAATACATTCCTTCCAACCGTTGATGCAGTCCCTTCCAATCCAGCATCCCTTTCAGTTTCTCCAAAAACTTCCCGGTCTTCGTATCCAACTCCATCCATCCTTGCAGTAAGTGTCCTTGTCCTTTTTCTTCCCCGATCATGTGTCTCTCCTTTTAGGTTTTCCTTCCCATACTCTCAATCCCAACAAAAGGTAGACTTTTTCAGAGGTCTCATTTGTCAAAGAGTTCGTAACTCTATCTATTAGAATACTTTAGTAGGATTTATCACCACGTCGAGAATAAGTGCTTTCCCATCTCCCGACGCCGTTCTCCTTTAAAGTAAATCCAGCATCTTCTCTGTATCCAATAGAATCCCGCTGCGTTTAGGGTTTTAGGTTCCCTTGGGTTATACACCAATCGCACATTGGCTCCCGTACTTTGTCCCGATTCCGTGACAACTATTTTTAGGGGTTTATAAGAATCTTTTGAGAATCACGGTTGGTTATCTCCGGAGGAGGGCCTTTCCAGAACTCTTCCGGAATTCCTGTGGCATAGACGGGTACAATGGCATAATCAACTACTGTTCCCCCTGTAGGATGCGCCGAATCAAAAGCAAAGGAATATCCCGTCCACGTTAAACTCCCATCCCCATTAATATAAGCCGTGGCAAAAGAACCTCCCAAATTAAAATCAAGATATTCTACAATTGCAAGATTCCCATCAGGGGTATTGCGTTGATATTGTGCATAAGAACCTGTTTGATTTAGTACATAATATTTATTTCCTGTATCAGTAACCAGACCATTGGTATCTATGGAAAACAATTCTATATATCCAGCAGAAGCCCATAGGTATCTACCATCATTGGATACCGCTAAATCATCTATGGATCTGTCAGGGATATTTAAAACTTGGGAAGTCGAAACATTAAAGATGCTGTCAATAGTAAGAACCCCCAAGCCATCCCAAGCATAACTATAATAAAATCCCAGCTTTCCATTGGGTGTAAAAGCAAAATAAAAAACCGAACCTGTTCCAAGAGGATAGGTCGTCATCAAACTCAAAGTCCTTGAATTGTAGTTGATGGTATAAGCACTAAATGTACTAAAAGAAGACATAGCCAAAAGCCCCCGACCCAAAGGGTCTATTTGAATAGAGTCCATTAAAGGCCCACTTATTCCATTGACCAAACCTCCGGTGGAGGTAAGGGAATAAATAGTGTTCCAACCGATAACTAATTGTTCGTTGGGTGTAAAAGCAACACCACCAGGATTGGTTGACCCGATGGAAACCAAACTCCCATCCGCTTGGATTTGAAACTGATAAAGGACCTCCCCGGCAGCAAAGAGAAACCGATTATCTGGAGAGATTGCCAATGATCCATTACCAAATTGATTATAATTTCCTCCATTCGAATATTGGATATAAGTATCCAGTATTTGCCCATTAGGAAGTATTTTTAATTGATAAATGTTGCTCCCATCTTCTCCACTCACCACAAACAAACTATAATACGCCACGTAGGCATGACACAAGGATGTCATGCCTACCAAAATAATGGCTATTATAAGGAATGTCACATTAAGCTTTTTCATCTTTCATCTTCTTTCCTCAGTTATATTATACTCCATTCATCGTGTGACAACATTTTATTATTACGGATACAACTCTTTGACAAACAGAGCTGCGATGGGAGTCCCGTCTTGTTCCAAGTCATAACCGTCCTCCCATAACAGTGCCGGGTCTCGGAGATTGACCGCATTGGTCGTAATGCGTGGATGACCTACGATATGGTTCGTCAACCCAAACAGGGTCACCGCACCCCCTTGATTGGTGGTCAGGTAGAGATTCCCCGATGGTTGCCACACAGTCAGCTTCTCACCTGTACTTCTATAGGTTAAATCCGTTTCACCGGCACCTGACGTTACGCTGGAGTATCCATAGGTATTATCAGGGGTCCAGATATCATTGGATGGGGTACTTAAATCATACGCCCGTAGATAGCCCTGTCCCAGAGCCGAAGAAAAATCTTGAAATGCCGGGGCACTCCCCGTATTATTTGGGTTATACGCCAACCGCACATTGGCTCCCGTACTTTGTCCCGATTCCGTGACAACTATTTTAGGGGTCCCTAAGAATCTTTTGGGAATCATGGATGGTTATTTCCGGAGGAGGGGTTTTCCATAACTCTTCCGGGATTCCGGTGGCATAAACGGGAATAATCGCAATGTCTACTTCTGTACTACCTGTTGGATGCGCAGAATCAAAAGCAAAGGTGTATCCCGTCCAACTCAGTGAACCATCGCCATTAATAAAAGCGGTTGCAATTGCTCCCCCAGGAGAAGGAAGCTGTGGGTCTTCATAAGATATAATTGCCAATTGTTGGTCAGGAGTAATACGTAACCACCGTATACCTCCACCATTAGTATATCTTTGACCTGTATCAGTCACATTTCCCAAAGTATCAATATTAAACAAAGCGATGCCCCCACCAAATAGCGTTGCCCAAACAAACCTATTATTTGAAGAAACAGCCAAGTCGTCAATAGCTTCTCCACTAATATTTAAAATTTGGGAAGTTGAAACATTAAAGATGCTGTCAATGGTGAGAACCCCCAAGCTATCCCAAACCCAACTATAAAAGAATCCTAGCTTTCCGTTGGGTGTAAAAGCAAAATAAAAAGGCGAACTTACTTCAAGAGGATAAGTCGTAGTCAAGCTTAACGTCTTATCCTCATAATTAATCGTGTATGCACTAAAAGTACTAAAAGAAGATACACCCAAAACCCCCCGACCTAAGGGGTCTATGTAAGGATAATCAATAGTAGGACTACTGGTCCCATTAACCAAATCTCCAGTGGAGGTGAGAGAATAGATAATATTTTCTCCGATGACTAATTGTTTGTTGGGTGTAAAGGCAACACCCCCAGGATTAGTTGACCCAATAGAAACCAAACTCCCATCCGCTTGGATTTGATATCGGTAAGTAGCACCACTCGCAGCAAAAAGAAACCGATCATCCGGGGAAACTGCCAATGAGCCACTACCAAATCCACCATTCCCTCCATTAGTATACTGAATATAAGTATCGAGAATTTGACCATACGGCAGGACTTTTAATTGATAAATATTATTACCCCCTCCAACGACTACAAATAAACTATAATACGCCACGTAGGCATGACACAAAGATGTCATGCCTACTAGAATAATGGCTATCGCAAGAAGTGTTACATTCCATTTATTCATCTTCTTTCCTCTAGGTACATTATACTCCATTCATCTTGTGACAACATTAATTTATTTATTATTACGGATACAACTCTTTTACAAACAGGAGTGGAAGAGGAAACCCGGAATACCTATCGTCCCACACCAGCACCGGGTCTCGGAGATTGACCGCATTGGTCGTAATGCGCGGATGACCTATAATAGTATTAATATCATTCGAATTAAACAGGGTTACCGCATTTCCCTGATTAGTGGTCAGGTAAAGGAGGGTTCCCGAACCTGACGTTTGCCACACCGTCAGTTTCTCACCGGTACTTCTATACGTTAAATCCGTTTCACCGGCACCCGAACCTATGGTGGAAGGGCCATAGCTATTATCGGGAGTCCAGATATCGCTGGACGGGGTACTTAAATCATACGCCCGTAGATAGCCCCCTTCCAAAGCCGAAGAAAAATCTTGAAATGCTGGCGCACTCCCCGTATTATTTGGGTTATACACCAACCGCACATTGGCTTCCGCACTTTGTCCGGATTCCGTGACGAGTTTACCCGGATATATACCACTAAAATACTGGAAACTAATTTGACCAGCTCCAAATACTAAAGGACTTTCCCACAATTGTATTGTGCCTGTATCATTGAGAAACGCTAGTCGAACTCCATAACATGTATCGTTAGCATCAATTATCTTCACCGCTTGTGGGTCATAAGACATACTGATGGCATGTCCTCCCTTTAAAGACGCACCATTCCAATTGGAAATAAGGACACTAGGAGTCAAAGGGGCACTACTGGCACTCAGGGAAACCCGCGATGCACAGAGTTGGGCATTCGGCCACGTCTGCCCCCATGTCACCCAAACATCGCTGTCCTGCCCGACGGAAAGCGATAAGTCCTGAATGGACGTAGCATCATAAAGTCCCAATAATGCCCAACCGCCTGTATCGCTTAGATATTTGAAAATTTGTATATGAGTGGTGGTTAGGTCGGTATATACCACTCCTCCGACAATGGTATTGTCAAAGGGAGATAATGCCAATGATGCAACCCCTGGAAAAGGCGCCGACTCAATACCATTATTCACCGGCACAAGCTCATTGTTAATGGGTGTATTCGGCACATGATACCCGCATCCCTCTAAATAGGTGGTGTTATTGTTAATACTGATACACCCCCCATTGCCGTAAAGCACCATGGATTGATCTACCAGAGTATTGGAATTCCATGCCCCGGACACTACGTCGTTCCCGATAGAATTAGTGTTAGATTCCGTCATCAAAACCGTCACACCGCTGTACACAGTGGATATATTCCCAAATATATCTGTCGTATAGACCACAGAACCGTTGTAGTGGTATCCAATATCCAACCTTCCAATCGGGTCAATGGTACTGGTGCTCAAAGTCGCAGGGATAAGGCGATAAGTCGAACTATTATCCGATGTCCCGTTGGTATTGGTATTCCCCAAGGAAGCGAAGATGGAATAACGATAAGTCGTTCCACCCGTGAGCGTCGTGGTTTTCACAGCACCTTTATCCACCGACGCACTGCGTCCTTTTGCAAGAAATCAGTTAAGAATCTCTTGAGAATCGGTAGTGATTATTTCCGAAGGAGGGTCTTTCCATAACTCTTCCGGCACGGAGGTAGGCAGAGGTGTCCAGTCAAAAATTAGTCTACAATCAGCAGGAATAAAAGCACCAAATGTGCTTCCATAATCAAAAGTATATCCTGTATCCACCAAACTGCCGTCGGTTTGAATGGAAAAAGTTTTTAAGGAAGTTTGATCTCCAGGAACCACAACCAGAAATTTGCCATCCGGGGAGACTTTGAGTTGATAAACACTTAAAGATACCACAATTCCAGAATCAATAAACATGGAACTCCGACTCGACCAGGATAAATGGGTAATCCCATTGGCATAGATATTATTCCCATCGGGGGTAATGTCAAGCCAAAAACCTCCACCGTTTGCATAATCCCATACTTTCGTAGTATCTAACATCCCGTTGGACAATACACGCCGAACCTCTATACCAAAGTCACTCGCAAAATAAACGATTCCAATATAGTCCCCGGCAGGGCGGTATACCGCTGGTTCTTGCGGTTGGTTATAGTCACTCGCTGTCACAGTTTCCAAAGTAGTGAGGCTGGCAGAAGTATAATCAATCTTATCAATCCGAAATGCTTCTGGATACTCTCCATAAGTATAATTAATGTCCCCGCGAGGGCTGATGCTAAGAAAATCATTATACACATTATTGGTACTTTGAATACTACTGTCAGAATTGACACGAAAAACAGGTCCTATTGCTGTAATTAACAATTGTCCATTAGGAGTAAACATGAGATCGTCAGGAGAGCTAGATAACTGTACGGAATGTCCGGTTGTAGAAATTTGTCCATTGGGCGAGACTTCATATTGTTCTATTCCTTGGGAGGTTGAGTCCGAATATCCCGACCATAGGTAGCGTTGGTCAGGACTTACCGCAAATCCGAAAGCATGATCACTACCTACAGCTACTGCCTGTCCAGTGTTTACTAATTGACCGGTAGGCAATAATTGTAAGCAGTAATATCGATAGCCCGCATTATAGACAAACAATAACATCTCCCGGGCTGGAGCAATGCTCCAACCCAAGAGACATAATACAACGGACAATAAACATATTTGTATAATCCGTTTTAGGGATACAGTTCCTGACACAGTACCGCTCCTGAAAAGTCATTGGAACCACTGACATCCGTCCATTCATGCCATGAGGCTAGGATGTCTCTATGATTAATCGCATTGGTTTTTACATCTAGATAAAATCCGCCATCGCCGTAAAAAGCTGCGACACCTCCAGCATTGGTACTCATATTTCCGCCAGTAGTGGGTAAATCATCTCGGGCAGCAGAATACGCCACCAAGGCACTCCCGTCATACCGATAGGTGATGTCCTGTATAGTAGCGCCAAAGGTAGCAGGGTACGAATACCATAAGTCATACAACGAATTCGAAGCATCCAAGTGGGAATATTCGGTATTCTGATTGATGTTATATACCGCATACGCTCTCTCCGTCCCGCCTGTTGGATCATTGGGATTATAAACAATCTCATAATTAGACGGATCTATACCTCCGCCTACTGCATTCAAAGCGGCGATTGTATCGCGTGCTAAATGTGGAGAACCCAAAATAATATCAACATCAAGCGCATGCATATTATTGGAATCATCCTGATCATTATAGAGGATTCGTACCCAACCAGTAGAAGCATCATAGGTTATTTTCACCGGATTCGCATAGGTCGTCTCCCCTTGCATCTTTGTGAAAGACCCCAGTCCAATTGTCTGAGGTAAAGTGCTCATTGGTAATAAATCAACTCCTATGAAATTGGGGCTGCCGATAGCGGACACAGTGATCCAGAGATTGGCAGTATCCACGGCAATGTCTGCTCCTTGAAAAATAACACCACCTGCGCCTTGGGAATCCCACCAAGTCGTTTCAAGGGTAACTACCTTTGTCCATGAATTGGAACTATCATTATACTGGTAGGCATAAAGAAACTCTGCCGTAGTGCAGGCTGAAGCATTCCCAAAATGATTATACCCTTGCCACAGGGAAAAGACCTGCCCTGTCGAGGACGCTGCCAACCCTGAAAATCTGTAATAGGGTCCCAATGACCGCGCTTCCAAACCCGATACATTCTCCGAATAGGGATAAGAGTATATTTCATCGAACGCCGCGAGGATGGGGGTATTGTAGATATGATACCCCGGTGCGGTGTAATTTACACTGGAAGGAACACCGGTATTTATAAGAGGTCCAATACCAGTCATCGTAATAATCTCTGTGGGATTCAAAGATATAGAATCATATTTTCCCGAAACAGCTTTCCGTAATTCAATATCATTCTGGTAATCAGGATAAGGAGGATCGCGCCCCAATGTTGAATAATTTGTTGCCGGAGAATAGGTATACAGCCTTCCCGATGGTTGATATATAAACGCAGTCACCATATCTGTAGTATATACCACATTGCCATTGTAGTGGTAGCCAATATCTAATCGTCCTATTGGGTCTGTGGTATTGGTGGGCAAAGTAGGTGAAATAATCCTAAATGTCGAACTATTATCATGCGTCCCGTTGGTATTGGTATTTCCTAAGGACGCCATGGTGGTATAGCGATAGGTGGTACTGTTAATGGTGGTCACCTTGACCGAGCCTTTATCTACTGACGCACTGCGTCCCCCGGCACTATAGGCGGAACGGACTAATCCGCTACTGTCATATTCCATGGCATACCAGGCATCTTCATATATTCCTGTCGGGCCAGGTGTTGAGTAATAAATACTACCGTCCAAGGCCGCCCAGTATCGTACTTGGCTTTCGTACAACGAAAGCTGAGGGAGATACACTCGGATAGAATCATTGCCAAACAGCAACGTAATCGAATCGGTCGAACTGATAGTCCACCCATTCGCACCAGCGTTCAGGGTGATTAAGATATTTCCCAGTCCGGAACCGGTGGACGTATATGACCAACTACCCCCATTCAATGTTGTAGCATACCCCAGTTGTACACTCCCGCTCAATCCGTTGGTATAAGAGGATACCGTGATCTTGACGCCGTTTGGCGGTGTGTTGGCAAACGAACCGGAAATGCCTGACACACTGCTTATTTGCAGAGGGAACCGGCTGGCATCTCCGCTATTCTGCGCCAGATAAAACCCGTCATGGGTCGTGGAACTCAAAAAGGTTGTACTGCTCAATTGGGTCTGGTGTACCAGCATCGGGTTGCTCCCCGTTATATCCGCATTATCCCCGCCTGTCGTATTCAATGGAACTCCATTGGTATTTTGCCCATTATCCCAATACAAATTATTGCGGGTTTCTACGGTACAGGCACCTTCGGAATTGGTCACCCCGATATAGTTGCCGACAAAGAGATTATTTTCCAGTCGCAGCGTAAGCGAATCCTCATTGGCCAGTAGAACACCGGTACCATTCCCATAAAACGTATTACTTTGAAGATAGTTTGTCATCGTTGGGATCGGCGGTTGACTTCCCGCTACCACCAAGTCTATACCATACCCATTATCGATAAAGAGATTATTGACCACATTCGCTATAATCGCACTGGAAGAATCGAAATAAATCCCACATATATTGTTTTTAAAAATGTTATTCTGAATCGGTTTATCGATATTCAAAGAAGCTTCCTCATCAAGACCGTATTGGGCATAGGAGAATTGACAATATTGAATATTCGACGCCGGGTTTGAAGTTGGAGACAGCACAATAGCGAAGTAATCATTAGAATCCAATCCCCCGCGCAAGGGCATGGCATGTAAACTGCCCGTGGCAAAAATCGAAGTAAATTGGATTTCATTCCCCGGTTGACCGATGGCCGTGAGAGTTGCTTCGTTATTCAATTCCCCTCCCGTATCGGTACTATCCCGATAAAAGGAAACTACCACTCCGGAGTCAATCGTGAGCGTATTCCCATTCCCGGATACCGCGATTGAATAATTGCTGGCACTATTGCCAATAATCACATCCACCGGATCATAGTGATAGCCGACATATTCATTATTAGGATCAGTATCTTTGGGAACCAATGACCAGGTCGTAGAATTAGTAATGTCGGAAAGAATCATTGTGGCGGGTGTGATGGTTTTGGTATTTAATCCATAGACCGATGCCGACGAATCACCTTCCAAAATAGGAAGGTAACCGGAAAACAAATAATAACTTCCATTGGGGGAACTACTATAGAGGCTATAGTTACCGCTTTTTGTTATAGTATTCTCTCCCGTAGTAGTGGCTACTTCATACCAAGGGGTCGCAACTTGATAAAATTTATTGTATGAATGCGTCCCGAAGAACGTACTATTCCCCGCATACAACCCAAAGGCGCCATTGGTGATTAGGTTGTTTTTACAACTCAAATAAGTGCCGGTACTGAAATTCGCATAGGCATAGATACTCGTATCAACCCCGTCCACAGTATTATTCAGGGCATTGATATAGGCCGTGGTTGTCGTATTATAACCATAAATTCCATAGCCTGCTTGACCCAAAATTAAATTGTTGAGTAGCGTAACTCCATTAGAACTTCCATTGTTTATCCAGACATCCGCCGCACTGCACAAACGGATGATATTATTCTCCACAGGGTTACTTAATTGCGTTTGAATTTCAAGCCCATTTACGGCATAAGCGATTTTACAATATTCAATCCGGCTGGTGGTAGACGAAGAAGGTTCCAAATAAATAGCCGTAGTATAATCCCCCGGGGCAGGGGCACTCGCCCAGGTCGGAGTGGGAGCTCCTACGGTTGAATCATTGGTACTGGTAAACATTATAAAACTAAACTTATCACCTTTTGCGATAATTTTAGCACTGGCTTGGACGATAATCTCGGCTCCTTCCGAAAACTTACAGACTGTGCCGCCCTCAATCGCCAATGACCACGGGGAGCTAATGGTATATGGCCCACTGAGATAATAGGTATTCAATGACTTCCAAACTTCGTTCCCAGTTTGCGAACCTGACAGGGTTTGGTAGTCTAGCGTTATCGGATATTGTGACGATTGTACCCAGCTATAGGGGACTCCTTCCAAAAGGTATAAGTGTCCATCCTCTTGGTAAATCTGTTTATACATGTTTAGAGGAAAGTCGCTGTTTTGATTGTCAAAGGCTTGACTCATAACAAATTGACAAATGGGGTTTCCGGTGGAACTGTCAGTAAAATATAAACTCTGATTTTCTCCCGATAGAAAACCATTCGTTAAGGATTGTCCAGCACTGTTGGTGATGGAACAGGATACACTGGAAGTATCGATTTCCGTGATACTCACCAAATAGACGGTGGTGTCCATATTAAAGATGGCGGGAGAGGGGAGGGACGAGTTGTTTTGTAAAATCAGTCTCTGCTCAAAAGAACCTCTCAAATATTGATATTGGACGTCTATTCCCGGAAACACGCCGGGATAGGTTAAGGTATTTCCATTGAGAACGGGATAGGATTGGGAAACGACTTGTAAGGTCTGTAATGTGTTGGTTTGCATATTATAAAACCCGATGGAACGCAGACCCATCCGGAGTATATCGCCATTCGCGGTATAAGTCACAGGAAAGGAGGCACTTATGGAACCTGTAAATTTAATTTGATAGGGACCTTGCATAGCTTGGTAAGGATAATTTATATCAGAGGATGTGGTTATTTGTTCTACAGTCGGGAGCCAAATAGGTGTGCTATCCGAACCTATATTGTAATTGAGTCCATCCGCACGTTCATAATAAATTGGATAGGTTGTATTTTGCGTTCCGGTGGGCAATCCAGTAACTAAATCTACTGCATTTTCGATATGGGTGGTTTGCCAGACTCGGGTATTTTGATTGCGACCGGAGACTACTTCGGTGACAGTATTGGTACCCTGGGTTGGGGTATCCGCAGAACAGGTCAAACCATAAAAACTAAAAGCAAGCAAAAATATTAATAAGGTAACGCAGAAACGGTGGTTCATGGTATATATCCTCCCTTGGTATTTTTACTTTCTTGGACAAGAATCTTTACAATCCTGAAAGGGTATATAGTCAAACAGATAGTTACTACCTCTTCACCTCCTTTCCTATCCAGATATTTATGCTTTCTAGAGTATAAGACTCAATACAGGTTCATCCCCTTACAAAAATATTTTCTTTTTTCTAATCCACCGGAAATAATATTCCAACAAGAACCATCTGTCAAGTACTTTTTTTAGGATAGTTTAATCATAGTAATGTTTCTTATTTTGTGAGGTAATTTCTATACTTCAGGGATATTTTGTTCTTTGCTGGACAAATGGTTGCTCAATAGATTAAGACAAGGTGGAGTGTGCCAATTTGGCATAGTTAAATTTGCGATTTAAGGGGCTTAAAATATTTCAAAATTGGGTATAGGTTATCTCCCTATTTTCTCCGTATTATCTCCGTATTGTCTCCCATTGAAAAAGAGTGAGGATTTGGTTCGGGACTAGATTTAAGACTCTTTCGCATGAGTTTATTGTTTCTGCGTCAATTTTGAGTGGTTTATGAAGGTTTTAAAAGTGGAGCCGATAATTTTGGTTTTTATAAGATAGATGAAGTGGAGGAGTACCTAGGAGGGTCTGACCCTCCTAGGTATACCTCCGTACCCAAACCGGTACTTGCGGGTTAGGAATATCTACTTAATATGAAGGACATGGATTAATGGATTGGAGATTTATCAAAGGGTGACCCCATCAGCGTAAGGCCATCTTTAATAAAGAAAATTCCAAAAAGCAATAATCCGACACCCAGGAGCCGGACGATGAATAGATAGATACGATTATTGAGATAGGATTTGGAACGGTCAACAAGTAGGACAATGATGAGTTTTGACCCAACCAACATTCCGTAAAACCCTATTATAAATAGAATGGGAGATAATAACCCGAACTGCATGGATTTTACTATCATGGGGGCACCAACGGTAATCCAGAATAAATAGGGATGGGGATTCAGAAAATTGGTGATAATCCCTTTGCTAAATCCATAGGAATCCATATTCGATGGATTAATGGGAATATCTTTAGTCGTGAAATTTTCATAGGCTAAATAAAGGACGAACAACCCGCCGGTTAATGAGAGTATCCCTAATATCCCATGAGACCTAGAAAATTGTGCCAAGAGAAACACCGATACTAACACTATCGGTAAATCGGTTACCAACGGGGCGCAGCTAACACGGTATCCTGCCGGTTTCCCATGTTTTAAAGTCTCTGTAATCACCAAGGTTAACAAAGGACCCGGGGCCAGTCCAGCCGCCAACCCAAGCCATCCGCCGGTGAAGATGTATAAATAGGGTTCCACCGGATGTAATCAGCGATTATTTAAGCTATTAATCCGTGCCATACTTTTTGATAAACAAGGTTTTAACCCAATGCGCCAGGATGCAATAGGCAATGCCAGTTAACAAAAGATAAAAAAAGAACATCCCCGGTAATCGGACGAGACCTATATCATTTCCGATTTTTGTAAAGGGTAGAATAATCCCCACAGCAATAACCGTCAGGGTGGTTAAGGTCATGGTCATGCTGGCGCGACTTTGGAAAAAGGGGATTTTATTGGTGCGGATAATATGGACAATCAGGGTTTGCGTGACCAGGGATTCAACAAACCAACCGGTTTGGAATAATTTTGCATTGTTCCAGCAATGAAATACGTAGAGCATAAGAAAATAAGTAGTGTAATCAAAAATCGAACTGACCGGCCCCAACCAAATCATAAATTGGCGGATACTCCCGATGTTCCATTTCCGGGGTTTGACCAGGTATTCCTCATCCACGCGGTCGGTGGGGATGCCGAGTTGGGAAAAATCATAGAGCAGATTATTGACCAATACTTGAATGGGTGCCATCGGTAGAAAAGGTAAAAAGATACTGGCGCCGAGAACACTGAACATATTTCCAAAATTTGAACTGGCACCCATCTTGATATATTTGATGATATTACCGAAGACTTTGCGCCCTTCCAACACACCATCTTCCAATACTAATAGACTTTTCTTGAGAAGGATTATATCCGCGGATTCTTTGGCGATATCTACAGCCGTGTCCACGGATATACCGACATCCGCTGTTTTTAACGCGGGTGCGTCATTAATTCCGTCACCCATAAATCCAACTACGTGCCCGTTTTTCTGGAGTGCTTTAATGATTTTTTCCTTGTGTCCGGGAGTCAAGCGGGCAAAAACATTGGATTTCTCAACAATCTCTTGAAATTCGGCCTCGGACATCTTTTCCAATTGGTCGCCTGTGACAATATTTTCATGGGCTAATCCCACATCTTTACAAATCTTGCGGGTGACCAGGTCGTTATCCCCTGTAAGAATTTTGGTTCCGACGCCGTGTGTCTGCAAGATCTCGATCGCTTCTTTCGCCGTCTCTTTCGGCGGGTCAAGAAACGCAATATACCCCAGTAAAATCAAGTTCGCTTCATCTTGGACGCTATACACAGATTTGGAATCGTCCATCTCTTTATAGGCCACGGCCAGCACGCGAAACCCGTCGGCGCTGAGAGAGCGGTACTGGTCACGCAAATCCTGTTTGAGGGTTTCCGCCATGTCATCAATTTCATCTTCCACCTGGAACCGGTCGCAGACTTTGAAGATTTCTTCCAAGGCACCCTTACAAATTAATAAATGTTGACCCTTATCTTCCACCACCACCGACATCCGGCGCCGCGTAAAATCAAAAGGGATTTCATCCACTTTTTTATAATGCTGTTCCACGGCATATTCCGAATGGTTCAACACGGCAATATCCAATAAATTTTTTAATCCGGTTTGATAATAACTGTTGATATATGCGTAGCGAAGCACAATTTCATTCTGTTCATTGGTCACGTCCACATAACGTTCCAACACGATTTTATCCTGTGTCAGTGTGCCAGTTTTGTCCGTGCAGAGAATATCCATCGCGCCAAAATTCTGGATGGAATTTAACCGCTTGACGATTACCTTTTTTCTGGACATCATGATGGCGCCTTTGCTCAAATTGATCGTGACAATCATGGGGAGCATCTCAGGCGTTAATCCCACGACCACCGATAAGGAAAACATAAAGGCTTCCAGCCAATCATGCTTGGTCAACCCATTGATGAAAAAAACCGTGATAACCAGCACCAGCATGAACTTAATCATCAGCCAGGTAAACTGGGAGACTCCTTTATCGAAATTGGTAAGCACCCGCTGACCGACGAGTTTTTTGGAAATACCGCCAAAGTAAGTGTTCACTCCGGTTAAAACGACAATCGCCGTGGCAGAACCGCTGAACACGCTGCTCCCCATGAAACAGGCGTTTTGATATTCGAGGGGATTAATTCCTTTGTCTTTTAACGGTTGGCAGAATTTTTCTACCGGCATGGCTTCCCCCGTCAACGCCGCTTGATTCACAAAAAAGTCTTTGGAGGCAATCAGCCGGACATCTGCGGGTATCATGTCCCCTGCGGATAATGTCACGATATCTCCCGGAACAATATCCCGCAAAGGAATCTCTTGTTTTTTTCCATCGCGTATTACGGTAGCGGTAGTCCGAACCATTGCATATAACTTTTCCACGGCTTTGGAGGAACGGTATTCCTGAAAATGCGTTAAAAAAACACTGAGGAAAACCATGATTGAAACGACCACTGTCGAAGGGATATCTCCGGTGGCAAAGGATACAATCGCAATGATCAGCAACTGGATAACTAATGGATTCTTAAAACGTTCCAGCAATTGAATAATAGCATTGCCTTTGCGGGCTTTGGCAGGCTCGTTAAATCCGGCTTCTTTCAAGCGGGATTCAGCTTCTTCTAAATTTAAGCCATTGGCGGAAGTATTCAATAACCGCAATGCCTGGAATATTTCCAACGTCGAAACTTCCCCCATCTTATTGATAAAATCCGGATGGACGCTGGTGGCTTGAGTACTGGCTTTGCTAAAGGGTAATAGTTTAAAAAAGTTTTCTAATCTGGTCATAATAATAGAGTTCTAAATTTAAAATGTAAGGATTAAAGTTAACAATATTTACAATACCTGTCAATACAAAGATTCACGTTATAATGACAACTTTATTGTAGAGACGTAACATGTTACGTCTCTACCGTTCCTGGAAATTTTTTGAGACTGTTATTTAGGATGGGGATTTGAGTTCCATTAATGCGATACCGGCAGCGCCAATAGCACCAGCATCATTTCCCAAAATAGCGGGGACTACCTGGACGCGAGAGGCGGGTAGGGCAAACGCGCGTTTTTTGATTTCTTCGCGGACTGGCGCAAAAAGGAGTTCACCTGCGTTTATCATGCCCCCGAAAAAAATAATCATTTCAGGATTAAAAATATTCACCAGATTGGCGCAGGCGACTCCCAGATAAAATCCGGTCTCATGGAATAATTCCAACGCTAATTTATCGTTTTGCCGGGCAGCTTCATAAACCATTTTAGCGGTAATTTTAGACAAATCGTTTTGGCATAATTCAGAAATGATGCTTCGGGTGCCCAGTCGCAGAGCATCTATCGTGCGATTGACCAGGGCGGTGGCGGAAGACAATGCTTCCAGACAACCCCGGTTCCCGCATTTGCATAAAGGCCCGTCGAGAAGAACAGTGATATGTCCGATTTCACCGGAGGTGTCATCCGGTCCGCGATAAAGTTTACCTTCGATAATCAATCCACCGCCGATACCCGTGCCCAGGGTTAAAACAATTAGATTCCGTACACCTTTACCGGCACCCACCCAAAATTCTCCATACGCCGCCGCGTTGGCATCGTTATCCAAAAAAACCGGTGGTTTGAATTGTTGTTGCACCATATCACGCAAAGGGACATTGACCCAGCCAATGAGATTGGGCGCGTCAATCACCACACCGGTTTTCGTGCTCAAAGGGCCTGGAGAACCAAGACCGATGGTTACCAATTCATTCGGCTCAAGAGAGATTTGCTGACAGGCTTCCCGAACAGTAGTACAGATTTTATCTACGACCGATTGGACGCCATTTTTCGCTTCCGTTAAGGTTTTGGTTCGCGCCACAAGCTTGCCGTCCGCAGTGACAATGGCAGTGCTAATTGTCGTTCCGCCAAGGTCAACACCGGCAGCGTATCGTGAGGATTGAATCGTCATGAATAAAATCTTACACTAGATACCCTGTTTTGTCATTTTATTTGACTAAGGAAAGAACAACCGTAAGGCTTTTACCATTTGGTAAAAGCTTTACCCATGATTGAATTTATTATAGTTATAAGATTTTAAAAAATGTTTAAAGCTGGCGAATTTCAGCCAGTAGGAGTAATTCGCCATTTGGGAGAATTATTATTTTAGATGCGTCGGGAATACTATAAAATGCACTCAAGTTACCGATGTATTGAGAAACTGCCTTTGGTGGTAAAGTAAAAAAGAAAAAAGCAAAGAACTGAAAGAAGCAGAAGAATGGCGGTAATGATTGAAATTAATTTTCCTATTTGAAAACTTCTGGGTTCATACTGGTAGAAAATATGGTGTGGACCCGCGGACAAATAAACCGCGTTGCAGATGCTGTTGGCGCGATATATCGGGACTTTTTGCCGGTCTATATAACAAGCCCAACCGGGATAATAAATCATGCTGAATACCAAAAATCCATTTCGGGAAGTCTTAGTGTTGACTTCGATTTGAGCCGGAGAGAGTTCGTGGAAATCTATCTGAGGCGGGAAAGCGTCGGGAAATGTGCTGTGCTCCATTCCCGACGCAGAATTTACGGTGGTACTTTGCAACAAAAGCACCGTGGATTGTGGAGAAAAATCAGGTTTTACAATCTCCTCAAATAATACATCATCATTTTTTAAAACGGTGGCATGAGGAACCCAGTAGACCAAGGGAAGAAATCGTTCATTTTGAAAAATCTGTATTTCTTTCACTTGATCTATATATGTAAAACCGGAACCATAAATCGGTTTGTCCGATAAAAGATATTTTACGTTCATCGCACCCAAAAGTGGTGCATTGGGTGTAGGGGAATAAAACTGATGTACCAGTTTCCCACGCATATAGTAATAATACCAATTTACCGGTAACAAACCTTCTTCATAACCCATCAGATCCGCGACATGATAAAGGACATTGAGATCGGGTTGTATGCGGTATTGTCGTTCTAAAATCATGTGTAATTGAATATCTCCATATCTCACTTCATCGAGGATTCGAAAGGTTCGAAATGGTTCAGGTGTGGATTTTAAAATCTGGAGTGTCGGATTCGGCCTTTCCAGTTGATTTCTATCGATTAGCCAATGAAAAGAGAGTCCCCGGCTGAAGTAAAACAAATCAATCAGGATAACAAGAAATAAAATAGTTAATCCCACTTGATAACGGATTTTTTTTCTGGAAACTAGAAACAAAATCAGATAAAAAGAAAGAATCACTCCTCCAAGAACACTGGCATCTTTCCAAAATGCAAAAAACGAGTCTAGCGATAAATCTTTTAGCTCTGCTAACCGTTGATAGACGGGACGGGCAATGACTGCTATTAGAATCATCACAAGGGTAAGTCCGTGAAGGGAGTTTAACCATAATTTCTGCGGGGTTCTCTTTTCAAATTGTTCTTGGAGAAAAGACCAGCCATATCCCGATAGGACAGCCATGGAAAAATTCATTAATAGCAACATACGTGCCGGACATCGAAAATATCGTAAGGGAAATAAAATCCGATAGGCCAATGGATATAACGGGTCATATTTTCCTAATCCCAGTAATAGTCCCATTCCGGCAATAAGAATCATAGACAGGTAGAAAAATCGGGATGGGGAACTCGAGGATAATTTCTTATAATAATAAAACGATAAAATAATAAGAAAAAACGGGAGTATTCCCATGTATCCCGTAGCCTCAGTAAAATTTGCTTCTCCCCAATATTTTTCCCCCTGAAAACCGAGTGCATGGGGTAAAATAAATGTTAAAAGATTTAACGGTGGGAGAGAATCCGCAGTTCCGAATGCATAAGTATTCGTTGTCCGTAAAGAGAGATTTGATAACTCTCTTGACGGTATCCATTGGATGGCGCTTAAACCGAAACCTACAACGGTAAAGATAAATCCTGCAACTAAAATTCGCCAGAGAATTATTTTCCAGTTTTGAGACCTTATGATAAATAGCAAAAATAGGGCATAAAACGCCAATAATAAAAGCGAATAAAAAAGTATTTGAGGATGACCGCCAAAGACCTGAATTGCCAATATAACTCCTCCTGCCAGACTGTATCCAAAAGTTCTTTTCCAGCGCACGATTTGCCCATCGCAATTCAAACAAGCACAATGAAAACAATATAATCCCAACGGAATCCAAACACCTACATTCACTTGATTAATATGTTCATAATGAACTGAAAAAAATCCGCCGAACATAAACAGAACACTGGAGACGAGTGCGCTCACGGGAGGTAATTGTGCCACCTGCCGGGTTAATATATACATGGAAAGACCTGCAATCATTATATTAAACGCAGAAACCCATTTCATGGCCAGGGCAGGATCCAGAGGGAGAAACAACAAGTTCAGCGGATAAAGCACCGCCACCTGCCAGGACGCAAATAACGGTGAGCCCATGTATTTATAGGGATTCCACAAGGGAAAATGACCTTGTAGAATTTGCGCGTTGGCTAAAGTCCTAATGGGATAAAATAAATGATACCAATCCCCTTCGGGAATCAGGGTATCGCTGAATAAGCTGTCGGCAAAATAAAGTACCGGCAGCAATAGAATTAATACCACAGCCCGGATGTCAGATTGCTTTTCCTGATTGTAAAACTTCTTAAAGCGAATCATATAAAGATTGACAATATTCACGCATAATCTGTATACTTTGTCCAGAAAGGTATTTTAGCGTAAAATGGATATTGTATAGGTTGTTATTATGCCGGAAAATTCATCAGACACTTATATACAGGATACCCAAGCTGTACTGAATGAATTTGTCCGTGTATTTAAACTATATCAATTTTACGCAGAAACTCATCCAGCCACACAGGGATTAATCAAAAAATTAACCGATCGGTTGTCCCAGTTGGCGTTGGAAATCCCTTTGCGATTGAACTTGAGCAAGGATGAAATATTTCTTGGCGCCGTCCCGCTAAACGCAAAAGATAAAAATATTAAGGAATTCTGTAATCATTTGAACCGCCGCCGCATATACAACCTAACAGTGATGCCCGGTTTTACAGAAAAGGAAACCGCGGCATTGGTCGGAATCCTGTCGAAAGATCCCAAGCAAATACGCCGATTAGGGGGTGTTCGGAAACAATTAGCCGACCTGAAAATCACTTGTTTTGATATTGAAGAATATTTTTACGATTCAGCCAATTCTGATGCGGATGCATTGCAAGACTCTGAAAACCCTACCTTATTGACATTAAACGAAGAAATGATAAAAAAATTTCAACTATTTCTCCATGGCACTATTAACGAACTGAGTGGGGATGAAGAAGTTTTTGTTGAGTTTCTACACAGTCCTGTGCGATTGGCGGAATTGATTGTTCGGACATTTGAAGAAAACCTCATGATAGAAGATTCAAGCTCAAAAATTGATGCCAATATAAAATTTATAAAGTTTAACCAAGAATGCTTGGATCGGTTGTGCTGGTGGTTAAACCGCCAAAGACCGCAGGAAAAATCCATCTTGCTTCAAAAAGTGGCTTTGAGTTTACTGAATCAGCGATTCAACCTAGGCATTGAAACTCTATTGTACCGCAAAGGACTGTCCGAGACTCAGGATAAAAGTATCCGTGAATTGACCAGTTATTTGACGGACGAGGAACTCTTGGAATTGCTCTTTAAGAAGACATTACCTGACGATCTCCAGAATACTTTGGGTCCATTGATTCCAAACCTTCCTGTTGAACCCGACCGCATTACCCGTTTGTCTCAGAAATATAATGAACTGATGGAACAAAAAAAGAAGGATGAACTGGACCTATTGGAAATGAAAAAATTACAGGAACGGTTTCGCAGTATTAACAATTCACAGATTTTATCAGATTCCTTGGGGATTATGTTGGAACTATTTGAAACAGAAACCCAGACTACCGTCCATAGCGATATTATAGAAAATTTGAACAAGCTCATGGGTCAACTCATTCAAAATAAAAACTACGATAGAATTTTGGATATTTTGCAAACTCTCAATGAAGGGAAAAACGGTAAAAAAAATATTTCCGATGAGGTAAAACTTTTAATAGATTCTGCCATCCAAAAATTTGTCTCGAAAGAAAATCTTGCCCGGGTAATCAATTATTTTGAAAATGCAACGGGTGATGACGAAGGAAAACTTATTGAGATTCTGAGTTTGACGGGAAATGAAGGTGCTAACCAAATTGTGGAAATTTTTATCAATACTTCAAAAATCATATTGCGCCGTCCCTTGTCCCGTATACTTATTCGCATGGGAAATATAACCGTTGACAAAATCATAGACTCTTTACCCAATTGTCCTGAAGATGTTGCCCGGGAATTAATCACTGTTCTTGGGCATATCCGTACTAAAGAAACGGTGAATCGTTTGAAAACGATTTATTCCGGACTGGCTCCCGTTTTACGACAACAGGCGATTTTAATGATTGGGGAGTCTCCTTCACCGGAAACCCGGGATTGGTTTATTGATCGCCTGAAATCAAAAACAGAAGAAAGCGATGTCCAATTGACCTGCCTGGATGCCCTGGGGAAACTTGGTGACCCACCATCCATTCAAGTTCTCCGGGAAATCGCCATAGGTTCTTTTGGAAACAAAGATTCTGATAGGAGTCTCCAGCATAAAGCCATCCAATGGCTTGGGAGATTAAATATTACAGAAGCCGTTCCGGATTTGATTCGGTTATTTCGAAAAAGGGGCTGGTTTCCCAAAAAAAGTCAGGATCGCTTAAAAATAATTATCGCCCAAACGTTATGGAAAATGAATGACGATAACGCCCGGCAAGTCGTGCGGGAGGGATGCCGGAATATGCGCGGGAGTGTGCGCCGGATTTGCGAAACACTGGTGTCCAGCCCTGTACAGAATATTCCGATGGAGAAAAAAGATGTCTGACAATTCAGATGATTTGGAACGACAAAGTCCGGTACCTCCTGATGGGGATTCTGAATCTGTCTCAGGTGCTGACCCATGGGTTATCAAATCTTTGGAAGAAGTGGTTACGCGATTAAATTTTGCCTTAAGCAGTCATCTTTTATATCCCGTGGGTCATCCTGTCGTCGGCGAAGCTATTACCAAAATCTGTCAAATGCTACAGCCTTTATTAAAGATTTATCCATTTCTAACGCTGCAGTTTCCAGAAGAGGAAGTCTTGTATCGCGGAGAATTTTTGTTGGAATCCAGCTTTTTGTCTCGCCAGTTAAATGCATTGTTTAAAGAACGCGGGGTTGGGAGTATCACTTTTTATGCGGATCTCAAAGAAGAGGAAGTAAGTTCGCTAATCCGGTCATTTTATGAAAAGGATGGCGGTGCAAAATCGGATTTGGAAGTTCTCAGCCGGAAATTGGAAGAAAAGAACGTGACCCATATCCGGTTTGGAAGACCAGAAAAAGCCAGTACCAAAAAAGGTGGTTCCCGATTCGATGAAGCAAAAACGATTTACACCGATGGGACTCACCTGGTTGAATCAGTGGCGATGGAAGCTGTCAGCCAGCGCGTGGTGGATGTTCGCCAGGTTAGGCCTATGATTCAGGATTTGATTGATAGTTTGATGGAAGATAACTCAGCACTTCTGGCAGTCTCTTCCATGAAAAGCTTTGATAATTATCTTTTTAGCCATTCCATGAATGTCTGCATCTTATGCTTGTCGCTGGCGATTTATTTAAAAATTGACACCTCCCGGCTTATGGACATTGGTATCGGTGCTCTCCTCCACGATATTGGCAAAGTCTTTATTCCCCCCGAAATCCTCCGTAAACCTGGAAAACTGTCGGAAGATGAATGGGAAATAATACATCGGCATCCCATAGACGGTGCCAAAATGATTCTCCGCTCCCGCTACACGACCGAACTTCCGGCCTTGCTCATCTATTGTCATCATTGGAAATTTGCCCTTGAGGATGGTTATCCCCAAACGCGCCGTAAATTTCCAAGGATTCCTTATGTCTCCATTGTCTCGGTCTGTGATTGTTACGATGCCATGACCACCAACCGTCCCTATAACCTTAAACATCTTCCATCCGACGCACTGGAGATTCTAAAGCACAACGCGGGGACCTCTCTCGACCCCGACCTCGTTTATTTCTTTCAGAAAATGATTGGACCTTACCCGGTGGGAACACTTGTGAAATTATCTACTGGGCATATCGGTATTGTTCTTCAACCCAACGCCGACGATACCGAACATCCCAACGTAAAACTTATTCTTGACCCCAAGGCTCAAATTCTCCAGGATATTGATATCATTGACTTATCTGAAAGAGACCAGTCCTCCAATCAATACATCAACTATATTACCGAAATCATTGATCCCGCATCCGTTACTTTCTATATTTGGGACTATTTATAAACTATACATCTACGACGCTATAGTATATGGGGCTCCATGCTTTAACTTATTAAATGAGAAAATTATTGTAGACTGAGGACATAAGCAGTAAGGGCTTTTAGATCCTCTTGGGATAATCTTACCTTGGGCATTTTTGAACCGGGTGTGACAGAACGGGGATCGGCAAAATGGCGCATGTGCCAATCGGCATCGTGGTTTTTTCTTCCTTCAAAGGTCAAATCCGGTCCTTGTACACCTCCTCCTTCATCACCAATCGTATGACATTCATCACATCCTTGAATATCGTATAACCACATTCCCCGTTCAACCAGTTGTTTGGGTGTCAGTGATTTTTGGGTTGTTGATGTGTCCATTGCCAAAGAGATTCTAGCTGCTACGTTCAAGTTTTTAGTTTTGAGAGACCGTTTTTCTACCTGGGTTGTTAAAGAAGATAGGTATGCAATCATCAAAACTTTTTCTGAAGGACTAATGTTTATGGGTGGATGACTTTGCTTTGATTTCATTATGGTATTGGGATTATTGATAAAATCTATGAGCCATTGTTGGTTACGTTGTATCCCTTCGCGAGTTAAGTTGCTGGCACCGGTTCCTCCCTTTTTATTGACTCGATGACATGTCATACACTTGTTGTCCACGAATATTTGTTCACCTGAAATCAGTGTTTCACCCTGTTTGGCCGTATCCACAGAGTCTAAAGTCTTCTGTCCAAAGTCTAAAGTTTTTAACTTGAGACTTGAGACTTGAGACTTGGAACTATCTCCTGGCGGCTGGTTAAGCACTCCTTGCACAGTTAAAAAAATGATGCCCATGAAAATAAGACCTGCAAAGCCCATAGCAAAAGGACGCTGTCGTGGAGGGCACTGCGGGTTACGGTCAATGAATGGTAATAAAAAAAGCAAAAGAACAAAGGCTGTCGGTATTATCGTCGTACCAATAAATTGATACGGTCCGTCGCAATATCGTAATAATTGGTTAAGAAACAAGAAATACCATTCAGGTCTTGGAACATAGGATGAATCCGTGGGATCGGCAATCTTGTCCAAGGGGGCGGGAAACTTGAAAACCACAAAACATAAAATTGCCAGAAAAATAAAAACAGACATAAGATGACGAATTGCATGTTTTGGATAAAAGGGTTCCTCTTCCGAATCAGTCAGAAAGGCAGATTCGTTAATTCGTAAGAATCCTTGTTTGAAAACCAGGAATAAATACACTCCTAGCAATATAAAAAATACCAACGGCAAAATCACTACATGTCCCGAATAAAAACGTGTTAATGTTAATACGCCCAACTCGTCTCCGGCGCGGAGTAGTTTTGCTTGAAGGGGACCGATTCCCGGGACGCTTTCAATAATATGTGTTCTCACCATGGTTCCCCAATAGGATTTTTGGTCCCAAGGTAGAAGATAACCGGTGAGAAGAAATCCGAAAATCACCAATCCCAAAAGGACACAGAGAATCCAGTTTAACTCCTTTGGGCGTTTATATCCTCCGGTTGAAAATAGATGCAGTAAATAAGTAACGGCAAGTATGACAATCACACTCGCGCCCCAGACATGTAATCCGAAAATAAGTTTCCCGAAAATTATCTGGGTTCGAATATATTCAATACTGTCGCGGGCATGGTCGGGAGTGGGCGCATAATAGAGGGACATTACAATTCCGGTCATCATCTCCACGAGGAGCACTGCCAGAAAAACCGTCCCAAGAGAATATCCCCAGTCCGGTTTTTTAGGGATGGGTTTATTAAAAAATTCAATCCATGAATCGATAGAAATTCGCTGATTAATCCAATTATAAATATTTTTCTGAATTTTCATTCTAAAAAATCATCCGCATTGTTGTAGAGACGTACATGTTATGTCTCTACAAACGTTACACTGATTTTATAAACAATCTGCCATTTTCAATTTTTGATTCCAATTTTTTCAAGGGTTTGGGAGGAGGGCCTCCCACTACATTGCCATTGATGTCAAATTGCCCACCGTGACAGGGACAGAGAAATTTGTTTTTCGAACTTTCCCAATGAACCGAACAGCCTAGATGGGTACAACGTGTGGAAAATACGATAAAATTATCTCCCTCTTTACAGAGGACATAGACCGATTGTTTGGTACTGGCACGAAACCATGCGTCCTGCTTAATAAACGTAAATTGGACTTCTTGAGGACCCGGCGGTTTCAAATCTTCCAACCAGGCGATAGGTATCCATCTCGATTCTTTTTTCCCAAACAAGGGAGAAATAACAAATCCTACCACGGGTATCCCCATGAATGCGGCAAGTAGAAAACCTAAACCGAGTAACAATTTCCATAGAAATTTGCGTCTGGACATATCCTCGTTCATGCTTACCATTTTACATCGCCGCTCATAATTAAACTAGAAATTAGGAACTAAAAACACGAAATTATCTCGTTATGAGTTGAGAAAACCCTCCAGGTTCGTTATGATGAACCAACAAAAAGGTTCCATCGTGGCAAAGAAATCCAAGTCAAACATATTATTAAAAAAACAAATTAAACCGGTGAAGGGTTCCAGCAAGATTTCCAACACCTTTTTCTCCTGGTGTATTTCAATCCTAGTCTTTTCTGTTTCGGTCTCTTTTTACATATCCACACAATTACCAACCATTGATATTAAATGGCTATTGCTGATAATGGGAGCGACTCTACTTGCTCTGTTTTGGTTAATTCAATGTTCTCTCCGTAAATCATGGAGGTGGGTCGGTCACCCCAATCATTTCCCGTTACTGGTTTTTGTAGTCATAAATCTCATAACTCAATTCTGGCCGGGAAATCGTTCTTCTTTATTAGAAAACTGGATTCAATGGTTCTCCCTTATTCTGCTTTATTGGGTAGTGACTCAGACTACAAAAAATATTCGAGGAATACACATCATTATACAAGGTCTCCTATTAGGTGGGCTGGTTGCCTCCCTCTATGGAATAATCCAAAAATTAGGTTGGGACCCGTTCCATTGGCAGAAAAATAATCAACCTGGAAATATCACCAGTATGCTGGGAAATTCGGATTTATTCGGCTGGTTTCTCGCTTCCCTGTTTCCTTTGAGTATTGGTTTCTTGTTTACAATAAGAAAAAATAAATTAGATTTCGGTCTGCGCATTCTCTACATTTTGTTAATTGTATTCGGATTGCTCATCACGGGTAATCGCGCGGGTCTTTTGGCAGCACTTGGTTCTGTGTTCATTGTTGGATGGATGATCCTGCACAATCCGGAACAATGTAAATTGCTTTTTTCGGAAAAATGGTTTGCTCAAATCCAGCGAATTTACTCATACCGTCGTTTATGGAAAACGATTGTCCTCGGAATACTCGTCATCGGATTCATTAGCTACTGGCACAAATATTCCTCCACTTCGGATATCGCTATCAAAGGTCGGTTTCTACATTGGCAAACCTCTATCCGGATGATTGAAGACCACCCAATTCTGGGATTGGGTCAGGGAAATTATTTCGTTCAGTACCTGGATTATCAAGCCAAAGTAGTCAACGATACCAGAAATAAAGGATATCACCGCATATCACAGGAAGTACAGGACATTAATGCGGCATACGCGCATAACGAATTTCTTCAAGCCTTTACCGATACCGGTATCATTGGATTTGCCAGTTTTCTTTTTCTGCTGCTGACATTGCTTTGGATGGGATATTATGAGTTCCAACTTTGGAAGGATCGTCATTCGCTCTGGTTATATCTTGGATGTTACGGTGGAATACTGGCAGTTTTAATCTCTGCTTTGTTTGGTTTTCCTTTGCATGTTCCTGCTTCCGCCATGCAATTTTGGGTTCTTCTTGGATTGATGGTTGCTCTCTGTAATTTGGAACAAGCTCATTATTCCACGAATAAAATTTGGCCAATATTCGTTTATGAAAATCCTTTGACACACACTGTGAAAATTCCGGTATTTATTTTTTTGGTTACATTATTTTTTGCTGGGTATGGATATTGGGCAATGTCAAGTTGTCTGGACAGTTTTCGTGCTTCTTTCTATATTAGAATAGGACGGATTTTTGCCGAAGATGAAAAGAATAGTAATTTTCCCCTGGCGGTACAATTTATGGAACATGCTATAGAACTTACGCCGGACAACGGATTGGCGCATTATTATCTCGGTGGATATTACGCCCGTTTGAATCGGCTGGACGACGCGATTAAGGAATATTCCAAAGCAACTACCAACTATAACGATATTCGCATTGATTATAATTTAGGCCAAATTTATTTCTCGAAACAGGATTATTCTATCGCGGAAGAATATTATAAACGCACACTTTTATTAAACGACACCTTCTTTATGTGTCATCGCCAACTCGGATTTATTGATATGTATTTGCATAAGGATCCGAAAAAAACGATTGAAGAATTTAGTCAGTATCTGAATGTCCAAAAAAATGGAGGGGATGCGGATAATATTCGAAATCTGGTCAAAGAACTAGAAAAACAAATTCCCAAGTAAAATGCAGAGTAATACAAGTTTCACAATTTTATTTCTTAAGGAGTGATGTGTAAATGAATTGTTTGGTTACCGGCGTTGCCGGATTTATTGGTTCCCATTTGGCGGAGCGGTTGATTCAAGAGGGTTATGATGTACACGGCGTAGATTGTTTTACGGACTACTATGCTCTGTCCCAGAAAGAATCAAATTTGCATACTTTGCTTCAATCGAAGAAGTTTACTTTTTATGAGGAAGACTTAAGGACCTGCGATATCGTAAAGTTATTGGGAGATATTAACGTTGTATTTCATCAATCGGCTCAGGCGGGTGTTCGTGCTAGTTGGGGTTCCAGTTTCGCCGCGTATACGGAACATAATATTCTGGTTACCCAGCGATTACTGGAGTCCGTCAAAGACAAACCGATTAAAAAATTTATTTACGCCTCCTCTTCCTCCATTTATGGAAATGTTCCTGGTGATGAACCAATGGCTGAAACGTTACAGCCCAAACCTGTCTCTCCTTACGGTGTCACAAAATTGGCTGCGGAACATCTCTGTTATCTCTACTGGAAAAATTATGGGATACCGGCTGTTAGCTTGCGTTATTTTACCGTTTATGGCCCCCGGCAGAGACCTGATATGGCATTTCATAAATTCATCAAGGCGATTTTACACGATAAACCGATAACGGTGTACGGTAATGGGACACAAAAACGTGATTTCACCTATATTGATGACATTATTGATGCGAATTTATTTACTATAAGTCGCGGAAAGCCCGGTGAAGTTTATAATATCGGGGGGGGGCATGTGGAGATATTGAACGATGTCCTAACCCTCTTGTTCGAGTTGGCGGATAAGGAAGGGACAGTTCAGTATTTGGAGAAACAACACGGTGATGTAACTCGAACTTCAGCGAATATCCAAAAAGCGAAAACGGATTTGGACTATCATCCTAAATATAATTTACGACAGGGATTAGCCAATGAAATAGATTGGGTTCGTACACTCAAATCGAATTAGAATAGTTATGGTAAATATTTCCACAATTTCTTCCGCGAAAGATATAGCAAAAATACGCCAGCAAATCTTTCGTTCCTTGTTTATAATCTTGTTAGGTTTCATTCTGGCGCTGTTCCTTTTTGATTGGTATAGCCCCCGATTAATGGAATATCTGGAGGCCCGCAACCCCCGGATTTTTATGGATGAAGCTAGAAAACTGGCGACTGATGGAAGATATTCTGAGGCGATTGAACAGGTGAATCAAGCGCTAAAAATTACTCCTTCTGATTCCAGTCTCTATATTATGTTGGGAGATTATTATGAACACATGGGAAAATTTAATGAATCAATTGACGCGTTTGAGAAAGTAAAACAATTAAATCCCAAGGACTATCACGGGTATTTCCTTTTGGGTGTAGTAAAACGCAAAATGAAACGATTGCCGGAAGCTGTTGTTGATTTATTGGAAGCAGCCAAACTGAATAAAGAAGATCGCTGGTTATATAATGAACTTGGTTGGGCAGCCTATGAAAATAATCAGTTGGATATTGCCTATGATGCCTGGACGCAGGCCAACCGGATTGTACCGAATGAAACGTCCTATTATTACTTTTTGGCGCTCATTGACACCCGACGAAAGCAATGGGCACAAGCCTTGGTTATGTATAATAAAGTCATCGCCTTCGATTCGACACAAGTCAACGCCTATGAATTGGCTGGCGAAGCCTTGTTTCAATCAGGAGATTTGACATCCGCTGAAAAATATTGGAATCAAGCACTTGCCCTCAATCCTAAATCTACATCTGCGCTGTATGGTCTGACAACCGTTTACCGTAGTATGGGAAATAAAGTAAAAGAAAACCAGATCAATGAGGAAATCAGAAAAATAAAACCATCCCCATCTTCCCAATAGGAAACATCAATTGGGATACATTGGCTTGAATGAAAATTCCATTTTTACATAATTTCAATAAGATTGACCGATGGTGTTTATTTCTCATTCTTGTCTCCCCTCTTTTCCCTTTAAGCACTTCTTTATGGAAATCCTACGTTTGGGACGAACCTTATTTCATTGTTGATGGTTATTTATATCTTTTAAGATTCACTATTTGGCCCTTTAGTGAGAAGTCCATTCTGACTTCCATTTTAGTGGCGCTCCCTCTATTCTTGATGCCACTCCAGCTTCAATCCGATCACTTGAATTGGGCGCATCTTAAATATGTTACGGAGGCGCAAATGGAATTTTTGTTTCAAAATACCCGCTCCCCGGAAATGATTCTGTTTTTTGCGCGTCTCTCTTCAATATTCCTTTTTATGTTATCTGCGTATTTCATTTACCAATGGAGTCGGAAATATTACGGAATTATAGCCGCTCGATTTTCCTTATTACTATTTCTTTTCTGTCCCCTGTTAACTTCTTTCGGTGGATTGGCAGTTGCCGACTTCCCGGTCACCTGCCTGGGATTAATTTGGATTTATTCCATTTCCCGTTATTTCCAATTCCCCTCATGGAAAAAAGCAATCCTATCCGGAATCCTACTGGGTCTGACCATAAGTATCAAGGCTTCCGGGATTTTATTTGTCCCCTTTTTTATCATTTTTTTATTTCTCTCCATACTGAGAAATATTTCGTTTTCTCAAAAAATTACTGTCATTATATTTCAAGGGCTATTAATTTCTCTTCTAGGTCTTTTCATAGGTATCTTTTGGTTTTTACCAACCAATGACCCGTGGGGTTTCTTTCATTCATTAAAATACCTGCGGATTCATTTGAACACAGGCCATTCCGCTTTTCTCTGGGGACATTATTCCGAAAAAGGCTGGTGGTATTATTATATCGTTGCGTTATTAATCAAAACACCCATTCCTTTGTTACTCTTCTCACTCGGTTCTTTTCTGGCGATTCCCTGGAAATTATGGAAAATCAAATGGGGGAAACGTATTCCTGTTGATTTATTTTTATGGATTCCGGTGATTGGATGGTTGTTATTCTCCCTCACCAATACTGTGAATATCGGCATCCGGCACATCCTGCCAATTTATCCATTTTTCATTCTATCATCGGGGAAATTTCTCGCTCAATTTTGGAGGAAATATAGTATTCAATCTAATTTTATGTTGAATTTGAAAAATATCCAATTTTGGCAGTATCGCGGACTCTCACTCCTTTTAATGGGTTGGTATATCTTCGCTTGGATACATGTTTATCCCTATGACCTGGCGTATTTTAATGAATTGATCGGGGGATCTAAACGCGGGTATAAATATCTGGTGGATTCCAATCTCGATTGGGGACAAGATACTAAAAACCTTATCCGTTGGCTGAAACAAAATCAAGTCAATAAAATTTACTACAATATTTACTTTCCGGAAGATACCAGTTTCCAAGGATTCCAACGGTTATCTTGGCCGGAGAAAGTCGAAGAGATTCACGGCTATGTCGCCGTCAATGCCACTGCCTTGCAAGGTGTTTATTTCCAAAATAAAGGCTATAACAACTGGCTAAAACGGAAAAAACCAATTGCCCGTATAGGTTATTCTATTTTTGTTTATTATATCCCGTAAAATACTCTACTATTTACTTGCGATGATAAGATTCCAAAAAGGTTTTAGGTTGATCCAATACATCTTCATCCAGTGATTGATTTCCTGAATAATAGAACCAATAATGCCGATCTATTCCAGATGTAATTCCTGTATTGACAGTGGCGACATTGGTAAAATTCGATACGGCTGTATATGTGGTAGACCGTGCCTCGTATCCATAGTTCGTATTCGGGAGTAAATTGGTATCTATAAAACTGGAAGTATGCGGGGGTAAGCTCGTATGCAATGAAAATACTCCACCATTTATCTGCTGGTAAACCTCATTTCCAGTCTCATAAAGCGAGTTATTTTGCCAGGATACAAAGACTTGTGGATCTCCCGTAGTCGTAGCTGATAAATTCGAGGGTGGAACATTCAGGAAAATTGCTTTACCGAGAACACTGCCAAATCCCAACCCATTGTTTACACTTTCCGTGACATAAAAGACCGCACAAGTGGTAGAATTATAAACATGCGAACCGGGATTCTGTCCAGTGAACGTATTCCCATCGCCGAAATCCCAATACCACGTCGTTGCGTTGGAAGACAAATCCCCAACTTGAACCGTCATTAACCCAAAAGTGATATATCCTGAAGACGGGAAGGAATAAAATTGAGCCGCTGCAAAAGGTGGCCCGTAGGAAGAAAACGCTGAAACGGTATCAGAGGTTATCGCCCGGACTTCATAAGCATAGAGTAATGTAGAGTCCAATCCAACTGCTGTATTTGACCCGTAATCATCAAATGTCGTTTGGTTTTGAAGCACGGTGGTAGTGAAAGAAAACGAATTACCCGCTAGGGAATTGGGATCGGGTGCCATCTTACTATAGAGTTGAAATCCTATTTCATTATTCGAATTGTCTTGCCAGGATAAACGGTTTCCATAGGGATGACCGACAATGGGAGACGTTGTTAAATTACTTGGCGCAATTCCTACATAAATAGTCCCCAACGCTGTTCCCGAACCTAATACATTGGTTACAATTTCCTGGACTGGAAAAACAGCACTGGTTGTATTTTCATAGAGATGCGTAGGATTTTGAAACGTAAGCGATGCTCCATCCCCGAAATTCCATTGCCAGGTTTCGGGGTATATTGAGGTATCGGTAAATTGTACGGACATTCCGGAAAATAAAGAGGTCATGTTGCTTGTAAATCCAGCCACAGGTGAGCTGGGTGGTAAAGATGTGGTCGTGACTATCGCCACATTGGAAGGAACTGAAGTACCCACTGCATTGGTTGCTAAAATCTCATAGACGTATGCGGTTTGAGGAGCTACACTGGTATCCTGTAGACTGGTAGCATTGGCTCCAGTGGTTGTAATCGCTGAAAAAATACTGTCGGAGGCCAATCCCCGTTCTACTATAAATCCCTTTTCATTGTTGCTGTTATCCTGCCAATTTAAGTTTACAATGACATAATTGACGGCTGTCGCTGTTAAATTGCTGGGGGTGACCCTGAAGGTGTATAAATCCCGTTAAAAGTTATCGTACTATTCACAAATAAATAGGCTGTAGAAAAGGATGGTGTATTATATCCGCTCACATTGCTCCAGATTAATGTATATGCATGATTGGCAGGAGCAGACCAATAAGGGAAAAACGCATCGGTTGTATTTTTTGCAAAACTGGAATCTTCGGAGAATAACTGATACAAACTGTCAAATGGAGAAGAAGTGATATGGATAGTTCCTGTTTGTCCGAAACCCATACCATTAACAATAATAAACACTCCTACCCACAACAAAAATGAACCGAACCATTTACTATATACAGAATTCATAAAATCCTCCTTATAAAGACGTATGTATCTTAGGACTATTAGGGTGCCCAGTCAAGAAAATAGATCGGTCAAAATGGAATATCGTCATACACTTCCAAATTGCGCGCGAATATATAACAAATCCCAATAATTCCTGGAATTGTGATGGCTGCCCCGCAAGGATTCGAACCTTGACAAGCAGATCCAGAATCTGCCGTGAAGTACTGATTTTACTTAAGATATATAAAAATAGTTGCATTATAGTTGCATTAACCCTGTTTTAGGCTTAAAAATCTGTTAATCTGTGCCATTTTGGCATTGTCCATGTAATGACCGTAAACCTCGTATACCATACGCAAAGAACTATGACCTAATTGCTTGGCAACATAAGCCGGGTCAGCACCGTTTTTCAATAACATACTGGCATAGGTGTGACGAATATCATGGAACCGGATTTTAGATACCCCGGATTTTCGGATACACTTTTTAAACCAGTGACGAATAGAATTTTCACTCAACCTATTTCCGTCTTTATCACAAAAGGCGGTCTCCAATTGTTTATCACTTTGCATAGATTGAATACTCATTTCACCAAAATAGGAACGCATATCCTCGATAAAATTATCGGATATTTCAATCACACGTTTTTTACCTGTCTTGGGTTCTTTTTCAATTCCACGAGATATAGACTTTTCAATGCGTAATTTTTTAATTGTGAAATTAAAATTCTCACGCTTTAAAGCCAACAATTCACCAAGACGGCATCCGGTATTGATAGCGGTGTTAAAAAACGCCCATAATTCAGGACAAACCCTTTTGGCAGTTTCAAGGAAAATCATAACTTCCGTCTCGTTCCATACTTGGTGATCGCTATTTTTTCGAGACTTCATTTCCTTGTTATCCATAATCTCTTGATTATAAACCGGATTTACGCTTATTAATCCGTGTCGTATGGCATACTTGAACACACCACTGAGGGGAGCCAAGATATTTTTGATTGTAGACCGTGAGTAATTTTCATCCTGTTTTTTGATGATAAATTTTTCAATGTCTTTATAGCGTATACAATCAATTGGCAGACTACCAAAGACAGGGTAAACATGGTTATTCATTACTTCCCGGTATTCCATCAAAGTAGATTGGTGAATCTTTTTGACAGCGTATTCCAAGAACCATAATTCTGCGAAGTCCTTTAACTGCGTATCACTGGTTTTGTTTAAATTCTCAAACGGATTTAAACCCTCTGATAACATTTTTTTAAACTTGTATTCAAGGTCAAGAGCTTGGGTATAATCCTTGGCTTTGATTGCTTTTCGTTTTCCTTTTCCAAAACCGGATTCATTACACCCATTCACGAAAATATACCAGTCACCCTTGCTATAATGCTTTTCTCTTAGGGTTACGCCAACAGGTTTACTCATAGTCGTTTTCCCTTCTTGACGTGTTGGGTCACGTTTACATCAATCGTAATATCCCCCTTAAGCCATGAGGTTAAAAGAAATGTTATCACTTGCTGGACATAAAGACCGTCTATCTTAGCTTTTTCTTCCACCTTTTCTTTTAAGTCTTTAGTTGTCCTGATAGCGAAAAACATATCTTTGTCATAGGATACGGTTTTATTACTTTTCTTAATCATCGTTACACCTTCTTTCTTTTTATAGGATATGTTCACGCTATCTAGCATATAACATAAGTTATACGATTGTCAAGTAATTTTTTAAAGTTATATTTTCGGTTCCTTGAAAGACTTAGTTATTTCTTCTTTAACGGTCTCCGCATCCTTGACTCGTTCAATAACCCGGTATCTTTCCATCCATTTCAAATATTCACTTTTTTGGAATATCAGTTTTCCATCAACTTTGAAATGAGGGATCGGATGTTTACCTTTTAATTTTGCTCGTATTGTCCTTTCTTTAAATCGAGAAAATTTACTTAAATCGTGAATATCCATGAGGTCATCAATCGGATTCATCGAATTACCCCTTAAACTCCTCTAATACGACTGTCTTCATATTCAGATTTACTTTCTAAATCTATCAGATTTAATTTTTAAATCTTTAAATGGGTTTTTATTCCCAATAGTTTTAATTTTTAAAGCTATTTGACGGTATTTCTTGAGTTAACAACTTTAATATTTAAAGACCTATATATATTTACCATCACTTGAGATTCCTTTTTATTTTATATTTGTATTAGAAATTATCTTTGTATTTGTATCTGTTATGAATTTCCATTTCTCACTTAAACCATAAATTGTGCATCTGTGCATCAATCCGCCAGGTCTAACAATCTTCAAAAAACCCAGATCAAGTAATTCATCTTTTGCTCTCCAAAAAGTCGCGGAAGACATTTTGTATTTAACTTCTTTGTAGGTCAATGAGAGATTATCTACCGTAGATGAATTTTTGCCTTTGTATTTTTTCATAAATTCGATATAGACCCACACGGCATTGGTAGATAATTTTTTCCAAGCCTTGCTGTCTGTTTGACTGTCTGGCAATAAAACGAAGTGTCCCTGATTCCATTTTTTTCTTTTGTTCATCATTTACACCGTATCGTTTTATCCATGACTATTTGCCCTCCGTATGCAGTCCCTCAATAAATCCATAGAACGGACAAATTGGACAGCGGAGACCTTATCTTTACCGGCGTAGAAATCACTGACTCCTTTTTCCAAGTCTTTCTCCGATTCAAGATGAAAGACTACGCGGGTTCCCTGTTTTGTGGCATTGGTGAGAGTGGCTTGATAGGAAGTAATGAGAAAAGCACCCAAGATTAAATCGCTTAGTTGGTATTCGTTTTTTTATTCATTTCACTTTTTCCTTTCGTTCAATATATTTCTTTAGGTCTCTATCCCTATATGGCGAAATTTCGCTGAAACGGCGATTTTTCGTCGGAGTAAATAAAAGAGATTTAATGTAACCTTAGTAAAATCAAAGAATTGTAAGTTTATAAAATTTTTTCTATGTTAGCAGAATGTCCCGGCGAAATTTCGTCCGAGACCTTGACACGTCCATATTCCTGTGTAATACTTATGACAGTGGTAACTAAATAAAAAAGGTGATTATGAAAACAAAAAAGATAAAAATAATTGACATGCGAGGGATTTCAGAAAATTATAAAGATCAATGGGTTGCCTTTAAGGATTCCTCCATGAAGAAGGTAATTACCAGTGGAAAATCTGCACATAATGTTTTGATAAAAGCTAGAAAATTAGGTGTCGTGGAACCCATTATTACCATGATACCATCCAAATCAAAAGCCTACGTTCTTTGATTCCATTTGCTTTTACTGCACATGAAGATGATTTCCCCGGTTGTCCAATAATTTATAGACCTATAGTTCCTATTCGGTTTATAGATTCTTCCGGTAATCGGTTCGGATATAGTGCCCTCATAGATTCTGGTGCCGACCATTGTATTTTTCATCCGTGGATTGCCGATGAATTAGGATTGGTTTTAAAAGATGGTCAACCCTATACTTTTGGGGGGATCGGTGCGGGCGATGTAATTGCCTATGTTTACAGGGTAACTTTTTTTATTGGTAATATCCGTATAGAATCGGATTGCGGATTTTCAGAAGGATTGGTAGATAACCAAATTCCCTACGGAATACTTGGACAAGACGGATTCTTCAATAAAGTAAACTTAATTATGAATAACAAGGAAAAGTATTTTTATATAGGCAGGTCTAGGAAAGCTCGTAAAATACACGCTCGACAAAGAATCTCTGGGGTTTAATCTTCGTTTTGATCCAAATTAGTTTCTGTCTCCGATTCTAGGTTTGATTTAGAATAGGATTTTCTCGTTTGCTTATATTTTCTATAGGCGAAAGAATCAACTTCATCCGGTACATTTTCGTTTGAAATTAATGTAAATTTCGCTCTGTATACACCCTCTTTAGGATGGGATATTATCGGATTACCGTCATTGGTAATCGGTATTATCCCTTTGAGTATTTTGTTGATTTCTTGGATAGCTTTCTTGTTTAGGCTACTTTTCTTTACATCCTTTGGATAAATGGGAAGTTCTCCTCTTTCTGCTAAAATTTTAAATATGCCCCAACTCTGTTTAGTTGGGAATTTCTTTGAACGTTTTTTAAAACCTAATTGGGAATAATGAAATTCTTCTAATTGAGTACCTACCTTTATCTTAAGTTCATCATTGGATATAAATTGTATTGTTACATCCTTCTTCCATTCTGTCCCCGGTGGAGTTTTAAATTGAACTAAAGGTAATTTACTTTTCGGTCTACCGCTATTATCAATATTGGGAACCTGCTTTTCAAGTTCTGCTTTAGCTTCTAAATATAAAGCGGAATCTGTTGGTATTTTCTCTTTGGTAGCGACCTCTCTAATCCATAATTGGGAACGAGCGGAGAGCGGATATGGGGGGTTATTTGTATTATTGCTAACATAATCCGATAGTTCTTTGACCGCATCCGGCAGGTCAGTGGTTCGCTTTTTAGTGGATTTATTTTTGTTAGTACTCTTTGGCATAACGTCTCCTGTAACGTATATTTCCTGAATCAAAGAAATGGCACAGGCGGTCAGGACACCGCTTTTCGGTTGCGCTACCTAGTGCCAATATAAAAATATCTCAAAAACGTGGGAAAAAATCAAGTAAATATAAGGCAAGATTCCGCTTTTAGGATTGAGTACGCTTCTTGGGTCGAATGGGTTCAATGTTGGTGGGGGTATTTTCCGGGGAAGACCTTAACAGCTTATGTTTTGACATCCATAGCCGTTGTCTTCTACTAGCATATTTTGTGTGTTGGTCAATGTAGCCTTCCAAGACAGATTCCGGTATAACCCACTGATACCCGTATTGATTTTTGTAAGGCACTTTCAGGGCGGTCAGTATTCCGCTCTTAATCATCCATGATACAGTCCTATGGGAAATTTGAAATAAGATTGCCACTTGAGAAATTCTATAATGTTGCTCAATCATATATTGTTAATCATATCATAGTGCAAAAGAAAGCTATTCTGAAATGAAGACATTTATTGAAAATCAATCCGGGTATCTACAAAAAAGGTTTTATCGAAAAATGGGATTAAAGGGTAAATTATTGAAATATATTAGTTAATAGGATTTAAGTGACGGATTCCTGCAATCTAGTTATTCTTTTGCGCCCGCACTCTTAAGCAGTTTTACGATGTCGGGATGTTTATTATCTGCCGCAGCCTTCAAGGCGGTCCAACCCTGGTTGGTTTTTGCATTAACCTCTGCGCCTTTGGCTAATAAAACTTGTACAGTATCCGCATAACCCATCGCTGCCGTACCCATCAAAGCGGTTCCACCGTTATTGCTTTTCGCATTGACATCGGCACCTTTTTCTAATAAAACTTGTACAGTATCCGCATGACCCATCACTGCCGCAATTATCAAGGCAGTTCCACCCGCGCTGTCTTTTGCATTGACCTCCGCACCTTTCGCCAATAAAGCTTGCACGATTTCAGTATGACCCTTAAATGCCGCATATATCAAGGTAGTTCTACCCGTGCTGTCTTTCGCATTGACATCGGCACCTTTAGCTAATAAATCATTCACGGTTTCGGTATCGCCTTTTTCTGCTGCCTGCATTAAGGCGGACATATCAGAGTTGTCATTAGTGTTGCCATTTTCCGGTCTATTTTTATATCGAATTACTAATCCTTTCATTATAGGTTGATTCATAGGAATGTGAGTTCCGCTTTGAGTGACATAATCACCGTTGTAATGTTCTTCATATTGTAAAACAATCGCATCCCCACCCATAGCAGCGGTTTCTATTTTTAATTTATTGACCATCGCGGTACGATTACTTAGTGCAGCACCACTGGCATATACTTCCCCAACTCTAATAAACTCCTGTTGGGGTGTAAAAGAATATATGGCTATATTGTCGGGGTTAGTAGGCGGATAATAGGTGTTGTCATATTTTTGAGAACCAAAAGTCGCACATCCAATGTAAAAGATAGATAAAATAATGAATCCCATTATGAATAAAAGCCTAAAGATTGTTTTCACGATTTACCCCCCGAATTTTTAACAGTATGCTACCTCTACCATCTTATAAAATCAAGCAACTTTTCCCTTAAACCAATTTTTGTGTTTATCACGGTGTCGCATGAAAATAAAGCTTGCTTTTAAATCTGGAAATGATTACAATCTCCTACAAAACCCTAACTCAAATTCATTCATCAGTCAAAATAAAAAAGTACAAGTTAAAAAAGGATGGCGATTCGAGATATAAAATATATGACTCTAAAGGTAACTTCATTGGTTACGCCCAATAAAGGAAAGGATGTGAATAAGAACTATTTTACGTTGCTGTTGTCAAGAGCCACTTTCACCATTTAAATTGATTCGGATCTATACCCATTTTTCTAAATTCATCTTTTAATTTCTCTTGTTCTGGTTTCTTTTGATATTCCTGAGCTTTCATATAACTATAACTAAAATTCGCAACTAAAGTATCAATGGAAGATTTTATTTGATATATTTCACTGTTCAAAAAGTTTTCTTTTTTATCCCATACTGAGACTGTTAATGTACCTCCAGAATCCAAAACACTTGAAGACATAAAAGATGTTCTCAGAATTACAGGCCTAGAAAGATTTAAATCTATTTCCCCACTATAGAATTTAGGGGTTGTTGTCCATGTTGAAATGGATAAAGTTAACAATCCAGAAGATGATAGTTCATCCGTGTTTAGTTCTTTAAGTTCTCTAATTACAATATCAGGTAATTGTTTTTTTATAGTAATATAAAAATATCTTGATATTTCTTGTTTCGATATAGATGTATCATGGACATAAACTTGCAAAAGAATGGATGGTAAACAATAAAATGACCTAGCATCTGCTTCAGTCATCACGTCTTCAAATAAATTGGGTGTTTTTATAGATTTTTCCTGTGCAAAAAGGGAAATTGGGATTAAAAGAAAAATTAATAATAGATATTTACTATATTTCATTGTATCCTCCAAGAATGAGTTTTGCCATAGAATACCAAAGTACCATAATATTAAATTCATCTTGATAAATTTCGTAAAGCCAGTATTTTATCCTCTTTCGTTTTTCTTTCTTTTTGAACCCTGCTTTTTGAGGGTAAACATATATGTCATATAGAATAACACAATGATATACCCAACTTTGACTCTTTACCTATACCTGTAGCGTTTGAAATATCACTACCATAATATACTACTACAAATTTTTCTTGACAAGGTTTTGTCTCGCAAAAACTAGAGACATAAACCTACTGGAAATTTATATGGGTGATGGGAGGGACGGCTTGGCACTCTCTAAAAGAATTCTTTCAAAATTAAAATCTTGGTCAATGAATCACCTTCAACACGCTATCCCCAATGACACACAAAACCACATAAAACAAAGGATGAAACATACAGCGCAGTAAATTTAAACGTCCTATAAGTCAACGGAGTGAGTCAATTTTAAAGAATCATGGTACTTTGACCATAATGAGGGTCTACTTCAAGGAATGATACATAAAACCCATGAGAGAGAATATATACGCTTATAACAAAACCTTGACCTTGTTTATGGGTATCCTGTAGAGCTATCGGAATGATCGAGAATGGTATTTTGAAAAAAAAGAATCCCGGTTATAAAAGCTGGTTGCGTTATGGTTGCAGTAAGACGAAAAAGGATGTCATTTTATGTCAAAATTGACATAGTTGAAAAAGAAAAGGGTTCACACTCAACACCGTGTAAACCCTTGTAAATACAGGTAAAATCAGTAGTTAGATATTGGCTGCCCCGCAAGGATTCGAACCTTGACAAGCAGATCCAGAATCTGCCGTGCTACCGTTACACAACGGGGCAATGAAAAGAAAGTTTAAAGTTTCAAGTTGAAAGGTTTAAAGTTAAGAGATAATATTATAACAAAGTTTGTGATTGTTTATAGGGTGCTAAGTTTCGTTCCCGGATAATAGAAAGATAAAATATTCTCATAAGACTTCCCCTGCCGCGCCATGTTGTAACAACCCCACTGGCTCATGCCGACCCCATGCCCGTACCCTTTCCCTGAAAATAAAAATGAATTGCCCACTTTCCTTACGGTAAACAAGGTACTCCGCAGCATAGTGGACGCCACCTTCCACCGAAAATCTCCCGCATTCATTTCCAAGACACCTTTGGAATGAAACACCTTGATTTTCATTGCCCTGCCCGACGGACTTTTTTCCGAGATAACGAAATCATGGATTGTACCCACATTCATTCCCTTGGTTTTCATACGCTTTTGCAATTCCGCCGCGGTAATCCGCAACGTCCAACGGTAATCCTGCACATTTCTGCTATAGGGGTCGCTAACTGCTTTCAGATACGGACGGCGCAAACTAAAGGCATACAACGCATCTTCCGTGTACCCTCCGCTGTTGGAATGGAAATAACTTAAAATCGGTTCGCCGTCATAGGTCAGGATTTGCCCTTTGGTATCGTCCACGGCTTCGGTTGTCTGCCCCCTTTCGCTGTTATACCCACCATACACCTGGTCAACTTCCGAATCGTATACATCAAACTCATGTTCCAATCGCACGGCTTTGCGAGACATCGCATAGGTCCTTGCGGCAACGGTCTGTGCCTTGAGAGCTTCCATCGGCCAATCATCTCCCGCTTCTTTCGGCACCACACTATAGAGATATTCTTCCATAGACACAATATTCACGACCAGAATTTTTCCGTCATTTTCTACCAATTGAAATTGTCCGCGATAGGCTTTATTTTCCACGTTTAATGGTCTATCAGAGTTGGAAACAATTAATATTTTTCTAGCTGATACATTAATATCTCCCACTTGCCAGCCATCACGGTTCAGACGAATTCGGGTATAACTTCCCCCATCCATCACCTTCACTTTAGTAGACGAATCTACCGACCATATTGTATACGAGCTGTCACATGTAATTCCTACGGAAGTCGATTTCTGCAATATAGAAATTCTGACCGTATACCCTTCGATTTTGGGTGGAGCGTTGACAACCAACGATGGCGGAGAGGGCGGTTGTACGAGTGCTATCCCTAAAATGGATTCTGCTTCACGGGACATAAATTTCCCATTGTCTTTGTATTTCCCATCAGGATAACGCACGGCATACGTCGAAAATCCGGAATAGGCATCGGCATATTTTCTTAGATGGAAATCCACTACCGCTTTATCAAATAAGGCATTTTCAGCGTAAGGCGTGTTGTTATATTTCTGCAATATTTCTTGATAGGCTGCCCGCGCTTTGTCCGGCTGTTCGATATAGTTTTCATAGAATTCTCCCAGGCAGACCAAAGCCCGTGCACGCGTAATATCGTCTCCGGCATTTGCCGCAATATCCTGGTAATTCTTTTCTACCTCCGGGTAATTCCCTTCCATGGTTTGCAGCAAACTGTCGCTAAACCGGCGTTCCCAGGGGTTATTGCCGGTATCTTGAACTATATTGGATTCTTGAGTTGTCGTGGATGCTACCGCGAGATATTGCGTTGGAATAATCCAACTGGTAGTATCCGCTGTCATAGCAATGGCATGATTTTCCAATAAACAAAATGCCATCAGTCCTATCCCTATAATCGTTTTGTAAATTCCCCACCGTCTCATATATGCTTTTTATGTTACTCGCCCACATCCCGGTTTGTCAATGAAAAAATCAGTCAATAATCTTTAATTCTTCCAATTTATACATCGGAAATTTAAGCATTTTTTATGGTATTCCTGATGTATTTAATGTTTGCTTTATTCGGGATATTGGCTTAAAATCTTTTACAAAATCAAGTAGCAATATTTCCAAACAGGGAGAGTTTTTATGGCAGACCTGCAAGATTTTAAACCGCCAGAAGGGTTTGACTGGAAGGTATGGGTCAATCGTTGGGATCGGATGCAGGAGCGTTATCTTGCCAGACGCAATGAGCGATTTGAAATCATAGTTCGTCTAATTCAGGGAACCCAACAACCCGTGACACGAGTTCTTGATCTCGGCTGTGGAACCGGTTCGTTAATGTGGGAGATTCTCAAGGCTTTTCCACAGGTTAGGGTGTACGGAGTGGACTTCGACCCGTCCATTCTATGGCTTGCCAAGGCCCGATTGGCATCCTTCGAAAACCGAGCTCAAGTCATTCTGGCAAATATGCGATACAACGATTGGACAAAAATATTTTCTGAACCCATGGATGCAGTTGTATCTGCTACCGCATTGCATTGGTTGAATCTTCCACAAATTGAAACCCTTTATCGCCTGATTGCGACGCTCTTGCGTCCGGGAGGAATTTTCTTAAATGCTGACCATGTAGGCAGTGATTCTACCAAGATACAGAAGTGCTGGGAGAATCATCGCGATAAAATGTGCTCGGAGGAAACCGACCCGCAGAACGATGATTGGGAAGGTTTCTGGAACGCTTATTCAACAGCTCTTGGTTTGGATATACAGAAAGTTTGCAATCTTATAATTGGAGGCAGAGAGGATGGGCTGGAAGAAGGGCTTCCACTAGCATTGCATCTTGATAAACTAAGGGAACATGGTTTCGACCACGTGGACTGTTTTTGGCGCTGCGACTGTGACGCTATTTATGGGGGGCTAAGAATAAAATAAGAGGATGGAAGTAAAAAAGAAGTATCGAGAATTTGAGCGTTCTTTGCGGTATTCCTGATGCTTATTAAATTATTGTGAAAGAAGTTGTTTGAGGAGGTCTTGTTCGGTTGTGCCGGAGGATTCTTGTGGAGGCTCCGGTTTTAGTTTTTGGCCATCTTCAGTATATTCCAAGACTTCAATCTTTATTTTTTTCAATGTTTTGAGGAGTTGGATAGCGTAATCGCCCAATTCATCTTCCTTGGACACGGTTTCAGCGAGTTTTATATGGGTTGAATCTACTCGGGATTCATTAAATGTCGGGTCAAGCGCAACCCATTGACCGACATAGACTTCTGTCCACATGTGGTAATAATACCCATCCTCAACGGCTGCCAAACCACATTCAATCCTCGTTGGAATGCCCAAGGAGCGCGTTAATGCCGCTAACAAGACGCTATGCTGTTTACAATCACCTTTGCGGTCTTTAAAGGTCTGTTTAGCACTTTCAAAACCCGTATCGAACCCTTTATTTTCGACATAATTATAGACAAAATCCGCCAGTTTAATGGCGGCTCTCCAGGCGTTTTTTTCATTCCCGACGACTGCCCTGGCAGTCGAGGATATTTCTTTATCGCCAGACTCAATATAAGGCGAACTGGAAGTAAATAAGCTCAAAGTCGAGCCTTGAATATTTACAGGCCACGTAGGGGAAAAATTCATGGGATCTTCCGGAGTTTGAATATTTAAAATTGCTTCATTGGCATCAGATTTTCCTTCCCAAGTTTGTCGGGAGTCCGTAGGAATCATTTGGTTGGGTGTCCCCTCGGACACGGTAATTTTCAATTTAACCTGGGTGACCGATTCAGGGTCAATAAAAGTGACATTGCTTTTCACACGGGAAATATCGGCTACTTCAATTTCCGAGTCAAAAGTTTTAGCGTTTGATTCCGCGGTTTTCACCATGACCATTCCGTAGTTACCGACTTCCGCTTTAATGATATCACCGGATTTGGTAACGTAGGTCATGGTGGATAATTCCTGTGCACCGGAATAATCGGCTTTAACGGGATACGCCTCATACCAGATATCACCGGCGCTAATGCGTTGGGTCGAACCCACCGAAACTGCCACGTCAAAACTTTTTCCCATTTCCGGACTGAAAATCGAGAAATTATATTTTTTTCCAGGAGTCAATCCATCCCTTAAAATAACTTCGGTAATCGAAGCGTCGAATTGGGTATTGGTATCCCAGTCACGGGTTTGCCGTGTGGTCTCATCACCCATCGTGGTCTCCATAATCATTTTCCCATTTTCCAACCATGCGGTAACGGTTTTCTTGGAACCCATCATAATTTCACTATATTGGCAATAGCGCGGTTTTAAATCTTTTCCCAAATAGATGGCGACTTTTTGTTCCACATTGAATTCAATCCCGAACCGGTTGAGTTTGCTGATCATTTCATCCACAATTCGTTCTACGGTTTCGCTTTTATATAATGTTTCGTCTTTTACTTCGTGGAAATAACCCAGTTTATTGCCTAGGAGCGATACATTCATCCATGATTCTGTGGGAGATGAAGCACTATAGGAAAAACTAAAAGCTAAAATTAAAAATAGAAAAGAAAAAATTACTATTAGGGATTTTCGGCAATGCCCTATTTTGTTTTGCTTCAGGTAGAACACAGGGATTCTTCGCCCTAAAGAGCAGGGCTCAGAATGACAAGATAGGAGGATTTTATTTTTCATTTAATAGAGACCTGTCAGTTTCATAAGAATCAGTTCTAGGAAAAGAGCGCCCGCAATGTCGGACTTATCGGAAACAATTTTCGAAGGATTGTCAGGATTTATTCTATCACATATTTGATAAGTCCCTACGTGGCTTTGTTTGAGAGTATCCAGTACCTGTTCAATTTCCAACGGATCTTCGGTAGTCAATCCTCGCATAATGATGGAAATTAGCGAGATGTGGAACTTGCCTTGTTGGGTTTCCCCTAATCCCGAAACGGATTTTCCCTGAATGAAATAGGAATTATGTTTGGAGTAAATGAACCGCCGCGTGTTCTGATAAATCGAATCTTCCACGGGAACATAACCAAGATAGGGGATGGATAAAAGGTTGGGAAAATCGGCTTCATCTAAAAACACATAGTTTCCCAGTCCATCGGTTTCGTAGGCATAGATATTACCGAAATCAGGATGCTCCACAATACCGTATTGTTGAATTCCTTTATCAATATTTTCCTGGAGCAACATGACATCTTCAGAAGTATCCTGATCCAAGTAAATATCACGGAAAATATCCACGAGATAATTCAGGGTCATTACCGCCGACATTTGGGATGGAATATTATAATTCAACTCACAACGTTCTCCGCCCGGACGATAGGCCGACCAAATCATTCCTGTTACACCGGCTGGCCGTTCAACGGAAGAACGAACCATTTTCCCAGCCGCTTCTTCGTCGGACTCGATTTCGTATTCAGAAAATTCTTTGTGATTCTGTTCCATGGTCAGTATATCGATAATAGTACGAAATACTTCCAGTGCAGTTTCATCGAAAATCGAAACATCTTCCGTGGATTGCCAATAACTCCAGATTAATTGAATGGGAGATAACAACGCATCGAGAGTAAAGTTACGTTCATGAACCACCGGTTCCGTTTCATTCACTTTAAAACTGTTGGCATAGGGGTCTTCGAGAATCATTTGAAATTGTTTATCAATTACTCCGTGAATGATTACCTGTAACGCGGCATCTTCTCGGCTCATCAAACAGAAAGGCAAGGTTAACGCGGTGGATTCCCTCAAGGTCATAATTTTTTTATCGGCACCGGACACAATGACACTCCCGTCCGGCTGGGACAGGAAATCATTTTCCCAAATTTCTTTCAGGCATTGCTGGAAAATTCTTTTTAGTTCCGGGTCTCGGAGCGCGATTTCCCGTGAAATCGATTCAATTCTAGCTGATTTAACTTTATCCATAGTTATAAAATCTTACCACCAGAAGTGTCAAGTCAATGAATCTCCTATTAGTCTACCTCAGTAATGAAGTGATTTATATATTCTTTTTCTTCTTTTCCGACACCTACTCTTTGACAAACCTATTGTAATCCCCCTATAGTAACCTTATGCTGACACGAATTGAATATGAAAAAGAAGAAGCGCAGCGACTAGCGCCGTATGCGATTAAATCGTCACAGAGTCAGGGGCGGCGATATCCTGAACCGGAACATGCCATGCGGACTTGTTTTCAACGGGACCGCGATCGGATTATTCATTCGGTGGCCTTTCGCCGATTGGAATACAAGACGCAGGTGTATATCACGCATGAAGGGGATTATTATCGCACGCGACTGACGCATACATTGGAGGTTTCCCAAATCGCGCGAACCGCGGCGCGGTTGTTGCTGCTCAATGAAGAACTCACGGAGGCAATTGCTTTGGGACACGACTTGGGTCACACGCCTTTCGGCCATGCCGGGGAAGATGTTTTGCAAGAATTAATGAAAGAGCATGGCGGATTTGAACATAACCGGCAGGGGTTGCGGATTGTAGATTTTCTGGAACAGAAATATTCACATTTTCCCGGATTGAATTTGACCTATGAAGTCCGGGAGGGAATCTTAAAACATGCAGTATTTGATGAAGAAAATCGCGACCCTAAAATCGCTCCCCGCAAACAGCCCACACTGGAATGTCAAATCGTGGACATCTCCGACAGCATTGCCTATAACACCCATGACCTGGACGATGCGTTGGAGCAGGGATTGATTCGTCCCGAAGATTTGGATGAGGTGGAATTATGGCGGGAAAATTATCAGGCGGTCAAACAGCAAACACCGGATATTCTCTGGGACTATGCCAAATTCGAAACCATGAAAGGCATTATCAATCAACAAGTCTTTGATTTGGTTACTCAGACGGAAAAGAATATCGCAGAAAATAAAGTTCAATCCGCGGAAGAAATTCGGCGGCATAGTCATCTTACGGGAACGTTTAGTCCCCAGATGAGACAGAAAAATGCCCTATTAAAAAGTTTTCTTTATAAAAATGTATATCAACATCGCCGGGTGGCGAAACGCAATGAAAAAGCGTATCAAATTCTCACCGGTTTGTTTCAAAAGTATTTAACAAACCGGGAATTATTACCGGAAACCGTCCAAGCCAAATTCACTCAAGAAGACCCGTACAGAGTGATCAGCGATTATATCGCCAGCATGACCGACCGTTTCGCCCAAGTGGAATATAACAAGCTCTTTAAATCCAGATCTTCCTAACCTCTTACGAAGACATACATCAATACTCTTCTGAAAGAACTTCGGTATCTTTGCCTACGACAAGCAAACTCTTGAGTCATGGGTTGGTTTTCCATGAGCTATTTTTTAATCTATGTTAGCGAATTGCTATGAGGATAATACTACTAGGGACTTATTCCAAAAATTTATTATGAGAAAGGCAGGGTGATTCTGTGTATTTTAAGGATCAGCACAGAACTATTTTATATTTTTACTACAGAAAACTTTATGTACTGTTTCCCATACTTATTACGACACAATTTTTCGGAGTCGGAAAAAATAACCTGTAAAACGAAATTGCAACACTTCATTCGCAACAAAAAACACGGGCTTGTTGAGGCATCAAAGCCTTTTCAAAAACAAAAACCAGCTTTTTCTTAATCAGGCATAGAACATTTCCCTTTTTCTCTTTCATCCACTTTTTATTGTATATTATTGAAATTGTTATAGATAAACCATTCTTTCTAGAGAGATAATACTCCTTTTAGCTTTTTTTAAAAATAATAAATTTTTTGCTTGACAAGGATGTCATAATCTTGTAATATAGATATACCTTCAAGTTCTTTGTAATGTCTAATAGTGTCTCTCGAGTAACCTTCGGGGATAGTCTCTTGACAATTACCAATAAGATGGTATAATAATCGGCTCCCTTTAATACAGGGAGAGGTGTGAATCGGCCATACAAGCGATTCAGTTTGGTCTTTGAAAACTAAATAGAATGCCAATGAATTGAATACCCAAAAGTCGATTCTATTGAAATAAATAGAACAACAAGTAACAAGTCAGCAACAAATCACGAGCTAATCACTCAAACAGCAAATCAACCCTCTGAGCAATCAGAGATTAGGATTAAAAGTTCAATTTGCGAGTTTGATCTTGGCTCAGGACTAACGCTGGCGGCGTGCCTAAGACATGCAAGTCGAACGTGAAAGCGGTAGCAATACTGTGAGTAAAGTGGCGAAAGGGTGAGTAACACGTAGGTAATCTACCTTTAGGATTGGGATAACCCCGCGAAAGCGGGGCTAATACCAGGTAATATCACGGATTCTCCGGAGTCTGTGATCATAGACGGGGATTCGCAAGAACCTGTTGCCTATTGAGGAGCCTGCGGCCTATCAGCTAGTTGGTAGGGTAACGGCCTACCAAGGCGAAGACGGGTAGCTGGCGTGAGAGCGCGACCAGCCACACTGGAACTGAGACACGGTCCAGACTCCTACGGGAGGCAGCAGTCGGGAATTTTGGACAATGGGGGAAACCCTGATCCAGCGACGCCGCGTGCAGGATGACGTCCTTCGGGATGTAAACTGCTGTCGGGCGGGACGAACGTCTCTCGGGCTAATATCCCGGGAGAGTGACGGTACCGCCGAAGGAAGCACCGGCTAACTCTGTGCCAGCAGCCGCGGTAATACAGAGGGTGCAAGCGTTGTTCGGATTGACTGGGCGTAAAGGGCGCGTAGGTGGTTAGGTAAGTCCGTTGTGAAATCAACATCGCTTAACGAGTTGTCCGCATCGGAAACTGCTTAACTTGAATATCGGAGAGGAAAACGGAATTCCTGGTGTAGCGGTGGAATGTGTAGAGATCAGGAGGAACACCTGTGGCGAAGGCGGTTTTCTGGCCGAATATTGACACTGAGGCGCGAAAGCTAGGGGAGCAAACGGGATTAGATACCCCGGTAGTCCTAGCCGTAAACGTTGGATACTAGGTGTGGGAGGTATCGACCCCTTCCGTGCCGCAGCAAACGCATTAAGTATCCCGCCTGGGGAGTACGGTCGCAAGGCTGAAACTCAAAAGAATTGACGGGGGCCCGCACAAGCGGTGGAGTATGTGGTTCAATTCGACGCAACGCGAAGAACCTTACCAGGGTTTGACATGTAGGTAGTAGAAAGCTGAAAGGCCGACGATTCTGTAGTAATACAGGAAGCTTACACAGGTGCTGCATGGCTGTCGTCAGCTCGTGTCGTGAGATGTTGGGTTAAGTCCCGCAACGAGCGCAACCCTTACTTTTAGTTGCCACCAGGCCGCAAGGCGCTGAGCACTCTAGAAGAACTGCCCTGTATAACGGGGAGGAAGGTGGGGATGACGTCAAGTCCTCATGGCCTTTATACCCTGGGCCACACACGTACTACAATGGCCGGTACAACGAGTCGCCAACCCGCGAGGGGGAGCTAATCTCTTAAAACCGGCCCCAGTTCAGATTGGAGGCTGCAATTCGCCTCCATGAAGTTGGAATCGCTAGTAATCGCGGATCAGCTACGCCGCGGTGAATACGTTCCCGGGCCTTGTACACACCGCCCGTCACATCACGAAAGCCTGCTGTACCAGAAATCGGTGAGTTAACCCGCAAGGGAGACAGCCGCTCAAGGTATGGCCGGTGATTGGGGTGAAGTCGTAACAAGGTAGCCGTAGCGGAAGCTGCGGCTGGATCACCTCCTTTCTAAGGAGAATTTCATAGACCCCTTCGGGTGGTCTATGTATCTTCTAGGTCGATCGACTGAGTAAGTATTCAAGGAGGCATTCTATTTAGTTTTGAAGGACCAAGGCAGGTTCACCCTGTTAGAAAAAATACCAACAGGAGGAATCCTATTAGAGAGAAAAGATTTTCTAACAGGGTTCATGGTTCACGGTTCAGAGTTCATAGTTCTATTCCATCAACTGTGAGCAAATGAACCCATTAAACTGTGGGCCTGTAGCTCAGATGGTTAGAGCGCACCCCTGATAAGGGTGAGGTGGTTGGTTCGATTCCAATCAGGCCCACCATTACGATGGGGATATAGCTCAGCTGGGAGAGCGCCTGGTTTGCAACCAGGAGGTCACCGGTTCGATCCCGGTTATCTCCACCAGTTTGAGCAAATGATGGTGTAAAATGAAACCGTTATGGACGATAGTAGCGTTACCCATCGTAACAATAGTCCTATTTGGACTGATAATAAAGTCCTTGGTAAAGATTGGAATTTACCTTTATCACTGTCCAAAAGATAAGAAAATTGGGCAAAGGTTAAAAGAAGCATTAAAGAAGAGTTTTTAAGAATGGCGTAAAGCCAAAAGTAGAATGCAGAATATAACATTCTGTCTTCCGCTGTTGTCTGTATAGCCTACATGCAACATCTTGAAGCCCCTGAGACGGGAAGCAAGAGTGCTCTTTGACAATTGAATACGGGTAAGAAGAAAACTAGCAAAGCATCATGACACAAATTTATAAGTTGTGCCTGAGCGCTGAAGTGTAATAACTTTAGGCGAAAAATTTAATTTACGCGAGACCAAATATATATGGTCAAGCTAATAAGGGCGCAGGATGGATGCCTTGGCACTAGGGAGCGATGAAGGACGTAACGAGCTGCGATAAGCTCCGGGTAGGTGCAAGTAACCGTTAAACCGGAGATTTCCGAATGGGGAAACCCTCTCAGAGTCATGTCTGAGAACTCCCGCCTGAATACAATAGGGCGGGTAGAGCTAACGCAGGGGATTGAAACATCTTAGTACCTGCAGGAAAAGAAATCAAATCAGAGATTCCCTCAGTAGTGGCGAGCGAACCGGGAACAGTCTAAACCAACCGATAGTAATATTGGTTGGGGTTGCGGGGCCTCAGTAGCGAGTGAGGATTTTAGCTGAAAGGTCTGGAAAGACCTACCATAGAAGGTGAAAGTCCTGTAAGCGAAAAAATCCAAACCGTGGAGGAAACCCCAAGTACCGCGGGACACGTGAAATCCCGTGGGAATCTGGGTCGACCATGATCCAAGACTAAATATCACCTAGTGACCGATAGTGAACAAGTACCGCGAGGGAAAGGTGAAAAGTACCCCTAACGGGGAGTGAAATAGTACCTGAAATCCTGTGCTTACAAGCAGTGAAAGGGCAATGCGGAGATGGGCAACCTGAACCGCAAGCCTGATCGCGTGCCTTTTGCAGAATGATCCGGCGAGTTACTTCTATGCAGCAAGGTTAAGTGCCAGCTGGCACGGAGCCGTAGGGAAACCGAGTCTGAATAGGGCGAATAGTTGCATGGAGTAGACCCGAAGCTGGTGTGATCTACACATGGCCAGAATGAAACGTGGGTAAAACCACGTGGAGGTTCGAACCAGTGCACCTTGAGAATTGCTTGGATGAGCTGTGTGTAGGGGTGAAAGGCCAATCAAACCCAGATATTGCTGGTTCTCCTTGAAATATATTTAGGTATAGCCTTGATTGTTTCACCGCGGAGGTAAAGCTACTGGATGGACTAGGGACCCTACAAGGTTACCAAATCCAACCAAACTCTGAATACCGCGAATGATAAATCAGGAGTCAGACAGTGGGGGATAAGCTCCATTGTCGAGAGGGAATCAACCCAGACCGTCGGCTAAGGTCCCTAAATGTACGCTAAGTGGTTAAGGATGTGAGATGACTCAGACAGCCAGGATGTTGGCTCAGAAGCAGCCATCATTTAAAGAGTGCGTAACAGCTCACTGGTCGAGTTATCTTGCGCCGATAATGTTACGGGGCTTAAGCGTACTACCGAAGCTGCGGATGTATCCGCAAGGATATATGGTAAAGGAGCGTTCTGTATTGATTGAAGCATGACTGAAAAGACATGTGGACGATACAGAAGTGATTATGCCGGAACGAGTAACGATAAAACGGATGAAAAATCCGTTCGCCGAAAGTCTAAGGTTTCCTGGGCAAGGTTAATCCTCCCAGGTTTAGTCGGTCCCTAAGTCGAGGCCCAAGGGCGTAGATAATGGGAAGCAGGGTAGAAAATTCCTGCACCACTGTGAAGCGTTAACACCGATGGGGTAACGCAGTAAGATAGGCCATCCAACGATTGGAAGTGTTGGTCCAAGCTCGTAGGCGGTCCTGGTAGGCAAATCCGCCGGGATTCCGGATTTATTCGGAAACGCTGAGAGGTGATGGGGAGGGCGTAAGCCCACAAACTGGCTGATTCTACACTGCCGAGAAAAACCTCTAGGGAGTGACACGGTGACCGTACCGCAATCCGACACAGGTAGACGAGGAGAATATCCACAGGCGCTCGAGTGATCTCTCGTAAAGGAACTTTACAGCTTAGCCCCGTAACTTCGGAAGAAGGGGTGCCTGACTATCGTGGTATATTTTTCAATGTGCTGCGAGAACAGGTTACAATAAAGTGGCTCAACCGACTGTTTAACAAAAACACATGTCTCTGCCAACACGAAAGTGGAAGTATAGGGACTGACACCTGCCCGGTGCCGGAAGGTTAAGGAATGGGGTCAAGGGAGTAATCCCTGAAGCTCTTGACTGAAGCCCCGGTAAACGGCGGCCGTAACTATAACGGTCCTAAGGTAGCGAAATTCCTTGTCGGGTAAGTTCCGACCTGCACGAATGGTGTAACGAGTTGAGCATTGTCTCTACGAGAAGCTCGGTGAAACTGTAGTATGTGTGAAGATGCACATTACCCGCCAAAGGACGGAAAGACCCCGTGAACCTTTACTGCAACTTAATATTGGACTTTAGTTTACTTTGTAGAGCATAGGTGGGAGACGTTGAATCCCCGGCGCTAGCCGGGGTGGAGTCACCCTTGGAATACCACCCAAAGTGAATTGGAGTTCTAACTTCGGCCCGTGATCCGGGTCAGGGACAGTGTTAGGTGGGCAGTTTGACTGGGGCGGTCGCCTCCAAAATTGTAACGGAGGCGTGCTAAGGTTCCCTCAACCTGTTTGGTAATCAGGTGTAGAGCGCAAACGTATAAGGGAGCTTAACTGCGAGACCAACAAGTCAAGCAGATACGAAAGTAGGCGTTAGTGATCCGGCGGTAGAGTATGGAATTGCCGTCGCTCATCGGACAAAAGGTACTCCGGGGATAACAGGCTGATCTCCTCCAAGAGTCCACATCGACGAGGAGGTTTGGCACCTCGATGTCGGCTCATCGCATCCTGGGGCTGTAGTAGGTCCCAAGGGTTGGGCTGTTCGCCCATTAAAGCGGTACGTGAGCTGGGTTCAGAACGTCGCGAGACAGTTCGGTCCTTATCCTTGGTGGGCGTAGGAGAATTGCAGGGTGCTGACCTTAGTACGAGAGGACCGGGTTGGACGCACCTCCGGTGATCCAGTTGTCGCGCCAGCGGCACCGCTGGGTAGCCACGTGCGGATCTGATAAACGCTGAAAGCATCTAAGCGTGAAGCAGACCCTAAGATAAATTCTCCCGAGCCGCAAGGCTCCTAAAGACGCGTGATAGACGATCACGTTGATAGGCTGGGAGTGTAAAGCGAGCAATCGCAAAGCTAACTAGTACTAATCCGTCGTGTGGCTTGACCATATTATTTGCTCTGGCGTAAATAAATTATGCTTTGACAAGTAACTTTAAACCCGTATTCAATAGAGTTTTTGTGGAAGGCTATTCCCGCAAAACTCAATAACAACCTGAAAATAGTATTCAATTTTCCGGTGACCATATCGGCGGGGAAACACCCGTTCCCATCCCGAACACGGCAGTTAAGCCCGCCAGAGCCGATGATAGTGCCTGTGAAGATGGGTGTGAAAGTAGGACGTTGCCGGGATTAATACAAACCCGAGAGTCTTGTGATGACTCTTCGGGTTTTTTATTTACTATTATTTTTTTGAAACTTTATCAATAACAACATATAATCTCGACATATAGATTTATCTTTGCAAAAGGAGAAAGATCATGACGGCACGAGATTTGGGGATTTTATTAATCCGGTTGATGGCGCTATCCATATTTATCAACGTAATTGTTGGGATACCGGCAATAATTGCATGGGATGTCCCACATGGTATGAAAAACTTTATGATTTCCTATACTGCTTCATTTATAATTGCCTTACTTTTATGGTTCCTTGCCGATACAATTGTTAATGAAATGATTTCTGGAACAGAAACTTCAGATAAATTTACTCAATTCTCACTTATAGAAATCTGGACAATGGCGATTTCTCTGATGGGGTTATATCTGATTGCGCATAGTATACCGGATTTGATTTATCAGATTGTGTACTATTTAAAACATGATCAGGGTGATCAGTTGGCAAATTATAAAAGTGATATTTTGAAGTTAATAAGCCCTGCTGTACGAACCATCATCGGATTCTATTTATTACTTGGATATAAAGGGATTATAGGTTTCATTTCCAAATCCAGAGAGGCTGGACTGCCAAAATTGGATGATACGGATTCGTCTGAGGAGTGAACTGAAGGCATTACAACAATACTGCAGGCTGGGGTACCTTTGGTTTCAGTGATAACACATTATCAATCTCCTGCGGAGACATTTTTATCCCCTGCCGACGGTATACGAAAGAATAGAACCTATCCGCATCCTTTTTTATCAAATTGGATGTATGATACCACCCGTTACGAAACGCCCGCGAGATTTCTTCGGAATCATTCAGATATTCTTTGACAACTTCCGGTCTCCGCACAACCAATTCACCAACTTCTCCAGGTAATCGTTTGTTTGCATCTTTATTTTATTTCTCTATTTCTTTTTTAGGGACGTCTAATTAATTCAAAAGACATTGTTTACGTCGAGAATGATTATTTTTTATTCCTGACATCTAAGATTATTTTTCGAGTTAAAGGATATTTCCTTTTATACCTTTCAGTTTGGTATAATTTTCTTGTGGGGAAAATTTCAAAAAAATTTCTTAATCTGATGGTATTGCTGGGTACGGTAGTCCTTTGTCTGATAATTGCGGAAATCCTCATCCGAATCTTTCAACCCAGCCAGATTCGCAGTCAGTTCATGACCCGACCCGATCCTCCGCTGGGTTTTTCTTTAACTCCCAATTATAAAAATCTCTTGGTGACACCCGACACATCATGTATGGTTGAAATTAATAAAGACGGGTTCCGTGACTACGAATATTCACCGGACAAAGATAGCTCAGTGTACCGGATTATGGTCTTGGGCGATTCCTTCGTATTCGGCTGGGGAGTGAATATGGAAGACTCCTTCCCCAAAAAACTGGAGAAAGAGTTGAACGAAACGCACCCCCTGCCCGAAATAACAAAATATGAGGTTATGAATACGGGGGGCTATGGGTATGGCACCTTGCAGGAATATTTATTTTATAAACAGCGCGGTTATTTGTACCATCCCGATTTGGTGATTTTGGCGTTTTTTAAAAATGACGTGGAAGAATCCAATGCCTCTATGTGGAAGTTATATCGCAAAACCCAATTCGACGACACATTCCGTTTTTTATCGTTGGGCAAGATGAATCTTATGTTAATGCGGTCCAAGAGCAAACACCCTCTCGGGGAAATTTATCAAGACCCTTATACTCCCAAATTCGCAAAAGAATTTGAACACACCATGGATTTGATTAAACAACTTAATCAGGAGGTTCATTCCCATCATAGTCAATTCCTGACCGTGGAAGTACCCGCCGATGTGGTGGTGAATCCGCAGGAAGTACTTCCAAGAAAATATACGGTTGCTTACAATGACAGTATGATTGAAAAAAATCTGCTAAAACCAACTCGCATTATGTCGGACTATTGCCGTAAGGAAAATATTCCCTTTTTTCCATTGGCGCCCATATTCCGGCAGTCGAAAAATAAAGCCCTTTATTTCATCAATGAATGGCACTGGAATTATAATGGCCAGCATTTAGCCGCTAAATCTATCTATGACTATTTACTCACCTGAAATGGATTTGTTTTGCGTTAGGGAAGTGGAATGACATCAAACCCATTTACGCAAAAATATAAAATCATTAATCCGAAAAAACGCCTGGCAACACGGGTGATTGATTGGGGTCTTTCGCCGTGGTTTGCCATTGCCCGCGGATTGGGGTATCAGAGCAAAACTCGCAATCAACCGATTGATTTGGGTTCATTGAAGAAAATTCTTATCTTGCGTACCGCGTATATTGGTGATGTGTTAATGACGATTCCCATGATTAAACCCCTCAAACACGCCTGTCCACAAGCAGAAATCACCATGCTTGTCCCGACCGGTGCCGCGCCCTTGTTGGAACATAATCCGTATGTGGACAAGGTGATTCCTTACAATGCATTCTGGTTTTACAAACAGGATACGCCCATAAAGGGCTACACTACGCGTAGTGTAGGGGTTCATCCCCGTAAACAATATAACAAAATTCTCCGCCAACTTGTTAAGGAAAAATATGACTTGGTGATTGACGCGCGCGGGGATATTAGGGACATTTATTTTTTGGCATTTCGGAGTGGAGCGAAATATCGTTTGAGTTATGGATATGGCGGGGGTTCTTATTTACTCACGCATGTTGTCCCATATACGGAATTGATTCATAAGGTGGATGCGCATTTGAATTTACTCCGGCATATTGGTATCAACATTCTGCCGGAAGAGAAAGAGATAAAAGTATTTCTGACGAATACGGAGATTACCACTGCCAAAGAAAAACTGCATCAATTGGGTGTGAAAGACACAGATACTCTCATTGGGATTCATCCCGGTGGACGTAAACCTCTGAAATCATGGCCGATAGAAAAATATTCCGCACTGGCGGAAAAGTTAATGACGGATGGCGTCGGGAAAGAAAAAGACTCATTCCCGACGCAGCAGATCAAAATTTTGATTACCGGCACAACCGAAGAACAACCCATGATTGACCTAATGGTCAAAGGAATGTCTAAGAAGCCAATTGTGCTCGCGGGTCAAACGGGTATCCGGGAACTCGGGGCGATGATTCAACAATGTGCTATATTTATTTGTAATGATTCCGCGCCCATGCATTTATCGGTCGCCGTGGGGACTCCAACTGTGGCGATTTTCGGTCCGTCCAAATCCATCGAGACCGCGCCCTACGGTTCAATTCATAAAGTCGTGGAAAATGATTACCCCTGCCGTTGGACGTGTGATGAGGACAAGTGTTATTATAAAGAACGGCAGGCGTGTATGAAATCTATTGAAATTGAGCAGGTTTATAAAGCGATAATCACAAGCACCAATCATCCAATAGATACGCAACTAAAGCGGACTTGAAGTGGAATTGAAAATTTCAATTCCACTTCAAGCCCACTACAAGTCCAGTATGGGTTCGGTAAGGATTCGCTACTAAAAGGGTTGAAGATAAAGAGGTTAAGACTATAATGAGCTATCGGTTTTCAGTCATTGAGGCAAAGACAGGGTCGCAGATACGGGAGCGGTTATCTGCGGAATTGGAGAAGTATTTGGATTTGTTCCCCAAGTCCAAGAATGCCAGAATTTTACTCAAGCCAAACCTCAACTCCAACATGAACGCCCTCACCGGGAACACGACGGATTTGCGAGTGCTTGGCGGGGTTATCGAGTTTCTCAAAGCGCAGGGATATACCAATATTGCCATAGGGGAAGGAACCAACAGCGGGTTTTACCGGAGCAATATCAGCGTAATCCAGCGCCTAAAGGTGGATGAGTTGGGCAAGCATTTCGGTGTGGACGTGATTGATTTGAACCAGGCGGACGGCGTGGAGATTCCGTTTGAGGATGGGGTTATGGCGCAAGTTGCCAAACCTGTGATGGAAGCCGATTTCCTGATTAATCTTCCGAAACTCAAGATGCATTTTGAAGTCGGGATTACCGGATGCCTGAAGAATCTCATGGGCACGCTGGTAGGACAAACCAACAAAAAGAAAACTCATGAAAGTTTGTGCAAGAATATTTTGAATATCAATCGAAAAGTAAAACCGAATCTGCATATTGTGGATGCGATTTATGCCATGGAGGGAACCGGACCGACGCGCGGTGTTCCTACCCGTTTGAACGTGATGTTACTGGGAACTGATCCGTATTTATTGGATTTGGCGTGCGCTTATCTCGCGGATTTCACGCCGATGGAAGCGCGGTTGCTGGCGGAAGCCGAAAAACAGGGACTGATTACGAAAGAACATCACGAGTTTTTAAAAAAACATCCGTATCTCCAGTACCGCAAAGAAATGCAGCGTCCGCACGTGAATCCGCTGGTGGGATTTATCCATTCTCCCAAGAGACAAAAATATTTCTTGAAAATTCGCAACACGGCTTTCTTCAATGCAGTTTGCAATACGGACTGGGCGCAGGAGATATTGTTTTCGACCGGATTGCGCCAGGACAAGTTTTTACGTGAGGAAATGACGCTGGAGAAATTGACATTGAATGACAAATGCGTCCCCGGCTGTACCATTTGCACGGATTATTGTCCCGTGAGTTTAAAAATTCCCGACGGGTTTAAAGAAAATCTCGACGGGTGTATCCATTGCATGTATTGCTATTCTGTGTGTCCAGTCGAGGCGATTGATTTTCACGGTGACAAAGGTTTTTTTGCGGAACAGGAAAAACAGTATGCGACAGTGATACGGAAAATTGCTTCGTAAGTGCATAAACGCAGGTAGAACACAGGGATTCTTCGCTGCGCTCAGAATGACAAAACAGCAGGATAATGTATGAAAACTGGAATTAAATTAGGCATATTATACGGGTGTTTGGGTGCGATATTGATCGTGCTTTTGAACCTGTTGTATACCCAGCGAATCCTGACATTGCTGGCGATTGTGATTTATTTCAGCATTGGATTCGCCATTGCGTTTGGATTTCTAGGACTGATTTTCAGAGTTGGATCGCGATTATTTTTAGGTATTAAAAAAACAAATAAACGAATTTCTCCGATGTTATTGTTAGGATGCGCGTTGATTTTGGGATATTCCGCGACACAATATTGGATGGATTTGGCGGAGTTCCGATTTTCGCTAACACCGTTATCCATTAAGTTACTCGACTGGTTTGCATTGATACAGGCCATTTCCGGCGTGCTGGCGTTGATAGGATGTCTGCGGCAATGGAAAGCAGACGAGGAAAACGAAAGTCATTTCGCACGGAATATGAAAAATCTATCTCTGCGAAAAATCCCCATCATTTTTTTAGTTATCACGGCAATTGCTATTGATTTACGGAAACCTGCATCCAATACAGTTACCAAGAAAGAAAGTGAACCGAAGAAGAATGTTGCAGTATCCCAGAATATACAACTCGTGTCCGCGAAAAGTGTGGTTGCAAAAAAACAATTGAAAACCAAACTAGAAACGACAGTTGTGAATACCACCCAACAAAATCCCATTATATTTCTCGGCTGGGATGGAGCAGATTGGTCGGTAGCACAACCCTTGATGGAACAAGGGAAAATGCCGAATTTGAAAAAGTTGGTAGACCGGGGCGCGTGGGGATATATCAAGACATTCCGTCCAACTTTATCGCCTGCCATATGGACGAGTATCGCCACCGGTAAAATGCCGATAAAAACTGGTATCATTCATTTTCTGCGATTGGGCGACTCCGAGTTTTTTGAGGAATCGTTGGGAGCAGTGCCAATGAACCGTGCGGTGACGGGACTGGAATTTTTCGTGCAGTCTCCCATGAATGAAACCCTACGATTGGCGGAGTATGGGTTATGGAATTTGCTGGCGAACGACCGGACAAACCGGCAGACCAAAGCCGTCTGGAATATCGTGAGCGAGCAAGGGAAAAAGGTGGGCATCGTCAATATGATGATTACCACGCCGGTGGAGAAAGTTAATGGATATATGGTCTCGGATTATTTGCAAATTATGGCGCACGGCGGGCCGGATGTGACCTACCCTTCAACGTTATATAATGAAATTAAGAGCAATGAGATTACTCGTGGGAATGTGACTCCGGAACAATTAAGCCGCTTATTTCCCAATCCCGCGATGGCGCAGGAATTGTCCAAAGCCGATCATCCGCCCTACGATATTTATTACGGTGTGTTGCAACAATCGTTTGCCGAAGACCAATCCTCCGCGAAATACGGGGAATATATATTCAATACTTATCATCCCGATTTAACCATTGTATATTTTCACGGGCCGGACACGGTCTCCCATTTTTTCTGGAAATATTCTCATCCGGACGGATTCTGGGGGATACCGGAAAAGGATAAACAAATGTTCGGAGAGATGATTAATCGGTACTATGAAATGACCGATGAAGAATTGAAACCGTTCGTGGATCAATTGGATAACGGGGCGACGGTAATCTTGTGTTCCGACCATGGCTTTGAACCCATCTCCCCTTTAGTCGAGAAATTACATTTCCTGACGCATACTTTTATTTCCGGAGACCACCGCCACAGCCCGCCGGGGATAGTGGTAATGGCAGGACCGCAGATACAGACCAAAGAAAAACTTCCAAAATATTTGAACGTGCTGGACATTACACCGGCCTTGTTGTGGTTCCTGAATATACCTATTGCCAAGGATATGGACGGAGATGTGCCCGTGGAAGCGGTGACCAAAGAGTACGCGATTTCCCACCCGCCCAAATATGTTACGAGTTACGAAACCGGGGAAGGCAATTCTACTCCCGCGGAAGGTTCCGAAATGTCCGACCAGTATCGGGAACGGTTGCGGAGTTTGGGATATATCCAATAGATTCAATCTTTCACGAAACTATTAACATTTGTTAAACATTATTTTATTTACTCTTGTAACAAAGTGTTGCAAGCCTGGGAAGAATTTTATATTATGTAGGGAGAAATAACATAACTATCTATGGCGAATAAATCGGTCAAGATACCTGAATCCACCGCGCAACGGTTATCTATTTACTTGCGAGGGTTGGCATTATTGGCGGAAAACGGGACGGAAAATGTTTCGTCTGATAAACTGGGCGAATACGCAGGCGTGAATCCGGCACAAGTGAGAAAAGACCTGGCGTATTTCGGACAGTTCGGAATCCGCGGGCAGGGATACGCGGTACAGGAATTAAAGTCGCGCATTGCGGGTATATTGGGGACCGACCAAGCATGGAGAGTGGCATTGATTGGAATCGGGAATCTCGGGAAAGCGTTATCGGCCTATAAAGGGTTCGACAAACAAGGATTTCAAATTGCGGCTATTTTTGACGCTGATGAAAAAAAAGTTGGGAAACCTATCCGGGGAATTCCTGTTCAACCCATGCAAAACTTGACCCAATCCGTATCGGAACTGAAAATCCGTATCGGGATTATTGCAACTCCGGCAGAGACGGCGCAATCCGTCGCCGACGCGCTGGTGCAAGCGGGGGTGTTGTGCATACTCAATTTTGCGCCTGCGCGGATTAGCGTGCCGAAACATATTAAATTACGATATGTAGACCTTTCTACGGAACTGGAATCGTTATCGTTTTATCTGACACAGATTGGCAGACTGAATATATAATCTTGTCATTGCGAGGGAGCGTAGCGACCGAAGCAATCTCGCTCTAAAGCCAAATACGATTAAAAACGAGATTGCCACGCTTCGCTCGCAATGACAAAAGAAGGTGCTTATGATTAAAATGATCAATGTAGGGGAAAAGGAGACGACGTACCGGGAAGCGGTGGCGAAATGCGAAGTGCATGTTTCCAAATCCACCCTCAAGAAAATCCTGTCGGGGACGTTGCCCAAGGGTGATGTGCTGACTGCCGCGAAATTGGCGGGAATCCTGGCGGCTAAAAAAACCGCTGACCTCTTGCCCCTATGCCATCCACTTAATTTGACATCTGTGGATGTTCAAATCGCAATCCGGAAATCCAAAAGTATTTTGGAAATTACATCCGCCGTTACCATTGATGCGAAAACGGGAGTGGAAATGGAAGCCCTCACTGCCTGCTCCATCGCCGCGCTCACCATTTACGATATGTGCAAATCCGTGCAAAAGGATATCGTAATTTCCAATCTCCGACTGGTCAAAAAAACCGGCGGGAAGAGCGGGAAGTATGAGCACAAGTGAAGAACCCAGACCTGACCGCCTACCACTTACAGATAAGCAAGTAAGTAATATAAAAGATATATTACAAAAAAATCCTGATTGGGATTTCTACAGGTATTTGCTCGTCCGGCACTATTTTGTCACTCAAAACTGGAATGAATTGCAAAAAGAGTTTATTCAATGTATCCGAAATACACCTTGGAATAGCCTAATTCTTTTTCCCAACCGTATGGCATTTTCTAACAATCCATCCTATGGTATTGAACTTATACAAATTATGGAAAATTCACTGCAAGAATACCCAGAAAGCGTAGGCATTTATTACAATCTTGGTCATCTATACGGGGAAATGGCTGTCCCACCAATCCATGAAACTAAAGACTATTTAGATTGGACAAGAGTTGATACCGCTACTGAAAATATCAAAAAAGTTGATTATTCCTCATTTAAAAAAGCAGAAGAACATTTACAGAAAGCTTTATCTCTTTTTACCAAACGTTCCGACAAATATAATTGTCTATATGCTTTAGGAACATTATACTTTTGTGCTTTAGATTATCCTAAAGCCATGGACTGTTATGAACAGGCATTTCAAAATGTTTCGACCGTTGATAAGAGCATGATGCTCTTTGACATTGGTCTTACTTATCTTTTTATGAACAAAATAAAGGAAGCGAAAGAACATTTTCAGAAAGCTATAGACTTCGATAAAGAATACGCCTTCGGCATTTACAAAAATACAATGTTGGCGTATGAATGGCTGGGATATATCGTATTGAAGGAAAATGACATTGAGTTAGCCAAGTATTGTTTGAGAAAGTCGGCCGAGGTTAAAGAAGATAGGTATATCATGTATTACGGGTTTCCGTTAATACTGGCGAGAAAACTCTTGAAAAAGGGAGTGGTAAAAGAAGTAAAGGAATATTGTATTGAAGTCATGAGCATAACCTCGGCGCACAAAGATAAGGTCTTGGAACTTCTGAAAGAATGCGATTCCAGATTAGGTTAACCAAGACTTCCATGCAGTAACGAGAGATTCTTCGGTCGTAAAAAGCACTCCCTCAGAATGACAGGTTTGATTTTATTTCTTTAATTTCTCTTTCACTATATTCAATAGATTTTTCGTTTGCTCTAAGCGAGGGTGTTGGTTTTTCTTTTCCAGTTGTTGGATTTCGGATTGGAGGAATTGGAGAAAGTCTTTGACAACGATTGTTCTCTCCGCAATATGTTTATCCAGAAACGCGAGGACACAGGACCAATTTTCGGGGTCGGGACACATGTTGTAAATCAATTTACCTTTTTCTCTCAACCGGTCGCGTTCCGTGATGGGGTTATTCTCAGGCATAATATTATTGTAACCCAAAAGGTTTTCTGTTTGGGAATCAGGTAGGGTAGAATAAGATAGATATGTTTACTGTCGGCATTTTAACCATCAGCGATAAAGGATATAAAGGCGAGCGGGAGGATTTGAGCGGCGCGGTGGCACGGGAATTGGTGGAGAAACAGGGTTGGACAGTGAAACAACAGCATATTGTGCCGGATGAATTGGATAAGATTAAAACCCAATTGAAACGCATGGCGGATAAGTATCATTGCGATTTGATATTAACGACCGGCGGAACAGGGTTCTCTCCCAGGGATATTACACCGGAAGCCACAAAAGCAGTAATCGAGCGGGAGGTGCCAGGATTGGCAGAATATATGCGTGCGGAGAGCATGAAGAAAATTGCCACAGCCCTATTATCGCGCGCGGTCTGTGGAATCAGGGGACAGAGTTTGATTGTGAATCTCCCCGGAAGTCCGCGGGGAGTGAAAGAAAATTTGGAATTTATTTTACCGGTACTTCCGCATGGGTTGGCAAAGCTCAAAGGAAATACGGAAGAATGCGCAATAAAATAGTTCCTAGTTTCAAGTTCCTAGTTTCTAGTTAAAAAGATTTAACCATTACAAAGATTGGATTCCCGCTTTCGCGGGAATGACAGAATAGAAAAGCGGGAATGACAAAACAGAAGAGCGGGAATGACAGGGAGTGAAGATGTTGCCATTTAAAGAAGCCTATCAACAAATTTTATCTCAAATAAACCTTTTGCCCTATGAAAACGTCAATCTAGTAGAGGCTGTGAATAGGGTGCTACGAGAAAACATATATGCCCCGCACGATTTACCGCCATTTGCTCTATCGGCGATGGACGGATACGCAGTGATAGCGGAAGATGTGGAGTCGGCAAGTGAATCGGATCCGGTGATCTTGGAGATTGTAGAAACGTTACCCGCGGGCAAGGTTTCTACGCAAGCAATTACTAAAGGGCATGCGGCACGGATTTTTACGGGAGCATCGATTCCCCAAGGTGCAGATGCAGTGGTGATGCAGGAAATCACGGAGCAAAACGGTTCCAAAGTTGTTATCAAAAAATCTGTCACTATACAGGAAAATATTCGACCTGCGGGTGAGGATGTAAAAAAAGGGGAATTGGTGATGGAAGAAGGAAAAACCTTGCGTCCCGGAGAAGTGGAAATACTCGGAGCCATGGGATTTTCAAGAGTGAAAGCCGGAAGGAAACCACGGGTTGCCATTATTCCCACCGGCGATGAGATTCTCAATATCGAAGATGATTTGGAGCCAGGCAAGGTGCGAAACGGGAACCAGTACGCGGTCGCGGCGGCGGTTGTGCGATGCAACGGGAAACTTATTCTGTCAAAAATTGTTAAAGATAATGAGGAAGACTTGGAGAATCGAATACGAGATTGCATTGATTCCGGAGCGGAAATGATTTTGACCATTGGCGGAGTATCGGTAGGAGATTTCGATATTACTAAAAAAGTATTCTCAAAAATGGGCGATATTAAATTATGGCGGATTGCGGTACAGCCGGGGAAACCGTTGGCATTCGGATTTATTCAGGGGGTACCGGTCATCGGATTACCGGGATTTCCGGTATCGTGTTTAGTAACATTCGAACAATTTGTCCGACCGGCTTTATGGAAAATGCAGGGGAAAAAAGATTTAGAACGACCCACGGCGAAAGCGATTTTGGAAGAGCCTATCAAGAGGCAAGCGGGGAGATTGGCGTTTTATCGCGGGATTGCCCAGAAAGATGAAAACGGAATTTATCACGTGCGTACCACAGGTTCACAAGGGTCGGGAGTCATGAGTTCGTTGGTCAAGGCGAATGTGTTTATCGAAATTCCGGCGGAGTGCACGGAGTTGAAAAAGGGAGACACGGTGATTATACAATTCCCTTCCATTCTAGAAGAATAGTTTAAAGTTTGGGGTTTAACGTTTAACATGCGGAGATGGGCGTCGGGAAAGAAAAGAACTCATTCCCGACGCAGCTAAAACTTATGAAAATTAGAAATATACTATTGAGTTTAGTCTTGCCGGTTATCTGGCTGGTATTGATGGGTTCGCTGTATGAGCGGAATTCCATCCGTTCGATTTTGGAAATGGACCCCCAAATCAATGTAGATAACCCGGATCAGGTTATCATGCGGGAAGAATGGCGTGGGGTCTATTTAAACGACCAAAAAGTTGGCAACGCGCACTATACGCTCAAAGAAGGTCGCGGACAAATGAACGGGACCTACGAAATGGAGAATGAATCCAATATCTCGATACTCCTCGGAGGGACTCATCAAAATGTGAAAATGTCGGGCGTGACCGCATTGGATAAGGATTTATTGTTGATTGGATTTGATTTCAAACTAGGCGCCAGCGGACAGAATACATCGGTCAAAGGGAAAATCATTCGCAATAAACTCCGGCTGGATATCACCGGGTTGGGCGGCACTTCTTCAAAAACCATATCCATCACCCAACGACCCTACTCAACCGACGCCATCAATTTATTCTTATTGAAAAAAGGATTCCCGATTGGCACGAAATTCCGTTTACCGATTTTTGACCCCGGAACTTTGGGGAGTACGGAGATTGAATTAGAAGTCATGGGTAAAGTTCCGGTGACCATCAACGATACAAAAAGAGACGCCTATAAAGTGGAAGAACGGTTTAAAGGATTAACGCAAGACGCATGGATTAGCCCCAAAGGGGAAGTGTTAAAAGAAAGTGCATCCATCGCCGGCCTGACATTTTCGTCTATCAACGAACCGAAAGAAATTGCCACAGCACTGGTCGGCAAACAAAACAACAGCCAGGATTTGTTGTTCGCGACCAGCGTGGACATGGTTGGCGAAATTCCCGATCCTCGCAAAACCACCGAACTGAAATTAAAATTATACGGTGTGTTCCCGAAAAACTTTAAAGCCGCGGATGACAGACAGAAATTAATTCCTTCAGAAGATACAACCCAAGATTATGTTTCATTGGATATTCAGTCCAAAGATTTATCCGCACCTGTCCTAAGAAAGACGGGAGAGACAAAAGATTTCACGCCCTACCTTGCACCATCGCCCCTGATACAAAGTGACGATTCAACTCTCCGTCAACAAGCCATGAAAATTGTCGGACAGGGAACCAATCGAGTGGTTGCGGTGCAAAAATTAGCGAATTGGGTGCATAAAAATATGCGCCAACAATTTATCATTAGTATTCCTTCGGCGAAAGATATTCTAAAAGATCCGCGGGGCGATTGCAAAGTCCACTCGACTCTTTTTGCAGGGCTGGCGAGGTCTATCGGGATTCCCACTAAAATGGATGTGGGGATTGTTTATGCCAACGGCGGTTTCTTTTATCACGCATGGAACGAGGTCTGGGTGGGTCAATGGATTCCCATTGATTGTACTTTTGGACAGACAAGAGTAGATGCAACCCATATCAAACTTTTTGAAGGAGATTTGGATCAGGCTTTACTCCTGACTCAATATCTCGGAAAAATGAAAGTCGAAGTTTTAAATTCAAATACGAGGACGTGACATTGGCTATGATTGAAATTCAAAATCTGGTAAAGAAATTCGATACCAAGGTTGCTGTTGATAATCTAAACCTTTCTATAGAGCGGGGTGAAATATTTGGATTCCTCGGACCAAACGGTGCAGGGAAAACCACTACCATCAAAATCCTAACCGGGTTACTCCGACCGACTTCCGGCACGGTATCTATCGGCGGGTACAATGTAGTGGATTCTCCCCTATCTGCCAAAAAATTAATCGGATATGTCCCGGAAGACCCGTTTATCTATGACAAACTCACGGGCAGGGAATTTCTGCGATTTGTCGGAGGACTTTATTCTCTCAACGGCACCGGCATCGAGAAAAAGATTGAATATTGGACGGATTTTTTTGCCCTTCATCAAGCATTGGATAATCTTTGCGAAAGTTATTCTCACGGAACCAAACAGAAGTTGGTAATGTCCGCCGCATTGTTGCATGATCCCCAAGTCCTGATTATTGACGAACCCATGGTCGGGCTGGACCCTAAAAGTACAAAAAAGGTTAAAGACTTGCTAAAACAAAGGAGCCGCGAAGGAGTCACCATATTTTTATCCACGCATATCTTGAGTGTCGCTGAAGAACTTTGTGACCGTGTGGGGATTATCCATCAAAGTAAACTCATTACTACCGGCACCATCGCAGAACTCAAACAAAACTCCAGCGTCACCGCCAATACTTCCCTCGAATCCCTTTTTCTGGAATTAACAGAAGAAGAGGTGAAATAAAGTGTCCACCTTCCCGGCAAATTCGTTGGTCGCGCATACGCTGGAAATTGCCCGTGTACGACCCAAAATATTGCGCAACTGGATAAAACGGTTCAATACGGAAAACTGGGTGTCTTTTAGTATTATGATTTTCCTAATTCTATTTTTCTGGTTCGGTGGGTTTTTCTTCTTCCGGTTTTTAGCGCGTTATTTCCATGAAATACCGACCGTAGGCGATATTCTAATTAACCGGATCATCGGTTTTTTATTTCTCGCTTTATTCATGATGACCTCTTTTAGTGACCTCGTTACCGCCTTGTCCACCATGTATTTGTCGAAAGATTTACCATTGTTACATTCCTATCCCGTCAATCCAGTTGCCATCTTTATAGAAAAATATATACAAACATTTTATTACGGTGCCTGGGCGGTCGTATGTTTCGGCGTGCCGATTTATTTTTCCTATGGTTCCATCATGCACGCCCCCTGGTATTTTTATCCCATAGCCCTTCTCAGCAATATCCCGTTTTTAATTGTTTCTGCCGGCATTTCCATCCTAGTGACTTTGATTCTGGCGTACCTACTCCCCGCCAACCGTGCTCGCACCATGATCGTCATACTCTACGGATTATCTTTTGTGGCTGTGGTTTTATATCTCCGGTTATTGCGCGCCAAACAAATGCTGGGTCCGGAAGCGGAAAGCACTGCCATCAATCAATATCTTTTTAATTTACAGTTAACCACCAATCCCTACCTACCGAGTTACTGGATTACCCAGGTCTTTACAGCCGCCGTGGAAGGAAATTTATACGATATGTTTTTCTACTTTTTCCTGCTCATTATCACAGCGGGGCTGGTGGTACAAATCGGATGCCAATTGGCGTATAAATTGTATTATCCCGGCTGGACAAAATCCTGCGAATCCGTGCAAGGAACCACTGCCCAAAAAAGATGGCATCTCGATAAAATCTTTTACAAACTATTCGATATTTTCCGTCCGCCTGTCCGCGCCATTATCGTTAAAGATATTAAAATATTCTGGCGGGATTTAACCCAATGGGGCCAGTTCACCCTGCTCTTGACACTCGTGTTCGTTTATCTTTTCAATACCCGGCATGTCGTACGGGATACCGGGTTATTAAACCAAAATGTGTTTAACCTGCCTATTAAAAGTCTTCTGGGTCTATTTAATCTCGCCCTTGTAGGATTCGTTCTGGCGAATCTAGCTATGCGTTTTGTCTTCACCATGATTAGTCTGGAAGGGCGGATTATCTGGGTGATTCGCAGTGCTCCCATCCGCTTAACCACACTGTTTTGGGTCAAATATTTACTGGCGCTCATCACCATGCTGGCAGTGGGCGGGGGACTCATCTTATTGGCCAATTATCTTTTGCAAATCGACCCCTTAGTGGGAATCATCTCGCTGGCCTGTGTCATTCTGATGAGCGTCGCGTTAACGTCTATTGCCATGGGATTGGGTGCCATGTTCCCCACATTCAACGTGGAAAATCCCATGCAACTTTCCGCGGGAACCGGTTCCGTCCTTACCGTAGTATTAAGTTTGTTTTACATCATGGCAACCATATTTCTTGCGGCACAACCCATGATCCCCTATTTCCTAAACGGTGCAAATGTATCTTTCATTCCCATGTGGTCCATCCTATTTCCGCTTATCACCGGATTAGTTCTAAATTTTATTGCAATTCTTTTCCCTATTCACTTGGGTATAAACCGGTTGGAGAAAAGAGAAAGATAACTGGGGTTAAATTTCTGTACCTTGGGCTATAGCGAAAATACTGTGGAGAAAGCAACCATTCCACTGTACCTTTTAGTACACCTGTCTTTTTGTTTCCAAAAATACCCCGAAAAAGAACTCTTTTAGTAGACAAAACACCTCATGTTTAGTAAGCGTTTGTCCAACGGAGACAAAGCGGAGTTAAAGCGGAGACAATACGGAGATAATCTATCCCATAATATGCTTTGTCTACCAAATGATATTTTCTCTCATCCTGACTACCCATACCGTCATCTATATGTTCCAAAAGGTACGAACAGAGACCTCGAATAACAATGTAAGAATGTGGAGACGAGAAAATAAAAACCTCTCTAATCACTTATTGTACCTAAAAATTACCTTTTTTCTTATAGGTGAATTATTCTTCTTAAATATAATTGGCATTGCCTTTGCCTACTATACTGCCGATGCTAAACCAATAAACTTTAAAATCAATGGAAATAGACCTGAATGAAATAAGGGAAAACGAAGTCGATCAGTTGACTTTTGGATTCAAGGGGATTATATTAATGCCACTAAATCCTTAGTCAAATTCATCCAACCGATTAGAAGGGAGTAGAAGTATGGGAGTAAATGATATAATTTTTTGTAGAAAATGCGGGAAACAACTTCTTCCCGACGCAGGGTTTTGCAATAAGTGCGGAACAAAAGTCGTAAAGGAATCTGTCGCCCCACCGCTCGTTTCAGAAATGCCAGTTCAACAAAGTAAACCACCGAGTGTTCCACCGCCAGAAATTGTTCGACCAACAGTAGTGACTCCTCCTCCGACCCCACCGCCAGTACAGAAAAAGCCACTCGAGTATGTTCCACCAATAATCACTCCCTCCCCGATTACACAGACTAAGAAATCCAACTCCTTGGTCTGGGTTGCGGGAATTTTGGTTATCCTTTTCATAGCAGCTATATCAGGCGGGACATTTTTTTATTTGAAAAATAAAAACCTACAAAAGGAGGTAACTAACCTGACAGACCAAGTTGACAGGCTCAATCAACTTCTTTCTGATTGTACCACTGAAGCTGGTGGTACTACGAAGGATATTGTTTCCACCGTACTGTCTAATGATACGGTAGCATTAAAAGGTTTATTGGATAGCGGAGTTGACCCCAACACCAAAGATACCGCCGGAACACCGGTACTCATATTGGCTTCTGTAAATGGCCAAAAAGAATGTGTATCTTTGTTACTCGACAAAGGAGCGAATGTCAACGCCCAGGCAGAGGATGGGGAAACTGCTCTGATGGTCACCTCCGCCAAGGGATATAAAGACATCGTTGTAATACTCTTGAATAAAGGGGCGGATGTGAATGTTAAGGATAATGAAAGTTCAACAGCCTTGGAATATGCAAGGGTCAATAACCATGACGATATTGCTAATATTCTAAGGAGCAAAACAAAATAGATTCAAAACAAAAAGATAAAAAGGAGAAAAGTTTTATGAAAACAAATACAAAAAAATGGTTCTTTACAAGTCTGATGGTTTTGATGATTCCGTATTGGGGAAATTCACAGGTCCCCTATATGCGACCGAGGACAAATGCCTCATCTAATGGATTTTGGACTCAGCTTTCTCCGACTGGAATTACTCCGGTTGGGCGAGTCCGCGCTACTGCTGTCTACGATAATACTAACAATCGAATGATTATTTTTGGTGGGGAAAAATCTCAAGATAATCTTTTGAATGATGTCTGGGTACTTAGCAATGCCAATGGCCTGGGCGGAACTCCCATTTGGACACTACTTTATTTTAAAGGTGGTCCCCAACCTATAGCTCGAGAGGGACATACAGCGGTTTACGATTTTGCCCATAATCGGATGATTATATTTGGAGGTTTTGGAGGTAATAGCAATGGTGTACGTGAATTAAACGATGTTTGGGTGCTTAGCCACGCTAATGGACTGGGAGGACAACCCGCTTGGACACAACTTTACGCAGGAGGGAAAAAGCCGAATGGAAAATGGAGTCCAACTGCAGTCTACGATCCTACTACTAATCAGATGATTATCTTTGCGGGAGTTGATGCTGCTATGTCTGATGTTAGTGCTTATCCCAGTGATGTATGGGTATTGAGCAATGCAAATGGACTTGATAAAACTCCTTCCACTTGGAAACAGCTTTACCCTGCCGGAGAGCCTCCAAGTGGCAGAGCGAGTCATACTGCGGTCTATGATATTACTCATAATCGGATGATTATCTATGGGGGACATCGCTGGGGTAGTAGTCCTTTGAATGATGTATGGGTACTCAACAACGCCAATGGGCTGGGAGGAACCCCTGCTTGGACAAAAATCTCTCCAACTGGAAATATTCCGGCATCACGAACCTATCATGCGGGAGTCTATGATGCTACCAAAGACCGACTGACGATCTTTGGAGGATGTGATAGTGACAATGGGAATCTTCCAAATTTAAAGAATATGAATGATGTTTGGGTGCTCAGCCATGCGAGTGGACTAGGCGGAACACCTACATGGACACAGCTTAACCCAACCGGGGAACCGCCAATGGCACGATCCAGGCATACTGGAGTTTATGATAGTACCAATAATCGGATGATAATCTTTGGTGGTACTGATAGTGATAAAGATTATCTGAATGATGTCTGGGCGCTCAGCTTACCAACCCTAATTCTGGCAGAGCGGTCTTCTCCTACAACACCTGCTCAATCCCCAGAGATCTTTACTGTGACACCTATTTTGCCAGTGAACAACCAGAGAATTGTTATACGTGGTAAAGGGTTTGGTAATTCGATGCCCAGGTTGCGTAGACTTGGAGATTCTGTTGATACTATTGATGAAAACGACTCAGGGACATCAATCGCCATACATGACAATGGAGGTGGAGCGCATAGTTGGGCGGCTGGGCGTATTACCAGTGGGAATTTGGATGCGATAGGGCTAAAGCTTGTCAGTTGGAACGATTCTGAAATAGTGCTAGACGGTTTTGGTTCTGCCCTAGGGGAAAGTTGGAAAATTGCACCAGGTGATCCAATAGAAGTCGTTGTTTTTGGACCAGAAAACTCTGGGAAAGCAACTTTTATGTCAACCGTAGTTTCACCTAATGGGAATGCAGATGATTCTTATGTCCGCCCTCGTTCAGCAGTATTCTATGATAATTTTCAAAGGAATGATTTGGGTCCATGGATACCTGTAGAAGGAGACTGGCAGGTACGGGATGGAAAATTATATTGCAACAGTATTAATAATCCTAGCTTTATAGTTGTTGGCGACAGCGGTTGGAGAGACTATATTTTAGAATTAAAAGCCATGATGATCGAAGGTAACGAAGCTTTTTCAATAGGTTTTAGAATAAAAAATATCGCAAATAACTTGAATAGCTTTATTTGGGGTATAGGTTCTTATAACAACACGGTAACCGATATAATAGAACGAACAACATGGAGGAGTCCTCAGACTGTGCGTCTTTTAACAGAACGTAAATACTGCCATATTGAACCAGGAAGATGGTACGATATCAAAGTATTCGTTAAAGGGAATTCTGTAAAATGTTATTTGGATAACAATTTGGTACAAGAATATCAAGGCACAGAGCTTGAGGCCATATCTTCCGGTAAAATTGGATTAGGTGTTTGGACTAATGCTAGAGCTTACTTTGCGGATGTTAAGGTCACGTTAATTAAGTAATTTAAAAAAGGAGAACAATTTATGAAAATAAATACAAAAAAATGGATCTATGCCAGCCTGATGGTTTTACTGATTCCGTGTTGGGGGAGTGCACAGTATCCCGGGGGCCCCCCGCGTAACTATACCCCGCCGAATAGTTCTCCGAATAATCCGTCCTATAACCCAATGATTAGTTCTGATAGCATTGCTCAGGTACGAGAAGATGCAAGAAAAAATCCAACCACCCAGTTCAATGCTGCGGACCGGTATAAAGTCTCACGGTCTTTCCCTCAAATATTAGCCCAGGAAGGGATTCCTTTTAGTAAATATATACCTAAATCCAAAGTAGATGAAATTGAACGTCTCATGAACGATGGAGAATTTGAAAAAGCTGCACCTTTGCTTAACGAGGCGTTTCATCAAATGGACATTGCTGAAAGAGTTGTAAAGCCAACTGCACCCACAATGCCTGAGTCTTCGCCCGCTGTTACAAATCCTCTTGTACCTGTGGCTGATGAGCAACCAATAAATTCATCAAGTTGGACACAGCTTTCTCCTGCCGGAAGTAACTCTAACTTAATGCGATGGGCGCATACCGCCGTCTACGATAATAAAAATAATCTGATGACCATTTTTGGAGGTGAAAATGGGACTCCTGGTACTTTGCTGAACGATGTGTGGGTACTCAGTAATGCCAATGGCCTAAGAACCCCTGCCTGGACACAACTCTTTCCTACAGGAAGTTTACCAATTGCGCGATATAATCATACGGCGGTCTACGATGCTCTCCATAATCGGATGACTATTTTTGGTGGAGTTGATAGTAGAAATAGTAATTTAAATGATGTGTGGGTTCTCAGCCATGCCAATGGATTAGGTGGAACTCCCGCTTGGACACAACTCTTTCCAACTGGAACACACCCGACTCAGCGACAGGGACATACTGCGGTCTACGATGCTCTCTATAATCGGATGATTATCTTTGGGGGACGGTACAATCGGGGTTATCTGAATGATGTCTGGGTACTCAGTAATGCCAATGGATTAGGTGGAACGCCTGCATGGACGCAGCTTTCACCAACTGGAAGCACCCCGGATCCACGTTTTCAACCTTCTGCGATCTACGACTCAATCAACAACCGAGTGACTATCTTTGGGGGCGGTACTGGCTACTGTAAAACGTATTTTAATGATGTGTGGGTACTTAGTAATGCTAATGGACTTGGCGGAACCTCCGCTTGGACACGGCTTTCTCCAAGTGGTGATCTTCCGGTGGCACGAGGCAGTCATACCGCGGTGTACGATGCTACAAACAACTTTATGATTATCTTTGCAGGATTTAAATGTGGATCTTTTTTAAATAATACATGGGTGCTTAGTAATGCCAATGGGCTTGGCGGAATCCCTGCTTGGACACAACTTTCTCCACCCGGAAGTATCCCCGATCTGCGTTCTCAACCTTCTGCGATTTACGATGCTACCCATAAACGGATGACTATCTTTGGAGGTCAAGACGGTAATAACTTGGGTATCCTAAACGATGTATGGGTTCTTAGCAACGCCAATGGACTGGGTGGTACGATAGAATCTATTGCGGAACAACCTGCGCCAGAAAAACCATCCAGAAGTGAGGATGGCCGATATGAGGTGTCTTGGATAAATGGTCAGAAAGTAATCACGGATACCAAGACCGGATTAATGTGGACACCGGATATAGGGAAGAAAGGATTAAATAAGAGCCAAATAGAACCGGCAGTTGAAGAATTAAACCGGGATAAGTATGCCGGATACAGCGATTGGCGGTTACCGACTAGAGAGGAATTGAGGAGTATTCATGAGAATAACAAGAGACATCGGGCTTTGGATTATCCCAATTCGGATTGGACTATTGGAATAGACCCAGTCTTTGACCTTACTGGTTATTGGTTATGGAGTGGCGAGTTACGGAACCCATCTTCGCTTTATGGTCTTGACTACTACAACAACCGCGAGACTGGTTACCTTGATGATATCTATAATCGAGGTCGTATTTTGGCAGTACGGTTTGCGAATAAACCTGAGAGTCCTGAATCAATAATCCCGCCTATCGAACCTAAGCGAGTAAAGACGTTGGCAGAGGCTGTAAGAGTCTACAAACCGAAAAATGTGACACTGCTGGAGGCTTTGCGAAATTTTGACAAGTATAAAGGGACGAATATCAAATGGATAGGGACGATAATTGAGACGAAAGAGGATAGTTGTATGGTCAAGATTCCGGATCAAGGTTCTTTCATCCTCTTTGGTGTAGATACCAAGAAAGTCACGCTGAGTAAAAATCAGACCATTACAGTCGTTGGGCAAATTACGGATAAGGAAACGTCCAAAACCAAAGCCGGTATCGAAAAAACAAATCTAGTGGTCAAAGCATTTTATGCTGAATAACAACAATAAATTAAATTTTACTAAATTTCCAAAAGGAGGGAAAAGTTTATGAAAATAAATACAAAAAAATGGTTCTTTGCAAGTCTGATGGTTTTGTTAATTCCGTGTTGGGGGGGTGCACAGGTATCCTCTCCAATTCACCGCGTTGGGAAAATAACAATTGCTATTGAAGACTTTAAAAGTAAAGATTCAGATGTAGGAAAAGGAATATCGGAAATGTTGGCGGCCGCTTTTTCCGCAACAGATAGATTTGACATTGTGGCACGTGGGGAAGACTTAGGAGAAGTTTTGCAAGAAATTACAATAGGTAAAATAATTACTGGGCATGAAAGTATTGCGGTTAATCTATCCCGTGCGGATTATCTCATCACGGGCAGGGTAATAGGCTTTGAAAATTCTAAAGGTAGCAGTGTGAGCATACCTTTACCTATTTTTCAACCTAAATTCCATAGCGAGAAGGCTCACGTGAAGGTGACAGTTCACATTATTGACGTTAAGACGGGTAAAGAGAAAGTTATAACAGGGGAAGGAGAAAAATCAGGCAGTAGCGCCGGTGTTGTTGGTCAAAATCTCTCTATTGGCGATGAAGGGTTTGGTGGCACCTTGCTGGGGCAAGCCACTCAAATTGCCATTGATTCATTGGTGGCACAAATTACAAACTTTCTTGGCACTGTTGTTCCGCCCCCACCTCCACCGCCACTGGATAACTCTAGCACGAGTACCACCACCCCGGTGGATGTTCTCATAGGTAAAAAGAGAAATCCCAAGATTATGGTGATTATACCGGAAACCTACACTCGACATTCTGTCCCCGATCCAGCGGCGGAAACTCAAATCATCAGACTTCTTACGGAACAAGGTTTTGAATGTTTAGACCAAGTCCAGGTGAGAGAAATAAGATACACCGATCAAATGAAAGAGATTCTAAATGGAAACGATAAGGAAGCACAGGCGATAGGACTTAAAAATAGGGCGGATATTGTAGTAGTCGGAGAGGCTTTTTGTGAATTTGTCACACAGCATGATCTGCATGGATTAATTTCGTGCCGAGCGCATGTCGAAGCGCGTGCTATACGAACGGATACCGGCTCCATACTTTGCGCCAATGATTTTGAAGGTTCAGGTTTGGACGTCGCAGAATTTGTATCCGCCAAGGAAGCGTTGGCAAATGCCGGAGAAAATTACGCGAACTATCTGATTGAACAAATTAAACAGAAATGGAACAAAGAGGTTACCACGGCTCTAACGATTCAGGTGATAGTAACCAAGGTGGACTTTGAACAACTTTCGCAATTGGAAAAATCCTGGAAAAATAAGATAGAAGGGGTGCAACGAATTGACGTGCGAGATTATGATGAGACCGCAAAACGTGGTGAAGTGGATGTAGTGTTCTCCGGTGATGCCCAAGGATTAGCTGATGCGCTAGTCCAATCAAAATATTTGAAACTCATTAAATTCTCTACAAATCGGATTGATGTTGAATTTAAGGGAGATACGAATGACCCTCCCGCGAGTTCGGATCAACAGATACCTCTTCCACCGAAAACACAACGAATTACTTCTCTGGAAGAGGCTGTAAGAGTCTACAAACCGAGCAATGTGTCTCTGGTTAAAGTAAAACAAAATTTTGATAAGTATAAGAATAAAAACATTGAATGGACAGGAACTGTGATGGAGACGAAAGAGGATAACTGTATGGTCAATGTTCCAGATGAAGGACCTTTTATTCTCTATGATATGGATACCAAGAAAGTATCACTGAGTAAAAATCAGACCATTACAGTCGTCGGTAAAATTACTGATAAAGAAACTACTACGACTAAAACAGGTATTGAAAAAATCAATCCGGTTGTCAAAGCACTTTATGTGGAGTCAAAGTAACTTAACTTTATTAAATTCCTAAAAGGAGGAAAGTACCATGTTATGTCCAAAATGTAATACCAGCAATCCTGGAGATAGTGCCTTTTGTATAAAATGTGGCGCACCCTTGATCTCCATTCCACCCACAGCACCCTCTGTGAGTAATACAACCATGTCTTCAGCACCTATTGTTCAAGATACGAAAACAACCATGTTTTGTCGAAATTGCGGAAAGGGAATCGCTCCCCAGGCTATCACGTGTGTTTATTGTGGTTGCGATCCGAAAAGTGGAAAAATATACTGCCATAACTGTGGAAAAGGTACAAATTCCAATGCGGAAATTTGTACCAGTTGCGGTGTTCGATTGACCTCGACTAAAGATAAAATGCGAGTTGCCTCACAGGATGCCTGGAAGGCATTTAAAGTTTTAGGAGTTAACCCCGTGGGAGGATTATTACCCGCTTTTGAAAGCCTTGATAAGGCACGAGCAATGGGCGTTGGAATTGTATTCGCCATCGTTTTCGACATCTGCATTTTCATGGGAATGTATGTGTGGAATAGTCCCATGTCGGGACAGGGTTGGGGACTTGGAATGTTAAACTATTCCAGTGGATTTTCTCAACGAACGCGAATTCCTAAAACACTCAGTGAATCCGAAGTAATCCAACAGCAATTCAAAAAAATTAAAAGCTTGGGACTTGTTCCCAACGCACAAAACGTACCCAACCTGAATCAGGATCAAATTAATAGAATTAATGAAACGGCAAGTAAATGGGAAGATACATTTTCTAAAAATTATTCGGATTTAACTCTTGATCAGCTTAATGATCTCAGAGGTATTATAAGAGGGTTAGAAAATGTATATTCTGAAATTGAAAATGGATTACAAAGGGAAAATTACCGTATGAATGATGAAGAATTCAATTCTCTAAAACTCTTTGGTCTCATATCACCCGATATTCAGAAATCTTCCGATCTGACCGTTGCACAGCTCAATCAGGTAAAAGATAGACTGGGGAAAATATTTCTTGAACCACAAAATTCTTCTTCTTATAGCTACCCTAGAGGGAGTTCCAATTTCGTAGACGCAATTAAACAAATAACTATGAAAGATTTTTTCCAATTAATTCTGTTTGCGGCAATCCCTTTCTTGAGCATTGTTTTAGCCAGTTTTTTAGTCCGTAAATCGTTTCATGGAATGGGAGGAATCGAAGGTGATATGTTCATTGCCGGTTCGGCGTTATTACCCATGGCAGTCGTAATCCTCGTTTCCGGGATTCTCTTTGGGATATTGGATCTGGCAAACGTAGAACTTATGGGCATATTGTCGGTATTCTCCCTCTGTTATACAATCCTGATTCTGTATAGCGGATGCACGAAAATTTCCAAAATCTCAGAAGCCGTATCAGCCTGTACCGTCCCCATTATGATCTTATTGAGTGGATGGTTGACCAAAATCGTATTAACCAATATGTTCTAAGTATACTTGCAATTAGGAAGGATTGAATTATGGATACTGATACTGGTGGGGGATTCTGTAGAAAATGTGGGAAACCACTTACTCGTGAAGACGAATTTTGCAGTTCGTGTGGAACACAAGTTATAAAAGAATATGTCCAGAACGAATCCCCGCCAGTTCGAGAAAATCCACCGGAGAATGTTCCGCCAGAAGTAACGACTCCTCCCACAGCCGAACCGCCTAAAAATTTTGATATAAAAACCAAGTACATAATTGGAGGTACTGGTATCTTCTTCGTTGCTCTTATGCTGATAATGAAAGATTCTTTGGTGGGTTTGTTGTGTCCTATGTTTAGTTTAGGTGTTGTCGCTATCATTATTTCCATTATTGTTAGTCAGAAAAAGGTAGATGAAAAACGCCGGATGGAATGGCGGGATTTCGCCAAGCGCCATGGATTTACATACCTACAAGATGATTCTATAGGCCTTCTTGAAAGGTTTACCGATTATGGTTTTAGAGGTGAGAAGAAAAAAATGTACAATATTTGTCTGGGGCGTGAGAAAGATAGGGACATCTGTACTTTCGATTATCAAGTAACAGTCGCGACGGGAAGAGGTCAGGAACGAAAAACTATTTACGAAACATGCATTGCCGTGGATACTTCACTGGTATTTAGATATCCTCTCTATGTCCTATTTTGTGGAGCATCTTTTTTCAAATCTCTCGCTGCATTCGGGGATACCGCAGTCGAGATATCACATCCCAACTCAGAAACATCTACCGTGTTTGAACCATCGCTCTTTGAATTGGCGCGTATTTTAGGTAAATTCCCAAATCGTCGTGGGCTTGACTTTGAATCAGCGGAATTCTCTAAAAAGTATTATGTAAAATGTGAAGATAAAAAATTCTCCTATGACATCATTCATCCTCAAATGATTGAATTCATACTCAATTTACCACGCCAGGGAACAACGATGTTGTCTATGACAGCCAGATCGCAAACGGTTATATTCAAATTTGTTCATTCCCTTACGAATACGACAAATTATTGGGATCGTTTTAAAAAAGCCCAACAAGATCAATGGAAAACTTATCGTGTTTCGGCACAACAAATGGATAATTTTCTTATATGTGCGCATAAATTCTTTGATTTGATACCCGATTATGTGAAAGAGGAAAATTCTTTGTAAACATAAAGAAAATATTTATAAGAGGAGACAGTCTTGGGTGCATTTGCGGTTTTATGTCCTTTAACAGGAATGGTACTTTTAGCTTTTATTATTTATTGTTTTGGAAGATACAATTCTCTTGTCAAATTAAATCAGATGATCCCCGAATCTTGGTCAAATATAGACACAGAATTGCGGCGGCGCTATGACCTTATCCCCAATCTAGTGGAGACGGTCAAAGGGTATGCCCAACATGAAAAAAATATTTTTGAAAGAATTGCCCAAGCCCGTGCCGCTGCAATGGCTAATACCGGAAATCCAGAGTCCCAGGCACAGGCTGAGAATCAACTTGTGAATGAATTGAAATCTTTATTTGCCGTGGTTGAAAATTATCCTGAGCTTAAAGCCAATCAGAATTTTCTAAAATTGCAACAAGAACTGATCAATACCGAAAATCGGATTCAAGCCTCACGCAGATTTTACAATTCCAATGTCCGGGATTTCAATAATCAGGTGTTGATGTTTCCCAGTAGCATGATTGCCTCCTTTGGTGGTTTTAAAACAAAAGAATACTTTGAAATTGATTCTTTGGAAGCCCGCAAACCGGTCAATGTCTCTTTAACTACTTGAACGGGATTGAGTGGAGATGGTATGCTATTCCGAGCGAATAATCGAATGTTCTAGTACCCCCTCCTTTGGCCTTCCAAAAATAATTATGGCATGCTTTTCTGCTATAATAAAAACGTTTTCGGTTCTTAAATAGAAAACAAACATGCCTTGGCGATATATTAAATTACTAACTGTTTCATCAATCATACTTATCACTTTTGGGTTGTTACCAAATTCTTCCTTGGCTGTTACCTTGCGTTTTTGGAATGTCGGAGATGCGTATGATGGCCGGATGTACCGGGTAATTGCCGGAAACTTTGAAAGAGAAACCGGAATCCATGTAATTGTTCAACCCATCTCCTGGGGGCAATTCTATACCAAATATCTTACTGCGATGGCCGCTGGAGACCCGCCGGATTTGGCGACGACTAATTTGGGAGGACCGGGAGATTATGGTTCAATCGGGGGATTGGTTGACCTGCAAGCTATGTTCCCAAAGGAAATCGAAGATCTCAAACAAAAGTCTTTTGAAGGTCCTTGGAGGATTTTTTATTTTCAAAATCATCTTTATGGTATTCCGCAGGGAATGACCTCCTTGGGTATTTACTACCGGAAAGATATTTTTGCCAAACTAGGGATTAAACCACCCAATACCTGGTCGGAACTTAAAGAAGTCATCCGGGTTCTGGAAGCCAATGAATACCAGTATAGTGTTTCTTTTACAAGAGATTCAGGCTGGGCGATTGGCCAGTTTGTTTGGCCATTGGGGACGGAAACCATGTCTACCGATGGTACCAAAGTCAACTGGCAGGACCCCCGGTTTCGAGAAGGATTTAAGTTTGCAATAGGGTTATGGAATAACGGTAATATTGAGTTGGATAAAGGGTTGGAATTATTTGTCTCGGATGAAAAGGGATTCGCGGCCCCCATGATGATTGATGGGATATGGTATTACCTGGAAATTGAAAAACGGGCTCCTTTTCTAAAAGGGAAATGGGGCATCGTTCCCATGCCGGCAGCAGATAACGGCCAATCGGCTTCGATTCTTGGCGGTACCAGTTTTGTCATTTTTCGGAAGTCTAAACATCCCAAAGAAGCCATGCAGTGGATTCAATACTATTACCGGAAGGATGTTCAAAAATATATTTTTAACGATAATATGAATAACCGGGGAGAAGGCCGGAACCTTTTCTTGTCTCCTTTAAAAGAATTTTGGGATGAGCCTTTACCTGGCATCCCGAAAGACGATCAGGAATCTTTAAAACAGATTATGTATTGTACCCGGTCATGGCCCTATATTGTGGGCAGTCCTGAATCGGATAGATTCCTTGATAATTCTTTTTCAAGACTTCGTAATGATATCCGGGATTATCTCATCAGTGTGGCCGGTAAGGAAAAAACTACTCTTTTTAAAATCAATGCGGCGTTCGCTCAGGGGAAATATCCTGATGAATATAAGAAATTCTTGAATTATGAAAGTAATTTATGCGACGAGGAAATTGACCGCATTACACCCCTTGCGAATAAGGCGTTGGCAGAACGACTCAAAGATTTTAATAAATATTATACGAATATCGTGGAACGGTTGCCTGCTCTTGAAAAGAAAAAAGATGTTCTTTTTTATTCCAAAATCGCGTCAGGTATTCTCATCCTTTGTTGTTTAGGATTCATTCTGTTGAATTCTCAGGCTCGTAAAAACTGGTATTCTTATCTGTACATTACCCCGACTGTTTTAAGTTTATTAATTTTTCTATTTATCCCTATGTGTGTATCCATTTATATAGCGTTTACAGCATATAATCCTGTCTTGCCCTTGTCGACAGCGGACTGGGTGGGTCTTAAAAACTTTAAAGGAATATTGTTTGCTAATTCCCAGATCTTTACGGATTCTGCCAATGCCAATCTGTCCTGGGCGGGTAAGTTAAAAATGTTCCTGTCTGAAAATGATTTATGGTCCAGTTTCGGCAGAACACTGGTATTTTGTCTGATAGTCATTCCATTACAAATGTTTATGGCCGTCTTATTTGCGATTGGGTTGGACAAGAAACTTAAACCGGATAGAATGTTCAAGTTTGTCTATTTTTCTCCATTGGTCACTTCTGTAGTATCTGTGGCATTAATTTGGACAGTTCTCTTTCTGGGAGCTAAATATGGCTGGATTAATGCATTGTTATTAAATTTAAGATTAATTCGAGACCCGGTTAATTTTCTTCATAACTCCCAGACCTTCCTCTATGCTGTTATTGCCATGAGCGTCTGGCAGGGATTGGCATTCACGGTTCTTATTTATTTGGCAGGATTGCAGAATATTCCCAATGAACTCTATGAGGCGGCTGCAATTGATGGGGCGAATGCCCTTCAGAATTTCTGGCAGATAACGCTCTCTATGCTGCGCCCGCAGATTTTGTTTCTTACCGTTACCGGCACAATCGGCGCGCTCCAGGTCTTTGACCAGATTTATGTTTTGGGTGGTGGTGCCGGAGAAGCGGGTTCCAAGTTTGGTCCGGCGGATTCGGGGATGACCATGGTGTGTTATCTCTATCGTAAAGGATTCGAGGATTTTAAAATGGGTGAATCTTCCGCCATAGCGTATATTTTATTTGCTATCATTTTTGTTTTAACGTATATCAATTTTAAATGGTTGTTTGGTAAGAAAGTAGATTAATGCAATGAATACTTATCGAATCAAGAAATCCTTCTTTCGCTTTTTAATTTATTTCTTGATGGCTTTGTTTGGAATTGTGATGGTCATCCCGTTCTATTTTATGGTGATTACTTCTTTTAAAAAGGGGGAGGATGTCATCGCTATTCCTATTAGTTTATGGTTCAAACACTTTCCAACTTTAATTCCCTACCGGGAACTGATGGTCGGTATGCCGTACCTACGTTTCATGTGGAATAGTGTAGTTGTCTCCGGGAGTGTTACCTTGGGAACCATTTTCTTTTGTTCTCTCGCGGGGTATACCTTTGCCAAACACCAATTCCCGGGTAAAGATAAAATATTCCTGGCGATGCTGGCGACCATGATGATTCCGGGCAGTGTTTTATTGGTGCCGGGATTTATACTCATGCGGGATTTCCATTGGTTAAATACCTACCTTCCTTTAATAGTCCCCAGTCTGGCAGGTACCTTTGGTGTGTTTCTTGCGAAACAGTTTATTGAGACGATCCCGAATGATTTAACAGATGCCGCCAAAATTGATGGCTGTCCGGATTTCTATACCTATAGTTTAATAATTGTTCCATTATCGAAAGCCTTGATTGCTACTTTAGCCATCCTCACTTTCTTGGGTTCCTGGAATAATTTTGTAGGTCCTTTAATTTTTCTATTGGATGAAGATAAATATACTCTTCCCTTGGGAATAGCTCTCCTCCAGGGAAGATATACCGGGTCGGAAAATATCCAGATGGCTGGAGCTGCACTGGCTATAATTCCTGTCTTGATTATCTTCTTTGTTTTTCAAGAGCATATTGTGAAGTCTTTATCCACCTCCGGGCTGAAAGGTTAATTTTTCACGAATCAAAGATCTCCCTATTTCGGTACGGGTGTCACTGGATACCGACCATGCAAGAAAATTTTATGGAGCTCAATCTACGTGCCTTAAATGATTAGTAGGTTAGTCGCTAAAGTGTAGACAACTCTCCTTCTAAAAGCCCTAAAAATTAAAAAAATAAAGTGTTTCATAAATTTATTTTAGTAAAAGCATCTGAAAAGTACCTATACGGTTCATTGGGAGACAAAGTGGAGTTAATACGGAGACAGTGTGTAGCTAACTTTACACTTATTTAACCAATAATAGAAATGATTGTTAATTTGAAATTATTCTTTACAATTTTTAAAATAACATGATTGAAAATAAAGCCATCTTGAATCAATTATTATGAGGAGTTTCCCCAGAATTTAGGGATTGAATAATATAACCTGCGAGATATCAATAAGGGATGTAAAATAGGAAGTGGTAAGGAACCTCTGAGCGGGGATAAAATAGCCTTGGAGAAAAAAATGGGGAATCTTATTCCCCAAAATCGGAGGTTCCTATGAATAACGATAGCAGATTACTGGAAAAAATCAATACTCAATTAGATCACTTTATGGAGGTCCTTGGGAAAGGACTCCCCAAACCACAACGGAGATTTCTTCATCAGATGCTCTTTGGGATTCAAGCCTCGCGGGATATCAAGTTATCGGAAGTGGCCCGTAATTTACATGAGGAGATCAAATTGATCAAGACGGAGAATCGGTTGTCTCGAAATCTGCAAGATCCAGAGTTATCCCAACAGGTCTTGGATCAGATGCTGGAGCATGTGCGAGATCGAATAGATCCGGATACGGTATTAGCGATTGATTTGACGGATATCTCCAAACCCTATGCCCAGAAGATGGATTTCTTAGATTGGGTTTGGGATGGGGTAGAGAAACAGAAGACCTGGGGATATTGGGTGTTAGAAGTGGTGGGTGCCCGGGTAGACCAAAAGAATTTGTATCCCCTCTACAGTGAATTATATTCGGCGAAGGCGCATGATTTCATCAGCGAGAACCATCAAATATTCAAAGCGATGGATCAAGTCAATAGCTCCTTGAAGGGTAAAGGGATTTGGGTCATGGACCGTGGGGGAGACCGAAAAAACCTGATTCGAGACTGGTTGGCGAGGGACTTGCGATTTGTGGTTCGTCTCAAAGGAGACCGTGGATTGATTACTCCGAATCGGGTTGAACAACTGGCTCGACAGATGGCCCAAGAGCTTGCTTGTCCCCAGGAGTATACGGTGGAGGTCGATCAACAAGGGTATACGGAAAAACGATTATTATCTCTGGGGAAAACCAAAGTTCATTTTCCTACGCTATCAGGGGAAGATTTGTTTTTAGTGGTCGTGAAAGGATTTGGATCCGAGCCGCTCATCCTCTTAACCAATGTAACCTTTTCCCCTCTTCGTATTTTGGAGATTTATCTGACTCGTTGGAAAGTGGAAGAAAGTATCCGGTTTCTTAAAAAAGAATATCATCTCGAGGATGTACGGGTACGCACGTATCGCTCTCTGAAAAATACTGTCGTCTTACTCTTTGCCGTCTTCTATTTCCTGAGTGTCTTCCTTGGTGGAACTCTTCGACTTGCGGTACTTCTTCGTAAAATTTATACCCGGGCCAAACGTTTCTTTCAAATTCCTGCTTTCCATCAATATGCCTTGGCCGATGGCATCTTTCGGGTCTTCTTTAATACCCGTTGGAAATATACTCCCCAATCCCAAAAACCTTTCTTGGAACCCAATCAGTTGTTCCTTCAATTTGATTTCGATTAAAAAATGGGGAAACTCCTGATTATTATACATTGACATAGCCTCACCGATTGTGGTAAATATAGTTAATGTATCATATATATTTTTATTTGAAAGGATAGTCCTTCCGATGAAAAAACTTCTTATTCCAACTCTTCTTCTTACCATAATAATTTTCAGTCCTGTATTTGCTTCTTATTCAACTATCTTTTCCCAATCGAGTGATACCGTTGGTTGGAGTGCTGCATGGGAAGGGGGTCCTTATGGTACCATCACTGTTGGTTGGGGTCTAGGGGGATATTCCGGAGAGGATTGTCTCTATGTCTATGTAAACAAAACCTCATCCTCCAGTGCCAATATAGATGTCTATTACTCGAATCCAGCCTTTACTTTAGGAACCGATACCGTTTTAAATATGTATGTAGCATGTACCAATTCTGCATCTTCCCCCAATGCACAAGTATATTCGCAACAAGGTTCTGGATGGACATGGGCTAATGGATCATGGTTGACTTTATCCAACTCTTGGCAGTCAAGCATATTATATAGAAATGACACCGGAAGTGGGACTCCGATGGATCGGATTGGCCTTCAAATTCTTATCGGAACCAATACCGGAAATTATACTTTTAAAATTGATAATGTTATTTTTGGCCCATCTTTATCCACAACAGTACCGCCCTTAGTGATTACAACTTCCAGTTTACCCAATGCAACGATTAATTATTCTTATAGCCAGGTATTGCAAGCAGCCAATGGAACACCTCCTTATACCTGGACAACCACGGCAGGAACTTTACCTCCCGGATTGAATTTCTATAGTTCAGGCACTATTTCAGGAACTCCGACTTCATTAGGTATTTATAACTTTACTGTGAGAGTAACCGACTCAGTAGCCTCCACAGCCACCCAGGCTTTATCCATTACCCTGACTCAAATCACAGTCAATTACACCATTTCCCCTCAATTAGAGCAACAAGCCATTAGTCCTTATATTTATGGAACTAATCAGACTTTGGTGGGGGGTGAGAACTTTACTTTATTTCGAATGGGCGGAAACCGTTTATCCGCCTATAACTGGGTCACGAATTGGTCCAATGCAGGAAATGATTGGTATTTCGAGAGCGATGATGGTATGTTACCAGGCGGGGTTTCCGTTTCCATTGGTACGGTGTCTCCGTGTACGACCAATACGGTGTATGTCTTAAATACCCGCTCCCAGTTCACGGCACAGAACCTATTAACGATCCAGATGGCTGGGTATGTTTCGGCAGATGATACGGGGGACGTCAGTACGACGTCATTTCAATCGTGGAGATTTAATCCCATAGCGTTTCATAAAGGTTCCGCCTTTACCACGAAACCGACAGAGACAAGTTATGATGATGGGGCTACGGTGTATATGGATGAACAAGTGAACTATCTGGTGAATAGGTTTGGTACGGGTGGCAGCAGTCTAAGCTCTTTCAGTACATTAAGTCAGGTAACCGGTGGAATTCCCTTCTATGACTTGGATAATGAACCCTCGATTTGGTCGGGAACACATAAGGAAATTCATCCCACAGCAACTTGTTGTACGGAATTAGTTCAAAAGACGATTGCCTGTTCTTCTGCCATCAAGTCGGTAGATTCAACGGCTTTGGTGTTCGGTCCGGTGGAATATGGTTTTGAAGGTTATCTGACTTTGCAAGGTGCACCGGATTGGGCCAGTGTGAGCACCGGATATTCACCGAACTGGTTTTTATCGTACTATTTGGACACTGTGAAACAAGCCTCTGTGACTTTTGGAGAACGATTGTTGGATGTGTTGGATCTTCATTATTATTCTTCCCCTACTGGTTCTGAAGGAAATTCCATTACGGGGACAACGCCTACCAGTGATACATTGAGTGATAAACAAGTTCGGCTACAAGCACCGCGGACATTATGGGATAAGAATTATATTGAACCAAGCTGGATTGCACAATGGAATGACCAATATCTGCCGCTTATTCCGACCATCCAAACTTCCATCAATAATTACTATCCCGGTACAAAAAACTCATTTACGGAATACAGCTTTGGCGGCGGTTGGGATATTACGGGTGGGATAGCGCAAGCGGATGCTTTAGGAATTTATGGGAAATATGGGGTTTATGCGGCGTGCTATTGGTCCTTGGGTCAGGGAGACAAGTATACTTCCTTGGCCTATAAAATGTATCGGAATTATGACGGGAAAAATTCCACTTTTGGGGATACTCATGTCCAGGCATTGATGGATGATACCACAGACACCTCCATCTATGCCTCTGTGATGTCGAGTAATCAGGAATTACATATCATGGTGTTGAATAAAAATTGGACTCAGTCCATCCAGGGAAATTTTACGATTAGCAGTCTATACACTTTCGATACTGCAACCGTTTATTCGATAGTCTCAACCAGTGGAACATCCATCATCGGGCCATCTGTTATTCCAGTGACCGGGAATTCTTTCATCTACAATCTCCCTCCCTTATCCATTACCCATTTTATATTGATGCCTGTAAATCTTAATGTACCTGACTGGAAGAAAGATTAACTAGAGACATTCTACTAGAATTTTATAATAATGAGTATATAGGGGTGTTCATGTCAGAACACTCCTTTTTTTATTTATTCTTCCACTATTTCTATCGCGTTTTTATTGGTTAAGATCCATTGACATGACCTCACCGATTGAGGTAAATTTAACGTATCATAAATTATTTATTTGAAAGGATAGTCCTTCCGATGAAAAAACTTCTTATTTCAACTCTTCTACTTTCCCTAACCATTCTCAGCCCTGTAATTGCATCATATTCAGATTTCTTTTCCCAATCGAGTAATACCACCGGTTGGGTAGCTGCCTGGGAAAGTGGTAACTATGGTTCTTTTACTATCGGTTGGGGACCCGGTGGATATTCCGGTGAGGACTGTCTTTATGTCTATGTAAACAAAACTTCATCTACCAGTGCCAATATAGATGTCTATTACTCGAATCCACCATTTACATTGGGAACTGATACTATCTTGAGTATGTATGTTGCATGTACCAATTCTGCATCTTCCCCCAATGCACAAGTATATTCGCAACAAGGTTCTGGATGGACCTGGGCTAATGGATCATGGTTGACTTTATCCAACTCTTGGCAGTCAAGCATATTATATGGAAATGACACCGGGATTGGAACTCCGATGGATCGGATTGGCCTTCAAATTCTTATCGGGACCAATACCGGAAATTATACTTTTAAAATTGACAATGTTATTTTTGGCCCCTCCCTATCTACGACAACACCTTCTTTAATTATCACGACCTCCAGTTTACCCAATGGAACAATTAATTTTCCTTATAATCAGATCCTTCAAGCAGCGAATGGGACTCCTCCCTATACTTGGACTACAACGACGGGAACATTACCTCCCGGGTTGACTTTCTATAGTTCAGGCACTATTTCAGGAACTCCGACTTCATTAGGTGTTTATGACTTTACTGTGAAAGTAACTGATTCAGTGGGATCCACAGCCACCCAAGCTTTATCCATTACCCTGTCTCAAATCACAATCAATTACTCTATCTCCCCTCAATTGGAACAACAAGCCATTAGTCCCTATATTTATGGAATTAATTTCGGGCCTTTGGTAGGGGGAGAGAACTTTACTTTATTTCGCATGGGCGGAAACCGTTTGTCCGCCTATAACTGGGTCACTAATTGGTCCAATGCAGGAAGTGACTGGTATTTTGAGAGCGATGATGGTATGTATCCCAGCGGTGTTTCTGGCAGTTTTAACGCGAATCCGTGTACGACCAACACGGTGTATGTCTTAGATACCCGCTCCCATTACACGGCACAGAACCTATTAACGATCCAGATGGCTGGGTATGTTTCGGCAGATGATACGGGGGACGTCAGTACGACGTCATTTCAATCGTGGAGATTTAACCCGATAGCGTTTCATAAAGGTTCCGCCTTTACCACGAAACCGACAGAGACAAGTTATGATGATGGGGCTACGGTGTATATGGATGAACAAGTGAACTATCTGGTGAATAGGTTTGGTACGGGTGGCAGCAGTCTAAGCTCTTTCAGTACATTAAGTCAGGTAACCGGTGGAATTCCCTTCTATGACTTGGATAATGAACCCTCGATTTGGTCGGGAACACATAAGGAAATTCATCCCACAGCAACCTGTTGTACGGAACTGGTTCAGAAGACGATAGCCTGTTCTTCTGCCATCAAGTCGGTGGATTCGACGGCCATGGTGTTTGGCCCGGTGGAATATGGTTTTGAAGGTTATCTGACTTTGCAAGGTGCTCCGGATTGGGCCAATGTAGATAACGGGTATTCACCGGATTGGTTTTTATCGTACTATTTGGATACAGTGCATAAAGCTTCTGTGACTATAGGAGAACGATTGTTGGATGTGTTGGATCTGCATTATTATTCTTCCGCTGCTGGCTCTGAGGGAAATTCCATTACGGGGACAAATTCCGACTCCGATACGTATTCAGATAAGACCGTCCGGCTACAAGCGCCGCGGACATTATGGGATAAGAATTATGTTGAGAATAGCTGGATTGGACAATATTACGATGCCTATTTACCGCTTATTCCGACCATTCAAACTTCCATTTATAATTACTATCCCGGTACAAAAACATCATTTTCGGAATATAGTTTTGGCGGCAGTTGGGATATTACGGGGGGAATTGCCCAAGCGGACTTTTTTGGAATTTGTGGGAAATACGGGGTTTATGCGGCAAGTTATTGGGGATCGGTAGATAATTTTATTTCCTTGGCTTTTCGAATGTATCGGAACTATGACGGTAAAAATTCCACCTTTGGCGATACTCATGTGCAGGCGTTGATGAACGATACGGTAGATAGTTCCATCTATGCCTCTGTAATGTCCAGTAATCAATCGCAATTGCATATCATGGTGCTGAATAAAAATTGGACATCGTCCATCCAGGGAAATTTTACGATTAGCAGTCTCACTACGTTCAATAGTGCCACCGTTTATTCGGTAGCCTCAAGCAGTGGAACATCCATCATCGGACCGTCCGTTATTCCAGTAACCGGGAATTCTTTCACCTACAATCTCCCTCCCTTATCCATAACCCATTTGATACTGACACCATCGACTGTAGATATAGATGACTGGGAAAAATATTAATCGGGGTAATAATCAAGGGAAATTTTACTAGAAATTTATAATAAGTACATAGGGTTGTTCATTTCAGAATATCCTCTTTTTTATTAATTCTCTTGCCCACTCTTCCACTATTTCCGCCACGTCTTATATTGGAAAAGATTTATCATATTGCAAATATATTTTTATTATCCTATTATCTAATGTAGACATATTGAACTATTTAATTTATTAGGAGTATGTAATCATGCAAAAAAAGCTCGTGTTTCTCGTCTTACTCAACCTAACCATTTCCGCCTTCGCACAAATAAACGTCAACTACACGATTTCACCCCAAACCGACCAGCAACCAATCAGCCCCTATATTTACGGAACCAATCAGGATTTGGTAGGGGGGGAGAATTTTACTTTGTTTCGAATGGGTGGAAACCGTTTGACGGCATATAACTGGGTCACGAATTGGTCCAATGCAGGAAATGATTATATATTCGAAAGCGATGATTATATGCTACCAGGCGGGGTTTCCGTTTCCATTGGTACGGTGTCTCCGTGTACTACGAATACGGTGTATGTCTTAGATACCCGATCGAAATTCACGGCACAGAACCTATTAACAATCCAGATGGCCGGTTATGTTTCAGCAGATGATACAGGTGTTGTCAGTACGGCATCATTCTCTTCATCGAGATTTAATCCCATAGCATTTCATAAAGGTTCCGCCTTTACTACGAACCCGAAAGAGACAAAGTATGATAATGGTTCTACCGTGTATATGGATGAACAGGTCAACTATCTGGTGAACAGGTTTGGGACGGGTGCTGGCAGCCTAAGCTCTTTCAGTACATTAAGCCAGGTAACTGGTGGAGTTCCCTTCTACGACTTGGATAATGAACCCAGTCTATGGCCCTCCACACATAAGGAAATTCATCCCACGGCAACCCAATGCACGGAATTAGTCCAAAAGACAATTGCCTGTTCTTCCGCCATCAAGTCGGTGGATTCAACGGCTCTGATGTTCGGCCCGGTAGACTATGGTTTTGAAGGTTTTCTGACTTTGCAAAATGCACCCGATTGGAGCACTGTTCAAGGAAGTTATGGCTGGTTTCTTAGCTATTATTTGGATAAACTGTATCAGGCTTCTACAGCTTACGGATTTAGATTACTGGATGTGCTCGATATTCATGACTATTCAGAGGTCACAGGTACTCATCGGATAAATAGTACCAATTCCGGTAATGACACGAATGCAGATAAATTAGCCCGGTTACAAGCTCCCCGTGAATTATGGGATAGCAATTATATTCAACCCAGTTGGATAGGACAAGGTCAAACAACTTACTGGGCACCATTTTGTCCTTATATTCCAGCGATTCAATCTTGTATCAATATCTATAATCCCGGAACCCAACTTTCGATCTCAGAATATAACTATGGTGGAGGATGGGATATCACAGGGGGAATAGCGGAAGCAGATGTATTGGGAATATTCGGGAAATATGGTGTCTTTGCGGGTTGTTTGTGGTCTTTAGGGAATGGGGATGAATATAATTCACTAGCCTATAAGATGTACCGGAATTATGACGGACATAATTCCACCTTTGGCGATACCCATGTGCAGGCGTTGATGAACGATACTACCGATACCTCCATCTATGCCTCTGTGATGTCCAGTAATCAATCACAATTGCATATCATGGTCCTCAATAAAAATATGACCCAGACCATTAATGGAAATTTTACAATTAGCAGTCAAACCACGTTCAATAGTGCGACCATCTATTCGGTAGCCTCAAACAGTGGAGCCTCCATTATTGGACCATCCGTCATTTCAGTAACCGGGAATTCTTTCACTTACAATCTTCCTCCCTTATCCATTACCCATTTGATACTGACACCATCGACTGTAGATATAGCTGACTGGAAGAAATATTAACCCATGGTAATAATTAGAAGACATTCTACTAGTATTTTACAATAATGAGTACATAGGGTGTTCATGTCTGGACACCCCTAATTTTTATTTATTTTCTTACCCGCCCTCCCACTATTTCCGCCACATCTTGTATTGGAGTCCGCTCTGATTTTAGCTTCATCTTGTAATGAATAGGACTCGTGATGGGCGATTTGTAGGATAATATAGTTTAGGATTCAGTGATACAATATACTGTTTTTGAATTCCAAGAAATTTATGGTAAATCAAAAAAAAGTTATTACATATTTCATTTTGACTTTTTTGATTAGCGGGGCGGTGTATCTTTATACTGTCGCACCGACCGTGACCTTCGGAGATAGCGGGGATTTTATCACGGCATCCTACGGTTTGCGATTCGCGCACCCACCCGGTTATCCGACATATATTCTGTTGGCGAAATTGTTTACTTTTCTGCCTTTTGGAACGGATATCGGCTATAGAGTGAACTTATTATCGGTATTCTTTGCGGCGGCTTCTGTGGGCGTAACGTATGTCATTATTTTTCTTCTTTTGCAATGGTACTGTTTAACGGAAAAGGATTTACAGTCAAGTACAATGGCACACATCGGAGCCATATCCGGTGCGTTGACATTTGCTTTTTCCGGGACCTTTTGGTCGCAGGCGTTGGTGGCAAAAGTTCATCCGTTGAGCGCGTTCTTTACGGCATTTATCATTTTATTTGTATTGCTTTACGCCCGGACCCGGGAACGGCGATATTGGTACGCGGGGGTATTCCTGTGGTCGTTCAGCCTGGGGATTCATCATACCTCCGTTCTTTATGTTCCGGTAGTAATTCTTTTTTTGTTATTGCAGGGGCAATTCAAAAATACATTTTCACTTAAACCTTTACTTATTGGTATTTCCCTGGCTTTATTAGGATTTTCGGTATATTTATTACTGCCGTTGGTAACACCGCATTTGGGAATGATCGAATGGGGAAAAGCGGATACATGGAAAGGATTCAGAGAAATTCTATTACGAAGCGATTACCCGCCGTTTGAATGGAGACGGTCATGGGGCTTGCTGGAAGAACAGTTGGGCACGACCGCATGGGTTTTGTTGACCGGGCAATCCGTAACCATCTCCGGATTGATTTACGGAATTATTTTGGGATTATGCGCATTATTCGGGTTATCTTGGCTTGGACAGAATCATAAATCCTCCGCCATTCTATTGGGAGGGATTGCTATAGTCGTGTGGTTATTTTTCTGTGCTGTCAATAATCATCCCATGACTCAACTACTCTCTTTAGAAACCCGGGACGTTTTTTTTATTCCTGCATACTTAATTTATGGGATATGGGGGGGGATAGGGATTACGAGAATTGGATATACAATTATCAATAACAAACCCAATAGATATTTTCTAGCATATGCCATTAGCGTTTTTTTTGTTTTGACGGGCTTTGTAACCCAATTCTTAAAACATAATGAGCGTAATTATTATCTCGCGTATGATTTTGGAAAAGATATTTTGGATACTATGGAACCGAAGGCTTTATTTATCGGTGACGATGATTTACATGTATTCCCAGTTTGGTATTTGCAGCAAGTGGAACATTATCGTGCGGATGTCACCGTACTTTCGCGAACGTCACTGGCGCTGGGATGGTATTATGAAGGGTTAAACAGAATCCATGATCCAAAATTACAAATCCCCACCTTCAACAATTCTCAAGTCCCCAAAAATCCCAACCAGGCATTCACGTTTGTGGATTGGCAAATGTTCCAATTTTTCAAACAGAATCTATCACAGCGTCCCTGTTATTTTTATGAGAAATATAATCTTCGAATTAACCCGTCGTTATCAGTAACTCAGGAAGGGTTGCTTTATCATGTGACAAGTGTACCTGTCAAAAATGCCGTCCCTGAACATCCTTATCCATATCTACCGCCAAAAATAAATTATGTTTACCGGTATACGCCGTCAGATATTTCCCAAAAAGATTTTTGGAGGGCATGGGCGTTCGAGCGTTTATCGGATTACCATTACTATCAGGGAATTTATTATTTCACCAATAAAGAATTTGGGAAAGCAGAAAGTGAATGGAAAGAGTCGGTACAGTTAGAACCCGAAAATATTTCCTCCCATTACCGATTGGGATTGTTATACCAAACTCAGGGGAAAAAGGATCTGGCGAAAGAATCTTACAATCGAGTCTTGTTTTTCAATCCGGAATATGCGGGGGCAAAAAAGGGACTGCTGGAATTACAATAATTAAAGATAATATTTCAGAAACTTCGGAATGGATTAAGGCCAGGTATGCATTGAGAATTCGGGATCAATCGAGGTAAAATTAGGACATACAAAATCATTGCTTACCACAAAACTTCCCAAATAGGGGCTGCCATTAGTAGGGCAGGTTGTCGCATTGGGCTGTAACAGGTAGACTGTTAGATCCGAAATTGATGTAATAGATGCGGAACCAGACATTTTTAATTCCAATGCATATTGGAATTTGGCACTATCCAATTGTTTAAGGTTGTTGATGCAAGCTTTCGCATTGGTTTGAATTACACTGCGTATCCACCATGGAATAGCAATGCTGGCCAAAATTCCGATGATTGCAACCACAATCATGATTTCAACAAGGGTAAATCCACGTTTTAACTTTTTTGTTCTAGGTTTCATATCACTATCACTGGTTTTCACACTAAACTGATTACCCAAGGAGTTCTCGGCTTCCAAGAACTCCTTGGTATGATAACTTCTTATTATACACAATCGCCCTCTTCTTGAATTACGGATAGTAATGTAGTGAAAATTCCGGATCGGTTGAACCAAAGTTCGGACAGACAACAGCATTTTGAATAACCACATCGCCAGTATAGGCGGATCCATTGGTGGGGCAGGCTGTCGCATTCGGATTCAACAGATACACGGTCAGGTTGGCAAACGGGCTAACGGAATTGGAACCTGTCAGTTTGAATTCCAAGGCGTATTGCGCTTTCGCACCGGTTACTTGCTTAAGATTATTGACGCAAGACTTGGCATTAGATTGAATTCGGGCCCTGATAAAGTTCGGAATAGCGATAGCCGCCAAGATTCCGATAATAGCCACGACAATCATGATTTCTACCAAGGTAAATCCTAATTGACCTCTTTTTTTAAACATATTTTTCTCCTTTTTTTCCCGAAACAGTAAAAAAACCGACGGCTTGTAAGTTAAACCAAGACGCCGGTTTTGAGTAAATACGTTTTTAAGGGAAATGATGTAGTGAAAATTCTGGATCGGTTGAAGCAAAGTTCGGACAGACCACAGTATTTTGAATAACCACATCGCCGGTATAGGCGGACCCATTAGTCGGGCAGGTTGTCGCATTCGGGTTCAACAGATACACCGTCAGATTGGCAAACGGACTCACGGAATTCGAACCTGTCAATTTGAATTCCAAGGCATATTGGTCTTTGGCACCCGATACTTGTTTCAGGTTATTGACGCACGCCTTGGCATTAGATTGTATCCGCGCTCTGATAAAGTTCGGGATAGCAATAGCCGCCAAGATTCCGATGATCGCTACTACGATCATAATTTCCACCAAGGTAAAACCACGTTTATTTCTTAATGTTTTCATTAATTATTCCCCCCCTTTCTAATTTGGTTTATGTGTATTTTATTTTTCATTGTAGGTTATGATAACGCAAACCCCATGCCATTACCTTATTATTTTCAAAAAGTAATCATAACAATAATATAATCAATTATCTAATTGAACACTGGGTGGAATTATAATCCTTGATAAATTTGCCAATATGTAAAGTTAGGGTTACAGTTGTTTATTAGAGTTAATCTGAGATGATTGGAAAGTGTCTGTTTTACAGAATTGTTCGTTGTAAAAGATCAGTTATCCGAAATATGGTATCTGGCCAACTTATCGTAAAGTCCCTTGCGGCTTAGACCCAGTATTCTAGCAGCAATAGTCCTATTTCCCTGAGCTTCTTCCAGAGCTTGGAGGATAATCTTTTTTTCCGCTTCCGAAGTAATAGCGTTAATCTTTTTACTAAGAGGTTGATTGCCGGAAAGAGATTCTGTAGCAATTGTATCGTTGGATTTTACCGGGGGAGTGCCCAAGGGTAAATAGTTCTCTGTCAGTGTATCCGATTGAGCAAGTACCACCGCGCGTTGAATGATATTTTCAAATTCCCTGATATTCCCCGGCCAGGAATATTCCGTAAGAAATTTCATCACAGATGGAGCAACATTCCTGACCTGTTTTGAAAATCTGGCATTGTAAATCCGCAAAAAATGATCCAATAATAATGGAATATCGCCTTTTCGTTCACGTAACGGAGGTAAATAAATCGGTACTACATTCAATCGAAAATATAAATCTTCCCGAAATTTTTTTTCTTGCACCGCCTTGGCTAGGTCTTGATTGGTTGCTGCAATGATACGAATATTGACTTTGACAATCTTGTTTCCCCCAACTCGTTCAAATTCTCTTTCTTGAAGTACCCGCAACAGTTTTGCCTGGGTGGTCAGACTCATATCTCCGATTTCATCCAAAAGCAAAGTACCATCCTGCGCCAATTCGAATTTGCCTACTCGTTGCGTTACGGCACCGGTGAACGACCCTTTTTCATGGCCAAATAATTCCGATTCGAGCAGACCCTCCGGAATGGCAACACAATTCATTTTGACAAACGGTTTTCTGGAACGGGAACTGTGGTAATGAATCGCTTGAGCGACCAATTCCTTCCCCGTGCCGCTTTCTCCGCAAATTAATACCGTCGCATCGGAGTTAGCTACTTGATGGATTAAACGGAAAACATCCTGCATTTGGTTGCTTTGCCCAATCATATTGTCAAATTCAAAGGGTTGCTTTTGTAATACCGAAAGTTCCCGTTGCAGCCGGTTTTTTTCCAAACCTCTTCGCACCACTACCCGCATTTCTTCAATATCAAAAGGTTTGGTGAAATAGTCGTAAGCGCCGATATGGATGGCTTGAAGAGCCAATTCTTTGGAACCAAAAGCTGTTATCATAATGACGGTGGCATCTGGATCTATTTCTTTAATTCGTGGTAGCGTTTCCATCCCGTCCATTTTGGGCATCTTGATATCTAAAATAATCAGATCGAACAGTGTCCCGGTTGCTTTTTGCAAGGCTTCTTCGCCGTCTGCGGCTGTCACCGCGGTATACCCCTCCTTGTTCATTACCTCAGATAGAGTAAATCGTAATGTTTCTTCGTCGTCAACGATTAAAACTTTAGGTGGTGGCAAGTTCAAATGCCTCCTGTTCTTTAATAATAGGAATGTAAATTTGGAAAACCGTCCCTTTATTCGGTTCGCTGCTGACTTCGATTAATCCGCTGTGAGAAGCAATAATTTGGTGAACAATCGCCAGACCCAATCCCGTACCGGATTCTTTTGTTGTAAAAAATGGGTCAAAAATATGATCGAGATGTTCCGGTGGAATGGTCTTGCCGGTATTGCTTATTTCGACTAGTGCAAACCCCAGGTTCGGCACCGGGTAATCGGAACGTGGGTTGGCTAACGAAGTACGAACATTCAAATTGCTTTTATCTCCCGGCATTTCCCCTGCAGCTTCCAAGCCGTTTATGATGATGTTCAAAAATGCTTGAATAAGCTTTTCTTTTTCAATCTTTACCAGGGGAATTTGCGTGTCATAATATTCCGTTATGGTAATATTCGGGTTCATTTTCGGATTCTGTTTTGCAACGAATAAAGCATCACGCAAAGCAATATTGATGTCATTATATTCCATTCCGCCGGTCGATGCCTGTGAAAAAGTTAAGAGTTCCTGTACCACATGATTTAAACGGTCAATTTCTTTTATAATAACCTGGGCATAACGTAATTTGGGATCTTCCGGTTTCATATCTTCCGCCAGTAATTGTGCCAATCCTCGCATGGAACCCAGCGGGTTGCGGATCTCATGTGCTAATCCTGTAGCCAAAGTCCCGATGGCCGCCAGCCGGTCAGAACGCTGGAGTTGCTGGTGAATCTGTTTGATTTTACTCAAGTCTTTGAATGCGGCGACAATCCCGATGAGTTGGTCTTCTTCTTTTAAAAGTGAAATGGTTATTCCGATCGGTAGTTTTTTAAATTTAGCAGAACTTAAAATTATTTCCTCGGAAGAATAGGTGATGTGGCGCTGTAAACTGTTTTGAAACATCCTTCGGACTTGTTGGTTTTCTGGTAAATCTTCCAGAATATCGAAAATGGATTTTCCCGTGGCGGAATCTGGTTCGACTCCCAGGATGGATTCTGCTGCTGTGTTGATGGTGGCAATTTTCCCCGTACTGTCCAATGTTACCAAGGCACTCGTTAAACTCTCTAAAATATAGGTATTTCGTTCATAGGAAAATTCACGTAGCGAAGTGACCATGTTATTAAATGTCGCCTGCAACGTATCTAATTCCACGTGCGAAGGAATTTGGTCGGTTTGGGTCAATTTTCCAGTAGCAATATTTCTTGCGGTTTCCGTCATTCGGCGGACCGGTTTAACAATAACATAACTCAGTAAAAATCCAGCAAAAGCCGCAATCACTGTAAACCCTAAAATGGTTAATTCAAGTGTCGACAAAATATTATTGATATTTGCTTGAGGCACTCCCGCATTTGTTATTTTGAGTTCGACGATCTGTAAAATGAATACGCCGGTGAGTAAAACCAGTAAACTGACGAATAATGGCCCGGCGATGATTAGTCGGATTCTCAGGGTTCCACGATTAAATAAAGAAGTGTTTTCTTCAAGTCTTGATTGGTTCTTTTTATTAGATTCATTGGCATGAGAATCGTCACTCAAACCGATTTGGGTGGACGATTCTAGATTCATTGGTTTTGTGCGCATAATCATTTTCCTGAGAGCCTTTTTTGCATGGGTTGTAATTCGGCCAACCGCCGTTTTGCGGAATTTGAGTAAGGGAATACGTTCGTTTTTTCAATCTGTTCCCAAATTTTAATGGCATTCGTATTATCGTTCAATCTCTCGTAAGTATATCCCAAAAAATTCATTACTTCGACTCTCGTGCGGTCATCCATTTCCATGTTTAACGCCGCGATGAGTTCTCCTTTGGTCTTTTCATAATCCTCCAATTTCCAAAAATATAGTGTTGCCAAATCGTAATGCAGTTGAAAACTGGTGGGATTATTCCGGATGCCCTCTTTGAAAAAATCTATTGCTTGCGGTACCTGGTTAAGTTTTTGCCATAACCACCATCCCCCGGTTGAGTAGGCGGTGATAAAATTGGGATCCAACTCCGTGATGATCTTAATCAAAGGGAGAAATTGGGTTTCCGCCATGGCTCGTGCACTGGCAGAATGGGATATCCCGAGCATATGTTCCGGATGGCCGGGATGGATTTGTTCATGTTCTTCCGGTGTTAATGCCGCATGAAAATACGTATCTACCTTGACCCATAAAATATCTGCGATGGTCACCCGAACTTCTCGGAATGCTCCTCCTAATAGTTTTTTGGGGGCGTCATAAAACTCCGATTTTTGTAATCCCAATTGTACCCGCTGAGTGAGGATGAATTGATTAATAACTAACAATCCAAAGAAGAGGACTGCCATCCCCATCCAGCTTGTTTTAAATCTTTTTGAATTTTCAACTTTTCCAACAGCCGCCATAGATATCTCAAATTCTCTTTTTTTGAAACACCTTATCTAAAGGTGTCTCACCGGGCAAATCCCCTCTGAAATCTCAAATTTTCCAATATGCTTACACCGCGACTTTGATGTCGTCGCCTTCTACTTTCACTTCAAAAGTCTGGACTTTAGCAGAAGCGGTAACTTCGGACTGGCCGGTGATCACATCATATTTCCACCCGTGCCACGGACAGGTCACGATATTCTCATCCAGATACCCTTCTCCCAACGGGCCTCCGGCATGAACACACGTGTCATGAATTGCATAAAACTTTCCGTTTACATTGAAAATCGCCACCGGTGTCCCGTTAATTTCCACGGTTTTCCCGTTTCCCGGCTCAATCTCGCTTTTTTTTGCCGCAAAAACAAACTCGGCCATACGCATTCCTCCTTGTAACTTGAAATTATATTGCTCAGTCTTTCCATTTTACATAGAATCAAAATTTACTTCAACTTAATTCACCAATCTCATCTTCGGGATTAACGAAGGATCAAATTGGGAAACTGTTTCTCTGTTTAACTCTGTTAATCTTTCCTGGCATCGGTCTACTCCCGCCAAAAATGATTTTACATCCAATCCACTATGAACGGGTGTATAGGGACGTAATTTATTTGCTCCGTCTTTCGTCAAACTTACCACCCCATAATAATTACTATTCAGGAGATGATGAAAACCCACCGCAATTTGAATAATCCCTTGTAAAAATGGACGGATAGAACCCGTCTCCTCCAGCCAGATTTCTTCCAATATCTCATGGGTCTCAAAATATAGTTTGTTATTAAACAGGAGCGAAGCTTTGATGATCCCGCTTTCAATATGATTCTTTTCTTTCGGGACAGGATTATTACGCAAGGTATCCACAATCCGGTACCCCGCGTGGATGCGGGATGCCAGGTAGGGAAAATCATTCTCAATTTCCGGATTTAAACATAAAGTTGCTCCGGAGGGTAGGGGAGTATCCTCTTCTTCCAATGGCATTTCCAAGGGAAACATTTTAAACAATCCTGAATGGACCAAAGACTCTAAAATATTTCGGGTAATGGGGAAGTTATGATTCAAAGAAGTGAACGGAACCATAAGAGCGTTCCATTTCTCCACATGAGAACAATATCCCTCCAACAAATCCATGTATCTCGCTTTTTCCGGTTTTTTCAACGCTTCCAGAATCAATTCCGCGACTGCATTTCTCGTATCCGTATCCATAATTAAGTCCCAAGTCTAAGGTCTCACATCCAATGTTAGAGCTTTAAAACTCAAGCTTTAGACTATTCTTTTGCCCAATACTTGGCATATTCGTTCAAATAGGTCAAGGTGGAAAAATCCTGCATCCGGTCAAGAAACAATATCCCGTCCAGATGATCGGTTTCATGTTGAATCACCACCGCAAAAAAATCCTTGGCTTTAAAATTCAATTCTTTCCCATGCCGATCAACCGCCGAAACTTCAATTTCCGTATATCTTGGCACCATCCCGCGGATATCCGGTATGGAGAGGCACCCTTCCCAACCCAACGCTTTCTCATTGGTTAACGGTTTAATGATCGGGTTAATCAATACTTTTAAAGGAGTCCCCCCCCGTTTCGGATTATCAGGATTTTCTACTACCTCCACCACAAATATCCGTTTCGATTCATGTACTTGCGGTCCCGCCAAACCCACCCCATCATATTCCCGCATGGTTTCTACCATGTTTTCTATCAAAAGTTGATTTTCCGGTAACCGTATTTCCTTTGGACTCAAGGGTTGAGCCTTCGTTCGCAATACCGGGTGACCCATTTTTGCTACTTTTAATATCGCCATATCTCCTATTATTCTAACATTATTGCCCAACTTTCCACCATTTCATGAAAATGATAGTCAATTGGCGGGGAAATCCTATCTTCTTTAGTACTAGGAGTGGAATTGAAAATAACAATTCCACTCATGATACGGTTAGAATAGGTAATATTTTAAAAGAGACCAATACCCTTTTTCATGAAAATGGCGGTCTTTATCGGTAGCAGGTCCACCTGCATGGTTTGCCATTGTGATGCAATAACCGACGTGTTTGAAATCTTCTTTTAGTCCTTCAGGATTTACCGGATAGGCATGGAAAGATTTCTGTCTCTTTTTAACGTTTATCGGAACCGCATCAATAGTAAATAATGCGGGTTGATATGCTTTGTTTGTGATTAAAGTATAATGATAACCTTGATATTCAAGATTGGACCGAATTGAGTCGGGTATTAGTTCTTTTCCCGCATACACCAAATGGGCTTCGGTTAAAGGAATGATGGGCTTATCCAAGTCACCCCCGTGAGGTTCAATTTCAATGATTCGACGAATCATACGCAATTGATCTCTTTCTTCCGGTGGGTAGGAGGCGGGTAAAAAATATACGTAAGAACACCACCAACCCAATATACAAAAAATTATTATCAAGGTATAAAAAAGACCGATTCCTGTCCATTTCCATTTTTGGGATAGACGAATTGATGAATACCATATCTTTCGGATAAGTGAAATTGTTAGGAAAACCAGTATCATCCCACCGGAATACCCAAGAAAATTTGTTAATGCACCGGCATCGAGTAATTTAGAGATTATAAAAATAGCACCGAAAATTACCCATTGTTTTAACCATGTTTTCTGAGTACCCTCTGTCTTATTTAATATAAATCTGTAAAATTCAAAGTAAAACAAAATGGCTAGGATGAAAAAGATTACACCATCCCACGTAGGTGAATTATCTACCTCAGGAATAGCCCATGTATTTGACTCAAAATATCTTAATGGCCACATATTCGCATCGCACCATTTTTATAAACATTTATTATAAAACGCTTTTGATAAAAAGGGTTATGAATTTAGTTCAAGTAAGTGATATTATACCTATTACACCTGACACATGACAATAGGCAAAAAAATTTTAATATTAATAAATTCAATGACTTACAAATTATTATCCAAATGGAGAAAGTTTTAAATTACAATGAGTACTCTGCCTCTCAAGACCAAAACTTGACAAACGGGATAAAAGGTATTATATAATTGAATTAGAAAATTAAATCAAGAACTTAGCACCACTTAAGTTCGCCGAGCTCGTAAGAGGCGGGGGAACCAAGAAGTAGGGGCGAAGCGCGCAAGCGCCGGGTTACTTTTCAACCCGAGCCCGTCAGCTAACCTCGCAGGCGTGGAAGAGTGAGTGGGTTTTTTATTTATAACCCTCCCATTTTACTTCCTAAACCAATTTAATCATTTTTTGTACAGTATGTATTGGAAATAATCCTTATAGGTGTTTTTTAAGGATTTAAAGATATCCCGTATTTTGAATTGTATGAGCGGGGTTAGAGCAGGGTCGGATTGCCACCAGTCCGGCTCTGCTCGTCAAAAAGTTAGGAGAAAAATGATGAAACGGTTATGGAAACAACTCTATAAAAAACGGATGACAGGTATTATGTTGCTTTTGGTGATACCTGGAATTATCGCCAATTGGAGTTATGCGCAGGCACCTGAGATGAATAATAGGAATGTCAATCAATATTTTAACGGTTCCGTGCCTGATGAAAAACTTGGTTTTGTCTGGCCGGTAGATGGGCTTATAACGTCTGGGTTTGGTTATCGCCATCATCCTATCGAGGGGGGAATCCGGTTTCATAGTGGAATAGATATTGCCGCAGAGCATGGAACCATTATTTGCGCATCGCAATCCGGGCGTGTGGTAGGTGCCGGATGGCATGGGCTTTTAGGGAAATGCGTCATTATCCAACATGACAATGATTTTATTACTTTATATGGGCATTGTTCCAGTGTTCTAGTCCAAGTGGGTCAAGGGGTGGAACGCGGACAGGTCATTGCCTTGGTGGGCAGTACCGGACTTGCCACAGGACCGCATGTCCATTTTGAAATTCGGCTAAATGGAGTACCTGTGAATCCTATGAAATATTTACTTTAATTCTTTTGGATGGATTTTTAGAGTCCTCCAATGAAATGACGTTATAAGGAGTTTCAACGATGACTTTTAATTATACAATTCAAGCTATTGCTCCTCTCGTACAAAAAGTATGGAGTGAGATGAGTACAGATACTGTTGCTCAAAGCCAGCCTTGGTCATTTTTAGGGTTCAATGCCGACCAGTGTTTTTTTCTGGGGTTTTTTATCCTTTCCATATTGGTTTGTGGCATTTATGTGATTACGGTACAAGCTTATTTTCAGAAACATAATAAATCAATTGAATATCACAAAAAATTAAACAAATTCATCAATTAAACCTTAAAGGAGGTTCGTAACATGTTTCAAAAAATCGAATGCACCATCAAATCCTATAAATTGGGTGGAGTCACTGAAGCCCTAAAGGGTATGGGTATTGATGAGATTACACTTTCTGATGCCAAAGTGTATGATCCGGTTAATAGCCCGACCTTATCCTATAGGGGTATCCAATACAAGTTGGAGTTCCAGGCATACACCAAAATCGAAACTATCGTTTCCCAACATCTGGTAAACAGGGTGATTGAGACCATCACTCGTATTATTTGTGTTGATGGTAAAACAAAGGGAAACTTTTATGTGGTCCCGGTAATGGTTGTAAGTGAACAATATCCCCAAAAATGGTATCCGAAAGCGGCTTAGTACAAGCTATCCACTATATTTATTGGGGGATTAATGGGCGCCGGATTCACATCACCCAATCCGGCGTCCCAATGAAATGAAAACGATTGAGAACACAAAATAAAAAATTTATGAGGAGGTAAATAACCATGTTACAAAAAATCGAGTGCATTATCAAACCCAGTCTAGTGGAGGAAGTGAAAGAAGCCCTCCTTGATATTGGTATTCACGGATTGGCGGCCACGGAGGTTAAAGTTTCTAATCGAGAAATTAAACCTACTGAAGTTTATCGTGGAGTAGAGTTCAACGTTGATTATTTACTTAAGGTGAAAATCGAGTTAGTGCTCCCTGAAGAAATGGTCTCCAGGGCTGTAGATACGATTACTTCAACCTTGCGTAATAATCATATCTCCAACATTAAGATTATTGTGATTCCCATTGATATGGCTGTTCGGATTCGAACTGGAGAACTGTCTGAAAGCGCTGTATGAGAGTTCAAATAGGCATAAATATGAGTCGAATGAAAGATTTCAGAGCGAGTATATTACGCCTCCAGATTATGGAATTGCAGAGATTTCTAAAGGCGCTGGAACATAATCACGGTTTTCAAAAGGATGGCGAATTGGGCGTCGAAACATTAAGTAATATCGAATTGCAATTAAAAAAATTGCGCCAGGAACTCCGTCAAAAGTTCCTGATGTACTAAAGCAATAAAGACTAAGGAGAATCCTATGATCCATGCCCATTACGAGTTACAGGAAGATTATATGATCCGAATTATGAGGGATCAAATTATGGATTTGCAGGATATGCTTTATAACTCCGATAAAGCAATTCACCCTCAAGGTGGGGTGGTATTAACTAAGTGTGCCAAAAACAAAAATAACTCAAATAGCCAATTAAAGGTGATCCATAACTTGAACATAAAAAAACATAACTGTTTCTAAAAATGTCATAATTATGACAATGTTTCGCAGTTCTAAATGACATTTATGTCATAAGTTTACCGAATGGTTTTTACAGATTTAATTGTAAAATATTGAAAATATTTGAGTTGTTGAAAACCTTTAGAATTCATTATAACTGGTATGGGATATGCGTTATTTTTATATAAGTAAAATAACATAGAATTTTAATAGTACCACTTAAGTTCGCCGAGCTTGAAAAAGGCGGGGGAACCGAAAGTTGGGGCGAATCACCGCAAGGTGTAGGGTTACTTTTCAACCCGAGCCCGTCAGCTAACCTCGCAGGCGTGGAAGAGTGAGTGGGTTTTTTATTGAAACCCCACCCCATTAACTTCCTAAATAATTGATTCATCGTTATAGATACATGACGTTAATTTTGGTTTAAGTCCAAATACATGTATCGGATGATGTAATTAGAATTTAAAAGTTAACCCATATTTTTGAATTGTGTTATATGGGCTAATCGCGGAGCCGGTTTCCTCCTTAAGTTTCCGGCTCCGCACTTTGCTAATTAAAAAATATTTGAATCGAGATTAACTTGCTACATAGGAGGTTAAAGAAACATGTTAAATATGTTAAACAAAATTGAATGCATCATTAAACCGTATAAGTTGGATGATGTGAAAGACGCGCTTCAGGCCCTTGGAGTTCAAGGCATCACCGTGACAGAAGTTCAAGTCTGTGGGACGGAAAAAGGGCATAAAGAAGTTTATCGGGGAGTGGAGTATATTATGGATTTTCTGCCCAAATTGAAAGTTGAAGTGGTTGTTCCCCGAGAACAAACCGACCGGATTGTGGAAACCATGATGTTTGCCGCGCGTAATGGCAAAGTCTCCAATGACAGAATTTATGTGTTTCCAATCGAAAGAGCCGTTCGTATTCGTACCGGAGAAACGGATGAATGCGCAGTTTCATTTTTGTAGGAGGGAAATTGCATGAGTGATTTGCAAGTCATTGCCATAGCTGTGATTATTATAGCCCTTTGCTTTGTCTGTATCAAAGCATTAGAGAAACTGGAGGACCAGTAAGCCTATGGGGATTTAATTGCAGGTTTTATAACTGTGATTTTAATAGTCTATCTCCTGGTGACCATGATTCGTCAGGAGAAATTTTAGGAGGAGATGAAGAGGAATTATGACGGTCCAATGGGTTGGCATTTAGAAAAGAATTTTAATTTCACTGTTGATTAATGAGATTAATGAAAGACCATCTTTTGAAGAAAGGATAATTAATATGATAGATATACTTGTAGTCACAATTGGTTTAATCGTTACATTACTCCTGTCCATCCCAATAGGGAAATTCATGGCTCATGTATACGAAGGGAAAAGAACATTTCTTTCCCCGGTATTCCGGCCATTGGAAAAAGGAATCTACCGGGTTTGTTTCATTAATGAAGATGAGGAGATGAATTGGAAAACCTATGCTTGGGCATTTGTTTGGTCAAATGTTATCTTTTTGATAACTTTGTTTGTCTTACAACTGGTTCAGGGTTATCTTCCTCTGAATCCACAAAAATTGCCGGGGTTGAAATGGGACCTGGCATTAAATACAGCTATCTCCTTTATCACCAATACCAACTGGCAGGCTTATGGGGGAGAAACCACCATGAGTTATCTTACCCAAATGCTAGGTATGACTGTGCATAATTTTGTCTCTCCTGCCATAGCTTTAGCAGTATTGGTTGCTCTGACCCGGGGATTTATACGCAAAGATACCAATTTTATTGGTAACTATTGGGTGGACTTGACCCGGTCGATTCTTTACGTGTTAATTCCATTAAGTATTGTTTTAGGATTGATATTGGGATCCCAGGGTGTTATTCAAAACTTACATCCTTATGTAACTGTGAAAACTTTGGAAGGCGGGTCTCAGACCATTGCCATGGGTCCTGTAGCCTCACAAATTTCTATTAAACAGTTGGGTACCAATGGCGGAGGTTTCTTCAACACGAATTCCTCACATCCTTTTGAAGATCCAAACGGGTTGACTATGTTTTTGGAAATGATGGCGATTATCCTTTTGGTCAGTGCACCTGTTTTTACCTTTGGATATATGGTCAAAGATGTTCGTCAGGGCCGATCCATCTTTTATTCCATGTTGATTCTCTTAGTGATTGGGTTAATCATTTGTGTATATACAGAAACGCAAGGGAATCCTTTGTTTGCTAAATTACACGTTGTGGGCGGGAATATGGAAGGCAAGGAAACTCGCTGTGGGATTATAAACTCCGCTGTGTGGGGAGGATTGGTAACAGGAACAGCCAATGGTTCGATTAATTCCATGCATGACAGTATGCTCCCGCTCACCGGTTTGGTTTATATGTTCTTTATGGGTACCGGAGAAGTAATTTTCGGCGGTGTCGGCATAGGAACGGTTGGTGTTTTGTTTTATGTATTTACCACCATGTTCATAGCCGGGTTGATGATAGGACGAACTCCTGAGTATCTGGGTAAAAAATTAGGAGTTTATGAAATGATTTGGACGGTGGTTGCAATTCTGGCAGCGCCTATCATACTCAAAATATTTTCAGCGATTGCCATTATTACACCGACAGGATTATCCAGCTTAAATAATCCCTCAGCACATGGCTGGTCAGAAATACTCTATGCCTATTTATCCTTTGGTGGTAATAATGGTTCTGCTTTTGCGGGTCTTAACGCTAACACCTTATTTTATAACCTCACAGGATCAGTCACCATACTAGTAGGTCGGTTCGCCACCTTAATACCGGGACTGGCTGTTGCCGGTTCACTAGTACAGAAAAAGATTGTTCCTACAAGTACAGCCACTTTTCCTACCACTGGTTGGTTGTTTGTTGTCATGTTAGTCTGTGTAATATTCATTGTGGGTGCCTTAACGTATTTTCCGGCGTTTACACTAGGACCTGTATTGGAACATTTATTTATGTTGCAAGGAAAAACTTTTTAGTAGAGTCATGACGATGTCATGACCCAACGCATAAGGAGATTGCATATGACACAAAAAAAACAAAACCTATTTCAAGCGGATTTCTTGTTACAAGGATTGAAAGAATCCATAATAAAATTAAATCCTTTTACACTATGGAGAAATATTGTCATGCTGGTTGTGGAGATCGGCGCGATGGTTACTACTGTAGTAACCATCGTCAGTATTGCCCATCACACCAGTTTCTCCTTTAATTTACAGATTTCCCTCTGGTTGTGGTTTACTGTTATTTTCTCAACCTTTTCGGAAGCCTTGGCTGAAATTCAGGGAAAAGCTCGTGCTGAATCTTTACGCCGTGCCAGAAGCGAATTGTCTGCCCAAAAATTGTTGGACAATGGTAGCATAGAGACTGTATCTGCCCTGTCTCTTCGCAAAGGCGACATAATTTTAGTCGCTGATGGAGATGTAATTCCTGGAGATGGTGAAATAGTTGAAGGTGTTGCCTTAATCGATGAATCGGCCATAACAGGAGAATCAGCTCCGGTTATTCGAGAATCTGGAGGAGACCGGAGTGGGGTAACCGGAGGAACAAAATTAATCTCTGGAAAAGTCAAAATCAAAATTACTGCCAATCCTGGAGAAACATTTCTGGATGGCATGATTAAAATGGTGGAAAGTGCGAAACGGCAAAAAACACCCGGCGAAATCGCTTTGGAGATCATGCTGATTGGTATAACCGTATTGTTCGTGATTGTCGTCGTAACCCTTCCCGCTTATGCCAGTTATATGGGAATCGTTACTACCATTCCAATCTTAATCTCCTTATTGGTTTGCTTAATGCCCACCACGATCGGAGGATTACTTCCGGCTATTGGTATTGCTGGCATGGATAGATTATTGCAACACAATGTGATCGCCCTTAGCGGTCGTGCCGTAGAAGCTTCCGGTGATGTCAATGTGGTTCTGTTGGATAAGACCGGGACGATCACCCTAGGAAACCGCATGGCGACTGAATTGATCCCGGCGGCAGGGATAGATAAAAAAGAAATGACCGAATGCGCTTTATTATCTTCACTTTCAGATGAAACACCGGAAGGAAGAAGCATAGTAACATTGTGTAAAACTGAAAAAGGGATTAGAGGAAGTGATATCCGGGCTCCCGAAGGTGCGGTTTTTGTTCCTTTTACACCTGAATCCAGGATGAGTGGAATAGATATTGATGGAAAAATGATTCGAAAAGGAGCGCTTGATGCCATCGAAGAATTTATACGCCCATCTCATTTCAGTATCCCTAGTGATGTGAGAAACAAAGTCGAAGAATTTGCGAAACAAGGCGATACTCCTTTGGTTGTAGCAAATAGCAAAAAGATCATAGGGGTCATCCGGTTAAAAGATGTATTAAAGCAAGGTATCAAAGCCAGGTTGGCACAACTACGAGAGATGGGGATTAAGTCGATTATGATTACCGGTGACAATCCATTAACTGCTTCGTCTATTGCCGCAGAAGCTGGATTGGATGATTTTGTAGCGCAAGCCAAACCGGAAACCAAATTACAGTTGATACGCAAATATCAGTCCGATGGGAACTTGGTCGCTATGATTGGGGATGGGACCAATGATGCTCCTGCCCTGGCTCAAGCCGATGTAGCGGTAGCAATGAATGCCGGAACTCAAGTGGCACGGGAAGCCTCCAATATGGTGGATTTGGATTCCAATCCCACCAAACTATTGGATATCGTTGAAGTGGGTAAACAAATTCTCATTACCCGTGGAGCTTTAACCACGTTCAGCATAGCCAATGATGTATCCAAGTATTTCGCCATCATACCGGCTATGTTTGCAATTACCTATCCACAGTTGAATATATTAAACGTGATGGGGTTGTCAAACCCATACAGTGCGATTTTGTCTGCTGTTATCTTCAATGCCATTATCATTCTTTGTTTGGTTCCTTTGGCATTGAAAGGGGTCAAGTTACGACTCACTACAGTTTCTGCTTTCTTGAAGAGAAACTTGTTAATTTATGGGTTGGGTGGTGTGATATTACCATTTATCGGTATTAAACTCATAGACATGCTCATTGTATCTTTAGGTTGGGCTTAAGGAGGTCCTAAAAATGAAAGATTTAACAAGATCGATCACAACCTTTGTAGTTTTTTCAATCTTAACAGGGTTATTTTATCCCTTGATGATGACAGGCATCTGTCAGGTTTTATTCCCATATAAAGCCAATGGCAGTCTAATACAGGTGAATGGGAAAACGGTTGGTTCTGAATTAATCGAACAATCTTTTACCAAACCGGAGTATTTTCATGGGCGGCCATCTCCGGCGAATTTTGATGGTGGGAATTCCACCGGGTCTAACTTGGGACCCACCAACCAAAAACTTATTAGTCAAATTGATTCTACTGCGAATGTTATTCGACAGGAAAATAACCTGCCCGCAGATGCACTAGTGCCAGTAGACTTGGTCACAGGGTCCGCCAGTGGTTTGGATCCCCATATAAGCCTGGAGGCTGCCTTATTTCAAGTTCCAAGGGTTGCTAAAGCTCGAAAAATGGATGAGGCAACGGTACAAGATCTGATCCAGAAAAATACCGATTCTCGAACTTTGGGCTTCCTTGGTGATCCGGGCGTCAATGTCTTGAAGTTAAATATCGCATTGGATCAAGTTCAATCTTCTGCCAAATAATATATTCCTAAAGTGGTTGCTTTTGTAGGAATCCTGCCTTGAAAAGGTAGGATTCCTATTGTTTTTTAATTAATTGCTATATTCCCATTGTAATGAGTTAGGAATTACTCTCTCTAATAATTGTACATGTTAAATAATATCAATAATCCATAGTAAAATACTTCCATTACAAATGAGATAGTTATCCTCTTGTTATTTACCTTCCAATTTGACATTTTCTTGAAAATATCCGATAATAATACTAGTAGAAAAATATAGCAGTATTACCACTTAAGTTCGCCGAATTCGAAAGATACGGGGGAACCGGAAGTTGGGGCTAATCGCGAAAGCGTAGGGTTACTTTTCAACCCGAGCCCGTCAGCTAACCTCGTAGGCGTGGAAGAGTGAGTGGGTTTTTTATTTATGAACCCTCCACCTAACTTCTTTTTATTATTTATCAGTTGTAGTAACACAATTCTTTGCAATTTTAAGATTGTTTAAATTGAGCAAAAGTGTAATCTAATATTTTCAAAAGCCAATTTTTTAATGGAGGGTACCATGTAAAAGGAAAACAGTTGAATTGATTTTTGAATAGTAGTAAAATTCAGGCTGTTGTATAAAGTAAAAGCCTAAATTACAAAAGAAAGGAAATTTATGTTAATAGATATGATTGTAGTTGTTGTTGCCTTGGCAATCATGTTTTTCCTGTCCATCCCGACAGGGAAATATATGTTCCGGGTGTATAACGGAGAATGGACATTTCTCAGCGGGTTCTTAAAACCTCTTGAGCGTGGAATATACCGTCTCTGCGGCGTCAATGAATCCGAAGAAATGAACTGGAAAACTTATGCCTGGGCGGTATTCTGGTTCAATGTAATATTTCTCGCCGCTTTATTTTTATTGCAGCTTCTTCAAGGGCATCTGCCTTTGAATCCGCAAAAATTCGCTGCCGTCCGTTGGGATTTGGCATTAAATACCGCCATCTCTTTTGTCACCAATACCAACTGGCAGGCGTATGGCGGGGAAAGTACCCTGAGTTATCTCACCCAAATGCTGGGACTCACGGTACATAATTTCGTTACCCCCGCGATGGGGATGGCAGTCATGGTCGCCATGATTCGCGGATTTATTCGCAAAGATACCGACAAGATAGGCAATTACTGGGTGGATATGACCCGTTCTGTAATATATATATTATTGCCATTGAGCATTATCCTTACCCTCATTTTGGTGTCTCAAGGTGTCGTTCAAACCTTACATCCGTATGAGGTAGTAAAGACATTGGAAGGCGGTGCGCAAACCATTGCCGTTGGTCCTGCAGCTTCACAGATTGCCATTAAACAGTTGGGAACTAATGGCGGCGGTTTCTTCAACGTCAACTCCGCGCATCCCTTTGAGAATGCCACTGGCTTGTCTAATATTTTTGAAATGATGGCAATTCTCTTCATTTCCACCGCGCAAGTGTTCATGTTTGGTTTTATGGTACGCGATAGCCGTCAAGGCAAAGCCATCTTTTATTCCATGTTAACCCTATTTATTATAGGTTTGGCCGTAGTATTCTATAGCGAAACCCAGGGTAACCCCTTTTTCGATAAGTTGCATCTGGTTGGGGGGAATATGGAAGGCAAAGAAGCCCGTTTTGGGATTATCAATTCTGCTGCATGGGGACACATGACCACCGTCACTTCCAACGGCTCCGTGAACTCTATGCACGACAGTATGCTCCCCCTCACGGGTCTAGTCTATATGTTTAACTTATGCACTGGGGAAGTCATCTTCGGCGGATTGGGTGTCGGACTCATCGGAATGTTTTTCTATGTCTTCGCCACTATGTTTATTGCTGGATTGATGATCGGACGTACCCCTGAATATCTTGGCAAGAAACTTGGTCCTTATGAAATGATTTGGACGGTGATTGCAATTTTGGCAGCGCCCATTGTTCTTAAAATCTTTGCGGCATTCGCTATGATTACCGCCACCGGATTGTCCAGCATGAATAATCCCTCCGCCCACGGTTGGTCGGAAGTGTTATATGCCTTTTTATCCTATGGTGGGAATAACGGTTCCGCGTTTGCCGGACTTAACGCCAATACCGTGTTTTATAATTTAACCGGTGGCGCCACCATGTTGGTTGGACGATTTTCCACCCTCATTCCAGGACTGGCTATTGCCGGAGCACTGGTCAGGAAAAAGATTGTTCCTACCAGTTTGGCTACATTTCCAACCACCGGCTGGTTATTTGTCGCTATGCTGGTTTGCGTAGTCTTTATTGTCGGCGCATTGACCTATTTCCCGGCATTCACCCTCGGTCCCGTGTTGGAACATTTATTCATGTTGCAAGGAAAAACATTTTAATCACTCCCTCAGTCCCCCTCCTTAATTAAGGAGGGGGAAGGGGGTGGTGGTTCTAAGGAGATAATATATGGCACAAACGAAACGAAGTATATTTCAAGCGGACTTTCTGTTCAAGGGATTGCAGGAAGCTATTAAAAAATTAAATCCCTTTTTATTATGGCGCAATCTCGTAATGTTGGTCGTTGAAATCGGCGCTGTGATTACCACTATCATCACGGTAATCAATATCACCCATCATGCCAGTTTCGGGTTTAATTTGCAAATTACCCTTTGGCTCTGGGTGACCGTTCTTTTCGCCACCTTCTCGGAAGCCTTGGCGGAAATTCAAGGGAAAGCACGTGCGGAATCTTTGCGGAAAGCACGCAGCGAACTCTTTGCTCTTAAAATATTGGAAAGTGGAGCGAAAGAAAAAGTATCCGCCTTGGATCTTCGCAAAGGCGATTTGATTCTGGTTATTGAAGGGGAAGTCATTCCCGGTGATGGAGAAATTATCGAAGGCGTCGCTCTTGTGGACGAATCTGCCATCACTGGTGAATCCGCTCCCGTGATTCGGGAATCCGGTGGTGACCGCAGTGGCGTGACTGGTGGAACCAAACTATTATCGGGACATATCAAAATCCGTATCACGGCGAATGCCGGTGAGACATTCCTCGATAGCATGATTTCTATGGTCGAAGGCGCGAAACGTCAAAAGACACCCAATGAAATCGCTTTAGAAATTCTCCTTGTCGGCATCACAGTGTTGTTCCTAATCGTCGTTATCGTCCTGCCCACCTATGCCAATTATTTGGGTATCGCGACCACCGTCCCGATATTGATTTCTCTCTTGGTATGCCTCATGCCGACCACCATTGGCGGTTTACTTCCCGCTATCGGTATCGCAGGGATGGATAGACTATTACAACACAACGTCATCGCTCTGAGCGGTCGTGCGGTAGAAGCGGCAGGCGATGTCAATATCGTCTTGCTCGATAAGACGGGTACCATCACTCTCGGCAATCGTATGGCAACCGATTTGGTTCCTTCTGCTGGAGTTGAAAAAGCAGAATTGGTGGACTGTGCCTTGTTATCCTCACTATCCGATGAAACTCCCGAAGGCAGAAGTATTGTAACCCTCTGTAAAACCGAAAAAGGTATCAAGGGAAGCGATATCCGTGCTCCCGAAGGTGCCGTGTTCGTACCTTTCACTCCCGAAACACGCATGAGCGGGATTGATATTGATGGCAAAAAAATCCGCAAGGGTTCCTTGGACGCGATTGAAGAATTTCTGAAACAGTCCAATGCCACAATCCCTGCCGGAGTCAAGGACATCGTGGAAGGGTTCGCCAAACAAGGTAATACGCCTTTGGTCGTTTCTGACGGGAAAAGAGTTCTTGGCGTGATTCGTCTCAAAGACGTTCTGAAACAAGGCATTAAAGCTCGTCTCGCGCAACTCCGTGAAATGGGTATCAAATCCACCATGATTACCGGCGATAACCCGCTCACCGCTGCTTCGATTGCCGCGGAAGCCGGGCTGGATGATTTCGTTGCTCAGGCCAAACCCGAAACCAAATTGGCATTAATTCGCAAGGCACAAGAGGACGGTAACCTTGTCGCGATGATTGGAGACGGGACTAATGACGCACCCGCTCTCGCGCAAGCCGATGTCGCGGTCGCTATGAATGCAGGCACGCAGGTGGCGCGGGAAGCATCCAATATGATTGATTTGGATTCCAATCCCACGAAACTTCTCGATATTGTGGAAGTCGGAAAACAAATCCTTATCACGCGTGGCGCGCTTACTACTTTTAGTATTGCCAACGATGTCTCGAAATATTTCGCCATCGTTCCGGCAATGTTTGCGGTCGCTTATCCGCAGTTGAATATTCTGAATGTGATGAGGTTAAATAATCCTGGGAGTGCGATTTTGTCCGCCGTCATTTTCAACGCGATTATTATTTTGTTCTTAATCCCGTTGGCATTGAGGGGCGTCAAATTACGTGCCGTTTCCGTTTCCTCGTTCTTGAAAATGAATTTACTGGTATATGGGTTGGGCGGAGTGCTTCTTCCCTTCATCGGTATCAAACTAATTGACATGCTCATCGTTGTATTAGGTTGGGCATAACATATTTTCTTCTACGGGACTTTAGTCCACGGTTCTTAGGGCTTTAGCCCTTAAATTGGGACTGAAGTCCCCGAACCCTCGACTAAAGTCGGGTAGAAGTTATTAAAAAAGGAGATTATACAAATGAAACAGTTAAAAATTTCCATCTTGAGTTTAATCGTATTCACCATTCTCACCGGGTTGATATACCCGTTGGCAATGACCGGAATCGCACAGATACTTTTCCCACACAAGGCCAATGGCAGTCTGGCGACAGTGAACAACAAGGTTGTTGGTTCCGAATTAATAGAACAATCCTTCACCAAACCCGAATATTTCCACGGGCGTCCCTCGGCGGCTAATTTCGATGCCACCAATTCCAATGCGACCAATTTCGGTCCCACCAACCAGAAATTGATTAGCCAGATTGATTCCACGGCACGCGCGGTTCGTGCGGAAAATAATTTGCCACCCGATGCGCCTGTTCCCGTGGACTTGGTCACATCCTCGGCCAGCGGTCTCGATCCCCATATAAGTCTGGATGCCGCCTTGCTTCAAGTGCCAAGAGTTGCAAAATCTCGCAGTTTGCAGGATGATGTCGTAACTGATTTGGTTCAAAAATATACCGAAAAACCTCTCTTGGGGTTGTTCGGCGATCCGGTTGTCAATGTATTAAAATTGAATATGGCACTGGATGTCCTTAAAAAATAAGTGAAAATCAATGGTTGAACAGAATCAAAATCGCCCCGATCCGGATCAACTGCTGAACCTGTTTAATAAAGAACAGGAACAGCAGCATCGCACCCGGGGATTTCTTAAAATATTCTTAGGGTACGTGGCCGGTGTCGGCAAGACCTACCGCATGTTGCAGGAAGCCCAGGCGATCAAACAAAAGGGCGAAGATATCATTATCGGCATTGTCGAAACCCATGGTCGTGCCGAAACCGAACAGTTGATTTTTGGATTGGAACGTTCTCCCCTCCTGAAAATAGAATATCAGGGTATGGTCTTGGATGAGTTTAACCTGGACTATATTCTTAAGCGCAAACCCAAATATGTTCTGGTGGATGAATTGGCGCATACCAATGTCCCCGGGTCACGCCATGTAAAACGGTTTCAAGATATTGAAGAACTCCTCAATAACGGTATCAGTGTCTACACCACCTTGAACATCCAGCATATTGAAAGTGTCAATGACATTATTTATCAAATTACCAAAATTGAAGTGAAGGAAACCGTCCCCGACCGCATTCTGGAACTGGCGGATAAAATTGCTCTCGTAGACCTTCCCGTGGAAGAACTTCTCCAGCGCTTAACCGAAGGTAAAGTCTACATGGCCAATATGGCGAAACTCGCCTCCCAGAATTATTTTAAAGAAGGCACTTTGCTCGCGCTCCGCGAATTAGCCCTGCGCTATACCGCCAAGCACGTGGACGATGCCATGCTCTCTTACATGCAATTGCAGGGCATTAAAGGTCCCTGGCCCGTCGGCACCCGGATTATGGTATGTATCAGTCCGAGTCCCTTGTCCGAACAACCCGTCCGCGTGGCACATCGGTTGGCGGAAGATTTAAAAGCCGATTGGTTTGCGGTCTATGTCGAACCACAGGTGCAAACTACGCTCGACCCGCAAAGGGCTAAACAGTTGGAGAAGAATTTTAATCTCGCCAAAGAATTGGGCGGGAAAATTGTCCGTCTTTCCAGCAACCAGCCTGCCGATGAAGTCGTGCGGTTTGCCCGTTCAAAAAATGCCTCGTTGATTATTGTTGGTTTCTCCGGCCAATCCCGGTTTCGTAGAATGATACGCGGGTCACTCTTGAACCAGATTATTGATAAAAGCAATCCTATTCAAGTCTTGGTAGTCGGTGGCGAATCGTCACCACAACCTTTGTCATTGCGAGGAGCGCAGCGACGAAGCAATCTCGTTCTTGATTGGCGTTCCTATCTTATGAGCCTTGCCATCGTGGGCGCAACCACTCTCATTTGCTTTCCTCTTCATTCTTACATCGGTCTCACGAATGTTGCCCTTTTATTCATCATTCCCGTGATTCTGTCAGGGATTTATCGCGGACTCATCGGCGGTCTGGTCGCATCCCTGTTGAGCGTGCTTTGTTTCGATTTCTTTTTTGTTCCGCCGATTTTCACTTTTACAGTCAGCGATATGAGTTATCTGCCCACGTTCTTTGTCATGTTTTTAGTCGGCATTGTGACAAGTCTCCTTGCCGACCGTCTCAAACGGCAATCGGAATCTTCCCGCACCCAGGTGCGGTACATTTCGTTGCTCAATGAATTCAGCCAGGATTTGTATCACGCTATCGGGTTTATTGATTTGCTCGATAGAATCAGTTCGGACATTTCCGAAATGTTCGCCTGTGACTCGGCGCTCCTGCTTCCCGACAAAACCGGTAAACTCACTATCCGCTCCCAAACCGGTGACTCTGTGAAATTTAATAGTCACGAAATGACTATCGCTTTATGGGTATTTGAGCACAAGGAACTTGCCGGTCGGGAGACCCAGACTCTCTCCTCTTCCGCGTGGCGCTTTATCCCCTTGAACGTCAAAAACGATATTGTCGGCGTCCTCGCTATCGGTCGTCCGCAGGATTCTCAGTTCCTCTCGCAAGAACAGGACTATCTCCTCGAATCCTTCCTCAGCGTCATCTCGCTGGCTATCTACAACTACTCCGCCAAAACCAAATAGCATCCCCACCACCCCCAAAATTGTCATTCTGAGCGTAGTGCTCTTTACGGAGCGAAGAATCTCTCGTTACTTGGTGTTTGGTTTGTGGGGAAGGAGTTTTTGGATTTCTTCCCATAGTTGGAAACCTTCAATGATACCGGATTCTGCCAGTATAATTTTACCGTTCTGGTTGATGATAAACGTGGTGGGGACATATTCATGTTCCAGCGCATCCGGTATATCAAACTGGTTATAAGTAAAGATGGGGAATGAAAGCTGGGGGATTTTGTCCTTATAATGAAGTAGGAGTTTCTCGTCATCCTCGGCGACACATATAATGACCACTTCTTTTCTCTTGTCAAAATTAGCCAAGCTTTCGATTTTGAACAATTCCAGATAACTTGGATAACAGGTGGATTCCCAGAAATTGACCACGATGACTTTCCCTTTATAGTCCCCCATGTGGGTATATTTACCTTCCAGACTTTTAACGGAAAAATTATAAATTTCATTGGCATCCTTTTTAAAAGAAGATGGAAGTTCGCTAACATAGTTTCGTATTGGGGGCGTATTTGCGGAAGTATCTTGGCTGGATACAGACCCGGGTACTCTGGCGGATGGCGGAATTATCAATTCCGATGAGGAGTAACCCCAACATAATTGCGTTACAAAACCTATACTAAGAGTGATTGTTAACAAACAAATCAAGCGTTTCATGACCTGCCCTCCTGAATAAATCCCCGGTATCATATCGTGGGTGAATGATAATTTCCATGGTCTGAACCCCATTATATTACGCTTACTTTTTGTTTAAATCAATACGACTTATGATATTCGTAAGAAATTGGTTTTGACCATTCCTCTATCCGATAGGTCGAGTCTCCCGACTCGACACTTTACTATTCCCGCCGCCCTCCACTAATGCTATAATCTGCGTTTGGAAATGAAAAGGAATTTGATATGAAATTTTCCAGACCCTGTCCGGCATGTGGACATAGTGTTTCTAATTGGGAAATGCTTCCCACACTATATAGATATCATTTGCAATGCCCAAAATGTCATAAAGTCTACTGGGCGCAAGCTTGGCGTAAAGGGATTATAATAGTAGAAGCAATAAGTCTAGTCATTATATTAATTGTTTTATTTACATTGCAATTTGTGAATATTCTAAACCCGCTTGAGGTCATTATTTTATTAATTCCAATTATACTTGTTTTTGAGATAGTTTACAGATTCATCTTAACTTTATTCATCTTTGACAACGTTACATTAATAGAAACAAAATGGAAACCAGCTTACCCCTTGTTATATAACCTGTTCAAGGATAACCCAAAAGAATAAAATCCTAATCAGCAACAACCCGTTTCTTATCTCTTCCCCGACTCAATCCCCACCGCCTCCAAATTTGTCATTCTGAGCGTAGTGCTTTTTACGGAGCGAAGAATCCCTGTGTTCTACCTGAAGTAAATCTTTTTTAGATCGAGTCTCCCGACTCGACTGCCTTTGAAACTATTTCTATGGTATATTAGAGTCATTGAGGAAAAAATAAAGGACAAACGATTATGATGTTTCACGTTTTATTAGAGAAAGCGGAAGACGGGTGGATTGTCGCGGAGGTTCCCGCACTCCCCGGTTGCGTTTCCCAAGGTAAAGACGAAAAAGAAGCCTTGGAAAATGTAAAAGAAGCCATCACCGCTTGGCTATGGGCGGAAGACCAAAAAGCCCTGCGAAAACGCAAACCCGCCAAAGGTCACTCTCCGGTTGTAGTCGCTGTTTGATCCAATGGGGAGACTGGCCAATATTTCTGGGAGGGAAGCCGCCAAGGCTTTTCAAAAAGCCGGGTGGCAGGTCATGGGTCAGGTCGGTAGTCATCTGGTTCTCGTCAAACCCGGAATCCGGGTCAATCTCTCGATTCCCCAGCACAAGGAACTTTCAGTAGGGACTCTGCGAGCGCTCATCCGCAATTCCGGTTTAACCGTGGAAGAATTCCTTAAACTTCTGTAAACGTATTTCTCCTGAGTCGGGAACGTCTCACTTTTCAAGCCTTTCCCGACGCCTTCTCGCGTTTTTTCTCAACTAAACCGTAGGCGCAGGGTAAACTTCGCCTCTATAATTTGGAGGTGATTGACAACGAAACTTGTTAGATATAAGATTACGTCGTGGGAAGAAAAAGATGAAATCTTTTGTTAACAAGCATTATCGTCCTTGGGTTATACTTCTACTCACTTTGGGAGTATGTTTTCTGTTAATAATGGGCTTTGCGTTGGTCTATTTAATTTTTGGGTTTGCGGGCGTAAGTAATGCGCAGTTTTTGCGAGTAACAATTATTGGAGTCGTTCTAGAATTTGGTTTAACCCTGTGTTTAATTATTGGTTGTATTGGAATCTTACGCAAAAGACCTGGGGCTAAAACTCTGACGCTTTCTATGCTATCGGTATTATTATTTTTGCAAATAGCGAAATTATTCAGTCTGATTTCGGCGAATAAAGATGTGCGAGTGATAAAAAATTTACCGGAGCAAAGGGAATATATTTTGACGTGTGTTGTAATTCTAGTCTATGCTTCATTCATCTATTTCCTTTCTGTACTGGATTTCAAATTAATCAAGAAATCCTGAACTGTGACTCGATAACAACCCGCCTTTTATCTCTTTCCCGACGCCTTCTTCCCATCGTCCCCCTATCTGCCATTCTGAGCGTAGTGTTTTTTACGAAGTGAAGAATCTCTCGTTACTACTTGAATTATGCGTCGAGAAGGAGCGCTCTTGGCGTATTTTCCGACCCCTTTCTCAGCGTCATCTCCCTGGCTATCTACAACCACTCCGCCAAAGCCAAGTAACCTTTTATTCTTGTGTGTGTCATTCCCGATACATCTCACCAGCGAATCACAACCTCATGTCTACCATTAACTTGATTAACATTCATGTATAGGTTAGTTGAATAAATAAATGTTGTTATTTACTGCGTTTGACTTGGACCCGTTTTTTATTATTCGGTTTATGTATCCTCAAAGATTGATAGAGGGCGTAACATCGTTCAACCAGGATTGATAGATAGATCCCTTCCATATCCCATCTCATTCGGTTACTTTCCTTTCCATCGATCAGTAAAATCATGGCAAGAAACCAGAGAAACATTAACGATGACAAGAAATAAAATATTCTCTGGATAGGTTCTGTCTTTTGATTGATTGCCAACCGAATGCTGAGTAATAACAGCAGGATCAGTATGAAGATAAACAGGCTGGGTCTGTATACAAAATCCAGGGTATGTATGACTATAAAATTTCTAAACCAACTTCCATAAAATATGACATCATACCAATATCCATAAGTTCCCATCCGTTGCAAACCGCCATACCAACCTGTTGTTGAATCCTGTGTATACGAATTAATATATGGGGGAAGATCCATGTAGACAAAATTTGAATAGATTCTCTGTATATATTGGTAGGGGTGTTCTCTATAATAGGATATTCGCTCTTTCATATCCTCATTACAGATTGCAGGAAGGGCGTAGTGATTTAAATTTCTCTTCATGTAGGGGGGGGGCAGAAATTAAATTTTTTTCGATGTCTGCAGTAGCAGGATAATTCATTAAAATCTTTAATTGCCAGTCGGAATAATATTGTTTAACCAAAGAGTTATCAAAAGCATCGGCTGGATTATTGGAAAGAATGAATTTCGAAAATCGTTGACCACCAAGGTTTCCACCCAGCCAGGAAGAAAAAGAAGGGGTGTTAAACAAAATAAGGTTTTTTAACATCCAAGGACTGATTAATAAAATAAAAAGGAGACTGCCATAGATCCAATGCTTTTGGATTATTTTTTTATTCATTTTTGGATAAATCATTAGGGGTAAAAAGAGAACGATAAAAAATCCGAAAAGAGGATGCCATAAACTCCGTAAATAAACCATTGTAGTATACACTATGACCACGCCTCCAAATCGGTATAAATCCGGTTTTAGTGCCCACAGACAGGCTTGATAGACCAGGATACCACTGACTAAAAAGTCCATATTCTGATAAAAGAAATACCCCTGAAAAAAGGAGAAACCGGGATTGAGTAGAATGAGGGAAAGAACGGCCATGCCACATACTTTATTTTTTGTGATAAGAAAAACCAGGTTGTAATAGACATATATCGAGAATAGGGAGATAAAGAAAAATAAAAGCGTTGCGGTGAATTGAGGATTGATTTCCCATATCATGGATGGAATATGTACGATATAAAACAGTAGATTAAGCAGGGGAGGTTGTGAGTGAATCAGGAGTAAACTACTAATGGGATGTTGAAGTAAAGCATCCAAAGGTAATAATTGCCAATACCCATAATAAATGTGTGTGATTGGATCGTGAAATATAAAACTGAAACAATAAATCACAAAGAACAACAACGGAATAAATATATTATGGTCCTTTTCTAAGTGATTTTTATATTTTGTACTTACCGGAATATTCCTTGCTAGAAATGTTGGCATTTAAGCTATAGACAAACCATATAAATCCTAGGTATATACTAATGATAATAGAATAATATTTACCAAATGGCAAATACTTATCTCCAATGAAATAAATGGTTTACTTTTTTCTTTTGGAGAAAAAGTATTGCATGAGCATACACAAGTTTTAATTGGTTCATCTATAGAAACAGGATTTTCAACAGTTACTAATTAATCCTAGCCAGGACTACAATATATAGTAAGTATTTTTCTTTGTCAACCATGACTCGTTTCAGTATTTTGTTAAATGATTTGTCACAGAAAAATAAATTCTGATTCTTAAAAACCGTTTTTAATTAAGGGAAAACTGACTGTTATTAACCGCAATGTATGGCAATTTCTCTTTATCGGGAAAGAGAAATATACTCATTTCCGATATAGTTAAAAAAACCTGCTGGAATCTTTTATCAGTGTAAGTTCTCTGGCTATTCGGAACTATTCGTTTAAATCAAAATAACCTACCTATATGTTATAATAAAGACAATTCAGTGAGAAAGATTGATTGTTCATGAAATTTTCCAGACCCTGTCCAGCATGTGGACACGTAATAACTTTTGGGAATGTGCTTTTCTCTTTGTACAACTATACCTTGAAATGCCCTAAATGTCATAAAGGATTTATGGCAAAAAAAAGGTTCATGTACGGTTTGATAAATGGATTAATATCGTTTACTCTTTATATTATCACTATGTCTTTATGCGGTGCGTATCACCTAACCTATTTTGATCAGAGGCTACCGATTATTTTTCTCATGCTTATTCTTTATATAATACTTTTTAAAATCATTTTTGCTTTCGAGTCGATAAACACAAATTCATTAATTGAAGCAGATAAAAAGTAAGATACTATTCCCTCGATAACAAACCGCTTTTTACCTCTTTCCCGACTCACTCCCTTGCGCCACTTCCGGCTCTGCATACAGCATCCAATCATTGACCGCTACCGGAGGAGTGATATTCAGCACCGTGGCAAAGGCATCATAGTTACTGCCTGCAGTCCCTCGTAAAGAAGTGCTGACAGCATTGGAGGTGATGGGGAAATTCGATGCATAGGTATATCCTGTGACATACACTTTGTTATTATTGTCTTGAGCAATTCCCTGTCCATCGCTATAGCTATTGCCTCCCAGAAAGGTCGAATAAATCAAAGCGGAGGTTCCCAATGAGTTGGGATTCAATACAGTCACAAAAACATCCTGAGTTCCGTTGAATGTCGTATCATACCCGTCTGCCGTGACCGGGAAATGTGTACCCTGTCACATAGACTTTCTCGGCAGTATCAATGGCAATGGCTTCCCCTCCCTCGCCCCCACTGCCGCCTAATAATGTCGAATAGACCAGAGACGAGACCCCCGATAAGGACGGATTGATTTTGCACAGGAATACATTTCCGTTTCCTTTGAATACGGTGTCATAGGCAATGGCGGTCACCGGGAAGATTGTGTCTTCTGTTACACCGGTGACATAGGCAATACCCGCTTTGTCTACCGTAATTCCATTGCCGGAATCCTCGTAATTAGCGGGGCTTCCTCCCAGCAGGGTCGAATACACCAACCCCGCCAATCCCGCCACATTAGGATTTATCACACTCACAAACGTGTCCTGTAACCCATGAAAAGTCGTATTAAACGCATTGGTTGTGGTAAGTAAGGTGGACGAGTCCGTCAATCCGGTTACGTAAATTTTCCCTGAAGTATCTACGGCGATGGCATTGGCATATGCGGCGAAAGTGTCCTTGGGTCCCAGCAAAGTCGAATAGACCAGGGAGGAGACACCCGATAAACTGGTATTAAATTCAGAGATAAAAGCGACATCATTGCCGGTACCCACAGTATCCACGGCATTGGCAGTTACCGGGAACGTGTAATAGCTTTGAGAGCCGGTAATATAGGCATTGCCGGATTTACCAAGGGCAATGCCATAGCCTCCCGCGTAACCCGAACCCAGATACGTGGAATACACCAACGAAGAAGCACCCGATAAACTCGGATTGATTTCGCTGAGATAAGCCGCGTACTCCGCGCCATGTAATCCTGTATCGTAGGCATTCGCGGTTACTGGAAAGGTAGAGGAGTTGGTAAAGCCGGTTACATAGATATTCCCCGCGCTATCCACCGCAATGCCCCGGGCAAGTTCATATCCCTCTCCGCCAAGAAAAGTGGAATAGACTAAAGACGAGACACCCGATAAACTCGGATTGATTTTGCTTACAAACACATGCTCTCCCGCGCCTTCATACACTGTATCGTAGCCGGATGCTGTGACGGGAAAATTCGGTGCTTTGGTAAATCCGGTAATATAGATATTCCCAGCCGTATCAATCGCAATCCCTAATGATTCCGCATGATCGCTCGTCCCGCCCAGATACGTGGAATACACCAATTGGTTCCCGAACCCGCTCCCGGGTAAAATCAGAATCATCGTAGCGAGTCCTAACAGAAAATGTGAAATAACAATAATGCGTTTACGTGTTTTCATCGAAGTGTCCTCCCGACCGTTTTTGACTAAGAAAAATTATAGCACAATCTGTTATCTTTTCAACTCTTTTCTACCTGTCTATTTATAGGCAAAATAATGGGTATCTCTTTGCTGGAGCAGGTAACATATTTGACCTTTTCCTTCATTCCTGATTCTATTTCGCTCTCTCGCCCATTCTCCGTTTCTCCCGTTCCTTCCACTCTTTAACTTGACTCTGGGTTCTAGAAGGGAGTATGCTATCGGTAATAAAAAACTCTCTCATTCTTTGGGAAAAAGGAGTACCAAGTATGATGAAATTCAATCCATTATTAAGCCTCTCTCTTTTACTATTTTCGTTTCTGGTATTCCCCTCCTTCGCCAAAACCCCGCAAGAAGCGCGCAATGAACTGGCGCAAATGAAAATAACCTATAGCGAAGATGAATTTCTCTTTTGTGCACAACACGGCAAAACTGACGCTGTGAGATTGTTTTTAGATGCTGGGATGAATCCGAATTTGAAAGACGATAATGGTCGAACCCCCTTGATGGCTGCGGCATTTCATAATAATATTGAGACTCTACAAGCCTTATTGGCGAAAGGTGCTGATATTAATGCGAAATCAAACGATGACTGGACCCCATTGACATGGGCGGCACTTAGTGGTCGTACAGATACGTTGCAAGCCCTTTTAGCAAAAGGGGCAAAAGTTGATGCGATAACTAAACAAGGTAAAAACGCCTTGATGCTTGCGGCAGAGTTTGGTTATACGAAGATCGTTCAAACCTTATTAGCAAAAGGGGCGGATGTCAATGCAAAAAACAAGGGTGGTGTGACCGCATTGATATTAGCGGCAGTGAATGGTCATACGGAGACTGTGCAAGTCTTATTAAAAGAAGGTGCTGAAGTCAATGCGAAAATCAATAATGGCAGGACTGCCTTGATGTTTGCGGCAGTCACAGGTCATGCAGAGACCGTTAAAGTCTTATTAAAAAAAGGTGCTCAAGTCAATGCGAAAGATAATGAAGGTCATACTGCTTTGATGGACGCGGCAAAAGAGAACCATCCCGACGTCGTAAAACTCCTCAAGAGTGCCGGGGCGAAAGAATAACAGAATAAAACTGCGTCGGGAATAAACGCTCTTCTTTTTCCCGACGCCATACATTCTAGAGGAAAAAGGAGTACCAATTATAATGAAATTGAAACCATTACCGTGTCTCTCTCTTGTACTATTTTTGTTCCTGGTATTCCCTTCCTTCGCCAAAACCCCGCAAGAAGCGCGTAATGAACTGGCGCAAATGAAGATTACCTATAGCGAAGATGAGTTTTTTAAATGTGCAGGACATAGCAAAACCGATGTTATAAAATTATATTTGGATGCGGGGATGAACCCGAATGTGAAAGATAGTACAGGTGTGTCCGCTTTGATGTTAGCAGAAGAAAATGGTCATACAGATACCGTGCAAGCTTTATTGGCGAAAGGAGCCGATGTTAATGTAAAAAATAAGTTTGGTAACACCGCCTTGATGTCAGCGGCATGGTGGGGCCAAACGAATATCGTGAACGCTTTATTAGCGAAAGGTGCGGAGGTCAATGCGAAAAACAAGTACGGTATGACCGCCTTGATGAATGCGGCAGTTGTAGGACATAACGAGACCGTACAAGCCTTATTAGCGAAAGGCGCGGAGGTCAATGCGAAAGATGTTATTGGTTATACTGCTTTGATGTGGGCGGTTCGTGGTGGTCGTATGGATACCATGAAAGCCTTGCTAGATAAAGGAGCCAATATCAATACGAAAACCAATGATGGTAAAACTGCCTTATCAATAGCGACATATAAGAAATATGACGACATCGTAAAACTCCTGAAAGATGCCGGAGCCAAAGAATAAATAAATCTATTCTTCTACGACACTTTAGTGTACGGTTCTTTGGGCTTTAGCCCATTCTCTTCTGAAATGTTTGGACTAAAGTCCAGAAACCCTCGGCTAAAGCCGGGTAGAAGATTTACTTCATAATGAATTCTACATCCGATAGGTCGAGTCTCCCGACTCGACACCTTCCCTCTCTTTACTACCTATCAATTTAGAGGTAAAATAATGTGTGGGAAAAGTGGGATTGTATTATACTAAGAATAGGAGGATTCATGTATGCCAACGAATATATATCGCAAACCTAAAAACAAGGTGATTCAGGTGTTTCGTGGGAAAGAGGTCGAAAAAATATTACTGAAAGCGTTGCAATCTGCGTTTCAACCGGAAGGGATTACGGTGAAACCTGCCAAAGTTAAAAGGATATTGGGTTCCATTCCCCAATCGGTTCTGGGCGGGGATGTGGTTCTCATTGTCGAACAATTCCCGTTGGATTCTTTGCAGGCGCATGGGAAATTCAAGGGATTAACCTATCAAGTCGTCGGGAAAACCGGGACACAGTATGCCCGGGATTACGAAGAAGGGGCGAACCCCCGCACCCCTCTCCAACAGGCACAAAGAGGGAAAATGAGCCCTGCCCAATCAGCTTGGCAGTCTCTGTCTCCCGCACAAAAGGCAATTTGGGATGAAAAAGCCAAAGGATTGCAAGATTCCGGGCATAACTTGTTTGTTTCCAATTATCTGCTAACCCATTAAGACCACCCCTATTCCTCTGTAGAGACGTAACATGTTACGTCTCTACGGGAGGATATGGACGCAGAAGGTGGTCGGGTCTATGTTTCAAAACTCTTTTTGAACCGAATATGGAGTGGAGCTGGTGTGGAGGTGAAATTTTCACCTCCACACCAGCTCCGCTTCTGGTTCGGTGCATATTCGCTATTAGTTCGCTTATCCGACGCTGGCGGGAGGGGGGAAAGAGGGGACGGGTTCGCTGGAAATCGGGGGTTGCTTTTCAAACAGGCTTTTGACGATGGGGAGGAAAAAGAAAACCAAGAGGATGATTTCCAAGACAAATCCCCTTATAAATTTCCATTGATTTCCGCCTATCAACAAATGAACATTGCCCCCTTGTTGTTTCATCATCGGTTGAATTACCGAGTAATAATCTATCATTGTCAGAATCAAGTCAATAAAACTAGTAATCAAGACTACCTGAACACAATACAATCCCCATTTCTTTTTCTGTAATACCCCTATAAATCCAAAAAACTGAATGATACCAAAAATAATATCTAGAAAACATTGTAAGACACTCTGCGTGTGTATGACTGATGAGGACGAGTGAATCCCCACGCTTTTTATTTCATACCAAACTGAATCTGGGAGAAAGAATAATACAGATAAAAAGGATATTCCTTGATAAAGACCTATCACACTGAACAAGATACAAAGGACAGCGAGAAGGTACATTATTATGGTTATAGCTTTTTTCATCTCTATCTATTCCTCTATAGTTCAGTGAGGGTTATTATACATCTATTTAAACAACCTGTTTATCCGGCACTGGCGGGAGGGGGGAAAGAGGGGGTGGGTTCGCTGGGAATCGGGGGTTGCTTTTCAAACAGGCTTTTGACGATGGGGAGATAAAAGAAAATTAACAAGAATACAATCAATCCAATGTTAATATCAATATAGGTTAGATTGCTATAATCATAGATTATATCAGCTATGAGAAAAAGAAATAGAATAATTCTTACCCCATACAGTCCCCATTTAAACCTTTTTAAAACCCCAAAAGACACGACTAACTGGCCGAGAAATGCAATAATTCCAATCAAGCAAAAAGAGATAGGATATGCAGCTACAAAACGATAAAAAATTCCATTAGTTAGGGAATCTTTTTGCACAGAAAACTTTACAGGATAAAGTAAACATCGGAATAACAACAATGACATTACAAAAGTCCATAAAATACTGAAAAACATTGATAGCAAAGAAAGTATATTCAAAATTATTGAAACTGTTTTTTTCATCTCTATCTATACCTCAATATTTCAGTGAGGGTTATTATACACCTATTTAAATTACCTGTTTATCCGGCGCTGGCGGGAGGGGGAAAAGAGGGGATGGGGTTGGTTTGGACTAAAGTCCAGTAACCCTCTGCTAAAGCAGGGTAGAAGGATTGTTTCTTCTACGGCACTTTAGTGCACGGTTCTCAGGGCTTTAGCCCTATTATACGACAAGACTTCATTACCAAAGCAAAACGGGTCTGGTTAATATAGCTATCTTAAAATATAAAATACTACCGCTAAAATATAACTAACAACACATGAAAGAAAACTTATTCTAACTTTTTTAAGATGCCATTTTAAAGTCGTAGTTTCTGTGGTAATGTCAAACTCAAACATATAATCTCTAAAACTTTTCGTATTGAAGTAAGCACGACTTCCACTAAACCATCTTTTTTCAAAGTCATGAAAATGCTCCTTTAAATAAAAGGTAAACACTACACCATCATATAAATAACGTAATAAGTACCACACAAAGGATACACTGGCTATTCGGAAGAGATATGTATAGACAGTATGCATCATTCAAATACCATCCAAAGCAAAACGAGTCTGGCTAAATTAGGTGACTTAAATGACCAAATACTACCACGAAAATCAAACTAATCACACCTAAAAGAATACTTATTCTAAGTATTGTAATATACTTTTTTAACGTTGTCGTTTCCTCTGTTACTCCTTTTTCCAACATATAATCCCGATAATTTTTCATATTTAAGTATGCAAAATACAGACGATTCCATCGTAAACGAAAGTCCAGAAAATGCTTTCTTAAATAAAAGTAACACTTAAAATAATAATATTCATAACACAAGAAGCATAACGCAGTGGATATGCAGGCTATTCGGAACAAATATGTAAAGTCTATATGCATCATTCAAATCCCCCCAAGTATGATATAATAATTCCGTTAAATTTGGAATAAGAATCCCACGAAAGATCGCCGAGCTCGCAAGAGACGGGGGAACCGATGTCAGGGGGTGAATCGCGGAAACGCGCAGGGTTACTTTTCAACCCGAACCCAACAGCTAACCCCGCAGGCGTGGGAGAGACAGTGGACGTTTCTAACATAGCGCTTTTAGTGGTGGCAATAACCGCTCGAAGGGAACGTGCCTTTCGAGCGTTTTTTATTGGAGTGAATTGACAGGATAATGGAACCTACTACTACACCTCAACAAAATCGAGTCCGGGTAGTTATCGCGACGACCGTGATGTTGTCCTTTATCTCCTTTTGGCGCGCGGCGGCTATTGTCTTAAACGACCTGGGCTCATCGGCATTTTATGTCGGTGGGATTGCGGAAGAAGCGGCAGGCCGGGCGGCTCCCTGGCTGGTTTTGGGGGTCATGTTATTCAGTTACGCCGTGCGGGCAGTCTATGTTGAAAGCTGTGCCATGTTTACCCGGGGTGGGGTGTACCGCGTGGTCAAAGAAGCCATGGGCGGGACGCTCGCTAAAATCAGTGTGTCTGCCCTGATGTTTGACTATGTACTCACGGGACCCATTTCAGGTGTGTCGGCAGGACAGTATATTGTAGGACTGGTGGCGCAAACTATGACCTATTTTGGCCATCCCTGGCAGCCCGATAAATCGGTCATTAACTTGATTTCCGCTGGAATCGCCATATTTATAACCCTGTATTTCTGGTGGCGGAATATCCAGGGGATGCATGAATCGTCCTCGGATGCTTTACAAATAATGAAAATTACTACCGTGATGGTGGTCATTATGATATTCTGGTGCAGCCTGACTCTTATCCAAAAAGGGATAACTCAAATGCCCCCTCCCCCGACCGCCAGCCATATGGAATATAGCAAAGATGCTATCGGATGGATGCCGAAAATATTCCCTAAAGCATTTTATCCATTAACTCATACTCCCAACGCTGTCCCCGCGGATCCAAGTGCACCGCCCCCTGAAACCCGGTTTGGAATGCGCGGGGGACTCGGCATGTGGATGGGGGTACTGGGAATCATGATCGCATTTGGCCATGCGGTTTTAGCCATGAGCGGAGAAGAATCCCTGGCGCAGGTGAACAGGGAACTGGAATATCCCAAACATAAAAACCTTATGCGCGCCGGCTTTGTCATCTTTGTTTATTCCCTGATATTCACTTCCCTGGTCAGCATTTTTGCTTCTATGATTATCCCGGACTCGGTACGACCGCAATACTTTGACAATTTAATATCGGGTCTTTCGATGTATATGATTGGCCCACTGTCGTTACGCTTATTATTCCAAGCCTTTGTAGTCTTTGTGGGATTTTTAATGCTTTCCGGCGCGGTGAATACCGCCATTGTCGGGTCGAACGGCGTACTCAACCGGCTGAGTGAAGACGGTGTGCTGACGTCCTGGTTTAGAAAACCGCAGAAAAAATACGGCACCACTTACCGGATGATCAATTTGATTGTCTTTATGCAACTATTAACCATCGTGGGTTCTCATGGAGACGTCTATATGCTCGGTGAAGCCTACGCCTTTGGTGTGGTATGGTCTTTTGCCTTCAAAGGGCTGGCGATGGTGGTATTGCGCTATAAGGACAAATCACCGCGGGAATGGAAAGTCCCGGGGAATTTATATATTGGTACTTTGGAAATCCCGTTTGGACTTATCCTGATTACGTCTGTTTTACTTTTCATCGCTGTCGTGAATATATTTACCAAAGAAATCGCCACGATTTCAGGGATTGCCTTTACCTGTATTTTTTATACCGTATTTGCGGTTTCGGAATACATTAATCACAAAAGAGTGGATAAATCCGTATCTTCCCTGGAACAATTTAATCTTTCGCAAGAACATGAAGTCAGCCTGGAATCCGTACAAACCCGACCGGGCAATATTTTAGTGGCGGTACATAATTACAATCTCCTCGCTCACTTGGAACATATGTTGGATGAAACCGATACTGTGGCACAGGATGTGGTAGTTACCACCATACGCTTACTTACCGGACCGGATAGCGGGGAACGAGACCTGTACCAGGAAAACTTATTCCGGGATTACGAACAACGCCTATTTACCGCGGTGGTCAATATGGCTGAAAAACACGGGAAACATGTAGACCTGCTGGTGGTTCCTTCCAATAATATATTCGATGCGCTGGCGCAAACGGCGGTGCGGCTGGATTCCGCTGAAATCGTGACCGGTCTATCTGCCAAAATGAACGCCCGGGAACAGGAAAAGCTCATTGGCCAAGCTTGGGAACGGCTCCCGCAAAAACCCCGTCGACAAGTCCAGTTTAAAGTCGTGGATATGGACGGGTTTGAATATGTCTTTAATTTGGGTGCCCATGCTCCTCAATTGAGTGAGGAAGATATTAATATGGTACACAGCCTATGGCTTGACGTACAGTCCCGCATGGACGGTAAGCGGATTTCTCATGGAGATGTCATGAGAGTGGCGTTACAGCGGTTAAAAAACGACCTCAACAAAAAGACTGAAACCCTTGATGATTTCAAGAAGATCGAGCATAAGGATAAAAAGCCGTAGTTATTAAGTTTCTTACCTGCCCCGGATTCAATTTCCCCTGTCTATCCAACAACGCCTATTTTTTAACGGGATTTAGAGGATAGTTCTGCCAAGTAGAGCGGTTTACCTTCCTGTTCACCGGGATTTTTTTATTAAATATGGTACGATTTATGCGGGATATATTCCCGCATGGGTATCTAATTAATATGGCAAATTGTAATGGATAACAGGAGATTAAAGAGATATTTCCTAGATGTCCCCATTGAAGTACAAGGGATTGATCCTAAAGGGGATACCTTTACCGATGAAACTATCACCATGAACATCAGCGGATCGGGCGCTTGTTTTGTTTCCAATCATGAGTATGATCCTAAACAGACTGTTACCGTTACGATACATCTATCGATGCCTTTGGGTGATGAAGTCAAGGCAGGCGAGTATACTATAAAGGCAAAAATCATCCGGTTTGATAAAGTTGTGAGAGATACTATCGGGAAACTCAAAAAACAGTGGGTTGCCATTGGCTTTAATGGCATATTGGGAATTACCACCGGCAACCATCCATGGGATGACCATATGAACCGGTGGAACTTGCGATAATCCGGTGGTTGGGTTTTGAGAGGCGCGCGTTCAAAGACTTTTTATTTCTGAAGTAGGGAAAAATAATTTACGGTATTACAATAAAATAAAATTCCAGAGGCTTGCCTTTAAGCCACTTTATGAATTGGGAATTCTCTTCGTTAGTACCGCTCCAATTGATAAATATGTAAGTATTCGAAGTGGTATTTGTAATTACTCTACAAGCCAGCACTTTGTTATCCGCAATTACTGCCATATATTTTCCTATGTTTTTTCTAGTAAGCTTAGCAAATTGAGTAGTATAATCAGAACTGAACTCAATAATGATATGGTAGGGATGTGGACTTTTACTCACTGACAATTTTATTTTCTCAATCTTTTCCATAATCAAATCAGGTTTGGATGGCAATTTTAATTGAAACCTTGTTGTTGAATATTCATACTGGATCTGAAGTGTAGTGTACCCGCTCATTGGAATCAGTGTATATACGTCTTCGAATGGACCCAAAGAATTAGTCCACGCAACTTTTGTCCAAGTCCATCCAATCATGAAAAATACGAATAGCGAACTGAATAGAATTATTTTCTTCATAACGACTACCTCCCTTTAGAGTTAATATGTGGAAAAATCAAATTTTCGCCTACCACACGAAACGTAAGGTTATCATACGAAATTAATCATGTCAATCACAATTTAACCTTTTTAAAAGATGCATCAGGAATACCGTAAAGAACACTAAAATTCCCGACGCATTGAATCTATAATATGGGAGTAGAACACAGGGATTCTTCGCTGCGCTCAGAATGACAAGGATGCGGTGAAGGATGCATTGCTCTATCTAAATATCAAGAATGCATATAAGCGTAAATTTCCTTAGCCAACTCTGGTGAAACAATAAAATATAAACCAATAATAAAAATCACAATATCAAAGATAACCGCATAAATCCCTCTTAAATATCCTGCTGGTGGTTGTCCTCTAATTCCATAAGGGACACACGGATGACGAAGATTATATAGCGCACCGCAAATAAAATATACTCCGATCAGACGGAATGCAGCAGTACGCTGATTTGTCATAGAAAAGCCAACATATAAAGCAAAGAATCCTATACTGAGTATACGTGTTGTAATTTTATTAGTAAATACATACACTATTAAATTGAGTATCCTTTTCTTTTTTCCTGAAGCCACTTTCATAACCTGAGAATATACCAAACCCAGTTTAAATGAGCAAGACATTCAATGTATAATCAAATGAGAAGGAGAACATACGATGAAAGCTGTAGTTTTTTATGAGCCGGGTGGGGTTGAGAAGTTAACGTATGAAGAGCAATTTCCCCAACCAGAGATGAAAGAAGATGAAGTGTTGGTGCGGGTGAAGGCGACTTCGATTAATCATGTGGATGTGTGGATTCGGAAGGGAATCCCGGCGTATCACGCGCCGATGCCGCATATCGGCGGGTGTGAGGGGGCGGGGATTATCGAGAAAGTCGGGGCGCGGGTAACGCAGTGGAAAATCGGGGACGAGGTGATTATCTCTCCCGGACAACCGTGTTTTGAATGTGAATATTGCCGGATGGGAGAGGAAAGCACCTGCGTTCAATTTAAATTATTCGGCGGGCATACGCAAGGGGCGTTTGCGGAATACGCCGCTGTCCCGGCGAAGCATGTGATACCCAAACCCAAGACGATTTCATTCGAAGACGCGGCAGCGTTTCCATTGGCGTATTTAACGGCGTGGCACATGTTGATAGGACGGGCGAAATTACGTCCAGCGGAGACGGTATTGATTTTGGGAGCGAGCAGTGGTATTGGAACAGCAGCGATACAAATTGCCAAATTGTTCGGTGCCAGAGTGATAGCCCTGTCCAGTAGTGAGGAGAAATTGGCACAGTGTAAAAAACTGGGCGCGGATGAAGCGATTGATTACGGCGTCGGGAAATCCGTAGAGAACACTTCATTCCCGACGCATGATTTTTACGAAAAGGTGAAGGAATTGACCGGCGGGCGGGGCGTGGATGTGGTGTTTGAACATGTGGGTCCCGCGACTTTTGACAAGAGTTTGAAATCGTTATGCAAGAATGGCCGATTGGTCTTTTGCGGGTCAACCACCGGACCGGAAGTGAAAGTGGATTTACGCTACATCTTTTCGCGGCAATTAAATATCATGGGTTCCATGCTGGGGACGCGCAATGAATTATTGCACGTGACCGAATTGGTGGCGCTGGGGAAATTGAAACCCGCGATTCATTCCGTGCATCCGTTAAAAGACGTGAGTAAAGCCGAGACGATTATGGAATCGAGACAGGTCTTTGGCAAGTTGGTGATAAAATTGTAGATAGATGCTGGGTGTTCCAAGTTAAAGAATGTACACTGATGACACGGATAACACTGATTGGCATTGATCAAGATAATTTTTAACTTCCCGTACTCTCATATCGTCGTAATCCGAAATGCCAGGTAAGGTAGCCGACGAACATACAACCGAAGGCAACGACGGGTGTGATGAGAAGAAAATGCGAGAACTCCGCTCGGCGGATAAACCAGGTCGAGGGGTAGAATCCGATAAAGGCAAAGGGGATGATCCAAGATAGGATGAATTTGACAACGGAATTATAAATAGTCACAGGATACCTGCCGAATTGCATCATGTTATAGACCGGGGGAATCAAGCCGGTGCGGTCGGAAAACCAGAAACTGAGACATGATAAAGTCGTGAATACGCCGACAAATACCGCCACTCCGCAAATCACAAAGAAAATCAATCCGAAATATTCCAGAATCCCCCAATGTAAATGCAGAGCCAAGGAAGAATAAATCAGGATACCAATACCGAGAAAAATATCGCTTAAATCTTCCAGTTCTACTTTCTGGGTATAAATCTGATAAAGGCTATTGACCGGACGGAGGAGAATCCGGTCCAGATTTCCTTCGACAATATAATCATTCGCCAAATAATAGATATTGGAAAAGAGTCCGTGGAAAAGAGAGTAAGGGATGATGGACATTCCGTAGATAAAGAACACGTCATATTTTCCCCAGCCTGCCAGAGACTTGGTCTGTTCGAATATGACGTTAATAAATATTAAGTTGACCACGTGCAAGAGAGTGTTCGCGACCAGCCCAATCCAGAAATCTTCCTGATACGCCATTTTCGCTTTAAGGAATTGCACCTGCTGGCCGAACCCGATTTTGAGATGAAAGATAATCGTTTTAAGCATTTAGCCTCCTTGAATAATAATCTTGCGAGTGAACTGAGTATAAATTAACCGACCCATGGCATGAAGAACCAAAATCCAAATAATTTGATTTGCAAAAGCTTTAAAAATTCCTAGGAAAGACAACTTTTCCAGATAAATTTGCAAGGGGATATAAGAGATTCCGCCGAAGGGAAGACAATTAAGAATTTGAGTAATGATCGGCGGAAAGAGATTGAAGGGAATCACCAAGCCGGTAAAGAATAACATCAAATTAGACTTGGCATAGGACAACCCTTCAATGTTCTGCAAGGGGATGGAAAATAAACCGACAATGTAATTGATGGAAGTAAAAAGTAAGAAGGCAAAGAGTGTGCTGATTACGAAGAGAACATAGGTTGTCGAATGAGCGGGTAACTGGATGGGAAAAAAGAAGATTGCCACCACGAAGGTCGGCAGGGTGAATAGGAATAACCGGAAAACCGCCTCTCCAAACGTTCGGGCATACTGCATCATTTGAAAGTCCACGGGCTTCAGCAAATCCAGCGCCAAATCCCCTTTGACTACTTTTTGCGCGATTTCCGTATCGAGCCGATTAAAGTAGAAACTCCGGGAAATCCAACCCACGTTAATGTAGGTAATCATTTGCGGGAAGGTGTATCCGCCGATGGTAGATGCGGAGGAATTGAACATGGCTTTCCAGATGAAGTAATTGACGGCGATATAGATAATGTAAGTCGTGATTCCGATAAAGTAACGCGCGCGATACGCCAGCATAGTGAGAAAGGATATACGCAGGTATTCGGTATATTTCTGAATCTTGGTGAAAGAGGTACTCATAGGTTACTCGATGGAAGAATTTGTTTCCCTTCATAGATATCCCGGATGACATCTTCGATTGAGGGTTCTTCGATCTTTAAATCTTTTACGGTCGTCTTGGTTAAGACTAATGCAACCGCTTCCCCCGCGCTCATTTTTTTGCGGTCAATCGTGATGGTTCCTTGATAGGGATTAATCCGTGCATAATCCATAATCCCGTTCCCTTTTTTCGATTGCAGGAAATCCAATTTCGAGGAGTCTTCCAGGTCAACGGTAATTTTTTGAGTCAGGACACAGGAATCCAAAAGAGTATCAAGCAATCCGTCATAGACTTTTTTTCCGTGGTCTATGAGAACAATACGCGGACAGAGTTTCTCAATCTCATCCAAGTCATGGGTGGTCAAAAGGATTGTGGTTTTGAATTGCTGGTTAAGATATTTTAAGAAATCACGGATGCGAGATTTGGCGACCACGTCCAATCCAATCGACGGCTCATCGAGAAAAAGAATTTTTGGCTGGTGTAGTAGGGAAGCGGTTAAATCACAGCGCATTCTTTGACCCAAACTGAGTTTACGGACAGGCGTGTGGAGGAATTCTTTTAGTTCAAGAATCTCAGTGTAGGTGTCCAGTTGTTTTTTGAAAACGTCCAACGGAATCTCGTAAATCTTTTGCAATAGTTTAAAGGATTCAATGACGGCGATATCCCACCAGAGCTGAGTCCGCTGACCAAACACCACACCGATTTGCGTGACATATTTCCGACGCTGTTTCCAAGGGATAAATCCCGCGACTCGAATATCGCCGGACGTTGGCGCGAGGATACCAGTTAACATTTTGATCGTGGTGGATTTTCCCGCGCCATTGGGGCCGATGTATCCAATGAATTCCCCGTCTTGAATTTCAAACGAGATATGGTCAACCGCCAGGACTTGACGATAATCCCGCTTGAATAAATTGTAAACCGCACCACCAACGCCTTCCTTACGGTGAAAAGTTTTAAAAGTTTTGGTTAATTGATGAACGGAAATTAGGGCAGATGACATAATGTTAAAAATTATAACATGTCGCGGAGATTGAAAAGATTGGAACGGAGCAAATATTTATTTCAATAACAGATGTGGGTTTTGCGGTTTGTGAGTTTTATATGATTTATAGGCGGCTTCGATGAGTGCCATATTTGCTAAATTTTTATCAGCGGAAGTAAGAGGTTTTTTCTTAAGCCGAATACAATCAGCAAAATGCTCCACTTGAGTTAAAAGTGTGTTGACCCAATTCGGGTCCGCCGGGATTTTCTTGACTTCTTTGCCGTCAGGTTTCAACAAACGCAGACCCTGCCAATCGGCAACTAAAATTCCTTTGGTTCCATGAAAAATGACGGTTTCTTCCGTAGGGTTGGAAACCCAGGAATTCAATAAATATCCGATACATCCGTTTTTATATCGGAATGTGACCACGGAAGTATCTTCCGTATCATGTTTCACTCCGGGAGCGCCAACAGATTCATGATACCCATACACTTCCTCCGGTAATCCGAGATTGGATACGACCATGTCCACGACATGATAACCCATATCCAGCAAAGTTCCACCACCTGCCAATTTCTTAACTCCACGCCAACTCATATCCTTGGACTTCCAATGAAAAACATATTGTGCCCGCGCGAGAAATACCCGCCCGATTTTCGGTAAGTATTTGTGAACCTGCCCGAACGCCGAATGATACCTTCGTTGGGTTGCTAACATAAATACCAAGCCAGACTCGTTAACTTTATTTACCATCTCTTGGGCTTCTTTGAAATTTCGCGCCAAGGGCTTTTCTTTTAGGATATGTATGCGATGTTTGATAGCAGAATCCACGGCTTTGGGATAGGCAAAATGCGGTAGAATCAGAATAACTCCGTCCATGGGAACCGTGCGAAACATCTTTTCATAGTCCGTGAATCCGGGCACAGCATACTTTTTCATCGCCGCCTGAAGAGGCTGAAATTGGACATCACAAACCGCGACCAATTCTACTTTCTTCGATTTGGAAATCGCCTCCAAATGTCCTCGCCCCATCCCATTAACGCCTACAACGCCGACTTGAATTCTTCTCATAACTCACCTTTCAACTTAATGTTTAATTATTTAACCCAAATAAGATGCAATTGTTGCTTTTCCAAGGAATCAATCTTTTGACAAAAGTCCAGAAAATCGGGATATTGGTCCTTTTTGATTTTCAATTTAGGTATCAGCACCGAACGTTTCCCAATCCATTGATGCTGCGTAACCGGAGTCCAGTGCAATTCATAATTTCCATAGGGACTGACTTCGAGAAGTTCGGAAGGTAACCCGCCTACTTGAATAGTATCCGGCAAATTCAATTCAAGTTCATACTCGCCATGAGCGATGGCATCATTAATTTGCAATGGATATTCCCGTTGAGGAGCAGGGACATACCGGGATAGGCTGAGTTTATCTAATAGAGGTGTAAAAGTGAATCCCTCGGTATTGGGGGTGAGCAGGTTGGAAACCTTCCCTTCAAAGGTTAATGAAACCGGCTGAGTCAAATCGTTTAACCCGTTCCAGGCGCTGGTGGAGATTTCGATTCCCCGGAATAACCGGTTGATCTCTTCGTCGAGAGTACGCTTTTTTCGAATGGGGTCGTTGAGATAATCCCGCAGAGATACGGCGTTATCGCCATAATAAACGATTTTTCCGGTCACTCGGCAGGTGCTGTCTTTAAGAACGGTTACAACCAGTTGATGGAAAGTACCAAGTTCTGTCTGGCTATAGTCGGGAATAGAATAAAATCCAAATCCATTTGAGGATAACCGGATTTCTGCTTTCCCCTGGATGGATTCTGATATGTGTCCTGCCGGACGATACTGGGAACTAAAATCCAAATATTCAAACCCTCCGGGTTTATCCGGCAGATAAAGTAAGGGTCGAGTAAATTGTCCCGGCTGGGGAATCCCTGATTGAATTTCGGGAATATCTTCCGTTGTCACAAGCATCAATTCTGACTTGATTTGAACGGCATCGAGCAGGGCTTTGGCCAACAAGGTTTTTTCTCTCATAGAACCTGATCCAATGAGTAATATGTCCGTGACTGTCGCGCCGCCGGAATTGTCGGAAGTAATCTTTTGAGACACAAAGTCGTATATCTTTTGAACTTTCTCTTTGTCAGTGGTAGCCGATGAAATTAAAGATTTTGCGGTTTCAGAAATCCAGGATGATGGAACCAAGTCTTCTCGAACATGGTCCAGAATCGGTAAAATGACCGATTCCCAGTTGGGATAGGTGGATTCGAAATTATTGACAGAGATATCTTCCATGGGGGGCATAAATGGTTCATCTCTAATCCCCGGACTTTTCCTTTTTTCCCATAAGTATACTTTTTGACCACCCCCTCCCCCTTCCTTAAGTAAGGAGGGGGAATTAAAGGGGGTGGTCACAGAAATCGTAGGCAGAAAATCCGCAGGATGAGAATGATATTGGAACAATACGCCATCCGGCACAATAAATACAGAGCGGGATAATGCCATGACATCCTCTTTTTCTTGATAGTAAAATTCTCCCGCGGTATAACGGTTGACAGGTGAACCACCCCCGCCTTCGTTATAGACATAAGTATATTCCACGATAGTACCTTCTTCCACGGCATACATGGAAAGAGTTTTCCCGGAAGAAGTTTGCGTGATTAAAGTAGGTTTATAAATTTTCCCATCTTTGGTAATGGTTCTGGCGAGAATGACTGTGGCATTCGAGGGAATGGAGATTTCTTCGAATCGTTCCCTGCCTTGTTTATTCAAGATTTTGACCGCTTGATGTACCATCGTGCGTTCACTGCCATCGGGATGATAAACCGAAACCGCTAAATCCAATAGATAAATTACCGCGGCACGGGGATAGGTTCCTGAATCGTATCCGGTAGTATCCACGGTCTCGAATACGACATCATAGGGTTCGTAAAAATCTTTTTGTCCCAATAAAAGTCTGACACGATCCTGAATATCGTCCCGGTGAGGGGCGCAATAAAGCGCTTTTTGAAATAAGGAAATGGCCTTGGTGGTATCCGATTGAAGTAAAGCAAATTCCGCCAGATGCTCATACCCCGCGGGATGGTCGGGATTGAATTCGGTGGCTTTGGAATAATATTCAACGGCCTTTTGTGGTTGATTCAGTTTTTCTGATAATTCTCCCAAGAGAATATTCCCCTGAAAATTCATAGAAAAATTTGCGTAATAATCCTGCAAAAGTTTTTGGCTGGCGGCATAATTTCCCTGCCGTTCAAAATCTCTGCGCAATTGTTCCAGGGAATTCCAATTGGTTTGATCCAAATCATAAATGTATTGATTTAAAGGCTGGATTTCTTTGTACAACCCGTTCTTTTCTTTCCAACCGGCTAAATTAGAATACGCTTCCGCATATCGCGGATTCAGTGCCGTGCATTTCGCCCAGGCCTGTTCCGTTTCGACCTCAAACCCGCGCTGGGAATATATTTCTCCCAGCAATGAGGAAACAAGATAGGAGTTTGACGCAATTTTTTCCGCCTGTTTGGCATAATCCAGCGCCGTGTCGAATTGCCGTTGATGGATATAATACCAGGCTAAACCCCGGTAAGGACCTAACGTGTCGGGCATCTGTGACTTAACCCGTTCGTATAATTCTTTTGCCTGATTGGTAAGACGGAGGGCGGAAGCCGGTTGATTTTCTGATTGGCGTAAATACAAATCAGCCAGCAGTAAATTGGGGTAACCCCAATCGGGATATTTTTTCTGGAAACGGAGGAGGATACTTTCCCCTTCCGCAAAATTTTTATTTTCAATCGCCAACATCGCCCGGCTTAATTGTGCTGTCAATTCCTCCGCAGAGTCATTGCTATAGCTAAAAGGCGGATGGATATATGTATTCGTTGTTTGTGAAGGATTCAAGGTGGTAAGAGAATCGTTGTTTAGGGTCGAATTGGGTAGTAAGGGAATCGGAGATCCGGCATTATCCAACACTTGCAATCGGAAATTCATATTCCCATTTTGCGAAACAAGCTTTACGACAACTTGATTCCACCCTTTCTGCAAATGAACGGGTGACCAGCTTGTTCCGGTTAACTGAGTTTGGGGATAGTCGCGGATCAGGACAACCTTGCCACCCATCCAAACTTTCGCCAGACTATTACTGGATAATCCAATCCACCCGTCAGTGTCCTGGCTCACGGTTATTTCAGTGACAGCGTAGGCTGTCCCGTTATTCGGATAAATAGTATCGTTGAGATTCAGTTGTCCCAAATAAGGTTTTACGGTTATGGGATGGCGGCTGACCGGGTGTACCCAGCCGGGGTAATGGTCTAATGACAAATCTTCTTCCGGCGAGAATATTTGATTCAAATCGGACATACCGGTTTTCCCAAACGGGCCGAGGACATAGTCCCATTTGGTGATATATCCCAGCAAATCTTCCAGAGATTTTGCTTTTTGAAACTCCCCTTCCGCGTAATAAATCCTTGTTAAATATTCACTCGCTACGGTTCGTAAATAGGGATGATGCAAAGGTTGGGTATTGTAAATCTGCAACAACTTCTCATAAGTATCCCGCAATTTTGGATAATGAGGAGCCAGCATTTCAAACTCGGACATCCGCCGGAAATAAGCTTCATTCTCCGCATTATCCGGTTCCGCCAACACAATAGACAGATAATCCTCAAAAACCGACTCAAAGTCACCTTGATAACTGGCGAGAATCGCTTTTCCCAATAAGGCATCCCGCGAATTTGGATGGGTTTTTAAAACCTGGTTAAAAGTAGAATCCGCCGACGCGGTTTGTTGATGAATCAACCTGTCCCAGCCAGGTTGTGCCAGTATTTCTTGTGCATGAACCGGAATTGTCAGCAATAGGAATATGACAAATAATGGAGATAAACGGTTTAACAATAGACTACGCATCTCTTTTCATCGTCACATAATCCATTTTTCTTGTCAAGCAGGTTCTCCCAATTCTGGGCAAAAGTCCACTGGACACTCAGCGAACTAACAGTAGAGTTAGAGCGAACCTAAAGCGAACCTGGTACGGACGTGTTCCAAACACCTCCGTATCGGTTCATCTTGGGAATCTTTATTAATTGGGGTTAGGCAGGAATTTCATACTCTTCGTCATTGCGAGCGGAGCGAAGCAATCTCGTTTTCAACTCACTACTCAATACTCACAACCTTGTCCTCGAGAAACCGAGGATCGAGACTCTTTTTATTATATATCAAGTTTTCTATTTGTCAATCCCTAAATTCTTCCCCGAATATAGTGTGAAGACAAGAAAGTAGCTGGATGGAAAATGAATGGAGTATTTTTATTTTAACTTTTTGCACGCCACAGTCTTAAGCGAAGAAAATAAAGTCTTAGGCAAAGGTGTCTCACCGAGCATCTTTTAAACATCACCATTGTATGTTTTTTGGTAATGGTTTGTGTTGCCATATAAAGATATAATAAGGGAAAGATAATTCTCTGTTCATCTCTTTTCTATCCAAAACTGTTCACTAATATATACCAAATTGTACAAAAGATACTTTAAAGGTACTAATTTGCAAGAATAACGATTGACCAGAATAGGTTGATTACCTGATTTTATGCCCTTCTATAGGATGTTATTAGATTTGGCATCTGATTTGCGAATATGATAGTCAATTATTTTAAGTGCAGGGAAAAGCTAAATGAAGGATTTAAAAGCATTTGGTAAAAACTATTTAAACTTGACATATAAATTAGTATGTGAATAATATCTGTTGTGCTTGATTGATTGCAAGTACGAAAACCACAATAAGGGAGGTGGTAAAATGTTTTTTAAATATAACAATCTTGTTTTAGCTAGCGCGATCTTTTTTCTCTCCTTGATATGTGGGTGTTCCGCACAGCCAATGAACTCGGGGAAAACCAATGTAACACAGGCACAAACTCCCGCTTGGAAACAACTTTTTCCGGCAGGTGAACCCCCAACCACACGATACGGCCATAGTGCGGTTTACGACGCTACCAATAATCGGATGACGATCTTTGGCGGACGGCCTCATAGTAATGGCGACTTTTTGGGGGATGTGTGGTTGTTCAGCGATACTAATGGGCTGGAAGAAACTCCCACTTGGAAACAGATCTTTCCGGGAGGAGAACCTCCGCCAGTGCGACAACATCATACTGCCGTCTACGATACTGCCAATAATCAGATGATTATCTTTGGGGGGACTAATTATGATACTCGTCTGAATGATGTGTGGGTACTTAGCAATGCCAATGGACGGGATAAAACTCCTTCCACTTGGACACAACTCTCTCCAACCGGAAATGTTCCAGAGATACGCTATGCTCATACTGCCGTCTACGATGCTACCAATAATCGGATGATTATCTTTGGGGGTAGTAATAATAATGGTTCTTCAGGTTTACTGAATGATGTATGGGTACTTAGGAATGCTAGTGGACTGGGGGGAACGCCTGCTTGGATAAAGCTCACTCCGAATCCTGATCCTAGCAATGGTCTCCCGGCAGAACGATACGCCCATACTGCCGTCTACGATGCTGACCATAATCGGATGACGATCTTTGGGGGTTGGAATGGTAGTAGTTATCTGAATGATGTATGGGTGCTCAGCAATGCCAATGGACTGGGAGGAACGCCCGCTTGGACAAAACTCTCTCCGACCGGAACCGGACGTCTCCCATCGGGACGACAATTGCCTACTGCGGTCTATGATGCTACCAATAATCGGATGATTGTCTTTGGCGGAGATAATGGATCCTTTCTAAATGATGTCTGGGTGCTCAGCCATGCCAATGGACTGGGAAAGACTTTCGCTTGGACACAGATTTTTCCGGGAGGAAAGCCTCCGGCGGGGCGAAGCGTTCATACTGCGGTCTACGATGCTACCAAAAATCGGATGACTATCTTTGGAGGCGTTACTGCTTCTGATCATTCACTGAATGATGTCTGGGTGCTCGACCTCAAATCAAAGTAACACAAATGAATGTTGCCCCCGTTTTAAAGCGTCGGGAAGTGTAGTAGATTTCCCGACGACTTCCTTCAATTATCTTCTAGTCTTTTAAATCTACAATTTAAAATCTGCAATGCTTTAATTTATTTCTGTCTTATCCTGCACCCCCTCAATATGGTATAAAGTGAGCTATACTTAAATAATCTAAAATGAAACAGAGTAAAGGTTTTACCTTAATTGAATTGCTTATCGTGGTAGCTATTATCGCCATTCTCGCTGCCATTACTATCCCCAATTTCTTGGCAGCGCAGGTACGGGCTAAAGTGGCACGGGTTCGTGCAGAATTACAAACCATGGCTACGGCAGTCGAAGCCTACGAAGTAGACAACAATGATTATCCCTTGACCACGCCCTATCCCAATGACCCGATTCCTAATGACCCCCAAGGGATTCTCCCTATCACCATCAGCACCCCCATTGCCTATGTCACCAACGCCCGTCCCCTCGATCCCTTTAAACAACCTGGAACGGCAGCCGATGAAGCTGTTTATACCTATCATAATCTGATTTGGGATGAATATACCCAAGATTATTTGGACGCTTATGGGGATTGGCGCATGTGTTCCATTGGACCGGATGGTTCTTATTGGAATAATGCCACAGATTCCCCTGATGTGAATCCGTGTGATAGTGTCATTGAGTACGACCCCAGTAATGGAACAGTTAGTTTCGGAAATATCTGGCGTTCACAAAAACATTCAGACCCGTATGAGTGGCGTCCGGTAGGATGTCAATAAGTAGAGACGTAATATGTTACGTCTCTACATATCCCAAGGTCGTAAGATATCTTTCCAACCTCGATTTTCATGTCGCCATTTGGGCTTTTCTTTAGGCAAAATTTGATGCCAGGATGTTGGTTTCTCTCCCGGTTTTAAGGTCGGTTGCGGTTGTTTATCATATTTCGCCAGTACTTCATATAATGCGTTGTTGGCAAATAAGGTAAACAAAGACATGGTAAACAGGATCGGTCCTACGCCGGTTATGATGGTCAATATCAATAATCCCAGTGAGTTCAATGCAATCAACAGGCTAATTCCGAAATTGTCCAAAACCAAAAGAGAGGAGCGCAATAACAGTTTTTTAATCGGTAAATCCTGTTTGACTAATATCGGGAAAAAATATTGACAAACCAATAATATAAATAAACTGACCCAAAAAGCAAATCCCCCTAGTATCGCGCCAATCCAGTGAAATCCTAACGATAGATTCAGATAAAAATCGATATTGACCAATAAAACAAAAAATCCCAAAACAAGCACACAGGAGTATAAAGTTCCTCTCACGCCGTATTTTTTCATGCCGAGAAATAATTCTTTTACTCCAATTTGCTTTTGTTCTACAAGGAGAGATGTGAAATGATACAGCCCCATAGTGGTAACAGAAAATAACGCAAACGGGAGCAGTAGAAAAATCCAAAATAGATTCAAGGGTATATGAAATATCCCATACCCCAACATAAATCCTGGCAGGTTACACAAAAACCAAACCAAATTCGCCACTAAGAGCTTTCCCAAATTGTCGTAACTGTCCCAGAAAAATCCGGTAATTATTTTTGCAAACATAAAAAATATTTCGCTTTCATTCTCTTGATTTATATATCTCCTGTCCGGGGAGCTTGTAGATATTATAGTCCAGAAGGAGAGTCTTTGTATTCTTTCGCTTTTATTTCTTATAGAATCGGACTACATTTGAGCAAACATTGACGATATTCTTGCCTTTGCGTATTATTATCAGCAGAGGAGGAATTCTGATGAATTTGCGAAATTATGGTTGTCGCGTGACGGATGCATATACCTTCCATGGATTCCGAACGGTAATCATGGAAAATGAACTCCTGCGGGTCAGTATCCTGGTAGATAAAGGAACAGATATTTTTGAGTTTTTGTATAAACCCATGGATATGGATTTTATGTGGCGGTCGCCAATTGGTTTTCATCACCCATCCGATTTTGTCCCGTCTAATTCCCCGGAACAGGGTTTCTTTATGGATTATTATCACGGGGGATGGCAGGAAATTTTTCCCGTGGGGAGTGTGGCGTCCAAAAATAAAGAGGCGGAATGGGGATTGCATGGCGAAGTGAGTTTGATTCCCTGGCAATATCAAATTTGTAAAGATGAACCGGATGAAATTGCCGTGAAATTTTGGGTGCGGACTTATCGCACGCCCTTCCTAATTGAAAAAACTCTACGACTGAAACAAAACCAACCGGTTTTATTTATGGAAGAAACGGTGACCAACGAGGGCGGGGAAGAAATGGATTTTATGTGGGGACACCATCCCGCGATTGGCGAACCCTTTCTCGATGAGCATTGTATTATTGATGTGCCTGCAAAAAAAGTGGAATCGGTGGATAATGTCTCTACCACCAATCGGCTGCAACCGGCGATTTATGCGGATTGGCCTATGGCCACCGCCGTGGATGGCGTCAGTAAAGTTGACTTGTCCCGTATTCCCTCGAAATCCTCCCAGTCTTTTGATATGGCATTTATTACCGAATTGGAAGATGGCTGGTATGGAATCACGAATGCGAAAAAGAAAATCGGATTCGGGATGTGCTGGGATAAAAAGGTGTTCCCGCATATCTGGTACTGGATGGTTTTTGGCGGTGGGTATGGATACCCGTGGTACAGCCGTACCTATAATCTGGCGCTGGAACCCTGGACCAGTTACGCCATTACCGGCGGGTTCCCCCAAGTCATTAAAGAAGGCAATCAGAAAAAATTGCCGCCCAATGGTAAATTATCAACCCAACTGTTAGCGTTGGTCTATACCGGTCTTGAACGGGTCAAGAAAATTTCGCCGGATGGTTCGGTAATCGGAAAATAACCGACATCAACGTTTTGGTGCGTTTCAAGGTATAATAACTGGGCAAACCGTTAACTATGTAATTGGAGAGGAGTATTATGGAAGTTGGATATGTAGTCTATATCATGCTGTTAATTCTGTTGGGTATTTTGGGTCTTTCAGCATGGAATGACAAAACTTTTTGGAAATAAATGAAAACCGTATAAACTAGTTTATGCCGGGAACCCTCTATGTCATTTCAACACCCATCGGAAATCTCGAAGATATTACGCTGCGCGCCTTGCGAATTCTTAAAGAAGTGGATTTAATCGCCGCCGAAGATACCCGCCATTCCCTCCATCTCTTAAACCATTTTGATATCCATAAACCCTTAACCAGTTATCACGACCATAATAAACATCTCAAAGCCCCGCAATTGGTGCATCAGTTACTCTCCGGTAAAAATATCGCCCTGGTTTCGGACGCTGGTACGCCCGGTATCTCCGATCCGGGGTATCACTTGATTCAATGCGCTATCCAAGAAAAAATTCCGGTCGTTCCCATCCCGGGAGTCACCGCCATGATTACCGCCCTTTCCGTTTCCGGATTACCAACGGATTCCTTTCTATTTATTGGTTTTCTTCCGCGAAAAACCGTAGCTCGAAAAAAAGTCTTGGAAACTTTGAAAGAATTGGAATGTACTCTTGTCTTTTATGAATCGCCTTACCGTATCCAAGCGCTCCTCGAAGATATAGCAGAAGTATTGGGAAATCGTACCATGACCCTTGCGCGCGAATTGACTAAAAAATTTGAGGAAATTCTCCGCGCCCCCGTTCAGGAAATTATCTCTCATCTGCCGGAACGCGCCGTCAAAGGGGAATTTACAGTAATTGTCCATGGAAATTCCGGGAAATAATTGTTCCACAAACCCATATTTCATCTCATCTCCTTGACCCCTTCGCGCAATTCCATTATGATTTCCAACAGTTCACTTTATGCGCCCTTTGGATAATATAAAAATTTTGGATTTGTCCCGTATCCTCGCGGGACCCTATTGTTCCATGATTCTAGCCGATATGGGCGCGGAAGTGATTAAGATTGAAGTCCCTGTCAAAGGCGATGATACCCGCACCTACGGTCCGCCTTTTGTGGATGGCGAATCCGCCTATTTCCTGTCCGTCAATCGCAATAAAAAATCCCTGACTGTCAATCTAAAAACTCCGGAGGGGAAAGAAATTATTCGTAAATTAATCGCCAAATCCGATGTCCTCTTGGAAAATTTCCGCCGCGATTATCTCCAATCCATTGGCTTTGATTATGAGACCGTTCATAAATTAAATCCTAAACTCATCTACTGTTCCATCACAGGCTATGGTCACACCGGCCCAATGGCGGATAGTCCCGGTTATGACCTCGCTGTACAAGGTATGAGCGGACTTATGAATTTGACCGGCGACCCCAACGGCCCGCCCTTCAAATTGGGCACCTCGATTGCCGATATCCTTGCAGGAATTTACGCCACGCAGGGAATTTTATTAGCTCTCATCGCGCGCCATCGCATGGGTAAAGGGCAGAAAGTGGATATCTCTCTGCTCGATGGGCAGGTTTCTCTGCTCACGTACCAAGCCGGAATATATTTTCTCACAGGGAAATCTCCCACCCGCAAGGGCAATCAACACCCCACCATTTGCCCCTATGAAACTTTCGCTACCCAAGATCGCTACATCAACATCGCCTGCGGTAACGATAAACTCTGGATTCAATTTTGTAATTTACTTGATTTGAAAGATATAGTAAATCATCCCAAATTCGCTACCAATCCCAAACGTGTCGAAAATCACGATGAACTCTTTAATATCCTTCAGCCAATTCTCAAACAAAAAACTGCGGATGAATGGTTGGCATTGTTCGATAAAAATGGAATCCCTGCAGGCCCCATTTTAAATGTGGATGAGATACTCAACCATCCCCAAATTCAAGCGCGGGACATGGTCAAAGAACTCCCTCACGCCAAAGGTATGAACGTCAAAGTCACCGGCATCCCTGTCAAACTATCCGACACCCCCGGTTCCATTGACTCCGCCCCTCCCACTCTCGGCCAACACACGGATGAAGTTTTGCAGGATTTGGGTTATTCTAAAAAGGACATTGATGAATTGCGAAAAAAAGGGGTAATATAAAGATGCTTTGTTTTTGTCATTCTGAGCGCAGCGAAGAATCCCTGTGTTCTACCTGATATAAAATGACTTTGGGCAGAGATTCTTCGTGGAGTTTATCCTGAGTCTGCGATGGACCTAGAATGACAGTGTTAGGTTTTGATTTTTATGATCCAAGCCATTGACCATATCGGTATCGCCGTGAAAAGTCTCCACGACGCTCTTCCCATTTACACTGACGGATTGGGTTTGGAAGAAATCGTCATTGAGGAAGTCCCGTCCCAAAAAGTCCGCGTGGCGATGATTCCCGTCGGTAATTCTCGTATCGAATTATTGGAACCCACCTCTCCCGATTCTCCCATTGCTAAATTTATCGAAAAACATGGTGAAGGGATTCATCACATTTCACTGGAAGTCACCGATATCGAAAAACACATCGCTGATTTAAAAGAAAACAAAATCCAATTGACCAGCGACACCCCTGTTCCTGGCGCCGAAGGAACCATCGTCACCTTCCTTCATCCAAAATCCACCCACGGGGTATTGATTGAGTTGAGTCAGGAATCAAAATAGGGAACAAAATTTCTTTTATTTTGTCATTGCGGGTATAGCCTTTACTTGTCATGTAGAGGATGGTAATCTTTTTATTTGTCATTGCGAGGAGCGCAGCGATGAAGCAATCTCGTTCTAAAGTGATGATGGATGATAAATGCGAGATTACTTCGCTGCGCTCGTAATGACAAACAGTTGCTATGAGTAGAAATTACTATATTTATATTATGACTAACAAACGCAATACGGTTCTTTACACGGGTGTAACTAATAATCTGGATTGCAGGGTTGATTCACATAAAGAAAAGCATGGAAGTGTATTTACCAAAAAATATAATGTGAATAAATTAGTCTATTATGAAGAATACGATTATATTGATCAGGCTATCGAACGCGAAAAACAGATTAAGGCGGGTTCAAGACAGAAGAAGATTGATTTAGTAAATAGCATAAACCCTGAATGGCAGGATTTGTTTGCAGAAATATTATGATTTGTCATTGCGAGGAGCGTAGCGACGAAGCAATCTCATTCTAAAGCGTCAATAGAAAATAAAAACGAGATTACTTCGCTGCGCTCGTAATGACAAAATTATGGCATATATGAAAAAACGAAACCACAACTGGAACATTGGCTCTCCCGGCGAATTCCCCTTCACCCGCGGTATCTATCCGGAGATGTACAAAAAACAACTCTGGACTATGCGCCAATACGCCGGGTTCGGTGACGCCAAAGAATCCAACACTCGCTACAAATATCTCCTCAAGCAGGGACAAACCGGGCTCTCCGTCGCCTTTGACCTCCCGACCCAAATCGGGTACGACTCCGACCACCCCATGGCAAAAGGGGAAGTCGGTCGGGTTGGGGTCGCGATTTCCACCATCGAAGATATGGAAACCTTGTTCCATGGCATCCCTCTTGATAAAGTTTCTACCTCCATGACCATCAACTCTACCGCGTCTATTTTGTTGGCATTTTATCTCGCTGTTGCTGACCAACAAAAAGTCTCTTGGGACAAAGTTTCCGGCACCACTCAAAACGATATTCTCAAAGAATACATCGCGCGCGGCACCTATATCTTCCCGCCCGAACCTTCGCTCCGCCTGATTACCGACCTCGTTGGATTTTGCGTTCAGCACGTTCCCAAATGGAATACTATCAGTGTCGGCGGGTATCACATGCGCGAAATGGGTGCGACCGCGGCGCAGGAACTCGCTTTCACGCTTTCGGACGGCATCGCCTATCTCACTGCTGCCAAAAAAGCCGGCGTCAACATCGAACACGCTGCGCAACGTATAGCTTTCTTTTTCAATTGCCACAATAATTTCTTGGAAGAGGTCGCCAAATTCCGTGCCGCTCGCCGGATGTGGGCGAAGATTCTCAAACATCGTTTTAAGGTCAAAGAGAAACGCGCTCAACTCTTGCGCTTTCATGTCCAAACTGCCGGTTCCACGCTCACGGCGCAACAACCCGATAACAACGTCGTCCGTACAACCCTACAAGCTCTCGCGGCGGTTCTCGGCGGGTGTCAATCTCTGCATACAAACTCAAAAGATGAGGCCCTCGGTCTGCCCACGGAAAATTCCGTTCTCCTTGCTCTTCGCACTCAACAAGTCATCGCTTATGAATCAGGCGTTACCCATGAACCCGACCCTTTGGGAGGTTCGTTTTATGTGGAAGAATTGACCGATACCTTGGAACGGGAAGCCAACGAATATATTGCCAAGGTTGACCAAATGGGTGGAATGTTGAAAGCCATTGAATCCGGGTACGTCCAAAAAGAAATATTCAAGTCTGCCTATGATTACCAAAAAGCGGTCGAATCAAAAAAACAAATCATTGTGGGACTCAATGCCTTCCAATCCCAAAAAGATTCCAACCCTCCCCTCTTTAAATTAAATCTCAAAATCGAAAAAGAACAACGCCTACGCGTTCTTAAATTCAAAAAAAATCGGGATATGAAAAAAGTCAACCAAAGTCTCGATAAATTGGAAAAAAGTGTCCGCACTGCGGACACTTTAATGCCCATCCTTATAGAATCCGTCAAAAACAAAGTCACTTTGGGTGAAATCTGCACCCTCCTCCGCTCCCTTTTTGGCGAATACCATCCCCCAACCATTCTCTAATCTTCTCTTCTACCCAATTGTAGGGGTTTGATTCATCAAACCCTCCAAAATGTCTCTCTGTTTCGGCCCTCTCCCAATATCCTTTCCCTTATCTCCCCTCTGTTAACCGTAAACATTAAACTTTAAACCTTAAACTGGTTTTTAAACGAACCTGAAGCGTACTTGAAACGGAGGAGAAACGGAGATGAAGCGGAGTTGGGATGAAGGAGATCGATCTCCTTCATCCCTGCCTTATAGAGGATTGATTAGATTGAAACTGTAAACTTGTCCTCGAATGTCCTTATCGAGGAGAGCAGGTAGCTTTTTTACAAAAACCCCTCAAAACTACCCTTTTTAATCACTTTTAAACTATTTCCACACCCAAACTAATTTCATCTTATACTAAATTTAACATCCAATCACATCGGGAATGAACACATTTCTCTTTCCCGATGACTGTTTTTATGCAACTATCATCATTTTAAAATGATTTGTCTTTAAATTATACATCCAATTTCCTTTTTGTCAACAGCATTTTTTAATCTGCCATCCAATTTCTAATCTGAATTGTTTCCGACCTTGTTAGTTCTCTTTTGTCATTCCCATGCAAATTGGAATCCAGTATAATAGAGCGTTAAGAAATTTACTTTGTTTCTAACACAAGGGAATAAATGAAATATTATGAGTTTAAAAAATATTTATAAAAATCTAGGAATTGAAACGGATTTAGAAGAAGAATATGAAAGATTCAAGAATAGATTGAGAATCATATTAGACCATGACAATACCTATTGGATGCATAATTATTCACGATTATATAAACAAGTGGTTTTCACACTAGGCTTACCGAGTTCAAAAACAGGTGAGTTCTTTACAAATTTAATTAACAACTATCAAGATATCGATAGATCTATAGAAAAAAATATGATACTTTTACATGCGATTTTAAGTATTTCTCATTCATATATATCTGAACAGGAACAAGGTTCTTCATCAGCGTTCAAATATTTTTCATCTGAAATAAAAAATGTATTCGATTCTATGGTATTGAATATAGGTTTTAGATTTGATGGTAAAAATATTATTAAGTCAGGGGCTACAGAACTTGATGACGTTTTGATAATTGAAAATTTAGCATGGCTGGACAAATTTCCAGATAGCAGAGAAAAATACTCCAATGCTTTAAATTTTTATTTGAGAAATAATTATTCTGATGCAATTACAAATTTATATAGTGCTTTAGAAGGGATAGTTAAAGCAATATTGCAAACCAACAAATCACTTGATGACGAGAAATTAATCTATCAATTGATTCAAAAATTGAATCTTGATAGCCATTGGGGTCAAATATTACATCACTATTGCAAAATTGCTCATGAATATTCCTCACGACACGGAAAAAAGAAACAAGAAATACCGACTAATCCTGAACCAAGATTGGTTGAATTCTATTTATATATAACTGGTTCTATTCTAAGGTTAATATCACAAGAGGTAACCTAATATTTTTCAATGTCAAGAATGAGGCAGGTTATATTTCGCAACGCATCACTCAACAGAATAAGGTGTTAATACATGGCTGGCTATTGGTGGGAATGTGATACATGTGATTATGGACATAATCGAATAAATAATTTTAAAGAAGTATGTAATCATATAAGTATCTATTATTTTTTATGGGATGATATTTATGTAAATGGATGGAACCAAGATAAATTGGTGCATTTATGCAGGAATTGTAATAATGGAAGATTGCATATTACATACAATTTTCCTAAAAAAGATGAGGATATTTATAGAGTACTCCATATCGTTGGTCTTGACCCATGGCAGGGCACATGGCTTCCTATGATGTGGGAAACTAATGAGATTAAAGATATTTATAAAATTAGTTATTTTGATTTCAAATATCTTAGTAAAGGTCGAGGTGGTACATGGGGTCTAAATAAAGCCGCTATATTTAGCCAACAACAATTAGTACAAGTATTTGGCTTATATAGTGATAAGGTGTTTCAGGATAAAGAGAATAAGACACTCTTTCCATATAAGTTAATCTAATTATGTTCTGTCAAAGATTGAATAACATAGATTTCATTTCAAACTTCATTTCTTGGCTCCGTTTCAGTAGAACTTCAACCTCAAAAAATGAATAATATATGAATGTATTTCTAAGTTCTACATATATTGACTTGAAAGAATATCGAAAAGCTGCAGCAGAGGCTTTAGAACGTCTAGGATATCATCTTGGCAGAATGGAGGTATTAGGTGCGCGTCCGGTGGAACCAATACAGGTTTGTTTTAAAGAGATTGAATCCTGTGATTTGTTTGTTGGTATATATGCATATAGATATGGATATATATTACCTGATACACAATTATCAATCACTGAACAGGAATATAATTATGCAAAGAAATTACAAAAACCCATCTTTTGTTTTATTGTTAATGATGAATATCCTTGGCCACCCAAAATGATTGAAAATGAACCGGGTAAATCTAAATTGCAATCCTTTAAATCACGAATAGGAAAGAATTTAATGTATGATAAATTTACATTCCCTGAAGATTTAGCATTTAAGATTGCAACATCAATTGGTAGATATCTTTCTCAAGTAAATCCTCCTGACACATTACAAAATTCTTATATTAATCTTTTAAAGAATTCGGGTGACTTGGTTGAACTTCTAGAGATTGCTTTACATGAATTGGTACGTACTACAGAAACAGACTACAATCAGATATTTTTGATAATTACATCTGCATATTCTAGTCAACTTGTAGCTGTGGCAGATATGATTCCCCGTCATAAACAAAGATATCGTATAGCCACATTTGCAGGCTTATTAGGTTTGGCGTATTCTTCTGGGAAAACAGTAAATGCCAATAATGTCCATGAAAGATCAAATTATTTTCAAGCCATAATCGAGACTAAATCGGAAATTGTTGTTCCCATTAAAGGTAGAGGTATTGTATTTGGTGTTTTGAATTCTGAAAGTGAAGAAATAGCACACTATGACAATGCTATACAACATAAACTTGAACAATTGGCATCAGCGTTGGGTGATTTGTTACCTGCAGTCGGTTGGAATCCAGGTGTGTTCTCAAAAGATGTTCCATGGATACAAAGATTCCCTGCTTAATAAAGAAAATATAAGCTTTCACCTGATTTCCCCCAATAAATAATATCACCAACGCCCTATATAACCTATTTAACTGATTTAACATCTTCTCACTCAATGCTATAATCTGTTGGATGAAAACAAGCAAGCCGATAAAGGTTTTAATCGCCAAATCCGGTCTTGATGGACACGAGCGCGGAGCCATGGTCGTTGCCCAAGCTTTGCGTGACGCGGGCATGGAAGTTATTTATACCGGGATTCGGAACACTGCCGAACAGGTGGTGCGGACTGCCATTCAGGAAGACGTGGATGCCATTGGTTTATCGTCCTTGTCGGGAGCGCATCGCACGGCGTTTAAGAACGTGATTGATTTATTAAAAAAAGAAAAGGCACGGGATATTTTAATTTTTGCCGGAGGGATTGTTCCGCCCGAAGATATCAAAGAGATGAAGAAACTGGGCGTTAAGGAAATCTTTGGTCCCGGGAGTTCGCTCAATGAGATTGTTGAATTCGTCAAGAAAAATGTCTAAGCCCAAACAAAAAAATCCCATTCCTGTATTATCTCCATCGGAGTTGCCGAAACTCATCAGCCTTTTGGAAAACGGGAATCCTCAAGGGTTTGAGAAGCTAAAAAAGCTTTATTCCAAAACCGGCAACGCCAAAAAGATTGGGATTACCGGTCCACCCGGTGTCGGGAAATCTACTCTTGTAGATAAATTAATTGAGCATTTCCGCAAAGACGGGAAACGGGTTGCTGTCACTGCTGTTGACCCGACCAGTCCCGTGAGCGGTGGAGCATTGTTGGGTGACCGAATCCGAATGCAGAGACATGCGGCAGATGATGCGGTCTTCATTCGTAGTCTGGCGAGCCGGGCTCATCGTGGGGGATTAACTTCTACCATTCGACCGATTCTCCACGCTCTGGATATCTCCGGTTTTGACATTCTCTTAATCGAGACGGTCGGCACGGGTCAGGATGAAATCGAAATTCAAGATGTCGCCGATATGACTGTAGTCGTTTTCGGTCCGGGTTCGGGGGACTCTATCCAATTCGCCAAATCCGGTATTGTAGATATTGGGGATATTCTGGTAGTGAATAAATCCGATAAACCAGAATCAACCTTAGTGTTTCGGGAATTGGAAATGAAATATCACCTGAAACCCGCGGACGAGAAAATCCCTAAAATCATTTCCGTTTCGGGAATAACTGGGGATGGAATAGAGAAGCTTTACCAATCCATCCAAGACGTTTTGGAAGAACTTTCCCAATCGGAAGAATTGGAAGTTCGACGGCGGGAACAGGTCATGGCAGAAGTACTGGAATGCTTGAAAAATACCGCCGTTAATGATATATTGAGAAACTTTTACAAAAACGCTAGCGTGAAGCAGTTCATTGGAAAAATAGAACGGAAAGAGCTTGACCCGTATACGGTTTCTGATGAGCTTTATCGGCAATTTATAAAAAAATAAATATTTATTTGAAGGAAGGACTCTTACAATATGGCAACAGCACATAAACCTCATTCCAATAACATACCTACGTATAAAAATTATATCAATGGGGAATGGGTGGATTCCTCATCGGGGAAATATATCCACGATATTAACCCTGCCAATACTGACGATGTGATTGGATATTTTCCGTCCTCCACAAGAGAAGAAGCGCTCTCGGCGATTGAAGTCGCGGAAAAGACGTTTCCAATGTGGCGCAATACTCCTCCCCCTGCGCGTGGCAGAATCTTCGCCAAAGTCGCCCAAATAATGTATGACAAAAAAGAAGAGTTGGCGCGGGTAATGACACGAGAGGAAGGAAAGACATTAGCCGAAGCGCGCGGTGAAGTACAAAAAGGGATTAATTTAATTGAGTATTATTCCGGTTCGGGATTCCGGTTACAGGGTTTTACTGCTCCTTCGGAAATGACCAATTCATTTCTATATACTCTTCGTCAACCTTTGGGAGTCGTCTCTATTATCACGCCGTGGAATTTCCCCTTTTCAATTCCATGCTGGAAAATTGCACCAGCATTGGTCGCGGGCAATACAGTGGTTTTCAAACCTGCCAGTCTCACTCCCTTGATGGCGGTTAAGTTTGTGGAAATCCTGGAACAAGCGGGATTGCCCAAAGGTGTGCTGAATTTAGTTATCGGTTCCGGCGGGAATGTCGGGGATGTTTTCGTCAATGACAAAAGAATTAAAGCCGTATCTTTCACGGGTTCCTGCGAGACCGGAGCGCAAGTCGCGCATCAAGCCATGAAACATTTGGCAAAAGTTACCTGTGAAATGGGCGGGAAAAATCCTTTGGTCATCATGGAAGACGCGGATTTAGAACTCGCCTTGGAAGGTGTTATCTTGGGCGCGTTCGGCTCAACAGGTCAGAGATGTACTGCCACATCGAGATTGATTCTACATAAACCCATCGCCGATAAATTCCTGGAAATGTTATTAGCCCGTGTTAAGAAAATTAAAACCGGCCCGGGAGATGAAGAAGGCATCTTCATGGGTCCGGCGGTAGATGAACAACAAATGAAAACCGATTTGGCATACATTGATATTGCCAAAAAAGATGGCGCGAAACAACTAATTGGCGGGGAACGTTTGACTGGTGCCAAATACGATAAAGGATTTTTTGTGGCACCGACCGTATTTGATCATGTGACAACCAAAATGAGAATATTTAAAGAAGAAGTATTCGGGCCGGTATTATCGATAATTCGTGTAAAAGATTTCGAGGAAGCCTTGGAGACCGCCAATGCCGTAACCTTTGGATTATCCTCTGCAATTTACTGCAATAACCCCAGCCATATCATGCGCTTTATTGATGGCATTGAAGCCGGCATGACCCACATTAATTCCGCGACCATCGGCGGAGAAGCGCAGGTTCCTTTTGGTGGAATCAAAGAAACGGGTGTCGGCAACCGCGAAATGGCGGATGAAGGTATTAATTTCTTTACCGAACTCAAAACCGTATTCTATGAATATTCTGGAAAAAAGAGAGAATCAAATATTTATTAAGTATGCAATTTGATAATTTACAATTAGTTTCATTGATTGCTTCGATTGTTTCATTGGTTGTTGGTATTGGAGCAATCTGGTTATCAATAGTGTTTTATCGGATGACTGATAAGACATCTCTGGAAATCAAACAATCATCTGATAGGATTAGCAATAGTGTGGAAAAACTAGAAAAACTATTTGACAAATTATATACAGATACATTTACGATGATGAAAGATACAGTGACAGATATGAGAAAACATCTTTGGACAGAAGAGAAGCCTAGTGAAGATTCCATACAAGACGAAGTAGAAATACGTACTGAGGAGAAAATGGAGCATTTAAAAAATCAATTCGCACAACAATTAGGACAGTTATTAACAAGAATTGATAAAACTGATGCAAATGTAAATGAAGTTCAAAAACAAGCGTCTAAATTTTTAGATCAAATAGTACGTCAGTCTAGTGCCGTTAGTATAGAGGCAGAAGATGAAGTAATTGAGAGGGCCGCAATGTCAAGGATCAAATTTATTTTTCGGCATGGAGAAGATGAAAATATAAAAATGGATTCGATAGTTGACAGTTTACTTCGAAAGGGGTTTTCATTTAAAAAAATTGTAAGTGTATTAGAAAAATTAAGAAAACAAGGATATATTATCTTCGATGGTGATCCGGCACCAGCATCTATTGTAAGACCGGGACATAATCTATAAAATTTAGGAGGATTTTATGGCACGTATAGTCCGATGCGGATTAATTCAGGCATCCAATGTGGAGGACACTGGAAAATCTGTCGCAAAAATAAAAAAGGCGATGATTGATAAGCACCTCAAACTTATCGAACACGCCGCCAAACAAAAATGTAAAATGGTCTGTCTGCAGGAAATATTTTATGGTCCCTATTTCTGCGCGGAACAACAAACCAAATGGTATGAATCGGCAGAACAAATTCCAGACGGCCCAACCATTCACCTTATGCAAAAAATTGCCAAGAAATATGGAATGGTTTTGATTATCCCGATTTATGAACAGGAAATGGCAGGAGTGCTTTATAATACCGCGGCGATTATTGATGCCGATGGAAAATACCTTGGCAAATATCGTAAGAGCCATATTCCCCACTGCAATCCGGGGTTCTGGGAAAAGTTCTATTTCAAACCGGGCAATTTGGGTTATCCTGTGTTTCAAACCAAATTCGCCAAAGTCGGGATTTACATTTGTTATGACCGGCATTTCCCGGAGGGTGCGAGAGCCTTAGGATTAAATGGCGCGGAAATTGTGTTTAATCCTTCCGCCACTGTAGCCGGACTTTCCGAATATCTCTGGAAATTAGAACAACCGGCACATGCCGTTGCCAATACCTATTTCATCGGCGCCATCAATCGTGTCGGTTGGGAAAAGCCTTGGAAGATTGGTGAATTCTACGGACAATCCTATTTCTGCAACCCTCGTGGAAAAATCATTGCGGAAGGCAGCAGGGATAAAGACGAAGTCGTTGTCGGTGATATTGATTTCGATATGATTAACGAAGTTCGCAATGTCTGGCAATTCTTTCGTGACCGGCGTCCTGAAACCTACGATGCATTGGTCGCTTTATAATCCTAATAAAAAAGGAGCTGTATGGAGGCGACGGTTAGAGAAATTAATGGATTGCATGAAATCGAAGGCGATTTATCCGAAAGTAGAATATGGAATAAAGATATTGCCCCGACCAAAGTTAACCAGCGAACGTGGAATATGTGGAACATCGCCGCTCTGTGGGTCGGGATGTCGGTGTGTATCACTACCTATACTCTCGCCAGTAGTTTGATTACGGGCGGGATGAATTGGTGGGAAGCCATCCTCACCATCCTTTTGGGAAATGCGATTGTACTTATTCCTATGATTTTGAATGCACACGCGGGTACGAAATATGGGATACCTTTTCCGGTTCTTATTCGTGCTTCTTTCGGAACTTTGGGTTCTAATATCCCAGCTATGATGCGGGCGATTGTCGCTTGCGGTTGGTTTGGGATTCAAACCTGGGTAGGCGGAGAAGCTATTTATCAAATGCAGCGAATTCTTACCCCCGGACTGATTACCTTGTTGGATGGTTTCCATAATATTCTAGGAATTACTTGTGGGCAGTTTGTTGCGTTTATCGTATTCTGGTTCATCAATATGATATTTATATGGATTGGTACCGAGTCTATTCGTTGGTTGGAAACCTGGGCGGCGCCTTTTTTAATTGTGGTAGGACTAGTCCTTTTGTTTTGGGCAAGGGAAAAGGCTCATGGGTTTGGTCCTATCTTAAGCCAGCCCAGTAAATTTCAGACTATGGGAGAGTTTTGGAAATTCTTTGTTCCTGCGTTAACCGGTATGGTGGGATATTGGGCGACACTTTCCTTGAATATCCCCGACTTCACACGTTTCGCAAAAAGCCAGAAAGATCAAATGTGGGGGCAGGCGATAGGTCTTCCTACGACCATGACCTTATACGCTTTTATTGGCGTGGCGGTCACTTCCGCAACGGTAATTATATTTGGAACCGCTATCTGGGACCCTGTAGTATTATTAGGTAAATTTAGTTCTCCCTTTATTGTTTTGTTATCGTTGTTTTCATTGATTATCGCCACTATCACAACCAATATCGCCGCCAATATTGTTTCCCCCGCCAATGACCTTTCTAATCTTGCACCGCGATTGATTAGTTTTAAAACGGGCGGGACGATTGCTGGGATTATTGGTATTTTAATTATGCCCTGGAAACTTTACACCTCCAGCACCTATATCGGTGTTTGGTTAATCGGCTATTCCGGTCTATTGGGTCCCATCGCCGGAGTCATGATTTGCGACTATTTCATTATTCGTAAAATGAAATTGAATGTCGTAGACCTTTATAAAGAAGATGGAAGTTATCAGTATTTTGGCGGGTTTAACTTGACCGCTTTAATTGCTTTATTAATAGGCATTATACCTAACGTCCCTGGATTCTTAAATGCCGCGACTACAGGGACCTTCCTAGTCGGTGATTTTTGGAAAACATTGTATAATTATGCCTGGTTTAATGGATTGGCCATTTCATTTATCGTGTATTGGTTTTTAATGACCATCCATCAAATTAATCGAGTTAAAAATATCAATCGTCAAAGATAGATTGAGGGAGATTATGAAGAAAAAAACTGCAGAACAAGTTCAAGAACAATATAAAAAATATGTCATTACCAGCATGGTGAAAGCCGTACAACCCGTCGTGATGGAATCTGCTCAAGGGTCAACGGTCAAAGATGTTAACGGAAAAGAATATATTGATTGTTTCGCCGGGATTTCTGTCGTCAACGCGGGTCATTGCAATCCTGATGTGATTAAAGCCGCCAAAGAACAAATGGACCAATGGGTTCATTGTTGTTCCTATGTCTATCATAATCCGGTGATGGCGGACTTGGCAGAAAAATTTGCAGAGATTACTCCCGGTAAATTACAGAAATCCTTTTTTGGAAACGGCGGTGCCGAAGCCAATGAAGGGGCCATGCGGTTGGCGCGCCAGTTTACCAAAAAGACAGGATTTCTCGCTCTCGAAGCTTCTTTTCACGGACGTACCAATGCTACTCTTTCCGTGACCGGAAATGCCGGTCGCAAAAAAGGTGGCGGTCCTTATCTTTCTGGATGTTATTTTGCACCTACACCCTATTGTTATCGTTGCCCCCTTGGACTGAAACCTGAATCCTGTAATATTGAATGTGGGAAAGATGTTGAACGTATTTTGCAATTGCATACATGGAATGATGTAGCGGCGTTTATCGCGGAACCGATTCTTGGAGAAGGCGGCATCATTGTTCCACCGAAAGACTATTTCAAAGTCGTGCTCGAAATCGTTCGTAAACACGGAATTATTTTTATCTGTGACGAAGTGCAAAGCGGGTTTGGCCGCTCCGGTAAATTCTGGGCGATTGAACATTATGATGTTGAACCGGAAATTCTTACCTCTGCCAAAGGAATTGCTGATGGGTTTCCTCTCAGCGCGTTCATTGCACGGGAAGATGTCGCCAATAGTTTTACTCCCGGTGATCATCTTTCAACTTTCGGTGGAAATCCTGTGAGTTGCGCGGCGGCATTAGCCAATATCGCCTATTTTGAGAAAAATAAACTGGTTAAAACCTCTGCGGAAAAAGGTGAATATTTCATGGGTGAATTGCGTGGATTGCAGGACGAATTCAAAATCATCGGTGATGTCCGTGGAAAAGGTCTGATGATTGGCGTAGAATTTGTTAAGGATAGAAAAACCAAAGCACCTGCGACAGCGGAAGCAGGAGATATCCAAAATAAATTGCGTGATGCGGGAGTCTTAATCGGAGTTGGCGGCGTCTATGGAAACGTATTGCGCCTCCAACCGCCATTGGTGATTTCCAAATCTGAAATGGATAATATGCTTCAAATATTTAAAAATGTGCTGAAAGGTCTTACAAAATAAAATCTTTGCGCTCTTAGCGTCTCCTTTGCGTTCTCTGCGTGAAAAGGTTTAAAAACTCTCTCGCAAAGTCCGCAAAGAATAAATACGCAAAGCCCGCAAAGTAAATTCAAAGGAGTACATCTTATGGCAACGACCATGACCGAACCGGAATTAACGGCAGAACAAATTGCTCAAATGCGGGAAGAATATTTACTCCCCAGTACCATGCGCTATTTCCAAGGCACGCCCAACATCGTTCGCGGTGAAATGCAATATGTCTTCGATGATAAAGGCAAAAAATATCTTGACGGATTTTCTGCCGTCGTGACCATCAGTGTCGGGCATTGCCATCCCGATGTGACTTCCCCGGTCATTGAACAAATGAAGAAGTTACAGCACATGACCACACTCTACTACCATCCCAACATCGTCAAATATGCCGAGAAACTCGCGCAGGTCATGCCGGAAGGTTTGAAAGTTTCTTTCTTCACCAACAGCGGCGGGGAAGCCAATGAACTCGCGGCATTGCTTGCCAAGAATTATACAAAAAATATGGAATTTATTGCCGTGCGCCATTCTTTTCACGGTCGAACCTTGATGGCAATGAGCATGACCGGTCAATCCCTCTGGCGTCATTCGCTCCCTTATGTTTTCGGAGTTCTTCACGCTCCCGCAGGGTACTGTTACCGTTGTCCTCTCGGATTGAAATACCCCAGTTGTAACATTGCCTGTGCCCGTGAGATTGAAGACATTATTAAATACGGTACTTCTGGTAAAATCGCTGCATTTATCGCCGAACCTATCCAGGGATTCGGCGGAGTCATTGACCCACCTAAGGAATACTTTGAAGTCGCTTACGATATCGTCAAACGCTATGGCGGTCTCTTTATTTCCGATGAAGTGCAAACAGGATTCGGGCGCACGGGTGATAAATTCTGGGGAATCGAGCAAGCGGGCGTCAAACCTGACATGATTACTATGGCAAAAGGCATGGGCAATGGCATCCCTCTCGGCGGTGTCACCTGCACCAAAGAAATTGCTGAATCCATGCGCGGGAAAGTCCATTTCAATACCTACGGCGGAAACCCTGTCTCCATGGCAGGCGGTCTCGCGGTTCTGGACACGATTGAAAAATATGACTACGCCCACAACGCGAAAGTGCAAGGCGATAAATTGATTGCATCCTTCAACGAATTAAAAGCTAAACATAAAATCGTTGGCGATGTCCGGGGAAAAGGGCTCATGCTCGGTATAGAAATCGTCAAAGACAAAGATTCCAAAGAAGTCGCTCCCCAGGAAACTCTCAAGATTATGGAACTCTGCAAAGACCGCGGTCTCCTCGTCGGCAAAGGCGGTATGGCAGGAAATACCATCCGCATCAAACCCCCGCTCTGCATTACCGATGACGATGTTAAATTCATTTCCAAAACCTTGGATGAGGTTTTCGGTATTGTAAGTAAAGGGTAATTCTTCATTCAGGATGAGAAGTAATGAGAGCGTCGGGAAATCCTTAAAAAACACTTCATTCCCGACGCAGAAAAATCGGACGTGAAAATAACACGTCCGATACCCCACCGGTTTTTAATAGAAAATATTCTATAATAACCTATTATTTGATAGTATTAATATTTTACCAAGTAAATGTGGCTATTGACATGGGGGAAGAGGAGGGATAAAATAAACGCTTTTAAAAACAGGTGAATTATGAACCTAATATTCTTAATTCAAAAGACGTAAGGATTTCAATTTTAAATAAAGAATGTTGCTATGCAAAAATTTGATAAAGTAATCGGATGGATATTACTCGTTATTGGTTTACTTATTATGTTGTTTTCTATCGAAGGATTCGGAGTGGCCATTAAAGAAGACCCTTTCAGTTTCCATATATTTTGGTTTGCCGTCGTCTCCGGAGTTTGTGGTTTCTTTTTGGCAAAAATGGGACATTCAAAGGTACGTATAACCACATCTTTAACGCTTAAGCAAATTGCTTTTTCATTTCGTGGCAGGATTTCACGCACAACTTTTTGGCTTTATTATATATACTCCATTGTATTTACTCTACTTGTCTTATTTGACTTCTCTTTTCGAAGTAGCTTCCATATTTTTTACTACCTAGGGGTCATGGTATACTACATAGTGGGGACCCATTACAGGTATCTTATGATTATATATTATTATATTTTATATACCCTAATTTCTGGGTTATTCATTTGGGTATCGCTCGCCGTCTTAGCGAAGCGATGCCACGATAGAGGGCGAAGTGGATGGTTCATATTGGTAGGTATTGTTCCAATCCTGAATCTCTGGTATCTGATTGAGATGGGGTTTCTTCCAGGAACAAACGGTGAAAATAAATACGGCGCTGATCCTCTTCAAAAAACAGGCGGGATACCTTAAGATACATCGGGAATGGAATGAAATGGATTTCCCGACGCCTTCCAACGAATTAATTCTCTTCTAAATCTTAAATCCCATCCCTTTTTCATCAAACGAACCAATATTGGGGAAACTTTCCGCTACCGTGGAAAGTTTTATCCTCAATAAAATCAATGAGGCAATAATTCTTGTACAATTGCGCAAGAATTCCATTGATAGAAATCCACCCTATCCCAAGAAGTAAAAAAATCCCCTCACTGATTCTCTTTTGATGCCGTTATGAAGGCGGAGGTATACGGCTGAATATATAACTTGGGTTCATTTATGCTAAAATTTTATTTAAACAAAGTGGATTTGAACCCCAACTATGCACCGGCTATTTAACGAACGAGCTTTCACATTAATCGAATTATTGATTGTGGTAGCGATTATTGCCATAATCTCCGCGATTGCGTTACCCAATTTTCGCAACGCGCAAATCCGCTCAAAGGTGGCTAGAGTCCAGGCGGAAATGCAAACCATTGCCCTGGCTTTGGAAAGTTACAAAACCGACAACAACACCTATCCCACTTATAATAATCCTTTTGACGCGACTGTGGAATATGAACATTTTACTCCCATCTATTTGACCACCCCGGTCGCTTATCTCTCATCTCTTCCATTCGATATTTTTTCTCAATCACGAATCAATAATCCGAGCCCCAATCCTTTACTGCCATATTATTATTTTACCGAAGATTTTTCTCCAGGTGAGGTATATGATAGAACGACAACTCTCGGTATTCCCCAGCCAACAGCACAATGGGTCATTTGGAGTTACGGGCCCGATTTAACTGATAATGAAGCAACTATTCTCTATGACCCGACCAACGGAACGCTTAGTGGCGGCGACATTATCCGTTTTGGCCCCTAATACCTTAATTTGTTTCAGTTTCAATAAAATCAGTTAAATAAAAAAGCTTTGTACATTCGTACAAAGCTTTTTAGCTTCTGAATATGTTTTGAATTTAGGTGGTCTATGTACCCATTTCCCAAGAAGCAAGGTATTTATGTTGTTCTTTGGTCAATTGGTCAACTTTGATTCCCATAGAAATGAGTTTAAGTCGGGCGATTTCTTTATCAATATCTTCCGGGATACTGTAGACCTTCTTTTCGAGTTTCTTGGCATTTTTTAACATATATTCCGCACCAAGGGATTGATTGGCAAAACTCATGTCCATAACCATGGCGGGATGTCCTTCAGCAGAAGAAAGGTTAATTAAGCGACCTTCACCGAGGATGTGAATTCGACGATTGTCTTGCAAGGTATATTCATCCACGAAGTCACGAACGGTACGTTTTTTCTTGCTTAATTTTTCGAGTGCAGGGATATCAATTTCTACGTTGAAATGGCCGGAGTTGCAAACAATCGCGCCATCTTTCATTACTTTGAAATGTTCTCCGCGAATGACGTGAATGTCACCTGTCAAAGTAATAAATAAGTCCCCAACTTTGGCGGCTTCAGCAATCGCCATGACTTGAAATCCGTCCATGACAGCTTCCAATCCGCGCAAGGGATCAATTTCTGTAACAATGACATGCGCTCCCATACCTTTGGCACGTGATGCTACCCCACGACCGCACCAACCGTAACCGCACACGACCACGACACTTCCCGCCAACAACATATTGGTGGCACGGAGGATACCATCAATCGTAGATTGCCCTGTACCGTAGCGGTTGTCAAATAAATGTTTAGTTAAGGCATCGTTTACTGCGACAACCGGAAATTTCAAGACTTTCTTTTCAGCCATTGCTTTTAAACGAATGACTCCGGTGGTTGTTTCTTCCGTACCGCCGATGACATTTTTAATCAAGTTTTTTCTTTTGGAATGAATCTCGGAAACTAAATCGGCACCGTCGTCCATGGTGATTTGCGGATGTGCGTCCAAAGCGGCAGTAATATGCGAATAATAGGTGTCCCGATCTTCCCCTTTTTTGGCAAAGGTGGGAATTTGATGATGTTTGACCAGGGAAGCGGCCACATCATCTTGTGTGGATAACGGATTACTGGCGCACATGGTAACATCGGCACCACCGGCTTTTAAGGTGATTGCCAGATTGGCGGTTTCCGTAGTGACGTGAAGACAGGCGGAAAGACGAATACCTTTGAGGGGTTTCTCTTTGGAGAACCGTTTTTTAATCAAACGCAGAACCGGCATATTACGTTCCGCCCATTCAATTCGTAGTTTGCCTTTTTCTGCAAGAGATAAATCTGTAACATCGTAATTCATTATAATTGCTCCTTTAGAAATAAGTAGAGACGTAACATGTTACGTCTCTACAAAGAATTGTGTTTTCATCAATTTGCTATATCAAATTCGCGGCAGCTTTTTTCAAAGCGGCGGCTTTATCTGTTCTTTCCCAGGTAAATTCTTCTTCATGGCGACCGAAATGGCCATAGGCGGCGGTCTTACGATAAATCGGGCGGCGCAATTTGAGAGTCGTGATGATTCCTCTGGGGGTCAAATCGAAATGCTGTTCAATAAGTTTGACGATTTCTTCATCTGAAATAATACCTGTGCCTCTGGTATCCACTTCAATAGAGACGGGTTCCGGTACTCCGATACAATAGGCAAGTTCAATAGCCACTTCGTCGGCAATATCCGCAGCCACTAAATTCTTGGCAACATAGCGTGCGGCATAAGCTCCAGAGCGGTCAACCTTCGTCGGGTCTTTTCCGGAGAAGCAGCCACCGCCATGAGACGCCCAACCGCCGTAAGTATCCACGATGATCTTGCGTCCGGTTAATCCGGTGTCTCCGTGGGGACCACCGACTTCAAACCGTCCGGTGGCGTTGATGTGATAGATGGTTTTTTTATCTAGTAGACGGGCGGGGATTACTTTTTGAATGACATGCTTTTTAATATCTTCCTGAAGCTTGCTCATTTTGACATGCGGGTCATGCTGGGCGGCGATGACAACGGTATGAACCCGTTTCATTTTACCATTTTGATATTCTATGGTGACCTGAGTTTTTCCATCAGGCCGGAGATATTTGAGAATTCCTTTTTTGCGGACTTCGGTAAGACGTTTGGATAATTTATGAGCAAAAGAAATAGGCGCAGGCATTAATTCGGGCGTTTCTTTGCAAGCGTATCCGAACATCATGCCCTGGTCACCGGCACCACCGACTTTATCATTAGTACCCATAGCGATATCGGGCGATTGTTCATGAATCGCGTTGAGAACTCCGCAACTATGGTAATCAAACCCAGTGGATGAATCATCATATCCGATTTCCTTGATGATATTTCTCACAATATTAGGGATATTCACAAACGCTTTGGTGGTAACTTCTCCTGCGACAACCACTTGTCCGGTGGTTACGAGGGTTTCTACCGCGACGCGGCTGTTCGGGTCTTGCGCAAACAGAGCATCAAGTATCCCATCGGAAATATTGTCACAAACCTTATCAGGATGGCCTTCCGTGACAGATTCCGAGGTAAATAAAAAATTTTTAGCCATGCGTATTTTTCTCCTTGAAATGTATTTTCTTTGAAAAGGGCAAAGATAAATATATTACCAGAAATCCAAACTATCCGTCAACTCAACCAATTAAATGGCAGTGGGACAAATTATTTATTTCTACCCATTCTTCTTACCTGAGAATCTCTAAAAACCGTGGGGATGATGCGGGGATCACCAGTACAAATTATTTTAAAAAGACAGGTCCGGGGGCTACTTGTGCGTCTCCAATTTTTTTGCCTTCTTTATCGGTATAGTACCAACCCATAAGACCGGGATTTTGTTTGTTAATGGGTTCCGTGCGAATTTTGATAGAGTACGCTGTGCCTGGAACCAAGGGGGTTTTATTGGACGAGAAAATGATTTCTCCCTGGTCAGGGTCATATTTACCAGTCCAACCGGCAGGCAGGGACGTAGTAATTTTATTGTGAGTTTGATCAATCAAAGAAATGTCGTCTGTACCGACAATAAAATGCAGACCGTATATCTGGGTACTCCAAGGACTATCGATTTCAGGCACTTCGACATTGTAATTAAATATATAACTTCCTCGATTTCCGCCGACCCATTTTGCACTTAGTGGTTTGACGCCCGTTAATTGGTTGATAATTTCTTGCAGCCTGTCTCTGCGGGCCTCTGTCTCCGGATTTTTTAACGCATTCATGAGTGCGGGTACCGCCGGACGTCCAATATTGATTAATTGAGACATGGCAGTCTCACGAACATCGGAATCCGCATCGTCCAACTGTTGGATGAGAGTGGTCATATCGCTTAATTCAATTGGGAACTGGTCGAATTTTCCAGACAAATGGATATGGTATTGTTTCGAGATACTGGCAAGGTTGGGTTCGAGCGTGAAACCCATTTTAAATAGTGGGTAAGGATATCCCGAACCATAGAGACTGGCTTTGCCAACAACATCATAAGACTTCCGATATAACGGTACGTAGACCCGCAATAAAACAGTTTTAGCAACCGCAGTACTCCGGTCGTAATTTACCGTAAAGGTTACTGGGGCTCGTGCTCCAATATGTACCAGACCCAACGGTGTACTGGCAGGAATGTCGAATGCAAAATCTCTCACAACAATCTGCCACCCGGCAATAGGTTGCTTATCCGGCAGAAGATAGTATGCCAAAGAACCGTAAAGAGGTTCCGTTCCGCGTAATCCCGCCGTCCGGAACTCCGCTATGCTCCCTTCCACAAGAGATTGAAAAGTTTTCGGTATCGTAGGTTGCATACTGGTAATTTCGGGTGTGTTGGCAGGTGGTACATAATCATAATCTGGCGTACCCATATCTTCGGCGGGCGGCTGTGATTGATCTTGCTGTACAGGATAGGAACCATCTGTGGGTACCGGATAAGGTACAGGTATTTCTTCAGGAACCGGGTAAGGTTCGGGTACCGGATATGGTTCCGGTACAGGCGTACCATAGTCGTTTGCATTGTAATCCCAAAAGTAACCTGGATTCACTACTATACCAGTTCTTCTAGGTAAGGGGGGGATTACCGGTCGGGTTGGATTTCTAGGAGTAGGTGTCGGTTGTACGGGTGGATTCGGTAAAGGCCGTCGTGGTTGAGGTTGAACCGGATTAATAGGTCGTTCGGGTTGAATTTGGATAGGCACCTGTATTGGTTCCGGTTCACGGCTGAGTTCAGGAGGAATATAAGGGTAAGGTTGTGTAATAGGTCTGGGATTCTGTATTTCTCGCGGTAGAGTTTCTTGGCGTGGGGCAGGCTCTTGGCGCGGGGCGGGTTCAGAACGTGGTGCTGGTTCTGGATGCTTTTCATTGTTATTATTGGATGTTACTGTTTGATTTTGTACCTGTCCTATCGCAATTGTAGGTCGAAATACATATCCTAAGAATACTATTAATAGTATAGAGCAGAGCATCCCACCAAATTGGGTCGAGAAAACGTTTCGGGTTCCATTTGCATATTTCATAGCCAATGTTCTCCTTTAATATATAGGACGCACGGTTTCCAAAATTAGTTCCATCATGCAAAACTAGCAGAGAATTGCCTGTCTTTTGAAAGGAAGTTGAGTTCTTTGAAAGGATTTAATTAAAAAATCAGAATTAATTCTTGTCTTATTCGCTTTTCCGAATTTCTTTGGGTTGACCAAACCATAGGGGAGTATTGTGTGATTCCGTGGAATAAAACATCCAATCCTCGACGGCGACCGAGGGTAATAATCCCTTGCCCAAAGGACTGCCTAATCCTGTAACATAATCATATCCAACAGTGGCCTTGGTATAAAATCCGTGAGTCCCACTATTGGTTCCTGTGGTGATATCGCGGAAATCAGTGGTGTAGGTGGATAGAGACGATGCTTGCGAATAAAGATAGGTATTGTTTATCTTACTTCCGCCCAAAGCTCGGATAGCTGCCCATTGCGGCGTACCGGCACTGGTTCCGCCGACTCCATAATACCCTGGTGTATATCCTAAACTAATAAAAACAATAAAAGCGGTGTTATTACCATCTGCATTATACGAGACATCTGGAACCCCACGAAATCCAAGAGATGAAGGAATCCCGTAAGTGGTTTGATAACTTGGTTCCGTTTCATACTGGCTTAACCCACCGCCACTTCCACTCCAGGCGGTTTCCGAAACAAAGGAACCTCCACCAGTAAGAGTCACTGAAGTCCCTCCAACGGCGGTGACATTGACGGAAACTGCCGGCCATTGAACTTCAGTACCGTCGTCTCCTGAGGAGACAAAGAAATTGGCGCCATAGGGACTGATAAAACTGGTATCGTAAGTGTTTTCACCAGCAAATTCTGGAGAACCCCAACTCATGGAAACAGCCACTACATCCGACCTACTGGCGGCATACGTAACTCCCGCTAATAAATCATTCCCGTTAGCGGATGTGGCTTCAATAAATAGTATTTTGGCATTGGGTGCGATAGCATGAGCCCATTCAACGTCCAGATCTTCTTCTACATTCCAGTTGCCATTAGTCGCAAGCGCAATAGGTGTACCCATTTTATGGATTTCAAAATTCGTGGCCGTAGCGGTAGGCAACCCGTATTGTAGACTAAAGGTATTGAAATCATTTTGAATACTGGGATCATCATAGGCATCAATAATCGCAATGGTTCCCGTCCCTCCTGTGGAGGGCAGACCATAGATATTACGGATGTCCGCCGGGGCTGCAAAATAGTTCACAACATCAGGTTGAATACCCGTTATAATACGAACCGGAGGTTTACATTGTATGCCATCCAATAAACTTCCTGCATAAACCAAATTTACCGTGGATAGAAATAGCGTGGTAAGTAGGATTAGTGACTTTCTGGTAAACACAATAATCGCCCTCCTGGGGTAAAATATCCTTACATGCGTATATCTCAACTCTATAAAAGTATAGTACGTTTTCTTGGGTTAGGCAACAAAAAAATTAGATTTCCGCCATCACGTGTATGGCGGCTTTGACTTTGGATTTAAACATGTTAGGGGAGGAGAACGCACGTTTGAGTTCCTGCATTACCTTGCCGGGACGGAAATAAAACGCCCGCATCGCTATTTTCTGTCCTTTCACCAAATCTTCGGGTATGAGATGTTTCCTAAGTATGGCTACCCTTTATTCCTTTTCATATTGCTTTGGATTTTTTTTCCAATTACCTTACTCATCCTTTTTTATTCCTTCAGGGTGGGTAGTGATTTTTGGCAGGTGAATCGGCATAGGAGTATTTTGTAAATCCTCCGAATAAAACATCCAATCCTCGACGGCGACCGAGGGTAATAATCCTCCGCCCAAGGGACTTCCCAATCCGGTGATATAATCGTATCCTGTCGTTGCTGTTTCATAAAACCCTCCTGGACCATTATAGCCGGAGGTAATATCCCGAAAATCTTTCGCATAGGTTGTCGGCGATGTTGCCTGAGAATAAAGATACGTGTGATTGATATTACTTCCGCCCAATGCCCGAATCGCCGCCCATTGCGGAGACCCGGCACTAGTTCCAGAACCCCCGCCCCATCCTGTATACATAAACGTGTTGTAGGCTAAAACAGAAGAATTAGGGGAAGCATTATATGAAACATCAGGGACTGCGCGGAACCCTTGGGTGGAATGAACCCCATAACTTGTTTGATAAGAGGGTTCCTTTTCATATTTACTTAACCCTCCGCCGCTCCCACTCCATGCGATTTCTGTAGTCGTGGACGTTATACTCAACTGAGTCCCGCCGACACCAACCACATTGACCGAGACCGCGGGCCATTGGACTTCCGTTCCATCATCCCCTGAGGAGGCGAAAAAAGTCGCTCCATAAGGACTGATAAAATAGGAATCCAATGTGGTATTGCTGGCGATTTCCTCGCCGCCCCAGCTCATGGATATTGCGACCACATCCGACCTATTAGCGGCATAGGTGACTCCCGCCAATAAATCATTGTTATCATTCGAGGTGCATTCCACAAACAAGATTTTGGCTTCCGGGGCGATGGCGTGCGCCCATTCGACATCCAGTGCTTCTTCACCTTCCCAACTGCCGGTATTATCCGTTGTAATATTGGAACTCATTTTGTGCAATTCAAAATTAGAAGATGTTGCGGTCGGCAGTCCAAAGGTCGTACAAAAAGTATAATAATCGTGCATGATACTGGGATCATCATAGGCATCAATAATGGCTATGGTTCCCGACCCGCCGGTCGTCGGTAACTGATACACCGCACGAATGGTGGCGGGATTGAATGGCGGAGAAACGGCTAACGGTTGAATCGGTCCCAAATCAACCCAATGTATCGGAGGATACATCGGACGTCCCGACGAGGGACTTTGGGCAGATACTACGCTCTGTGTGACAATGGTTATGATGGCGCAAAGGGAGACAATTAAAATTATGGATTTCCTAGGGTGCATAACTCGCTCTCTTTAAAATTTACCCTTCAATAATCCGTTTTTGTTAGATAAAATTGTAGGTCGTTTCTGAGGACAAGTCAACAAAAAAATACTATATCTCCGCCATGACATGTATCGCGGCTTTGATTTTGGATTTAAGCATTTGGGGGAACCGGCAAACACAATTAACTACTCGTTCTTCCGTATTTCTTCCGGCACACGAACCTGTATAGTGGTATTTTGCAAATCTCTCGCATATTGCATCCAATCGTTAACTCCAGGCAGGGTAACGGTTAGATTCACAGGGATAATCACAGGGTTATTGTTCGGGTCGTTATTAATAATTCCTATCCAACCTGTGGTACTTCCTTCGGGTAAGTTTGTAGCATCAAATGTTACGGTCACAAGGCTAAATCCACCTTCGTTGTTGGTGGAACCGAAATTGGGATTTTCATCCAGCCAATTGAGAACATCTACGCTTAATACTTCATTGGTTGTTAAAGCACTCCCGTTCCAGCCAGCAATCGCATAAATCGTTCCATTATTCACAGCTACACTCAACGCATTTCGAGCTACGTTTAAGAAAGGTACGACACCAGTAGACATCACCCAGGTGTCTATATTTGGATCAAATCGTTCAACAACGCTGGTGAAATTCGTCCAAATACCACCTCCACCAATGGCATAAATATAGTAACCATCAGAGCATACCCCCAAATCTCCCCTCGCAAGGTTCATGGGTGTTTCGATTGTCCAAGTACCATTCGTTGGATTATATTGTTCACAATAAGCCATATTTAGGTTATTGTTATCCCAACCGCCCACCGCATAAATCTCATTGTTTACCACTGCCGCGCCAAGATATCCGCAGGCATAGTTCATGGAAGATATTTGCGACCAGCTATCTCCCACTGGGTCATATTCATATACCGAATTAGTTTCACCGGATTCCGTGTTGCCACCCATCACATATAATTTATTGTTCACAACCGCAACCGCCGCGCCGGAAACTGCGACAGGAACCGGTGAACCGGTTGTCCATGAATCAAATTGAGTATCGTAAATCTCCAATACATTTGAATGGTTGAAAGTGGAATCAAATCCTGCGGGAACATATATTTTATTGCCAATCACACCGCATCCGATATTGGCAACAGCTGTGGGTTTATTGGCTTTAGTTGTCCAAAGCTTGGTGTTGGGATCAAACATTTCCACACTATTTGTTATAGTAGATCCGAGATAACTCCATCCACCAATAATATAAATTTTTCCATTCACTGTTCCAGCAGCGGCACGGCTTCGAGCATTATTCAATCCCGTTTGATATTGCCATCCGCCGTCTGAAGCGGCGGGATTGGCACTCGGTATAAGAGGACCGGTATATTGGTTGGGATTCGAGTCTTTGCTATTTTGCGGAAGTTGAATAACAACGGAATTTTCTTTCCCACTTTGCGCGACTCTATTAAAAGTACTCGTCACACTTTCAGAAATAGACCAGTTGAGAGTTGTCCCGTTCGTTGCCGTGTTTTGAATGGTCAGATAATCATACGTAATCGTTCCCTGCTGTACCGTCTTATTGAAGAAAGTAGGCAGAACAACAATCGTCGGCGCAGGCACTACCGTTATATAATTTGATTGCACAATGGAGCTTGACCCATACGGACTGCTGACTGCGAGTCCAACACTATAATAAACCGTTGAATTGGATGCGTAAAAGGTATGAATGGGATTTTGTGAATAATCGGTACTCCCGTCACTAAAAGTCCATGTCCAATTTGTCGGATTGTTGGCAGACGTATCCATGAAATTCACAACCAGCGGACTTGCTCCATTCGTAGGATTGGCATAGAAACCCGCACTCGGAGGCAGTGGCGGCAAAGCATGAATATAATTTATCCGGGCGGAGGTGCTGGTACCTACTGAATTGGTCACAATAAGTTGAACCGTATAGAAAGCCTCAGTCGTTGTCATATATAGATGCGATGGATTTTGTGAAATGGAAGTGCTCCCATCCCCAAAACTCCAGTTCCACGAATTAGGATAATTGGCGGAGGTATCTGTAAAATCAACTGTCAGCGGTGCGTTCCCAATCGTGGGAGTACCATAAAATCCTGCTACTGGAGAAGTTGCAATGGATAACAATCCATTACCCAGCGGACTGCCTAGTCCTGTTACATAGTCGTATCCAATGGTAGCGTTGCAATAAAATCCGCATGTTCCGTTACTTCCGCTGGTAATATCGCGGAAATCGGCGGCGTATGTAGCTGGGGACGATGCTTGCGAATAAAGGTAAGTATTGTTTATATTACTCCCGCCCAAAGCTCGGATAGCCGCCCATTGCGGGCCACCGGCACTGGTTCCGTAGACGCCGATCCAACCCTCTTGATAACTGTCATAGACCGAAACATAAGAATCCCCGCCCCCATTATAAGAGACATCCGGGACTGCTCGGAATCCATTCGTCGAGGGAACACCATAACCGGTTTGATAACTTGATTCTGGTTCATACTGGCTTAACCCGCCACCGCTACCGCTCCAAGCTATTTCCGCGGTAACTTGACCCAGGGAATTAAAAAACAGATTCGTCCCTCCGACGGCGGTTACATTGGGGGAAACTGACGGCCAAATGGTGCCTGCTCCACTGTCTCCTGTTCCGGCAAAGAAAGTGGCAGTATAATTACTAACAAAATAACTATCATATATATTTTCACCAGAAAATTCCGGCTGACCCCAACTCATGGAAATGGCCACGACATCCGACCTGCTTGCGGCATAGATTACCCCGGCCAATAAATCGGTGCCATTATTGATGCATTCCACGAACAATATTTTGGCATTGGGCGCGATGGCATGAGCCCATTGGGTATCCAGGCATTCTTCCCCATTCCAACCATATGTAGTAGCATTTTCAATGGTGGTACTCATCGCATGGATTTCAAAATTGGCGGCTGTTGCGGTAGGTAACCCATATTGCAAACTAAATGTATTGAAATCATTTTGAATACTGGGATCAGCATAGGCATCAATAATCGCAATGGTACCTCTTCCCCCCGTGGAAGGCAGGCTATACGCCGCGCGGACTTGGGACGGGGATAGAGCTGTTGTATCAGGACCGGTGAATGGTTGAATACCCACAGGGCGATGGACAATATGTACCGGCGGTTTACATTGTATGCCGTCCAACGGACTTCCCGCATAAACCAAACTAACTGTTGAGAACAAAAGAACTGTTGCTAGGATAAGATAACTTTTGCTAAATATGAAACACGCTCCTCGGAAATTTAAATGCAAATTATGTTAGCTCTCTAAATGAGGATTGTCAACAGGAAAATCAAATCTCTGCCATCACGTGTATTGCGGCTTTGACTTTCGATTTGAACATCCGGGGAGAGGAGAAAGCGCGTTTCAATTCCTGCATGACTTTGCCGGGACGGAAATAAAATGCCCGCATCGCCATTTTCTGTGCCTTGACCAGTTCTTCGGGAGAAAGGTGTTCGGTGCGCATAACCGCCGACCCTTCTTCTTCATACTGCGACCAGTCGTCCGTAATTAGCCAGTTATTGCGTTTGGCAATCTCATACAATTCAGTTCCGGGGAAGGGTGTTGCCACATGAAAATTCACGTAATCCGGGTCGGCCTCTTTGGCAAACGCAATGGATTCCTTAATGGTATCCCAAGTTTCTCCAGGCAAACCTACGATAAAATATCCAAAGGTCAAAATGCCCGCTTGTTTCGCCCATTGAATTCCCTGCACGGTCTGCTTGAGATTGATATGTTTCTTGGAGGAGTCCAAAATTTGTTGATTACCAGATTCCATCCCGAAGGACAATAACTGGCAACCGCTTTTTCCCATGGTTTTCAGCAACTCCAGCGAAACCGTATCCACGCGCGAATTGCCAATCCATTTAATCTTAATCTTTCTGTCAATAATTCGTTGCGCCAATGCTCCAATCCAATCCATTTTCAAAGTCAACGTGTCACTCATCATGACCACGTTGCGAATGCCATATTTGGCAATGACTTCTTCAATCTCATCACAGATATTATCGGGGGAACGGTGTCGCGCGTTCTCACCCCATACCATTCCGGCACGGCAAAAAGTGCATTGGAACGGGCAGCCACGCGAAGGGATTACCGTGATAAATGGTTCGTCGCCAAAGAACGGCATTTTATATTTATCCACGGGCATGAGGTCGCGTGCGGGAAAGGGAAATTCATCAAGGTTGGGAAATAAAGGGCGCTCCCCATTGCGTAAGATTTTTCCGTCTTTGCGGTAAGCGAGTCCCAAGATTTTCGACCAGTCTCCTTTAAAGTTGTCACACAAATCGAGCAAAGTCGTTTCTACTTCACTGACAATCACAAAATCTGCGGACGATTGCTTGAGTGATTCTTCCGGTAACGCGGTTGGATGAGTTCCCACAAATCCGCAACATGCGCCCGTTCGTTTCTGAATCAAATCCAACACTTTCGCATCATTATTGTAAGTCGGGGTCGTGGTATGCAAAATAGCAATTTCAGGCTTGAACGCGGCTATCTTGTAAATGGACTGGCCGACATCAAATCCCATCGCCATGGAATCCATGAACATGACCTCATGTCCGCCTTTGCGGAGTACGGCGGCGATATATCCCAAACCGGTTTGCGGCCACACCTCACCCGCTACGGATTTTCGTCCGCACCGTCCCAGTTCTTTCATATATATTACCCCGTTGAGCATCGGGGGATTGAGTATAAGAACTCTCATTTTATACCGATTTGGTTACGGAGGGGGACTGGAATTGCTTTTTTCAATTCCAGTCCCCCTCCACTTTAGCCTCGCTTCATTTTCGAATATAAATTGCTATTTAAACTTGTATTTACCGTATCATTTCGACTTTTTAGCGATGAGATCGGCTAAAAAGCCTAACATCAGGATTTGAACTCCGCCAATAACCATGGTAGTTGTGGTTACTTTATAAACTCCGCCCTGAGCAAAATGTGTATAAAAGCCGATAAATATACCGCCGAATATCATAATAAACCCGACCGGTAGAAAGACTCTCAACGGGTTAAAATAGACAATTGTCCGAATAATGAGAATCAAAAACTGCCACGTATTTCGAACCGGTCTGATTTTAGATACGCCCGAACGCTCGCGATACTCTATTGGAATATATTTTACCGCATACCCGTTGCAAAGCATAGCGAGGGTAATGGTGGTCGTGAAGGAAAACCCATTGGGCAGGATAAACCAAAACCGTTCCAAAGCAGATTTACGGATTAGACGAAATCCTGAATTCAAATCCGGGATTTTGGTCTCGGCAAGGAAATTCGCCAACTTAACCAAGAACCATTTGGCAAAAACCCGCATGGACGGCTTGGTATTCCGATTCCCTACGACCATGTCATACATTTCGGTGTATTGTAACATTTGAGGAATCACGGACGCGGGATAGGTTTTATCGGCATCCATAATGATAATGAATTCGGTCGTCGCGCGATGGATTCCGGTTTTTAATGCAGCGCCATACCCACGATTTTCTTCATGGCGAAAGACTTGAACCTGTTTGGATTTGGCAATGTCTGAGGTTTTATCCGTAGACCCGTCATCCACAACCAGGATGGGAATGGAAAGGTTTTCATTTTTTAATACCTGTTGAATCTCATCAATGACCGGCCCGATAGATTGTTCCTCATTATACGCCGGAATAATGATAGTGGCTGAATTGAGCATGTAGAGAGTTTAGCGTAGATTATGCAAAATCGTCTAGCGAAACCGTTATTTGGAATTCTTGGTTTTTAGGGTATTCTGAGTCAGGGGAAGAGTCTTGGAATACCATGCCCGTAGAGTTGTTTCTGCCGGTTTATTTTGAGGAGTAAAAGAAACGGTATCAGGTCCGCCGGAAGTGGAACTGGTATCCCACTGCCACCAATAAAAACCAGAAAACCAGGGACGTTTCGTCAAGACATCAAAACTGGCCTGGTAACAGTTTTGTTGAATGGTATTGTCGACCACTGCATTTCTCGACCTATAAGAAGCCGGACGTATATAGGAGTTCTTCCGATTTTGGTAACCGATCTCCGTAAAGATGACCGGTTTGGTGGAATAATAAGAGTATAACCAGGATTCAATCGTGTCAGCTTTCGCAGACCAAGATGCTGACAAGTCGGATAAAGTTAGATTTTCGGTGGTGGATAACGGGAAATATGCATCAATGCCGATATAATCCACAGTATCCCACCAAGTGACTGTAGTGTAATCATCCCAGTTGGCTGCATAAGTGAGGGGTCCTTTAAAATGAGACCGGGCAGTTGCTGCAATCATTCGCCAACTGGAATCCCAAGACTGAGTACGTTTATATTCACAACCCAGGCATAACATATCCACGTTATTTTCTTTTGAAAACTCAGACCAAAATTGGATATAAGAAGAATAACTTGAAAACCATTCATTAGACGGCTGAATGGATGCGCGCCACCACCCGGTGGTTAAATCAACCATAGGTTTCAACATGACTTTAAGACCGTGTGCGTGAAGTTGGCGGATGGCATATTTAAGGGATGGTGTACTGGTACTATGTCTCGTTGAATCCGAATAAATCGTGACGGCATTAGCACCATCTTGAAACCAAAAGTCACATAACGCGACCCATTTCACGGAGTCATCCGCCATTTGCTGGATAGCGCCATTGGATTCAGCAGAGGTTAACTCGTCCCATTTCCAACCGATGTAAGAGACCCCTTTTTGGAAAACAGGATTTGAAGAAGCGGCTTGTCCATGCGGGTATGTTCCGACAAAAAATGAGAACAGTATGATAAGTTCACAGGCGTATCTAAAGTATTTATTCGTCATAAAAAATTGTCCCCTTTGTTGTTTTGTAATGTGAATGAATGGTGATGATTCCTAAAATAGAATAAAAAATTATTTTATGTTCGTCAAAGGTAAAGATTTGGAATACCAAGTCTTCAATACAGTTTCCGCCGGTTTATTTTGCGGGGAGAACCCGTGATCTTGTATTCCCCCGGCGTTTGGATTAATTTCCCAACTCCACCAATAGATTCCGTAGAACCATTTTCTTTGCGTCATGACTTCCAGACAGGCATCGTAACAATCGCGTTGTATATTGGGGTTGGTGTCACCCAGCCGCCCTTCCCACGGGGTTATGTTGGTGCTGTCGGCGCTGCAATATCCAATTTCAGTGAAGATGACGGGCCGGGTAGGGTAATTGGCATTACGCCACGATTCAATATTATCCGCTTGAAGGGCCCATCCGGAAGACAATTCGGAAAGCGTTGGATGGACGGTTGTCGTCAAAGGAAAGTAGGCATCAATGCCGATATAATCCACGGCATCCCACCACTTGACGGTGGTATAGTCATCCCAATTCGGCGCATAGGTTAGGGGTCCTTTATAATGGGCACGAGCAGTCGCCGCAATCATCCGCCAACTAGAATCCCAGGGCTGGGTGTTTCTGAATTCACAACCGATACACAGCGCTTCGGCATGTTGCTGGGTTGCCAGTTTTGACCAAAACTGAATGTAGGAAGAATAACTGGAGAACCAGGCATTCGATGGTTCAATAGCAGCACGCCATTTGTGGTTTCGCAAGTTAATCATGGGTTTTAACATGACATTAATATGTTTGGCATGGAATCGGTCGACGGCACATTTGATTGCTTTAGTTTGTGCTTGTAAATTATTATCATCGGGAAATTTAATGGTGGTGGTTTCATTATCCTGTATCCAACTGATACACAAGGCAACCCAATTGACTGAATCGGATGCCATCATTTGAATCGAAGAATCTGAAGTTGTTGTTGTGAGCATTGCCCAGCGGTAGGCAACGTAGGATACCCCTTTTTGCCAAACAGGTTGAAAAGATGTGGCTTGGCTGGAACTGGATATAAAAAGGATTACTAAAAGAATGGAGATGAGAGTAATGTTACGCGCGGCTGATTTCATAACTGCGGAAATTATTATAACAGGAACAAAAGGGAATAGGAAATTACGATAAAGGATATATCTCGGTGTTTGGTTTTCTAATACTTATACCAATCATCAACAGGAACCAAAGGGATGGTTTTGGAATACCACAATTTTACTGTAGCTTCCGCAGGTTTGTTTTGGGGAGTAAACCCGTTATCATTTGGTCCACCGGCAGTAGGGCTGGTTTCCCAGTTCCACCAATACATACCATCAAACCAATTTCGCTGAGTCATGACTTCAAAACACGCTTCATAACACTGTTGTTGTTCGGCGGTATCAACGGCACCCCCGGTCGTATTCCAAGGGGTTTCATTGGTTCCATCCTCGCTTTGATACCCGATTTCTGTAAACACTACCTGTTCTGTAGGAAAGTTGGAATTCCGGAAAGATTCAATGAAATTTGCTGTGTTATCCCATGCGGAGGAGAGTTGTTCGAGGGTGGGTGTATCCGTATTGGTTAAAGCAAAATAAGCATCAATCCCAATATAATCTACCGCATCCCACCACGTGACATAGTTAAAATCGTCATGATTGGCAGCATAAGTAATGGGTCCGGAATAATGAGCGCGAGCGGTGGCGGCGATCATGCGCCAACTGGAATCCCAAGATTGGGTATCTTTAAATTCACATCCGATACAAAGCATATCCACATTTTTCTCAGTGGCCAGGTCTGACCAAAACTGGATATAGGCGGAGTAACTGGAAAACCAATCATTGGAAGGTGTGATATACGCGCGCCAAACTCCATTATCCAAATCTACCATAGGTTTTAACATGACTTTCATTCCATTGGCATGAATTTGATCGATGGCATATTTAATCGATTCGGTGCTGGCACTATATCGTGACTCATCCGGACCGATGGTTGTGGATGACCCATTGGCTTGAAACCAAAAATCGCACAGGGCGACCCATTGGATTGAATCAGAAGACATTATCTGGATGGAAGAATTTGAATCCGTGGTGGATAGGATACTCCAACTCCAGGGGACATAAGACATGCCTTTTTGCCAGACAGGAGTGAAAGAATCGCTATGACCGGAGACGGATAAAAATAGGACGATGAGAAAACAGGAAGGAATTATAACTCGTCGTTGGGCACAGCTCATCATGACTATAAAAGTATAGCATGGATGGCAGGGGATTTGAAAAGAATCGTCGGTGGAGATGAGGATAATTTTCTTCGACTAGATCATTCTAAAAACCTTTGACAAATGAGACCTCTGAAAAAGTCCAATTTATGTGGAAAATAATAATTGTGCGAACGTACAATTATTCTAAACACTTGATTTCATTGGAGATAAACTTTCTGCAATTGCAGAAAGTTTTTTAAAAAGATAGAGAAAGTCACTTTTTCAGTGATCTCAAATGTCAAAGGTTTTCTCTAAGACTGAGTTGATTAGTATTATAAACTTTCTACGGTCGCAGAAAGCTGGCGGATTTCAGCCAAGGGGAGTAATTCTGCATTTGTAGAAGAATTATTTTGTGACGTCGGGAACCTCTTCCACATCTATTCCCGATTCTCATATCGGGACATATTTTTTATTTTATTGTATAGCACACCCATCAATATTTGTACTTGGAGGTGTTCTAAAACTCTTTGACTTAACAAATTTCATAATCCACAAAGCCCTTAAGTGTTTAATAAAATCTAAATTGGATCTGCTTAATTGGTGTTCATTATTAAATACTCTATTAATTATAACAACTGACGGCATTTGGTTCCCATCAAGAGTAATGGGTTCAAAGCATAATGATATATAAAAACATACCTTGATATTACTACAAATTAATTTCTTCCTAGATGACGAAAAACCAAGTTTTCTGATTAATGCTTGTAATGCTATTTTTGCCAAAAGAGCATTGTCAGAACTATTTATAATAATAACCATTCCCGGTATATTATAAATATTTGAGTATCGTGGATCATTTTTCAAATACTCCCTTGTACTTTGTATCTGCGTGTTCGCCTTATTAATATCATGAAATAATGTATGCGTTAATTTCCGCGTTAATCGTTCATTGGCTAACTTTAAAAATTTTCGATACTCTATGGGATTTAATTGTATTTGCCGTGGAGTAATATTATTTTCACTTGAATATCTTTTTGAAAAACTAATAATTTTGCTAGTATGATCCTTTTGTAATTCCTTAAGTTCAGAAATTATTTGTTTATTGTATAAGAGGAAATCAGCCTTCTCTTCTTTCTTAGGCAAAATTTCGTCTAAAAAAATGGAGGAATTAAGATGATCTTTTAGAAACTTTGTAAATATTTCATGTTGATCAATCATAAATCAAACACCTCTCCGCAACGATGGCAAAACCACTTTTTCTCCCACTTTTCCATTGATACTTCATTTGTTTTATAACCATAAATAATCCATCTTGAGCTATATTTGAGCTCTCAGATCGAAATATATTCTTCAAAAAAGTTATTTACCTTTCTCTCTGTAATTAAAAAGTGCCTCGTAATTGGCTCCCTGGTCTTTATCGGCATTGAATTCTGATATATTGCTCTTGAAACCCAAAGTACCTATTTCACATTCATACGGGTATGCCTGCCACCAATAAAATGCTTTCACATGTTGAGAAAATTCTGGGATAAAATTTCGGTGGTAAAGTTTATCTTCAAATTCTGAATCAGTAGGTGAATCAAATTTTCTCAAATTATCACTAGTTGCCCATTCAGGATCAGTAAATACATAGATTACAATTAGTGCATAATTACCATATAATTTATGGAAATTACGAAACATAGGTGCACTTTCATCGAAATGACCTTCTGGAGTTGTAGGTGGGATTCCAAATTTAATGAAATTATTATCCTGCCGGACTTGTCTTAAGGTAAGGATCAATGATTTCAAATCTTCTTTTGAACTGTTCTTCGGCATTAATAATGCTAATTCGTCATCACCACTACGACCAAAAGTATTGTAACGACCAGTAATTTGGAATTTACTTGCAATTGCTTTTTGCTCTGGAGTCAGTTCTTTTGAAGGTTTTGATATGGAAGTAGTTGTAGAACTACTAGAAGATACTACTCTGTTAAACAAGATAATTAATACTACAAAAGCGGTGAAAACAATTAAAACAATTGCTATAACAAGTAATGCTATCCAACATCCCTTAGGTTTTGTTGCTATTCCGTCTTTTCCCATAGCACCTACCTTCTTTCGGCAATTTGGGCAAAGAATAGCTCTTTCATCTATTTCGCTAAAGCAATATGGACATTTCTTCATTAATAAAACACCTTTCAGTTGAATAGAAATATGTCATAGAATAGTAAAAAATTCAACTTAAAGAATTCTATATCAGAAAATAAATTGATAATAAGACAAGGGTGCGTTTGGAAACCATTTTATTACTCCGTAGGTACTTTCCCCATTCATGATCCAATCGTATCAGGTAAGGCCAAAGGTTATTAAATTTCCAAGGGACTAAAACCTATGACGCATATAGTCAGATTCTGTCGAATATAACATCCAATCTTTGATTGCGGGCAAACTAATAGTTCCTGTAAAGTTCTGATTAGACTGGTAGGAAGTTAATGAATTGTAAGTCTGGTATGGTGGACTGAACGTATAATGAGTTTCGCCGGGAGTCACGGTATAATTCCCTCCAAGAGATAAATTGGTAAACTGGTAATATCCATTGGAATCGGCATTGGTTGATCCTGAGGTAGTTCCACTCAAACTCATGGTGATTCTCGCGGTGACTACACTCACCGCAACACTTTCGGCATAGCCCGTAGCATAGGAACCGACCAGAGTGGGTAAAGAAGCAGTGCTGATATTAATAATCTCTAAATTTCCAGCGGCGACATAGGCATTGTTCCCACTCACCGCGACACCCCAACCCCAGATACCCGACGTAGTATAGAACCCTGCCAGAGTCGGGGAAGCAGGATTGCTGATATTAATAATCTGTAACCCGGAATCCTCCGCCACATAGGCGTAGGTTGAACTCACCGCAACACTTTCGGCATCGCTCGGTGTAGCATAGTGCCCTGCTAGAGTCGGAGAAGAAGGATTGCTAATATTAATAATCTGTAACCCGGAATTATAATCTGCCATATAGGCAGAGTTACCACTTACCGTGACACCTACGGCACCCGGTGTAGCATAGGACCCCGCTAGAGTCGGTGACGTAGGATTGCTGATATTAATAATCTCTAACCCTGAATTCCAATCCGCTACATAGGCATAGTTCCCACTCACCGCGACACCATAGGCATAGCTTGGCGTAGCATAGGACCCTGCTAGAGTCGGGGACGCAGGATTGGTGATATTGATAATCTGTAACCCAGAAAAAATATCATCCGCTCCCTCCGCCACATAGGCATAGTTTCCACTCACTGTGACATTCCAAGCTAAGTCCGGCGTAGCATAGGACCCTGTCAGAGTCGGGGACGCAGGATTGCTGATATTGATAATCTGTAACCCAGAAGAATAATCTGCCACATAGGCATAGTTCCCGCTGACCGCGACACCATGGGCACTGGATAGCGTAGCATCATAGGACCCTGTTAAAATCGGTGACGCAGGATTGCTGATATTGATAATCTGTAACCCGGAATACCAATCCGCCACATAGGCATAACTTCCATTGAGGGGATTGCCGGAACTATCCAAGAGATACCCGTTGATAAATATCTCGGTAAAAGACGAAAAAGCTTTTAAACATACGTTGGCATTCGGCATAGCTAGTGTCATATCTGTCCAACTTGATCCATTCGAACTGATATAACTTTGTCCTGTCGTTGCTGTAGCGCCGCTGCTATAACCCGAGTCTTGAGATTCTATAGGAATAGGCCAATAATAACCGGGAGTATTGAGCATAACAACAATAGAAAATCTTTGACTAGAATTCACTGATACAGATGAGCTTAAATTAATTGTTTGATAACCCGGATTGGAAATCGTACTGGAGTTTGTGAGTACAGGACCGGAATTATTGATAGGGCCGGAAGTAGGATCCAGATAAACGGCAACAGTATAAGTCGAATTGGGTTCAGCCACATAGAAGCTTACAGCCGTTATCTTTTCAGTACCAACCGCTGTAAAAATATTAGCAAACCATCCAGTAAAGGAACCATAACCATACCCGGCTGTTTGGCCCAAGGGATCATATTGATAAATATTACTAAAATTAGTAGTACTCTCCGCCATACGAAAAAGGGTAAAGCCTCCAACATTTACGTCATAATAGGATATATGGAAGAATCCATTATCGCCCCAACCGGTACTCCAACTGTTTTTAATAAGGAATGCACCATTGCCCGGGGGAGGAGTTACAAAATTAGTGCTTGAATAGTTATCATCCCATCCCACGAGTGTTACACAATGGCCGGCCAAACCGGCAGTCGTATCGCAATAATAGGCATAGGTCGTTGAATTGTAATAAGCATTATCCCACCCAAAACAACAGGCCACCGCTCCATAATTCATAAGCGCTAGTTTTATATTATCATTGTCTAATGAATTACTTCTTTGAGGAATCCAATCAACTTCCTGGACATGTTTTCGAGCCGGTAAGGATGACAGGTCTGATGGGGAATTACAACTTATGTATGGGTCATCCGATTCATATACGGGTCCACTCCATCGCGCCAAATAAGCCTGGGTTATCGAAAAATTTCCACCATTGCAACATCCGTTATCAAATCCATTGAAAGCATCAAGGTGTTCTTCGGAGAAAATTGCCTTATCGGCAGTTAACTCGTTGGATTCCAAGGAACCGTAGGTTGCATATATCCAACAATCCCCACATTCCTGAGCTTCCACGGGTGATACTTTTCCATAAGTACGGAGATCGTAAGTTGAAGGAAATGAGAGCATTGGCACAACGAGATTTTGAAATATCTTTTGTCCTTTAAGATAAAATAAATCTACGGGAGACGGAATATAACCTAGATAATGCCCATCCGCCGTATATTGTGGATGGAGAATCCCTTTGGCAACATCTTCTTGGTATTTTATAAATTCGGGATTTAACGGTGCGCGTTGGGGGATTGGTTCACTAGTAGTTGTCTTGGCTTGAGTTACCAGTAACAAACTAAAAATTATCATCATTAATTTTCTGCACCAGCCCATAATTGAAGAGATTGATGATAAGAGATAAAAAGAGAAAGAAATGGGGATGCTAATATACTGAATATTGGGAATAATTATTAGCGGAAGGGAAAATGATATTTTAAGAGGACTACTTTTATCTTGTTGTGCTTTCTCTACCATGTAGAGAAAGTCTCTCATGGTATGTCCCCTTTATTTAGTTTTCGCTTTACAATTTCATATTAATAATTAGAATCTATAGACAAACCATATAAATCCTTGGTATATACTAACAAATAATTGTCTCCAATGAAATCTATAGTTTATTTTTCTCTTTTTGGAGAAAAATTATTGCATGAGCATCCACAAGTTTTAATTGGTTCATCTATAGATATACCGCAATAGGCATACCCAATTTATCGGATTTCTTATAGATTACTGAAAACAAAATGGATAGAACAAATACAAAAATATAAACATGACAAAATCAATGCTTTATACAGCACTTTTGTTTATTTGGAGTTACACAATAATGTTACCCCAATCGTATAACTTCTATAGACGAACCATATAAATCCTAGGTATATACCAATGGTAATGGAATATTATTTACCTTTTGGAGAGAATTATTGTATGAGTGTACACGAGTTTTAATTGGTACATCTATATAGGATTTATTTGAATTTGTCAAATGCAAGTGGAATATTACATTGAATCTGTTTAAGGATGAAATATCCTGTCATAAAAAATACAAAAAGAGGGAGTAGGAAAAACAAGCGGGCGAAAATCGGCAAATCGGAGATCACAAGACGATAGAAAAATAAGTCTACGGTATCCTGTGTCAGAATCTGCCAGTGACCGGCGAGGGAGGAGTGAATCGGGAAATAGAGGGTGTAATAGAGTTCCTTGTGCTGTAGAAACCAGAAATTGTAATCCATGAAACTGACGAGAATCCCCGGTACTTGGACAAAAATACCCAGTCCTATAATAAATGCGATGGTTGCCCAAAATATCTTGGATGGTTTTTTAAAGTAGTCTTCCAACAAAGCCAATACAGGGATTAGCAAGAAGGCGTGGATTTGAAATACGTGACGCGCTCCCCAGGTCCAACCACCCGCCCAGGATTCCCATTTGGAATAAAAGAGAAGGTATATAACGGGGATACCACAGCAGAAAATGGCTTCTTCTTTATGGGTCTGCCAGAATTTCTTAATCGCAGGAAAGAATAAGAGTATGGGTGGGGAATAAATGAAAATACTCTTACCCGCGCTCATGAGTAACCCGTAGAGACCGTCGAGAAAAGGATAGGAGAAGGTTAGCCCTTCCGATTCATAGCCGGTGTGGGTGAAAGAGCCGAAGCGGACATAGTTAAATAAACCGGCGAGTAGACAGAAAAAGGCAAAAGGGAGAAGGAAGGAAATTGTAGATTGTAGATTGTAGATTGTAGATTTTGACTTTTCAGAGTGAGTCCGCAGTAGATAAATCAGAAAAATGGGGAGGGTGATGATGGTATCCATGCGGGTTAAAAGGGCGTAGCCTGCCAGAGCGCCTGTCCAGACGAGCAGACTATTCCGATGGGATGTGCGATATCGAATCAAACAATAAAATGCCAGGAGAAGCAAAAGAGTTGTCGTTGGCTCAGAATAAAAGGTTTTGGAAAAAGGAAACGCAATGGTGGCAAGACCATAGATAAAGGAAAGAAAAAAGGAATTTCGTAGAGAATAACCTAATGATAAACCGATATGCAATAAGAGCAGACAGGTGAGCGCCGTGGTGAATTGACCAAAACGTGAGACGGCGAGTCGACGGACGTTCTCATTCCAAGTCATGGGATGATATTGAATGGTATTGGTTCGAAACACCGAGTTCCATTCACTAGGGAGAATTTTAGAAATCAATGTCCCGATATAGTATAACGGTACGGCAAGAAGGGATTGCCCTAAACCGTAATGTCCGTAGTATTTTCCGTCCTTGCCGATGTCGGTGAACCTATCGCCTTGCGAAGTCATGGGTTGAATAGCGAACCCGTGGAAATGAGCGATGGATTCGGTGGTTCGGTACATAATTTCTTCATCCGGGGAATACAAATGACCGGACATGAAGAAAGTGAAAATAGTAAAGTAAAAAAAGAAAACAGCTAACGAAAATGTCTTGGGAAGTTTCATAAATTATTTGGCTTTCCGAAAAGAGAGGCGGAATAAGGTAAGGATGGCGGTAAAAATTTCTTTCTTGGATATTTTGGATTTTCCCGCCACACGGTTTTCGAATATAATGGGAATTTCTCCAACAGTAAAACCGTGCCCGACACAACCAAAGAGCATTTCGACCAGAAAAGAATAGCCGTTGGATTTGATATTGTCCAGGTCAATTGTCTGAAGGACTTCCTTGCGATAACAGCGGAAACCGGCAGTACAATCGTGGGTTTTTAGACCCAGTAAAAATCGTGCCAGGAAATTCGCCGTGGAACTGACGAGTTTGCGATGGGCCCCCCAATTCACCGTACCACCACTGGGAACATAGCGGGAACCAATGGAGACATGATACGTATTATTATTCTCAATCAACGCTGGGATATATTTAGGGTTATGAGAAAAATCTGCATCCATCGTAATAGCCCGGTCATAATTGTTTTGTAAGGCATATTGAAAACCCGCTTTGTACGCCGTTCCCAAACCCAACTTGGCGGCACGATGCAGAATATGGAGGCGTGAATAAGACTTTATGGCATCATCTAGCAATTGACCCGTCCCGTCAGGGGAATTATCATCCACCACCAAAACATCTATCTCCGGAGAAAGGTTTAAAATTTTCTCCATCAGATTGATGATATTTTGTTTTTCGTTATATGTTGGAACAATGACTAAAGTCGGCATATCATTACACATCGAACGGGTTTTAATAATACCTGAGAATGGAAGTATCGTCCAGAGACAGGATACGGTTCACAGACTCTTGCAATAATTTAGACTTTGATAGAGAATCATACAAGGTTAGTATTTATGCTCATGAGATATATTTGGAAACTAAGTATTGTGTTCTGTGTTGTGGCAAATCCATGTTTCTTTACCCATGCGATAGCGGATGGCGAAGATCAAAATGGATTCGGTGGTGTCGGATTGCAAATAACTGTTCAGGAAGGAAATGCCCATGTAGTCTCCGTAATTCCCGGGAGTCCGGCGGAAAAAGCAGGACTCCAGGCAGGAGATTTGATTACCCAAATAAATGGGCAACCGGTATCTGAGATGCAATCCAGTGATGTGGTAAATAAAATTCGAGGGCCGGAAGGAACAGGAATTAATTTTAATGTGAAAAGAGTGCGGGATGGGGAGGAAAAAGATTTTGACGTCACAGTGAATCGAGAATTTATTGTTGCTAATAGCACTTCCACGACGGGTGCTTCTAAACTCTCTACTCCCCCAGATTTTCTCAACGGAGTACCGACGGCCAATTCGGTTTTATATTTCGCGCCTTTATCGAGCCGTGTAAGTCCGACGAAACCGTTTCAATTAAGCATCGTACTGGATAACCCCAAGGGGGTTAATGCGGATGATTTGGGACTCTGGATTCAATATAATCCTAAAGCCGTGACCTTATCGGGCGCAACAGAAGGAGTGCCATTTGAATTGGAATCCGCTCCATTCTCCGGTTGGACCCAAGTGACCTCTTTCAGCCATATCTCCACGGGAGAACTCTTTATCCGGTTGAAAGCACAAAACGAAAGGAAGATTTTATCGGGGAAACTGGGTACCCTGGAATTCCAAGCTACAGGGAAAATACCGGTATCACAGATTTATTTTCGCTTTAATAATACGTGGGGGGATATTCCCAATACTTTCATGACCTATAAAGGAAAGGATGTTTTGGGAAAAGAACTTGACCACGCCGACGGGGCTATAAGCGGGACAGTGCGTGTCCTTCGGGCAGACCAGCTTTCCGATTAGGTTCTTCCAAATTAGAGTATATTTCGTGTTACCAGCCTATGCATAAAACAGTTTTTAAAATTGGATTGTTTATTTTGCTTGTTTCCCCTGTTATGGCACAATCCCGGGAAGAAGCCGTACCCTGGTTTGTGATGATATTTCTGGTTATCTTTGGATTTATTTTTAGTATGGTTTTTCACCTGTTATTCAGTATTTGGGGATGGATCATCATTATTTTTATTATCATTCCATTGGTGAAAGATCGGATTTGGATGATGAACCGGAAACAATCGTATCTCCGTTCTCAACAAAGCGCGTTGTTGAATCCGCAAAACGCGGATGCGCGGTATCAATTGGGATTGATTTATCTGAAGGGGAAAAATTATCGAGAAGCGGAACGATATTTCCGGGAGGCTATATCTATTGAACATTCAATATCCGATTATCATCTTGCTCTTGCCAATACTCTGTCGCATAGGAAAAGGTATCGGGAAGCTCTTGACGCTTATCAAGAAACGCTCCGCTTGAATCCCATGACAGGATATGGGGATGTGCAATTGGGAATGGGAAATTGTTACTTAAAAATAAAAGATTTAAAACAAGCGCGTTATTGGTATGAGCAGGCTATCTCTGCCAATTCATCATTAGCAGAATCATATTTTAAATTGGCGCTGGTTTGCGACCGTCTGGGAGAAAAGGGGAAGAAGGAATTGCTATTAAAGGAATGTCGTACGATTACCGCCCATTCACCCATTTTTTTGAGAGGAAGAAATCGGAAATGGGGATTTTACGCATTGTGTTATCCTATCACTGCATTTTTGTTAAGTGTTGTTTGAGAAAATTTATTTTTTAGGAGGCGATTGTATTGCCTGTTGTGGCGGTAGTTGCCCCATCATTTGTTGCGGATTCACTCCTGACGCGGCCATGGCTTGCATAGCGCGGGTATAATATTCTTGAGCTTTTTGCATATTTTTTGCACGATCCCGATAATAGAAAAACAGGTCCATGAGAGCAGGATAGAATTTATCATTGAGTTGAACCGCATGTTGCCACATTCCCACGGCATCATCAAACTGTCCCCGGAAATAATAGGCTTCTCCCAAAAATTGATACCCTTGAACCGAATTTGGAGCCAAAGAGATACAGGTGTTTAAATAGTTGATGGCATCGCTGAGTAAGTTGTCCCGTTGAGTCCGTTCGGCGTCTGTCAGGGCGGTGAGGGGTCGGTTGTTGAGAATCTTGGAGGCCTTTTCCATTTCCAACGAACCCAGCATATAGTAGGCACTGGGATCGTAGGCATCAGTATCATAGATTCCCAGGGTAATCCCTTTCTTCAATTTTTCAATCGCCAAATCCGTTTTACCCGAAGCACGATATAAATCCGCCATCTGGAAATAGATTAAGGCTTTGCGGGGTTGGGTCTCTAATGCCATCTTATATTCTTCCATAGCTTCGTCATTACGATTTTCCTGGCGATACATCATGGCGAGGTTAATGTGCATATTATCCAAGTCCCAACCGGTTTCGCTGACTTTCTTGAATTGATAATAGGCTTTATCATGATAATCTTTCTTTTTTACTGGGTCAGTTGACTGCTGATACAACTGATAATAGGCTCTTCCCATCAAGAAATGATAATTGGAGACCAATTCACGGGTGTAATAATCCGTTGCCATGTTATAAAAAAATGGGTCCAAATCAATCATCTTGCTAAGAATGGCGTCATAGTCAGGTGAAGGTTCCCCAGGCCGCAGGACGCGGTAGACAATTCCCGACGGGACTTGTTGAATTTTAGGATAATTCGGGTAATCTTTATAGCGCTCCGGATCGCTTGCCGGAGGAGCGGGATTCTGGACGCTCATATAAAATACAGGGGTCGTGGAGGTCATGGTCACTCGTGCCCGGCCAATATCTTTTAATCGGGCATGGTCATCCGGCGAAAAACGAAATTTATCTTTTCCGAAGTCATGGATCATAACAAATAGATTTTCTCCTTCATCGTACACTTGATCCGCAGGGAATTTATGTTCGACATAGCAGAGATAAGCTAATGCAAAGGTCGGATTGTCACCGATGATAAATATTTTTGAATCCGGTGGAGTAGGCGGAGTGTATGAAGCTGTAATCAGCGGTGCATTCGATGGTGTAATAGAATTTAAGATATTTAATCCAAAATCATACGCCACTTGATTTTTGCTTAAATTCTGATGCCAATAGTTCATTTTTAAGGGAACAATCGGCATGGCTAATATCAAGGCGCATCCTGCGTACCGTAGAACGATGGGATATTTTGATTCCTTGGAAGGAACAGATGGAGGCAAAATATTCTTCTGTCCATTGGGAGATGAGGAGTCAGAAGTAGACGGAATATCCGGAATAGTCGGTAATCCCGTAATCTGGAACCCGTATTTAAACCATTCCATGACCTGTTGCGCTCCAAAAGCAATCCAGATGGAGGCTATAAGATAACTTGGAATAAGGAAACGTGCGATGATGTACATGGAGTGGTTGGTAGTTTGATAATTTAACACCGCTAACATTCCCGGCCCGTAGAATAAGAAGGCCATAAGGGTTAACATAAAATATTTTCCGTTCTGCCGGAGAATTCGCCAGATGCCTAAAAATAACAAGACCACCCAGGTAAGTGTCCAGAGTCCCATGAGAACCAATTTCCCACCGTGGGGGAATCCTTCCGGGGGTTTTAATTGATGATTAAAATGCGCTAAAACCGAACCGGGTGCATAATGATCCCAATAGGAACCAAACTGGCGGAAGAAATCAACCCAGTATTCGCAGAATTGTTCTTTAACAATGTCCGGGGGACCGAAGATGGAAAATCGTCCCAAAGGGTTGGTTCCAGTTTCCTGGCCAAATGGCCATACCCGCGGGATGGGACTTAAAGGCCCGTATTGCCGGCGGGAGATATGATTATATAAATCATAGACTGTGTGCGGACTACCCCAACTCATACTGGGATTACTTAATATTCGCATGGGTAAATAGAGATACATCCCCAACCCGAGAATAAACATCAAAGTGGCATAAATTACAATCTTGTCCCGTTTATGCCACCAGTAAAATGCCAGGGTATAGGGAACAAAGGTTAAAAAAGCCAGAGTGAATTTGGTAGTAAAAGTATCCGTATTCGACCAGGGTTCATGAATAATAGAAGGGAGAATGAGACTGACAAGTTGTATAGAGATAAAATACATGACTATTCCAACCACCCCGTAAATCAACAGATAATAAAATTCTTTTTTAACATCCCATCGAGGGAATAGAGTACAGACAATAAAGTAGGAATAGAGCAAGGGCATGACTAAAAATAAGTTATGATGGGCCATCGCCATGGCGGTGACGAAATAGAATGCCAGGAAATATCTGGGTTCCTGTGTTTCGCTCCACAAGAGCATCAAGAGCATGGTGACTACGGTAAAAAATACGTTTAAAATAAACACTTCGGAAAACAGGGCTTGCGACCAGAAATGGTAACAAAAGGCAAAGAGCAATGAACCCATCATGGCAATCGTGCGGTAATGGGATAATTTTAATAGCAGGATATACAGGAAAAAAGTGGAGAGCCCGGCGACAATGGCGCATAAGAAAGCTCCACGCCCCGCTTCATGGGGGAAAAATTTAAATAAGGTAACCGCACATTTCAGTAACAATACCCACATGGGATATCCGGGGGGGTGGGCAATTCCCAAGACACTGCCCTGCGCGGAGAATTCACCGGAATCGCCGACATACAATGTCCGGCATAAGGTCATTGTATAGACAATGGTTGGGATTAGAAAACAAGGGATTCCCCACAAGACATCAATTTTATGGACTTTGCGTAAAGGTAATGCTTTATGGACGGGCTCTTCATCGAGCAGTTCCATTTCGCGGAGTGCGTCCTGAATATCCCGAATATCACATTTTAATTGTTTGCTCATGTCGCTAAGCGACATAGACTTATAATTCAAACGGATATACCGTCGTTGTTCTTTGTTTAAGGATTTTCTAGCCATAATTTTATTAAATTGGGAACCTGATAGTATTACATAACTGAATCAATCGGTCAATCCGTTCTTTATTGCCAGCTTACAAACTGCGAATAAATTACTTCTCAAAAACATAATTAGTTGACTCATGGTTGAGACGTCCCGCTAAAAATCACCACTCCCGGGGACGTCGCTACACTGTATTCCAACTTGACGAAATGTGGGGATTCCCGTATATTCACAAGGACAATGAGTTTTCGCGAAGACCAATTACAATCCAACGAAAAAATTGTATTGCAAGTGAACCAGCACTGGGTAATATTGATGCGCCCGTTTTTGGGGGCATTGGTCAGCACGGTAATTTTTGGTACGCTTGCTTTTTATATTGCTTTGCACTGGCAACAATCCTTGGGGTATCTGTTATTACTTTTTTTGATACCCGGTTATGTACGGTTTTGCTGGAGGCTGATAGCGCGGGCGCATGAGGAATATATTGTAACGAATTTTCGGATTGTGAAACAGCAGGGAGTCTTTTCCAAATCTTCGTTTGATGCGCCATTGGAGAAAATCAACAATGTATTCCATGACCAGACGGTGTGGGGCAGAATGTGGAATTACGGGAATGTGGGATTGGAGACCGCTAGTAAAGAAGGGACGACTCTTTTTCGATATATCCCGAACCCCGTGGGATTTAAGAATGTGGTTATCGCTCAACAGCAAGCCATCAAATCCAAGCCGATTTATGTAACGACCGCATCCCCGGATGATTCTTTGGCCGGTACGCAGGATATTCCAGCGCTATTGCAGAAATTGGGACAGTTGCGGGATTCAGGAGTTTTGACACCGGAAGAGTTTGAAACTAAAAAACGGGATTTGCTATCAAGAATGTAAATATAATTTTGAGTTTTAAATTATAAATTATATTAATAGAAGAAAAACATGTTTATAAATTCAAAATTTATTTCAGTTTTCCTAACTATTGTATTATTGTTTTCTTTTGCATTAGCCGTAAAGAATAAAAGCACCTCTTCTACATCTACTTACACAGTAACCACCGGTACACAAAAACCGATTCGACTGATAACGGCAAATTCGACCGACTTGAAAGTTGTGAAAGAAGTTTCTAAAGAAACCAAGATGCCATTTTGGTTGTCGGAATCGCTAGTTTCCATATTAATCATTGTTGCGTCCTGGCTGGTATTCTGGTTATTTCGATTATATGGTGTCAAACTATTATTGAGATTGTCACGAAATACTTCCAGGCAATTCAACGATAAACTGGTCTTGGAATTGCGCACTCCCATTAGTTTGGTTCTCTTTTCATTCGGATTATGGATTACGTTGGAGTGGATGAATATTCCGCCCCGATATAATTCGATCATTAACCTTTTTTATATCGGGTTACTAACTGTAATAGGCGCATTTATTGTTTCCCGGATTGTTCGAATCTCCCTGGAATGGTATGCGGAAACTGCTGCCAGCCGGACACAATCTCCCATAGACACACAATTTTTTCCGGTCATTCGGAAAACATTAAGTATTATCATTTGGGTAACTGCTTTTATTCTTATACTGGACCAATTTGGGTACAAGATTACTTGGTTAATAACCAGTTTGGGAATTGGTGGATTGGCGGTAGCACTCGGATTGCAGGATACGTTATCGAATTTCTTTTCCGGATTTTATATCATGATGGACAAACCGGTTCGATTCGGAGATTTCGTAAAATTAGAGACCGGGCAAGAGGGATTTATTGAACAAGTGGGATGGCGGAGTACTAGGATTCGAGGCACCGCCAATAATGTGATAGTGATACCTAATGCGCGATTGGCGCAGAGTATCATTATCAATTGTCATTTACCGAGTTCGGAGACTCGTGTGCCTGTAGAATGCGGAGTCGGATATAATTCCGATTTGGTAAAAGTCGAGAAAATATCCATTGAAGTGGCGAAAGAAGTGCAAAACCGTATAGCAGGTGGGAAAAAGGATTTCGAACCTATTGTCCGGTTTCATACCTTGGGTGATTCGAATATTAATTTCCGGGTGATATTATCGGTGACGGATTTCCAGGCACAATATCTCTTGAAGCATGAGTTTTTGAAAGCAATGATACAGCGGTTTAAAGAAGAAAATATTGAAATTGCTTATCCGACTCGAAGCCTTTATATTGAAAAAATGCCACTACAGGGAATCCGAAAATTCAAATCAGAACCGGAATCCCAGCCAACCTTGTTTGACTCAACAGAAAAAAAATAAAAAACTATACTCCATTGAGTTATACTCTATACATCGAAATGAAAAACAGTTCTCAAAAATAGGGAGAAGAAAATGGCATATTTGGTCTGGAAAACGAACGATGGAAAAACTCATTCATATACCCTAACCGGTAAAGAGACCTTGATTGGACGGGACCCGGGATGTGCCATATTGTTGGATGATGAACGGGCCTCCCGCCGCCATTGTTCGATACTACAAGTTGAAAAAAGTTTTATTCTGCAAGATTTGGGGAGCCGCAACGGGACTCGCGTAGACCATAAACTGGTTTCTCGAAGCGTATTACATGACGGGTCGAAGATTACAGTTGGTAAAATTACTCTGGAATTTCTGGCAGTGGATGAATCAAAGAATATTCCGCTATTCTACCGAACGAATTGGCAACTGCCGGAAGATTGGTCGCTTGTAGAGGCCGTAGTGGATGCTTCTCTGAACCCAACGGATACAGTATTAGCGCAGCAAAACAGGGATACTCCTTTGATCTCATCCGGGGAGGAAAAGGAGTTTGATATTCTTCGCCGGTCGCATAACCAACTGCAATCTTTTTATAAGATCAGTTCTCTCCTGGGTGAAATTCGAGATGAAAAAGAATTATTAGTTAAACTTTTGGAAGAAGTATTTCAGATTTTTCCTGTGGAACAAGGGTTTATTTTTTTACGTGACCGGCAAACCGGAGCCATGATGCCGGTTGCCGCCAGGCGATTAACCGATAAAAAGACAAAAGCCTTACGGGATACGCCTCCAGTTCGAAAGCAACAAAGTCCCTCCAAGTCCAAGTTGCCGGAACGTAAAATTGTCATTAGTCAATCGATATTGGAACAAGTAATACGGGACAAAAAAGCCGTGTTAATACGGGATGCCGGATTGGATGAGCGATTTGCCGGCGCTCAAAGTATCGTTACAGTACAATTGCAATCTGCCATGTGTGTTCCATTTATAAGCAAAGGAGAGGTGATCGGGGTTATCCAGGTTGCCACATTTTCACAGAAGAATGCGTTTACCGAAGAGGATTTGCGTTTACTGACGGTTATCTGTAATCAAACGGCGATCTGGTTGGAAAACATTCAGCTTTTTGGTGAATCGCAGAGGAAGGTGACAGAATTAAGTTCACTGTTTGAAATAGGAAAAGCCATTTCAGCGAATCTATATTTGGACAAGGTACTGGAGTTGATTATGCAAAAATCGTTGGAATTAATCCAGGCGGAGTCCGGTTCCTTGATGTTATTGGACGATGACAAACAAGCGTTAAAAATCAAAGCTTCTGTGGGATTAAGCAAAGAAATTGTCGAATCTGTACGGTGGAAAATGGGTGATGGAATTGCAGGATGGGTAGCAAAACATGAACAACCGCTTTTATTAAAAGACAAGATTACCGATACCCGGTTCGTCGGGTTTAAACGAGCGGAGAATGTTAAAGATGCGCTTTCCGTGCCATTAATCATTGGAGGAGAAGGAGGGGTGCAGAAAGTAATCGGAGTTTTGAATGCCAATAATAAAATCGGAGATAAAACATTTGATTCTGCGGATTTGCATTTACTATCAGCCTTTGCGACGCATGCGGCGATCGCCATTGAAAATGCCCGCCTTTATTCGAGTTTAAACAATATGTATCTGAATACCGTGAAAGGATTTGCGAGCGCGATTGAAGCTCGGGATCCGTACACCCGGGGTCATTGTGACCGTTTGAGTGGATATGCGTTGGCACTGGGCAAAGAATTAGGGATGACACCGCATGAATTGGAAGCGTTGCGGGGAGCCAGTCTTTTACATGATGTCGGCAAAATTGGGATTAAAGAAGAAATACTCCAAAAAGGTATTGCTCTTTCACCGGAAGAATATGAAAATATGAAAAGACATCCGGTCATTGGTAAACAGATATTGGAATCCATTCCAGCAATGAAAGATATCCTACCGTTAATCTATCATCATCAGGAACGGTTCGACGGGACCGGGTATCCTGATGGTTTGGCTGGAGATGATATTCCATTCGGCGCGCGCATTATTGCGGTGGTAGATGCTTTTGATGCCATGACCTCCAACCGTCCCTACCGAAAACAATTACCTCTCCAGAAAGCTATAGATGAATTGAAAAAGAATGCGGGGACGCAGTTTGAGCCGCTCATTGTCGAAAAATTTGTCGAACTTATACAAATCAAAGGCTGGAGTGAAACTCAAGAGTATTCTTTAGAATTTTAATACTTGCCACAAACGAATTTCTTCATTTTGTATTAAACGTCACTAGTGCAAATTCTATAATCTGTGCTAAACTTTATTGGATGAAAAAAGTAGTCTTAATTTATTTAGGAATTGTTCTTATCAGCGGATTGTGCTCCGTATTCGCCGGAGATACTTCGACGGCAACGAACATGGTACAACCTCCAAGCGACTATATTATAGGTCCGGAAGATGTCTTGTCCATTAGCGTTTGGCAACATTCGGATATGTCCATGAGTGCCACCGTGGGACCGGACGGGAATATTACTTATCCATTGGCGGGGACAATCAAAGTCAAAGGGTTCACACGGAATCAGGTTCGAAATGCCTTGACTCAGGCTATCTCAAAATATTATGTGGATCCCAAGGTCAACGTTGATATTGCCTCCTATAGCAGTGCGCGAGTCAAAGTATTGGGTATGGTAACCTCTCCGGCAATCTATCAATTGAGAGGTCAAAATACCTTGGTGTCGGTGCTTGCGCAAGCCGGGGGTCCAACCTCTTCTGCTCAATTACGGCAAGTCACCATATTACGTGGAACCGACACAATATTGGTAGTGGATTTGTATAAGATACTCTATGAAGGGAAAATTGCATTGGATGTCCCTCTGTTACCCGACGACACAATATTTGTACCGGATAATCGTAAAACCAGGGTTTTTGTTTTGGGTCAGGTGAATACGCCGGGGATTTTGGATATGAATGATCATTTAACGGTCTTGGAAGCCATTACCAAATCAGGCGGTTATAAAGATGGTTCGAAATTATATGATGTTATTGTAGTGCGCAAAAAGCCCAAAAAGCCTGAAATCTTGCATTTCAACATTGAGAGAGAAATAACCAAAGGTGTGGTTCCCGACAAGGATGAGAATTTACAACCCGATGATATTGTATTTGTCCCACGCGGCAACATTGCTGAACTTAATTATCTTCTGGACCAAACAACTCCCGCATTGCAAACCATTATTTTGGGGAGAAGCGCTTATGATGCTATCAAAGGAACTTCCACCGGAACACAGGTCGTTAATCAGGTCAATTAGAATTTAAAAGTTTTCATGAAACCCATCGTCTATATTTCTTATCATAAAGAAATTCCTGAGACTCCCGTCAAGTATAGCCAGAAAAGTTTGTCTATCATTACGGAGATGGTCAAAGATGCACTGTATGCTGTTTGTGATTTCGCTTCACTGGTAAAAGGCAAATCCGTTTTCATGAAACCCAATCTGGTCAGACCCAACCCCCATGAGATACCGGGGATCACAACCGACCCGCGGGTTTTGATTGCATTGATCCGGTTATCCAAAGAAGCGGGTGCCGTACGGGTTATGGTCGGAGAAAATCCAGGGTATAAACTGCCTTCCGAAACGGCGTTTGAATTGTCAGAAATGCAGGAAGATTTGGAAAAAGCAGGAGCGGAAATTATCTATCTGGATAAAGATGAAATTGTCCGGGTAGCCAATCCTGATGGAAGAATTTTACGGGAAATGAGTTTACCCAAAACCGTGCTTGAAGCCGATTTTTTTATTAATGTCCCCAAAATGAAGACGCACATGCACACGCTCGCTACGTTGGGAATCAAAAATCTGCATGGGTTACTATTTGATGAAGAGCGGTTGATGTTCCATCGCAACGATATCTCCTATAAAGTCGTGGATATTTATCGGGCAATTCCGCCGCATTTAACCGTGATTGATGGAATATGGGCGATGGACGGTCAAGCGCCGCTTAGTGGTTCAACTATCAAAGACATGAATGTGATTATTACCGGGCAGGATATTGTCGCCACGGATTCAGTGGCCTGCGAAACCATGATGATTGCGCCCGAAGAAGTGGATACTAACCGAATTGCTCATTGGGAAGGATTCGGTGAAATGGATTTAAATAATATCGATATCAAGGGAGCGAAAATCAGTGAAGTCCAGAGGAGATTCCGTCGTCCGGTATTAAGTGCCGCGGGAATATTTGAGAATATTTTGGCGATTGAGTCGGGAACATGCCGTGGTTGTTTGTCCGCCATGCGACACGCACTGGATAAAATGGACCGCGATGGACTTTTAACTCAACTACCCCCATTAACTTTCTTTGTCGGAATACCCATGCCCAATACTCCGAATCTGCAAAATCCAGCGGGAGACGTATGGGTTTTCGGTAATTGTGCCGTGAATGTATTACAACAAGAACATGTCCGAAATGCGAATCCGCATGTCATTTACGGTTGTGCGCCGCATATTCATGATTTATATAAAGAATTAAAAAAAGTATATTTGACCGATTCAGTGGAAAGCATGGTGAATAAATAGGATTATAAACATTCAGACTGACAAAGTTTCCGGCTGTCATTCCGCTAGTTTGTCTATTTAAATCTCGAAGGTGGAAGGACAGTCTTTCTTTTTGGTCTCTGTTTATAGTATGATGATATTTCATTTTTTGGAGAAAAACTAATATGGAATTAAGACGTTATTGGATTGTATTTTGGCAACGAAGGAAATTATTCTACTGGATTTTCGGGGTAACCATACTCACGGCACTGTTATTTTCTCTGGTTTATCAGTATGTATTGGTGGGTGCAGTTTATAAAGTTCCAGTGTACCTTCTGGTCATGAAACAGGACTATCTCCCGGAATTTGTAAGCGGTTCTCCCAACGATTTGGGGAAATTGAACTCCGATAACTTTGCCACCAATGCATTAACCATCGCGGAAAGCGATCCGATTATGTTACGGGTGGCGGAACGCTTACAACTTAAAACCCACAGTGGAAAATTATATACCCCTTCCGATTTTGTCAACGGCGGAATCATCAAAATTATCGGCATGGGTCGCGGGGTCATTATATCCAATACCGAAAATACGGAAGTTATTGAGATTGATGGAGTATCCACCAATTTCAAAGAAGCGGCTGACATTGCCAATACTTTTGCCGATGAAATTAGCAAGGAAGTTGTCATTTCCAACAAAAATAAGGCGCAAACTGCCATTAAATTTTTTGAGGGAGAAATTCCGAAGATGTTGGCTAGACTGACCGCCGCGGAAGATTCCACTTTGGCGTTTCGGCAAAAGGAACATGTTACCGATCTGAGTACCTATCGCGTGGATGAACTTTCCATGCAAGTGAGTTATGAACAGACCATTGATAGCGCGGATAAACAACTCCAAGTAGATATTAAAAGGAAAAAAGCGCTGCTTGACCAACTTGCCAAGCAACCGGAGTTCAAATTAAGTACCATCACCTACGCAGAAAACCCGCAAATCGAAAATATCAAAGCCAATCTACTTACTTATGAGCGACAAGAGGACAGTGATTTGTTGATTTATACCAAGGAACATCCTCAAGTCAAAACAGACCAGCAACAAGTCGAAAGCAGCCGCCGGCAATTAAAAGAGCAAATTGACAAGATATTTTCCCAGGAAAGTAAAACACGGAACTCCTATTACGATACCTTGCTTCAGGAATTGGGTGACACGGAAACGGATGAGATTGCACAACAAGCGATTATTGAAATTTCCAAAGAGCAATTGGATACTGTGGTCGCCCGCTTGGACGATTTATCAAGAAAAGAAACAGAATATAACCGTTTAACCAGGGTCGTCGGTATATTAAATTCGGCGTACACAGGATACCTGGGGAGTTTGGAAGCCGCCAAAGCGCTTCTCAATGTAAATACAGACAACCTGGCACTCTTTTCTCCCGCGCCGGTACCGACGGATAAGACCATCGTAAAATCATATATCTATTTTCCAAAGAAAAAGATTGTTCTCATTCTTGCTATTGCGCTTGGATTGTTCTTTGGCATCGGTGCGATATTTGTTGTAGATTATGTGGATGACCGGATTTATCATGTCGGACATCTTCGTGGGATTGGCAATATACCCGTTGTCGGTGTTGTCAACCAGAGTTCAAGCGTAAGCGGAAATATCCAGTCCTCTGGATTTTTATCACCATCTGCTCGTCAGCAAGCACAGGAAATCGTAACCCATTGGAAATTAAAAGCCGGTAAAAATCAATCTATCTTGTCCTTATTCAGTGCTTTACCGGGTGAAGGGAAAACATTCCTTACCACCGCGCTGGGTACCATCCGTGCGGAGTCCGGTGAAAAAGTATTGTTGATTGACGCGAATGTAATTTCTCCGGCACTGGGTTCATTATTCAATATCCCGGTGAAAGAGAACCCTGTTCCATTGACCCTTGAACAAGCGCGTAACCAAATTGTTGGCACCGCGGTACCCAATCTTTCCATCCTGCGTGTCGGAAGCAGTTCCAATTGGGATATCGAAAAATTCTCAGCAGTCTTGCGCGATTTGCAAAAGGAATATCCTGCTATTTTGATTGATACGCCGGCACTTACTGTTTCCCGTTTTGGCGCCTTACTTTCAATATCCGCGGACCAATCCTATTTAATTACACGGTTTGGGATGACCCGACCGGTACATGTTGAGCAGGCAAACGCGATTTTGCAGGAAACAGGGATAACTCCAACCGGTATGATTCTTAACGGCGTGAAGTAATCGGCTCCATAGGATTGCCGATGAATTGGAATTCTGTAATCTATTTTGCTATAGCCTTTAAGGAGTGAGGATGTCTTCAACTTCCAAAACAGTCGCGCGTAATTCTCTATTTATTCTCATTGCCCGCGGGATGGATGCCGGGATCGGCATGTTGCTCATTTGGGTTTCAGCCCGCTATTTATTGGCAAATTTTGGGGTGGATGTGAATGGTAAATATGCCTATGTCATCATTCTCATCGGATTGGTTTTTTCCTTAGCCAACGCGGGATTGGCTCAAATCGTGATACGGGATGTAGCAGTAGACAAGTCTCTCGCGCCAAGTTATCTCCGTGCCAGTTTAATTTTGCGATTCCTATTAGGAATACTGTGCTCTGTCATTATTTTTCTTCTTGCCAACTATCTACCCATTACCCGCGGCATGAAATATGGTTTATTGATTGCTATCGTTTCAGAAATGTTGAATGTTGTTTCCGCGAACTATATAAGTTTGTTCAATGCCTTTGAGCGGATGGATTATGAAGCGATTGCCACAATCATTTTTCGTTCTGTTTGCCTGGCATTGACATTGTTGATAGTCTGGCTGAAATGGAATTGGGTTTGGTTGTTTGTGGTTACGGCAACCGGAAATTTTTTACGCTTGGCTTACGTCTTATGGAGAAGCCGTTCAATTGTCACTCCGGCGCCAAACCACGATTGGGAAAGAGTTAAAACAATTTTTCTTAGCGCCCTACTGATAGGCATTTCGGTCTTGCTCACCCAGGGTTATTTACGAATTGACGGTTTAATTATTCAACGATATTCCCTCTATAGGGAAATTGCTTTTTTTTATTACCCCTATCAAATCCTACTCCAATTAAATATTTTCCCCTTGGCATTGACTACGGCGCTGTTTCCGGTATTGTCCCGTGCCGGTCAGTCGAATGATATTGAAAGCATTTTTGTCTCCACATTTAAACTTTATTTTATTCTCAGCCTCCCGATTATGGTTTTTGGGTTTTTGTACGCTTCACCCATTATAACCACCCTTTTTACCGATGCCTTCGCGCGGTCGGGGACTTGTTTGCAAATCCTGATATGGAGTACATTCTTTGTGTTCGTCGAATTATTGATGAACCACAGTTTGATTGCCACCGGTCACCAGAGCGCGCTGTATATCGGCAGCGGGACGTGTCTGGTGGTCAATGCCTCGGTAGATTTTATTTTGATTAAATATTATCACCTGGGCGCAGTCGGTGCCAGCATTGGGACTATTTCCTCATATATTGCCTTATTTCTTGTGTTGCTTTATTTTGTGAGTCAAACCGTCTCTCTTAAAAAGATTCTGCAACAAATTCCCCGTCCTCTGATTGCAGGACTACTCTCCGGATTGATTTTTTATCCTTTCCGGGGATACCTGTGGTATTTGATGATTCCATTGGGATTACTGGTATATATTTCCATTCTTTTTATTATCCGCACCTTTACGGAAAAAGAAATGAGTATGTTCCGTTCATTATTACGTCCGCCGGGACCGATTGGAACATAAAATAAGCCGTGTAGAGACGTAACATGTTACGTCTCTACAATAGTTACTTAAAGAAAAATAAGCATTATGAACCTTTTTAAATTATTGTTAAAAGACTTCTCCCGCTGGTTATTCTGGTATCCCTTTCGTTGGTTCATGTCCGCTATCCCCATTTCTCTGGCATACAAAATTGGGGATTTTATGGCTTGGCTTATTTATCTCATTAATGGACGGCGCAAAACCAAAATCCGCTCTGAACTTTCAAAAATGAATTTGGGGCGGCAACTCTCGGAACAGGAAAATCAACACATTGTTAAAATCGGTGTCTACATGTTTTTCTGGAATCAGTTGGATGTCCTGCTGTATCCCAAACTTATGAAACAACCGATTGATTTTTATACTGCATTGGTTGGAGAAGAACATCTCAAACAAGCCTTAGCCAAAGGCAAGGGAGTTATCATTGCTCATCCGCATATTGCCAACGCGCAAATGCTTATGCCCGCTCTGGTCTATCGCGGGTATCCCTTAAACCAAGTCGGATTGACGCCCGAAGATTTAAAGGAAGAAATGGATTCCGAACACCACATCCCCGAATCGTTACAGTCTTCTGGAATTCAAAAGAAATTAACCACCCCCCTTCCCCCTGACTCCGGTAGAGACGTAACATGTTACGTCTCTACAGTAGGTAAGGAGGGGGCAGGGGGTGGTGGTTCTCCCGACACCGAAACTATGCCCTTACCAACCCCCATGTTGGAACGGGTTTTAAAGTTAATGCACACTCTGGAACTGAATCTTCCTGCCAAATTCGTTTATCTCCGCCAATCCCTATTACCAGCATTTCGCTGTTTAAAACGCAATGAACTTTTGGCGATTGCCATAGATGGTGCCGGTGGTAAAAACAGGGTTTTCGTTAATCTGGCGGGTCGAAAAGCTTCTTTCTCTCAAGGTCCCGTGGCGATTGCCTTACGGGAAGGCGCGCCTATCCTGCCGTTATACACCCTGCGCCTGACTCCCAGTTACCGCCACCGAATTATTATTGACTCTCCCATAGAACTAACCGTAACCGGCGACTCCGAAAAAGACATTATCACCAACACTCAGAAAATCGCCGACCGCATCTCCCAATTTATCTCCCAACACCCCGACCAATACGCCCGCCTCCTCGGCTACAAACGACCCCTCTTCGCGGATTAATACCTTTTTTTTGTCATTCCCCGATACATGGGATGTAGTGTAGGGATTTATTCCCGTATTTTTGTCATTCTGAGTCCTGCTCTTTAGAGCCTGTCCTGAGCTGCGAAGGAACAAAGAATCTCTCGTTACAACTAAGAAAGCGTCGGGAAATTCGTAAAAATCATTTTACTCCCGACGCATCAAAAGCGCAAAGATTAAGGTTAAGTATTGGAACATTGAGAATTCAATTTATTTAAATTCTGTGGAATATAATATCCAATCCTCTACAGGCACATTACTCGCATCACTCAGCACCCACACATCATTCAAATATGAGCCACCAAAACCCCCAAAAATGGTCATGCGATTATTGGTAGAATCGTAGACGGCGGTATGACCCTCTCGTGGAACCGGAGTCATCCCGAGAGTCGAAACCAGTGACCAAGCAGGTGTCCCTCCTAATCCATTGGCATGACTGAGCACCCACACATCATTCAGAACTGGATTAGATGGTGGTCCTGCCTGACCGCCAAAGATTATCATCCGATTATTAGTATTATCATAGACGGCAGTATGACCTAATCGTGCCGTCGGGAGACCATAGGTCGGATCGGGGGTGGGAGTGAGTTTTTTCCAAGCTGGTGTTCCTCCCAAACCATTGGCCGTGCTGAGCACCCATACATCATTCAGGAAAGTAGTTCCATCAAGTCCACCATATCCCCCAAAGATGGTCATCCGATTATTGGTATTATCGTAGACGGCGGTATGGAAAAATCGCGCTGTCGTGAGACCATAGGTCGGATCGGGGGTGGGAGCGAGTTTTTTCCAAGCTGGCGTTCCTCCAAAGCCATTCGCCGTACTGAGTACCCACACATCATTATAAAAATTACCATTCTCATCCACTCCCCCAAAAATAATCATTAGATTATTGGCAGAATCGGAGACGGCGGTATGATTGTATCGTGCTGTCGGGAGACCATAGGTCGGGTCAGCTGTGGGATTGAGTTGAGTCCAGGCGGGTGTTCCTCCCAATCCATTGGCCGTGCTGAGCACCCACACGTCATTGTAAACATTAGTACCAATCCCCCCAAAGATGGTCATCTGATTATTAGTATTGTCATAAACGGCTGTATGCTCGTATCTATTCGTCGGGAGACCATAGGTCGGGTCAGCTATGGGATTGAGCTTTAACCAATCGGGTGTTCCACCCAAACCATTGGCCGTGCTGAGCACCCACACGTCATTGTAAAAATTAGCACCATCCCCCCCAAAGATGGTCATTCGATTATGGGTCGTATCGTAAACAGCAGTTTGAAACGCGCGTGTCGTTGGGAGACTCCCGGTCGGGGACAGTTGGGTCCAGCTTTGTCCTTGGGTAATCTGGGTCAACATGACAAAAGCAAACTCAGCGCGATAATCACGCTCGAGGGTCGGATAAAACAGGTTACTTTCAAACGGGTACGCATGGTCGTATCTCCTTTTTTGAAATGGTATTCATTCAGGCAAGGGGAATTAATACCTTCCAATAATTTTTACAGAAGATAGAAAAACTGCTCTTGTGGCCTGTATTTTATAGGAAATAAAGATATAAATCAAGTTTTTTTATTCTGTAAAAAAGGGAATATCCATTGTCTTTAAAAGTGTATAGATTAGGTAACAAATAGCGGGTCGGTAGTGGAGAGGGTATGGAGCGGGTCAATTTTAAATAACTACAATTTTGTCGGATTGTTAGGTAATATTCCAAAGAATACTAAGAATAATGACAGATTAAGATTCCAGACGGTAGATATAAGAAAAAAGATAGGTTATCACAAAAGAAGCCGGTAGGATGGAAACGAGAGACCCTTCCCCTGTCAGGATCAAGGGTGACATGGAAGGAGGCGTCTGGAAATCCGTAAAGAACACTCATTCCTGACGTGAAAAATTGAATAACTACTTTATTAAAGTCCAAGTATATCCAGCATCCCTCTCTTTCTTAGGTATATATTTTAATTTTATTTCAATAGGCATTTTAATATCAGAGCCAGCTGGAACTAATTTTGCAGAGAAAGCGATTTGTTTATTTACAAAATTCTTACTTTCTAGACCTAAAAAATCCGCCTCGGTTTCTAAATAAAATCTTGTGGTGGCATAAATAATAATTTCATTATTTGTATTTTCGACATTTAAAGGATCATGATCAAATTCACCAGGTTGAGATTTAATAAGTGGTGAACTTATTGATTTAAGAAGAATTCTATTTGTATTCAAAGGATATATTTCAGCTTTATCTTGGATTTCAAAAGATGCTTCACATTTATGGAAAGGTATAATAACTTGAGTGTCGTTATGTAGAGTTATATAAATAGTAATTCTAAAATGCCATATTGATTTTTGTTCTGGTCTTCCTTGGTTGTATTCTTGAACGAATACTTGACCATCAAGGATTTCTATTTCGGGTTTCGATTGTATAGGTGATAACAACCTGATTAAATCTGACCGATTTGCCGATCTAATGCTGGTTCCTTCACGCCAAGGTACTTCTTTGGCAATACTATGACCATTAACCTGACCGAACTTTGGATTTACTACTACGAATGGTGCGCGTTTTGTATCAAGTAGTAATGCAACTATCGTTTTCCCTTTATAAGGAACATTTAGATCTGTAAGGGTTGGTGATAATTCATCAAAATAGGATTTTACCTTATTCCACCAATTAGATAATTCTTCATAATTTGCACCTATTACTGTTCCTTGCTTTTGATCAATACCAATTAACCAAAGAATGGATTCACCTCTAGCAGCATTCGCATGACCGGCCATTCCTCTAGCTGCATCTTCAGGTAAAATCCATTCACGTTTTAATTCAACTTTTGAATCTTCAATTGGCTGGTTAGAAGAAACTCTATCAGCAATATCTAATACCCATCTTTCAATATCATGATTACGCATGTTTGCATTCTCTTTAAAGTGTGTTCATGAGTTAGAATATACAAAGACTGGATTCTCAATCAAGTTGAGAATGACACTCCCTTGTCCAGCTCACAGGGTGACCCTTCAAAATAATTCTTTCGCAATTGCGAAAGAATTTAGACCTTTGATTTTATTGGAGATAAATATTTCGCCCATTGGCGAAATATTATTATCATTTCTAGGAAATGGCAGGCAGGTCATATTGGCATTGTAATGAACGAGACTGATCTCGTTCATTACAGGAAGCGGAATTGAAAATAACAATTCCGCTCCAACCCCTGATACGAAAATTGAAGTAAAGGGGTGTTAGCGGTAGAGAATCAAGACAGAGCGGGGAGCGACATCGGCTTGGTTGCCTTTGATGGTGGCGGTACCCGAGCGGACGGGGCGGTCACCCGCTTCTTCCGCATTGGCAACGACAATCCAATTCCCCTCGGGAATCGGAAGAATCATCTTTTGCGGATTCGGATTGGCTAACACAACGACTTCATTCCATGAATCGCCGGAATTGCCTTTGGTGATTTTATATCCCAAACAATTATCGGGCAAACTGAGTTTCAAATCGTCATCGAGGAATTTGACATTATCCAATACATCCTGTTTGGTCTTAAACCGGAAGAGGGGATGGTTTTTACGAATTTGAATCAATCCTTGATAATATTTAAAGACGTCGGCATGGTCAATTTTCTCCTGCCAATTAATTTCATTGACTGAATCGGGTTTGTTATAACTATTCTCTTCCCCGCCTTTGGTACGTAGAAATTCCTGTCCCGCTTGGATAAACGGAACGCCCTGAGAAGTAAACAAAATGGCCGCACCGAGTTTATCCATCGCAATTCTATCTGCATCGGTGATAGCGTTGTCTCCCTTGGTGGTCAGAAGCAAACGATCCCAGAAGGTATGGTTGTCGTGACATTCAATATAGTTAATCGTTTCCGTGGGACTGTCGGTAAAATCCGTGATACTGCCAATGATACCTTTTTTCATAGCTCCGAGATAACTACCGTTTTGAACATAGCCTTTTTCAGTTCCGAAAACACTCCCCTTGAAGGCATTACGGAAATTATCATTGAACACGGAAAATCCTTTGCCCTTTTGAGACCCTTTGCCAGTGATTTTGGCTTGCGTATTGCCAGCCGCCCAAGGTTCGCCATAGATGAAAATATCAGGGTCGATGGCGTGCAGTTCTTTGGCCGCATCTTCCACTGTTTTCAAGTCAATGAGACCCAGTAAATCGAACCGGAATCCGTCCACCTTGTATTCCGTGACCCAATATTTCAGAGAATCGAGAAGGAATTTACGAGCCATGGGCGCTTCCGAGCGGAATTCATTTCCAGTGCCGGAGCCATTCCATAAAGTCCCGTCGTCTTTCAAGCGATAATAATATCCCGGGACCAGGCCGTTGAAACTAAAAACATGACCGGCATCGTTTTCGGCAGTGTGATTATAAACCACGTCCATGATTACCTTGATACCTTTTTTGTGAAGCGCATCAATCATGCGTTTAACTTCCTCGACCCGCTTGGCAGAAAGGCGGTCAGTGGCAAACCAACCGTCGGGTGAATTGAAATGGACAGGCATATATCCCCAATTATAATCGTCTCTGGATTCGACATGTTCAAATTGCTGAAAGGGCATGATTTGAACCACATTAACACCTAATTCAACGATATGATCCAGTGCGGTTTTTATATCCGGTTTTCCCGGGATGGTCGTGCCGGTCTCGGTTAAGCCAATGTATTTCCCTTTATTTTTAACACCCGAATTATTATCAATATCAATATCGCGGATGTGCAATTCGTAAATCATCGCTTGACTGATATCAAATTCAGGCCGAGCAGTGACGGGAGTTTTGTCATCAATAATCATTCCCCGGCCATTGTACGCGGTATTGCATTTGGAATAGGGGTCAATCAATTCCCGACTCGCGTTAAACCGTTTGTCCGGTCCTTCGGCTTTCAGGGTGTAATACTTATTTTGCAAATCGCCGGAGACAGAATATTCCCAAATTCCATGTTGGCTATATTTCATTTTGTATTCTTTCCCATTGCCACCGACCGGCTGGTCATAAATGACCAAGGTAATAGCTGAAGCGATCGGAGAAAAAACGCGAAAGACAGTTTTTGTGGGTGAATAAATGGCACCCAGTGGAATATTGAAATAAAATTCCGATGAGTCTAAAATCTTTCTCAAAGTTAAAGTACCGGGGCGGAACCCAGTCAATGCGATGCCATATTCACTGATGTGGTTATGAGCGATATCCAGCGGTTTTTCCAATGTCACTTGGACAGTGCGAGAATGTACGGAAGTTACCGGAATAAAATCAATATTTTTAATCTCCACGCGTTTTCCGGTTTCATCCGTGACAGAGAAATGTGCAGGAACCAGTTCATTTTGGTTCAAGGATTTGGATAACACCAAAGTGATTTGCGTAGTGCTATCCAGAAAAGCCGCTTGGATACTGGGACGAACGTCAGGTTTATTGGTAAACAAGTGTGGGTCTCCCTGGATAATCCAAACTTCATTACCCATGGTGGAGGAATAAACCCGGTCAGGCCCATCTTTGGAATCCCAATTATGGTATTTCGGAAGGACACCGATATCCGTTGCGCCGGCATAATCATTTTTCTGCACGACAAATTTCAATCCATCGGCATCTTGACCGGAAGACGTAACTTCTTTGTTAATCTCTTTGGTCGTCTGGTGATTTACAGCATTCCATGTCCATAATGTCCAATCTTTGTAATCCCCATCAAACCGAAAATAATGTACTACGAAACTATCCATATCCGCCCCGACTCCTTTTGAAAAAAATAGAAAATTGATTATTCCTAAAAATAGAAATATGTAATTATATCGAAGTTTTTTACTTTGCATAATACTCCTTTATGTAAACCGGTCTACTATACTACACGAAAAAAGGATTTTTGAAAAGATAGGGAGTCGGGTTTTCTTTTTTGATTGACAAGTGAAGGGAAAAGATTATACCCTTTAATGAGAAAGATTTATTGTTCGTGAAAGGAATAAGTATGTCTACAAAAAGAGCCAAATTAAAGAAAATGCCAAAGTTTTGGGGTTCGATAGTGGCGATTATCACGCCGTTTCGCAATGGGAAAGTGGATGAGAAAGCTTTACGGAAATTGATTGAATGGCATATATCCAAAGGAACACATGGGATAGTGCCTTGCGGAACGACAGGGGAATCGGCGACGTTGTCTCATGAAGAGCATGAACATGTGGTGGAGGTTACGCTAGACCAAGTGAGGGGACGGATTCCGGTGATTGCCGGGACGGGGTCGAATAGCACAAAAGAAGCGATTCGGTTGACGGCCTCCGCAAAAAAATCCGGTGCTAATGCCGCATTATTGATTAGTCCGTATTATAACCGTCCAACCCAGGAAGGGTTGTACCAGCATTTCAAAGCGGTGGCGGAGGCGGTGGATATTCCGCAAATTCTGTATAATATTCCCGGACGGACAGCGGTCAATATTTTGCCGCAGACGGTTGCGCGGTTGGCACAAATTAGAAATATTATCGGGGTCAAAGAAGCGACCGGGGATTTAAAACAAACTACGGAAATGATTTCACTCTGCCCGAAAGATTTTTTGGTTTTGTCCGGCGAAGATTTTTTAAATTTGCCGCTTCTGGCGATCGGCGCTCACGGGAGTATTTCCGTACTTGCCAATGTGGTACCGAAAGAGATGTCGAAAATGATGGAGGCGTGGTTTGCGGGGAACCCGGAACCGGCGATTGAGTTCCATTATAAATATTTTGCGTTAACGGGAGCATTGTTTTTGGAGAGCAGTCCTACTCCTGTGAAAACCGCGTTAGCAATGATGGGAAAAATGACAGAGGATGTACGGTTGCCGTTGTATGCCATGTCGGAATCGAATAGAAAGAAATTAAAACAAGTCCTGAAAAATGATAAACTAATTTGAAAGGAGAAAACATGGCGGTAGACAAAGAGTTGTTGGAAATACTGGCATGCCCGGCGTGCAAATCGGATGTGATCTACGATGAAAAAAATCAGAAAATATGTTGCACCAATCCGCAGTGCCGGAAGAAATATCCCGTGAAAGATGATATACCAGTTATGTTAATTGAAGAATCAACAATCGATTAATACTGTAGTTATAGGAGCAAAAATAAATGGATATCACTATTAGAAATGTGGGATGGATTGAAGTAATTTGCGGGTCTATGTTTAGCGGGAAATCGGAAGAACTCATCCGCCGCTTACGCCGGTGCCAAATTGCCAAACAGAGAATCATGGTATTCAAACCGTCCCGTGACACGCGCTATAGTGAAAATCATGTGGTCAGCCATAACGACAGCCGCATCGCTTCGATGCCGGTCGCTGACAGCCAGGCATTGTATAACCAAGTAACTCCCGATATTCAGGTGGTGGGAATTGATGAGGCGCAATTTTTCGATGCTAAACTTCCCTCTGTGTGCGAGCAATTGGCGGATGAAGGAAAACGGGTCATTGTCGCGGGGCTTGACCAGGATTATCGTGGAGTGCCTTTTGAACCATTACCCCAATTGTTGGCCGTGGCAGAATATGTCACTAAATCGTTAGCCATTTGTGTGGTTTGTGGAAATCCTGCTAACCGCTCCTATCGGAAAGTCATGTCGGAAGAGCGGATACTTTTGGGAGCGACAGATATCTACGAGCCGCGCTGTCGCAAATGTTTCCGGGTTGACGAGGAAAAACAAGAAAAGTCATCCCCGCCGCTTTTATAGACTCTTCCCAATGAATTTATTGGTTGACAAAATGTAGTGAGAGAAGTAAAGTAAGAATTAATAATTAAGGAGGAGCATATATGAAATATAAAGTAAATTTGAAAAAGTCGGATGAAGGCTATGCCGTTTGGGTCCCGGGATTACCAGGGTGTTGGTCCCAAGGCAGAACCGAAAGAGAAGCTTTGGTGAATATTCAAGATGCTATTCAAGAATATTTGAAAACAGTAAAAATACTCAGTAAAGGTAAACGGTCACGGTATGTAGAAGTGGGATAAGAGTGGGAAAGATACAAGGAATTTCTCATCAAAGGGCAATCAGAGCATTTCAAAAAGCGGGATTTCAGATTCTTCGACAAGGCAAACATATCACCATGTCCGACGGCATAAGAATTATTGTCATTCCTAGAGCCAATCCTATTAACGCCTATACCATGGGTGGAATTGTTAAAGATGCAGGGTTGAGTATCGAGGAATTTAAAAGGTTATTATAAATCATTCTTCAGTTTTTCTTTTTTTAAAATCACATCCCCGCGTATGATTAATTGGCAGGCGAGTCGTTGGTTGGGCTGGGCACCCAGTTTCCGTAAGGTTTCTTTTTCCGTATTTCCAATGCGATTCAAATTTTCCATGCCGGAAATAATAGTGGATAAACATGTTCCGCAATTTCCCTGCGTGCAGCCGAACATCCAATCCAGTCCCAAATCTTTGGCAACATCATATACCCGTGTTCCCGAATTCACTTCTTTTGCCAACCCCGCGGGTTGAAATTCGATCTTCATGGAATAATCATAACATGTTAGGACATTCCCCATTCGCCCATTCCCAGTTTCTCCGATTCATTTTTTATACCGCCTGCCCCGCCGCCCAACCGGACGACCAGGCCCATTGAAAATTATATCCTCCCAGCCAACCCGTCACGTCTACCACTTCGCCAATGAAATAAAGTCCTTTTACTTTTTTGGATTCCATCGTCTTAGAGGAAAGTTCGATAGGATCAATCCCGCCTTTGGTGACTTCGGCTTTCAGATACCCTTCGGTACCGTCAGGAGTAATTTTCCATTGATGGAGTTGGGACACAATCCGTTGAATTTCTTTTTCAGAATATTGATTGATGGGTTTGGATTCAAAATATAGGTCACACCATTTTTGTACTAGGCGATTGGGCAGATAATCGGAAAGAAATGTTTTTAATTCCTTTTTCACTTTTTGCTTTTTTTGTTCTAACAATAATTCCTGCAAATTCACATTGGGCACGAGATTGATAATAATTTCATCTCCCGGATTCCAGTACGAGGAAATCTGTAATATTGCCGGACCGCTTAATCCACGATGAGTGAATAGAATATTTTCTCTGAATTTTACCCCTTTGCAATTTACTTCTGAATCCGCGGAAATCCCTGTTAAATCCTTATACCGCTGGAAATCTTTTGGATTGAAGGTTAGGGGAACCAAGGCTGGATTAGTTTCATTGATATGAATCCCAAATTGTTGGGCGATACGATAACCGAAATCTGTTGCGCCGATTTTGGGAATCGTCAATCCGCCAGTAGCGATGACCAATGATTTGCAAATAAATTCTCCCTGATTGGTTACTATGATAAATTTTATATGGTGGATTATGGTCTCAACTTTGGTATTCAGCAGAATCGTTACCCCCGACCGGTCACATTCTTTTTGGAGTAGATGGGTAATTTCCTGTGCGGTGGTATCGCAAAACAATTGACCCAATTTCTTTTCATGGTATCTTATCCCATGAGTCTCCACCAACGTAATAAAGTCCTGCGCGGTATAGCGAGTTAACGCAGAAATACAGAATTCTGGAACACTAGAAAGATATTGTGAAGGAGTGGCATACAGGTTTGTGAAATTCGCCCGTCCCCCGCCTGAAATCAGGATTTTCTTGCCAATTTTCTCATTATGCTCCAAGACATAAACCCGCCGCCCCCGTTTTCCCGCTTCTATGGCGCACATTAGTCCTGCTGCTCCCGCGCCGATGATTATCAAATCGGCATTTTTTTTGTCTACCATTTTTTCCATAAGGGATTATCATATCATTGATTTATGGGGAGACAGAGAATAAAAAAAGCATCGGGAATAACGTAAAGAGCGCTCAAATTCCCAATGTATGAAAAAACAGAAAAGCGGGCGAAGCGCTAAGAGAAAAACACTACCCCAACTTTCTGGTCTTTTACTCTTACGATATTTTCTGTTGCCATCCACTCGATAAGCTCTTTCCACACGTCTGGCACCAAACGGATGGTGGGAGATAATTGGTGTGAGTGCATGAAGGACATTCAACACGCACGCCAGAGTCCTTCGTTATTGCATAGAAAGAAATTTGCACCCTCTTACTACAGCGCTTACACAGGAAAAGTACGAAGATTTCACCGGTCACCGTGGCGTGTACGCCCCTCTGTAGCATGCTCGGTCCATTCGGTGCGCCACACTCTGGACACTGTACAGTGTCTCCTGGAATTAAGCGGCTTCCACCAGCCTCAAGTAGTTTGACAATTTGCTTGGCTTCATCCCGATCATTTTCGATCCTGCGAATCAACCGCAGTGGAGTCATTCCGTCACAGTTAGTCGCGTTGGGATCGGCCCCATGTTCGAGCAGTGTCACTACGACCGACGGATTCAGTATGCGCCCAGGTTCACAGGCAAGTAGTAGTGGTGTTTCCCCTCTCTCCGTACGAGATTCAATGTCTGCACCGTGATGAAGCAGTAAGCGAATTAGTGAATCGTTTCCGTATCTAGATGCAATATGCAACAGCGTCCAGCCCATTAAGGTTCGCCACTTAAGGTTGCCGCCTGCTTCCACCCACCGCTGAATTGTCAACAGTTCTTCGCTATTTTTATCTCTAATTGCTATTCCGATTGTCTCAATCGAGTCTGCTTGACATACAGGAAGAGGAGCGTTAGTATCAATTTTTAGCCAAATGTTGTACCACTCTTTCCCTTCATCGGATTTCAACCAAGCAATACCCTCCGCAGTGGCAGTCACGAGTACCGAAAGCACGTCTCGGTAGTCCGAAAACCATTGTTCTTGTGAGCGAACAATCTTTAAAACCGTGCAATCTTTCTGATCTCTTAATTGCGCATCGGCACCCCGTTCGATTAGACGGCGGACAATAATTGCATCACAGAACTCAGCAGCTAGCATAAGAGCAGTTCTACCCATACTGTTTGTCGCATTTATATTAGCGCCCGCGTCAATTAGCAGGTCGATCACGCTTGCCGCTGCCTCTTGTTCAGCGTCTGACATATGGTGTTTATACCAGCTATCGTTAACGTGGATGGCGCGATGTATTATTGGTATACCACGATTGTCTCGCGCGTTGGGATCTAATCCGCCAGCAAGGGATCGGCGCACGTTTTCGCAATCTCCATCGTTAACCGCCCAGACAAATAGACGTACCCTATTCTCTGATGATTCTAGCCATGTACGACCACCATTTGAAGCCCTCAGTAATGTCCGTAGTGCGAGTGTGTTGCACCCCACTTCCGCCTCAGTTTTCCGAATAACCATCTCACGTTCGCTATCAACCAAATTTGTTTCAGCACCGCTATCGATGAGTTTCCGTACGAGTTCGTCTTTACCAGATCTCGCCGCCATCAAAATTGGAGTTTCGCGCAAATTTGGATGGACAGCATTAATATCCGCGCCTGCACTCAGTAAGACATCAATAATTTCTATGCGTGTCTTCGTATCATCCACACTGAACTTAAGTGCATGTATTGCCGCAGAGATAGCTTCATGCATAATCGTTCCACCGTTCTTATCCCTTCCGTGAACATCCACCCCACCAGCAATCAATTCCCGTACGCGGTCGCAATTACCTTTTTCAATTGCGTCGACCAGTTCCTTGGAAATGGGAGGTGATGTAGCTGTAAGAGCCTGCGGATTGGGAGGTTGTCCAGAAGAAACGACTTGTGCTTTAGAACTTTCCGGTGGAGTGGTCCGTGACTGGGACGTGAAAAATCGTTTAAAAAAGTTCATCGCTTAGTTTCCTTTCCAGAATTCATAAACGGGTTTAACACCCTTCACTAAACCAAGTTTTTGTGTTGAGTTATTAATTCGATACCTCCTCATTTCAACGCCATATGTAATATTTGGAAATGCTATCATATTGTGATTACCGTTGTAAATAATTCAGACGCTAGTTCTATGAGACACCTTCACCTACGACTTTACTTTCTTTTCTCAAAGTATCCATACTATTCAATCCGGCGGGGATATATTAAAATTACCTCATGATAAAAACAAAGAATGAACGAGTAAGCCGTTTGCGAAAAGCGATGGCACGGGAAGAGATACCTGCGGTACTTGTCACTAATTTAACCAATCGCAATTATCTTTCGGGATTTACGGGAACCGATTGTGTTGTTGTTGTCACCTCGTCCAAAGCTCTTTTTATTACGGATTTTCGATATACGCAGCAAGCCCATCAACAGGTTCAGGGATTTCAGATTATTGAAAGACCCACGACAAAGAGCGCGATGCAAGTTGCAGTAGAATCGGCGGCGGATTTAGGAATTAAGAAACTGGGATTTGAATCGGCGCACGTAACCTATCAGGAATATCAGTCTCTAAAAAAATGGGCAAAGAAAATTCCTCTTGTCCCGACACAAAATCTAGTCGAAAATATTCGTATCCAAAAAGACGCACGGGAACTGGCACTGATTGCGAAATCGCGCACGATTGCCATGACCGCTTTTGAAGATTGCTTGGCCCATATTAAACCGGGAGTGACGGAACGGGAAATCGCATTATTATTTGAAGAGAAATCACGAAGGCTGGGTGCAAGTGCCCTTGCCTTTGATACCATCATCGCATCCGGCTGGCGGTCGGCATTACCTCACGGGGTTGCGTCCAATAAGAAAATAAAAAAAGGGGAACTGGTGGTATTTGATTTCGGGACGGTTTACGAGCAGTATAATAGCGATTGCACCCGGACTTTTATTGTTGGCAAACCAACATCTAAACAAAAAGAAATTTACCAAATTACACTGGAAGCGCAATTGGCTGCTGTGGATGCCGTGAAACCGGGAATCTCTTGCAAAGAAGTGGATTCTATCGCACGAAATATTATTACCAAAGCGGGATATGGAAAATATTTTGGCCACGGTCTGGGACACGGGGTCGGAATGGAAATCCATGAAGCACCACGATTGGCACAAAGCGGAACGTATATCCTTAAACCAGGAATGGTGGTTACCGTGGAGCCTGGTATTTATTTGGAAAATATTGGTGGTGTCCGTATTGAGGATTTAATTGTTGTCACCGAAACAGGGCATCGAATACTAACTCAATTTCCCAAAGAGCTTATTTCTTTGGCGGGATAATGGCGATATTTAAAAAGACACCAAACTATGCAAAAATTCTGATTCTTGTCTATGTCTTGTTATTAATTGTTCTTTTGACACCCCGGGTTATTGGGAATGATGGAATTGGATATTACGTTTACCTCCGCTCATTATTTTTCGATCACGATTTGGATTTTACCAATGAATTTGCCCATTACGGGAATCAATATGTTATTGTGGGACATAGTACCGTCACCGGGAGACCGGTTGTGGGAGTCCCTATCGGGTCGGCGGTTTTATGGTCGCCTTTTTATATCGCGGCGCACTATATAAATTTAATATTCCATATCGCGCCGGCGGACGGCTATTCAGCGCTTTATGTGGTCGCTGTCTGTTTCGCATCTTCGCTTTACGGATTTATTGGGCTTTTATTAATTTATAAAATGGCAATTCGATTCTTTTCAAAGGAATCGGTGTTCGCCGCCATATTGATTTTTTGGTTAAGCTCTCCTCTTGTTTTCTATATGTATTTACATCCTTCTATGGCGCACGCCAACTCGCTGTTTGCCGTTGCTCTATTTCTATTTTTATGGTGCAGGATTTATTTGGATGGAAAAAACTCTTTGATGGATTGGATATTTTTGGGACTGTCTGCCGGTTTAATGTCTATGGTCAGGTTACAGGATATTCTATTTGTATTTGTACCGATATTCTGTCTGATATTTAAAAAGCCGCCTGAAACTTCTTTTCCCTGTCCCCGAAAAATTCTTGTTTTCATTATTTGCTTTATCATTGCTTTCCTGCCTGAAATGCTCGCTTGGAAAGGGATTTTCGGTTCTTATTTCAGCGGTCCGCAGTCGGAAGAAGTTGGAGCGCACATGAATTTTCTGCATCCCCATATCATTGGAGTGTTATTTTCCGGGAGGCACGGCTTGCTAACATGGAATCCTATCTTTCTGGTCGGAATAATCGGACTTATCTATTTTTACAAAAAAGAAAAATCTTTAACCCTGTCTCTCGTTATTATTTTTCTCATCCAACTCTGGATTATCGGTTCCTGGAGAACCTGGTGGGGCGCTCATTCCTTCGGGCATCGAATGTTCTTGTCATCCAGCCCGTTGTTCATTTTCGGTCTTCCCGGTTTATTTGAATATCTCTTTGCGCAAAATTACAAAAAAATAGTGTATGCTGTCGGTATTGTCCTAATCCTCTGGAATTTCGGATTAATGTTTCAATATGTGACCAACCTTTTGGACAGAGACGGCTTGACTCCATTTAATCAAGTCGTCATTAACCAGTTCACTGCCGTACCCCAAAAATTATTTACACAACTGGGACATCTATTTTCTACACGCTTAAAAATATGATTATGTTACAATAACCAACAATTATGATTGCCAAATCCTTCACTCATATTGAAAGAAATATGCCTCCCATGGCGCACACTTCCATGTATGTTTGGCATAAATTCTGGTCGAGAAAAACATGGAATGTTGTAGCGGAACACATCAAAGCGTATTGTCCTGAGAATGGTGTTGTATTTGACCCATTTTCTGGAAGTGGTGTAACGGCATTGGAATCGTTGAAACAGGGGAAACGAGTTATTTGTTGTGATTTGTTACCCATTTCAACTGAAATATTACGCCTAACAATTAAACCCGTTGACCTGCAAGAACTTGAGGATGCGTTTCATCGGATTGAAAAGAAGGTTAAAGACAAAATTCTCGAACTCTATGTAACCAATTGTCGTTCCTGCAAAAGAGAAATTCCCATCGCTTGTGCAATTTGGTCTAGTGATAAATGTAAAGAAATTCGTTATGTTTGTCCTTATTGTAAAGACCGTCAGGAAAAAGGATGCCGATTAACAAAAGGAGATAAGGACTTAATCGAGGAGATTAACAAAACGAAAATTAAATACTGGTATCCACAAAATCCGCTCTACTATCCCGACGGTTCACCCTTTAAAGAGAAGCAACAATACGAGTCATTGGATGAATTATTTACTAAAAAAAATTTGTTGGCAGCATCAATTCTTTATGATGCCATCCAACAAGAAAAGAAACAGGATTTACACGATTTTCTGGTAATTTCTTTTGTCTCTATTATTCATTTATGTACTCGGATGATGCCCGTTCGACCCACAAGACCTTTCAGTTCGGTTTGGAATGAACATAGTTACTGGTATGCAGAAACCTTTATGGAGCAAAACGTATGGGATAAATTTGAAAGTTCGATTTTGGGCCCTCAAGGAATCATTGAAGCAAAAAAAGAGTCGAATAAATATTATTCAAAAATCAAGTTTGGTAAAACCATTTCTGAGGTACTCAATAAGAAAGCGGATATATTTATTTTGCGCGGTGATTCCTTGGATTTCATGGAAAAAATAGAAAGACAACACAGTCAATGCATTGATTACATTTTCACAGATCCCCCCTATGATGCGGCTGTACAATTCGGTGAATTGGCTTTTCTCTGGGTTGCCTGGCTGACGCACTCAAAAGGTTATCTTGAAGAAATCGTATCTAAGGAAATTGTTAGAAATGAAAGACAGGGTAAAGATTTTGACGTATATCATGCCATGTTACGGAGGGCATTTACAGAAATGTTTAATATCATAAAGCCGGACTCTTATTGCACGGTAACTTTTCATAGCCCCACTTTTAAAGTCCGTAACGCAACCATTCGTGCGGCAACCTTTGCTGGTTTTGAATTTCAAAAGATTCACCATCAAGAATTGGCAAGACCCTCGGCAAAATCGTTACTCCAACCATTTGGTTCTGCAACCGGAGACTTTTATTTACGATTTCATAAACCTTCGTTTGACTTGGGTAAGAAAGAACCACAAGAAATTGATACGCGACGTTTTGAATCTATCGTAGTAGACACTACCATTCATCTAATTGCTGAAAGGGCAGAACCAACTCCTTATACATTGATTATTAATTATGTTGATCCGGTCTTGGCGAAAAATGGTTATTTTTCCAGTTTGGATACCGGACTGGATATTAAAACTGTATTGGAAGACCATCTTAAAAAAGAATTTTGTCTTGTACCTGCCGAAATAGGAGGCGCTAAAGGTGAATTGTGGTGGTTGACCGAAGAGGTTCTGAAAAAGACAAGAATTGAAGATGTCCCCTTATTGGAAAGAGTGGAGGAAGTGATCTATCGTTTGTTAAATTCCGATGTCAGAATCACTTTTACAGATGCTTGGGAAAAAGTCAGTATTCAATTTCCGAACTCGTTAACCACTGACAGCACCAGCATCAAAGAAGCGTTGCAAATTTATGCTCGTGAAGTATCCGGTGGATATTGGATGTTAAAACCGGAAATCAAGCAAGCCCAAAGGGAACATGGATTATTAATTAGTATGTTGTCCGAACTAGGGGATCAATTAGGTTATAAAGTCTGGGTTGGCAAAAAGGAACAGTCAGAAACTGTTTCTACGATAACAGGCAAAACATTAAAACTAAGCAATTATGTGAATATAGAACTTTCTGTAATTAAGAATGCGACCAATCTGGATACCGTTGGACAAATTGATGTACTCTGGATAAAGAACCGGACGATTACTCATGTATTTGAAATTGAGGCAACGACCTCCATGACCAGTGCGTTGGTGCGCGGTTCAAATATCACAGGTGACATCGAACGATATATGATTCTTCCGGAGGCACGGGAAGAACAATTGAAACGAAAACTTAAATCACCCATGTTTTTCCAGGAATATCAACAAGGCAATTGGAAGGTTATTTATTTTGAAACCTTTAAACAAGAATATAAAAATTTGAAGAGTAATGATACACAATTGATTAACATAGTAGATCAAATCAAACTCGGCAAAAAAGAAAAATCAGGTGCGGTTCAAACTAATTTTGACGGATTTATATAAATGGCTCAAAAAAATATTGCAACCTCATCTGTCAGAGATATTCTTGATAACATAAAAAAAGGCACTATTCATCCTGTTTATCTGATACATGGCGAAGAAGAGTCCCAGATTAATGAATTTTTAGGATTGGTTTTGGATGAGATTCTTCCGAAAGAATTCCGTGACGGGAATTATTTGCAGGCGGATTTTGACGTAAAAGTATTTCGTGATAATCGCGATTTTCTGGATACCATGCCATTTCTTGCTCCACGCCGAGTGATTGTTTTCAACGATTGTCCGCTCATCCAGCGCAGTAAAAAGTTATCCAAAGATATGGAAAGTATGATGGAAGAGATGAGAGAATTGGGTGAACAGGAAAATCCTACGTGCGTCGCCATTTTTCTTTTTTGGGTGGACGACGAGAAAAAGCGTTGGATTGACAAGCGCTCTTCCTTTTATAAATTTATTCAAAAAGAAGGACAGATTATTGAGACGGAGACCGGGTTTAAGTTGGGGACACTGATCAACGCTGTCGCTTCTAGGAAATTGGACGATGCCGTTCTTATTTTTCAAGACCTGGTGGGGACTACACCGAAAAGTAAAGTCAATAAACTTTGTGAATCCATTTCCAAACGGATGCGGGAGTCTTTAAGAATTGTGATTACCAATCAAGAGATGCCCAAAGCATGGTATTTTGATTCAGACCAAAAGGAAGCGATTCAACAATTCGAGAGGAACTTTCAACAATCCCAACTTCTCATTGCCTATGAAAGTTTATTTGATGTGGAAGATCGGATTCGTCCGAGGAAAAATACAGAAATCGTCAGCGAAAATCCCCTGGATATTATTCAGGATTGGATGACTCGATGTTTGGAATCATAATGAACGGAATATAAATAATGGAAACCACACCCTTTCAAGAAATTGCCGGACACTCGCTGATTGTTGGATATTTACAAAACATCGTCCGCGGTGAGCAACCCGCTCATGCTTATTTATTTCACGGGCCGGAGGGTGTGGGGAAAGAAACTGTGGCACGCCGGTTTGCCATGGCATTGCTCTGTAATAAACTCACAGAAGACGGCGATGCTTGTGGGAAATGCGATTCCTGTCACCGTTTTACTTTGGATGAACATCCCAATTTTACTTGGCTGGAGCCGGAAGGGCAGCTTGGATACAAAATCGAACAACTCCGTGATTTTATCCGCAACACCAATTTCATGATCTCCTATCGTGGAAATCAGCGGGTCTATCTTATACCGGATGCCGAACGAATGAACCCGGAGTCCGCCAACGCTCTTCTTAAAACCTTGGAAGAACCCTCCGACGGCGTTATCATGATTCTCGTCTCTTCCAATATCTTGCAGTTATTACCTACAATAGTTTCCCGTTGCCAATCCGTAAAATTCAGTCGGTTGTCGCGCGAACTCACGAAAAATCTTCTCATAAAAAAATTCAATGTCAACTCAGAGACTGCAAAGTTGGCAGCGAATTTGTCCGATGGGTCCGTCGGCATGGCAAAAATGTTATCCGATAAATCGTTTATGAAATCCCGCCAAAATCTTTATGCTTTTTTGGCGGAACACCAGCCATCCGATGTTAAACATATTTTTACTTTGGTGGAACAAGCCGACGTTCCCACCGACACGGAGCTTATTATTTTTTACAATTGGGTGTTATTTTGGTTACGGGATATTTTGGTCTACAGGATTACCAAAGATGAAAACCTGATTATTAATTCCGATTTTCAAAAGGAAATATCCAATATCTCTTCCAAATGGTCTTGGACAGCGATCCGTTCCGCCATCCAAAGATTGGAATACCTTGACTTTGTCATGAGAGAAAAATATATTAATTCTCCATTTACTATTGAAACTGTACTCCTTCGTGCCAATCAGGCTACCGCTTGAGACTTTGGAATATAAAACTTATCAAGAGAAAGATTGCGCAAAAGGGGTCATTTATGATATAAAAGAATACCGCTTATTGAACCCTATTTAGGGCAATAAAGCACCTTTTCCCAATTAAATCTTGGGAAAATTCCGCACGCTTTTGGATTTCTTTGAGGGTGCCTGTCTGTCCGACCCCAGCGGTTGGCAAGGATGGGTCACAAAGAAAGTCGAAAAAAGCGGAAGACAAAAACCCAAAACAGGAGGAAGTATTTATGACCAGTTCGTCGGCCGCTCAGGTCACGATCAAGCAATTCTTGGAAGCCGGAGTACATTTCGGCCACCAGACCCGCCGTTGGAATCCCAAGATGGCGAAATTTATTTTCGGAGAACGCAATGATATTTATATCATTGATTTGAAGAAAACTATGAAAATGTTCCGGGACGCGTGTGAATTCGCGAAAGTTACATCCGCCACCGGTGCCGAAGTTTTATTTGTGGGAACCAAAAAACAGGCACAGGACACCATTAAGTTGGAAGCAGAACGTGCGGGAATGCCCTATGTGAACCATCGCTGGCTGGGTGGAATGTTAACCAATTACACCACCATCAGCAAAGGCATTAAGCGTCTTCAGTTATTAGAAAAAATGGAGCAAGACGGAAGTTTGGCACTGCGTTCGAAAAAGGAAGCTGCGCGGTTGATGAAAGAGAAAGACAAGCTCAACAAGAATTTGGGCGGTGTAAAAAACATGAAAGGCTTGCCAGCTGCAGTTTATATTGTTGACCCTCATACGGAAGAAATCGCCGTGAAGGAAGCCAACCGATTGGGTATCCCGATTATCGCGATTACCGATACCAATTGCGATCCCGACCCTATTCAATGGATTGTTCCGGCGAATGATGACGCCATCCGCTCGGTGCAATTGATAACCTCACGAATCGCCGATTCAGTATTGGAAGGAAGATTGGAACTGCAAAAACAAATTTCTGACCTGACGGGAGTCCCGGCAGAAGGAGTTGTGGCGGTTCCTGTGGATACGGACGCAGTGAAAGAGTCTGCTGTACCACTCGTACTGGATATCACTGAAACAGCATTCAAGCCAGGTGAATTGGAAGGGTTAGCAGACGATAAACTGGAAGTACCCGATTTGTTAGATGTGGAAGAGTTGTTGAAAGATGACAAGTTCGAGGAGATTGAAGAAGAGTTTAAAGAATAAGGTTTTGAAAGTCTCGAACCGTTTACTTGGATTATAAAAATTGAAGAAAAGGATAACTAATGGCAACGACAATTGACGCAAAAATAGTACAAGATTTACGCGAGAAAACCGGCGCGGGAATGATGGATTGCAAAAAGGCGCTGGTGGAATCACAGGGTGATATCGAGAAAGCAATTGAGATATTGCGATTAAAAGGTGCGGCAACGGCGGAGAAGAAAGCCGGACGAGCCGCCAAAGATGGCTGCGTAGGTCTGCATATCTCCGCAGACGGCAAATCCGGTTTGTTGTTTGAACTGAATTGCGAAACGGATTTTGTTACGAATACCGACCAGTTCCAGGCATTGGTTAAAGATTTACTAAAACTGGCGGTAGAGAAGAAATTCTCGTCCGCTGAGCAGTTTCCTACAGAACAAATTAAAGAAACGATTGCCAAGCTGGGTGAGAATATTTCAGTCGGTAAAATTTTCCGATTTGATCATAGCGGAGCGGGTGTTGTGGGTTCTTACCTGCATCCCAGTCCCAAGCCCGGAATCAGTAAACTGGGTGTCCTGGTAGAAATCGGGACACAGAATGAAGTGTCTGCTGCTCATGAGAAAGTAAAAACGTTTATACGTGATATCGCTATGCAGGTGGCGTCACAAACACCGGAATATGTTAGCCGAACGGAAATCCCCAAAGAGATTATTGACAAAGAAAAAGAAATATATAAAGAGCAGGCGAAACAGGAAGGAAAACCTGAGAAAATATTAGATAAAATCGCCGAGGGGAAACTGGCAAAATATTATTCCATGGTCTGCCTGACGGATCAATTATTTATCAAAGATGATAAAATAACTGTCGGACAATATATACAGAATGTATCCAAGGAAATTGGTGACGAGATTAAAATCGTTAAGTTTGGCCGTATCAAAGTTGGAGAATCCAAGTAAGTTTGATTGGAACCCTTTGAACCTATGGCACAGCCTAAACCAAAATATCATAAAGTTTTACTGAAAGTCTCCGGCGAAGCATTGATGGGAGGGCAGGATTATGGTATTGATATTAAAATACTTCATGCCCTAGCCGCCGAAGTGGCGGATGTTCATAAATTAGGCGTACAGATCGCGATTGTCATCGGAGGTGGAAATATATTTCGTGGGATTTCCGATTCAGCCAAAGGAATGGACCGTGCCTCGGCGGATTACATGGGAATGCTCGCAACGGTATTAAACGCGCTGGCATTGCAGGATGCCTTGGAAAAACAAGGTGTTTTTACCCGGGTACAATCGGCGATTGAGATGCAGGAGTTATGCGAGCCTTATATCCGGCGTAGAGCCATCCGGCATTTGGAAAAAGGGAGATTGGTCATATTTGCCGCAGGGACAGGGAATCCATTTTTTACTACCGATACAGCAGCCGCCTTACGGGCGACGGAAATCGGTGCCGAAGTAATTTTGAAAGCGACCCGCGTGGACGGGATTTATACCAGCGACCCGGAAAAAAATAAAAATGCCAAACGGATTGATTCTCTGCCTTATATGGACGTATTGAAGCGTGGGTTGAAAGTGATGGACGCGACAGCCATTTCGCTGTGTATGGAAAATGATATACCGATTATTGTTTTTAATATGAAGAAATATGGCAATATTAAACGAGTTGTACTCGGTGAAAAAATCGGAACCTTGGTAAGGGAGTAAACATTATGGAAGCAAATAGAGTATTAAAAGAAACTGAAGAGAAGATGATGAAAGCCGTAGAAAATGCGAAACACGAATTCACGACGGTGCGAACGGGCAGGGCATTGCTGACCTTGTTGGATAATATCAAAGTGGAAGCATATGGGAACCCAATGCCCATCAAACAAGTTGCGAGTTTATCGGTTCCCGAACCTCGCACCATGCAGATTCAACCGTGGGATACATCATTAGTAAGTGCCATTGAAAAAGCCATTTTAAAATCCGATTTGGGAATTACCCCGCAAAACGATGGGAAGATTATTCGGCTACACATGCCTCAATTGACCGAAGAACGGCGGAAAGAATTGGTCAAGGTAGTTCATAAACTGGCGGAGGAGGGAAAAGTTTCCATCCGCAATATCCGCAGGCATACAGTGGAAGAGTTCAAGAAGTTGGAAAAAGAGGGGAAAATCCCGGAAGATGATGGAAAACATAATGAAAAAAAAGCGCAGGAATTGCATGACAAGTATATTCTGGAAGTGGATAAAGCGGTAAAGAAAAAAGAAGAAGAAATCATGGAAGTTTGATGCTCACGAAGGTGAGCATAAATCGTAGAATGGCCGGATAGAATAATGGATAAAAAGCGGGTGATGCCCGCTTTTTATCTTTCCAAGGGTGAAGGATGAAATTGGATAAAAAAGAATTGCTATCCAAAATTGACAAAAAACGCCTGCCCCATCATGTTGCTATCATTATGGACGGGAACGGACGATGGGCCAAACAGCGGCATTTCCCGCGGATTGAGGGGCATCGCCGGGGGATTAAGTCGGTACGGGATACCGTTGAAGGATGTTGCGAAGTTGGTGTTAAAGCACTGACGCTGTACGCATTTTCTCTGGAAAACTGGCAGAGACCCGCTTCCGAAGTTAGTGCATTAATGAAACTTATGGAAAAATTTCTGTATGATGAAATCCCGGAGATGAATGAAAACAGGGTACGTCTTATTCTAACCGGCCGTACAGAACGGTTGCCTGACCGGGTGCTTGAAGCGATGGAAGTGGCGCAAAAAGCAACACAAGACAATACCAAATTAATTTTGAATCTAGCGTTCAACTATGGCAGCAGAACAGAAATATTGGACGCGGTGAATGGAATTATTCGAGATATAAAATCCGGTGAAATATTGTCGACAGAGGTGACCGAGAAATCCATTGCCCAACGGTTGTACGCACCTTATTTACCAGACCCCGATTTACTGATACGAACCAGCGGTGAACAACGTATTAGCAATTTTCTATTGTGGCAACTGGCCTACGCGGAATTATGGTTTACAGAAATCCTCTGGCCGGAATTCCGGCGGGAACATCTCTATCAAGCTATTATAGATTTTCAGAAACGAGAACGGCGTTTTGGTCGGGTAGGATGAGCCGTACCAAAGAACTTTTTTTGCGTATTTTAAGTACGGTTATTTTTGTTCCTCTTTTTGTTTACGCTTTATTTTTTGAGCACACCTTTATTTTTCCCATTCTACTGGCGAGCGCCGGATTGTGGGCTTTATATGAGTTTTACGGCTTGATGAGGAAAACGGGATACCAGCCATTTGACACATTGGGGTATGTGTTTTATATGGTTTTTTTAGTCTATACAATTTATCCAATTTATTTCACATTTTCTTTTCCTCTTCTTCTTTGGATGATTTTATTGGGAGGTTTTATAACTTATCTTTTATCTTCCTGCGGTTCAACACCTTCATTTTTTGCAAACAGCGGGGTAACTATATTGGGGTTATTATATGTTGGCTGGCCTTTTTCTTTATTATTAAATCTACGGCAATTAGAGTTAGGAGCCTGGTACATTATTTGGCTAATCGTAGTTACCTGGTTTTGCGATATTGGCGCCTATTTAATCGGTTCGGTGATTGGGAAACACAAATTGTGTCCCTCAATCAGTCCCGGTAAAACTGTCGAAGGATTGATAGGCGGAATTATTACGAGTCTTTTGGCGGCTGGAATTACCCGTCATATTATCCTGTCACATCATTTCCATTTTAGATTCTCTTTTTTCACGAATTTGTGGTTGACGCTAGTAATAACAACGATTGGAGTTCTGGGTGATTTAGTGGAATCTGTTTTAAAACGCCAAGCGGGTGTGAAAGATTCTGGGAATACGTATACCGGGCATGGTGGAATACTGGATATTGTTGATAGTTTATTATTTACCGTACCGGCATTTTATTTTGCAACACAAATCTTGTTATAATCCTTCAGAATTATGAAAATATTAGACCGCTATATTCTCAAAACCTTTTTGGTATTTCTATCGGTCACGTTATTCATGATGATCATACTGGTGTTGTTATTAAAATATGTTGACCAACTGGAAACGATAGCCAAATCTCATGTCCCGGCAAAGATTGTGTTGGAATATTTGATATACCTGATTCCGGCTTCCCTGACCCGGATTGTACCCCTCTCAATCGTCATTTCTGTATTGGTTTTATTATTGACTTTGAATCTGCACCATGAATTGATAGCCATTCAAGCCAGCGGAATTTCCCAAATGCGGTTGGTGTTTGTGGTATTGTGTACCGCACTGGCGATTTCCCTAATGTACTGGAGTGTGAACGAATATGTTGCACCCGGGACAACTCAAAAAGCCAAATCCATCAAACTCGTCAAAATTGATCGACAATCCTCCAGCGGATATGTGGCCGAGGAACAAACTTGGTTACGGGGCCCATCGGGTGAATTTTACAGTATTGGATTGATGGGGCCGGAAGCCAAATTTTTAAATTATATCCATGTTTTAAAATTGAATTCAACATGCAGCAGAATTCAGTCCGAGGCATATATCCAACATGCCGCATGGGATTCGAAAAACCGGCAGTGGATTGTAGAAGGGTTACGGGAACGGTTTTACGATAGCCAACAGAATCTGATAAAAGAAGTTACAAAACCCAAGCAGGTATTTGAAATGACTTTTGCTCCCAAGGATTTTATCCAGGTCGCGCAACGACCCGAAGAAATGAATACCCGTCAATTGCGGGAGCATGTTATTTTATTGCGGCAAGGAGGGTTGGATACCCGCGAATCTTCCACATATTATTACTTACGATTTGCGAATATACTAGGACCTGTGATTCTTGCGCTTATTGGGTTGGGATATGGATTAGTCATGACACGCACCCAGGCAGCGTCAGGATTTGCCTGGGCGATTTTGTTGGCGGTATTATATATTATTTTATCGCAGTATGGCCTGACTCTAGGTCGGTCGGGAATTATTTCTCCCTTATGGAGTGCGTGGGTTGCCAATATCACATTGGGAATATGGGGCGTATACCGGTTGAAGAAAGTGTTATCCTGAGCGTATTATTTCCCGGTTGTATCTGTCGACACGGGTGGAGTATTGGCAGGCAAAGTCGCCAGTTCTTTCTTTGCTTCCACAAAGGTTGGACTCAAATCCACCGCTTTTTGAAAATCGGCACGCGCCAAATCATATTGTCCTTTGGCAGCATATAACAAACCTAATTTATAATACACAATGGGACGGGGAGATAATTTTTGTGCTGTTTCAAATTCTTCAATTGCCTTATCTCGGTTCCCGGCGGCTTCATATTTTTGGCCTTGTTCATAATGGTCCACGGCCAAATCCGTAGGAGATTTCTTTTTTTTCCAATGCACGATTTTTAGAAAGGATGGCATTTGTCCGCCGCATCCTTCCGTAATTATAAATGAACCTAAAATAATTACAATTAATGAAATTTTAGAGGCAATCCGCATCCACTCTCCTTTTAAGTTTTTGAATAGTATACCGGAAACTGCATTGTGTGAATAGTGCAAGAACATACCTGACGAATTAAACCGGTAGGATTCAAAGGACTCCTTATTGACTAATTCCTACTAGTTTTCCGTCTTGAAAAAGAATCATTGTATTTTGCAGCTGATACCAGTAGACTTCATGTTGCCTGTCATCATTTGTCGTCCTAACCATGATTTCATTAGGTTGACCATACTTCAACACAGTTTTGGCTTGTTGGTCAATTGATGCAAAGTAAACCAGCCGTCCTTCTTTAAACTGGATTTGATAATCCTTGTCTTCATAAAGCCATTCGTCAATTGGGCTATTTCGTATAGTTTTAAAATGCCGAATATCGTCGGGATACCCTAAGAGTCTAATAATTTCCTTTTGGTCTGAGGAGAGCGAGGTAAACAATCCCATCTTCCCATGGACAGCGGTATAGGTTACAGAATTCATTCCAAGAAAACTGTCTACAGTCCAAATATTAAATATATGCATAGATTTATCTAATAAAGGATTTCCTTCATGTTCACGAAAACCCTGTACCTGCCGGACATTAGCAAATCGAATCCGGTCAAAGATAGATTTGGGTGGGGGTTCTTCCACAACCCGGCCGGGAACCAAAGTGGTATTTGGTAAAATAGATGGAGCAGGGGTGGGAATAGATGTACATCCCACCAATGAGATGGAAACCAAACTGATACTGAGGAGAACATGAGTTAATTTTTGATTCATAGCATTCCTTTCTAAAACTGCCAATGATTATACCTTACTTTGCCAGTTTTTGTCTGGTTTACATGAATGAATAACCGGTTAATAAAAGAACCACACGAATAAAATAATTTAGTAATCATAGCACATAAGATAAATTACCAAGGTGATAACCTATTTTAAAAAAGAATACTTTTACTATTCTTAATAAAAAGAATAGCTGCTTAGAACATCTATGAAAGAAATTTTTAAACCAACGAATTGATTAATAAATGCTCGAAATGTGGTAGATATACATTGATTTTAAATTTTGAAAATTATATTGCATCGGTCATTTTCACGTTAGATTTACGTAATTATAAATATGTTAATACATCAATTATTGAAGAGTATAATTCAAAACCTTGATATAAAGTATTGAATTAAGGTAATATATGAAAATGGATATTCCAAGTGAAAGGATGACTGTATCCAATACCTCTAATGTTCTTCCTTTAATCCGCGATCCTGTAACCGGAGCTTATTCCCGCGAACTGATGCAATCTCTGTTTAGGCAGGAAGTAGAACGAGCCCAACGTTATGGTGTTCCCTTATCCGTTTGTTTTATCGATTTGGATTATTTTAAAAGTATCAATGATGCCTATGGTCATGTCCGGGGAGACCAGGTATTAAGAGAATTGACGGATCGAATTTATGACCTAATCCGAGGTACTGATTTATTTTTTCGTTACGGTGGGGATGAGTTTCTATTGTTACTCCCCAATACTCCGTCGGACCAAGCTCCTCGAGTCGCTCAGCGAATCTTGGAAAAAATGCGGGAAATCCCCTTTGTAGGAGATCCCCCTCTGACCCTGTCCTTAAGTATCGGCATAGCGAGTTATCCACAGGATGCGCTCAGTGGGGAAGACCTATTAAAAACAGCAGACCGCCGGACATCCATAGCCAAACGACGGGGACGTGGTCAAGTGATAACCCATGATGAAACCCAACCTTTCGGTCTATTACCGGAGGAAACAGATACACGACTTATCGAACGAGAAAGGGAACTTGAAACACTGCAACAATTTTTTAAAAACTTACCCGAGGCACGCCGGGGTATATTGAGCGTAGAAGGAGAAGCGGGTACAGGTCGTACCCGTTTTCTGGCACAAGTGTCAAATATCGCGCATTTGCTGGGATATTGGGTTATCAATCTTAGTGATAGCCGTACTCTTCATAGCAGGCCCTATGGAACTTTATTGATGATACAAGGATTGGAACATCTCAGTCCCCCAGTCGATTTAAAAGCCTTGGAAAAAAGGTTTGAAACAATCATCAAGAATCAGTCCTATTCGGGTATTCTTTTCGTTATAGATAATCTGACGGTGTTGGATTATTCTTCCTTTGAGTTGCTACGTCAATGGATAATCTTTGGAACATACCCCTGTCAGGCGATTATCTATAGTACTGTTCCACAATATACGCGGACATTGATGAATTGTGATCTCCCATTGAAAGTAACCATTGAATTGAACCCTTTAGGTACTGAAGGATTACGGATTTTTTTACGGAATATGTTGCATTGGGAACCACCTATAGAATTTGTTAATTGGCTGCATAAAAAGACTCATGGTATCCCCAGTATCATTCAACATACTTTGAAAGACTTAATTTCACAAGGAAAACTTCAAGAAACCAGTGAAAAAGAATGGGCGCTTGATTCCACCTATACCACCGCAATATTAAAAGAATATGAGAAAACCATACACCACAATCTTCCGGCATTGATTACTGAATTTATTGGTCGGGATACAGAATTACAACAAGCCAATGCACGGCTGGATCGATCTCGATTGCTGACTATTGTAGGTCCTGGCGGCATTGGTAAAACCCGGTTAGCCCTGCAAATTGCCATGTCCCGATTGGCTGAATTCGAAGATGGGATATTCGAGATTCCCCTGGCTACGATTGTCGAACCTGAATTAGTACCTGCGACTATTGCCAAAATCCTGGAGATCAAGGAAATCGGGGGGAAGACCATTTTAGAATCCCTCAAGGAATACCTGCGTGACCGACAGATGCTGCTGGTGATTGATAATTTTGAACAAGTCATCAGTGCCTCACCGATATTAAATGAATTATTAAATACCTCCCCAAAGTTAAAACTCATTGTTACCAGTCGGGAGGTATTACGAATATCCGGAGAAAGTATCTATCAAATCCCTGTATTGACCGAGGAAGCCGCTGTCAGCTTATTTGTAACCCGCGCACAATCCATTCAGTATGATTTTGCATTAACCGAGGAGAACAAGATATCCATTGCCCAATTATGTAAGAGTTTGGATGGATTACCCTTGGCCATTGAGTTGGCCGCCGCCCGAACCCGTGAATTTACCATTCAGGAGATGTTGGAACAAGTCAACAAGTTGTCATTTTTGAGTGTTGGTCCAAGGGATGTCGCCTCCCGCCAACAAACGCTTCGGGGTACCATGGAATGGGGATATCATCTACTATCAGGGGATGAACAGAAATTGTTCATTCGGTTGGGAATATTTATAGGTGGAGCAACCTTGGAAGCTATCGAATCCGTTTGTACAATAAAAGAGAATAATAATTCAAATTTGAGAGTCAGGCTACAATCCTTGGTTGATAAAAGTCTGATTGACAAACAGGATCAACGATATGTGATGTTGGGAACCATCCGGGAATTTGCCTTGGAAAAACTGAAAGAGAGTGGAGAAGAGACGGATCTCCAACAATATCATGCAAACTATTATTTAAGTTTGGCTGAAAAAGCCGAACTGGAATTGAGTGGACCCCGGCAAAAAGAATGGTTGGACATCCTGGAAAAAGAATATCCAAACCTGCGTACGGCATTAATTTGGGCACAAAAGACTGGCAATAAGGAAATAGGCCAGCGACTAGGAGTAGCCTTGGGTCCCTTCTGGGAAGTCCGGGGATATTGGCAGGAAGGCCGGTCCTGGTTGGAATCTTTTCTCAAGCAAGGGCAACCAACCGATGTAGAAAAACAACTTAATATAAGGATTTCTCGATGGTTGGGCCAATTAATCTGGCTTCAAGGGAATCGAGAAGAACCGATTTCTTTGTTAAAAGAAAGCTTGGCTCAATGCCGAAAACATAATGATAAACTCAACATGGCGGATATCCTTCAAGTCTTGGGTCGAATGTATATAGCCTTGCAAGAATTGGGTCAAGCTACCGCATTATTAGAAGAAAGCTTGGTTCTTTACCGGGAATTGAGGAATAAATTAGGTATCGCAACAGTTCTCAGAGAACTGGGTTGGGTCTATACCATTGTTCGAGGAGAGCATGATAAAGCCTGGGAAATGTGTCAGGAAAGTTTAACTCTTTGCAAAGAAGAAGAAGATAAAAAAGGGATAGCTCAGTCTTATCTCCGTTTGGGACAAATAGCAAGATACCGCGGGGAATATGATCAAACGGTAAAATTATTAGAAGCACAACTTGCCATAGCAAAAGAATTGGACGATAAAGACGGGATTTCCTATGCCATTATTAATATAGCGGAGTTTGCCCGGTCCAGACAGGATTATGAAAGAGCAAACAACCTTTATAATCAATACTTGGAATTCTGCCGGAAATTGGGTCATAAGAGAGGGATTGCTTATACCTTGAATGATTTGGGGGAAGTTGCACGTTACCAGGGAGATTATAAACATGCTTCTGAACTGTATGAAGAAAGTGCTCAAATAGCCCGTCAAAGCAATGATAGAGGCCCTCTAATATGGACCCTTCGTAGTCAGGGAGAAGTCGCATTATATCAAAAAAAGTATTTGAAAGCCCGAAAGTTGTATACCGAAACCCTGGATATATGTCAAAGCCAGGGAGGGTCATCTCAATTGATTATTGCTCTTTGCCTGGAAGGGTTGGCAGGAGCCGCAATAGGAGAAAACCAACCCATCAGGGCAGCGAAATTACTCGGTGCTGCAGATTTATTATTCAAAGCTTGTGGTGGGATGTTAGCGATGACAGATCAAGCCGATTATCAACAACGTATAACTACCACTCGTTCCCTTCTGGATAAAACCACCTTTGAATCTACCTGGGAAAAAGGCCGTGCTTTATCCATGAAGCAAGCTATTTCTTATGCTTTAGAGCCCATCACCAAAAGAACTTCCTAACCGATTTATATACTTGTCCGGGGAATTCGATTTTTCTTGACAGGTGAATCGAGAGAAAGAGTTTAACCCAAAAAACGCAAAAGACTTATGACACTTGGGATAATTCCTTACTAAAACCGCCAATGATTATACTTTACCTTGCCAGTTTTTTCTGGTTGACTTGAAAAAGAGAAAGTTTAAAGTTTCAAGTTTCAAGTTAACTGGGGAGGAGATAGGAGAAATCATTCAAACGTTTTTCAATCACATCATAATTCAATTGCACCGTCACACTCCCATTGATAGCCAGAATTAGTCGATTTTCTATCTGCAAGGTTCTGATGGGAAGCGGAATTGAAATTCTTAATTCCGCTCGTTCTCCATTCCAGAATGCCAAATTGGCACGCCTGGGATTCCCATGAGATGGTGGAATAAGTGTCGCTTAGAGCGACACTTTAGTATTCTTTTCGCGGATTCCTGAATAAATTATCTGCATGGAAGATAATTTTCAGAGTCGCACAGGACGACTTTGAAAAGAGATTGATTTCATTATCGTTAGCAAAGTGGGCATTGCCCACTTTGATCCGCAATCTGCCCAATCATCCCTCCGGTCAGGGTATAGACATTGCATGTCGTCTCTAACTGGCTGGTCGTACTATTGGAACGTCTCAACTGGTCATCCAATCCAATAAAATCATATTGGGTGGTGCTGGTCCCCATAATCTTTTGGGTGCGTCTACCAAAGACATCATAATTCAATTGCACGGTCACACTCCCATTAACTGCCAAAATCAAGCGATTTTCCGTATCCCAATCATAGAACACACAGAATTATTCTTTCAATTTAAATGCTCATTTTGCCGTTTTTTCCGATTGTGAAGATACCTCCAATAATAACCATGTACAACAAGTGGCGCTCCTATAGATAAATTTATTAAATCTCTGTGGAGATTGAAAGGTATCTTATTAAAATAATAATCATAATAATCAAAAAGAAAATGAAGGATTGAACCTGCTCCAAATATTATAAAAATCAACCATGTTACAAGAATTAATCTCCAATGCGCAAATGAATATTTTATACCAATAAAAATGAAAATAGCTATAAGAACATTAAGTTGCCAATAGTCCTCCCAATTTATATTTCGACCCAAAACGAAATATATATATAATTCCCCAATAGTATGAAAACCTAATGCCATAAACCCAAAAATTCCTATAGTTAACGGTCCAAAGAGACGAATTGCTTGACCAATAGGTATATCTTGCATCAGGTATTTTCTGTACTTATTATTTTTTTTCATTACCAAAAATTTTCACCTACAGCCTGTCCACCTTGATCAACGACTTGGCTCGTGGCTCCTTGTCCTAATATTCTTAATGAATTGGGTCCATAGTTTGAGAAAGTTCTTGGAGCCCAAATATCCGGAAGACGTCCGACAGTTGGAGCTAATGCTTCCCCTGCCGCCTTTCCTATTGGTCCAGTTACTGCGCCTAACCCAGTACTTACAGCTAATTCCTTTCCATTATAACAATTTAAATTTAATCCATGAGCAAAAGACTGCTTTATCAAATCACTAACCCCATTTCCTACTGCCCCAGCAGCTGCCTCAGCAGCCAAAGGATTGTCAGAAATAGCCAAAGTTGCAACAGCCGCTATAGTCCCTACTGAACCACTTACAAAACCTTCTCCGAAAGCTCCTGGTAAATTCCAGTAATTATGCGTTTGCTGCCATGCTTTCCATGCATCATATCCTCCATTAACTACACCTCCAACAACAACTACTACTACAACTACCGGACAACGTCCATCTGGATCAAACTCATTGATTGGATTATTATCTGCATACTGATACAAATTCGGACCATCCTGTCCTGTAGGTTCCCTTGAAATCCATCTTCCTATCTGTGGGTCATACCAGCGGGCGTAGACGTAATATAACCCCAAATCCGGGTCTTGTTCGCGGGTGGTTAAGTGATAATTATTATTGGCGGAACCGGTAGAGGCGATGACATTTCCGAAGCCCTCCTGGGTATAGTTGGCAATGACATTCCCTTGAGCATTGGTAATCATCAGGACATTGCCAATTGGGTCATAGTGATAGAAATAGTCCACACCATTGTTTCGGACAGAGACCATCTGCCCAATCATCCCTCCGGTCAGGGTATAGACTTGACGGGTGGTACTATTGGAACGTCGTAACTGGTCATCCAATCCCACAAAATCATACTGGGTGGTACTGGTCCCCATAATCTTTTGGGTGCGTCTGCCAAAGACATCATAATTCAATTGCACGGTCACACTCCCGTTGACTGCCAGAATCAACCAGTTTTCCGTATCCCAACTATAGAACCAACTGCCCACCGTAGTCAATCCTCGATAAGAACATTCGAGGACAAGGTTTCCGTTGGCATCGTAATAGTACAAGGTTGAAATAGATATGTCCATTAGGATTCTTAATCGAGTTGAGAATAACAACGGGAGAGTCATTTTGGCTTAGTATATACCAAAACGTACAAATCAGTGGGAAGAGGATTAAAATTGTGATCGTATCAGAGCCGTACCAGCTACCTACCAAAGCCGTATCAGCTCCCATTGAGAGATTATACCGATAACGGGTTATTTAAAGTGTACTTTTTGGAACGTTTGGGGGTCTTATCCAGAGTTTTTGATCTTTTTCTGCCGAAATTCTTGGATTTGTTTGACCGACCAGGTATTGAGAACTTCTTTAGAGGAAATCCAGGCGCGACGAGCGACTCCGATACCTAATTGCATTTGCCAGAGTTGGTCAGTGTGGTGACTGTCCGTATCAATGGCGAAGGTCAATCCCATGTCATGGGCTTTGCGGGCGTGGATATCATTCAAATCCAGACGGTGATAGGATGAATTAATTTCCATAGCGGTTCCGGTTTCTTTGGCAGCTTGCATGACCTCGTCGAGATTTAAGGCATAGGGGTCACGTTCCCCCAATAATCTGCCGGTCGGGTGCGCAACGAGAGTGACAAACGGATTTTTAATAGCGGTTATCATACGATTGGTGTTAGTCTGTTCATCCTTTTTAAACCCGATATGAATGGAGGCAATGACAAAATCCAATTGGCGTAGGAGTTCGTCCGAGAAGTCCATGGTTCCATCGGCTTTAATATCCACTTCACTTCCCGCGAACACAGTAATTCCTTTGATTTTCTCGGCAGTTTTGCGAATCTCCCGTATTTGGTTTTGTAATTTCTGAGGTGATAGCCCGTTGGCAATATTTAACGAACCACTGTGGTCGGTAATTCCAATGAATTTATACCCGCGCTGTTTAGCAGCTTGAATGACTTCCTCAATGGTACATTTTCCATCGCTCCAATTGGTATGTACATGAAAATCGCCCTGGATGTCTTTTACATCAATCAAATCGGGAAGGCTATTATTAAAGGCCGCTTCAATCTCCCCCCGGTCTTCGCGGATTTCCGGTGGAATATAAGGTAAACCCAGGACGGCGTATACTTCTTGTTCGGTTTTCCCGGCAACTTTTTTTTCGCCTTTAAAGACGCCATATTCGTTAATTTTAAAACCCTCTTTTTTAGCAATTTCGCGTAAATGAACGTTGTGTTCTTTGGAACCTGTAAAATATTGTAATGCCGCGCCGAAGCTGTCTTCTTCGACGACACGTAAATCCACCTGTAAATTCCCCTCGATTCGCACACTGGCTTTGGTGTCTCCGGCACCCAAAATTTCTTTGACCATTGGCAAATGCGTGAAATAATCAATAATTTTTTCGTTCTTAGTGCCTGTCGCCAGAATATCAATATCCCCAATCGTTTCTTTCATTCGACGGAATGACCCGGCAGGTGAAAGATCTTTCACTTCTTTCAATTCTCTCAATTTAGTGAGGATGTCGGATACTAATGGTAAGGCAATGCCGATATTCATTCGAGAAGAACCTTCCCGCAGAATTTGAATCCCCCGTAAAATATTTTCTTCTTTCTTGGCACCCATGCCCGGTAAATCGCGCAGTTTCTGATTTTTAATCGCGAGTTCCAACTCTTGCACACTTTTAATCCCCAGTTGTTTATAGATTAGAGAGACGGTTTTGGGACCCAAACCTGATATGGAAAGCAGTTGAAAAATGCCGTCGGGCACTCCTTTGCGCTCGATTTCGAATTTCTCCATTTTACCGTTTTTCAAATAGTCGAGAATGTCTTTGGAAATCCCTTCCCCGATTCCGGGGATGTCGCGCAATCGTTCTTGTTCCGCGACGACTGCAATGTCTTCGGTTAAATCATCGAGAATTCGTGCCGCTTTACGATAGGCATTGACCTTAAAAATATTTTCCCCTTTAAATTCGAGGACATCTCCAATTTTTTCAAATAGTCCGGCAATTTCACGATTTTTCATATTTTAAATTATATCTCAGCATGAAAGGTTATGCTAAACTACATTTAATTATTATGGAATTTCAATTAGAAGACCGTCTGGCATCGCTAAGCACCAGTGCACCACACGACCCGGAGCTACGGCGGAAGGCGTATATTGATTATTTTAGGGAATATTTAAGGACGGAAAAGGAACGGATTTTCACCCGCCACCTGTCCGGTGCCAGCGGCGCGGAAATTCTCTCCAGCCATACCAATTTAATAGATACCCTGATTCAAGCCGTCTACAAGATTGTGTCCGAAGAACAAATTGGTGAGGGGAAACCGGTGGAACCTTTGGCGATCCTTGCCGCCGGTGGGTATGGCCGACGGGAACTACAACCCCATTCGGATATTGATATCTTATTTTTGTTTCCAAAAGAGTTGACGGAATCCATAGGACAACTTGCCACCGCGATTTTGCATTATTTATGGGATATTGGATTTGAACTGGGACATTCTTTGCGTTCTATAGAAGATTGTTTACGGTATGCCCGGGAGGATTTGACGTCGCAAACGTCCATGATGGAATCCCGATTTATCGCCGGTGATTTAGCGACCTTTGCCCAATTGGAATCTTCATTGAACAATACAGTATTTCGTGACATGGTGTCATCTTATGTCAGAGGAAAATATCGGGAACTGCAGGAGAGGCATCAGCATTATGGGGATTCCATTTATAATTTGGAACCAAATGTGAAGAACGGAGTGGGTGGATTACGGGATATTCATACGGCGTTATGGATTGCCCAGGCGCGATTCGGAACCCGGCAATTATCAGGGCTGCATAAACTGGGTGTAATCTCGGAAACGGAAAGAGTGCAAACAGAAAAATCGCTGGATTTTTTATGGCGGGTAAGGAACGATTTGCATTATCGCGCGGCACGGAAACAGGATATTCTCTCTTTACAGTATCAGGAAATTGTGGCGACTGATTTGGGGTTTACGAATGATTTGCTGGGGACGGCGGTGGAACTCTTTATGCAGGCATATTATCGTGCCGCCCGGAACATATATGAATATTCCATGATCTTTATTGACCGTTGTTTTCCGCCGCATTCACGAAAAACCGGTCATCGCCAGACGCAAATCACCATAGTTCCGGGAATTTTTCAACGAGATGGAGCCATCCATTTATTGGAAACGCATGTACAAATGGTGGATGCGCCTTTGATTATGCGCTGTTTTTTAGAATCCCAGCGGCGAAATGTACCCTTGGCGGTAGGTACGAAAACGCTGATTCGCAACCGTATTTCTAAATTTTCCATGGAAGATTTTCTCCTGTCGGATGCGCGGAATGCTTTTCTGGATATGCTGGTGGAGACCGGGAATCTGGGACTGGCGCTCCGTGCCATGCATGAACTGGGTGTTCTGGAAAAATTTATTCCGGAATTTGAAGGACTCACTTGCCTGGTGCGGCAGGATATTCAGCACCGCTATACGGTGGACGAGCATACCCTGCAACTGGTGGATTTTTTGCAGGAGTTAAAGAATCAAACGACCCTGGATAGGAATAACGGGCAACCCCCGCCGAAAGAATTAATCCAGGTATATCATGAGGTCAAAGCTGACCGATTATTAATGCTAGCGGCACTACTCCATGATATCGGGAAAGTTTCCAAAGAGGAACATGTCCAAGCGGGATTAAAAATGATTCCCGCAATTCTTGACCGCCTTAAAATTTACGATGAGGAACGCGAATTAATTTTATTTTTAGTGGAAGAACATTTGTTGATGTCGGAAGTGACCCAGCACCATGATCTGGAAGATAACCGGGTCTTGTCGAATTTCGCGTGGGAAATTAATAATACCAATAAGCTGAAATTGCTTTATTGTCTAACTTACGCGGACATGCGCGCTGTTGGCCCGGAAATTTGGACTCCTTGGAAAGCATCGCTCCTTTCCGAATTGTATCGTAAAACAAAAGCGCTATTATCGGGTGAAAAATTGACTGAAGTGGATGAAGCAGACGAAGTGAATGCCGTGCGTAAATCCATGATTAACCGGTTCAAAAAAGAAGTGAGTGCCGAGGAAGTCAACGAACATTTTTCAAAAATGTCCTTGCGATATTTATTAGGAACAGCTCCTGTCAACATGGTTAAACATATTCAGTTGGTGCGAGAATTACATTCTCGGCCGGCATTTCTGCAGAAGAAAATTATGAAAGAGGAAAGTATATCCGATAATGCGGAAGAACAAATGCCTCCGTTTTTCACTTCGTATACTCTTCAAACATCGTCTCCAGTGGATGCTATGTATCCTCTTATCACTTCGGTGACTCATTTTCCCAAGATTGGCTACTCGGATTATACAATCTGTACTCTTGACATGCCGGGATTGTTTTCGAAGATCGCAGGAACTCTGGCGTCCAAGGGAATCAGTATCCTCAGCGCGCAAATTTTTACCCGTTCCGACGGGATTGTGATTGATACCCTTCAATTGGACCACCGCAGTCCCGGATGGACGGACGAAAACCAGGTCTGGGTTGAAATTGAAATGGATTTGCATAAAGTTCTTGCTGGAGAAAAAGATATTTCTATTATTCTGTCCTATCGTCAAAAAGGATTTACCCCCTCTGTTGTGGTTTCCTCCCATGTCCCAACGGAAATATCCATCAGTACGGAAATCTCCGATACGCAAACGGTGATTGATATTCGTACGCAAGATCGTATTGGGTTACTTTATACTTTAACGCATACTCTCGCCCAACTGAATTTAACTATCGGCACAGCACGGATTGCCACCTATGGGTTCCGTGCCGTGGATGTATTTTATGTGACCGATACTGAAGGGGAAAAAGTGACCGACCCGCTACAACTTGCAAAGATTCAATCCACTCTTGAATTTGCTCTTACCCACCACCATTAAAAAAACTTTATATATTTGAAACCTCTGAATAAGTAGTTATAAAAAATTAGTGACAAATGTCACAATTTTTATCTCCAATAAAATCAACCCTTTAGAATTATTGACCGTTTGGTCAATAATTATTTTTGCCACTATGAAGACTTTTTCAGAGGTCTCATTTGTAGAAAACTTTGAACAGGTATATGAAAATAATTCTTTGACACGTGAGACCTCTGAAAAAGTCTACCTTTTGTTGGGATTGAGAGTATGGGAAGGAAAACCTAAAAGGAGAGACACATGATCGGGGAAGAAAAAGGACAAGGACACTTACTGCAAGGATGGATGGAGTTGGATACGAAGACCGGGAAGTTTTTGGAGAAACTGAAAGGGATGCTGGATTGGAAGGGACTGCATCAACGGTTGGAAGGAATGTATTCGAAGGATCAGGGACGTCCGGGGTATGCGCCGGAGGTATTATTTCGGATATGGTTGTTGGAAAGGATTTATAATCTGTCAGATGTGCGGGTAGTTGAAGAGGTTACGGATCGGTTGTCCTTTCGGGAGTTTGTGGGGATTGCTTTTGGGGAGGAAGTGCCGGATGATACGACGCTGGTGAAGTTTCGGGAGAGAATTCGCCAGGCGGGAGTGGAGAACGAGTTGTGGGGCTGGTTTGAAGAACAGTTAGGACGGCAGAAGGTGTCCTTAAAGAAAGGGAGTGTGGTGATTGTGGATGCGACCCTCGTGGAAAGTCATCATAAGAAAGAGGCCACAGATCCAGAAGGGAAACCCTTAGAACCGGAAGCAGGAACCGGGAAACGAGGACCCTTGAAGATCGTGCATGGATATAATGTGTGTTTACGCTATGATCCCAAGACGACGTTGGGGGGACGACCGTTAGTCGTGCCTGCGAATATTCATGATGTATTTTTACTGCCGCAAGTATTGACCGGAGAGGAAGGGATCGTGCTGGCGGACCGGGGATTTGATGCGAAACGGAATCGGGAGTGGTTGGGACGCCATGGGATCGTGGATGGGATTTTACGGAATCAGCGCCATGCCCGAGTCCAGAAACCTGAAGATGTACGACATAATGAGCGCTGGAAAAAGAAGAAAAGGTATCTGATTGAATCGTATTTCGGGTGTCTCAAACTCTGGCGCGGGGTACGCAAGATGACGGTCAGCGGATTACAACGAGTGAAACAATTCTTGGAGATGGCGGTCATGGCCGAGAATCTGGTCCGGATGGTCAAACGCAGGGGAGTTGTGTCTCCTTAATCCGAAAAGGACAAGAATACCAGTGTATTCTCCTCTTTGGAGACTCCTCCAAAGGTCGTTGGACTCTCCCAACCGCTTCTTTCCTCCTCCTCAACCTTCTCTTTTTTTATTTATCACTCTTGTAAAACAAAAACAATACTTTTTCAGAGGTCTCACGTGTCAAAGAATTCCTACGTGCAATCTTTTCATTAGCTTATATTTTATTAAAACTATTTTCGCAAGCCCTGATTTAAAGTCAAATAGTAGTTTCCGTCATCTCCTTTATAGATAATATCCTGCCAATTATCATGATTTACATCTTTGACCATTACTATACTATTTCGAACATCTACATGTTCTACTTCTATATTCGGTCCGAAACTAAATTTTCCTTTGCCATTATTGTATAAAATATCTATGCGCTCATCTCCAAAATCTCCTACAATTAAATCAATTTTCCCATCTCGATCCATATCGGCACAGGCTATACAATTGAATCCTGATGATCCCTCATACTCTTCTTCAACTTTTTTTACATTAGGAGTTCCAAAATAAAAAGGGTTATTGTTTTCCATCCATCTATATAAGCGCGGTCTAAAGTCCCATTCCCATCAAAATCCGCTTCACAATATCTGGTGGAATCATTTGTCATAAGTTTTTCCAACTTATTATATTCCGCCAATTCATCCTGGGACATGGAATATTTTTGAGGCTTATCAAATTTTATGGGAGAAGGGCGGTAATAGAAATGTAAGACAAGTATAATAAATAGGGCAAGAAATAAAACTATTCCTGAAATCAAATAGATATATTTCTTGCCCGGTTTCACATAAATCTCTTAGCGTTTTTCAGCTAAATCTTTTCCAATTTTCGTTTGACAAATTTGCCATGTCCTTTTTTACCAACGAATTTACCGTCGTTGACGACGATTGTGCCACGGCTTAAGGTAATATCCGGGAAACCATACATGGTCATACCCTGAAAGGGAGACCAGTCGCAATTGGTAGCGAGTTTGTGATAATCAATCTTCTTTTTGCGGTTGGGGTCAATAATGGTGATATCGGCATCGGACCCGATCGCAATGGTTCCTTTTTTAGGGAACATCCCCATCATCTTAGCGGGATTGGTCGAGAGCAAAGAGATGAAATGGTTCATGGAGAACTTGCCTTCGCGGACGCCAAATGTATAAACGCTCGGCATGAGAGTTTCGACACCGGGTAAACCAAAGGGAATGCGAGTGAAATCACCTTTCCACATGGCTTTTTGTTTGGTGGTGAAGGTGCAGGTATCAGTAGAGACGATTTTGACTTCGCCGTCAATCAAGGCTTTCCACATGCGATCACAATCTTTTTTCTTTTTGATTTGAGGGCAGGTAGCGTAAAGATGTCCGGTCTTGCGGTCTTTGAATACCTCGTCATGCAAAACGAGATATTGGGGACAGGTTTCGGCATTAATATGGATTCCTTTTTCATGACCCAGTTTAATCAAGTCCGCCCCTTCAGCAGTGGACATGTGCACGATATAGGCGCGGCCTTGGGTGACTTCCGTCCATTTCATCATCCGTTGAATAGCTTCCTCTTCAATAAAATTAGGTCGGGAGAGGACATGTCCATAGGCGCCCCATTTGCTTTTTTCCTGTAAATATTTGGCAATCAGGATATTCATCACGGCTTCGGATTCGGCATGTACCAAAATCATTGCGTTGGCTTGCTTGGCGGCGATTAGCGAAGAAAATAATTGGGCATCATCCGACTGCCAACCTTCAGCACGATAAATCATAAACATCTTAAAAGTGGGAACACCGAATTCCACGCATTTTTCATATTCTTTGCCGATGGCATCGGTGTATCCGGTCACCATTCCATGCAAGGAATAATCCACGCAGACTTTGGGCTCCGCTTCCGCCATGCGGGCTTTGATTCCTGCCATCAATCCCTTGTCCTTAATCTGGCCGGCAAAATCAATGACCGTGGTTACTCCACCGCAAGCGGCCGCTTTGGTCCCCGTATAAAAATCATCGGCAGAGACTGTCCCACAGAAAGGTAATTGTAAATGGACATGAACATCAATCCCGCCGGGTATAACCATTTTTCCTTTAGCATTAATAACTTTAGCGCCATCCGGCTCCAAATTTTTGCCAATGGCTGCTATTTGTTCCCCGCGAATCCCAATATCCGCTTGATAGGTATCCACGGCAGTATAGACCGTACCATTTTTAATCACTGTATCGAACCGCATAATTTCGATCTCCTTTAATTGGAATATTGTAAAACTTTACTGATTAGCGTATTATGATACGAAAGACGGTCTTTTGTCAATTTTTTTATCGCAAAAATCGCCAATTTGTTGTATGATTCAAGATTCATCAAAATGAGGTAGAGAATAGATATAAAACAAGGGAGAAAGAATATGGCACTATCATCTAAATTAACTGATGAACAATACGCGCAAAATTTTGCAGATATTAATCCCCCACTCACGGAAGACGCCGCACGGGATGAAGCAGCCCGGTGTTTATTTTGTTATGACGCGCCTTGTACTAAAGCCTGTCCGACGCATATTGACGTGGCATCATTTATCAAGAAAATCGCCACCAAGAATTTGCGTGGGTCGGCACGAGTCATTTTGGAATCAAATATTTTAGGTTATAGCTGTGCGCGGGTGTGTCCGGTGGAAGTGTTGTGCGAAGGGGCGTGCGTGTATAACGAGAAAAAGGAACGTCCGATTTCCATTGCCTTGTTACAACGGCATTCTACGGATTATGTATTTGCCAAGGGAATTCACACCACATTATTCAACGCTGGCAAATCGAACGGGAAAAAGATTGCCATCGTCGGTTCCGGACCTTCCGGATTATCCTGTGCGGCGGAGGCAGCGCAGTTGGGGTATCAAGTAACCATTTATGACAAAAACCCTAAACCCGGAGGATTGAATACTTTCGGTATCGCGCGATACAAGATGAAGATAGAAGATGCATTAAAGGAAATGGAACTCGTCAAGAGTTTGGGTGTCAGGTTTGTGCAGAATTGTACTATTGGAAAAGACAAAAGCGTGGAGGAATTGTTGAAAGAAAACGATGCTGTCTTTATAGGGATTGGGTTGGGACAAACGGAGAAATTGGAAATACCCGGAGAAGACACCCCCGGAGTGTGGGACGCGATTTCTTGGATTCATGAATTGAAAACCGAAAATTTTAAGGACATACCTATAGGGAAAAAAGTAGCGGTCATTGGTGGGGGGAATACTGCCATTGATGTGGTGACTCAAGCAAAACGGTTGGGTGCCCAGGAAGTTTATATGGTGTATCGCCGGTCGCAAAAAGAGATGCGGGCGTATCATTATGAATATGAAATTGCCAAAAAAGATGAAGTGATTACGTTATGGTTGACTGCGCCAGTTGGTGTTGTTGGAAAAGGAAAAGTCACGGGTTTAAAATGTATAAAAATGCAATTAGGGAAACCGGATGCTTCCGGACGACGTTCACCGGAGCCTGTCAAGGGGTCGGAATTTGTTTTGGAAGTGGACATGATTATTAAAGCGCTGGGACAGAAGAAATATGTGGATTTCATTTCAAAGATTTCTGGCGTAAAGACGGATGCAAAAGGACGGGTGCAGATTGATCCAAAGACCTTTCAAACTGGAAATCCCAAAGTATTTGCAGGCGGAGATTGCGTGAACGGCGGGAAAGAAGTTGTGAACGCAGTTTGGGATGGGAAACAGGCGGCGAGAGGGATTCATCAGTATTTGAGTACTATTAAGAAATAGAAAAGTTAATAAACAAGGAGGATATGTATATGGCTAATTTAAAGTGTGAAATTGCAGGAATTAAATCACCCAATCCTTTCTGGCTGGCGAGCGCGCCACCGACTAATTCAGGAGATCAAATCAAACGAGCTTTTGACGCAGGTTGGGGCGGAGCGGTGTGGAAAACGCTTGGCAGTGAACCCATTATTAATGTGAGTTCACGTTTGGGCGGTGTGGATTTGGGGACTATGAGATTGATGGGATTGAATAATATTGAATTAATTACCGATAGACCTATTGAGGTAAATCTCAAGGAAATCAAAGAAGTTAAGAAGCAATATCCTCATAATGCAGTCGTTGTTTCTCTCATGGTGGAAATGAAACAGCAGACGTGGCATGATATGGTTAAGCGAGTCGAAGACACGGGATGTGATGGATTGGAATTGAATTTCGGTTGTCCTCATGGAATGTCGGAGCGGGGAATGGGCGCGGCTGTGGGGCAAGTCCCGGAATATACCAAACGGATTACGGAATGGGTGAAAGAAGTCGCGCGTACACCTGTGCTTGTGAAACTGACGCCTAATGTAACGGATGTGACTTATCTTGCAGTAGCCGCGCAAGAGGGACATGGGGATGGAATTTCTCTGATTAATACGATTAATAGCGTGATGGGGGTGGATTTGGATACCTTCGCGCCAAAACCCATTGTGAATGGGAAATCGAGTCATGGCGGATTTTGTGGACCGGCAGTTAAACCTATTGCATTAAACATGGTGTCCGCGATTGCGTCTCGAAAAGATATTACGATTCCTATTTCCGGGATTGGCGGAATTTCTACATGGCAGGACGCAGTAGAGTTTATTTTATTGGGTTCTTCCAATGTTCAAGTTTGCACGGCGGTTATGCATTACGGGTATCGGATTGTGGAAGATTTGATTGATGGGTTATCCAATTATATGGATGAAAAGAAATTTAAGTCGGTCAAGGACATGGTGGGATATTCAGTTAAACGGATTGATATCTGGGGTAATCTTGATTTGAATTATAAAGTTATTGCCAAAATAAATAAAGACAAATGTATCGGGTGTGACCTGTGTCACGTGGCGTGTTGGGATGGCGCACATCAATGTATTCATCTTCCCAAGGGCAACGGCTCTCGTGTTCCTTATGTGGATGAAAAAGAATGTGTGGGTTGTAATCTATGTATGCTGGTTTGTCCTGTGGATGGGTGTATCACGATGGAGCGCGTGGATGACGGAAAACATCCGATGACCTGGAAACAATATTCCGAACTAAAAGCCAAGAATCCGAATACTCCTGCACCGGGAATGCCGGGGCATTAGGGAAGTTTAGAGTTTCGAGTCTAAAGTTTAAAGTTAAAAGAGTAACTTTTGTGCACTGGTGAATTGTTATTTCCAAATATAGAGTATTAAAGGAGAAATGGGATGTCAAAGCATCTAACTGAAAAAGATCTTTATCCAAGTATCGTGAAATATTTTGAAGAACAAGGTGCAACATTTACAAAGACTGAACCCAATATAGTATTGAAAACCACTGATGGTTATAGGTATCCTGATGTCGCCGCTATTATGAATCATTCAGATGGTTCTTGTGACGTGCATCTCGCAGAAGGAAAACTATCGGCATCGGGTAAACCTTGGGGCGATTGCAAATCACAAGCACATTCCCTTCAAACTTATGGCGAATATGTTTATTTGTTTTGTCCATCTGATAAGTGGGAAAGGCTATCTAAATTAGACCGTGAAGAAAAAGAACAATATTGTAGAGAACATGGATTTGGTATTCTTTTAGTCAACCTCGATAAATACTGTAGAAAAATATTAGAACCGAGACGCCAGAATGCTAATTTTAAAAAGAAACAGGAAATAAGAGATCAATTAAATGCTAATTATTTTCCATTATTAGAACCTGCTGGTTTTCAGGAGTCTAAAATAATATCTAAGATTATAAGGAACTTTTATGATCTAATGAGTAATGAAATATGGGAGTCATTTGAAAATGCTAACCTAAAGGCAAGTACCGATAGTAAAGAAGGTTGGGCAGACATAGATTATGACTTTGAGATAGATTACTTTTGGATATATATATCAGATAAAAATAAACGTATTTCTGTTGATGCTGATATTTTAGGATGGTTGAAAGGTGATGGAGTACCAACAATTTATGTTGTCGTAAATTTACCTTTTGACAAATTCATAAAATATTTCAATAAAGATAATATCTTTGGCTCAGTATTTTATGTTCAAATGTTTAATGAAAATGAGGAGATAGAATTCTTTGAAAAAGGATTAACTATCGATTGGAATAAACAAGAAATAGAGCGCTTAAACAAAATCATCAGCCAAAAGGATAATTACAAGAACGCTGAACTATATCTATACAAAGAGGTTGATACCTTAAAAAGACTACGTTCAAATATTGAACAAGAAGTAACTCAATATCTTAAAGAAGCAAAAAATTATATTAAAGTTGTTCAAAAGGGGGGTTAAGAGAATCCTTTATCTTTTGCTTGACACAACCTCATTCCAGTTCTTAAAATCTTCTTTGATAAACTTTTAACGTAGGAACTTTCTCTTAGCTTTAACGGAAATAAATTAATGGAAGGTTCCTATGCGAAAAAAGGTCAAGAAAGGTACAAAGGGTTCACTAACTGTTTGGTTGAATATTTTAATAGGTTTTAAAACTTTTTTAGAGATTGTAATCTTAATAAAGTCCTTTTGGAATTAGTTTAAATCTTATTCTGAGTATCAGGCAGATTAAACGTGTTAATTATTAATATTATGGAATCGTTCTAGAACTAATTATTCCAATCCCAATATAGGTACGCAAGCCATAAATCCTTGTTAGTAGAAAAACCAAACTCAGCAATTTGTGCAAATTCTAAATCTCTAGAATTAACATCATAAACTAATTTTATTTGTTTTTTAATATAAGATTTTTCTAAAAGTACGGTTTGAGGATCTTTAAATTTCATTCTAAGACCTAATAATTTATAGAATGGTTCGGTTGTAAAATGTGTTAGGTAATTCCCATTTTTATCAAATAATCTTATCAAAAAATATCCTGTACAAAGCAAACGTGGGAGATTTGCTTGACCAAGCCATCCCATATTTCTGTTTGGTTCTTTATAATCAAAATTAAAAGTAATTATCAACTGACTTTTGGATAAATTTTTTCTAATTTTTAAATTAGATAATGTTTTGTTATATATGGAAGCATTAAAATTATAGTTTCCAGCTGTATGTACTTGTGCGTCTAAACTTGGATTTTTAAAGAGTAAATTATAAATAACAAAAACACCAAGAATTAAAAATCCGGCAATTACAAGATATTTTATTAATATTGGATTCTTCTTTATTAATTTTGAAGTCCCAATATTGAAAGTTGATTGCGTAACCAACTCTGGCGAGTCTTTCAATTGATTTCCACATTTCGTACAAAAGACACTGTCCTCTAGATTATTGGTTGTACATTTTGAACAAATCATAAAAAATTATGTCTTGAACCCATCTTCAAGGTTATTTCTCCTTGTTAAAATATATATTTTTTATTTCGTTATAACTCCACAACTTAACAGCCTATTTTGATGGATGGTCACCAGCTAACACAACCCCGGCTTGTGGTTATCCAATGAAAGTTTTGTTTATGGTTTTGGGTTTGAAATGGGAAAAAAAAGTACATCACCTCCTTTCATTATAACCATAGTAAGGTACACTCCTCAATATAGTCAATACCCATGCCGATGGTTTTCTTGTAACCTAGCACATAATGGAGCCGAGAAATGAAATCTGTGCCTTTTGTTACCAACTCTCCCCCTAGTTAGCGTATAATTCTATTATGAATAATACGGGTGTTAAGGTAGCAAAAGAGAAAATTGCAGAATTTTGCAAACGGAATCATATTATCAAACTTTCGTTCTTCGGTTCGATATTGCGGGATGATTTTGGACCGGAAAGCGATATTGATATTCTTGTCGAATTTGACCCTGAGCATATCCCCGGACTATCCTTTTTTGCGATGGAACAGGAATTAAGCGAATTGTTAGAGCGAAAAGTTGATCTCCAGACTCCCAACTTTTTGAGCCGGTACTTTAGAGATAAAGCCAAAGCAGAAGCAGAAGTTCAATATGCAGAATAAGGATAGAATTCGCCTGCAGCATATGTTGGATGCTGCAGAAAAGGTGATTAAATTAACCACCGAGAAAAGTCGCAGAACTCTGGATACTGATGAAACCCTTACTTTGGCTGTCGAGAGGTTATTGGAAATTATCGGAGAAGCGTCTAGAAATATTTCAGAAGAAACAAAACAAAATCATCTGGAAATTGCCTGGAATCAAATCAATGCTTTTCGGAATAGACTAGCACACGGGTATTTTGATATAGATTTAGATATTTTATGGGAAATCATTACCCAAGATTTGCCATCCCTAGTGAATTCCATTAAGAAAATAATAGAGACTTAAATTTTGCTCTTCCATTCACATTCCACCGTATGATCATTAACCATGCCGACGGCTTGCATGAAGGCGTAGCAGATGGTGGAACCGACAAAACGGAAGCCACGTTTTTTAAGAGTTTTGGACATAAGGTCGGACTCTTTGGTTTTCGCAGGGAGATTATTTCGAGAAAGATTTTTGATCGGAGGGAGAGGTTTTCCACCGATGATGTCCCAGAGATATTTGGAGAGAGAGCCGTATTCTTTTCGAATTTCCAGAGCGATTTTGGCATTGGAAATGGTGGAATCAATCTTTAAACGGTTGCGGATGATACCGGGATTATTCATTAAGCGTTTTACATTTTTGGCAGAATACTTGGCAATTTTCTTCATGTCAAAATTATGAAAGGCTTTGCGATAATTTTCGCGCTTATTTAATATAGTCGTCCAACTTAAGCCCGCCTGTGCTCCTTCCAATGTCAACATTTCAAATAAATGCCGGTCATCATACGACGGGCATCCCCATTCCTTGTCATGATACTCAATCATTAAGGGATTATCGCCAGCCCAAAAACAACGCTTTTTCTCCATCGGATTCTCCTTTAATAAACATCATAGCAAATAAGAATTGACAAAGGGAAGAAAAGAAGTATAATAAAGAATAATTATAAATTTTGAATGTTGAATTATGAATAGTTAATGGGCTAAAACCAAGAGAACCTTGGACTAATGTCCGGTAGAAACCTTCCTTCCTTATAGAAACACCCCTTTGGAATAAGCCAAAAACAAGGGAAGCCGGGATGAAGGAGATCGATCTTCTTCATCCCAGCTCCGCTTCTCCTCCGCTTCATGCCCGTACCCGGTTCGCTTAGGAACCAAGGATCCAAAGTGTTTGACAGAAAGGGGCAAATGTGATTAAATATATAGCTCTAATCTAATTGAAGTAAGGGGAATTTATTTATGTATGCAGTGGTTGTGACCGGTGGGAAACAATATCGCGTGTCCGTTGGAGATAAAATTCGCGTAGAGAAACTGGAACAAGAAATCGGTAATACGGTTGAATTGAATCAGGTTGTGCTTGTTTCAGGGGATAATGGAATTGAAGTCGGGAAACCGTATCTCTCCAATGCCAAAGTCGTCGGTGAAGTGATTGATCAAGATAGGTCCAAGAAAATTCTTGGATTCAAATACAAACGACGCAAGAAATATCGCAAGACCTGGGGACATCGGCAATATTATACAGAATTGGAAATTAAAGAAATCAAAGCAAACTAGAGGTAATTATGGCACATAAAAAAGGTGTTGGTGCATCAAGAAATGGTAGAGATTCAAACTCACAACGATTGGGTGTAAAAGCGTTTGGTGGAGAGATTGTACCGGGTGGTTCAGTTCTAATCCGTCAACGGGGGACTCAATTTCATCCCGGACTCAATGTCGGGATATCTTCGGACGATTCCTTGTATGCCAAAGTCACCGGTAAGGTTGTTTTTGGAACCAGCCGGGGACGCAGAATTATTAAAATCGAACCTGTCCAAGCTTAAGATTTAGATAAAAGTTTAAAGGAATAAGGCGGAGACATGAGTCTTATTCCTTTTTTATTTCTCATGTCACTCACTTGCTACTTTACCCCCTATTCCGTTATCCTATAGAATCGTAAGGTTGTTGCGTTAAAGGACGCTAGTATCATGTTTATAGATGAAACCAAAGTTTATGTTCGAGCCGGAACCGGCGGAAAAGGGTGCGTCTCCTTTCGGCGTGAGAAATGTGTTCCCAAAGGTGGACCGGACGGTGGAGGCGGTGGAAAAGGCGGAGATGTCTATCTTCAAGCCGACCCAAAACTCAAGACACTGCTGGATTTTCATTTGCGTCCGCACATTCGCGCGAAGAATGGATTGAACGGTTCGGGGAGTAGAAAAGTCGGGAGAAGCGCGGAGGATATCATTTTGAAAGTTCCACTGGGAACGGTGGTCAAAGAATTTGAAACCGGAGAATTCATAACTGATTTGGTGGAATCCGGTAAGATGATTTGTATTGCCAAAGGCGGAAAAGGCGGGAGAGGGAATTCTCATTTTGTGTCCTCGACTCATCAATCTCCCAGAGAAGCGGAAGATGGAATTGTGGGTGAAGAAAAGACGCTGGTGTTGGAATTGAAATTATTGGCGGATGTTGGTTTGGTGGGTTTTCCGAATGCGGGGAAATCAACTTTGTTATCGAGAATCAGCCATGCAAAACCGAAGATTGCGGATTATCCTTTTACGACATTAAACCCGATACTGGGTCAGGTGCGAGTAGGGGAAGGGAAAAGTTTTGTGGTGGCGGATTTGCCGGGTCTGATTGAAAACGCGCATCAAGGAGTCGGTCTGGGTCACGAATTCCTTCGGCATATCGAAAGGACAAAAGTATTAATTCATATTGTAGATATTTCTCCACTGGATGAGAGCGACCCGATTCATAATTTTGAAACGATTAATAAAGAATTGGAATTGTATGACCCGCAATTGATGCAACGCCCGCAGATTGTGGCTTTGAATAAAGTAGATATGTTGCCAACCAAACGGAAAGCGAACAAAGTAAAAAAGGAATTGGAAGAACGTGGATTTGAGGTGCATTTGATTTCGGCATTGACCGGAGAAGGTTTGAAAGAGTTATTGTATGCGGTAAATGACAAACTCGATGAAATGTCGAATCAGGTACTTGAACCTCTGGAAGTTACTTCAGAAGTGAGTTAACCATGGCTGAATATAAACGTATTGTTATTAAAATTGGCTCTCGGTTGTTAAGCGCGGAAAAAGGTGGATTGAATTCTACACTGGTGAACCGGCTCGCCCGTCAAATTTCTCAATTGCGTCATGACCAGGTCGAAGTATTGATTGTAAGTTCCGGTGCCATTAGTGCGGGAATGGATGAATTGGGCTGGGAAGAGAGACCCAAAACCGTACCGGACCGGCAGGCATTGGCGGCTATTGGACAATCTCGATTGATGCATCTGTACGACGAGATTTTTAGAAATTACAAAATGCGTGTTGCTCAAATTCTCTTAACGGAAGCGGATTTAAAAGACCGCAGGCGGTATTTGAACGCGCGAAACACATTGTTGCGTTTGCTTGAATTGGATGTCGTACCCATTATCAATGAAAATGATACGGTGGCGGTGGATGAATTGAAGATTGGGGATAATGATACCTTATCCGTGCGGGTTGCCGGTAAAGTCGAGGCAGATTTGTTGATTCTACTGACGGATGTGGATGGGTTTTACGCCAGGGACGGAAAAATTATTCCTATCGTGGAACATATCACAGAAGAATTAAAAGCATTGGCAGGCGGAACGGGAAATGAACTGGGTACCGGTGGAATGGTTACAAAATTGCAGGCGGCGAAAATAGCAATTACATCCGGAGTGACCCTGGTGATTGCCAATGGTATGGCTGAAAATATTCTGTATCGTATTGCACAGGGGGATTCGGTTGGTACCAAATTTATGCCTGACAAAAAGAAAAAACTATCTTCCAGAGACCGCTGGATCGCCTATGGGAGTGGTGTTTCCGAAAATCGGATTACCATTGACGACGGGGCAAAACGCGCGCTTCTCGAAAAAGGGAAAAGTTTATTGCCTTCCGGAATTGTGAAGATTGAAGGGAGTTTTAAGCCGGGGGATGTCATTCAAATTCTTGATTTACAAAAAGAAGAAATTGCACGGGGATTGGTGAATTACGATACAGATGAATTGAACAAAATCAAAGGATTAAAGTCTACGCAAATCCAGGTGGCACTCGGCCATCGTGGGTATGATGAAGCGGTGCATCGGGATAATCTGGTTATTCTGGTGGACGAAAATTAGTCTCCTCCAAAATGGAATATATCATCGAAATTAATTTTCGAATAAAGAATCAAAATTATTAATAGTAACCAAATCACAATATTTATAATAGTCGGTTTGTCTTTTAGAAGAATATTTTCCGGTTCCCCACCTTCTCCTCGCTTATAAACTAAATAGAGATAACGTAGAATTCCATACACCACAAAAGGAAAGGTGAGAATCAAAGAATGGGTATGAAATTTCCTGATGGTTTCTCCCGAAATACTGTACAGGGCATATGCCACTACCGTGGTTGAAGTCACGATCGCCATCATCTGGTCGAGGAATTCCGGTGAATATTCTAATAATACTTTGCGATGAGAGTTAGCGTTATCTTCCAAAAGAAGCAATTCATGCCTCCGTTTGCTGATTGCTAAAAAGAGTGCTAAAAACAAAGTACAAATCAATAGCCATTGGGACGCAAACACTTGGGCATTGACCACCGCGCCGGCATACGCCCGTAACACAAATCCCAAGGCGATGATGAGTATGTCCAGAATCACATGGTGTTTAAATAAAAAAGAATAGAACAGCATCATGAGAAAATAGGCGAGGACACAAATGCCAAAGGGGTTGTTTAAATAAAATGAAACGGTGAGGGAAATAACTACAAGAACCACGGCAGCAATGAAAGCGGTAGAAATGGACAGTTGACCGGAGGCGATTGGCCGGTATTTTTTGCGGGGATGTTGCAGGTCTTCTTGAACGTCTGCGATATCATTGATTAAATAAATCGCGCCGGAAATGAGACAAAATATGACGAATGCCAGGGTACTCCGAATCAACAAGGGGGTATCGCTTAGTTTCTGCGCAAAGACAATTCCCGCGAAAAGGATTAAATTTTTCGTCCATTGTTTGGGACGCATGCTGATTAGAATGGATTTCAGCATGCCAATCCTCTCATTTGATTACAATAAAAGGAAATCATCGTTTCGGTTTCGCTTTCTTGTGATTGGATGAATGGGAACCTTTGTATAAGTGGGATAACTGTTGGCTGACATTGGCTAAATGCGAACTGATAATGGAAAGTTCCCGGCTGATTTTGGAAAGGTGGTCTGCCGGAGTTCGGAGTAAGGTACGCCCCGTTGGAAGTTCTGAAGAGGTTCCGCTCATTTCCAGAGATTCGGCTTCATGTCTCATAGACTCCGCCGCCCGTGTAAAGCCTTCTTCCAGATGACCGTCTTTTTCACCCGACTCGATGATCGCCAATTGAAATGAAGAAAAACATTCCGGATATTGTTTGAAAACGTCTGTGAGACTTTGTCCCTGCTCCAGTTTCGGAATCATTTGTAAAAACAGCGATTGTAGAGTTCTGTCCCGCAGAGAAGTCGCTGCGACCTCCAGCGCGTGCAATAATGGAACATCCGCGCGGACGAGCTCGCTAAACTTTTCAAAAAAAACCGCTTCTTGTACCAATTGTTGCACCTTATTTTCGGTGGATACTCTTTTAACTTTAGTTAATTTTTGCATCATGAGACTCCCGATGCTCTTGACCGGGATAGAAACCCACACGATTATAGCAAAGTCTCAATTTCAAAACAAAATTTGGAAAGGGGGAGATGGGAGGTTGAAAAATAGTCAGATTATTTATCTCGTGCTATACTACAATTTTGAAAGTTAGGTAATAAACTCAATGTGGAGTGAGAAAAATTCCCGTGAAACAGCATCGGATATTGGTTATTGATGATGATAGAGATATCTGTTTGGTATTGAAAACAGCGTTATCGAGAAACTATGAAGTGGTGATGGCACATGACGGATATTCCGGGTTGCAAAAAGTTCAAGGATGTGAACCGGATATGGTTCTGTTGGATGTGAAGATGCCCCTGTTAAACGGTCATCAGTTGTGTGACGCCATCAAGCATTCCCGTAAAACCAATAATACTATTGTTATTTTTATCACTGGTTACGGCTCTATGGAAGACCAAACGACTGCCTTTCAACAAGGTGCGGATCTTTATGTTCGAAAACCGTTTAATCTTGATGAAGTCGTCAATGAAATTAATCGGCTCCTGGCCCCCGTTCCTTTTAAAGAAAAAACCTTGTCTTACAAAGATATATTAAGTCTGGAATAAAGCCCGATTCCATTCGGTTATTCTCTAAAGTGTAGAACGATATTTATGCTCAGACACAGGATTTTAATTGTGGAAGATGATCCCAGCCTTGTGCGAATCCTGCAAGTTTTGTTTCATTGGGAATTTGAAGTCGTCACCGCGTCGGACGGATTCGTAGGATTTCAACGAGCGCAGGTAATCGAACCGGATTTGATTATTCTGGATATCTTAATGCCCCACATGGACGGGTATCAATTTTGTGAGGCTATCCGTTCCGTTCCACAATTACAAAATGTTCCAGTAATTGTGATTACGGTCAAAACGGTTGAGGAAGTAGACGAACGGTTAAAAAGTATGGGTATTTCCGCGATTTTGCAAAAACCTTTTACCATGAATGCAATCATGGAACAGGTCAATAAATTACTCTACCATGTTCCCCCTTCTCCTAAGAAAATACCGTTGAACGAAATTCAATAAAAAAGACCAGTCCCGATTTCTCAGGACCAGTCTGCTATTTTCTCAAATCCATTTACCGATGAGGTAACGCTCTCGGAGCAAATGCTCGTGGACCTGGTACGGCTCGGAACGGCGCTGCTCGATGGGGTCCCGGAACAAATCCGCCTCTAAATCGTGCTGGCGGTAATGCCCGCAATCGGGGTACTGGCCCTGGATAACCATAAGGATAGTAGGCCGGACCATAATAATAAGGTCCCGGTGCGTAACCCAGATCAACTGCTACTCCCGGTACTGGCGCAGGTATATAACCCGGTCCGTAATAGAAATCTAGAGACACTCCTGGTACATAGTACCGTGGTCCCCAATATGCTCTTGGCGCGAAATATGGACGGTGTACTATTGTCCCACGAACTCTCGCGACTGGTGCCACTCTCGGCACAACTGGAATGGCTTGAACCACCCCGATTCCTAAACTCGCTATCAGTAATCCTGTTAGCCCGATTTTTGTTATCTTTTTCATATCTTTTTTCTCCTTTCTAAGAGAATTATTACAACCCTCTAATTTGCATGGCATGTGCCAACCTGGATATATTTCATTACCTTATTGATAAAATTATAGTTGCTCAAATTACCACTCCCCAACTTTGCAAAATTGTACTCTTTCACTGTACCTTTTGGGTATATTGTCCCTTTTTGTATACTTTTTCTTACCTCCATCACACAACCGCTCTTTCCAAACCTTTTCATCTGTGATTTAATCCAATTGGTAAACAAATGAATATTGGTAAAGTCTTAAGTCGGGATTGGGAGTATGGGAAGAAAACTTGAAAAGGGAAGTAAGATGATCGGTCAGTAACGGGTTAAACAGTTCCTCGAGGTGGCGATCATGGACGAGAATCTGGTATGTTGAATCAAACAGGTGGAAGTTGTGTCACTCTAATTCAAAAAGGGCAAAAAAACAAACATTATGCTCCTTTAGAAACTTCTCGAAAAACCTCTTTTTTAACTCATTTTTAGCAGTTTTATACGGTTCTTCCACGAGTCACCAGCGAATCTGCAATGAACGAGACCGCTCTCGTTCATTGCATCCCTGTGTTTTAAATCTTGGAGGGCTAATAATGGCTTGATTTGAACAAGCTTTCCCTTGAAGTCTTATCAATCTTCATTCAGAAGTCGTAAATCTAAGAATGCTTCTCTGTTACCCTATTCCCCGGCCACCGATATACGTCCTTTACCAAACACATTATTATTTATCTAACATACTACTGAATCAATGTTTCTAAACTTTACCAAAACAGGTGATACCACTACAATAAAATTATTTTTAGAGACAGGAACAAATCCAAATTAAGAAGACAATTATGGCACCACTGGATTTTTTGAATACTCCTCATTCTTTGTAATCAGCGTATAGCTAAATTTGTTGCAACATAATTCTTATAATTCTCAATATGAGCTTGTTTTTCTTCCGGTTTCCAGCCAAAGAATGACGCCATATGCTCTGCAATGATGGGAAGAATATCCAATCCCAATCCTTGACGGAACCCTATATTGGACCGCCGTAACAGGAAATCCGCCGGAGTTCTTGCCATTTCCAATTCACAGGCCAGTGCCACGCGAAATTTATATTCATTCGCTTTAACAATCTTTTCATTCTTTAACAAAGTATTCAATGCCGGAGATTTCTCAAACACATCCTGCAACCGCAAATACGCTTCCTGTTCACTGGGAAATTTCTGGTATAACAAAGGTTGAATATCCGTCTGACATTTCCGTTCCTGTGGGACGCCACATTCATAATGAATAAGATCAACAACTTCTTGAGCTGTTAACCGGTATCTCCCTAGTTTTCCGCTTATGACAGCAATAACAATTAATCCAAAGCCTTCTTTTTTATGAATATTAAATTTCCAATTCAAAGGCTGGACACCTGCATAGGCATATAATACATCTGTCTTTTTCAAATTCTTTGATGGCATAACTCGATTGACTTCATCCAACAGAGATTTAACTTCTTCATCCATAACACGGACTTCATCAGGATTTCCTTTAAACTTTCCCACTGTAGTCCCGATTATCGAGTATTCATTTTGGGGTATGACATAAAATAGGTGGTCTTTATTGGAAAACAAAATTGCCTTCTCCGTAAATTTAGGAACAACCAGCGTAATCTCTTTCACCCATTCACCTATTTTCTGCGTCGGGAATGAGTTCTTTTCTTTCCCGAAGCTGGTCGTATTCACCACAATCTTCGCCTTAATCTCGTATGTCTTCCCATCCAATAAATCCTTCACTGTAACGCCAATGATTTTCCCATTCTCCTGTAAAAACGATACCGCTTCACAATGATTGGCGATTTGCGTTCCATGCTCAAAAGCATCCCAAAGATTGGAAATGACCAACCGTTCTGGACTTGTATAAGAATCCTCATACTTCAATCCCCCAAGTAATCCTTCCTTACTAATGTTCGGTTCTAATTTCAATACTTCATCCGTAGTGATCGATTGGGGTGGTTGCACTTTCTTGGCTCCCGCGAACATATTATACATAGTGAACCCAAAATTATTATGAGACAATTTCGATTTGTCACCTTGATAGGAGGGAGTCAGAAAAGTCACAGGATGAGTAATATCCTTAGAAATAAATTGTAATACCATTCGTTCATGGAGAGATTCTTTCAAGGAAGAACCGGATTTATCTTCAAAAATAGAAAACGCTCCATACCCCAGCATGGCAGAACGGCTTGTCATACCGCATGCAAAATCATTCTTCTCAATAACAGCCACCTTAATCCCTCGATTGGCTGCATCCCTTGCGATACCTGCGCCGGTAATTCCACCGCCGATAATCAGGATACCCAAATCCGTATTCATCATCTTTTGTAATTCGCGTTTCATATCACCTCTTTATTACATTAAGAAAATGACAATAGGAGGAATTGCGCCTTTTGTCAATGCCATTATTTATTTTTATCCGAAGAATAATTGGAATAACTTCACTTTTTGATAACTCTTAACCCTCGATTATCCATTTTCAGATTCAATAACCGGACGGGAATAGAGTGTTCTGCAAAGATTTTTTGAATGGATTTCCCGGCTTGCTTATTTCCTCTCGGAATAAAAATTACAATCGAAGAACCGGAACCGGATAGAGCGGCACCCAATGCCCCGGCTTTATAAGCTCCCAAAATAGAACGGGAGATTAATTTATTTTTAGTATCCCTATAAGGTTGGTGCAGGCGATCATCCATTGCCTCACGTAATAATGTCCAGCGTCCCTCTGTCAGTGCGCTAACCAATAAAGCTGTGCGGGTCAGGTTATATACTGCATCGGTATAAGCAACTCGTTTGGGTAATATGGCACGTGATTCTTTGGTCCCCATCTGTAAATCAGGAATGGCAACTAATATAGAGGGGATTAGAGGATTTTTACACTTCACCCATAAGGTTTTCTCACTCGTCTTACAGGATATTACCAATCCCCCATGTATCGCGGGAACCACATTATCGGGATGACCTTCGTGAGCCACTGCCAATTCTAATATTTCTTCTTCGGAAAGTTTCCTGCCGGTAAGCTCATTGGCACTGATTAATCCACCCAAATAAGCTGCCGCACTGCTCCCCAATCCTCGGGCAAGAGGTATCCGATTGTCTAATTTCAAATGGACCGGTGGACACTCCTCCCCCAATATCTCATAAACTTTCTCAATTCCCCGTACCACCCAATTGGATTTCTTATGGTTTAATTCTCCAGCGCCTTCACCGGTAATGTCTAACAGTGAATTGCCTTTTCGTAAACTCAATTCAACTGTGTTATACAGCGTGAGCGCCAACCCCAGACAATCAAATCCCGGTCCTAAATTCGTTGTAGTCGCCGGTATTAAAACTTTAACTTTCTTCATAAAACTCCAGTCTGTAATGAAAAAAGAATTGTCCGATAATCTGATTTATATGTCAAATCTATTAAAAATCAGTATAATAGAGTCGGTCCTTTATTCGAGAACTCTCTTATCAAATCCAAAGCACAAGTGGAACAAATTGGCGGAGGGTGAGAGACTCGAACTCTCAAGGGCAGTGCCCGCCGGTTTTCAAGACCGGTTCCTTACCAGTTAGGGTAACCCTCCTGGAAATATTTTCCTGTTCGTATTTGGCTTTTTGGGAGAACCATTTTAACAGATTCTAGCTTGTCCATCTATTCCTCGTCGGGGAAAGTATTATAATGAAAGGTTGAAAAAAAGTCTGGTTCCGTTTATTCTTAAAGTAGAAATTATGCGAAGTCTTTTAATACGTTTTTCTATTTTCCCCAAAAAGGCAAATCGAACAACTCCAAGATTATTGTTGTTTATATTTGTCGTTTTCTTTTCCCTCTATGGTATTATTTACTCTGCGCCGGTACAATCCGACTCGATTTTAGCCAAAAAAGAGTGGCAGGTTCTGGAATCCGATGGTCAGCTCATCCGATTAACTTTTGTAAATCCGTCCACCGGATTTCGTGTTCCCGATTCACGTATGGATTATGTAGCCATCCCCAAGGGAAAATCCACGGTCATTTTGAAAAAGATCTCCTTTAGAACCTATACCAATGAAACTATTTTTAAAGAAACAGTAAGTGGAACTCCCTCGACTCTACCTATAAAAACAGATTCCCTTGTTAAACTTGAACCAGTAGGTTATGTCCGGGATTGGCGTATCGGACGACTGACTCTAACTTTGAGCCAGCAATCCGGGAATCTCCATTATGTTTTAGATTCTGTATCCCTCGATATCCAGCCGGATAAAAAAATGGAACTTACACCTTATACGAAGATGCCTTACAGAGAAACCTCCAGCAATTCTTTCAACCATCCACCCCAACCATCCATAGGTATTGACGCAGTGTTGTCCGATATAATTATCAACTACGATCCCCGGAGTGAGTTACGGAATTTGCCTGATTTACCCTATAATTCACCGGAATCTTATCCCGGCCAGGTATCCCCTGAGTTCTTCGGGAAAAATATTCCTTGGGTTAAGTTATCCATTCCAGAAAAAGGATTCTATCGTATTTCATTGGAATATTTGAAATCTATGGGTATAAAAACGGGGGCCATTAAACCGGAAACTTTTCGCCTGTTTAATCAGGGGAAAGAAATCCCTACTCAATTGGATATCCAATCTCACGGAAAAACCAATCCGAATGATGGAATTATCTTTTACGGGGAAGATCCTAATAGCATTTACACCAACTTCAATATTTACTGGTTGACCTGGGGTAAAAATTCGGGTTTGCATTTTCCCATAGAGAATATTTCCAACACAATATCCACTACCGCAAATATAACTAAAGATTATCAAATCATAAACCATTTGGAGAAAAAAATGATTTTCGAAGACTGGGCGGATAGTAATCCCAATTCTTCAGGTGAGTGGTTTTGGAAAGCTTATTCCGTATTGACCAGCGGGAAAATCCGCGTAGATCTATCGGGAATGGAAAATATCCGGTTATATCAACAAAAAGTACCTATTGAAATCCAATTTCATGGCAAATCAAAGGCTGAGTTCTCTAATGAACACCGGGTCATCATAACATGGGATAGAACTACCCTTGGAGAAGCGCATTGGGCAGGTCAAGTGGCGTATTCGTTTAAAACAACCCTCCCAACAGATTATCTAACTACGGGACAACATATCCTGAGATTTAATTTGCCGGGCACCGGCTCTGCCACAAAGAAAGACGAAATATATTTGAAAAGTATCCAATTGACTTATTACAACGGACTGTCACCACAGGATGGATTATTAGAATTCCAAAGGGAGACTTCTGCAAACAATGCGGTATACTTTATTTCCGGATTTGCGGATTCAGCAGATTTTGACAAATATTACATATACGCTCTGGACACACTCCATCAAATACATCTTCTACATGTTACCTATAATACAGTCCAAAATGGATTCTATTTACCCGCGATATCCGTTTATCAAAAATATATTATTGCCCAACAAACCACAATGGATATAACTACTCCAACGCCATATTCAGTTAAAGATAATTTACGAGATACCCATCAACAAGCCGATTATATCATTATCACTCATCCCGATTTCTTAAAACAAGCGCAAGAATTGGCGCGATATCACAAGAAACAGGGTTTGCGGGTGCGGATTGTTGATATTAACGATATTTACGACCAGTTCGGTTACGGACTTTTTGATCCGCGTGCGATACATGACTTTTTGCAATATGCCTTGTACTTTTGGAACCCGCCCTATCCGAGTTATGTCCTGCTCATCGGGGATGGTACCTCCGATTATAAGGGAGATTACCACAACGGGGTAATCAATTATATTCCTCCCTACCGTATGAATACCGTAACGGAGGAAGCGGCTTCCGATCTGTGGTATACCCAAATTGTAGGAGACGACTTGTTACCGGATATCATCTGCGGAAGAATTTCCGTCAATAATACAACCGACGCAAAAAACATTGTAGATAAAATCATCCGGTATGAAACACAACCGGAAATGGGACCTTGGAAAAACCGGATTTTATTTGTATCGGATGACGGCTTTGAAGATGACTGCCGTGATGTCTCGCGAGCTCTACCCGTTCAATTTTCCAAGGAGTTTGTTGATTTACGGGATTATCCATCCATAGATAATTATTACCTGCCGAACGGTGAAAACAGTAAAATCAGTCTGGAAGGAAATCGGGCAGTCTTAAATGCGATTTCCGAAGGCGACCTGGCGGTTATTTATTTTGGCCACGGATCTCCCAATGTCTGGTCGCATCAACGAATTTTTTTCGGTGGAGATACAAAAAACAGTGACATGAAAAAATTAAAAAATGACAGGAAACTTCCTTTTGTCGTCCAATTGACTTGTTCAACAGGAGAATTTGACTGGCCAACCCGCCCTTGGAATATTTGTATTTCGGAAGATATGCAACGTGTCCCTCAGGGAGGAGCCATCGCAGTCTATTCTCCCACCGGAAAGGGATTTACTCCGCAACATAAAAATTTAACGAATAAACTGGTTAAAGCAATGTTCGAATATCAACAAACTGTGGATGGTAATGCTGTAACGGAAGCAGTAATTGATTATTATCTTGATCCCGGCCATGATTCTACTCCTCAAATGTTCACCCTGTTTGGAGACCCGGCACTAAAACTTGGCATACCGAAAAACTCGCTGGACATAGATCTTCAACCCCAAACTATATTCCTTGGACAAGAAACCGCAGTACAATTTAATGGGATTTCTTCTTCCCTCCGGTCGGGGAATGCCATCATTGAATACTCCGCACATGACCCGGAAAAATATTCTGCTCCTCTTCACGACGAATCACTTCCAATTTATTCAGAAAAAACTGTTGCTATCAAGAATGGGAGAATTGAAACCAATCTACCCATTCAAGCGGACGAGGCTTTGAACAAGATTCCCGTCCGTATTTATGAATGGAATAGTGCCGGAGATGCTGCAGGATCGGCTGTTTTATCTGTGAATCAGACATTGTCGGTGTCTACAGAGACAGCCAAAGCGGATATTGAGCTATCCATCAACTCTACCGATCTGAAATTAACGAATGATAAATACGTAGAAGGGGAAACAATTTTCGTGGATGCGATCATTCATAATCTTGGTAACGCTCCGGCTCGAAACGTAGAAGTCATTGGGTTCGATAATGACCCGGATTATGGCGGGGGTAAACAATTTACGGACCGGACAGACTGGCGCATTCCCGTCTTGGAACTGATCCCGCCTCATTCCAGCCGAACCATACGATTGCGGTGGGATCCCCCGGCACAAGTTACCGGCGATAGAAAAATTGTGGTTGTTGTAGATAAAAATAATAAAATATCCGGTATTAATCGCACTCGTCTGAAAGCGGAGATTCCGGTACATATCCTGACCAAATCAGACCCTGTTATTACGTCCAGTGATTGGGTATGGGATACCTCAATGAATTCTATTTGGCCGGAAACAAGAAGAGCCAGATTAATTGCGACAGTCACCAATAAAGGGGAAATGGACGCAGAAAATGTTGTGATACAATACTATGATTACACTGTGAAAATCGGTGACGATATATTGATTCCCTTGTTGAAGTATAAGGAATCTAAAACGGTGGAAACTATCTTTGATGTTCCCAAAGGCTGGCACGACGTACATGTGGAAGTAGGGATTCGCACTCGTTTTGAAAAAGCGCATGATTCTGTGGCCCCTGATATGATCCGTTAACTCATGGATATAGCTCTCTCGACTTTCTATCAAGGAGTATGTATTGCAAGTTTCTGACATTTCTTTTGAAGACCCTTCGAAAGCGGAAAAAACCTTTCAGCGGTTATGTCAACCAAAGTATTATAATGATTATCTTCCTTTTGTTAATGACCGTCTGCTGGAACAATTAAAAGAATCAGTAGACCCCGACTTGGCGCTTAATAATGTAGATCGATATTTGGACGCCTGTATCAACCGGTCAGCGACCTATAGTTTTTTCACACAATTGCCCTCCTCTCTCGACACTCTGGTAAAACTCTGTGGAGGAAGCCAGTTTATTGCCGATATTTTGGTACGCAATCCCGAACTTTTTCTATGGCTTTTGGAAGGAGGCCAGTTGAATCAGAAAAAGAATCTCGAAGATTATCGGAACCAGGCAGAAGAATGGGTCTCTCCCGTCCATAATCTCACTAGGAAAGTCAATGCCACTCGCCGATTTCACCGGCGTGAATTATTGCGTATCGGAGCACGCGATATTTTGAAACTGGGAGATATTCTGGACATGGCGGAAGAATTATCAGACCTGGCCAGTGTGCTCTTGGATATTGCCTTAAAATCCTGTACTCCTAAAATTGAGAAAGAATTCGGGAAGCCTCAGCGGGAATCCAAGGATAAAAATGCAGGACCGCAATTTGCCGTGATTGGCATGGGCAAACTTGGCGGACACGAATTGAATTTCAGTTCGGACATTGATGTCCTTTTCGTTTACGATGTGGAAGGAGAAACCACCCATGGATTCTCAAATCATGAATACTTTTCCCGCTTGGGTGAAGACCTTGTCAAATTTCTAAGCGAACCTACGGAACAGGGTTGCGCTTATCGCATTGATTTGCGGCTTCGCCCGGAAGGAAGTGCCGGTCCTCTGGTGCGCTCATTGGAAAGTTATGAAGTGTATTATCAAGAATTCGCCGAAACTTGGGAACGCATTGCCTTGATTAAAGCTCACGCAGTTGCCGGAAACAAGGATGTCGGGACCAAATTTGAAGAATTGATTGTCCCGTTTGTGTACCGGAGATACCTTGATTATTCCAGTGTGACAGAAATCCATCATCTGAAATCCCGAATGCAATCGGAAATTGTGAAAAAAATAGAATCGGGTATTGAGATTAAAAGTGGTAAAGGCGGGATCCGTGAAATTGAATTTTATATTTCCATCCTGCAATTGTTGCACGGAGGGAAATATCCTGAACTGCGGATTCGTAATACTTGTCAAATTCTGGAAGTGTTGATGGAAAAGAAAATAATCAGTCAAAAACAGGGTGAATTTTTAATAGAAGCTTATAGATTCCTTCGCCGGGTGGAACAAAAACTTCAACTCATGCACCAGTTGCAAACCTATCATATCTCCGGAGAACAACAGGCACTTGAAAAACTTTCCCGCCGGATGGAATTCTCTTCCGTGGACGACTTTTTAAAGTCTCTTCAGAATTATACCCAACGGGTCAATGAAATCTTCCAATCGTTCTTTCAAGACGAAACCGTTTCCGAACTCAAAGAAACCGAATTGAAAATCTTCCGCTTAATTGATTCACAAATAGAAGAGGAAGAAGTTGCTGAAGAATTAAAGAATTACGGCTTTGCAAATACTACTGATAGCCGTCTCACTCTTCAAGCCCTGGCCTATGGCAGCCAGGAACATATTGTATCGCCGGACGAGCGCAAACGGTTTACCGCTCTCCTGCCTAATTTATTGGACTTTTTGAAATCTCTGCCCAATCCCGATTTAGGTTTGAAACAGTTCCATCGGTTTGTGAACAAGTACACCAACTATCGATCGTTTTATACCTGGTTGAGTGAAAATAAAGAAGTTTTGGAACGGCTGCTATTGGTGCTTTCCAGCAGTGAACATTTGGGCAATCTATTGATTAAAGAACCCGGCAGGTTTGATTCCTTAATTACAAAACTCACTGAAAAAGAATTGATAAACTTGCTGGAACAATCCATTCCTAAATATCTTTCCACCCATGAAATCCGGAAGCTCTGGGAAGAGAAAATCTTAATATTAGGGATTCTCAATTTGATAAACGAAAAAAGCCATCTCACTCTTTCCAAGAAATTATCTCAAATTGCCGATAAATTTATAAACAGTATCTTAGAGAAAACGTTATTTGAGTTTGCCTTGGGAAAACCTGATGAAGTTGGTTTGGCAATCCTGGGGTTAGGTAAGATGGGCGGACAAGAACTGACTCTGGGTTCCGATTTCGATTTGGTTTTTATTTATGCGGATGAAGAAACTGTATCAAAAAATAAATTATTATCCGGTATCCAACCTTTGGATTTTTCGACCGCTTGTTCCATTGTCGAAAAATTAACCAAGGAAATGCAATTCTGCCTGGGGGCGGTGGATTTACGGTTACGCCCGGAAGGAAAAGATGGAGCGCTGGCACTAACTCCGGGACCGTTTAAAAAATATTTTGAAAAGCGTGCATCGTTTTGGGAACGGCTGGCATGGATGAAATCGCGTTACGTTGCTGGGAATTCAAAATTGGCAAAAGTCGTATTGAAAGATGCGATGGAATTTGTTTATGGGAAATCCATGACTTCCAAATCTGCCAAAGAAATTTGGACTATGCGTATGAAAATGCAAAAAGCGATTAAGCCGGATGCCCACCAACAACGTGATATGAAAGTTGGCATGGGTGGACTGGTGGACTTGGAATTTGCCATTCAATATCTCCTGTTATTGCACGGACATAAAAACAAAAGATTCCACAATTCTAATATCTATGAGGGATTAAAAAAGTTACATACTCAAAAGAAAATTGATAAAAAGGCATTTACTCTTTTGCAGGAAAACTATTTATTTTTCACTCAACTCCAAAACCGTCTTCGTCTTATGTCCAACTTTTCCAATAACCTAATCCCGGAAGATAAGATTGAATTATTCTCCCTCTCCCGCCTGATGTCCATTCCCAATCCCAAGGTATTAATCCATAGCTATCAAGAAAAAACCAAACGAAATCGAAAGGTACTTAAAGAGATTTTAGAGCGTAATAGCAGTAAATAGATTAAATCGTGCAATATTAATCTGAATTGGGAATAAAATGCTTTATTGTAGGGAATGTAGGTCCTTTTATGGATTCCTCTACGTCTCGTTCAACTAATCCTTAAACCCTAAACTATCTTTTAGGATACAATAGATGCACGATGAAATATGTGTTTGCAAGCGATGAATTAGGTGGGAAACGGTTGTTGCAATTGCATGAGCTATTTTCCAAATTTACGGAATCGTTCTTGGGAGAATGTGGGGAGAAGAATTTACCATTGTGCCTCGACTTAGGCTGTGGGTCTGGATTTACAACACGGTCTCTTGCCGATACTCTGTCACCTCAAAACATAATTGGCCTAGACAATTCAGAATACTTTATCGGGAAGGCACTGGAATTCAATCGAGCCTATCCGACCATTTCTTATCAAATCCATGATGTAACAAAGATTCCTTTTCCCACAGGGAAAGCGGATTTAATTTTTTTCCGGTTTGTATTGACTCATATGGCAAAATGCATGGAATCCCTGCATAACTGGTCGGGCCAATTGAAAGAAAATGGATTGATTTTATTGGAAGAAACGGATTCTATTCAAACGGACGTTTCCGCCTTTCGGAAATATTTGGACATTGCCGACAGGTTATTGGAATCCAATGGAAACCGGTTGTATATAGGGGAATTATTGGAGAACGCGCAGTACCGTCCCTTTTTAGAAAAGAAGATTAGCCGTTTGAGTCGTGTTCCGGCAACCTTGTCACAAGCAGCGAAAATATTCCAGTATAATATTCCCGTATGGAGAAAACAAAAGTTCATTCTGGAAAATTATTCGAGTGTGGAATTGGACGATTTGGAAAAAGATATGGTCGCTTTGACGCAATCCACAAACAAATCTATCGAGATTGAATGGACCATCCGCCAGATGATGTTGCAAAAAGCCGGGTAGGGACAATATGGAACAAATTATCATCCATAAAATATCACGGGAGGAGATTGGCGGAATTCAAATATTTATTGAAACCCTCGTACCCTTTTATAGTGAATCCGAAATCGCGCAAATGAAAAAAGATGTGGAAACGCAGAAAGGGTTTGCGGCGGTGGATGGGAAAAACGTTTTGGGATTTGTTCTCCACACAAAATCATCTGAAAATATTGGAACAATTATTTGGTTAGGTGTTCCGATAATAAATTTGAAACAAAGTGTGGCCCCAATCCTATTGAAACGTCTGGAACGGGAATTCCAGAAAAAATGGATTCAGAAAATCGAGGTGGCTATAAAACCGGATAAGGCGATTTCCGAAGCAAACTTGCTTTTGCGACAATTCTATCGAGATTATGGATTTTCCGATAAAGAAAAAAAACTAAATTATTTGCCCGATGGTTCGGAAGCATTGATTCTAGAGAAAAATATATTTTAATAGTAGGCTGGAAAATATTACAATGGATAATGAAAATTTAGACTTATGGAACCCAAACAATTAAATTTATCGCTTTTTGATCTTCTAAAAATCTATCTTAAAATCGGGATTCAATCTGTTGGCGGCGGGTACGCCATGCTGGCCGTGTTGGAACATCAGATGGTGGAGGAAAGAAAATGGATTACCCATGATGATTTTGTTCACGCTATCACCGTGGGACAGTCAGCACCGGGGGTGATGATTTGTAATGTGGGGGGGTATATCGCTTACCGGTTGAAAGGATTCCCCGGTCTTTTGCTGGCGATGCTGGGTATGATTATTCCATCTTTTTTTGTGGTGGTTGCCTTCGCCATATTTTACGGTTCGGCGAAAGAACAAGTCTGGCTGAACAGATTTTTTCATGGGGTAGGACCCGGAGTGGTCGGTGTACTCGCAGGATTGACTGTTCGTGTCGCAAAACAAAATATGAAAAAAGCAGGATATTTTTTAGTAGTGCTGATGGCTTTTATTGCTCAAATTGTGTGGCATATCAATCCAATCATTATAGTAATCACCGCCGGAATCTTGGGAGTGGTCATTTCCTATATACCGTTGTCACGGAGGAATTCTTAAATGGCATCACAACAGCCACCTATAATGCAAATATTTCGAGTATTTTTCGTTGCTGGGCTTTTAACCTTTGGTGGCGGATATGGAATGATACCGATATTGCAGCATGATTTTGTGATTAATCGGCACTGGATGTCCCCGTCGGAATTTCATGATGCGGTTGCTGTAGGACTGATTTCGCCGGGGCCTGTGGCGATATTGGCAACATTCATAGGTTATCGTTTAAATTTATGGTTGGGCGCCATTGCCGCAACTATAGGTGTATTCACCCCATCTATTCTGATAGTTTATCTAGCCAGTAAGTTTTACCAGAAGTTTGAGAAATCAAAAATCGCTCTAATCGCATTGCCGGTTGTGAATTCTGCTGTCATCGGCTTATTGTGCGGTGCAGTGGTTACATTAGGAAAATTGTCTGTCGATAGCTATGCAACTTGGATATTAGCCTTTGTGTCTTTTGCCGTCGCCACCTGGACAAAGATATCTCCTATTTGGGTGATTGTCGCTTGCGGATTAATTGGATTGTTCTTGTTACACTAAATGTAAAAGGGTTATATTATCAAATTCAGTTCTTGAAATAATCTCTCTCCCTTTTTCCCCAGCAACTTCTTAAAACCAAGTATATGGGTTGGCAAACCAGTAAAACTTTTCGCTTGACAAAGGGTTTATGACCAGTTATCATACATACGTATGAATTAATTGGAAGGAAAATATTATGGATACGAGAGAACATATTAAAGAAGTGGCGCGAGGTTTATTTGCCCAACAGGGGTATGACGGCGTGTCAATTCGGGATATTATCCAAAAGGCGGATGTGAATCTGGGTGCGATCACCTATCATTTTGGCGGCAAAGAAGATTTGTATCGGGAATTGATTGTGGAGATGGGACAAAAGTTGTTAGGAGAACTCGAAAAACTCAAGTCAATGGAAACCACAAGTTCTAGAAAATTAGAAGGGTATATCCGGACTTTTATGGAGTTAGTGTTGAGGAACCCAACTCAAGCGAGAATGATGATGAGGGAAATGGCAATGGGGGGAAAACCATTTATGGAGATCATGGAACCTTTTGCACAAGCCAATTTTGGAACGTTGCGAAGTATTCTGGAGGAAGGGGTGAGAAAAAAGGAATTTCGTAATATGGATGCCCAGCTTGCTACGTTCAGCATAATTGCGGTATGCGTACATTTTATTAATGCGCAACCCATGTTTCTTCGTTTTGTCGGAAAATTTAAGGATAACGACGAATTTATAGAAAAAATTATCAAACATACGGTGCAGTTTGTTCTGGGTTCTTTAAAAAATAAGAAAGAGAGGAATTAATCAATGAGACCCATCAGAAAGAAGTATTATTTGGTATATATTTTAATTGCTGTGATATCGGTCTTTATGGTTAATTGCACACTATTTGGAAATTCCAAAAATACAAAAATAACCTTGAATGGGACTATTGAAGTGGATGATATATTAGTGGGTTCAAAGATTGGTGGACGTGTAACCGAAGTGCTGGTCAAAGAAGGGGATTCAGTCAAAAAAGGCGATGTGTTGGTGCGTATAGATAATGCGGAGCTATTAACGAGGAAAGACCAAAATTTAGCTGCGATAAATCAAGCCAAAGACAATATCAGCCAGCGAGCGGCATACTTGGAACTGGTACAAACGGGTAATCGGACGCAAGAGATTCAACGAGCGAAGTCAGATTTGGAAGCTGTGAAGGTGAAGTTGGAATTGGTTGTTAAAGATGCCCAGCGATATGAGAAATTGTATAAGGAAGGCGCGGTCTCTCAGCAAACGCGGGATAGCGCGGTTAATCAAGTGGATGTTTTAAAAGCACAGGTCAAATCCGCGCAAGAAACATATAATTTAATGAAAGCAGGATTTCGTAAAGAAGATATTGCCCAAGCGCAGGATAATTATGTAGCTGCGAAAGCCAACTTACAGCAATCAGAACATGAATTGGCTCAAATTGAAACTCAGTTAAATGAAATGACGGTTGTTGCGCCAATGGATGCGATGGTGGAAGTATGTGATTTACGGATTGGAGACTTATTAGTTCCGAATCAATCGGCTATGACGTTGGTTGTCCCCAGCAAATTGTGGGTCAGAGTCTATGCGCCAGAAAATTATCTGGGACTCTTGAAAGAAAACAGCAAAGTGGATGTTAAGGTGGACTCTTTTCCAAAGGAGATATTTTATGGAACAGTAGAACAAATCAACCGTAAAGCTGAATTTACTCCGCGCAATATTCAAACGGTGGAAGAGCGGATTAATACCGTATTTGGAGTAAAAGTAAGGCTGGATGACCCCACCGGGAGACTGCGTGCGGGGATGTCGGCGGATGTGACATTTCCCGATATTCAAGTAGGGAAATAATACGATGGATACGACGATTAAAGTAGAAAATTTAACCAAAAGATTCGGGCACGTTACTGCTGTGGACAATGTGAGTTTTGAAGTTAAGAAAGGAAATATCTTTGGTTTTTTAGGTCCCAATGGGTCGGGGAAATCAACCGTGATACGCATGTTATGCGGGATTTTGGTACCGACGTCCGGAACGGCACAGTTATTAGGAATAGATGTGGCTAAAGATCCTGAGGGGATTAAAAACCAAATTGGATATATGTCCCAGAAATTTAGTCTTTATGAAGAATTAACCGTTCAGGAAAATATGTATTTCTATGGCCAACTCTATGGAGTCAAAGGTAAAGATTTAAAAAAACGGCAGGAAGAATTATTTGCTCTAACCCATATTGGACCCTATCTGAAAAGAAGGGCAGGACAGTTATCCGGGGGATGGAAACAACGGCTGGCCCTTGCGTGCGCCATGATTCATAAACCGGAAGTGGTTTTTCTGGATGAACCGACCGCGGGTATAGACCCGGTCGCGAGAAGAGAGTTATGGGACTTATTATTTGAGTTATCCGCGCAAGGGATTACTTTGTTTGTGACCACGCATTATATGGATGAAGCGGAACGTTGCAGCCATATCGGGTATATCTATATGTCAAAATTAATCGTGTTGGGAGCGCCTGATCAATTGAAAGAATTGCCGGAGATGAATCCTCCGGGATACAAGAGATTGGAAATAGACTGTGATCCGGCAACCGTGGGATTACGAATTATCAATCGTTATCCGGGAATCAGTAATGCAACTATTTTCGGACAAGCCTTACATATTCTCGCGGAGCAAGCTTGCAATGAAGAAGACATCCGGCAGCTTTTATTGAAGAAAGGGTTAAAACATGTTGATATACGCCCGATTCAACCGTCACTGGAAGACGTGTTTGTGACCTTGTCCATGAAAAGGGCCAAGGAGAATTATATCAATGGGAATTAGAAATATATTCCGGGGATTTTATCCTATTTTATTTAAAGAAATTATTCAAATCCGCCGTGACCCGCTGGCATTATTTTTTGCTTTTTTGCCTCCGCTCATCCAGGTTATTGCCTTTGGATATGCTATCAAAACCGATGTCAAACATACGCCTGCTGTAATATTTAATTTGGATCAAAGGCAGGAAAGCCGGTCTTTTATAGACGCTCTGCATAATACCCAGTATATTGATTTTGTAAAAGAAGTGCACTCGGAAAAAGAGATGATGGCACAATTAACGGAAGGAAAGGTTTATATCGGGATTGAAATCCCACCGGATTATTCCAATAGATTACTGAAAGGAGAACAGGCTCAGATATTAGTTCTTGTAGACGGTTCCAACTCTACAGTAGCGATGCAAGCGTTAAATGTGACCAGTTCTGTAGCTTTGAGGAAATCCCTGGATCAGGTGTTAAATAAATCCCGATTAACGATTAATGATATGCCCATTGATACACGACCCAAAGTTTTATACAACCCGGATATCCGCACGGAAAATTTCTTTGTCCCGGGGGTCATTGGGGTTGCCATGCAACTGGTTACCACATTTTTAACGGCATTTGCCATTGTGCGGGAACGAGAAAGAGGAACCCTTGAACAGCTTATGGTAACCCCGCTAGCCAAATTTGGATTGTTATTGGGAAAACTGATCCCGTATGTGATTATCGCTGTAATTCAATCCTGTTTGTTGTTTTTTATAATGGTGCGCGTATTTCGAGTTCCTATCGCTGGAAGTTTTTTCCTGTTACTTGGGCTAACAACAGTATTTATCATTATCAATTTAAGCACGGGATTACTGGTTTCCACGAAAGCTACGACACAAACCCAGGCGGTGCAGATGGGAATGATTACTTTGTTACCCTCCATCTTTTTATCAGGTTTTATTTTTCCGCGGTTCACCATGCCATTGTTTTTTTATTTATTTAGCTTTATATTACCCATGACATATTATATGAATATTCTGCGGGGGATTATATTGCGGGGCGCAGGAGTACAAGATTTATCGGTGGATATTATTGTGTTGTCTAGTATCGCATGTTTATTATTTGTTTTTGCCGTAAGCAGGTTTAAGAAACAGGTATCTTAAAATAGGATTAACACTTAAAGCTAAGGAGTCAGTATGAGAAAAATGGTTTTATTCATAAGTACAATAAGTATTCTTCATTTATGTTCGATGGTCAAGGCAGAAGAAAGTCCGCCACTCCGGTTGAGTCTAAAGGAAGCTATCCAACGAGCATTGGATGAGAATCATTCCCTGCAGGCATCCAAGTTGAAGATTAACGAGCAACAGTCAGTATATGATCAAGTGCGTTCCGGTTACCTACCGCAAGTAAGCGTTGTCGCCAGTCAAGCGAGAGAGAAAGTTAATTATTCCGCGGAAGGGATCAGCTTTCCGGGCCTTTCAATAAGTAATGAATTTAATTCATTTGATGCGTATTTACAAGTGACTCAAAATGTCTTTAATCTGAATTTAAGCAAAACCATTGCCATCGCACGGGAGCAGGAAAAATCTGCAAAGACCGATTATTCCGCGACACGGGAGGCAATTGCATTAAAAACAGTTTCCTATTATCTGCAAGCGTTACGTGCCGAATCGAGTGTGATTGCCGCGCGGGTGCGGACGGAAGCCGCCAGGGCGTTGTTGATACAGGCGAGACAATTTGAGGGTGCCGGAACAGGCAGCAAATTGGAAACGGCCAGAGCGGATTTGGAATATCAAAATGAAATTCAAACTTTGTCGGAATACAGTACGGATTTTGAAACCGCGAAATTATCACTAGCGCAATTAATTGATATGGAACAGGGACGACCTATCGAACTCACGGATTCCCCGCAGTTTGATCAGGCAGTGTCGGTATCTCTGGATTCCTCGATTCAAGAAGCATTTGCCCAACGTCCTGATTTACAATCCGCAAAGACCCAGGAAAAAGCATTACAATTAGCCATCGAAAAAGCACAAGCGCAATATGCGCCCGTAGTTGGTGTCACGGGACAACTGAGCCGAACGGGGAGCGACCCGAGTAATACGGATGAGGCCTGGTTTCTGGGAGCCACGGTTACAATTCCGATATTTACCGGCGGCAATATCAAAGGACAGATTGAACAGGCGAAAACGCAATTGAAGGAACAAAAGGAAAATACCAAAGAACTGGAATCGAAAATTGAATTGGATGTCCGTACGGCGGCGATTTCTTTAAATGCGGCGGTGGATCAGGTTCTGGCCTCCCGACAGGGTGTCGCATCCGCCGAAATCACTTTAAAACTCACGCGGGACAGATATACCGAAGGGATTATTACCAATGTGGAAGTCGTGGATGCGCAAGATACGTTGGCAAGAGCGCAGGATAATGAAATTCGCGCATTGTATAATTATAATCTCGCCAAAGCGAATCTATCAAAGGCGATAGGGAAGATTGAGGAAATGTACGCGAAATAAGACAAGTTTAAAAGTTACAATTTAAAGTATAAAGTTATCAGGGGGATTATATGAGTAAAAAGATGTGTCCTAAAATTATTTTGGAAGGGACACGATTGACCTTTAAAACAGAAATCGCTTTTGCCTTGAATGAACATCCCCGGATCGTCGGTCCAAGAAAATACAGGTATCATTCACCGATTATTTCCGCGGAATGGTGTTCCTTTACCAATTTTCCCTGGGGTCGGGGACTGATTAATTTTGAACCGGCGGAAGAATCCCAGGCGCTGGAGACCTATCGAACCTGGGCTAAATTATTTGAGTTGCAAAAATATTATTCCTGGATTATTGACCGGTTTCATATCTCCACCCGTGCTTACCAATTGGAAAAATATAATAAAAATTATGATTTCCATTGGTTGGAAGAAAAGTTGGCTGGCCTAAATTTTCGTTTGGTTTTTTGCACACGCAACAATGATTCTTTTGAAAGTGCCCGGACGGAACGATTGAAAGTATCGGGTAATCCGCAGCAATATGAAGATTTGACACTGTTTATTAAGGAACAAAACCTCATGCGAAAACTGGTAGGTGAATCAATCTTACCAACGTTAGAGTTGGACATTTCTGATAATCATATATCTCATGCTACCGACAAAATAGCCGACTGGTTGGAGCAAACGGGTGGATTATGGGCCTAATGGATTCATATGTATCATTAAAGAGACAGCAATATTCCTTTGTCCAGATGTCTTATTATATTAGCATGTTGTGCGGCACGCGGATCATGTGTAACCATGATGATAGTTTTTTTCATTTCTTTATTTAATTGAGTTAGAACATTCAAGACATCTTCCGCAGATTTGGAATCCAAATCACCCGTGGGTTCATCCGCGAGAATTAATTTGGGGTCGGTAACAATAGCGCGGGCGATAGCAACACGCTGTTCCTGTCCGCCGGAAAGTTGGCGGGGGTAATGCTCCGCGCGATCGGATAGCGCCACCAAATCCAATGCGTTTAACACGTGTTCGTGCCGTTCGGATGCTGATAGGGAAGTTAATAAGAGAGGTAATTCCACATTTTCAAAGGCTGTTAAAACAGGTATTAAATTGAAGGTCTGAAAAACGAATCCGATATACTGGTTACGCCACTTCGCCAATTCATTTTCTGTTAAACGCGCTATATCTATCCCGGCGACCTGGCAAACTCCTTCGGTGGGACTGTCAATACCCGCGATGATATGTAACAGGGTAGACTTGCCGGAACCCGACGGGCCCATGAGTGCGGTGAATTCACCTTCCTGAATATCCAAATTGATATTATCCAGAGCAACGACATGAATCCCGTCATGGCCGAAGACTTTGTTTAAGTTCTTACATTCAACAATCGGAGGCATACAAGTAAGTTTAAGGTTTCATATATAACATTAATTATTTGAATCATTTAATGCGGATTCGACTTCCTTCTTTTAAACCGTCGAGACCCCCGACAATAATTGTTTCATCTCCCGTCAATCCCTGTTCCACTTCCGTGCCCAAATCAGAATCTTTTCCTTTGGTAATTTTTACGCGAATGGCTTTGTTCCCGTTCACCACAAATACAAAGGAGTCATTGTTCTCGGTCACAATCGCTTTGTTCGGAACGTATATCCGGAATTTCTTGCCATTCGGGTCGGGCGCGATATCGTTCAAGAAAGAAACCTTGGCGGTCATGTCCGGTCGGACTTTGTCGTCGGAATTGAGGAATTGAACTTTCACCTGCACGGTGGCTTTCTGACGGTTGGCTTGCGGCGCGATTTCCACCAGTTTCCCTTTATAGGAATAATCGGGATAGGCTTCCAGCGCGATAGTCGCCGGTTGGTTCACATGGACTTTGTGAATATCCGCTTCGTTAATATCAATCTCCACTTGAATATCGCGTAAATCCGCCACGGATAACAGCGCGGTACGCGCCCCGCGTGTTCCGCCAAAACTGGTATTGGTAACGATTTCCCCAACTTCAATCAGACGTTCCAGAATCGTTCCATCGGCGGGCGCGCGGATAACCGTGTCCGCTAATTGCGATTCCGCGAATTGCAATGTAGCCTCCGCCGCGTTGACTTCGCCCTGTGCCGCCTGAATGAGTTCCTCGCGTGGGCCGATTTTGGTCATGTCATAGTTTTCCTTGGCAGAGTCCAATTGGGATTTCGCTACGGCGTATTGCGTGCTGGAATTGTCCAGAGTTTCTTTGGATACGGCACCTTCGCCGAATAATTTCTGCGAGCGTTTATAATTGGATTCGCTGTTGACAAATTGGGTTTGTGCTTCATGCAGGGATGCCAGCGCCATGCTGATTTCTTCCTGGCGGGAACCGGCTTTTAGCTCTGCGAGTTTAGCTTTGGCGGAGGCGAGGCGGGCGCGCGCTTCATTGACCTGCGCTTGATATTCGGTATCCTCGATGCGGATGATTTCCTGTCCTTTTTTTACGAGGTCGCCCTTGTCCACGCCTATCCACTTTACCCGCCCCATGATTTTCGGGGCCAGTTCGATGGGATGATTGGGGACGACATACCCGCTCACCGTCAGCAGGATATCTCCTATCTTCGGCGGTGTTTCTTTGGTGACTTTGGCAACTTCCACGTCCGCCGGGGTGAATAGGGGTGCGAGTAAATAAATAGCCAATGCCAGTACGATAATTCCCGTAATCCAATATTTTTTGCGGGAAGGTTTGCGCTGAATCGTCAACGGTTTGCGCGTGGAATCAATCTTGAGATTCTTGATTTTATCGTCTATATTGTTTTCAGGCATAGTTCACTTTCTTTCATAACGACACAAGGGAGACCCGTAAGACTGTTTCTATTTTATCAAATCCCCACCTGTCTGTCATGCACTTAAGACAGTTTCAGGTTTCAAGTTTAAGGTTTAACGTTGAAGTGATGGTACGTGAGAGAAAAGGAAAGGCTATTCTTTTCTATGAACTAAAAGACCAATCATTAGTACAAGCAAACCAGTTAGAGGAATTAGGCAAAAGAGAATTCTATGTATATCAGTGTTCGTTATAAGTGAATATAAGAGATATATCGCCATAATAAATTGCGTTACCGCAAAGGTTAACATGTATTTTCTTATTTTGGGTGATAAGGGTCTTTTCCAGTAACTTGGCATATCAAAATATTATCTCAACGATAAGCATAAGTCAACTAATTTGCATCCGCATCATAAAGCACCCTAAACCCAATAAATACCGAATCAATAGTGGAGTTGAAGTGGAATTGAAATTTTCAATTCCACTTCAACTCCACTCCAAGTCCGATATATAGCCGGTTTTGATGGGTTATTCTATCTGTAGAGACGCAACATGTTACGTCTCTACATTAGTAATGGAGAAAGTGTTGTAGAAGACTAGATTTATTTATTCTTTGGCTCCGGCATCCTTTAGGAGTTTTACGATGTCGGGATGTTTATGTCCTACCGCATACATCAAGGCGGTATTACCATCAACGTTTTTCGCATTGACATCAGCGCCTTTGGCTAACAAAGCTTTCACTATATCCGTGTACCCTTGACTTGCCGCGTACATCAAAGCGGTCACACCATACTGGGTCTTCGCATTAATCTCTGCGCCTTTCGCCAATAAAGCTTGAACGGTATCCGTGTTGCCAACTCTTGCCGCCTCAATCAAGGCGGTAAAGCCAAATACGGCTTTCGCATTGATCTCTGCTCCCTTGGCTAATAAGAGTTGCACAGTATCTGTATGTCCCTTTAATGCTGCCTCCATCAAAGCGGTATAACCACCCGCGGTTTTCGCATTGACGTTCGCACCTTTGGTCAATAATGTTTTTACGATCTCTGTATGACCATTTCCTGCCGCATACATCAAGGCGGTATCGCCTATGCTGTTTTTCGCATTGGTGTTCATTCCTGCATCTAAAAACAATTTTATGGCATCAGTATTGCCTCCCAATGCACAATCACAAAACTCATCTTCACTATAGGTAATTTTCAATTGCGCCAGTTCCTTGCGTGCTTCTTGCGGGGTTTTGGCGTAGGAAGGGAATGCGAGGAACGAGAATAGTAAAAGAGAGAGGCTTAATAATGGATTGAGTTTCATCATACTTCGTACTCCTTTTTCCCTTAGAATGTGTGGAGATATTATTGCCTACATATTACACTCTCCTAGAATTCAGAGTCAAGTAAAAAACGTGGCGTCGGGAAAGGAAAATCTTCTACCCGACTTTAGTCGAGGGTGATGGGACTTTAGTCCAAACATTCTGAATAACAATGGGCTAAAGCCCTAAAAAAAATGGATTCCTGCTTTCGCAGGAACATACTAAAGTGTTGTAGAAGATTAGATTTATTTATTCTTTGGCACCGGCATCTTTTAGGAGTTTTACGATGTCGGGATGTTTATTCTGTGTCGCCAACATCAAGGCGGTATAGCCAAATGTATTTTTCGCATTGACGTCCGCACCTGCAGTCAACAAAATTTGCACGGTATCAGTATGGCCGCTAGCTGCCGCAAGCATCAAAGCGGTCATCCCATCCTTGCGTTTTGCATTGACCTCTGCACCTTTTTTTAATAAGACTTGTACGGCATCAGTATGACCCATCCATGCCGCAAATATCAAGGGAGTTTGACCACCTCTATTTTTTCCATTGACCTCAGCACCTTTCGACAATAAAGCATTAACTATATCCGTATTGCCTTTCAATGCTGCCAGCATCAAAGCTGTCCCACCTGTGTTGTCTTCCAAATTGACTTCAGCCCCGTTAGCTAACAAAGCTTGTATGGTTTCGTTATGTCCCCAATATACCGCCTCCATCAAAGCGGTATTACCAACCATATTTTTCGCATTTACCTCTGCCCCTTTAGTTAATAAAGCTTGAACAGCATCCGTATGCCCATATTCTGCCTCACACAACAAGGCGGTTATACCAGTACTATCTTTCGCATTCGGGTTCATTCCTGCATCTAAAAACAATTTTGTGACGTTGGAGCCGCCTAACAAAGCACAATAGATAAACTCATCTTCACTATAAGTAATTTTCATTTGCGCCAATTCCTTGCGTGCTTCTTGCGGGGTTTTGGCGTAGGAAGGGAATGCGAGGAACGAGAATAGTAAAAGAGAGAGGCTTAATAATGGATTGAGTTTCATCATACTTCGTACTCCTTTTTCCCTTAGAATGTGTGGAGATATTATTGCCTACATATTACACTCTCCTAGAATTCAGAGTCAAGTAAAAAACGTGGCGTCGGGAAAGGAAAATCTTCTACCCGACTTTAGTCGAGGGTGACGGGACTTTAGTCCAAACAATCTGAAAATCAATGGGCTAAAGCCCTGAGAACCGTACACTAAAGTGTCGTAGAAGATTAGATTTATTTATTCTTTGGCTCCGGCGTCTTTGAGGAGTTTTACGACGTCGGGATGGTTTCCAGATGTCGCATAAGTCAAAGCGGTTTTACCTTTGTTGTCCTTTACATTTACATCGGCATTTTTCGCCAATAAAGCTTGTACAGAATCAGTACGACCCGCCATTGAGGCAGCTATTAAGGCAGTACCACCTTCGTTGTCCTTTGCATTCACTTCCGCACCCATTTTTAATAACGTTAATACGGTATCTGTGTGACCATCATATGCCGCCATCATTAAAGCAGTAATCCCCTCTTTATCTTTTGCATTGACCTCAGCGCCTTTCTCTATTAAAGATTTCACGATATCTGTGTGTCCATCCTCTGCAGCAACCGTTAAAGCAGTTTGGTCATCATGAGTTTTCTCATTGACATCCGCCCCTCTTGCTAATAAGAGTTGTACGGTATCCGTATGTCCTCTATGTGCCGCAAAGAACAAGGCAGTCCAATCATACTTATTTTTCGCATTCAGGTTCATTCCTGAATCTAAAAATAATTTTACGGCATCGGTTTTGCCTTGCTTTGCACAGTAGAGAAACTCATCTTCGCTATAGGTAATGTTCATTTGCGCCAATGCGTCTTTCGCTTCTTGTGGTGTTTTCGCCGTATCTGCGCTAGAGGATGTATTTGGTTGTGTAGATTCATTGCTTGCAACTGCCAGTGTTTTAGCCGTATCTGCGTTCAAGGGCATGTTAGGTTGTGCGGATTCATTACTCGATTGTCGCGGTGCATTGGAACAACCTTGCCATACAATTATCATGGATAATAAAAGATAGAGACTTTTGAACGATTTCCATTTCTTCATACTTGGTACTCCTTTTTCCCTTAGAATGTGTGGAGTTATTATTGACAACAGTATAATTCTTCCTGGAATTCAAAGTCAAATAAAAGATGTGGCGTCGGGAAAGGAAAATCTTCTACCCGACTTTAGTCGAGGGTGATGGGACTTTAGTCCAAACATCCTGAAAAACAATGGGCTAAAGCCCTAAAAAAAATGGATTCCTGCTTTCGCAGGAACACACTAAAGTGTCGTAGAAGATTAGGTTAAAAGAAATATTTTACCAGCCGAGGATAAATCAGCGACCACACGGAACTGGAATACGGTAGTGAAAATGACGGAGTTGTGTTCGGGAAGATAGCGTCGGGAAAGAGAAAAGCATTCATTCCCGACGCAGAGAGATTTATTCTTTGGCTCCGGCATCTTTCAGGAGTTTTACTATGTCGGGATAGTCCTTAGATGTAGCATACATTAAGGCGGACTTACCGTCGTTGTCTTTAACATTAACCTCGGCTCCTTTTGCCAATAAGGCTTGCACAGTGCCCGTCCAGCCCCACATTGCTGCATATATCAAAGCTGTGGCACCCTCATCACTTTTCGTATTGACCTCCGCCCCTTTTGCTAATAAAACCTTCACGTTATCAATTCGGCAATAAAGCGATGCAAACATTAATGCGGTCATACCATGGTTGCCTTTCGCATTGATCTCCGTCCCTTTGGACAATAAAACTTGTAGCATCGTTGTAGAACCTGCCATTGCCGCTGCCATCAAAGCGGTTTCACCATGGTTACCTTTCGCATTAGCTTCAGCACCTTTGGTCAATAAGATTTCAACAATATCCGTATAGCCTTGCTCTGCCGCAAACATCAATGCAGTCTCACTCGTACTGTCTCTTGCATTTGGACTAATTCCTGCATCCAAAAATAATTTTATAACGTCAGTTTTGCCATGCTTTATACAGTAGAGAAAATCATCTTCGCTATAGGTTATTTTCATTTGCGCTAATGCGTCTTTCGCTTCTTGCGGCGTCTTGGCGTAGCAAGGAAACACCAGCAACGAAAATACTAATAAAGGGAGACTTACGAACGGATTGAATTTCTTCATATTTTGTTCTCCTTTTTCCCTTAGAATGTGTGGAGTTATTAATAACGATAGTATACGTCCACCTAGATTGCAATGTCAAACAAAAAGGAAATGGGCTAAAGCCCTGAGAACCGTACACTAAAGTGTCGTAGAAGATTTAATTAAAAGAGGTGTTTAAATAAGCCGAGGATGCCTTGTTTCCAGGGGGCGCGGTGGGAGATACCGGTGGTGTTTTGGAACTGGTTTAGGTGGTCAATGTACCAGATATAATTCTTAATCAGGGCGTCTTTATTAGAGAATTGGGGTTTATATCCCAAGACTTTTTCGGCTTTTTCGATGGAGACGAAAGAATCTTCACAAGCGGTTTCGTAGACCCATTTGTAGAGAGGAGAGAGGTGCATCATTTCCAATATCCGTAGAATCCAAATGAAAGGAGCGGCGGGGAACCCGCGAACTCTTTTGCCAAATCCGGCATAATCCAAGACTGCCTGAAAATCCTGTTTCATGGTGGTGAACTCTTTGGCGCCGATATTGAACACGTCGTTCACTTTATTTTTATCGAGAGCGGCGCAGAGATAAATCGCATCGCAGAGGTCGTCCACATCCAACAACTGGTAACGGTTATTGCCACTGCCAATCATGGGGAAACTATGCCCGTCTTTCGCCCAATCATAGAAGAGCGCGAAGACACCCAAGCGTTCCGGTCCTACAAAGGATTTGGGACGGATAATGGGCACGCACAAGCCTTTTTTGCGGAGGTCTTCACACATCTCTTCCGCCTTAACTTTGGCGATGCCGTAAGGACCTACGCCCTGTTTTTGATCGTCTTCAAATAGGGGATGATGGTCGGGAATGCCGTATACAGCGGTGGAGGAGATGTGAATCGCGCGGTCTACTTTATGCGCCAGGGCGGATTCCATGATGTTTTTCGTGCCGTCTATATCGGTAGTTAAAATGTCATTGGGGGTGTAGAGCGGGAGAGCGGCGGCGCAATGAATGACAATGTCCACGCCTTCCATTGCCTTGTCCACGGCGTTCCGGTCGCGGATATCGGCGGTGACGATTTTAATTTTGTCTTTACAATCGGGATAATCGAAGGGGGCAAAATCTATGGAGACAATCTTGTGTCCCTTGTTCAATAAATAACGAATGAGGTTAATACCGAGGAATCCGGCGCCACCGGTTACGAGAAAAGTCTTGGGCGAAAGCGTTGGAACATTAGAATCTGGAGACATAAAATAACATCCTTATCGAAATAAAATTATGAGAACCCATAAAATTGGTACGGAATATTGTAACAGAGAATGCGTTGGGTTTCCTCTATCGAAAGTGGGCGTCGGGAAATCCGCTACGCTCCATTCCCGACGCATAGAAGTAGTATTGTAGCAGAGAATTTGATTGGCGTACTATAACAGGTTGTGTCGAGTCGGGAGACTCGACCTATCATTTTTTATTACGGGCAGTTGTCCAAAAATAATGGAGGATAGAAAATATAAATCCAGCTAAAAGCATAATAGGCGTACAAATGAGTAATCGTAGAGAAAGACTAAGTCCTAGATGTTGAAGATATAAACCAGTGTATAAGCAACTTCCTACCATAAAACCAACCATAATACCATTAGCAATACGAGACAATTTTTGGTTGAATATCTCTTTCCACATAACGCTTTGATTATAAAGCATAAAAATAGAATTTACAAATACAGGAATACCTATGTTTTATACCCGTGTGCCTTGGCGGGCCAGACGGAGATAAAGAGGAGAGTGCCGATGGCAGCACAGCAAATGAGAAAAATAAAACTGGCGTCCCAACCATAATGGTCAACCAGGTATCCCATTCCCCAACCGGAGAGAGTGGTGCTGGCGTACCCAAAGATACTGGTGAGACCCACGGCGGTCGCCGCCGCGCGTTTGGTAGCGAGATTGGCACAGGCAATGGCGAGAAGGCATTGCGGACCATAAACAAAAAAACCAGTAGCGCACAACAAACTGGTCATCATCCATTCGGATTGAGTGTGAATTTTCCAAAACAGGAATACCGAGACTCCCGCCAATGCCATATAGACCACACAGGCACGCGCCGTTCGTCCCCCCAAATATTTATCGGATAACCATCCTCCGAGCAAGGCACCTATCAGCCCGAACGCCTCAAACCCGGAAATCATCCCAACGGCATGCATAATCTTAATATGTTTCGCCTGCAACAGCATGGTTGTTCCCCAATCAAACACGGCATAGCGGATGGTATACACAAAGAAATTCGCGATAGAGAGAATCCAAATGTATTTGTTGCGAAACACGTGCTCGCGGACAAAGGTTTTAAAATCCTCCTTGGACAATTGGTCTTCGGCTTCATTATGCGTCCCTTCCACTTCAGGTAACCCGACCGAGGGGGGCGTATCCGGCATCATAAACCACAGGAGAATGGCGATAAGGATTGCCAACACCGCCGGAACAAAAAAACATAACCGCCAATTGACGGTAACCAGGACGCCGCAAAGCAGAACGATGCAAATACTGCCTATGTTATGAGACATATTCCAAATGGAAAATTTGGTCGCCAGTTCTTTGGGCGGAAACCAATTGGCTATCAAGCGAGCGCAGGGCGGAAAACCCATGCCCTGAAAGTAACCGTTAATCATCCAGATTATCCCGAAAATCACTACGGTAGAACTTAGACCAAACCAGACATTCAGAAGCGCGGAAGCCAGCAGAGCGGTTGCCATAAAAACGGCAGCATTGGCACGGTCTGCCAGGAAGCCATTACCAAATTTGGAGATGCCGTAAATTACGCCATGCAGTGTTAAAAACAAGCCCAAGTTGGTTTTAGTGATACCCAGGTCTTTTTCCATATAGGGCATAGCGACGCCCAGATTTTTACGGACGAAATAAAACATCGCATAACCCAAAATCGAGAAAAACAGAATACGGTATTGCCAATGTTTATACTTTTGGGCGAGTTCTTGCGGGTCGGTGATGGTGACCGGAATCGCGGGCGCGGGCTGAAAAATCGCCAGCCAGCCTTTGCGCGATGCGGATTGTGTTGAGACCGAATTCATTCAGTCACAATTTTAAAGCAGGAGGGGGGAAATGTCGAGTAGGGGAGAACCATTGAGCCTTATCAAAATTTCGAGTAAGATGATATAGAGTATGGCGAAGGTTGCGAAACAAAAGAGAACGCATAAAAAGGTTTCGGTGAATATCCTGACCGGATTCCTCGGTTCAGGAAAGACCACCTTGATGCGGAATCTATTGTCAGGCCAGTTGGGAGATGAAAAGGTCGCCGTCTTGGTCAATGAACTTGGAGAAATCGGTATTGACGGGACATTAATTAAACAAAAACATCTCAACGTGCTGGAATTACCGAACGGGTGCATCTGCTGCCAGATACAGGGCGATTTTCGCGCGGCATTGGAAGAAATAGTATCCAAGTATCATCCGGATAGATTGCTTATAGAGCCGACAGGAGTAGCAGAACCTGCCAAGATAATTGATTTTTTCTGGTCAGTGGAAGACTTGATTAATAACGCCCAGATTGAACCGGTCATTTGCATTGTAGACTGTCATTCCTTTTTCGATCTCATGGAACGCGTGAGTTACAACTATATGTGCCAGATTAAACCGTCGGATATTGTTCTGCTGAATAAAACCGATTTGGTGAGCGCCGGGGAACTCAAGAAAGTCGAGAAGGCGGTAAAGGAACTCAACCCGCGCGCCTTTATCTTTCATACCCAGTATTGTGATATTGATTTAAAACTGCTATTGCGAGGAGAGTTTAGTCCGCCTCCAAAAAAGAAATTAGAAACGAGATTGCCACGCTTCGCTCGCAATGACAAATTGAAAGAAAAAGAACATCATCATTTACAAGATTTCACTATGTTCGCAATTGACTGGAAGGATGCCGTGATTGACAAGGGAAAGATATTTCCATTTCTGGACAATCTCCCGCCAGAAGTATTTCGACTGAAAGGGTTTATCAACCTGCCGGAAGGGACGCATTACCTGAGTTTCGTCACGGGGACGTATGATATCACCGCGTTTCCCGAAAAGAAGAATACGCAATTGGTGTTTATCGGGAAAGCATTGAAACAGGATAAAATTATTGCGCAATTAAAAAAATGTATTATCAAGGGATAGTATGCCGCGCGCCTTATTGATCAATCCGTGGATTTATGATTTTGCCGCGTACGACATGTGGGCGAAACCGTTGGGACTGCTCTATATTGCCGCCTGCCTGAGAAAAAACGGGTATGATGTTACGTATCTCGATTGCTTAAACATTGAACACCCGAAGATGGAACCCTTTCTGCGACATGAGAAACTCCGCAAGACGCCTTACGGGTCGAGAAAGTTTTACAAGGAATTTATTAACCCTCCCGATTTCCTAAAATTTGTTCCGCGACGCTACGGGCGATACGGCATCAAAGAAGAAATATTCACGGAGGAGTTGCAGGCGATGCCCCGCCCGGATGTGATTCTGGTGACTTCCATGATGACCTATTGGTATCCGGGACCGTTTCGGGTCGTCGAGTTGGTTAAACAACAATTTCCTGATATTCCGGTGATATTGGGCGGGGTGTATGCGACCCTTTGTCATGTACACGCGAAACAAAAATCCGGTGCTGATTATGTAATCTCCGGGGAAGCGGAAATCGAAGCCGTAAAATTGTGCGACCAATTGACCGGTTGGAAATCCACTTTTTTCCCGGATTCGGAAAACCTGGATTCTTACCCGTATCCCGCTTTTGACTTAATGCAAAATCCAAAATACACCTGTATTCAAACAACCCGCGGGTGTCCGTTTCGGTGTACCTATTGCGCGCAGGATAAAATTATTCCTACCTATCGCAAAAGGACGCCGTTGCATGTGGCGGAGGAAATCACATATTTCTACAATAGTTGGGGAGTACGGCATTTTATTTTTTACGATGACGCGCTGACCATAGGTTCCAAGAGTTTGCTGGCGCCCTTGTTGAATGAAGTTATCCGACGTAAATTGGATGTGACTTTTCACACGCCCAACGGGATGCACATCCGAGGGATCAACACGGAGAATGCCCGACTCATGCGGCGCGCGGGATTCAAGACGATCCGTATTAGTTTGGAAACGGTGGATGTCGTCCGTCAAAAAGAATCGGGTGGAAAAACTACCAATGAAGAATTTGTAGAATGCTGCCAATACCTGCACGAGGCGGGATTTCAACCACAGGAAATTGGCGTTTACCTATTGGCGGGATTGCCGGGTCAGGAGAAAAGCGAAGTCGAGGAATCCATTCAATTTGTACTGGAGCATGGCGCGTATCCTTATCTCAGCGAGTTCACGCCGATTCCCGGCACACCGATGTTTGATGAAGCGAAAAAGTGGACGAACCTGAACCTTGAGCACGAACCATTATTTCAAAATAATTCCATATTGCCCTGCGCTTGGGAACGATTTACAGCGGATGATTTAAAACAATTAAAATTGCAGCGAATGGCGCTCGCCTAAATGAAAAAGGGCCTGTTCATCTGGATGGTCGTTCTCTGTCCTTTGTTGACGGTTTTCATTTTCACACAACACCAAATCGGCTCACCGAATGATGCCTCACGAATCGCTACCATTCAATCGCTTGTTGAATACCATACCTTTGCACTGGATAGCGTGAACCTGGAAGCGATGGTGGATGTCCAGCGGCGCAACGGGCATTTTCAATCGGATAAACCGCCCATGATGCAGGTGTTGGGGGCGGTGGTATATTATCCCTTGTACCAAGCAGGATATACTTTCAGCGCGCATTTTTTAACGGTATATTATTTTCTCACGCTCGTATTAGTCGGGATTCCTTTTGTTATTATTTGTCTTTTACTTTACAAAATATTTCTTATGCATGAATTGCCTAAATTTAAAATTCTAATCCTGTTTTTTCTAAGTTGGCTGGGAACTCTACTACTTCCGTACAGTATTACTTTCAATAATCACATTCTTACCGCTTGTTTGATTTTGTGTGCCGCGTATCTTTATCTAAAATCAGATATTTTCTATTCCCATCTTTTAAATCAAAAAGAGGGTCGGGGTGAGGCGACTTATTTTTGGCAAGGATTCTTGTTGTCTTTAGCGCTCACTTTGAAATTCCCACCCGGCGGTCTGGCGTTCATTGGTTTTCTAATTCTGATTGCATGGAGAAAAAGAAACATAAAAATAATTGGATACTATATTTTAGGTTCTGCTATTCCTTTATTTGTTCATTTCTATTTTAATTATATTCAGATTGGTGATTTGATTCCCGCGTATCTCCATAAGGAATATTATAATTTTCCCGGCTCGGTCTGGGGCGGCGCGTTGGGGAAAAAAAGATTGTTTGGAAAGACCCTGTTCGGACAATATTTTCACATGTTATTTGGTTATCGCGGAATTTTCCTTTTTTCTCCACTTTTGTTTCTTGGTTTTATTGAATCCATTAAAACTGCTTTAAAGAAAACACATCCTTATCAAGGATTGGCAATAATTACTATCGTTACTTTTCTAGGAACCATAAGTTCTTATGCCGTTCAAATCAGTGATTTCGGCGGAGGAAGTTATGGTCTACGCTGGGTGATTGGTGTCATCCCATTAATAATTTTCTTTACCGCACTTTGGTTGAAACAAAGTCTAACAAAACCGAAAAAGATTGTCATCGCCGTCTTTTTACTTTTTTCCATCCTCTTTTCTGTTTTGGGTCTCTATAATCCCTGGCCGGAGAATATTCTCAGCCCCTGTCCGATTTTGGAAAATATCGCCTATTTGACATTTTCTCCAATAAATCAAAACACTTCGGTAGCAGATGAAATCGTTCGAAAAACATCTCTTGAACCGGGATTCTCCTATTATGAGTTGGCGCGTAAATGCTGGGAACAAAGGGCATATGTAGAAGCGGTACGTTATTTTGGGACTTCATTAAAATATGACCCAACTAATGTACTAACCTATCAACATTTGGGAATTATACTTGACCAGATTAATCGTCCCGATTTGGCGGTTCCAGTCTATGAAAAATTACTTCAATTAGATCCGGAAAATACAATCGCCATGAATAATTTTGGAATTTCCTTATTGCATTTGGGACAATTCGCGCGTGCGGAAGAAATCTATCGAAAATTGGTGGCCCTCGATCCCAAGCATTTCTTCAGTCATTATAGTCTCCTGCAAACATTGATGGCGCAAGAAAAATATAAGGATGCTTTAGAAGAAGCTAAAAATTGTTTGAAACTCAATCCCAATTCACAGGAAGTACAAACCATCTATCGCCAACTTGTTTTACAAAACAATTTACAGCGGTTATAGGCTTGCATTTACCAACAGAGTAAGTCAGAATAGTATCATTATGAATCTTTACATTTTACGCCATGCCGAGGCGGAACCGCTCGGATTTAACGGAATCAAGAAAGATGCCAACCGGCCTCTGACGGATTATGGGCGAAAACAAGCCAAAAAAGTGGGACAGGCGTTGGAAAAATTGGATATCAGGGTAAACCATATTTTGACCTCGCCCTATGATCGTGCGAAACAAACCGCGGAAATTGTGGCGGATGAATTGAAAATATTGGATGTGGATGAAACCGATGCATTACTGCCTGCCGCTTCGCCGGCGAAGCTGGTGGACGAATTAAAAACCTATAAATCGAATTCGAGTATTCTGCTGGTGGGACACCAGCCGGATTTGGGTGAACTGATTTCTTATTTTGTGTGGGGTGAAGATTCTGTTGAAGTTCCGCTCAAAAAAGCCGGTATGGCGAATATCGAAATAATCGACTTTTCCAATTGTATTGGCCAATCCGCACTTAACTGGTTATTAACCTATGACCAGTTGGCTATGCTACTGAAATAAATCTCCCTTTTATCAATTAAATGAACCTTCTTCAGTAAACCGCAGTACTCCGTATAGTGTATAATTAATTGGAGTCATATTCTTTATGGATTATAATTATTTATTGCTAAACTACTTAATTCATGATATTTTCCCAGAATGAAGAGCAAAATATGCATAAAACCTTACAAGACTACACTGGTGTAATCCACGTTCATACCCGTTATTCCGATGGATCGGGCACAGTTCCGGAAGTAATCAGCTTTGCCCAAGAGGCGGAACTCGATTATCTCATCATTACTGACCATAACCACATGAAAGCCCGAAAAGGAGGAGCAGAAGGGTGGCATGGGGAAATGACGAATCGGCGAATCGGTGAATCGGAGAGAGGGGGAGTTCCTCAAGGTAAACCAATTCTAGTGCTGGTGGGAGTAGAAATCACCAAGCGGGAAGGGGATTGTCTCGCTATCAATGTTCAACCGGACGGGTTGGCTCGCAGAAAAGCCCATGAATATATTCCATTAGTTCAACGTCAGGGTGGAATAACTTTTCTCTGTCATCCGCATTTTGGTTCAAAACCGCAATTTCGTATTGGAGACTCGTCTTGGAAACGCTGGGATATTTTTAACGTAGGAGGGAATTTATCCCCGAACACTTGGCCAACAGGAATTGAAATTTGGAATCATCTCGGAGATTGGGCGGAAGATTTAAGCTGGGGTACTTTCCTTTCACATATGCAGTCGCCCGACAAATATATTGGAGGACCCAATCTAAAAACTTTACAAACGTGGGATGAATTGACTCAGAAACATCCCTTGGTCGCATTCGGTGGAGCCGATGCCCATGCCAAGACGCTTTTACCTTTTGGTTATGGAGTGACGGTTACATATTTGGAATCTTTTCGAGGGGTGAGGACACATATTCTTTGTGATTTTTTTACGGGGGATTGGAAGAAAGATGCGGAAAAAGTTTATCAGGCGCTCCGACAGGGACATTGTTATGTTTCTTACGATAGTTTGGCGAACGCTAAAGGTTTTAACTTTGAGGCAGTAGATGAAAATCATAAATTGTTGGCTCTCATGGGCGATACGCTGAAATATGACGAAAAAATCATTTTAAAATTCCATTCACCACAAGCGCACTCCAAAATCCGCCTAATTCACAATGGCTCTCTTATCCATGAATATAACCAATCCGCCATCGAATATTCCGTCACCCAATCAGGCGTCTATCGAATCGAAATTTACATTAATGATCGCCCCTGGCTTTTTTCCAACCCCATTTATGTTCGATAATCTATTTTCTAAATCTCCATAAATATTTGGTCAATATCGGAATTGATACGGAGGTGAAAATTCCACGTCCGTTATAACTCCATAGAATATTCCTAAATGAAGAAGAGATAATTGAGCTCTAGAGGAGTTTTAAAAGAGGACAAAATAAAAGGAGCAGAACCCAAGGGGGATGAGAAGTTCTGCTCCGTGAAATGTTGTAATAGTAGTACAGCAAACGGCGTACCAAATAGCACATATTATTAAAATACGTATAATACTAATTAAATCAATATTTCATAAAACAATTAACATTTGTTAAAGGTTATTTTGTCTTGAAATAGAGGTAAAAATACCCCATACGCGAGAGCAAACGAGGTAAAAACACCGCAATGAAAAGGTTACGACTTTTTATCGTGACTGCTAGGATAGGAACCTAAGACACGCAAATACATGCAATGTTCCATAACTTCACTGAGAGCTTTTGCCACAGTCGGATCGTCTTTATACCCTTCAAAATCCACAAAAAAGACATAATCCCAAGCACGCCTACGGGAAGGGCGGGATTCAATCTTGGTTAAATTAATTTTGTATTTTTGGAACGGTTTCAAGGCTTGATATAACGCTCCCACTTTGTCTTTAATGGAAAACATAATGGATGTTTTATCATTACCTGACTTTTTACTTTCCGTTTCACCAATGACCAAGAATCGGGTTCGATTTCCGGGGACATCTTCAATCCCTTTGGCAAGAATAGGAATATTATAGATACTCGCGGCGAGGGTGCCCGCGATGGCGGCGGCACGGGGATTTTTCTTTGCCAATTGGACACCGCGAGTAGTGCTGGAAACGGCGACTAATTCCGCCTGCGGGAGATTGTTTAACAGCCATTGGCGGCATTGCGCCAGGGCGCTATCCCGTGAATATACTTTACGAATATCTTTAAGTTTACCCATACCGAGTAAATTTTCGGAAATAACCAGGATGATTTCCGAACAGACTTTTAAATCCGAATCAATGAACATATCGAGGGTATGATTAATAACTCCTTCGGTGGAGTTTTCAATAGGGACAACGCCGTAATCCGACCACTTTTTACCGACTTCCATAAACACCGCAGAGATAGAATCCAAGGGAACATATTCCATCTGTGAACCGAACCGGTGCATGGCCGCGGTGTGAGTAAAAGAGGCTTCCGGACCCAGGTAGGCAATCTTTAATTTTTTCTCCACGGCTATGGAGGCAGACATGATTTCCCGGAATACGGCCTTGACAGCCTCATTAGTGAGCGGGCCTTTATTGAATTTTACCAGACGTTGGTAAATTTGTTGTTCACGATGAGGAACGTAAAAGGAAGAACTGAATTTCTTTTTTAATTCTGCTATTTTTAAGACGATTTGAGTACGTTGATTCAAAGCGTCTAAAATAGAATCGTCAAACGCGTTGATTTTATTGCGCAGTTTATCCAGTTCTTTAGTGATATCGGGATTCTGTTTTTTCTGACCCATAGTGTAAAAAAGTTTACACTATCTTGGGAATCTTGTCTATTAAAAGAAATCCAAAGTTTAAAGTCTAATGTCTAAAGTTTTATGACTTACGGAAATGGCACCCACGGGAGACGGGATTGCGGAGGGCGGAACGGATTATGAGAATCCCCACTTGGATAGCGTTGCGTAATCCAATCAAGGTATCCGTCAGTTTGGTCTGGCGGTAAAACCGTTCAACGCGATGCTGGAGATATTCCATATCGGCATGGGCCCGTTCCAAACGCTTGGTGGTACGGACAATCCCGGCATAATTCCACATGGTGGTTTTAAGAGTGACCCAATCTTGAATAATCAAGGCGGGATCAGTTTCTTCTTCCAGCCCTTCTTCTTTCCAGGAGGGAATTTCTGTCGTGAGCCAGGTGGGTAGGTCAATTTTCCTTGTCGGATTGAATTCTTGAATATGCCGAGCGGAACGGATTCCCCAAACTAATCCTTCCAATAACGAAGTGCTGGCAAGCCGGTTGGCACCGTGAAGACCTGTACAGGACACTTCACCAATGGCGTATAAATTACGGATATTGGTTTGTCCCCACTCATCCACCTGGATTCCACCGCAGAAATAATGTGCCGCTGGTACTACAGGGATCGGGTCTTTGGTAATATCCAAACCGAATTTTAAACAGCGCTGATAGATGGTTGGGAATCGTTGAGAGATATCTATGCCGTGTTTTGTTATGGGGGATAAATCCAGCAGTACATGGTCGTCAGACCGTTTTAACATTTCTTCATGAATCGCGCGTGCGACAACATCACGGGTTGCCAAATCTTTCAGTTCCGGGTCGTAATCTTTCATAAAATAATCTCCCGCCCGGTTCATCAGTTGTGCCCCTTCTCCTCTGACCGACTCAGAAATCAAGAACCGGTTGCCATCCCGATGATAGAATGCCGTGGGATGAAATTGAATATATTCCATATTGATAAGATTCGCTCCGGCACGGTAGGCCATGGCCAATCCATCACCGCGGCTTCCCTCAGGATTGGTGGTATGGAGATAAACTTGACCCAAACCGCCGCTGGCTAATATGGTTTTGGCGGCAAAAATTGTTTCCACATGATTGGTTTGATTATTAAACGCATACACTCCCCCGACGGCCAAGTCGTCATAGATTGCCAGGGGATTGGTAGAATGATGTGAACGGGTAATTAAATCAATCGCTGTGTGGCCAGTCAGGACAGTGATACTTTTCTCTTTTTGAATCGCTGCAAAAAGATGTTGTTCAATAGATAAACCGGTGGCATCCGCGACATGTAGAATTCGCCGGCGGGAATGGGCTGCCTCCATAGTAATATCGTAATCTCCCGATGGACCCACAGAGAAAGGGATACCTAAGGATTCAATTAGAAATTGTTGAACCAAAGTCGGCCCGTCTTCTACTAAAACACGTACAGCTTTTGGATTACATAGGCCATCTCCTGCATTCAGAATATCTTCTGCCAACAGGTCTTTAGTATCATTTTCACCAAGGGTTACGATGCCTCCTTGGGCATGTTTGGTAGCCGATTCGGTCGCGTCAGGTGAACGAGTCAAGAGGAGGACTTTATATCCTGCTTTAGCGAGAGTGATAGCCGCGGAACTCCCCGCTATTCCAGAACCAATAATGAGAATATCTGTTGAAATCATTTGAGTTTCCTATAGTTAGTATAGAGGAAAATCTTAAAACTTTAAAGAATTAATCCAGTGGAAAATTTGGAAATAAAAAAGGGCCGAGATTTATTGGTATCTCGACCCTGTAAATCTACAAACTTTTATTCAGAGAATCCCTTCCACAATTCTTCGGGGATATAGGTAGTTGCAGTCAAGTCACGAATGGTTACTTCATACTTTGCAGACGATCCGTAACTGGTGTTGCCATTGGAAATTTCAATGTAATACAGACCACTGGAAGGCACCGCTTGTTCGATTTGCGGTGAAGTCGGCCCGGCCATTAGATTTGATCCTGTCGAACCATATAAGGAAATAAGTGGCGATGCTTGACTTCCGTTCGGTTTTGTCACTGTAATCCGGTATAGATGATTGGCGATACCGTTAAACGACAACCAAAAATCTCTAAGAGAATTAAATACACCTTCAAATGGTGTATCATCCGTTGTCCAGTGAATGGCATTTTGAGAATTGGAACCGGGCCATACATAAAATCCGGTGTGTTGCGCATCATGCCGATATTGCGGCCAGTAAGCTAATGACGGATCCGAATCAAAAACCTCAATATAGGCATAAATATTTCCGTCTTCACTAGTCACAATAGTGGCATTATTAGTTGAATCTCCCCCGATATTTACGGCATTTGGATTTGAAAATGTTAGAACACCCGGCGAACTGTCCTCATATTGACCAGTCGCCTTATAAATTTCGTTTGTATTATTATTGACACGTAAACTATAAAAATCCTCTGCATTCATGCCTCCGTAATTATTGGTAAAAGTAACTTGAGGCGCAGGGCTATGGTAAAGATTAGCTATAGCAGGTTGTGTAGCAACATACGAATTAGGTATATAGTAATAAGAATAATACGGTGTTGTAGCAGTAACTCCAGGAAATACTTCGATTACGTTCAATCGTCCTGTGTTTGATGACTCTTCTCCTCCAACGATGATATCCAAATTCCCATCTCCTAAAACGTCACCTATAGCGAGTGAAGACGGAACACCACCCCCTGTATAAATGGGGAACCCGGGTGGACTCGATCCATTTGGACTCGATCCATCCGGTCGGAATGCATAAACATTTCCGTTACTGGCATTGACAATAATATCCGGGGTTCCGTTTTGTTCGATATCGGCCAGTGCCGGCGGGGAATTGAGGGGGACGCCAAAAAGATTACCAAGATAGAGAAACCGACTTGCATCGGAACGATATCCTGCCACTTCACCACCCAGTGAAACAGCGATAACAACTTGCGTCGTGTCTGTATCAGTTAGATAACCCACAGCGGGAGGAGCAACGACCGGTTCTGACAATACCGTACTCCATGTACCAAAAGTACCCAATGGATTTCCATGGTGATCAAAAGCAAATATATCCCCTTGGGACGTGGTTCCGGTATTGACTGTAGCGCCCACAATAATTTCTTTATTCCCATCTCCAACCAAATCTGCCAATACGGGAGAGGTGGTAAATAAAATGCTGGGAGTATAATCCACGAACAATCCCGTACTATTGGATCCATACGGGGTACCATTGTTATGAAAGGCGTACAGTTTACCATCCTGAGGTACTACGACAACCGTATTCGTACCGCTCCTATCAATATCTCCAACAGCTATGGGATAGCGAATAGGGTATGGTGTACCATTATCCAAAACCTGGACAGGCCAACCGGGAACTGCTATGGGTCCATTTGCAGTGACACCGATAGCAGAAATAACTCCCGCTTCATTTCCAACAAGGACATCGGTGATTCCGGTGTTATCGTTATTCAAATTAATTAAGGTTGGAGAAGAACGAATGGTTGTCCCTGTGTTATATGGGAATCCAGTGACTTGGGGTGGATAATTAGTGACTACAGGGGTGCTAAAGCTATTGATATATTGATGCCCGAGAGAATCGGTAAGAACCAATTCCCAACTGATTGATGGTGCACTAAATGTTATAGGTGTATAAAACGTAAATGGTTGAGGAATTGTCACAATCTGTCGTGCACCAATATCCCCTACAAATGCGGTATTACTGGGAATATAAACATTAGGTGTTGCGGTAGTTAACACAGCAGATATGCCCAAAAGGGCTTGGTCATAATGCCGATTCCATAAACTGAGTGTCATATTGATTTCTTCTCCGGGATTGACTTGCCCGTCTCCATTATTATAAGCACCAATAGTGGCATTATTTAAAGTGGGGGAGTCATTGTAATTAATTGCATAGGCAGAATTAGGACCTTCATAGAGGACTAATTCACCCATTTCCACGTAAAAAGGGCAGGCCCAAACTTTTTGTGGATTTGAGTAGTAATAATCTGTTGTTACTGTATCTAACAAAAATGAGTTAATTGTCATATTGAAAAGAATCTTGTCGTTTTGCGGGGTATTGGGTCCGACAGTAAATTCGAATCCACTTTGATTGGGTCCAGCCAATTGTTTTGCGCCTGAAAAAGTTGAATACGTATTAGTGGGAACACTGATGGTAATATTGGGATCATGGGTAGAGAGGGTGGCATTTGTGCCTGCTACAACCGATAAATTTGAACCATTGCGAATGTACGCGGGTAACTCGATGGTTTCACCGGGTTCAATAAGATGATCACCGTTGGTGTCACCATAAATCACATAATGATCAAAGGCGACAGATGTTTCTATGGAATAACTGACAGGAATCCGGTCAATCCAATTGGCTGTTGCATCGTTGGGTGTATGTAAATCAAATTCTAAAATTGTATTGCCAAAAGACCCATCAGCGTCAATAGTTGACGCGGAACCTCCCGCACTAAGGTTATACTGAAACTCCGTACTGGCTTGACTCGTCGTTACGTAACCCACCAAATAGGTATACAATTCTCCGGGAATCGAATCGTAAGAATAGCAATAATTATTGAATGCCGTATTGGAATAATAGAGCGCCTCATTCTCGCCGGAGGTAACTGTTATCGGGTACGTATTGTTGGTTTGGAGATAGGAATGCAATTCACCCCAAATTCCTGAATAGGTGGTTATTCCCTCCCAATTGGTCTGTGCCGTTCCAATTCCATAAAATACATCGGGTGTATTATTAACGATATTCGGATACATTTGTACAGATTCACCGTTATTCAGATAGTAATCTTCATTGTTTCCTGTCGGGGCAACTTTTGTGTTCCCAAATTCATCATCATCCGCTCTGCCAGGAATCAGGGAATTAGCATTATCAACGGAATTACTGTCATCTACAAAAGTCGGCCAGAGAGTTGGATCCAAATCAATCGCATGGTAAACGCCTCCCGTACTGACAAATCGGTTCGTCTGGGATAAGGGAATATCAATGGGAAGATTGAAAGTAGTGTTCCCTTGGTCCGTAGTCGCCATAACGGTCAACATAAATCGCACGGTATATCCATTCCCAATGTTAAAATTACTAATTGTGACTACATAAGGTGCAATTGAAGTTCCTAGATTCCCGGTTACTATATTAGGATAATTTTGTACTTTTGTACTCGGAATAATTGTTACATGTGAGTCGGATGAACTAAGGATTCCGCTAATATTCGTTAAGGTCAGTTGCCCCGTGTTCTGTAAAGTAATATTAATACCATCGGTTTCACCCGGGTCAAGGACCCCATTACAATTCCCTGATATAGTATATCCTAAAGCCGAGCTCGAACAATCCAAAATCTGGCTGGATTCATAAGTTACATTTATACTGGGTTTGTATGCAGCTAGAGCTGCAAAGGCGTCAATCGCTCCATATCCCCAATAGGGTTCAGGGTGAGAGTTTCGGGCGGGCTGGGTATAAAGTCCATTAGTAATCGTCCCAAAAGTAATCGTATAAGTGGCGTAAGTGCTAGCTGGCTGGCCTATAGCTAATGGGTCCCAACAACTGGATTCAATTGCCGCTGTAATCGAGTTCAAGTCTTGAAAACCTTTGGCATAAAGTAAAGCCGCAAGTCCGGCGACTTGTGGACATGCCATAGACGTCCCTTGTAAAGGTTGATATTTGGTCGTTATACTGGGAATGCCTGTCAAAGGATATAAGTAAGTGCTCCAAATTTGAGAAATAGGTCCTCCCCCATCGGCAAATACTTTTACTCCCCAGTTGGTATAACAACCACTGGGACTGGAAGTTACAAACCCATAATTGGAATAACCAACTTGGGTAGGTACAGTATCTCCACTTCCGGCAGGCGGATAGGCATATTCCCATGAACCTACGGAAATTACTCCGGGAATCAATGCGGGTTCAAAAGTGTCCAAAGCTTGTTGTTGACATTCTGTCTCTGTGGAGAAATTGGTACCATTGTTTCCGGCTGCCGCCACGGGAATCGCGCCATCTCCTATCACTTGATTGATGGCTTCCTCTACCAATTGGGAAGAGGAAGCTTCCCCAAAGCTCATACTCAATATGTTGGCATGAAATTGTTCCACAGCTCCGATAATCCCTTCACTGACCTCATCATCTGTTCCGGTACCCCCGGCGTCCAAAACCTTTATCGGGATAATCATGATATTGGAATTGGGTGTGGAACCGGCGGTACCTAGATCATTATTTGTTGCTGCGGCAACTAAACCTGCACAATGCGTTCCATGCCCGTTATCATCTTCTGCGATACCACCGATAGTGCTGCCGCTGTCATTTACATAATCGTACCCCATTAGTATTTTCCCACGTAAATCTTCGTGATGATACATGACCCCGGTGTCAATCACCGCTACTTTTACACTGGAATTTCCAGGCGGCGGGTAGTCCCACCCTCCCGGTACTGCACCAATCTCAATAGTAAAACCTCCCGCAGCGTTACCACTTGAAATAATGTTGAGATAACCCCCGTTTGCTAAGGCAACTTGATATTGGGGTGGGGGCTTTATTACAAAGTTTTCTACGAAATAATTGAATTGTTGTGAATAGGTATAATGATTATACAAAGTACTCTCATTAGCAATAGAAGTATATGCACCCCAAAGAAGTACCACTCCTCCGGTAGGTAACGTTTGCCCACTAAATGTCTGGAAAGTATCTGATGAAAATAATGGATCATTAGGATAATATCCTATTTCATCTGGACCAAAAATACCTTCTTGCGCATAGACATAATAATTGGGTTCGGCATATTTGACTGCCGGATTCTTCATTATCTCTGAACAAAGGGAACCCATCGCTTGTGCGGATGTATATGCATCGGGAGACATGGTAGCGGGAACTTTCAATGTTTCCACGTTCAAGTATTTATGTTTTCTTTTTAATGTAAAATTATGCAGGGACCGTACGCGGGCTTTATCATTAGGACTGGCATTATCAAAGTATCGAACCACGATTTCCCCCGGGGGATACATCGGTTTTCCCTTGGTGGTTCCCAAAGGTTGTACCGGGGAAACCGTAGGACTGACCCGTATAGTGCCAGGGACCAAATGGGAAGTAAGTGGTTTCAAAGAATTGTCCGTAGACACTGTTCCCTGACTAAAACTTTGGGTGCATAATAGTATAAGAGACGATAAACCTATGATTAAATAGAGATAGAGAGATTTATAGGAGATCATTTAGAGTTGAATTTCCTTTCATATATAAGAATAAAACATCATTTAAACTCCTCATATTTATAACACTAGTATCAACACTTGTCAAGCAAAGTTGACACTGGAAATTTCGTTTTTTAATTTTCCGGTTCATCCTTAGGATTCTTACCTTATCCTAAGTTTACTACAATCCAATTTTAGACTTAGATGCTTATATAAATATGACGTCGATAGATGGCAAAAGGTTTATGTGGGAAAGGTTTTTCGTAAGAGATTAAATATAGTGGTTTATAAACAGGCGATTTTTTGACAGAAACATAAGGTATTTGGTAAGCTAATTATTAGGAAAATAGGGGATTTGAAAAATTGATATGGCTAGTGTTTTAGAATTAAAACAGGAATTATCACCGCAATACGCCGAGCTAATTACGGATATTTTTATCGAAGTTTTAGGGCGAATTTTAAGTCCAGAAGTAATCAAAGAGGTTTGCGGTGAGGATATTACCTTGTCCCAATTATATGCCTTGCGGTATATCTACAGACATGAAGAGGAATGTTCGGTTACGGAATTGGCAGAGGGTTTGTCGGTAACCACACCGGCGGCTACCAAATTGATTGACCGATTGGAAAAACATGAATGGGTCGTTCGACGGGAAGATGAGAAGGATCACCGTGTATTTCATGTCCGCTTGACTAGCCGGGGCAGGTTAGTGACGGAAAAAGTCAAATCACTTCGCAGCCAGCGGATGGAACAAATTATTAAATCCATGTCACCAACATCCCGGCAGGGATTGTTGGATGGATTGGAATCGTTCATTTATACGGCAATGACGGATAAAAAAATGCTCGAAACTGTTTGCCAGCACTGTGGTACAGATGCCTTGGATAGTTGCATTATTAACCGGTCTCATGCTGAACAGGAACGAATTCATGAACATATAGATAATGTTTGTAATTAACTATGTCTTGTGAAACAAATTTACTTCGACCATAGTGCTTCCACTCCCACCGACTCCCGTGTTATCGAGGCTATGCGGCCCTATTATACTGAACAATACGGGAATCCCTTATCCAGACATCAATGGGGTGAGTCTGCCCATAAAGCCTTAGAAAAGGCTAGGGGACAAGTTGCCAGTCTTATCAACGCATCACCCAACGAAATTATTTTTACTTCCACTGGTTCTGAGTCCAATAATTTAGCATTGAAAGGCACGGTGTTGGCTTATGCCAAAAAAGGCAAGCATATTATTCTTAGTGGAGTGGAGCATGAATCCGTTTCCCATTCGGCGAAAGCGTTGGGGAAAATGGGATTCGATATTACCTTACTCCCCTTCGACCAGTATGCCATGACCAGTTCGGAGGATATACGTAACGTCTTGCGCAAAGACACCATATTGGTCGCCGTAATTCAGGCGAATCAGGAAATTGGGACAATCCAGCCCATTGCAGATATTGGGAAAATATGCCGGGAAAGGAAAATTATTTTTTTTAGTGATGGTATGGGGACGATTGGAAATATCCCGGTGGATGTACGGGAACTCCATGTGGATTTGATGAGTTTTGCGGGTAATATGTTTTACGGACCCCAAGGAGTGGCAGGATTGTATGTTCGGCAAGGAATTCGATTGCAGCCTTTGATTGATGGAGGTCGTCAGGAAAATTACAAACGCGCGGGGACACATAATGTTCCGGGTATTGTGGGATTGGGCATCGCTGCAGAGTTGGCCCAACAAGAAATGAAAGAGCGGAATTTGCATGTTAAAACCTTACGAGAGATGCTTTGGCAGGGATTGTCACAAAAGATGGAGAGGTTGTATCTTACCGGTCATCCCAACAAAAGATTACCGAATCATTTAAGTTTTTGTGTCGAATTTCTGGAAGGAGAAGCTCTCTTATTGTTATTGGAGTTGGAAGCAGGACTTGCCGGTTCCAGCGGGTCAATTTGCGGTGAGGAAACTAATCAAGCCAGTGAAATTTTAATTAAAATGGGGATTAAATCTGAATTGGCGCGGGGAGCCATCCGATTTACTTTGGGAAAAGAAAATACGGAAGAAGAAGTGAAGAGTGTCGTTACCTTGATGCCGCCATTGGTGGACCGGTTACGAAAAAAGTCGGTTGTGTATCGAAATCTGAAATCGCGTAACGAATTAACTACTACAACGCGTTTATCTTAAGCTATGTAAAGAATGGAGTTGCAATGGTTTGGTTGGAAGCAATATTTCATGTGATTCATGTGTTGGCGGCGGTATGTTGGATTGGCGGATTGTATTTATTGATACGCGCCATTCGTCCGGTTCTCTTGCAAGACGGCGAACTTTCTAGGAACTATGTACTGCTCCGGAAAATCCAAAAGAAATTTTTGGTGCTGGCGGGGATGATGTTGATGACCTTGTTGATTACAGGTCTTGGAAATTTGTATTTTACATTTCATCGGTATGAATACGGCCCGCCTCCTGGAAAGTGGATGATAATTATGACCATCAAACTTGTTCTGGTGATCGGGCTATTTATTATTTATGGAATAAATCTTTGGGTTTCCAAGAAAGCGAGTGGAAATCCCGATAGTCTATCCAAACCGCCTACAATTCGTTTTGCAAAAACAGCATTGATACTGGGTTTTCTGATTATTTCCCTGGGAGTTCTTTTGCATACAGGGGTGGCTTTTTGAGCCGTCTATTTTACAAATTCTGAATCAAGCCTACCACCAGTTTCGCCAATTTATCCGAATCATGGCGAACGATTTCGGTTTCACTGATAACATCTTCCGCTATAAATTTTGCAGCCGTGATTTTTCGCGCATGATTGACATCCGGTTGAACAAAAAAAGATTTTTGCCGGGCGTATTTCTTGATAATTTCCGGGGTAGGTTTTTTAGAATTATAAATTACATAATCCAAAACATTTTTTCCCAAATATGATTCCATAGTGGAAACAAAGTCGGATAATTTGAATCCGTCCGTTTCGCCCGCTTTGGTCACCAGGTTACAAACAAACGCCTTTTTCGCTTCCGATTTACGAATGGTTTCCACGACCCCGTCCACGAGTAGATTGGCGAGAATGCTGGTAAAAAGGTCTCCGGGTCCCAAGACGATTAAATCGGCAAAGGTTAAAGCTTTCACGGCGTCACGGGAGATTTTGGCTTGTGGACTAAGAAATATCCGTTTGATTTTTTGTTTGCGGTCATGGAGGGGAATAAACCGTTCCCCTCGAATGAATTCTCCGTTTTCCAATTCCGCGCAAAGACGGACATCGTCATGGGTTACGGGGATGACATGCCCGCGGATATTGAGAATTCGTTCAGCTTCTTTTATCGCGTTTTCATCGCTTCCAGTGATATCTTTGAGTACTGTTAAGAATAAGTTTCCAAAGGAATGTCCCTTCAATCCTTCTCCCCGCCGGAATCGGTATTGAAATAGTTCTTTCATCAATTCACTGGAATCCGATAAGGCGACCAAACACCGTCGGATATCCCCGGGAGGCAGTGTTCCAAACTCGTCCCGCAAGACACCCGAACTACCGCCATCGTCCATCATAGTTACAATAGAACTGAGTTCCACGCGATAATTCTTTAAACCGCGCAGGATGGTGAATTGACCGGTTCCTCCACCGATGATGACGATACTGTCCATGTTGATTGAAGATTTCAGAGTTGAGATTTTAGTTTGAACACCATAATATTATGCCACTCTTTATAAAATGAAACAATGGAGAGAGTTTAATTTGGTAAAAAAACTGTCAACGTTTCATTCCGCATGGGTATTTTGTCAATGGGGTGATAGTTTTCTATTACGGCTTTGCGGAACGGTTCAATTTGCCCGGTCTGTTGTCCTCGGCCGCGTTCCATATTCAATAAAATGATTTTCACTTTTTTCGATGCCATTTCATTTCCAATCTCTTCCAGTTTTGACAGAGTTTGCGGATTTCCTTCCCGATATAGAATCCAATTGATATATTTAATAAACCAGACAAATTGTTCGGAGAATTCACCGACCAATGGACGATCCGCCAGAAAGGCAAAATAGGGTGGGACAAAAATCAATTCGTTCGGTTTGGAGTTTTTTTGAATTAGATCTATAACGGCGCTGGTATCTGTTGAGGAGAGTTCATAGTTATACCCTAGTAAAGTTTTTGAATCCTGAAAGATTCCAGGGGTGGAAAGTAAAATTAAAATTACAACCATTAGGACAAACAACCGTTGGTTAGGTTTTAGTACTGAATAAACGCATAATAATGATAATACTTTTATTAAAGATTTTATTAAGGAAAACTGAGAGAATCCGAGTGTGCCAAGTAAAATTGAAAATGCGACAATGATAAACGCTGACGTTAGCTCATGTAGGACAAGCCATCGTTGGCAGAGTTTTACTACACAATAAGCGGAAAATAATGCCACTGCGGGTTCGCCGATAGTAAAAATATAATCCACCGTTCCCCCTTTGGTGGCGAAAACGAAAGAGCCTAATGTCGCCAACATATAGAATAAGACATAATTTTGAATTTTGAATTTTGAATTTTGAATATCACGGAAATATAGAAATAAGCCGATGAGACTTGATAGAATTAAGGGACCTTCCAGGCTTAGAATAATTCCTCCAACCCATTTGATTTTTCCAAACATATAAGCGAGCGTCCCTTCTTTGGGATACGTACCTACCTGATCAAATATGGCGTTCTGCAAAAACATCCCGGAGGTAAACCATTGGAGAAGTGCTACTGAAAAACCAATGCATGTAATAACGGGTAACAAAAACCAAAGGACTAGCTTACGTTGGGTAATTCCTAGATAGAACAATGACAACATCAGATATGGAGCAGCAGTCATGTTGGTGAGTACCGCGAATGAACTGAATGATCCTGCGATGACCATGTTCTTCTGGTCAAATCGAATAAAGAAGTAAAAAGATAACAACATCCAAAATATTTCCAATGGTTCGCTCTGATACCCGCGTGACCACCAGAATCCTATTGGGAGAAACAGATAAACAATACCGGCCAAGGACGGAATCCAATCGAATAATCTTTCATCCTTTTTAAATAATTGCCTGGCAATCAGAAAAATAAGGGCAGCGTGAGTGATTCGCAGAAGAAGAGTAAAAACTCGTATCAGAAATAATGGGTTTCCGCAAAAATCGCCAATTTTCAATAATGCGGCTCCCAATAATAAATGTAACGGAGGTTGCGGACTCAGGATATCTTTATAAATTACCACCCCCTGCAATAACCGTCGCGAAATATAAAGATAATTGCCGTCTCCGAAATCCAAATAAGCCATACTGATATGGTTGACCAGCAAAATTAAATATCCAAAACTGGCTAAATAAAAAACAATAACAGGCCATCGTCCAGTAGAGTGGTGATTTTTAGGGTTTGGTTCCATAGTCCAAAATCATAACATATTAATAATTTAAAAAAATAAAATTTAAGATTTATTGAGAATAGACGAAAATCAAATAAGATTTTATTGTTTTGTGGGTTGTGCTACAGCACCGAGATTGGAGAAGAGCATGGCGTAATTCTGCCCTAGCATTTTGGCGGTATGCAATGCTTTATCAGCAGCGGATATCATGGATTCCATCGTGTCATAATCATGAGGATAATTCGATACGCCAATACTGACAGTAAACTGTACTACTTTTCCGGAGCTTAAAGAAATCTCCGTCTTTTCTATAGTCATGCGTAACCGCTCCGCCAATATTTGGGACCCTTGAATGTCGTTTACTCTTCCGATAATGGCTATTTCATCCCCGCCATACCGCGCTACACAATCCACATTCTGCACGCTGTTGCGGATAATCTCGGCAATCTTTTTTAGTACCTGATTTCCCGCTTGATGTCCGTGGGCATCGTTTATTAGTTTAAAATCATCCAAGTCTACGATGAGTAGGCAAAAGGAGTGTTTATATCTTTTCGCGCGGGCAATTTCTTCATTCAATCGTCGGACGAATTCCCGGTGGTTATAAAGATTGGTGAGACTATCGAGAGTCGCCAATTCTCTAAGTTGCGCAGATGCGCTGCGTTCTCGGTCAGCAAGATACCCGCATCCCAACGCAATGAAATTCAATAAAATGGTTCGGTTGATAAAAACGGCGTTGATGAGTTCACTTTGTTCTCCCATAGCGCGGGGTATGACAAAACGTAAGATGATTGAAAGAAAGGTCGCTGACATCCCGTAAAAAAGTCCCCAGCGCCATCCCAGAGAGACCGCTGCAATTAACACCGGGAAATAATATAAATCCAATAGAGAACGCTGCTCAACCCAATTTTCTTTGGAAAAATAAAAGATAACGACGGTTACCAGGCAGAAGATTACTGCCGATGCATATAGAAACCGTATATGTTGTTTTTCAATTTCTAGGGGACTGTTGATTTCAAGCATGTTCAACCTCAACAGGCATTCGTGAAACTATAAATAACATTGGCTAGGAGTAAAACACGTTATTCATTTATTGTCAACAGAAAAACAAAGGTTTAAACTCTAAAGTCCAAAATTGAAAGTTTCTAATTTTAAATTATTTTAGAAAGACCTGCTTATCCGAATTTGCGGAACGATACATGGCATCGAGAATTCGCAAGGTTAGCAACCCTTGTTCGCCGGTCGATATGGGTATTTTATTGTTTACTATAGAATCAATGAAATGAGCCACTTCCAAATTATACGCTTCTGTTTTTTCATAATGCAATTTGGTGTCGGTCAAAAGCCCGTTTTTATTGGCAAAGATGGTCGGTGGGTCAAGGATGGCTCCTCCCTCTGTTCCGTATAAACGGACATAAGAGTCCTCACCTGCGGACATATTGGATGCCCAACTGCATTCCAACGTTAGCGTAGCACCGTTTTTGAATTTTATAAAACCAGTTCCCAAATCTTCCACATCCATTTTGACGGGCTTGCCCCAAAATCCCAATCCTCGCGGGCCAAATTTGGCATAAGTTGATGCAACCACGGATTTCGGTTCCGGGAATCCCATCATGTATAAAGTAAGGTCGAGGACATGTACGCCGATATCAATCAACGGTCCCCCGCCGGATTTTTCTTTCAAGGTAAACCACCCTCCCCATCCGGGAATTCCTACTCTGCGCATATACGCCGTCTTGGCGTAATAAATTTCACCCAACACCCCTGTGTCAATATACCGTTTTAATACTTGTGCTTCCCCGCGGAACCGATTGTGATACCCAATCATTAAGAATTTCTTATTTTTCTTGGAAGCCGCAACCATTTTCTCGGCGTCTTTTACGGTGTGGGCAATGGGTTTTTCGCAAAGTACATGGATTTTGGAATTTAACGCGGAGACACTGATGGGGCCATGCAGGAAATTCGGGACACACACACTCACCGCGTCCAAACTTTCCTTCGCTAGCATCTCGTTATAATCGCTATACACTTGGGGAATTTTATGTTCCCGTGCAAAACGAATTGCTTTCGCTTTATCGTTATCACATACCGCGACGACATTTGCCTGCGATGCTTTCTGATAACCGAGGACATGGTTTTTGGCAATTCCTCCCGTCCCGATAATTCCGACATTCACTTTTGACATGATGCTCATTATTTTTACCTCAACAATTCATATTATGGTCGGATTTCCCGACCTGATTAACAAAGGCAATATTCTACCATACCACGCACACTCACTCAATTAGACCGTTTTAACCCCAAAAACCGAAATAGAGAATTGAAATCATGAAAGGACTGTTCTAAAGAGTGTAACTCCGTTAGAAAACGGGTTATTCTCTCTTCCTTAACACGCTGAGAGGATAAAAAGATGATTCAAACATCACTCTTGGGCAATTGGGGACAGAGGGGTAGTGTCATTGAGAATAGTGAAAGCGAATTAGTCGGTTATTCAGACCGATTGCAAGCGTTGACGGAATCGTTGAAACAAGTGTAAGTAGGGAATGGGAATTTTGAGGAGGGTTTCTCGTGCATGCCGTACCACCTTACCGGCAATCCCTAGGAGTTCCCAACGCAAGGTGGCAATGGTTTTTCCCCACCAGCCCTTCCCCAGAATCAAGCGCTTGATGGCGATGGTGAGATTGTAGGCCAACACCCCCAAATGAAAAAAGACGGCATTGGCGGTGAAATCCTGACAGGGAACATACTCCATCCCAAACCCATTCTTGATTTCTTTATGATAATTCTCCGACTGTCCCCGCTGACGATGAAAGGCGATCATCTGCACTCCGGTCTGCTGGGTTTGATTGGTTGCAAGGGCATGGTAGAGATACCGGGAAGAATCAAATAACTCCGGTTGGGGATTGACCCAACGTTGCACCACCAGAGTAAACGACTGGGGCGTCTTCTCCATGCAATGCACCGTGACAGCATACTCTCGACCCGTCGGTTGGTTTTGTTCATTCAAGAGCGGTTTCCAGTCCTCCTCGGGAATGGCGGCAAGGGTGGCTCGCACCGCCGAATCCAAATCCGCGGTAATACTAAAAGTAATCTGTTCGGTCTCACAGTAATTGAGAATCTCTGAGCGATAGGCGGCGGAGTCACTGCGGAAAGCCCCCAGCTTCTTCTTCCGGCGCTTCAATAAAGTTCGGGTTCTCTGAATCTGTTCTAGAATCCCTACTGCCGGGGAAGTATTCCCTGGGCGGTAATCGGCGGTGACACATAGATCCAATTCCGCCAAATAGCCCAGCAGGGCTGAATATCCAGGAAAACCCGCATAGGTCCACGGCGTTCCCTCTTTCTCACTTTGAATCAAGGTGGCATCCACATCCAAGGTAAATTCTTTCCAGGAACTCTTCGCAATGACCTTCCCGGCTAACGCCTCATTCACCGCCTTTAAAGCGGGTATCCATGTCTCTCGTCGTAGCCACAGACGGATCGCATCCGAGGTGGGGATTTGTTTCCACCCGCATAGATGCACTAATCCCGCATCCCGCTGAAGCTCTCGAATATCCTCCAGATGTTTTCCTCCTCCACAGAACATCAGGACCAATGGAAAGACATACTGTTCCGGCGCATACCCTCGATTCGATCCCGGTACCGGAAAATGCTCCCGCACACTCTCCACTATCCCTAAGCGTACGGCCGTTTCATAAAACAATCCTAACCCCGCATGTCCTGTCAAACTCTCCTGTGTCCCTCCCAGTTTATATTCTACTTTTTCTTGTGCTATCATCTCTCTCAAGCCTCCTTGGTTCTCACCCGTTGGGTGAGTATCGTTTTTTCGCAAAAACATTATACCATCGAGGCTTTCTTTTATTCCTTACATTCCTATCTCGGTTTTGGGGTTTTAACAAGTATAATCCCACTAAAATCAATTACCCATCGCTTTATATTTCCCATATTTTCTATGGTTTTGATTATGCTTTATCAAAAATGCTCTCGTGTCTTTCAATATATGATGAATCTTCTCTCTTCGTCAGGACTTAGAGAGTAGTAATTCCTGCACGCAAAAACCCTTTAAATATCGAATCAGTACTGGAGTGTACCCGGAGTTGCTAAAAGCAATTCCGGGTCCCCTTCGCTTCTGATAAAGGGGAACTATTCATACATCGGGAATTTGAGTGCTCTTGGAGCTTATCCCACTGCTGTAGGATTTGATGATTTAGATGAATAAACCTTTTGGGTGTATAATTCGTCATATACAGACAAGGAGATTATATCATGACTAAACTTAACAAATTGGTTCTTTTGCTGGTTTTTAGCGGTTTTTTAAATCCTGTTTACAGCCAACCTACTGTAGACCAAATTCTGCAAGGATTGGAAAAGCGGGAACAGGCGATTCATGATTTGAAAGTTATGTATCAAAGTGACTATTATTTCAACATACACTTGGATTTGTTTGCCATGAGTTCGGAAGGATATGTCTATGAGACCTTGCAAAGCATTAACAGTACGAAAAATAATCCCGGATTACAGCATTTGCATATGATACGGACAGTCAATCTCATTGATTCAACCGGTGGTTTTTGGCAGCCTTCCCGGAATACTTTTGAAATAACCAGCCCCCAAATCCCACTTAATTTCAAACTAAATTTAATTATCACTACTCCCTATGTTAATAATCAAGTGTTCGGGTTATTATTTCCTTTAAGTAAATTATTACAGAAATTTAAAGATATTTCTATTGAAAAAGTAGAGAAGGTTGATGGAAGGGAATGTGTGGTCATTTTATTTTCAAATTTACAAGATAAGAATATTCCATCGGGAAGTACATTTAGGTTTCGATACTGGATTGATTGGAAACACGGATATACCCCGGTGCGTTTTCAACGCTTTTACAAAGAAGATGTTGTTATAGAAAATGATTATTTGGATTTGCGTGATTTTGGGAATGATATTTGGCTCCCGATGAAAATAGAGTTTAAATCTAACGAAACTGGCAGTCAATCGGGCAAACCTAGAACCAGAACTTTGCAAGTACTAAAAATTAGTGTCAATGAAAATTTAGCTTTCGGATCTTTGAATTTTATTCCTCCACGAGGTTGTTTGGCTAAGGAAATCAATGAATGGCCAATCAAGCAAAATGAGCCTCCGTCAGAAAAGGAATATAAAGAAATGTGGAAACAGGGAGAGAAATTGACCTTGTCGGAAGAGGCGACGTACTTCCAACGACTTTTTGGGATTTCCTATCCTGAAGCCGTAGCCATGTTTGATAAAATTGAATATTAATGCCAATGGATAGGAAAAAGTAGAACAACACACCTTTATCCCCACAACTTCTTCCTATCTCTGGCGGATAGAAAAGGGGCTTGTGCCGCGTATTCAAGACAATAATCACAGGGGAATCTGCCGGTCAGATTTACAAAGGAACTAATAGCTGATTCAATCCAATCCCTAAATAGGCGGTAATGCATGATGACATCATTAGGCGAGTCGGTGATATCTCCCAGGAAATGATAGACCGATTGGATTTCCACATTAAAGGGACAGGCGCGGATTTCTCCCCGGCTGGTCAATACGGGGAAACAACGGGGACAGCGTAAATCAAAATGCGGAGTCTCATTATCTGTCGATTTATTCTCTGATCCCCGCCCGGCGGGAATCAAATCGGCATGTCCCAGATAGATTCGGTTGGGGAATTGGGATTGGTAATCCAGGATTTTCTGTTTAATGGATGGAGAAAGTCCGTGTGTTTCTCTTCCGTGAAATATGGAATAATTCAGTGCAAGAGTGATTTGGCTATCCATATTTAAAATTTCCTGGAGTTTTGTGAATTCAACACCATTCGTAAAGAGAGTAATGCGGCCATTGAATCCCTTTTCCCGCAAATAACTGATAGATTCTCTTTGATTCTTTACATTGAGACTGGGTTCTCCCCCATAGAATTTAATATGGCCATCGGACGAGATAAGTTTCAGGGCATAGTCCAATATATCTTCATTATAAGGCTCCAACCAACCATTCATTTGGCCAAATACCGTACAAAAAGCACAATGACGGTTACATTGATTCCCTTGATAAAGATAAAGTTCCCGTAAAGGATAATCTCTCTCGTTGTATATTTCAGGATTGGGATAATCCAGGATAAACATAGATGATTAATTATAACAAAGGCGTCGGGAAAGGAAAGAACTCATTCCCGACGCAGACGAATTTATTGTAGGGGAGATGGGGAGGTCATCCCACACGTAAGGCGAAAATGGAGTATAATATTTGTTTACCCAAATTTCTTAATTAGCATCGGGAAAGGAAAGAACTCATTCCCGACGCAGATCCTTTGGACGGTTTTTTATGTCGAAAAATAAAATTATCATTAAAGGTGCCCGTGAACATAATCTCAAAAATATTGATCTTACCATCCCCCGCGATAAACTGGTAGTCATTACCGGTCTATCCGGTTCAGGAAAATCGTCCTTGGCGTTTGACACTATTTACGCAGAAGGTCAGCGCAGGTATGTGGAGTCCTTGTCCGCCTATGCCCGCCAGTTTTTGGAACAGATGGAAAAACCCGATGTGGAATTTATCGAAGGATTGTCCCCGGCAATCAGCATTGAACAAAAATCCGTCAGTAAAAATCCCCGCTCAACCGTAGGCACGGTCACGGAGATTTATGATTACTTACGGTTGCTCTATGCGCGTATCGGACATCCCCATTGTTATAAATGCGGGAAAGAAATCCAACAACAGTCCGCTTCTCAAATCATTGACCAGTTGATGACTCTAAAAGAAGGAACAAAATTTATCGTCCTAGCCCCCATGATTCGCGGTCGTAAAGGGGAGTATAAAAAGTTATTCGAGGATATTCAACGGCAAGGTTATGTGCGTATTCGAGTGAATGGCGAGATACATGATGTTACCGATGATATAAAGCTCGATAAATATAAGAAACACAATATTGATGTCGTCGTAGACCGCTTGATGGCAAAAGGGGATATTCGTAAACGTCTCGCAGATTCCGTAGAAACGGCACTCCATCTGGGGAACGGCATTGCCTATATTAATCTGCCGGATGAGAAAAATAAAGACTTGGTTTTCTCCGAACATTTTGCCTGCGTGGATTGCGGGATTTCTTTCGAAGAGTTGGCGCCCCGTATGTTTTCATTTAATAGCCCGCATGGAGCCTGTCCGGTTTGTCATGGCTTGGGAACCAACACAGAACTTGACCCTGAAATGATCGTGCCGGACCCGAACAAGTCCATCCAGGAAGGTGCAATTGTCCCATGGAATAAAGTTGCCGCCTATTATTCGGGTGGAAATACGGGATTGGGCGGATATTATTATCGAATTTTAGGAGAGGTTTGTGACAATTTTGGCATTCATAAAGATATGCCTTGGAAGACTCTCACTGCCCGAGAGAAGAAAATCATACTCTATGGCAAGGATGGGGATTCCGATGTGGCGAATCGCGGGAAACGCTATTGGAACAATGACTTTGAGGGTGTTATTCCGCATTTACAGCGCCGGTTTGCAGAAACCAATGCGGATTTCGTTCGCAATGAAATTTATTCCTTCATGGCGGAACGTCCTTGCCCGGAATGCAAAGGCGGCAGGTTAAGACCGGAATCATTGGCGGTGACCGTGGGTGATAAAAATATCAAACAATCTACGGAACTCTCCGTCAAGAAAGCGATTCAGTTTTTTGATACACTTCCCTTGAGTGACCGGGAAAATTCTATTGCCGAACGGGTCTTGAAAGAAATTAAGAGCCGGTTGAATTTTATGATAAATGTGGGGCTGGATTATATAACCTTGGATCGGTCAGCCGCTACCCTGTCGGGTGGGGAAGGGCAGAGAATTCGGCTAGCAACCCAGATTGGTTCCCAATTGGTAGGTGTCCTTTATATTTTGGATGAACCAAGTATTGGATTGCATCAGCGCGATAATAGGAGATTGCTGGATACCCTCTGTGCTCTACGGGATTTGGGCAATACTGTATTGGTCGTCGAACATGATGAAGAAACCATGAGATTAGCCGATTGGATTGTGGATTTGGGGCCGGGCGCGGGGAAACACGGCGGGTATGTCGTGGCGGAAGGGACTCCCGATAAAATTATGAAATTGCCAAAATCCATTACCGGGCAATATTTGTCCGGGAAAAAGAAAATTGAGATTCCTAGAGAACGGCGCAAAGGCAATGGCAATTGGTTGGAAGTGATTGGGTGTCGGGAAAACAATTTAAAAAATATTACTGCTAGATTCCCTCTGGGGACATTTATTGCCATAACTGGAGTCTCAGGTTCCGGGAAATCTACTTTGATTAATGATATTCTCTATCAGAAATTATCCAACTTCTTTTTTGGTGCGAGACACCGGCCTGGAAAACATGATCGGGTAAATGGCTTAGAATATATTGATAAAGTGATTGATATTAGCCAGGCACCCATTGGACGGACGCCGCGCTCAAATCCTGCCACGTATACTGGCGTTTTTACAGATATTAGAAATTTGTTTTCCTCTGTGCCGGAAGCGCGAGCGCGGGGATATCAGCCCGGACGATTTAGTTTTAATGTCAAAGGAGGACGTTGTGAAAATTGTCAGGGGGATGGAACTATTAAAATTGAAATGCACTTTCTGCCGGATGTGTATGTTACCTGTGAAGTATGTAAGGGACAACGGTTTAATAAAGAAACGTTGGAAATCCTATACAAGGGGAAGAATATTTCGGACGTCCTCCGCATGACGGTAGAAGAGGCACAGGGATTCTTCACAAATGTCCCGCACATTAAACGCTATATGGATACGCTGGTGGATGTCGGGCTTGGGTACATTGAATTGGGACAGAGCGCAACCACACTCTCTGGCGGAGAAGCGCAGCGTATTAAACTGGCAACCGAATTATCCAGACGTTCCACCGGACGCACTCTTTACTTGCTTGACGAACCGACAACAGGGTTGCATTTTGATGATGTGAAACGCTTGTTGGATGTCCTCAATCGTTTGGTAGATTCTGGCAATACAGTTTTGGTCATAGAACATAATCTGGATGTCATCAAAACCGCCGATTATATCATTGATCTCGGTCCTGAAGGCGGCGAAGAAGGCGGTTACATCATTGCCGAAGGCTCTCCCGAAAAACTCGCGCAGAATGCAAAGACATCTACAGGACAATATTTGAAACGTGTTCTTAAAGCTTCATAATTTTCTGTCAAGTTTGTGGTATATTTTACAAACGCGGATTATTTTATTTGAAATATCTCACGACTCTTAATATATTCCTTTGACTAAAACAAAAAGAACAAGGCTGGTGAAATTGTAAAGCACGTGCAAGATAATTCCGGGAATAATAGATCCACGTTTCGCACGAACCCATGCCAGAACAATGCTTATCGGTGTAATCACAATCAAAGAAGCCAAATAACCCCAGTAGGTTGTAATATGAGTCAAAATGAAAAGAAATGTCACAATTCCAATGGCGGATTTATATCCCCATTTTTTCTCAATAGGATTAAATAGGAATCCACGGAATACCATTTCTTCAAAAAATGGACCAATAAAAGAAGCAAAAAGGCAAAATAATATTACTCCTTTGCCGGAATGTAATACTTGTGAGATGAGAGTCTTATCAATGTCTTTGAGAAAGAATAAATAATAGAGGGGAATTGCCAAGATAAATTTGCCAATAAATAAAAGGATGGTAATCCCTATCAAAAAGCCAATTCGATAATTGTGAAGAGGTCTGAGGGCAACAGCATCAGCTAACTTCAGATTTCGATGTTTCGCAAATTTATGCATTACGAATAAGATAATGCAATAAAAAATAGAGAGTCGTGCTATAACAAAATAGCCATTAATCATAAGTTGTTCAGAATAATGTTTCAAATCTTCGGGAGACAACTTTAGAAAAAGGCTATTTATACAAAGAAGCAGTCCCTTCAAAACCAAACCTTCCAATAAGTAAACAGTGATAAAGAGTAAGATAAATAGGAAGATATCTTTGATTGTAAGAGAAGGCATTCGTTGTACAACGGTTTCAGAAGGTGATTCGATCATCCTACCCGCCGATTTCGGACATGGAACCGGGGAAACAATTATGAGCATTTTCCAACATAAAATGTTGTTTGGGTTTAATCTTTAACCCTTCTCGTATAAGGTTGGCGATTTCTTCTACAGAGGCTCCTGCGCGGATAGGTTCTCTCAAATCAGCTTCTTCTTTATTATGAAGACAGAGATGAAGTTTACCGTCGGCGGTTAATCGAATGCGACGGCAGGTGGAACAAAAATCCATGTCACTGAGAGGACTGATAAATCCAATGGTTCCTTTGGCGCCGGGGATTTTCCAATATTTAGCCGGTCCATATCCCTTGATATCAGTCACCGGTTCCATATTGACAAGAGAATGGCAACGCTGGCGAATTTCCGCAAGTGGGACAACCTTATCCGGTCCCCAGGATTCATCTAAATTTCCATAATTCGGCATAAATTCGATGAACCGTACATAAATAGGTTTGTTATAACTCCATTCAATAAAATCTTCCAGTTCGTCGTCATTAAAACCTCGGATTACAACAACGTTGACCTTTACAGGATGTAAATCCATTGCGATAGCCAAACCAATGGCATGTAGGACGTTATCAATTTTACCCAGCCGGGTAATAGTCTCAAATCGATCGGGTCTAAAGGTGTCCAGACTGATATTGATTCTTCGTAACCCTGCCAATTTTAAGTCTCTTGCCAATTCTGGGAAAAGGAGTCCATTGGTCGTTAGACTAATATCCTGAACCCCTTCGATGGAGTTAATCTCACGAATGACGATTGTCGCATCTTTCCGCACCAAGGGTTCACCGCCGGTTATACGGAATTTATTGATTCCCAAGAGTATACAAGCTTGGACAATTTTGGCAATTTCTTCATAGGTAAGGATTTCTGCACGGGGTTTCCACACCACCCCGTCTTCGGGCATACAATACACACAACGCAAGTTACAGCGATCCGTAATGGATATCCGTAAATAATCTATTTTTCTTTGAAATGGATCAAAAGTATCAGTCATTTTAAAAGAACCAACCTTACCAAAGAATAGCGTAGTCTTGGAAAAAAGTCTAGATTCATATATAGTACTTTGACAGGAATTTTTATACTTTGGAGGAAAAATGGGCAAAAAAATCGGTTTGATACTTTTAAATGTTTGTATGGTTATGTTTTTATTAACTGCACCAGGTCTGGGTGCAACATCGATCCAAAATCCCTCGGTGACTTGGATGAATAGTGGGTCTGTCAGTATTGAATGGAAAACAGATGATTTATTACATGGCGGAGTTGTATTGATTACGGATAATGAAAAAGAGTCTCCGATAATCTGGGAGCAAAAGAAAGATTTTACCCATGCACATAAAGTGATTATCACAGGTTTAAAATCAAATGAAAAATATCGCTATTATCTTCTGTCTGTCTCCTCGAAAGATCGGGTGAAAAGTGAAACATATCATTTAGCAACTACTCAAATCGGCGAGAAAGCTTCTGTTTTATCGAAGGAAACTACATCAAATTTCTCTTCTCACGATACCACCTCTCCCGGTTCAATAACCTTAAAATGGAGAACCGAATCCGAGCAAAACAATTATGGGTTTAATTTGTATCGCAGTCTGTCTGATAAAGGACCGTGGGAAAAAGTCAATGATAAAATTGTTCCGGGGCATGGAACCACCAGTGAACCGCATGATTATAGTTGTATAGACAAACGCGTCCGAAAAAATACCAGATATTATTACCAAATAGAATATATTGACCTGGCGGGAAATGCGGACCGAAAACCTTATACAATCAGCGGAATGGATACGAAACCTGTCAAAAAGGATGAATCAAGATAGGTCATTGTAAAAGAGACGAAACGCCTTCTTCAAATAATTCTTTCATCAAGGGTTTTAGTCCTGTCATCTCAAACTGCAAGGTAACATAATTCCCTTGGGTTAAAACCTGGCGTTTATACGTTATTTTGGTATTGACAAATTTGCGGCGAATGGCTTCTCCGATAAATCCGGCATCGTCCTGTATATCTGGTAGGGCAGAGGAAGTTCTAGCTTTAAAAATTGCGCTTCCGGTAATTTTGTCTCCGTCTACGAAATCTATCCCCACTATAATTCCGGAAATATCTTTGGCGGATAATAAGAGACTCATTTTCCATTTTTTCTCTTGTTTCGAGAGAACATTAGAAAAATGGGATTGGGAATTATTCATATAAATGACAGCATTACTACTGGAAGGTATCCTGCTTCTCAAGTCTTGATAATCGGTTAATGCGGAAATTGAATTTTTCCCTTGCGTCACTACGTCAGCAATCTTTTTAACAGCATTTAGATCTGTTCCCCAAATTAAGGAGTTCCCCGAAATGAAATAGCCGGTTTCATATTGGCCGCCCGGTCGCGGGCCGGAATATAGCGTGACGCCATCGTAGGAAGTACTTTTAAATTTATCACCTTTAATTTCAGGCAACATAAATTGCCATATGGTCTTTTGTGCGGCAGGTGTTTCCAGATTTTCCATAGCTTGTTCAATCATAACAAAACGCAATTCTTCATTTTTGGGATTGGTAAAAACGAGAGCCGTTGCTTTGTCCGATTTGAAGTGTTGTACGAAACTTTTGATGGAATTGGGTCGCGGGACTTTTAACCACTGGTTGACCATCCAGGATATTCCGGGATTGGATTTCTTTAACGATACTTCCGCGAAACCTACGGCGTCGGAACTGATCATCTCGGCATGAAGGAGAGTCCCGAATATCCAACCAAAGATAAAAAAACAAGTAATCCCTCTTAAATAGGATTTAAGAATTGTTTTATTCATATTTATTGTCCTTCCCCGGATATGTTTTCAATTTGAGAAATAGCCGTATTTAATCCTGTTAATTCCAACGTCAACTTAGCATCATTTCCTTTGTGAGATTCTTCACCTTTAACCTCAATTCCTCGTGGCCGTAAACCCCGCCGTAATATACTATAAAAGAAAGTTACATCTGATACCATAGGGCTGTCATCGGATAATTCCGATGTACCATGGAAAACGATTGTACCGGTAATCGTATAGGGGTCTTTGGGTACACATTGCACATCAACCGATACAACCTGATCAATACTGGAAAAAATATCATATTCATACTTTTTTTCATAGGTCCGAATTTTTTGTGTTAGGAAAGAGGATCGATTATCTATGAAGAGGTTAATAGAGTTTTTAGCGGGTGTGGTTACCTCTGTTTTCGCAAGGTATTTTTCCACGAACTTTTTCAAATACTCCGGGTCATTACTGACGACCAATCCACTATCAATCCAAACACAAGCATTCAATGCTTTTATGGATGGACTTATTGGTTTAACTCGTTTTATGAAACGATAATTGTCTATGGTTATATCCTCTGTAAGATTTCCTTGGAATAACTTTTCTTCCAATATATTTTGCATAGGTTGAACAATTCGAATAGCTCGACCCCAATCTAGGACAAGCAGGAATGTAGGGTGATCCATATTGGGTTTTGGCAAAATCAAATATTTTATTTCCTGTGGGAAGACTAGTGGCATTCCGCTTTTGATTAATTTACCTTTCAATCCTGATGCCACCAGAGGTCGGATACTTTGTTGAACTAGATTTGTCATAATAGTCCGGGCGGGCGATCCTGAAAAAGATGGAATATCTGCTTGGAGGATGGCCGATGAGTCGGATATTTTATCCATATCTATACGGGAGTACGGACGGTACCACCAGAAAAGTCCTCCAAGTATCATAAGTAAAAGGAGGATTAAACAAATATTTAGAAGCCACTTTATTAATCGTTTCATAATTCGTTTAGGACAGCTGTGAGTGATTCCTATAATATGACAAATTTTAACAAAAGAATGTTTATCCAGCTAAGGGAATATACGCCAGCCGAGAGAATCTGTCAAGATTAAAATTTTTAATTGGGGTGAGGCGAATCCTTATTGTAGAGTAGTCAACCTTCCAATTAATTTGGGTGTATAATGTCTTTCAGTAGGAGTTAAAATGTAAGGAAAGGTATGCATATTAAAGCCACTTTTATAGGAGTTGCGTTAGTCTTTGCCTGTTGTGTAGCTGGGATGAGTGAGGTTTTGTTATCGCCGGAGGGGCGGATTGTTTGTCGGGATAACTGCGGGCGCGTTACGGTCTATACGGATACCAAGGGAAACGGGAAGATTGATGTTGCCGAAGTGCTGGCGTTTAACGGAATTTCCAAAGTAATTTTACCTTTGGCGGGCCGTATTATCCTGCAAGGTGACGGAGTAAGTGTAGATGTGGATGCGAATCAGGATGGACACTATTCAGTTCGTAATATTTTGGTACCCGCGAATGTTTCCAGTTTGCAATTGACCGGACAAGGCAGGATTATCGTTTTGGAAAAAAATGGGAAGGTTACAGTATTTACCGATAAAGATGGTGACGGGTGTTACGATGTGGCACACAACCTCGCTATCAATGGGGTTATAGATGTCTTTGTCATAACCGATTATGTATACCAAGTATACCAGGCATTGGCGACCTATGATCTTGGGACATCCGATACATCAAACCTGTCGGCTGTTACCACCAATGGACCTCTGTTTTTCTCCAATATTACTTCCGGTAACCGCATTCTCCTGCGATATAACGACGGGAAGTTAGTCGTGTTTTATGACAGTCAAAATAATGGTATTTATGATGTGTCGGATATACTGGCTCATGCCAATGTGGATTGGTTTACGGTAACTCCAACCGGGCAAATATTATATCGGGTCAAAGGCGTGGTTACGGCAATGGCAGATCTGGATAACGATGGAATTTATGAGACCAGATTTGATTTCCCTCAAACCAATATTACCAGTGTTACGTTCAGTACGGATAACCGGGTTTTCCTGCGGGACGGTTCGGATGGATTGACAGAATATTTCGATATTAATAAAAATTGTACCTATAAATCTCAGCAGCAATTGATGGTATCCGGAACGAAAAATTTTATAATTCCTTCCAACGGGAAAATTATTATTGAAGGAACTGATGGTTCTATAGCTGTTTATGTGGATAAAGACGGGAACGGGATTTACAAAACTAATAGTTTTTATGGAGTTACGGAACCCTCCAAATAAATTCCTTTATCAAGTTTGGATTTTAATAAACAGAAAACCGCTTTACAATCTATACCCCTCTTGCTATAGTAACTCTAAATCTAATTCCTGAGGAGGAATATCTTATGTTAAGAAAATTTAGTAAATTGATTATTGTAAGCAGTTGTGTGGTTCTGGTTGCTGGCTGTAGTAGGAATACCAGCCATTATGTTACTCCTGGCGGGTCCGTGGAAGTTACGAAAGATAACAACGGGAAATCCGATGTGAAAGTAACGACAAAAGAAGGCACGGCAGAATACTCCGTCGATAAAGATTTGGATTTGTCTTCTCTGGGTGTTCCCATTTATCCGGGTGCAACTCAAAAAAAAGGCGGTTCTGTAGCTTATTCCGGGCAATCCAATGGAAAGAGTTCCAATATGCAAATGGTGACTCTGGTGACTTCCGATCCGTTTGATAAAGTGAGCGCATACTATAAAGACCAGTACAAAGATAAAATTGACAGTAAAAAAGCGAATGTCATGGAAATGAACGCGGGAAATGGGAAAATGACTCATATTATGATGGATGAAGATAAGCTGGCGACCACTATTGTCATTTCTGAAGATAAAGGTAATACCCAGATCATGATTTCCAAAACAAGTAAATAAAAACACTTATTTAAAGGAGCGTTTATGAACAAACAGGAATTTATCGAATCCTATAAAATGGCATCATTTCCCCTGACCGTCCTTATGCGAATGGCGCCCAAAGACAAACTCGATTGGAAACCAACAGAAAAATCATGGACTTTGGGACAATTATTAAACCATTCTTCCAATGCTCCGGCAGTATTCAATCGGATTATTGATAATTCCTGGCCGTCTCCCGAAGAAATACAGAAAATGTTTGCCAATCATTTGTCCATTCAACAAAAAGATGGCGAAACCGCGGCGAAAGATTTCGAAAATGCCATGAATCAGGTTGTAGAAAAAATGGCCAAGATTTCTGATACTGATTTTCAAACTAAGTCAACCTCCACTCCGTTGGGAATGTCAGGTTCTCTGGGTAGGGTTTTACAGGGGGCGTCCGACCATCAGTTAACCCATAAAGTTCAATTGTTTATGTACTTAAAAATTCTGGGTCTCCCGGTCAATACCGGCATACTGTACACGGGAAAATCTTTTTAATAAATTCTGTTGGTAAGCAGTAAAAGGCCGGGTCCTTTAGTTCTATTGGTTTGCCCAGGGATCAATTTTTGCTTTATCTATTCCCAGGATTCCATCGAATGATATTTGTAGATGATGGCTCTTGAATTCTCCTTCGGGAGTCCGCTTTTCATTTTGTATTTTAATAATTCGTCCCGTAATCAACCAGTCTCCCCGGCTGATTTCCGTTCCCAAGGGATTGCTTAAATGAACTTTAACTGTAACCGTTTTTTTAGTGTCATATTCGCAAAGCGATAGGACATCCGCGCCGCCTAATCCAATATTAATTGTGAAAGTATCTTCATCAACCACTTGACCTTGTAAATCCGTGCCTCGAATACGAATGGGTACATCCAGTTTATATCGTTTGAAGATACGTTTTTCAATATCTCTACGCGGCTCGGATTCACCAGGTTTATGGGAACTGAAAAAGGGCATTCTCCATTTTACATTTTTCCATTCTTTTTGTGAAGAGGGGGGAGGGGGGAGTTGACTTGATACCATAATTCAGTACAATGGTAGTTCCATGAGCAAATTTCTTTCTCCGGAACCGGTGGTCGAACTGGAAAATTGTTTCCATAATCCGTTCAAGAATGCTGTCGCCACCGCCAAAACCTGTTACTCCAGTAAAGGGATCATTAAAGAATGGGAGATTCAGGAAGGGTTTAAAGAATTGGCGAAATCCATTTATACCGCCGGGCATCATACGACTTTACAACACGCGCATTTTCAATTTACTATATCGAACGTTTCCCGCCAGTTTATTTGGTCTTTTTTACATTCTCATCCCTTTTACAATTCAGAACAGGTCAGTCAGCGCTATGTTGAGGTGAAACCGGGGACTTATGCGATTCCACCCCTCACCGGGGATGCTTTGAAAATTTATACCCGAACAGCGGATGAGCAGATGGAAGCATATCATCGTCTGGTTGAGATGTTATCTCCTCTGGTCGCGGAACACTATTTTAAAATTTTTGTGAGCCGCGGGAAATATCCCGATAAATATAAACGACCCATTAAGAAAAAAGCACAGGAAATCGCTCGGTATGTTTTGCCTGTCGCCACTTTTGCCTATCTGTATCATACCGTCAGCGGGATTGTATTGGCACGGTATTACCGTCTTTGCCAACAATTCGATGCTCCCTCGGAACAGAAAATTGTAATCCAAAAAATGATTGATGAATTATTGAAAGTTGACCCGCTTTATCAAACCATCCTGGAAGAACCTTTGCCCTTGGAAGCGACACCGGAGTATGAATTCTTTAACGACCACCCTCTTTCCCCTTCCTTAATTAAGGAGGGGGCAGGGGGGGGGCGTTTTATTGCAGAATTTGATAAATCTTTGGATGGGAAAACTTCCAGGCTGATTGATTGGAAAGTGAATAATGAAAGGGTCTTGGCACAGTCGGTTAGGGAAGTTTTGGGATTGACAACGGACGTTTTGAATGACGAAGATGCGATTGATTTGGTTTTGAACCCGGCGAAAAATCGTCTATTGGGTGAATCTTTAAATCTGACAACCCTGTCGAAATTGACACGATGTCTCTTTCATCCCAGTTATACTTTTCAGAAAAAACTTAGTCATACCGCCGATTCCCAAGACCAACGGCATCGGATGACTCCCGCCTCCCGGCCTGTGCTTTCGGCGCATCTCTCAGAACAACCGGATTACATTACACCGGAATTAATTAAGATGGATGATAAAATTCTGCGCTATTATCAAGAGACCATGGACAAAACATGGGAGGCTGTCAATCGTCTGCGAAAATTGGGTGTATCGGATGAATTCGCTATGTACTTATTGCCCAATGCGGTCTGTATCCGATTCACGGAATCCGCTGATTTATTGAATCTCCATCATAAACACGTTATGCGGCTTTGCTATAATGCACAGGAAGAAATCTGGCGGGCTTCATTGGAGGAAGCGATTCAGATTGGGAAAATCAATCCACTTATTGGAAAATATCTCCGTCCTCCCTGCAATCAACGCGACTGGGCGAAAGTTAAACCGATTTGTCCCGAGGGAGAACGTTATTGCGGAGTCCGGGTTTGGGTTTTGGAACCGGAACAATATCAAAGAATAATTTAAATTCTTGGGGAGAAAAGTTTTGCCGGGAACTTTTATTATTGACAAATGAGATGTACAGATTTATACTTTGTTACAACAGGTCGTAACAGGATGGATAAATTTTGGTACAATAGAAAAGGTGATTTATAGTATATGAATTATTACGAATTTTTTGGTTTGCAAAAAGAACCCTTTAAATCCGGCCCCAGTATCGAGTTTCTCTATCTGTCTCCCGAACACGAAGAATGTCTCTCTCGCATCCTGGTTTCCCTGTCCTTAAACAGCGGGTTATGTGTCGCGTTGGGCAACGCCGGAACTGGCAAAACATCCTTAAGCAATCTCCTGATTGACCATTTGATGAAAGAGGAACAAACTATTTTTGCTCTCATACGCCAGTCGCGCGCTCCCTCGGAATATGCCTTTTTGGAGAAAATCAATAATGCCTTCGGGTTGCGTAGTTTGAATGGAAAATCTTCTACCCTCCGATTGGAAGATGTTTTTTTCCGCTTTGTCGAGAAGGAAGGGTTTGAAAATAAAAAGAAAATTGTCTTGATTATTGATGAAGGCCAGGAAATGAGTCCGACCCAGCTTTTCCGCATTCGTGAACTCCTGAATATGGAAAGTTTTGAAGAGAAATTACTGAATATAGTCATTTTTGCTCAATTGGAATTCCTTGATAAAATTCACGGGAAACGCTTTACCAATTTCCGCCAGCGGGTCGCGCTATCCTATATTCTCAATCCGCTGAACGAAAAAAATACCCGGGAATTGATGAAATTCCGGTTGGAAAAAGCCGGTCTTCCCCAAGATCAAAATATTTTTACTGATGACGCGATTGCCGTCATTCACAATGAATCCAAAGGACTGGCGCGGGATATTTGCAAATTCGCGTCCTATTCATTATTATCCGCTTATACCCACGGCAAAAAAATTATAGACGGCGATATGGTCAAACAGGAAATCGCACGGATTCCAATACGATAATGAGGATAAATAAATAAACATGGCAGATCCCCAAGGGTTTAGCGCCACCAAGTTCATAAAAAAACAATATAATAAAGATTCTCCCCCGTCGTCCGCTATTTCCGATTCCCCGCCGGTTGACGAAAAGGATTCACCGCAAGAACTTTCACCGGAAGCCATTAGGGCGATTCTTAGACAATATCTCAGTTCCGCGGACAGGTATATTCAAGAAGGACGGATTTGGGAATCCATCGGGATGTATAACGCCGCGCTCCATCTGGCGCCGCAGGATTTGGATATTTTACAAAATCTCGCCAATACCTATGTAAAAGCCAACGCGCGCATTAAGGCGGTCGAGACCTTTACCAAGATTGCCGGGCTGTATGAACGGCAGGGATTGATGGAAAAAGGTAACGAAATATATGAAAAAATATATGGTATTGACCCCACCAACAAATTGGCGTGTGGTGTGCTTGGAAGAACCCCGGGACAGGATACCCCCCATCTGGATATGTACACGACTCCACCCGTAGAAAATAAACCACCAACTGCCAGACCGCAACCCGAAACTAGAGACCAGAGACTAGAGACCAGAGATTCGGAACCGGTCGTTCCCATGAGTGAGTTCAAGAAACCGTCGGAAGATGACGTCCTCACGGTGATTCAAAGAGAACCCCCCACTCCCGCGCAGATGGAAGGGCCCAGACCTGTGGAAGAAGTCATTCCGCTTGAAAAGTTGTCTGTTATCACTCCCGCACATCCTGTGGCAAAACCAGAGACCAGAGAACCTAAACCGGTTGATACCGCCGGACCGAAACCCGTTGAGGAAATTATTCCGTTTGATAAATTGACGGTTCCTCCTGTTCCCCCCAAACCGGTTGTTCCAGTACAAGAAAAAGTTGTCGTAAAAGTGGAACCCAAATCCGTTGAAGAGTTAATTCCTTTCCCGCCTATGCCGGAGAAAAAAGTAGTGGTAACCGCGACCGTATCCAGTGAACCGGTGAAAGAATCACCGGAAGTGCCGGTGGTGAAAGAAGAGTTCCCGTTGCCATTACCGGAAATAAAAGCTGTGGAACATAAACCTATTGTCATGCCCATACCGGAGAAAAAAGTAGACGTGATAGTATCGGCTCCTGCACCTCAAATCAGTCCTTTGGCTCCAGCTAATGAACGCATGCAGTATAATCTGGATATTCTGGCAATGGACCCGGAAAATATCGAAGCCCGCCTCAATTATATCAATGCCTTTTTAGAAATCGGGATGGAAGCGGAATTGGTGGATGATTATTTAGAATTGGCGAATTGTTATCGGGGTCAGGGAAAACTGGAAGAGGCCATAAAATATTATCAAAAAGTTCTTGAATTTGCACCGAATATTGAAATTGCTAAACGCCGGCTGGCGCAATGTAAAGGGGAACCTCAACCCGAAGTTAAAAATGCATCGGGAACTTTTGCTCCATCTATTCCCGATGCTTCCATAGCGATACCCTCTGGTTCCGATACCTCCTCTAATCTCGATGCCAATGACGAGGCGCATATTAATCAATTTCGCCGGTTGTTGCTAATCAATCCTATTAATGAACCCATCGCCCGCAAACTGGCAAGTATTTATCTTAATAAGAATATGAAAAAAGAGGCGGTTGCAGAAATGGTGTTATTAGCCGATGCCTATATGCAAAAGGGAATGTATAGCAAAGCGGTCCCGATTTATGAGGAGATGGTCAAGGAATCGCCGGAAGCAGAATTGAGAGAAAAACTTGCCAAAGCCCAATCCCTTCATAAATCCATGAACGCCATCAACCAAGCCATCAAATCCTACAAAACCGAACTTAAGGTATAACCTATCCCATTTTATCCGCTTCTTTTTTGAAAATAGTGCCATCCACTTTTAAAACTCTCAGAATCCACTCAATATTGACGTAGAATAAATAAATGATATCCCAAGAGTCTTCGGTTAACCCTCCAACCGATTCCTCACTTTTCTTCAATGGGAGATGGTACGGTGATGGTACGGAGATGGTACGGAGATAACCTAGGACCCAATTTTGAGATAAATTAAGCCCCTTAAATCGCAAATTTAGCTATGCCAAATTGACACACCACGCCTTGTCGTCATTGCGAACCGAAGGCGTAGCAATCTCGTTCTTAATTTGAAACCTGAGACTAGAGACTTGAGACCTGAGACCAGGGACTTTAAACTTGAAACTTGAAACTTGGAACTAGGAACTTGTTTAATTCTTGTCCCTTGACCCTGGCAGGGGAAGGGTCTCTCGTTACTTCTCCGATGACATTCTACATAGACAGAAACATAGAAATATCCTATGGAATACGCTATGATTAGCCAGAGAAAATATAGATGAAGTTTGACATTACAAAGACAGTATCCTTTGGTTGGAAGGGGCGGAATATGATTTGGGGGTTGCAAAGGCATTGTATGAGAAAAGAAAATATCCGTATGCCTTGTTTATGGGCCATTTGGCTTTGGAAAAGTTGTTAAAAGCATTGGTGGTTAAGTCAACACATTCCCATGCTCCGTATACACATTCGTTGTCATTATTAGCAAACCGGCTCAACATTGAAATTCCGGATAAAATGAGAAAAAGGCTGGTACGTTTCACAGAATTTCAGATTGAGGCAAGGTATCCGGAAGAAGAAAAAAAGTTTTATAAGAAATGTACCCCAAAATTTACTTCAAAGCAACTACAAGAAATTAAAGAGGATTATACGTGGTTAAGAGAGAAATTCGAGATAAAGTAAAAACCTTTGTCAAAGAATTAAAAAAGCAGAAAATTAGGATATCCAAGGTTATTCTCTATGGATCGCAAGTGTCCGGGAAAACCCATAGGTACAGTGATATTGACCTAGCCATTGTCTCCCCTGATTTTGGCAAAAACCGTTTTAAAGAAGGGATTAAATTGTTGGAAATTGCCTGTCAAATAGACCCTCTTATCGAGCCAATCCCGCTTTCCTTAAAATCGTATAAGGAAGATACTTGGATTCCTTTGGTTTATGAAATACGAAGTAAAGGGATTGTTTTAACCAATCTCTAAGTTTTTCTTGTAAACAATCGGAGTTGCAATGAACGAGACGGGTCTCGTTCATTGCAGGTACACTTGAAATTGGGGAGTAAGAGGGACGGGGTGATGGAGGATTAGGGGTGGCGGGTGCGGTAATAGTGGAGCAGGGCAGGGGTCGGGACAAAGGGGTTGGGGATGGGTTGGTTATCTACCAAAAGACAAATATAGATTCCCCGGAAAAGGTATACACCATCGGTATGAAATGGGATAGCGGCGGTTTGCCATTGTCCGCGGATAGCCGGTGTGGATTGTTGCCAGGCTTGCACGGCCTGGCGCATACGGTTCTGTTGAACCAGCCGTTTCGGTGTCGGTTCACAGGGTGTAGACGGCAATCGCCGGGAGTAATGCTGCCGTTTTCGGGGCGCGGCATAGGAATTGTATGCCAGGGGACCGGATTTGGTAAACTGCAATTTCGGTTCCAGGTATCGAATCACTGCCGACGATAACTCCGCTGGAAATAACATCTTTTCAAACTCCTGTATTAACCACTCTTGGACTTCTTGAATCGAAAAGAACGGAGATTCGTCAATCTTTAATAACAATCTGAACGCCAGCCGGTTCAATAACGGCTCGAAATTCTGCGTAACCTGAATGAAACTTGGATTTGAATTGCTCATAGACTATCCTCCTTTATTAACCTATTTTATGATAGGTACTATAGGTTAAAAGTGGAATAGATGTCAAGAGAACCTGGAATTTATCTTTAGAGACCACTGGCAGACCTCCGATTTTACAAAAAGAAAACTTTCTGCAACTGCAGAAAGTTTCTTATCTCAAATAAAATCAATGGAATAGGAAATTTTGTACGTTCGTACAAAGTTTTTGACTGGCTGAAATCCACCACTTGTGGAGTTTGACTTGATAGAAATCAAATTTTACTGAATTCGTGAAAGAAACGAGGCGGAGGTTTTGGCGCCTTTGATAAATCGGTCAATAGCAAACCGTTCATTGGGTGAATGAGAGGCGTCGGTATCCAAGCCAAATCCCAGCATGACGATGGGTATTTTTAATTCTTCCCAAAAGGTTTTCACCACCGGAATAGAACCGCCTTCACGGATATAGACAGGCTCTTTCCCAAATCCAGTTTTTAGGGCTTCCCGACCCGCTTGCATCATCGGGTGATGGACATCAAATAACACAGCATTGGAGCCGTGGGGTTCTTGGAATTCAACTGTCACAGAATCGGGAATGAGGGATTGAAGATGGCGGGACACGAGTTTCCCAATTTTCTTTGCGTCTTGATCTGGTACAAGGCGAATGGTAATCTTGGCTCCGGCATACGAAGGGATAATGGTTTTCCCGCCTTCCCCGGAATAACCGCCATAAATCCCGTTGATTTCAAAAGTTGGTCTTGCCCAAATCCGTTCCAACGTGGAGAACCCTTTTTCTCCAAAAGGTTTCTTGAGATTTAATTTTTTGCATAGTTCCTTATTACTAAACTTTAATTTCTTAATATTTTCCCGTTCCCATTTTTCCAAAGGACGGACATCGTCATAAAACCCCGGAATCAGGACTTTCCCATCCCGTCCGACGTATTGGGATAAAATATGGTTCAATGCCATAATCGGGTTGGCGACCGCACCACCGAAACTGCCGGAATGTAAATCCCGGTTGGGACCTCTGACAATAAGTTCCATTCCCGCGATTCCACGCAATCCATACGTCAATGCGGGAGTCTTTTCGTTGTACATTCCCGTATCGGACAAGCTAATGGCCGCGGCTTTGGATAATTCCTTTTTTTCTTTGCTGACATAATGTTCTAGTCCTTTCCCCGAACATTCTTCTTCCCCTTCAATCAAAAAGAGAACTTCACAAGGTAAGTCGCCTTGAGTTTTAATCAAACTTTCTACCGCTTTAATATGGGCAAAAATCGGGCCTTTATCATCTATTGTTCCCCGACCATAGATATGACCGCCACGGATTTGCGGGTCAAAAGGCGGGGTGTCCCATTTATCGAGAGGGTCTTCCGGTTGGACATCGTAATGCCCGTATATAATAATGCGCTTGGTGGATTTGCCTTTCTTGCGTGCCCAAACAATCGGATGTCCCGAAGTCGGTATGAGTTTGGATTCAAAACCGATTTTCACCAAATGGTCTTTGACCCAACGCGCACAATCCTGTGTCGCTTTTTTCCGGTGGCTGTATTTACTGACCGAAGGGAATCGTAGAAATTCTTTTAATTCTTCCAGAAACCGATTTTTGTTTTGGTCTATATAATGAAATGCTTTATCTACCATGTCGAGACTCTCCTTGATAAACATTAAATATCTACAAGAAATTTACCATCTTTACAACATCCTGTATTAACTACCCTCCGAATTCTGTACCACTTGTAATGTTAATATACTTCAGGTTATTGACAATAGATTACTTACTGATATATATTACCTCTAATAATAAAATGGATGTTAGTTTGAGTACTACTTTTTAAAAAAGGAAAAAGACCATGTCAAAAAAAATTATTATTTTAATTGGATTAATATGGAGCATTATAGTACTGGGTGGTTGTACACAGCAAACTCAAAATGAAATTAAAATTGGTTCCATATTGACTTTAAGCGGTCAAGCCGCACCGTACGGTCAAAGTGCAAAGAATGCCATTGAAATGGGTATTAATGAGATAAATGAAAATAATTTAATTGGGAACAAAAAAATTTCTATAATCTATGAAGATGATCAACTTGACCCCAAGACAGGGGTCAACGCTTTTAGAAAACTTGTAGATATTGATCATGTAAAAGTTGTTATTGGTCCTTTAACAAGTTCAGTCGCATTGGCGATAGTTCCTATTGCCAATGAAAAAAAAGTTGTTTTACTAAGTCCGTCGGCCTCTTCACCTAATTTATCACAGGCGGGGGCGTACTTTTTTAGAAATGTTGCTTCCGATGAATTTGAAACAAAAATTATGGCACAATATGCATTTGATTCAATGCACATAACGAAAGTTGGGATGATTTATATTAATAATGATTTTGGGTTGGGGTATAAAATATTTTTTGAAAAGTTTTTTAACTTAAAAGGAGGGCAATTGGTAAGAGCAGAATCTTATGAGCAAGGACAAAGTGATTTTCGTTCTCAATTATCAAAACTAAAATCAAGCAAAGTTGAGGCAATATATTTGATTGGATATAAGGAAATGGGTAATATTCTTCGTCAAGCTACTGAAATCGGTATCAAAACCCAATTTTTCAGTTATTCGGGAATTGAAGACCCAGATATTGTTAAACTAGCAGGAAATGCATCCAATGGTTTAGTCTATACCAGGCAATCCTTTGATCCGAATGATCCTTCTAATAATGTGAAGAAGTTCAGTGATTCATATAGAAAACTTTATAGTAAGGACCCCGACCCGTATGCGGCTTTAAGTTATGATGCTATAATGATTTTAGCGAAAGCGATTAAAGAAGGAGGCGAGGATTCTGAAGGCATTAAAGATACCATTCATAATATCAAAGATTATCCGGGTGTAACAGGAAGAACAACATTTGATGCGAATGGAAATGTTACTAAAAGCATAAGTATCAAAAAGATCGAGAATGGTCATGACTAGCCCCCGATTACTGTACCACTCGTAATGTTAGTATACTCCAAGTTATGATGATTGTGGCAACTCGTAGGGAGCGTAGCGACCGAAGAGTTGCCACAGATTTCTTTAAATTCCTTGGGTGTCAAATAAGCCAAGGAACTATGGGGTCGGGTTTGATTGTACTCCTTTCTCCAATCTTCAATGATGATTTGAGCTTCCAACAGACTGGTAAATAAT
>CAVYHJ010000001.1:0-341300 GCA_963768165.1 uncultured bacterium | reverse complement strand
TCTGCCAAAACACCTGTTGAAAATCGTGGGATGTCCAAGTCAAATCAATCGGCGGTTGGGGTAAACCAAGTACCCTCTTCTTCTTTTTGCGAGATGATTCCACAGCCGGTTTGCGTGCCGCTTGTTCCGACAGTGCCGTCCGATAATACATCTCACCAGCCTCAACCTGTTTCTTTAAATCATCATCTAAGCCTTGTAATTGTAGGAATTTATAGATTTCTTTTGGATGTCTTTTAAAGATTCTACCAGCCTCCTCATAGAATAATTCGCCATCGGGCGAAATACTCTTTTCTTCTGTTTTAGGTCCCATCTTGATGAGACCATACTTTTGTTCCCACAAGCATTTTCGTTGGACGAGCAATTCGCACATCTCGATGGCGTTAAAGTCCTTGCGTTTCAGGTTTTCCTCCATCGAAATATCGAATTGTTCCAAGGTATCTTTGGGTTGGAGAACGGTGATGGGAACTTCCGTCCAACCTAACGCCTCCGCCGTTTTCAATCTCCGAAACCCGGCAATCAATTCATACGGCGGTTGGGCACTTGCGCCCAAGTCCCTGACGACAATGGGATGAATCATCCCATAGGTTTGCAGAGTTTGTTTCAACTCCTCCTGATTCCCCGGATCAATCCGGTGACTGGTCGAGACCGAAATCTCGCTAATCTTTGCTTTCATAAACCTTTCCTCCTTTAGGATAGTTTGTAAGGAAAAGTTTATGGCTCTTTTTCCAATCCCACTGTCCACTCCATCATGGAAATGGTAAGCACTCAACTTGGTTCGCTCTTGTAAGCGGAATTGAAAATAACAATTCCGCTTACAAGACAAAAGAAAAAGAAGAAATTGGGGTTATTTTAGGGGGTTGCGACCTTGGGCAAAATAGTATAATGGAGCCAATCCGGCTACCAACATGGCTAACCAAGTGACCCTGTTGAGAATTCTTTTCTTTAAAGGTTCGTTTTGGAAAAATCGGCATACATCCAGATGGAAATAACGATATGAAGACCAAAGACAATACCATAAATGAATATAAAAGAAAGGATATTTTCAGTGAGAAAGGTTGTGTCATAGGGCGAAAAAAAAGCATTAAAAAAAAAATCAACCACGAGTTTCACAATGTAATAAATAGCGAATAGGGTATAGAGTGCAATCAGGATATCCACTATCCAGTGTAACACTTTCATGATAACACTCTATGCTTAACAGAAAAAAACGACTGGCAATTATTAAACCGCGGCAGGTTGGGGCTTTTTTTAAATCGTAGGCCATAATGACGAAATCGTGAGGTTTTCCTTCGACATCAATCACATGTTGTTCAATACGGGCGATTTGCGAGAATCCGACATGTTCAAAGGCACAGATGGCGGAATCAAGAAACCGCCATCCGTGCCTTTGAACATGTCGGATTCTCGCAAATCGCCCGTATTGAACAACATGTGATTGATGTCGAAGGAAAACCTCACGATTTCGTCATTATGGCCTACGATTTAAAAAAAGCCCAACCTGCCGCGGTTTAATAATTGCCAGTCGTTTTTTTCTGTTAAGATAGAGCTATCATGAAAGTGTTACGCTGGATAGTGGATATCCTGATTGCACTCTATACCCTATTCGCTATTTATTACATTGTGAAACTCGTGGTTGATTTTTTTAATGCTTTTTTTCCGCCCTATGACACAACCTTTCTCACCGAAAATATCCTTTCTTTTATATTCATTTATGGTATTGTCTTTGGTCTTCATATCGTTCTTTCCATCTGGATGTATGCCGATTTTTCCAAACGAACCTTTAAAGAGAATTCTCAACGGGTGTTTTGGTTAGCCATGTTGGTTGCCGGATTGGCTCCATTATACTATTTTGCCCAAGGTCGCAACCCCCTAAAATAACCCCAATTTCTTCTTTTTCTTTCGTCTTGTAAGCGGAATTGTTATTTTCAATTCCGCTTACAAGAGCGAACCAAGTTGAGTGCTTACCATTTCCATGATGGAGTGGACAGTGGGATTGGAAAAAGAGCCATAAACTTTTCCTTACAAACTATCCTAAAGGAGGAAAGGTTTATGAAAGCAAAGATTAGCGAGATTTCGGTCTCGACCAGTCACCGGATTGATCCGGGGAATCAGGAGGAGTTGAAACAAACTCTGCAAACCTATGGGATGATTCATCCCATTGTCGTCAGGGACTTGGGCGCAAGTGCCCAACCGCCGTATGAATTGATTGCCGGGTTTCGGAGATTGAAAACGGCGGAGGCGTTAGGTTGGACGGAAGTTCCCATCACCGTTCTCCAACCCAAAGATACCTTGGAACAATTCGATATTTCGATGGAGGAAAACCTGAAACGCAAGGACTTTAACGCCATCGAGATGTGCGAATTGCTCGTCCAACGAAAATGCTTGTGGGAACAAAAGTATGGTCTCATCAAGATGGGACCTAAAACAGAAGAAAAGAGTATTTCGCCCGATGGCGAATTATTCTATGAGGAGGCTGGTAGAATCTTTAAAAGACATCCAAAAGAAATCTATAAATTCCTACAATTACAAGGCTTAGATGATGATTTAAAGAAACAGGTTGAGGCTGGTGAGATGTATTATCGGACGGCACTGTCGGAACAAGCGGCACGCAAACCGGCTGTGGAATCATCTCGCAAAAAGAAGAAGAGGGTACTTGGTTTACCCCAACCGCCGATTGATTTGACTTGGACATCCCACGATTTTCAACAGGTGTTTTGGCAGATGGCAGGATTTTATGAATCCCTCCGGTTGATAGAAAACCGCACAATGAACTTTACTGAAATTCCAGAAGATCAAGTGTTGGGAATGATGACCATGTCCCAGGAGATTCAACAATGGCTGCAAAAGTTTGACAGTCATATTCAGGACATTATGTTGCAGAGAACAGGGATGTCTCTCCAAAACCAATAATTCTTGAAGGGGCGGGTCTCTGACCCGCCCCTTTTTTCTTCTCTCTTACGTCATTCCTGCGAAGGTATGGATGACGTAAGAAAAAGCAGGAATGACGGGAAGGAGGGAATGTCATTTCCCTGAATAGAAAAAAATGCATCCCGACATGAGAATCGGGACGCATTCTATTCAGGACAAATTGTAAAACGATTAAATATCGTAATACATATAGAATTCGTAGGGATGCGGGCGAAGACGGATGGCATCCACTTCTTTTTTCTTTCCGTTCTTCTTATCCGAAGGTCTCCGACCGAGGAATCTATGCTTGGTGAGACACCTTTGCATAAGATAGGAATATGTAAAAATTCAAATTAAGACATTACCTTTTTTTACATTTGAGACCTCTGAAAAAGTCTACCTTTTGTTGGGATTGAGAGTATGGGAAGGAAAACCTAAAAGGAGAGACACATGATCGGGGAAGAAAAAGGACAAGGACACTTACTGCAAGGATGGATGGAGTTGGATACGAAGACCGGGAAGTTTTTGGAGAAACTGAAAGGGATGCTGGATTGGAAGGGACTGCATCAACGGTTGGAAGGAATGTATTCGAAGGATCAGGGACGTCCGGGGTATGCGCCGGAGGTATTATTTCGGATATGGTTGTTGGAAAGGATTTATAATCTGTCAGATGTGCGGGTAGTTGAAGAGGTTACGGATCGGTTGTCCTTTCGGGAGTTTGTGGGGATTGCTTTTGGGGAGGAAGTGCCGGATGATACGACGCTGGTGAAGTTTCGGGAGAGAATTCGCCAGGCGGGAGTGGAGAACGAGTTGTGGGGCTGGTTTGAAGAACAGTTAGGACGGCAGAAGGTGTCCTTAAAGAAAGGGAGTGTGGTGATTGTGGATGCGACCCTCGTGGAAAGTCATCATAAGAAAGAGGCCACAGATCCAGAAGGGAAACCCTTAGAACCGGAAGCAGGAACCGGGAAACGAGGACCCTTGAAGATCGTGCATGGATATAATGTGTGTTTACGCTATGATCCCAAGACGACGTTGGGGGGACGACCGTTAGTCGTGCCTGCGAATATTCATGATGTATTTTTACTGCCGCAAGTATTGACCGGAGAGGAAGGGATCGTGCTGGCGGACCGGGGATTTGATGCGAAACGGAATCGGGAGTGGTTGGGACGCCATGGGATCGTGGATGGGATTTTACGGAATCAGCGCCATGCCCGAGTCCAGAAACCTGAAGATGTACGACATAATGAGCGCTGGAAAAAGAAGAAAAGGTATCTGATTGAATCGTATTTCGGGTGTCTCAAACTCTGGCGCGGGGTACGCAAGATGACGGTCAGCGGATTACAACGAGTGAAACAATTCTTGGAGATGGCGGTCATGGCCGAGAATCTGGTCCGGATGGTCAAACGCAGGGGAGTTGTGTCTCCTTAATCCGAAAAGGACAAGAATACCAGTGTATTCTCCTCTTTGGAGACTCCTCCAAAGGTCGTTGGACTCTCCCAACCGCTTCTTTCCTCCTCCTCAACCTTCTCTTTTTTTATTTATCACTCTTGTAAAACAAAAACAATACTTTTTCAGAGGTCTCATTTGTTAAAGGTTTTTTATCCTCAATAAAATCAATCAACCAATAATATTTCGCCAAATGGCGAAATATTCCAATTGGCTGAAATCCACCAGCTATTCTATTAAAGGAGATAAAATTGTCATCCTTGGAGGCTGTCCCAAAATAGATTTTTACAATGGAGTTATAAAGAGTTTGATAGGGAAGGGTTCCTGCGAAAGAAAAAGGTCCTGAGATTATGCTGCCACAAGCAGATAGGTAGAATTTCGAGGGTGTTTTGGAGGAAGGATAAAGAACGTGGCGATCTTTTTCAGATTATGCCCGATACACATCAAGAAGAATTCCCCGGTCACTTTGACTTTCCCGCGTAACAGCACATCACGGTAGCGCAGGTTGTGTTTCAGATGTCCAAAGACTGGTTCGACCAGGGTTTGCCGTTGGGCATAAATTCGTTTCCCTTCCGGGGTTTGTAAGCGGCGCCGCATTCTTTCCAACGCTTCTTCCTGGGGATGCCGTGTGACCCACCGGGCTTTGGAACGAGTGCACTCCGACTTCCGAGAGCAACCGGAACACCGGCTCCCCTGGTAGACTTTGCACCACACCCCCAAGTCATCTTGTTGCCGTCTCAGATAGGGCAAGGGTTGTCCTTCCGGACATATGTATTGATCCGCTTTTTCTTCATAACGAAAGTGACTTTTTGAAAACTCCGGGTGTTTGGAAGTCCCGCGCTCGAGACTCTGTTGCTTGGGATCGGGAATATATCCGGTAATCCCTTTCTGCTCCAAATACGTCAGATTCGCATAGGAAGAAAACCCGCTGTCCGCCAACACCTCCCGGGGCTTCTCTCCCAGATGTTCTTCCATCTGTTCAAGCAGTTCCACCACCGCCGGTTGATCGGTTGGTTTCGTGGACACCGTCGCCGCCACAATCAATCCCTTCTCTGCCTCTACCGCAATCTGTCCGTTATACGAGGTGAGTGGATAGCGGTTCTGATGAAACATGGTCGTGGCATCCCCATCGGTTAAATTAATCTGCTTCCTTCCTTCCTTTTCCAATCTCTGTTGGGCTTCCTCCAACCGCTGCAGAAGTTCTTTCCCATCCTTGACCTCCGGTAATCCTTCATAGGGACTACGGTCTCCATACTCCCGGTCCTCTTGCTCATCCACCTCGTGGGATTCCTGCAATATCCGCTCGATCTCCCGTTCCACATCCTCTTTGCGTTTCATCCGCCGCTCCGAGGCATTCGCTTTGAATTTACTCCCGTCCAGAGCAATCCTTCCCACCTGAACCATGCCCATCTCCAGGCACAACCGAACAATCTGACCAAACAGTTCCTTTAACAAATCCAGGTGGTCTTGGCGAAACCGGTTGATCGTCCGAAAATCCGGCACCTGATGCCCCGCTAAATACATATACGCCAGATCACTCTCCAAGCGGCTCCCCATCTTCCGGGAACTCCTCTCCCCGCAGGCATATCCATAAAATAAGACCTTCACCATCATCCCCGGTTCATACGCCGAACACCCGCTCTCCGAATAGCGCTCCCGTATCTGGCTTATATCCAACCGCTCCACCACCGCATTCACCACTTTTGCCAAATGCCCCTCCGGCAAATAGTCGTGCACCGAGCGCGGTAGTAATTCCATTTGATCCTGGTCATACTTCTTAAATGACATCGTCTCTCCTCGCTTCTTTCAATCTCTTACTTTCTCTTTCTATTATATCCCCTCTGTCAAGGACTATTTTGGGACAGCCTCCCTTGCAGACAATTATTTTCAAAGGTGTCCGTGCCACCTTTGGAAACTCTGGATACTGTCCACAGTTTCTACCATTTCCAAGAAATGTCGGGCAAGACTTATTACTTCGAGGACAAGTTTTTATTAAAGTTACCAAGAAATCCATTCTAAAACTGGATTGGGACTGGAATTGCTATTTTCAATTCCAGTCCCAAGAGCTAGGTAGACATCCAGCGTGGGGAAGATTTACACCCTTTGTGGCGTTTTGACACGCCTGACATTTCATGGAAATGATGGAAAGCTTTTACATTTGGTAAAAGCTTTATCTCCTATAAAAGCAATCCTCTTTCAAAGTTGGCTTGAGGTTATTTGGGAAGGAAGAGGAACCAATTGTTGATATAACGCGAGATAGTTGTCGAGATAACTTTCCCAGGCGAAGGATTGGATGGCCTTGGAATGGCATTTATTGGCAATGTCATCTCGCACGGTCGGGTTTTGCAAGATCTTGAGCCACGTAATATTTTCAGGAGTCAATTGGTTATTCTTAATCAGTTGTCCGATGTCTTTTGTGGCAAGGGCTTTTTCCGTGTCTCCAATATCCGGTTGGGCTAAAACCGGAACCCCGCAAGCGAGATATTCCGCGAATTTCACCGGGGAGGCGACCTTGCTTATGACGGAGGGAACCCGTGCCAGTAACCCGATATCTGCCATCGTGATATAATCGGGGACTTCTGCAAAGGGAACTTTGGATACACTGTAACAGTCTTGCGCCGTTCCGCTTTCTTTTAAACGTTGGGTGACTTGAGCTATATCCGGAGTCAAGACAAGAAAATGAGCTGGGGGAATCTGCTGGCTGATTTTATGGAATAAATCCAAAGCCGAATCAAAATCCTGATAGGGGACATAATGCCCCATGACATACAAGACAATGAATTTATTGGTAAAGTTATTTTTCGCCCGTAGCGCCAAGCGTTTATTACGGTCATAGGTAAATCGCTCGGTATCCACACAACACGGCACGATAACAGGCGATAAAGCAGGAACAATTTGTTTGTAATGGTCGGCGAAGGGTTGGGACAATACAATAACGGCATCGGAATTATTTAACAACCATTTTTCTATTCTTTTCCATCTTTTGAAAGAAGGATTCTCCGCAGACCACCCTTGAGTCAGTTGAAGTTCTTCGGGAATCAAACCGCGCGGATCAAAGACCAGCTTAATACGTGTGAGTTTTTTTAATAGGGCTCCAATGATTCCGGGGACATAACTGCGTGCTTGGACGATATGAATATTCCTTCGCAAGACCTGCCATACACTGACCCAGGATACTATTTTCAAATCCACCAGAAAGAGCATTAGGGAAAGGAGTTTATGGAGCAGGTTATTCTTCTTGTCCGAGTAATGGAGTTGTGTCGGGAGAAATTTAGGCAGAATCACAACATGAATACCCGAATTGTTTAATTGTTTCCGAAAATCTGTTTTAAGTTTTTGATTGGAATAATCCGTCCAGTGTTCCGTGGTAATCAGGGTAAAAGAAAGTTGGTCACGATATTTTTGAGAAAGTAATTGGAGTAGGGTGAGAACCTGGGATTGCAATATCCCGCTGGTCATCACGCTATTATAGGAAAGATAGAGAACGTTTATCACGTTGATCTGCCAAGAACCTGTTGATAAATCTTTTCTACGTGTTGGGTCATTTGTCTGGAATTGAAAAATTGTACCGCGCGGGTGCGTGCCCTGTTTCCCATATAGGTACGGAGATTGGTATCGTGATGGAGTATTCGAATGAGAACCGCCATCTGATGAGCATCCCCGCGTGGAAATAGAAAACCCGAATCGGAAGTCAAAATTTCCGGTAATGCACCGGTATGCGACGCCAGCATAGGTGTCCCGCAAGCCAGGGCTTCCGCGACGACCAATCCAAAAGCCGGTGCCGTTAAATCGGGATTTATAAAAACATCCGCGGCACTATAGAGTGCAGTTAATTTTGTTTCCTCCACTTTCCCTAAAAAAGTCACATTTTTCAGTTGCCGTGATTGCACGTCGGATTCTAACGCGGAGCGGTAATTCCCATCTCCGGCAATCACCAAAGAAATTGGTATATCCGTCAATTCCGTGAGGGCTTGAATTATCAATTGGAATCCTTTGGATTGGGTCAACCGGCCCAATGACAGTATCGTGAAGGATTCTGGAAGATTGAATATTTTTTTCGCCTCTGCCTTATCCATGGGTTTAAAGAATTCGGTGTCAATACCCAGGAGAACAGTGTGTAACTTTTTGTAGTATTGCGGATATTCTGATATTAATAAATCTCTGGAAAAAAGACTGTCCGTTAGCACGGCATCGGACTTTTTAACCAACTGTTTAAATAACGGTTTCACGAGAACTCGTTTACGATAGCGCCATACATCTCTATAGGAAAATTTATAAAACAAATTTGTTTCCGAGGTGGTCGTTCCATGAATGGTCGTTACCAACGGAAGTTTCTTCCGGAACATATATCCAAATGCAGCAAACCCCTGGGAATGAATAATGTCAAATTCACGATTGGCTAGAATGTAACCGAGGGTGTTTTTGAAATAGGAGAAATTATACTGAGCCGGTTGAGTATCCGGTAAATGGATTACTTCGAGTTCCGTGTATTTTATTGGACAGGGTTGATTATTCGCATGTTCCGTGGTAAGAAGAGTTACCTGGTGACCGCTCATGGCAAGATTGTTCGCCAGGGTCAGGGTATGATGTTCCAATCCACCGGGTTGGTGGCAAGGTAACGCACGCGCAAGAATACATATTTTCATAATCTAAGAATACTCCTTTACACAAGTTTGGTATAGATGCAGTGTTTTCTCGGCATACCGGGTACTGGTAAAGTGCTCCAAGGCGCGTAATCTGCCATTTTTTCCCATACTCGCCGCAAGTTCAGTATTTTCCAGCAAGCGGCAAACTCCCTTTGCCAGTTCCAAACTATTTTTAGGTTCCACTAAAAGTCCTGTTTCTTCCGGAATAATAATTTCTTTAATGCCATCCACGGCTGTACCCACCACAGGCTTTTCTATCATCATGGCTTCAATAACTATCTTACCAAAAGGTTCCCATAAAGAGGGAACGACACAAATATCACCGGCATATAAAATATCATTAATATCATTCCTCCAGCCACAAAATGTTACATTATTTTTAATCTTGAGAGATTCGCATAGTGTCTCAAGCTCTTTGCGGATGATTCCGTCACCTACCATTAATAAATGCGTAGAAGGAAATTTTTGTAAAATATCCGGCATCGCTCGCAGGAGATATTCTTGTCCCTTTTGAATGGGAATAAATCGCCCGATGAAAACTAGTAAAGGCGCTTTGGGCGGGACACGCAGGGATTCGCGAGTTGTTTGAGGGGTTTGCAAAGTAGTCAATTCAACGATATTGGTTCCGTTGTAAATAGTAGTGACCTGACTTTTTCTCACGCCCAATTCATTAATTAGATTATTTTGGACAGCCGTGGATATGGCAATAACCTGTGAAATAGAATTATAAATTCTTTTGGAAAAATAACAATAAATACTTTTTTTAAGCGGGGATAATCTGCTTTTTGTAATCATATTATGGATGGTGGATACCGTCGGACGGTGATTATATTTCCCGGCAATAGCTCCAACCATATCAGCCCTTAATTCATGGGTGTGGAGAATATCCACTTTTTCTTTTTGGATAATTCGATGAAGAGCCCGGTATTGTTTTATGTCAAATACACTTTTTCCCAGTATCGGATAACAGGGAATACCACTTTGCAGAAATTCTTTTTCAAATGACCCTCCGGCAGGGAATACCAGTATCGGACGATGCCCCATTTTTTTTAATTCATTGCAAAGGAGTAATGCCATTCGGGGAGACCCGCCGATATTCGATGAACTAATGATATGTAGAATGGTTAGAGAAGAAATCATCAAGAGAACTGGATGATTACTTTTTAGGTTTGCTTTGAGGAGTGGTTTTGGCTATTTTCTCATTTTCAAAATCATCAATTGTTTTTACATCCCGATAACAATTTACAGTGATTGTGGCTGTCAATTTTCCTTCTTCCTGGGAGGCGATACTCATTTCACGAATATCCATAAGCACCGGAGAATGGGTGATGACATATAAAAATTTGATAATGGAAATGTTATCTCCGGTTACAGTAATTTCGATGGGTACGCTAATCGCGGAAGCCGGTTTGGACTTTTGTGTTGGTGTAGTCGTAGATCCTCCCCGATTCGTTAATCCTAATAACCCTGCAGGACCTTGAATACCTTCGCCTCTACCAGGAGCCGGAGGTCCTCCTCTTCCGTGCATAAATCGCCCTTCTCCCACTTGTCCAAGAAATCCTATGGGATTGGTGGTTCTAGTTGGAGTTGTGGGCGGTGTCTCTTTTTCAAAGGGTCGAACCTCTTTTCTACCCAGTATCTTAACATTCGATACAGTATCCACTTGGGATTGGATGGCTAGATTTATCAAGTCTTTCGTGCGATACAGGAAAAACAGGCCTATTCTGAAAAAATCGGGGGTATACGTTGGGATATTCAGGATGGAATACAAATCCGCATCTTTAATATCGTAAGCCCCCTTATGGGCTTTAATATAGAAATACATTCGTGCCTCTTTTAACCAGGCAATGAAGCCATTCAGTTTTCCTAAATCAATCTGATTAAACCCAATGCGTTGTAACACTTCTCGATATTGTGAGTCAAAATTTTCTTTTAAGGTAGAGTCGATATTGGACATGGATATGATAGCTTTCTTTTGTTTTAACTGATCCAGATAGTCGGGGATTCGAGCAGGGTCAAGTCCCGGAATATCATCAGCAATAGTCCAATCTTCTAATACAGTGATTTTGGGTTTGGCAGTATTTTTTTCCAAGGCTTTAATATCGTCCACTACACTCATGAATTTCGGGCCGCCACCCACGATTTCTTTTTCTTTACCAATTTGGAAACTAGTAATGGAAACTGTTAAAAGGTCGTACAGGTCTGTGACGTCTGTTTGGAGAGCTTTAATATCGCTGGCAGGTAAATTTTTAGAGGCATCCGTCATATATTTGTCATAGGCTGAGGCATAATCTTTATTAACTTCCGTTAATTCCAGGGACTTGGGACGGTAAAGAAGAAAATGGGTAATAGTTATGATTAATGTGGCTCCCAGAGCAATGGCAATAATCTTTTCTCTATTCCCGAACTTTAAGTTTTTGGGGGTTGTGGCCATATCTCAATTTATATAATCAATTGCAATACAGTAACTAATCCAGCTTTATTTGTCAATTATTTTTTTTAATTTTGGTTTGGGGGAAGAAATAGGGGGAATAAAATCCGCCAAAGCGCGTAACCCTAAAAGGTAACTCCCGATACCAAAACCTGATATTTGGCCGGTGGCAACCGGCGCAATATGAGATACATGTCGAAAAGATTCACGGGCATGGATATTACTTAAATGTACCTCTACTGTAGGTTTTCCGACTCCGGCCACGGCATCGCGTATGGCAATACTGGTATGTGTATACGCCGCAGGATTGATGAGAATACCATCCGCCCAATTTTGTCCCACGGTTCCAATACAATCCACTAATTCTCCTTCATTATTGGATTGAAAAACCTTTAATTCAATCTTTAATCCTTTCGCCAGTTTTTGTAAGGCTTGGTTTATTTGAGTCAGGGTAACCGTTCCATAAACGTTTTTTTCCCGCTTACCCAGCAGTTGTAAATTGGGCCCATGAATCACTAATATCTTTTTTGGCATGTTTCAAATTCCTTCCATTAGGCGTTGAAGTGCCGCATCTATTATATCCCATTTAATATTATCCACAATTTTCACTTTGCCAATTTTCACAGGTAATATCATCCGGATACGGTCTTCTTTGACCTTTTTATCATGAACCATAATTTCCCTTAATCTTTGCTGATTCAGTTTGGGAATGCGGGTTGGAAGATTGGCTGCCTTGAGGAGTTCCTTTATCCGGGTTATTGAATTCCTATCAAATAGTTTTAATTTTTGTGCAATGAGAGATTCTGCTAACATCCCCACGGCAACGGCTTCCCCATGCCGGAATTTTTTATATCCGGTAATCGTTTCCACGGCATGGCCGACCGTATGCCCGAAATTCAAAATATTGCGGAGCCCTTTATCGGTCTCATCCCTGGAAACAACCTCTGCTTTAATCTCACAGGAACGGCGAATAATTGTATGTATCGAACGTGCGTCGAATAAAAAAATCATTTTCATTTTTCTTTCCAGAAATTCAAAAAATTTCTTATCCCAGATTACGCCGTGCTTAATAACTTCCGCCAGACCGGCGGATAATTCTCTGGGCGGTAAACTGCGTAGTACTGTTGGGTCAATCAAGACAGCCGATGGTTGATAGAAACACCCTATCAGATTTTTGCCTTCTGGCAAATCCACGGCCACTTTCCCGCCCACACTGGCATCCACTTGAGATACTATGGTTGTGGGAACTTGGACAAATGGAATACCCCGTAAAAAAGTTGCCGCCACGAAACCGGTTAAATCTCCTATGACTCCGCCACCTAAAGCCACCAGGGCGGAATCACGGTCAAAATGTTCCTGTAATAGTTTCTTATACAAATCGCGGGCGGATTCCAACGATTTATAGGCTTCACCATCCGGTACAATCAATTGAACCGGACTAAATCCTGATGATTTGAGACTCTCAATAACTGGTTCGGCATATAACCGTCCGACGGTGGGATTGGTAATTACTCCGACTTTTCTCGATAATCGCAGATTCTTTAGATTTGAGCCCAGTTCAAGTAAAATCCCATCTTGGATAATAATCTGGTAACTTCGGTCACCTAAATCCACAGGTAGAATTGTCGTACTGTTTTTTTTGGCACCATGTAATGATTTTATGGACATAATTGTAACTGAAAAGAATAGCATCTCCCTTTTTTATAGTCAAAGAAATGACTTCAATTGAATATAATATAAAGGAATATATACCAACGCCTATGACAGCTATAGTATTATAATCTTATGTTTTTGTCTCGTATAGTATCCTTGAGACTTTTTTTCATCAGAGACTGGCGTCTCTCCGTAGAGCGATGAAAAAATGTCATTGATTGATACGAAGACTCCGTGAACGCAAAAAGCCAAAGTTAAGATGACAGCAAAAACCCTAAAAAAAAATCCCCCGCCGCCTGCCTAAAAGCCCTGAAAAACCTAAAAATTGAGAAGGGAGTCTAATGGGAGATAATACGGAGATAATACGGAGACAGTGTGTAGCTAGCTTTACACCTTTAATTAAAAAACTTAATATTAAGCTACACCAAAAATAACCCTAAAAACAGTTCAAATTAAGAATCATTCTTAATATAGCCAGTCCTTTTAACTCGGAACTAGGAACTGTATTTATTATCAACCTATTTAGTAATCGTTTGTCCAGCAAAGACAACGCATAGTTAAAGCATACCTAAACCAAAGATGAAGGATATCTCTGTACAATTGGAAAAGTGTTATTATAATTACCGTACCATCGCTCGTAAGACTTTAACAGCTAATCGTAACTGGTCTGCATCAATTTCATGGGAAAGTTGTTTCAATAAATCATGTAAATCTTTTGTTTCTACTTGATGTTCAAAATCAAACATTTCCCATAGCTCAACATTTAACGCTTGTGCTAATTTGAAAAATAGATTTAAAGTGGGATTTCCGATCCCTCGTTCTACGCTACTTAGATAGTTTACACTGATATTCATTTTTTCTGCCAACTTTTCTTGAGTTAAATGTCTTCGTTTTCGCAGATATTGTATTCGTGCACCCAATAGCTTTTGATCTTTTTTCATTTATCTTTTCTCTCTTTCGGTAAAACATCATGACGGGTTTATTTGAAAACAAGAACAATTTAATGAAATTAATAATATTGATAAACTAACTCTAATAAGATTATAATTTTCGCTTAAGAGGAAAATACGTTCTTTGTGACTTCATTCAAAACGCGGGGGATTGGGAAATGAAGAAAAATGTTATTACAGCACTAGAATTCCATACAAAACAACTCTTTACTTCTCAATGATTTATAAAATTGTAAAAATATTTTGTAAGAAAATGGCTTTGAGATAACACTGTTATAGATAGGAAATATTCAAAGATGAATGTAACAAGAACAAAAATCATATTCCAAGGAGGGCTAAGCTCTATGACTACATCCAGTAAGAGAACGTGCTTTTTCATTTTATGTTTGTTGACACTGTGCGCTTTTTCCATCGCGAGCGTAGTTGGAAATACGCCACCCGCAGGAAGTCCCACGGAAATCATCTCTCTCAGAAACTCCAACACCCGTGTCTGGCAAGTCAAGAGAGTGGTAGATGATCTTGATGTGGTGACACAAGCAGTATCTCAAGTAACCGTTACTCGAATTTTCTACGAAAGGGCAGATGGCTTGTGTTATCAAGATACGGCGAACAATTGGATTCCCTCCGTGGAGCAATTCAATTCCATGGAATTATCCGGGATAGCGTATACAGCGAATCAAGGAAATTATCAAGTTTTTTTACCTACCCATATCACCAATTCGGATATGCCTATATCCTATCAGACAAAAAATTATATTTTAAACATGGGCTTTCGTGGATTGGGATATACGCTACCGGGGTCAACCAGTTATGCCATACTAGGGACTTTGTCTTCCGTAACACCTATTCAAACGGCAACCAACAGTGTTACCTATCCTAATGTTTATCCGGGAGTTGATTTGCAATTTCTTTATACCAAGGGAAGTTTTCATACGAATGTAATCCTCAACACTCCAAGTAGTTTACCTTCCCCCAGTTTATATGGCTATGATCCCAACACGGCCCAATTATTAATAGTAGTGGAATTGGGTTTGGATTCTTTTGGCGGAGCCTTGGCAAATAATTCGATTTTGCAAAACAGCGGGATACTGATGGATGGAAATTTCACCTTTAGTGATCCCAGTACGGATGCCCCATTGTGTAGTTTTGATCCCGCGGTAGTGGTGCCCCCTAATAGTTCAAGTAACAACTCCCCACAACCGATTTCTCAAATGATCGTGAAACAAGGGTCGCATTATTATCTTTATGCGACGGTACCTTACAGTTATTTTCAAACGGCAAGTTATCCCGTAACCCTTGACCCGCCGGTTATTCGCACCGGAAGTCAGAATGATAATGAAGTCTGGCAATCAGGAAATACCTATTATATCAGCGGAACCTATACCATCGGTAACGGGTGGACTTTGGTGATTGAGGGGGGTACGGTCTGTAAATTTTCTACGGGAGCCGAAATTAATGTAGCCTCCGGGGCATCGATTCTAGCCGTTGGAACGACTTTCGATTATGTTCTCTTTACCGATTGGCAAGACACCACGATGGGTGATTCGGTAAGTACTACCTACGGCAACCCCTCGGCGGGGGATTATTATTCAGCGATCAACTTGGAATATGGTTCTTCATCGAATAGCCGGATTGAATATTGTAAATTCGCTTATACCAATATTGGGGTCAATGTTACATACACGAATCTGAATTATCCCATTCAAAATAATATTTTTAGAACCTGCGTATATGGGATGCAAATTTATAATGCTACCGACACCGTTGAAAACAATTTATTTACTCAGATCACCCTGGATGCTGTGTGGGTTGGTGCGGGGAGTTCTTCGCCATCCGTTAGCGCTTTCAATAACACCATAGATAATGCCTCTGTGGCTTTTTATGTTAGTAATGGGGGATTTACCGCTTGCAAAAACAATTTAATGAGCAACGGTCAATACACCTTAGTGGCATCTAATCCCAATCCAGGATTTGGCAATCACTCCTATAACAAGTGGTTTAATATATCGCATGGCCCACCCTATGTGAATACCGGTCTAGGTGCATCAGAAGGGTCCGTGAGTAATCCTTATACAATCTCCGCCAACGGTTCATTTTATCTCAATTCTACAGTCAGTGGGGTCGTTGGCGCGGGAGATTCAACAGCCGCATACTATGGCTTGCAAAACAAGACCACCGTTGCACCAGCTCAAGCACCCAATACCATCACTGCCAGCACCACATGGTCGGAAGTTCCTCGCAATACGGGAATTGTGGATATTGGGTATCATTATGACCCTGTAGATGTCGTGGTGGGAAGTGCAACCAACACAAATTTAACCCTTGGGTCAAACAGCGCCACACTCACTATTCTGCCGGGGGCAGTCGTATCATTCTGGCGAAGTGTCTCAGCATCTACCACGCAAATCTATAGTTTAGTCGATGCCAATATTATTGCGCACGGTCACGCCAATAACCGGATTGAATTCAATACCATTTATGCGACCGGGGATATGATGACCCATCCCTTGGGCGCCGATGGTCTTTTTAGTTATTATTATAGTATTCACATTGGTACAAATCTCGGTCCTAATTCCATTATTGAAAATTGTATCTTCCGCTATGCCAAGGCGGGGATTGATCTCGATCCGGGAACCATTCTCTTTCACCGGATTAACGATAATATTTTCTACAATTGTCGGGACGGAATTGCGGCTGTGGATTCCTATGTACGTGCAGAGAATAATCTGTTTCTCGCGGGAAATAATAACCAGTATCAGGTTCTAGTCTGGAGTGCCTCTTATTCCAGTAATAGCGCTATTATTCGCAATAATACCCTGGTGGGAAATGGGATAGGCTGTTATGGAATTAATGCGATAACAAGCAATGGATCTCTCACCTGTTTTGTAGACATCCGCAATAATATTTTCTATGGATTCTCTACAGGGGTCAATTTACAACCGCCCTATTTTGTCGGAGTGGTTTCCAATAATAGTTTTTACAATAATTCGGCTATTGATTATGCTGGAAGTCTAACGAACACAAAACCCGTTTACAGTAATCCGCAATTTGCCAATAGCGGAAGCGGATCATTTGACGGGTATTACCTAGCCTCGATCACCGGGGATGTAAGCCATTTTCCTTTCCAAAATAGCGCATTAGCCGCCAGTAATGGGATTGTGCCGCATCTCTCTAATGCTGTGCCTATGGGTTCTGAAATTAATGTCTATACTGGTACGAGTCCGGGACAACTTGCTTATGCCTCGTGGTTGGGGTTATGGGATTATGGAACAGGAACTTATAACGGCGGAGCCGGAACCTATTACAGCGGCTCTACATCCTTTGGAAATGTTGCGTTAGTATTTTTATGTGCATCAACTAACTGGACATTGACCTCTGGGGATTCCGTGACTTTAAATTTTACAAATGGTACTCGATTGGACGTAATTTTACCGGGATATGTTATACAGCCCATGAATACCAATGGTGAATTCTGCCTATGGGTGGGTATGGATGGCAGTAGTTTTTATGGGAGTTCGACGCATGGAATGAGTAATGATTTTAACCCCATTCAAGACGCCTGGTACGCCATGAACTATGATCCGACAGGATTAGCCGAAACATCATTCAATTATTTAGGTGCCAGTCCTCTGGTTCAGGCAGGAGATACCACCGTCCGTGCTTATGGCAGTACCGCTACCAACCAAAGTTTGGATACAGGAACCGTGGATATTGGGTATCATTATCTCAATCGTGGGTTTATTGAAGTAGCGGAAAATAATCAGTTGTTGGAATATGAAGATGGAACCCCCTATATCCCGATGGGATTTATTCCAAAATCCCCAATTGTAGAATATCAAGAAACTAGCCCCATTAATACTTTGGCTATTGTAGATAATTATTTGAATTGGGTGAAGTCGCATGGATTTAATAGTATGGGACGGCAATTTCATGACCACCCGCCCAACCCGTGGTCGTATCCTGTGTACGCCTCAACGTGGTATAGTGTGGAGACAGCACTGGGAAAATTCGATAACTCCACAGCGCAATGGTTGGATCAGTATTTGAATGAAATGGATAAATATCAATTGACCTATTACCTTTCGCTATGGACGGTCATTGGTACCGGATATACAGGTAATCCCGGATACAGTTGGGATTCTACAGACCCTCGTTCCCATTTTAATGTCTGGTTTAGCGGATCTACAATATTTCATGGACCAGCCGTTTTACCGGGACAGGTACTCAGTCAACAGAGTGCCATCAACACAGCAGAAACAACCTTACAGTATTACATTAACCGCTGGGGAGACCGGGAAGGAATCGTCCTGTGGGACCCTATCCCGGAAATTAATTATATTGGGGATATTACTACGACTTCTTTCACAAACGAGAGCGTCAAAAATAATTGGATGACGCAAATTGCGAATTTCGTTCATACCTATGAAACCCAGCAATGGGGACATTGCCATTTGGTGAGTTTTTCTTCAGGAGCCTCCAATCCTCAAGCAATAGGAACGGATGCGGCGACGACTCCTTACCAAGCTAATGTTGGGTTTGATACTACCTCTACGGTAAAGGTATTTTTTCAGAATTCCCAGCAGGATTTGGTAAGTACCCATCCGGTCTATGTGACAGTAACGACGGCTCCTTATGGTGTTGTGACAACTATGCCGATAAGTTTTCCATTATGGATTCAGGCGACTACCGCCGGTCCCAGTTCGGATTGGTATGATACTACTTCTTTGCAATACCTGATTGATTCAGCGGCGTCGGAAGTGGCAATTGACATGTTTCATACTATTAAATTGGCTTTTGAAATGATGACTACTACCAAACCCTATCTTTGTACCTTGATGGGACCGGAGAATTATGAATTTCCATGGGTGCCGAGTCCCCTACATGGAGATACGACATCTGATAACAATCTGAACCTCTTAGCCAGTGCCACTAATTCAACTGATCGCCATATCAATGAAAATCTGTACGACCAGTATGTGCATTATATGGGTTGGGCGAATATTGCCAGCGGCGCGGCAGGAGAAGGCTATCACTATGGCATGTATGTCAATAATTTATTTGCTACTGATTTCAATACAACATATAATGATTCCGTTACTTACATAACCAACACTACAATATATAAAAACAGTGCTGCTGATGGACCCAATAAAGCTATACATGTTTATAATCCATTGGATGACAACATGTTTAATGACCATTTAGTACGTGCCAACATTATAAATGTCTTTAACTGGGCGGGATTAACACAGTGGGCGAATCAAAATACCAGTGGACGGGTTTCTATTACAGCGGATGATTATCAGGATACTCATGAAGCTATTCCTATTTATTCCGGGGACAGTCAAAATCTTCTAATTTGGATACTACAAGATACACGGTCTTTAGGTGTGTATACAGTTCTTACCGCATTATCCTATGACACTCTTGTACTTACGAACTTCCCACCACAGACTTATCAGCTTACCTGGTATAATACCACTACTGGAAGTGTCGTAACGACGGTCAATAATCTCACGTGGAATTCATCAACAGATATTGTGAGTACGCCCATCCCACCTTTTGTACGAGATATAGTGGCGATTATCAAGCCGGAGTGATATATTTAAACCATGAAAAGAGGTAGGTTGTTCATAGTGTTGAATGTGTTAACGCTCTTAGGATCTGCATCTTGCTTTGCAGGATTAGGTCCTTGGAATTATACCAGTAGTTTGAATGTAGCACGTTTTTACAATGTTGCTGTTTTGTCCCGAAGCACGATTGTTTATATCTTTGGAGGCTATCCCTATACCAATACTCCTTATCCGGTGGAATGTGCCACAGTTCAACCGGGTGGCACTTTGAGCCCTTGGGTGATTGAGAGTTCACAAATGGTTGATGCTCGTCAAAGTCCAGTGAGTTTTGCAACAGACTCCTATGTTTATGCGATTGGTGGAGATGTGAATCTGCCGGGATGTGTTGAACGTGCCCCGATTAATTATGATGGAAGTTTAGGACTATGGACAACCATTAGTATCTTGCCTCAAAATTTTACCCTATCAGGCTTGATTAAATACAACCAATATATTTATGTAATTAGTGGGTATCAAGAAGCAGGTGTAGCAGTCCTTCCCTATATTTATCGGACTACTGTCAATGCTAATGGATCATTAGGAACATGGACGCAACTTTCTTCTCAATTATTAGTAGGGCGAGAGGGGCTTAGTTCAATTTTAATTAATACTACTGTATATGTTGTAGGGGGAGCAAATGGTGCTGGATTCGACATGTATAGTGTGGAAAAAGCCACTATTTTTCCTGATGGACAATTCAGTGCATTTACAACAGTTACTAGCACATTAGAACCCCATACTGATGGAGATGGATTGTTCTATGATGGCACATATCTCAATGCGCTTAGTGGTGGGTTCCAGTCTGAACGAGCACAAATCAATCCGGATGGAAGTTTAGGCAATTGGGCACAAACATCGGGATTACAAATGGATATTGGTGGATATGGGTTTTTGCAAACGTCCAGTGCCGCTTATGTGATTGGTGGATATAATGGTAATGATTCGAATACTGTCGAATACGCTCCATTAGTACCAACCGGGATTGAAAAGAGAGAATGGGAGATATTTGATTAAAAACTGTCGGGAAGTGTTCTTGATGTTTATCCCGATTAATCGGAGGATTTCCTGATGCTTGGTTTAATTTAGGTAAGATTATGAATAAACCAAATTATCCGCTTAGAAAAGCTATTCTTTTTACTTTATTGGGCTTTATTTGTGGTCGGGTGTGTTGTTTGGTCTATATGGATTTCTTTCATTCTAATACTGCGGATATTAAAAATAATCCCATCCCTTCAAACGAAAAAGTTCCTTTTTATAAAAACCATTGATAGTACCCAAGAATCCTGAGAACCCAGACGGGGGGATTTTTTTTGTATGGTATTGAGGAACATGAGATAAAATATTGTCATTTTAACTTTGACCTTTGGTACTGTGTTTTCTTCATTTTGCAATGGACTATTCATTACGATCTCTTGCAAGATGTAGTGAAAGTGTTTTACTATCAATTGTTATAATCAAATTACTAAATTTCTTATTGGAGCTGAAAAATGGTACGTGTTGGAGTTATTGGCGTTGGGAATATGGGTTCATTCCACGTCAGTCTTTTTAAAGATAAAAAAATTAGCAACGCGGAATTAACGGCTATTTGTGATATTGATCCCGCGCGATTGGATAAATATAAGGATTATAAAACTTTCCTCGATAGCAAGAAACTAATTCGGTCCGGATTAATGGATGCAATCGTTATCGCCACACCGCATTATTCTCATACTACCATCGGGATGGATGCTTTGCGGCAGGGATTGCATGTTCTATCGGAAAAACCGCTTTCTGTCCACAAAGCCGATTGCGAACGATTGATTTCTACTCATAAAAATCAAAAACAGGTCTTCGCCATCGTGTTTAATCAGCGCACCGATCCCCACCATAAAGTTATTAAAAAACTGGTGGATGATGGAGAAATTGGGGAAATTCAACGGATGAACTATATCATTACGGATGTATTCCGTTCAGAAGCCTATTATGCGTCCGGGACCTGGCGGGCTACCTGGGGTGGAGAAGGGGGTGGAGTTTTGTTAAACCAGTGTCCCCATAATCTGGATTTATTACAATGGATTTGTGGATTACCTGTCCGGGTTCGCGCGTTTTGCAATCTTGGAAAATATCATAATATCGAAGTGGAAGATGAAGTGACGGCGTATCTCGAATATGCCAACGGTGCAACGGGTATCTTTCTGTGCACCACAGGTGAGTCACCGGGTACCAGTCGGTTGGAAATCGCCGGGGATAAAGGCAAAATTGTCTATGAAAATGGAAAGGTTATATTTTATAAGAACGATACTCCCACCCGGGTCTATTCCAAGACGACATCGGAAAGTTTTGGTAAACCCAAAGTGACGGAGATTTCTCTTCCAGCGGAGGGAAACGGCGGACAACATCAGGAGGTTATGCAAAATTTTATCAATGCAATTTTGGACGGTACGCCTTTAATCGCCCGGGCGGAAGAAGGGATTCGTTCCGTGGAACTGGGGAATGCCATGTTGTATTCGTCTCTGACCGGGAAAACCGTTGAATTGCCCATGAACAGTGCGGCCTATAAAAGAAGATTAAAAAAATTAATCAAAGAATCCAAACTCCAGAAAAAAGAAGTCCGGGAAAATATAAAAACAGATGTTACCCAATCGTTTACAAAATAGAAAGGAACATCATGAAAATTAATCAAGTGGCGGCGCAATTATATACTGTACGAGACTATCTTAAAACCCCGAAAGATATCGAAATAACCCTTAAGAAAATCCGAAAAATTGGATACCTTGCCGTGCAAGTTAGCGGTATGGGTCCCATACCCGAAGAGGATTTGATGAAAATCCTCAAAGATAACGGATTAATTTGCTGTGCGACCCATGAATCGTCGGAGCAGATTCTGAATGAACCGGAAAAGGTGGTTGAACGGCTTGAAAAATTAAAATGCAAATATACCTCCTATCCCTATCCTGCGAATGTAATCATGGATTCTGTCAAAGATGTCAAAAAATTTGCCAAAAAATTAAACTCCGCGGGGAAAGTATTGTATCAATCCAAACAAGTCCTTACCTATCACAATCATCATATTGAATTTCAAAAAGTAGGCGAAAAAACTGTATTGGAACTAATATATAACGAAACCAACCCGCAGTATCTTCAAGGGGAAATTGATACCTATTGGGTGCAATACGGCGGCGGAAATCCAACGGATTGGTGTAACCGGTTAAAAAAACGGTTGCCGTTAATTCATTTAAAAGATTATAAAATTACTAAAGATTGCAAAATTGATTTCGCGGAAATAGGTTCTGGGAACCTGGATTGGAAAACCATTATACCGGCCGCTGAAAAATCCGGCTGTAAATGGTTTATCGTAGAACAGGATACTTGTCCCGGCGATCCCGTGGATTCGCTGAAAAAAAGTTTCCATTTTATACAGGAGAATTTATGTATTTAACAGGATTCGCGGATGAAGCCGCTAATGACTTGGACGGCCAAATACGGGCTACCAAAGAATTGGGTTGGAAATATATTGAATCCAGAAATATCGACGGGAAGAATATTCACGATTTATCCGATGCGGATTTCGATAAAGCCTATGGCAAACTGCAAGACACGGGAATCAAAATTAACTGTTTCGGATCCGCCATTGCCAACTGGGGGAAACAAATTGACCAACCTTTCGATTCCTCTCTGGAAGAAGCGAAACGGGCTATTCCGCGAATGAAACGGCTGGGTACCCAATTTATTCGTGTGATGAGTTTTGCCTTGTTTCCCGGCAAAGAACCCCAGGATCAAATACCCCAAGAACGATTCCGCCGAATGAGGATTTTACAAAAAATGTTTTCTGATGAAGGGCTGGTTATGGTACATGAAAATTGTGCCAATTATGGCGGAATGGGTTGGCCCTATACCTTGGAACTGGTGGAGAATGTTCCCGGACTTAAATTGGTCTATGACACAGGGAATCCCATCACCGATGATGATTATTCCAAACCCAAACCCCATCCCAAACAATCCTCCTGGGAATTTTATTCCTATGTCAAGAAACATGTCGTTTATGTCCATATCAAAGATGGAATTTGGGATACGGAAAAGAATAAACCTATCTTTACCTATCCGGGGGAAGGGAACGGGGATGTCCGCAAAATTGTATCGGACCTTCTGGCATGGGGTTATGACGGGGGGTTTTCTATTGAACCGCACATGGCAGTGTTGGCACATGATAAATCCGTACAATCGGAAGATGGTATCCGGTACTCCAATTATGTCGAGTATGGCAGACGAATGATAAAACTCCTTGACGAATGTAAGGCAGTCCTAACCAATTGAAGCTATCCATTTTTAGTTGTTTTTTAACAATGTTTACTGGAGGAGACCATTCATAAAACCACTGAATTGGATTTCGATGGAATTGAAATTATATTTCGGACGCCCTATTTTGTGGATGATATACTCACATTGGAAATCGAGAAATATATAAAATACTGCAAGAAAATAATCTGCCGATTGTAAATTTACCTGTCAGGGATACCTTTTCGTGGAATGTCATGGAATGGAGAATGATTTCTAAATCACCCGCCGCGAAGTTGATTTTTATGTCATCAATTAACCCATTTGGATCCTTGATTTTTTTGAAATAATCGTTCCATTGCATCAGGGCATTTTATCTTGTTTTTTTCTATCTATTTTTATACAGAGAGAGTTGACAACTTATTTTTGATGATTTATACTACTCGAAAATAAGTAAACAGTTAGTAAGGGATATTTGATCTGTGAAGGATAGATTTCAATATTTTTAATCTAAAAGAATAATAAAACTATAACTATAAAAAGACACTTTTGTTTTCATTTACCTACCGGAGGAGTTATGAAAAGGTTTCTGTTTTTAGTTTCTGTTCTAGGTTATTTTTTCATCAGTTATCACGCCTTTGGGGTGACCTATTATTTTAATAAAGCCAGTGGTTCATGGGCAACCGCGGCAAACTGGAGTCCCACTCGAACTACACCGGCTACAGATGATATTCTACTTTTTGATAAAAACTCTACGACTTCCTTATGCACCGCCAATAGCATTCCTACTCAACAAATCGGTGAGTTGAAAGTGATTAACGGTTGTACTGCTGCGTTTCAGGCATCGTCTGGAATTACTCTTACCGTGAGCACTCCCGGTTTCGCATTCTTGGTGGATTCAACTAGCCAGTTGATTTATATTGGTACAAGCCAAATTATCATAAATCTGCCTATCTTAAGCACTGGTACGGTGCAGGGAGATGTGGTTTTTAATAGCGGAAATGGTACAGTAGCACACGTTCTTTCTTCGGCTACTGCTAATGGAATTATCTTTACTAACGGTGCCAGCTTTCAATTTAATCCCACGGCGAACAATGCCAATAATCCCTTTGGGTCAGGGACCTCAAATTCTATAGTTTTTCAATCTGGTGCGACTTATTACATGTCAGGGAACAAAACGGCGAACTCTGGGTTTCAGTCCGGTGATCCTTTCGGAGGAACAGGTAAATCTATAGCTTCTTTCCAACATGGTAGTCTGTTTTATGTTTATGACCCGTCAGATATGTCTTTTAGCGGAAGAACCGTCTCGAATGTATCTTTTGACCTTCGTGCGTCTGGATTGAGTTTTGGAGACAGTGGTGTTGCGGCTTGGGTTGTCATAGATACCTGTCGGTTTAAAAGCACAGGCACGTTCTCTGGAACATTTTCCGGAACCTCCCCTGTAAAAATCGGAGCAGATTTCATTATCGAATCCGGGTCAGGTGGATTAAAAGACAATCCCTCATTAACCACTCCAACCAATTTTGAAGTGCAAGGGAATTTCAACCAAAGCACGGGTAGCTTTACTCCAAGTGCCAATGTTAATCGTATTTATTTATTGGATGGTTCCAGCCCACAAACATTGACCTTAAGTGCGTCATCTACTGCAATTCCCAACCTGAATGTAAATAATAGTTCTGGGATTACATTGAGTAGCAATGTTAGCATTATTTCCACTTTGTCCATGGCCGCTGGCAATATTAATACGGGTTCAAATAATTTTGTGCTGGGTGTCAGTACGACCCAACTGGGTACACTAAATCGAACTTCAGGCACGATTATTGGAAAATTTACTCGATGGGTCTCTGCGTTAACCACAGGGACTTATACATTCCCTATTGGAACGGCATCGAATTTCAATGAAGCGACAGTCAACTTTTCGGTACCGCCAACAACCGGCGGTACATTAACGACTTTCTTTACAGCCTCCAATCCTGGTACATTAGGTCTTCCAACGACTGACGGAACGTTGTCATTAAATACGATCAATCCATCTGGATTCTGGACCATTAGTACCGGTAACTCATCTTTTGCGGGTGGAACATATAATTTGACCCTCGAAGCCAATGGATTTGATTTACCTTCGCCTATTTCTGATGCCCGGATTGTCAAACGTCCCAATGGTGCATCAGCATGGGTAGACCTGGGAAGTGCCGGAACAAACAGTGGTGTAGATATTGTACGAACAGGATTATCTGGATTTTCCGATTTTGGTATTGCAGAATCGAATCCATCACCCTCTGCTGGCTTTACGGCGAGTCCGAGTTCTGGGAATGGTCCATTACCCGTAACTTTCACAGATACTTCTTTAAATAATCCTACCAGTTGGAGTTGGATTTTTGGTGACGGGAATATTGGAAATACTCAAAATACCACATATACTTATGCGGCAGTAGCTGCGCCGACGACTTATACGGTTCTCTTGATTGTCACCAATAGTTTTGGTACTACAACGGCAATGGGATCGATTACTGTAACGGAAGCGGCACCGAGTGCCGGGTTTACTCAGAGTGTACTTAATACCTATGGCCCATTGACCGTCAATTTTACAGATATCACGGTGAATGAAAATGGAGCCGTTACTTGGTCATGGACTTTCGGGGATGGGAGTACCAGCAGTGCCCAGAATCCGCAACATGTGTATCTGTCCGTGAGCGCTCCAACTACCTATACGGTTTTTGAGATCGTCTCAACGAGTTTTGGTATGAGTACGGCAAGCACTGCTATTACGGTGACGGAAGCCGGGCCGACCGCTTCATTCAGCAAGAACCTCGTGAATACCTACGGGCCATTGACAGTGAACTTTATGGATACCTCAAGTCCATTGAATGGGAATTCAACGACTTGGTCATGGACTTTTGGGGATGGAAGTACCAGTAGCTCCCAGAATCCACAGCATGTCTATCTGAGTGTGCCAACGACCGCGCAATATGTTGTACAATTAGTGGTGACCACCCCCTTTGGTATGAGCAGTTCCGTTACGCAAACCGTGACCGTGACGGAAGCCGGGCCGATTGCCGCTTTCAGTCCAAGCCCGACCAGTGGGTATGGGGCGTTAACGGTGAATTTTACCAATCAATCGAATCAATTGAACGGGTCATCCACGACGTGGAATTGGATTTTTGGGGATGGACAGATAAGTAGTGCCGAGAATCCGACCAATGTATATGCGGTTGTGGCGGCTCCAACGACCTATACTGCGAAGTTGGTTGTTACCACGAATTTTGGGATGAGTACGGCAACCACCGTTATTACGGTAACGGAACCGCCTCCCTCTGTGTCGTCGTTACAAGCACCGGTAGATAATTCGACGACCTTGAATGTTCCATTGCTCTTCTCATGGTCTTCGGCGACGGATAGCGTAGGAAGCAGTATTAATTACACGTTACGATTAGGATTAGATACCGGATTTACTTCGATGATTACAACCATCATGAGTGTCTCCAGTACCAGTTACACGATCCCAAGTTTATCCACGGGTCCGGTTTACTGGGACATTCAAGCGAATAGTGTGTTTGGGTCTAGCACCTCGACTACCCAGCAGGTGATTGTGTACGATACGACGGATCAGAGAGCCGTGGCCACTTCCGAGACAGTGACCTTCTATCTGGGTAACAGTCTGGAAGGAATCCTGCCTGTGACAATTGTCTTCAACACCACCAATGCCGATACCGTGACCATCACAACCATGAATACCAAAGCGCCGGGTCTCCCTAGCAATTATTACATCTCCCGATATTGGTCAATCAACCGCTTAGGTTCGGGTGCGCTGGATGCGGCGGTGACTTTCTCGTATACCACGATAGATTTCAATGCCAGTGGATTATCCTCCGAGACGCTTTTATTCCCCGCGGATTCTACTATCACTTCGACATGGAGTTCCCTCTCGACGAATGGCATGGGGATTACGCGAGACACCGTGAATCATACCCTTACCCTATTCGGCTTGAATGAATTCTCGTTATGGACACTGGGCGGTGCCGGGGGTGTTGCTGTCGAGTTATGCAACTTCACAGCGGAGAATGATGTCCTGGATACGCCTAAATTAAAACAATAAGTTTTGCCTCATCCTTAAAAAGATGCATCAGTAATTTTTGCTTTACCCCGTTAGAAACGCCGTCTCTAACGGGGTTTATCTCTTCCCGATGCGGCTTTGAACTCGAAACCCTGACCCCTGAAACCCAAAACTCCAAACTGGTTTTATCATAGACAGGATAAGAGGAAAACTTTATAATGATGTCCATCTATTATTCCAAAATGTTGCGATAAACTATGTGGGTCTGGAAAAAACTAACGGAAATCATTCATCATCGTGACCTCATCTGGAACCTGGTAAAACGCGATTTAAAAGCGCGGTATAAGGTTTCCGTCCTGGGATTCCTATGGTCATTATTACGCCCCTTATTCATGATGTTAATTTTCACGATTGTCTTTTCCAAAATGTTCCGCTGGAATATCCACATGAGTGTACCCTATCCCCTTTTTTTATTATGCGCCATTTTACCCTGGCAATTTCTGACCGGCGCCTTAAACAACGGCGCCCATTGTTTATTATCCAATGAAAGTTTGATAAAAAAAGTCTATCTCCCCCGGGAAGTATTTCCTATAGCGGCGGTTTTAGCGGAACTGGTGAATTTTCTTTTATCCCTGCTGGTCCTGATTCCTTTTCTTTTAATATTTCGCATTGGGTTAAGTTTTTGGCTCATCGGATTACCTGTCCTTGTCCTGATTGAAGTGATTTTGGTATTAGGATTCACCTTGTTGGTTTCCTCCCTTAATGTATTTTTCCGGGATACTCTGGCTATCATGGATTTGGGTTTAATGGCGTGGTTCTATTTATCCCCGGTGTTCTATCCAGTGAGTTATGTTCAAAACTATTCCAAGGAAAAGTTGTATATTTATCATATTTATTTGTTAAATCCCATGAGTTCCATCTTAACGGGATTTCGCAAAGTCTTTCTGGCCAACGGGTTCCTACCGGATAGCGGGTTCGGGTACGATTTTAATGAATGGGCGTTCTATCTTGGCATTGCCACGGGAATTGCTATAATTATATTGACACTCGGCTGGTGGGTGTTTCATGCGTTTGATGAAAAATTGGTAGACACGTTGTAGGACACCCTTCAGGGTGGAATTTTTAAAATCAAAGGAGAGTTACTATGAAAGATGATAAAGGAATTTGGGTACGAATCTGCCTCCGGGCCGCTGGTGTGTTTCTAGTCCTGGCTGTTTTTACACGGATTTGGGCGCATTACGAAAATATCCATCCCGCTAAACTGGACCCTTTTTTTGGATTAACCGCGGAAGCCATGTTGCGGATGACAGATACCTTCCTGCTCTTTGCCATCGCCTTGGGTGTCTATCAAATCGTCACTTCCAAAGATAAAGACGAGTAAAAACAAGAGTTGAGAAAATAGGAGTCAGGAATTAAGTTCTATCCTTACTTATCCAACAACTCCCATATTCCTTTGGGTACGGAGGTGATCTTTATATTTATATTGTTAAGCACCCACACATCATTTAGACAACCCGTAGAACCATCTCCCCCAAAGATCGTCATCCGATTATTGGTATTATCGTAGATCGCCGTATGAGAGTATCGTGTTGTCGGAGCACTTCCGGTAGGAGAAATATGTGTCCAAGCTGGTGTTCCCCCCAGTCCATTGGCATGGCTGAGCACCCAGGTATCATTCAGGGCACTCGAAACAGTCCACCCCCCAAAAATCGTCATCTGATTATTGGTATTATTGTAGACTGCCGTATGATTACATCGCGTTGGCGGAGTACTTCCGGTAGGAGTGAGCTGTGTCCAAGCAGGTGTTCCTCCCAGTCCATTGGCATTGCTAAGCACCCACACATCATTCAGACTATTTTCTTCACTATCATTCCAACCCCCAAAGATTATCATCCGATTATTAATTGAATCGTAGACTGCCGAATGAGAGTCGCGTGTTGTTGGGGCACTTCCGGTAGGAGTGAGCTGTGTCCAAGCAGATGTTCCTCCCAGGCCATTGGCATGGCTGAGCACCCAGATATCATTTGAATCACTCCCAGCCAATCCCCCAAAAATAGTCATCCGATTGTTGGTCGTATCATAGACTGCAGTGTGCCAAAATCGCACTGGCGGGGCGCTTCCGGTAGGAGTGAGTTTTGTCCAAACGGGTGTTTCCCCCAGGCCATTGGCATGGCTGAGCACCCAGACATCATTCCGAGCATCAACGGTAGTATCAACCCCTCCGAAGATAGTCATTAGATTATTTGCATTATCATAGACCGCAGTATGCAACGTTCGCGGTGCAGGAAATCCCCCAAATCCGTTAGTAGTTTGGGTTGGATCGGGTGTTGGTGAGAACTGTATCCAAGCAGAAATTGTACTATCAAGTCCATTGGCATGGCTGAACACCCAGACATCATTCCGAGCATCATTGGTAGTATCAAACCCTCCGAAGATAGTCATTAGATTATTTGTATTATCATAGACCGCCGTATGACCGTATCGCGCAGACGGTGTAGTCCCACTCCAGGTAAGTTGTGTCCACGTCTGTGCCTGTGTGAAATGAATTAATGAAAGAAAAAGTATTGATATTGTTGAAACTGTACTTATGCGCTTGTAACACATTTTACATCCTCCTTATTTTAGATTTTTATAATAAAAACATGCACCTTACTCATCCAACAACTCCCATATTTCTTTAGGGACGGAAGTAATATAATCTGAATTTATCAATATCCACGCATCATTCAAATAATTAGTACTATTGCCGCCTCCAAAGATGGTCATGCGATTACTGGCAGAATCGTAGATAGCGGAATGCCCATCTCGTACTGTCGGGGTACCCCCGGGTGGTAAGAGTTGTGTCCAAACAGGCATTCCACCTTGCCCATTGGCATTGCTCAACACCCATGTATCATTCAGAAAAGTCCCGGCAATATATCCCCCAAAGATCGTCATTCGATTATTTGTAGCATCGTAGACCGCTGTATGGCCATATCGCGTTGTTGGGATACTCCCGGTTGGAAAAAGTTGTGTCCAAGTGGGAGTTCCACTCAGTCCGTTGGCATTGCTGAGTACCCAGACATCATTTAGAAAAGTCCCGGCATTATATCCTCCAAAAATAGTCATTCGATTATTATTAGCATCATAGACTGCTGTATGGCTGCTTCGCGTCGTCGGAGTACTACCCGTAGTAGTAAGTTGTGTCCAAACAGGAGTTGTACTATCCAGTCCATTGGTATTGCTCAACACCCATACATCGTTATAGTTATTTATTGCTCCACCTCCAAAAATAATCATTTGATTATGCGTAGTGTCATAGACTGCTGTATGACCAGCTCGCAATCCTGGAGAGCTGTCTGAAGGAGGATAAACTTCTGTCCAAGTTGGAATTGTAGTATCCAGTCCATTGGCATTGCTCAACACCCATACATCACTAAAAAGGCTTCCCTGGTCATTACTACCACCATAGATTGTCATCCGATTATTGATAGCATCGTAGACTGCTGTATGACTGTTTCGTGCCTCCGGGGTACGTATTGTCGTTGTAAGTTGTGTCCACGATGGAGTTCCGCCTAGCCCATTGGCATTACTCAGTACCCATACATCATTCAAATCATTAACTCCTGGTATCCCACCAAAGATAATCATCCGGCTATTCACAGAATCATAAACAGCACTATGTTGAGATCGTGCTGTTGGCGCACTCAACGTGGTTTCATTGGAGATTAATCGTATCCAACCCTGTGCTTGTATGAAACTGGTTAATGAAAGAAAAAGTATTGATATTATTGAAATTGTACTTATGCGTTTGTAGAACATTTTACATCCTCCTATGATGTTTGTATTGTACTCCTAATTGTTATTCACTACTATAGCAGTGTCATCTCAAACGAAATTTACTACACTTTTTTCCTAACACTATATAAATCAGTGTTTTATAGAAATCGTCTTTTGACACTCCCAATACCATGTCCAATTGGTTATGGTTTTCTATTTGATTGATTTTATTGGAGATAAATAATCTGCAACAAATATTGCGGTTTTTTGAAAGAAAGAATTAGATACAACTGTACATAATTTTTCGCCAAATGTCGAAAAATAAGACCTTTGATTTCATTGAAGATAAAGTGTCGCCACTGGCGACACTTATTCCACCATTCCCAGGAAATGCCAGGCGTATCAAAACTGTACAAGTAGCGAAGAAATTCGATCATGTTCGCTCTTGTAAGCGGAATTGAAATTCTCAATTCCGCTTGTGATACGTAAATGGATCGTTGTGGTTTGACGGACAAATTATTGAGGTTAGGTAATCTGTAAGATTTTGATATACTTAAAACTATGAAAAATGGATTTACATTGGTGGAATTATTGGTTGTAGTTGCGGTGATTTTATTACTGGCGGTGCTAGGGATTTATAATATGTCTGCCGCGATTACCCGGACAAAAGTATCTCGAACCCAAGCGGAACTAAGCCAATATCTAACATTACGTGCTACTGGAAAACAATTTCCTCAATATGACCCCTGGGGGAGTCCCTATAGTTACTCTTCCACAACGGGTTTTTATCCCTATTCCTGGGGACCCGATTTGATAGATGACGGTGGTTTGATTATTTATGATCCATCCAATGGGACGGTTAGCCGAGGGGATATTTTAGCACCCAATTCCAGTGGACTAAGTATGCCCTCCAATCATTAACATTTTAGTGTAATTCGGGATAGAGTCGAATTATTTCTTGGAAGGCGCGGAGAATGACGCGGAGATGGGCACCGGAGGATTTGCCGGAAAGCCGGGGATAGTGATGAACGCCAATTTCCAGGATTTTAAACCCCGCTTTGCGGGATTTGATAACTAATTCCGTGCTTATCATGGCACCACTGGCTTTAAGTTGGAGAGAATCGAGAACCGGTCGTTTGAAAAGTTTAAACGCACAATCTACATCCCGCACTCCGGTTTTAAAAAGAGTCTGACACAGAGTATTCCAACAATAAGTGTTTACTTTTCTCATCAAAGAGTCCTGCCGTTGAAGACGATACCCGATGAGAAAATCTGCCTTGGCTAGATTGGAATAAATTTCAGGTAATTCGTTGAAATCAAATTGCCCGTCGGAGTCGGTAATAAAAATATAATCCAGACGGGATTCTTTCAACCCGGAACGGATGGCGGAACCGTAGCCTTGATTTTGTGGATGATGAATTGCCCGGAGATGCGGATTGTTTTTCACAAGCCGGTTAAGCAACTCTTGAGTGCTATCTGTGCTTCCGTCATTGACCACAATGATTTCGTATTCTTCCGCGAAATTATGGAGTACCGGTATCGCTTTGGAGATAACGGTTTCAATATTTCCTGCTTCATTATACGCCGGCAGGATGACTGATAGATTGGGCTTTTCCAAAAACAAGGACATGAGTGAAAAGTATAGCAGAGGATGGGATATATTTAAAAAATGAAATCGTACGTTTCAACTGGAAACTTAATTACCCTATATCCTATCAGACAAATTTTATGATATATTGAAGTAATGCGGATAAAACCAAAAAATTTGAAAAAGGAAATTCAATTTCCAACTTCCAAGAAATCCAGTATTGCTGCCTCCAAAGATGACCAAACCCATATACCCGAAAAGTTGGCTATCTTGCCCTTGCGGGATACGGTGATTTACCCCTATATGGTAGCACCGCTGGTGATTGCGCGGGGAAAATCAGTCAAATTAATAGACGATGCATTAAACGGTAAACGGATTATCGGAGTAGTGGCGCAGCGCAAAGCTGAAATTGATTCTCCGACCATCAAGGATTTGTACGAGTATGGCGTGGCGGCAACGATTTTGAAAATGTTGAAATTTCCGGACGGGAGTATTCGGTTGCTGATTCAAGGTCTTTCGAGAATCAAAATAAAAACCATGCTGGTGGACGAGCCTTATTTTGTAACAAGTATTGAAATCATTAAAGAAAAATCCGAAAAATCCGTGGAAATTGATGCGTTATCACGCAATCTGTTGGATACATTTAATAAGATTGTGGCGCTCGCTCCACATTTGCCGGATGAACTGCATGTAGCAGCAATGAATTTGCAAGACTCCAGCAAGATGGCGGATTTAATCGCGGCCAATTTGAATTTATCGGTTGCCGATAAACAGATGATTTTAGAAACGTTGAGCGTACGGGACCGAATGAAAAAACTGATGGTTCTGTTGAACCGGGAACTGGAAGTGTTGGAACTGGGTAGTAAAATCCAGTCGCAGGTTAAAACGGAAATCGATAAAAACCAGCGGGAATACGTGTTGCGCGAGCAGATGAAAGCGATTCAAAAGGAATTGGGAGAATCGGACGACCGAACGATTGAAATTGCCGAACTGGAGAAGAAAATCAAAGATGCAAAAATGCCGGAAGCCGTGGAAAAAGAATCCCTGAAAGAATTAAACCGGCTGTCGAAGATGCCTCCCCAGGCAGCAGAATATACGGTTTCGCGGACCTATTTGGATTACCTAATCGCATTACCGTGGTCTATTTCGACAATCGATAATTTAGATATCAAAAAAGCAGCGCAGATACTGGATGAAGACCATTATGATTTGGAAAAAATCAAAGAACGGATTTTGGAATATCTCTCCGTTAGAAAATTGAAGAGTGATATGAAAGGGCCGATTTTATGTTTTGTAGGTCCGCCGGGAGTAGGAAAAACGTCTCTTGGAAAATCCATCGCGCGGGCGATGAGTCGGAAATTCGTGCGGATTTCCTTGGGCGGAATTCGTGATGAAGCGGAAATTCGCGGGCATCGGAGAACCTATATCGGTTCTCTTCCCGGGAGAATTATTCAAGGGATTCGTCGGGCGGAATCAAACAATCCTGTATTTATGTTGGATGAAGTAGACAAGCTGGGAACGGACTTTCGTGGAGACCCATCGTCAGCATTATTGGAAGTGTTAGACCCGGAACAGAATTCGAGTTTTAGTGATCATTATTTGGATGTGCCGTTCGATTTATCCAAAGTCATGTTTATCACGACCGCGAATATTTTGGATACTATTCCCGGACCCTTACTTGACCGGATGGAAGTGCTGCATTTGCCGGGATATACGGAGGAAGAAAAAGTCCATATTGCCGTTAAGTATTTAATCCCCCGGCAATTAAAAGAACATGGGCTGACGGACCAAATGCTGCGGATGGGTGAGAAGACTCTCAGTGCGATTGTTGCGGATTATACGCGGGAAGCTGGTGTGCGGAACCTGGAACGGGAAATCGGAAATATCTGCCGAAAAGTGGCGCGGAAAGTAGCGGAGGGGAATACCGAACCCGCAATTATCACTTCAGAAAATCTTCATGAGTATCTGAAAGCCCCTCGATATTTTGCGGATGTGGCGGAAAAGCAGGATGAAGTCGGCGTGGCCACCGGCCTGGCGTGGACGCAGGCTGGGGGCGAAATTTTGACGATTGAAGCCACTCAAATGCGCGGGAAAAAGGGATTGACGTTAACGGGACAGTTAGGCGATGTGATGAAAGAATCGGCGCAGGCAGCATTGTCCTACGTTCGGTCTCAAGCGAAATCGTTGCATATCCCTGATGATTTTTTTGAAAAAACCGATTTGCATATTCATGTTCCTGCGGGAGCTATTCCCAAAGACGGACCGTCTGCCGGAATTACAATGGCGACAGCGATTGCATCGTTATTGAGCGGACGAAAGGTTCGGCATGATATTGCGATGACTGGAGAAATCACGTTGCGCGGGAAAGTGTTACCGATTGGCGGGGTCAAAGAAAAGATTTTGGCGGCGCGCAGAGCGGGGATTACGACGGTCATTATGCCCAAAAAGAACGAGAAGGATTTGGAAGATATTCCTGAAAATATCCGGAAAGAAATGAAGTTTATCTTTGTAGAAACGTTAGATAAAGTTTTAGAATCGGCATTTGCAAAAGAAGTTGTACAGCCGTCTCATCATGAAATACAATCAATATCACCTGCCGTACCGGCTGTCGCGACGCTCTCCGACGACGAGTAATCTCAAATATTCTTTATTGTAAATCTGAGAAAAAAGGATTGAATTGTTTTTCCTGACCGATAGTGGTGGAGGGGCCATGTCCGGGGTAAACTTCGGTTTCGTCATCCAGCACTAATAATTTTTCTTGAATCGCCTGAATGAGAACGGGCATGGAACCGCCCGGCAAATCGGTTCTGCCAATGGTTCCGGCGAATAACGCATCCCCGGTAATCACACGATCTGAGAATAAGAAACTGACACTGCCGGGAGAATGACCGGGAGTGTAGAGGACTTGCAGAGATACATTCCCCACTTGAAATTTATCTCCGTCGTTTAGAAATTGGTCGGCTGGCGGGGAATCCACCGGTGGTTCATTTTCAAAAGGTAAGGGTAGGGGATGAATCAATAAATCCGCATCCTCTTTATGAATTAATAAAGGAGCGCCACTCCATTGTTTGATAGCGGTATTTGCACCGATATGGTCGGGATGGCCATGCGTATTTAAAATGTATTTAACTTCCAGAGCATTCTGTTCAATAACGGATAAAATCAAATCAGGTTCAGCTCCGGGATCAATGACAAAAGCATGTTTTGTCTTGGGACATGCCACAATATAACAATTTGCTTGTAATACTCCAATGGGTATGCAACGAAAAAACATTCATTCTCCACTCTTGTCATTCTGAGCGCAGCGAAGAATCCCGGTCTAAAGTCGTGTTACTTCAGGTAGAACACAGAGATTCTTCGCTGCGCTCAGAATGACAGATTAATATTTATGTTAACAATTTCTCAAATTCCGATTCATTGATGATTTTAACACCCAGCGCTTGAGCTTTCTCTAGTTTGGAACCGGCTGATTCTCCGGCTATGACAAAATCCGTTTGTTTACTGACCGAGCTTGTCACTTTACCGCCTTTTTCTTTAATTAACTGTGCGGCTTCTTCTCTGGAATATTTTGACAGAGTTCCTGTTAAAACAAAAGTTTTTCCGGTCATTGCAGAATCTTCCACTTTTTTCTTTTCGGGTGATTTCATGTTAACGCCCGTTTTTTTAAGCCTGTCTATTAATTTTAAAGTATGGGTATCATGCAATGTTCGATAAATACTTTCTGCCATGACTGAACCGATTTCATGGATATTTTCAATGTTTTCCTTCGGAGCGTTCAATAAAGAATCCATATCTCCAAATTCATCCGCCAGGGTTTCCGCGGCAACTTTTCCAACATGCCGGATTCCCAATCCAAATAACAAATCCGCGAAGGAGCGATGTTTGCTAACGTTGATTCCATCCAATAAATTTAGCGCGGATTTTTTCCCCATCCGTTCCAGGTCAACCAGTTGCTCAAAGGTCAAATCATAAATATCCGCAATGTCCTTGACCAGTTTTTTCTCCACCAATTGCTCGACCATCATTTCGCCCATGCCTTCAATATCCATCGCACCCCGTGACGCAAAATGAATCAACCGTCCTTTGATCTGCGCGGGACAGGAAATATTTTCACAACGATAGACGACTTCATCGGGTTCTTTCACCAAAAGATCTCCACAGACAGGACAATGGGTAAGCATTGTAAACTTTTTTTCTTTCCCGGTCCGCAAACTGGTAATTGGTTTCACGACTTCCGGGATTACATCGCCCGCTTTTTCGATTATAACTTTATCCCCGATACGAATATCTTTTCGTTCAATTTCTTCTTGATTATGCAAAGTTGCGCGGCGAATCGTAGACCCGGCAACTTCTACCGGTTCTAAAACAGCAACGGGTGTAATCGCGCCGGTTCGTCCGACCTGACAGATAATATCGGTTAAAGTTGTCGTGGCCTGGGTTGCCGCGAATTTGAAGGCGATTGCCCAACGGGGATTTTTTGATGTTTTTCCCAACTGGCGTTGTTGGTTGAGATGATTGACCTTAATGACCAATCCGTCAATTTCATATTCCAGGTCATGGCGTTTGGAACCCCAATCTTTCCATGATTTAATAACGTGCTCAATATCAGAATATATTTTTGTATGCGGGTTGGTTTTTAATCCCGCTTCTTTTAATTTCTGTAATGTCTCGTAATGTGTTTTTGCCGGATAATCCGGTAATTCTCCAAGGGAATGCACGAAAATATCCAATGGCCGAGTCGCTGTAATCCGCGGATCTAGTAATTTTAAGGAACCTGCCGCAGAGTTACGCGCGTTTGCAAATAACTCCTCGCCTGCTTTTTCTCGCTCTTGATTAATTTTCTGGAATCCTTTTTTATTAAGAAAGACTTCTCCCCGAACTTCGACATTAAGCAATCGTTTGTCGTTAGTATTTAAAACAAGAGGAATACTTTTAATGGTGCGCAAATTTGCGGTCACATCGTCCCCTTGAGTCCCATCACCGCGTGTTGCCCCGCGCACTAATCGTCCATCCTGATATAAAAGTGAGATAGCAAGGCCGTCAATTTTCAATTCGACAACGTATTCGATTGGCTCATCCGGCAATCCTTTTCGCACCCGTTGGTCGAATTCCCTAATTTCTTCTTCGGAATAGCAATTGGCAAGGCTTTGCATGGGAATCGTATGTGTAACGGTGGTGAACCCCGTGATAGGTTGTCCTGCAACACGCTGGGTGGGAGAATCTGGAGTGATTAGATCCGGGAATTGTTTTTCCAGAGATTCCAGTTGGTTTAATAGTTTATCAAACTCAAAATCGGAAATCTCCGGTTGGGCAGCTACATAATATAAATAATCGTGATGACGAATCTCTGAACGGAGTTGTTCTATTTTCTTTTGGGCATCTTCATGGGAAGACATAGGATAAAAAATCAATATCCGGATTGTAACCGTTGTGCGAGCTGCACCGGCAATCCCGCTTCGATTATTTTTTCCTGCGTTTTGCCAACGTCATATGCCAATCTTTTTAAGGTGATCATTTTTTCGTCTGTATCATAGATGACGAACGCACTTTTGGGATTATTGTCGCGGGGTTGGCCGACACTACCGACATTGACCAGATAACGGTGTCCGTCTTTGATTTCCAAAGGGTTATTACGTGCGAGTTCCCCGTTTCCTTCGGGGTCGAGTTCCAGGAAAAAAGGGATATGCGAATGACCGATAAAACAAATTTGTTCTTTAAAATGGTTCATATTATTCAACGCTGAATCCATGGTAATGACATATTCCCATTTTTCAGGAAATTGCGGGGATGCATGAACCGCCAGAAACGAATCTTCATTGTGAGTGAAAGGAAGACTTTTCAGAAACGCCAAGTTTTCTTCCTTCAATTGATTACGTGTCCAGAGTATTGCGGTCTTTGCTGTCATATTGAAATAGCTGATATCGCCCATGCCGATGCCTACATAATCGTGATTCCCGATGACCACAGGACAATTTAACTTGCGCACTTCTTCCGTACACTCATTCGGGTTGGCCCCATATCCAACAATATCTCCAAGACAAATGTACCGGTCAATGGAAGCATCTTTCAGGAATTTGAGAACCGCCTGAAGGGCTTCCAAATTTGCGTGAATATCCGAAAAGATGGCAATTTTCATAAAGTTATATTAATTCTTTAACTATTGAAGATTATACGAATTGGATGATTTTGTCAACGCAGTTGGGTGAAAAATTAACTGGTTAAATTAGAATATGTTCTAGTGCCATACGGGTGTCTTTTTTATTATTTTTAAGAGAGGAAGGTTGAAGTATACTCTTGAACGGAGTGAAAGGACTGAAGAATCTTTCGGTGTAACGAGAATGATTCTAAACCCAATTGCTATCAAAGGTAATTCATTACAATTTGTATCCATCAAGAAGAACACTTTTCTTACAAGAGACCCTTTTGCTAAATTAAATTACCAGACTGGATGTAAAATTCCTCCTTGTTTACCGGAACCTATGAATAGAATTTGATATAATAATACGCGTTGAGAAGGAGATCTTTTGTTTGTCGATGATTAATGAGGAATCGTCAATGAGTTTCGTATCAAAAGATTATGTTCGACAAGCCATGGCAAGGCAAAAGCCCCGGCATATCCCGGTCATGTGTCAATTAACCATCGGGAATATATTATTAAACACCGGGGTAGTGCCGATAGATTTTAATTTTACCAATGACGGGTATGCCGAAGGTGCAATAAAAGCCAGGGAATTATATGATTTCGACGGGATTCTCCTTCATAAGCCGGGCAGGGAAGAATCCATCATGGATTTCGTAGATCACATCGAGGATTGTGATGAAGGGAAAATGATGGTATTTAAGGATGGCGGGGTTATTATTAACACCTATAATGATGATCCAAAGTACTATCCTTCGACAGACACTTCGGGCGCGTTTGAGGGATTTCCGAATATAAATGATGTCAATATGAACCGGCCTTTTGATTGGATGCCGGAGTCTTTTTATCATTGGTGCATTCACAAAGGTCTTCACCCTTGGAAAAAAGTGGAAGATTTCCCGGACTATTATTACGCCACGATTGACAGGGTATTGGCGCGGGTAGGAGACACCTACTCCGTGCATGGAGAAACCAAAGCCCCTTCCGATTATCTATTTAATTACCTGGGGTTGCAGAACTCTTTGATATCCTTAATTGAATCACCGGATAAATGTAAAGAGATACTGGATTATTTTACGGAGAATTGTATCGCCTGGTCGGTGGCGCAAATCAAACGGGGGTGTGATGCCATCAAAATATCCTCCCCCTATGCGGGGGGGAGTTTTATCTCACGGGAACATTATAAAGAGTTTATTTTCCCGTATGAAAAACGGTTGGCGGATGCTGTCAAAGCTGCTGGAGGTTATATTTATACCCATACCTGCGGTTCCATCGGAGACCGACTGGATCTGATAGTGGAATCCGGGGTCAGCGGGATTGAATGTCTCGACCCGCCTCCACTAGGTAACGTAGAATTAAAAGATGCGATTGATGCCTGGCAGGATAAGATTTTTATCAAAGGGAATGTGGACTCCGTGAATACACTTTTGTTAAAATCACGGGACGGAGTCATTCAGGATATCGAACAGATATTAGCGGAAGGTTCTAAAGCATCTGGCTATATCATGAGCACGGCATGTTCGGTGGCACCGGCAGTTCCCAAGGAGAACCTGCAAGCGATGGTAGAAGTCGTCCGCAAATATAATCAAACCAAATAACAAGGAAACCCGATACAATGTCAGAGAATAATATTACTGCTGCAGTACTCATCACCTGTCCCGATCAGAAGGGTCTGGTCGCTGCGGTCTCAGAATTTATCTATAAAAATAACGGAAATGTCATGCATGCCGACCAATATACTGACCCGGAAAGCAAACGGTTTTTTATGAGGATTGAGTGGGAGGTGGAAGGGTTTAAAATCTCCCGGGATAATTTTACCGCCGTGTTTAATCCATTAGCTTTGCGATTTAATATGGCATGGAGTCTCCATTATAACGATACACTTCCCCGTGTCGCGATATTGGTATCCAAACAGGGGCATTGTTTATACGACTTATTATCCCGTTACCAGGATAAAGAATTTCAAGCGGAGATCCCATTGATTATCAGCAATCATCCGGACATGGAACATGCCGCTAAAAGTTTTGGCATTGATTATCATATATTCTTCATCACCAAAGAGAACAAGGTGGAACAGGAAAAAAAACAAATGGAATTATTAAAGGAATACAAAATAGACCTGGTGGTTTTAGCACGGTATATGCAGGTCTTGAGTGAAAATATTATTAGCTGTTATCCCAATAAAATAATCAATATCCATCATTCCTTTTTACCGGCATTTATTGGCGGAAAACCCTATCAGCAGGCGTACGCGCGGGGAGTCAAAATCATCGGTGCGACCAGTCATTATGTGACCACGGATTTGGATGAAGGTCCTATCATTGAGCAGGATGTCATCCGGGTGAGCCATCGGGATTCCATCCCTGATTTAATCCGCAAAGGAAGAGATTTAGAGAAAGTGGTGTTGGCGCGTGCGGTTCTGGCGCACTTAAACAACCGCATACTCATTCACGGAAATAAGACCATTGTTTTTAACTAGATTATAAGAATTGTGACATCACCGCATCATCACCCATGGCACCGGAATGGCGGCAGACAGAAGATGCCAACGCATTTGCAGCTTCGGAAATATCCTCCAATGAGTTATGTCTGAGAATACCCATCACCAAAGCGGCTGTAAAACTGTCTCCCGCGCCGACTGTGTCCACAATCTTTTTTAACCGAACTCCCTTATGAACATAAATTCGTTCCGGTGTCATAAGTACACTGCCCCGAGCTCCTTTTGTTAAAGCGATATACTGTAATTCATATTTCTTCAAGAGAATTGATAACCGCTCGTTTTCTTTTCCGTTTATGGAAAGAAGTTCGCAGATAATCGATAATTCCTCATCATTCAATTTCAGAATATTCGCGAGACGCAGGCTCGTTTCGATAATCTCTCGGGTGTAATAGGTTTGTCGTAAATTTATATCATAAACTCGCAGACATTCTTTCCGAGTGCTGGTTAAAAATCGTTGGATGGTTTTCCGTGACAATGCTGACCGTTGTGCCAGAGTTCCGAAACAAACGGCATCGGTTTTAATCGCCACGGATTTCATAGCGTTTTTCCATGAGATGTTATCCCATGCCACATTTTCATGAATTTGGTAGGTAGGTTTTCCCTGTGAATTCAATAGAACAGACACCGTTCCGGTGGGATATTTGGAACAGGTAATGATATGACGAATATCTAACCCTATCGACTCCAACTGGGATAGTAATTCTTCTCCAAGTTTGTCTTTCCCTACACAACTGACCAGTGTTGTCGCGGCACCCAATTGATGGACATGATAGGCAAAATTGGCAGGTGCACCGCCCAATCGCGGTCCGTTCGGTAGCAGATCCCACAGCAATTCTCCCAATCCCGTTACTTTAAATCGTCTGCTTGTACCGGATGATTTCACAGATCAATCATCACTTTAAGAGACTTATCCGCTTGCTCATCGATAAATTCATACGCTTTCTGAAATTGTTCGAAAGCAAAATGATTCGTTACCAAGGGTTCTGTAACCACTTCGCCCCTGGCTATCAAATCCACCGCTTTCTCATAATCTTTCTTTTGGTACATTAATGTGCCCAACATCTTCAATTCTCTATCCTGTATCAATGACATATTGATTGGAACCTTTTCTTCATAGACAGCGACCACTACGATTTCTCCGCCTTTTTCAATTGATTCCACCAGGGCGCTGAGTGAAGATTCAACACCGGCACATTCAAAAGCAACTGTAAATCCGGCTTTTCCAAAAACTCGCTTGGCAGCATCTTGTAAATTTTCCTGGCGGGCATTAGATACATGAATAATATTACAAGCTTTTGCTTTCTCTAAACGATAATCGCTGATATCTACGATTAACACATTGGCACCTTTTGCCCTAGAAACTTGCGCCATGAGATTTCCGATTGGACCCGCTCCGGTAATAACGACATTTTTATTTTTTAATATTGGAATCCGGCCTGTGGCATGTACAGCCACGGAGACGGGTTCCACCAAGGCACCTTCCTCAAAGGTAAATGTATCGGGTAAAAGAACCACCTTTTCTGCCTCGGTAACAAATAAATCCTGGGCTACTCCAGGAGCCTGAAATCCTCGCACTTTCAACGTGTCGCAAATATGATAATCTCCCCGTTGGCAGGGGGCGCATTTCCCGCATACCTCTTGGGGGAGTGCGGTAATTTTGCTCCCTACCGGAATTCCTTGAACTCCCTTTCCCACTTCTACCACTTGGGCGGAAAATTCATGTCCCTGGACCACCGGATAAGTGGTAAAGGGGTGTTTCCCGTGGTTTACATGAACATCCGATCCGCATATCCCAATACGATGTATCTGTATCAATACTTCTCCTACCCCGGGTTTAGGTGGTTCGATGTCGAAAAATTCAATCTTACCCGGAGATGTCATAACAGCTTGTCTCATTTTTTTCTCCTTTTAAGTAATTACGTTTAACGGCTTTGTTGTGGAATCCATATCTTTCCGAGCGTTGATTTCACGGACGTTTTAAGAGTTAAACTTAAACCATTTTAGCAGAGATAAAACCCCAGGCACATCCTATCCCAAATCCAATTGCATGGGCTGTATTGGCGACATTCGGGATGATTCCAAAGAAACACAAGAAAAACCATATAATCATCATCACCACCGTCTGGGGATGCATGAAATAACCGGAAGAGAAATCATACTTTCCTCGAAGCCATACATATCCAAATAATCCATAGACCACGCCAGACATTCCTCCAAACATCGGACCACTAACATAATATTGGCCCAGATTGGATGCGATTCCTATAATCAATACGAGGAGGGCGAGAAACCAAGACTTTTGTTTTTGTTCAATCATACTGCCCAAATCTTGTAACCATAGCATGTTGAATATAATATGCAGGATTCCATAATGAATAAAGATGGGGGTAATTAAACGCCAGATTTGTCCTTGGAAGATTTCCGGGAGTCCTGGTTTCCAATGGATATAATTGTCTGATAATATAAAGGAAGTGATGGTAAAATAATTTAACAGTTTGTGATTATCGCCAAAAAAAGTGAGTATGGTTACCACCACGCTGATTCCAATTAGTATAACGGTGAGTATACCTATCCTTGATTTGAATAATTGCTCCCGGCCATAGACCTTCTTTTGGTAGTCTACATTGTTTTGGTGTTCCTCCTGCCGTTTTTGAGACGCCAGTTTTATGGCTTCCAAGTATTTGGGATTCTCCGGGTTGGAAATAAATTCAGTGAGTAATTCCTTTGCCCTATCCAGGTGATCATCTGAAACAACCCAGACATTCCACACTTGGGGATCTTCGGGTTCGACCTTATTATCAATCCCAAGGGCATACAGATAGTCCCCAAATACCTGCGCCTGATTTTTATTTCGGAACATCCCTATGATTCGCACGACTAATTCTCCTGATAAAACATTATATTACTATATTGTTGAAGCGGTTATTTTGATAACTTACGTTTTCTTATGTAAAAGGATTATTACACGATGATATGACCTATAGCAACAATCTTTTGAGACTCGAAATCAGTAACCAGGTTGGCTATCTTCCAATCAAAGGTTAGAAAATCGTCCTGCCATACCCACCACTTACCCTTTTAACCCCGTCATGGCGATTCCCTGGATAAATGTCTTTTGGGTGAAAAAGAAAAGAACAATGACCGGAAGAACGACCAGAGTGGAAGCCGCCATTAAATAATGCCATTGGGTACCGCCAGACTGGCTTTGATAAAACTGTAACCCTAAAGCAAGGGTAAAGGTACTCTGTTTGGTTAGGTAAATCAACGGGCCTAGAAAATCATTCCACGCGTACATGAAATGGAACAAACCAACCACCATCAGCGCAGGCCGGCACAAAGGCAGAATGATTTGGCGAAAGATGCGGAACTCGGAACAGCCGTCAATGCGGGCGGCTTCCGATAGGTCATGCGGAATCGTTAGGAAAAATTGACGCAGTAAAAATATATTAAACGCGCTCCCGAACCAAACCGGAACCCATAAGGGTTTGAAGGTTCCAATCCAATGTAACGACCGGAATACGCTGTACATGGGAACCATGGTCACGGGAAAGGGAATCATCATGGTCGCTAATGTGACTCCGAAAAATATGTTTCTTCCCGGCCATTCTATCCGGGAAAATCCATAGGCGATTAAGGCATTGGAAATGAGCACTCCACAAACCCCTAAAACACAAATGATCAGCGTGTTTTTTGCAAATAGTAATAGGGGAATATTGGGGTCTGTCAATACGGTTAGATAATTTTTCCATTGAATCGTGCTCGGTATCCACACCGGCGGCATTTTCATGGTTTCTTCAATAGGTTTAAGGGATGTCGAAATCATCCATAATAATGGGAAAATAAACATGACGGAACCGGTGATTAACATCAGGTAGATAAAAAAGCGAGTTATTAATTTGTTCATTTTCATAGCGATACTATTTCCCTGCGTAATAAATATATTTTTGCGAATATTTTGTCGTAATAAACGTCAGAATGAGAATGATGATTAACATAATCCATGCCATCGCGCTCGCGTACCCCATGCGTAAATACCGAAACGCGTTGTCGTACAAATACATGGTATAAAATAATAACGACCTGGCTGGATAACCGGTACCGGCAGTACCGTTGCCCGTCGAACTTAATACATAGGGTACGGCAAAGAGCTGGAATGCGTTTATGATTCCGATAATTACATTAAAATAGATTACCGGTGATATCATGGGCAGGGTTACATGCCAGGTTTTCTTCCAATACCGTGCACCGTCTAATTCCGAGGCTTCATATAATTCTTGCGGAACGTCCTGCAATCCGGCAAGATAGATAATCATCGCCTGACCTACGCCCCATAAACTGGTTATGATTAATCCGGGTTTCGACCAATGGGGGTCTACCAGCCAGCCAGGTCCGTCAATACCTACTAGAGACAATAAATAATTGAGTATCCCAAAATTCCCGTTGAGAATCCACATCCATAAAATGGCGAGAGCAACCATCGGGACAAGGGTCGGTAAAAAGAAAATTGTTCGGTAGATGGCACGTCCTTTGGTATCTACATTCAGTAATAGTGCCAATATAATGGCTAGGATAGTCCCTAAGGGTACGGCAATCATGGAATAGTATACGGTGTTGCCCAATGTTTGCCAGAACACGTCATCTGTCATTAAATCCGTATAATTCCCCAACCCGATAAAATGAGCAGGCATTAATACCGAATATTCGCAAAGACTGTAATACAAAGAGGCAATAACCGGATACACGATAAATGAACAAAATCCGATTATCCAGGGACTGACGAATAACAATCCGTTGCGTAAATTTATTTTTTCTCTTCGAGTCATCTTATCTTCCCGGTGGCACTTGCTCTATCGGCCAGCCTAATCGTCGGAATCGGGTCAATTCTTTGTCCCATTTCTTCTGTATTTTCTTTTGGACTAAATCCAAGGCATCTTTGGGGGTCGCTTGTTGCAACCAGATTTTATCATACGCAACTCCCATTTCATCAGAATATTCATTCCAGATACTCATATCCAGGGGTGAAAATACAGTGGGTTCTTTTGCCAGTTCAATGAATTTCTTTATATAAGGATTGGGGTGGTTTTTAATAAATTCGTCACTTACCTTAATTAAAGGAGAGAATTTCCTCTGTCCTATACAGAGTTTTTCCATTCCTTTTTGGGATTCAACATATTTAATAAACTCAAAAGCTTCATTAGGGTGTTTGGCACCGATGGGTATGGACAAAACATCCGCTTCCACATAGGAGGCGGGGATGGTTCCGGGTATTGCTGAGGGAAAGGGCGCACAATCCCAATTTAAGTTGGGTGCGTAATTCTTGATAAAGTTATACATCCATACACCTTGTAATTCCATAGCAACTTTGCCGGATAAAAAGGCATTTTGGGGAGAGGCAAAATTGCCAAAGCCGCTAAAAAAGGCTTGTACGTCTTTTACACCGTTCTCTTTGGTAAAGCTTTGTACCCATTCATAGGCTTTGATATTCTCCGGTGAGTTACAGGTAATGGTGTCTTTTCCATTCCAGATTTTACCGCCAAAATAGTAACCCCAGGACCAGTTCCACCAGCCCGGTTCGGAAGGGAGAAATCCCATTTGAATAATTTTACCGTTCTTATCTCGTTTGGTTAATTTCCTGGCAAATTCTGTTAATTCTTGAATGGATTGGGGGGGGCGATTGGGATCTAACCCCGCTTTACGAAACATGTCCCTATTCCAATGGAGTGCTAAGGACGCAGGTGTCGATGGCAATCCGTATAGATGCTTGCGATGCAGACAAATGTCCCAAAAAATAGGGATGTAATTCTCCCGTTTGATTCCGGCTTTGGCGGCATAATCATCCAGGCAAATTAATGCATATTTATCCGCAAACGAGGAGATATTGGATTCCCAGAGACCGGCGATATCGGGTGGGTCTCCTCCGGCAATCGATACCAGCGTTTTTTGGTCGATTTGATTGATGATGACTTTATCAACAAAGATTTTGTTCTGGGAGGCATTAAAATCGTCCACTACCGCTTGCATGGCCTCCCCTTCAAATCCTGTCCATTTTTCCCAATAAACCACATGCGTTCGGCCATTGATTTTGTCATCGTTTGAACTGGAAGAACAACCGGTGCAGGAAAACAAGATAACGGAGAGTAACCCAAACCATATAATATATTTTACTTTCATGTTTCGTAGAATTATATAATATTTCGTGAATCTCTCATAGGGTTCGTCTTCTACGACACTTTAGTGTGTTCCCGCAAAAGCGGAAATCCACTCTTTTCCAGTCTTTAGCCCATAGATATCCGGAGAAGAAAATAATTTTTGACGAAAACTATTGTTTATTGGTATTCTTTAGATAGAATAAAGGGTGATATTATGGCAACCATTACAATGGATCATATAAATACTTTAAATCCTATTGAGAAACAAGCATTGGCGCAATTTATTTCTCAGTTGGAAACTCGTCTAGGAAAAGAAAATCTCCGTATTTCTTTGTTTGGATCAAAAGCCCGTGGAGATTTTGATAAAGAATCGGATATTGATTTGCTGATTGTGTTATCGGATAAATTGACTCTTTCGGATACCAAAACAATCATTCGGGATGTCGCCAATCAAGTTTCACTGTACTATGGCGTTTTACTTGTCAATATTGTGGTCTCTCATTCTTTATGGGCGGACAAAGCCGATTATTCCTTGTTTGAAACTATACGAAACGAGGGGATTTTACTTTCTATTTAAATACCCGATAGGTCGAGTCTCACGATTAGACAATGTCTTTTTCCATCCCCATTGTCATTCTGAGCGGAGCGAAGAATCCCGGTGTTTTACCGGAAACAAGATAACTTTTAAAGGGGATTCTTTGATTGCAGAAAACACTTTTTAAAAAGGATATAAATTTAATTCTGTAGAATTTCAGGTTGGGTTAGTTTACAGTTTGAGGGTGCAAGATATTTATTTTCTGGAACTTATCATATTTCTTTTTAGCAATGATAGCCAGTATAATTCCCCAAAGTGGATACCATATAATTAATTGAGGTGCTAATCCACCCATGGAAATACCTGTGGCTGCCGCAACACTTGTAGAAATATCCTCACTAATAGGCCCCATTGGAAGCCATGATATCCCTATAGTCAAAGGAAACAGTACTTCTAGAATCAAGACCATTATAAATATCTTTATCCAGAATACTTTTCTTCTTATTAATTGTATTCCTGTGATTAAAAGCATAATGTAATAGAAAATACAAATAGTACTCATAATAATGAACGCCTGATTAAAATAAGGAGTATCTTTATCTATTTCATGTATTTTGATGAATCCATAGAAGGATAGGGAATTATACAAGAAGCCAAAGGCGGCAAACAGGATGTTAAGAACCCCCAATACGATAAAGACCCATTCTGTCCAGTGTTTTTTTAAAGGCATATCATATTTCCTATTATGCCTGAATTCTAATACTTTATAGTTTATAAGTCAAACTTTATTTGAGTATTTTTGTTGAACTATCGTCGAACGTTTTTCTCTGTATCAGGAATTAACAGCTTTCTCTTTCTCGACGCCGTGTATCTCTTGATTATTTCTTTCCTTGAGGTTTCATAAACGCATTTACCCGTTTTTGGATTTCTTCGGGAGAGACATCTTCGATATGGGTTGCAATCACCCAGTGGTTACCGCACATATCCAAAACCGCTCCCGTGCGATCTCCATAAAACTGGTCTGCGACTGGCATGATTGAAGTTGCGCCTTCTTGGAGCGCGCGCTGGTAGATGGCATCTACATCTGGGACATACAGATAAAGATTACCGGGAATGGGCTGGGAATTTCCCATGGGTTCTCCCAACATGATAATGGAGTCCCCAATTACCATCTCGGCATGTATGATACCGCCGTCCGGGCGGGTCATGGGAGGATAACGTTTTTTTGCGCCAAAGGCTTTCTCCAGAAAATCAATCAACTTGGCTACATTTTGAACGGTTAAATGAGGGGTTATCATGTGATTCCCTTCCGGAATAGGTTTTACTGCCATAATTATATCCTCCAATCTTTCGCTCAATTCTTGAATCTAATTAATCCTACTACACAAATCCTACCTAAATCAATTAGCTCCGTATCAGGAATAAACACGCTTTTTTTTAAAGATATACCGATGGAGTAGTGGACTTGAAGTGGAATTGAAAATTTCAATTCCACTTCAACTCCGCTATTGATTCGGTATTTATTGAGTTTGGGGTGCTTTGTGATGGGGATTAAATTTGGATTAAGTGGTTATTTTAGAAGAGTTTGGACTTTAACTATTGCGGTAGGTTTGCGTATGATTGCCCGACGTTCGAGATTCATTCTGCGGTCTATCCCCGACCGATGGTCCGTTGGTATGGGTTTCGGTTTCTTTCTACGATAATTTTTACGACGCCGGTCCAGTCTTACTTTCATGGAGGCATACCGTTTTTGGGATTCTACCCCCGGACCATATTCCGTCAATACATGCATACCTATTTAATAATAACACATGAATAAAACCAAGTGTGCAATAAATAGGTTTTGGGAGCGATTTTTATTGCCAGAAGGGGCGGGATGTAGTAAAATAGTTATTCCCATTATATAGAAAGTAAGAGGAGTATAACTCGTGTCAAATTCAGTACAGGCATCATCAATACGCAAGGGACTTGTGATTATGTATGAAGGCAACCCGCACAGGGTCATGGATTTTCAACATCGCACACCCGGTAATTTACGGGCTTTTGTGCAGGTGAAATTACGGAATCTTCGTTCCGGGTTAACCAAAGATACCCGGTTCTCATCCACTGAAACCATTGAAAAAGCCGATTTGGAAGAGCATGAAATGGAATTTCTATATCATGAATCCCAGGGATATGTGTTCATGAATATTGAAACCTATGAACAGGTGAATCTCGAAGCGGAAATTTTGGGAGATGCCGTGAATTACATGATTCCCCAGTTAAAACTGGAAGTGATGTTTCTCGATGGAAATCCGATTTCGGTGGAATTGCCCAGCACGGTGGAAATGAAAGTGGTTCAAACTGAACCGGGGATTAAGAGCGCCACGGTCAGTAATGTGACCAAACCCGCTAAATTGGAAACCGGAGTAGAGATTCAAGTCCCGGCGTTTATCAATGAGGGCGACGTCATACGGATTAATCCTTCTGAAGGCAAGTACCTGGAAAGAGTTAGTAAATAAATTTTCAACAATCCCTGTCATTCTGAGTGTAGCGAAGAATCCCTGCCCAAAGTCGCTAAAACGAAAGTAGAACACAGAGATTCTTCGCTACACTCAGAATGACAAATTAGGGCGATATTCACTATAAACTTTCTTATGAATTACCGCAGATTAGGCAGGACAGGTCTTAAGGTTTCCGAGATTTCTTTAGGGGGATGGTTGACCTATGGGAACCAAATTGATGAAGAACAATCTATTCCTATTATCCATCGCGCGTTTGAATTGGGGATCAATCTATTTGATTCCGCGGATGTGTATGCGGCGGGCCGTTCCGAAGAGGTGATGGGGAAGGCACTACGCGATTTCAAACGCGAGGAAGTGGTTATTGCCACCAAAGTGCGATGGCGGATTTTTGATGGTGTGAACGGGGAGGGGTTATCCCGTAAACATATCATGGAAGCTTGCCATGCCAGTTTGCGCCGGTTGGGAACCGAGTATATAGATTTATATCAGGTGCATTCATACGATACGGAAACTCCCTTGGAAGAAACGCTGGAAGCGTTGAATGATTTGGTACGGCAGGGCAAGGTTTTATACGTTGGGTGTTCCAATTTCTCGGCAGACCAGTTGCAAGACGCGATAGGAATTTCCGAGAAAAAAAGCTGGGCACGGTTTGATTCCCTCCAACCCCATTTCAATCTCTTAGGCCGGGATATCGAGAAAGAGTTAATTCCGCGATGCGGTCAAAAAGGGCTTGGAATCATTGTCTATTGCCCCTTGGCGCAGGGGATTCTCACTGGCAAATATCTTTCTGGAAAGAAAGACGCGGATACCGCGCGGAAGACCGATACCAACTATTTCAAAGGAAAACTCACTCCGCAAAAAATCAAAAGCCTGCGTGCATTAGAAAAACTCGCGAAGAAAAAAAGGAAGACCATGGCTCAACTGGCACTCGGTTGGATATTGAGCAAAAAAGAAATCACCTCCTGCATCGTGGGCGCGCGCACTGTCAAACAAATCGAAGAGAATGCCAAAGGGTCAGGAGTTAAGTTCTCCGAAAAAGAATTACAAGATTTAGATAAATTGTTTCCTCAAAATTCTCAAGGGGATTTTTAAATCTTCAGTCGCAGGATAGGTCGAGTCTCCCGACTCGACATTTAAAGATGCATCGGGAATTTGTACTCGAATGTCCTTATCGAGTATCCATCTATTCCCGATGCCTGCCTCCTTATTTTTCTTGCCCTTTTTTTCCATGGGAGTCAAGTTCTCCGAAAAAGAGTTGCAAGAGTTGGATAAATTATTCCCCGCGAATTCCCAAGGGAATTTTTAAATCTACCATCTGAAATCTAAAATCTGTAATCTTTAACTATCTTTCGTTTTTAACTTTAGACTTTGGACTTGAAACTTTAGACTATTTTCGTAGACCGGTTTGGTAGACAAAACTCCCCTGTTAAGTTAGCGTTTGTCCAACGGAGCGGATTGGGAGCAGATACGGAGCAAATTGGGAGACAACCTATCCCAATGTAGTCTTTGTCTACCAACCTATATTTCACAAATTACTCTTTAAAAAACTTGACAAGTTCACTTGGTATTGTTAGCATACTTGCGGTCGGTTTTTGTTACTCTGCCTTCATTTAGAGTCGTTGGGGTTCTTTGTCCCGCTCGCGACATTGTAACAGGAAAAGAGAGTAAGCATATTTTCATGTTTTGCAGTGTTGTGAAAAATATCTTGGGTCTTATTTCCGTTAATAATCATTCCCGGTATAATAGTATCTTCATTTTTTTTCTCCTATCCATAGTATCATTGTCAACAGCACAGCAATCCGTAGACCTGAGCTACCTCAAAGAAATGCCGGACACCACTCGAGTGATCAATGATATTAAAGGTTCGGATAAAATTGACACTGCCGCACGACAGTGGGGAGCGTTTTATCAGTTACGAGACATGCTCGATGTGATGTCGGAGGGTCGAGTGTTTAGAAACCAGTTGACAAAGGAAGAGGTACAGATTCGGAAGAACTACCAGCAAGCCATGGTGCAACCGAAGTTTGACCCGGAGGAGTACAAGCGACTTGGTAAGAATTGGGGTAAGTTGAGTATAGATTACGAATTAGATGCATCATTACGTAATGAACTACTCAAACTTTATTTCTCCCCGGAATGGCAGACACATTATCTCGACCTTCTAAAAATGAATAAAGAGAAAAGACAGCAATTTAATAATGAGCAATTACAGCAACAACAGCAACGCCAACAACAACTGGCACAACAAGAGAAGCAACAACAGCAACAACTACAACGTCACGCAGAGCAATGGTGGCGGCAAAATCATAATGGTTCTGATACTGAATTTCAAAAAAAAGTAGTTATTAATACTGCCATATTTTTTGCCCTATTTTTTGTTCTATGGATTGTCGCAGTTATATTCAGTTTTGGCGGTCGTTTCGAACTGGACCCTACCAATCCACGGAAGTTGTATTTGGGTGGAACCTTTTACACACTTTATTCCGACACGGGTACTGTGGTTAGTCCGAGTAAGGATCGCGAAGTCAGAACCCATGTGCATGGGGGACAAGTAAGTGGAGGATACAACAGTCCTGTTACCAGTACACCCGTTACCAGTACCACTACCACAATAACGCATCTGGAGTTCTTCTTGCAAAAGGCAAACGGAGAGGAAAGACCTATCCATGTCACTTCGGGTCTGGCTGACACCGCCGTCAGGGAAGGGCATAAATTATCCGCCGTTTGGATGATTCGCAAAGGAAAAGAATCCGGTAATTATTTTATGTTTAGAAATCATTCTACAGGTCAAACCATTTATAATGATGCATCGTTAAAAGGAATGGTAACCCCTTGGTGGAAAACTCTGGTGATTATCACATCATTTCTTTCGTGCATTGGTGTTCTGTTATTAATCCCATATTTAATCGTTCTTCACATGGTTTTGAAAAACCGCGTGCACCGAGTGGAACAGCAAATGAATAATAAGTTAATCCCGCTGCTGGATAGTCAGGTATAAACAATTTGGCTACGGCGAACATCAATTTTATACTTAATAGAATAAGGAGCGTAATAAATTGAATATTTCCAAAAGATTGAGTTTTGTTCTGGCAACACTTTTTCTCAGTGTATCTTATTCTCGTCTCATTTTTTCAATAGTCTTTCATCATCCACCCATTCCCAATTTCCTAAAAGAAGGAAAATAGTATGAAAAGTATTACCAAAAAGCTAGGCATAATATCCATGTCTCTTATGTTATGTATGGTCGTTATTCGTATGCAGGCACAGACTTGGACGCAGCTTATTGCAAATGGAAATACACTGAGCTCTCCGACAATGCGATACTCTCCTAAAGCGGTATATGATCCTGCCAATAATCGGATGATTACCTTCGGGGGATATATGAATTATAGTTATCTCAATGATGTATGGGTACTCAGCAATGCCAATGGACTTGGGGGAACACCCACTTGGGTAAAGCTTTCTCCGAATCCTGATCCAACTCAAACTACCAACGGGTATAATGGACTACCGGTAATACGAGCCGATCATACTGCCATCTATGATGCTGCTAATAATCGGATGACGATCTTTGGGGGGGGAATAGTAGCGGTAGTGGTGATCTAAATGATGTTTGGGTGCTCAGCAATGCCAATGGATTAGGAGGAACCCCCTCTTGGACTCAAATTATTACTACCGGAAGTACTCCGACGACGCGAGAAGGGCATACAGCCGTCTACGACGCTGCCAATAATCGGATGACAATCTTTGGAGGTTTAGGTCCTTTCCCTCATGTAAATAATGATGTTTGGGTGCTCAGCAATGCTAATGGACTGGGAGGAACCCCTGCTTGGACACAACTCTTTCCGACCGGGAGTGCTCCGACCACGCGATACTGGCAAACTGCGGTCTACGATGCAACAAATAATCGGATGACGATCTTTGGGGGGTATAATGATGGAGGGGTTTCTTTCAATGACGTATGGGTACTCAGTAATGCCAATGGGCTGGGGGGAACGCCCACTTGGACAAAAATTACTACCGTTGGTAGCACACCGGCAGTACGATACGGGCATACGGCAGTTTATGATAATACCAACAATCAGATGACCATCTTTGGAGGATTTAATATTAGTAATTACTTCAATGATGTCTGGGTACTCAGAAATGCCAATGGAAGGGATACTACAACCTCTACTTGGACAAAGCTTTCTTCTATTCTTGACCCTCTATATGGTTACCCAGCGACGCGATGCTCCCATACTGCGGTTTACGATGCTGTTAATAATCGGATGACGATCTTTGGGGGGGATGATGGAAGTTTTCTGAATGATGTGTGGGTGCAAGATATGAATAATATCGTACTCTCCCTCCTTCAAACAGGAATCAATGTTCCCTCCTCTGTTCGCAGAGGTCGGGAATACACGGCAATCGTAGAATATGAAAATGAAGGGAATCAAGATATTCCTGCTCCCCTACTTAATGTTATCGGTCCACAAAATCTGCCCCTGCGTCTATCCGACCAAGACCCCTATTCCATTGGGACGGTTTCGCTTTTAGGAATTGCCATAGATACCACTCCCGGTATACTCCATCCGGGACAAGCCTACAGTATACCCATTTATTATTATGTTTCCAATACGGTTCCTGCCTACACACAACTCCAATTTAATCTTACACAGACTGTAACAGATACCACACCTATTAATTGGTCGCAGCAATCCACCTTTACTCAACCTACGAATATGGATAGTTCAGCCTGGCAGGCGGTCTTATCCAACTTGAGTACACAAATGGGCTCAACTTGGGCGGATTATCAAAATGCCTTAATTAACGATGCCAATTATCTCTACCAGTATTATCATGTCTATACCGGTGGAGTAAATACAACTCTCGCGCTTCAACCGGTTCCACAGAATAAGGCGATTTATAGTATCAATGATTTATATAATTTTGAAATTCTAAAAGCCGAGGGACAGAGCGTCCAGTCCCTGCTGGCAAGTGCCGTGGATGTTTCATTGCCAGGGCCAGAACTGGGATTATCTTTTGCTCGGGTGGCACCACAAATGATTGACCGCCGGTTTCATCTAGGCGCGTTGGGCTATGGATGGTATCATGAGTATGAATACTCATTGAGTTTTAATAACGATAGTTCCATATTGGTGAATGACGCGGGCGGGAGAGGTAGACAATTTAATCGCAATTCCAATGGAACTTATCAACCCCTCACCGGAGACTATGGGAACTTAACCACCTTGTCCGACCATTCCTTTGCCTTGATTGAACTCAATGGACTGACCTATCATTTCAGCACCACCGGTGTTCTAACTTCAATCTCTGAACCTAATGGGAATACCCTCACGATGGGATATAACAGTGGAAACCTGGTCTCCGTAACTCATTCCAATGGTCAGGCGATTCAGATGAACTACAATGGAAATAATCGCATTTCGCAAGTCATTGATTATGCCAATCGAACCACCAATTATCAATATGATGGTAGCGGACAATACTTGACACAAGTTACCGGATCGGGTGGTATTATCACTCAATATAGTAATAATCAATTACCGGGAACTCCCTATGACCATAGTTTGAGTTCCATTACCTTCCCGGACAATACCCATTTATATTTCCAATACGATAATTTGGGTAGACTTTCTCAACAATATCAAGACGGGGGAGTTGGTTTGATTCAATATGCTTATGATTCCCAGGGGACTATTACAGTGTCGGATAATCTGGGGAATAATACATTGGTTCGCTTGGGTCCCCAAGGACAGATTCTGCAAATCCAAAACCCTTTAAATCAAATCATTCAATACAATTATGACCAAAATCTTAATCTCGCATCCGTGATTGACCCTGCCAATAATATTTCATTATTGGGAAGTAATCTCCAAGGTCTTACCAATGGCATTCTTGATGCGGCGGGTCATATAATCAATTTATCTTATTCTTCAAATTTCAATAAGCTTTCGTCTTTGCAGGATGCCAAGCAACACCTCACGACTTTCAGTTATGACACCAAGGGAAATTTATTAACCATTGTATCCCCTGATTCATCTTCCAAATCTTTTATCTATGATACCTTTGGAAATGCAACCAGCGCCACCAATCGTAAAGGACAGAAAATTACCTATCTATACAATACGAACGGTCAGCCCACCCGAAAGAATTATCCTGATGGTAGTTTCGTGACGTATACCTATGACTCGTTTAATCGTCTAACCTCCGCCACGGATTCTACAGGTACTATCTCTATGCAATATGACTCACGGGATTTCCTTACCCAAATTACTTATCCCACGGGACAATTCTTTTCCTATTCTTACGATTCCGGCGGTAAACTGACCCAACGGATTGACCAAAGCAGTACAATTTTAAATTATTCCTATGATACCGCTGGACGTTTGCTCCAACTTACCAGCGGGTCAACCACACTCATACAATACACCTATGACAGTGCCGGGAAAGTCACTCAAGAAACCAAGGGAAACGGGGTTTATACCCAATATACCTATGATTCTGCCGGACAAATTTTAAGCATGATGAATTATGCTCCCAGTGGTTCTTCCACCCTTTCTCAGTTTATTTATACCTACGATTCTTTGGGCAACCGGACTTCCATGACTACCCTACAGGGAACCACCCGGTATAAATATGATGCCCTCAGTCAATTGACGGCAGTGTTCTATTCGACGGGAAGTGTGGAAACATACACCTACGACTCCGCGGGAAACCGGATTTCAGTCAAGAACAATAATACTCTCTCCAACTATTCCACCAATATTATGAACCAATATTCTCAAGCAGGTGGAACTACTTTTTCTTACGATACCGACGGGAACATGCTAACGATGGTAGTCAGCGGGAAAACTACTTTTTATACCTATGATTTTGAAAATAGATTAATCAGTGTGGTATCCCTGGCTACTACATGGAACTATACCTACGATGCCTTGGGAAACCGGGCTACGGTCACTATTAACGGTGTTACCCGACATTATATTTATGACCCCATCAGTGGCGGCGCACTGGCTGGCGAATACGATAATTCCAATACTCCTATTGCCCAGTATACCTACGGACTCGGACTGATTGCACGGCAGGATGCGGGTACGGGTACTCAAGCGTATTATGATTTTGATGCGATTGGAAATACAAGGGAATTGACAGGTACAACCGGCAACATACTTAACAGTTATGATTACACACCTTTTGGGATTTTATTAACCCAACAGGAATCTATTAGTAACATTTTCCAGTATGTCGGACGGTTTGGGGTCATAGCTGACGGCAATTCAATAAATTTTATGAGAAATAGATATTATGCAACTAATATCGGACGCTTTGTAACAGAAGACCCCATCAATATCGTTGGTGGAGTTAATCTTTATACTTATTGTGTTAATAATCCGGTGAATTTAATTGACCCGAATGGATTATTATCTGGAACCACTAAAGGTCTTATTCTTGGCGCTGTAATTGTAACCCTTTTAGCACCAGAAGTAGTAATAGGCGCAGCAGTTGATGTTGCTTTTTTTGCTTTGGATGCTGCTGGTGATGCTGCTGTTTATATGATTAAAAATGTTGCTGTTCCAACTTATAATAATGCGAATTTGTTTGTATATATGAATGGCGATAAGATACCACTCCTCTTCACACAAATCATCGAAGATTTGTCTTATAGTTCGAGAATTCCAAAGACCTGGATTGGAATAGGTTATGGAATTGGTAGATTTGGTAATTATCTTTATGATGAATTTAAAAATCATCCATCAACACCCCCTACCACACCGTCACCATCATCCTTGTCTAATACAAAGAGTGGTGGCTCATGCCAAGCGGTCAGTTCGGTTGACCCGAATGAGAAAATCGGTCCGGCTGGATATGGGGGGGATAGTGTGCGATATATTGGAGTTACCGACCCTCTAAATTATATGATTTATTTTGAGAATGAATCTACGGCTTTAGCCCCGGCACAACAGGTCATCGTAACGGATAACCTCGTTACATATCTGAATAATTCAACTTTTGCTTTGAATGGAATTTCTTTTGGAAGTAACAATATTGCAATTTCCCAGGATACCCAGCAATATTTTACACGGGTTACGATACCCGACTGGCGTCCGGGTACCACCAACCAATGGTGGGTAACCGTGACCTGTAATTTCAACTCCGGCACCGGACAAGCTACCTGGACATTGACCATCATTGACCCCAAAACGGGTCAAATACCGGATGACGCCTTGGCAGGTTTCCTGCCGCCAGAAGATGGTTCAGGACGAGGTACAGGGTTTGTTTCATTTACAGTGTATCCCAAGTCCACGGATACGGCAGGCACGATTATTAACAATGCCGGTAATGTAATATTCGATACCAATGCCGCAATCAGTACGAATACCTGGTTTAATACCATTGCCAACCTTCCGCCGGATGCTCCGGCATTCCCGCAACCCAATAGCAGTACTAATAATGTGTCGTTGAACCAATTATTGAGTTGGAATGTTGCTGACCGGGCTACCCAATATGACGTCTATCTCTGGAAAGATGGATATTCTCAACCCACGTCACCTTCGGTATCCAATTTATTAGTTACCTATTGGACACCGAGTACTTTACAATCTAATACCCAGTACGATTGGTATGTGGTGGCGAAAAATGCCTTCGGGTCTGGTACGTCCGCTCAATGGAATTTCACAACCGTCTCTGAACCAGTTCCCGTGAACGATTGGATGATGTATACCTATAACCCAAAAGATACGACTTCGCCAATCAAAATTCCATATAGGGTTTCTTTTGTCGGGAATAATGCGCCTTTTACAGATTTACAGACATTGTTAAAGAAATAAATTGCCGGGAAGATTTTTTGCAACCTTCCTCGGTCAGAGACCTTCAGATTAGGTTTTTTGTTTAGCTTGCTCTATAAGGTCAACAAAATTGTTCCTAATGGTACAACCGGGTGACAATCCAATCCTGCAAAATTGAATACAGCCTTGTATTTCCTTACGTTATCCATATTCTGTAAACTGGCATTGATTTTGTGAAGTAATTGCTATACAATAAACTAAGAAGGTCGTGAGCGTAAATGCGAAAAAATAAACAGGCTACTTCTATACCAAGAAAAACTGTTAATAATACGACTTATTCTCTCTTCTTCCTGCTCTGCGTAATTATGGTCGGTTCGTTACTTTCGATTGCCGCCACTGTACAAGATACTTTTAATTTTCCAGCGAAATCAGCCGGTGATACTTCTTCCGCTACCAAGCAAGTAGATCAATACATTTCGGCGGAATGGAAGAATCAAGGGTTAAAACCGTCCCCGCTTTCCACCGATGAGGAATTCTTACGGCGGGTTTCCATTGATATAGTCGGTGAAATTCCCACCGCAACCGAAGTGTCTGAATTTCTGAAAAGCACCAGCCCTACCAAACGACAGGAAAAAATTCAAGAACTTTTAAATAGCAAACTTTATGGCGATAACTGGGCAAATATCTGGACGAAATGGCTGGTAGGACGCCAGTACCGGCAGCAATTAGTGAAACCGCGCGAACTTAAAGATTGGCTGGCGGACACGTTTAATAAGGATATGCCTTACGACCAATTTGTGACCGCACTGCTGACCGCCGAAGGCGGGACGATGGATAATCCCGGCGGGATTTTATATTGCGCGTTATGAAGCCAAACCGGAAGACCTCGCGGGAAATATGTCCCAGCTTTTTATGGCAAAACAAATCCAATGCGCCCAATGTCACAATCACCCCTATGAAAAGGAAATCAAACAAACGGATTTCTGGGCGATGGCAGCGTTTTTCGCGCGCACGAAATTGCAACCCGTGCGGGAAGATAAAAAAGTTATCGGCGTAGAAATTTACGACCGTCCTCGCGGAGATGTTTATATTCCCAATAAAGAAGACCAGGGCGCCGTTCAACCCAAATTTATTACGGGAGAAACCATTGATAATAGTTTTCGCACCAATCGCCGGGTGGAACTCGCCCGCCTGGTGACTTCTCCCAGCGACCCGTATTTTGCCAAAGCGATTGTAAACCGGATGTGGGATCATTTCATGGGTAGAGGGCTGGTGGACCCGATTGATGACCTTTCGAAAACACCTACGCATCCGGAGTTATTGAATTTTCTGGCGGATGATTTCATGCGCCATCACTATGACTTAAAATACCTGGTACGGGTCATTACCAATTCCAAGACCTACCAGTTGAGTTCACGGAAAACGGGAGACAATGAGAAAGACCATGAGTATTATTCTCACGCTTATCTGCGTCCCATGAGCGCGGAAGAATTATTTTATTCCCTGATGGAATCCACAGGGATTGAAGAAACCCGCCGAAATATCAATCCGGATCAAATGGAAAAACTAAAAGACGGTTACCTGCGCAAGTTTGTGTTTATTTTTGATAATGACGAAATGGAAGAGGATGAAAGTTTCCAGGGAACCATTCCGCAGGCATTGATGCTGTTGAACGGGAATTTGGTCAATCAAGGAATTAAAGCCCGTCCCGGCGGGGGAACTCTGGGAACGATCCTGAAGAACGCCAAATCCAATTCCGAGCGGATTGATTGGCTGTACCTGGCGACCTTATCCCGTTATCCGTTGCCGGAAGAAAAGAAATACTGTTTCGATTATATAGACAAATTAAGTTCAACCCCTACAGCCCAGGGAACCGGTGTATCGTTATATGCCAGTGCCGTTCCGGGACCCGTGGCACAATCTGATAAAAAGAATAACGGTCTATTAGGAAATTTCAACCAACGGCAATTTTCCGGATTTAGTAATCCGGCAATGGAAGATATTTTCTGGGCATTGCTAAATTCCCCGGAATTTATTTTGAATCATTAATGACCACCCCCTCAACTCTCTATCACCCGGTAGAGACGTAACATGTTACGTCTCTACAGTTGTTAAGGAAGGAGAAGGGACGAGGTAAAGGAGTAACAAATGCATAAATGTAAAGATTGCGAATTTGACCCTATCAAGGTTATTAACGAAATGGAACTCCTGCACAATGGTGTATCGCGGCGCGGGTTTATCAAAGGGAGTGCATTAACTTTCAGCAGTTTTTTATTTGGCAGTTCTCTCTATACCCTGTTCACGGAAACCGCGCGCGCGGCGGAACCCAATGCCGCCAAAGCGAAAGCGTGCATTTTATTATGGATGGACGGCGGCCCCAGCCAGTTGGATACCTGGGACCCCAAACCGGGCAGGGACACGGGAGGTTCTTTCAAAGCCATTTCTACAATAGTCCCGGGAATTCAAATTAGCGAACATTTATCGGGTGTGGCAAAGCACACGGACAAAATCGCCATTATCCGTTCCATGTCCACGGGGGAAGGGAATCACGAACGCGCCCGCTATTATCTTCATACCGGATTTAAACCGCAAGCGACGGTTAAACATCCCAGTATTGGTTCGATAGTTTCTGCCAAGATGGGCGACCCAAATTTTGATTTGCCTAATTTTGTGGCTCTACGAAATCCGTCCTTTGGCGCGGGTTATTTGGGAATGGAAAATTCTCCATTTTATGTTGCCGACCCAACCAAACCAATTGACAATATTAATCCACCCAAGGATGTGGATGAAAAACGATTCCGCGAACGGCTTTCTTTACAAGAAAAATTAGCGTCCAATTTTGAAATCACGCATGGCGGAAAAGAAGTCGCCGCCCATGAAACCATTTATTCCAAGACCGTCAAATTCATGCACTCACCAGATTTAAAGGCGTTTAATCTAGACGCGGAGCCGGATGCGTTGCGCGATGCGTATGGTCGGACACCGTTTGGGCAGGGATGTTTACTCGCGCGGCGATTGGTGGAATCCGGCGTGAAATTTGTGGAAGTGACATTACCGGGTTGGGATACTCATCAGGACAATTTTAACCGTGGGGAAAAACTTCAAGCGGAATTAGACCCGGGATTTTCCACGTTGCTGGCGGATTTAAAACAGCGCGGGATGCTCGATGAAACACTGGTCATCTGGATGGGTGAATTCGGACGGACTCCGAAAATTAATCAAAATGCCGGTCGGGATCATTATCCCAAAGCCTGGTCTATCGTGGTAGCAGGCGGCGGTATTCAAGGCGGCCGGGTCATTGGCGGGACGGATGAAGATGGATTTGAACTCACGAGTAACCCTATTTCTGTTCCCAATTTATTCGCGTCATTCGCGCAATGTTTGGGAATTGACGGTTCCGAAACCAATTATACCCCGATGGGCAGACCTATTAAACTGGTGGATGACGGCGTTCCCATCAAAGAATTATTTACCTAAATTTTCTAGATTCATATAACCATTGCTTGGGAATCACGGATAGCTTTGTACAAATGTACAAAAGTTATGTATCGCTTTAGAGTTTTATTGTAACTTATTTAAAATCAATCTTCTACTTAGTAAGAAGAAGAAAATTTTAGTCAGAGGAAATCAGTGGTTTTGTAGTGGGTGGTGCGTGGTATTAAGCAAACTCATAAACCGGAGTTTCCAATACTTTCATGGGTTTATGAGATTTCCAAATTGTTTTTTGTAATTTTTCTACTGTATCGGGTGAAAAAGTCGTCTCTCCGCAATTCCCGCAAACCAAGGCGGGTACATGTTCAATTACCACAAGTTTTTTACCTACTTGCAAACTATATCGAATTAGCTTTTTTTCCAATTTACCGATTCCGCAAACATCGCATTTCATATTGTTCTCCTTGTTTTAAAGTTTATCCATTCTTGTGGGTCAGGCTCATAAACAGTAATAATTTTAATTTTGGGTCTCGACGGATGGGTACATTGGATATGCAATGGTCTACCGGACATTGTTTTCCCCAAAATAAGACAACTGGGTCCGTATTTATCCGTCGGATAATCTTCAATTATTTCACCCTTGCCAATTGCTTCCTCGACCTCTTTCCGCGATATATGTTTTAAAATACTTTGGTTAACCGCGTGTAAACTGTATTCGTAGTCTTGCTGTTCAAACTTCAATCGAATATCGTTAATCATCTAATTTTACCACTTTCAATAATTTCAATGCAAACTACATTGCGAATAGAGATGCAAACACTCAAATTTAGATTTAATCGTTATTTGAGTTATAGCTATTCGTTAAAACCTTTTTGAAGAGAGAAGATTTTTTTTCTTTTGTAATGAAATCTTAACGAGGCGAGACGGGAAAGTCAATGACAGTTTTTAGATGTCACCCCTTCCAGATTAAAGCGGAGAGAGAACTATCGAGCTTTTGACGAACGTATAAAGCTGGTGGATTTCAGCCAGCTGGAATTCTTGCGCAATTGCACAAGAATTATTGGTTGATTGATTTTATTGAGGATAAAACTTTGTACGTTCGCACAAGTTTTTTCCCCTAACTCAAGGTTTTCCAAAAAATAAGGGGTTGTTATTTTTGAGGGAGTGGGGTTAGAGTTGAAGAATTTTAGGGAAAGTGTCGGGAAATTCGCTTTCCTATGGTATGACATTTTTTCTATTCTTTGATGCGGTTGCCTGCCTCAATTCCTCAATGACCGGATGTGATTTCCAAAAAAGGAGAAACAACTTTATCTTGGGCATGAAGGTGATTCTTTCTCCGAAATCGGTAGTGCAACGGAAATGGACGGTAACAGGGCGAATATTAATCCAGCGATTTTCCGTAACCCTTTCAATCATTTCCACCGGAATAGTAATCTCACGAAAATAGTTAGAAACGATAAGGGAATCGGATGTCAGAATAACCTTCTTTAAACCGGCACATCCCCATAGAATGAAAATACTACCCGCTATCCACATCAAGAGAAATCCCCATTTTGCATCATACGGAGGAAGATTACCGTTTTTTCCGGTCATGGCTCCAAGCCAAAGGGTCAAAGTTCCAAATCCGAATCCTCCAATCCATAACGTGGGGAAAATAAACTTTTGGATGATGGTCATTGACGATGATAACCTTTTTAGGTTCTCTTGTGTATTTTGGTTACCGAACATATATTTAACCATTCTATATTTAGTAACATTTTATATTCTCATAAGGGTACTGTCAATTTTATTAGGTAGAATGTTGGGATTCTAAGTCTCCAATTTTTCCAACAGAAAATTCGATTCCTGACGCAGATTAACATCATTCACCATACCCTAATCCCTGTTCTTCCACTTGGACTCTTTGTGATATTCCACTCTAGTTTTCTGGTATTTTTCACCGGCGGAAAGGCGTCTGCCGCATTGGGGACAGGTGGGGTCGAAATTGGGAACCCGCGCTTCGCAAAACGGGCATTTAAATGTATCCCCGCCTGCCAGATGTTTTACTTTGGTATTCCCGCATTTGGGACAACGTAATTGTGGGGATGCGATTACTTTAAAAATTATCCAAGGGAGAATCAAGAGTAAGAACAAAATAAATTCAAGAATTATCCTTCCCCCGGATGTATTGGTTTCCGGTTTCCCGCGATATTGGCAATCAGGACAATATATATAGCCGAGATGTTTCTTTCCCATGGTTCAAACTTTCCACCCTAAAGGGTGTCCTACGGGTACTATAATGACTTTTAATGCAGGTTTCAAGTTTTAAAGAGCATAATTTTGAATTATGAATGTTGAATTGTGAATTAAAGTGCAAAATAGTAAAGATAAAGAGGGCGTCGGGAAATCCCCTTCGCTCCATTCCCGACGCATCTTTGGAAAAATATGGAATTGTCTATTTATCCGGTAGAACACAGAGATTCTTCACCCTAAAGAGCAGGGTTCAGAATGACAGTATTTGGGGGCATGGAGAGAATACAAGAGAATCCGTGGAAACATTGGGAATAGATAGAACAAAAGTAGGATATTTAGTAAAATAGTGGTAATAAATATATTAATTCACTTAATCAAGGAAACCGAAAAAAACGTTTTAGGTATGAAAGTATCTCAGAATATAAAGGGTACCCAATGAAAAGATTATCGTGGCTGCTTATGTTTATTTTAACTGCTTCCGTTTCAACCAATGCCCAATTTAACCAACAGGATATGGATAGAATTCAAAGCGCTACAAACGAAGATTATCAAGGGATGTTAACTCAACTTGGGATTCATTCATTACGGCCCGGCCCTTCCGGTTATCCGAATCAGCCAAATCCTGCCAATACTGACGAATCCAAAGCTTCGCCGTATAAATCTCTTCCCGATCCGTTAATCTTAAATAATGGCGAGAAAGTACAAGATGCCAAAACATGGTGGAAAAAACGCCGTCCGGAAATCGTGGAGTATTTCGATAGAGAAATCTACGGACGAGCTCCTAAAAAAATACCCGGTGTTTCCTGGGAAATACTAAGTACTTCGCATGACACGGTAGATGGTTTTCCCGTGGTCATAAAAACATTATCAGGGCATGTAGACAACTCCTTATATTCATCCATCACTGTCAATATCCAATTAACCCTCATAACCCCCGCCAAGGCGAATCGCCCGGTCCCGGTGGTTATGGAATTTGGATTTAATTTTCCTCCGGGATTCAAATTTCCCGAACCCCCTGCGGGCACACCCAAAGAACCCAGCTGGCAGCAGCAGGTTCTATCCAAAGGTTGGGGTTATGCGATTATTATTCCCACCAGTTATCAGGCAGACGCGGGTGCGGGATTAACGAAAGGCATTATTGGACTGGTAAATAAAGGACAACACAGAAAACCAGACGACTGGGGTGCGTTAAGAGCCTGGGCTTGGGGCGCTAGCCGTGCACTGGATTACTTTGAAACCGATAAATCAGTGAATGCGAAGCAAGTCATGATAGAAGGTTTATCGCGATACGGAAAAGCCGCTATAGTAACGATGGCGTATGATTCGCGGTTTGCATTGGCGTTTGTCGGATCCTCCGGAGCCGGCGGCACAAAAATCCTGCGCCGTGTTTTCGGAGAGCAGGTGGAAAACCTTGCATCGTCCGGAGAATACCATTGGTTTGCAGGCAACTTTCTGAAATATGCCGGACCTTTAACCGCGAACGAGTTACCCGTGGATGCCCATGAACTTGTGGCACTCTGTGCTCCGCGTCCGGTATTTATTAGCTGCGGTTCTCCCAATGTGGAAGGCGGATGGGTCGATGACAAAGGTATGTTTTTAGGCGGCGCCTATGCCAGTCCCGTTTATGAACTGTTAGGAAAGAAAGGTTTGGGAACATATAATTTACCGCCCATCGAAACTCCTTTGATAGACGGTGAAATTGCGTTCCGCCAACATAAAGGAGGACATACCACAGGACCTAATTGGCCGACTTTTTTAAAATATGCCGAGAAGTATATTAAATAGAGATTAATCACAGTAAAGTCCATTCAGATGTTACCGGTTGGTTGGCAATCATTTATTTCCAACAGCCTTAAAAAAAGTATAACAGAATACTCCATCCGACTCCGTTGTTCGGTATAAATCCCGAATTCCTTTATCAAAAACATGTGGTTCAATTATTCCTGTCTTGATAGCCGATTCACGGACACCTTCAATCATGGCCGTGAATGTCTTTTTCGTGAACCCTTCGACCAGTTCCGGTTTACTGGAATCGACATAGACCATTCGAGGAGATACATGAATGGAGTGATAGCCTGCTCGGCACAGTAGCGGATAAAGTTCTCTCCCTACCATGGCATTACCGCCCACCTGCCGTTGCAGTTCAACCTGACACTGAATAGCTTTGTGTGCTGCTTCGCTGTCGGGATGAAAATAGACCGAGCCATGGTCTCCTTCGATGACCGTGATTGTACCGTCTTGCCTCAAATAGTTTTTCAGCGTTTGCAATGTCTCGACAGGCCGCGAGAGATGTTCCAGAACGAAACAGACGAAAATATGGTCGAAGGAATCCGGCCCATAAGGCAAATTGAAAATATCCGCTTGGACAAATTGAACATTGGTCAAACCCGCCGCTACTACTTTTCTCTTGGCTTCAGTGACAGAAGCCGCGGATATATCAACGGAAGTAATCAAGGCATTCGGGCTGTTTTTCGCAAGGGTGACCGTTTGTGCGCCAACGCCGCACCCAGCTTCCAGAACATGGCTTTCCACCGGATAGGAAGTGTCAGAATGCAATAACTCGACCAGGGTAGAGGCTTGGTCCTGTAAACGTATGTTTTCTCGATGATTGTAGCCGTGTACGTATTCTATATTCATGCTTCCTGCTTCGTGCCTAACAAAGTTATATATTGTTTCTCTAGAAAACTTTTAGATGCTAGATTTGCCATAGTTTATCTAATCATATAATAGCTGTCAAATAAATTATTGGATGACATTATGGGATTCTAGGAGTATTTTTCGCCGGCAGAAAAGTGCCTGCCACATAGTGGATAGGTGGAGTAGAATCAGGGGACCCGCGTTCCGCAAAAAAGGTATTTGAATGTTTCGCCGGTTCGTTTTTTTAATTGCCTCTTGTCTTTATCTCCATATCCCAGTATGATGATTAAATCTTAATTATTGAGAGGAATTGTTCTATGAAATATATTGTGATGATAGGAGATGGAATGGCGGATTGGCCGATTGATTCGTTGGGGGGATTAACGCCCTTACAATATGCTAAAACACCTAATCTGGAGCATTTGGCGGAATATGGGAATTTGGCGCAGGTCAAGACCGTACCCCAGGGGATGAGTCCCGGGTCGGATGTCGCGACGTTGTCCATTATGAGTTATAACCCTGAAGAATTTTACACGGGTAGGGCACCGCTGGAAGCCGCCAGTATGGGAATTAAGGTCTCTCCTTCCGCGACGATATTTCGGTGTAACACCGTAACCGTGCAAGACGGAAAGATGATGGATTATTCCGCCGGACATATTACAACGGAAGAATCCAAAGAATTAATTTTGACCTTGCGTGACAAACTTTTGAAAGAAGGGATTGTTTTTTATCCCGGTGTCAGTTATCGTCATCTCGCGGTGTTAGAGGGAGATTATAGAAATTTAAAATGCGTTCCACCCCATGACATTACTGATAAACCTGTGGAGAGCTATTTACCCAACGGGGAACACCAATCTTTAATCCGCAGTTTCATGGAATGTTCCAAAGAAATTTTCAAGACTCATCCCGTCAATCAGAAACGTATCAAAGAAAATCATCTTCCCGCTACACAGGTCTGGCTCTGGGGTCAAGGGAAAATGCCCACTCTGCCGGATTTCCAAACCAAACATAAAATAGAAGGCGGGACAATTATTTCAGCAGTGGATTTAGTCAAGGGAATCGGTAAATCCGCAGGATTTGACGTCCCGGATATTCCCGGTGCTACCGGCTATCTGGATACGAATTATGCTGGAAAAGTGGAAGCGGGAGTGAACGCCCTCCAACGGAATGATTTTGTTTTGATACATATTGAAGCACCGGACGAATGCGGGCATCAGGGTAGACCGGATTTGAAAGTACAGGCAATCGAAGATTTTGATAAGAAAATCGTCGGTCCCATGTTGACCTTTGCCCAAATGAATCAACCTTGCCGGGTCATGGTATTACCCGATCACCCGACACCTTGTGCTCATAAGACTCATGTCAATGAACCCGTGCCCGTGGTATTGCATCAATATCCTGAAAAAGGCGCACCCAAATTTCGTGGTCGTACTTTCAGTGAAGCCAATGCCACGCAATCCCAGCTTATTTTCGACAAAGGTTATACCCTCATGGACTACTTTTTACATGGCGAGTGGGAATAAAAAAGTTTAAAGCCAAAGCTTAAGGTCTAAAGTTCAAAAACTTAAACTTGCAACCTGAGGATTGAAACTTGAGACTATTTAATGCTTGTAATATAATATTTTAAGCGGAAATCGGGTTTCATTTTTTCAAAACATTAAATAAGGTTGCGGAAGGGCAAGGATTTTTGTGAGCGTTCAGCCAATTACGGTCACGCAGGTTGTAAATCAATACGCTTCGATAGAAACTCTATTGCAGTCCCATTTGGACCATGTAGAGCAGAGATTATTAGAAGCGGTGAAATCAGACCGTCCCTTGGTCACTCAAGCCGCGCAATATTTGATACACGCCGGTGGAAAACGGTTCCGACCGATGTTTGTGTTGCTTTTTTCAGGAATTACCGGAGGTATTCAACAAAAAACAATTGATCTGGCGTGCAGCGTTGAACTCTGCCATACAGCCACCTTGATTCATGACGATATTGTTGACAATGCCGATATCCGTCGGGGATTGGAATCTGTTAATGCGCGTTGGGGAAATCAAGTGGCGGTATTGTCCGGCGATTATCTCTACGCGACCGCCAGTTCACTGGTGGCCTATCATGGGGGTTCACCGTTTACACGATTAATGGCTGATTCCGTGGCAGTAATGGTGCAGGGAGAAATCCTGGAACTGGAACGCGGGTACGAATTCTATACCACAGAACAAGAATACCTGGAAATGATACGGCGGAAAACCGCAGAACTAATTTCCATGAGCTGCCAATTTGGAGTTATGGTCAATTCTTCCAATGTAAAAGAAATCCAAGCGGCGGCAGAATATGGATTGGGTGTCGGACTTGCTTTTCAGATTATTGACGATGCGCTGGATTATACATCGAACCTAATTGATTTTGGAAAACCTACCAATCAGGATGTGCAGGACGGGAAAATAACATTGCCCTTGATTCATCTGCGTGACCGTTTACCCGCATCGGATAGAAAACGGTTGGAACATATCATGATGAACACGCCCTCACAAGCAGATTTGAAATGGGTGGCCGATTCCTTGCAGGAACAGGGGTCGGTCGTCTATGTAAAAAAATATGCACGCGAATTAGTGGACCGGGTGAAACGGGAATTGGATATTTTTCCCGCCTCTGAATACAAGGAAGCATTATACGCGCTTGGTGATTATGTTATTGACCGGGCGTATTAATGGGCATATTTTTACCCGCCGTGTCGTCAACCCCAATACCATCTTTTCATAGTTAACTGAGCGAGTTATCCAAATGAATGGCAATGAAACCTACGAGCATGTCGGCCCGGCGATTGAAACACCTTATATTCCGCCTCCCGGACGCGGCTTTATTAGAAAATTTTGGGAGTTCTGGGAATCTTTGAAATTGACGATTACGCTTTTGGTAATTGTTATTATAGCTGCTACCATCGGAACCTTAATTCCACAAAATGAAGATATGCTCGTTTATATCAATCAATATGGACCTGCCATGGCAGAGCTATTCCGGCAATTGGGATTTTATGACATTTATAAAGCCAATTGGTTTACTTTTATTCTTACCATGTTATGCATCAGTACGACAGTGTGTACGGTACATCGCTATCGAATGTTACGCCGGTCTTTGGGTAAACCCATTGTGATTATGAAAGACGAATTTTATAACCAGTCAGAGTATCGGGCAGAGGAACGGTTCAAGGTAGGTGCACAAGAAACGTTGGAACAATTCAAAAAATCGCTGCAAAAATTTCATTTCAATACTGTTAGGCAAGAGAAGGATGAGTCCAGCGGGACTATTTATCTGTATGGACAAAAAGGAGTATTGAACCGGTGGGGAAATTTAATCGCCCATATAGCTGTGGTTACGATATTTGTCGGAGGATTGATAGGGAAAACAGTCTGGCCGTGGTCATATGATGATACTCTTCCAGTTGTTGAAGGACAAACGATTTCGATTCCTCATTCCAATTTTCAATTACGACTCGATAAATTTGAAGAAAGATATTATCCCGGAACGCAAGACCCTTCAGATTTCCGCAGTAACGTTACTGTCATCCAGGACGGCAAGGAAATCCGCAGGGAATTGATTCAAGTGAATCATCCGATGAATCATCAGGGATATTTATTCTATCAAAATTCCCGGCAGAAAAGCGGGACAATTAATGGGTTTAAATTGGCTATCAATGATGGGAAGACATTTGAACCGATTACGACCTGGGAAGGAAAGGTTGGGGATACTTATTCCGTACCCGGAACCGGAAAACAAATTACCGTGACACGGTTTATTCCGGATTTTGGAATGGATGAAAATATGCAGCCGACATCCCGCTCGAACGATCCCAATAATCCTGCCATTGAGATATATGAAACGACCAACGGGCAAACTACAGGACATGGATGGGTATTTGCCAATATCAGTCTTAAGGATTTACCGATGAAACAAAATATCAGTTTTGATTACGCCATCACTTCCCTTGACCAGGCGTGGATTTCAGTTTTTCAAGTGGTGAAAGATCCGGGCTTACCGGTTGTTTATGTTGGATTTGTATTAATCATATTTGGATTGATTACCACATTATGGCTGGAATATAAAAGAATTTGGATTAGAATCATCCCGCAGAAAAACAAGGTGTTGGTTCAATCTTTTGCCGCATCCAACCGCCGGGCAACCGATATTAAAAAAGAGTTGGTCAATATTATAGGATTTGCTAAATCCTTGGAATAATCATTATAATAGAAGAATCTGAGCAGAGCGGTTTTTCCGCTACATAGGAGAATTTATGGCGACAAGTTATGTGTTTTTCATTATTGCTTATGTGGGTTACACACTGGCAGGATTACTATATATCTGGGACCTGATTAAGGTGGAAAATAAATCCTCTAAAATTCCCTTATGCATCGCACTGGCGGGTGTTATCGCGCATACTGTAGGTATGGGATTTCGTTGGATGGAAGCGTCCCATGTGCCTTGGGCTAATTTCTACGAATCCTTGTTGTTACTTTCTTTTGTGATTGCGTTGGAATTCGTGGTGGTTGAATTTCTCTATCCGACCCGCAGTTTGGGCGTGGTAATCATTCCGATCGTCTGGTTCATTATGGGATATGCCTTGAATGTCCCTCCGGTAAAACAATTTATTTATGGATGTAATTGGACGTTTCACGCATTGGGTTCGAGAGTATTTTTTCCAACTCCTCCGCAAGCGGTGGAAAACTTGATGCCGGCGTTGCAGAGTTATTGGATTAAGATTCATGTCCCGACGGTTTTTTTTAGTTATGCGGCGTTTGCATTAGCGTTTGGTACAGGGATTCTTTATATGGTGCAATCTCGTAACCAAACTCGTGGACTTTCCAACGGATCTTTGTCGAAGTTGGATGATACAGAAACCCTTGATAAACAAACCTATTGGTTAATTTCTATCGGAACGGTTTTATTGGGTATTGGCATTATTCTGGGTTCTTTGTGGGGGCATGAAGCTTGGGGAACCTATTGGGGTTGGGATCCCAAAGAAACGTGGTCGCTAATCGTTTTTCTGATTTATATAGTTTACCTGCATGCGCGGCTGATTGCCGGTTGGCGTGGCCAGAAAACAGCCTGGTTTGCCATTATCGGGTTTATTGCGGTAATCCTTTGTTATTATGGGGTCAATGTTATCTTTTCATTTTTCAGTCCACAAGGGTTACATTCTTACGGTGCGCCCGATTCTATTCCTCACTAAAAAGATATTGTTCCTTCAAAAAATAATCCTGCCATCTGTTTCTCTTAAGTCATTATGATACAATGATAGGAAAGAGTTATTAATGATGAGTTTAGGATGAGAATTTCTGAAAATATTCAAGTAATTCGGGAGAAAATTTCTGATATTGCAGGCCATTGTGGCCGCCGACCCGAAGAAATTACTTTGGTAGCAGTGACCAAAACTGTGGGCGTGGACTTGATTCGGCAAGCGATAGATGCCGGGATTCAGGAGATTGGGGAGAATCGGGTGCAGGAAGCTAAGATAAAATTTGGTGAATTAAATCAACAAGTTCAGTGGAATCTCATTGGGCATTTACAAACCAACAAGGTGAAATATGCTGTGGATATATTTGATTTGATTCAATCCGTTGACCGGATGGAAGTTGCTCAGGAAATTCAGAAACGGGCAAGTGGTATCAATAAAAAACAACGAGTTTTAATTCAGGTGAACACATCCGCAGAAGGAACCAAATCCGGTTGCCAACCGGAAGAGACTGAAAATTTGGTAAGAAGTTGTTCATTGTTGCCCAATTTACAAGTGGAAGGACTCATGACGATTGGCCCTTTAACAGAAGATAGAGAAAAGATCAGAGCCAGTTTTCAGATGTTAAAAAAAATATTCGATGATATTTTAAAACAAGAAATTACCAATACCAATATGCGGCATCTTTCAATGGGTATGAGCCAGGATTACCTTATGGCAATTGAAGAAGGTAGTACGATGATACGAATTGGAACAGCAATTTTTGGAGAACGGAAATCAATGAATTGATAGGTCGAGTCTCCCGACTCGACACTAAAAGGAGTATGAAAATGAAAAAAAATATGAAAATAGGTTTTCTCGGCGGGGGGAATATGGCGGAAGCTTTAATGAAGGGCTTAATTCAAGCGAAATTGGTTACCCCTTCCAATGTCATCGCCAGCGATGTTATCTCCGCCAGAAGAAAATATATCTCTGCAACATTAAAAATCAAAACAACTGACAATAATCAAGACGTTGTCAAAAATGCGGATGTCATCTTTATTGCTGTGAAACCTAATGTGGTGGATCCATTACTGGATGAAGTAGGCACATTTATTAATTCCTCACAATTGATAATTAGTATCGCAGCAGGAATAACAACGGCAAAAATCGGAAAGAAATTGTCGTCCGATGTTCCAGTAATTCGTGTAATGCCGAATACCCCGGCTTTGGTTTTGGAGGGAGCATCTGCTTTAGCAGGGGGAACGGCGGCGAAAAAGGAGCATATTGAATTGGCCCGAACATTATTGGCAGCGGTGAGTCAAGTCGTACTGGTTCCAGAATCATTGTTGGATGCGGTTACAGGTTTATCAGGTAGCGGGCCAGCGTATGTGTTTCAATTTATTGAATCGTTGGCGGATGGCGGTGTGAAAGAAGGGTTATCCCGTGAAATTGCGTTGTTGTTGGCTGCACAAACTGTATATGGCTCCGCTAAAATGTTATTGGGAACCAAGGAGCACCCGGCTTCCTTGCGTGATAAGGTAACCTCTCCCGGCGGGACAACCATTGCAGGGTTACACGCTTTGGAGTCAGGAAAGTTTCGCGCGACGGTTATGAATGCCGTATCAGCAGCAACTCATCGTTCCAAGGAGTTAAGCGGTGGAAACAAATAAAGAACAAATTCCTATCCCCAATAGCGAACGATTGGATTTAATTCAAGTTGAATTAGACCGTAAAACTATTGAATTAACCACATTAAAAGAGATGGGAGAGCTAACAAGTTCAAATCTTGACCTTGACCTAATGTTAAAAGAAATTGTCGATACGGTTAAAAAGAAAATGAATGCGGATATTTGCTCGATTTACTTAATTGATAAGGAAAGTATATTGGTATTGCGGGCAACGAGCGGATTAAGTCCTGAAGCAGTGGGAAAAGTGAAATTAAAAATTGGAGAAGGGATTACCGGACATACGGCAAAAACGGGAATTCCTGCATCCGTTTTTCGTTCGGATACGCATCCACAATACGTCTATTTTGCGGAGGCGGAAGAAAAAGGAAGTTATTCGATGTTATCCGTTCCCATGCAAAGAGATGAAAAGACCATTGGAGTGATCAATGTTCAGACGTTTAAACCACGACATTATACAACTGACGAAATTAGTTTTCTTTCGGCTATTGCTTCGCAAATCACGGGGGTAATCCGCAACGCGCAATTGTATGAAGAAGAAAAACGGGCTCTGAATGAGGTATCACAATTATATGAAGTAGGGAAAACCATTAGTTCTTCCTTGCAACTGGAAAAGGTACTCAAAGAAATTACCAAAGCGGGGGCGGAGATTTTAGGCGCACGGGGAAGTATTTTGAGATTGTTAGCAGAAGATCGCGAAGGATTACAAATTGAAGAAATGTTTGGCACTACGGATGAGGACCTGGTACCGAAGGTAATAGAATTGGGGGGGAGCGTCGCCGGTGAAGTTGCCATGAGCGGCAAGAGTGTTCTGATTTCTGATATTAAAAGGAATCGGCGATTAAAAAGTAAATTTCAGAAACATGTTCAATCATTGGTCTGCGTTCCGATTATCGCTAAAGGAACGGTGATAGGAACACTAAGTGTTTTTGACAAGACTTCTGGAGATGAAAAATTTACACAAGATGATGAAAGATTATTGACGATTCTCGCGAATCAGGCGGCAATTTGTATAGAGAATGCCCGATTGTTTGAAACCGTACAGCGGAACGAACGTGAGCTCAGGGAAATTCGGGAACAATTGGTACGTGTGGAACGACTAGCCGCCGTGGGTGAGTTATCTGCCAGGGTTGCTCATGAAATCCGCAATCCGTTGGTTTCTATCGGAGGGTTTACTCGGAAGGTCTATGATAATTTTCCGGAAGGAGTGGTAGGAAAACCATATCTTAGGATTGTGTTGGATGAAGTGGAACGGCTGGAAAGGATATTGTATGAGATTTTGGAATTATCCTCGCCGACTTTGCCAAAAATGCGTGCCATGGATTTACACCAGATTTTAGAAGAAACTATTTTTATGATCCATGACATTAGTAAGAAAAAGAATGTCAAGATAGTTACGAAATATGAAGCCGGCCAATCCGTTATCAAGGTGGATCGCGAACAATTAAAGCAGGCTTTTTTGAACTTATTTAAGAATAGCCTGGACGCGATGGAAGGGCAGGGTGGACAATTAAAGATTTATACCTATTTGTCTCCTTTGGAAAAAGGCAAACCCGAACGCGTTACCGTGGCGATAAAAGATACTGGTTGTGGAATTTCGCAGGAGACATTGACACATATTTTCGATCCATTTTTTTCTTCCAAACCTACCGGATCTGGACTTGGATTGCCGATTACCCATAAAATAATTACAGCGCACAATGGAACCATTAATGTTGAAAGTAAACCAAATCATGGGACAGTTTTCATTATTGAGTTTCCGGTATATAAAGGTAAAAATTAAAGAAAGGAATATCTTATGAAAAAAACAATTTTAATTGTTGACGATGAGCCCAATATCCGGCTGTTGTTTAAAGATGAATTTAGTAGAGAAGGATATTCAGTTATTGAAGCAGAAAATGGGTCGGTTGCTTTGAAACTGTTGGAAGAACAGGATATTCATCTTATTGTATTGGATATTCAAATGCCGGTTATGGATGGGTTGGATTTTCTTACACATTTACGCAAAAGTGACCGCAAGATTCCAGTAGTATTATGTACGGCTTACGGGCAACACAAACAGGATTTAGTAAGCTGGGCGGCAGACCGTTATATCGTAAAATCAGGGGATTTACTGGAACTTAAAAAAAGTGTAAAAGAACTTTTACCTATTTGATTTCTTGTACTATTCCTTACTTTGTCAGATCAATCAACACTCCATAATTGTTAAGCAATATAACTTGACATCTATGCAGCACTTTAATTTTTCTTGACAGGACAGGGAGTTTCATTCCATTATCATTATCATAAAACTTAAATAGGTTTACTAATCATGTTTGAAGAACAGCAAGCGATAAATGACATTATTGAAATTGGGAAAAGGCTTTATGCACGAGGATATATTGTTGCCGGAGAAGGCAACCTTAGCATCCGAATAAGTGAGGAAGAGATTTTGGTTACTGCTCGCGATCTGTGTAAAGGATATCTTGCTTTCGAACATATTATTAAAACCGACTTAAAGGGAAAGAAATTATCCGGCGATTCTCGTTATGAACCTTCCAGTGAACTCAAAATGCATTTGGCTGTTTATGAAGAGAGGCCGGATGTCGTTGCTGTAGTTCATGCCCATCCACCGACTGCCACGGGCTTTGCGGTGGCTGGAGTCCCGTTAGACAAATGTATTCTTCCGGAAATTATTGTGACTATTGGTGCCATTCCTATCGCCGATTATGCTACTTCGTCTACCAATGAAATTCCTGATAAAATTAGAAATATCATCCGGGGACGAGACACTTTATTACTCGCGAATCACGGAGCATTAACGGTAGGCAAAGATATTTACTCGGCATATTATCACATGGAAAGTATGGAACAGTTTGCAAAAATTCTTCTTACCGCAAAAATACTCGGTGGAGAACGGGTTTTGGACGCGCAGCAAGTTCAGCGATTAATAGAAACACATCCGGGTATGGCCAAGGTTGCTCAATCGTGTATCACGAATCCAACTCCTTATAGCTCAAAAAATGATTCTGACTATGTAGCTACCTGTGCGAAGGAGGAAGGACAAATGGCACAGACCGAATTGGTGATGAAAATTACCAGGGAAATTGTCAACCGATTGCAAAGTCAATCGTCTTGACGTAAAATAACGCACAATGATAAATATTAAAAAAATCAAATTGGGAGGTGAGGTTTATGGGTCTACAAGCCTTGGGAATGATTGAGACTATAGGGCTTGTGGGTAGTATCGAGGCGGCGGATGCGGCATTGAAAGCGGCAGAGGTGTCGTTGGTTGAGATTGCCCAAGCCGATGCAGGTATATCCACAGTAAAATTGATTGGTGAAGTGAGTGCCGTAAAAGCGGCAGTGGATGCCGGTGCTGCGGCAGCGAAACGGATTAGCCAGTTATCTGCCGTGCATGTGATTCCCCGCCCGGACGATCAAGTGGATATATTAATTGATACAGTTCCGGAACTGCAATCGTATGGCCGCACGGATGTTTTAAAGCCAGCGGGTGATTCGGATAAAAGTGGAAAGAAATCCAAATAAACAAAAGCAACATAATTAATTTAAGGAGGAAATAAGAAATGGTAGGAGAAGCATTAGGTTTAATAGAAACCAAAGGTAATGTGGCCTCAATTGAAGCCGCAGATGCCATGGTCAAAGCTGCCAACGTGACATTAATTGGAAAAGAAAAAATTGGCGGCGGGTATGTCACCGTCATGGTACGTGGCGATGTCGGTGCCGTGAAAGCGGCAACAGATGCCGGTGCAGCAGCGGCGAAACGAGTCGGTGAATTGGTATCCGTTCACGTCATCCCGCGTCCGCATCAAGAACTTGACAAAATATTACCGAGCGGAAAATAAGTGGAATTTGCCAATTTCAGATTTTAGATTTCAGTTTTATTAGTTAATCTGAAATCTGCAATCTAGAATCATCAATTTATAAATTGGGGGATTGATGGACCAACAGGAATTGGTGACGCTTATTACACGTCGCGTCATGGACTCGCTCAAAGTTCAAGAACTGGAAGAGAAAGCCTCTCATATGTATGGCCCACCGCAATTCGGGCCGGATGGGAAACGTTTGATTCCTCTTGCTATTTCTGCGCGGCATTTACATTTGTCTCAGGAAGATCAGGACATTCTTTTCGGTGCAGGATATCAAATGACTGTGCGGAATGCCTTATATCAGAAAAATCAATTTGCCTATGATGAACAACTTACTGTAATTGGACCCAATAAGCGAAAGTTTGAGAAGGTGCGTGTTCTTGGACCTGCTCGTGGAAAAACTCAAGTGGAAATTTCTCGTACGGATGCGATTTACCTGGGTGTGGAACCTCCAGTAGCCGTTTCGGTAGGGCATAAAGGGGGAGTGGAGTTAACCCTGGTCGGACCGAAGGGATCCATTACACGACCTTGTGGAATTTGCGCCAGCCGGCATATTCACATGAGCCCCGATGATGCCGCACATTTTGGCGTGGAGAATGAACAAACCGTGAAAATCTTTGTGAATACCGACAAACCGACACTCTTTGAAAAAGTATTTTGCCGAGTACATCCGAATTTTCGGCTTGAAATGCATTTGGATACGGATGATGGGAATTGTGCTTTGGTGAAAACAGGAATGTTTGTTTCATTAATAAAATGACCTATATGATTGATGAATCCAAAATAGCCAAATTAGTAGAACAAGAATTACAGAAAATCCTGTCCGGTGGAAGTGTAACTCCCTCAAGTGTACCCAGCACACCAGTTCCCGGATCTGGTAAATCGATTTTAGTAATATATACCGGTACGGATATTGGTTTGAATGAAAGTGTAGAACAAATCAAACAACTTCGCGCCAAAGGGTTTGGATTTAATTTGGTACTTTGCCCGAATTGTAAAAATAATCCGGGAACCAATAAATTTGTGGAATTAACAGGGATTAGTTCTATTGTTCCAGATACAGATGGCGAGGGGATTATCAAATTGTTAAATGGTCATGTGGGTATTATGGTGGGTACATTATCCAGGAATACTGCTTTAAAATTATCATACGGAATCACGGACTCATTTATTCTTTATCTAATTTTTCTTGCGTTGGTTTCGAAAAAAGCGGTAGTCGCTGCGAAAAATGGAGTAGACCCAGCAGAAGGTGAATTTGCTAAATGGGGATTACCGTCCTTACCCAGCGATTTGATGGCTTCAATCATTACCCAGTTGCAAAAATTAGAACGGTGGGGAATGCGATTGGTGGATGTCAAACAATTGGCAATGGAGACGGACAAGGCAATTAAAATGGCAACCGGTACGATTGAAAAGGTGGATGAAATGACACCTTTTGGAATGGACAGGGAATTGATTACAGAACGAGAAGTAACGTTAGCTGCCAAATCGGGTGCTAAAAAGATTATTTTAAAACCGGGTTCGCTGGTTACTCCATTGGCACGGGATACTGCCAAACAATTGGAAATTACAATTGAATAAAACAGTAAATAAATTAAATTTGAATTTATTAAAATGAGGTTTTAAATATGTCGCTTTCCGAACAAGAAATAAGTCGAATAGTAGAACAAGTCTTACGGTCCATGCAGAATGAATCAGGAAGTGTGAGTTCAACGGTCTCTACGGCTACATCTTCACCAAAAACTTCTTTGGGAGATGGCGTATTTACGGATGTGGATTCTGCGGTAAATGCCGCAGCGACAGCCCAAAAACAATTTGTTGCATTAGGTTTTGAAAAGCGACGTGAAATTATTCAAGGAATGCGGGAGACGGCATTGGAACATGCCCAACGATTAGCGGAGTTGGCGGTTGCCGATACCAAGATGGGTAGAGTAGCGGATAAAAGAGCAAAGAATTGGCTGGTGGCTACTAAAACTCCGGGTGTTGAAGATTTACCCAAAGAGATGTATATCGGTGACCGGGGAATAACTTTGGCAGTGTACAGCCCCGTGGGGGTGGTCGGCTCAATTACTCCAACAACCAATCCAACAGCGACGATAATTAATAATGGTATTATTATTCTCTCCGCTGGGAATGCCGTGACCTTTAATCCCCATCCCAATGCCGCCTTATGCTCCAATGAAACCATGAAAGTCCTTAACCGAACCATTGTCAAACTGGGTGGGCCGGAAAATCTGATGACCTCTGTTGCGGAACCCTCTTTAAGAAGTTCCGCTGAATTAATGAAACATAAACGGATTAATTTGATTGTCGCGACAGGAGGGGGCGGTGTTGTGCGCGCAGCAATGGAATCTGGAAAACGGGCAATGGTTGCTGGACCCGGAAATCCACCTGTAGTTGTGGATGAAACTGCCGATATCGAGAATGCTGCGCAATCTATTGTCCGGGGGGCAGCTTTCGATAACAATATGCCCTGTATTTGCGAGAAAGAATGTTTCGTGGTACGGAGTGTCGCAGACAGGCTAATAGACGCTATGCAGCGCAATGGGGCTTATTTATTGTCATCTACAGAGACGGACAGGCTAAAAAATACGGTACTTAATCCCGACGGTTCCATCAAAAAGGAATATGTCGGCAAAAATGCCAGTGTTATTCTTAATGATATTGGGGTTCGGATAGGGGAGGATAAAATTTTGGCGATTTGTGAAACGGACTCGAATCATCCCTTTGTCCAGACCGAACTTATGATGCCGATTCTAGCGATTGTCAGGGCTAATGATTATGAACAAGCTGTTGAATTGGCGTATCAAGCGGAACATGGTCTGCGGCATACTGCCATGATCCATTCCAAGAATATTGGTCGTATTACTCATTTTGCTAAAAAAATGTCATGTAATTTATTTGTTGCCAACTCTCATTGCGGATCTGTCTTGGGTTATGAAGCCGAAGGACCAACCGCATTTTCCATTGCCGGACCGACCGGTGAAGGCGAACTTTATCCCCGCCATTTCCTTAGAAAACGCCGTATGGTTCTCCGGGACGTTCTTGAAGTCAGCTAAGAATTCAAAAAAAACCTTTAACAAATTTTAAAGGTTTTCTATTTATTTGATTTTAGTAGAAATAGGCTTTCTGCAAATGCAGAAAGCTGTCCATCACCCCCAAGAAATGCCAAGCGTGTCAAAATGTCCTGGAACTTCAATTTTGTTCGCTCTTTCAAGCGGAATTGAAAATTTCAATTCCGCTTGTGAGAAGCAAAGGGGATGGGATTATTTTGCAGGTGAAACATTGATTTTTTGGGAGATAGGGTGGATTAGGGATGTTTCTTTGGCAATCTTGTTGTTATTGTAAGTTCCACGGATATATTGGAGACTTTTGGTTGCCCAACTATAATAACTGATATGACATGTGTTATTGGGATCTATTGCCAGAGAGGAATATTGACCCGCACCGCTGGAGGTATCAATGGCATTGACAGACCATTTGGAATCATTCCAAAAAGCAAATTTTAAATGACCGAGTGTATAATCGAAATAACTAATATAAGGTCGATTTTCTTTATCCAGTACCAAGGAGGTATGTTTTCCCACGATACCGTGTGTATCCAGGGTTTGGATATCCCATGAGATACCATTCCAAGAGGCATATTTCAAATAATAATGGAGGTCGTCCTCATAAGAAACAATCGGACGATCATTGTTATCTAGAGCAATAGAAACATAAAATCCCACTTCCTGGTTGGAATCAATGACATCGAATTTCCAGTGATCCTTCCACCATGAAGCATATTTCAAATCTTCTTTTCCGATATCGTAATAGGCAATATGGGGGTTATTTTTAGAGTCAATTACGATAGCAGGGAGAATGCCCACATTCCCAGTCGCATCCAAAACTGAAATTTCCCAAACATTATCTACTTTTTTGGCATATTTTAGGAAATGGTGAAGATTGTCGTAATAGACTACATGTGGATTTCCATCAGTATCTAAAGCTAAACTGACACCTAACATCCCCAGCCAACCGCCTTTTTCAACAAATTCAATTACCCATTTTTGCCCGTCCCAATGAGCGCATTTTACGGAATGATGAGTCACGTCATAATAGGCAATCCATGGCCGGTTTAATTTATCCACCACAAGAGAAGTATATTTACCAACGTCAGCAGTCGTGTCCACGATAAACACTTCCCATTTATGGTAGAGTTTACAAGCATATTTGAGATGTCCTTTTCCCTTATCGTAATAACTGATATGTGGGTTTCCCAAGTTATCCAGTTTGATAGACGTAAAGGTGCCGACATCACCGATATTATCTACGGTTTCCGGTGGAAACCAGTGAATTTCCGAGGGGAAAACCGTCCCGTAGGTGATTAGCGTGAGAACTAATAAAAAAACGTTTCTTAAAAAACGTATAGCCATTAATACCCCAACAGTAATCTATTACTGAGATGATTTGACGATACTTTCAAGCAAAAAGTTCCATAAAAAAGCTAATGAACTTTTAACTAATTCAAGACTTGGTATAGATATGATATAGTGGAACTAATATAATTTATTTTATTTTAGGAGAAATGTGCATGGCGGAATCGTTTTTGGATAGGATAAAAGAGGGAGAGACGCTCATTTTGGATGGGGCTATGGGTACCCAGTTGCAAAATTTGGGGATCGAGGCAGGCGGGTGTGGTGACCGTTGGAATTTGGAAGCACCTGACAAAGTGAAAGCAGTGCACAAAGCGTATCTAGACGCAGGGTCAGATATTGTGATTACTAACACATTTGGGTCAACGACCTTGCGATTACAGCATTATGATTTGCAAGATAAGATGTATGAAATAAACAAATCCGGCGGGAAATTGGCGCGTTCAGTGTTACCAGATAACCGGCATTATGTTTTTGGAGATGTCGGACCATCGGCGGAGATTATGGAAGCATCCGGCGGATTGGCAGCGTATGATGATATTTACAAAGTATTTAAGGAACAAGTGATGGCTTTGCGAGATGGTGGAGTAGATGCCATTATCATTGAAACGATGATTGCATTGGATGAAATTGTGTGCGCAGTCCGTGCAGCAAAAGAGAATACCCGTTTGCCAGTGGTAGCTTCGATGACTTTCTTTCCCGGCAACTTTGGTTATAAAACAATGATGGGGATTGACCCGGAGACATGCGTGAAAGAATTGAGCGCTGCAGGGGCGGATGTTGTGGGTACAAATTGTGGAGATTGCACAATTGAGCACATGATAAAAGTTATTGAACAGATGAAAGTCGCGAAACCGGATGCATTATTAATGGCGGAACCGAATGCAGGTATTCCGACATTGGAAGGTACGGAAGCGGTTTACAAAGATACCCCGGAACAGATGGCGAAATTTTATCCCAGTTTGGTCAAAGCGGGAGCGAATATTGTGGGTGGGTGCTGCGGAACGACACCTGCACATATTAAAGCATTGGCAAAATCAATAGGACGGGGATAAAAGGATATTATTTCCGTTGACATTTGGGACAGTAGAATGTGCTGCGACTGACGAGAATGATACGACGAATGGAATTGCCGCAGTTCCTGCACGGTTCATTTTCCCTTCCATACACTTTTAAATGATCCTGATACTCACCATATCGGACTTCTGAATCTACATAGGATAAAATAGTTGTTCCCCGGTAATGTAAAGCTTCCTTTAAAATTTCTCGGATAGAGTTAAATAATATTTCAATTTGAGTAAATTTTAAACGAGAAGCGGATTTTTTTGGATTTAAGAAAGCACGATGTAATACTTCATCCACATAAATATTTCCAAGACCGGCAATGCGGGATTGATCCATGAGGACAGCTTTCAATTGTCTATTACATTCCGTTACTTTGGTGAATTCTTGAAGAGTAAATTTTGGAGATAGAGGGTCAATTCCCAAATGCGCCAAGCCAAACACAGGAGAATAATCGATGTGGAATATGAGAGCAAGTTTGCCAAAGGTTCGGGCGTCAACAAAACGCAATTCTTCTGAAGAATACAGTTTTAAACGAAAATGGGTATGTTTATCCAGGGGTTGATTTGAAGAATGGACAAACAAGCGGCCTGTCATTCCAAGATGAATCATCAAATCCATTTTATTATCTAAATGAAATAATAGATATTTCCCGTGACGTCCGATATCCCGAATCGAAGTATTTTTTAAACGATGAAGGAATTGTGCGGGAGCCGGATATTCCAATAGACGGGGTAGGGTAAGGATAGCGGAGTCAATTTTTTTGCCTTTGATTTTAGGCAGGAGTCCCCGACGGATAGTTTCAACTTCTGGCAATTCAGGCATAACAAAATTAGGAGTTGGGATTTAGGATTTAGGGGTTAGGTTTTTCCCTATCTCCTAACTCCTTACTCCTGTCTCCTTTATTTGATAAGAACCGCTGCGGCGACAACGGTTGTCCAAAGTCCGTCTTTATCGCCTTCGGCTGATTGTGTAACATTGGTGGTGCGGACGATTTTCTCATGCATCTTCCAGAGTTCTTTACGTGCATCCCAATGAACATCTTCGTCGAATTCAATTCCTAAAGTCGTCGCAAGCATCCCCGCCGCCAAATCTTCCGTATAATCTGCGGTATCATCACCCGTCATTCCATAGGAGTGATGCTCGCTCAGATAACCGTGTTGGGAAGGATCAGCCGGAATGGCAATACCCACAGAAGCGGAGATTAGACGATTCGGTTCATTGGTAGCGATTTCCGCTAAAACGACGAAAGTGATTTCACCGGGTTCCAGATAGGTCAACCCCTGTCGTCGAGAAATGATCTTGCAACCCGGTGGAAAAATGCTTGAGACACGGACTAAATTTGATTTTTCGATACCAGCATCGCGTAATGCCAATTCGAAAGAAGATAATTTTTGGCGGTGTTTTCCGACCCCTTTGGTCAGAAACATTTTTGTGGGTGTAGGTACTAGCGGCATTTCAGTTTTTAATACTCCTTTTGTAATTTAAGAACAGTTTATGAATATACATGAAATTCGGTCAAAGGTAAAGAGAATTTTATTTTCTTGAAGGGAGGACATCCCGTAGAAGATTATTTGCCAGGTCCATGGTAATTTCGATTTTGGCGTTTTCATGATAAGCCAACAGTTTATTTAAAGCGCCTTCCAGTTCACGGACATTGGTATCCACACCGCTGGCAATTTTATCTAAGATGGCATCATCCATTTTAATTTTGGCTTGTTTGACTTTTTGTTTAAGAATCGCCAATCTTGTTTCAACATCCGGTTTTTGGATGTCAATAATGATTCCTCCCAGGAACCGGGAAGTAATTCGATTTTCCAGCGTTGCCAATTCTTTTGGCGGCCGGTCAGAAGTAAGCACAACCTGTTTATTCGATTGGATTAGTATATTAAAGGTATGAAAAAATTCTTCCTGTGCTCGCTCCTTTCCTCCAAGGAATTGCACGTCTTCCAAAAGTAAGACATCTACATTGCGATACAGTGCCTGGAATTCAGGGACCGTGTTTGTTTCGATGGCGTTGACCAATTCAGAAGTGAAGGTTTCGGAAGTAGAATACATTACTTTCATATTCGGGCTATTTTTCCGAATATAGTTTCCCAGTGCGTTGAGTAAATGGGTTTTCCCCATCCCAGGCTGGCTGTATAAGAAAAGAGGATTGTAACCATGACCAGGACTTTTCCCCACCGCCAGCGAGGTAGCATATGCGAAATTACTATGCTGGCCCACAATAAAATTATCAAATGTAAATTTGGGTGACAATTGAATCCCGGCATGTTTCACCCGTTCGATATCCACAGCGGCTCCCATTCCACTCTTGGATAATACCTGATTCACAAAAAGAAATTCTTTTAAGGCAGATTTTTCATCGCCTTTTTCTACAAAGGCCCTCGCCAGTCCATTCCGTGCATGAAGATTATTAGGTTCTCGTTCGAGAATGTCTTTGAAGATATTAATGGCTTCATCTATCTGTTTGTCATCCAACAATAAATTTGCCAGATTCAGACATTCAGTAACGTATTCGTGTATCTTGCCAACTTTCTGATATAGTTTGGCAAGATCTTTACGAAGCTCCTTGTCTTTTTCGTTTAATTCAATTAAACGAATGTAAATGACAATGGCAGAATCAATTTTTTCCGATTGTAGATATTGTTCTGCAAGAGACTTATATTCCCGAGATGCGGATTCGGTATCATTTTCCGCGAGAAGAGACTCGATCAGTTTAAGACGGATTTGAATATTCTTGGGATCCAATTCCAATGCTTTTTTATAAGCACTAGTGGCATCCTTAAAGTTATTTTGCTGGGTATAAGTTTCTGCCAATAGTTGATATTGACTGACAACTTCCGTAGTCTTTTTCTGTTGTTGAAAAATTGTAATCAGAGCAATGTGCAAATCAGTCGAGAAAGGTTCCAATTCCAATGCTTGCTGATAGCAACGCACAGCTTCATTCAGTTGATTTGCTTTTTCATAGAGGTCGCCCAATTTCCAATATTCATTAATAGCTTCCTTGTGTTGGGCAGACGTACGATAGAGAGTTATTAAATGCAGGTGGGCGGTGGCATTCTCCGGTTCCAGTGCGATAGCCTGTTTCAAACTATCCGCAGATTCCACGAACTTCTTTTGTTGGTTATAAATTTCCGATAAATCAAGATAATGTTTATAGGCTTCGTTCTTGCGTCCTGTTTTTAGATAAAGTTTGAGAAGTTTATTATGAATATCTGGATTGGTCGGCTGATCTTGAATCAAAGAAATGAGCATTTTGATGGATTCAGGAATATGGTCTGATGTTTCATATAAATCAGCGATTTTGATACGTTCTTTGATGGCCGCATCTATGTTTCCAGCACGATTATACAGATCAATGAGTTTTTCACGCAAGGCAATTTGGTTTGGATCGAGATTTCGTACCGACTCCAAACAGGATATTGCAGAAGTGAAATCACTTTTGTTTACAAAAATTTTAATCAATCGTTCACTAGAACTAATGACATGAGGAATATCTTTTATTTCCAACGATGATTTAAATAAATTTTGAAGGATATCCAAGTTCTCAGGATCTAAAACCGATAATCGTTCCAATGGCAAAATAGCCTGTTGATATTGTTTTAATGATAGGAGTTTTTTTGACAACTCTTGATACGTGGAAAGTGCATACTTACGTGATCCTGTTTTTTCATAGGCATCCGCTAGTATCACTTGGAGGGAGGTGTCTTCTGGAAATTGACGGGACGGTTTTTTAAGATATTTGATGGCTCTGTCTGCATAACCGTCTCCCACCAATAACTGGGCATGTTTGACATGTTGATTTATTAACTCATCGTTCCGGTTCAATCGCTCCAACAGTTTCAAAAACCGTTCACGTATTTCACCATCCCGTGGATTAATTTCTAGATAACGTTCATAACTTTTAATCATGTCATTGGTATTATTTTGACTTTGATATAAACTCATTAGCTGGAGATATTGTTCTGTTGCTTGCGCGGGTTGCCCGGAGCGTATGGACATATCCGCCAGCCGTTCCCGGATAATGACATTGTTCGGATCAAACGAAATTGCTTCCCGGCATGTTTGCATGGCTTTATCCAATTGTCGTGCCTTCTCGAATAGATCAATAAGCGCAAAATATTGTGCTGCTGCTTCTGTGATACGGGAAGCTTTACGCAATGTTTCGATAAATGCCTGACGCGGGATAGGGTTTTGTGGGTTCAAATCAATGGCTTTTTGATGTAATTCTTTTGCAAGGTCGTATTTGTCTGCCTTGGAAAGTTTTTCCGCGTGTTTCATAAAAGTATCAATAGCGGCGGGTACGTTCTTTTGACTTAATTGAATCTGGACAATATTTTGGACCACATCAAGGCGTGAAGGATCGATATCTAAAATTCGACGATAGCCTTTTACCGCGGAATCAAAGGAGTTTTCTTGTTCATGGGTTGCTGCGACTTCCAATAATTGTGCTATGGCATCTTTGGGGCGATTCCATCGAAGGTATCCTTCGGCTATCTTTTCGCGATAGGCTAGGTTGTTTGGTTCAAGATAAGTAATTTTCTGATAGTAACTGATTGCTTTTTCGATTTGATTTTTTTGTTGGAAAATATCCGCCAATTGGAATATTTCTTCAATTTCTTCCGTTCTTTTTCCCTGGTCCTTATATAAGGCGATTAACCCTTCGCGAGCGGGGATATAAGTGCTATCCAGAGATCTGGCCTTTTTGTATGATTCTTCCGCTTTGACAAATTCTTCCTTGACGATAAAAAGTTTTGCGAGGTCAATATAGGTGGACAACGCACTGGCAGTAGCATTAGTTTTAATCTGCAATTCCACCAATTGGATGAGTGTCGCGGTATCCTGCGGTTTATATTGAATAACTTTTTTGAGAGCCGGAATCGCTTCATTTAATTGGTTTGCTTTTATATAAGATTGCGCAAGTAAGCGGTATTGTTCCGCGGCCATCTCCGGTTGATTTCCTTTACCGCAGAGTTCCGCGTATTTAATCCGGGCGGGTATGTGATCGGAATCAATCGAAAGAACGATTTGATACGCTTCCGCACAACTGGTCGCATTACCTTCGTTGATATAAATATCTGCAACAGTGAATAATGTTTGAATCGCTTTGTCTTTTTTCCCCTGCTGAATATAAAGTTCGACTAATGTTTGATAAACCTCAGTTTCGTCGGGGTTTATTTTAATCGCGCGATTTAAAGATTCAATCGCTAGATCATACTGGAGCGTCTCACGGTATACTTCACCAAGAGCCCGGAATTGTTTTACAGCTTCCTTGGTCGCTTTCTGGCGTGAATATAATTCTGCCGATTTTGTCAGTATTATAGTATCTTTGGGTTCAATCTCCAGCATTTTTTTATAAATATCTTGTGCTTCAGATAGAGAATTTTTCTTTTCGTGAATCTCTGCCAGAAAAAGATAAGACTTTAACAAATCGGAGACTCTATGAACTTGTTCGTAAAGAATAATTAGGTTCCAAAGAATCTCGGTATTTTCCGGTTGAATGGTTTTAGTGGATTCAAGTTCCGAGATGGCGAGATCGTATTGTTTGTTTTTTGTGTAAATTTCCGACAAGATAACTTTTTGTTCCATGATTTTATCGGTCTGGTGTGTCTCTTGGAAAAGTTTGACCAATTGTTTGTGCGTATCCACATTGGAAGGATCCAGAGTCGCGATTTTCTGAAGTATTGCCGTCGCTTGATCAGGAATTTTCTTTTCCAATAAAATACGGGCATATTGGGTTAACAATTGGATCAACTCGCTTGACTGTTTTTGTGATTCATAAACCGCTGCTAATTTACTAAAAACGTCCAGATTTTGCGGGTCTATTTCCAGGATAGTCTTATAAATTTCAATGGCTTTGGGTAACACTCCTGATTTAGCCAGTGTTTCTGCTAAAATTGAATATTCCCGCACGGAATCCCATTTGGCATCTGATTTGTAATAGGCTTCCGCCAATAACTGCCGGCCTTCAATATTTCCGGAATCTACTTGTAATATCTCCTGGGCCAGCACTGCTGCATCTTTGGGATTCTTTTTTAAGGTTAATGCGGCTAATTGATAAAGAATATCCGTTGCTTCTTTCTGTTGGTCCATTTGCAAATGCAAATTGGCTATTGAACGCAATAATTTTTCATCTTTAGAATTCAAGTCCAACGCCCGTTTAAAAGTTTCCATAGTTTTTTCCAATTGACCGCTCTCCCAATAGGCGTCGGCAAGATTCAAAAGCGTGTCAAACGCTTTCGGATTTTTTTGTTGGACATAAATATCTGTTAATCTTGCACGGACAGCAAGATTTGTCGGATCGGTTTTCAGTGCTTCTTCAAACGCCGTGCAGGCTTGACTCAAAGTCCCTTTTTGAACATAAAGCCGACCTAATGAATCGTATAGTTCGGCGGTATGTGAAGTATTCCCAGAAGATAATTCGATTTGAATTTGCTGGTTGCGTAACTTCGGATTTTCCGAGTCCAGTTCAATAGCTTTATTGTATGCGGATCGCGCCGTATCCCATTGTTTTGTCTTTTTCGCCAGGTCAGCGATTTGTTCCAAGGAACTAATTGCTGCTACTAAATCACCTTGCTTGGCATGTATATCGGCTAATACAAAATGTGCTTCGACATTCTGCGGGTTGATTTCCAGAATACGTTGGGCAGAGGAGATGGCTTTGTCTTGGGTATTGGAACCCAAATAATGATTTGACAACCACAGTAATTGTTCTGTCGCTTCATTCGTGCGACGTACAATAATGTATTGGGTCACCAGATTTTCCCGAATTGTGGGGGAATCTTTGTCCAAGTTTAATGCTTTATTCCACGCAGTTATGGCTTGTGGAGCATTTTTCTTTTTCTGATGGATTTCTGCGGCTTTCGTGTATTCTTGCACGGCTTGTTTGATATTCTTGGAAGATTCAAAAGCAAATGCCAATTTCTCAAGCGCTTCAATATTTTCCGGTTCAGTGGAAAGAATTTTCTGCAATACCGGGATGGATTCTTTTGTGCCATGATCCGTGGCTTTTAAATCTGCCAATTGCAATAAGTATTTGTTGGATTGAGAAGTTTGATTTTGGGATAAACAGATTTCGGCAATCTCTTCATAATATTCATACATTTGTGGAGAAATTGAAATCGCCTTCGATAATCCTTCAATTGCCTGCTTCGTGTTTCCGGCAGAAAGTGATAATCGCGACATCTCATGATATTCTCGCGCCGCTTCATCTTTGGCACCGGTTGCTGTTGCTATTTGTGCTAACCGTTCATGGGCTTCATAATTCACCGGGTCCAATTCTAGTGCACGGCGATACACTGTCGCCGCTTCTGGTAAGGCATTAAGTGATTGGTGTAATTTGCCCAGTAAAAGACAGTGTTTTACAGCTTCATTAATATTTCCTGATTGTAAATAAGTGACAATCAAATTTTTATACATGGGCGAATTTTTAGGATCAATTTCCAATGCGCGTTGATACGTATCAATGGCCTTTTCAAATAATTGTTTTAATAAAAACTGGTCCGCCAATCGTGACAATTCTTCGATAGCACGTGGAATCATATTTTTGGCTTTGAACAATTCCACCAGAATTTCTCGTGCTTGCAAGTAGCCCGAATCCATACCGAGGATTTTTTGGCAGGTCTGTTCGACTAAATCATATTTCTTCTGACGCAGGGCAACCTCCGCCAACTCCAGAGATATTTTAATGGATTTTTCCCGGTTCCGTGATCGGTCGTAGAATTCCACCAACTTTACATAAGTATCCAATTGATCGGGATCTGTCTGGATTGCGGCAAGAATGGCTTCTTCCGCCAATTTTTTTTCTTTTTCAGTCGGTAAGGTTCGCAGTATCTCGTTTGCAAAGCGGATATTCTCTTCCCGCAATTCATCGGTTTTTGATTTTTCCTTTAAAAATGAAACCAAGCGTTCGTGAATCTTGGGATCCTTGGGAGCCATCTCTACGGCTTTTTTAAAACTGGTAATAGCGTCCTCAACACGGTTTGATTTGATGTGTTCCTCCGCCAGTACGAGAAGATCTTTCTTTGCGTCATCCAAAGAGCCAATGGAAATGGATTGATCAATAGATTTCTGCAAGACAGAAGCGTTTTGTTTCTCCGGCTTCGATATCGTCTTTGGAGTTTCTTCAAACTTCAAAGTTTCTTGTTTCGGTTGTATCGCAATACCATCCTGGCTCTGCACAGGATGTACTTTTAGAGTGTCAATACGTTTTAGAATTTTGGTGTCTGCGGGATTAAGAGAAAGGAGTTTTTCGAATACCTGCTTGGCTTTGTCGAATTTCTTTTGGGCGGAATACGTCTCCGCGCATTGTTTATAGATTTCCATGGACTCCTTCGTAAATCCGCCATTCTCCAATAACTCCGCAAACTTTTCTTCCGTGGCAGCATCCTCTTTATAAAGCTCCTTATACCCTTGAAACGTTGTTATTGCCTTCTCAGGTGCCTGCCGTTTGATATACGATTCACCCAGCGATAAATATTCTTTTGCGAGGGCGGATTGATCAAATACCGTTTGTCCGACGCCGATTAACCGTTTCCGTACATCCACATTATTCTCATCGGCGGATAAGATTTCCCGAAATAGAGTGATCGCGCGTTCTTTTTGATTCAGAGCAATATATTTATTCGCCAGTATCATCCGTTCGGTCGTAGCACTGCGATAATTCCCTTGTTTTAAGTAGGCTTGCGCCAGTTTATCCCGCGCGTCCAGTTGGTCGGAATCCAATGAAAGGATTTCCCGCAAATTGGTTATTGCCGAGTCTATGGAAGAATGTTTTATATAATGGTCCGCTACGCAGGAATATTCCGTCAATGCTTCTTTGATTTTTCCTACGGATAAATAGGTTTTAGCTAGTCGTTCATGAACCTCAATTAGGTTCGGATCAGCATCCAGAGCTTTTTTGTATTCCTGAATAGCTCGGTCTATTAATCCATCACGTAAAAACTGATTAGCCTGGTCAATGAATTCTTTTGTCGCTGGTGCCATGTGTTTATAAAAATCGGGAATACTTACCTATAGATTTCTTTGTTCAAAATCCTTGGTTTTTCATATAGTTGAAATATGTTGTTATTTAAAATCTATTTAGGATAATATCAAAATACTTGCACTCTGACAAGAATGAATCCTTTAATCTATTATGTTATTGAATGCTAAATCAGCAGTTGAAAACTAGAAATTGGGTTTTTTTATAAGACTTTTTAATTTAGACTTATTTACAATAAAATGGTAAATAATCAATTTTAATTGAGTTGAAATAATGATAGAACTTCTACACACCCCCCCAAAGCTGCCTAATATAAACCAGGCCATTATAAGAGATTTTTTTGGTTAACCCGACAACCTAATTTTATCATTCAAAATTGATTTATTATTAAATTATATCCCATGATGCGTCTTTGTCAATATTCTTCATTTTAAAAAATGCCTCGTGTCATTGCTGTAATTTGTAATACTCCAAATCTATTTTTATGAGTCTAGGGCCTTTGGTTTTTTGAAGGGTGCAACATTTTTATCCGTTGACACTTTGATATTTTTGGGGGAGGACACGAATTGACTGGTTTTCTCTAGCTTTTCTTTTGCGGCAGAGTTGTTGGGTTCCAGTGCAAGAATATCATACAACGCTTTTACCGATTCTTCATATTTTTTCATGGTGACATAAGTCTGGGATAAAATAAACAATTGTTCAATTGCTTCTTTTCTCTTTTTCTCGTCAATATACCGATTAATTAATTTTTGCCGTACACCCACATTATTGGGATTTAATTCCAATGTCCTTAAATATCCGGCAATTCCACCCGATGTAGTAGTATCATCATTCCCCCTAGCGCTCGGCTTGGATGGTGGAACTTCTTTCGGGCTTTGTGAAGGAACAGCTGCTATTTTCTGGGCCTTGGTTTGGTTTTCGTTTAATAACTGCATTTTATGAAACGCATCGGGATTGGTAGGGTCTATTCTCATAACTTTGTCCAGTACCACCAGACATTCCTCGAACTCCTGATGGTGCATATATGCATCTCCTAAAAGCAGGTAATGTTCGATAATTTCTTCTTCCAATCCCTGTTGAAGATAGGTTTCAATATACAATTTTCTAGCTTCCACATTATGGGGATCATACGATAGAACACGCAAATAATTCTCCATGGCACGTTTTGTATCTCCTTTACGAGAATACATATCGGCGATTGTCATGGTTAATTTCAATGCCTTGGGAACTGCGTTCGATTTTACATAAGCTTGGCTGAGAAGTTCCAATAAACGCGTATCGGTACTGTCAATTTCACGTGCCTTTTCCCCGGCTTCCACGGCTTTATCCAGCATATTTTGCTTAATGAAGAACTCAATTAAGTAACTATAAGGCTTTAATAGTTTTGGAGAAGCGGAGAAACGTTGCAACAGAGAAAGCAGCTTTATGTTATCATTTGGATTCTTGGGAAAGATTTGAAATGTTTCCTGACATATTTGTTCCGCTTTCTTAAGATCATTCTTTTGCAGAAAGAGTTCCGTTAGTTGAATATATTCCACCACTAAGTCTTGCACGGGAGTGATCTGCTTTGCCAAATCAAGAGTTGCTTGCCGTAAAGACAGGTCAGTTGGGTCTAGCTCGATCGCCCGCCGGTAAGCCGCCAATGCTGATTCACGGGATCCTTCACGCTTTGAGATCTCTGCCATTGTCCGGTATTGGTTTGCTGCTTCAGACTTTTTATCCAGTTGCAGGAGCAGATCAATAAACTGTCGCCGGATTTTTGCGTTTCCGGGAATTAATTGTAACGCCGCTTCATATGCTTTCATTGCCTGCTCAAAAGCTTGTTGATTGGATAATATTTTGGCAACATGCGTATACTCCTGAAACGCTTCTTTTTCCCTGTTCGTTTTTAGGAATATTTTGATACGTAAATAATGCGCTTCTAAAATCTCTGGTTCTATCTCCAACGCTGCGTTAATGAAATACTCCGCTTCGGCTATAGAATTCTTTTCAAAATGCAATTGTGCCACCAATAAATCTGTTTTAATCGCCTGATCCTTTTGTCCCGCATGGATATATTGCATTACCAGTTTCTTTTGGATTTCTTTTTGAAAGGGGTCCAACCCAAAGGCTTCTTCCAGAATTTCACAACTTCGGTCAAAGTCTTGTTTTTCATTGTATATCTGGGCTAGTTCGAGATAATATGGTATAGCACGCTGTGGCGATTCGGTTTTATTATGTATCCGGATAAGCGCGTCCAGTGCAGTTTCATTTTTATTTTCTAACGCAAAGAGTTTTTCCCAATAATCCAGCGCTTCTGGCCATTTTTTCGATTTTTCCGCTTGCTGGGCAAGCGACAGCAATAACGGAGCTGCCTCAGCTTTTCGGTCTGTTTTAAAGTAACCTTCCGCCAGCGCTGCTTGTCCTTTTACATGGTGTGGTTCAAGTTCAAGTAAACGTCGTAATAAGGGAATCGCCTCATCCCATTGATCCGATTGTATAAAAACCTGTGCTATCGAATAATATTGTGCTATAGCTTCCGATTGCAATCCCATCTGGTCGTGAGTATCCGCGATAACAATCCGAATCTGTAAATTGTTGGGATCAATGTTTAACGCTGTAAGATAGGTTTTAAGCGCCAGTTCCAATTTGCCTTGTTGCCGGTGGATGGAGGCAATAATGTCATATTCCATCAAAGCTTCTTGATTCCGGCCCATCGTTAAAAATAATTTCGCCAGATGCTCATGGGTGGAAAGGTTTTGCGGGTCAATTTGTAGAATTTCCGAATAAACTATAATTAATTCGTCAAATTCGTTCTCTTCATCCAATTTGTCAGCCATCGATTGAAGAATAGCCAATGCTTTTTTGTTATTTTTCTTGGCAGAATAACAATGCGCCAATTGAATGGAGAATTCACGATTCTCTGGATCAATTTCTAATAGACGAGTGTAATTCGTGATCGCCGCATCCAGATCATTTTTTTCTTGAGAAAGACGCGCCAATATTACAAACTGTTCTTTGGCTGTGGGTATCTCATTTTGTGCGATATAACATTCTCCCAATCTTTCACGTGTATCTGTGTTTTGGGGATCTAGTTCAAGTATCGTGAGATAGGTTTGCGTCAGTTCTTTCAATAAGCCTTTTTTATTTTGCTGTAAGGCAAGCGATTGATATAAACGGAGGGCATCCTCTTTCCGTTTTAATTTGAGATAAATCTCTGCCAGATAGGATTTGATTTCCGTATTTTCAGGAGTAATCTCAAGAATTTCTTCGTACAATGCCAGAGATTCATCAGGTTCTCCGTGAGCATCGTGGACTTTCGCCAATTCCATCATTTGTCGGGTTAATTGGTCTTTTCCGTACTGCTTGGGATATTTCTCATGTAACATCCTCGCGAGAAAGAGAGATTTCTGGAGAACATCTATATCATTCGGGTCCATGGAATGAATTCGGTTATAGATGTCCTGCGCGTCTTTGTATTTTTGCTTCTTAGTGAGAATTTCTGCTACTTGGAAATAAATCTTCTTGATTTCAGGTGGAGGTGCTTTCAAATTTGTTAAGATCTCAGCCAACCGGTTCAGCGAATATAGGTTTTCTGGCACAAGTTGGATAACACGCCGGTACTGGTTGGCGGAAAGGTCATAATTCTTTTGGTCATCATAGATTTCTGCTAAACGTTTAATCAGAGTGGCACGCCGTACAGGACGCTCCTCCATTTTTATCAATAGCTGCAAAGAGGTGATATGGTCGGGAATGGTCTCAAGAATAGCTAAGCACATTCTTCTGGCGGGTCCAATAGCTTCTTGACGGTGATAAAGACTAGCCAATTGGGATTGGATATCTACCATTTTAACGCGGTCTTCTGATATACGATAAATATCAATCAAGCGAAGTCTTGCCTCGATATTCTCATTATCCACAGTAAGAATCCGCAAACACAATATTTCCGCTTCCATGTATTGCTTATTCTTAAATTCCTGGTCAATTAAAATTAAATATTGTTCAACGGCCTGGCGGGAAGAAGTATTTTCTTCAAAGAGAATGGCCAGCCGTTCCCGGGCCTCTTGATCTCCCGGTTTAATAGAGAGTAACTCTTGATATAAACTTATGGCTTGTTCGATTTCTCGCTTCTTTGAGTGTTGTTCCGCGAGTGTACGATATAATTCACACGCTTTTTCAGATTGGTTCAGTTGTATATATGTTTTTATTAATTGGCGAGAAATATCCATCCGATCTGGGTCAAGAGATAATGCTTTCTGATAGATATTAACGGCATGTTCACCCTGGTTTCGTAATAATGCCTGGTCGGCATATCTTTCCAATAAAATAATGGCATCTTTCTTCTTTCCAGAAGTAATTAATAAATCAATGAGAATATCTTCCAATTCCAATTTGTCCGGCAAAAGCGTTTTGACTTGATTAAGTAACTGGATGGCGGATGAATAATCCTTTTTAGATTTGTATTTATCAATTAATTCATTGGCCTTGTTGTATCCTTCTTTCTTCTTTCCAGATTCAATTAGTCGCAGTGCAAGTTGGTTCGACCAATCGTCATTTTCCGGTTCCAGGGTAATCAGTTTTTCCAAAGTTAAACATATATTTGACAAGTCGGCGTTTTTTTCATGCAACGCAAGGATTTTCTTAAAATTAGCTGCGGCATTCTCCGCCAGACCCAATTCGTTTTCCAAACTCCCCTTGATCTCCAACCATTCAAGTTTTTCGGGTTCTAAAGTGACAAGCTTGTCCAGAATGGTTTTTTTCTTCTGAATATTTTCCGTTTGCTTTAATTTGTTCTCCAACATGTGGATGGCTTCAGAGACCTTCTTCTGGGCAATATAAAATTCTATTAATTCATTGGAAATTTCATCCGACTCAGGGGAGAGCTTTAAGGCTTGTTTCCAATACGTTTCCGCTTGGTTGAATTTGGATTGGGCAATAGCTGATTTTGCTAAGGATTTAAATTGATTGACGGCGGAGGGAATATTTTCGGTCGTGACGAATAAACCTGCAAGTTTCTCTTGTGCACCCAGTTGTTCGGGAACTAAATGAACGATTTGCTGGAAGACAGATATCGCGGAATCATAATCTTTTTCTGAAACAAGTTTATTCCCTTTGTCCGTTAATTCATTGATTAAATTTTGAGTATCAGGCACTTCTTCATCGAGCTTGAGATCTTTCGCCCAATGAAGGACCGCTGTTTCAAGAGTGGTTTTTGTAGCCAAACAATAAAGATCAAGTAGATTGCCACCTTTATGTCCCGGACACATGGTATATCCGCATTTAAAGTGGCGATTTTCCTCATCCACCGTCATGCTCCGAAAAATCGTTTCTTTATGAATAGGACAATAGCACTTAATTATGGAATCGGTTACTTGAAGAGTGTCGAACTTGTAGTTGATTTTTTTGAGGACAACCATCCCCGATAAAGATTGGTTGATTTTTTCTATTAGCTCGGGCGGTATATTCATAATTGATAAGTTGCCCGGGGGATTGTTGACCGGTAACGTGGGTTACCCAAATGTAAACTCCTCTATCAACCGCATCAAACAAACTTTTATCCCCCTCATTTTTCTATGCGGCTGTTATTCGAATATTATCCAAATAGAGTACTGCCGTGGTTGCCGGATTATCCCGAATAGATATGGTATTCATCATTTCCGGTGTTCCGGGAATGCGCGCACCTTTTATTACGTTTTGATTATTCACGAAAGCATCTACACTCGAATCGGTTAGATTTAATATATATTTGATATGTGCCCAAGTACCTAGTTGATAGGGAACTGACTCTCCCTGTAATCTCAAAGCTGCAGAGGTTCCATCTTCTGTTGTATGAATGACCGTATGTACCGCTTTTCTGAAATCTTCATCCGATTCGATATACACGCCAAGGAAATATTTATTCTTTGAATCACAGCGTATATCAAATTCAACAGCAATTCGACCACGTGTTTCATTAAACTTACAACGGTAATGGGTGCTTGCCGTGCCGCTTTGTTTTTCAAATTTAATGCCTTTACCCGAATTGGTAGCTGTTACTGCATCCTCAACTTCCAAGCTTGCATGGGAATATTCACCGATCCACCCTTTCGGCACGGCTCCTACGGTTTCATCATCGAAATTTTGTTGAAATCCTGAACTTCCCACCACCGTTGTTGCCCCAGTGATAGCTGTGGATGCCACTGTGGTTTCAGGCGTTGGAGTTTTAGGAGCAGGCGCTGTAGGAGGACGCGCGATAGAGATGGTTGGAGCTTGTTCTTCTTTGGGGGAAGGCGGTACCACTTGAGTATCTGCTTGGGACATAGCTTTCTTCTGGGCTTCTATCAATTTTTCTTCTTCCCGGCGTAACAATTTCACTCGCTCAACTTTTCCTCGCGGTTCTGGATTGTTAGGATCCAAGGAGGCTGCTGTTAAAAAACAACTAATAGCTTCATCCCAATTCTTCGCTTCCAATTCCGCCATCCCTTTCTTATACCATTCTTCACCTTGTTTCTTCTTCTCCATTTGTTCCGGAGTTAATTCGCGGTCTTTGGAATGGTCTTCTGGCGCTGCAATTTGTTGCGACAACGCTACGGGAACACCTTTTCCTGCGGCAACTTTTGCAGGTTTTGCCACTTTTTCCGGTTTAGGTGCTCTTTCTGTCTTGGGACGGGATTTGAGATAACCCATCAATTTATATCCGCCAAATCCTAGAACGATAAGCAGGACAACCACACCAACACCTATGTAAATTTCTGACATCATCGCGTTATGGGCTTCTAATTTAGCCAATTTTTCCGCTTGTTCCTTTTCTGCTTGAATTCTTACAATCGCTTCATTGGAATTGGTCGCTTGTGGACTCTTGGGGTCTTTCGCAATAATTTGCTGGAATTTTTTAAGTGCATCATCATATTGTTTAGTCAAATATAATTGTTGAGCATCGCTGTACATTTTATCCAATTCTTTAGTTATGTTACCTTTCTCTTCGACTACTTTCATCTGCGGTGCGGGCAATTCTTCCACTTTCTTGGTTGCCTGTCTCAAGAAATATTGCGCGGTTCCATTAGTTGGATCCAGTTGGAGCACTTTATTCCATTCCGCAATTGCTGAGTTAGCGTTCCCTTGTTCCCAGAAAGATAATGCATATGAATTATGCACGGAGGCTTGCTTTAGACGATCTGCTTCTTCTTCCCGTTTTTTATTTTCCTGTTCCAGACGTTTTCTTTCATCCTCGTTTAGTTTGGCAATCGTGTCCTGTAATTGTTTAATAATTTTAGTATTGTCTTCATTTGCTCGAAGGATATCTTCCAGTTGAGGAATAGCTTCCAGATACCTTTGTTGACTTAGTGCTTGTTCTACCGCTACTTGTTTGGTTTCAATGGATTTCTGTTGTTCTGAAGTTAATGCTGCGGGTGGGGCTATTTCTCCGGCTTGCACAATTTGTGCATCTGGATAACCGGCATCTTTTAACGATTGTAATAATCCTTGGGCGTCTTGTTCCGAAGGATAGTTTCCGACCGTTACATCATAAGTGGGAGGATTATGATCATTGAAAACAGGATAACGTCCTTGTGATTCCAAGGTTGCTTTCAATTGTGCGCCTTCAATCGAAGTTGTAAACTTTGAGACCAATATTCGATACGCTAGAGTCGGTCCGGTGGTGGATTCTCCTCCACCAGTAAGTTTACCGGAAATTATCCAATAATTTCCTACTAATCCTGGAAAAACTAACCGTTGAATTAAATCAGCCTTGACTTTGGAAGCATCCATTACTGAGGCGAATGGTCCCAATCGAATCTTCTTCAATGTAATATTATTGGGGCCCGGTCCTTGAATAACCAATATATGAGAATAACCTAATTGTATAACTTTTGTAGTCACAGTGCTGACATTTTCGTCCGATGTAAATGCACCCACTTGAACCCAATATCCAATATCACCGGTTTGTGCAGTCGTGACAGTTTGACCTGTAGCCACTGTTGGACTCTTTTGCGGAATTAATGGGGCTATGTTAGGTACTGGCGCCGTTGGTTCTTGAGATTGCGTTATCATAGGTGTAGACCCTTGTGTCTGTCCGGTAGACCATTGTTGTAGTTTTGCAGCGGTAAATTCTGCGATATAAATCGTATTTCCTATATTGGTAAAGGCAACCCCTTGCGGGAATTGTAAGGAAGGATTTCCTCCTTCAATTTGTTCCTGTTGTTTTCCATCCGGAGTGTAAATGCGAATCCGATTATCACCGAATTCGCTAACATAGATTCTCCCGTCTCTTCCGATATTCACACCCGTAGGTTTGTTTAAATTGGATATGAATATTTCTGCTTTTCCGTATGAGGCTTGCCCGCCGTCTATCCCACCGGTCAGTCGTAAAATCACACCGGGATATTCACTCGTCACATAAATAGTTTTTTCATCCGGAGTTATCGCAATTCCCCGAAATGTATTATAATTGGCTGGTAAAGGAATTGGACTACCAGCAATTTCCTGTCCGGATTGGTTTAAAACATGAACGTTTCTGCCTGTTTTTTCTACGACAAAAAGCCTTCCTTCAGAATCGGCTACAATTTGCCCAAGGGAATAATTTACAGAAAATCCGGGAATTGGACTTCCATCACTCTCTGAAAATTTCAAGATATATTGTTTCCCAGAATAGCTATCGCAAGTTAAAAATACCGTATTCTGATAAATGGCGATACCGGAAGGATTCTCTATCCCTTTCACATTTCCCGAAGCATCTAATCCGCTGGTAATTGGTGAAAACTGTACTCGAGCACCATTCGCGTCATAAATTCTTAAACGGTTTTCTGAATAAACAGGTACCCAGATTCGTCCGTCATTCGCGACAATTGGGAATTGTGCTCCATTCATTGTTACTCCAACTGTTTCTTGTTGCTGATATGTGGCATAACACAATCCGGTGAACAATAATAATGTAATGAATAAAATGTTACTGTAAAACTTTCTATATCCTTGATTGTTATAACATACCTTCATTGGTATTCTCTCCTTAGCCCATTTAGATAAATTTATAATTGTTTTTATTCCATCATTCAAACTGTTAATGTTACGAGATTCTATCTCTAAAGTCAAGATAAAAAACCCTAATGTGTCAATACAAGATAGCAATGGCGTATTTTAAAGATATAGTTTTTGGAAAGAAATGGACGGAAAACCCCTGTAAGTAAGGGGTTTTCCGACTGAGACAGAGAAACGAAATAAGTTTTTTTAGATTTCGTGGGAAAATTTTGATGTCTAAAAGGATGAGTTGCTGGAGGGAAAAAAAACTGGAGAACGGGTGTAGCAGAAGAGAGGTTAAGATTGGGAGAAAGGAAGATTTTCCAAAAGGTGCTTTCTTTTTTCTGGTTAGACCGTCGGGAGATTTCATGATCTCTTTTAGCACACAGAGGGTTTGGAGTTGAACCATGATCGGGAAATCGGTTACGTTATAGTTGCATAAAGACGATAAATGTTGTCATTTTATGTCAAAATTTGCATATTTGAAAAAGGAACGAGTCCATGCTAAACAGCAAGTAACCCCTTGTAGATGCTAGAAAATAAAAGTGGTGGACAGGGAAGGATTCGAACCTTCGAAGTCGATAGACGGCAGATTTACAGTCTGCTCCCTTTGGCCACTCGGGTACCTGTCCACAGTCGCATAACCAGTGTCTGGAGCTGGCGGAGGGACTCGAACCCCCGACAGGCTGATTACAAATCAGCTACTCTACCACCTGAGTTACGCCAGCATATACAAGGAGTGATATCTTATCCCAGATCGGGCAACGAATGCAAGGAGAAGTCTTCACAGGAGTTTCCCCATTTTTTAATCGAAATCAAATTGAAGGAACAACTGATTGGGTTCCAAGAAAGGTTTTTGGGATTGGGGAGTATATTTCCAACGGGTATTAAAGAAGACCCGAAAGATGCCATCGGCCAAGGCATATTGATGGAAAGCAGGAATTTGAAAGAAACGTTTGGCCCGGGTATAAATTTTACGAAGAAGTACCGCAAGTCGAAGAGTTCCACCAAGGAAGACACTCAGGAAATAGAAGACGGCAAAGAGTAAGACGACAGTATTTTTCAGAGAGCGATACGTGCGTACCCGTACATCCTCGAGATGATATTCTTTTTTAAGAAACCGGATACTTTCTTCCACTTTCCAACGAGTCAGATAAATCTCCAAAATACGAAGAGGGGAAAAGGTTACATTGGTTAAGAGGATGAGCGGCTCGGATCCAAATCCTTTCACGACCACTAAAAACAAATCTTCCCCTGATAGCGTAGGAAAATGAACTTTGGTTTTCCCCAGAGATAATAATCGTTTTTCCGTATACCCTTGTTGATCGACCTCCACCGTATACTCCTGGGGACAAGCAAGCTCTTGGGCCATCTGTCGAGCCAGTTGTTCAACCCGATTCGGAGTAATCAATCCACGGTCTCCTTTGAGACGAACCACAAATCGCAAGTCCCTCGCCAACCAGTCTCGAATCAGGTTTTTTCGGTCTCCCCCACGGTCCATGACCCAAATCCCTTTACCCTTCAAGGAGCTATTGACTTGATCCATCGCTTTGAATATTTGATGGTTCTCGCTGATGAAATCATGCGCCTTCGCCGAATATAATTCACTGTAGAGGGGATACAAATTCTTTTGGTCTACCCGGGCACCCACCACTTCTAACACCCAATATCCCCAGGTCTTCTGTTTCTCTACCCCATCCCAAACCCAATCTAAGAAATCCATCTTCTGGGCATAGGGTTTGGAGATATCCGTCAAATCAATCGCTAATACCGTATCCGGATCTATTCGATCTCGCACATGCTCCAGCATCTGATCCAAGACCTGTTGGGATAACTCTGGATCTTGCAGATTTCGAGACAACCGATTCTCCGTCTTGATCAATTTGATCTCCTCATGTAAATTACGGGCCACTTCCGATAACTTGATATCCCGCGAGGCTTGAATCCCAAAGAGCATCTGATGAAGAAATCTCCGTTGTGGTTTGGGGAGTCCTTTCCCAAGGACCTCCATAAAGTGATCTAATTGAGTATTGATTTTTTCCAGTAATCTGCTATCGTTATTCATAGGAACCTCCGATTTTGGGGAATAAGATTCCCCATTTTTTTCTCCAAGGCTATTTTATCCCCGCTCAGAGGTTCCTTACCACTTCCTATTTTACATCCCTTATTGATATCTCGCAGGTTATATTATTCAATCCCTAAATTCTGGGGAAACTCCTCGAAGTCTTAGGATATCAGTTCTGTCCGACTATTTTTTCAAGAGGAGTAAGGGAGTAACCAGAGTTGGCGAGTATCGGGAGATTCCAGTAAATGGAGTTGATGAAGTTTTAAACGTAACAAATCCCAGAGGGAGGTACGTTTGAAAAGAGTTGCCTTGATCATTTTATGCAAATAAAACAGGCTGTGGGGATAGCGGGACTGGAATTGGATATAGGACAGGCAAAGATAATAGAGCATGGCGCACCAGATTTGTGAAAGGATGGCATTGCGGGACGTTCCCAAGAACGCTTTGATTTTGAGATTTTGTTTGATCCACTTAAAAAAGATTTCAATGGTCCAGCGGGCTTTATAGAGTTGAGTGAGGGTATAGGCATCCACCGTCCATTGATTGGTCAGAAACTCGTATTCATGATTCGTTTCCGGGTCTATATAGCCAATCAATCGTAACTCTTCTTGGCAACGCTGGAACCCTCTGAGCTTAATCCGCAAATCATATAACAGTCCTTGTTTCAATTGTTCTTCCGATAACTTTTGATGCTGTCCGACAGACTTGTATACCGCTTCTTTCTGGAGCCGGGTAACGAAATAGGCGTGGGTTTCATAAAAGCTGTAGTACCAGTGATAGTCCTTATATCCCCGGTCAAAGATATAGATGCTGTCCGATTGCGGGGTAAAGTGCTCTTTGGCGACCTTTACATCATGGACTTTCCCTTCGGTCATCACCAGAAAGCAGGGAAGATGTCGTTCCAAATCATATTCATAATGCAGTTTAAGAGCTCCTTTGGCATGAGCGACCCTCTTCCAGTTAATGAGATCGACTCCCAGCGTAATCTCGGTGGAATCCCAAATCTTCAAGGGATATTTGAATACAGAACTCTTCTCGGCTCCATAGGTGAGCCGATTACACTTACTCAAACAGCGATAAAACGTCTTCTCAAAGACTTGATAGGGAATACGAAATCCAGCATCCGAAATAGTCGAACGTTTCTGCACCTTCGTCCCCAAATGATACATGGCTCCTTCTTGCATTTGTTGCAACATACATAATTCCCGCAACCCGCTTACCCCGGTGACCTGCGCCAGCATCTGAGTCACTAAATGATCCCAACTCTGGTATTGGCGTCCGTGCCAGTCCGCCGCGCATTCTTCCACACTCTTTTGAAATTCACGTTGATCGATCACCTCTAGGACTTGCCGTAAAATCATGCTATTCTTTTTTATACCCTTCTCCTCTGGATAGTTTTGTTTTGCCAAAACCATTCTATCACTGAGTTTCAAGAGAAGGGTCTTTGTTTCTATCTCCCTTTTGCCAATTCCTTATTTCATCCCCTTCTTTCTTATCCCTTTTCACTCCCTGCTCAAATATAGTCGGACAGAACTGGTAGGATAGGCGGGAATATTGACTGTGCTCCACGGGTTGAGTACGGTTAGGATGAATAAGACGGTTGAGACCAACTTGATTGAAGCAGCAAGACAAGCTAAAAATACAAACCCAGCAAGAGATTGCATTATCGTCAACAGCCAATTTATAAACTGGCACCTTTCTCTCTCCTGATCCCGTAACTACTTCCCAATCAGATAGATTATATAAAATATAAAGATGGTTGTCAAGCGAAGGTTTTTAACGACTATTTGACAAAACCTTACAAATAGTGTTTAAATTAATTGTGCCGCAAATGCCCGAAAGGGGCAAATGAAATGGCAGGCTTTATATATAATTATTATTTGAATAACGTTCGACCGTTTCTCTTTGTGAATGATTTGTGCCTTTTTCCTCATAATAGTCCTTCTTATTTTGTTTCAAAATCATCCCATTCCTACTCTGAAAGGAAAACCTATGACTGCGTCCACGTCACCCCTACTCGAAGAATCGATACTTGATAAGGTAATCGCTAATTATCAAGACAGTCCCGGCGAATTACTCAGTATTCTGGAAGATTTACAGGAATTAAATCCTAATAATTATCTCCCGTTGGAACTTTTAAACCGAGTTGCTGTAAAAACCAACGTACCCTTATCTCAAATTTATGGGGTTGCCACCTTCTATGCCTTTTTCAATCTAAAACCCCAGGGAAGACATACTATTTGTATCTGCCGGGGAACCGCCTGTCATACGCGAGGCTCTCGCAATCTACTGGAATCTCTTAAAACCATGATGGACGTCAATGATGAAGCCATCAATGATGCGGATAAACTTTTGCTGACGACTAGCGATAACGAATATACCATCAGGACGGTGGCCTGCTTTGGCCAATGTGCGTTGGCTCCGGTGGTTTCTATTGACCAAAATATTTACGGACACATGAGTGAATTATATTTAAAACGAGCCCTCAAACATCTGGCTCAGAAAGTGAATTAAGGATGAAGATTACAGGACTTCATGCACTCAATGAAATCAGAGAAATCGGATTAAACAAGCTCTTGCCGGATAAACCACGAATCGCCGTGGGGATGGGAACTTGCGGTATTGGCAACGGCGCGCAGGAGATTTATAAAACTTTCGATGAGTTGCGAACGAAATTGGGAATTGACATTTATTTAACCACCACAGGGTGCTTTGGATTTTGCGCTCAAGAACCCTTGATTAATATCTACCTGCCCGGACATCCCAAGATTATTTTTCATAAATGTACGGTGGACGATGCAAAGCCAATTCTGGAAAATGCCGCGCGTTGGGAAATAAATCCGGAAAAAGTGCTTTGTAAAATAGAAGAATGGGATCATTTAACTTGTAAAGTTACCTATGGACACGGCTATCCGGATATTCCACTTTGGTACGATATTCCATTTTTTAAATGGCAAAAGAAAATTGTTCTGCGAAACTGTGGGCTGATTAATCCACAAGATATTGATGAATACATTGCTATCGGAGGCTATCAATCGCTTTATACGGTATTAAAAGAATTACAACCCAATGATGTAATAGAAGAAGTCAAAAAATCTAAATTACGCGGACGGGGCGGGGCGGGTTATCCTACGGGGAAAAAATGGGAGATTCTCCAACGGCAGGAAGCTGACCCCAAATATATTATTTGCAATGCCGATGAGGGAGATCCGGGAGCATATATGAATCGGAACGAAATTGAATCCGATCCACACATGCTCATTGAGGGAATGATTATCGGTGCTTATGCCATGGGTTCTTCAGAAGGAATCGTCTATATCCGTGCGGAATATCCACTGGCAGTTGAACGTTTAAAAAAAGCAATCCAGGAAGCACAAAATTATGGACTATTGGGACAAAATATTTTAGGAACCCGCTTTGATTTTAATTTAAAAATCGTAAAAGGTGCCGGGGCTTTTATTTGTGGTGAAGAAACCGCTTTAATCGCTTCCCTAGAAGGAAAAACAGGCAGGCCCAGACCACGGCCTCCTTTCCCCGCGCAAAAAGGATTATGGGGAAAACCTACCAATATTAACAATGTAGAAACTTGGTGCAATATACCGGTCATTATTAGCAAAGGGGGAGACTGGTTTGCTAAAACAGGTACCACCAACAGTACGGGAACAAAGGTTTTTTCATTGGTTGGTAAAGTAAAAAATACCGGCCTTGTAGAATTACCTCTGGGTACACCTCTAAAAACAATTATTTATAACATTGGCTCGGCCAGTAGTGGGAATAAAAAAGTTAAAGCCATTCAATCGGGAGGACCTTCGGGAGGATGTATTTCGGCAGAACTGTTTGATACTCCTGTGGATTATGAATCGCTTGGCGCGCTTGGTGCTATTATGGGTTCCGGAGGAATGGTGGTCATGGATGAAGACAATTGCATGGTGGATGTGGCGCGATATTTCATCGAATTTACTCGCTCGGAGTCATGCGGAAATTGTGTTCCCTGCAGAATGGGTCTGGACGAAGCCTTACGGCTTTTGAGAGCCGTAACAGAAGGATATGCAACAGAAAATGATTTAAAAGAACTGGATAATTTAAGCCGGATGATTAAAGACACATCCCTATGCGGTTTAGGTCAAACAGCGCCCAATCCAGTACTCACGACCCTTCGATACTTCAGAAATGAATATGAAGAACACATTAAAGAAAAAAGATGCGCGGCAGGTGTTTGTGAAAAACTCTTCCTGGCACCTTGTGAAAACAATTGTCCTCTCCACATGAATATCCCCGGGTATATCCAATTATTAAAAGAAGGTCGAATGGATGAAGCCTTTGAACTCATCTTCATGGATAATCCTTTACCGGCTTCAACAGGCCGCGTCTGTCAACATCCTTGTGAAGTACGCTGTCGCAGAAGTCAAGTAGACCAACCGGTATCTATCAGAGAATTACATCGCTATATCACAGATATTATCTTCCAGGAAAATAAAGACCAAACATTGTCAAAGACCTTGAATGCACGAAAATATCCTTCTACTCATAAGAAAATAGCTATCGTCGGAGCCGGACCATCAGGATTAACGGCGGCATTTTATCTGGCGCTATTGGGACATAAAATTACGGTTTATGATGCATTTAAAGAAGCGGGTGGAATGTTGCGTTACGCGATACCGGAATATAGAATACCCAAATCTGTATTAGACCGGGAAATTCAAATTATCAAAGACTTGGGTGTTACTTTTGTTTTCAATACCCGAGTCGGCAAGGATAAATCACTTTCTGAACTGGAAAATGAAACTGACATGATTTTATTAACCATCGGTACCTGGAAAGAAATCTCTTCTGGTATTCAAGATACCGACCTGCAAGGTGTTTATCATGCCATCGAATTCCTGGAAGAAATTTCTTCTCAAAAAAAGCCGGCAATCGGCAGCAAAGTGATTGTCATTGGCGGTGGGAATTCAGCCATCGATTCTGCCAGAACCGCTCGTCGGCTTGGCGCGGAAGTGACCGTTGTCTATCGTCGGGAAAAAAACGATATGCCGGCAATTCAAGACGAAGTCGAAGAAGCGGTTAAGGAAGGTGTGGATTTTAAATTCCTAGCCGTACCCATTCGCTTGATTGGAAACACCAATCATCAAGTTCAAAGTATGGAAATCGCCAAAACAGTCATAGGGGATTATGACCTTCACGGACGCAGAAAACCCGTTGAGACCAAAGAAACCTTCACTCTACCTTGTGATACTGTCATTCTTGCCATTGGCGAAAGTGCGGAATCTGATTTTATAAAGGATTTCGGTGTTGTCATAAATAAAAATGGTACCGTCGGGGTGGATAGATTTTCTTTTCAAACCAGTCATCCCAAGATTTTTGCCGGAGGTGATCTGGTCAGCGGTCCTTCCAATATGACCTTGGCAATGGCGGCTGGAAAAAAAGCCGCCCGGGTAATGGATGAGAAATTAATGGGCGACCATCGTTATGAAAAATTATTCAAGAAAATTGCATATCAGAATCCCCTGATACTGGAACCGGATGGTACTTTTAGAAATATTCCCGAAATTCTCCCGGTGGAAAACAGATTGAATAACTTCGAACCCGTAGATCAAGGCTTGTCGAACAAACAGGCACTGGCAGAAGCCATTCGTTGTTTACGATGCGATATTAAAGAAAGTTCTATTGTAGAAAAAAACTTATAATCTGGAAAGAGGATAGTATGCCTGATAAAAAATTACTGGTGAAACTCGATGGACGAGATATCTGTACTACTGAAAATATTACAATTTTAGATTTAGCACGAAAAAACGGAGTGATTATACCCACCTTATGTTATCTGGAAGGATTAACCCCGGTAGGAATCTGCCGTTTGTGCCTGGTAGAAGTAAAAGGAATATCCCGATTGCTTCCCGCCTGCACAACCAAGGTAGATGATGGGATGGAAATAATCACCGCTTCCGAACGGTTAAACCTCTATCGAAAAATGATTCTACAGCTTATCTTTGCAGAACGAAATCATGTTTGCTCGGTGTGTGTTTCCAACAAACACTGCGAGTTGCAATCTCTTTCCGTGACGCTGGGCATAACGCATATTAATTACCCTTATCGTTTCCCTAAATTATGGGTAGATTCGTCGCATCCCCGGTTTGTTATAGATCATAACCGTTGTATTCTTTGTTCCCGCTGCGTCAGAGTGTGCGGTGAGATTGAAGGGGTGCATACCTGGGATATAATGTGGCGGGGAATCAATGGGAGGGTTATTACGGATATGAATCAACCATGGGGCACCTCAAAAACCTGCACCAGTTGCAGTAAATGCGTGAATGTTTGTCCGACCGGAGCATTAGCAGAAAAAAATAAATCTGCCGGAGAAATGATTAAGAAAAAAGAATTCTTATCCTATCTCTCTTCGATGAGGAGGGAATGGCGATGACAAAACCCCGAATCGCAACAGTCTGGTTGGATGGGTGTTCCGGCTGCCACATGTCTTTTCTCGATTTGGATGAAGGATTACTGCCTGTATTGGCGGCTATCGATTTGGTCTATAGCCCGATTGCGGATATTAAAGAATTCCCCGAAGCGGTAGATGTTACCCTGGTGGAAGGGGCAATTAGCAACGAAGAAGATTTGCATAAAATTAAAACCATTCGCGCCAGAACCAAGATTCTAATTTCGTTGGGAGATTGCGCGGTCACCGGCAATGTGCCCGCTATGCGCAACTCCTTTTTGAAAAAAGATTTGTTTGCGCGTGCCTATGCCGGGGATAATCTTCATACCACCGAATACCCTAATGAGGTGGTTCCCAAATTACTCAACCACACCCAGCCTCTTCACGAAGTAGTTCCGGTAGATATTCATATTCCCGGTTGTCCCCCTACTCCCGAAAACATTCTTTATGTTCTGAGCCATCTCTTGGAAGGGAAAATCCCCGATTTAGGCGGCAAATCTCAATTTGGTTAGGAAAGGTATTACCATGTCAACACAGCTTACGATTGACCCCATAACACGTATCGAAGGACACGGCAAAATTACTCTTTTTCTGGATAACAAAGGAAAAGTAGACGATGCCCGGTTTCATATTACCCAATTTCGCGGGTTTGAAAAGTTTTGCGAAGGACGTCCTTTTTATGAGATGCCCTCTTTAACCGCACGGATTTGCGGCATCTGTCCGGTCAGCCATTTATTGACCTCCGCCAAAGCCTGCGATCAGATTATGGCGGTCAATATTTCAAAAACTTCCATGAACCTTCGCAGAATTCTCCATCTGGCTCAATATATCCAATCCCACGCTTTAAGCTTCTTTTACTTGTCATCCCCTGATTTACTTTTGGGAATGGATTCCGACCCTGCCAAAAGAAATATCATCGGACTGATTGAATCCTATCCCACACTGGCAACCCAGGCCATCACTCTTCGAAAAATTGGTCAGGAAATTATCCAATGGCTGGGTGATAAACGCGTTCATCCCGCCTGGGTTGTGCCGGGCGGAGTCAATAAACCGCTCTCGGCTGAAAATCGCGATAAAATCCTGGTAGTCATGCCACAAGCTCTTCAGATTACCCAGGAAACTATTGACTGGTTCAAAAAAAGTATTGATAAATACACCGAAGAGATAGATACCTTCGCCAATTTCCCGTCTCTGTTTATGGGACTGGTTACTCCCGAAGGGGGATTGGAGTTCTATGACGGACTATTACGCATCATGGATACCAATGGAAAAATTGTCGCCAATAATATAGACCCGACTCATTATCAAAAAGTAATCGGGGAAGCTGCGGAACCCTGGTCCTATATGAAATTCCCTTACTATAAGCCCAAAGGGTATCCTCAAGGATTGTATCGCGTAGGACCAATGGCACGGCTCAACGTTATTGACCATTGTGGGACACCCTATGCGGATAAAGAATGGAAAGAATATCGCGACCGGCAAAAAGGACTGGTTCTCAGCGCGTTCTATAATCATTACGCCCGGCTCATTGAAATCCTCTTTGCGATTGAAAAAATGGAACGCTTGCTGAATGACCCGGATATCTTGAATCCCCATGTCCGCACCGATGCCGGGTATAATTGTTCCGAAGGAATCGGCGTGACTGAAGCCCCCCGCGGGACTCTCATTCATCATTATAAAGTGGATGAAAATGGGCTGATGCTTTCTGCCAATCTCATTGTCGCCACCGGACATAATAATATGGCAATGAATAAAGGCATCTTGCAAGCCGCTAAAAAATTTGTGGATGGCACTAAATTAAAAGAAGGAATGTTGAACCGCGTGGAAGCCGTCATCCGTTGTTTTGACCCCTGTCTCAGTTGCGCCACTCATCCCTACGGTCAAATGCCCTTAACCATCCAACTAATTAATGAAAACGGTCAGGTAGTGGATAATATACAGCGAAATTAAATTTTTGTTGTGTTTTTTTTGCCTCTTAAGACACGTTTGGCAAAACAAATTTGCTACAAGTTTTATAATCGTCTTTGGTGTCACCGGAACGAAAATTTGAATATTTTAGTTTCAGCTCTTGTGCGTGAATAAATTTATGGTCCTCTAAATATATTCAGATATGGTTAATCCAGTCAGTTCTATCTTCAAAACATAGTAAGTTCCCCAGGTAAAAGGTTTTTCGTAAATCCCCGCCATCCTACAATCTCGCCAACAATGAATTGTTGATAGGCGTCTTTTGATAAATTTACCCATATCAATCGATGCTACATCTGCACAAATAAGGCCAAAAAATATTTTCTTAATAAGGTTCTTAATAATTGTTTGTCCAACAAAAACAAATCATAGAAAATATATAGCAGGAATATATCCCCTACCGGCTTACTTTGTACCAATTTTTTGTCGGGACTTCGTTCATTTCGTTCACCGTTTTACAGGAACACAAATGTTCCTTTAGATGGTATTAAGATACTTCGGGAATTAAGCACAAAATTACCATGGACTCTCTTGATAAAGAGCCACGGTATGTAAAGGTTTACTTCAAAGACACGTTAAAGTCTTGTCAGATCGTATTGGAGTTTAACACTTTTCAATTCATCCAATAAAATTTTATCGCGTAATTTTAACCTGGCACTTAGTTCTGCTAGTTGGCGTACATCTGCTTTAGCTTCTTCAAAGGTTTGTTGTTGGGGATTCTTAATATCAATCACCTTAATAATTTGGTACCCGTCGGGCATTTCCACCAAATTGGAGATATCCCCTTTTTTTAATTTAAACGCTACCAAATCAAATCTATGTCCCATGGGTCCCATTGTTTTCCAACCTATGACTCCGCCTTCTTTGGCATTGGGAATAGTAGAATATTTTTTTGCCAGTTCCGTGAAATCTCCGCCTTTTTTCAGTTGTTCGAGAATCCAGTCTGCTGTATCTTTGGCAATGCTCAGGTATTCCGCCCGGCTGCCAATTGTGGTAGCTTTGGAGAGATCCGCTTTGATATAAATATTACTGGCATTGATTTGTTTTTGAGTAACAAACCGGGTGGAATTTTTTTGGTAAAAATCATATATATCTGCGTCGGTAAGTTTCGGCGCATTGGATACCTTTTTGTTAATCCATATATCAACCAACCGACTTTTTTTGAAATCCTCCAACCCTTTGACAACGGAGGTGTCTTTTTCTAATTTTAATTTTTCAGCGAATAATAGCAATTGCTTTTTCTGGACTGTTCCATCCAAAAATTCTGTCTCCTGTGAAAAAGACGGTTTGTTTGAGGACCCTTTTTCGAGATCGCGCAATTCTCCCACGGTCATTTTAAAGTCCGGCATTTCCACAAGGACACTACTTTTTTTTGCCGAAGAATCGGTTAGATATTCATAATGGCGTATAACCTTAGTATTTTCTTGCGCCTCTTTAATCATTTGAGCGCGAAGGCCCGGTATTCTCTGACCTTCGAGAACATTTTTGACAGATTCTTTAACATCGTTGTAGGCATTAATATGCGCCAACTTGTGTTCTTCAAGATACACAATGGTATATCCATGTTTGGTGGAAATAATATTGCTGTAATTCCCATCTTGCAGTGCCAAAGCCGTGGTCTCAATATCTATGAGAATTTCTCCTGTCTTAAACGGTCCGTTTACCTCTCCCCGCTTGTCTTCCGGAGATGATTCGGAATATGCCTTGGCTATAGATTCAAATTTTTCACCTTTTTGTAATTTGTCATAGGCTTCCTTGATTTTTTTTAAGGCTTCGGCTTTTTGCGCATCTGTTTTGCGAGTCTTGGATGTATCCACGAAAATATGACGAATAGAAAAAGTTTCCGGGGAGGCGAATTGTTCCTTGTGAGAATCATAATATTTTTTCATTTCATCATCGGAGGGCACCGCTTTTTCGCGGACCTCATTTTTAAACAATGTATCCAAGAGCAGACGCTCTTCCAAGTCTCGATAAGCCTTTTTAAACTCCGGTGTCTGATCAAGTTTTTCTTTGAGAGCTTCCCAATAAATTACTTGGTTCGCTACATACTCTTTGATGAGATTATGTTTCCAAGAAATATCTTCTGGATTTAAGGGACTCCCTTTCTTTTGGAATGGGGTTTTCAATAGATAATCTTTCCATTCTTTCTCCGTGACCTGTCCGCCCTGATAGGTGGCGACTACGCCTTTGGGTAATGCCATAAGTTTGGATTCGGAGATATCAAAATTTGATTCCGATTGTTGAGCAAACGTTTGACCAAACAGGATACCGATTCCGCAGAGGAAACCGATAACTGTTGTTTTGAAATAAAACTTTCTATTCATTGTATTATTCTCCTTTGAAATTTTGAGTTTCGAAACACTGTTAAAACCCTCTTAATCCTAGCGAAATCAATGTCTCCCGTCAAGAGAGGGAAAGTTTGAAGAGCCGCTTGACATTCGCTGTGGTAATTTGACCAATATTTTCGATTGAGGTATTTCTCAATTGGGCGATTTTTTCTGCTGTAAGTACGACATAGGACGGTTCATTGCGTTTTCCACGAAAAGGGACGGGCGCCAGATAAGGGCAATCGGTTTCAATGAGTAACCGGTCATCCGGGATTTGTTTGACCAATTCTTGTAATTCCACTGCTTTTTTGAAGGTGACTGGTCCGGCAACGGATATAAAGTATCCCAAATCCAACGATTTATTTAACATTTCCTGATTTCCTGAAAAACAATGCATAACACCAATAACCCTACCTCGAAATTCTTCCAACATTAATAATGTATCTACTTCCGCTTCACGGGTATGGATGACAACTGGTAATTTCAAATCGGAGGCTAACTCCATAGATTTGTGAAAGACTTCTTTTTGAACATCGCGCAACGAATGAACATAATGATAATCCAAGCCGGTTTCACCGATGGCAACGACTCTTGATTCTTTTGCCAGTTCGCGTAATATAGGATAACTTTCCGGAGTTGCCGTTTTGGTTTCATGGGGATGGATTCCGACCGTGGCAAATACATTGGGATATTTATTGGCAAGGGTGACTGCCGATTTACTGGTGGTTATATCCTGCGCGATGGTAACGATATAACGCACATTATTTTTTGCAGCCCGTTCGAGAATAGATTCAATGTCTACGGCTAACTGAGGGTCGTCTAAGTGCGCATGAGAATCAATAAAGTACATACCGAAAACGAATTAATCCAGCAATTCATTTTTGGCAAATACAATGGGAAGTTCCCGGTTTACCGATTCCTGTGAATCGGAACCATGTACCAAATTGGTTTGCCGTTCCAGCGTAAAGTCTCCGCGTATGGTACCCGGTGGGGCTTCCAACGGGTCAAGCGCACCCATCATTTTGCGGACTTGTTTAATAGCATTGGGTCCTTCCAGGCAAAGTGCAACCAAAGGACCTGAAATCATAAAATTCACCAGTTCTGGCAGAAATGGTTTCCCTTTATGTACCGCATAAAAATTCTCTGCCGTTTCTTTTGACCATTTCACCAGTTTCATCCCCACAATGCGGAAATGCCTTTTCTCAAATCTTTGTAATATTTCCCCTGTCAATTTCCTTTGCACCCCATCGGGCTTAATTAAAACAATAGTTCGTTCCACAGTTCTCTCCTTTAAAGTAAATAAGTTTGAGTGTATTATGATAACAGGAAACGGTGAATTCTTGAAAGAGATTGACGGAAAATGAAAAAACTTTCATAATAGTAATAACTCAGCAAAACTATTTCATCATTTTGATTCCGAACAGGAGCAGGCATGGCCAAAACAATCCCTTTCAAGGGGTATCGGTATAATCTAAATAAAATCGGCGACTGGTCGAAGATTCTTGTCCCTCCGTATGACGTGATATCTCCCGGGGCGAGAAAACAATTTCAAGAATCCAATCCGTATAATATGATTCATTTGACTCTAGCGACTCCCCAAAATGAGTCGGATACCTACGGTCATGTTAACCAAAAACTGCACCATTGGATGAAAGATGATATATTACTTCCCGATAATCAAGCCAGTGTTTATTATTATACATTGGAATTCGAAACCGACCCGGATTATTTAATTGAATCGAAACCCGGTAGAATCAAAAGGATTTTATCGGGTTTTATGGCTCTGGTTCGTTTGGAAGATTTTGACTCCAAAGTAATTTTACCCCACGAAATTACTTTTTCAAAACCTAGGGAAGATCGGTTAAAACTTTTGGAATCATGCCATGCCCACCTTGAACCTGTTTATGCAGTCTATGAGGATAACTCTCAGAAAATCAATCATGCCTTTCAACGGATTATCGGACATACCCAACCTAATGTTGAATTTACTGACACAAACAAAACCGTTCACCGGTTCTGGAAAATCAATCACCCTCAATTGATTCATCTGATTGAAACGGAAATGCAAAATAAGTCCTTGCTGATTGCCGACGGGCATCACCGGTATGAAGCGGCATTGGCGTTTCGGGATAAGCTGAGAAAAAAGACACCTTCCTTTTCCAATGACCATCCCGCCAATTATATGATGATGTATTTAGTGAACATGGATGACCCCAATTTGGTGATTTCCCCGACGCATCGCTTGATTCGTAACGTACGTAACATGACGATTCCAGCAGTACATAAAAAGTTGGAAGAAAATTTTGTTCTTACTTCGGTGAAAGATCAACCGGACTTAATTGTAAAATTGTCTCCACAAAAGGGAATTTGTTTTGGTTTATACGATGGAAAATATCATTTATTGGAGTTCAAAAAGAAACCCGCTACTCATGATGAATTACTGGATACCGATATTTTTCAGGAATGGGTGGTTGATAAAACCCTGGCGATTCCCCAACAAGAATCCATGCATGAGCATATTGGATTTACCCATAGCTTGAATGAGTCGGTTGCCAAAGTGAATTCCGGGGAATATCAATTTGCTTTTATCTTGCGCCCGCCGGATATCCATGATGTAAAACGAATTTGCGAACAAGGAAGACGGCTCCCCCAAAAAACCACCTATTTTTATCCCAAGCCTCTTAGCGGGTTTGTGATTTACGTTTTTAATCCGATATAAAATGATAATTTCCAGACCCTAATTGATAGATAGCATATTTATTTTCCGTCGTAAGATATTTAATCTCTTTTGAAAGAGATACAAGTTTTCCACTCTCCTTGATTTTTTGGCTGTTCCGAGTGGGAATATAAACAGTGGCTCGGGTATTAATGGGTATGGTTATATCTAGGATGATTTTATTCTGTCGGATTTTCCAATTCGACACTATCTTCCCTTGAATAGATTGATAAGAAGTATTGGCATAGGTTAGAATTTTGTTGATGACGGGATGTATAATGATTTTCTTATACCCCGGCCCATCAGGTTGGATGCCCCCGATGGTGGAATACATCCATTCACCAATACAACCATAGGCATAATGATTAAATGAATTCATGGACGGGTCTTGAAATCCTTTTTCTTTGGTCCAACCGTCCCATCGTTCCCAGATGGTCGTTGCACCTTGTTTTACCGGGTATAACCAAGAGGGGTAACTCTCGGTAAAGGCTATCCGGTAGGCAATATCTTCTTTACCAAACCGGGTTAAGGTGGGTAATAAGAGATTGCTTCCTACAAAACCTGTCGAGAGGTGCCATTTTCGAGATTTCAGGTTTTCAACCAAATACTCCAATGCTTTGGCCTGGTTGTCTTCGGATAACAGGTTAAACTGTAATGCTAATAAATATCCTGTCTGGGTATCTCCTTTAATATGTCCGTCATCTGACACATAGGCTTTATTAAACGCGATTCGGACGTCATTAAACAATTTTTGATATTCTGATTCATCATTGGTTTTTCCTAAAACATGAGCGATCTCTTTCATGATTTGGGTGACATGAGCAAAATAAGCTGTTCCAATTAAATCTTTGGGAGTATCGGCATTGATGGATAACCAATCCCCATACCCGCTATCTGGGCGGATTAAATTCTTGCTGTTTTGTTTTAAATAATCGATGGATTTTGCCATTTGTGGATAATATTTTTCCAAAATCCGTTTGTCATTATAGGTTTTATAGATTACATAAGGGCAGATAATTCCTGCGTCCCCCCATGCCGATGTTCCGAATCCAATGCCAAATTCCGGAGCTACATCCGGGTATGCGCCATCCGACCGCTGCGCATCATTCAAATCCACCAGCCATTTGGTGAAAAAGGTGGATATATCCATGTTATAGGATGCGGTAGAAATAAAAACCTGTGCATCTCCTGTCCAACCCAAACGTTCATCTCGTTGAGGACAATCGGTGGGTACTTCTAGGTAATTTCCTCTTTGGCCCCAGACAATATTTTGAAATAACCTGTTGAATAATGGATAAGAGGTTGTAAAGGAACCAGTTTCGGGTAAAGGATTGTGCATCACCAATCCTGTTATTGCTTCCAACCCCGGTTTGCTGCTACACCCGGTCAGTTCTACGTACCGAAATCCATGAAATGTAAACCGGGGAACCCAGGATTCTGTCCCTTTTCCTTTTACATAATAAACATCGGTAGCACGGGCGGAACGGAGATTCCTAGTGTAAAGAGTCCCGTCGGGATTTAACATTTCTCCATACCGCAATATTATTTTGGTTCCTTTTTTATCTTTGATTTTCAACCGGGCACACCCCACCATATTTTGTCCCAAATCAAAGAGGTAAACGCCTGGAGCCGGCTGAGTGATTTTTTTAACCGGCAGTTCTTGAGTGACTTGAACCGGAATTCCCGGATAAGCATTCAGTGGAATGGATAGTGTCGGATTGATAGTTATTGGACTCCATTGTGATTCATTGAATTCCGGTTCGTCCCAATTCTGAAATTGGGTTTCCAGTGTCGCATCATACAATTCTCCTTGAAGTAAATCCGCCTCCATAATCGGGCCATAACTGGCTTTCCAGGTCGAATCAGTAGTGATAATTTCTCGGGTCCCGTCTTGATATTCAATTTCCAGTTGTGCTAATGCACGTGGATGTTTGCCGTAATTTTCCCGTTTTTGGGCAAACCCATAATATCCGGCATACCATCCATCCCCCAGGATGATCCCCAACGCATTCTCTTTCCCGGAATTTATTAACTGTGTAACATCATAAACATGGTAATAAACTCGTTTATGATAATCAGTCCAGCCGGGTATAAATCTATCCGGATTTACTATTTTCCCGTTCAGATGAAGTTCACATAATCCCAGTGCACTGGCATAGAGATATGCTTGTTTGATGGATTTTGATAACGCAAATATTTTTCGAAGATACGGAGACGGCGGTAAGTTCAATCCTTCTTTATTTTCAAGTCCTCGTGAACGATTAAGATAATTCTCCGGTGGAGTCTGTTCATAGCTAATCCATTGGGCTTGCCAGTCGGTGGGTTCTAATAAACCCATCGTCCAATAAGCGGGTTTACTCCAGGAAGATTCCTGACCCATGTTATCCCAAATTTTCACCTTCCACCAATATTTTTTCCGGGATTCCAATAATTTTCCGGCATAGGTTATTTGATTGGTTTCATCCGAATCAATTTTCCCTGTATCCCAAATATTCCCGATGTTCTTTTTTAATGGTTCCTGATTATCCGAAACCAGAATGTGATAGGCTGTCTGGAATTGAGCACGGTTATGTTTACTTTTTGAATTCAGTATCCAACCAAACCGAGGTTGTAAAACATCAATACCTAACGGATTGGTCTTGTACTCGCAAACTTGATGGATGGGCGCTATCGAACTTTTGTCGATTTTTATTGTCCCTTCTGCATGGGTAGGGATACTTCCTTGTGATTGGATTGTTAAGAATGAAACGAATATGATAATACCAACTGGGATAATATTTTTATGCATTCGCATCATTGAGCATATCATTTTTCAGATTTATATTTATTGCCTTTATAAAAACTTGTCCAAAATAAGTAATAAGAAATATAAAAAACGTCCCGATAGGTTATTCCAATCGGGACGTTACTTATCGAGTATCGAATCGAAATACTATTTGCGTAAAACTGCTTGCGCTGCTGCTAATCTCGCGATAGGCACACGGTAAGGGGAACAGCTCACATAGTTCAATCCGGTTCTATGACAAAATTCCACGGATGCCGGGTCTCCGCCATGTTCTCCGCAAATACCGATTTTTAGGTCTTTCCGGGATTTGCGACCGCGTTGGACACCCATTTGAATCAACTTTCCGACCCCTTCCTGGTCAATAGTCTGGAACGGATCATCCGGTAATATTTTCTTGGTCAGATACGCAGGAAGGAATCCGCCGATATCATCCCGTGAAAAACCAAAAGTCGTCTGGGTCAGGTCGTTGGTGCCGAAAGAAAAGAATTGAGCGTATTCGGCAACCTTATCGGCAACCAGACATGCCCGCGGAATTTCAATCATGGTTCCAATCAAGTAGGGGAACTTCACGTTATATTCTTTTTGGACTTGTTTGCCGACCCGGTCAATGATATCGTGCTGGTTGAGGTATTCGGCGACTGTTCCAATCAGTGGAATCATGACTTCGGGATAGACTTTAATTTTCTTTTTGGTTAGTTCTGCTGCCGCTTCAAAAATGGCGCGGGATTGCATTTCCGTAATTTCCGGATAGGTGATTCCCAACCGGCATCCGCGATGTCCCAACATGGGATTTAATTCTTTCAATTGGGCGATGCGGCTCTTTAAGGATTCAAAAGACACCTTGAGGTCGGTTGCCAATTCCTGAATTTCCTTGGTTTCGTGGGGAACAAATTCATGTAATGGCGGATCCAATAACCGGATGGTTACTGGCAATCCTGCCATCGCTTCGAATATTCCCAGAAAATCTTTTTTCTGGAAAGGCAACAACTTCATTACGGCTTTACGGCGTTGTTCTTCGTTCTCCGCGACAATCATTTCCCTCATTGCCTTAATACGTTCAGGGCTAAAGAACATATGTTCGGTACGGCATAATCCGATACCTTCCGCGCCGAAAGCTCTGGCTTGCGCCGCGTCTTCCGGTCGGTCCGCATTGGTGCGGATTTTTAATTTACGTGTTGCATCCGCCCATTTCATCAATTCTTTATATTCAATATTACTATCCAAATCAGCTTTTACTAACGGGAGTTGACCCACATAGACATTCCCTTTGGTTCCATTCAAGGTAATCCAGTCGCCTTCTTTGACGACGAGGTCGCCCACCGTGATGGTTTTGGTATGGGCGTCAATGGCTAATTCCGCGCATCCGACGATACAGCATTTGCCCCAACCACGGGCAACTAGCGCCGCATGAGAGGTCATTCCGCCTTTGGCGGTTAATATAGCTTCCGCCACATGCATTCCATGCACATCTTCAGGGGATGTTTCATTACGCACAAGAATGACATGGCGTTTTAATTCGTTGACCCATTTGGCGGCATCATCGGCGGTAAACACGACTTGGCCAATCGCTCCGCCGGGTCCCGCCGGTAATCCTTTGGCAAGACGTACGGCTATCTTTTCAGCTTTCGGGTCAACCATGGGATGCAACAATTCATCCAATTGGCTGGGCGCCACTCGCATGAGGGCTTCTTTCCTGGGAATTAATTTTTCATTCGCCATATCCACGGCCATTTTGACGGCGGCAGGGCCGGTACGTTTCCCGACACGGCATTGTAACATCCATAAACGCCCGTCCTGAATGGTGAATTCGATATCCTGCATATCGCGATAATGTTTTTCCAATTTCAAGCGGATAAGGTTTAATTCTTTGTAGACATTGGGCATCGCTTCTTCGAGAGATTTCAAATGAGCCGTATGTTCGGTTTTATTTTTCTTGTTTAACGGGTTAGGAGTACGGATTCCGGCAACGACGTCTTCGCCTTGTGCATTGACCAGCCATTCGCCGTAAAATTCATTTTCCCCCGTTGCGGCATTACGCGTAAAAGCGACACCGGTCGCGGAGCTGTCGCCCATATTCCCAAATACCATGGATTGGACATTAACCGCGGTGCCCCATTCTTCAGGAATTTTTTCGATGCGCCGATATTCAATGGCCCGTTTCCCTGTCCATGATTTAAATACCGCTCCGATACCACCCCATAATTGTTCATAGGGATCATCCGGGAAGGGTTCGCCAAGAACTTCCTGCACTTTGGCTTTATAGATTTTCACCAATTTTTTCAAATCATCTGTCGTTAAATCGGTATCCAGTTTCGCTCCGCGTGCTTTTTTCATGGATTCCAATTCATGTTCCAATTGTTGTCGGATTCCTTTACCTTCTTGTACTTCAACTCCGGCGGCTTTTTCCATAACGACATCCGAATACATCCCGATTAACCGGCGATACGAATCATACACAAACCGTTCGTTCTTGGTTTTGATAATTAACCCCGGAATGGTTTTCTCCGTTAGACCGACATTCAACACGGTCTCCATCATCCCCGGCATGGAACGCCGTGCGCCGGAACGAACCGACACCAACAACGGGTTTTCCGCGTCGCCAAACTTCGCGTCCATAATCGATTCAACTTTTGCCAACGCTGTACGGACTTGTTTGTCCAACTCTACAGGATATTTCCGACCATGAGAATAATAATAAGTGCAGACTTCCGTGGTAATCGAGAACCCCGCGGGGACCGGTATATTGAGATTGGTCATTTCCGCTAAATTCGCCCCTTTACCGCCCAGCAGATTTTTCATTTCGGCTTTTCCGTCCGCTTTTCCGGCCCCAAAAAAATAGACATACTTAGTAGATTTAGATTTGGATTTTGATAATAATTTTTTCTTGTTCATGACACACTACTCCTTTTGTAGATTAATAATGGTTTGAATAATAATGATTTAGTTGTTTTTGGATTGAGAGTTTTGAAAACACCCGTCGGGCAAACGGTTGTTGCAGTTTTCTCTTTCCACCGGTTACCTAATTTCCGGTTAAACTGGTTCACTAAAAAGTTTAGCGAAAACTCATTTATTTGTCAATTTTTTCCTTTTTTTCAAGTGTCCTTACATTATAGTTATTTACTATAAAATGGAACTTAAAACCATGAACTTGTTTTTAGTGTTGTATGTATGGCATAGTTTTCATTACGTATGACATCTTCTAGATTCTCCCATATTCGACGGAATCCAACTCTGTGGACTATTCTTCTTGTAGTAATTTTGCTGATTTCGATTAATTTTATCGGATGGTTATTTTATCTGGATATTTATGAAATTCTGGATGAAGAATTGGGTCGTCGGTTACAATCGTTTGCGTCCACGGCCACCTTATTGTTGGATAAAGGCCAAATCGCCGAGTTGGTTTCCAACGATACTTCTTTAACTACGCAAACCCGAGTCAATGAAGAACTGTATGTAATGCGGGATACGATGAAATTGGGCGACTTGTATATTATCAATCGGAGCTATCATGTATTGGCGCGAGCCCTTGCAGGGCATCTCTTAGAATCGGGCAGTACGACCCATGAACTCCGGTTATATAATGACCAGGGAGAAATTGATTCGGCGTTTCGCGGAAAGACTATAGAAGGATTTCACTATTTTATTAAAAATACCTGGTATAAGCGCGCATACGCGCCCATTTATGGTGACAAGGCTAATATCATCGCAGTGTTGGGTGTAGAAGCCAATGCCCAGTATTTCCAAATGACTGACAAAATCCGCTGGTATCTTCAGCTATTGGGACTTATCAGTATTGTGCTGATCGGTGTTACCGTGTTTATTTTGAATCGGATTTTTGCGGCTATGTTTCGGCTGGAAGAGCGGGTGTTGGCAACGGATAAATTGGAATCCATGACCCAATTGTCAGCGGGCGTAGCGCATGAAATCCGTAACCCATTAGGGATTATTAGTGGCAACGCAGAACTCCTGCGTGAGGAGATTGGAGAGGATAAACAAAAAAAGGAATTGGTGGGAAATATTGTTAGTGAAACCGAACGGTTGGAAAAAATCGTACGCAATTTTTTGGAATTTTCTAAGCCCGGTTCATTAGAATGGACCAAACAGGAAATTAACCTAATTCTCGATAAAACACTTCAATTATGCCAACATCAACTGCAAAAGGAAGGAGTTGTTGTTTCCAAAGAATACGGAAAAAATTTGCCTAAAATCAAAATGGATTCGCAGCGCATGATCCAGGTATTCCTGAATCTGATTCTCAATGCGCGGGAAGCTTTATTGCAAGGGGGATGGTTGACAGTTCGTAGTTTTACCAGAGATAATAAGTTTGTTATTGTGGAAATTCAAGATTCCGGGATGGGAATTTCACCGGTAGAGATGAAAAGGATTTTCGATCCCTTTTATACGACCAAGAAAACCGGTAGCGGTCTGGGATTGCCTATCGCCAAGCGGATTATCGAAGATCATCATGGGAAAATTGAAATCGATTCACATCCAGGGAAAGGAACAATAGTTCGAGTCCTTTTACCTTGTTCATAGAAGAGTTCCAAATTTCTAGTTAGAAACAATAGGCCAAAACCAGAGACCTTATCGGGAGTATATTATGCTGAAAGAAAAGTATTTACCTACGGGGAATGAAATTGTTTCACTTCCCCTAATAGATGAAAATACCGCGCAAATTAACAGTATGAATTTTTTGCACATGGGTTATCGTGGATTGGTAGAAACATACGGTTGTGAAAATCCGGCACTGCCATTTCTCCAGCCCTATCTATTGGTGAATGAAAAAGAAATTGTCTTGTCGCCTGAAAATCTGAAATGGCAAAGATTGAATTATTGGATTCCACGGTTTACTGTGGAATACGAAAAGGTACAATTCACGGGTACTTATTTAACCCCTATTCAAGAGCGCGGGTTTGCCATTCATTTTTTGGTAAGTAATCTGGAGAAACAGGTAGGAGAAATTTTTGTCGGGCTTCGCGGTTCTTGGCAACATGCTTATCACAGCATTAATGAATCTAAAATTATGAATGCCAGCAGGATAGCGTATCCCGCAAAATGGGGCGGTGGGATGATGTTGGAATTTGCCCGTGAAACTTCTATTTTCTGTTTAGGTTTGCATACTTCGGAACCCTTGGATGTCGAATCCTGGAAAGTGAATAATTATCCTGAAACCATTGTACTCAAACAAGGTCAAAACAAAATCGTGCTTGATGAAAACAATCTCAATCCAATATTTTGGACATTGGGAAAACACCTGACGTTGGGTGCCGGAGAATCCAAAGAATTGGTTTTCTATTTCGGTTTGGGGTTGGATGAAGTGGGTGCCGCAACAGCTGCTCTTGAAATGAAACGTCACGGATATCAGAAGATTTTTCAACGAACAGTACAATGGTTGGAATCCCATACCCTGCGTCTGAAAGGGGAAGGAACCCCTGATTCCACGCACTCAGAAACTCAAAAGCTGGAAACTATCATGAATTTGAATTCTTTTTTTAATTATTTTTACGCGACAGGATATACTCTCGATAATGAGGAACTGGTTCTTATCACATCTCGCAGTCCGCGTTATTATGTCAGCGCGGCATACTGGGATCGGGATGTACTTTATTGGAGTCTGCCGGCGGTGCTTTTAATTGATCAGAAAAAAGCACGCGAATTATTGGAGCGGGTTTTCGTCCGCCATGTCCGCAACGCCGGTATTCATTCGCATTATATTGACGGCAATATGCTGGAACCCGGGTTTGAATTGGATGAATTATGTGCCCCGATTATCGCACTGTATCATTACATAGAAACCACTAAGGACAATTCGCTCCTTCACTTATCCCACGTAAAAGACGGACTTAAACACATTATAGAGGTTTTAAAATCAAAAAAACATCCCACACTAGATTTGTATGAGACCATGTTATTGCCTTCGGACGATGTTGCACAATACCCTTATGTTACCTACGATAATGTGCTAGTCTGGCGGATGTTAAACAATATGGCAGAAATTTCCATTTTGTCAAACCATCCGGCAGAGGCCGAAGAGTATCGCAAAATGGCGGAATCTACAAAAAAAGCCGTTTGGGAGAATTGCGTCTTTAATTCGGAACACGGATGGCTGCTGGCTTGGGCTACAGACCTTCAAGATAATTTTCAAGTCTATGACGATCCTCCCGGTTCCCTACAATTATTGCCGTTTCATGGTTTTTGTTCTTATGAGGAATCTGTATATCAAAATACTATCGAATATTTGCATTCCAAAGATTATAAATATTCCTTTGCCGGGACGAATTTCCCTACCGTCGGTTGTGACCATTTTCCTCATCCTGCTTGTTTTTCCATTGCCAATGACATGCTCAGTTATCGTGTAGTGAAGGGGAGAGAACTGATTCTCAAAGCAAGCTTGGACAATGGAATTGCCTGCGAATCTATAGACGAAAATACCGGGGAACTCGCCACGGGTGCAGCTTTTGCCACCATGGCTGGATTTCTTGCGTATGCTATTTATAATAGTCAAGTAAAATAGTACTTGTGTTTGAAGGATAATTATTATTCTCTTTTATCGTAATTAGAATTCTTTATATTATAGTTATTAGTTATAAAGAGAATTATCTGGTTATAGGATAATCCTGGTACCGGTAACTATAATAAATAGAATTGTTTTCTTTTAAGAATAATAATAGTAAGAATGATTATTCTTGCTACTCTTGACAGAAAACCAAAATTTCATCATAATACGTATGGGTATTAAAAAATGCCAAAAGAGGAAACTTTTCAGGTTCAATACAAAAATAGCAAACAACGGGAACGAATTTTCCAAGTTCTCTGCAGTACGAATAGTCACCCTACAGCAGACTGGATTTATACGAAACTTAAACCAGAAATCCCCAATTTGAGCCTCGGTACGGTCTATCGCAATTTGCGGATTTTAATGGAACAGGGCAAAATTTACCGGTTGGAAAATGGGAGCTCATTTGATAGATTTGATGCCGATCTTCATCCCCACTATCATTTCATTTGCAAACTCTGTCATCAAGTTATGGATGTGGAATTACCCCACAATAATATTTTAAATTCAGAGGCAGCAAGAGTTACCGGATTTCAAGTTGATGACCACCGTATTGATTTTACCGGCATTTGTAAAGAGTGCCTCTCGAAACCGTAGTGCCTTTAATATAATTTCTAGTTTCTAATCTCTCTTTTTCGGCTTATATTCTTGGGATTTTCCACGTGGGATGGACAATGAATTCCATGTTTCGCCTTTCAATTGCCGAGCGAGATACACTATCTGGCCAATGTGATAAGAGTAATGCGAAAGTTGGCGCTGAATAGCATCTACGACTGAAAGAGATTGTCCTCGAATGAGTACATTTTTGGTAAGGTCATCTACGGTCAATTGATTTAATGTATTAAACATACAAGCCCATCCTTGTTCCCACGCCTGCATGAGTTTTTGCCTGTCAAAAGTCTCCGGTTGAGTGAATTCTCCTTCGCGGTCGCGCGTCGGCTTATCCCCATCCGTTGTCAAAAAGTCTGTCCAACGGGAAAGGGCGTTGCCATAAATATGTTGGACGATAATCGCAATACTATTGGCTTCTTCATCCGACTGCCATAACAAATCCTTATCTTCCAATTGCGCCATCGCTCTTTCCCCCAGTCCTTTAATATTTTCAAATCGGAAGATCGTAGTTTCTAAGAATAGTTCACCAATCGATTTTTCATTCATATTAATATTTTACTTTCGAAAATAAGAATTGTCTATCCCAACAACTTGATTTCACTCCTCCAAATGTTATAATACCAGCAGAGAAGGATTGTATGAAGTTTTTCTTTATGACTATTTTGTCATTGATATATAATGAGTTTGGAGGAAGCTATAACTTCATAAAATAAATCTATTCTTTTATTATTAGTTAAATAGAATTATTTCTTAAACATCTTGTGTTACCAAGTCTGATATCCAAAAATACAACAAATTGGTATAATTCCATGAAAAGTATTAATTTATTCTGCCCTCTTAAGAAAGGTATTCATGAAGAAAATTGTATTGGTGTCTCCGAAACATTTTACCGTTTTTGATTCAGAAAAACCCATCCCCCATTCCGGTGAGGTTTTAATTCAAATTGGTAAGGTAGGAATATGTGGGTCTGATATTCATCTATTTCGAGACGGTGCCATCGGGAATCTCCGCATGAACAACTCCTTGGTTATTGGACATGAATGTATGGGTGTGGTTGCAGAGGTCGGCCAGGGTGTTCCTCAAAAATGGGTGGGTCAACGGGTGGCGATTGAACCTGCGGTTACTTGTGGAAAATGTGAAATGTGTAAGAAGGGATATTGTAACCTTTGTCCTCATAACAAATTTTTAGGTCTTCCACCTTATGAGGGAGCACTTCAGGAATTTATTACTCATCCAATTGAATTTATTGAACCGGTATCTGATAAAATCTCTGATGGAGCAGCCGTTGTGTTAGAACCTATGGCAGTGGCTTTTCATGGAGCACGATTAATGCATCTTAACCCCGGTGAAACGGTAGTCATTCTGGGGACTGGTGTTCTGGGTTTATGTGTTTTGAATATCGTGAAATTATATCAGGGGGTGCATATCATTTGCGTTGACTTGTTGGAGAACCGGTTGCAACTAGCTAAAAAGTTAGGTGCTGACTCTGTAGTAAAGGCTAAAGTCGGTGACCGGAAAGAAGTTATTAATGAGATTCTTTCTCTTACCAATGGGATTGGCGCAGAAAAAGTCTTTGAATGTTCTGGCTCGGAGGATACTCTCTGGAATGCTTGTGAAGTAGCAGCTCCTGCAGGACATGTTGCTATTATTGGAACTAATCCCCATGATAATGTAACCTTTGGTTCAGGAAGTTCGAGAAGAAAAGGGTTGACTATCCGTTTTGTCCGGCGGAGTTTACATACTTTATCTCCTTGTATTAAATTAGCAGAAGCGGGTCTTATTAAGCCAGACCTTTTAGTAACCCATGTCTTTAAAGGTTCGGAAACTCAAAAAGCATTTGAAACAGTCTTTGATTATAAAGATGGTGTTGTAAAAGCTTTGATTGATGTAACTAATTTCTAGTTTTTGAAATATGAAATAGGAAAGTAGGTAATTATGAGTAAATATACTATCGGCTTGGATTATGGTACAAACTCAGTCCGTGCTCTTATCGTCTCCACAGATACTGGGGAAGAAATAGGGACTTCCGTTTGGAACTATACTCATGGAGAAGCGGGTGTTTTCCTGGATTTAAAAAATCCCTTATTAGCCCGGCAGCATCCCATAGATTATTTGGATGGAACTATTGCTTCTATTCGGGGAGCTATCAAGAAAGCTGCATTTCATAAAAATTTCTCTGTAAAAGATATTATAGGTATTGGTGTGGCCACAACGGGGAGTACTCCTTTACCGTTAGACCAATCCGGCATTGCTTTGGCTTTGCATAGAGAATTCAAGAATAACCCTAATGCCATGGCTTGGCTTTGGAAAGACCATACCGGTTTTGAGGAAGCAGCGGAAATTACTGAACTGGCTTCTAAAATCCGACCCAATTATTTATCCAAATGCGGTAGCATTTATTCTTCTGAATGGTTCTGGTCTAAAATATTACATTGTTTACACACCGACCCGAAAGTATTTAAAGCAGCCTACACATGGGTGGAAATTGCCGATTGGATACCAGCCTGTTTAACAGGGACTACAAACCCAGCCATCTTGAAACGGGGGATATGTGCTGCTGGACATAAAGCTATGTTCCATCACGACTGGAACGGTTATCCTGATGAGGAATTTCTCACAACCTTGGATAAAAGAATGGTTCGAATTAGGAAATCTCTCCCTTCTAAAGCTTATACGGTAGCGGAATCTACCGGAGGCCTTTCTTCTGAATGGGCAATAAAGCTGGGACTTAAACCTGGAATTCCTGTGGCCGTTGGTAATTTCGATGCGCATGCCGGTGGAGTTGGTTCAGGTATTCAACCGGGAGATTTGGTAAAAATCATAGGCACCTCAACTTGTGACATGATGGTGGTTCCCTTGAAAGAAGCTCTACCGGATATACCCGGATTGTGCGGAATTGTACCGGAGTCCATTCTTCCAGGGTATTATGGTTTGGAAGCCGGTCAGTCGGCTGTAGGAGATATCTTTAATTGGTTTGTAAATTATATCCAGCCATGCGGTACTGCTCAGGGTTCACATATTGAACTAACTAAAAAAGCAGAAAAATTAAAACCTGGAGAAAGTGGTCTATTGGCTCTGGATTGGCATAATGGTAACAGGACCATATTGGTTGACCAGCGGTTATCCGGTTTGGCGGTGGGTTTGACCCTGCAAACAACACCCGCTGAAATCTATCGTGCTTGGATAGAATCTACGGCCTATGGTGCCCGCCGGATTATGGAACGGTTTGAGGAATATGGAGTGAAAGTAAAACGAGTAATTAATTGTGGTGGGATATCTGTAAAAAATCCATTGGTCATGCAAATCTATGCGGATGTTATGAACCGGCCTATACATGTATCCAGAAGTGCTCAGACCTGTGCTATGGGTGCTGCGATTGCCGGTGCGGTTGTGGCAGGTAAAAGAAATGGTGGATATGATAGTTTTAATCCCGCGGTGAAAGCCATGACCGGTGTCATGAAACAAAAGTTTATGCCTGTTAAAGAAAATGCACGGATTTATAATCGGTTATACCAAATGTATCAGTGTTTACATAACAATTTTGGAATCAAAGGGTATATGGCTACTAACACCAACAAACCCAAGCTTTATGATATTATGAAAGAATTACTTACTATTCGAGATTCTATAAGGTAATAATGTGAACTTCGATAAATTAAAAGAAGAAGTCTGTCAAGCGAATAAGGATTTGGTGTCTGCTGGTTTGGTCCTCTTAACCTGGGGGAATGTCAGTGGTGTAGATAGGGATAATGGAGTAATGGCTATTAAACCCAGCGGGGTAGATTATACACGGTTAAATCCCGGGGATATTGTGATTGTATCCTTAAAAACAGGTAAAGTAATGGAAGGTGATTTAAATCCGTCATCCGATACTCCCACACATTTATTACTTTATAATGAGTTTCAGGATATCGAGGGAGTGGCTCATTCTCATTCCCTTTATGCAACCTGTTTTGCACAAGCGGGTTTGGAACTCCCTTGTTTTGGGACCACCCATGCCGACCATTTTTATGGAACCGTCCCGGTTACCCGGAAATTAACTCAAAAGGAGGTGGATGGTGATTACGAGCTTAATACCGGGAAAGTGATTATCGAAAGATTTAAGAAAGGTAAAATAAACCCCAATGAAATTCCTGCTGTATTTGTTAGAAATCATGCTCCATTTACCTGGGGAAAGTCGGTGAAAGAAGCTGTGGAGAATTCTATTGTTTTAGAACAAGCATCAAAAATGGGTATCCATACACTCATGTTAAACCCTATAGCTCAACCCATACCTAAATATTTATTGGATTTACATTATTTACGAAAACACGGGTCCAACGCGACCTATGGACAGAGAAAAAAGAGTCTAACAATAAACAAATAAATAAAATAAGGAGATTATTATGATTACATTAGGCGTTATAGTCGGTAACCGGGGATTCTTCCCTAAACATTTGTGTGTTACGGGTCGAAAAACTATTTTAAATGTTTTAAAGCAAGCGGGTATAAAAGCTGTCATTGTGCCGGAAAAAGCTACCAATTATGGCGCAATTGAATCATTGGCTGAAGCTCAACTATGCGGTGACCTCTTCAAACAGCATCGGGAAGAGATTGATGGTATTCTGGTGACTCTTCCAAATTTTGGGGATGAACGAGCGATTGCCAATACCATTCGATATTCTGAATTAGAAGTACCGGTATTAATCCATGCCTTTGAAGATAGCCAGGATAAAATGACCATTGCAGACCGGCGAGACAGTTTTTGTGGGAAAATGTCTGCCTGCAATAACCTACATCAATATGGTATCAAATATACGTTGACCAGTTTACATACTGTTGACCCTGAAAGTGCTTCTTTCAAAGCCGACCTCGGGAAATTTGTAGGCATCTGTAAAATTGTAAAAAGCTTGAAACATCTCCGGGTAGGGGCTATTGGCGCCCGTCCTGCGGCATTTAATACCGTCCGGTATAGTGAGAAATTATTGGAACAATCCGGTATCTCAGTGGAAACACTGGATTTGTCGGAACTATTGGGTTGGGTTCATAAAATGGGTGATAAGGAATCATCTGTTAAAAGAAAACTGGATTATATTAAAGAATATACCCGTGTAAAAGGAGTGCCTGATCCCAGCTTGATAAAAATGGCAAAACTGGGGGTTGGAATTGACCGTTGGATGAAAGAGAAAAACTTGGCCGCCACGGCGATTCAATGTTGGACTGCTTTAGAAGAATTCTATGGCGTGGTCCCCTGCACTTTGATGAGTATTATGTCGAACAAACTGACACCCAGTGCGTGTGAAACCGATATCGCTGGATTGATTGGAATGTATATTTTGCAGCAAGCTTCCGGGACCCCTTCTGCAATTTTGGATTGGAATAATAATTATGCCAAGGATCCCAATAAAGCTGTGGTGTTTCATTGTTCCAATCTGCCCAAAGCAGTCTTTGAATCCCAGAAAATGGATTATCAAGAAATTATTGCAGGAACGGTTGGCAAGGATAATACCTATGGGACAATTGTCGGTCGAATGAAAGAAGGACCCTTTACTTATTGCCGGGTTTCCACAGATGAATTCAAGGGGAAAATTGTTTCCTATGTCGGAGAAGGAAAATTAACAAAAGATCCCTTGATGACTTTTGGCGGGTTCGGTGTGGTCGAAATTCCCCAATTCCAGAAACTATTGGCTTACATTTGTGAAAACGGGTTTGAGCATCACGTGGCTGCCAACCTATCCCAAACCTCCAATGCTGTGAAAGAAGCCTTGTCGAAATATAAAGGGTGGGATGTTTACCATCACGGGTGTTAAGTTTTATTCTTAAATAAGCTTATTATTGAGTTTAGTAGGATCAGGTTATGGGGTTTGGCAACTAATCGATCACAATTCCGTTGATCCGGACTTAAGAGGTATTATAGTCCTTTCTGTAATTGTATATTCAATTTTTGGGATGTCATTTGTAAATTAAATTGGGAAAGGAATAAAGTTTTTACAAAAAACCTTCAACGGTCAAATTCAAGAAACGTCTTAATCATCCTCCGGCGGGAATAAGGTTTTCTTGGATTTTGGAATAGGAATATGGGCTAAACTGTAATTATTGTCCTGGGGTTCGGATTCCCGCAGTTTTGTGGACAAGGTTAGCTTTTTTGCGGGGGGGCGTCCCCATCGGTTATAGGCAATCAGGAGAGAGACAAAATCCATGTTCAATCTTTTTTCCAAAGCGGCATAACTGATGATTTCCAATGCCCCGCGCACCGAGTAATTTGTTCTTCGATAAGGTCGGGGCATGACCAGCGCGTCGAAGATATCGCAAACGGTCACCAATTGCACCAGTTCATGGGTCTGCCAGATTCCCCGCGGATAACCGGTGCCATTCATTAACTCATGATGTTCATACGCCACCTGACATGACGCCGGGTCTTCTTTACCCAGATAATGGGTTAAAAGGATAAAACCCACGGTCGTATGTTCCCTTAATATATTTTTTTCCTCGTCGGTTAATTTTTTTTCTTTGGTTAAGATCGAAAGGGGAATATTCATTTTCCCGATATCATGACTCGGAGTTACCGTGGCCGCCTCCAGACTTAGACGGTAAAGCGAAGTGCTATCGTTAGCCATCCGGGTGGACATAGCGGATACCATTAAAATATGCCGGTAGGTATACGGTTCCTTCTCTTTGAAATATTTGAGCGACTCGTACACGACGGGAAAAATCCGTGCTCGCCCCAATAAATTACTTACTTCCTCACGTGTATGCTCTTCCGCGAAGATTTTGTCGTAAGGAGGAATCTTACAAAATTCATAATAATCATTTAGCAATTCCGGGAATTTCGATAAATTGGTCGGTGGAGTAGAGGTTGCACGGTGCAAGGATAAATCTTTGATAAATGCCGGCGTGAGTTCCTGACCCGCCTCGGCCAACTTGCGTCCGTCCAGATCAAGAATATCCTGGTTTAAAACTGTCAGCTTTTTTCTCATAACCCTATATGATTAGTTTACGTCCACCTCCCGCTTCTGTCTACTCCTTTGCCGCTGGTATCAAATTAAATTTTTATATAGCTCTTGAATATTCTTACAAAGTGTAGATTCGTTTCTCCCAGAGTCCCATTAAAAATACCACCTTGATGAATTCGCCCACATTCTCAAAGAACGTAATCCTCATTTTTACACAAAGTGGCTAAGACTGTTTCTCATAATAAATTTTGCCCTTATTTTTTATTGTATTATATATTGAATTTAATTCCTCATAACGTTGTTTCGAAACCCATAGTGTTTTACTCTCTAATAAAATGTTTTTATTCCAATGATGAGTGAAAGCAACCTTATGACTGGAAAGTATAGCTATATTCTTTTCGATATATTCCTCGGGTAACTCAAATGCATTTTCAGCATATAATAAATATATTCTACACGCATAGGTTCTTAAATCATTTAAAAATTCCTGTGCTCCTTCAAGCTTTAATACGTCTGGATTGTCAAAGAATATTGTGTACTCAATAGTTATTTTTTTATCTTTTACAGCTTTTCTATGAAGATCATGTATACGTTTCAATCGTTTGTTAAGGATTTCAAACCCAGACGCCGTATAAGTACGTGATTGAGAGAAAACCTTTATAAGTTCAGACTCTGTATTGGATTCGATAAGAGTGAAAATATAATTAAGGTATTCTGGATGGTTATAAAAATCCAATGGTATCTCTTCTCTTTTGATCTTTTCAAAAGCGGAAACACACTTATCTAACCACTGACGCGCATGCTCTTTTTGGATTTCTTTTGGAAACAAACGCCAATTAAGCCTTCTCTGAAGTACATCATCGCAAGGATTATCAGATTTATGGGGGAAATCGTCAATATTCTGTAATAATTTCTTTATTTCTAATTCAAAATCGCGTCTACCTTTTGGGGTTCTCCAATCATAATAACAGCATGCATAGTTTTGGAGATTGAATGGAACATATTTTAGATCTTGAGTAATCAAGATAGATCGTCCACCCAAAGCATGACGTACACCTAATTCATAAAATACATTTGAATTTCCTCCAGAAAGATCCGCAATTACAACATCCGCATCGTTAAGCTTATTAACGATGTCTCTCAAAATGTTGCCAGGTATAGATTCAGCCCTTGTACATTTATAGTTAAGTCCACATCTCTCTACTGAGGTCTTAATTAAATCATTAAATATTTTATCCCAATCTTCTGCAGAACAAATTCCATCAATAGTAGAAAAAGGCATGATTACAAAACATTGTCGAATATTCTTATGATTAGCTTCTAAAACACTAAACTGTTTTCCTTTTATTTTCATAACACTGACCTATTCTCTTAGATTAAATTGCAAATAGTTTATCTAAGTTCAACCTTAATGTCAAACAACTATAAGCAATTTTCTTTGAAGGATATAGTTATTTGATTACCAACCTCTTCAACATCTCAACTACATCCGTCGTCGGCTGATTACAGGCGAAGTTTTGGCAGACGTAGGCGGTGGGTTTATTGTTGAGAGATGTTTGAAATTTGGTATATGGGGCGATTTTGGTGATGAACGGATCAGGTTCTTCTGTCGGTTTTAAAATTACTACTTTGTTAGGTATGAAATGTTGTTGAAAGGCATAAATCATTTCTTTTGTTTCTTTGGCTTGGGAGTTACCGACGATGACGATTTCGTAAGAGGGACCAAAGGCGAAATCCATGGCGCATAAGAGTAAGGTATGCGCGGGTGGGGATTGTTTGACCTGACGGGAAAAGACTTTGGAAATATCGGAGGCTTTCTTTTCTGAATCAGTATCAGCGGTAATTCGCGCTAAGCGTAGTAGGTTTAACATAGCGACAGAATTGCCTGATGGCACGGCACCGTCATAGATTTCTTTTTGGCGAACTAATAAGTCTTCTCCGTCGTCTGCAATGAAATAAAACCCACCGTTTTTGTCATCCCAATAATGTTGAATGAAATCCTTATTAATGTCGAGAGCCAGTTTTAAATATTTGACATCAAAGGTCGCTTCGTATAATTCCAATAATCCCCAGATTAGGAATGAGTAGTCGTCTACGTGCGATGGCAAACCAGCTTCCCCGTCTCGATAACGGTGCAACAATCTCCCACCACCCCCTTGCTCCCCCTCCTTAATTAAGGAGGGGGTAAGGGGGTGGTGGGATAGTTTTTTAAATATAAAATCCGATGCTCGCTTTGCCGCTTCTGCATATTTTGGTTCGTTGAACGCTTGGGCGCCTTTGGCTAAGGCGGCAATCATTAAACCATTCCAGTCGGTAAGAATCTTGTCGTCTTTACCGGGATGGATACGTTTTTCTCTTACCTCAAATAGTTTCTGGCGAATAGTCTCCCAGCGTTTAACCAATTCTTCTTCCGTGCATTTGAAATAAGTGGTAAACTCGCTTAACGGTTGTTTGAGATGCAGGATATTGGTTCCTAGAAATCCTCCCGTGGCTTCCTCCTGAAAATTACCTTCCTTTTCCGTGTTAAAGACCCGGCAGACAAAATCACCGTCTTCTTTGCCTAAAATACTATGAAGTTCTTCTTCTGACCAAAGATAGAATTTTCCTTCATGTCCTTCACTATCGGCATCTTCGGCAGAATAAAACCCACCCTCAGGAGAAGTCATATCCCGCAGGATATATGTAAAAATCTCTTTGGCAGTATTGGCATATTCTTCTTTTCCGGTAACTTGATACGCTTCGGTATATGCCATGGCTAAAAGCGCATTGTCATATAACATCTTCTCAAAATGAGGCACCAGCCATTCTGAATCTGTGGAATATCTGTGAAATCCAAAACCTACTTGGTCATACATCCCACCCTGCCGCATGGCTTGTAAAGTCTTCTCCACCATCGCCAGAGCTTGATATTCCCCGCTGCGTTTATAATAGCGCAGGAGAAACATGAGATTATGCGGCATGGGGAATTTGGGCGCTCCGCCAAACCCTCCGTGTTGTTCATCAAACCGTTGTTCCAGAGAACGATACCCCTGTTCCAAGAGCGATTCATCGAGTTTTTCTTCACCATGGGTTTGACCGATAGCTTGCTGTAACGCCTCACCCATTTGTTCGGCAGAACTTAAAATATCGTCACGTTTATTTGTCCAATACTCTTTGATACGAGGGATTAAAGAGAACATTCCCGGTCGTCCGTAACGGTCTTCTTTGGGTATATAGGTTCCCGCGTAAAAAGGTTTTTTATCAGGAGTGAGAATGACATTGAGAGGCCAGCCACCACTCCCCGTCATCATCTGGCAGACAGTCATGTAGACATTGTCAATATCGGGACGTTCTTCGCGGTCTACCTTGATACAGACAAAGGCGTCATTCATCATCTGTGCCACCAGTGGGTCTTCAAAGGACTCATGTTCCATGACATGACACCAGTGGCAGGCGGAATAACCGATGGAAAGAAATATTGGTTTGTCGTCCTTGCGTGCTTTCTCCAACGCCTCCGGTCCCCAAGCGTACCAGTCCACCGGGTTATAAGCATGCTGTAAAAGATAAGGACTCTTCTCGTGAATCAGCCGATTGGATTTTTTATTGGATGACTCGCTCATGACCTATTTAGTCTATCGAATTCGCAGATTTATTACTAGCCAATTTGGTTGAATGGATTATACTTATTCATGATTCTTTAGTATTATTGTTCTAATATGTTTAGGGATTATTTTAAGAAAAAGCAAGATAAAGTTTCTTTTGAACAGCAATTGGAGATTTTCAAAGGGCTGGGATTTACATTAAATAATGGAGTAGAGATTTCTGATATTGACCGTTGCTCAGAAGGAAAAGTAGCGTTTGAAGTAGACCCATTTGAATTGATGTATACCATATTAGGGCAAACGCTTGAACGGGAACCTTGGACACCCCTGACTAATCAAATCTGGTATTTTGATACCGAAGCGATACAAGATAATGGTTGTTACGTAGATATTCTTCAAAATCTTAGCCGAATATCGAATAACGAATTAGCTTTTGAAAATTTGGAGGATTTAATAGATTTTGAAAAAGAAGAATGTTGGGTGTCCTTTACTCTACGAGGAGTTTCGTACAAATGGGATTTGGAACTCAATGACGATTGGGTTGACCCGAAGTTATTTGATAAAGTCAAAGATTTGACCGATAAATTGCAAACCAAAGGCAGATTTACTGTTTTAACATTCGGGACTCAAGAAATCATCTTTGGATATTGTATACCTGAACAATTGAAAGAAATTAAGAAAGCCACAGGACTGAATATTACATGGTTGTAAATTGTGACTCAAATTTTTTAAAGAGAACTTTCCGTTGCACATCATTTCCATGATTTCTTAGGCATTTCTACGTTTCAACACGTGTCGAAAAAATAGCTAGGTTTATATAACTATAACTAATTCAATCACCCAATAATTCTTTGACAAATGAGACCTCTGAAAAAGTCTACCTTTTGTTGGGATTGAGAGTATGGGAAGGAAAACCTAAAAGGAGAGACACATGATCGGGGAAGAAAAAGGACAAGGACACTTACTGCAAGGATGGATGGAGTTGGATACGAAGACCGGGAAGTTTTTGGAGAAACTGAAAGGGATGCTGGATTGGAAGGGACTGCATCAACGGTTGGAAGGAATGTATTCGAAGGATCAGGGACGTCCGGGGTATGCGCCGGAGGTATTATTTCGGATATGGTTGTTGGAAAGGATTTATAATCTGTCAGATGTGCGGGTAGTTGAAGAGGTTACGGATCGGTTGTCCTTTCGGGAGTTTGTGGGGATTGCTTTTGGGGAGGAAGTGCCGGATGATACGACGCTGGTGAAGTTTCGGGAGAGAATTCGCCAGGCGGGAGTGGAGAACGAGTTGTGGGGCTGGTTTGAAGAACAGTTAGGACGGCAGAAGGTGTCCTTAAAGAAAGGGAGTGTGGTGATTGTGGATGCGACCCTCGTGGAAAGTCATCATAAGAAAGAGGCCACAGATCCAGAAGGGAAACCCTTAGAACCGGAAGCAGGAACCGGGAAACGAGGACCCTTGAAGATCGTGCATGGATATAATGTGTGTTTACGCTATGATCCCAAGACGACGTTGGGGGGACGACCGTTAGTCGTGCCTGCGAATATTCATGATGTATTTTTACTGCCGCAAGTATTGACCGGAGAGGAAGGGATCGTGCTGGCGGACCGGGGATTTGATGCGAAACGGAATCGGGAGTGGTTGGGACGCCATGGGATCGTGGATGGGATTTTACGGAATCAGCGCCATGCCCGAGTCCAGAAACCTGAAGATGTACGACATAATGAGCGCTGGAAAAAGAAGAAAAGGTATCTGATTGAATCGTATTTCGGGTGTCTCAAACTCTGGCGCGGGGTACGCAAGATGACGGTCAGCGGATTACAACGAGTGAAACAATTCTTGGAGATGGCGGTCATGGCCGAGAATCTGGTCCGGATGGTCAAACGCAGGGGAGTTGTGTCTCCTTAATCCGAAAAGGACAAGAATACCAGTGTATTCTCCTCTTTGGAGACTCCTCCAAAGGTCGTTGGACTCTCCCAACCGCTTCTTTCCTCCTCCTCAACCTTCTCTTTTTTTATTTATCACTCTTGTAAAACAAAAACAATACTTTTTCAGAGGTCTCAAATGTCAAAGAATTATTTTAGCCCCTTCCAATCCCACTCTTAAACTGTTGTTAGAGCGGAATTGAAAATCTTAATTCCGCTTAAAAGAGCGAATATGTGAGGAAGAGACTGTTTTTTTAGGTATCAGAGTCGCACAGGACGACACTGATCACAGGTGATTGATTTTAGCGATGTTACAATTTCCAATAAACGTTTTTTTTATTGCAAATCCAAACACAGCACCAGAGAATCATAGTCCATTCAAGACCAGCGAGCATCCCAGACCATCCCACTTGATTTCCCAAGCCTTGATAAAGACCCAACGCTTGCATAAATATCCGGACGATGGGTTGCATGAAATAGGCGAGGAGGGCATTGACGCCAAACACATTGAATAATCCAGTCCACCATTTAATACCCGCGACATCAATAATCAAATAGAAAATGAGGAAGCAAAATGCAGCGAGTCCGGAAGTGAATAGAGTATAGGACGAGGACACATAATCTTTATTCATGGGGAGTTGATAAACATGAAGTAGATACCCTATGAATGTAAAAACTATTCCTATCAATAACGATTGGCGGATGATTTTGGTGGTATCGCGTGTCGCTATGGTCTCGCCCAATATTGTCCCGATGATGGTGCAGATACCGTAAGAAATGGAAGCCCACGGCGTACAATGGACAATCAAAGGTTTGAGTTTATCTCCTTCGGGAGTTAGGATAGTCCAAAAGGGTTTGGTTTTATCGCCGATTTCCACCCACCAGGAAATATGCCAGGTTGCCCAACTGTGAAATGCGGCGATGAGAATGACCGCTATCCAGCGTTTCCAAGAGGGTAACAGCATGAACACGGCACCCATGAAATAGGCAATGCCGATGGCTTGTAGAATTCCCCAATAATAAGAGAGTTTATAAATTAATGAAATGTAAATAACACCCGCAATAATTAATCCCAAAGTACGGTAGCCAACATGTTTCCACCAGTCGCTTCCCCGACGTTGGCGGCTTAAGGGGAGACAAAGACCCACAATGAAGACAAAAAAGGGTGCTACCCAATCGGTGAAGGTGCAGCCGATTCCCTGTTGTTGGAATTTATAATCGCCATTGTCAGTAATCTCTGGAATTCTTCCAGCAGATGGAAGTGCTCCAGCTATTGTTTGTCTGGGTGGTCCTGTCCTTTCATTTAATATTAAATCAGTTTTATAAGGATCATTAATCTTTGATTGTGAAACAGCGATAATATCTTCCCCTTTGTGTAAAGGTTTGCATGTCCAGACTTTTACCCCATCTAAAATTAGTTCCATGTTACCTTTTTCATCCAATAGTGCAACATTATATAGATTACTTTTTTCCCCATGCAAGTACATTCCTTCGTCCAGAATTTTCGCCTGACGATAAATCGTAGAAGGATTTTTGCCTTCCCAAAACGCCCATTCATCGGGGTCTCCGTCATCCCCGGCATGTTTAAAAGTAGTGACCGGCGCGCTGCCGAATTGTGGGAAAGTTAACGGGAGGTTGTGGTATCCCGCGGTCATGATGACAAAAATCATGGCGAAGATGGTAACCCCACGAAACGTGTCTATGGACTCTATGCGTTTTTTGATGGTTTGCGGTTCACTCATACTCTTCCCTTGGCATGGAAAGGTAAAGATGAAGTGATATTATTTATTCTTTTCCGTTATCCCCGGCCAGGAATCTGTTCTAAACGGCGATGCCGGCAATCCGACTTTATTATACAAATTGCACACTGGATTAATGGCCCAGCCGTAACGAACAGCGACCGGATTAGGAATTTTATCACTCCAGATAGTCATGGTATCGCCTTCAATTTTTGCATTCGCCCAAACGAATTTTTTATCCTGTCCTGCGATAGCGAATCCTGTCGGTTCCGCACCGTTTTTAGTAACCAATACACTGTTTGTATGGCTGAAATGAATGCGGATTTTGTTACTCTCTATTTGCATGGATTGATAAAGAGGCCCAGAATATTCGATTTTTTCTCCATACGCAATCGCCCGTGCCGCTAATGCCAATCGGTTCCCTACTTCCTGTTTATTTTTTGGATGGATATTATCGGCTTCTCCGATATCGATTGCTACCGCCATTCCTGTATTGGGCAGAGACAAGGTCATAAATTGTGCCTCCCGCAACTCCGCCCAATTATCATCGCCCGGTTCGGGTTTGACATCCTGCCAATTTGCCAATTGAACAAAGAGAAATGGAAAATCGCCTTGTCCCCACCGATTTCGCCAATCCGTAATCATGGTGGGAAACAGTTTTCGATATTGGTATCCTCTATCCCCGTTTGATTCTCCTTGATACCAGATTACTCCGCGCATTGCAAACGGAATCAACGGATGGATCATTCCATTATAAAGACGACACACTTCATTAGGGCTGCTCGGATCAACCGGTAACGGGGGCATAATATTTAGGTTCATGCCAATCTCATATTTCCAATCCCCCGCCAGCGAAACCGAAGAACGGTCAGTTGAATCTGCCGGTTCCAATTTCATTTGCACCGGTTCTCCGTCAATTCCGCCCATACCTCCCGTATCCAATACTCGAACGACAATCGTATTTTTTCCCGATTTCACCAATGTCCCCGGAACTTTATAATGTCTGGGAGCATCCCATTGAAAAATACTCCCAACTTGAACTCCGTTAAACCAGGTGATGTCCATATCGTCCACCGGTCCCAAATGTAAGGTCAAATCCCTGCCTGACCAGGAATCGGGTAAATCAATGTCCTTATGAAACCAGATCACACCATGCAAATCCGGCAACCCGGCCGTTTGCCAGGCAACCGGTAATTGCATGGTTTTCCAATTGGATATGTCAACGGACGGGTCAGACCAATGGTGTCCTTCATGAAAATATCCCGTATCCTTGTCATAGATGGATTGATACCATTGGGCAGTTTGCTCGTCATACTGTTTTTTAGATTGTTCGACAGTATTCTCGGATAAAAATCTTGTCTGAAAATCCGGTAATGTCATTAGTGCTTCTTTGCTGGTCCAGGCTTCCGCCACTGTTCCCCCATAGGAACTATGAATTAACCCAATCGGTACGTTTAACTTTTGATACAAATTACGTCCGAAGAAATACGCTGCTGCGGAAAAGTTGACGATATTGTCGGGAGTACAAGGCACCCACCCGTTGGTAGATACATCGTCTTGAGGGGTGGAACGAATGGCATGCGGAATTGTGATTAACCGGATATTGGGATAATTCGCTGCCATGGTTTCCTGTTGATAATTATTGACATGCGCCCAATTTCCCGCGACCGGCATTTCCATGTTTGATTGGCCGGAACAAAGCCAGACTTCACCGACCAACACATTTTGGAAATCAATCTTGTTTTGATTTCCGCCAATGGTTAGTGTGAATGGCCCGCCCGCTTCCATTGGATTGAGTCTCACCATCCATTTCCCGTCTTGGTCCGCATGAGTAACGACGATTTGTTTACCCAAACGGACGGTGATTTTCTCATCCGGATTGGCCCATCCCCAGACAGGAATTTTTATATCTCTCTGCAAAACCATATTATCACTGAAAATAGCGGGTAATTTCAGAGCGTGTTGATTGGTTTTCGAAAAACTTGGAATAGTTAACAAAAAAAACGATGCAGAAAAAAGTATTTTGGCAAATTTCATTTTTTATCTTCCTTATTCTTGAATTTGATTTTTTTTCATGGTAGTTACTTTATCATATTGTGCCCCTATAGCCTACAGCGTCGATGACGTGGTAGGATAAATAAGTTACTTCAAGAGGTCGTAATCTCTTTACACAAATACTATAAAGGAGGCATAACTATGCCAACTGCCAATGCAGAAGCACGATGGAACGGGACTCTCAAAGAAGGGTCGGGAAAAATGAAACTCGGTACGGGAGCGTTTGAAGGGTCATATACCTTCGCGTCCCGGTTTGAAAACGGGAAAGGAACCAATCCCGAAGAATTGATTGGAGCGGCCCATGCGGGTTGTTTCTCGATGGCGTTTTCCGCCGGACTCGGACGCGCGGGATTCACACCGGAATACGTTCAAACCAAGGCGAAAGTCACTTTGGAAAAAGTTGAAGGAGGGTTCGGTATCACCACGATTGAACTGGATACCGAAGCCAAAATCCCGGGAATTGACGAAAAAACTTTTCAGGAACAGGCGGAAGGGGCTAAAAAAGGTTGTCCGGTATCTAAAGCTCTTGCCGGAGTCAATATCAAACTTAACGCCAAATTAGTTAAATAATTGTTTACTACTTCGGGCGGCTACTCCAGCCGCCCTCTCATTTTTTTGCTCTCTTTTTCTATGAATTCATATAAAACTTTTTACGAACGTAGAAAGTTTTATATGCAATAAAATCAATAGGATAAAAATTGTTGTGCATTTGCACAATAATATTGGAGAGTTGGGAAGACCTTGCGAATTCTTAATGAAAATATGAAGGCGGGTATTCGTCATTCCAGCAATTTTCCAATAGGTTTCCAGGGTTCGACGAAATCGCAGATAGTTTTAAGAAAAGCGACCATAGGGATTGCTAAAATAAGCCCGGTAATCCCCCAGACCCAATACCAATACATCATGGCAATAATGATGGCAACGGGATTGAGTTTAACCCGTTTTCCAACTAATTTAGGAGTTAATACATTAGCAAAAACCAGATGCATCATCATGCCAAATCCGGCGACCCAGGCCAACCGTGTCCAAGAATCGGATGACAACAGCATCGTCAATAAAGGGGGGACTAATCCGATAACCGGACCGATGACCGGTATGACATTGCAAGCCGCGAAAAACCCGGAATTGAGTGTCGGGTAATCCATTCCGACCAAAAGAAAACCCAGATAGGTCGCGAACCAAAGAAGCAGGACGGAAAGAAAGTTACCCGCAATAAATCCCATCATTTGAGATTGCATTTTTTCGATGGCTTTGACGAAGGATGCGCGATTCTTCTCTCCAAAAACATTGGCCAATTTTTCCCGGAGAGTGGCGCGATCCAATAAAATAAAAAAAACGATAAAAGGAATAAGAGACGCATGGGTCAAAAGGTCTAAAATATAGGAGAGGACATCCTGCCAGTGAGAGGGTTCTTGAATTTCCACTTCCCGAACATTTTTATCCGGCGAAGTTTCCGGGAAAATATCACTGGTGAATTTTTCTATAGGTTTAAATCTTTTTTCGATATCTGTTCGGAGCTTTAAAATTTTAAGTTTATATTGGGGTAAACTGGTACTAAAGTCACTGGTTTTTAGAATGACCAGATAAGACACACTCGTGAACAATACCAGGGTAACGCCCAGTACGACAAGGATAGCCATCCAGCGCCGGACACGATGTTTTTCCAGCCAGTCCACAGCAGGATTAAGAATGAAAACTAATAGAATGGAAACGATAAAGGTGATCATGATGGTTTTGGCAAACCAGCAAAAAACCGTAAACAATCCGACAATCCCCAGAAAATAAAAAATATTCTGGACGGCTGCAGAACCGGAAATGTTGGTATCATCGGACATAGGTTTTTGTTTTGCTGTCTCCAATCAAGGAATAACGCAAGTTGTTCATTCTGAAAGAAACCCCTATTCTTGTCAAGTCATTTTTATCAAGAATCATTTGTTTGACCGTATTTACTTTTGCAATTGACATCCTAACTACCATTCGGTATAATTAAGTTGGTTAATCATATAAAAAGGAGATTGTAATATGAAAAAACTCACCAAGCGTCAAACGCAGATATTGGAATTTATTAAAACCTTTTACCGCAAATATGGCTTACCGCCTACCGTTCGGGAAATCGCGGATAGATACAGGATGAAATCTTCCAGTATGTTCGATCATTTATATGCCTTGCAGAAAAAAGGATTTCTTAAACGCACGAGTAATAAGTCGCGCAGTATTCAATTGACGGAATTTTTGGAAAATAAAGGACGGATTCTTGAATCCAAAGAAATTCCCATTCTAGGGCGGGTGGCGGCAGGCAGGCCATTATTAGCCGTGGAAAATATTGAAGGGACTGTAACTATTGACCGGGATTGGGTTACGTCAGAAGATGCGTTTGCCTTGCAAGTCAAAGGAGATAGTATGATTGATGCGCATATTCTGGATGGGGATATCGTTTTGGTAAAAAAACAAACACAAGCCAATAAACGGGATATCGTGGTCGCGTTGGTTGGCGATGAGGCGACGGTAAAAACATTTTATCGTGAAAAAGACCGCGTTCGCCTTCAACCGGAGAATAAAGATATGGAACCGATTTATGTGGACCCTCAATCTCCCGATTTTCAAATTCTGGGAGTAGTCACCGGTGTGTTAAGAAAATTTTAGACCACCCCCACGCCCCTCCTTAATTAAGGAGGGGGATAGAGGGACGGTGTATAATCTTATGATTCTCCATGTAGATATGGACGCCTTTTATGCGTCTATTGAACAGCGTGATAAACCTTGGTTACGCGGGAAGCCGGTAATCGTTGGCGGGAGTCCCGGGAAACGCGGAGTTGTCGCAGCCGCCTCCTACGAAGCCAGAAAATTCGGTTTGCACGCTGCGATGCCATTGCATCAAGCGATTCGTCTCTGTCCGGAGGGCCATTATCTTCCAGTCCGAATGACTTACTATGAAAAAGTCTCCGCCCAAATCATGGCGATTCTCAAAGAATATTCTCCCTTGGTGGAAACCATTTCGTTGGATGAGGCGTTTGTAGATTTAAGCGGCACGGAACGATTATTCGGTCCGCCGGAAAAGACCGCCAAAGCCATTCAAGATAGAATCCAGGCAGAGGTTCATCTAACTGCTTCCATGGGATTGGCAGGCAGCAAATTCATGGCAAAAATCGCCTCCGATTTACGCAAACCTAATGGATTTGTTGTCTTGCGAAAAGAAGATGAATGGATGATTTTAAAAACTCTTCCCATCTCCGCGGTCTGGGGTATCGGAGAGAAAATGGGAAAATCGTTAAAGCGGTTTGGGATTGTCACAGTCGGTGATTTAGCGGGTTATCCCAAAGAAATCTTGATGCGAAATTTTGGGCAGATCGGAGAAAAAATATATGCATTATCCAAAGGACTTGATGACCGTCCGGTGATTCCCTTTGTCTTGCCGAAATCCTGTGGCAACGAGTGTACGTTCGAAAAAGATCAATCCGACCTGACCGTTGTGCAAGCGATGTTATTGACCCTTTGTGAGAAAGTCGGGTATCGTCTGCGGCGACAGGGATTGAAAGGGAAAGTGGTTACTTTGAAAGTGCGTCTCGCCGATTTCTTCACGTTCACTCACGGGCGTTCTCTGGATTATCATACCGATCAAGCCGATGCGATTTACGATATCACCATGCAATTATTTCAACAAATTAATTTGAATGGTCAGGCTGTCCGGTTGATTGGCGTTTCGGTATCAAACCTGTCGTTGGACAATTCTCAACTCTGGCTATTTCGAGGAAACGAAGAGAAAAGTGAACGGCTTTATAAAGCCATTGATCGGTTGAATGAAAAGTATCGCGGTCAAATAATTAGCCGCGCCAGTATTGCGCCTTTTGCGCGACAATTTCCCGAAACAATTTATAAATAGGAATCAGCGAGACTCGGAATGATGGGTGAGATTATTTCTTTTCTGTTCTTTCTTTGCGAAACACTCCGAACAATTATAAATGGCTATCGACATACTCCTGTCGTATCCCTCATCAATCACAACACGGGACACGGAAACAACCCATTTCCCGCAGGTATCGCAGCGCACTAATTTTTCCGAATTTGTTTTTTGACTCATAAATAAACCTGTCTTTGACTATGATACAATAACTTTCCGAATTCATAAACTACCTATGTGGCAAAAATTAGCAGAATCCAAATGGGGTTATCTCTATAGCGCCTTGAGCGCTGTGACCAGTTGTCTATTGGGAATATTTCTCCCCACCGTCTGGGTTCTCCCATTCCTGAATACATTATTTGTCTATCCTCTTTATATGCAATCCGTGTCTTCAGGAAAACTGAAACGAGCATTCCTGCACATGATGGTCTGGACGATATTTATGTCCTTAACTATGTTGACTTTGGTCAATGTCGCACCCGAAAGAACCGGCGCTCATGTATTGCACGGACCCGCCTACCGGGACGAAATGTTTACTTGGGTTCGTACGGGAATTGGCGCGGAATCTCATCCCAGCCGGTTCATACCGATGCATCTACTACATTTCAGTGTGTTTTCTATTCTAAGTTTACTAACCGCGGGTTTCGCCGGATTGTTGTTCGGTTCCATCCAGTTAAATTATATGAATTTCTATGTGGGGAGTTTGATCCGAGAATCCCATTTTGCCTGGGAGGCAATCTTTATGGGATGGCAAATTTATGCCATTGTTCGGGTTATCGGATTTATTACCATCGCGATTGCGCTCTCGCATTTGTTCTTTGTCTATGTCAAAAAGAAAGAACTCAATCGTGAACTGATGAATCGTTACCTCATCGGTGGGGTCAGTTTGATTATTTTGGATATTCTTCTCAAAGCCAGCCTGGCTCCTGATTGGCAAAAAATCCTTCAACCGATTCTTCATTGAGAAATGTTTTTAGAGATTTCTCGATACCTATAAAAGTAGTAACTTCGCACCATTTCTTTTTAATCTACATCATAGATCGTGTTGATGAATCAAGCCCCTCCCTTTCTAACATTAAAAAATTAATTCCTAATCATTTGAGGCCAATGAAAAGAAGTTCAAAGAAATTAGTGATGTTCGTCAAAAGCTCTAAATATTTAGTTTTATTATAGATAAAACTTTCTGCGCCGCAGAAAGCCGCCTATCTCCCCTTGGGAATATCAGGTGTACCAATTAATCCTTTTTAGTATTGTCCTCCCTGTGCCTGTAAGTATTGACTAATGGATGTAAATCGAGTAGACTTCTTATCATTAAATTAATCTAAATCCATGGAGGAAAAAATATGAAGAAGATTTTATTATTTGTATTTTTAGCGAGCTTGGTTTCCTGCAGTAATCAGCCGCAAAAAGTTACCGAGGCACAACCCAAGAAAATCAAAATTGCCATTATTGTCAATGCCATTGCCCCTTTTTGGAATCCCATGATAGTCGGGATGGAACGGGCGGCCAAAGAATTCAATGTCGAAGCCAATTGGAAAGGTCCACAGAATGCACAGGTCGCAGAACAAAAACGGTTGATTGAAGAAGCCGTGGCACAAGGTGTGGATGGGATTTCCATTTCCGTGATTGATGCCAAAGCCATTGGGCCGGTACTCGATGAGGTTGCGAAAAAAGGTATCCTTGTAATCACTATAGATTCGGATGCACCCGATTCCGCCCGGAAAGTCTATATCGGCACAAAGAATTATAATGCCGGTATGGAATTAGGGAAAAAGGCTTTGGAAATTATCAAGGGTAAAAAAGGGAAAGTAATTGCGTTCGTAGGCCGGTTGGAAGCACAAAATGCCCAGGAACGGTTGCAGGGATTCAAGGATGCCACCAAAGGCGTTCTGGACGTTGAGACTGTATTGGAAGATCAAACAGACAAGACCAAGGCGAGAAGGAATGTGGAGGATGCCATTCAAGCCCATCCGGAAGTCAATATGTTTGTAGGTTTATGGTCTTATAACGGTCCGGCTATCGCGGCGGCTGTGAAAGAAGCCAAGAAACATAATAAGATCAAAGTCGTTTGTTTTGACGCAGAACCGATTACCCTGCAATATCTCAAGACGGGTGATATCGATGTCACCGTTGCTCAAAAACCGTATCAGTTTGGGTATCTGTCCGTGAAAATCCTGCACGATATGCTGACCATGGGGGTAGATAGTACACTGGCCGGGTTACCGACGGATCGTATTATTGATACAGGGGTTGAAATCGTTACCCCGGCAAATTTAGGTGATTATATTAAAGAATTGGAACAACTGGGTATCAAATCTTCTTAAAAGGTAATTGGAACCGTACCCGGTATCAATAGCATAATCGATGGAAAATTTAGTATCTTTAAAAAATGTGGATAAGTCGTTTATTGCTATTCATGCCGTGAATCACGTCAATCTGGAAATTCAAACCAGTGAAATCATTTCTCTGGTCGGCGAAAACGGTGCCGGAAAATCGACCTTAGCCAAGATTATCGCCGGGGTTCATCCCATGGATTCCGGTTCCTTTATTTGGGATTCCAGTGACATTGCCGTCCGTACCCACGATGTCTACCATGCACGCAAAATGGGGATATCCATGATTTTTCAGGAAACCAACCTGGTTCCCCACCTGACCATAGCAGAAAATATCTTTTTGGGGAGAGAACCTCAAAAATCGAATTATGTGATTGACTACAAAGAAATGTACCGACAAGCAGAACTGGAACTGGCAAGGCTGGGGGTGGACTTAGATACTCATACCCCCGTGCGACTCTTATCCCAAGCTTATAAACAATTGGTTGAAATCGTGAAAGCGTTGTCGTTAAATGCCCGTCTTATAATCATGGATGAACCAACCTCTTCCCTTACTTTGGAAGATACGAACAACCTGTTGCGAATAATCAAGCAATTAAAACAACAGGGAATCAGTGTTTTATATATTTCCCATAAATTGGATGAAGTATTAGAGATTTCGGACCGTGTCATTGTTATGCGAGACGGCAATATAGTTGAAAATAAGCTCGCGAGTGAAATGACCAAGGAAATCATGATCAATGCCATGATTGGACGGGATATCAAGTCCTATTTCCATAGGGATTCCATTCAGGAAGGCAGTGAAATATTACGGGTAGAGAATTATCAGAACAAATATCTGGTAGAACCTGTTTCTTTTTGTTTACACAAAGGGGAGATTTTAGGATTTGCGGGATTAATTGGTGCCGGTCGAACGGAACTCATGCAATCTCTTTTTGGAATCACGCCCTACATTTCGGGAGAGATATATATCGATAACGAAAAAGTTGTGATTCATACGCCTATGGACGCGATTCGATATGGAATCGGGTATGTTCCCGAGGACCGCAGGGAACAGGGATTAATTCTTCAGATGACAGTGAAAGACAATATTCTTCTCCCGGTGTTAAAACGATTTTCCCAATATGGATTTCGGAATAGTCAGAAGGAGGAAAATATCGCGGAAGATTATACCCGGCGATTGCAAATCAAAACATCCTCTGTTAACAATAGGATTACCCATCTATCCGGCGGAAACCAGCAAAAAGTAGTTTTGGCAAAATGGTTATTGATTTCTCCCAAAATATTGATTATGGATGAACCGACCCGGGGAATCGATGTGGGAGCGAAAGCGGAGATTCACAGATTGATTATGGATATGGCGAAACAGGGAATGGGTATCATTCTTGTCTCTTCCGAGATGGAAGAAATCATCGGGATGTGTAGCCGGGTCTTGGTCATGAAACAAAGAAGATTGGCAGGGGAAATCCTCAAAGAGCATATTTCTGAAGAAACGATTATGAAAATGGCTGCTCATAGTTCTAATAATTAAATTCGAAAAGAAGAATCCTTATGAAAAAAAATAAATTTAAAAATATGTTAAAAACCCGGGAAGCTGGAATGTTTTTTGTGATGCTAATTATGATTGTTATCATATTACTTTCCGGGACATCCAATCGTGATATCTTCTCCGGTGCCACCAATATTGAAAACCTGACCCGCCAGATTGCGTTACTGGGATTATTCGCCATTGGTGAAACTATCGTAATCATCGCGGGGGGATTTGATCTGTCGGTCGGTTCCTTGATTGCGTTATCCGGAGTTATCGCCTCTATCCTGATGTCTTCGCCCACAACCAATGGATTTGACGGACCGGGTTGGGGATTTATCCCCACGATACTGGTGACCGTCTTCATATCCATTTTGTTCGGTCTTTTAAATGGATATTTAATCGCTTATTGTGGCCTGCCCCCATTTGTTGTGACCTTGGGAACTATGAGTTTCATGAGAGGAATAGCAAAATTATTATCCGAAGCACTTACCATTAGTATTATCAATGATAATTTCAATGCGTTGGGGAATGGCAAATTATCATTATTTTCGGGATTCGAGATCCCCATTCCTGTTCTTATTCTACTTTTTTTCTCAGTTCTTGTCGGATTATTTATGCGATACACCATTTTCGGGAAATACATATATGCCCTGGGAAGTAATGAAATAGCCACCAAATTTTCCGGGATTCATGTGAAACGCATCAAATTGCTAGCATTTACTCTTTGTGGAGGGTTAGCCGGTTTGGGTGGAATTGTATTCGCGGGATATACCCGCTTGGGTGACCCGGGAAGTGGCGTGGGATACGAATTGAACGCTATTGCGGCAGCCGTAATCGGAGGTGCGAGCCTTTCAGGTGGGGAAGGTAGTGTGGCGGGTACATTAATTGGGACTGCGATTTTATGTATAATTCTTAATGGTTTGAATATTGTGGTGAAACGAAATGCGTCTTTATGGGAAGGAGTCATAGTCGGGATTGTTGTTATTACCGCGGTAGCTTTAAACCATTTTCGACAACGACGACAGGCATAGAGCGATATTATGTTTAATTATAAAAAGGTGATGATTATGCCTACAATTGCGAGTATATTGGTAGTTCCATCGAAAGGGTTCGATTGGAAATCTGATTATGTACCTTTGATGACGAAATAGGGGAAGGATGTATGACCTTTGTACATAAGACATCATTATTACTCTATTTTATATTAATATTGTACCATTCCATATCGATGACAATATATTCCCAACCATATGGTTTCAAATGTTGTGCCATATAATCAGCATTCCCCTTAACCTGTTCTTCGGTCACACTGAGATCATAACAATCAAAACTATTCCAACCCATGGGTGGTTTCATCGCTGGTTAATTCATCGTTATTTCCAAGTCTCTTCCAGGTTACTTTTCTTTTTCACTGGAAGACTTTAAAGGTCTATTTGGTATGGCATCGAGAAGTTCTTTGGCTTGTTTATAGGCTTCTTTTGCTTTTTCAGGTTGCCCACTATGTTCGTAAGCTTCCCCTAAAAAAGTGTATACTTCGACTTTAAAGGCACTCAAGGTGATGACCCTCGCCGTGAGAGCGTTTTGATAATCTTCAATCGCTTTGTCATATTGTTTAAGAACGGCATGGCATTGTCCCAAATTGTAATACGCGATGGCATTATCATGATTTAATTTGACCGCTTGCTCAAAACAGTCAGTCGCCGTGGTATATTTTCCCAAAGTCTTATAACAATCACCCAGACCGGCATAGGCGGAATCACTTTTAGGATTCAGTGTCGTCGCTTTGGCAAAACATGGAATAGCCAGTTCGGTTTGATGTGTGATTCTATATAGATTTCCCAAGGTCCATTGTCCTCGATAGTAATCTGGTTCTGCTTTAACCTGTTTTTTAATTTCCTCAATCGCCAGTTGATTTTTCCCTTGAGCGGAATAAATCAAACTGATTTGCAGATGGGGATGACCTTCATTGGATTTTAATTTGAGGACTTCATTAAAATTCTCCAGAGCAATATCGTATTTTGTATCAGCCATATTAAGCAAGCCCAGCATGGAATATACCGCCGCTTTTTCTTCCACCCCATCGCCGGGTGTCCAAGTCCGTATTGCCATATCAAATTCCTCTTTGGCTGTTGCCTTATCTTCTTTTTCGTAGGCATCTTTTCCGGCAAGAGCATGAGTGCTGAAAATTGAGGAAAAGGCACACGAAGATACCGTGACCCAGATTGAGATAACTAACGTTAATCGATAAGAGATAATAGGCATTATCAACATTGAAAAATAGTATAACAAAGAACCGTCAAGGGAGTAAGTAGAATTGGGAAAAATACTCCCAACAAAAAAACTCAACCCATTTTAATATGGGTTGAGTTTTATAACAACGAATATATTGTCTTGGATTTATTTCCGTTTCTGATCCCCCAACCGGCTAATGAAATACTGCATCGTATTGAATATAACATCTACAGAATATCGTGCTGCAATGAGTGCCAATCCGCTAACGCCTCCGATTATAATCATTCCATTTAGTCCGATATCTTCCATAATATTCCTCTCTTTTAGCACTATATTAGCAATAACTATTCCCAATATTGGATTGTTTTATAGTTACAGTAAAATCAATGTTCCATATAAATCATCTGAAAAACATACAATTATACGAATGAAAAACGTGTCAATTTACCCACACTATGAAAAATAGTAATGTGGAAAAAAGTACACAGTATGAAGTTGAAAACTTTAGACATTGGACTTGAAACTTGAAACTTTTCTTTATGTTATAGTATCTGAGGTATGAAACGAATCTTACGTTGGATATGGCTGGGATTATTAATAATTCTACTTTTCTTCTGCTTTGGCTGGCTGGGATTATTAATAATTCTACTTTTCTTCTTCTCTCCCTCACTCATGTTTATCTTACGTTGGATAGACCGAATCTGGCTGGGATTATTAGTTCTACTTTTTTTCTTTTCACCGCTACTCATGTTTCGAGAGAATGGGCAAGCCATTATTAAAGAAATTGCTCCTGATTTAATTACTGTCCCCCACTCTGTTCCCGTCCTGACCAATCTGGTGGTCAAGGAAATATTTTGTCAATCCATCATTTTAATTTTATTGTATTTAACCCTTGCCAAAAAAGCCTTGACCGGCAATTGGAAATTCACCCACTCCCGCTTGGATATGCCGATTTTTTCTTTGCTATTTATTTCTGCTATTTCATTATCTTATTCTCATACCTGGGAAATTAGTTCCCGCGACTGGGGACTCTTTGCCACGTTCATTCTGTTTTATTACTTGATTCTGGACCAGTTATGCGAACCCCAAAAAATTCGCCTTATACTTTGGACCGTAGTTGCTAGTGCCATTGTCACAGCATTTTTCGCCACTTGCCAGCATTTGGAAAGATACCCTTTTGATTTTATTCAAATGATTTTAGGAAAAGCCGAAGACCGCAATCGCATGAGCGCCACCGTTGGTCACAATAACGGTGTCGCTTCTCAATTAATGCTTGCATCTTTCGTACTCATCGCCTTGCGATTTTCCAAACCTCCCAAAACATATCGGTTCCAAGATACGGGCAAAAGATATATTTTGAACCTTTTACAAATCGCTCTCTTAATCTGGTTTCTTTTTGTCATCATGGCGACCCTATCCCGCGGAGTCTGGATTGGAACCACCGTCGGGTTTGTCCTTTTACTGGGTTATCTTGTAAAAGAACTCGGGGCTATCAAACTTCTCAAAGCTAATCGGGTAAAAATGGTCATAGGACTAATTTCTTTTTGTATATTTTTCGCTATTTTATCCATCCCCGGAAAACTAAACCCCATTGGCATATCTATTGTCCAACGGTTAAAAGACACCTTGTTACGCAAAGAAACCTATATTCAGGATGATCGTCTTCGCATGTGGGCGTCGAGTTTCGAAATGATTAAGGATCATCCTCTGCGGGGAGTCAGTCTCGGTGCTTTTAAATATTGGGTTCCCCTGTATCAAGGGAAATTTTTTGAAGAGCATCCAAATTCCAAACTGGAACCGACGTATAAACTCACCAATGAATCACACAATGAATATATCCAGACTTGGACGGAAATGGGGATTCTCGGTTTTTTTATCAGTCTCTGGCTCCTTTTTAAATATTTATCAATAGGCTTTAAAGGGTTCAAAATACAGAATACAGGTAACCAGAGACCTGAGACTAAAAATTTGAGAATTGTATTTTTCATTTGCCTGTTTTGCGCTACGGTCGGGATATTGTGCCAATCCCTGGTAGATTTTCCATTGCACGTTGCCCCCTTGGCACTTTTATTTATTTTTTTAGGCGCGCTGGTTGTAAACCAAGAAAATATCGGAGTCACTTCTGCGTCTACTATCCAACCATTATCCTCGGTCGGAGACCTTCAGACTAGTGCGAAGGTGTCTTACCGAGCTAAATTCTGGTTAGTTAGTTTAGTAATTATCATCCTAGAGACTTTGAATTTCGAATCTATTGAACTTCGAGCCGACTGGTATAAAAACCGTATGGATTATTTTCTGGATGCTTTTACTGGGCTGAGAGCCGGCGGATACGCGGATTTAAGCCAATACGCTTTAATGAAAGCCGAACTCTATGGTGAAAAATCTGTAGCCTTAGACTCACACAATGGACGGACACATTACGATATGGGATTAGGTTATTGGTATCTTCATCAACCCTCGCAAGCTATTGAACAGTTCCAACTATCCTTGAGGGATATGGAATATGCCGATATGCATTTCTTTTTAGGCGACGCATATGAATCTGAAATGAATCGCTATAAGGCCATCGGTGATTCCGCTGATGCGATTATGTCGATGGATTCCGCTATGGAAAATTATCGCTTGGTGGAATACATCTATCCCCTCAATCACAAATTTATTCTTCAATTCCATGACAGCAATCAACCTTACTATTCCAGTGAGGCGTTGCATCGGCTCGGTGGGTTATACTATCAACAGGGGAAAAAAGAACAGGCTCTCGCAGTCTGGAGAAAAATCGTACAAAAAGATCCTTTCTATCTTGAAGAAAAATTTTATAATGTATCCCGTCAACATCTCGATTTAAAAGATTTTAAAACCGCCATCGAGATTTTACAGAACGCCTATGCGTTGGATACGGCGAATCCTGAAACATGGAAACGGTTGGGCGGGACTTATTTCCAATCCGGACAATATAACGATACCCTCCCCTGGCTCGATAAACTTCATAAAAAATATCCTGCCAACCCTGTTTTTACTTTGGGTTATGCCCGGGTCTACGATAAACTCCATGATAAACAAAAAGCTCTCGACTGGATAAAACAAACCCTCGCCTTGGATTCTAGCCGTCCAGAAGCGTTGGATATTCTCCGTCGGTTGGGCGAAAAATAAACACCCCTTTCCCTTCCTCATCAATCTGAAAAAGATATTGTTTGGCAGGCGTTTGTCCAACAAATCTGAAACAGAATAAAGCGAATAAAAAAACTTAACTCCCCCAAATGGCTTTTCTACTTCTCTCAGTAAAATCTATCTTTTAAAGATTTAGAGACATACCTAATTAGACTCTATGCATAAGAGAAGAGACATCGGCTACGCTCGATATTATGCTCTTGCGAGCCTTGCCGATTGGCGTGAAGGAAGATATTGAGAAAGTTGCCCCGCACTTTTAAAATATTTCGATTTGTATTTACCCTCTTGTATTTATGGTTAAGAAAGAATAAAATGTCATATTAAATGTAATTCAAATAATTCTTATTATCAGCGAAATAATTAAGGAGACCATAATGAAGAGCCGATTTTTATTTTTAAAAACAGGGATTGCCTTGATGGTTTTATTAACCTTATCAGCTTTCTCTGATAATTCAAAAGGAACTAAATCCCCAGACATGGAGGTTAAAGTCGATACCACTAAAGTACTCAGAAAAGTCGACCGGCACATGTTCCTGGGTACCAATATCGCAATTTGGAATAACGCAGAGACTTTCAAGAATTCAACCATTATCAATTTATTTCATGATTTCTCTCCTGGAATTATCCGGATTCCAGGCGGCAGTATGTCCGACGCATACTTTTGGAATGGGAACGGGGTTCGAAAAGGGAATGGGACGCCTGATTCTGTGGATAGGTCAAAATACAAAAATTTTAAATGGGATATAGATTATTCTGACTGGGCACCCGGTTTTAATGGATTTGAAGGATATCCCAAAGACCCGGCGACCGCTAAAATTAATACCTGGCATGGCAATAGTAGTGTCAAAGACCTACATGAATTTATTAAAATTATCGGTGCCGAACAATTGGTGACTGTGAATGCTGGTGCTGGTACACCCGAAGATGCCGCCCAATGGGTGAAATGGGCAAATCAGAAAATGAAATATAACGCACGGTATTGGGAAATCGGCAATGAGTTGGATGGTGGTTGGGAATCTGGACATATTCGACCCGATGGCCGCGAAATGAATGGCAAAATCTACGCGGAATTGTTTAATTCGTTTGCCCAGGCCATGCGAAAACAAGACCCTACAATCAAAATCGGAGGGCCTACCGGTTCGGGTAATTCCAGTGGGTATATTCCCGATTTATTGCAGTATGCTGGTGACCAGGTTGATTTCATTTCTTATCATGATTATTATACGATTGGAATGGGTTCACTCGATGAAATGTTCAGCAAACTCACCACTATCAAAGTCAATGCCAAACAAATTAAAGACTTGGTTAGAAAATATCAACCAACACGAATTGATAAAATACCTGTCGGATTAACCGAATGGAATTCCAAGCTCTATGCCGATGTCTTTACCTCCGACCTATTTAACGGATTATGGTCGGCGGCGGCTATCGGCGAAATGATGAATTCAGAATTAGATTATGCATGTCAATGGGATGGGTTTACCCAGAATCCTGAATCCGGCGGAGGGCATGGTTTGATAATCGAAAAAAGTCAAACCCCTAAATCCCAGTTCTGGGCATTTAATATGCTCAATCGATATTTCGGAGACGAGGTTTTAGAAGCCGGGTCGAAAGATAGCCATCTTAAAGTATATGCTTCCCGCGATAAAAAAGGCCGAATCTGTCTCCTTGCAGTGAATATCTCCGAAAAAAACAATATCTCTACTCAAGTGCAGTTGAAGGGATTTGAGATGCCGGGTTGGTGTGACGCTTACCGGTTCTCTTCTGCCGAATATAAATGGAATCCGGCGACCCAAAACACATTGTGGAATACCGGACCTTCCCATTCTGTATTGCCAGTCAATGCCAGTCATCAATTTACTTTCCCGGCGTATTCAGTCACAATTTTACGATTCACTCCAACAGTATCCAATAACAATGCCTCGATTCAGGTTTTAGGTCCTGAAAAAGGAATTGCCATTGCCGGACAAAAGGCTATGCTCAAGGTACTGGCTCTCAATAAAGAGGGGAAACCTTGGGCAGGGAAAACTATCTCGGCCAGTTTTAAAGGACAGGGGTTCTCCTTGGTAAATAAAAAAGTGGTTACTTCACCGAATGGTACTGCGGTCATTGAGTTCCGGTCTCCGAATAACACCATGGAAGATACACTGGTTTTATCCTGTGCCGGTGTCACACAGGAACACACGGTCAGTTCGGTTCAACCGGAAATCCAGCTTTTGATACCTGATAAAGTACCCGATGATGTCCCGGTTCATGTTGAAATCTATGCCCTGACTCACGATGCTCAGAATAAACCCATACCCGGTTTTAATAAAGATTTCGTATTAAACGGGCCGAATGGAAATTTGAAAGGGACTTTTCATGACGGGATTGCATCCGTAGACCTTGGTAAGGTTAAACCCGGTAATTATAAATGTAATGTTCAATTGGCTTCATTATCCTTAACCAGCAAGGATAAACCATTCCAGGTTTACGGCCTGGTGGAAAAAGAACATATTGTTCTTAAATTTGACGAACCTGCCGATATGAGCCATGTGGCAGGCAAAGGAAATAATAAAATTGATACCTCCATCAAGGCCAACCAAGGTGTCTTGGCGGTTAACCTCAATGGGTATACCGGACATACCCAGGATTATTTGAATATTGTCGGCCTTGATAAAATAACCACCATCAATTGGAGTAAAGTGGTCGCGGTGACTTTTGAAATGAAACTCAGTGATGATTACTCGGCTTCCAACGGGAAATCCAGCACTATCTTTGCACTTCAGAGTTACGCCAACTATTGGATGCCACTCAAAGAAATTCCACTTAATACTATGAAAAAAGGAGATTGGGTGAAAGTCCGGTTGGATATCGACAAACCCGATTGGCAAAAAGCCATGAAAGGCTTGTTCCAAATTGTGGTTATCTTTGAAAGTGATAAGAAACAACAGGGGACTCTCTACCTGGATAACCTTGGATTTATTGAAAAGACTGAACGGTTGTAATTTGAAAACCCTTATATTAACAGCCTTATTTAGCAGTATGGTTTTATTTTCATCCAACGGTCATAGCGCCGGGAATACGCCTGTTCTTCAGGTCTTGCCTTGGAATGGCAAATCAGCGGCTGTCACTCTGACCTTTGATGATGCAGACCCTTCTCATCTGAATGTAGCCATTCCTGCATTGGATAAATATGGATTTAAAGGAACCTTTTTCCTTATCGGAAATGTGTATACAAAAGATACTGACTCTTGGGAAAAAGCGGCTCGCAATGGCCATGAAATGGGCAATCATTCCTGGTCTCATCCCCATATAGCGGGATTATCGACTCAAGACCTGGAGAGAGAAGTGGTGACTAACCATAATGCCATGGAAAAAACATTCGGACCTGTCTTCTCCTTTGCCTATCCTTTTACTGAAATCACTCCGGAATTGAAAGAAATTGTCGGTCGCAACCATTTCTTTGCCCGTGGTGGATATGGCAATTATTATATCTCCCCGGATACTCAACCCGACTGGCTGAATTTGCCCGCTCAGGCAACCCTCTCCACGACTTCTTTTATGGTGTATCAGGACTGGATGGATACGGCTCTCTCCAAAAAAAGCTGGGCCATCTTCATGATTCATGGACTGGAAGGCACTCCCTGGGGCTGGCAACCTATCTCGGCTAAAGTCTTTGACCAGATTCTTACCCATTTGAAAAAGAATGAATCAACAATATGGACGGCACCCCTGGGAACTGTCGGGGCGTATTTCATGGCGCAGAAGATTATCGAGAAATCTGTCCCGGTGCAAACTTCAAATGGTTTCTCCTGGAAATGGAGCGTCCCCAAGAATTATCCATCACGAACTCTGCTGAAAGTTAAACTCCCGATTCAAAATTGGAGATTGTTTCAACAGAACAATGAAATCCTACCAGATTCCGAAAGCAATTATTCTATTAATTTCAACTTGGGAGAATTAGATATCCGACAGGATGCTAAATCCTTAAAGAATTAATTATACTCGGATAATATTCTAATATTCTAAACCTGACCCCTATGAAACCGAGTAAGATGATTACCGCTTACTATTCGACAAATCACTAGTTCCAGAATTTTAAAAGTCTTTGAACGGTACAATAGTTTTAACCTTAACGATTAAAATGGTGGTTCAAAACGAGCAAATCCAATCAAAATGGACACTTCTTTAGACACTAGAGATGTTACCGTTTCACGTGATAAGCTATAACGTCAGATATTTCAACAATGCGAGAGTGGCGGAACTGGCAGACGCGCTGGACTTAGGATCCAGTGGGTAACACCGTGAGGGTTCAACTCCCTCCTCTCGCACCATGTGAAAATTCTTGTCTAAAACACTCCATCCTATCGGTCAATCGCATTTGACAATCGAAAGACTACCGTAGAGGGACTGGAATTGCTATTAGCAACTCCAGTCCCCCTCCAGTATAGATTCGGTATTTTAAGGGTTTTGACGCACAGGTGTGGCAGCTTTCTCAGTCCCCTTTCTCCAGTAGAGACGTAACATGTTACGTCTCTATAGTGGGTTAGTAGGTAATCCACACACTTTTTCTAATTGAAATACATTTTTGTAAGGTTTATAATAGGAGTTGGAAGACGGGGATTGAAAATGGCTATGCCACGCAAAACGATAGGACTTACGCTTCTCACCCTTGTCATCGTGTTTATTCTTTTTGCTATTACATGGGTGGAATACTCCAGAGCCAAGATAAGAAGTAATATTGCAAAAGCAAAAAACGGACTCAACATAACTGCTACTGTTATTGAGAGTTATGCTATTGACTGGAATTCATACCCCAAACCTGATTTAGACACTGAAGGTTATCCGATTCCACCTCGACATCGGTTAGAACCACATAAGGAACCCCCAAGGGTATTTATCGTACCCAGAGAGCAGGCTTATGCCATGAAAACTTCCAATAGGAGTGGGGATTCTAACTACTCAAGACGCACAACCTGGGGTGTGATGTATTACATTAAAGAATTACCCGATGACCCCTTTAACCCAAAAGAAAAAAGCCTTTATCATTACGTAAACGTAATCTATGGTAGTGACTCAACTAAACTCTATTATTGGTCAGATTCCCCATTTCTTATCAGTAGTTATGGACCTGATCAGGTATGCGGTTACGGCACAACAAAATTCGATATTCAACATTTTGTTGTAGACCCAGTGATTTATAATGATAGTGCTATCAAAGGAGTTTACTACAAATGCATTGCCCCCTTCCCCCTACAATCCAGTCCCTTCACTTATGACCCAACTAATGGATTAATCAGCGGAGGAGACATCTGGCAAAGAGGGGGTTAATTAAAATTATCATTAGGAGGTAATCGATATGGCTATGCCACGCAAAACGATAGGACTTACATTACTCACCTTGATCATCGTGTTTATTCTTTTTGCCATCACCTGGGTTGAATATCAAGATGCAAAAGTGAAAAGTAATATTGCTTTGGCAAAAAATGATTTGAATACAATAGCTCAAGCTCTCGAAGCTTACGGTATGAATAATAATGTTTATCCAAGATCAGATTTGGATTCGGAAGGAAATGGAGTATTGCCTAAAGCACTTGTATTTAGTTGGTCTGCTTCCACAAGCTGGGAGTCAACCAGGAATACCACCAAAAGATTAGTTAAGATGGGAAGACTACCAGAAGGATTTATACCCCCGGAGAGTTACCAAAAGGATTCTACCTATAGAATGAGAATATTTCCAGCTGGTCATTATCTTGAAAAACTACTTTATGATCCTTTTAATAATCGTGGTAAAGGTCTTTATGGTTATAGCGGAGGTCCTGTGACGGGTAGTTTTAAAACTACTTGGCCTGCGAGCGGTTGGATAGCTACAAGTTATGGACCTGATAGAGTACCAGGAAACACAGGTGACCCCGACGGTCAGCCGATAGACCCATCAAAAGCATGGTCTGATTCAGTGTTGGGATTTGAGCTAAAAGGTTCTGATCTAACCTATGACCCTACCAACGGATTACGCAGTCCCGGAGATATTTGGCGACGGGGACCTTAAGTTGGAGAAATCTTTTAACGTTCGGTAAAAGTATTATGTTCGATATAATCTTCTCAAGAACCCAGCTTGGAGGAACCTCCTTGGGGAGAGGTGAAAATCTTGTTTTTTACCAGATAACTAGATAATATTTTCAACTCTTTATTCTTCTCTTTTCTCTCGATCCTCGGCATTATCCTATACCTTCTGCTTTTACACATTTTTCGAGACCCTCAATATTAATAGGCCTCTCTCCTCTCTTGCAAAAAAACACCGGTCGGGGTAGTATGTAATGCTCTGTTACAAAGCAGTTAGCCCATATTCTAATTACAAAGCAGGAACCTCAATGAGTCAAACAATTGGATATTTCACGCTCGTTTTACATTCTCATATGCCGTATGTATCGGGACATGGTAAATGGCCCCACGGCACTGACTGGCTGCATGAAGCTGCTGCAGAATCGTATATTCCCCTCCTCAATATTTTAAACCAACTAGTAGAAGAAGGAATTTCTCCAAAACTTTCCCTGGGGATATCTCCAGTCTTGGCAGAACAATTGGCAGACCCCTCCTTTAAAGATGAATTCGTTAAATATCTGGAAGAAAAAATTGATGCTGCCGTGGATGATCGCTCGCATTTCTTGACCTATCATCATGCCCATCTGGCTAACTTGGCGAAATTCTGGCAGGAGTTTTATGACAAAACTCTCGAAGACTTTCAAGTCAAATACAATGCCGATTTGGTTGGTGCCTTTAAGAAATTGCAGGATGACGGACATATAGAAATCATCACTTGCGCCGCCACGCACGGCTATTTACCTTTACTCAGTCAGGATACCTCACTGCAAGCCCAGACCAAAATGGCGGTAAAATCCTATACCCGCTTATTCGGTCGCGCACCACGTGGAATGTGGTTGCCGGAATGTGCTTATCGTCCTCGCTATACCTGGACTCCGCCGGTTCCCTCCAAAGCAGGACGCCGGCCTTATCTCAGAAAAGGCACTGAAGAGTTTCTTGCGGAAAATGGAATCCAATATTTTATTATTGATGCACATTTGCTCAAAGGCGGGAAAGCCATTGGCGTTTATATCGAACGATTTGAAGCACTGCGAAAATTATGGGGTGCGTTCTCCAGCCAATATCAGACCTTGCCCGAAGACGAAGAAAAAACTCCGCGGCAAGCTTATTTAGTTAGCTCTTCCAATGGGAATACCACAAAACCGGTGGCTGTCTTAACCCGTGACCCGGATACGGCGGTACAAGTGTGGTCGGGGGAACACGGGTATCCCGGAGATGGGAATTATCTGGATTTTCATAAAAAGCATTTCCCGGGACGGCATCGTTATTGGCGGGTGACTTCCTCCAAAGCGGACTTGGCGGATAAATTGGAATATGACCCAAAAGCCGCCGCGGCACGCATTCCCGAAAATGCCACCCATTTTGTAAAATTGGTACAAGACCGGTTGAGCGCAGAATTTAAAGAATCCGGCAAACCGGGAATTTTGTGCGCGCCCTTTGACACGGAATTATTCGGGCACTGGTGGTTTGAAGGGCCGCAATTCTTGTATCATGTCTTAAAAGGTCTTGCAGAATCATCCAAGGAATTCGGTGTTCAATTGGCAACCGGTAGTGAATTCCTGGAAATCTCGAAACCGAGTAAAGCCGTTTCTATTCCTGAAGGGTCATGGGGAGAAGGGGGGTTCCATTATATCTGGCTCAATGAATGGACTCACTGGACTTGGAAACATATTTATGACGCAGAAGTCGAATTGCAAGAATTGATTGAAGAATATGGCAACCATTCTGACCCTCGGATTCAGGATGTCCTAAAACAATGCGCGCGTGAATTACTCCTTTTACAGGAATCCGATTGGCAATTTTTAATTTCTACTTGGTCGGCACGGGATTATGCGGAAATGCGCCTGATTCAACATCACCAAAACTTTATAAGATTGACATTATTGGTGGAACATTTGGCTAAAGGCGGACAATTGGATTCGGGAGAATGGAACTTTTATCTGGATTGTGCCAAACAAGACCGGCTGTTTCAAGATATTGAACTTAGTTGGTTTAAAGAAGCAGAACATCCGGCCTAAGCAAAGTAGATTTGTAGTTTTTTTCGTTTCTTGATAAGATACTACGACTGCATTATGATTATATATGAAGGGTAAATCAGATGAAATTAGCAAGCTTTTTACGTGAAGAACTAATTCAACTGGACTTAATATCAAAATCTAAAGACGACGTTATCCAAGAACTTATCACCTTAATCAATAAAACGGGTGAAATCACCGACCTGAATGAATTCAAAAAGACTATCCTCGAAAGAGAACAACTGGAAACCACAGGTATCGGGGATGGAATTGCCATTCCACACGGGAGAACCGATTCTGTCAAACAATTGGTTATTGCCTTTGGCAGATCCGCCGAAGGTGTAGATTTTCAATCTCTGGATAGTAATCCCGCCCATTTGTTTTTTATGATTGCATCTCCGCAAAATGCCAGCGGGGTATACCTGCGGGTCTTGGCGAAAATATCCCGGTTGTTGAAAAATTATGATTTTCGTTCCGCCTTACGTAACGCCAAATCTGCCGCAGAAATTATTCAAATATTTACGGAAGCGGAAAAAGAATAATTATGCTTTCTTTCCAAAATTATGAGTAGTACCCAGTTGGAAAAATTGGTTAAACTTCAGAATATTGACCTCGAAATAAAAGTAATCAAAAAAGAACTTAATTTTCTTTCCTACCAGACCGATACACACCGTGCTGAAATGGAGGGAGTTCTGAAATCCTTGGGTTCAGAGCGGGAGGTCCTTTGTACCGAAATTAATAATACCGGACTGTTGTCCCGCATTATGCGGTTACAGGCACGGTATCAGGGGATTTTTCTGGCACCGGTGGTAAATTCGGTTTGTTTCGGGTGCCGTATGATAATTCCCGCAGGACTTATGGTTCAATTGGTTAGAGGAAATGAATTGGTGTGTTGTGAAAATTGCGGACGTATTTTACGAAAAGTGGATTCACCGAAGTTCGTTACCAAACCTCCCGAACCATTGCCTTCCAAACGCGGACGAAAACCCAAACACCGGCCTATTTTCTAGAATAGAGTCCCTTCTTTATATAAAACCATAGATTAAAGATTACCACGAATAGGGCACCCCAAATCAACCAACCCCGGGCTACATTTAAATATATTATTTTACTAAGGTAATGAGATAGAAAGTCGTCTTGATAGGCAGAAAAAGGATTGGACTGCCGAAGAAACCAATTTTCTAAATAGGTTAAGGGACAAATCCAACCAAAGATTTCTATTAATAGGCCGTAGAATAACATCCCCCAATGAATGCGCTTTAACCAGTAATATGGATAGGCAATCAGACACCCGAAAAGAGTAAAAAGTATCCAACTGAAATGGAGCAGTAGAGTCAAATCCGCTAAAACTCTATAGAACATTCTTTCCCTGATAATAGCACTATTCCAACGTTTTTAAGACGACAGGAAGTTCGCGGAGTGTTTTAATTTCATAATCCGGGAGAATGGATGGTCGGGGGAGTTGTCCGTTGCGATTAATCCATACGGAAATCATTCGTGCATTTTTGGCTCCACCGATATCATTGCGGACGGAATCGCCGATTACCATACATTCGGAATATTTCACACAAGCTTCTTCTGCCGCTTGATAAAAAAATCGCGCGTTCGGTTTGGAAATCCCTAGTTCCCCGGAAACCAGGATAGGATGGAAATAAGATTCGACGTTTACTTTGGCGATTTTTCCCCGTTGAATTTCCGAAATCCCGTTTGTAATCATCACCAATTGGTATGACTTTTTTAAAAGGTCCAGAATTTCCAGGGATTCGGGATAGAGATGCCAGGTTTCATACCGCTTTTCACCAAATCTTTGAACTAATGCATCCAGCAAATCATCGCGTTGAATCCCTAACGTGTTTAACGTTTTTGACCAAAGCACTCGCCGGACATGGATCGCCCCCTGTTGAATTTCTGGTATCACCTGCGTATCATCAGCATGCCAGAATTTGTCACGCGAATCCATATAAGCATCCACTACTTTTTCTGTGGAGATATTGGGATATTCCTTTTGCGCCCATACCCACGCATACCGCACGGATTCTCGTGTACTCTCCTCATTGACAAACAACGTCTCGTCAAAGTCGAATAATAAGGCCTTGATTTTCATAAGATTGATATATTATAACAAAGGCGTATAATATTTCCTTAACGTTATGACGGATTCAGTTAACTATACCGGATAAAAAATAGGGCGCACAATGTATTCTGGAAGTTACTCACTTGACAGTCTATGAAATAAAAGCTAAAACATAAGTAGAAAATGAATTCCCAAATTCAAATACTTAATTCGAAATTCATCATTTTAGTTTTTGCTATTTTCCTAATACTGTCCTGTGCAGGATATTCGTTGGAAGTGAAAAATATCCAACAAATCTGCCAGTTAACCGGCGAGAGCACGTTGAATCATACGGAACTGGCAGGGGTCCGCGCGACAGAGCGAGGGATTATGGTGGAATATAAAAAATGGATATTTTTTTTCTTCGGCGATACCTTTAATGCCATAGATATTCACGACCCGAACGCGCGATGGCGATCAAATGTCGTGGCCTATTCCACCACGGAAGATGCTAGTGATGGGATTTATTTTGACGGTTGGATTCGGGACCGCGAGGGGTTTGCCAAAGAATTGATTTCCAGTGAAAAGGTGAATAACAAGGAAATTACGGTGATTCCAACCGGCGGGATAACTATTGGTGAACGGATTTGGCTGGCATATATGTCCGTGAATCATTGGGGTGAATCGGGTAAATGGGTCTGCAATTATTCCAGTTATGCCTATTCCGATAATGTGGGAACCGATTTCCATAAATATAATTCCGTAAAATGGAAAGGTGACAGTAATTTTGTGCAATTGGCATTCGCTAAATTATCCAGTGATATTTATATTTGGGGAACTCCCTCAGGACGATTTGGCGGGGTGAAATTGGCAAAAGTGGATGAGGCAGATTTTGGAAAGATGAAAAGTTATCTCTATTTCATGGGATTGGATTCCAGTGGAAGCCCGCTCTGGTCAACCCAGGAAATGGTTGCTACAGGAATTATCTCTCCACCGGTCGGAGAAATCTCCGTCGCTTGGGATGATTATTTACAAAAATGGATTATGACCTATCTCAATGAAGAAAAACGGGCGATTGTCATCCGCGATTCCCCTCAACCCTGGGGTCCTTGGTCGGAGGAGAAAACATTAGTTCTCGGATATGGGGATAATGCCGGATTATACGGTGCCTATCTCCATCCCCGTTATTTTGAAAACGACGGCAAGACCATTTATTTCCTCATGACCCTCTGGCCGAAATATAATGTCTTCCTGATGAAAGCGGAATTGGCTAAATAATCAAGAACGGATAATTGTTATTAAGACAAAGAAGTTTAACAAAATAAAAAATCATTTCATTTTCATTCATTTATTTTATTAATAATGGGGAGGTTTCTTTGGCTCGTTTATCCAATATTATTTTCATTGAAACGAAAAATTCCACTCTGGTTTTTACTATAGGGGAAAATAAAAAGTTATATCAGGTCTATTTGGGAGAAAAATTAAAAGACCCACAGGAGTACTTATCGGATAAAATCAAACAGGAAGCTTATATCCCGGCAGGTACGGACAATGTGTTTGAACCGGCTATCCGGATAGTGCATTCCGATGGTAATCCTTCGCTGGAATTATTATACATAGACTCTAAAACCGAAAAACAAAATAAAAATATTACCCATACCCGTATTTTATTAAAAGACCCGGTCTATCCAGTGGACGTGGCCCTCCATTTTATCGCTTATTATAACGAAGATATTATCAAAACCTGGACTGAAATCAGGCATACTGAAAAAAAACCGGTGGTCTTGACCCATTTTGCTTCTAGTATGCTGCATTTTAACTCAGAAAAGTATTACCTGACACAGTTTCATGGGGATTGGGCGAAAGAAATGAGAATCGAAGATAGTCAATTGACCCACGGTATCAAGATTATTGATAGTAAACTGGGTACCCGACCCTTCTCATTTCATTTCCCAGTCTTTTTTCTATCTTTCAATAACCCATCCGATGAGAAAAATGGAGAATTGATAGCGGGGACATTGGCCTGGACTGGCAACTTCCAATTATTATTTGAGATGGATCAAAACCAATCTCTTAGAGTGATATCGAGTATGAATCCTTATGCTTCGGAATACCATCTGGAACCCAATAAACTTTTTATTACCCCGGAATCTATTTTTACTTATAGTAAACAGGGTAGGGGGTTGGCCAGCCGGAATCTGCATCAATGGGCACGCAATTACGGTGTCATGGATGGGACCAAGTCTCGGTATGTCCTGTTGAATAATTGGGAAGCTACTTTCTTTGATTTTAATGAGGAGAAATTGGTGGAGCTGTTTGGTGAAGCCCACAGCCTAGGGGTAGATTTGTTCTTATTAGATGATGGATGGTTTGCTAATAAATATCCCCGCAATAATGATACTGCCGGGTTGGGTGATTGGGATGTCAATACCGCCAAACTCCCCCATGGATTGGGATACCTGGTCAAAAAAGCTACTGAAAAAGGGGTTAAATTCGGCATCTGGATTGAACCGGAAATGGTGAACCCCAAAAGTGAACTCTATGAAAAACACCCGGATTGGATATTAAAACTCCCCAACCGGGAAGAACATCTTATTCGCACACAATTGGTACTGGACTTAACCAACCCGAAAGTACAGGATTTTGTGTATAACGTGGTGGACCATATGTTGACGGAAAATCCCGATATCGCCTATATCAAATGGGATAACAACCGGCAGATGACCTATCCTTATTCCCCTTATTTGAAAGAAAAACAATCCCATCTGTTTATTGAGTATGTCCGGGGTTTCTATCAAGTGATGGAAAGACTTCGCAAAAAATATCCCCATTTCCCTATTATGTTATGTTCCAGCGGCGGGGGAAGAACCGATTATGGAGCATTGAAATATTTCACTGAATTCTGGTCTAGTGATAATACCGGCCCTTATGATCGGGTCTTTATTCAATGGGGATATTCCTACTTTTTCCCGTCCAATACCATCTGTGCCCATATCACTTCCTGGGGACAGGAATCGTTAAAATTCCGTACCGATGTCGCTATGATGGATAAACTGGGATATGATATCCGGCTTACTAAAATGAACGATTCCGATCTCGAGTTCAGTAAATCAGCCATTAAACTCTATAAGAAACTGAGTGATATTATTTGGTTTGGCGACCTCTACCGGTTGATTTCTCCTTACGATGAAGATAGAGCAGTACTTATGTATGTCGATTCCGATAAGAAAAAAGCTGTGCTCTTTTCTTATAACCTGTTTTTCCAACGAGGATATCCTACCAAACTCGTCAAATTGGATGGATTGGACCCCGGTAAAAAATATCTCATTAAGGAAGTTAACCTTTATCCCAATACCCAATCACAGCTAATGGAAAATGAGAAAACATTTTCCGGGGAATACTTGATGAAAGTCGGTCTACACCTCCCGGCTTTTGTCCCCCTCACCAGCTCGGTAATTGAATTAACAGTGGTTAAATAATCCAACGGGTATAAGTTTCACCAATACTTTTTGATCATTGATAAGCAGCACTATCAATTCTCTTTTTCCAAAATAATCGCATCCGTATTTAAAACCTTCAGAAATCTCTCAAAATTGACGTAGAAACAATAAACTCACCTGAAATAATCTTAAATCATGGCCTGAACCAACCTCTCACTCTTTTTCAATGGGAGACAAAGTGGAGACAGTACGGAGATAATAGGGAGATAACTCATACCCAATTTTGTAACATTTTATGCCCCTTAAATCGCAAATTTAGCTATGCCAAATTGGCACACTGCCGAATTCTACTAAAGAAACCATCTTTATATGTATTTGAAATGAATTCATTCCTTTTTAAACTCTAAACTGTTTTCATTCCTAAACTACTTAGTAATTGAAATTGGTTAGTTTAGTTTTTGACATATTCCTTTTCTCTATATTATAATATGTCTAATTATAGAATCCGTCGGAAGTAAAATGGAGATATAAGAGATTGAAAACATATTCCTACGAAAGTTATAAAACATAAATGTTTAGCCAAATTAAATTCTAACCATTGTTAAGGAATTTTTTATGGATCTGGATTTCAGTGATTACAAAAAGGTTTTTCGGCCAGAAACCATTTTAGATATCGTTCCTCAAGATTTACTCCAGTCCATGTTGGAAGGGTTTTTTTATGGTGAAAAAGCTGGAGTTATGTTGGTTTATGATAGATTCAATCCTAATACAATATCTCAAAATGGAAGAGACCTATATATATTAGATCCATTTCCTGGAGCACTACCTCGTTCCATCACAAGAGAACTTAAATTATTAAAGGAAGGTAAAATAAGTACACAGTTAAATATCAAAAATAACAATCCTTTTTGTGTTACTTATAGACAAGATAGTCTTCACAATGAAGAACAATGTCTGATGTCAGATTACGAAAGAGCATTAAAAGCGTTTGTTTCTAAAGTGACCGATGATTTAGATAGATGTCCCTGAAAAAGTTTCTTTTTTAGATTGTAGGACACAAAGAGGGAACTTTGGGAGAGAGAAAGGAACCTCCCGAGCCGAATTTTCCAAAGGACAAAAAGAAGCTTCCTTAGAAGCTTGCGGATATTGTACCCACATCCGCAGAGGATCGCATTGATGTGATCGCCGTGGGTTCCCTTCAGATAGTTTCGTCCTAACCATCCATCGGTTTTGGCATGTCCGATCACGGGTTCAATCGCACTCCGGCGTTTAATCCATCGAATGACCGATTCTTTGAGTCCGGATAACTTCCACCGACTGAGATGAATCGTAGCCTCTCCCGCATAATCGTGTCCCCGATACCCTTGATCCGCATACACCTCCTGAGCTTGAAAATGTCCCAACCGCTCGGCCTGTTTCAAGGCCTGCTCTAAGGTATGTCCGTCATAGGGATTCCCGTGAAGCGCTTGCATGCCTACAATGAACGGATCTTGAGAAGTCGCTACCACACTCACCTTGCAGCCAAACTCATATTTCTTATGGGCTTTACCTTTGGCGATACATTCCACCTCCGGGGCATGCAAACTATACAGTTTCGGAGAATCCTCTCGCTTTTGCTCCAACAACCTCTGGGCCATGGCTAATTCCGGTCCCAATACCTCCCAGAGTTCCTCCCGGTTTGCCTTCAGGACCTTCCGACCTACATCCCGACTCACCCGTCCCAAGTACACCTTTAACTTCTTCCATTCCTTCTGCGCCTTCTTCCCCTTACGCCCATGGGCATACCGATGATACAAAAATAAACTCTTCTTGGCTTTGCGGGTATAGCTCTGCCGCAGTTCAATCCCTTCCTGGTGGCACAGATTCACCAAGCGTTGCAACATCTTCAGGTACAGTTTCGCATCCGTGGGATAGGTAATTGCTTTCTCCTGCACCGTCGTATCCACATTCGGTTTGGCCAACTGCCTCCGCTTCAAGGCACCCGTCTTCAACCCTGTGGTAATGGTCACCTCTAAGAGCTTCTCCATCTTCTGTTGCTGGATCCGTTTACGCCATTTACTCAATAAGCTGGCATTCAGGAAAAGCTCCCTCTGAAAATACTCAAACCCACAAAAGTATTGCCAGTACGGATTTTCCGCCAAGCGCTCCACGACTTCCTCATCGCTCAAGTGATAGGCATGCTTTAAATAATGGATCCCCACCAGTAATCGAATGGGTTTGCAGGGACGTCCGAAATCCGGACAATAACACCCCGCAAAGGCGGCCTCCAGTTCTCCCCATTCCATCTGATGGGCCAGTTGAATTAACGGATGGCGGGGATTACACAGACTTTTTAATTCTCCACTAAATAAATTCTCTTGTGTCGTATCGGTCAATGGAATCACTCTAAATCCTCCAGATATTTGTATTTATTTCAATATACCTGGTGATTTTAACATGGCGAGAAAATCATTTCTATCCCATCTTTATTGTTCTATTTCCCTTTTTCAAGGACGACTAGATAGAGTTTCAGATTGTCCTTGTCATCTTAAGGTTACGGATTGGCAATATCCGATAACAGTGGGAAGAATGATTCGGGGTGTATTATTTGCAGGCCAACGGATAATTGGAGATAATAAGAAAGAATTAATGCCCATTTTTACTGCGATCAAAGAAAAAACCGATCCTGCACAACACAAGTTACTAAAAAAGATCGTTGTGAAAGAGCATATTTTAAAAAGTGAGGCGGAAGACTTAAAACAAACGTTTGTGTTTTTCGCTAAGTCTGTTCAGCAAGCTGTAAATGAAATTCATAGAGCTAGGTTTGAAACTGCCACACAAAAAATGATTAACCTTAGCAGTCAGTATCTTGCAGAATCTCTTAGGGCAGATACCCCAGAACGGTTCTGGGAGGTATTAGTAAAGGTAATCAATAATTTTAAAGAAGCTACAGGATTTGGTTCAATTGATATCTATATTCGATCAGAGTCTCGTTATATACAGAAAATAGGTAATGGAAAACTGATACCAATGGAAAATGCGCGACACGTTCCTGTACATTTATGTATACAACTTCCTAATGACAAACTCACTACAATTAATCAATTGAAAAATGTCCAACCTATTTTAAATCTTTTTGATATAGCAGAAACCACCTATTTATATAAGTATAGTTTTGATTTTCAAGATGAACACAACATTTCAACTATTATTATTATTCGAGATATTAATGAAACAAAGGAAGTTTTAGAATTTGCTGAAAATTATTGCCGTAATATTGGTCTACGAACTAGTATTAGTATTCTTTTTTTAGAATAACTACTGAACGTGAAGATTTTGTAAAACGTGTCCGTCGTGTTTCTCATTCAACCAAAACTCCTTTACAAATTGCTCTTACTCGAACACGATTAATCTCTCGATATATCAAACCAGAAGATTCTGTTGTTCATGAACAATTAAATGCCATAAAAACAGATATTATGCTTTCAAAAGCTGAAATGGCAGAGTTATACGCTAAAATCAACCTTCCACGTCGAATTGTTGATCTTCGTGCAATCTTATCATGGTTAAAAAGTGAAATGCATCCATTGGCTCAATATAAAGAATGTTGGTTTGATCTTTTTCTACCAGTGAAATCTGTAAAATGTAAAATTTGGGAAGCTGGAATACAAATTGCGTTACGTAACCTAATAGATAATGCAATTAAATATAGCTTTGATAGACAGCCAATTCGTATTGTTCTTAAATCCTTATACAAGACAACAGCAGAGATTTCTATTTACAATTATGGCATCGGTATCCCAGAGAATCGAAAACAAGATATTTTTAAAGTAGGAGAAAGAGGTCATGTTAAAGATCCTAAACGTTCAAAACGGTCAAGACCTGGAACCGGATTAGGAATTCCTATTGCCATTGAACATCTCCATGCTCATGGAGGGTCCTTTGATATTCAATGTATCCCACCTTTTGATAAAAATGAATCTGGTAAAATATATCGAATTAGAGTGCTTGTAACCTTGCCACTCGCAAAGGAGTTTGGTTATGAAAAAAGAACATAAGACAAGTAGATTATTGGAACAAAGTATTGATTCTAATAATCATAAAAGAATTCTTCTTATCGAGGATGATCAAATACTTTCAAATAGTATTTTAAGTTGTCTTGCTGATATACAAAATCGGTTTGGCGGAAAGATTGCTATTGAAATGATTCGTGAGTTCCATATTCAAGGTGCTATAGAGCACCTGATTAATAATAATGAGTATTTCGATGCTCTAATTGTAGATTTAATGCTTCCAAGGAATAAAGAGGATAGTGATAAACTCCAACCATTAAATATAGAAAGGCAAAGATTATTAGAAGAAATTATAAAAAAGACTAATTATAGTACGGAAGAGTTAGATTATAAAACTGCACGATTACGAAAACAGCTTGATAATTTAGATGAAGAGATTGATACACTGATTGATTTGGAAGGAGGATACAATATTCTTAAGGAATATGCAAAGCATCGAGAAGAACCTAAGTTAACAATACCTATTATTATTTTTACAGCCAGAGGACTTGAGGAAATAAAAGATAAGTGTCGCTCAATAGTTCATCCTAAATGCTTAAAATGGTTTGACAAACCTGAAGATGAAATGGAAATTGTTAAAGAACTCTTGAACTTTATTAGACTAGAAAATCGCTGAATATTTAAATTATGAATAGCACTGTTAATAAGATTAAAAAAATCGATGTGGAAAATATTTACTGTATTCATGACTTTCTATGGAAGCTCTGCAGATACACTGCTTCTGATGGAATCTATATGTTATGGAATCCTAAAGAAAAATGGGAAATACGTTATAAATATTTCGAAAATATTTTTCCTCCCCAAAATGAAAAAGTACTTGCAACGAAAATTGATGATATAGATATACAAAAATGGATTACAAAATGTCAAGTATCAAGGGTAATGTGTACAGACATATGGCGGGTTTTTTAGAATGAGGAGATGTCTATACGTATGGCAACGACGATTCAAGAGGAACGATTACGCTGGGTATTACCTATAATAAAGAAAGAGATACGGTTAAAGGAGGTGTGTAAGATTTGTCCACACAGCCAACGAAGTTTGGAGCGATGGGCGGCGTATCGGAAAGGAGGAGAGAAGGCTTTGGAGCCGCAATCCACCCGACCCAAAACTTGTACAAAAGAAACCACTCTCCGAGTGAAAGAGAGAATTCTGGAAATCCGGAAGAAAACGAAAAAGTGCGCTCTAAAGATCCATTGGCACTTGGCCAAAGAAGGAGTGAGGATTCATGCACGGACTATCGGGAAGATCTTGAAGAAAGAAGGGTTGGTGAGGAAATATCGGGTGAAGAAAATGAAATACAAGTATTTGAAAGCACCACGATCGGTCGGTGAACTTCTAGAGATCGATGTGAAGTATGTTCCCGGAAAGGTAGCGGGACAACGCTATTATCAGTATACCGCCATTGATCTGGCGTCCCGCTGGAGACATTTGGCGGTCTATGACGAACAATCCAGTTTCCACTCTCTCCGGTTTTTAAAAGAGGTCCTGGATCGTTTCCCTCATAGAATACAAGCGATTAAAACTGACAACGGGGTGATCTTCACCAACTACTACACCGGCGTAAACAAACGCCGTGATCGAACCCTGAAAACCCTTCACCCGCTGGATGTCTTTTGCCAAGAAAGAAATATAGTGCATTATCTTATTGATCCGGGCAAGCCCGCGCAAAATGGAACCGTCGAACGAAGTCACCGGGAAGACCAGGAGAAATTTTATGACCAAAACACCTTCCAGAACTTCCAAGACTTGCAAAATAAATTGAAACGCTGGAATATAGAATACAATCATCTGGAACATTGCGGCTTACTGGGCAAATCACCCAATGAGTTCATGGCACAATACCAAAAACCTAAACCGCCAAATGTTCGTACCTAAAACACAAGAAATGGAGATGAAATAAATATTCATACCAGTAAAAAAAAGTCAATCACTGTATTTTTAACCCCTGTCGATCCTTTTCCCGCAATTATTCCCAATATAAAAATCTTTCACATACTCTTATTTGTAAATCCACGTTGTATAAAGAGAGGATTCTATCGGGCAAATACTGATATTATAGTTAAGGAATCCTTAGATTGGTTTTCAAAAGCTAATTCTGACCGTAATTGGCGACAATTATGGTTAACAGATAGGAAAAACAAAAATATCAATAACGATATAAATAAAGAGGAAATGCAAAATCAGATATTAAACACGTATATATGGCCAACACCTTTTGTGGAAATTATTGAATCAATAAAAACAGGAGTACAAGTTGGATGGGAAGAACCTAAAATAAATAATAGTCGTAACATCGAATGGGAATGGACTAATAGATTATATAAGAAACTTTGTTTTAATTCAAAATGTTTAAGCATATTTGAAAAACCACCATGTAGAAAAGAACCTGAGTATGAAATTTTGCAGCGTTTGCTACCAATTGCATCGTGGTGTTTTCTTAATGATAAAGACTTAGATTTGAAATGTCTGAAAAAAGGGTTCTTTCAGGTTGAATCTTTAAAAACTATTTTTATAGACTACATAGATCCAAATCGATTAGAAGGTTTGGCATTATCTCGCTTTTTTGCTCATTGTTTTTGGAATGAGCAGTTACCTAAAATAAAAAATACTTATATTAATTCAAAATCTCCTTTTAGTCAAAATAATATTCTTAAGTGTCTTTCATCGTGTTCCCGGATTGTATTATTTATAAATGATGGATTATCTATTGATGAAAAAACAATTGAATCTCTGGTATGGGCTTTGGAACAATATAGTCATGATATCCTTGGTATAGAACCACGGCTAGATATTTCATCCCATTTACTTTTTGCTGCCAGAAATGAACCAAGTCTTCATGTATTAAGGCCCTATTACCGCGACCATTTTTTTCATGTAATTGAAGTTTGTTTCCTTGGACATTTACTTTTAGAAACCCGAATCAATAGAACTCAAACACTAGTTGATTTATTCCGTTCTCGACTAGGATTTAAATCCAATCGTGAGGTTCTCTGCGAATGGTATGTTGCTGCCCTTTTTCACGATATAGGATATTCAGTGGAAATACTGCATGGTGTGAAAGAATCACTTAAATTTTTGAAACGATCAAATAAACTAAATGAACTTACTCAAGGAATTGATAAACTTTTCTTTGAATTATCAGAATCACTAAGTTCGGTTAACTTTGAAAGCTTTACAAAAGAAGATAAACCTGGTGAAGACCATGGTGTTGTCGGGGCAGAGCATTTACGCGGGCTTGTTGAACATATTAGTAAAAGCAAACCCGGTATTCATGATTATGCTAAAGCCCAAAGGGCGATTGCTGTACATAACCACCATAAAAAAGTAGTAAATTTTGAATCCGATCCTCTTGGCTTTCTTCTTATTTTATGTGATACCATTCAACAATGGAACAGACCCCACTTACATTATGCCACAGCTCCATCGACACTTTTATCCCGGTTGTATCATGGACCATCTATTGATGAAAAAAGTCATTTAACCGGACCGTTATCCGGTGTAGCTATCAACATACACCGACAGGAAGATAAATTTTTCATGGATGATTTCACTACACTTAAGATTGATTTGTTTTATACTGAAGATATTAATAAAAATTCTAATATTTTCAATTTATGGCTTGCCAGCACATCGAACCTTCAGCGATTGAAGCTTGATAAACTACCATTTAATATCAAAATTCAATTTATTACACCCCCATTCCTTTATGAGGGAAAAGTTATATATCAGATGCAGCGCTTGCGTGAAGCAGCAATAGAAACTCACATGAATTTTTTGCATGATTGGTTTCCTGGAATATCAAATAACCGAGCCATTCTTCATACAATAAAAGATCCTGATTACCCGGATAAAGAAGTTCTGACAATTGACCTTCGTGAACTTACCAAGAGACAGTTGATGACAGCCAGTATGAAAACTTTCTGGAATAAATTGTCTCACTGGCGCCGTTTCCATGAAGATCGTGAATTCAGTGGTGATTATGCTCCTTCAGTTCCTGGTTAAAAAAAGAGATTTTATCGTAATCTTGGACAGATAACCTGACTTTTTTAAAAAATCTCTCACTCATTTTAACCATTAATACCCTTTGATTACTGATGACAAGCTCCATCCTTTTATACTTAAGTAGATGATCCAGATAGTGTAATGAAATAATAGGGAATATTTGCTGTTACTACATTAAGACGAGAGATTACAGTACTTTTGTTATAAAATACTCTCTCAGGAAATAACAATAGGCTGGGAAATCCCTATCTCTTCTTTTCCAAGGCAATATAATAATCAATATGTTCCAGGATTTTTTCCCAGGGGTCAAAGATCAGGCCAAAATCTTTTTTCATGTCGGAAACATCCCAGAATTCACTTCCTTCGCCCCATCCTTTATCTTCCAGGATGATTTGACTTTTGGAGTTGCATTTTTTCACTGCTTCTTGGGCGATGGCATACCAGGAGGTGAATTTCTTGGATAGGCCATAATAGGTCTTCCGATTGATATGATGGGTATGCAGTATCAGGGTGTATAACTTAGCCAAATCCCCCGCCCAGATAAATTGGGTGCCGTCATTTTCAATCAAAGTAATCGGTTTATTGTGTACCGCGGCTCTGACAATATTATGGAACCGGGTATCGCTTTGGGTACTGCCCCCTTCCACTACCGGGTTTCCAAAAGTATAGCCAGGCCGGATAATATTTACACGCATGGAAGACTGGTGACCCTGGGCGATGACATAATTCTCACTAGCGGCTTTGGTGGCACCATAAAATGTGGCAGGATGTTGTTTGGTGGTAGTAGTCACCAGTTTAATGTTTTTCTCGGATTCATCCGCCCCACCCATATAGAGACTGTCATTGGCTGCGGTGGAAGAGGTATAAATAAAATGTTTCACATTGGCTTTAGCCGCCGCATCGGCCAAAAACACAGTGGGCAAAGTATCATCCAGCAGAACTTCCCACCCGGTCTTTTTGGTATAGTTCAGTGCCACATGGATACAGGCATCTTTCCCTTTCACTAATTTTTTGAGTAGTTTGGTATCGGTGATATCCCCTTGGACAATTTTAATCCCCTTGATTTTCTTAAGCGCCGGCACTTTATCTTTATTGCGTGCCAGGATAGTGACTTGATGTTGATGTTTAATCAGGTCCATGGCTACATAAGAACCAATAAACCCTGTTCCACCGGTTAAAAATACATTCATGATATTCCTCCTGGAAATTAATATTTTATATTATCTCTTTCATTCTGGAAAATGCCAACTGGTCTATGAATCAGATATCCATTGCAAAAATATTTTCTTTTTTATTTTTTGGCCGGGGGGATAGTGATAGTCATATCTTTTCCAGTGTAATGAACAATCACATCGGGTTTGTCTGTGGAGGAAATCCCTGAGCCATGTCCCGGGGTTACCCATACTATTCGAAAGATGTGTTCTTGGAGCATACCGGGAAAAACACCCTGGCGTTTACCAATGGTTAAAATATGATTGGATTGATTCCAGGTCATGGGAATAATAGTTCGAACTCCCTTTTCATAGTTATAGTTATCGCCTTCATCTTCATAAAGAGTAAAGGACCCGTTGGCTCCCGGGTAAATCCGTAATTCAATAGGGTCAGCTTTATCCTGGGCATATTCAATATCCGGACCATAGGGAATAATAGACCCGGCTCTGATAAACAAGGGCATGGTTTCTATTGGGGATTGAGCTTCAATGGTTTGTCCTCCCAGATAGGATTTCCCTGACCAGAAATCAGTCCATTGAGCACCTGCCGGAAGATAAACAGTTCTATGTTCTGCACCGGATTTGGTTACCGGTGCAACCATGATTGCAGGACCAAATAAATACTGGTCCGGAATATTGTATACTTTGGTGTCTTTTCGGAAATCCATGACCAGGCTGCGCATCAGGGTATAGTTTTCATGGGTGACTTTCCATGAAACAGAGTAAATATAAGGCAATAAATGATATCGTAACCGGTCATAGGTGATGAGTATTTTTTGTGTGGCATTATCAAACCGCCACATTTCTTTCGCATAGTTAGTGCCATGAACCCGGAACATGGGACAAAAGGCTCCAAATTGAAACCAACGGGTGAATAACTCGGCATATCCGGGGTCGGTGGGATCCCCACTGAAGAATCCGCCAATATCTGTATTCCAATAAGGGATACCGCTTAATGAGAAATTAATCCCTGCCGGGATTTGTTTGGCATAGGTATCCCAGTTTCCTTGAATATCTCCTGACCAGGTCACGGCTGCATTACGCTGCTGGCCTGCATAGGCTGACCGGGTGAGTATAAAAACTCGTTTGGTAGAGTTTTCCGAACGTTGACCTGCATAAACACCCGCAGTATGTAATAAAGGATAGGCATTATAGACCTGTGCTCCCGGACCTGCGGTTGTGATATAGTTCCGATATTCTCCCCAAGACCCATTCAGTTCGGGTTCACTGGCATCCATCCACCAGCCATCTATTCCGTAAGCAAAAAGTTCCCTGGAAAGTTGTTGCCAATATATCCGTTGTCCCGCAGGATTGAATGGGTCATACCAATGACTTTGAAAATTATTTTCATACTGGTTGATTTGTGGATAAAGGCTGCCAGATTTCTGCAGTTCAACCGCGTTGGCACTCCTGACATCAAATCTGGGCCAAACAGAGATAAGCATATGGACATGATCGGTATGCAAATCACGCATTAATTTATCCGGGTCAGGGTACCGTTTTTTATCCATCAAATGCGACCCCCAGGGATTGGGGTCCCAATATCGCCAATCTTGAATAATCCCATCAAGGGGGATGTGAAGATTACGATAACGATGAACAATATCCAACAGTTCTTGCTGAGAAGAGTAACGTTCCTTACATTGCCAGAACCCCCAAGCCCATTTCCCAAACAGGGGTGCAGTACCGGTTAACATCCGGTAATCCCCGATTACCTGGTCGAGTTCTGGGCCATACATGAAATAATAATCAATCAAATGGGCTGCTTCTGACGACCATGCCAGAATTGAATTGTCAAAAGTCGGCAGCTGCCAGGCTAAATGCACTTCTGCACCATAGGTGTTTTGGTAATATTCCATTTTAATACGATATCGGCTATAGGCAGCCAATGTCACTTTCGCTTTAAATGTTTGAACCGCCCGGGAATTCCAATCACTAATGATTAACCGGTCATCCAACCAAACCCGGACCCCATCATCAGCGGTAGCAAGGAGGGTATACTCTCCGGCTTGTTTGGCTTCGAGATACCCTGTCCACCGCACACTATAATGGTCATGGGGCAAATCAGCAGGTGGTTTTTTCGACCAGTTAAAGTCTATGGTTGTATCGGTCCGAAGAGTATCTGACGATTCGAAGTTTTCCCCTTGGTAATAATAAGCCGTCAGTCCACCAGGTTTGCCGTCTTGAGTATAAAATTGGGAGGAGGGAATGATTTGTGTCGCACCTGAACCCACACTGACATCCGTTACCGCCGGGTTATCCCATAAAACACCATATCCTTTATTGGAAACCAGTACCGGGACAGCCACTTCCATGTTTTTTTGTGCCAGGTGCACATTTATCCCATGATAATTCATTGTACCATCCTGGTGTTGACCCAAGCCATAAATCGCTTCATCAGGAGGGAGTACAAATTGTTGTACACTTTGTAGAGTATCCATATTTTCCACCCGGTTGGGAGTTAGTAGTTTTCCACCATCGGTTTTTTCTGCCAGAACCGGATTCCCGGTTTTATCATAAAACCCAACAACACCAGTGGCCCGGTTTACCCGGACTTCCAATAAATCTGTGCGTAGTCGAATGGTAGTCGGAGTATTGGCTAGTTTCCAATGCACCTGGCCGGGTTTGGCAATGACTACCAAACTTTTATTCTCCGGTGCTGTTTTATCCAAACGATACACCACTCGAATAATTCGGGGTGAAAATACCTGCAGTTGAAGATACCCTTTTTTCAATTTCAAGGTTACCCCGTCCGTATTCTTATGGGCCGAGATAACTGGAAGCGGAACCGGCCATACCGGACGGAGCAGTAGGTAATTTATGGATATAATGAGAAAAAGGAGAATACTATATTTCTTGATTTTCATTTTTTCAAATTATCCTGTAAATCCGGTTCATTATTTATTGTCTTGACCAATCCCTTGATGGAGGTGATTTTTTCATTCATCTTACCCGAAAGTCTCTGACCGAGGGATGCTCTGGTTCGGTGTGACACCTTCGCTTAAGGATATACTTGCAATAAATTGAAATAAAGGACACTACCATTAAAGAATACCATTTTAACAAGGATTCTTCGGATAATGTTAACTCCATGGCAATTACCGGATATCCTGGATGGTAATCAATGAATGTGCTTTCAATATTCCATAGAGGCATAAGAGCACAATGACCACAACAAAAGCGACAAGAGCGAGAACTCGTTTTCTTTGGAGATATGCTTTCGCGACAGGTTCATCCAGATAACATTTTTCATCCATCTTCTTGATAGAACCAGAACGAATAAGACGACGATAGTACCACTTGTTCGAATAAGGTATCTCCGACTCCAGAATCGCAGTTTCTGGTGAAACAGCATGGTGATCTCTAAGAAAGGCAATGATTTTTTTTAATCTAATTGTGATTCCAACAGCGGACATGGTGAACTCCTCAATGGACTTTTACAAATATTATATGGACCATTAGTTTTTCATTTTTATCGGCAGAACGATTTTTTCTCCGGAGGCATATTCAACTGAGATAGTACCCCCATCCGTGAATTTGCTCATGACCCATTTTCCCGAAAGGGTGATTTTGGATACGGCATCAGGGTTATTCCAGCTATCCAGGGAGATGTCCCCAAAGTTAAGCATTCCGAGTTCTTTGAGTGGACTTCCATCGGATTTAACAGCTCGGACACAGACCTGTTTCCAGTTGCCATTGACTTTTACTCCAAAAGAGACATCTTTTTGATCCCCTTTAGTAATGTTAATTTCCTTAATATCCGCCACTGGAGTATCATACTGATGGATACGAATTTCATTATCTGCACCGGATGAAAAATGAACAGTGAGCGTGGCCAATAATCCCGGTTTGTTGGAAGTGACCAACCCCTTCAGGAAATTGCTTTTTAAAATTAATTGGGTGGAATCTACTGTATAATCCCGGTCTTTCACCAAAGGTTTTGTTTCAAGGAAAAGATCCAATAACAGATTTCCATTAGGATCAAACTCAATGGAAATATCTTCAGGTTTTTCACCCACCTTGAGAAAGACTTCACTCCTCTTGAGGAAAGAAGAGGTTTTGCCGGAGACTGCTGAAATAATAATCTGGGGAAGGACAGGGTCATTCCAGGTATGATGTTTCCGGTCGAACCCTCCGCCATTATCCCAAATCATGGTAGTAATGCCGTTTTTTTGAGCCGCCCGGTTGAGATAATCCGCATAGACCCAATCATAGTATTTTTGAGCATTATCCCCTCCGCCAAATTCTCCAATAATGACCGGTATTCCTTTGGCGACAAAGGTATCGTGGAGGTTCTTAAGTTCCCTATCGGTATAATTTCTTTCTTCCGTAGACCCCCAGGTTAATTGGGAACCGCTGACAAACCACCAGGGGGTATACCAATGACAGGTAATTACAATATTTTTATCATTGGGAATGACCATCTCTTTGATTTTTTGAGTATCGGTATTCCGGCTCGGTAGAAGAACCAACCGTTTATCGTTAAATCCACCGGATTTCCGGATAATATTGAGTATCCGGAGATTGATATCATTGATCTGTTGGGAAGACCCATCAGGTTCATTTACAATTTCAAACAGGAGTTTTTCATTTTTATTTTTAAACCGGTCAGCAATTTGAGCCCAGACTTTGTCAAACCGATTCAGCTTAAACTCTGTATCCTGAGAGTTCATATTGCCAAAAATCTGATAAAAGTCATGGAAATCCAGGATGGCATAAAACTTACGATCCAATGCCTGGTCAAAAACTTGTTCCAACCTGTCCAAGTATTGGGGGTCAATCTTGAAATCCGGTTCTTTCCCAATATGATTATAGAAATTAATCGGGATTCGAATGCTCTTGAAACCATAAGATTTAATGTCATCGAATGTCTCCGGTTGAACCGGTGGATTGTTCCAAGACCCTTCATTGGGAACGGCTTCCAGGGTATTCCCCAGATTCCAACCCGGTGCCATATCCTGGACTAATTTAATCGGGTCGGTTTCTTGGAAGGTGGGTATTTTTGGATCTTTAGCAAATACCGATGATTGGATAATCCCCAACATCAGCAGGATTAGGATGGTGTATTGGATGATAGATTTCATGATGATTTCTCCCCTGGTAACGATAAAATATAAGAAAATTGAACAATTAAGATTAGCATATCTATAAATATTTACAACAGAGCATAGTATTAAAAGGGAAGAGAGATGATTTACAGGGAAGTGAACGGTGATTAACTTTACAGCCGATGCAGCATTTCAAAACATGACCGGCTATGATGATACGGACAATCCCAAGGCCCTATTTTATAATGATTATTATCCGGTTTTCCATCCTTGGAGAGTTGCTTGTACCAATCCCCATATTCCCGGTCGATTACCTTGTTCTGGATATAAGTCCAGCAGCGATGAGACGCTTGCCTAAAATGCTCCTGCCCCGATAGTTGATACGCGTTATAAAACCCAACCATGCCTTCGGCTTGTACCCACCATGCTTTGAACGTTTCGGTCCATCCATAGGCGTTCCCTTCATAGACCAAACTCCCGTCATTATCGATTCCTTCCTCGTATACAGCTCGTGCCATATTCAGTGAGGTTTCTTTTGTGTGGTTTAATAATTCCGGGTCACCTTGGATTTCCGCGGCTTCCCATAGCAGCCAACTGCCTTCAATATCATGGCCATAAGAAATGGTTTTTTTAAGCGAATGCCATGCGTCATCGAAAAATAGATTAAAGTGGCCGGTGCGCGAATCAACAATATATTTCTGAAAATTCTCCAAGAGTGCTCGATGTTGCGCTTTCAATAGTGTATCTTTCCAGACCCGCATTAAATTGGTATAGGCTTCCAGGATATGCAACATGGTATTCATGGATTTACGGCTATTGATATCTTTATCACTCAAACGCATATCCTGTAAAGACTCCCATTTCCGATTGCTCCCTTCTGTATACCCTTGATACTTTGGGTCATAAGCATGCTTCTCCAATAATTGAAATAAGGTTTGCGCCAACTCCAGGCTTTTTGGCTCTTTGGTGGCTCGATAATATTCGGTTAATCCATATATCGCAAACGCCTGGGCGTAATGATGCTTATGGTCGGATACGGGTCGGCCTTGACTGTCTACACTCCAATACACCCCGCTATATTCCTTATCCCAAAAAACTTGGGTGAGATAATCATAAATCCATTGGGCCATGGTCAAGTACTCTTTATTACCCAATCGCTGGTAGGCTGTCGAATAAGTCCATAAAATACGGCCGCATAATATGGCACTTCGCGGGATTTCATTATGAACTTTTAAATCATTGGTCAGGGCTCCATAAAACCCTCCGTTGATTTTATCTACGGCATGAGCCATCCAGAAAGGAAGAATGTTACCTACCAATTCCTGTTCTAATTGATACTTAAATTGGGGTATATTTAGAGATTGAATGTCTGGCATCGTAAAGCTTCTAAAATTTTATAATAAACATTATTTATAGATACTCTTATAAACCAAAATTAGTTTGTACCAAAGTGTCGATTTTCTTTATTTCTTCGGCGGTTAGATACTTCCCATCCGATGCCCCGGCATTCTCTTCTGCCTGCCTGGGTGTCTTGGCTCCGGGAATGACAGTAGAGACCGATTCCTGCATTAATACATATTGAATGGCGGCTTGGGCGAGTGTCTTCTGTTTCCCTTCCGATAGGAATTTCAGCTTCTCTGCCTTTGCGATAGATTCTTCTAATCGTTTTTCTTTTAACCAGTTTGAACGGTGGTCGTTGGCATGGAATTTAGTATCCTTGGTAAGTTTCCCGGTTAATATCCCCGAGGCTAAGGGTACACGAATGATAATTCCTATATTCTTTTCTTTGGCGAGCGGAAATAATTTCGTTTTTGCTTTCTGGTTTAATATATTAAACTCCACTTCCAATACATCTACCTTTCCTGTTCCAATCCCCCATATCCCTTCCTCCGGGTCTCCTATCGATAACCCGATATATTTTACCTTTCCCTGCTTTTTTAATTCTAATAGAGCATCCAGACATTCACCTTTCTCAATCTCTTTTTTGGGAACCGGTGGACCGTGAAATAAATGTACATCAATACAATCCGTTCGTAATCGTTTTAAACTTCCGTCAATGGCACCCAGGATATATTGGCGTGAATAATCTTTTGTCCAGATTCCATTCCTGCACACCGTCCCTGTCTTGCTGACGATGATATATTTATCCCGTGGAATCCCTGCCAATGCTTCCCCGATAATATCTTCGCTGCCATAGACATCCGCGGTGTCATACAAATTCACTCCTATTTCATAAGCACGGCGTAATGCGGCGATGGATTCATTCCTATCCACCGGACCCCAACTTGAACCAATAGCCCATGATCCAAAACCTATCTCTGATACCTTTAATTTCGTCCTACCTAATTCCCGATACTTCATTTACTTCTCCTTCACTTTATTTTTAATTATATTATTGAATTTTTTGCAGATGAAATATAATAACAATTTATATTAAATTAGAATACCCCTGATTCTTTACTTCCAATAATAGAGACTGAGAAAAGCGAGGATACCAAACACAAGAATGATAATCCCTGAAAAATAATTTATCCAATGGAAAGCCGAGAATTGGAGTTTGGATTGAAGGGAAGCGATGGCTGTACTGAGGAGAACCCACCAAAAGGTTGAACCGAGAAAAACACCGAGCACCATGAGACTGGAAGAAAAATAATTGGCGTGAGGGCCGGTGATTCCCAATCCGGCAAAGACAGCGGTAAACGAGAGAATGGTGGCGGGATTAGCTAAAGTGAGTAACAAGGTGGAGGAATAGGCACGGCTCAATGAGGGAATCATATTGGCAGAAGATTTTTTAGAAGGGTTGGAGAAAAAGATTTTTAGTCCCAGGTAACAAAGAAATATCCCACCAAAGAGTCGAATCCAAAATTGGGAACCGAGAATAAGATTGGATAGGAACGTTAACCCGAATCCGGCAATCGCACCGTAAACGGCATCTGCTGTGGCGGCGCCCAGTCCTGAGACAAGTCCGGTGATGCGTCCTTTTTCCAAAGTCCGTTGAATACACAATATTCCAATTGGGCCGACCGGTGCCGCTATCGAAAAACCGATTATCACACCTTTTACGAAAAAACTACAATCCATGGTTAAGTCATAAATATTGTCATTGCTTTAGATGCCTTGTCAAATAAGACAGAAATTGTTATTGAAATTCAAAGATAGATGGGTTATTCTAATATTGGAAGATTTCTATGGAACTCAAACTGTTTACAGTCGAAGAGGCCAATGCGTTATTACCCCGCTTGCGGGTTTTGTTGGGGGAATTGAGCGCCATCCGCCAACGGTGGAATACGATTTATACCGGTGAGACCGTGGAAAGTGTTATGGATGGAAAACCGCCGGAAACCCCTGTCAGTTGGTTGGAAAGCCATGACGTTCATCAAGACGAACTCGAAGAACTCAAAGAAGAGTTTTATAATCATATTTCGGAAATTCATAACATGGGTTGCCAGGTGAAAGATATTCCCGAAGGGTTGATTGATTTCCCCTGTATGCGGGATGATAAAATCGTTCTCTTGTGCTGGAAATTGGGCGAGACTTCCATCAAATACTGGCATGGCATGGAAGGCGGATTCTCCAGCCGCCAGCCATTGTAAAACACGCCCATAAAGGGCTACACTACACTTAGTGCAGGGGTTCATCCCCGTTCTCCCCTTCCGGTCCCCCTCTTTTGTCATTCCTGCGCAGGCAGGAATCCATTTTTCTTGCTCATTCAATTAATATTTGGTATATTCATAGCCAATGAATAAGCTCTACTATAGACTTAGTTTTGATATTCTCAAACGCACCATTGTTTTATTATCCATCTTGTATCTCTCATTAACCAACCTAACCTATGGACAGTCTTGGACTCAGCTTACTACCACAGGAGGTCCTCCAGCAATACGAGATGCACAAACAGCATTTTATGATCCTACAAATAATTTGGTGACAATATTTGGGGGATATAATGGTAGTTATATGAATGATGTCTGGGTGCTCGTCAATGCTAATGGATTGGGAGGAGCGAATTTTTGGACACAACTTGAGCCAACTGGAACGCTCCCGATAGCACGAAGGCTTCATACTGCCGTATATGATACTACTAATAATCGGATGACGATCTTTGCAGGAGCCATAGATAGTTCGCCATATTATATGAATGATGTATGGGTTCTTAGCAATGCCAATGGATTGGGAGGTACTCCTGCTTGGACACAACTCTTTCCCACAGGGAGCTTACCGACAACACGAGAAGGTCATACTGCCGTTTACGATACAAAAAATAATCGAATGATTATCTTTGGGGGAGATTATGGCTCTGGTGTTTTGAAAGATGTATGGGTTCTCAGTAATGCCAACGGACTGGATAGTACAACTTCTGCTTGGATACAATTCTTTCCCACAGGAAGTAACTCTACTATCGCAAGATTTTTACATTCTGCGGTTTACGATGCGGCAAATAATCGAATGATTATCTTTGGAGGGGATAATGGAACTTCTCCTTCTCTAAATGATGTCTGGGTACTAAGTAATGCTAATGGATTGGATAGTACAACTTCCGCTTGGACGCAACTATTTCCCACAGGAAGTGCACCGACAACGAGAGTTGAACAAACTGCTGTCTATGATGCTATTAATAATCGAATGATTATCTTTGGGGGTAATCCCGATAGTGGCGATCTTATATTATCTGATGTCTGGGTGCTCAGTAATGCGAATGGACTGGGAGGGGCTCCCGCTTGGACACAACTCAATCCGACTGGAAATAGCTCTACACTCGCACGATACGGTCATACTGCCGTGTACGACCCTGTTAATAATCGAACGATAATTTTTGGGGGAAGAAATAATTTGGGTTATCTGAATGATGTCTGGGTACTCAGCAATACTGATAAACTATCTGCACCTAATGCTGGATTTTATGGGAATCCGACAAGTGGAACAGCACCATTTACCGTCAATTTTATAGATACTTCATTGAATAATCCGACTAGTTGGAATTGGAATTTCGGAGATGGTAATACAGATACTATTCAAAACCCAACCCATACCTATGGGACAGTGACTATCCCGACTGCCTATACAGTTCAATTGATAGCGAGTAATTTGTATGGGATATCAACTTCAATAGAGGTTAATTATATCTATGTATACGAAACAGAACTTGTTGCTTCATTTGTTGGAACACCTTTATTTGGATACAGTCCATTGACGGTTTATTTTTCGGATAGTTCTTATATATATGGCAATAATCTTTCTTGGAATTGGATTTTTGGAGATGGTTCAACAAGTAATATTCAAAATCCCATTCACATATACACGACAACATCATCCGCAACAGCCTATACAGTGCAACTAATTGTGACAACAAGCTACGGCTCTAGTACTGCGACCAAGAATAATTATGTTATTGTTCTTCCTCCAGTAGCGATAGAAGATTGGATGTTGTACTCAAATGAAATGGATAGTCCACAGGCTTACTTACGTCGGGAATGAAGCAAGAATAGTTTTGATAACATTTTCTTCATTCTAATTCCATTTCTTCGATTGGTATTATTTTGTTATATATTAAATGGTAATCGCATAAGATACCCAATTGCTTACTTATATCTTTACAAATCTTGTAGATTAAGTACTCCATAAATTCAGCAATATAAGACAATTCTTCGAAATTCTTTAATACCAATATGTTCCTATGAACAACATCACTTCTTTTCTTATATATATCCAAAAGAAATGAACGTGCTTTAGGATATTTTGAGTCCATATGGTTATCAAATTTAAAAACTAACTTTCTTGACAAGCCTAATTTTTCGAAGTGGTCGAACTTCTCTGCTATATTAACAATTTCAAATTGTTTTAAAGCTTTACGCTGTAAGTCTTTAATAATCTTTTGATAATCTCTGAGATCAATAATTTCCGAGGCTGTTAATAACTTTTTACTCGTAAGTTTTTTAAGAATCAGGGGTTTTGTATTAATAATTACACTGAATGAATCATTTAGAAAAGTATCAAAGACAGCACATAACATTACAAGGGACTGGTTCAATAATATTGGGAGAAGATTATCTACTTGTTTACGATTTCTACTTTCTCTTTTCTCTTTGATTTTAACTTTCATTTTTTCGGATTCCGAATCATTTTCTGAAAATAGCGCATTAAACGATTTACTGGAAAATTCATCTTCAAGATCTCTCATTCGAACTTTTAATAGTTCAACATCAAGATTCCCTTGTTTACAAAGTAAATCAATATAATATGCATTAAGTAAATACTCTGACAGTCTTGAAGTAAAAGCACCGACTTTTAAATACTCTCTTTTCATAAAATTGTATTACAAAGTTTTTTTAGTGTTCCCATGCATCGGGAATAGATAAAACAAAAATTCCTGACTCATTTTCATAACCACTATTTCTTTTTTCCATTTCGCTTAATCGATTTTCTTTTATCTTTCTTGTTTGTCTCCAAATTTAAATAGATTAATTTCCAGATTTGTGGGTCAGGGTTAAGGATGACGCTCATTTTTTGTTGACCACCTTGGCGGCTTTGCGATTGAGATATTCAATCAACCGGGGAGATAATTTATTGAGGAAATTCAAAACTCTCGCTCTGGGAGTGATATGGACTTCCCATTTCTCGGGTTTCAGGGCAATTTTAATGGTTTCTTTGGAGACATCATTGGGGTCAAGCAAAGTCACCAGCGGATGGTCTGCTTCATAGGTATGGTATCCGGCACTGGTAAAAAAATCCGTTTTCACGGCAGGGGGACAGATGACTGTGACGTGAATGGGAATCCCGGCTTTGAGAAATTCCGTGCGCAGGGAATCGGAAAATCCGATAAGACCGTATTTACTGGCACAATAAGCCGTCAATTGTGCAAAGGCACGGCGTCCAGCAACTGAGGACACATTAATAATATGCCCGCTGTTTTGTTTTTTCATATAAGGTAATACGGATTGAGTGCAATACATAGCTCCCAATAAATTAACATCCAAGACCCGTTTCATTTCGTCTTGTGTAGTATCTTCCAAAGATTTGAATAATCCAATCCCTGCGTTATTGACCAGAAAATCAATGCTTCCGAATTGCTCATTCACCGTGGGTCCCAGTTTTTTGATAGTGTCATAATCCGAGACATCCGCCGGATACGCCAGGGTTTTCACATTGTAAGATGCTTTAATATCTGCGGCAATCTGATTGATTTTTTCCGTTGAGCGCGCGACCACCACTACATTACAACTTTCCCGCGCGAAAGCAAACGCCGTTGTCCGCCCGATACCGCCGGATGCCCCCGTGACAATAACCACTTTTCCTTTCAAGCGGCTGGAAATCAATGTTGGAACTATTTTTACTTTATCCATTTTGAAAACAACCTCATCTAAAAAGGCTATAAGGGATTAAGAATTTTGTCAATCAAAGAAAAGCATTATGGATTGGCCTGATTGTAATATTTGACAAATTCTTGAAGAAACAAGTCTATGCCTGTATCCAGTTGTTGAGCTAATTCTTTGCGTTGTTGGTTGATGATGGTGGATGGACTATTGGAATTAGTTAAACAAGTTGAGCAGGGTGTGTGGGAAATGTAAGGATATTGGTTTAAGCGCATTTTATAAAAGGGCTTGTTCAATATATTTGTATTGGGTTGCGGAATTTCAGGATTATCCATCAATTCAATTAATTTATCTGGGTCTTTCTCTTTATATGTGCTTAAGTAATGATGAATGAAGAATTCGTGCATTTTGGTAAGAGCGATTTCATTTTCCGAAATGCAGCACGCTGGATAACCCAATACAATTCCATAATCAATGTCCCCGTTTGCAGCTTTGGTAATCATATCCGCCATTTCCTCTTTTTTATACACCCATAATCCCGTGGTCTGACTATCAATTTCTTTGCGATAAGCAAGGTATCTTTTTAAAACAGAGTCAGAAATTGAATGAATAGTAGATATGAAATTGTAATTTCGGGTACAGGATGTCAATTTGATTTTTAAATCATTTTCTTTCGCCAGAGAAATAAATAATTCCATCGCATGGGGTTCCACATCATCATCGCCATAGAAAAAAGCGGGTTTGATATCCACATAAACACCGATGAGATCTAGGATATTATGGATTTGTTTAATCGGGTCTTTGTCAGGGTCGAGGGGACGGTTTTTTAGACGAGTATAAATCGAGCGGGCGGTATGCAGTGAATTGGGATTAAGTATCAACATGAAAATTTAAATTTAACATATTTATTTAAAGATTGCTATGATAATGACATGAATTGGAAGGATAGATAATGCATATTCCAGACGGATATCTAGGTCCGCCTACGTGTGGCTTCTTTTACGTTGTCATGCTGCCTGTTTGGACGGTCGCTTCCAAAGTCGTCAAGAAAAGTTTGCAGTCGAAACAAGTTCCACTTTTGGCCATTGGCGCGGCATTTAGTTTTGTGCTTATGATGTTCAATGTGCCGATACCGGGAGGTTCGACCGGCCATGCGGTAGGAGGGGTATTAATCGCCATTCTTTTAGGTCCCTGGGCTGCGTGTATTTCCCTCACGGTTGTTTTAGTGGTGCAGGCGTTGCTTTTCGGTGATGGGGGGATTACCGCATTAGGCACTAATTGTTTTAATATGGCGTTCGTAGTGCCTTTTGTCGGATATTACGTTTACAAATCTATTAGTTATAAATCGCCTATTGAATCGAATCGAAGAGTGATTGCTGCCGGTGTGGCGGGTTATATTGGCTTAAACGTAGCGGCGCTCATGGCAGGCATTGAACTCGGATTACAGCCGTTGTTACATCATACCGCCAATGGTCAGCCTCTTTATTGTCCTTATGGATTAAAAGATGCGGTGCGTGCCATGCTCGGCGGTCATCTTTTGATATTCGGATGGGTCGAAGCCGTAGTCACCGCGTTAGTTGTTAAGTATCTGCAAAAGCAGTCTTTCGAATTAGTTCAAGAAGAAAAAGGGAAATCTATTGCAGCAACTTCTAAATTATGGATTGGCATTGGAGTGTTAATCCTTTTGTCTCCCTTAGGTTTAATATTGCCAGCGTATTTTAATGCCGGGGGCGCATGGGGTGAATGGTCAGCCGAAGAATTGAAGAAATTAACGGGGTATGTCCCGAAAGGTCTGGGAAAATTATCCAATTTATGGAACGCACCAATGCCCGATTACGCCTTTAAAGGATGGGAGGACAAAGGTCTTTCGCATTTGAGCGTCGCGTATATTGTCTCTGCCATTGTGGGAATCACCGTCATCATTCTCGCCGTATCGTTTATCGGAAAAAAATTGACAGGGAAAATGAGCAAAAATAATTTCATTGAGCGCTCGCTCTTAAGTGCCTTATCTTTTTTCAAGGAATCCATTTTTGCGGAGGAATACGCTTCCCAAAAAGGATTTTTACAATCTCTTGATCCCAGAATCAAGATGGCTACCCTCTTATTATTTATCATCCAAATATTATTTACCAAAAATATTATGATTTTATTATGTCTATACGGACTCTCTTTGGTGTTGGCCTATGCGTCCAATATCCGATTATTGTTTTTCTTAAAGAAAACATGGATATTTATTCCACTATTCTCATTATTTATTGCCATCCCTGCGATGTTGAGCATTGTTACGCCGGGGGAATCTGTGTTGATCTGGCATATTGGCGCGGTAAATCTTATTATTACCCGCCAGGGATTAATGGGAGCCTTATTATTTGTTTTGCGTGTTATCACTTCCGTGTCGCATGTCATTCTTTTCAGTCTCACCACGAAACATTTTGAATTACTGAAAGTTTTGCGCACTTTTAAAGTGCCGCAGATTTTCGTCATGATATTGGGCATGTGTTACCGCTATACCTATCTGTTTGTGGAACTCGTTGAAAATACTTATTTGGCAATAAAAAGCCGCGTTGGAACGAAGACTCATTATAAACAGGGACAACATATCGTGGCATGGAATATCGCCTATCTTTGGACACGGTCGTATCAACTCAATGAAGAGGTTTATAAAGCCATGCTTTCCAGAGGGTATCGGGGAGAACCGTTTCTATTGAATGATTTCAAAGCCAAATCCAGAGATTGGGTTTGGTTGTCAGTCGTCGTTTCCATTTCCCTCGGGATTGGATATCTGAATTTTTGGATTAAAACTTGAAAAGGAATCAATGAATAATAATGTTTTTGAATTAGAGGATGTTTATTTTTCCTATTTGGGAAAATTCCCTGCATTACGCGGGGTCAGTCTGACCGTCAAACCGGGTGAGAAGATTTCTATTATTGGCGCCAACGGTTCCGGCAAGTCTACGCTTTTGCAAATTTTAGACGGGCTTATTTTCCCCGATAAAGGTTCTTTTAAGGCGTTTGGTACTGAATTAAGCGCACGCAGTTTTAATGATGAGTCCTTCTCCCGGAATTTTAGAAAAAAAGTAGGATTGGTATTCCAGAATCCCGATGTGCAATTATTTTGTCCTACGGTTAAAGAAGATATTCTGTTTGGTCCACTGCAACTGGGGATGGGAAAAGAAGAAATTGAAAAGCGGTTTGAGGAAATCATTACCCTCCTCGATATTAAAGATTTATTGGCACGGTCTCCGCATCAATTAAGTGTCGGGGAGAAACGCAAAGTCGCTATCGCCTCCACCTTGGCGATTAACCCGGAGATTCTGCTGTTGGATGAACCGACCGCGGGACTTGACCCTTTGACGACTCGCCATATCATTGATTTATTACTTCGAGAAAATGCCGCAGGGAAAACGATTATTACTTCCACCCATGATTTACATATCGTGGAAGAAATCTCTGACAGGGTCTATGTATTCAATCAGGAGAAAACAATTGTCCGTTCCGGTACGCCATTGGAAATCTTGAGTGATACTGCGTTACTTCAGGCAAATAACTTGGTTCATATTCATGGACATATACATCAAGGAAAAATCCACGTTCACCCTCACCCGCCTCTGGAACAGCATGATGAACCCTAATGCATATTTATTTCTTCCGATTTCCCATTTTCCTCCCGGCAAAAAAATAATTAGACAATTGTAATATGCCTTCAAAAATTTGTTATATTAATCCTAATAGGAAACACGCAATGGTAAAGAGTATTAAAAAAGTCATCTTCAAATATTTTGTTCGTATGAGTATTTCTTTGTTCTATTTTATTGGAATCTCCAATACTTATGCCCAATCGAATATGAGTAGTATTCCCTTGGCGAGTGATGTGACTGTCACAGAACTCAGACCGGGAATTTGGCTTCATACCACATACTATGACTTGCCAAGTTTTAAACATTATCCTGCCAATGGGTTAATTATTATTGATAGAGACAGTGCTGTCATGATTGATACTGGCTGGACCAATGAACAAACTTCAATTCTTTTTGATTGGGTATCAACCTATCTGAAAACGAATATTCAAACAGTGGTGGTTACTCATTTCCATGTTGATCGGGCGGGTGGATTGGCTGAAGTGCATCGACGTGGGGCTATTTCCATCTCCTTGGATAAAACTATTGCATTGCTAAAAAAAGAAAACAAACCCTTTCCAATGAAAAGCTTTACCCAAAATACTACCTTCCATTGTGGGAATACTGAAATCAATGTTGTATATCCCGGTCCCGCTCATACTGTGGATAACACAATAGTTTGGCTGCCGGATAAGAAAATCCTTTTTGCAGGTTGTATTGTGAAATCAATGAACAATATAAATCTTGGAAATATCCTCGATGGGGATTTAAAAAACTATCCCAAGACTCTCAATAGAATTTATAAGGAATATTCCAACGCGGAGATTGTCATACCGGGTCATGAGAAATGGGGTGGATTGAAATTAATCAAACATACTATTGATTTATGCAGTACCCAAATTAAGTACTACTCCAGATAAAAAACTTCCAAAGATGTATTGGGAATATCGCAAAAAATCCTCAAGCTCCCAATGCCTAGAAAATATTGTTTCATTGACTTCTTAAGGAAGTTGGTATAAGATATTTATTATCAATCATTTAGGATTTCGAGGGGAAGCATGTTAGCGGATTTGCGAGAACGGGTTACAAATTTAATAAAAAAAATAAAGCAAATGCAAGGGTCTCTTTGACTTGCCGAATTTTATTCAGAAAATCAAGGGTTACCAAGAAATAATGAGCGTGCCTGGATTTTGGGACAACCCTACAGAAGCACAAAAAATTTCCCAGGAAGTGAATAATTTGAGAGGAAAATTAATTCCATGGGAAAAATTGGAATCGAACATTTCCGGGTTGAATGAATTAGTTCAACTGGCGATTATGGAAAATGACGAATTGCTGGGGCATGAGATTGAGACCGATTTGGTAAAGTATGAAAAGGAATTTGAAAATTTAGAAATCCAAAGTTTATTATCCCAAGAGTTGGATAAACATAATTGTTTTATCTATCTACATCCGGGAGCCGGCGGGACAGAATCATGCGATTGGGCGAATATGTTATTGAGAATGTATTTGCGCTGGGCGGAAGCGCGAGGGTTTGAGACCGAGGTTGTAGATTTGCAACCGGGTGATGAAGCAGGAATACGGAGCGCGACAGTGTTGGTCAACGGAGAATACGCTTACGGGTATTTAAAGTCGGAAGTCGGCGTGCACCGGCTAGTCCGTATATCGCCGTTTGATTCCAATAAACGTCGGCATACGTCGTTCGCCTCGGTTTTTGTCTATCCGGAAATTGACGATACTATTGAAATCGATATTAAAGAAGCGGATTTGAGAATTGATACATATCGTTCAAGCGGTGCTGGAGGTCAGCATGTGAATGTCACCAACTCAGCGATTCGAATTACTCATATTCCCACGGGAATCGTAGTAACCTGCCAGAATGAACGGTCGCAGCATAAGAATCGTGCAACGGCCATGAAAATTTTACGGGCACGTTTGTATGAAAAACAAATGGAGGAAAAACAGGCGGAAGTAGAAAAAGTCAACGCGGAAAAAAAAGAGATTGCTTGGGGAAGCCAAATCCGGTCATATGTGTTTCAGCCCTATAGTTTGATTAAAGATCACCGGACAGGTATGGAAATTGGAAATGTTCAAGCGGTCATGGATGGAGATATAAACCCGTTTATTGAAGCCTATTTGAGAATGAATTTGTCGAAAGGAGAAAGGTAGTTTTATTATGATTAGAATCATCAGTGAGTCACCTACACAAACCTATCAATTGGGTTTGGTTATTGGAACGATTTGTGAAGGGGGAGAAGTCATTGCGCTTAATGGTGAATTGGGTTCCGGCAAAACTGTATTGACGCAGGGGATTGCCAAAGGAATAGGAATTCATGAGTATATTCATAGCCCTACTTTTACCATTATTAACGAATATTCCGCGCCGCTCTGGCTGTTTCACGCTGATTTCTATCGATTACAAATAGAAAACGAAGTCGAAGAATTAGGTTTGGATGAGTATACCTCCAGAAAAGGTGTGTTGGTGATTGAGTGGGCCAATAAATTCCTGGATAGTTTACCTTCCCCGCGGCTGGTGATTTCTTTTAAAGCTCTTTCTACCTCAGAGCGAGAATTGAAGATTCATACCATTGGTACACCAACGGAAGGGTTAAGCGAATTATTGGAAATCATTGAAAACGCCAAATCCATTGACCAGGTTACTGATAAAATTCTGAATAAAGTGAGGTAATTGTAGATTGCCGATTGTAGATTTTAGATATTAAAAATCTGAAATCTGAAATCTGAAATCTGAAATAATCAATGCTAGTTTTGGGATTGGATACATCTACTTCCACGGGGGGAGTTGCGGTTGTGGATGATAGTCATATTCTTGCCAATTATCAATTAGCTCTCGATTCTTCCCACAGTATGCGTTTGTTTCCCGCAATCCGGCGGGTTTTGGAAGACGTAAAATTATCCCTGGCGGAATTGGATGCAATTGCGATTGTCCGAGGACCGGGTTCGTTCACTGGGTTGCGTATCGGAGTGATGGCAGCCAAAACTCTCGCCCATCTGGGTCACATTCAATTAGTCGGGATTTCCACTTTGGAAGCTTTGGCGTATCCCTTACGAATATCCGATGCCGTGATTTGTCCTATGATGGATGCTCTTCGCGGGGATATCTATGGCGCGATATATAATTGCAGAATGCAGAATGCAGAATGCAGATTTGAAAATCCACAATTAAAAGACGGGGTTTTCTCTTTAGCCCGTTTTTTTGATGAGGTTGGCAAAGTAACTTCCCTGTTAAGAGATGGCATGCAATGCCTTTTTGTTGGGAATGGTGCTTTAAAATATAAAAAAGAGATTGAAGAAAGGTTTGGCAATAAAGTAATTTTCCCTTCCGACGTTTTTCAATCCGTCTCTCCCGCCGCAGTGGCAGAATTGGGTCTAAAAAAATTATTGAAAGGTGCCTCCTGTATCCGAGATCCCTTATCCTTCCAACCCACCTATCTTCGCAAACCGGAAGCCGAAGTGGTCTGGGAAAAAAGAATGGTTTAAAGCGTACCAAACAGCAAGTCTCAAACTTATCTTATTGAAAGAATAGAAAAATATTTTTTAATAGTAGTTCGTTTAATTTCTTCCCACAAGAGGACGAATCTGAAAATCGAGATTAGCTGTTTCTCCTGCATTGATTAACACCGCTTGCGTCTGAGTTTCATACCCTTTGGCAGAAATCGTGATTCGGTGAGCGCCGGGTTTGGCAAAACGGAAGCAATATTTTCCATTATCATTTTCGGCATTGGTCAAAACTCCTGTCCCATCGTCCAAAGCAACCAAGATATACCCAACCCCTTTACCGGTTCCCGTATCAGTGACTTTACCGGTAATTTCACAATATTGGGTTGTGTCCAAACCGGCGTTGACGAGAAGACCATTGAAAATGGCATAAGCTTCCCGTTGAAGGTACGGGTTGCTGTGCAGCATTTTCTCAATCTGAGGGTTGGAAATCAGGGCTGGTTCAATGCGAATTCCATAGGTCTGGACTGTGAGATAATCCGAATTATCAATCAATCCATCCGAGCCATATTTTCCGGTATACGGAATAAAAGGGTAATTGAAACTCCGTTGCAGTTCAGAGAGAATAGCTTTTCCCAATTCCACCCTTTGATCTGGAAAATGGTAAATGGCACTATAATTGGCTGAATTATTCGGGGAAGTTCCATGGTTGATAATCAGGTAGTTGTTGTTATGTGTTGTGGAATCCAGTAGTACTTTTTCGATATTGGTCATTGCCTCCAGTCCTTCCCGAGTCGTAATGACATTGGCTCCGGCCAGAGTAAGATATTCTTTTAAATAATCCGCAACCCGTAAATTGCATTCAGCGGCAGTGAGTCCGGCGGTTCCCACAGGGCCTGATTGAGTCCCCCCAAAAGCAGCGTCTACAATATAGGTTTTATCATGTAGAATTCCATCCGCATAGGGAGTCATTTTTAAGTCGAGTGCAAGAGACTGTCCGGGTTTAATGTCCGCTACAAGTACTCCGGGAACATATCCGGGCGCTGTAATAATAAGGGAATATTTGCCTTTGCTCAAATCGGAAATGTAATAACGTCCTTCCGAATTGGTTTCTCCCATTTCCCGTTGACCGATTCTAATTTTGGCATGGGCAATTGGTTCTCCAATCGGGGAAGTGATTAATCCTGTAGCCATCCCCAGTTCAATGAGTTTGGTATCAAAAGTTGTAGTGTTAGTGACTGTACCGGCAATTGCTGTGATAACCGTCGTAGAGACATAGGGTTTTCCCCTGATAGCGATATGGGCGATGCCGTGTTGAGTTAAGGAAGAACCTATATATTGATTATCTGCGAGGAAGGTGACTAAAATCCCGTCTCCAACAAGGTTCCCATTATTGTCACGAATCAACGCGGATAAGGTTGCCTGAGTACTTTCGTCCGGAGGGACAGCGTTAGGTACAATTCTCAATTCAATCGCGGCAGGCGGAAGGTGTACGATGAAAGTGGATTTCGCTTGTAACGCGGCATTTCCTTTTTTATTACGGATATCGAAAGTAATGGTGTGCTCTCCACTGGCAGGAGGCTTACTCAAGGTTACTGAAATCCGGTCGCCATTAATACGGGAAGGAATTTCCACTCCATCGAGTTTTACGAGAAGAGACTGCGGATCAATCCCGGGACCATTTTTTTCTTCGGCTATGTGAGCGGTAATTTGAAGCTTGGATAAATCGGTTATGATGGTACCATCTACAGGCGACAGGTCAACGAGTTTGCATATACCCCGAGCGAAATATTGTTGAATACCAAGGAAATATCCGCGCGCCTCTTTCTGTTGATAAGATTGTTGCGATAAAAAAGATTCCGCCTGTGGATTGATAATATAAGCCGCCTCGCCAAGGACAGCGGGGTATCCGTTGGCTTTTCGCAGAACATAAAATTCCGCCGGCATTGGAGTAGGAAACCCGCGCGGGGTATCTAATTCCTTAATCAAGGAATCATATATCAATGTTGCTGCGTCTTTAGACGGACCGAAGTCATATACGTTGAAGTATATTTCCGTCTGGTTCACGCTGCGGTCTTCCTGGGCATTAGAATTATGATGGATGGAAACGAACAAATCACATTTTTGCTCTGTGGCCAATTTGACGCGCGCTGCCAATTCGTGTTTGGCAACCGTCTGGCCGGAATAAGCACCTTTTTCATCTACTCTTGTCAAATAAACAGTCGCACCCGCTTCGGTTAAGTATTGTTTAAGATACTGCGCCACTTTCAGATTGAGTTCCATTTCAGTCAATCCGTTTAAACCGACAGCTCCGGTATCAGGAGCATGCCCGGGGTCAATCACGATAATTTTTCCGCCGAGTCCAATACCCGAGACGGCGGAAGACGAAAAGGACATAAGCAATAGAAAACCGATTAAAACCATGAACAAGTTCGAGAAACGATACATACAAAACTCCTCCTTTAAAATAATGTTTGTTATTATAAGCTATCCTGCGTCTGCTGTCAGCTATGATAAGATTGTCTCGTGCTGGATAAAAATGATGATAACGATTAAGAATGTTCAAGAAAATGTTACTGAATCCGAACATGGGGCCTATTTAGAGAAGTGTGTATCCTATAGTTATTTCCAAACGTCCGATTGGATTAGCGTACTCACCGCCACCTATCCAAACTATAAAAATGCCACCTGTCTGGTGCAATTATCAGATGGTACGACAGCCCTCCTGCCTTTGGTGAGGGTGAAGAAAATAAAGGGGCTAGTCACCACCTATCATTCGATGCCATTCCATACCTACGGAGGTGTTGTCAACCAGGAGCCGATGACAGACGAAAAGATGCAAGTGGTACTGGAATATCTATTTACCAAGAAATGGATAAAATTAAGTATAACCCCCGATCCTTTAAAAGATAGTTTCAAGTCTAAAGTTCAAGGTCCAAAGTTAAAAAGCATAATGATGAAGACACAAATCTTGCGATTGGATAAGGGATACGACTGGTTATGGGAGAATCGGTTTGACAGCAAGAATCGAAACCAAATAAGAAAGGCCCGCAAGTCCGGATTAGTAGTAGCGGAGAATTTACCCAATTCCGGGAAACTGTATTCCCAAATGTACCATGAGACAATAAAAAGCCGAAAGGGAAAAGGACTGGTCTATCCTGAAACATTATTCGTTGAACTAGCCAAGTCGCCGGAAAAGGTGAAATACTACTTTGCTTTTGGGAATGAAAAGCCGGTTGGAGCTATTCTTGTGGTTTACGGTAAAAAAGCGGCCATGTATTGGAGTGCGGTAGTATTGCCGGAAGGGAAAACACTGTGCGCCAACCAATTATTACTGGATCATGCCATACAAAATGCGGTATTAGCAGAAGTTGCGGTATTTGATTTCGGCGCGAGTAAGGGATTACCGGCAGTGCGACAATTCAAATCTGCATTTGGCCCTGAAGAAATTAGTTACAATATTTGGGAGTTTACTAAATATGTACCCAGGTAATCTTGTTAAGGTTTGGAATAGCGGTCAAGCTCTTCAAATTTCTTGGCATACTTTTCTGCCTCCGCACGCGAGATAAGACGGCGGCGCAGTAAGGAAGCAAGAGCGTGGTCCATGGTTTGCATTCCCGACTGAGCTCCTGTTTCCAGAGCAGATACTACTTGGTGAGTTTTCCCTTCCCGGATTAGGGTGGAAATCGCCGGAGTCGCAATCATCACTTCCACCGCCGGAATAACGCCAGTGCCACTAGCCAAAGGGAGAAGGCGTTGACAGAAGACAGCCAGCAATACTTGGGCGACTTGCATGCGGACTTGGGTCTGTTGGTGGGGTGGAAACACGTCCACAATCCGGTCAATGGTTTGCGCGGCATCCACGGTATGGAGAGTGGCGAAAACCAGATGCCCGGTCTCTGCGGCGGTCAATGCAGCGGCAATGGTTTCGAGGTCGCGCATTTCACCAATTAGAATGACATCGGGATCCTGCCGAAGAACATATTTAAGAGCATTGGCAAAGGAATTCGTATCCGCGCCTACCTCGCGCTGTTCAATCAACCCCTTTTTGTGTTTGTGCAGATATTCAATAGGGTCTTCGACGGTGATGATATGACAAGAACGAGCTGTATTAATCTGATCAATCATAGCCGCCAGCGTGGTAGACTTGCCAGAGCCTGTGGGTCCAGTGACCAGTACCAATCCACTGGTACGATTGACAAGGGATCCCAAAACTTCTGGCAGATGCAACTCTTCCAAGGTTGGGACTCGCATGGGAATACAACGTAAAGAAGCCGCCACAGTCCCGCGTTGATGGTGAACATTAACACGGAATCGTCCGAATTCATGTAAGCTCATGGAGAAGTCAAGTTCTTTTTCCATTTCGAATCGTTGTTTTTGCTCATCGGAAAGAATACTGTATATCAAACGGCTCGTTTCTTCGGGCAGAAGGGGATCATACCCCGTAGGAGTGAGTATACTATTGATGCGAACGATAGGTGGTTTACCGACGGCCAAATGCAAGTCGGACGCCTTTTTCTCTACTACCAATTGTAATAATTCTCTTATATCCACAAGTTATCCTCCATATAAAGGGTTCAATTAAGATACATTGTAAAGGTAGACCTGTCAAGGAGTACGATTATTTTTCCGGGTGTTCCGAATATAATCGAGTAAATCATCGCTATGTTGAGGATACTGAGAGTCCACGTCCGAGGCTACTTTTTTAGCGACTTGTTCCGCTGTGCCCGGCAATTCTTGAATCTCTCCCCAATGCCATCCTTCCAGATAGGCATCGGAATCCAAGTCACCTTCCCGCATCGCTATCTCGTCAATGACTTCCTGAAAACGCGCGGGTAGGGGAACAGAGAATTCGCCTTGGTCATCCATCGCTTTGACTTGCGCGGGAATTTCTTTCCAATACATGATTTGATATTTTGCCATATTACTTCACCGTAACCCTCTCCTTGGTAAGGAGAGGGAATTAAACTGTTTTCTATTGTGGCCGTGCGTTCTTAATAAAGAGATAACTCATGCCATCTGGCGCAAATCCTTTGATACTGGGACGAATCAGGCACACCTGAGTTTCCGAGAACAAAGGAATCACGGGTACATCGTCTTCCGTGAGAATTTTTTGCGCCTTACGATAAATTTCCAAACGTTTATCCATATTCAATTCCGCCGCGCCTTGGGCAATGAAACTGTCAAACTCAGGGTTTACCCACTTGGTATGATTATTCCCCGAATAGGAAGTGAATATCTCCAGGAAATTGTCCGGGTCGGGATAATCAGCACCCCAACCCAAACGCCACAACTGAGGGGAGTCGGATTCCAACATTGCCAGATGGGCTTTCCATTCCTGTTGTTGCAAGTCAACCGATACATTCAATTCCTTTTTCCACATTTGTTGCAGTGCTTCGGCGACGGTTTTCATGTCCTCTCTGCCCATGTCAAAATAAGCTGTGACACGGGGAAAATTCTTACCATCAGGATAACCGGCTTCCGCCAATAACTTCCGCGCCTTGTTGGCATCATACCCTAAACCTATTTTGGGTTCGTATCCGGGCATCCCTGTCGGGATAATCGAAGTCATGGCGATTTGTCCTCCCTTGAGTAACGCCGGAAATTGGGAACGGTCAACCGCGAGACTGAATGCCTGCCTGACCCGTTTGTCCGTGAAAGGCTTCTTGGTTACGTTAAACCCATAATAGAGAATGCGCAGGGCAGGGAACATGTGAAACTCCGGCTTCCCGCGGAACCTGTCTATGTCCAACGCAGGGATACGGCGCACAAAATCCAAGTCCCCGGATTCAAAGAGACTAATCGCCGTAGCTTCCTCCGCGATGACCCACCCAATAACTTTCTTGAATCCCGGCAGAGGGCCGTGATACAGGGGATTCGCCACCCACACCATTTTGTTGTTATGGTCCCATGTTTGCAATTTATAGGGGCCGAGAGTGACTAGATTTTGAGGTTCAGTCCATTTGTCCCCGAACTTGTCTATCAAGTCTTTGCGTATGGGAAAGGTCACGGTGAACGTCGGAATGTTCAGCCAATAACTGGCGGGGTGTGACAGGGTCACTTCCAATTTGTACGGGTCCAAAACCTTGATAGCGACGTCACTGGAATTACTTGTCGTCCCACTATTATAATTTTGCGCACCCTTTATATCGAAAAGAAAATAAGCATACATCGAGGCTGTCTTCGGGTCGAGGGCGCGCAGCCACGAGTCGCGGAAATCTTGCGCGGTCAATTCTTTTCCGTCCGACCACTTGATCCCGCGCTTTAAGGTAAAGGTGTAGACCTTGCCGTCCGGCGACAGGGTATAGGATTCCGCCAGATTTGGGACGGGTTTCAGGTCTTTGTCATATTCCATCAACCCCTCCATGAGATTAACCAGCGCGTCAATGGAGACACTATCGGTGGCTTTGTTCCAGTCAATGGTTGGCGGTTCCTGCTGGAAATTAAAGATAAACGTATCCTTCCGGTCAGCGTCTACGGCAGGTTTATGATATATAAGTAACTTAAAGAAAAAGAGAACCCAGCATAAACCGAGAATGAATAGAATGATAAATACTTTACGCATGAATAGCACCGTCCAAGAGTTTTTATAAGAATTATACCTTAAAATCGTGAAACATTCATAACACTAGGGATAGAGAAAAGAACTGTAAAAACTTCTACCTAACATCACCCTCACCCTATCCTCTCCGTATCCCCTCCATACCCTCTCCCATTAAAACCCCTTCCAAATCTGTTAGGTAGTTATGCCATCCCCGCCATTTTATCCTTCCCACCTTTTTCTTAACTTGAAACCTGAAACTTGAAACTTGAAACTTTCTTTTCTTATTCCTTCGCCCCAGCATCCTTCAACAGTTTTACGATGTCGGAATGTTTATGATTAGTCGCCAACATCAAAGCGGTCACACCATACTCGGTCTTCGCATTAATCTTTGCGCCATTCGCCAATAAAGCTTGAACGGTATCCGTATGGCCATTACTTGCCGCCTCTATCAAGGCGGTATAACCCCCCATGTCTTTCGCATTGACCTCCGCCCCTTTTGCCAATAACACTTGCACGGTATCCGTATGGCCACCCCATGCCGCCCACATTAAAGCTGCCCTGCCAGCACTACTTTTCGCTTTAATATCTGCGCCATTTGCCAACAAAACTTTTACGGTATCGGTATTGCCATGTACTGCCGCATACATTAAGGCGGTTTCACCATACCTTTCTTTCGTATTCGCATTTATTCCTGCGTCTAAAAACAATTTTACGGCGTCGGTTTTTCCTTCAAATGCACAATAGAGAAACTCGTCTTCACTATAAGTAATCTTCATCTGCGCCAATGCCTCTTTCGCCTCCTGTGGCGTCTTGGCATAGCAAGATAACGCCAGCAACGAAAATATTACAAAATAAAAACTTCTGACCCAAAACATCTTCTTCATACTCTGTTCTCCTTTTCCCCGTAAAATGGTTTTTTCCTACGTCGGGAATGAACGCTCTTTCCTTTCCTGACGCGTCTTTTCTTAACCTGAAACTTAAAGCTTTACACTTTAAACTTACCTTTTTTATTCTTTCGTCCCGGCATTTTTTAGGAGTTTTTCGATATCGGGATGTTTATAGGATATGGCATAATTCAAGGCGGTCCAACCTTTTTTGTCTTTCGCATTGACCTTCGCGCCATTGGATAATAGAACTTGCACGGTATCGGCATGGTTATTTTTTGCCGCATATATCAAGGCAGTTTCACCAGTAATATTTTTCGCATTGACGTCCACCCCTTTGGCTAATAAAGTTTTCACGATATCTGTGTGTCCGTACTCTGCCGCAAACATCAAGGCAGTTTTCCCGGCATAGTTTTTCACATTGACCTCCGCACCTTTGTTTAATAAAGCTTGCACGGTATCCGTGTGACCCAACAATGCCGTCCTCATCAAGGCGGTATTCCCCATGCGGTCTTTCTCATTCGGATCCATTCCTGCATCTAAAAATAATTTTACAACGTCAGTTTTGCCTTCCTTTGCATTATAGAGAAACGTATCTTTGCTATAGGTAATCTTCATTTGTGCCAAATCATTTCTTGCTTCTTTGGATGTTTTCGTCTCCATATGGCTATTTTGTGGATTTTGTTGTTCCGGTTTATTCCTTGCTGGTTCCGGTGCCTTGGCACATCCTTGGAATACAATTATTAAGGATAATACAAAATAGAGACTTTTGAATGAAATGAACTTCACCATATTTGGTTCTCCATTTCCCCGTAGAATGTGTGTTGTTGTGATCAATTACAGTATACTCTCCCCTGGAATTCAGAATCAAGTTAAGAGTTAATTAAAACGGTTCGGGGTGTCATTTTCGTCATCATCCTCGTCATCATCAGTAAGGTAGTCATCGTCTTCCTCATCGGTTAAATCCTCCTCGTCCTCTTCGTCAGAATCGGTATCGTCGTCATCTAGCAAAGGTTTCTTTACGATAATTTCGTGGGGTGAGTCAATGCCTGTATCATCAGGATAAGATTCCATTACCTGAACTGTCTGGGGAGGATTGAGGAAGTTGTCATTAATGATGGCGTTTAATAAGTTATCCGGGACGGGTTTGTAAGGTTCATCGAATGAGTCATACACAAAATTACTTTGCATATCGGTCACAGTCAAGATTTCAAACTCGGTTCTGTCGGATGCTTTGGTGGATGCCGTCACCTCTTTACCTGGATAGGTGACATACAGCATCACTTCCAATATTTTATTATTAAAGTAGATATTCCATACTTCCGTGCGTACCATAAACCCAATTTTAGCATAGGAATTGGTGGGATTATAGAAGAAAAACAAATGGAATGTTTCGTGTATAAAGCTCGGGGTGTCGGGAAAGAGAAGAACACATATTCCCTCTGTGGATACATACGGGCTAAAGCCCGGAGACCCGTGCACTAAAGTGCCGTCGAAAAAAATAGCCTTCTACCCCGCTTTAGCGGAGGATTACCGGACTGTAATCCAAATAACTTTTATGTCAAATCTCACAGGAGAAAATTTCTAGCATCATGAAAGAGAAGAATGTTATTCTTTCGCTCCGGCACTCTTGAGGAGAGTTACCATATCGGGATGTTTATAGGATTTCGCTAATGTCAAAGCCGTTTTCCCGTTCGTAGTTTTCGCATTGACGTCCGCACCAGCAGATATTAAAATTTGTGCAATCTTTGTGGAACCATTATATGCAGTAGCCATCAAGGCGGTCCTATCCGTTTTGTCTTTCGCATTGACGTCCGCACCTTTGGCTAATAAAACTTGCACGGTATCGGCATGTCCTTTTTGTGCGGCATACATCAAAGCGGTCACTCCACTGCCGTTTCCTTCATTGACCTTCGCGCCATTCATCAGCAAGGTTTGAACATTATCGGTAAATCCCGTATCCGCGGCAAGGATCAAGGCGGTCATGCCAAATACGTCTTTTGAGTTCACATCTGCGCCAGCTTTTAATAAGATTTTTACAGTATCGGGATGTCCTATCGCTGATGCGAGCATTAAGGCCGTCTCACCCTTGCTAGCCTTCATGTTAACATCCGCTCCTTTGGTCAATAAGTCTTGCACGGTCTCCGTAAAACCTTTTCCTGCCGCAATCATTAATCCCGTGTAGCCGTTGGGAGATTTCGCATTGATATCCGCGCCTTTCGTTATCAAAATATTAATGGTATCTGTATGTCCTTGCATTGCCGATACCATCAAGGCGTTCATTCCCTTAAATCCTGTTGCATTTACCACTGCGCCTTTATCTAGTAAGGCTTTCAGGATATCAGAACGACCATCCATTGCCGCGATCATCAAGGGAGTCCAACCGGTATTGTCTTGGGCATTGACATCGGCGCCTTTCACCAATAAAGCTTGCACAGTCTCCGTATGATCTTTTTCTGCTGCTATCATTAGGGCGGTTTTTCCATCCATGGTTCTCACATTGATGTCAGCCCCTTTCTCTAATAGGGTTTGCACAGTTTCTGTATGACCGCCCTGTGCCGCAAATATTAAAGCGGTTTGTCCGATCGTGTCTTTGGCATTGATCGCTGCACCTTTAGCCAATAAGATGTTGACAATATCTGTATGACCTTCCACTGCCGCAACCATCAAAGCAGTCATGCCAACGTTGGTTTGCGCATTGACCTGAGCCCCTTTGGCTAATAAAACTTGTAGGGTATCCATATGGCCAGTATATACCGCAAGCATCAAGGCGGTCCTGCCCGTGCTATCTTTCGCATTGATTTCCGCTCCTTTGGCTAATAAAGCTTGTACAGTATTTTTGTGGCCCATCATTGATGCGGACATCAAGGCGGTAATATTCTTATTATCTTTCGCATTGACCTCGGCACCTTTAGCCAATAAAGCTTGCACGGTCTCCGTATAGCCATTATCAGCCGCTATCATTAACGCGGTCTCACCTTTGGTGTCTTTCGCATTGACCTCGGCACCTTTGGTTATTAAGGCTTTGACAATCTCTGTATGACCATTTGCTGCTGCCGCAATCAAGGCGTTATCACCAAAGATGTTTTTCGCATTCACGCCCGCTCCTTTGGATAATAAAGTTTGCACGGTCTCTGTATGACCTTTTTCAGCCGCAAATATTAAGGCGGTTCCTCCTTGGTTATTTTTCACATTCGGGTTCATTCCCGCATCTAAAAATAATTTTACGGCGTTAGTGTTTCCTCCCTCTGCACAATAGAGAAACTCATCTTCACTATAGGTTATTTTCATTTGTATCAATTTATTTTGCGCTTCTTGCGGTGTTTTGGCATAACCAGGTAATACCAGCAGTGAAAATAATAAAAGATAAAGATTCCGTAATGGATTAAAATTCATAATAGTTAGTTCTCCTTTTTCTCGTAGTATGTATGAGTTGAATCCTATCGACAATATACTCTGTTCTATAATCCAGTGTCAAGTTAAAGTTGGTTACGGAACACTTTGGAAAATTAATAATGAGATACACCGCACCCAACGACACTTTCTACCATCCCAATTGCTCATTACTCCCAACAACATTTATAGAACTAACAGTATTATGGATATAAATCGCTATTCCCATAATCAGTCCAGTCTGAAAGACCTGTTACGGAATTTTGCGCATTGGCAAAATAAGAAATCAGTAATACATAATCACTTTGATAGGCAAGGTCCGGTTCGGTCACTTCCCAGGAATCCTCAGGCCAGCCAGTCCCCCAGTCTTTATAAGATTTCTGAGCCGGTTGATTCATGGGTGGTTGGATAGGAGGTCCAACATAGCTGGGATCCGGTGCATAATTCGGATTGGGTCCACCGGGAATATAACCGGGGGGACAGGTATTGGTTCCATACCGTTGGTGATAGATAATATGCGGACAACTACTTCCACCATATTGTTCCATGCTGGTTAAATATGTCAATCCCATGGGATTCACCCCATGAAAATTATGGAGAACTTCCAAGGCATGGTTGATATAACTGGTATTATTACTCGGGATGACATTGTATGTGACAAATTCCATTAGCGTATCCCCTACATCGGCTTTCGTTTCATTACCACCCCAATTATATTGGCCATCGGGCATATACCCTCGATAAAGATCATTGGTGTTACTCCATATTGTCCACGAGACACTACTGGAATTTATTTTTCCCGCAAGGATGGCACTTTTTACCGTGGCATCCGCATTTGGCAAAGTCGTGTAATACATCAATGCCTGGTTTTGGTAATTATTATACAACCCCCAACCCCACCACATATTCTTCATGGGATAGGAAAAGGTATAATGCTGTTTGATGTAATTTTGATAAACCGTATCACTGGTCAGGGCATATAGATAGACAGCCGCAACAATCGCATCTTCCAATTGACCTGTGGTGTCTTTATCCCCACCGGGAATACCCACGGTGATTAAATTGTCGTTCATGGTGGTTGACATAAAATAATTCCAGGCTAAGATAGCCCGATTTTTACAATCATTCGCATAATCAGTAAACCCGGAAATATTGCTATAGACCAATGCCGCATGAGCCATCATGCTGGCTACGTCTATGGTGGCCGCCGTACTTTTTGGGGTGTAATAATATCGGGTAAAGGTATCCGTACTTAATGGGAGAGGCGCGGAATAATCAGAATGAGCGACCTTGATATATGCAGCTCCATCGGTCGTATCCTGCATTTTTTTAACCCAATCCAGTTCCCATTTCAATTCATCCAGAATATCGGGTATTCCATTGCCGGATTCCGGTATACCAAAATCATCGGTGAATACGGTTGAATTTAATGTATAGGCAGTTAATAATTGATTCACAGGGACTACTGCGAAAGTAATATATTTATTAATGTCCCCGGCATCCATCCACCCCTGGCTCAAATCTTTGATGGTAGTGGTATTGGTTGGGTCATTGATATCTCTACAAACAGTATCCCCGGGGATTTCATATCCATCCGCCCATTGGGCGCCAACATAGGTAGAGTCTTTGACCATATTTATACGCTGGTAATAATAAAATTTACAGGCCGCTTTCAGGATATTTTTATATATATCCGGGGCAATTTGAAAATAATATGACCGGACATTATTCGTGGTGTCATATACATAAAACATTCCGGTATCTTGAACGGATGAAAAATCAAACCACCAACCTCTATCTCCGGATTGGGAATGGGTGGCTCCACCGTTCCATTGGGTTGGAGTGCCGGTATAGACCACGGAGTTATCGCTTACCCTTTTCACCTGGTAAGTGGACCCAGGGATAAATTGGTCGGTCGAATTAAACCCTATGAGAGGATCTGCTAATACAGCAACTTTCGGGTCTCCAGGACGATATCCGAACTGGTCGACAACTATATATCTCTGAGCGTTCTGGGCAGGTAACACTGAAATACAACCTATCAAGATGAATGAAAATAGAAGATATCGATTAAATAACATATAGTTTTTCCTTTCTGGGATGAATAAAATATGCAGAATTAATAAACATGGCTGGTTTTTCACTACTAGTAGAATAATATCATATTTATAAGAATTAACCAAGATATTGTATTGATATCGTAATCATGATATTTTCATTATGAATTTTATCTTATCTATTTGCTGCTTCTAATTATGAAAAAGTATAAAATCCAAATGTATAGAAAGAATTTAACCCGATGATTCAAACTTTAAAAAAAGTGACTAAAGAAGTTCTTGCGGAAATCCAGAAAGAAAAAGAAATCCGAAGAACTCATGAAGTATTTCTTTTATTTGCGATGGGTAGCCAGTTCGATCATTTAATCAAACAAAAACTAGATAGTTTGGGTGTCTTTTGTTTGGTGGCTGACCCGGCAACCGTAACCTTTAATGACGTTAAAAAAGTATCGCCGACCGGCATTATTCTTTCCGGAGGGCCCGCCTCTGCACACAGTGAACCACCTCCTTTTGACAATAAAATTTTTGGTTTAGACATTCCTGTTTTGGGAATTTGCCTGGGATTTCAAATGTGGGCGCATTATATCGGTGTCCCGGTCATTGCCACGGATAAGCGTGAATTTGGTACGCATAATTTTAAGTTGATAACGGGCTCACCACTGTTTGAGGGGATGTCTGCCCAATTCAAGGTTCTGGAAAGTCACGGCGACAGAATTGAACCGGATAAACGGTTGAAAGTTCTGGGAGTCACGGATAACGCACCGGTTGCCGCCGGTAATTTCAAGCACTTATGGGGAGTACAATTTCATCCCGAAGTCACGGAAACCGAATCTGGCGAAAAGATTTATGAAAATTTTTGTTTTCAAATATGTGGTGCTAAAGACCGATTCCCGGCAGTCGCAATCGCCCAAAGGAAAATTGCCGAATTGAAAAATCAAATCGTGGGGAAAAAGGTTTTATTGGCATTGTCCGGGGGGACGGATTCTTCGGTGGTAGCGTATTTGTTGAAAAGTGCTTTGACCGATTCACGGAAGAATGATTCTTCCATTGTAGGTGTTTATATTAAAGGAATAGACCGACCTGACGACGAAGAACATGTCAAGAAATATTTCGGTAATCAGACATGGATTAAACTTAAAATTGTTGACGCGACCAAGGATTTTCTGGAAGCGTTAAAGGGGAAAATCACCATGCGGGGAAAACGTCTTGCGATGCGGAATATTTATAAAACGGTTTTAGAAAATCAAGCAAAAAAATATGGCGCCGATTTCATTGCCCAGGGAACTTTATACACCGATATTTCCGAGTCCGGGGGAGGGTATGATTCGGGTGCCCGTAAAGCACAAATTAAACTGCATCATAATGTAAATTTACATTTTTCGTTGCCTGAATTGGAACCTTTAGCGGATTGTGTGAAAGATACCGGGCGAAATATTGGACGGAGTTTGGGTGTCCCTAAAGAACTTTTATACCGTCAACCTTTTCCCGGACCTGGATTGGTGGTCAGAATTGAAGGAGAAGTGACCGCGGAAAAATTGCACACCGCTAGGCAAGTGGATAGGATTTATATTGAAGAAATGCGTAAATGGTCATTATATGATGACATCTGGCAATCCGGTGCGGTGGTTACAATCTCGAATACGACCTGCACCAAAGGAGACGATGCCGCCGAAGGGCATGTGATTGCTCTATGGGCAGTGTGGAGTGTGAACGGGTTTACCGCACGTGCGGCGGAACTTCCCTATAATTTTTTGAGACAGGTTTCTAAAAGAATTACCAATGAAATTAGGGAAGTGGGCGCCGTAGTCTATCGCATTTCCGATAAACCACCAGTGACGATTGAATGGGGATAAGTTAAATAGAAAAATTCTCTTTGCTTGTCTTTCCCGCGCAAGCGGGAATCCAGTCTTTTAAAATGCATCGGGAACTTTAGTGCCTTCTATAGTATTCCCGATTCTTCCACTTTTTTCATCCTCTACCAATACCATGTATATCAATGGCAGATTTTAAAAAGGAATAATTCTCTTATTTAAGCCTTTTCAAATGCACTGGTAGGGACATGCGGTTGTCCAGTGCCACCACATAGGTAACACTTTGTGCCATGTCTGTTCAAGTCTTGTTAACGAATGGTGCGGATACCAATTTGAAAGACATCAATAAAGACGCTATCCGGGGAACAAAGAAAACTATGGCAGGACAATTATAATCGGGGAATTCAGGAATTGAGTTCCGGGAAACCCGATGCGGTTCCATATTTGAAACAAGCGGTACAATCGTTTCCGGAGCATGGTTTAACCCATTATCGGTACGCCCAGGCGTTGGAGAAATCGGGGGATACTACCACAGCGGTAGAGGAATATGAAAAAGCGCGGGATTTGGACGAAATGCCCTGGCGGGCAGCGGAAACGACTAGTCAGATGATACGGGATTTGGCTCAAAAAAACAATGTATGGTTGGCGGATGTAGAGCAACGGTTTCATCAAGTGGAACCCCAAGGAATCGGCTGGCGTTTGATGGTGGACCATCTTCATCCATCCATCGAAGGCCAGGTTTTATTGGCGCGAACCGTATTTGATACCTTGGCGGAACATGGGTGGATGTCATTGGAACCAACCCTTTCACATACAACGATAGATTGGCATGTCTTGGCGCGGCTCCGGGGCTATAATCTTATGCTTGAATATCGGGTGGCCTATATGATGGCAGTCCTTTGGGAAAGGGTTCCAATGAAAACCAACAATGAACAAGTTGCAGGCATGTTTTACAATAGAACGCACCAAATTGAAATGACCGTTTCCTCTCCGGAACAACAAGCTATTCAAGAGGGGTTGATAGAATGGAAAGAAAAAGGGAAATTTCCGGACTTTTCCTTCATAGCCGCCATATATTGTTTACGAGCCGGAAAGCCGGAACTGGCCAAACAGTATTTTTATAGTTCTTGGCAGCAAGAAGACGATTTAACATTTAATAAGATGCTATTAGCTTGTGATGTATTACTTTGTTCTAAAATTATGAATTCTCCGTTAAACAAAGATGATACATCATTGGCTCAACAGACCTTATCGGAGGCAAAAATAATTTCCCAACTTGGTATCTCTAAAAATGAGTTAGGTGATTATTATCGAGCCTGCGGCGGATTATTCCAATTTTTAAATAGACATCAGGATGCACTGGAACAGTACAATACAGCGTTACCATATTTACCGGTATAGAACGGCAAAAAATCGCTGAGTATATGGCACATTTGTATGTTGCTTTAAATCAATTGGATAAAGCCAAAGAAATTCTTTCCCAGGAACATGCTGACTCTTCAAAGTAAGGATAAGCAGAGTCTCTTCACTTTATAATTTATTCAAAGATTTGTATTTATGGTTTTCATTCACAGAACCACTAAGGTAAACCATATTTTCTAGAATACCTTCCGGTGTATAATCATCGTTTTGCTGAACCCACACAACTCCCCATTCGGGCTTTTATCACCCCCTACCCTAAACACTTATTTGGAACACATCTTTTGTTTCAAACAAGAACAAAGGATGAATAATGATAATACAGCATCCTATAAAAACCACCTCTATTCGTTAGAGGTAACCTCTTGGCGATGTTCTTATTGCCAAGAGGTTACAGTCTAAAACCTTAGGGTCCAAACCTGTCAATATTCCCGTTGCTGACCGTACCGTTGGTAGGATCGTATGCCGTTAAGCCAAGTTCGTCATTTAAGCAGGGACCGTTACTATAGAGCACCCATTGTTTGCTAATGTTCACTTCACCTGTATATGAGGGATAAAAGAGATCCCCAATACCATTGGGTGCATGATACCACCACTGCAAAGTATCATCATCGTTGATTAATGAATTATCGAAAAAGTGATAGGAATTATTATAGTTTACACCAAATGGGTCCAGCAGATATGTCTGAGTTATATAGGCAATCGGGGTGGACAAACATAATGGAGTCCCGGCCCAAGTGTAATCATTCCAAGGGCCCTCGTTGACCGCATCAGGATTAGAGTTAGTCCATGATCCATTAACATAGGAAAGATAGGGACTGGGATAATCATTGTTATCAATATAATAGGCTTCTATTGCTGTTCCAAGAGTAGCCATATCCGCTTGTGCTCGAGCCACCTTCGACCGAACCTGTGCCTGAAGAAAATTAGGTATTGCAATCGCGGCTAATATGGCAATAATTGCCACGACAATCAATAATTCAATCAGGGTAAAGCCTTTTTGCTTTTTTACCATATTACTCACCTCCTTTACAATATAAAACCAACAAAACAAATTTAAAAGTTCCCCCGGATGAGAAGGATAATAGATAATTCCTCATCCGGGAGAAATAAATTACACTTTATTCTTTAAACAAATCAAATTGTACATGACTCATATCGGTTACATCCGCATCCACAGCCAACGGCGCTGAAGTTGCAGTTACTACGATCTGAGGTGTCCGAATACTCCGACCTAATGCATCAGTGACAGTAATATATCCGGTACCACCGGCATTAGCACCTGTAAATGTTACTGTTGTTCCATTCGATACGACTAAATCACCAAACTGACCTGTTGAAGTGGTCAGGCTCCAAGTAAATGGGGACTGTCCATATTGTACTGAAAATCCTTTTGTTCCACTCGGCTTTATTGGAATCATATTGAGAGGAAGATTATAGACAGGAACCAATCCTGAATTGGTATAAAGTAACGGAGAACCGGTCGAGGTAACCAGAATACTATCGATATCCACCTTGATATTTGAGTTTCCATGAGCGGATAAGTCAAGTCCTACTTGATTGATATTAGATGGGTCAAAACCCTTGGATGTTACCTGAGCAAACGCATAGGAGTAAGTATGGAATTGACCATCGACGGGTATTCCCGGCAATAAACTTAATGATGAACTTATCTCGTAGCAAGAAACATTAAGAGAAGCATTCAAGGCTAGAGTTCCATCCCAAACCGCTGTAGTAGTTGCTGCCATCCGGACGACAATAAATTGATTGCCGCTAGTATCCCAGTTAGCATCCCACCCATCGTTTGTATAGCTGGTTACAATATATCCACCATCATAGTTAATACGGGAGGATGCAGTACTTAGACTGAAGTATTCCAAGCAACCGTTAGTCCCGGCAACAGCTACAGTTGTCAATCCTTTGGTGTCTTGGCCGTAACCGTCACAGCCTAAAATGGTTCTTACAGGACAATTAGTAACCCAACCGTTGGTAAATCCACTAGCATTTCCGAGAGTATTAAAATCGGTTATCCCGTTAACCGGTTGATCTCCCAGGGTTTTTATATATTCTATATAAGTAGTAACTGTTCCAGCGATGTTTGGCTGTAAGGTAAAATACAAGCCAGTGAACATATAATTTGGATTTGCAAATGTTGTGGTATCGAGTGGAAATGTATAAGTAACAAAATTTCCATCCGCTGCTTGTTTAATACAATTAGTAGAGTCAAAACCGCCGGTAAAACTAACCCACGACCAAGGATTGCTTTGACTACTAGCCAAAAATGGGACTGTGGATAAACTTCCGGTAAATGCAACTCTGATTTGAATGGCAGTTTCTCCAGTAAAACCAAATTGCCACGGCCAGTTGCTCCAATTACCTCCATCAATTCCAAACCAAGGAGTAGTCGTTGTCGAACCCACAATTGACAATGCCGAGGTACAAGTGGCAATAAACATCAAACAACTGGTTCCGGAATAATTCAGAGTGGTTAATGATGTAATCTCTGCACCCGTTGGTGCTTGAGAGTTTACATAGCTAGCCCCCCAGTTACTTGTTGCAGCTTCATAATTGAAATCACCAAGTATGATATCTGCATTGACCGTTGTCAAGGTACTCAGTAAAATAAGTAAAGTAATAAAAAACACTTTATATTTAAACATTTTGTATTCACCGCCTTTCTCTTGAATTATAATCCTGATAAAATCCATTACTCTGCAATCCGATTTTGAATGCCTTTTTTGCTTTGTAATCCATATGTCTAATATCGATAACCGTTAATGTATTATAGATATTATTATATATAATCTATAGAACCTATTAACGATAATAGGTTTTTAGAAATATAGGATATTATATGACCGATTATCCTGGGTGTCAAGTAGAATATTTATTATTTTAGAAAAATCTATTTTGTGTATTCCTTTAATATAATTATGAAGGATTAGGAGAGTAATCATTGAAAAAAGCACCTGATTTTTTAAATAATATCAATACATTTATGATGAATCCCTGCAATAGGGAAATCCCTGGTCCCGGTCTGCCAGATTCTCCCCAATGTGATGATTGGCTGATGCAAAAGAGATCTCTTAGGGTAGGAAAGGTGAACCTGTTAACGATAATAGACAAAAGGGGGATATTGCCAAAGATAGAATATACAGATAAAATAATCCGGTTAGGATATGGGTATATCCGATCCCTTTGGATATTGGATATGAGAGAGGTAATAATTATATAATACCATGGATAAGAAAGGTAGATACATAATGAAAAATCGTCATAAAAGGGATAAAAATCCTATGATTCCACAAAATCAAAAATCCACCGCAGACGTAGCCCGGCTTGCCAATGTATCCAAGATGACCGTTTCCAGGGTGATGAATGGATTAAATTGGGTCAGTGAAGAGACCCGAAAAAAAGTTTTAAAAGTAGCCAATGAAATAGGGTATCAACCTCATCGAGTAGCGCGTGCATTAAAAACCGGTCGGTCTGGGATGGTCGGTTTTCTAGTGAATTATATGAATCAATCCTTGCGGGGAGAATTCAACGGGGATGCTTTTGTGGCTTTTGATACGACCATATCAGACAGCAAATTAAGTATTGTCTTATCCTTTATATTACCGGACCAGGATCTTACCGAACAAGTCAGGAATTTGTATATTTCCAATAATTGTGAAGCCATTGTTATCCGGCTGGATGAATATACTCCGAAAGACCTGGATGGATTGGCTTCTTTGAATATCCCTATTCTTCTCATGAACTTTAATCCGGTCGCCGTTAAAACAACCGTTAAACTTCCTTCGGTAGGTTTTGATAACATCCAGGGGGTCCAACAAGCGGTTCATTATTTGGCTTCTCTGGGCCATGAACGAATTGCCTACCTGGGAGGAGCCACAGGATGGATGGATACCGATCAGCGGGAACTGGGTTTCTTGAAGGGGATGAAAGACAGGGGATTGAAAATTAAAAAAGAATGGATGAGAGATTGTTCATTTGCCTATGGACATGTTCGTGGGGTTGAACATATGACTCGAATTTTATCGGATAGTGTACCTCTTCCCACGGCGGTGATCTGTGCCAGTGATGAACTTGCCGCCGGGGCTATGTCGGCCATAATCCACTGGGGGAAATCCATCCCCAAAGACATTTCGGTGATCGGATTTAATAATCATGAATGGAGTGCTTATATTACCCCTTCTTTAACGACCATTCAACATCCCGGCTGGGAATTGGGCGAAAAAACAGGTCGTTATCTTTTGGAACTGCTCAACAATCCCCTTACACCCCAACAAAATATCGTCTTGGAAACTAAATTGATCATCCGGGAATCAACTGGGATTGCTCCCAAATCTTAAAGTCATCCATTCATCGCAATAAATAATGGTTCTTCCACTTTCTTCGAAAGTATCTATCCGGATCAACATCCCCCGATTTGTTCGATAGACTGGTAGAGACATGGCGCTGATATGTCCATGATTCCCCAATATCGTTTATTTGACCTAGGGTTTTTATAGGGGATATCTTTCTGCATCGGGAACTTGAGTACCTTCAATGGTATTTTCAAAGATGCATCAGGAATTTTTGTTTTATCTATTCCCGATGCAGAAATCTATAATAAAAAAGGTGCTAGTCTGATTTAAAACGGGTTTATTATTCTTATATTTGCTGATTAATTCAAAATAAATAAACTTTGGCTTAATAAATGATTTAATCAAGATTTTTAAATAAGCCAATATAGCTTCGATATATTTAAAGTTAGTATCTTGATTTTTGGGAGTTTTATTTGTCTTAATCTCTTTTCTCTTGCTCATAACAATATTTATGTGTGTAACGTATAGAATTATATAATATACAGCTTTAAGTTCATAATGATTAAGGTTGAGAAGACTAGATTCTCGATCGGAGTCGAGAATGACAAAAAGGTGAGTGGGAATGATGGGCAATAAGAATAATTATGAATTAAAAAAGAAGGTTGTATCGGGAATAGATAAAACAAAAGTTTCCAATGCATCTTTTAAATATAAAAGACTGGATTTCTGCTTTCGCAGGAAAGACGATGAGGGGAAAGGAGATGACACTCCCCGAACGACTCACAGAATCGCCCTTATCCTTTTTTTTATCCTTTAAAATAATTCTTTCGCAATTGCAAAAGAATTATTGAACACTTGTTCCATCACTCTTCTACAAATGTAGAAGAGTTCAGACTATTGATTTTATTAGAGATAAATTTTTCGCCAATTGGCGAAAAATTATTATCATCCCCATGAAATGGCAGGCAGGTCATTTTGGCATTGTAATGAACGAGACTGGTCTCGTTCATTACAAGAAGCGGAATTGAAAATCTTAATTCCGCTTGAACGACACTTTACTATCACATAGGGGAGTTATTCGATATGGTAATTCGGGGATTCTTTGGTAATGGTGACGTCGTGTACATGACTTTCTTTTAAACCCGCATTGGTAATGCGAATAAACCGGGCTTTTTTATGAAGTTCCGCGATGGTCTTGGCACCGCAATATCCCATACCCACCCGCAACCCACCCACTAAATGGTTGACTACGGTACTTAGAGAACCTTTATAAGGCACCCGTCCTTCAATGCCTTCTGGAGTCAAAGCCGAGCTCGCTTTGGGAGCCACCGCTTTTAATTTGACCCGGATGCTCCGTTTGTTGGGTGGAACCACGGCTTTCCGCAGGGCTCTCCAAACGGGATAATATCGTGAGAAAACCGCTCCCCCGTATTCCCCATAAAAACAAGATACTTTTATAATTGTTTTTCTAATAGGCACAGGGACATTTTGTAATCATACCCTTGGATAACTTTGAACCCTCTTTTGTAAACTTATTATGACACAGTCTCGAATACCCGAGTGATTTACTTGACAATTAACCATAAGTAAGATAATCTTAAATATAACTAAAAAGTGAAATATTGTAATTATTTACGGAGGAAACAATAAAATATGCGCGTAGCGGTCACCTACCCAACTTTAACAGCGCCGGACGGCGTGTCGCAAGCAACCTTGGGCCAGAATCGTCAGTTCCAATGGTTCCATAATCCCTCGTACATTTATCCAATGATCCCGGCATCTCTGGCAACCCTGCTCGCGAAAAACGGATTCGAAACAGTCTGGATGGATGCCATTGCCGAAGAATGGTCCAGAGAACAATATATCGCTCAACTCAAGAAATTCCAACCTGATTTACTCTTTATTGAAAGTAAAACTCCTACCATTATCCAATATTGGAAATGGATTGCAGACATTAAAGAAATATTACCCAAAGCTAAAATTGTTCTTTATGGTGACCATGTCACCGGTATGCCGGAAGAATCACTCAACCGCTCAGTCGTGGATTATGTTCTTACTGGCGGAGATTATGATTTTGTAGGACTCTCCATCGCCAAACATCTCCGTGACGGTACAGATTTACGCGCCGGTGTTTATTATCACGATGATAAAGGCAAAATTGTCAATACCGGTAAATTCGACCTTAAAGGTAAATTAGATGAACTCCCATGGATTGACCGGGAACTCACCAAATGGTGGTTATACGGTGAATTCTTGTACAAGCGGACGCCCTTTGCCTATACCTTGGCGGGACGTGATTGCCCGTACGGCAAATGCACTTTCTGTTCCTGGACAACGACCGCACCAAGATTCAAAGTCCGCTCTCCGCAGAATCTTTTGGATGAAATCGGTATGTTGATTGACCGATATGGCGTGCGGGAAATATTTGACGATACGGGGACCTTTCCCATCGGCGGTTACATGCAGGAATTCTGCGATGGCATGATGGAGCGTGGTTATAATAAAAAGATATTCTTCGATTGCAATTTCCGTTTTGATTATTTCAATCCCAAACTCGCTACTCAAATGAAAGCCGCGGGATTCCGTTGGATGAAAATGGGTCTCGAATCTGCCAATCAGGAAACTGTGGATCGTTTACGTAAGAAATCTTCAATTCATTTGGTCGCGGAAAAATGCCGTATCGCCAAACAAGCAGGGCTGGATGTCCATTTGACCATCATGGTCGGTTATCCTTGGGAAACTAAACAGGATGCACTCAATACCGTGAACCTTGCCAAATATCTCATGCGGGAAGGTCTGGCGGATACATTGCAGGGAACTGTCACCATCCCCTATCCGGGCACACCGTTATATGACCAAGCTGTGGAAAATGGCTGGCTCCGTGTCGCTCCCGGGGAATGGGATAGATACGGTATGACCGAACCGGTTCTTGCCGTCCCTGATATGAAACCCGATGAAGTCATGCACATGGCGCATGGAATTTATTCCGGTGTCTTGCATCCCCGGTTCATGTGGAAAGTTATGAAGGATACGAAGAACATTGACGATATTGCTTACCTCTATCGCAGTGCCAAAGCCCTCTTTGGTCATCTCTTCGACTTCCAAGGTACACGCACCGACGCCAAACCTGCCGAAGCCGCTGCTGCCTAAAACCTAAACACAGATAATTTCAAAGGCGTTTATCGAAATAGGGTAAGCGCCTATTTTATAGCAACCATATAGAGCCGTCTAGGTTAAAATAGTTTATTTTATGTCTAGAGCACTGCGGGACAATTTAATATTTGCAGGAGTTCTAAAAGACTTGCGATTTCATAAATGCTTTTAAAATTGATGTTATACGGTGTGTTTTTGGGGTTGAACCAACAAGTATCAATGTTATAATTATGACCACCTTGAATATCAGATGATAAACCATCCCCAATGATCAATACATCTGATCGAGCAGGATTTCCTAATAAATGAAAAACAGCATCAAAAAATACCTTGTCTGGTTTAGCCGCTCCAACCTCCTCGGAAATAATCGACTTTGTAAAATACTTTCTAATTGCTGATTTTTCAAATCGAGACCGTTGAACATCCTTTAATCCGTTAGTAACGAGTATTAATTGGTATTGCTTGTGTAAAGCCTGTATAACTTCCAAAGCATTATCTATTAAATAGGTAGTATTAGCCATGTAATACAAGTATTGATCACTGAATAATTGTAAATTCACTTGAATATTAATTTTTTCAAATAATAAATAGAATCTCTTCACTTTCAGCACATCAGTGGAAACACAACCCTTTTCATATTCTAACCATAGCTGATGATTAATAAGTCTGTAAACTTCGATATAGCTAAGATCAAATTCCAGATTGAAATAATTGAAAGTTTGTTCAAGAGATAATATTTCTGCCTTGTCATAATTGAATAGCGTACCATCCGCATCGAATAATAAAAATTTATATTTCATATTGTATATCATTACAAAACTCACAAAGACCCACAAGTTCAGCGTTGGTTAAAATAATGAGGATAAAAGGGAGCTAAAGGTGAGTACGTCTTGATTTTATGTTATAACAGAATAAATGGATAAAGGAGGTAGATATGGATTTGGGTATCAAAAATAAGGTCGCGGTAATCACTGGAGGAAGTGTAGGAATCGGTTTGGCTGTGGCTGTAGGCATGGCACAGGAAGGAGTGAATCTTGTCCTTTGCGCAAGAAATGAAGAACGTCTTCAAGGTGCTGTTAACCAGATTAAAGAGAAATTCGGGATAAAAGTTATTGGCGTGAAGGCCGATGTTACTAAGGTGGATGATATTGCGGTATTGGTCTCACGAATAGAACAAGAATTCGGTGGGACAGATTTTTTGATTAATAATGCCGGGACAGGCAGTGAAGAAAAGATCATGGAGGCTCCGGATGCAAAGTGGCAATTCTATTGGGATTTACATGTGATGGCAGCAGTCCGTTTATCAAAAGCGTTAGTACCGTTTATGTGTAAAAGAGGGGGCGGGGTAATTATCAACAATGCATCCATTTGTGCCAAACAACCACTGGGTTATGAACCGATTTATAACACAACTAAAGCTGCGTTGGTTATGTTCTCCAAATGCCTTGCGAATGAAGTGATTGGTGATAATATTCGCGTAAATACGGTTAATCCAGGATTGATTTTAACTCCGGATTGGTGGAAATCGGCTGGCATCCTCAGCAAAAAGGAAGGAATTACTCCAGAGGCATATCTCAACAGGATTGCCAAGGAAAATGTTCCGATTGGTCGTTTTGCGTCGCCGGAAGAATTAGCCAACTTTTTTGTCTTCCTTTGTTCACCCAAGGCGAGTTATTGCGTGGGTGCAACCTATTTTGTAGACGGTGGTTGGCTTAAAGTTGTTGATTAATACTTAAAGATTGACTTCGGGGCTTCATCCCTTTTGAATTAACCTATGGGAAAATACCCAGATTTGAATTCCTTATTTTTTTTAAATCCATTTTGAGGACAGCTCGGTCATAAGTCAATAACCCATTGCATTCTCGTTCCACATCCGTGATTTGGGTGTAAACCGCTGCACTAAGTCCGGGGGTTTCTTTCAATTGATATACCTGTTTCAATAAATCAACATATCGCCGGGTTAATTCCTCTTTTCCGGTGAATTTCTGATAACTCCAATTCTGCTTGGACCATGTGTGTCCACGAGGGTCTCCCGGTCCTAATCCCCCAAATTCACCTAATACAATAGCCCTGATTCCATCCGGTTCGGGTGCTTTCGGGTCTGGATAATTGTGCATATCAAGAATATCCCCGCAATTTTTATCAGTCCAACCGCTCGCATTATTGACCAACCGGCTGGGATCTATTTCCTTGACCCATTTCACTATCCGTTCCGTGTCAAATTGTCCCCAACCTTCATTGAAAATTACCCACATGATTATAGCTGGGTGATTCCGTCTCCCTTCGATTATTCGGGATAACTCCGATTCAAATTCATTTTTTCCGGATTCGGTTTGATTGTTGGCACTCGGCATATCCTGCCATACCAGGATTCCTAATTTATCCGCCCAATAATACCAACGTTCAGGTTCCACTTTGACATGCTTCCGGATTAAATTAAATCCTAATTTCTTGTGCATCTCGATATCCGATTTGAGCGCATCGTCTGTGGGAGCAGTATATATCCCATCTGGCCAGAAGCCCTGGTCTAATGTTCCGACTTCAAATACAAACTTGTGATTCAATAAAATACGTTTTACTTTACCATCATCAGCAATTTCAATTTTTCTCATTCCAAAATAACTTTCTACACCGTCAATCTTCTTATTCTCCTGTTGTAAAGTAACTTTCAATCCATACAAATTGGGTTTATCAGGAGACCATAATTTTGCATTGGATATAGGTATCCGGAGCTCATTCCCGATTTCCGATTGCCCTTTCCCAATTATTCGATTACCATCTGTTACCGATGCCTGGATTTTCACATCTTTTGTATTGCCGATGGCATTCACTTTCAAACTTACACAACTCTCATCAACATCCGGGGTGATAATGAGATTTGTTATATAAGTATCAGGTACAGGTTCTAACCACACCGTCTGCCATATCCCCGATGTCCCTGTATAATAAATCCCCTCAGGCTTATTAACCTGTTTCCCACGGGGTTGATCACCTTTATCGGTGGGATCATAAACCCCTACTACAATTTCCTGTTCACCGGAAGCATTCAATGCATCGGTAATATCAAAACCAAACCCATCATAGCCCCCTTGGTGACTGCCAATTTCTTTCCCGTTGACATATATTTTCGTTTCCCAATCTACAGCCCCAAAATGGATTAAAATCCGTTGGGCATTCCATCTTTTGGGTAACACAAAAGTTCTCCGATACCACATTCTTTCCGGGTGTTTCATCACTCCCGATAATGCCGACTCAACCGGGTAAGGGACTAAAATTTCTTCCGGTAATGTCTTTCCGGTAGGTACCGGTTCATTCGGATTTGCAATGCTAAATTCCCATATCCCATTCAAATTTAACCAATCTTTTCGTACCATTTGCGGTCGGGGATAATCGGGCAATGCGTTTTTCGGGGAGACTTCCTTCGCCCATTTTGTCATCAACGGACCATTCCCCATTTTCCATTCACATTGTACATTCTGTACACCTACTAACCCGATTACACTGGCCATAATAATCACCCTGTTCCACAAAGCAGTCCTTCCTTGGATTTGTTTTTCTTTTAATGAAAATTGCATCATACTATATTATCTTCCCCCACGGAAAAAATCATGTTTACTATCAGCATGAAACCTTTCGATTCCAATAAATACCTAACTCAAGATTCCATTCTGGTATTAAATCTTTTTTAAGTTAGATGGTATTGGTTATCCCCTTTTTTAACGGGATAAACATATTTTTTACCACTTATGTTTATTTGAAGATTGAACGGACCATCGGAATGAATGGCAATATCCCATCCCTTCTCGTTTTTAGATGGAACGGCAAGTAAATTCATTACATGACCATTAAACCGATATCGCTCACAACCTATTTTTTTCGTTGCATGGATATCCCATTGCAACTTATTTTGTTCCGAATCGGGTTTTAAACCAATCCGATATTCCAGCAAGTAGAGAATTGGGCCAATGCCCGACCAACCTACAAAATCTGATTTTGCCGGTTTTCCGGGAGTGGCAGAGTCCGGAGCATAATTCTCCCATATCGTCCCTGTTTGATTAAATACCTGGTAAGTTACATCCAAATCCTGTAAGGCAATTGACCTGGCTAGTTCATTCTCTCCATATTTCTCCAAACCCCGGAGTATCATGGTATTGGTTGGCGCCCAAACCGCCCCTTGCCAATACCCACCTTGCGGGTCATATCCCGGCTGGTCGGCTGCTAATGTCGGCACTCGATGCATCCGATCGAAGGTCGCGGGATTATTCAATTCTGCTATCAATGCATCTGATTGTTCTTTAGTAGCGACACCCGCAATCATCGACCAATAAGCAGCGATGGTTTTAATCGGAACCTGTTTACCTTCTACTGTTAAATCAAAATAGAACTTTTGTTTGGGATTCCACATTAACCGGTTGATAATTCCGCTTAATTTCCTAGCTTCCCGTTCATATTTAACAGCATCGTTTGGTTTACCGAGAATGCGTGCCATCTCCGACAATTCCCTGGCATAAAACACCATTTCACAGGAAATATCCACACCACATCCTCCCCCTTTTAGGTACTGGTTCCGTGAAGAATTATCCATACTGGCCCAATCCGTCATATACAAACCGTTTCCTTGACGAAGATATTCATGGAGGGCTTCATAATATTTGACCAATGGCTCATAAACCAGACGCAATCTTTCTTTATCCCCGGTCATTTTGAAACTTTCCATTTCAGCCCACGCAAAAAGTGGATTATCCAACGAATCCAAGGTCAACTGCGGAGGAGTCTTCGGAGCTTTCCGGCCAACATAGACGATTGGTCCATTGCCTGCTTCGCTAAATCCCCATCGACTGTGCAATGAACTGCCTTCCTTATTAATCCATGGCTCGTAAACTTTACCGGTAGTTCGGTTAATTTCCCGGCTAATCTCACCATCCGGATATTGTTTGGCATAAAAATTATCCAGGGTTGATATGCCCGGAACTAAAGGATGCGCTACATTGCAAAACATCGTCATGAAACAGGAATCCCATAAAAATATATTCTCATTAAAGGCAGCATCAATAAATTGTGATACAAATCCACTCCCGGGTTGCGGTTCATGAAAATTCTTGAATCCCAATTCCCATGCCTTCCAATACATTCGGAGATAATCGGGTGATTCGTCTAATATGGGTGATGGAAGTAATGATTTGGTTTCTGAATAGGTTGGCAAGGGTTTTGGTACATAGGTTTTCTTCGCAAAATACATCCCTAGAGATGCCGTGATAGGCGGGGTATCTTGAATGCTGTTAGATTGATTTTGTGCGTTGACCGGCTTGTTTAAATAAGACATGAAAATTACTCCTATCCCTATTATGAATATCCTTTCGAACTTTATCCCATACCGTAATGTCATATTTCATCTCCTGTGAAAGCTATATAGTAAGTATATTATAATACTGTATAAAAGCTCTAATGAGAATCTCTAGATAAACCAATTTAAACCTGTGCACAAAAACTTGGAAACTGTTAAAACAGTTAATAGAAAAAAGTTAGATGCTATGTCCCCCAACTGAAGTTGGGGGTTAAGGAAAATCCTATTAACCCCTAGTTTTCAACTAGGGGTTAGCCACTCATCTAATAAACCTTAAACTGTTTTAACAGTTTTTAACTCGTTGGCTGGAGAAATTTGCCTATAGTCTAATTGGTTTGTCGATAGAAACTTTTTCGTTCCTCACAATACTGCCTAGAGTGATTTGAATTTCTGATAAGAGAAGATATGCAATATCCTTGGAGGGAATCCAACGGAGTGTAAGTCAATAAATCTTTCCCCAACGCCTTTCTTTTGATTAATTCATAATTCGGTAATTCTCTGCATCGGGAATGAAATACTTTTCCCCTTTCCCGATGCTTCCCTTTTTGGTGTATGATTCTCTGCTCCCTTTTTACCCTAAAACCACCCCCAAAAGCAGTAAAGTCTACTAAATTAGTATACTCTCCATCCCATATTGGGAGATAAAGTGGAGATAATACGGAGAAAGTACGGAGCTAATTCACCCCCTTTTTTACCCAAAAACACCCCTATAACCCACCCATCTAGTCAAGAATAATTTTCACCCACTATCCATTACACCACCACCTACTATCTTTTGTCTCCTTATTAACTTAGATTGTTGTCTAACCGGAATTCCTTTTTTCAATTCCGCTTCCTGTAATGAACGAGATCAGTCTCGTTCATTACAAGGCCATTATGACCTGTCTGCCATTTCCTAAAGATGAGAAACACTCTTCGGCAAATGCCGAAGACTTTATCTCCAATAATATCAATCATTTTAGAATTCTCCTATTATAAAATCTACAATCTAAAATCCAAAATCTGCAATGCTTTGACTATTCCCGACGCTTTTCTTTTGATTAATTCATAATTCAACATTTCCAATTCAAAATTGTTCTTATTATCTGTTATTCCCTTTTCCCCCTGTTTCCTAGCAATAACCTATTCTGGAAACCAGAGACGAGAGACCTGAGACTAGGGACTAATTATTTGAAACCTCTCCCATTCCCCGATTCATTTTATTTATTTATTTCCCTGTTTTAACTTGAAACCTGAAACTTGAGACTTGAAACTGACTTTCTACTATCCCATACGGTACAGGTTGTTCAAAATTGATAAAACGATGGAATTTAGATAACCAAAAAATAATCAATGATTTTTGTATAGACCTTAAAAGTAAAATTGAAAGTTTAAAATCTTTTTAAAATTTTTCTGCATCGAGAATGAAACGTTTTTTCTCTTTCCCGATACCTCTTCTTTGTCACCCTTGAGCGAAGCGAAGGGTCTCTCGTTATCGGAATCGGAAACTTCTTTTAAAATAATCTATGTATACGCTTATTCGGATTGTAACGAGAGATTCTTCGCTCCGTAAAGAACACTACGCTCAAGAATGACAGAATAGGAGACCATGCGCCAAGAATGAAAGGTTCTTTACCCCTTTCCCGACGCCATCCCTAATACCCCAAAAGATTCATTGAACCATATCCAGCAATGGCGCACCATGCAGATATTTCATCATTAAAATCACTTCTACGGATTCATAGAGCGCGGCAATGGCTAAAAGTAGAATTCTCGATACCTAATTTTATTGCAAAACCCTTTGAAATATGGCAAAGTAATATCAGTATGAAATTTGATGTAAACATAATCCAGGACGAAGATGGGATCTATATCGCGGAATGTCCGGCAATACCGGGTTGTATCAGTCAAGGGACAACAGAACAAGAAGCTGAAAAAAATATTCAACAGGCAATTAAAAAGTGTCTTGAAGTACGTGCGGAAAAGGGAATGCCATTGACCATACCCGTCCATCAGGTGGAAGTTATTGTGTAATGCCGCCAGTTATCTTCTGCGTCGGGAATAAGAGTTCCTTCGAAGACTCAGGATTTCACTGCGCTCAACTTTTCCGACGCCTTCTTTTCTAATATTTATTTACCCAATTTGAAAATAAGATTATAATGAATGAAAAGTTGAATTTTTATCTAAACTCAACACACTGAGTATACGGGTAAGAAGTTGTACCTAAAACTAATTAAACCACTGTTAACTATTCTCCTGGCCATTAGTTTTCTTATCTATCGGCCTCAAATCACTACGGCGCAGTCATATACCTGGAAAAATGTAACTATAAGAGGGGGTGGTTTTGTCACCGGGATTGTCACCCATCCCGGCCAGCCTAATTTGGTTTATGCTCGAACAGACGTGGGTGGGGCTTATCGGTGGGATAATGCCTCCAGCTGCTGGACTCCACTGACAGATTGGGTCGGTTATGATAATTATAGTTGGATGGGTATTGAAAGTATTGCCATTGATCCCTCCGATACTTCTAGACTCTATATTGCGGCAGGAATGTATACAAAATCCTGGCCAACCACCAATGGAGCTATCTTCTGTTCAACCAATCAGGGAAATACCTTTCAACGTTCGGATTTACCTTTTAAATTGGGTGGAAATGAGGATGGCCGGACTATTGGAGAACGATTGATGGTAGATCCTAATTATGGGAGTACTCTATACTTTGGCACAAGAACTTGCGGACTCTGGAAAAGCACCGATTATGCTGTCACTTGGAATCGAGTCACCAGTTTTCCAGTCACGGGTTACCCAAATGGAGTTGGTATTGGTTGGGTAGTATTCGATTCCTATCGTGGGACTACAGGGAAACCTTCTCCTACTATTTATGTTGGAGTAGCGGATACTACCGGGAATACTATTTATCGCAGTACCGATAGTGGAACCACCTGGTCTGCAGTCCCCGGTCAACCCGGACCTAATCTACTACCCCATCATGCTGTCTTGGATTCGGATGGAACCTTATATATAACGTTTAGTAATATTCCCGGCCCTAATAATATTACTGCCGGCGCAGTTTGGAAATATAATACCCATAGAGGTATTTGGACAAATATTACTCCTCCTGTCGGGGAAGGTGGGTTTGGAGGTATATCGGTGGATGTAAATCATCAGGGTACTGTTATGGTAGGAACCATGGATCGGTGGGTGCCCCATGATGAAATTTATCGCAGTATTGATAAGGGAAGTACCTGGGTGGATGTCTGGGGACAAACCACCCAAAAAATCGTTTGGGATTTGTCCTCTTCCCCTTACGGGACTTCTGAATCTCCTGATTTTATGGGGGATATGGAAATCGATCCGCATAATTCCAATATAGTTTATTTTATCACCGGGTTTGGCATCTTTCGGGGAAACGATGTTACGGCTATTGATTCCAACCCCAACGCGACCACCCATTGGGAATTCTTTAACAATGGCTTGGAAGAAACCTGCCCATGGGTTTTGATTAGTCCGCCTTCGGGACCTCATCTGGTTAGTGCTGTCGCTGATGTAGATGGATTTGAACATAATGATCTCGATAATCTACCTACCAATGGCAGATTATATCCGTATATGGGGTCAAATAATTGCATTGATTTTGCACAAAATTCTCCGAACATGATGGTTCGAGTTGGAGGCAGTTTCTGGAGAACTTCAGCCTATGGTTATTATTCACTGGATAATGGAGTAACTTGGACAGGTTTTACCAATCGTCCGTCCGGTGCATCTAATGGATGGGTTGCTATCTCAGCCGACGGAAGAAGGATCGTATGGTCTCCCTCAAATGCGCCGGTTTCATACTCTACAACGACTGGGAAAAGCTGGACTTCTTCCATTATAGGTACTTCAGGGGGGCGGTTGATTTCGGATCGGGTCAATTCCAATAAATTCTATCTTTATGAACCCAATTCTGGCGTTTTTTATTTAAGTACAGACGGAGGCGCAAGTTTTTCTCCCTTCTCAACAGGTTTGGATTGGGCGCAGGGTATGATGGCGGTACCGGGTTTTGAAGGAAATATTTGGTTGGCTCACCGGGGTGGACTTTATCGGTCGATAGATTCCGGAAGTACCTTTTCTCGATTCAGCAGCGTACAATCGGCATACGCTGTGGGTTTTGGTAAAGCCAGCACGGGTCTGATTCATCCGACAGTTTTTTTATGGGGTAAGGTAAATAATATTTTCGGGTTCTTCCGGTCCGATGATATCGGTACAACCTGGCTCAGAATTAATGATGATCAACATCAATATGGTGAAATTGTGGTTGTTATCGGTGATCCCCGTGTTTACGGTCGAATTTATATCGGTACCAGTGGTAGGGGTATTATCTATGGGGATATTACTGTTCCCATAGGGACTAATCATCGGTTTAAGAAATAATCCGACTTCGTCCCTGTAAGTCCATTATCAATTTGATGCGGATTGCGGGCAATAGTTGAACCAAAGGTACCCGCCTTTTTATACCCACTTCCCAAAAAGCCATTCACGGTGATAAGATATAAACCTAATATTTACAACAATGCCGAAGTGGCGGAACTGGCATACGCAGTAGACTCAAAATCTACCGAGGTTTACCCTCATGAGGGTTCAACTCCCTCCTTCGGCACCATCCTTTTGTAACTCTATATTTTTCAATGGTTTTATTTCCCATTTTAAAATCTGGATACCCATGGTACATTAAATTGGGATCATTCAATTCATTTATGCTGGATCTGGTTTGTCAACCCAAGCTTCACAGAAAATTTTCCCTTTTATTTGAATTTTAACAACTCTTACCGGAAATAACTTATTCACTCGTTCTTATAAAAAGTTTTTATTATCATGAAATTGTGATATATTACCAAGGGTTGAAGGTGATTTTTTTCTTATAGAAGAAACTAAACATGGCTAAAACCACCAAATCAGAACGATTAAAAGGGATGATTAAAAATATCAAGAAAATTTCTGCCGGGGATTATTCTGTCCGGGTAGATATCACCGATAAAAAAGATGACCTCGACTCCATCGGGAAAGCCTTGAATAACATGCTCGACCAATTACAGGAACGAATCAAGGAATCCAAACTTATTCAGGGAAAGCTCCATCATAATATCGAAAAATATAACCTATTGGAAACCAATGTCCCGGGGATGGTTTATACTTTCAAAATCAATCCAGACGGAAGCCATTATTTCCCTTATGTTAACTCTGCATCCAAGGAATTGTTTCATTTGACTCCGGAAGAACTCTACCGGGATGGAAACCTCATCCGGAACCTCATTCATCCCGAGGATAAAGACCGGTTGGAAAAATCTATTCAGGTATCTTTGGATACACTCCAACCTTGGAGAGAAGAATTACGTTACATTGTCGATGGGGAAGTGCGTTGGTACGACTGTATGTCTCAACCTAAAAAGCTACCCGATGGGACCGTTCAATGGGAAGGGATCCTATTGGAAATTACTCAACGGAAAAAAACCGAAGAAGCATTAGCCCAGGAGAAATACCTTATCCGGGCATTAATGGAGACCATCCCGGACAATATCTATTTTAAAGATACGGACAGCCGTTTCTTGCGGATAACTCAATCCATGGCTAAATGGTTTGGAATAACTGATCCCAATGAAGCACTGGGAAAAACCGATTTGGACTTCTTTTCCGGTGAACATGCCGAACAAGCCTTTGCCGATGAACAGAAAATTATCCAAACCGGTGAACCCTTGGTGGGTATTGAAGAAAAAGAAACATGGTCTGATGGACGTGAAAACTGGGTTTCTACCACCAAAGTCCCTTTTAGAAATGAAACAGGAGAAATTATTGGTTTATTAGGCATATCCCGGGATATTACAACCCGAAAACGACTGGAAGAAGATTTAAAATATGAAAAATACCTGTTACAGATCCTGATGGATAATTTGCCGGATGGAATATTTTTCAAAGATGCCCAAGGGCGATTTATTCGAGTCAATTCACCCATCGCCAAAGAATTGCAATTGAATAACCCGAGCGCAGCTATCGGAAAATCAGATTTTGATTTTTGGCCTCCGGAACTTGCAGCCAAATTTCATGGATTAGAGCAACAAATAATAACCACAGGCCAACCCTTAATCAATAGTATCGCTTTTAATATTCACACCCATCGATGGGGTTCAACAACTAAAGTACCGGTCTATGATAAAGAAGGTAAAGTAACTGGTGTGGTTGGAATTAACCGGGATGTTACGGATCAGAAATTGGCTGAAGATGCTCTTAAATATGAGCAAGCGCTGTTTCAAATATTCATGGATTACATACCTGACGGAATCTTCCTTAAAGATACCCAGTGCCGGTTTATTCGAATCAATCCTACAACCGCCAGAGAATTAAATCTTGCCCATACCCAAGACGCGATTGGGAAATCGGATTTTGATTTTTATCCGCCGGAACTTGCTAAACAGTATTTTGAAGAAGAACAAAATATAATAGCAACTAGTAAACCGATAATGAACATCATTGGTTATAATGAACGAACCCATCGTTGGGGCTCAACAACCAAAGTTCCTTTCTTTGATAAGGATGGAAAGATTGCCGGGATTATCGGTATTAATCATGATTTTACGGAACGAAAACAGGCGGAAGAACTATTACAACATGCCAAAGAGACGGCGGAAGCTGCCGCTCAAGCCAAATCGGATTTTCTAGCCAACATGAGCCATGAGATTCGAACCCCGCTCAATGCCATTGTGGGCATGACAGGACTTTTATTGGAAACCGAATTAACCGGTGCCCAAAGGGAATATACGGAAGTGGTTAGAAACTCCAGTGATGTGTTATTGAGTACGATTAATGATATCCTGGATTTTTCCAAGATTGAAGCGGGTAAACTGGATTTTGAACATATTGATTTTGATATTCGGTGTTGTGTGGAAGAGGTGGGAGATATTCTCGGACAAAGAGCTTATAATAAAGGATTAGAATTGGCTATATTGGTACAACCCCAGGTACCCGAACGGGTGAATGGAGACCCGAGTAGACTTCGCCAGATACTCTTAAACCTGGTAAATAATGCCATTAAGTTTACGGAGAAAGGGGAAGTGGTTATTCGGGTCATGTTTGAAAATCTGGATGATCAAACAATCACCTTGAAATTCAGTGTTACCGATACAGGAATCGGGATACCCGTAGACCGGCGGAATAGATTATTTCAGTCCTTTTCCCAGGTTGATTCTTCTACAACCCGGAAATATGGAGGGACTGGATTGGGTTTAGCTATCTGTAAACAACTAGTGGAATTAATGCAGGGACAAATCAATGTAGAGAGTGAAGAAGGGAAAGGTTCCACATTTGGGTTTACTGTGAAATTTGAAAAAGTAAAAAGAGATGGAAGCAAAGATTTCCAAAAAATGAAAGATGTCAAAGGAGCCCGGGTTCTTTTTGTGGACGATAATGCCACCAACCGGCAGGTGTTAAGAGAAATGATGCGGCTCTGGGAGTGCAAATATGAGGAGGCATCCAACGGTACGGAAGCCATAGAAAAAATGCATAAAGTAGCCGGTACTCCCGATGAGTTTCAATTGATATTGATGGATTATAACATGCCCGAAATGAACGGCGGAGAAGTTGCCCGTAAAATTAAATCCGACCCCAAAATTCAGCATACTCCATTGATGTTATTGACCTCGTCACCCCGGATTGGAGAAGCCAGAGTCATGCAGGAAATGGGATTTACTGCCTATTTAACCAAACCTTTAAAACATTCCCAATTGTATGATGCGATTGCCACGGTATTGGGGAGTGGTAAAGAAATCAAATCCTTATTAACATCCAAGACCTTGATTACCAAACATACTATTAATGAAGCGCGTCGTTCGAGAACTCGAATCCTGGTGGTGGAAGATAATCTGGTCAATCAAAAGGTCGCTATCCGGATGTTGGAGAAATTGGGATATCGCTGTGATGTGGCGGGAAATGGCTTGGAAGCAGTCAAAGCTTTGGAATTGATTTCCTATGATATCGTATTCATGGATTGCCAGATGCCGGAAATGGATGGTTATGAGGCAACCCGGAAAATCCGGGAACGGGAAGGAACAAATCGACATACTCCCATTGTTGCCATGACCGCCGAAGCACTCAAAGGAGACCGGGAACGCTGCATTGCAGTGGGAATGGATGATTACCTGGCCAAGCCTATTCAAGCCAATTCATTACTAGCCATCCTGGAACAATATTTGGTGACTGGTGATGAACCTGAATCTGTTCCAGTGAAAGAAAAGGTGGGTATTGAATCGGTTGATTTAAATCGATTAAAAGAAGTCGCCGGGAATGATCCGGTATTCGAAAAAGAATTAATCCATCTGTTTTTAGAGGAATGTGAACTTCGGCTGACTTCTATACAAAATGCCTTGCAACAAAAAAATGCTGAAATCCTCCATACCGAAGCACATACCCTGAAAGGTGCCAGTGGCAATATCGGCGCCATAGGTATCCAAAAATTGTCCGAACAAATGCAGGTGGCTGCATCCAATAAGAACTTATTACAATATTCTGATTTATTTAAAGATTTAACCAATGAAATTAAAATTGTTCGTGATATATTGATGAAATATCTGGCAAATAATAAATAAATTGCAGCCAATAAAAAACTTAATAAGGAGTTATAAAAATTGAAAATTTTGGTGGTAGATGATGACCGGGTTTCACTTCGGATGATTAGCGGAAATTTAACCAACCGGGGTCATGAAGTAGTAATGGCAGGAGATGGGCTTGAAGCTCTTAAGGTATTGGAAAAAGAAAAAGACATATCCATGATAATTACTGATTGGATCATGCCGAAGATGGATGGATTGGTATTATGCCGAAAAGCCCGGGAACTACATCGCTCGAAATATCTGCCCATCCTGTTATTCACCTCGCGGAGTGAAAAAGAAGATTTGATAGAAGGGTTAAATGCCGGGGCAGATGCTTTTTTGAACAAGCCTCTGAACTTTGCCGAACTACAAGCCCATTTACGGGTTATTGAAAGGATCTTGGATTTAGAAAAACGGTTAGCCGGCCAATTATTGGATTTGGGTGAGGCAATGAATCGTTTAAAGGAAGCTCACGCCAAGATTGAAGAAATAGCACGAACGGACGAGTTGACCCAACTGCCCAACCGCCGGAATATCATGGAACGATTAGAATATGAAATCGGCCGGGCGGAACGGTATAATTCTAAATTATCGGTTTATATATTGGATATAGACCATTTCAAGAAAGTCAATGATGAACATGGCCACTTGACTGGAGATAGCATCTTAAAAGAATTTGGTAAAATATTATGTAAATCCATGAGAAGATGTGACTTAATTGGACGGTATGGAGGGGAAGAATTTCTCGGGCTATTACCGGAAGTTGGCATCGAGGGTGCGAAACAATGGGGAGATAGAACTCGAAAGATAGTAGAAGAGATGGTCTTTCCTGCTCTTGATGGAGACTCGGTTCATATTACTATCAGTATTGGGATAGCACGATATCTTCATCATAAGGATAATTCTACCTCGATATTAACCCGGGCAGACAATGCATTATATCAAGCTAAAAAAAGTGGCCGGAATTGTGTTTGCCTGGATGATCCTACATAGTCATTTTAAGAGACTTGATAATAGTTTTTATCATATAATATGGAGAATATAAGATATTTTGTAAGAAAAGTATTTTATGATGACAACCCAACTTTATTTACCAATGCCAACGGTAATTCGGGTAGAGAAAACATATCTGGGTACAACGGAGCAACTCCTCCGAATCGCCAACCACATCTTATATGAAAAAGAAATTTTCTAAAGAGAAATTAATCTCTTTAAAAATCGCAGGCCTCTACATAGTACTGGGAGGTTTATGGATTTTAATTTCAGGGTTTCTTTTAAATGCCTTCATCAAAGATCCGGTACTCCATAACCGTATAGAAATCTTCAAAGGATGGATCTACGTCCTTGTTACCGCGGGTATCCTTTACTGGCTTATCCATCGGTATATGGTCAAACTGCGTCAAGCCTATGAATCGTTAAAAAGCGCGTCCCCTATGTTCGATTCATTGATGAAGAATACACCGGATTTCATTTATTTCAAAGACCGCCATGGTCGTTTTACTCGAATCAGTCAAACTTCCGTAACCGGACTGGGAATTGAGAATCCGCAAGAGGTTATTGGAAAAACAGATTTTGATTTTTTTCCCCCGGAATGGGCCCAAATATTTCAAGAAGAAGAAGAAGAAATACTACGAACAGGACAACCTTTAATTAATCGAGTCGATCTTAATCCTAAAAACCAACGCTGGATATCCACTACCAAAGTTCCCCTTTATGACATAGAAGGTCAGATTATCGGTATTGCCGGAATCAACCGGGATGTTACCGAACAAATTCGTTTCCAGAAAGAATTGGAAAAAGTCAACCGTAGCCATAAAGCTTTTATTGAATGTAATCAGGTGTTGTTACGTGCTACCGATGAAATAGAATTAATGCGTGATATTTGTCGAATTTTTGTGGAAATCGGCGGGTATCGATTGGCCTGGGTGGGTTATGCGGAATCAGACGAGAAAAAAAGTGTGCATTCAGTTGCCCAGTATGGTTTTGAAGATGGGTATATGGAAAGCCTGAATATAACCTGGGCGGATAATGCGCAGGGCCGTGGACCCACAGGAACAGCGATACGAACAGGAAGATTATTTATCTGTCATGATATGCAAAACGATGCTAATTTCCAGCCTTGGCGGGAGGCGGCATTAAAACGGGGTTATCGGTCTTCGATATCGATACCACTAATTATTAATGAAAAATCTATCGGTGCGATTACGATTTATTCCACTGAGATAGATGCATTTAAACAAAGTGAGATAGATTTGTTGGCCGGACTAAGTCACGATCTGGAGTTTGGCATTCTTGCTTTACGTACCCGCGCAGAACGAACGAAGGCCATTGAAGCATTAGAGGAAGCGGAAGGGAAATACCGAAGCCTGGTGGAAGAATCCTTGGTAGGAGTTTATTTAATTCAGGATTATCAAAATCAATATGTCAGTCCCCGGTTTGCGGAAATTTTCGGATATACCCAGGAAGAAATCATATCAAAAATAACCCCTTTAACTCTCACCGTTCCAGAAGACCGAGAAAGAGTTACCGACTTAATCCGCCAACGAATTGAAAATAAAATAAAGAGTGCGCATTACACGTTTAAAGGGATCCGCAAGGACGGGAAAATTATTGATGTGGAAGCGTTAGGGACCCGAACCCTTTACCAGGGGAAACCGGCGATTATCGGAACACTTTTAGATATTACCGAACGCAAAAAAGGGGAAGCAAGTCTCCAATTATTCCGCTCTTTGCTCGACCAGTCCAATGACATGATAGAAATCGTAGACCCTAATACGGGACGATTTGTGGATGTCAACACCACAGGCTATATCGAACACGGGTACAGCCGGGAGGAATATTTGTCATTAAAAGTTATCGATATCGATCCCCTTTTTGACGATTCCTCCTTCAAAAAGGTGATCGAGGCCATGCAGAAATCCGGTACCGCAAACATAGAAAGTGTTCACCGGAGGAAAGATGGGACGACTTTTCCTGTAGAAGTCAATCTCAAATACGTCCGGCTGGACCGGGACTATGTCGTCAGTGTGGTGCGCAACATCACGGAACGTAAACAGATGGAAGAAAGGCTGCGCCGCAGTGAAGCCAAATATAGGGATTTGGCGAATTCCCTGCCGGAGGGGGTTTTTGAGACAGATTTAAAACCCCACATCACTTTTTTCAATCCCCAGGCATTCAGCTATTTTGGTATCACTCCAGAGGATTTCGAGAAAGGGATCGATGCTCTGCAACTGATAGTGCCGCAGGACCGGGAGAGGATCAAGACCGATATTTCCGGGGTATTCAAGGGAGAAAAAACCGGTGGAATGGAATATACGGCAATAAAAAAGAATGGGGATACTTTCCCCATCATGATCCACGCCAAACCTATTATTCAGGAGAATAAACCTATAGGGGTCCGAGGAGTGGTCATTGACATCACCTCCTTAAGACAAACGGAAAAGAAATTATTACAGTTATCCCAGGCGGTGGAACAGAGTCCGGCGTCCATTGTGATTACCGATTTGCAGGGGAATATCGAATATGTCAATCCGAAGTTTCTTAAAGTCACGGGATATACCCAGAAAGAAGTTCTCAGGAAAAACCCGCGGTTACTCAAGTCCGGAGAAATGTCTCCCGATAATTACAAAATTTTATGGAATACCATTACCTCCGGAAAGGAATGGCGGGGAGAATTTCATAACAAGAAAAAGAGCGGAGAACTCTATTGGGAGAATGCCACCATCTCCCCTATCTTAAACAAAGAGGGTACCATTACCCATTATCTGGCGGTCAAAGAAGACATTACGGAACGGAAACGTGCGGAACGGGAAATTGCGTTGCTCGGGAATGCTATTGGGAGTATCAATGAATGTATCAGCATCACCGACAAAGAGAATAATATTCTTTATGTGAATGAAGCCCTTTTGCAGACCTATGGATATGAAAGATACGAACTCATCGGAAAAAATATCGGTATCCTGGGTCTGGCAAAGGATAATAAAACTCTCATGGGTGAAATACTCGATTCCACGCTGCAAGGAGGATGGTATGGGGAATTAATTAATTATAAGAAAGACGGTACTCCCTTCCCCATTTCTCTATCCACGTCGGTCATCCGGAATGACCAGAACAATTTTGTAGCCCTGGTTGGTGTCGCCATGGATATCACCGAACGAAAACAGGCGCAAGAAAAAATCCAAAAACAATTAGAACACATTACCTCTTTGCGGACCATTGATATAGCCATTACGGGATTGATTGATTTACACATGATATTAAATATAATATTGGAACAATTAATCCATTTGCTAAAAGCTGACGCGGCAGATATTTATTTGTTCAATCAGAATAAGTTGGATTTGGAATTCGCGGCAGAACGCGGTTTTCACACGGATAGTTTGCAATATACACATTTATCATCCAGAGAGAGTTCCGCGGGGAGGGTGGCCTTGGAACGGCGCATTATTTATATTCCCAATGTTCTCCAAAATATGAAGAAGTTTTCCCGATCGGAAAGATTTATCAAAGAGAAATTTATTACTTATTACGGGATCCCCTTGATTGCCAAAGGAGCGGTTGAAGGGGTACTGGAGATATTCCATCGAAAGCCCTTTGAACCCACGGCCGAATGGCTGGAATTTTTAGAATCTCTCGCGGGGCAGGCTTCCATAGCCATTGATAACAGCATGCTCTTTGACGGACTCCAAAAATCGAATATGGAATTATCTCTTGCCTATGACACGACCATCGAAGGATGGTCGCACGCACTGGATTTACGGGATAAAGAGACCGAGGGACACACCCAACGGGTTACGGAAATGACTTTGAATTTAGCCAGGAGTCTGGGAATCCCTGAAGACGATCTCGTTCACATCCGGCGGGGCGCGCTGTTGCATGATATCGGGAAAATGGGTGTGCCGGATGGGATATTATTGAAACCAGGATCATTAACAGAGGAGGAATGGGTGGTAATGAAAAAACATCCGGTATTTGCTTACGACCTGTTATATCCGATTTCCTATCTCCGTAAGTCGCTTGACATACCCTACTGCCATCATGAGAAATGGGATGGAAGCGGCTATCCGCGGGGGTTAAAGGGAGAATCTATTCCATTTGCCGCGCGGATGTTCGCGGTGGTGGATGTGTGGGATGCCTTATCTTCGGACAGGCCTTATCGCAAAGCCTGGCCGAAAGAAAAAATTCGGGAATATATTGTGGCGGGAAGCGGAAGTCACTTTGATCCTAATGTAGTTGATGCATTTTTAGAAATGGAAAAACTTAGGGAGATTTAGTTTTAGAATACTCCGGGATTCAAACGATAAATTGAAAAATTCCAATACGCCGTGACAAGACTTTAATGTGTCTTTGAAATAAACCTGTAAATACTGAAGCTTTTCATCAAGAGAGTCCACGGTATTTTTTAGAGTTGTTTCGGGTTCAATTCCTGTGGTATCTTAATATCACGTGAAGAAATATACACGGATACTGTAAAACGATGGACGACATCCCGACAAAGAAAATTGGTGAACTCTTACTGGAACAGCGCTTAATCACGCCTACCATGCTTCAGGAAGCATTAAATTCCCAGGAAAAAGAATATCATCCATTGGGTAAAATTCTCATAGACCTTGGGTATATTACCACAGATGATTTAAACAACGTTCTCGCCAAACAATTTGGCAGTCTCTATATTAACCCCAAAACTTTCGCAATCCGGAATAAAGATTTATTGAATCTGATTCCTGAAAATTTAGCCAGAAAATATACCTGTTTCCCGTTTGAATTAAAAGAGAATGATTTAACGCTTGTAATAGAAGACCCTCTGGACACGGAAGCGCTTTCGGAAATCAGCAAACTCACCGGATTACATATTCGACCCGTTCATGGAAAACGGGACGCCATTTTGGAAATACTGAATAAAAGTTATGAACCGGTCGCGCGTCCCTCGGAAAAAGACTTTTCGACTTTTAAAACGCACGACGAAATTGTTCCCCCATCCTCCCCGGTTAAAAGAGAATTTCCTGTCGACGGTTCTCCCGGAACAGAATCTGCCATTGAACGGCCCTGGGTGACGGTTGTTCCTCCTCAGCCAGTTCCTCGTGTTTCTGCGATAATGGAAATCGAAAAACCAGAAGATAAATTACCGATTTCCTATTTAACCTTTGAAAATTTCGTAGTGGGTCCCAGTAACCAACTGGCGTGGGCGGCGGCACAAAATGTGGTCGCGCAGCCGGGTATTGGATTCAATCCCCTGTTTATTTATGGCGGAGTCGGTTTGGGAAAAACTCATTTATCCAATGCCATCGGTAATGCGCTTATTGAAAAATATCCAAAGGCCAAAATTTGTTTTATATCCATTGACGTTTTTATCCGGGAATTAATCAATGCCGTCGAGCACGGAACTCTAAAAGATTTTAAATCGCATTATCGCAATCTGGATATCCTGTTGATTGACGATATCCAGTTTCTCAGCGGACATGAACAAACACAGGAGGAATTTTTTTACCTTTTCGAACAACTCCATCGTTCCAACGGCCAGATGGTCATCACCTCCGATCGGCTTCCCCGGCAGATTGACAAGTTGGAAGACCGTCTACGGTCGCGGTTTGAAGGCGGGCTAACGGTAGATGTTCAAATCCCGGATTTGGAAACACGCATGGCGATCTTCCGAAAGAAAACCTCTGCACGTGGACTGGACATTCCCGATGAAATAGCCAGGATTGTCGCGATTCGTCTTCCCTCCAATGTCCGCGAAATGGAAGGAATCGCCAATCGTATCCTGGCACAATCGCAATTAATGCGGGAACCCGTGACTCTCGAAATGGTCGAAAAAATTCTCGATACAGTGGCCCCTTTGAATTCCACCGACAAACAACCAATCACACCCGTCATCACCCGTCCGGGTGTCCTGCCTTCCCAGGGATTCCGCTGACTCACCTTTCCTAAAAAGACAGCAAAACTTCCCCGGAATTATCTTGATTCATGAAATTTGGGAATTGAACAATCATATAAACTTGTATCGGAGAGGATCAAAAACGATGGGTAAGCAGTATCCGTGCTAAGAACTCTGCAACCTATCGGTTCGGACAATCAGTTTGTTAACCGTGATTTCTGTTGCAAAAAGCCTGCTATTGTTATGAATCACCTAAACTCGAGTGAATTCTTATCTTGCCAAACCAATCTACTTGTTGTATTCTCAATATTCATGGAATTACATATTGAGACGCTTTTAAAGGCGTTAATGGAGAGGCAAGGATCGGATTTATACTGCGTGGTTGGGAGCCCGCCGATGCTCAGAATAAATGGCATTGGCGAACCGGCGAACGACTATTCTCTCACACCACAAGACACGGAAAAACTCGCTTATTCCATTTTAACTGATGAGCAAAAGAAGCAAATCGAAATCGACCCAGAAATAAACCTGGCGTATGGGATGCCGGGGGTAGGACGGTTTCGCGGAAATATTTATAAACAACGGGGGACGTACGCACTGGTATTCCGGCGGGTAGAGATCAATGTTCCGACCATTGAACAATTGGGTCTCCCGGCGGTACTGGGAGAAATGGTATTAGAAGACCGCGGGTTAATTTTAATTACCGGCGCAACCGGAAGCGGAAAATCCACAACACTGGCGGCAATGATTCGACAAAGGAACCAATATCGCGCGGGACATATCGTAACCATTGAAGACCCGATTGAATTTCTGCATAAAAACGATAAAAGTATCCTCAGCCAACGGGAAGTCGGGTCGGACACGCTTTCCTTTAGCAAAGCATTACGCAGCGCACTACGCCAAGCACCGGAAGTAATTTTGATTGGTGAGATGCGTGACCAAGAAACGGTCAGTGCCGCCATTGATTTTGCGGAGACAGGGCATTTGGTTTTATCTACTCTACATTCGAATAACGCGAACCAAACCATGGAACGGATTATGCAATTTTTCCCGCCTCATGATCATCCCCGCATTTATTCAAGCCTTGCCAATAATTTAACGGCCATCATCTCGCAGCGGTTGGTCCGCAAGACCGACGGAAAAGGAAGGATTGCTGCGATTGAAATCATGATTAATACACCGCGGATTTCCGAACTCATCCGGCGGGGAGACCTATTACAACTTAAATCATCCATTGCCTCAGGAACACAGGAGAAAATGCAAACATTTGACCAACATTTATATAAGTTATACATGGATAAAGTAATTACGCTAGAAGATGCACTTGCCGCCTCGGATAGTCCCAACGATTTAAAGTTACGAGTGCGCGGTATGATTGCAAAGACCAGTTAGTTTATTCTAAGTAAGTGAGTACCATGCAAGTCAATACAGACGTAAAAATCAGCGTATGAACGGGAGCATACCTGGTTCTCATCGATTCTCCACAGAGACATACTTAAACAAGTGGCTTAACGCCACATTTTCCACCTCTAAGGAATCCTCCTTCCACCAAAGACCCTGTCATCCACTTTAAGCGACCTGCAGGTACTGTCAAAAATTTCTAAGGATAGAGACTTGTACCCGGCGATAACTCGATTTGATAGTTTTTGCTATTGAGAGCACTTACAAGAAGTCTTTTCCCATGCAAATCAATCTGTGGATCTCTGGGTTCGATGAGGATCGTCCGATGAGAATTGGGAAGAAGACAGAAATAATTATCATTATACCGTGCTGAAATCCCGGGGATTTCCAACCGGATTACATTGGCATACACATCCGTTTTGATATCAACTTGAATAGTATTCTTTTTACCGGCTGTGGAGACGTGTATTTTTAGAACCGCTTTGGGAAATGGCAATCCACGCCATCCGGTAAAATCAACAGGAAAATAAGTCGATTCAATCATTGACGTGGATTTCGTGAATTGCATATGTAAAAATTCATTTTGCGGGTTCATATATTTACGGAAATCGATAGATTTCACTTTGACCGAAATATCTGGCGGGATAAATACAGAAATCTTTTCCTGTGAGATTAATTTTCCATTCAAGTCAAACCGCCGTAAGAGGATCGTATCTGTAATCTGTTTATCCTGGTCATTAATGACCCAGAGTGAGATCCCCTTATCCGATTCTTCCTTGAAAGACAGAATGACCGGTTCATAGGCTTTCCGTGTCCAGTAATAGGCAATCCGGGGTTTTAAATACAAATCCAATACCGACATCTGGGAAGGAAATATCCAGTGGGCATCTGCATAAGGATCATTGAATTTCCAATATAGCGTCCCGCTGCAATACCATTTCCGGCGGCGGAAATGTTCGATGGCATATCTCAACCCATACGCATGAAATAGCTGGCTTTCCCATAACACCGAATCCAGTTCCAACGGATTGGTCAGAGATAATTTATGACCCATGGGAAAGACAAATACATCCGGCACTTCGGGAGTTTTCAACGAAATCCGCAGGTGATTGAATTTATAAAAAGAATCCGGTTCTGGAAGCACCCCAAATCCGAATTCACTTTCAAAGCGTGATTGTAATTCACCGTATTTTTTATAATAGTGAGGACTGGCAGGATCAAGTGACATGCAATAATTATGACTATCACCCATCATTGGGTCACCCGGTTCCTTGCTCGAGTCGGGACTGTAAGGACTACTGGGTAAATAGGGTCGAGTGGGATCAAGAATTTGAGTGACTTCTTTTAAAACTTTGCGGGTCAATAGATTTTCATTCCAAGCACCGAAAGGACGTTTTGCCCATTGGTAAGCAGCATCATTTTCATTATCCCCGCTCCAGGCAATGAGAGAAGGATGGTTTCGTAACCGGCGGACAACATGAGTTCCCTCCTGTTTCACTAACTCAAGAAATTCCGGGTCTTGGGGATAGACGCCGCAGGCGAACATAAAATCATGAAAAATCAAAATGCCCATTTCGTCACATAGATTATAAAAAGAATCATGCTCATAAATCCCACCACCCCAGACCCGAAGCATGCTGATATTACCTTCTTTCGCCAAAGTCAACCGGTCACGGTAATCTTTCTCCGAAATATCAGCAAAGGTCATATTGGGTGTAACCCAGTTGGCACCCTTGGCAAAAAAGGGTCGGTTATTAATACAGAATGTAAACGATTTACCTCCGTCATCCTGGGGTGACTGGATTAACTTTATTTCCCGGATTCCAAACCGGAGGTGGCTCGAATCCAAAATCGTATTTTTTTGCCTGAGATAAACCTGAAAATCATATAAATTGGGAGACCCCATATTCCAAGGCCACCAATACTCGGCTTTTTTTACATTAATCTGTCCATGGATTTGATTGATACCCTTATTTAGTGTTGGATTTAACCGAGAGACAAATTGTGTGTTTTTTCTGGAAAGGTTTACCTCCAGACCTACTTTTTGTTTTACCTGGCTGACATTTTCAATTTCAATCGAATAATGAATGATTGCATCCTGTTGGTTTTGTAATTGGGTGACAATATGAATATCGCGGATTACGGCGGTAGTATAACTTCTCAAATAAACGGGTTTCCAAATCCCGGTCGTCACACAACGGCCACAAAAGTCCCAACTGTAAGACATCTGGGCCTTTCGTGCCAGGATACGGTCAAAAGATGTTGTGGAAAATAGTTTGGAAGTATCTTTCCCTTCTACAGATTTAATGGGAGACGCGAGTCGAACCATGATGACATTGCGCTTTCCATAGCGCACTTGTTGAGTCACAACACAATTCAGCGGGACAAACATATCGGCAGATTGGGCAATTTGTTTTCCATTCAACCAGATAGTTGCAAAACAATCCAACCCCTCAAAAATCAGTTCAACCCGTTGTTGCTTAAAATCAGCAGGGATATAAAATTCCGTCCAATACCACCAATCTTCATCTTCAATCCATTTATATTCCTGTGGGTCTTTTCCATAATAAAACCCGTGGATTTTCCCGGATTTCATTAAATCCAGATGAACCTCCCCGGGGACTTTTGCTTCCAACCAGCCTTCAGGAACATAATCCAACTGAGTCAATTTGGAAACATTCGCTTCACCCGGCTTGAAATGGTTCAATCGCCAGGTACCCAGTAAGGGTATTTCTTTTATAGAATTTAAGGGATTCACCGTTTGTATTCTTTATTTTATTTCGGATATTTTAGTCCGGTAAAAAAGACAAAACTAAATACCCACTATAATTTAGTAGCCTGTTTCAAAGATCTTCAATGCCAACCCACTTATCACTCTATTTTATTTAGAATGACTTAAAAGTGATTTTAGCAGTGCCATTCGTATCAGCAATCCATATTGCGCTTGTTTAAAATATACTGCCTTGGGTGACGTATCCACTTCCAGAGCAATTTCATCCACTCGGGGAAGAGGATGCATAATAATAGAATTATGTTTCATCTCCCCGGCCTCTTTCAATGTGAGGATGTAGTTCCCTTTAAATTTATTATACTCTCGATTATTCGCAAATCTTTCCTTTTGAATACGTGTTTGATAGAGGACATCAATATCCCCAAGGATTGCTTCAAAATGTTCCAACTCTTTATAAAAAATTCGATGTCTATGCAGGTATTCCTTGATATCCTCTCTTATCCTTAATTGGGAAGGAGAGACAAAAAATATTTGTATATTTTTATATTTACCCAATAAATAAGCCAATGACCTTACCGTTCTTCCATTCTTAAGATCCCCGACAAACGCAATCTTCACTCCATCAATTCTTTTTTGTTCCTTTTGGATAGTATATAAGTCCAGCAGCGCTTGTGTCGGGTGCTGTCCAATCCCATCTCCCGCATTAATAATGGGAACGTTGGATACAGCAGCTGCCCTTTCTGAAGCGCCTTTCTCATAATGTCTCAGTACAATAACATCCGCGTAGTAATTTACGATTCGAATGGTATCTTCGAGAGTTTCCCCTTTTGCAACGGAAGAAAACTCTGTCGCATTCTCCGTCGTAATGACATTTCCACCCAAGCGAATCATTGCGGATTCAAAAGACAAACGAGTTCGGGTACTTGGCTCATAAAACAAAGACGCCATGACCTTGCCAACAAGCGGCTTTTCTTTCTTCTTTTGAAGTTGGTCGGCAAGCGAAAATATTTTTGCGATGGATTTCCTGTCAAATTGTTGGGAAGCAATGATGTGTTTCATGGATAGATAGTATAAATGAGAACGAGAAAACTTTAAAGCACTTCTTGGCAGGCATTAATGTCATCACGTAATTGTTTCGCTTTAACACTTGGATTATCCGAAAAAATTATGTCGCGGCCGGAATTGATAATAAGCCCTTCGCCTTGGTCATTAAGCCCATTTTTGATTACTTTCTGAAGGTCTCCTCCCTGCTTCCCGATACCGGGAACAAGAAAAGTCATGGCGCCTGCGATACCACGGATTATTTTTAACTCTTCGGGATAGGTTCCGCCAACAACCAACATACAGTTGTTTCGCTTATTCCATTCATACACAACCTTTTCAGCCACAATCCTCCAAAGAGGTTTATTGCCAACCATAAGTTCTTGGAATTCTCCAGAACCGGGATTAGAAGTACGGCAAAGGATTATATTAACCTTTTCTGACCGAGATAGAAATGGTTCAAGAGCTTCTTTCCCGAGATACGGATTTAATGTTATCGCGTCAAATCTCATCAAATCAAAAAGAAATGCAATGGAGCCGGTATTGGTATTCCCGATATCCGCACGTTTTGCGTCACCGATAGTATATATCTCCGGATAATTTTTCCGAAGATACTCCATGGTGCGTTGAAGTTCGTCAATCCCTGCCGAACCCCGCGCTTCATAAAAGGCGGTATTCAATTTATAAGCGCTGGTGAATTCATTTGTCTGTTCAATAATATATTTATTGAATTCAAATTGCGGGTGAGATGATTTTCGAAACTTCCTGGGAATCTTCCGGATATCGCTATCCAGCCCCACACAGACAAGAGAATTTACGGATCGTGCGCGTGTACTATATTTTTCAGTCGCGGATTTTTTACGCGTCAGGATATGCCTCTCTGATTTCTTTGGCAAGATACGGATTCCACATCGCGCCGGTCGCACTCATAACAACATCCGCTCCGGCTTCGCGATATTCCTTAAAATCTTTCGGAGTAGTAACTCCACCCACACCGATAATTGTGTAATGCATTCCAAATTCTTCACGAAGTGCTTTCAATTGTCGGGTCATGTCGAGACCCGCCCACTTAATGGCATATCCGCAGACACCGCTCCGTAAACGCTTTTCACCGGGAAGCGCTTGAGACCCTTTTTCATCAAGAATCACAGCCGATATGGTATTGATTGCCGCGAATCCATCAACAATAGTCCCGACCTCTTTTACAAGTTCCCGCAGCGTTTCAAGGTGGAAGTAGGCCAGTTTGATCACGAACGGCACATTCCCAATTTTTTCTTTGATTGCATTAGAAATCAGTTTTACTTTGGGTACATCGAAACACAGTAGATTGGTTGTGCCCTCGTTTGGACAACTAAAATTGGCTTCGACGACCTTGACTCCCGCGCGCACAAGCATATTCATACCTTCCACCCAATCTCGCACATAGTCATCAGGAGATTGCCCCTTCCATTTTGTTCCTTCAAGACTCCCCATGATAAGTTGACCCGGTCGAGCATGAGAAATGGCACTGGCAATATCCGCCATCCAATACTCCGGTGTATACGAAGGATTCCCAAAAGAATTAGTAATCGAAAGAGGTTCTTTATAGACATTTCTTGCGACAAGCGGTTTTTGCGCCTTTTCCAACGTGAGCTCCCCTTCGATTTCAACACCCAGCACATTTGGCCAAGCGTGGCAGGGATGCTCACGCGTACGCACTGTTTTATAGATGGGAATATCAAACCCTTTGTCGAGTGCAGCTTTTACAAACTTCGCATTGACAAGAGGACCGGCCGGAATACCGAATGGATAGGATAGTGGATACCCGAAAAATGTAAACCGCGGTTCCACGGGTTCCGGGACAACCACACCGTCCGCAAAACCATTAAACGGTCCATCCGTCCAATTTTCATAATAAGATTTGTTTGGGTCGTAAAACGGATCGTGTAACATAGAAATATTTTATAACAAACTAAAGAATTTTACCGTTGTCGAGCAGGATTTTCCCCCGTAAAACAACTTTTTTAATCACACCGGGTAGTTCCCATCCATCAAACGGAGACCAACCTGCTTTCGATTCGTAATTGTCTTTTCCCACCACCCAAGTCTTATCCATATCCATTTCCACATAGGTATCCGGCTGTTCGGCGATGTTAAAAATCTTTTTTGGATATGTATAAAGTGAGGTCAGCAACCGTTCCTCCGTTATCCGTCGTTCTTTGACCGCACAAAAAAGTAAACCAACAGCCGTCTCAAGTCCGGGAACCCCGAATGGCAGGTTTTCACCTTCTTTTTCCTGTCGCGTATGGGGCGCGTGATCGGTTTCGACAATATCAATCGTCTCATCCGAAAACCCCTCCCACAACGCATCCTGATCTGTGGCAGAACCCAATTGAGGTTTCATAATAGCAAAACCCTTTAGAGTTTTCCGTGCATTATCATTAAGAAATAAATGATGTGGGCAGACACCCGCCGTGACACTTTGTTTCTTACTTTTCGCTTTACGCACAAGTGCCACTTCTACAGCCTGGGAAATATGACAAACATGAAGACGTTGGTTGTATAAGTAGGCAAGTCCGATAGCCGTCTCTAATTGTTCTCCCTCTGCGTGCACCAGAACCGGTTTCTGCCTGGGCCATGCGCGATAAATTGCTTCCAGAAGTTTCAAATCGTCTACCAATAACTCCCCAGTGGTGTGATTGCAATAGATTTTGAGGCCATATACTTCTTTTCTCGGAGCAACTGTCGCGAAGGTCTCTGTATTATGCCCATTGGTTCCATAATGGAACCCAATATCGCAGATCGCCTTTTTTGCAAGGGCAATTTTCTCGTTTAAACGTTCGATGGTAATTGTTGGTATCCGGTTATTGGGCATATCTACGATAAAAGTAAATCCACCCTTGATTGCCGCACGGCTGCCGCTAAGGAAGTCTTCCTTGTGGGTATCTCCCGGTTCCCGGAGATGTACATGCATGTCAATAAAACCGGGAAATTTCTTGATTGCCATAATTTAATTATATCTCAATATATGTTTTCATTTTGATTTTCAGCTAAGTTATTCTACAATAATCAGAATAATAATTTTGAAATAAATTTTATTTATGAATTTTATCCCTGAAACATTAACATTTGATGATGTTCTGCTAAAACCAGGTTACAGTGAAATATTGCCTGCAGAAACGGATACGCAAACCAGGTTCACAAAGAATATTACCATCAACATTTCCCTTGTGAGTAGTGCCATGGATACGGTTACGGAGAGTGGACTGGCGATTGCTCTGGCTCAAGCGGGCGGTGTCGGTGTGTTGCATAAGAATATGAGTATTGAACAACAAGTCGCCGAAGTGGAAAAAGTCAAACGGTATGAAAACGGTCTGGTCGTTGACCCGGTGACCCTATCCCCGAACGATACTATCGCGCGGGCGTTTGATATTATGGAAAAAGTTGGGGTTTCAGGATTTCCGATTGTGGATGAAAATAATAAATTAGTCGGGATTTTGACTCACCGCGATTTACGATTTGAATCACCGTCGAATGTGAAAGTCAGAGAAGTCATGACAAAAGACAATCTGGTCACCGCGCCTCTAGGGACAACATTAAAGCAAGCCAAGAAAATATTTCAACAACACCGCGTCGAAAAACTTCCTATTGTGGATAAACAATATCGGCTCAAAGGATTAATCACGGTCAAAGATATTCAAAGAACCATCCAATATCCCCTGGCAACCAAAGATAAATTGGGAAGATTATTGGTTGCGGCAGCGATCGGTGCCACAGGTGATTTTTTCGATCGGGCCGGGATGCTCGTCGAAGCCAAGGTGGATGTTTTGGTCATTGATACCGCTCATGGGTATACCAAACGTGTATTGCAGGCTACAAAAAAAATCAAATCGGCTTTTCCATCCGTGGATTTATTGGTTGGAAATATTGCCTCGGCAGACGGTGCAAAAGCTTTGATTGATGCAGGCGCGGATGGAGTGAAAGTGGGCATGGGTCCGGGAAGTATTTGTACCACGAGAATAGTCAGTGGCGCCGGTGTTCCCCAAATCAGCGCCATATTGGAATGTGCCGCGGTAACTTCAAAAGCTAAAATTCCTATGGTAGCGGATGGAGGAATAAAATTTTCCGGTGATGTGGTAAAAGCGATGGCCGCCGGAGCCGATAGCGTGATGATTGGAAGTCTTTTTGCGGGAACGGATGAAAGTCCGGGTGAAGTGATATTGTATCAGGGCAGAAGTTTTAAGGTATACCGCGGGATGGGTAGCATTTCCGCTATGAAAGAAGGCGGTCGTGACCGCTATGGTCAGGAAAATGAAATGAATATGCAAAAGCTTGTTCCAGAAGGCATTGAAGGACGGGTACCCTATAAAGGTTCTTTAAGTACCGTAGTCAACCATTTGGTGGGTGGGTTGCGGGCAGGCATGGGATATTGCGGTGCCAAGACCATCGCGGAACTTCATAAAAAAGCCCGGTTTATTCGCATTACCAATGCGGGCTTAAAAGAAAGTCACGTACACGACGTTACGATAACCAAAGAATCCCCGAATTACCATATCGAATAACTCCCCTATGTGATAGTAAAGTGTCGTTCAAGCGGAGTTAAGATTTTCAATTCCGCTTCTGGTAATGAACGAGACGGGTCTCGTTCATTATCATGCCAAAATGACCTGCTTGCCATTTCATGAAGATGGGGAACACTCTTTGACAAATGAGATCTCTGAAAAAGTGGGTTAAAAAACCTATGGTAAAATCCATAAATTTTTATCTCTTGTAGAATCAATGGGTTAGAAAACTTTATGCATTTGCAGAAAGTTAATTTCTCTAAAATTTGGTACTTTTTCAGAGATCTCAAACGGGATAATATCGTGAGAAAACCACTCCCCCGTATTCCCCATAAAAACAAGATACTTTTGTAATTATTTTTCTAATAGGCACAGGGATATTTTGTAATCATACCCTTGGATAACTTTGAACCCTCTTTTGTAAACTTATTATGACACAATCTCATTCTAAGTAATACAGGAAAATTTCAGCCTTAAACCTGTATAAAATGGAGCGGGAGAAGGGATTTGAACCCTCAACAGCCACCTTGGAAGGGTGGTGTTCTACCGTTGAACTACTCCCGCATAAATAACAAATATGAGATTGACATATTATGTCATATCCTGAAATTCTGTCAAGAAATCGAGTTCACAGGAGTTTCCCCATTTTTTAATCGAAATCAAATTGAAGGAACAACTGATTGGGTTCCAAGAAAGGTTTTTGGGATTGGGGAGTATATTTCCAACGGGTATTAAAGAAGACCCGAAAGATGCCATCGGCCAAGGCATATTGATGGAAAGCAGGAATTTGAAAGAAACGTTTGGCCCGGGTATAAATTTTACGAAGAAGTACCGCAAGTCGAAGAGTTCCACCAAGGAAGACACTCAGGAAATAGAAGACGGCAAAGAGTAAGACGACAGTATTTTTCAGAGAGCGATACGTGCGTACCCGTACATCCTCGAGATGATATTCTTTTTTAAGAAACCGGATACTTTCTTCCACTTTCCAACGAGTCAGATAAATCTCCAAAATACGAAGAGGGGAAAAGGTTACATTGGTTAAGAGGATGAGCGGCTCGGATCCAAATCCTTTCACGACCACTAAAAACAAATCTTCCCCTGATAGCGTAGGAAAATGAACTTTGGTTTTTCCCAGAGATAATAATCGTTTTTCCGTATACCCTTGTTGATCGACCTCCACCGTATACTCCTGGGGACAAGCAAGCTCTTGGGCCATCTGTCGAGCCAGTTGTTCAACCCGATTCGGAGTAATCAATCCACGGTCTCCTTTGAGACGAACCACAAATCGCAAGTCCCTCGCCAACCAGTCTCGAATCAGGTTTTTTCGGTCTCCCCCACGGTCCATGACCCAAATCCCTTTACCCTTCAAGGAGCTATTGACTTGATCCATCGCTTTGAATATTTGATGGTTCTCGCTGATGAAATCATGCGCCTTCGCCGAATATAATTCACTGTAGAGGGGATACAAATTCTTTTGGTCTACCCGGGCACCCACCACTTCTAACACCCAATATCCCCAGGTCTTCTGTTTCTCTACCCCATCCCAAACCCAATCTAAGAAATCCATCTTCTGGGCATAGGGTTTGGAGATATCCGTCAAATCAATCGCTAATACCGTATCCGGATCTATTCGATCTCGCACATGCTCCAGCATCTGATCCAAGACCTGTTGGGATAACTCTGGATCTTGCAGATTTCGAGACAACCGATTCTCCGTCTTGATCAATTTGATCTCCTCATGTAAATTACGGGCCACTTCCGATAACTTGATATCCCGCGAGGCTTGAATCCCAAAGAGCATCTGATGAAGAAATCTCCGTTGTGGTTTGGGGAGTCCTTTCCCAAGGACCTCCATAAAGTGATCTAATTGAGTATTGATTTTTTCCAGTAATCTGCTATCGTTATTCATAGGAACCTCCGATTTTGGGGAATAAGATTCCCCATTTTTTTCTCCAAGGCTATTTTATCCCCGCTCAGAGGTTCCTTACCACTTCCTATTTTACATCCCTTATTGATATCTCGCAGGTTATATTATTCAATCCCTAAATTCTGGGGAAACTCCTCATGCAGTTGATAAGTAATTACTATTTTTGCAAGGAACGGATTTTTAAATATAAAATTTATGTGGAAGAATTTGTGGGTTACTGAACTATGATATAATTCGAATATCAAAATAGGGAGGATAATTCATTGAAACGAAATGATGGAAGAGCAGAAAACGAGTTACGACCCGTGAAAGTATCCCGGCATTATTTGAAACATGCGGAAGGGTCGGCATTGATTGAAGTAGGGGATACCAAGGTGATATGCAGCGCGTCTATAGAGGACAAAGTCCCCCCTCATTTAATGAATACGAATACCGGATGGATAACAGCAGAATATGCCATGATTCCCCGGTCTGCATCGTCGCGTATTCCACGTGAATCTTCGCGTGGAAAAATAACCGGACGGACCCATGAGATTCAACGTTTGATTGGCCGGTCACTGCGGGCGGTCACTAACACAGCAAAATTGGGACAGAGAACCATCTGGATTGATTGCGATGTCATCCAAGCGGACGGTGGAACGCGAACGGCAGCAATTACAGGAGCTTTTGTGGCTTTGGTGGATGCTGTAGCGCGATTGCAGGTGGATGGAAAGATCAGCGGAAATCCCATCACAGATTTCGTGGCAGCAACCTCGGTCGGTATGGTTAAAGGGAGTAAATTATTGGATTTAATGTACGACGAAGACGTGATTGCCGATGTAGATATGAATGTGGTGATGACCGGTAAAGGAAAATTTATTGAGGTGCAGGGAACGGCGGAACGAGTCCCGTTTTCCAAAGAGGAAATGGATGCATTAATTGAACTAGCGAAAGCAGGTATTCTTCAATTAATGGAGATTCAAAAAACGGCTTTGCAGATTAGTTCGTTTTGATACATAACTTATCCCATAACCTTAGCCTGATACTGATTTCTTGCAAAGGCTGCAAAGAATAAAACACGCAAAGAGCACAGAGAAACCTGATAGAATCTACGTATGCGTAAATTGGTATTAGCTACACGGAATGAATATAAAGTCAAAGAATTAAAAGAATTACTGGCAGATATCCCGTTTGAAATCAAAACATTGGCTGATTATCCGTCAGTTCCTTTAATCGAAGAAGACGGCTCAACGTATAAAGCCAATGCCTTAAAAAAAGCTGTGCTTACCGCCAATATTACAGGTGAATTGGCCTTGGCGGATGATTCTGGATTAGAGGTTAAGTTTTTGCGTGGAGGTCCCGGGATCCATTCTTCCCGGTTTGCGTCTGACGATACATCCCGTATCCATAAATTATTAATGGCGATGAAATTAGTCCCTCCCATTGAACGGGGGGCACAATTTGTTTGCGTGGTGGCTATCGCAGAACCGCATGGCCAAGTCTGGACAGTGCAGGGAAGGTGTAGTGGAATGATAACGCCGATCCCATTGGGGACCAATGGTTTTGGGTATGATCCGATATTTCTTTTCCCGGAATTAAAAAAGACTTTTGCCCAACTTAATTCCCGTGAGAAAGCCCATCATGGCCATCGCGGAAAAGCCATCCGAAGCGCGCGGTTGATGTTAAAGAGAATAGAAACCATATCCGCAAGTCCTATTGTGAGCGAACCGGAAGAACTCGAAATCCCCAGATATGCCAGTATTGATATGGGAACAAATTGCTTACGGCTCTTGATCGCAGAAATAGATGAGAATGGTGGGTTCCAACCGTTCTTGCGCCGTTCTGAAATTGTTCATTTGGGACATGGAATAGCGGAGAAAAAGATTACGCCGGGAGGAACGCTCAGGGTTTGCCAACAATTGGAAAAATATTGGGATATTCTAAAAAAGTATCCGGTTCTGAATATTTATGCGGGTGCCACTAGCGCGGTGCGGGACGCAGTCAATCAAGAAGAGTTTCTTAAAGAAATCCAGGATAAATTCAAATTGGAGGTCAAGGTACTCAAAGGGGAAGAAGAGGCAGAATTAACTTTTTTAGGAGCGATATCCGGGATTTCCGCGGAAAAATTATTGGTGGTGGATATTGGTGGCGGAAGCACGGAACTCATTATAGGTAACGGAAATAAAATTGACCAAGTCAAGAGTCTGAATATTGGTTCTGTTCGGTATACGGAAGAATATATATTCCATGATCCGGTAACTCAGATGGAATTGGAAAATGTAGTCAAACATATTCAAATTCATTTAAAAACTCTGGAGTTTCCTAAAATGGATTCCTTTATCACAGTGGGAACCGGTGGAACTATTACTACGATTGCCGCTATGAACCGACAATTGGAAAAATATGACAGCACAAAGATTCATGGATCCGCCTTTTCTTTATCGGAGGTTGAATTATTAACGGAAGAATTAGCTAAGCGGACGATTACCCAGCGCAAGGAACTGCCCGGTCTGGACCCCAAACGAGCAGATGTGATTTTGGTGGGTGTACTCATCTGCCGGGAAGTAATGCGTTTCTTTGGGTTTAAACAAATGACCGTGAGTGAAAGAGATTTATTAGATGGATTAATTTTGTCAAATATAAAATCAAGTTAAACAAAGCATTTCTATCATGGATAATCCTTTTATGGTAAAATATACTAGGTCTACTTGAAAGGAGGCTGATGTTATGGATTTTTTACCACATGGATTTGAATGGGTTTTCTTGATATTTGTTCTTTTGCTTCTTTTTGGACCTCAGAATTTGTCCAAGATTGGTCGTGAGTTAGGAAAAGGTATCCGTGGATTTAAAGAAGAAATGAAAGGTATCTCTAGCGAAAAGGATGAAGAATCTACCCCTAAAAAAGTAGATTCAACACCTACGGATGAGCCTAAGAAATAATGAAAACAATGAGTCGGTTATAGAAGAGAAGCGGTTAACCTTATTTGAACATTTAGAAGAACTTCGTTCTCGTCTCATTAAATCCTTGATTGCGGCTGTGATAGGGACTATCATAGCGTTTATCTTTTCTGCCAAACTTATAGATTATCTTCTCCGCCCCTGTATTAAAGTCATCACCATCACCTATTACAATTCGATTCTCACTCCTTTTAATATTCGATTTAAAGCCTCAATGTATGCAGGGGTTGTTCTAGCCAGTCCCGTTCTTCTTTATCAAATATGGAAGTTTGTCCAACCAGCATTGTCTTCCAAAGAAAGAAAAGTCGTCAGAAATCTATTTGGATTTGCACTATTTTCTTTTTTTGTCGGGGAAGTTTTCGGCTATTTTGTTTTAATCCCACTGGCAACACGTGCATTGGTAAGTTACCAGACAGAACTCATGAAACCTTTGATTGGAATTGAAGAAACGATTACCTTTGTGGTGTTTTTTCTTTTGGCGGTTGGCGCAATTTTCGAAATCCCGTTGGTGATGATGGGACTTGCCAAAGTCGGTATCGTGAAAAGCCGAATGTTGCGAAGAAATTGGAGAATTGCCGTTTTTGCATCTATCTTTGTCGGATTTTGTTTTACCCCGGAAATTATCACAGGTGTTTTTCTGGCGATCCCCATCTTCTTGCTGTATGAATTATCTATTATTCTTGTGAAGTTTGTAGAAAAGAAGAAAGATTTGGATTCTGAAGAATCTGATATGGAAGAGTTTAATTCTTAGATTTCAATAAGTACCGAACAATTTCTTCTTTTACCAAGTTCCAGATATTGTCAGCAGTTCCTGTGGCAGGAATTACTTTAATTCGTCCCGGTTCCCTTTTTGCCAATTGGAGATAACCCTTGCGGATTGTTTGATGAAACTTCCGGGATTCACTTTCTATGCGATCCATTTTGCCCTGGGTACTCTTGTGTTTTCTTGCCAAACCTATTTCTGGGTCCAGATCAAAATAAAAAGTAAGGTTAGGTTTCTTTCCCTGAATGGCAATATCGTTTAGCAATTTTACAGTTTTAAATCCCAGTCCGCGCCCAATCCCCTGATAAGCCATGGAGGAATCAATATACCGGTCGCAGATGACCACGTAACCTTTTTGTAATGCAGGATTAATTATCTCCTCAACTAATTGCGCACGTGCCGATATATATAATAATACTTCGGTAATAGCACCGATTTCTCGATGGTGGGGATTGAGTAAAATTTCACGAATTTTCTTGCCGATTCTCGTTTCTCCGGGTTCTTGAACAATGCGCACGCGATAACCTAAGTTCTCAAAATATTTCTTTAACCGGAGTGCCTGGGTAGATTTTCCACTTCCTTCCCCGCCTTCCAATGAAATTAAAATTCCTTTTTTAGTCATGGGGATAACGATAACATTCACATAAAGGTTGGTCAAGTAAATCGAATAGAAGAACTTAACTATGGTAAAGTAGTATTCAACTTATGAAACGATATCTAGTGATTAATATCGGTAATTCAAGAACAAATTTCGCTATATTCCAGAATGCGAAAATTATTCGAAATATTTCAGTAGAAAACAAGAAGATAAAAACCAATTTGGATTTTCATTTTAAAATTGATGATGTATTCCTTGGTTCCGTAAATCCTGCTATCACCAAAATTATTTGTAAATCTCTACAGAAAAAGTACTTCATTACACCCATTATCATTACTCATGCAGTCAACGAATTGAAGATTCACTATAAACCCGTTACTTCTTTAGGCATAGACAGGTTGGCGGATGTCATTGCGGCTGTAAATGAATATCCAGTTCCCTTGGTAGTTGTTGACTGCGGAACAGCGACAACTTTCAATGTGGTGAATTCAAAAAAAGAATTTATCGGGGGAGCGATTGCCAATGGAATTACTGTTGCACGGGATGCCTTGCATGACCAGACGGCTTTATTACCGAGAGTGGCATTGAATAATATCTCAAAGAAAAAGGTCATTGAGCAAACCACTATAAAATCATTACAATCCGGTCTTTTGCATGGTTTCGGGTCCATGATAGATGCTCTGATTGATAGAATACAAGAAGAATTAAAAGCCAAAAAAGTTTCCATCATTGCCACAGGTGGCAATGCCAAATTACTGAAACCCTATTCCAAGAGAATTCAAAAGATTGATCCATATTTAACATTAAAAGGAATTTATTTATTAGGGATTTCACAAACGAAGGAAAAATGATAATGTCTCCCCAAAGTAAAGTATCTTTTGATACTTATTTTTCTACAGAGAATAAGAAGTTGATTCGTATATTAATAGACCTGGCATTGGAAGAAGATATTGGAGATGGGGATATTACTACCAAGGCGATTGTAAAGAATAAAGACATTTCCACCGCGCGTTTACTGGCCAAACAATCCGGAATCATTTGTGGACTTCCGCTAATTCCAATAATATTGAAAAGTAAAACCAAAAAATATTTTTTAAAAATAAAAATCCAAGAAGGAAGCTCAATCCAGCTCGGTCAGGTGATAGCAGAAATCAAAGCTCCTTCACATATTCTTTTAATTATCGAAAGGGTTTTATTAAATTTTATACAGCGATTATCAGGGATTGCCACAATGACCGCTAATTTTGTTAAAGCTGTAGAACCATATAAAGTCTCCATTCTTGATACGAGGAAAACAACTCCATTACTACGACTTGTGGAGAAATATGCGGTAAGTATAGGGGGTGGTGAAAATCACCGTTTTGGATTATATGACCAGATTTTGATAAAAGATAATCATATTCAGATTGCAGGTGGAATGGAGAATGCTATGATACTTGCACGTAGAAAATACCCCGGTGTTCCGATTGAAATCGAAGCAAGAACTTTGGAAGAAGTAAGACGTGTGATGTCATTTCATCCAGAAATTATCCTGTTGGATAATATGTCTCCCAAATTGCTTCACCAAGCTGTAAAAATTGTCAAACACAAGGCATTGACAGAAGCCTCCGGTGGAATAAATCTAAAGAATATCAAACAAATTGCTGCGACCGGAGTTGATCGAATCTCTATTGGAGCGTTAACCCATTCCGCGCCTGCATTGGATTTATCTTTAAAAATTGCAACCACCCGATAGTATGGAATGAATTACTGATGCCTCAAACGTATCTCCCACTAAATCTTACTTTGGTTGCACAACAACTAAAGACTCAAATTATCGGTTCTAAAATACATTATTATCCTGAGATCGATTCAACTAATACACGTGCCGCGCAATTGGCAGAAGACGGCGCACCGGAGGGAACTCTGATTATTACAGATTATCAGACTGCGGGCCGGGGCAGGGAAAATCGTAAATGGGTTTCTCCGTCCAATCAAAATTTATTATTCAGTTTTGTGTTGCGTCCACCGGATTCTTTGCAAGGCGTTTCTCAAATCACTACTCTGGCGGCAGTGGCTCTTTGTGAATCAATTCGGAATGAAACCGGTATTCCTACTGTCATTAAATGGCCCAACGATATTCGGGTAGGAAAGAAAAAACTATGTGGCATTTTAACAGAATCAAAAACCCTAAAAAATAAAGTAAATTATGTTATCGTTGGAATAGGGATTAATGTGAATACGCCTTCTGAAGATTTCCCTATTGAATTGAAAGACCAAGCGACATCCCTTTTTATTGAAACCCATAAAATTGTGTCTTGTGAAAATCTATTCTTAACCGCTTTACATTCTATGGATAAATGGTATTTGGAAACAATAAAAAATGGAATTGATCGAGTTGTTACTCAATGGAAAGAATTATCCGATATGCCGGGAAAACTTGTCCGAATTCACAACCGTTCTCAATCCTTTGAAGGATACATATTGAATCTTGATACTGACGGGGGCTTGCTGATTCGTAAAAAGAATGGGATGACAGAAAAGATTTTATCCGGTGAGATTGAAATTCTGACATAGTTCAGGAAAATTGTACTTCACAAAACACTGAAACTCGTGTAAAATTATTAGCTCTTCAAGTCAGATCCCCGGTAGCTCAATGGCGGAGCGAGCGGCTGTTAACCGCTAGGTTGGAAGTTCGAGTCTTCCCCGGGGAGCCAAATTAAATCTCCTCTACGTTGTCCTAATAACCTTGCATTGTAGGACTTTGATTATGAAAATAGCTAATTCAAAGGACGATAAATCGGTTACGAGGTAGAATATCAACTCCTCCAATGAAACCTTGTTATTATTTTAGATATCTAAAGATCTATGTCATATGGATATGGAAGATGTGAAATCCACTGTAGATACTGAAAATCAAATTACTATGAAATCTAGTTTGGAAATATGGAGGGAAATTGGAATGAAGGGATATATGAAATTGGTTAATTCCCCTGTTATTTACAGATAGCCTGCTGGAAAACAATCCGTTTTTTCTTCCAAGTGTAGGTAAGAGCAAAACCTGTATCTGTAGAAATAATGGAAGGATAAGAATATTCCCCTTTGTCCGTTTCCAGATTCAGATGTGAAATCCAGCTTGTCCCGTTGTTGTAGGAAATCAGGATGGTGAGAGGAGAGCGATATCCATTCGGTACAGGATTACACCCCAAAATCAAAGCCCCGTCGGGCATTTTTACCAAATCGAGTCCACTATTATTTGTTGGCAAATCCGTCGGATAAACCGGACACCACGTTTGTCCATAATCGGACGAGTCACTGCGGTAAATGTGACCGTTGGAACTCCGCATGAGCATGTGGACATGCCCCGGTTTTGATTCCCATAAAGTAGGTTGTATCACTCCACGTCCTCCAAAAAACCAATGATTAATTTTTACATATTTACTCCTATTCCAAGTTTTTCCCTCGTCCCGACTGGTATCCACAAAAACATCCCACTTGTGAAGATGCTCAATCGAAGAAGGCGCCAGCCACCAGCCATTGGAAAGGACAATCGGTTTGTTTTTTACCGGACCCCGCGGATGGGAATCCCCCAGAACTAATTCCACCGGAGATGCCCAAGTCGTCCCTTGATCTTTGGAAGTGATGACCCAGGTATGCCATCGAGAGGGATTTTTTCCGACTTTAAAAAAAAGATAAAGAATGCCATTGGGCGCATTAAATAAGACAGGATTCCAGTGCGCCTCATTGTTTACTTTAGCGGTCAGCCGGGGAGGAGACCATTTTTCAGAATTCCGCTGCGAAGTCCAGATACCCACATCCGGATGACCTTCCCCACTGCCTCCAAACCAAGCCACTAAAAATCGACCGGGACCCAATTGGGCTAACGTAGAGGCATGACATTGGAGAAAAGCGCTACTATCTTGAAAAACAAATTCTTTTTCTTGGAATTGATACTTATCCAACATTTGATTTTGTAGTAAGTCTGCTGTTTGTGACTTGGAGTACAATACAAAATAGATTAAAAATGATATAAAAACGCCATACAATTTCATTATTCTCTCCTCTTGTCAGGAACCCGTCAATTATAACAAATTTAATTCTTTTCCTTTTTTTAATATACAAAAAATCTCTTTTGCTGATTAAATGGGATATTGTCGAAGGGGGTACAAAAGCCTCATGAGGTTTTGGATAAGACTCATGCTTGACCCAACAACGAAAAAAGCAGTACAATCTGGTAGACACTAAAGCCTACCCAAATTATAGATAGAGTGTAAAATAATTTTTAGCTGATTTGTCCAAGTGAGCTTGAAAACATGCTAAACGAAGAACAACGTCATTTTATCCAATCAAACTATTTAAGTAAGTATGTCTGTTGCCGATATTTCCAAACATCTTTTATGTGATAGCCAGGAAGTCCAAGATGTTATTGAAGAAATGCATCTGTTAGACGATAAAGATGATTTCGTAGAAATATTCAGAGGTGACCAATCTTGGAAAACCGATATGCTGGAAGTAGCTTTACAGGAAAAAGATATTCCTTGTTATCGTCAATCAGGGAATGTAACCGGACTGATAGTAAGTCCAGGATTATATTCGCCCTATGCTCCAGAATCTATTATCTATGTACCTCGAGAAAAGATACAAGAAGTGAAAGATATATTGTCTGAATTACCATTTGATTCTGGAAAAACAATATCGCGTGAACGTCCACTACCTACTTTTAAACAATGGAAGTTCTTCACAATTTATCTTCTGTTGCTTGGATTGATTGCCGTACTGACAGTGTTTCTTACTTACAATCATTAAAGAAGCTCTGGAGTATTGGTTCCCTGTCGTCTCCCATGCTATTAGTGCCAGTCCTGGAAATATTTCCACGATGGTTAAGAGAGCAAAACCAACAAGGCTATGGTGTAACAAAGGTCTCATTATGGACTACCATACCTTTGGCTTGAACAAGAAGAAATTTATATTATTTCTTTTGAGGAGAAAGTGCTACTCGGATAATCGTATCGTTAGTCCATGTACCGCTAACAGTTCCATTAGGGGTAACGACATCCACTTGATAGAATCTTGTTTTGGGTGCCATATTGCCGGCTTGTTTATTAATTACCACCGTTATATTGATTTCATTTTGCACAGCAGAGAAAGTAGAAATTGAATATTCCCCATTTAGATATTGAAATCCATCTCCCGCGTCTTCATATAATGAACCCTGCGCCCTGCCTTTACTATCCAGCGCGACCAAGAGAGTTACAGAATCAAGATTATATTGGGCAGTACTTTGAATAATTTTTCCAAGTGGAATAATTTTACCGCCTTTTAATTTAACGTCCGGTTGATATAAATCATGGCGGCTGTCTTCTCCAGCGATAGAAATCGTTCTCCAAATTCCTTTCGGTAAAGCAGGTTTTTTAGCCCATTTGGGGACAATCAGCAAATCCTCACCCAATAAAAATGCCTGCTCTTCTTTGCGTAATGAATCATCGGTTACATCGGCAAAAAAGACCGGACACATCACCGGTTTTCCGCTGGTGGAGGAGTCATAAAACAGAGTGTAAAGATAAGGTAAAAGCCGATAACGCCGGTTGAGAGCTGTGCGTGAGACATCTTCAATTTTCTGACCAAACGCCCAAGGTTCCTTATTACCAGAACCTTTCGAGGTGTGACTTCGGGAAAATGGATAGAAGGTACCAACCGCAATCCATTGACCATAAAGTTCCCCATTGGGATTGGTAGAATCTGAATATCCTCCAATATCCGGACCATTAAAAGGCTGCCCGGATAAACCAAGGTTTAATGCCATGGGAATAGACATTTTTAGATGTTCCATTTTCGCGGAATTATCTCCTGACCAATTCGCGCAATACCGCTGCTCGCCCAAAAACCCGGCACGCGATAATACAAAAGGCCGTTTATCAGGGTTTGCTTTTAAGCTCCCTTCACGCGTACCGCGTGCCATTAACAAGCCATATACATTGTGATAACGTAAATGAGGTCCCTGGGGTAAACCGTCTCCCCCGCGATGAATATTATCATCCGGCATAGTGTGATCTGGTGTATTAAAAACCGCCGGTTCATTCATATCATTCCATATCCCGTCCACACCTTTTGCCATAAAGTCAGGATAAAGACCCGCCCACCAATCGCGGGTTTCAGGTCGGGTAAAATCAGGAAAAGCACATTCACCGGGCCATACTTTGCCATGATATTCATTCCCACTGCTATCTTGCACCCACTGGTTGCCGAGACTTCCCGAATCATATACAAAATATCCCTTTTCGGCTTTGGTACCTGGATCAATCATCCAAATGGATTTAAATCCATTCTCATGCAAATAACTATTTAAAGACGCCGGGTCGGGAAATCTCTCGGTATCAAAAGTAAATATCTTATATTTATCCATGTAATCAATATCCATCCATATCACATCGCAAGGGATATTTCGAGACCGGAAATTATCCGCAATTTCTTTTACTCGCGTATCGGGGAAATAGGAATAACGACATTGTTGATATCCGATTGCCCATAAGGGAGGGAGAGGCATTTTGCCGATAAGGTCTGATAAAGCGGACATAACTTCCTGCGGAGTTTTTCGCTTTATGACAATCAGGCGAAACGGAGGACCCTCTGAAATAAACTGAATGCTCTTGCCCAATACAATTTTTTGTTTCCAGGTATTATCGGCAAGAACACCAAAAGAAGAACCGTCTTTGTTTACTCCCAGAACCCAAGGATGGGTTTGATAAAGGCGTCGGCCACTGTCTTTCGCCCAAGCGAAATTATCCGTATTCCAACCAATAATGGTTTTCCCATTTCGCAGTAAACTTCCCGTCACTTCTCCCGTCCCATATAAACTGGCGCTTTTGGGAATGGACAAGCTGGCATAACTTTTCCCATCGAGTGTGTAAAACTTTGGTCTTAAACTCCATTTTTTAGGTATATCCCCAATCGGTTCAAATTCTTTGATTAATGCCAAGGATGGGAGAGTTCCTGATGGATCAAATTGTGGAGGGTAAAAAACAGCAATATTTTGCCCAATCAAATTGTCTTGATAATCAACCCCTGAAGACAATCCATAGATACTTATGGATAGTAATAAAGCTATGAGAATTCTTTTCATCATGCATCACTCCATGGGAACGGACATTTATTTCCAAGGCTTGGCGGTTTTCAGGATTTCATCAATATTGGTTTTATCCACAACAATTGTACCGGTATCAATAAACTTATCCGTTGGTTCGCCTTTAATCGCCTTATTGAGTTCGCGCACACCCTTGTCACCCATGGCAATAAAGTTCTGCCCGATTTCCACTTGTACGATTCCTTCTTTCACATATCGCAACATGGGATAAAACGAATCCACGGTAACTACAATTCCGCCTTTCTTGGCAAATTCTTTCATAGTTGGCATCGTCTCCACCGGAGTAAACAATGGCCATCCACCATCTAAAAACCAGGCTTTTAAATCAGGATGGGCTTTCGTATATTGCTCCAAAATAGTAACCGCCTTATTCACATCATCATCACAGTTCTGCACGGGCGTATAAATAATATCAGCGCCTTGGGCACCATCTTTAAACCCTTTGATTCTTTGTTCCAGATTGTAGGAACCGGGAACACCGGTTAATGTGGCGATTTTTACTTTTCCCTTTCCAGCAATGAGTTTTTTCATGGTCTCCCCGCATTGCTGACCCAGTTTATAATTTTCAGTTCCTGCGTAAAATATTCTTTTACTATTCGGTGAGTCCGAATCAAAAGTCGCAACTTTGACTCCCGCTTCTGTGGCTTTATTGATAACATCTTTCAAGGCATCCGGGTCATTACAACTCACCAGAATCCCATCCACCTTTTTTTGAATCAGCCCTTCCATCACCTGCACCTGTTCTGCCGCATCCGATTTGGTTGGTCCGGTCCAGATGACATGAATCCCCAATTCTTTCCCCGCTTTTTCAGCACCATCTTTGGTATCTAGGAAAACCGCATTATCCAATGCCTTGGGAACCACGGCAATCGTAATGGTTTTCACCGTAGGAGTACTCGTGGGTGCGGTTTGTTGACTACATCCTGCCAAAATAAAAACCCAGGCAACGACTAAAATAGCTGCTAATTGAATTACTTTATTTTTCATGGTTTCCTCCATTTAATATATTTGATTATCTTACATTAAAACTGTTTTCTATACCTAATTTGATCCACGGTAACGGCAATGATAATGACCAACCCAATGACGGTTTGCTGCCAATACGCGGAAACATCCAATAAGACCAAACCATTCCGTAATACCCCCATGATGGCGGCGCCGATGATAGTCCCAAAGATCGTTCCTTTTCCCCCTGTCAGACTCGCGCCCCCGATAATGACTGCGGCGATGACATCCAATTCATAACCCATTCCCGCGGTAGATTGCGCGACTCCTAATCTGGCGGTCGTAACAATTCCCGCAAAAGCACTCAAGAATCCAGAGATGCCATATACTATTAATTTAATACGTTTCACATTAATACCGGAAATCCTAGAAGCCTCCTCACTGCCGCCAATGGCATAGATTCGCCTACCGAATACCGTATTGTTCAGAACAATGGAAAATAAGATGGCAAGGACAATCATATAAATCGCCGGATAGGGGATGCTGAATATAAAACCTTGTCCGATGATATTAAATTGCGCCGGCATTTGAATGGGAAACCCGCTGGTAATGGCATAAGATAATCCCCGCGCCACACTCATCATGCCCAACGTGGCGATAAAAGATGGCAGGTTCGCCCAATTGATGAGTGCTCCATTTATCAAGCCGCACACAATTCCACTGGCAACGCCAATCAAAATGCTCAAGGATAAATTTATCCCGAATTTGGTATGGCACGCGGCGGTTATCACAGACGCAAACGCAAAAATAGAACCGACAGAAAGATCTATTCCTCCGGTAATGATAACCATGGTCATGCCGATAGCCATAATGGCGACATATGAGAATGAACGGGTAACCGAAGATAAATTATCTATGGTCAAAAAGTTAGGACTAGCAATCGTCAATAGTGTGGATAGCCCCAAGAAAATGAGTAGCACACCGATGGATTCGTTTTTTAAATATTTTTTAATCATACACGTTTAATTTCTCATGATGGCTAATTCCATGATTTTTTCCTGAGTCGCTTGTTCTCTGGAGAGTTCACCTTGGATGGTGCCATTATTCATGACGATAATACGGTCGCTCATGCCAAGGATTTCTGGTAGTTCCGAGCTTATCATAATAATCGCCACCCCTTTTTGTGCCAGAGTACTAATGAGGGAATGAATTTCTTTTTTGGCGCCAATATCAATCCCGCGTGTCGGTTCATCCACAATCAACAGCTTGGGGTGAATGGCAAGCCATTTGGCAACCACTACCTTTTGTTGGTTTCCTCCACTTAAGTTAGCCACGGTTTGGTCCCGATGGGGTGTTTTAACACGTAATGTATCAATGTATTCATCCGCCACCCTGTTTTCCAAGGCTTTCTGTATGAATCCTCTCCGGCTTACCAAATTCAATCCCGGCAGGGTAATATTTCTTTTGACGCTCATTCCTAAAATAAGTCCCTGGCTTTTCCGGTCTTCGGGAACAAAACCCATACCCTGAGTAATCGCGTCAAGAGGGGAATTTATGGTAATTTCTCTCCCCTCCATAAGGATTGTTCCGTGGGTCTTTTTGTCTATGCCAAAAAGGGCGCGCATGACTTCCGTGCGTCCGGCGCCAATGAGTCCCGCAAATCCCAAGATTTCACCTCTTCTGATTTTAAAATTTATATCTTTTAACAGTTTTTGGGTGGATAGATTTCTCACTTCCAGCACCGTGTCGGAAATTTCTGCCGCACCTTTTTCAAAAATCCCTTCTAATATCCTGCCCACCATCATCTGAATAATTTTATCCTCAGTAACATCTTTCTTCTCCAAGGTACCGATAAAATTTCCATCCCGCAGGATATGGACTCTATCGCAAATCTGTTGCACTTCCGCGATTTTATGAGAGACGAACATTATGGAAACACCATTTTGATTCAACTTATGGATAATATCAAACAGGGTTTCCGTTTCCCGGTTCGTCAATGAAGACGTTGGCTCGTCCATGATGATTAGTTTCGATTGGAGAGACAGCGCTTTGGCGACTTCTACCATCTGCCTCTGTGATAACGATAAATCTTGCACTCGAATCGTAGGATCACATTCCAACCCGACTTCTTTCATGAGTTTACTGGCTTCCTGGATGGTCTCTTTTTTATTTAAGAAAATACCATGACTGCTTTTCTCCCTGCCCATGAATATATTTTCCGCGATATTGAGATTAGGCAGGAGATTTAATTCCTGAAATATGACGCTGATTCCCAAATGTTGCGACTGGGAAGGAGAAAGGATATTGACTTCATTCCCTTCAAAAAGAATTCTACCGGAATCTTTGTGATATACCCCAGCTAGAATTTTTATTAAGGTAGATTTCCCGGCGCCGTTTTCTCCCATCAATCCCACTACTTCTCCCGGTTTTACATCCAAACTTACCTTATTTAAGGCTTGTACTCCGGGAAAGGATTTGGAAATGTTTTCTATGTCAATCAAGTTTTGCAATGTTATCTCCTATAGGAGAATCTTTTGGCTTATTCATATATTGAGTAAAAAAAACATTATAATATCCTTCCTCAATTGTCAATGCACCCTATCCCACCTAATTGTCCCTTTTAGTGTTGTTGTTTTTCTAACTTGACCCTGCTACAAAGAAGGCTGTACAATCGGTTAGATGCTGAAGACTATCTGAACCAAGGACAGAGGGTAAAGTACTTTTTAACAGGTTTGTCCAAATAAGCCTGAAAAGATACACAGATATCCCTAAATCACAGGAGTAGTTCTATGAATCCTAGTCAGTTTAAAAAATCGTATGACCTGTTTGTTGAACAACAAAACAGCCGGGGTGTTGATCTCCAACTAATAAAACTTAAATTAAAGAAACATCAGATTGAACTTCCTTCCTGGGGTTTTGTAGATTCGGGAACAAGATTCGGAGTGTTTCATCAGCCGGGAGCAGCCCGAGATATCTATGAAAAAATATCTGATGCCAGCCAAGTGAACCAATATACCGGGGGAGCCAATGCGGTAGCTCTGCATATTCCCTGGGACCTATGTGATGACTATAAAGCATTGAAACAATATGCCCGGTCAAAAGGAATGAAATTAGGTGGGATTAATGCCAACCTATTCCAAGACCCGGATTATAAGTTCGGGAGTTTTAGCCATTCAGACTCCAAGGTCAGAAGCAAGGCATTGAAACATGTGGATGAATGTATCGAGGTGATTCAGAAAACCGGGTCGAAAGTATTCATATTATGGTTTGCGGATGGGACGAATTATCCAGGTCAGGATAATTTTAGAAAACGACGGCATCATCTATTGGACTGTCTGGGAAAGACTTATCGAAAATTACCCGCCGGGGTGAGGATGCTGATTGAATATAAATTTTTTGAGCCGGCATTTTATCATACCGATATTCCCGACTGGGGGACATCGTATGCCTTTTGCAAACAGTTGGGACCCAAAGCACAAGTATTGGTGGATACCGGCCATCATGCCCTGGGAACCAATATTGAGTTTATTGTTTCCACTTTGATCGATGAAGGGAAACTGGGTGGGTTTCATTTCAATAACCGGAAATATGCTGATGATGATTTAACGGTATGTTCCATCAATCCTTATGAGATGTTCCTGATTTACAATGAATTGATAGATGGATGGGAAGATAAGAAAGTGAAATTGGATATCGCCTTCATGCTGGATCAGAGCCATAATATCGAACCCAAGATTGAAGCCATGATTCGTTCAATAATAAACTTACAGTCGGTATACACCAAAGCGTTATTGGTGAACCGGAAGAAATTGGCTGAAGCACAAGCCAACCATGATATTATGGCAGCAGAAACCGAATTATTGGAAGCTTATGAAACCGATGTTAGACCTTTTCTGGCACAATGGCGATTGGAACAAGGTTTACCGATAGATCCTATTCAAGCATTTCGACAAAGTGGGTATATGACCAGGATATCCGGGGAAAGAGGGTAGAGCTGTACTCAATCGATAATTTCAGTTCCACTCAGTAGAAGTGTTGTCGTTTTCCCAATTTGACCCAACAATAGAGAAAGCAGTAGAATTTGTAAGACACAAAAGACTACCCAAACCAGGGTGGTTGAGTGTAAACTAATTTTTAGCGGGTTTGTCCAATGAATGGAGATTGAAGACAATGAAAACTGTTAAAGAAATTCTAAATAGTAAAGGATATGAAATTTGGTCTATCGGTCCGGACGATACGGTGTTTCGTGCGTTGGAATTAATGGCAAAGAAGAATATAGGTGCACTGGTAGTGCTGGAAGAAACCAAGGTATTAGGTATCCTGTCCGAAAGAGATTATGCTCGAAAAGTTATTTTGCAGGGAAAGCGTTCCAAAGAAATATCGATTCGAGAGATTATGACTTCCCCGGTTTGTTTTGTTCGACCGGAACAAGATATCCAGGAATGCATGGCATTGATGACTGACAAACATATCCGACATCTACCTGTTATAGAGAATAACCGGTTACTCGGCATTATTTCCATTGGCGATGTGGTTAAAGCGATTATTGCAGAGCATGAATTCACCATTTCTCAACTGGAAAACTATATTACAGGAAGTAGATAACTGGGATGATTAAGAGTATGAACGGGTATTTGAGAAAACCTACTGAATTAACTTTAAAGTATAGAGGGTAAAGTAAATTTTGGCGGGTTTGTCCAATGAAGGGAGATTGGAGTGGGTGTCAATACTCGTAAAATTACTTTTTACATGGCTTGAGTCGGGTTCTAGACAAGGCAATTAATAGGAGTATAATACCCTTATGAGTTTATATGGGTATTAGAAGATGGGATATTGTGAAAAAACTGGGGAATATGCTATTTCTAGAAAAATTACCGAATAACACTTAATTTTTTACATTCATAAAGCATTGGGAATAAACAGGTTACAAAAATAATGGAAAAATATTTATGATTTGTGTAAGAAAATGGCCTCGAGATGACACTGTTATAGTAGGAGATTAGATGCGAACCTGACTCTTTTAACAAAAATTCCATAATAAAAGGGCAATGCCCTGAGGAGGAAAAGATGAAAAAGAATAAAGCAAGAATGCTTCGACTTACCGGTGTATCGTTTCTCTTATTTTTTATTCTAACATTCTCTTTTAGTTCTGCCCAAAATGTGAAAGTGGTGGGCCAAGATACGGGCGGAAATTATTACGGAGTTGCCCTCCAAGGGAATTATGCCTATGTGACGGATCCGGGATTCGGGTTATATATTATCGATATCAGCAATCCTGTGTTACCGACTTTGGCAGGGTACTATGATACGCCGGGTGTCGATGGTATCGTAGTGAGAGGGAACTATGTCTATGTCGGAACTGCTTCCGGGTTACTGATTATCAATGTCAGCACTGCTTCTTCACCAACTCTGGCAGGATCTTATAATACGGCGGACTATGCCTTTGGTGTCCCCGCAGTGAGCGGGAACTATGCCTATGTGGCGAGTGGGAATTTAGATATTATCAATATCAGCAATCCTTCTTTACCAACTCTGGCAGGGTCTTATCCTACGCCGTGCGGTGCCGTCGCAGTGAGTGGGAACTATGCCTATGTGGTGGCGGACGAGAATTTAGATATTATCAATATCAGCAATCCTTCTTTACCGACTCTGGTAGGATCCTTTACTACAGGGAACTATCTTGAAAATATCGCAGTGAGCGGGAACTATGTCTATGTGGCGGCTGATTATGTCGGGTTATATATTATCAATATCAGCAATCCTGCTTCACCGACTCTAGCAGGGCCCTATCCTACGGGATGCCAAGCCCTTAGTGTCGCGGTACTCGGGAACTTTGCCTATGTGGCGGCTTTAGATAGCGGGTTACAGATTATCAATATCAGCAATCCTGCCTCTCCCACTTTGGCAGGGTCCTGTGTCTCTTATAATACACCTATACCGTGCGAAGCCGAAGATGTTGCTGTGAATGGGAACTATGTCTATGTGGCGGATGGTAGTTCAGGGTTATGGATATTGCAGTTTACAGCACCTGCAGGGGTTAATCGTTGGAAATGTTTCGAATAGACAAGGGGATTACTTGGCGAGGTGAAAATTTATATTCCATTCTCCTTGTATACAGCCATGAGTAATAATTCTAGCATTTTATCCGATCAAATTCTCAGGGATGGGTAAATTTGACTTTTATAGGGAGGATATTGGGAGTGTAACCCAGGAGGGTCAGACCCTCTTAGGTTATACTCCGTACCCAAGCCGGTTCTTGTAAGTGTTTGGAGGGGATGAAATGGTGGGGCAAGGGATACCCCTTTGATTACTTATTTCGAGCATAAATGCTCTCCTACCGCCGTGTGAAAGGGCGTTGCATCCCAATACCCATACCTATTAATTATTTGACGATTAATTCGACGGGTTTGGCGGTGGATTTGATCTCCGGGTTGTAATATTCATAGGCTTGGGAGGAGGGTGTTTTCGCACGGATGGGGAATTTCGCTTTAAGCCGATAGGTTAGGTCGAACCTTTGGTTTTTCTCAATCTTATCGAGATAGACGATAATCTGTCTGCCTGTCATGGAATATTTTTGGATGGTTTTATTGGCAACGAGGTCGTCCAAATCGGGAGTGAGGACATCAAAACCCGGCGGGATGCCGAGGTCAATGATGACCATGTTGGCGACAGCAGAGCGATTGTTGGTGACGGTCGCGGTTGCAGTGGCGATGTCGTCTTTCGTCAATTGGGTTTTGTCATAGTTTACAGTAATGGTCAAAGGTTCGTTTTGTGGTAATTGCCGTTCCCACGGGACATAATATTTTCCGATAATTTGATAGAGCATGGAACCTTCACCGCTGAATTGTAATTCGATTTTGTTATCACCGGTGGTAGTGCATTCTTTTAAATCGAGGAGACGCATAACGTCACTATCTTGGGGAGTGATTTTGACTTTACCCGCCTCTTTACCGTTCACGAAAACAGTAATATCGGCATTGACTTTTTCCGTGAGACTATTCAAAGACATCAGCATGGCTTTGAGAGAGAGGATGGTGGCTTGCGTGGAACCCCAGTTACCGTTGGCATCTTTCATGGAGATGAGATAACTGAGGATTTTTGTGACGGTATCGGAATATTTCCCAGCGCGCATCATGGCGATGGAGGTCATGGCGGTCGCTTCAACATTGGCGCCATTGCCGTGGGAGAATGTGACGGTGGAGGCTTTATTTTCCCACCAGACTTTTCCATCTTTCTCGATTTTGGAATTTATGAGTTTGTCGAAGATGTCGTTTAAAAGGTTCGGGCGTGAACGCCCTCCTACAAGAGCGTTGGCGATAATGGCTTGAGTGTAAGGGTCATTGGCATCGTTGATATGAGATTGGAGATAGTCAAAGGCCTTGTCGAGTTTCGCATCTTTGGAGCCGCTTTCTGAAAGTCCCCAGAGGACGTAAGCGGTAACGAGGACTTTACTGGATTGGATATTTGACCAAGATTCCGCGTGCAGGAAAGAGGCGTCCGGTGTCCAGGAACCATCGGCATTTTGTTTATTGAGGAGCCATTGTTGCGTGCGGGTGATAATGTTGGGATCAACCTCATGGACTTTGGACATATCGGTAAATTCCATGAGACCCCAGGAAGTGAGGATTTGATTGGCTGGGGCATTGCCGAACCATTCGAAACCGCCGCCTTTGACTTCAAAACTGAGGAGACGCTGATAACCGATGTTGATATATCCATCGGCTTTCATTTGGATTTCGGGCGTGACCTGTTTGGTGGTTTTGAGATAATCCAAGACCAGAATGTTGGGATAAGTGACGGAACTCGTTTGCTCAAAACAGCCAAAAGGCATTCGCAACATGGCATCGAGACCTTCCACAATCTGGCTAAAAATTCCGGGATAAATCTTGACGAGAATCTTGCTGGCGTTGGCGATGGCATTGGCAGGAATGGTCACAATCTGTGAAATATTTTTTGAGAGACGGTCACTGAAACTGACGTAGGTTTCTTTGCCATCGGGTACGACTTCAATTTGGCGTTGGATGGCGTCGCTCATTTTTTCGCCATAGGCAGTGACGGTGAGTTTATGGAATCCGATTTCTTTCACTTGGATGGTGTAGTAGACAGAGCGCACTTGGTCTTTGGCTAAATTTATCTCTTTGATTTTTTCATCTTTTAAATCAAACCAGGGTTCGGGTGTGATTTCCAAACGGACATTTTGTGCACCGGGTAGATAATTGTAAATGGCGATGGGGATACTGACTTGATCGTTTTGAGTGAGGACAACAGGCAGGTCAATATCTATAAAGAAATCCTGAAACACGCGGAGAGGCGAGGTGACGCTTCCCATTTGACCGGTCATGGAAGAGCCCAGAGCGGAGAGACGCCAGGAGGTAATGGAGTCCGCCATTTTGGTGCGCAAAGTGGCGTGACCGGATTCATCAGTGATGAGAGCGGGATTCCAATACAGAGTCTCTGGAAAGTACATACGAAGGCGAGGCGGTTCTTGGTCGGAGGGTTTCTTTTGGTCTTTAAATTCCCAGAGACCTTCACCTTGAATGGAACCTCCCCAGGCAATTTTATCAGATTTTGCCGCTGTTTGAGGCATTGGAGCGGAGGCAGGCAGTGCCAATCTATCCATAAGCATTCCTCTTCGAACTCCGCCATCACCCGCCATGATTCCTCCTCCGAAACCCCATCTGTTCCTCTCCAACTCCGGTGCAAATAAATCATCTTGGGTATCGAGAAGCTGGTCGGGACCGTACGAACGAATGGAGAAATAGCTCATGTCTTGATACCAATCGGGGACAATAATTTCATAGGGTTTACCCCACGGGTCTTGAGTCTCAAAACTTCTCAGAAATCCTTCATGCACCAATTGTTTGATGCCGTCTTTTTTATCAGGATATTTTTGGTGCTTGTTGTAAAAGGCCTGGACTGCTTTGGTAATTCTTTCATAATCTTTGTCAATCCGTTTTTGCAATTCATCTTTAAATTGATTTTGCTTGGTATCGAATGTATTAACTTTTAAAGCTGGTAGAGGAGGTTGAGGGGCGGATGCCAGGAGTACACGCGCAGCTAATTGTTGTCGGACTGACCAAGCCGACTCCTGCTGTGCGGGGAGAGGTTCGGGATTTGTGACGATATGATCCAACTCATAGCCATGAATTTCGTAACGAGGATGCATGATTTCTTTTTCGAGCGTGAAATAAACTTTTTCAAGACCCGGTTGCATGTCTTGCAAGGCAAAGACGGCTTCATCTACAATCGAAATTCCCAAAGCGGTCAGGACAGGATGACCTGATTTATCGGAGACGTTGAATTGAATCACGGCATCGTTTCCCGGACGATAGGTAGATTTATCGGGCTTCACGCTAATTTGCAATTCATTGGCAGGATTCACATAAATCAATCGAGTATCACGAAGCACATCACCGGATTTGGCAATCATGTAAGCGTGAATCTGGAGACTGCCGGACAGGGTTTCATCGAGCGTGGATTCGAGGATGGCTTTGCCGTTAACGAGGTCAACGGATTTGGTCAACATGGTTTGACCGTCTTTAATAAAATCCACATAGACCGTACCTTGTTTTCTACTGGAGATGGCAGTTAAGTTGAGAGCGTCACCAACTTGATAGAGGGATTTGTTTGTATGGATTATGATAGATTCAGTGGTTGTTTCAGTACTTAAAGTGATTTCCTTGTTTACGTGGTTACCTTGTTTATCATTGGCAGAAAGATTTAATTTAACGGAATTATTTTTAGGAGTCAGTTTGTAAACAGCGATACCCACAGAATTGGTTTGTAGGAGGGGATTTATCCCCGAAACCTGACATTGTGCCGGAGACCCGTCCGGATAACTTGTCAGGATATAAACAATATTTTCCAAATTGGGAACCAGTTGACCGGATTCGGGAATGGCGTAGATATTAATCGGGTCTTTGGAAATGGAGAGCATTTGAGTCTTGTTCTGTTTATGGTCGGCATTATCGGTCACGGAAACTTCCAATTTGACGGCAGCTTTGCCCTGTTCCAGTGGTGTTCCCGCGAAATAATCGGGCAATCGCATTTCAAAATGATAATGGCCGGTTTTGTCGAGCATTCCTTCCAACCGGCTGAATTCTGTAAACTGAATTTCAAACTTGGAGGCGACAATTTCTACCTTGCCATCCGCTACCGGTTTACCAAAGAAATAATCAGATTGTATATCACCTTTTACTGTTTCACCGGGCGCGTAATATTGTTTATCGGTTTTGATTTCCATTTTGAATTTAGGCAGGACATATTTATCCACAGTGACCTTTTTTTCCATTTCGTTGTTGCCGAGGGAGGCTTTGATGGAATATTGTCCAAGATTAATTTCATCCGCCAGAATAAAATCCGCGGCGGCTATGCCGAATTTCCCGGTCTTGATTTCTTTCTTAAAGATTTTGTTCCCTTTACTATCGCTAACTTCCAATAGAATGGGACTTTCTTTGACAGGCTGTAAGTCGGGAACTCGCATAGTCAAAGATCGGATATGAATGGTTTGCCCCGGTTGATAAAGCGGTTTGTCCGTGGTTAACAAGATTTTATAAGTCCGTTTGAGACGAATATTTTCTTTGATAAGGTCGTTACCAATGGAGGAATTCACTGCAATCCGCAATTCACTATTACTTTCCGTCGTATCGTTGGGGATGGTAAATTGTGCGTCCATAGTCCCGTTCTCATTGGTATTGCCTTGAAAGAGAAGGGTAGAGGGTATTTTATTATTTGCACTTAAATTGATTATTACATTAGCATCCGGCACAGGTTCTCCGGTGGCATGATTGACGACAACGATTCGCATAGAGGCTTTGCTTCCCGCGTAGAATTCCCGTTGCCCGATGATATGAGTCTCTAATTGAGGGACGACTTCAAACAGGCTTTTCGTTCCGCTGACACTATTCCCGTCCGGCGTGATGACGGTATATTTCAAAATATAAGTTACCAATTTTGATGAATTTATTTTAGCGGGGATCACAAACGAGTATTTCTTATTGGGCACCGGAAGAAGCGTGAACGATTGAGAAGAAGTGGTTAGAATATTACCGTCTATATCCGTGATAGCAAAATTGATTTTCGCGTTTGTTTCTCTGGTGGATTCATTGGATAGTCCCAATGTTACATGCAATTGATTATCCCTAATTCGTGCCTGGACGCTATTTTCTTTAATCCCAATAACACCGGCATAGGAAAGTATCACCGTTAAAAAGACGCCTAAGACTCCCAGCGAAATCCAGAGTTTGGTACGAATTGATTTTGTGAAAATTGCTTTCATAGTTTGTCTCCTTCAATTTAAAATTGTGTTCTATGAAAGTAATAACAACAAGAAAGGCGGTTTTATTCAATTTAAAAGAATTATTTCTTAAAGATTGATTTATCAATCTTTGACCCGTCAATAGGGCAGTATGTCCAGTCGGGACTTAAAATAATATCATAGCAATTGGGGCAGGCATATTTCTTTCCAAAAGCGAAAGGTTCTTTCGGGATAGAAGGAATAAAAACTCGTAGATTTGTGGATGAAGCGTAGCCGGGTTTGTCGGTATATAGATTGAATGGAAGCGGAGTTAGAATATAGAGGTCTTGGTATTTTGTTAGAAAATGCAAATTGGCAAATTCTCCAACTTTGAGTAACGCCGTGTCCAAAGTGACAGATTTCAGTTCCAAGGTAGTCTTTTTTGCCAATTGAGGAGAAATAGTCAGGATTTGAATATGTGCGGTGGTCGCAATTGTTTCTAATGCCTCTCTTATATTTATATTTTTGAATTCAAAATTCAGCGTTGCCTCTTTTTCTCCTTGCATCTTTCTATCTCGATAACTAAAACTAAACTCATTCTCAATCTGCCCGTTTGAATCAAATAATTGTGTGGTAGATGAACCTGCATTTAATTGAGCTAAATCAAAAGCAGGTTTTACAGATGGCCCCCTATAAAGTGGTTTAACGGAACTTGCAGGGGCAATCTCGGCTTTCTTATTAAATGTAGTTGAAATGGATCCTTCGGCTCTCCCACCGATGCCTGCGTTTTTCAATTTATCCGACTCCATTTTTTCTTCGGAAGAATTTGATAATGCTAATCTTTCTTTATCATTTGGGATAGTAGTCGTAGCCGATTGGGTTTTCAAGCCTTTATCCTTATATTCCGAAACACCTTCACCTTGAATAGACCCGCCGAAAGTAATAGTATCTGACTTCATTGTTGAATTTATCCCTAAAGAATTATTTTGTCGTGATGAAAGATCAAATCCATCAATCACTGTTGATGCCGTTGGCGGAGCGGCAGGCATATTGGTTCCACTCGTTATGTTTGAATCTTTTAACTTGCCGGATTCTTGTTCCGATGCCCGATTAGAGGTCTCGAGTCGTCTGGTTGCAGAGGATTGAGGCGCGGCAACAGGTGCTGGCACTAATGCAAGAATTTCGGGTTTCTTTTGTTCAGGGAGAGATATAGATTGACTTAAAACTTTCTTCTGCATTTCACCTTGAGAGGAATTTATTTTATTTTTAGATGTAGTTGCTTCAGATTGTTTTGTAGATGGATAATTATTTTTGTTAATAGAATAGCTTGTTATGGCATTGGATAAAGATTGTTGTTCTGGAGTGGTATGATTAATTGATTGAAAATGATACACATTAAACCAAACCACGAAACACGCTACCATCACTGTCGAACCAGCCAATGCAACTTTCCACCATCCGATTTGTCGGGAAGGTTTTGGTAATGGCTTGATTTCCGAATCAGAGACAGGTTGTTGTACTTTTTGCAAGATATTTTTTTGTTGAGTCTGCCAATACAATTCAGTTCTCGATTCCTGTTTTGGCAGGGAATCAAGAATAGAATTTAATTTCTTCAATTCATCCAATTCTTTCCGACACTGGGTACAGGAATTAATATGGGTCCAAAGCTTTTCCTTTCCCCTCTGGGATAATTCCTCGTCCAGTAGGGCGGTTAATAATTTCCTGGCTTGAAAATGAAACATAATATATTCTCTTATAGATAAGGTTTTAGTTTTTCCTTCAATACTTTTTTCGCGTAATGCAACCGTGACATCACGGTTCCAATGGGACATTGCATGATATTGGCGATTTCCTTGTAAGAATATCCCTGGATTTCGCATAATGTAAATGTTGCCCGGTGTTCGGGAGACAAACCCTCCAGAACGGCATCTATTTTGGATTTTAATTCCATGGCTTGCACATCTCTCCCGGGATTGGCCTGCCGATCGGGGATATTTTGAACCGGATCATCGTTTCTTTCTTCATTAGACGGGGTAGAATAGGAAACCATAAGAGAAGTTTCCCGCCTTTTCTTTTTTGCTTGATTAATTCCCAGATTCACCGTAACCCTGTACAACCATCCCGCGAATTGGTGACCGCTCTGCGGGTGGAACTGATGAATATTCCGATATACCCGGATAAATGTTTCCTGGGTCACGTCATCGGCATCCGCATGATTTCTCACCGTTCGATAAGCGAGGGTATAAACCCATTTTTGATATTTTTGTATCAATTCTTCCAAAGCACCCATATCCCCTTTCCTCATTCCTTCGACAAGGGCTAAATCAGGGTCACTCATATTCACCCGTTCCATCTCTGTCATGGAGAGTACCGATTCCATTTTTTCCTTCTCATTCATATATAACAACACGAGGGGATATTTTATTCAATGAAATATGATAGGGGGTGCATGATACAGGAGTCGAAAATGGCTTTTGAGCAGGAAATAAATCCCGATATGTTGGGCAATGATTGATATAATCCACAATGTCAGGAAAATCGTCCAAAAGTAATTTTTTAAACTTTCCATAACAAGTGATACTATTTTTGAAACGACATAACTGGAAATAGTAGCCTTTATAATCATATAGATAAACAAGAAAAAGGGGTGTTTGGTTAAATAATACAAGAGGTTAATTTCATGTTCCAAAAAATGAAACCGCGGCATGAAAAGATTGATTAAAATGAGAATATAATAGACGAAAAATACAACAAATGTAACAGTGGACAGCCAATTATTACAGGCTTGTTTTGTGAATTCTTTGAGTGTCATTTTCAAATTCCGTGCGATTAGTTTAGCACTATCACTAGAAACTTCAAACTAATGGAGAAATGTCCATTGTGGATCAAGATATTTATATTGGCGTACCTGTACGGAACGGGCAATGATTCTTTGAGTTAATGCTTGATTTTGAAAATCGATAGACAATTTTTCTTTAAATCCCTCCATGATTGCATCTCGATAATCTTTTAGCTCCCTGTGTATATTTAACAAGTCTTCGATTCCTTTTTGCGGGTGGAGCGTATTTTTAAAATAAGGTTCTATCGATGAAGGAGATGAAAGTAAAATTGAACCTTGTTGTAATAAAACTCCCTTTTGACGGTATTGTGCCGAACCGATTATTTTGTAGTGTTGCAAGGTTACTTCAAATTGAGTGGTGGTCGCGAAACAGGAGATTTCATTGGGATAGTTTTTATTACCCATGGTTTGCTTTTCTAATTTCGCTTCAATCCCTAATTTGTGTAATCCTACAATAAATGTTTCACTAATCGTACAATAAGAAGTTTGAATACCTTGACGGGTGAGAGGATGACCTAAAGGCAGAATAACCGCGTAAGTTAATTCCTTGTCATGAAACACCGCACGGCCACCCGTAGGACGCCGTACCACAGGAATCTGGTCTTTCGCACATTTTTCCAAATCAATGTCCTTTTTGATTTTTTGAAGAGTGCCAATGGAAATGGAAGGACTTGACCAGGTGTAAAATCGAAGAGTAGGGATATTGATTTCGCCGGCGATGGTGGATTCCAATAGTGCGTCGTCTATGGCCATATTGGTGAATGCATCGGCGGAGTCACTAAGAATAAGGTTCCAAGGTTCCACGATTTCTTAACAAGGAGTTGAAGGGTAATAGCGCAAGTCTGGGTTACGAGCCGCGGATACTTCATCAAACCGGCCTACAGGTGTTTTTAACGGTGCATGTTTAACCAATTCCGGATTCTCGGTGGCTTCCTGATAAATTGCCATCATCGCATCAATGAATTCATCCAGGGTAGCCTTTGATTCTGTTTCTGTCGGTTCAATCATCAAACATTCTTTGACGGTTAACGGGAAATAAATAGTGGGTGCATAATAACCGTAATCCAATAGTCGTTTTGCTACGTCCAGGGTTTTAACTCCAGTGGTATTTGCCAATTTTTCGCCCGATAGAACAAATTCATGCATACAAACGCGATTATACGGAAGTTCCCATAACCCTTTCAATTTTTCTTTAAGATAGTTAGCAGACAGTACCGCTTGTTCGGTGACCGCTTTCAATCCATCCGCGCCGTAAGCTCGGATATAAGTAAGAGCACGAACATGCATTCCGAAATTTCCATAAAATGCACGCACTCTTCCAATAGATTGAGGACGATTGGAATCTAAAAGAAATTTATCATCTTTCTTTACAACGATGGGTTTTGGCAAGAAAGGTATAAAATGTTTTTTTACACCCACGGGTCCTGAACCCGGTCCACCGCCTCCGTGCGGCGTCGAAAAGGTTTTATGCAGATTCACATGCATCATATCGAAACCTAAATCTCCCGGTCGAGTTTTTCCCATTAGAGCATTGGAGTTGGCTCCGTCTCCATATAAAACGGCACCGGCCTTATGAACCAAATCGGATATTTCCAATATGTTTTTCTCGAATAGTCCCAAGGTATTGGGATTGGTAATCATGACGGCGGCTACAGAGGCGTTAAGGTTTTCTTTCAGTTTTTGAATGTCCATATCCCCATCTGTGTCAGAGTCAATTTCAATGACCTTGAACCCGCAGAGTGCTGCGCTGGCGGGATTGGTACCGTGGGCCGTTTTGGGGATTAAGATAATATCTCTCTTTTCCCCACGGCTTAAGTGATAAGATTTAATCATCATGAGCGCGGTCAGTTCGCCATGCGCACCAGCGGCGGGTTGAAGGGTAAACGCATCAAACCCGAATATTTCTTTGAGACATCCTTCCAATTCATACATCAGTTGCAACGCGCCTTGAGATTTGGTGAGGGGATGAATTCCTGCGAATCCGGGGATACGAGCGGTATCCTCGTTAATTCTGGGATTATATTTCATGGTGCAGGACCCCAAAGGATAAAAATGGGTATCGATACAATAGTTTTTTTGAGACATACGAGTATAATGCCGAACAACTTCCGGCTCAGAAACTTCAGGTAAATCTGCTGATTTCTTACGTATTAAGGCGGCAGGGATAAGCGAAGCGATTTTTTGGATAGGAACATCCAATCTAGGAAATACATGCCCCTTATGCCCTTTTCTACTTTTCTCGAAAATTAATGTGCTCATTTATCAATTCACTTCCAAAATATTAACCAATTGATCAATTTGCTCTTTAGTACGTTTTTCCGTTACACACAACAGCATAGAACCGTGTAGTTCAGGATAATCTGATTCCAAGTCATACCCACCCAAGATTCCTGCGTGATGTAATTTTTCATTGGTAGTTTTCACGGGTTGGGGACAGCGCAGGATAAACTCATTAAAGAAATGCTGATTGGGCCATGCGAGAGTGTACCCGTGATTTGCTGTTAATTGTTCAGCGGCATAATGGGCTTTTTGCAGGTTTAAATTTGCCACTTCTTTGATACCTTCTTTTCCAACAAGCGCCAGGTAAATAGTGGCGCAGAGGGCGTTTAAGGATTGATTGGTGCAGATATTAGATGTGGCTTTGGCTCTGCGGATGTGTTGTTCCCGCGCTTGCAAAGTCAGGACAAATCCACGCCTGTCTTTGTTGTCTTTAGCTATTCCCACCAATCGTCCCGGCATACGGCGAACAAGGGATTGTTTACAAGCAATAATTCCTAGGTAAGGCCCGCCAAAACTGATAGCATTTCCGAGGGCTTGCCCTTCCATAATACAAATATCCGCGTTATATTCTCCGGGCGGTGCCAGGATTCCCAAGGAAATGGGATTCGCCGCAACGACCAGCAGAGATTGATTTTGATGGACTAATTTCTCGATTTCATGTACAGGTTCCAGATTTCCAAAGAAATTCGGGTGTTGAATAATTATTCCTGCAATATCAGATGTTACAAGCTTGGATAATTCTTCCAAATCGACGATTCCATTTTTATAAGGGATTTCCTGGTAACCAATTTCTGCCTGAGTACAATAGGTTTTTAAAACTTCCCGGTATTGAGGATGTACTGTTTTGGCAATGAGTATTTTTCCTCGTTCGGTACTCCGACAAGCCATAAGTGCTGCTTCCGCAACAGCCGTAGAGCCGTCATAGAGAGAAGCGTTAGCGACATCCATACCCGTCAATTCACAAATTAAAGACTGGAATTCATAAATCATCTGGAGAGTACCCTGGCTGGCTTCCGGTTGATAAGGTGTGTAGGCAGTAAAAAACTCTCCACGCAGGGCCAGATGTTTTACAACGCTGGGAATATAATGGTCATAAGCACCCGCTCCACGGAAACAAACCATGTTAGCTGTGTCATTTATGGAAGCAAGTTTTTTAAAATATTCAGAAATTTCCAATTCACTAAGGGCGGGTGGAATATTTAAAGAATGCTTAAGGCGGGCTGATTCGGGGATATCGGTGAATAGATCGTCAATCGTTTTGGCACCGATGGATTGAATCATTTCATCCTGTTCTGTTTTTGAGAAAGGGATATAGCGCATAAAGAATTAATTAAAACCGTTAAATGCTAAAAATATTACTTGGTTAATTTGGTGTATGCTTTGGCGTCCAGCAAGGAGTCGAGCTCTTTGGTGTTGGAACATTTTACTTTAATCATCCAGCCGTTCCCGAAGGGGTCTTGGTTCACCAAATCCGGTTTTGTTTCCAATTGGTTATTCACTTCGGTGACCGTTCCGCTAACGGGGGAATATAAATCAGATGCCGTTTTGACTGATTCGACGACACCAAATTCCTTGCCTGTGTTTAATTGTTTGCCGATGGGCGGTAAATCCACATAGACGATGTCGGTCAATTCGTGTTGCGCGAAATCGGAAATGCCGATGGTGGCGATATCTCCATCCAGTTTTACCCATTCATGGGATTTGGCATATTTTAGATTTTCCGGGTTCATTACTTACCTCCATTTTTTTTGAACTACTTTAGCTGTGTGTGGTTTGTCTCGAATGATGATATCCAGTTCCGTACCGAATTTACTCAATTCGACAGGCACATAACCCATGGCGATACCTTTTTTTAATGATGGGCTAAATGTACCGCTGGTAATTTTACCGATTTTTTTGCCTGATTTCTGAATCGGGTATTCGTTTCTTGGGATACTATTATTGCACATTTCCAGTCCGATTAGCTTTCTTGAAAGGGGACTTTGTCTGATTTTCTCCAGAGATGTTTTTCCGATAAAGTCTTTTTTATCGAGTTTAACAACAAATCCCAATCCCGCTTCATAAGGATTTGTCGTGGTATCCATTTCATGTCCATAAAGGCAATTACCGGCTTCCAAGCGCAAGGTATCCCGCGCTCCCAAACCACAGGGAATTAAACCATATGTTATTCCGATATCCAATAATTGATTCCATACTTTAGGGGCATCGGAACCAGGCACAATAATTTCAAATCCGTCTTCACCGGTATATCCGGTTCTAGACAAAATCACATTACCCAAGGTTGTGAAGGAATATTTTGGCATGTGACCAACATTTGAGGAATATAAGGTGTTTATTATTTCAAGAGCATTGGGCCCTTGAACAGCTACCATGGCGGTTTGGGAGGTTATATCTTTTATATCTACTTTTCGATCCTTTAAGTTTTCTTTAAGGACATTAATTATGGTGTCCGTGTTGGCGGCATTAACAATCATTAAATAATGGTCGGGATATTTATAGATAAGAATATCATCGAGTATTCCACCTTTTTCGTTACAAACGAGAGAATATTGAATATTCCAATCTATTAATTTGGTGATATCGTTGGTGACGATGTGTTGAATAAGTGATTGTGCGTCCTGTCCGGTTATTTCCAACCGGCCAAGATGAGAGACATCAAATAGTCCGGCTTTGGAGCGTGCGGTCAGGTGTTCTTCGACAATACTGGAATAATAGACGGGTAATTCCCAACCCGCAAATTCAATCATCTTGCCATGGTGTTTAAAATGCTCGTGATATAGTGCTGTGCGTTTCATGAATTTCTTTCTCGGAAATTTTTCCTTGAGCCAAATGGATATATTGTTTTGCTTTTTGTAGAGGATTCGGGGATGCAAATATGGCGGAACCAATAACCAGCCTGTCAACTCCCACGTTTGTGACCAAACGAATATTAGTGCTGTCTATGCCTCCGTCAATGGCGATAATCGTCTTTGCTTTTACCGCGTCAATTTTTTCTCTCAGCCATCTAACTTTATCCACACTCTCTTTAATAAATGATTGTTCGCCAAATCCCGGATGGACGCTCATAACCAGAATGGAATCTGCGTAACCAATGGCTTCTTGTACTTTCTCAACAGGTGTCGGCGGGTTCAGGGATACTCCGGCTTTTACGCCTGCCTTGTGGATTAAATCAATGGTTTTGTAGATGTCGGGACAGACTTCAATATGCACAATGAGTAAATCCGAACCGGCTTTTACGAAAGCGTCAATATATTTCTCCGGATCGGAAATCATGAGATGGGTATCGAGAAAAAGTTTTGTTTTTTTGCGTATGGAAGCGACCATCGGAGGGCCAAAACTAATATTCGGAACAAAATGTCCATCCATGACATCCAGATGCATCCAGTCGCATTCGGCTTGTTCCAGAATTGAAATCGCCATTCCTAAATCCGTAAAGTCACAGGATAAAATAGAGGGATCAATTTTAGATACTCTCATGACTTTTTCCTCATACGGCAGGCAAACATACCATCCGTTCTATCTCTAAAGGGTAAAGTAAACATGTACCCTTCTTCGGTGACGGTATCTTTTGCCAATGGCGGAAGATAGGATTCCACCGATTCCAATTTCATTTCCGGATGTTCCAATAAAAACGACTGTATCTGCAATTGATTTTCTTCCTTTGTCAAGGTACACGTTGAGTAAACTAGAATTCCATCAGGTCTCAAATATTGTACAGCATTTTGCAATAAATTTCTCTGTAAATTAACCAGGTTGGAAATATCCTGTTCTTTTTTCTTCCAACGAGCATCCACTTTTCTGCGGAGAACACCCAGTCCCGAACAGGGCGCATCTACTAAAATAATATCTGCCAACCCTTGAATGATAGGAGATAAATCTCCTGTCGCATCAACAGCACGAGATTTGATAATGGAGATACCCATTTTCTCGCTTGTTTCTTCCAATAATCGTAACCGCTTTTCGTTTAAATCAATAGCGATAATTTCCCCCTTATTTTTCATCACCTGCGCCATATAAAAGGCTTTTCCACCAGGCGCAGCACACAAATCTAAAACAATGGCACAGGGTTCCGGATGCACAACATGACATACCAATTGGGATGCGTCATCCTGTACATGGAAATACCCTTCCTTAAAGCCGGGCAATTGCCGGATAGGACAATGAGAGTCCAGTATGAGGCTGTCGGGTAAAAGAGGAGAGGGGTGAGTTTGAATATCCTGCTGATGTAAAAGTTTGGTGAACTCTGAAAGTGTTATTTTGAGAGTATTTATTTTGAGATGAGTTGGTGCGGGAAGATTGTTGGATTCGCATAAATGAATGGTATTCTCCAAATCAAATTGATTGAGGAATAATTTAACCATCCAATCGGGATGGGAGTATTTTATGGCGATATGAGTAAGTGGATCGTTTCTCTTATCCGGTAGTAAAATCGTACTCTTTTTCCGAAGGATGTTTCGCAAGACTGCGTTGATAAAACTTTTATGAGTCGTGAATCCATGCCTCTCCGCCAGGAGAATAGTTTCGTTAACGGCGGCATAATCGGGAATTGAATCGAGAAAAAATAATTGATAGATACCGATTCTAAAAATGTTTTCCAAATGAGCGGGTAGGGCCCTTTTTTTCTTTAGCAAGAATTGGCGGAGTATCCAGTCAAGGTAACGTTTTTGCCGGATGACGCCATAGACGATTTCCGTAATTAGGCGGGTATCTTCTGGAGAGATGTTTTGTTTGCGTAAAGCGTTGTCCAAAACCAAATTGGCGTACGCATCCTGCAATTCCACCTTATTTAAAACGAAATAGGCTATATCCCGCGCGTTGGTTTTTGGATCGATTTGTGAAATAGTTGTGGACATGCATAGATAATAACGCATTAATTATCATTATGACTATGCAGAAAATCACGATATTATGAAATACCTTGCGTAAAGTATGGGATTTGTTGTAATATCAAGGCATTAAAAAAATTCTTGAATAGGAGGAAAACATGAAACTTCTAAAAAGATTTTTTGTAGGGAGTTTGTTCTTTTCCATCACTGCCTTTTGTTTGGCTCAAAATTTTCCCACTATTACTCCGAATAATGTGAGTTCGTATGTCAATCAAACGGTTACCGTAACGGGAACTGTGATTCGTTCCGGACGTGCGTCTCACAATGAATATTTTTTGCGTTTTAGCATAGGAACAGAAGGGTTTGCTATAATAATTCCCGGAGAGAAATATAAGGATATGTTGAGCGCGGGGATTGACATTAATGCCATTGAAGGGAAAAAAGTGAGTGCTACCGGACAAATTGTAAAAGACCCCAAATATGGGATTCAAATGCATCTGGCCGATCCTGTCAATCAATTGCTTTTACCGGAGGATGCCACCGAAATCAAATATACCAAGGGTATCGTATCCATTGACGAAGCCCCGAAATATGTGGGACAATATGCTACCATTCAGGGAAAGGTGCTAAGCGTGGATGTGTCCAAAGCCAGGACAACGTATATGTTGCGGCTTACCACCCAGAAAAATGGATTTTCCGTGATCATTTTTCCAGCCGTGGCGGGCGCTTTTGAAAAAGCCAAAATTGATATAGAATCCTTTGCAGGGAAAACCGTACAGGTGTATGGAAATATTAAATATTATGAACAATATGGTTATGAAATTATTCTGGATAAAAAGGAAGATTTTAAATTAATAAAGCAGTAAAGCAAGGATTGGAATACCGTTAACGTGTCCATTCAAATAAATCCATTTCACAGAGGAGAATATTCATGAAGTTTTTAAAAGCTGGAGTCGTTGTCTGTATTTTTATATCAGTAGCGGGGGTAAGTTTTAGTACTAAATCGAAATCAAAAAGTTCGACACCGCCGGTTATTTCTATAGACAGTGTCGCAAAATACGTTAATAAGACGGTTACCCTCGAAAGTCAAGTGGTTGAAATCGAACATCCCAAGAATAAATCACTCATTGAGTTGGATAAAGATTTTAAAGTGGTGGTGGACGCGAAATCCAAAATCGCATTAGCCAAAGTCGGCATTGATATTGATTCCCTGCCTGGAAAAACCGTTAAAATCACCGGTAAGTTGTATAAAGACGCGCGTTATGGAATTCAAATGGATCTTACTGGAGCGTCTCAAATTATGATTACGAAGGAAGCCCCATCCAAAACGGTTTCTACGACGACTGCCGTTGTATCCACCACTTCGAGTTCCACTGTACAGAAAAAAATTGTGCCGTTTTCAGGTGTGATACAGGTTTCAGATGTACCTACCCATATTGATCAATCAGGAACTGTGGAAGGGAAAGTCGTGAAAACAACCAAATCCAGTAGGTCCAATACCTATTTCTTGAATTTCTCCGAAAAACAAAACGTATTTACTGTTGTCATTTTTAGCAGGATTGTGGATCAATTTGCCAAAGACAGTGTGGATATTCTCTCGTTTGAAGGAAAAAAAGTTCGTGTGACCGGGTCTATCCAATCTCCCGCCCAATACGGTCCGGAAATTCTTCTCGATAAACCGGCAGATATTAAAATCATCGAATAGATTTTGTCGAGATATTATTTTTATCTCAAATATATATTTATAGCGATGGTTGATAAAGAATATTAAAAAGGTGAAATTTACTAACTACTTTTGCGTTTTTTCTTTCTGAGCATGAACGTTGTAAACGGGTGAGGAAGTAATTCTTTTTGGGAATATACTGCTATCTCTCCCTTTAAGTTAGAGAGGATAACCGTGGTTTTAGGACCGAGTTCCTGAATAAACTGGCGGCAGGCGCCACAAGGGGGAGTTGCGGGAAGAGAATCCGCGACGACCGCCACAACTAAAATTTCCTTTTCCCCATTGGCAATGGCATTGGAAATTGCTGACCGTTCGGCGCAAAGTGTGATGCTATAAGAAGCGTTTTCAACGTTGCATCCCGTATAAATTTTGCCTGATTTTGCCAAGACTGCCGCACCTACTTTAAATTTTGAATAGGGAGCGTACGCATTGAGCCGTACTTTCCTGGCGGCGGTTATCAGTTTTTTCCAGTCTTTATTCATGGCCACTCCTTGTTGGAAATCAAGGGGATACTACTCTACTGCGAAATGACTAATCAGTCAATAGGAGGAATCGTTAAATTTCAGGGCCGTCGTAGTTATTAAACTTAGATTTAATTTTCCTATATCCTTTCAAGGCGATTGCCATGATGGTTTCACTGCTCAATTGGTTGGGGGTGTGGGTATCTTCCATTTGTTTACCCAGTTCAACATGTAAGCTGGTAGATTTACTGATGGATAAAACTTGAGAGGGATAGACACTGCGATGGCCGGTCATAAGAAAACTAATGACACACGCCACGGCGGCATAGGGTGCGACTTTCGGTCCGAAGAGTTCAACCGACATGATACTGGCGGAAATGGGTGCATTGGTGGCGCCTGCCAAAAGACAAACCAAACCGATACCGGCAAAAGTTGCCACATCCACATGCATGAGGGTCGCAAATAGAGAACCGGCGCTTGCGCCCACGTAAAATATCGGTGTGACAATGCCGCCGCTACCACCCATACTTAAAGTAATACTGGTAAATATTGATTTTAATAGAAAGGCATTCCAAATCACGGCTTTCCCTTCCAGCGCGGATTGAATTGTGTTCAGCCCAAGTCCGAGATATTCTCGCGTAAATATTTCACTTAATGCAAGAAGAATGATGCCGCCAATAATGCCCTTCCAAAGTTTCGATAGTTTAATTCTTTCAGAAATATGTTCACCCGACCGCATTATCTCAATCATTATGATGGAACATATACCGAAGAAGATGCCTGCTAGAATGACTTTGCCGAAAAATAATTCACTGAAGGCGGGAACGAAATTTAATGGATGATAGAAATAGGTTATTCCGAGCGCTGATGAAATTTGATAACTCGTGATACCAGAAATGAAAGAAGGCAAAAGGACATCATAAACGATATCTCCTACGGACAGGACTTCAACGCCAAACATGGAGCCTGCCAAGGGGGTTCCGAATACCGCCGCAAACCCTCCGCTAATACCGCAAATGACAAGTTTCCTGCGGTCAGTATCATTAAATCGAAATAGGCTCGCAAAAGAAGAAGCCAATCCAGCCCCAATTTGCGCGCAAGGACCTTCTTTCCCCACCGAACCGCCGGCGACAATCGTGATAATCGTGGCAACTAATTTTACGGGAACAACCAATGGTTTGATTCTCCCCGAAGATTTATGGATAGCCTCAATTACTTTTTCTGTTCCATGTCCTTCGGCATCGGGAGCCAGTTTTTGAATGAGCAAAACACTGATGAAAAATGCAACAGGTAAAAGGAAATAATAATAGGAGTATCTATGGCCGAATTGAATACTCCATGTCAGTGCTTTCAGAAAACCGGTTGTTGCCAATCCAACAATTGAACCTACCAGGGTGGCAAGAAATACCCATTTAAGGACACTGAAAAATAGTATTGTTTCGTCGGGGAGTTTTTTATTTTTAGTAAAAAGCATAATTTATTATAAATAAGCCGGGATTGTAAATTGGTAAGGGAATATAATTGCAAAACTCACATCAAATTAATTTTATCATTATATTCTCCCAAAGTGATAGCGGTAGAGATGCAATTCTAATGTGAGAGGTTGGTATAAATAGAATGCTCCTTTTAGAGAATCAAGACAACTCCCCAAAAGGAGCACAGTAAATAAAAATAGTGAATAGCATTGCAACTGGTCTATAACTATTCAAAGCAAGATTTAATTACTTAAGATTTTATTCGTATCGGCACGTCGGTTCTTTGCCCAAGCATCTTCATTATGTCCAAAATATTTGGGTCGTTCTTTACCATAGCTGATGGTTTGAATCCGGTTGGCACTTATCCCAAAAGATTCATAATAATTTTTAACAGCATTGGCGCGTCTTTCTCCCAAAGCCAGATTGTATTCGACAGTACCCCGTTCGTCACAGTTTCCTTCTACCCGGACATGAATCTTGGGGTTTCTTTTTAACCACTGGGCATTTTTAGCCAGAGTATCCGTATCCTCTTTTGTAAGGTTATACTGATCAAATGCAAAGTAGGATGAACCAACTTTTGGAATTCCCTGGGTTTTTAAAAGGGTATTTTGGTTGGTATCATTTTCATTCATATTGGGTTTAGAGACGACTTCCACCGGTGGAGATGTTGTTTGCGGTGCTGGAGTATTTTTTGAGAGAGTCGGTGACGGCTTTAGGCTGGAAGTTTTTGTGACACCGTTATTGGAAGCGCACCCGGCTATATAGATCACTCCTACCATGGTAGAAATGATGATTGTATATGCCATTTTGCGATGTTCTAAAGCCTTGGTAATATTTGAGTTACTCATTTCTAATCTCCTTTTTTATTGGAATTATATTTAATTATACTAAAAGTAGGTATGGAGCTAAATACACCCCTAGAATACCTACTTTTATTAAAATAATTTTACAATTCTTACAATTCATATATTAGTAAACTTTTAAAATGGTTGACATGGTATACAACATAAAATAGAGAATCCAATAGACTATTGATACATTGGAAATTGGGTTGTATTTGGTAGAATTCTACTAGAGTTATATAGAACTCAAAAGTATATTTTCAAAAATATTGGAATTGGAATACTTAAAAACAGGAGCTATTTTAAATTTCTTTTATAGAAGTTTCGATTGCATAGATAATCTTCATTCTCTGTGGACTCCGAAACACACCCTTTTCAGGATGCTAAGAAACAAAATGATATTATATAGAAGTTTACGTTTTATATGTTTATAAAGCTAATTTACGATTATTTGCCAAGGTTACTGCCAGTAAAATAGCGGCTTTCATGGAGTCAAGATTGGCAATACCCTTTCCAGCGATGTCGTAAGCTGTGCCGTGGTCGGGAGAGGTACGAACGATGGGAAGTCCGACAGTAATATTTACTCCCCCGTAGAAGTCCAACGTTTTGATGGGGATGAGTCCTTGGTCATGGTACATCGCCACAACAAAGTCAAACTCACCTTGTCTGGCGCGGTAAAAGAGGGTATCCGGGGCAATGGGACCATGTACATTGATTTTATTTTGCCTTGCTTTTTTTATGGCGGGAAAAATTTGGGTAATTTCTTCTTTTCCGAATAAGCCGTTTTCACCCGCGTGAGGATTTAATCCAGCAACGCCGATTTTTGGTTCTGCGATACCCAATTCTTGAGCGGCGCGATGGGCCAGAAGAATGGAAGAATAAATTCGTTTTGCCGTAAGGAGTTTTGGTAATTTGGCAATGGGTTCATGAATAGTGGCGAGTATCAAACGCAATTCTCCTCCTACGAATGCCATTCCAAAATTTTTAGTTTGAGTTAACTCTGCCAAAAGTTCTGTATGGCCGGGATGAGGACACCGGGCGAGTTTCAATATTTCCTTATTGAGAGGAGCAGTGACAATTCCTGAGAGGTAGCCGTTTATTGTCAAATCCACGGCGGCTTCAATACACCGGATGGCAGCGACACCACAGACTTTTTGGACTTTACCGAATGGGGGTAATTTTTTGAACAATTTTAAATCCAAAACGGTGACGGGTGCGGTGCACGGACCGGGGATATTATAATAAATTGGATAATCGTAGTTTGTCTTAAGAAACTTTGCCGTGTTTTGCAGGACAAAAGAATCACCGATAATCAAGAGACGGCATTTATCCCTGATGGTCTTATCGGAAACAGCTTTTAGAATGATTTCCGGGCCAATTCCCGCGGCATCACCGAGCGTAATACCAATCAAAGGTTTTGCAATTGTCATGGAAATAGTATAAGACAGACGAGTAGGTTTTGGAAATTGACGGTCTTGAAAAATTATATCTTGATAATAATGGTGGTTTTAGAACGAAGGTCCGAGAGCAGTCTTTTTTCGGTTTTCTTCATGGCTTCTTGATAGAGATATTCCCGAGTGGACGCTTTGTCGGTGACTTGAATAATATGATACCCGTTATCAGTTTTAATCGGTTCACTTATTTGGTTGGTGTCAAGTTCAAAGGCTACTTTTTCAATTTCCGGCAGGGATTCACCATGATGGATATATCCAAGGTCGCCGCCAACTTCTTGAGTTGCGGAATCTTCCGAATATTTCAGAACCAAATCCTCGAAATTCCCGCCCGCTTTCAGTTCGTGGTAAATTTGAAGTGCTTTATCGTGAGTTTTTTGAATATCTTCCGGTGTTGCGTTTGGTGTAAGACTGAGAAAAATATGACGGATACTCACGGTTTCCTGTTTTTGTGCTTCTGCCGGATTCTCATCGGCGAAACGTTTAATGGTAATTTCAGAGATAACGGGGGTATTTTTTCGCAGGAGTTGATTAATGAGAATTTCCTGGCCGACCCGTTCTTTTAAACGCGGAACTACTTCATCGGGTGCGACATCTTGATTCGCCAACCATGCGTCATATTCTGCTTGAGTTCGGAAATGCTTGCGAATTTGGGTAATTTGTTGTTCTACGGCGGCATTAATACGGCTCTCTGGCACTTCGATTTTTTCCTTGTTTGCCTCTTGCACCAATAGTGACCGGTCTATGAGGGCATTGAGAATTATTCTTTGGCCTTCGGTATCTTCCGACAATTTAATTTCAGATTGTCTAGCCGCTTCTTCCAATTCGCTCAGGGTTATGACGTCCGACCCCACTTTGGCAACAATGCGGTCCACGACTTCAGAATGGCTGATCGTCAGAAGAGAACAAAAGCCTATTGATATCATGCATACCCATAGACTTGTACGCAAAAATAAATTAGAAAAAGAATCAGTTCGTATCATTTAGATTATTTCCCGACCTATCGAGTCACCGATTGACCAGTTCTTTTAGCTCTTTACCTGGTTTGAAATAGGGGACTTTTTTAGCGGCGATTTGTATGGTCTGCCCGGAGCGCGGATTCCGACCAATGCGTGCTTTTTTGTCTTTCAGTCGAAAAGTTCCAAATCCAACAATAGAAACTTTATCCCCTTTGGATAAGGCTTTTTTGATGGATTCTAAAAACGTCTCAACGGACGTCAACGCATCACGTTGAGTAATCCCTGTTGATTCTGCAACTTTCTGTGCAATTTCTGCTTTTGTAATAGCCATGAATTACCTCCTTTATCAATAACAGCCTACACTTTGAATTCATTTACGTTACATGGAATTTCGTTGGATGTCAAGTCTTTTTTCCCAAATTAGAGTTTTTCAAGTAATGGAGAGACAAATTGTCTCCTTTACTTAAAGCACCCGTAAAATGAACTTCATGCCCTTGCGAATCCTTTATGATTGCATGTCCTGCAAGACAATCTTCCCATTCCTGCTCTGTCAAAAGACTTTCGACTTTGGCTCCGGGTCGAACCCATTCGGGCTTTCCATTCCATAAGACTTGAATTAATTCGGAATCGTTCATAGTGGAAATTATTTGTCTATCGTGAACCGTTCTTCGGCGGTAGGAGCAATGGGCGAATGAGTTTTCAGATAGTCAATTACAATATCGCGTAGGACACCTTCGTTTCGTAAGAATTTGGCTTTTTTCAATGGAGTATACCCGCTGCCACCGCTGGCCATGAAATCATTGGTGGCAATGGTATAGATTTTGGAAGGTTCAAGAGGTTTTCCACCGATGAGAATATGGGTGGCCTTGCCGTCGGATACCGTAAATGTTACACCGGAGACGCAACCGGTTTCGCTGGCTCGTTGAATTTTTTGTGCCAAATTATCAAGAACTTCCTGCATCAAAGTTCCATCCACTTCCAAAACCACCAGGGCATTTTCAAAAGGCAATACCGAGTAAATATCATTATAAGTGAGGGGGCCTTTGTTTAAAGAAGCGCGAATCCCGCCGGTATTTTGCATGGCAATATCCGCATGTGCCCGTTCCCGGAATACATCGCATAACCAGTCGCCCAGGTTGGTTTGTGAATCGGTATAACTGGGTTTTCTCAAAGCCACATCGGTTTTGCCAACGACTTCATTCATTTTTCCGGTAATCTGATCGGCATAGGGTTTTAAATAAGCGGCGATGACAGGGTCTTCCGGAATGCTATTATTAATAGGAATAAGTTCCGCTTGTTGGTCAACAATCTTCTTATTCACGATGGTTAAATCCAGTTTGCCCAGGAATATACCGGCAAAGAAATCTTGCACAACAATCGTGTTTCCTGATTTTACATAACTGTCCACTTTAGTATGAGAATGACCACCGACGATCACATCAATTCCCGGCACACGTTCTGCCAATTCTTTATCTTCTTCAAAACCAATATGAGTTACTGCCATGATCAAATCCGCTTGTTGTTTGAGTTCCGGCATATAACCTCCCAATACAACTGCCGGGTCGCCGAAATGAAGCCCGACAACATTCTTGGGATGAGTGGTAATAGGTGTGCTGGGAGTCGTGAGTCCGATGATGGCGATTTTCAAACCGGCGATTTTTTTAATGATATATGGCTTTGCCAGCAAGGAGTTATCTTCTTCAAAGATATTGGCTGATAAGACTGGAATTGGACTGGTCTTGATAAAATGGCGCAAGGTTGCCTGGCTATAATCAAAATCATGGTTCCCGATAGCTACGGCATCATAGGGCATTTTCTCGAATGTTCCGAAATCCGCTTCTCCTTTAAAGAACCCGGAGATTGGAGTCCCGGAAAGCAAGTCGCCTGCATCCAAAACAAGGGTATTCGGATTTTCTGATTTATATTTTTTAATTAAGAAAGTTCGCCGTGCAGCACCGCCGATATCTTTCCCGGAGCGTGAGTCATCGAAGGGCAGTACATGCCCGTGAATATCGTTATCATAAAGGATGGTTAGATGAGTCGTGATAGCTGAATTTGTATCCGCCGATAACGCAAAGGCAAACACAAGGCAATAGATGGAAAGAAAAACTAAAAGAAAGCGTGATACGGAGAGTTGTTTTTTGAACATAGTAATTACCTCTTTAAAGAATTTGAAAGTGATAAGTCGGGCCATACGACCCGATTTCATTATAGCACTTTTTCTTTATTAACTTGAAAATCACGTCTGGGTTTACCATGTAATGTATATCAGGGAAATCAGATTGATATTTCCCTCAAAGTATATTTTATATAGATTGCTATCTTGATATGGCTGAAATAACCGGATGATCTTTTAAATAATCAATCACGATATCCCGTTGAATATTATCTGCTCGTATAAATTTGGCTTGTTTCAACACGGAATACCCGCTTCCCCCATTGGCCATAAAATCATTGGCGGTAATTGTATATGTTTTGGAAAGGTCAAATGGCTTTCCACCAATCTGAATATCCTCCGCTTTTCCAGAGACCATATTAAATGTGGCACCGGATATAGGTCCTCTGCCACTCCTGTCCAAGATTTGTTGTACCAAATCTCCTTTGGCTTCCAGCACCACCATGGTATTGTCGAAGGGTAAAACCGAGTAAATATCGTTATAGGTGATATTTCCTTTGTTAATGGAAGCACGAACTCCACCACTATTTTGCAAAGCAATATCGGCGTTAACTTTTTCACGGAATACATCGCATAACCAATTTGACAGAGTGGAGCCATTCAGGTCAATTTCGGTCTTTCCAACGACGACGTTCATTTTCTCCAAGACCTTATCCGCATACGGTTTTAAAAAGGCAGCCACAGTGCTGTCTTCTGAAATAGTATTATCAATCGGGATAAGTATGGCTTGTTGATCTACAATCTTTTTATCAACAATGGTTAAATCCAGTTTCCCCAAAAATATCCCTGCAAAGAAATCTTGAACGATAATGGTGTTTCCAGATTTCACCAGACCATCCACTTTGGTATGTGAATGGCCCCCCACGATAACATCAATCCCAGGTACACTTTCCGCGAGTTGTTTGTCTTCGCTAAAACCGATATGTGTTAGCGCGATGATTAAATCAGCTTTTTGTTTGAGTTCCGGCATATACCCCCCTAAAACAACCGCCGGGTCTCCAAAATGAAGACCGACGACATTTTTAGGATGGGTAGTGGTTGGTGTTGTGGGAGTGGTTAGACCAATAATGGCAAGTTTAAGTCCGCCCACATTCTTGATAATATAAGGTTTTGCCAATAGTTGGTTGTCGGACTCGAAAATATTGGCGGATAAAACAGGAATAGGACTGGTTTTTATAAAATGACGCAAGGTTGCCTGACTATAATCGAAATCATGATTGCCAATAGCCATGGCATCATAGGGCATTCTCTCAAATGTACCGTAATCCGCTTCTCCTTTAAAGAAACCAGAAATCGGTGTTCCTGTCAGCATATCCCCGGCATCTAAAATAAGAGTATTGGGATTTTCTGACTTGAATTTGTTCATTAGGGAAGTCCGGCGTGCAGCTCCCCCGATATTTTTTCCGGACCGTGCATCATCAAACGGGATTAAATGTCCATGAATATCATTGTCGTAAAGAATCGTCAAATGAGTGGTACTGTCAGACTTTGTATCTGCTGATAAAGCAAAGGTGAAAGCAAGGCAGTAGATGGATAGGAAAATGATAAGCGGTCTTGATAATGAAAACTGTTTTTGAAACATGGTAAACTCCTCTATTAGTTTAGTATAGTATGGAGTAGAGACGTAACATGTTACGTCTCTACTTTTTCGGTTTCCGAGCCCGTGCCGCCACCTTGACCGGTAATCCCCAAAGTTCAACGAACCCTTTGGATAATCGTTGGTCAAAGACATCACCTTTGTCATAGGTTGCCAGATTAACTTGATATTGTGAATAGGGTGATTTTCGTCCTACTCCTACACAAGTTCCCTGTAATAATCGCATTCGCACGGTTCCTGTGACGGTTTCCTGGGTGGAATTAACAAAGGCATCCAAGGCATATCGTAATGGCGTATACCAAAGACCATAATATACCAGTTCGGCATATTTGGGACTAATGAGTTCTTTGTAATGGACGGTTTCTCTGTCCAGGGTCAAGGATTCAAGTTCTTTGTGCGCGGCCAGTAAAACAGTTGCCGCAGGTGATTCATAATTTTCTCTGGATTTAATTCCTACCAGACGATTTTCCACCATGTCAATTCTACCGACTCCGTTGTTGCCGGCAATTTTATTTAATTTTTCAATCAGTGCCACGCCGTTCATTTCTTTGCCATTTACGGAAACTGGTACGCCTTTCTTGAAACCAATTTCTACATAGGTCGGTTTCTTGGGGGCTTTGGAAGGGTTGGTTGTCCAGGCATAGATTTCTTCCGGCGGTTCAATCCACGGGTCTTCCAATTTACCCGATTCGATGCTTCGTCCCCAAAGGTTCACATCAACACTGTAGGGGCTTTTCTTGGTGACCGGCACGGGGATATGATGTTTTTTGGCGTAATCAATTTCTTCGGCTCTGGTTTTTAATTCCCATTCCCGTACCGGGGCGATAGATTTTAATTCTGGCGCCAGCGCCATCTGGGTAACTTCAAACCGTACCTGGTCATTTCCTTTTCCAGTAGACCCGTGCGCGACGGTATCCCCTTTTTCTATTTTCGCGATTTCACAAAGATGTTTGGTGATTAAGGGTCTACCCAAGGCAGTAGCCAAGGGATATTTCCCTTCATACAAGGCATTGGCTTTCAAAGCAGGCCAGATGAAATCTTTGACAAACTCTTCCCGTACATCTCTCATATACACCCGCGAGGCACCGATTTTATACGCTTTGTTTTCAATGGCTGCCAACTCCGCCTTGCCATTTTCTCCCTGACCCAAATCCGCGCAAAAGGCGACCACTTCACAATCATAATTCTCAATCATCCATTTAATCATGACGGAGGTATCCAACCCTCCGGAATAGGCTAAAACGACTTTTTTAATTTGATTCATAGATATATTTCTCCTTCAATGTTTGGTTATGAATAGTAAAGATATTAGCAAAAATTGATAGGAAATGATATAGAACCAATGTTAAATAGTTAAATGGAACTCTCGGTGAAAGCTGAGTAGAAGATTATGAATCTAAAGAATACACCCATAAAGGGTTACACTACGTGTAATGTGAAGATTTATTCCCGTTTAATTGTCATTCTGAGTCCTGCTCTTTAGGACGAAGAATCTCTCGTTACAAACCGTATAATCGTATTCATCGGTTATTATAAAAGAAGTCTCCCATAATGATAACGAGAGACCCTTCGCTTCGCTCAAGGGTGACAAAAACAGCGCGTCGGGAAATCCGTAAAAAGCATTTCATTCCCGACGCATAGTTAAGCAAACTCTTGATAAAACCTATTTATTTTCATCCGGCAGAATTTGGTTCAAATGATGTTGTAAATGACGCAAATAATCCTCTGCCAGAGTGGATAACGTAATTGGCGGGTTGGTACCGACGGTTATACTATTATTCTTTTTATCTTCCGGGATATGGGAAATCAGATGGAGAAGATGTTTATTGAGACTTTCCCAAAGTTGAATTAACTCCGTCCAGGGTTCCTGTTGAAAATGTTGAGTGGAGACCCATTCTTTTTGTTGATAGTTAGGAAAAGAGTAGGGGTTTTCCAGTTGGGCACGGACAAACCTCTGTAGGTTATTGGAGGCGGAATCAATCAAATGACCAAGGATTTCTTTTTTGGACCACTTATCCACAAAGGGTTTCACGACACTTTCAGATTCTGAAATTCTACTTAACCATCCGGGTGTTTGTTCGATAATCTTTTGAAATCGTTGAATGGTATTTTTCATGGGATACTCCAATCTTTATTCTTATAATATTAGAGTAGGAAATTATTGGAGTTCTGTCAATTCTGTTATAAAAGGTTGAAAGTTGATGGGAAAGGGAAAGCAAGAGGCGTCGGGAAAGAGGTAAAGAGCATTACATTCCCGACGTAGAAAAAGCATAGGAAAATATCACGAACTTGATTAGGTATGACACAGGGAGTATAATCATTACGGATATATTTTTTATACCTGTCAATTTTAGATGTTTATCGATTTTTTAACTTAGACATTTGGGTTATTACTATGAAACTTATTAAACAAATCATTTGTTTTATAATTATTTTTATAGTTTGGTACGGGATTATATACTACTATAAACCACTTCGTGATTTTGATATTTTTCATGGTCATCCCTTTTTGTGGGGTATCTCAATTACTCTCCTATATATACTGATTCCCTTTATTCTTTTAAAAATTTATAAAAGAGCAAAGCTTGAAAATCATCGTACTAGCACATTAATAAGTTTTGTTATGTTAATTGTTACAATTCTAATTTACTTGCAAGCAAAACGAATAGCTGATAGTCAGGGTAATATTTTAAAAATCCAATCCTCTCCAATAATGAGTTGCGATATTCAACTTTCTCCCGATGTTGATACAACAATACACATAGCTAATTTTCATGACAATGTTTCTGATCGAATTTTTATTGCTAATCAAGGTGGTGCTTTAATTGAGCAGCCCAAGGTAGAGTGGAGGGTTTTTTGTGAAATATTTTCTTCTTCAACTGAAATTATTATACCTTTGGAGCGTTATTATAACCTTTCACCTATGATTGTAAGTCCTTATTTTACCTTATACTCTACTTCGCAAATTCTATTTTCTCCTTCAAATAACAATTATCGCCAATCTAAAAAATATATGCAGATTATACAGAATAATCCTGATAATTTGCGTCGTCATTGTAACTTCAGGATTGTTAGATTTATACATATTTCTTATAAAGATAGATTTAATGAGCCGCATCAAGTTACTTATTCTATCCATGAAAATCCTGTAATTGAATTACTAGAAAATGATAACGATACTAATTGGGTACACTTAAAAACCTTATATGATGATCAGACTAGTAAAGGTGCTTTTTTTGATTTAGCAATAGATCCTAAAGACACCACTCAGAATACAAAATGGCCAGCGATTAAAGAACAATTAGGATTTAATAAATAATATACATCCTTGACAATGTTCCACCCAAATACATTTTGATTTTTATGCATTAGGAGTTTGAGAGTTTTTGCGGTATTCCTGACGATAACTTTTGCCTAATTCCTTTTCTTCCCAGTACTCTCCTTAAAATCCATTTATATTAGGAAAATGTGAGTTAGAAAATAACTTTCTGCGAACGCAGAAGGTTTTTATCCTTAATAAAATCAATCAGCCAAGAATTGTTTGACGAACGTCAAACAATTCCAACTACACAAATGAATTGTCTTCATTACAGACAATTAGGTCTGGGAGACATTTGGGAAGGAATATAATGATGGGTCACAGACCCATATCAACAAGTTTCTGAGGCGAAAAGGAAAATTATATTACTTAAAGCTGGATTCACAATCAAATTGAGAATAACAGGTTGTGGGGGAATAAAAGATTGCAAATTAACCTAACTTAGTATAGGATATAAGGTTATGAAAGACGAGAATTCAAATTATATCCAAGTGACCAAAGATTTAGATGAGGTTTTGGAGAAACTGGCGGAGAGGTTATACGGGGATTGGAGTCAATTTCCGGTTCCCACTCTTGAGAAAAGCCGGGAATGGGTCGTGAATACTATTCAAGAGATACTTTATCCCGCCGAGTTAAGCGGTGCGTTAATCCGGTATCGTGAGCCTAAGTTACAGTTTACTAAAACCGGTCCTATGGGAAATCAATCGTACGCGCAACCCTTGGAAAAACAGCCCTATGCCCGGAGAAGGCCTACCACGTCACCCGAGAAAACTCCGAACCGGTTATTACAACAAGATCGGATGCGACAGGCCAATTCCGCTTGGAAACAATTAACTCCGAATGAAAGAGAAATCTGGGATAACACATCTATTTCACCTATTCTCAATGGGATACTACTATATAGAGGGATTTATATTAGTTTATTAGTAGACCAACAACCTATCCCTAATCCATTACTTCCCACCCCCGAATTATTGGAATATTACCGCCACCGCAAAACCCACTAAACCCGTAAAATCTAACTCCAAGAAACAGAAACTAAACGGAGTAGGGATGAAGGAGATCGATCTTCTTCATCCCTGCTACGCTTCTTCTCCGTTTTAGGTTCGTTTCTAGTCCAGTGTATTTCCTCTATGATTTTGGTTGGAATTTGTATCAATTTCAGTTGACTTTCGGATAAAAAGCTATTCACGCAGAGAGAGGGGGAGATTATTTTTCAATAAAGAGGGGGTTGCGGGCGTGAGTGACGGGGTCTAAGATTTCGATTAATTTTCTTTGTTAGGATAATCCAAGGGGAGCTGGATATGGAACGTGGTACCGGTCTTGGCATTAGATACAAATCCGACTTTTCCCTGGAGGTAAGTTTCCCCAAAGAGTTTCATACTATAGGTACCAATCCCCCGACCTTGACCGGGTTTGGTACTAAAAGAACGTTTAAATATTTGGAGAGCAATATTATCCGGCATGACTCCCGGATTATGCACGGAAAAAAGAAGATAATGAGGGAATCGTTCATAGTGAACATCAATCGTTTGTCCTACCTCGGACGCTTCACACGCATTCTTAATCATATTGGTCAGAACCCGTTCCAGTAAGGAGGGGTCTGTGGTGATTAATTCCTCCGGCTGCACCTCAGGGAATTTGACAATTTTCCCCTCTGCTGCCGGATGGGCGCTGAATACGGATTGAAGAGTGGTGAAGATATCCCTAACCGGTATTGTAGAGAGGGATAATTCCAAGGTATGGTTTTCGGCTTTGATGAGTCGCCGTTGGTCTTCAATTTCCTGCTGCAACCGGGTGGAGAGCGCTACAATACGTTCGGCAATTTGTTTGGTATCCTTTAATTTCTCATCATGAGACAATATCGAACTCCAGCCCTGTAACCCGGTAAGAGTATTTAGAATATCATGGAAAAAGGTTTTTTCCAGTACTTCTCTTCGTTTCGTGCCACTAATGTCATGAAACACGAGGATGGTAAAATATTGATTATTCACGGTGATAGGAGTCGAGCGCACGCTAAATTCCAAAGACTCGGTGGAGGTTCCATGAAAAACCGTAGCCAGACATTCGTTGGTAACCGGTTTTCCCTGGGACTGACTGGACAAAATAGAGATAACAGCACCGCAGGTGGCGCAAGTTTTGGATGTTCCGCATCCCGCCGGCCCTTCCGCCGCATGAATACAACCCAGGATTTCACCCGGCCTATTACCGATCAGGCAAGTTGGAGTTTCAATATGAAGGTCTTTAATAACCGCGTGGTTCATAGCGAGGACTTGTCGTTGAGGGTTCAGAATCATGATATAACCATCCACGGATTCCAAAACTGCTTGAAAGAGGGGGTGGTCATCCACAAACCGGCTCAACGCACTAACCTTAGCGGGGTCATCCCGTTCCGGTGGAGCAAAATAAGTAGTTTCGTTACTGGACTTTGAATTCATATTCTTATGAGATTCTACCATATTCACTCACATCTAGGGATAAAGAGGGTTTTGATATTTGATATTTTTACCGGTACACAATATCATCAAGGAGGGCATAATCCGGTAAGGTGATGATGAAACCACCCGTTTATATTTAGAGAAGTGTATCTTGAACACATCCGAAAAATCAAGTTAATTCTAAGGATTGGATTTTTTTGAGTTTTTCGTCCAGCCGAAATTGAAATTAAGTTTGAGGTTATGGAAGGGGCAGGAGATTAAAACTCCTTTCAATGTCCCCAAGCACATTCATTGGGTATATTATTTTTCGATAAATTGGGGGTCGCGGGCGTGGGTGACGGCTTCGTCGTAGGTGATGGTTCCCGCCTGATAGAGATCGCGGAGACTGCGGTCCATGGTTTGCATTTGGTCTTTAAATCCGGTTTGGATGGTGCTATAAATGTTCTCAGTTTTATGTTCCCGAATCAGGTTACGGATAGCCAAGTTAGCAACGAGAACTTCACAACTTAACGCCAGTCCCTGTTTATCCACGCGGGGTAATAATTGTTGCGAGACGATACCGACCAAACAACTGGCCAATTGAGCGATAACTTGCGGCTGCTGCTGTCCCGGGAATACGTCAATAATCCGGTCAATGGTTTGAGAGGTGTCAATGGTATGCAGAGTAGCGATGACTAAGTGACCCGTTTCCGCGGCGGTTAGGGCGGTGGACATGGTTTCCAAATCACGCATTTCACCAACGCCGATAATGTCCGGGTCTTGACGGAGGGCATGGAACAAAGCTCTGGCGAAAGAATGGGTGTCGGAATAAACTTCCTGCTGTACCACAATACTTTTTTTGTGGGTATGGACATACTCGACGGGGTCTTCGATAGTGATAATTTTCGCGCGTTTTTCCCGGTTGATTAAATCAATCAAGGAATTGAGGGAAGTGGTTTTGCCGACTCCGGTGGGACCGGTAATCAAGAAAAGTCCATTGGGTTTGCGGGCGAGTTCGGAGACAATCGGTGGAAGCCCCAATTGTTCCGGCGATTTGATTTCCATCATGCCAACCCGGAAGGCAGCTTCCACGAATCCTTTTTCATGATAGACATTGACGCGGAACCTGCCAAGGTCGGGAACGAAAAAAGAGAATCCCAACTGCAATTCCTTTTCAAACTGTTCCCGCTGGCTGTCGGTCAACATGCCATAAACGATTTCCTGGCAATCATCCGGACGGAGCGGTGGAAACCCGGTCAGAACAATTTCACCATAAATGCGCAATGCTGGCGGAACCCCGACTACCAGATGTAAATCCGAAGCGTGTTTTTCAACCGCTTCCGCCAATAAATCCATTATATTCATCATGGCCAATCCTTTTTCCCTGAGAGGATTACGTGTCTGATAGTATAACTCAAATGGTTTATAAAGAGATAGATATAAATAATTTCAAATTTTACTTGACAAAGGGATATAAGAGGACTATATTTATCGCGACTATTTGTAAGGGAAATAATATAAAATTAAGTGAAATAACATTTTAAATTATAAGGCAATTTCTATTCATTTATCATTTTCCTGTGAGGAGGAAAGAGTATGAAAAGTACAGTTAAGAAGTTAGTCGTAGGTTTTACCCTGTTTACTTTGGGCATGATGGTGCTGAGCGAATGCGCCCAAGCAGTTCCGCAGTTGATTAATTATCAAGCGGTAATCAAGAATCAATCGAATAGTCAAACCGTGCCGGACGGGCCTTATCAAATCACCTATCGTATTTATACGACCCCAACGGGTGGTTCTCCGGTCTGGTTGGAAATATCGATTGATACGGTCGCCAGCGGAGTATTAAATCACGTGTTGGGAAGTGTCAGCACATTAAACCTGCCGGTTAATTCAGATTATTATTTAACGATTCAATTAAACGGAGATAGTGAAATGAGTCCGCGGGAACATTTAACGAGTGTAGGTTCTGCGTTAATCGCGGGCGGGTTGAGTAATGGGGCAACTTGGAATGGTAGTGTGATAGGAAGCAGCACTGGTTCTTCACCTACATTAACTTTAAATAATACAGGGGGTGGGATAGGTCTTTTTGTTTCAGCGACCTCAGACTATGGTATTGAAGGGATAGCTGACATTGGAATCTTAGGAATCTCATCATCTTCTGAAGGTGGTGGAGGTGTTATAGGCATATCAATAGCTACTAGTGAACTAAATTATGGTATTGGAGGATATGGTTTTAATAGTACTGGTGTTGGTATTGGTGTTTATGGAATAGGTATAAGTAGTACTGGTACAGGTGCTGGTGTTTATGGCGATGCGCAAAGTTTTGGTTATGGCGTATTTGGTTTGTCTGAAGATTCTGGATTTGGTATTGCAGGACAGGGGACTAACAATGCTATAGGTGTTGCTGGATATGCTGAAAATACAATTGGCATCTATGGATTTTCGGATTCTGCCAATCCCTCCATTTATGGGTACAATACAGTTGGCGGTACTGGGGTAGAGGGAGTTGGTACCAATCCAGGAGGCTTCTTTGGCGGAGCCTTAGGTGTTTATGGAATTGCGTCAGACGCCTTCTTTACTGTAGGAGTTGAAGGGGATAGTTATAGTATTGGAGCGGGTGTTGAAGGGATTAATTATGGTGGCGGTTATGGTGTTTATGGAACTGGAAACGCTAACTGGGGTGTTTATGGAACAAGTACAGATGTCAGTGGAGACTATGCCGGGGTTTGGGGAGAGAATGATGCGGGGGGGTATGGGAATGGCGTTTATGGAAAAGCTTTGGGTAGTTCAAATTCAATAGGGGTATATGGATTTACTGATGAAGGGTATGGGATCTATGCACAGAGTACTACTTTTAATGGATATGCTTTACAAGCCCATGCTACGAATGGTGGGGATGCTCTGCATGTCTATAGTGACACAGGATATGCAATAGATGTAGACAATGGACCCTCCTATTTTAAAAATATTTATATTAATGGGACGGAACATACCTCTGCAGGTATCTCGGGTGCTCTGGTGAGCATAATGAAGAATACCGGAACCGATAATCTGGAATTGGGGGATGTGGTTGTGATTCAAGGGAACAGTCCGGCGGTTTTAGGAGAGACTCCGGTAACCAATGTATCCAAAACGACTACGGGGTATGATTCGGGAGTCATTGGCGTGGTGGACAGTTTTATCCAGGTTACGTCCACGATCCAAAGCCAAAGCCATAAGGTATCCGGTAAACAAGCAGAAAATCAAGTTTCCATTGAAAGAGATACGACCCGGAAAGGTCAAGCTGGAGATTATATCCATGTGATTACGCATGGAGAATTCAAGGCAATTAAAGTAGATGCCAGTTATGGCGCGGTGCATCCGGGCGATTTATTGACGACATCACCGAATGCCGGATACGCGATGAAAGCCCAACCGGAAATCATCAATGGAAAACCCTTTTACCCCAATGGATGTATTATTGGGAAATCGTTAGGGTCATTGGAATCTGGTCAAGGGAGTGTTCCGGTTACTGTAAGCAGACAATAAGAGTGAGTATGTGTGATTCAATAAAAGTGTAAAAATATCAGAATATATAATATTATAATATATTACATGCTTTTTACAATTAACATATTTTTTACTTGACAAGCATACATGTGGGGTGTATATTTAACGCATTAATCACTATGGGAAATAAGTTTTGAATTAAGAAAAAAGAACATATAAAAATATAAGGCATTATCATTTTGAATTAATAAATAGGTCATTTTCAGAGTAGCAATGTTTATGTTTCATAATAATCAGAAATCAAGTCATTCCAATATTAACATTTCCTGTGAGGAGGAAAGAGTATGAAAAGTACAGTTAAGAAGTTAGTAGTAGGATTTACCATGTTTACTTTGGGCATGATGGTGCTGAGCGAATATGCCCAGGCAGTTCCACAATTGATTAATTATCAAGCGGTAATCAAGAATCAATCGAACAGTCAAACGGTGCCGGATGGGCCTTATCAAATTACCTACCGTATTTATACGACCCTAACAGGCGGTTCTCCGGTCTGGTTGGAAATATCGATTGATACGGTCGCCAGCGGAGTGTTAAATCATGTTTTGGGAACTGTCAGTACCTTAAACCTACCGGTTAATTCAAATTATTATTTAACGATTCAATTGAACGGGGATAGTGAAATGAGTCCGCGGGAACATTTAACGAGTGTCGGTTCCGCGTTAACAGCGGGTGGGTTAAGTGCTGGGGCGAGTTGGTATGGAAGTGTAACGGGAAATAACACTAGTTCTTCACCTACTTTGATGTTAAATAGTAGTGGGATTGGTCTTTATAGTATAGCCTCAAGCTATGGTGTTTTTGCAATAGGTGACATTGGAGTCTTGGGAGCCTCAACATCTCTTGGTGAAGGTGTAGGTGTTGGCGGTGAATCAATAGCAACGAGTGGAGAAAATTTTGGTGTTGAAGGAATTGCTATTAATAGTACTGGTGTTGGTTTTGGTGTTTATGGAATAGGTATGAGTAGTACCGGTGTTGGTGTTGGTGTTTTTGGTGAAGCGGGAGGTTTGGGTTATGGCGTTTTTGGTGTGTCTGAAGATTCTGGATATGGTGTTGCAGGACAGGGGACTAACAATGCTATAGGTGTTGCTGGATATGCTGAAAATACAATTGGCATCTATGGATTTTCGGATTCTGCCAATCCCTCCATTTATGGATACAATACAGTTGGCGGTACTGGGGTAGAGGGAGTTGGTACCAATCCAGGAGGCTTCTTCGGCGGAGCCTTAGGTGTTTATGGGGTTGCGTCAGATGCCTTCTTTACTGTAGGAGTTGAAGGCGATAGTTATAGTATTGGAGCAGGGGTTGAAGGGATTAATTATGGTGGCGGTTATGGTGTTTTAGGAACAGGTAATGCTAATTGGGGTGTTTATGGAACGAGCACGGATAATACCCTTACTTATAGCGGCGTTTGGGGTGAAAATGATTCAGGGAATGGGTATGGCGTTTATGGAATAGCTACTGGTTTTAACAGTGCCGGTGTGGTTGGGTTTACAGACAATGGTCTTGGCGTATGGGGTAAAGCTACTGTTAATGGAGGATACGCGGTGTTTGGAACAGGTTCTAACGGTGCGATTGGCGGTGTTTTCTCAAGTGATGTAGGAACCGGAGTAAGTGGTACCAGTAATAATTCTTATGGCATTGCAGGATATAGTAGTTATTTTGGCGTTTATGGGTCGGGTAACGATGTCGGTGTTTACGGACTTTCGAATAATGTAGGCGTGTGGGGCGAAAATACCTCCGGTGGGTATGGTGTGGTAGGAGAAAGTTCTCGTAGTGGAGATGGGGTTTATGCATCTAGTTCCTCAGGACATGGAGTATATATAGGTAATGGTGGCATATACGTTACTGGAACTATAGTAGCGACAGGCAGTAAATCAGGATATGTCGTTGATCTCTGTAAAAATGTAGATTCAACTGCACTAACCCTTGGAGATGTAGTTATTATTCAAGGTAATAGTAGTCCGGCGGTGTTAGGAACTATCCCTGTGGTGAACGTATCGAGAACAGCCACTAGTTATAATTCAGCGGTGGTAGGCGTGGTAGACAGTTATGTCAGTGTTACTACGAATCAAGCGAGTGCATTGGCCAATGTGCAGGGTGAAAATGCGGCTCCGAGCGGAATGAGATTAGAAGTAAATACCGATTCAACCCAAACTGTAACTACAGGAGCCTATGTGAATGTGGTAACGTTGGGGTCCTTCCAAGCGATTAAAGTGGATGCTAGTTATGGTGCAGTGCATCCGGGAGATTTATTGACTACGTCACCAAATCCCGGATACGCCATGAAAGTAACACCCAAAATCATTGATGGGGAAACTTTTTATCCCAATGGGTGTATTATTGGAAAATCATTAGGGTCACTGGAGTCGGGCCAAGGAAGTGTTCCAATTTTTGTAGCACATCAATAATAGGAAAAATCTTAGGTTCTAAAAAAATATACTAAACAAAGAAAGAGGAGGAAAGGGTATGAAAAGAATAGTTAAGAAGTTAGTCGTAGGATTTACCATGTTTACCCTGGGTCTGGTTGTGATGAACGAATATGCCCAGGCGGTTCCGCAATTGATTAATTATCAAGCGGTGATAAAGCAGCAAATCAACGGTCAAACCGTGGCGGATGGGCAATATCAAATCACCTACCGGATTTATACGACTCTGACGGGTGGGGCATCGGTCTGGTCGGAGACAGCGTCGAATGATTCGGTTGCCAGTGGAGTATTAAATCATGTCTTGGGAAGTATCAGTTCATTAACTACTCTGCCGGTTAATTCAAATTATTATTTAACGATACAATTGAACGGGGATAGCGAAATGAGTCCGCGGGAACCTTTAACGAGTGTGGGTTCCGCCCTGATTGCTGGGGGATTGAGTAATAATGCAACATGGTTAGGGAGTGTATCGGGTAATAATACTACCAGTTCGAATACTTTGAATGTAACCAACTCCTCGGGTGTTTTTGGGAACATAGCAGCAGTTTATGGAAATGGTGGCAACGGTACTGGTGTTTATGCAGAGGGTAATTATGATGGCTTATATGCAATAACTACTGGTACTAATAGCAGTTTGAATTGGGCTATTGAGGTAGACGCTCCCAATGGAGGACAAGCTATCCATGTAGATAATGGACCCTCCTATTTCAATAATAAGGTTGGGAATGCGATTTATGCAATAACTAACGATACAACTAGTGATGATACGACTGTTGCGGCTGTTTATGGTGAAGATACTGTCTTAGGGGGTACTGCAATTGGAGCTTTGGGATCTGAAATGGGATTAGATCCAACCTTTTCAGAATATTTTCCAACCGGAATTTATGGGAATGCTCCAGGCGGATGGGGCGTTTATGGAGCTGGTTATAATATTGGGGTGGGCGTTATTGGCCTTACAGATGGTGGTGTCGGAGTATGGGGAGTAAGTACATCTACTGGAGGTTATGCGGCTGGGGTGCTAGGAACTGGTTCAAATGGTGCGACGGGTGTTTATGCATCGAGTGATATTAGTAATGGTGTTTATGGCGTGACCACCGCTATTTATTATACTGCTGCCGGTGTTAAAGGCGAAGATGATTCAGTGGAAGGATTTGGTGTAGAAGGATATGCTCCTGGAGAATTTGGTGTTGGCGTTTTTGGAAATGCTCCTGGACTTATTGGTTATGGTGTTTATGGGCTTGCTGGCCTAGGTTATGGTGTATATGGATCTAGTACAGGTAATGGAATAGGGGTTTATGGAAGTGGGGGTACTTATGGATATGGTGTAGAGGGTTCCAGTGATAGTTCTAATGGTGTTTATGGAAGCACTAACGATACTTCCGGTAAATATGCCGGCGTTTATGGTGAAAATGCTGCAGGAGGTGGGGATAATGGTTATGGGAATGGCGTTTATGGAAAATCCATAGGTGGTATTTTTAGTGCAGGAGTGTATGGATTTACGGATGAGGGGTATGGGGTGTATGCTAAGAGTACAACTGATCTAGCATATGCACTAGATATAGATGCGGAGAATGGCGGGAGGGCAATAAATGTAGAGGCGGGTGACGCCTATTTTGAAAATATTTATATTAATGGGACGGAACATACTTCCGCGGGTATATCGGGTGCTATGGTGAGTATAATGAAGAATACCGGAACCGATAAACTGGAATTGGGTGATTTGGTTGTGATTCAAGGGAACAGTCCGGCGGTTTTAGGAGAGACTCCGGTAACCAATGTATCGAAAACGACCAAGGAGTATGATTCGGGTGTCATTGGCGTGGTGGATAGTTTTGTCCAAGTTACGACTCTAAGCCATAAGGCATCCGGTAAAATACAAAAGGCAGTCAACCAAGTTTCCATTCAAAAGGATACGACCCGGAAAGCCCAAACTGGAGACTATATTCATGTGATTACGCATGGAGAATTCAAGGCAATTAAGGTAGATGCCAGTTACGGAGCAATCAATCCGGGAGATTTGTTGACAGCGTCCCCGAATGCCGGTTATGCCATGAAGGTAACACCGAAAATCATTGATGGAATTCCCGTCGCTCCGACGGGATGCGTGATAGGCAAAGCTTTGGGAACATTGCCATCTGGACAGGGAAGTATTCCTGTATTTATAGGTCGACAATAATCTTTTCACTAAAAAAAGGAGTGAGACATATGAAACAGAATAACCTGAAATACAAGATAATAACTTTCCTGGCAATGTATTTGATACTAGCCACTTGTAGTTTGGCTATGAGTGGTGGTACCTACAAAACGACCTCGGATGTGTTGGATCAGAGTGGAGTGATTCAGGCGGGTGGTACTTATAAATCGGTTAACTCAATAGCTCAGCCAGGTGCGGGTGTTCAAGCCGGTGGTACCTATTACGTGCAACATGGGTTTATCTATACGATATCCGGCAGCGGACTGGTAAGCGGACCTATTGCCATATTTTACGGAAGTCCGACCAGTGGCATTGGTCCTTTCACGGTGTATTTTACCGATTCGTCGTTAAACAATCCCACTGCATGGAGTTGGAATTTCGGTGACAGCGGGACAGCGACAACACAGAATCCTTCCCACCAATATGCCTTGGTGGCGGCTCCGACGACTTACACAGTTCATTTGATTGTAAGTAATTCCATTGGAACTAGTACTGCAATCCAATCGAATTACATTTATGTATCCACGACTTCGGAGGGATTGGCGCCTGTTCTTGGTACGGCTCCCAACTTGAAATCATTTATTGGCTTGGGACTGAGCAGTGTATTTAATTTAGAAGATTACAATAGCGGCGGAGTGGGAACCAGCTATTCCTTACCGGTTGACTTCTTATCCCTGGGTACAACCCACGGGAGTCATGTCAGTGAATTGGCTTATGGTTCAGCAACGACCGGAACCAATACCTATGAAGTTACCAATACTATAGGTTCAAGTTCCTCCAATGGTCTGGTGAAATATTCGTCCTACCGGATACAGAAACTGCCTATCGTGGGATTAACCCCCGGTTCGTCTTTTGATGTGAATGTGGAGAACTATACTTACGATAGCGGTGGGTTGGCTCTTCCTCCGTCTTATGGGGAACCAGCTGCGCTGTCTATTAGTAACTTAAGCGATGTCACAGCTTATTGGGTGAATGATTCGGTAGTCCGAATCGTTTCGTTGCAATCCTTCACCGGAGCCGTGGATGTAGATGTGACGGCATCTCCGGTTATCCCTGCAGGAACGAATCAGGATAAGGAGCGCATTCAAGTGTATACTAACCTGTTAACCAGCGGTACTTTTAGTACTGCCAATGATACAACGGTCTGGTCCCCGATGGAAATCCCGCCGGGTAGGTCTACGATAGCCACGCAACAATGGATGCAGAGTTATACAGATTCTGCGGGAACTCAGGCCCAGGGCGTGTGGAAATTCACCTTTGCGGATGCCAATGGCGGAGTGAAATCAACTCCCAATACGGCTCATTGGATTAGCATAGCCAATGGGGAATGGTATATTTACAGGATACACTTAGTGGCCGATACTCCTAATAACACTCATCTGGCCTGCTTATATTGCTATACCAATCTTCCGGGGAGTGGCACGCAAACGGATATAGTCGGGAACGTATTATTTGGGGTACCGACGGTCTGGACGTGGCAGGAAGCCCCCTTACTGGCACATGGCAGTAGTACCACGGGTTATCCGCAATTCCAATTCAAGGCGAATGGGGCGGGCAGTATCTATGTAGATGAGATACAAATTATCAATGCCACTCCGGAGTTGATGCAAGCGCGCAGCAACACCCATTCCCATTATCTCTACGGCCAATTTACTACGGGGAATGACACGACGGGCTGGGGACAGGAATTGTATTTTGGTGCAGTAAGCGCACCGAGCATCACGGTGAATAATGGGTTGGTTTTGAACTTTGCGGGAGCGGCACCTGGGTCCTCGGGTCAGGAAGGGATAAAATGGACCGCGAACAATGGAGTACAAGGACCGTTGCATGCGTATTCCTTCCCGGACAACGTAGGTCATCAAGTCGGTACCCAGTTGACGTTAAGTATCGTATCTGGCAATTTCAACACTTTGGGAATTGTCTTGGTAGCGGCGTATGGAACCGCGACGGCGGGGGATCAAGATATTGATAACCTAATAGCCGCGGCGGGTGTTGGAGTCTTGGTGAGTGGAAATTACTATGCCATAGGCGAGGCGCAATATCCTTACGCTCAGGGTCAATTTGGGTTACGCAGTGATGCGGGAGGTGTTTTAGAGGTCAATAACGTGGATGTGAATGTGGATAATGACGATCCGAACTTTGGAGATGCGACATTATACCCGTAATGTATTTACAATGATAAATTGATTACGAAGCGGGCAATGTAACTCATTGCCCGCTTTTCTTTTTTTAATCAATATTGTTATGACAAGGAAAGACGTAATTCTCCAGAGAATGATGAGATTTTATTAGTAAATCCGATTAAAAAGATAATCTCTTATTTTTTCCCAAATATCTTTCGACACAACCAGGCAATGGGATCGTAATAACGGTCAACGACACGTTCTTTGAGAGGAATGATGCCGTTGTCAGTGATGTGAATACTCTCCGGGCACACATCGGTACAGCATTTGGTGATGTTACACAAGCCTGAACCGAACTCATTTTTAATTTTCGGTATACGGTCTTCAATATCTAACGGGTGCATTTCAAGTGAGGCGAGACGAATCATGAAGCGGGGTCCAACAAATCTATCTTTACAGTTTTGGTCACGCAACACATGACAAACATCCTGGCATAGGTAACATTCAATACATTTGCGGAATTCCTGAACACGGTCAACGTCACGCTGCATCATGCGGTGATTTCCATCCGGGTTTCTGGGACGCGGTTTAAACGGAGGAATTCGTTTGTTTTGTTCGTAATTCCATGAAACATCCGTAACCAAATCTTTAACCAAAGGAAATGTTTTGATGGGTTGAATTGTGATGATTTCATCGGGACCAAACTGGTTCATTCGTGTCATGCAGCTCAATCGCGGACGACCGTTGATTTCCATGCTGCACGAACCGCATTTGCCGGCTTTACAATTCCAACGCGCCGCCAGGTCCGAAGCTTGTGTCGCTTGTATCTTATGAATCACATCCAACACTACCAGTCCGGGGTCAAGAGTCACTTTATATTCGACAAACCGCCCTCCCTTGGAATCACCACGCCAAATTCTAAAAATCTGCTCAGCCATTTTGTTTTCCTTCCAATTCTTCGAGAGTCGCGTAGGCGATTTTCTTAAGTTCTTCCGGCGGGTCGGATCGCAAGACTTTTTCAATTTCCATCTGACCATCTTTTCCTTTTCGAGTCACTATATTATATTTCACCCATTCATCGCTTTCCTTTTCAAACTCCGCACGGGTGTGCGCCCCTCGGCTTTCTTCCCGCATGAGCGCCGCACGGGTAACCGCTTCCGACGTGACCAAAAGATTTCCCAAATCTATCGCTTCATTCCATCCGGGATTATACTGTGAAGTGGAATGTGCCTTCATCTTGGTGGCATCGGCTTTGAGTCTTTCCAATTCCTTCAAAGCTATCTTTAATTCCTCTGCTGTACGAATAATGCCCACATTTTTCTGCATCATTTCCTGCAAATCCTCATGCACCACAAACGGATTCAAACCGCTTTCACGATTTAAAATATCTGTGGCGCGGCGAATAATGGCTGTTGCTTGGTTCTCGTCAACCGCAGGCTTATTGTTAAGTGCTTTAACATAGTTTGATGCACCTTCCCCTGCCAATTTTCCAAAAACCACCAAGTCCGACAATGAATTTCCACCCAGCCGGTTGGCGCCATGCATTCCGCCGGTACATTCTCCACAAGCGAATAATCCGGGAACGCAGGTCTGTTGCGTGTCACTGTCCACGTGAATCCCGCCCATAAAATAGTGCAGGGTAGGGCCGACTTCCATGGGTTCTTTGGTGATATCAATTTCAGCTAGTTCTTTAAATTGGTGATACATAGACGGCAGTTTTCGTTTGATAAATTCCGCGTCCCGTCGTGAAGCAATATCCAGAAATACTCCGCCGTGCGGCGACCCGCGTCCCTCTTTGACTTCCTTGTTGATGGCACGCGCAACCACGTCACGTGTCAAGAGTTCCGGCGGTCTTCTGGCATTTTTATCTCCCGCCAGCCAGCGATTCGCTTCTTCTTCCGTATCCGCAGTTTCCGGCGCAAACTTTTCTGGAATATACCCGAACATGAAGCGTTCTTTTTTATTATTCAAGAGAATTCCGCCGTCACCACGTACTCCTTCTGTCACGAGTGTCCCGCGCACGGACGGCGGCCACACCATGCCTGTTGGATGAAATTGCGTGAATTCCAAATCCATCAATTCCGCTCCGGCACGATATGCCATAGCAAACCCATCACCACTATATTCCCAGGAATTAGATGTTATCCGCCAGGCTTTTCCGCCACCACCGGTTGCAAGAACAATAGCCTTTGCTTTAAAAATAACAAACCGTCCGGTCTGCCGCCAATAGGCCACCAAGCCTGAAACCTTTCCATTATCCAATAAAAGATCCAGCGCGGTGCATTCCATGTGCGTGGCGATTCCTTGATGAATGCAGAAGTCTTGTAATGTGCGAATGATTTCCAATCCCGTCCGGTCACCGACATGCGCCAAACGGGGATAACGATGCCCGCCGAAATTTCTCTGACTGATAAGACCTTCCGGCGTGCGGTCAAACACCGCGCCCCATTCTTCGAGTTCTTTGACCCGGTCAGGGGCTTGTTTAGCGTGCAGTTCCGCCATGCGCCATTGGTTGAGGAATTTTCCTCCACGCATGGTATCACGGAAATGGATTTTCCAATTATCGCGTTTGTCCACATTTCCCATGGCCGCGGCAATCCCGCCTTCCGCCATAACCGTATGGGCTTTTCCCAATAGCGATTTAGAAATCAGACCTGTATTTAATCCGTTTTTGGCACATTCAATGGCCGCGCGAATTCCTGCGCCACCGGCACCTACTACTAATACGTCATGTTCAATTGTCTGAATCTCGGATATATTCATTCTTATTTACTCCACGTGCTGAAATCATGCAAGTAACCCATTGACACCATGCGAATATAAAAATCACTGAACCCTACCCAAATCATACTGACCCATGCCCAGAACATATGGCGTTCGTTTAATATAGAAACGAGACTCCAAATTTTATGTCTTGTTTTTTCATGACCAGTTTGAGGACAGGTGAAACAATCCATGCGTCCCCCACTTAGATGACGCCAGGCATGGCATCCAAACGTGTAGCAGGAAAGAAAAACGACGTTCAGTACAAGAACAAGTGTTCCCACGCCAATGCCAAATTCTCCCTCCCTGAAAAATCCATTGAACGCATCAAATGCCAGAATCAAGATGTAACAAAATGCAATATAAAATGTGTAGCGATGTAGATTTTGGAAAATAAAAAGTTTGGTTTCTCCGTTATAATTATTATGTGGGAAAGGGTTTACCGCACAACCCGGTGGGGTCGAAAAATAAGAGCGATAATAAAATTTCCGATAATAATAACAAGTTAATCGGAAGGAAAGAGGACCGATCAAAATCAACATGGCGGGTGATGGTGGAAGCCATTGAGGCCACCAACTGGGCCATAATCCGAACCAGGCGTGATGCAACGGTGCTCCCCCAGGCACATTCTCTTTTACAAACAATAATGGAGAATAAAACGGTGAAAGATAAGATAAGTAATAGTAATTGTTGGCCTGGAACATCGCCCAATTTGCGTAGATTACAAAACAGAGAAACCCAATACCTGTCCACAATGGCTCTACCCACCAAGTATCCGTTCGTTTTGTTGCCGCAAATCCTTGGGAGTACCCCCCCACCTGTTCACTCATGTTTGAATATCTCCTTCGCCCGATTTAATTAAAAAATTATTGTAACAGAACACTCTCTCATGTTCAAATATTAGATCCACTACTTTGGTCTGGGATTGAAACAAGAAAGGTCTCAAAATAATTATCATTTTGTGTAAAGAAAGTCAAGGATTTACAAGAAGTTGATAAATGGATATATTAGAATAACTAAAATTTATAATGCAGGTATTACACATGGCAAAAAAGAAAATTCAAAAAAACAAAAAAATGGAAGTACAAGATTTTATTACGAAGATTAAAGAATTGCGGAAAATGGATGAAACGATTTTGTTAGAAGAACCCAAAAATTTAAATGGGAGGGGGTATCCAGTTGAATTTGAATGGCGGGGAAAGGTACACAAAGTTCAAACACTCATAGGTAAATGGACTATTTTGGAACCCGAAACTGAAGAAATTGATGAATCTGCAAATGAGAATCGAGAGTTACTACGGGAATGTTACCGAGTAGAGTTGGAGAATGGTTATCAGGTGGATATTTCTCATGAAATCCGGGAATCGATATGGCGAATCATGGGAATTGAACCTGAATTTTTTGACAAAATTCGGAAATCTACTAATTTGGAGTCGGAGTAAGGGTCATAACCTGTCCTACCGATGAACTTAATTGCGTGACTTCCACTGTAACTTCTTTTTTATCTGTGTCAATAGACTTTACACGGATACGATAAAGTCCAACACTATCAGATTCATTCCTTTCCAAGCGCAGTTCTCGATCTAGTGTTCCCGAAGTAACATGGAGTATCGCAGTAGCACTATCACCAGTTCCGTTAATCGTATATAGAGTCACATAAATACCCGAATCTGTCACGGAAGGTCCACCCGGACGACCTGCCGGACTGACTGGAGAAGCTGTTGCTGGGGGAGGCGTATTATTTGCCGCCAACGCATTTAATTCTGCTTGTTTAACGGTCTTTTCAGATTGTATTAGTTCCTTTTGGTTTTGAACACTTTGCGACTCTGTTTCCGAGGCTTTCTGCATGGATAACTTGAGATATTCCGCGGCAGAACTGTCGTTGGCATTGTACGTTAAAGCTTCCTTGAATTTACTCGCCGCCAGTTCATAATTCATACTCCGGTAATAGGTCATCCCTTGGGAAAAGAGTAGCGCATCGGCAATTTCATTTTGTTTGGCTTGTTGTTCCTTGTGCTGAGAAGCATACCTTTTGTTAATGGCGGCAATTTGTTTTTGAGCATGATCATTTTGTGGATCAATTTGCAGTACCTTTTCATATTCTTTGACAGCCTCCGCGTATTTTCCCGCTTTATAGGAAGCGTCCCCCAACCGGGTGTGATAACCGGTACTGGGTTCAAGGGTATTCAAAAGAACTTTGTAATAGGAGATGTTCTTATCGGAATCTAGTTTTATGGTTATCATCACATCATCCTGGGTGACTAGATTCCCTTCAATCACGTTCCCATCTTTGAATTGCAAGACGTATCTCTCGCCAAAACTATAGGTTAAGGGAATAAAGGAAAGCATTAAAAGGAATACCATCAACCGCTTCATGAGATACCTCCGGATAACATTGTTTTCTAAAAAGTAGTATAGCACGAAAAAATAGAAATCGGAAGAAAAATTTAGGCTTGACGATAGGACAAAGAAGGTCTATATTAACATATAGAAATCATTCTGGACTGGCATTTAAACCCTTATAAAAAGGGGAATAAGTTTCTGGAAACTTTAAATAGATAACCAGTCCAGAATTTTTTGTATCCTAATAATTCGATGACATGGCACGAAAGAGTCGAATTTGGTATAACTTTACGAGTCAATTATGAGTGTTGAATTTTATATTTAAAATGCTTCGCTTTGACAGTTTTTAACGGTGGTTGAATTTCTAACCAGAGTGAGAAACATTATATCATTCAAAAATCTTCCAATTTTTCTTCTCAACCCCTATAGGAACCAAAGGGATATATTCAACAATAATGGGCCTCACCAGCATCTATAGCAATCATATAGGCCTTATTCATCGTCTATCGTCATACGTCTGGGTGTTCTACTTTCTCAAGGATATAACTGACTCTGCCTTTTCCATTAGTTTACAAGAAAATTGCATCGAAAATGTTTACTTTATCTATTCCCAATGCTACTTGAAAATTGTTTGACAGGTTGGAACTCCGATGCTAAATTTAATCATGATAATGATATATCGATTAGGGTTATGCGAACGGAAAAGAGCAAAGTGAACTCCCGGGGCGAAAACCTGTTTCTCCGCGTCGAGAATGAAATGCTATTCTTCTTGGCCAGCGCCAATTTTATTGAAAAATCAAAGAAAATTCATCAGAAAATTTTTCTTTATCTATTTCCTATACTATTAATTTGGGGTATCCCTACTGTGTCGAATGGAGATGTATTCCAACTGCAATCCGGGTTATCGTTAGATGGGATTGTGTTATCGGAAACCAGTACGGAGATCGAAATTCAAACAGTCTCCGCGACTATTATGTTACCCTTGTCAAGGGTCAGTAGTTGGAACCGGGAAAAAAATTTGCAATCTTATTTTCGGTTAAGCCAGGATGCCTTGGCGCAGGGGAAGTATATACTGGCACGAACTTTTTTACAGCACGCTATTGATTACGACCCGCTAAACGCCGCCCTATTAGAGAAAATGAGTGAAATTGATTATGCTGAATTGGAAAAGATCAAGGTACAGCCTATTTTGGATTCCATCACAACTAACAAAATGTCCGATTATCTGGTGGCGATATATGCCCTGAACGATTTAATCAATCAAAATGAAAAACAAGCCTATGTCCAGAAGTTAAATCATGTTTTGGCGGATATTCGAGTTAAATATGCTTTGTATCTCTATGATCACATTCGTAATGATGAGGCGTACCGGGAATTACGGACGGCCCGCCATATTGATGATGAGAATCAAAATTTGCATTTGGCTCTGGCAAAAATCCAAGCCAGTCAAGGAGATACCTTGTTGGCCAAATTAGAAGAAGACCGTGCTCATGAACTGGCACAACAACAAACTGAAAGGGATGAAGCCTTGAAAGAAATGCTCGCCTCGGTTCAGGAAGCCGGGTGTGACGATATTCCCAGTTCCGCCTATTGGCAAGAACAGGAAAGATTAGCGGCGTTATTGAAAGCACCCAAACCACAAACCGCTTTTGCAGAAATCCAGGTCGCCAAAGAAATCAGCATCTTGTTGCAAGCATATAACGCAGGCCCAGGCGCAGTTGTGGTGTATGATGGCGCAGTGCCGTATCGTGAAACTGTGAATTATGTAAAAAGTATTTCCGGATGGATGAACCACCTGCCGGAATCCAAGCAATATGAAGAATTAATCAAAAAATATTCCCAGAAATATAATTTAGACCGGGAATTGGTGCGTGCGCTCATTAAAGTTGAATCGGATTTCGACCCCAAGTCTCATTCCAAAGCCGATGCTCGTGGGTTAATGCAATTGACAGCCACAACATGGAAAGACACGGTCAACCGCATGGGAGTTAATTGGAGCTATTCAAAATATGCCTATGACCCCGAAAAAAATATTGAAGTTGGATGCCATTATCTGGCATGGCTAAAAAATGAATTTTTACCCAAGTTCTTTAATTTGGCAAATTCCCAAACCAATACGCCTCTTTTTGTTTGAAGGTCTAAGTTGTCTTAAACATACAACGGAAATCGTTTGCAAAGGTCCTGCACCGATTCTTTGATTTGAGATAAAATGGTCTCGTCTTGGCGATTCATTAATGCCTTATCAATCAGTTTGCCAATCAGTTGCATTTCCGGTTCTTTCATTCCCCGGGTAGTCATCGCCGGTGTCCCAATACGAATACCACTGGTGATGAATGGTTTTTCCGTATCAAAAGGAACCATATTTCGACTTACGGTAATTCCCGCTTTTTCCAATAATTCCTGCGCGGCTTTCCCAGTGATTCCCTTATTTCGCAAATCCACCAACATTAAGTGATTGTCTGTACCCCCACTGACCAAACGGTATCCTTTGGCAGTTAACATGTCTGCCAAGGTGTGCGCGTTTTTAACAATTTGTTTTTGATATTCCTTAAACTCCGGCGTCATGGCTTCTTTAAAGGCCACCGCTTTGGCAGCAATAATATGCATTAAGGGGCCGCCTTGAATTCCGGGGAATATCATTTTATCAATCTGTTTGGCGAATTTTTCTTTGCATAAAATAGTCCCTGCTCTCGGTCCTCTTAAAGTCTTATGTGTTGTCGTGGTTACGACATCCGCATATCCTACTGGATTAGGATGCAAGCCTGCGGCCACCAACCCGGCAATATGTGCCATATCCACCATGAATAATGCCCCAATCTCATCGGCAATTTTACGAAATTCAGCAATATCAATTATTCGAGGATACGCACTTGCGCCTGCTAAAATCATTTTGGGTTTAAATTGTTTCGCTTTGTCATATACTTCCTTAAAATCAATCCGTTCGGTATCTTTGTTCACACCATAAGAAACAATTTTAAAAAATTTGCCTGAAAAGTTCACCGGACTTCCATGAGTCAAATGTCCTCCATGAGACAATTCCATACCTAAAACCGTATCTCCCATTTCCAATAATGCGAAATAAACCGCCATATTGGCCTGTGCCCCCGAATGCGCTTGGACATTGGCGTGTTCCGCGCCAAACAATTGTTTCGCCCGGTCAATCGCCAACTGTTCCGCCACATCCACAAATTCACATCCCCCATAATACCTTTTACGGGGTAACCCTTCGGCATATTTATTGGTCATAATGGACCCTTGTGCTTCCAGCACGGCGCGACTAACAAAATTCTCCGAGGCAATGAGTTCCAAATTATTCTCTTGCCGGTTCGTTTCATCCTGAATCGCTTTATAAATTTCCGGATCGCTTTTCTCTAAATAACTCATGAATAAATCCTTTCTTTACTTGATTTTATCGTATTTTTCTTCAATCTGATGAATTTCTTCAACACGGCGGGCGTGTCTTCCACCTTCAAATTCTGTTTTCAACCACGTTTCTAAAATCGGTATGGCCAATTCCGGTTTAATGCCTCCGGTCTCCGGTCTTCCGCCCAATGCCAGTACATTGGCATTGCTATGCAACCGACTATGAAGTGCCAATTCAACTGACGTTACCAACGCCGCACGAATTCCCGGCACTTTATTGGCAACATAACTCATACCCAGCCCGTTGCCGCAGACTACAATCCCGCGTTCCGCTTTTCCCTGCGCCACAGACTCCGCCACCGGTAATCCATAGACAGGATAATCCACGGGTTTTTCTGAATCTGTACCAAAATCCTGCACTTCATGACCCCACTCTTTTAATTTACTTTTTAATATTTCTTTCAACTGAAACCCTGCATGATCAGCGCCAATGGCAATTTTCACTTTTGTTTTTTCTCCTCATCCATCTCATCCACCAGTTTTAAAATACACCCTTGAATTTCTTTGGCACAATCTCGATAAACTTCCAGTGGACTCCCTAAGGGGTCCGCAATATCCAATTCCACAGGGGATGCGTTAGTGTATTCTTTTAATAATTTAACTTTATTTTCAATTTTCGGATCAAGCCGTAATAGAGCGTCTTTATGGTATCTCTCCATCACCAAAATTAAATCGGATTCCTTAACCAGCGCAGGACGTAATTTAGACGATTTATGCGATGAAATATCAACACCCATTTCCGACATGGTCAAAATCGCACCCGTAGTTGCCGGTATTCCGTCCACCGCCATCACTCCGGCGGATTTCACGGCAATCACATTTTTCTTTTTATCCTGTAATATTTTTTTGAGCAATCCTTCCGCCATGGGACTGCGGCAGGTATTTCCTGTACAAATAAACAAAACGGACTCAACCATATTATGAACTATTCTCCAATGAACCTTCTAAAACTTTATTGATTTGTTCCAATGATACTTCACCAATCCGTAATATTTTTATCGGTGTAACGCTGACATCCACTACCGTAGACGCCACACCGCTTCCTGTCTTTCCACCATCCACCAATAAATCAATTTTCCCACCTAAAACTTGTTCCACTTCTTCTGCTGACACAGCAGATTTCTGTGCGGAAATATTAGCGCTGGTGCTCGCCAGAGGAACTCGTAACTCTTCTAATAATTGTAACACGAGTTTAGATAGCGGCATACGCAGACCGACTTTGCCGGTATTTCGCGTAACTTCTTGATAGAGAGGGTTATGGCATGGAAAAATCAAGGTTAACGCACCAGGCCATAAATTCTGCATGAGTTGTTTTGCCTTCACAGATACTTCATCCACAATTCCACTGACTTGTTCTATTCCATCTACAAAAACCGGTAAGGGTTTGTTCTCTTCCCTACCTTTGATTTGATAAATGCGTTTTATGGTATCGGTATAATCTGCCCGGCACACCAATCCATACACTGTATCCGTAGGTAAGGCAACGACTCCCCCGTTTAAAAGGACTTGGGAAATTTTCTCGATATCTAACCTTTTTAGGTTCTCGCTATCAACAACGATTCTATTCATCGGACTCAATTTAAGGTTCCGAAATAAACCGGCTGATTTGATTGAAAAGATACTGATAGACCTGGTCAATCCGTTTTTCGGCAATATCCAATGTCTGAATCGGTTGGGGAAATTCCCCGCGCAATTCAATAAATATTTGTTTTAAATCCCGGAACCAAGGTTCGATTTTAATATCAAACACATTTTCCTGCGTCGGCGAATTCAACCGTAACCCTACTCCCGCAAAAGGTCTTTCCAGTTTTCCCATTTCTTCCGGACTTATTTTTAGAAACCGTTCCTGTACAACTTCCGAGGCATTCTGCTCGGAACCACAAGGCCAAAGGGCACGAAGGGTAATAGATTGCATCAAGAAAATCGGGACACGAGTTTTCGCTTGAAACGTCTTGATAATATCCACGATTTTTTCTTTGTAAATCTGGATATCCGCCTGTAAATTTTCTTCACTTAATTGAATCCGGTCATTCAAGATGCGACAAAACGAACCACCGGTTTCATTAAACTGCGCTCCATTCCCCAAGAGCGTAAAAGAAATATAGTTATAGCGTTGGTTAATTTGTCCATATAGTTCCGTTAGCAATTGCTTATCCAAAATCGTCAACGGTGGATACACAATTTCCATTCCAAAAAATATACTGCGTAAGAGTTCAGGGTTCATGTTTGTTTTCCTATCTGAAAATATAGACTTTTGATAAATGCACTTTCTTATGGATAGTATATCGAAAATCGTCCGCTTGGGCAAAAGTTTTGTTTTTCGCTCTTACTTCACTTTACCTATGGTATATATCCGGTGTGCATTCCGTACAAAAACAATGGTTTAAAGTTAAAAAGTACACGTGCTCCTTGCCGATCAAGAAATTAACCGTTAATCAAAGTTGTTAACTGTTTTTTGAAAAAAGGGATGATTGAATTTGGAAAATGTTCGTGGTAAACTTCGTAGACAGATTATTGTAAAGTAGGAGAAAAATGCTACAGAACTTATTTTGGGTATTTCATACCGTCTCTAATGGATTGTATGTTCAAACGGGTTCTTCCATCGAATCCGGGGATGTGATCACGTTGCCTTCCGGATTGACGCTTTTTTTCAAAGTATTAGTGCATTGTGTCCAGCAGAGCGGCCCCTTTGGTAAATTTATCCTTTTGATATTGTTACTATTTTCCATAGGGTCATGGGCAATTATGGTGGAACGCTGGAAATATTTTCATTCGTTAAGAATGACCAGCAACCGGTTCATGGCGGATGTGTGGTCTTCCAAGAAGTTATTAAAAGAAGCGGGCAAATTATCTTCTTATGACCAAAGCCCGTTTGCCCATTTATACCGCGCGGCTTGTTTACAAGTAGAAGGCGACCCGCAGTCCCCGGAAACATTTAAGACTAAAATAAATTTGCAATTGGTAGAACGGGCGCTGGATCGAACCATATCCGAACAAACCGCCGGCATGGAGAAGTATTTGTCATTTTTAGCGACGACTGCCAGTGCCACACCCTTTATCGGATTATTAGGAACCGTATGGGGAATCCTATCCACTTTTTATGAGATGGGGGTATCCGGCTCTGCTAATTTTACGACTATTGCACCAGGGTTGGCGGAAGCGTTAATCGCCACTGCCGCCGGTCTGGCTGCCGCCATCCCCGCCGTCATTGCGTATAACCATTTCACGACGAAGATTCGCCGAATCAATAATCAAATGTATCATTTCACCTCTGAAATCATGAGTCATATTGAGAAGAATTATATCTAAAAAAGAGGTGGCATCGAGAATAGATGAAGCAAAAATTCCCGATGCATTTTGAAAGGAGTATAGGTTTTTGCGCTCACGCCAACCGGAATTAAGCACCTTAGCCAGTATCAATGTAACCCCTTTTGTGGATGTGGCACTCACCCTGCTGGTCATCTTCATGGTGGTCGCCCCCGCCCTGCATCAAAGTATGAATATTCAATTACCGAAAACCAAGACCCAGGGCGTGGATGTCTCCGGGAAATGGGTGGTCACGGTTCCCCAAGACGGCGCGGTGCTTTTAAATGACAGGCCGATTACCCTGGAGGACCTGGCGCAACGAATGCATGCTATAGCCCAAACTGAATCTTCTACGCAAGTATTTCTGGTAGGGGATAAGCGCAGTAATTACGGCGCAGTAATGAAAGTGATGGATATCATCAAACAAGCCGGGGTTGAAAAAGTAGGAATCGTCACAGAACCCGAAGAAAACCAGAAATAAATTATGTCCTCATATTATCAACTTTATGAAGTTAATAACCGGTTTTTTAAAGTTGCCATCTTGCTATCCTTAGGATTGCATCTTATCCTGACGATGGGAATTTTCTTTTTTTCAAATTTTAATAAATCACATATTTTAAACGGCCCTGTTTACACGATTAATCTGGTGAATATGCCATCGCATGGAGTCGTAGATTTAGCCAGTCATTTAGCACCGACAGCAGGGTCTATATCCATACCCAATTCGAAACCTGTACCCGTTCCGCACAAAGATATTAAAATGCCTAAAATTAAACCGATGGAAAATATTCCAGTGATTAAACCGGTTACTTCGGAACCCAAGGCAATCCCTCAACCTAAGATAACGATGCCTTCAACTCACGGATTACCAGGAAAAATAAACAATCCCGGCGGACCAATTTTGGGCGCCGTCAAAGGAGAAACCAATCCAACCGGTGCAATGCTTCCGGGAAATCCACAAGCAGGAAATTCCGGTTCCAATATTCCCGGCGCCATCCCGTTTCCGGCACCCGATTATCTTCAAGTCATTCAAACTCAAATAACCAATAATTGGAATCCTCCTCGTGGAATATTAGGTCAGAAAAGTACGTTAACCCTGATGGTTCTTTTTTCCATAAGTCGAAAAGGGAAAATTGAAAAGATTCAAATCGAAGATTCATCGGGGTCAGTGTTATTGGATGACTCGGCTCTACGAGCAGTCCAGTTATGCAATCCTTTTCCGCCGATACCGTCTGTTGTCAAAGAAGATTTATTACAAGTTCATTTCCAATTTACCTATACGAATAAAAATTAAGGGAGACTATATTTTATGCAAAATTTTATGCGAAAAAGAATTAGTGTCCTTATCCTTACTGGATCACTTTTTTTAACGATTTTATTCACTCTTGCCCTTGCCACGGATGTTTTCCTTACCACCCGGTTTCAAGTCGGAAAGAAATGGAATATTTTAATCACTCGTTTTCACCCCATGTCCGGTTCTGAAGATTCAAAGGACATGAATACGATTTCGGAAGTTCTCAAGAATGATTTGGAATATTCAGGTTATTTCAGCGTCATTACCACTGATAAAGTTCCCACGATAACCGGTTCCGCGACAGATTTTGATTTGGGTTTTCTAAAAGATTTGAATGTGGATTCCTTTATTCAGGGAAGATATTCTGCAGCCGGGGACAGTCTATATATGGAAGCGGATGTACTCAACGCCCAAAATGGAATTTTAATGTGGGGGAAACGGTACCGGGGTGATTTGGTATTGCATCGTGAAATGGCCCACCGGTTTTCCGATGAAGTGGTCTACCGATTAACCGGGTTCAAAGGAATTGCCGAAAGTAAGATTGCGTTTATATCCAAAATCACCGGTTCCAAAGAACTCTATATAATGGATTACGATGGGTATAATATTGAACAATTGACCAAAGACAATTCCATCACTCTTTCTCCGACATGGTCGCCGGATACAAATGAAATTGCTTATGTCACTTTCAAACGTAACAATCCCTCCATTTATATCGTTAATGTCAATACACATAAATCGCGTCTTTTAGCCGCTTATCCGGGATTAAATTCTGCGCCCGCATGGTCTCCCGATGGGAAATGGATTGCCGCCACTTTAAATAAAGACGGCAATGAGCAAATTTATCTCCTTGACCCGTTGGGCAAGACGGAACCGAAACGGTTGACATTCGGCAAGGGAATTGATACATCTCCCTGCTGGTCACCCACCGGCCGGCAAATTGCATTTGTCTCGAACCGTGCGGGGACTCCGCAAATTTATATCATGGATTCGGATGGAAGCAATGTCCGTCGTCTCACATATAAGGGGGATTATAATGCTTCTCCAACCTGGTCACCGCAGGGAGATTTAATCGCTTATGTTTCGCAACATCCCGAAGGGTTTAATCTGTATCTCGTGCAGGTGGACGGTCAAAATCCAACGCAATTAACTTCCAGTGCTGGATCAAACGAAGACCCGTCCTGGTCGCCTGATGGCCGTCATTTAGTATTCAGTTCGACCCGTTCAGGTTATCCAGAAATCTATACGCTAACCCTTGACGGAAACCAGATTACTCAATTAACCAATTCCAAAAAAGCCACAAGTCAACCGTCCTGGTCGCGATAAAGTATTTCAACTTAATGGTGGTTGCAAGATTAAAATGAATTTGATATAGTCAATTCATACGATAGTTAGGGCCAATTTTTAAACATTAATTCAAATTTTATAGAGGAGAGGTATATGAAAATTTCAAAAAACGAAGTGGCTATGAATCTACGAAAGGGAACCCGTGTTATTATTATCCCGCTGGCTTTAGGGTTGGTATTTGCAATCGGTTGTGCATCTAAAACCGGTGTCACAAAAACTTCCAATGCAACACCGCCACCCATGCCGGCCAAGACGACGCCTGCTCCGACTCCAACGTCTCCTCCTGAGGAAACCATTACCAAACCCAAATCTAACGAAGAAAATGTAAGTGGAAATGAACCCATCAAACCGATAGTGACCGAAGAAATTCCCCAAATTGGTGCTGCCTTTTTTGCCTTCGATAAATACGACCTCACCGAGGAAGCCCGTGGTGTTCTAGCAAATAACGCCGCCTGGTTGAAAAAGAATCCGGATATTAAAATCCGCGTGGAAGGAAATTGCGATGAACGGGGAACTGTAGAATATAACCTGGCTTTGGGTGAAAAACGTGCCAATGCCGCAAAAGATTATTACATATCATTGGGAGTATCTGCCAGTCGCATACAGACAATTAGTTACGGTAAAGAACATCCCCTAGATTCTGGCCATAATGAAGAATCCTGGGCCAAAAATCGCCGGGATGATACCGTTAAAGTTACTCCTTAATCAAAGGAAATTCATGAAATGAGGGTTGATGTGAAGAAATTGGGATTTTTTATAAGAGTAATCGTTCTACTCAGCCTTCTTTCTCTATTTACCGGTTGTGTTACCACCGAAAAAGATATTGACCCCATCCATTCAGACATCCAAACCCTGCGGCTGCAACTAACCAAGACACAGGAAGATATGGCAAACCTGCGGCGTGATATGGCGAAAGAAATCGAAAAACAATTATCCGCCATCAAAGAGGATATGGATTCCGTTCAGAAAAATCAAGCGGATACCAAAGTTCAAGTGGACAAGATCAGCCAGGATGTTTCCATTGCCAATAACCGACTGGATGACTACCGGGATCGCCTGGATAAATTAGAACAGCGGATTGCTTCCACGGAACAGACGATGACCCAAAAACTGGATGTAACCAAAACCGAAATCCAACATCGGGTGGATGCGCTCGAACAAAGGATCAACACAACTCTAGCAGAAACTTCCTCCCTTACCGTACCGACAACATCAGCGAACACAACCGGTTCCACAACCACCTCGTCTCCCGTGGAAATCGTGGATCCGAAACAGGTCTATCAAACCGCGGAACAGGATTACCTGAAAGGCCAATATGAATTGTCGCAAAATGAGGCGAAAGATTACATCAGCCGATTCCCTCAAGGAGCGCAAATATCGTCTGCCAAGTTTTTATTGGCGGAAAGTTATTTGGCGCTGCAAAAGTTTGATGACGCGTTAACGGAACTCAATGGATTTGTTACCACCTATCCCAATGACGATAAAGTTCCCACGGCCATGTTGAAACGGGCGTTTGTCTATAAACAACTGAAAAAGACAACGGAACAACAAGATGAATTGAAAGCCATTGTAAAAAAATATCCGTTGTCCGCGGAAGCGGATCAGGCATTGGAAGAATTGAAATCTTCCGATAAATAAAAAACTTCCTGGGAATGAGTCGAAGCGATTTTTTTCATTGACAAAATTCCTATCTCTTACTAAGGTAGTCATAATACAAATGCTTGAAGCACGTATAAATCACGTGGATTACCGGTATCCTGTTAAGAATTATGTTGAAACAACGATTAGTACAAACACAAACGCAACGGTTGGTCATGACTCCGCAATTACAGCAAGCCGTCATGCTTCTGCAATTGTCAGTCATGGAACTGGAACAACTGATCGAACAGGAACTGGAACAAAATCCAGTACTGGAAGTCACGGATTCTCCTCTCGGGGAAACACCCGTCGACGGAGCTGCGACTCCCCAGGATAACATCGAACCGGTCGCCACGGCGAAAGAAGAGACCCTCGAAGGGCCGGAATCCAAAGCCGTGGAAGAAGTCAACTGGGATGAATTATTTCCCGATGATCGAAATTGGGAACCTTCCACTCCCGCCGAACAGCCGCAAGAAGATCATGACGGTTATTTATCTCGTATCGTTTCGACGACTATGGAAGACCTCAATGATAGCCTACTGTCACAAGCCCGATTATCAGATTTAACTCCAGTGGATTTTAAAATTGCCGAAATCATTATCGGAAATATTGACCCGGATGGGTATCTTCGCACACCGCTGGAAGATATTGCACGGGAATCGCAATCAACTCTGGAAGAGATTGAAAAAGTCCTAAAGATAATTCAAAAGTTCGATCCGCCAGGCGTTGCCGCGCGGGATTTGCGGGAATGTTTGCTAATTCAATGCGATTTTTTGCAAATTCAAGACCCGGTGATTCGCGCGATACTTCAACCGGAACATTTTCCGGAATTCGAACACCGCCGGTTTCCCCAATTAGCCAAAGCAGTCGGATGCAGTCTTGCGGAAATTCAGGAAGCAGTGAATACCATTGCCAAACTTATTCCCAAACCCGGTTCCAAATTCAATAATGAAACCCCACGTTATATTCTTCCCGATGTCGTAATTCGAGAGGGGGAAAACGGGCAATATGATATTCTTCTAAATGATGAAAATGTCCCCCGTCTCATCATCAGCCCGGTCTATCAGGAAATGTTGAAAAATAAGGATAAAATTCCCAAAGAACAATACGATTTTGTCCTCGAGAAATTTCGTGCCGCGCGGACTTTGATCCGTAATATCGCGCACCGTGGTAGAACCATTGTCAAAGTCACGGATGAAATCATGAAAACACAGCGCGCATTTTTGGAAAAAGGGGTCGAATATCTCAAACCTTTAAAATTGCGGGAAATCGCTGATAAAGTTGGAGTCCATGAATCTACCGTGGCGCGCGTCACCACTAATAAATATGTTCAGACTCCGCATGGGATTTTTGAACTTAAATATTTCTTCAGCACCGGACTCGACGCGCAAGGTGGGGAATCCGTCTCTGCGCGCAGTATCCGCCAAATGATTGAAAATCTGGTCGCTGAAGAAAACCCGGATAAACCTCTCTCGGATCAAACCATTGCAGATATCATCAAAACTAAAGGTATTGTTATCGCCCGCCGTACCGTCGCCAAATACCGCGAACAACTCAAAATTCTCCCCGCGCACATGCGCAAAAGAAAATCGTAACTAAAGAACAAGTTTTAGGTTTAAAGTTTAAAATTTGAATTTCCAGTTCTTTTCAGCTCTTTACTATATTTGAGATCTAAAATGGTCTCCATAGTGACAAAATAATTATTGATTTTGTTGATGATAAACCCATGGCATTTACTATCGTTTTTTAAATCACTTATTCATAGTTTTCAGATTGTAAAGAGTAGTGGAGTTTGCCATATATAATTTTTCTGCGAGCGCAGAAAATATGAGAAAACTCCTAGAAATTAACTTTGTATTGACAATATCCAAATAGAAGTGGTAAATTATTTTTGTCTTACAGGAATATCATAAAGTTCTGTAGGATCTCTCGAGCAAATACTCGATTCATCTTTGAGGTTGTCAGAGCGAACAAAACCGACAAGATTCTTTTTAAATTTTTAGTTAGATTTAAAAAGGCGATGAGTCGAATCAAAAATGAATCGGTAGGCGGGGAACTATTCTTATTTCGGTAACGTTCCTATTTAAAAGATTTTAATATTCTCACAAAGCGAGGTCAGTCCAATGAAAATGTATATAAGGAAATCTCTATTTATTTTGGTAACTTCTTTTCTCTTCGGGCAGGTATACATAGCTCAAGCGGCGGTCGTCACTTTATCCGGCAAACCTGGAACCATAGATAACACCATGTATTCGTTGAGTTCCGAAACAGCCCAAAATTCCGGACTGGGAGATCCCAACCGGGCGGGAAAAAACAATGCAAGCAACTATTTCCGTTTGCTGATCCAATTTGACCTTTCCACCATACCGGCAAACGCAACGATTAATTCCGTTTCTTTGCAAATGGTGATTACAAATGTCCCTGGCAGCGCCTTTGTTACAAGCCAATCGTTATACCGTCTCACCAATACCTGGAGTGAAGGCACAGGTGTCGGAAACGGTTCCGGCGGGCAAGTCGTTCCCGGCGGATCGAGTTGGACATTCACGTATTACCCTACCACTACTTGGAACTCTGCCGGAGGAGATTTTGTTGCTACCGCCAGCGCCACAACCACTGTAAGTACTGTACTAAACAGCACAACCGTCTGGACAGGTTCTGGATTGGTTTCCGATGTGCAGGGTTGGGTTAATAGTACTTTTGCCAATGACGGTTGGATTCTCATTGGAGATGAGGGAACACCACAAAGTGTCCGCGGATACGCCTCGGCAGAAGACGCCACTAATCCTCCAGTACTTACAATAGACTATACACCCCTCACACCGGTGACCCTATCGGACTTTTACGCGAAGTAGTCTTTTTAAAATCAGACTCGTATGAGAAAAGTGTATTCGCGCTTTTTAGTTATCATTTCTTTAAGCATTCTATTCGGAATGTCTTATGAGGCGCGCGGCAACACGATTGTGTTATCCGGCAAACCGCTTACTATAGACGCTAATATTTATTCCGATCACACAGCCGATAACTCCGGCGCAGGAGACCCCAACCGTGCCGGAGAGAATAATATGAATACTGCCCGCAGACTGCTGATTCGATTTGACCTTTCTACAGTTCCTTCTCTGGTCAGTATTGATTCTGTTGCGTTACAAATGGTGGTTACAAATGTCCCTTCAGGAGGCACAACGGTTACGCATGCTTTGTTTCGATTAACGAATTCATGGAGTGAAGGTACAGGTATTGGGACTGGTTCCGGCGGCCAAATCGTAAACGGAGGCGTAACCTGGTCTTATCGGCAATATCCGATTCTGGCATGGAATTCTGCCGGAGGTGACTTTGTTTCTTCCACAAGCGCTTCAACCATAGTCAGTACTGTCGTAGGGAGTACTACCGTCTGGACAGGACCCGGCATGACCGCCGATGTGCAAGGATGGGTTAACGGATCATTGTCAAACGATGGATGGATTATTCTTGGTGACGAAACGATTCCTCAGACGATTCGGGGATACGCGTCCTCGGAAGACACCTCGACTCCTCCTGTGCTCACGGTGTATTATACTCCGGCAAATTCAGTGAACGAGTGGCGTTGGTTTTTACAGTGATGGATTTACAAAGCACACACGGATTTACTTTAATTGAATTATTAATTGTGGTGGCGATTATCGCTATCCTGGCTGCCATCGCCATACCGAATTATCTTCTCGCGCAAACGCGAAGCAAGGTGGCGCGGGTGCAGGCGGATTTACAAACGGCTGCGACGGCATTGGAGAGTTATAACATTGATAACAATATCTATCCCTATTATGACAATCCTGAGGATACAGATTATCAGCATCTTTCGCATTATTTGACAACTCCCGTAGCCTACCTCACTTCTATCCCAGTGGATATTTTTTTTAATCAGGATGCTCCGGGGACAGTGCAATCGGTTAAAAATTTTTATCATTATCTGACAGAAGATTATAAACCGGGTGTCGTCCAACATCGTTTAACGGCTTTGGGAATTACCAGTCCCAATACTGAATGGATGGTTTATAGTCTGGGACCTGATCGTTGGGACGATTTGGGTAAATTAATTTATGATCCGACGAATGGAACAGTCAGTAACGGTGATATTCTTAGGATAGGTCCGTAAATATGAGCCGATACAATGCATTCTTTTTATATTCATTGATTTCCATCAATATTGTATCCTTTGCACAAAGTAAAACGGTTACCATCACCGGTATAAAAAATATTCAAGATACGGTTCTTTTCTCCGGGGATACCGGTAAAAATTCCAATGTGACAACTGAACTGCGTGCCGGAATGTCAGGACCCAACAATCCCGGCATCCACCGCTCTCTCATTCGATTTAATCTTTCTTCAATACCGTCGAATGCTGTCATCAGCGCGGTCACCGTTCAATTGATTTGTACGCGGATTCCCAAACATGCTGAAACTGTTTCGGTAACACAAGAATTTCATCGTGTGATTAGTTCATGGGCGATAAGTAAAAAAACAAGCTCCGCTACTCCAACCTGGTTGTTCTGCTCGTATCCCTCTTTGAAATGGACAACACCCGGCGGGGATTTTGTTGACACACCCAGTGCGTCCGTTATTGTTAATAAAATCGGCACAGTGATATGGACGAGTCAGAATTTGACAGCCGATGTGCAAGGATGGGTTAAGAAAACATTTCCAAACTATGGCTGGATTCTTTTAGGCGATGAAAAAGTTTCCCGCAGTGTCCGCAACTATGGCTCTTCCGAGGATACGGCAAATTCTCCCACTTTATATATTAGTTTTTTTAATCCACGTCAGAAATGAAATGGATTTCCAGACGCCTTCTTTTATAAAATGTTTTAATGAATGTTTTTCCCATTCCTCAACGAAATTTTTATTAGGGAAAACATTTAACGTTGCTCAAAAGTTTTATTTTCAATGACTTATTCAGGATTATAAATGGTCAAGAATTGTTCCATCCCTAGCATTTCTTCGCAAGTTTCAATAAAATGAATACCAAGAATTTTCAATAAAAAGGAAAAACATGTTAATCGCAGTGATTATGGCAGGCGGACGGGGAGAACGGTTTTGGCCGAAATCCCGCCGCAGTAATCCCAAACAATTTCTCGATGTATTTACGGGGACACCGTTGATTGTGGAAACCGTCAATCGCGTGTCCAGCAAAATCCCCCTTGAGCATATTTATTTTATTACCGACCAAGCGATTGCCCAGCGGATTCACACGGTTCTGCCAAATGTGAATAAAGAAAATATCATCGCCGAACCCATGGGAAAAAATACGGCTGCCGCCGTCGGGGTCGTTGCCGCCTATCTCAAGAAAAAATATGGGAATCCAACGATTCTCATGTTAACGTCAGATCACCTGATTCCGGATGGGAATTCTTTTATGAAACATGTCAAAGTCGCGGCAATGATAGCAGAAAAATATAATGCTCTCGTCACTTTCGGAATCCAACCGACCTATCCCGAAACCGGCTACGGGTATATTAAATCGGGGAAATCAATTCAAAAAATAGGTTCTATCCCGGCACACAAGGTCGCTACATTTATTGAAAAACCGGATTTAAAAAAAGCTAAATCATTTATCAAAAATTCGAATTTTTCCTGGAATAGCGGAATGTTCTGTTGGACCACTGATGCCATTCTTTCCGCGATTGAAAGTTATATGCCCCAACTGCATAAAGCCCTTAGTCAAATTTCACCCGCCATGGAGCAAGGACAATGGCCGTGGATTTTAAACAAAATTTATCCTGCTCTGGACAGTATCCCCGTGGATAAAGGAATCATGGAAAAAACCGATAATGCCGCCGTCGTCAAATCCAATTTTGAATGGTACGACATTGGTTCCTGGGTCACGATGGACAAAATTAAATCCCACGATAAATCCGGCAATGTCATAATGGGTGAAATCGAGGCGATAGACACTCAGAATTGCGTACTGGTCAGTGAAAAGCCCTTAGTGGCTACAATAGGTATATCGGACCTGATAATCGTCGCTACCAATGACATTGTTCTTGTTTGCCCCAAAGATAGGGCGCAGGATGTCAAGAAAATCGTCCAATCTATTGAAAAAGACCCTGCAAAACATCATCATTTGTAATTTTATAAATGCTTGATAAATAATCTGTTAACCTCCAATACTTAAAGTTGTATACAGGGAGAATGCCGATTTATCTATCTCCCCACATTTGACTTCTTAACCTGGTATTTTAAGTTGAAAAGTATTGGCATAAAAATTTGAATAAACAAAAAGTAAAAGTTGTTATATAATAGTAGATGGTTGGAGTCGCGATATGCGGACGAAACTATATAGTAATATTTTGATTATTGTCACGTGCTTAAGCGGGACGGGAATTTTGTATGGGATAGCAAAGCCATCTCCGAAAAAGAACATTCTAATTTGTCCTAATCATTCCTTAAATCTACAAAGGGAATCCATCATTCAAGAATACCGTAAAACTCTATTTATCAAAGGAACAAACGGAGTGACTTTAATGCATCCCGTTTATATTTATGATGGTGAACCCGTCGCGCAACTGATTCCCTCACCCGGCAGAGACAATGCCATTCACCCTATTGAAAAATCGGGAACAACTTCACACGTTGTAAATTGTACATTGGAAGAGAATAAATAGATTTGGTAATTTTCTAATAGTTTTACACCTTCCTATTCGTCAAAACTTTCCCATTGGGATTTGGGGAGGATGACTCGGTGAGACACCATCGTTAAGACTTTCTTAAGATTTTATTTAAACCTTGGGTTTTATATTCAGCAATATTTCCTTCATTGAAAAAGCATGTCTTGATAATGATTATAGATGGTATATAATAATATCCCGAGAATAACACAATCATTTGTCAGGTTATTCTTCCGCGCAAGATTGTTTGACGACGTACTGTTCGAAAAAATTGACATGCAGGACTTCGCGATTAATAGAATGCCTTCCCCAAGTAAGTGCCAAGATATTCCACTCAACCACTCTAATAATAATTCTCAATTCAGGAGGAACACGTATGCGTTTTAAGTCACGGCCGGTTTCATTTTCTAAAACCAGTTTGATTTTTTTAGTCATCTTATCCATTGGGATATTCTTTTCCCCAGTATCCGCATCCCAATTGGTGTATTCCAGCTTTTTAGGAGGCAGTGGGGGAGCCACGGCTAAAGCCATTGCCATTGATCAGAATGGGAATGCTTATATTACGGGGTATACATCGTCTCCGGATTTTCCTGTCACTGCTCTTTCTTTCAGTACCATATCCAGCGGTGGAGAAGATGTGTTTGTAAGTAAGATTGACACAAATTCTTCCGGTACTGCTTCTCTGGTTTATTCTACGTTTCTCGGAGGAAGCGTATACGATGCAGGTCTCGGGATTGCCATAGATGGGAATGGAAATGCCTTTATCACAGGATATACCTATTCTACAGAGTTTCCTGTCACTGCTAATGCGTTTAGTACGACTTATATTGGCGCCGGGAATAGTGAGGCTTTTGTGACCCAGTTGAATACCGACACCTCAGGCACCGCGTCGCTGGTTTATTCTTCCTATCTGGGAGGTAGCGGTGGAGATCAAGGATTGGGAATTGCGGTGGATACATCTGGCAATATTTATATAACAGGATTGACTTTGTCCTCTACCGATTTCCCGGTCACTTCCAATGCATTTAGTACCACCTATATTGGCGAAGGAAATAATGAGGCTTTTGTGGCCAAAATGAATCCCCATTTATCGAGTACGGCATCTCTGGTTTATTCCACCTATTTAGGGGGAAACGAGGGAGATGGAAGTGAAGGGATTGCACTGGATAACAATGGCAATGCCTATATCATAGGGTATACTATGTCCGCTAATTTCCCGGTCACGTCCAATGGATTTAGTACAACGAAAAATGGTCAAGGAAAAGTATTTTTAAGTGAAATCAACACCGACTCTTCAGGTACTGCATCTCTAGTCTATTCTTCTTTTCTGGGAGGAAGTTCGCGTGAGGAAGGAAAGGGTATTGCCGTGGATGGTTCCGGAAACGCCTATCTTACAGGATATACCTGGTCAGTGGATTTCCCCGTAACCGCCAATGCGTTTAGTACCACTAATAGTGGAAACGGTGTGGCATTCGTTACTAAGATAAATACCCATTCATCGGGAACCTCCGGATTGGTTTATTCCACCTGTTTGGGGGGAACAGGAGGCGACCAGGCTAATGCGATTGCCATTGATTTGGCAGGCAAAGCCTATGTCTCCGGACAAACCTGGTCTATCGATTTCCCCGTTACCTCCAATGGGTTAATGACCACGTATCAAGGACTGATTTTCTTAAATGCCTTTTATAGTAAATTAAATACCAATTCATCCGGTTCTGCCTCCTTGGAATATTCCACGTACCTCGCCGGAACTCAGGGAGATGCCGGATATGGTATTGCCGTGGATACTACGCATAATGTTTATATCACGGGAGGAACTTTTTCTCCGGATTTCCCTGTGACCTCCAATGGCTTAAGTACAACTTATATTGGGAGTTGGCATGGGGAGGGGTTTATTACTCGATTTGGTATTCCTCAAGTACCGGTGGAGGACTGGATGTTGTATTCCATAGACCAGCGAGACACTCCCTATCGCCATTCTATTCCTTTTTATAATAAAGAAAATTAAATTTTCTTTATCGTTGAAGAGAGACACCATGAAAATTATGCGGGATGCCATTCAAGTCATTCGACAATACAAGCGGCCATACCAAGTTTTGAATTTGATTTTTTATGGATTAGTCGCTTATTCGATGATTTTTGTAGCTTTTTATCCTGGAATACAAATAACACTTGTCCATAGCATACGACAATCTTTTGATTCGGGGATGTTAGCCAAACTTTACCAAGCTTTAAAGTCGGGTAATATATTACAAGCAACCGTATTAATCTTTCTGCATAACTTGATCGTAGGAAGTTTTCTTACTATTACCCTACCATCCTTGGTTATTCCCTTTAGTGGGATGGTCGTAGCATTTTTACAGGCTATTATATGTGGATTAGTGTTATCCCCGACCACTGATAGGATGCAACTTTATATGATTCCTCATTCCTTAACTTTGCTTATCGAAATACAAGCGTATATCCTGGCGTTGTTGGGAGTTTATATCCAGGGGAAATCGTTTATCCTACCCAAATCCGTCGGTGTTGAAACACATTGGGCAGGGTATAAGATAGGGCTCAAATACACTTGCAAACTTTACTTGGTAGTCATCCCGCTTTTAGCCATTGCCGCGCTCTATGAATCCATTGAAGTAATTTTAATGATGAAATATCTGCATGGTGTACCATTGCTGGATATGGTTCAATGAATCTTTTGGGTATCAGGGAAGACGTCGGGAA